>JACKET010000001.1 GCA_020632875.1 Alphaproteobacteria bacterium
CGAACACCGAACACCGAACACCGAACACCGAACACCGAACACCCGACCCGGCTCTGACGCTCGACACGTCGGCCACGCCGACACCCTCAGCACCTACTCAGGGCACTTCCGTGACGGCTTCTCCGTGACCTGCATGCGCCAGACGGGCTCTTCCTCGCCGACGAGGGTGCACCAGGCGTCGCCGCGGCCGTTGGACAGACCGACGTCCCAGCCCATCGTGGCGAGCTCTTCGAAGGCACAGCCGCCGTTGGCCTGGTAGTACGTCTCGTTCCCGCTGGCGCCGACGCCGCTGCCGAGGGAGGTCGCGTAGACGCGCTGGGTGTCGGGATCGGTGCCGAGGTTGTGCAGCCCGTCGAGGACCTCGCAGTGGGTGTAGGACCGGGAGCTCGGGTCGTAGCGGTACGTGACGTAGGCGTGGTTGTAGACCCCGCTGTTGTCGTCGTCGCGGATGCGGAGGTCGTTGGCGCCGTCGAAGTCGACGTCGAGGTCGGACAGCACGAAACCCGCGCTGTCGCGGCGGTCTTCGGGGATGACGGGGATGGTGATCTCGCCCGAGTGCACGCCGTCGGCATAGACCGCGACGCGGTCGTCGAGCACGAGCTTCAGCTCGATGCGCGGGTGGCCGGACCCGGGGGACACGACCCAGGTGTGCAGGCTGTCGTCGGCCTCCTCGGTGGCCGCGCCACCGCAGGCCAGCGCGAGAACCGCCGTCAGGACGAGCGCGAGACGCATAGAATCCTCCCGAGGGAGTTGTATCGCATGGCGGACTGGGACCGACCGTTGACCGACGAAGAGCGGGCGTGGGTCGCGCGGGCCCGCGAGACCGCGCACGTGCTGTACGACGGGAAGGAGGTGCCGCATCGCTCCTGCGGCATCGCGATGGCCGAGACCTTCGGGCGCGCGACGCCGGCCTACCAGGCGCTGCGGCGCGGCGGGCTCTCGGGGCTCGGGCCCTGCGGAGTGGCGCTGTCGGGGCGCCTGATCCTCGGCGAGATCCTCGGCGACCCCGATCCCACGGGCCCCGCGACCGACGCGCTGAGAGCGGCGATGGCCGACTACGACGCCCGCCTGCCCGAGCGCCTCCGCAGCCTGTCGTGCAACGCGCTCGTCGCGGACCTGGGCTCGTTCACGGGTCCCGCGCGCCACGACCACTGCACGCGCCTCGCCGCCGAGACCGCGGCCCTGCTCGCGGAGGTGCTGGTGCGGCACGGGGTGGCGCCCGCTCGGGGCACGCCGTGAAGCCCGTGCTGGGGCTGCTCGCGCTGGTGGCCTGCAAGCCCGGTCCCGCGGTCGAGGTGCGCGACGCCGAGGACGTGGGTGTGCTCGAGACGACCGACGCGGTTCGAGCGCGGGACGGGGGGTACTCGTTCGTGTTCGAGGGGCGCTCGGTGTGGCTGTACGGCGACACGATCCTCGCCTTCGCGGGGGAGGACGGGTCGAGCTGGCGGGACAACACGTGGTCCTGGACCGACGACCTCGCGGCCCCGACGGGGTTCGCGGAGCCCGTGGACGGGCTGGGCGCGCCTGCCGAGCTGTTCCCCGAGACGCCCGAGGAGGCCGCGTACAACGTCGCCCATCGCGGTGATCCCTGCGTGGAGCCCTGTGGAGGCCGCGAGATCCTGTGGCCGATGGACGCGGTCGAGACGGACGTGGGCGCGCTGGTGTTCTACGTGAAGATCCACGGCGAGCCGGGCGAATGGAGCTTCTTCGGTCGCGGCATCGGCGTGGCGCAGTGGACGGACTTCGAGGCGGGCCCGTTCCGCCCCGAGCCCCGCGTCGTGGACGGCGAGCCGACGCTGCTCTTCGGCCCGGACGAGCCCGAGCTCGGTATCGCGGCGTGGGTGCACGAGGGCTGGGTGTACGCGTTCGGCGCGAAGGACGCCGAGAAGCACCAGGTGGTCGGCCGCGTGCGTCCCGAGAGCGTGCAGGACCGCGCCGCGTGGGTGTTCTGGGACGGGAGCGCGTGGAGCGGGGAGATCGGCGCCGCCGCGACGGTGTTCCGAGGCTCCAGCCAGGAGAAGGTGTGGTTCGACGACACGCTCGACACCTGGCTCGCGCTCTACCTCGAGGGCTTCGGCGAGCGCATGGTGCTGCGCAGCGCGCCGGCTCCCGAGGGCCCCTGGTCCGAGGAGGTCACCGTCATCGAGACGGAGCCCGCGAACGAGGGCTGGCCGTACTGCGGCATCGCCCACCCGGAGTTCGGCGGTGGGCTCGTCGCGACCTACTACCGCTCGACGGCCCCGTGGGAGGGCGAGATCCGCGTGGTGCAGGCGACCCTCGAGGCGCGCTGAGCGTCAGACGGGCGCGTTGTTCGGCAGCTTCTCGAGCAGGTCGGGCGGGAACGCCGTGACGCGCCCGACGTCGAGCACCTCGAACCCGCGCCCCGACAGGATCATCGTGGCCCGCCGGCTGCGCATGCCCGACGCGCAGTAGACGACGATGGGCCCCGGGGCGCCGAGCTCTTCGATCCGCCGCTCCAGCTCGTCGACGGGGATGTTGCGCGCGGCCTTCGCGTGCAGCCGCCGGAACTCGCCCGGCGTGCGCACGTCGAGCACGAGCGCGCCCTTCGCGAGGAAGGCCTTCAGCGCCTCGGGGTCGGACTTGGGGCGCAGCGCGAGCCAGAGGGCGGCACCCACGGCGAGCGCGATGGCGAAGAGGACGGCGTTGGACATGGGTTGTGGGTAACGCGGGGGAGGGCGGAGAACCGGCCTCAGTGGGGTCAGACCCCAGAGCGGCCGGCCTCAGTGGGGTCAGACCCCAGAGCGGCCGGCCTCAGTGGGGTCAGACCGGTCAGACCCCAGAACGGCCGGCTACTTCCCGTCGACGTGGACGTGCGACCCGTCGGAGCCGCGGAGCTCGATCACCCGGTCGGGGGCGCCGGCGGTCAGGACCTTCGTCAGGTCGACCCCGAGCTTCGCCAGCTCGGCGAGGTGCTCGCGCTGCAGCCGGTCGCGCTCGCCGCGGAACCGGGCATCGAGCACGGCGTCGGCCTCGCGGGCCGCGCGCTTCGCGAACACCTGGGCCTCCCGCTGCGCGAGCTCGTCGGCGTGCCGGGTCTTCGCCATCGCGAGCTGGTGGGCCTGCTCCTCGGCCTGGCGCTGCCGCTCCTTCGCGCCGCGCGCGAGGCCGCGGTCGAGCTTGAAGTCCTCGAGCTCCTGCGCCTGCTGCTCGGTGGCCCGCTCGAGCTGCAGCCGCACGCGGTTCTCGGTCGCCTCGTCGTGCAGCCGCTGCAGCGCGGGGGGCGCGCCGTACCCGCGGTAGACGACCTTGTCCATGCGGTACCCGCACTGCTTCGCGCGGGCGGCGAGCTGCGGGTACGTCTCGAGGTCGTTCAGCCGGTCGGTCGACGACTTGAAGGCGTCGAACGTCTTCTTCGCGACGAAGTCGACCACGTCGCTCGTCGCGGCGTTCACGAAGTCGCCGATGGGGTCGTGGGTCGTCGCGAGCATCGTCTCGATGTCGAGCAGCTCGAAGAACAGCATCAGCCGGATCGTGAGCACGGCGTCGTCGGCGGTCCGGACGTCCGCCACGTCGTGGTACATCTGGTCCGGCATCATCCAGAGCTTCTGGAAGTTCAGCGCACCCGGCACTTTCGCGAGGGTGTTGCCGCCTGGCGCCGGCCCGTGCCAGCTGAACTCGTGCAGCCACTCGCCGGGGCCGGGCACGAACGTCTCGGGCCCGTGCACCACACGCCGCGACACCTTTCCGTCGGCCTCGGAGTAGACGACGACGGCCTCCTTCGCCGCGATCTGGACGGCCTCCTCCTTCTGGATCGACACGTGCTCGCGCGGGTCCATCCACGCGTGCGCCGGGCCGGGGAGGTGCTCCTGCCGGCCGTCGCGGAAGCGGAGGATGAGGAAATCGCCGGGGTGGGCGACGTAGTGGGCCATCGCCTCGATGCGTTTGCCCCACGAGAACACGCGCTTCGGCCCCTCCACGATCGTGGAGCGCCCGTTGCGGTCGGTGACGAGGACGCGCTGGCCCTCGCGGACGGTGTAGAAGAACATCGACTGCCATCCAGGCTCGAGGCGGGCATCCAGGCCGCCGTGCAGGGCGCCGACGCCGAAGCCGCCGCGGGGCACGACGAGGGTCTCGGCGCGTGTGGTGGGCACCATCGCGGACGACTGCATCGGCGCGGGTGCGGAGGCGCGGGCCTGCTCTTCGAGGAGCACGTTCTGGGCCTGGCGCATGAGCGCCGTGCCGGGCACCGGCATCGACAGGTTGGCCTGCTGCTGGATCGGAGCCTCTTCCGCCTGGAAGAGGTTGTCCTGCACGGCCCCCGCCTTCTTGCTGTACCGGTAGTTCCGCATGTACGCGGACTCTACACCACGTCAGCGCTCCAGCCAGCCGCGGAGGAGCGCATCGAGCCGCGCGCTCGCGACCTCCCGGCCCTCCTCGTTCGGGTGGGCCTGGTCGAGGAACCCCGTGTTCGGGATGGCATCGAACAGATCGACCACCTCGCCGTGCGTCTCGAGGAACGCGACGAACGCCTCCTGCACGCCTGGCGCGTACTCCCTGCGGCTGCGGCCGTGCTCGGGCATCCGCACGAAGGTGAGCGGGACGTGCGCCTCGCGCGCGAGGTCCACGACGGCCTGCGTGGCGCGCCGGGCGGCGGGCGACACCTGACCCTCGAAGACCCCCAGACGCTCCCAGCCTCGCATCCGCTCGATCGCGGCGCGCAGGTTGGCCTCGCCGAGGCGGTCGTAGCGCTCCGGGTCGGGGGGACGGGCGCTCCCGAGCACTGCCGTGCCGAGCCAGGCGCCGACGAGATCCTGGGTGGTGCGCCGGCGGCCGTACCACGGATCGAGCCCGAGCCCACGGCGCGCCCAGCGGACCGAGCGGGGCAGCGCCCGTCGGGTCGGGGCGCAGGGCTCGATCACCGCGTCGAGAGCCCCGTCCGGGCGGGACGTCCGCGCGTAGCCGTCGCAGGGGAACGTGCCCTCCGCGCTCCGGTCGACGAACGACGCGAGGTTCACCCCCCACAGGATGCGGACGGGCCGCCGGTCCTCGGGGAGGGTGTGCCGGAGGTTCCAGGCGAGCGCGTAGGCCACGTCCCACGGGTACCCGCCCGGCCGCGACTGCTTGCGGACCGGCGCGGACAGCTGGTCCGGGTCGAACGCGTGGAAGATCCCGGAGCTGCCGATCAGCAGGAACCACGGCTCCGCCGGCACGGACACCGTGCGGAACGCGCCGGAGGGCCGCTCGTCCGTCACGCCCTCGGGCCACGGCAGCGACTCCACGTCGACGGCCCGCAGCCCGAGCCGGAAGCCCACCACGAGCACGGCGATGGCGACGACGGAGGCGAGGATGCGCGGCAGATCGCCCATCAGAACCCCGCGTACGCGAAGTCGACGGCCTCGACCCCGAGCTGCAGCACGACGGCGATGCCGAACGCGATCCAGAGCACGAGCAGCACCCGCTGCCACGGCTTCAGAACAGGTTCCACAGGATCTCCAGCGCCCGCGCGGGCGTCTCGAAGGCGAACAGGAAGCTGACGGCCACGAACTGGAAGGTCACGAACGTCGCGACGGCTCCGGCCCACCGCGACGCGCGGTACTGCTTCATCCGCTGCTTGCCGAGCGCCTTCTTCAGCCCGGCCTCCCACAGCTTCACGGCGGCGATGCCCGCGCCGTGCAGCGCTCCCCACAAGAGGAACGGCAGGTTCGCCCGGTGCCACAGGCCGCACCATGCCATCGCGACGAAGTACGACACCACGCCCGCAGTGAGCACCCGTCCCCGCAGCGGCCCGCGCTGCAGGTAGAGGTTCAGGGGATTGAAGAGGTAGTCCCGGATGAACTCGCCGAGCGTGATGTGCCAGCGCGTCCAGAACTCGATCAGGTTCCGCGAGCCGTAGGGCCAGTCGAAGTTCTCGGGGGGCTTCCACCCGATCAGCACGCCGGCGCCGATGACGATGTCCATGTACCCGGAGAAGTCGAGGTAGATGAACAGCGCGTGCAGGTCGATCTCGGCGAGCAGGCGCAGCCCGTGCCCGTCGAAGCCGAAGCCCACGCCGTCCCGCAGGATCTCGGCCAGCACGGCCTTCTTCAGGAAGCCGTTCACGATGCGCGCGACGGCCAGCAGGAAGGTGTCGAGGTCGAGTGGGGCCAGCGGCGCGTGCAGCGCGGCGCGGAAGGCCGGGAAGCGCTCGACGGGCCCCGCGATGACCTGGTGGAAGGGCAGGACGTACGTGAAGTACTCGAGCGCGTCGGGCACGGGCTGAACGCCGTTCTTCACGTCCGCGATCAGGTGCAGCACCCGGAGGTAGACGTACGGCAGCCCGACGAGCGGGAACAGCCGCAGGAACGGCTGGGGCCCCGGGATCACGTCGGGGTGCTGCGACAGCACGAAGGCCGCCGACATCACGAGCGTGTGCACGGCGATGCCCCAGGGGCCCGCCAGCACGCGCAGCGCGACGTACCCGTACGCGCACACGCCCAACAGCAGGAGCCCGAGCAGCGGAGCCCCCGAGAACAGCGCGGCGGCGGCGAGCAGGTAGACGGCTGCGCGCCAGCGGCCGGTGAGGCCGAACGCCCGCACCAGGACCGCGACGAGCACGACCAGGGCCCAGAAGCCGAGCTGGTCGAGCTGGAGCATCAGCCCATCTTCGTCTCGACGACGCCCCGGAGCTCACCCACGTTCTTCAGCCCGCTCACCTCGGCGCTGGCGAAGCGGATGCCGAACTCCCCCTCGATTGCGACGAGCAGCGAGACGTGCATCAGCGAGTCCCACTCGGGGATGTCCTTCGCCGTGGTGTGGTCGTGGATCTCGAGCTCGTCGTCGTCGAAGACCTCGCGAAAGACCTGCTGAAGGCGCAGGTGGACGTCCATCACTCCTCCCTGTGGATCGCGATCCACGGATTCTCGACCGGATTGCCCGGATCGACGGCCCGGCGCCACACGGTCGTGCCGTCTTCGCGGGTCTCGGTGCATTCGAAGCCGAGATCGCCGTACAGCCCGGCGACGAGTCGGCGGTTCTTCGCGGTGGGCACGTACGTCCCGCGGAGCATCGTGCACCCACGGGCGCGCGCGGCGCGATCGAGCTCGACGAGCGCGAGCTGCTCGACGGTGCGCGCGATGACGCGGCAGCTCATGAACAGCGCCTGGATGTCGAGCGTGTCGCCCTGCCGCTCCGCGACGACGACCATCACGAGCCCGTAGTCGCCGTAGCGGTCGGCGATGCGTACCGTGCGGCACACGTGGCGCTCGGAGGCGGCGAGGCTCGCGACCTCGGCGGGCGTCAGCCTCCAGGTCGTCAGGTTGAACTGGTTGCTGCGCGCCGCGAGCTGCACGATGCGCGTGAAGTCGCCCGGCCCGAACGGGCGGATCGTCGCGACCATCTCGAGCGACCGGTAGTAGTCCTCGGGGCTCGTGTGGATGCGGAGCTCGCGCCGCTCCGATTCGGCGCGGTACTGGGCCGTGCGCCCCGCGTCTTCCGTGCTGATCGCGAGCGCCTCGAAGGCCCGCGCGCGGTGGAGGGCCGCGACGTAGCCGGACGGATCGGCGGGGAGGGGGACGACGAGGACCTCCGGCAGCTCGCGCCGGACGCGCGCCCGCTCGGCGGGGTTGTCGTCGACGAACACGAAGCTGTCGAGGCCGAGCTCGAGGGTCGCGGCCATGGCGCGGATGCGGTCGGGCTTCGGGTCCCAGCTCGCCTCGAACGCCACGAAATCGTCGAGGCGCAGCACCATGTCGTCGAGCTGCTCGAACGGCGCCCGGGCGTCCTCGGGGTTGTTCTTCGAGCACACCGCGAGCAGGACGCCGCGGCGCTCGAGGGCCTTCGCGTAGCGCTGGAGGGCCTGGTGCGCTTCGCCCTCGGCGGACGGGGGCCCGATGGAGAGCCCGGCCACACCGTCCTCTCCGACGACGCCGCCCCACAGCGTGTGGTCGAGGTCGAGGACGAGGACCTTCTTCGCGCGGCCCGTCAGCGCGCGGAGCACCGCGAGGATCTCCTCGACGAGGACGGGCGCGGCCTCGGGGGTGACGGCCTGCTTCGCCCACGCCCACTGGCGCGGATCGCACCACCGCTCGGCCCCGAAGCGCGCGACGGCCCCGGCGTGGTCGACGAGGCTGACGCGTGCGGGGGTGGCTTCCGCGAAGCGCGCGTTGATGCGGGCCGCCGCGAGGGCGAGGCCGTGGGACGCGTCGAGGTGGCCGAGCGGCGCGTGGGGGGGCGTGTCGAACGTGTGCTGGAGGACCTGCGCGGAGGTGCGGTCGAGGAGCACGCGCCACAGGCCCATCCAGGCGTCGGCCTGCGCGTCCGGGTCGTGGGGTTCGAGGTCGCGCCAGGTGGTGCCGAGGATCACCACGTCGGGCGCGAAGGCGTAGAGCCCGGAGGCCGGGTCGGCGATCTCCGCGCGCAGCAGGTCCATCTCGCCGACGTACAGCTCGAGCGACAGGCCGAGCGCCGCGGCACCGACGCGCAGCGAAGGCTCCAGCTGATCCGCGGTGAACGTGCACATCAGCGCGACCCGGAGCGTGCGGCCCGTCGCCGGGAACGCGGCGAGCGCGCGCGCCGCGGTGCGTCGGGCGTCGGGGTCGAGGTCCCACGGATGGAAGCGCGCCACCGCGCGCCGTACGCCCTCTGCATCCCCTCGCTTGCGGTGGGACGCGGCGAGGTTCGCCAAATGCCAGGCCGCGGGAGCCTCGGCATCCTCGAGCCAGGCCTCGTAGAGCGCGGCGGCGCGGTCGTGCTCGCGCGCGGCGAACAGGAACGCCGCGGCCATCGGGCGCCCGAGGGAGGGCGGCGCTCCGGCGAGCAGGGCCTCGGCGACGCGGACGAGCTCCGCGATGTCGGACCGCATCTGCAGCTCGCGCGCACGGGCGCGCAGCGCGGCTTCCCCCGCCGCGATCAGCGCCTCCACGTCGGTCACGCCCACTCCGGCGCCGGGGACTCCGCCAGCTCGACCAGCCCGACCGCACCGCCGTACAGGTACTGGATGCGCGCCCCGCCGAGCGCGAGGGCCGGCGCGGGCTCGCCGAGCGGGAGGAAGCCGAGCTCGCGGAGCCGGGCGGCGGCCGCGTCGAGGTCGGGCACCGCGTAGCAGGTGTGGTACGGCGAGGGCAGCTGCTTGCGGGCGATCAGGCTCTTCAGCGGATGGTCGTCGCCGAGCGGCGCGACGATCTCGACGAGCGGGTGCCCGGGACGCGCGAGGAACGCGACACGCACGTGCAGGCCTGGGTCGTCGACGTTGCAGCGCAAGGCGTACCCGAGCGCCTCGTACGTCGCGATGGCGCGCTCGAACGTGGTCGTGCCGACCCCCACGTGGTGGAAGGCCAGATCGATCACGCCGGCACCGCGGTGAGCGCGACGGACACGCTCGCCTTGCGCTTCCGGGCCCGCGCGAGGTCGTAGCCCGCAGGCGGCGCGAACAGCGGGTCGAGCACGCGGAACCCCGCGGATTCGACCATCTCGACGGCCGCTTCGGGGGTCTCGAGCAGCGTGATGTGGTCGATGGCGGGCGCGTTGATCGGCACGTTCACGTACATCCGGCCGCCGGGCGCGAGGATGCCGCGCAGCGAGCGCAGCGCCGCCACGGGGTCTTCGAGGTGCTCGCACACCTCGCTGATCGCGATGCTGTCGAAGGGCTCGGAGACCCCGAGCGGGGCGGTGATGTCGCGCGCTTCGAGCGCGAAGGGCCGGTCGACGCCGAGGGTCTCGAGGCAGCGCCGCGTGGCGTCGAGGCTCGTCGGGCTGATGTCGTAGCCGACGAGCGCGCTGCAGCGCGGGTCGGACGCCGCGTACCAGAACAGGATGCCGTGGCCCGGCCCCACCTCGAGGTGCCGGTAGCCCTCGCGGTTGCCGGGCAGGAAGCGCTCGACGAAGTACTCGAGCGACCGCGCGTGCTGCACCCACAGCACCTCGGACGCGAGCAGGCCGTGCATGTACGCGGTCATCGCGGCGCGATCCTGGTACACGAGCCGGTCGACCTCCGCGAAGCTCGCGTGCCGGTAGCGGCCCGTCCGCCGGAAGCCGAGCTCCTCCTCGAAGACCATGTCGCACATCCACCGGTAGCCGCGCACCAGGTCGTCGAGGTCGGCGAGCTTCAGCACCAGCTCGGCGGTGCGCTCGACGTGCGCGTGGGTGGCGTCGGACCGGTCGGCGAAGCTCTTCGCCAGCGTGTCGCCGTGCGCGGGCCAGTCCGCGAGGACGGCTTCCACCAGCTTCCGCGTATGGTACGGCACTCGCGCAGGGTCCATCCGAGGCCGGCTATCCGTCGCCGGGCCCGGGCGCATCCCATGGAGGTCCCGTGTCCCTGAAGCAGCTCGCGCTCGACACCCTCGCGCTCGTCGGAGCGGGGGAGTACACGGCCCCCTCCGGGAAGTCCGTCTCCATCGGCGCGGACGCGACCCGTGCCGCCGCCGCGACCCGCACGTACGCGCCCGCCGAGCTCGATGCGCTCCGCGAGGCCCGGCACGACGGCCCCCTCCCGGAGGTCACCGTGGTCGACGCCACGACGCAGGTGGCGGCGCAGCCCCTCGCTCCCGGGGTCGCCCTGCTGAACTTCGCCAGCGCGCGGAACCCCGGCGGCGGCTTCCTGAACGGCGCGAAGGCGCAGGAGGAGGACCTGTGCCGCTGCTCCGCGCTGTACCCGTGCCTCGAGCCGCAGATGTCCGCCTACTACCAGCCGAACCGGCGGCATCCCGACAACCTCTACACCGACGCCTCCATCTACAGCCCCGGCGTGCCGTTCTTCAAGCTCCGCGGGACGGGCGACCTGCTCGAGACCCCCTTCCTGGCGGACGTGATCACGGCTCCGGCCCCGAATGCGGGCGCCAGCCGGGGGGTGTCGGGCGAGACGCTCTCCGCGATCCTCGTCCGGCGCTGGTCGAACGTCCTCGCGCTCGCGCGCGCCCACGGCCGCCGCACCGTGCTCCTCGGCGCCTGGGGCTGCGGGGCCTTCGGCAACGACCCCGACCGCGTCGCCGCGGCGTTCCTCGAAGCCCTCCCCGCGTTCGGTGGAGACTTCGACCACGTCGTGTTCGCCATCCCCGACGCGGGGCGGCAGAGCGCCGCGAACCACGCCGCGTTCACACGTCGGCTGGGGGCTCTTCGCTGACGGGTTCCTTCTCGTCGCGGCTGCCGAGGCCGCCCATCATCAGGAAGGCACCGGCCCCCACGAGCCCGAAGACGAGCCCGCCGCCGACCGCCGCGAGGATCAGCGGGTCGATCCCGCCTTCGTCCGCCTCGCCGAGGTCTTCGGGGTAGTACGCCCCGGGAACGCGCTTCGCCTCGGGCTCCTTCGGGTTCAGGCGCGCCTCGCGCTCGGCCTTCATCCGGGCGACCTCGGCCATCATCTCCTGGTGCTCGGGCGAGTCCTCCCACGAGGGCATCGGCTCGGGACGGCCGCGGCAGAGCGCGCCCCCTCCGGCGATGAAGAACGCGGCGACGACCGCGGAGATCATCATCAGCATCTGCTGGTTCTCGGACATGGCTCCATGCTACGCAACTCGAGGGCGGGCTCGGGGAGGACCGATGCGGAAGGTGTGCGGAATCGCCGTGCTGGTCGGCGTGCTCGCGTGTGGCGGAGGGTTCATGGAGCCGGTGGAGTATGGGGGCGCCGAGGCGCTCGCGCGGCTGGGGGGAATCGCCGGAACGCCGCTTCCGAGCGGCGCGTCCGATGCCCACGTCATCGAGACGACGGCCATCGACTGGCTGCTGAACGGCGAGGCCAGCATCCCGCGCGCAGAGGCCGACCCGTGGTTCGATCAGCTCGCGCTGCCGTGCGACCTGCCCACGGGCTTCACGCCCGAGACGCAGCCCCCGGTGTTCAAGATCCTCGGCGACGCGACGTCCTGGAAGATCCCCGATCCCGGCCGCTGGAAGACGAAGTACTGCGAGTCGAGCAACGTGAACGGGCCGCACTACTCCGTGTCGATCACGGCCAGCGGCGACCCCGCGTGGGTCTGGTTCCACGGGATGACCTTGTGAGCTCGGCCGCGGCGCCCGACAACCCCGTGCTGGCGCGGGTCCGGGCGGCGTGGGGTCGCTGGCGGCACGGCGTGAAGCCGCTGATGTTCCTCGGCGGCGTGCTGTGGGACTACCTGACGCTGCGGATCGACCGCACGCTCGACCACCTGCTGCTCGTCACGTACTTCGCGTGGCTCGTCGTGGCGTTCGCGTTCCAGATGCGGGTCGAGCGCGAGCGGTGGGTGCCCGAGGTCCTCGTGAAGCGGGCCTGGGTGCTCGATCTGGCCGCATCGTTCTGCCTCGGCGCCCTGCTCTCGGCGCTCGGGATCACGGTGCTGCGCGCCACCCACCCCGGACCGACGGCCCTCTTCGTGGGGCTGCTGTTGGGCCTCGCCGCCGCGAACGAAGCGGGGGTGACGGCGCTGCGCGGGTCGGTCGTGCGGTTCGCGATGGTCGCGTTCCTGGCGTTCCAGCTGGTCTCGCTGGTCACACCGATCCTGTTCCACACCCTGGTCGGCGTGGGGCTCGGGCTCGTCGGCGCGACGCTCGCGACGGGCTTCCTGCTGTTCGCCATCGAGACCGGCCCGACGAAGCGGAAGAAGGGGTGGGTGCGCGATCGGGCCGTGCCCGCGCTGTCCGGAGCGGGCGGCGTGCTGGCGCTCTTGATCCTCATCTGGCTCGGCGTGGTGCCGCCCCTCCCGCTCGTGCTCCGCGAGGCCGTGCTGGCGCGCGACGTCCAGCGGGTGGAGGGGGACTACGCGCTGGTCGAGCCGCACCGGCGCGCGGCGTTCCTCCAGATCCTCCTGGGCCCGCCGAGCATCACGTGGGCACCCGGGCAGACGGTGGCCGTCTACACGGCGGTCTTCGCGCCTCCCGACGTGGATCTCGTGCTCACCGCGGTCTGGGAGCACTGGGACGACGTGCAGGGCGCGTGGGTCCAGACCGACCGCATCGACCAGCAGATGCAGGGCGGGCGTTCTCAGGGCTGGCGGAGCTGGACGCGCAAGCGGAACGTCCAGCCGGGCGCGTGGCGCGTGCGGATCGAGACGCCCGAGGGCCGCGAGGTCGGGCGCACGCGGTTCGAGGTCGTCGCGTCGGAGCCCCAGCCGGCGTCGGGACCCGAATAGGCTGCCCCTCGACGTCGTCTCGTGCGTCCGCTGGAGACCCGATGTTGCTGCTCGCCCTGAATGCCGCCCACGCGTCCGCGATGTCCACCTGTGGTGCGGCTCTGCTGCCGGACGGGCCCGGCACCCGCGTCCTCGTCAGCTGCGAGGGCGCGAGCTCCGCCCCCGGCGGGCCGGTCAGTCACTTCGACGTCCCCGTCCCGAACGCGCCCCTCTCGCTGCGCCTCCGGAACGTCGAGGTCGCGGTGCTCGAGCGCGTCGAGACCCGGGAGGACGGCACCGCCGTGTACGCGACCGACCGGGTGCTGGAGCCCGGGCTCCCGTACTTCGTGGAGGGGCCCGATCCGATCGGAGGGGGCGGCGTCCTGACCGCCGGGCCCGACACGTCGGTGGTGCATCGCTGCTTCACCAACCCGGACACCTGCGTCGCCGCCGCGGAGGTCGTGCCTGCCGCGCTCGGCCCGGCCCTGCGGATGCGCGCCTGCCTCGGCCGCCACTCCTGCGACGAGGCCCGGAAGGACCCGCTCTCCGACGACGACCGCGGCTGGCTCGAGGTCGCCTGCACCGCGTTCAACCCGCTCGCCTGCGACTGGATGCAGGAGCTCGAGCCCGCGACGCCGTGGCAGTGGGTCGACGCCACTCCTCCGGGGCGCGGCAAGCTGCAGTCCATCGGCATCCGGTTCTTCACGGTGCCCGCCGACACCCCGATGCGCGTGGGCTGGACGGACGAGGTGCCGAGCCTGCCGGTCCTCTCCGCCGACCTCGACGACACGGTGCAACCGGCGAGCAGCCGGAACGGCCGTGCGGCGCGCTGGAACGCCGACGGCATCGAGCTGCACGACGGCAAGAGGCGCGTCTGGGAGTGGCCGATCGCGGGGGTCGAGGGCGCCGCCCTGCGTCCCGACGGCCAGCAGCTGTTGCTGCGCTCGGGCCGTCTGATCGCGTGGGTGGCCTTCGACACGCAGCAGATCGCGCCGTTCCAGGGCGTTCCGGCCGGTCCGCACGGAGTCCCCGCGAGTGGCACGCTGATCCGCGCCGACGGCTGGCCGGCCGCGGGTACCCGCGTCTCCGCGCCATGTGACGCCGACGACACGGCGTTCTCGTGCACCGCGCTGACCGACCTGCTCGGCCGCTGGTACCTGGCCGGCATGCACGGCTCGACGGTCCGTGTGGAGGGGCCGCACGTCGGGGCTCCGCGCGAGCTCGTCGCGGTGAAGGAATTCCCGGTGCGCATCCCGGACACCGACCGCGTCTTCGACTTCGAGGTCGACGACGACGGCCGGGTGGTGCGCGCGACCGAGCCCGTGAAGGTCGGCGATGTCGTCGTGTCGCTCGGCCCGCTGCCCGTCGACCGCGAGCCCGTGCCGGGCAGCGTGTGGCTGCCTCCCGTCCCGCACGAGGCGTGGGCGGGGCTCGCGACCTCGTGGGGCTCGGTCGAGGTCGTGCGCGGGAAGAAGCGCGTCGTTCTCCGCTGACCCCGGAACGCGGCGTTTCAGCCGTGTTCACAGGGGGTACCGAGGTCCCGTCGAGACGTTCGGCGGTTGCGATTCCGGCCGGACCACGCCCGCTTGCGGGCGGTGCCGGGCGGAATTAACCCGGCGTCCATGATCGAAGTGGACCAGCTCACCAAGGTCTACGGCGCGACGAAGGCCATCGACGGCCTCTCGTTCACCGTGGGGAAGGGCGAGATCGTGGGCTTCCTCGGTCCCAACGGCGCCGGGAAGAGCACCACGATGCGCATCCTCGCCGGCGCGCTCGGGGCGACCTCGGGCCGCGCGCTCGTCGGCGGGATCGACGTGCTCGAGAACCCGCGCGCCGTGAAGGAGCTCGTCGGCTACCTGCCCGAGCGCCCGCCGCTCTACACCGAGATGACCGTGCGGGCCTACCTGCGCTTCGCCGCGCGCATCAAGAGCGCGAACGACCCGGCCGGCCGCGTCGAGAAGGTCATCGAGCAGGTCGGGCTCGAACCCGTCGCGCACCGGCTGATCGAGCACCTCTCGAAGGGCTACCGCCAGCGCGTGGGCATCGCCCAGGCCCTCGTGCACGAGCCGAAGGTCCTCATCCTCGACGAGCCCGCCAGCGGCCTCGATCCCGCGCAGCGCGTCCAGATCCGCTCGCTCGTGCGGGGCCTGGCCGAGGGCGACACCACGGTCATCCTGTCGACGCACGTGCTCCCCGAGGTCGAGGCGATCTGCGACCGCGTCGTGATCATCGACCAGGGCCAGATCAAGCTGCAGGGCGACGTGCACGACCTCGAGGGCACCGGCCAGGCCGTGAGCCTCGTGGTCGCGCGCTTCGAAGACGCCCTGCGTCAGACCCTCGCGGCGATCGAGGGCGTGCAGAAGGTCACCGAGACCGGGAAGGGCCGGCTGCACGTGTCGTCCGACCGCGACATCCGCGAAGAGGTCGCGCGCGTCGCCGTCCCGTTCGGCCTGCTCGAGCTGCGGTCGCAGCACCAGCTCGAAGACGTGTTCATCCGCCTCACGAAGGAGGACGCGTGAAGGTCTTCTGGATCGCGCGCCGCGAGATCGAGGCGATGTTCAGCACGACCATCGGCTGGCTCGTGCTCACCGCGTACCTGCTCGTGACGGGCGTGTTCTGGTTCGCGGGCGTCGTCGCGTACGTCGAGCGCAGCACCGACCTCGTCTACAACCCGTACGGCGCGCCCGAGATGCAGCTCCCGATGCTCGTGAGCGAGTTCTTCGGCAGCTGCTCGATCGTCGTGCTGATGATCGCGCCAGCCATCTCCATGCGGCTGTTCGCCGACGAGCTGAAGCAGCACACGATGGAGCTGCTCTTCACGTCGCCCGTGTCGGTGCTCGAGATCGTGCTCGGCAAGTACCTCGGTGCGATGGGCTTCCTCGCGATGCTCATGCTCTGCACCGCGCACTACCCCGTCAGCCTCGCGCTGTTCGGCGACCCGCACCTGCCCTCGTTCGCGCTCGGCTACGCCACGCTGCTGCTCATGGGCTCCGTGCTGATCGCGATCGGCATGGTGTTCAGCGCGTACACGTCGAACCAGATCGTCGCGAGCGTGCTGACGCTCGGCGCGTCGCTCGCGCTGTTCCTGGTGTCGGTGCTCGCCGACACGCCCGACGACTGGCAGGCGAAGATCGCCCTGTCGTCGCACCTGTCGGAGCTCCTGACGGGCATCGTCCGCGTGTCCGACCTCGCGTACTTCGTGCTGCTGACGCTCGTCGCGCTGTTCGTCACCCACCAGCGGCTGGAGTCGTTCCGATGGAGGTGATGCTCCGCCGGTGGGCCTGGGTGTTCGGCTTCGCGGGCGGTCTCTGCCTGCTGGCGTCGGTCAGCGTCTACTGGCTGCTCGAGCGGTTCGACGGGCGCGTCACGGGCTTCCTCGTCGCGGGTGCCGTGCTTCTGCTGGTCTACGCGGGCCTCGACCGCGAGAACCTCAAGAACACCGCGTCGCAGCGGTCGTTCAGCTACACGACGGGCAGCCTGCTGCTCCAGATCGTGATGGTCATGATCGGCATCGTCGGGTTCTCGCTCGCCGAGCGCTACGACAAGACCTGGGACTTCACCGAGCAGGGCGACTACACGCTCTCCGAGCACACGCTCAAGGTGATCGCCGGCCTCGACGAGCCCGTGCGGTTCCTGGCGTTCTTCGGGATGTCCGGCGACGTGCGCGCCGAGCGGCTGCTCCGGCTGTACGACGAGGCGTCCGACGCGGTGCAGGTCGAGTGGATCGACCCGATGTCGAACCCGCAGAAGGCCCAGCTGTACGACGTGACGTCGAGCCACACGCTGGTGCTGCAGCAGGGCGACCGCATCCAGCGGCTCGAGAGCGACCTCACCGAAGAGCAGATCACGCAGAAGCTCGTCATCGTGCAGTCCGACGAGGACCACATCGTCTGCTGGGCCGTGGGGCACGGCGAGGCCGACCCCGACGACGAGCTCACCGCCGATGGGCTCGGTGGCGTCGTGCTGGCCGCCGAGTCGCTGAACTTCCAGTTCCTGCGCGCGAACATCGCGACCGAGGGCATCGACCGCAAGTGCGAGGCGCTCGTCGTGGCGCGGCCGCTGAACGACTGGCTGCCCTTCGAGCGCGAGGCGCTGGCGGCGTACCTCGCCGAGGGCGGGCGCGTGATGGTGCTCCTCGACGATCCGCCCATCCTGTACGCGGCCGCCGCGGCTCTCGAGCGCCTGCCGCCTCCGCCCACACCGGACGGATTCGTCGCCGACCTCGAGCGCTTCGGGGTGCTCGCGGGCAACGACCTCGTCGTCGACCCCGACCCGCGCAACAGCCTCGTGGGCGTCGACGACGGCAGCGTGCTGGTGCTCTCGGGCCAGGGCATCGTGCACCACGCCATCACCGAGTCGCTCGGCGCGTCGGTGGTGCTGCGGGTCGCGCGGTCCGTCCGTTCCGCCGAGGACGTCCAGGGCATCACGTCCCACCCGCTGCTCCGCGCGAGCGTGGAGTCGTGGGGCGAGACCGAGCCCCTCAAGGAGCCGCAGCCCGACCTCGACACCGAGGTGGTGGGGGAGGTGCCGGTCGCGGTGTGGGCCGAGATCGCCGATCCGACCGTGCTGCACGTCGTCACGCCGCCAGAGGGCAGCCCTCCGGTCGAAGACGGTGTCCCGAAGCTGCCGTTCGGCTCCGAGCCCGTCGACCTGCGCTCCGACCTCGGCCGCGCGGTGCCGTCCGACTTCGCTCCGAAGCCCGGCGGCCGGCTCGTGGTGTTCGGCGACACCGACTGGGCGACGAACCAGCTCTACACGCTCGGCAACAACCGCGACCTGTTCCTGAACACGCTGGCCTGGCTGGTCGACGAAGAGGACCAGATCGGCGAGCGACCCCAGCCGGCCGAGACGCTCGAGATCACCGGGATCGAAGCCGGGATGCTGTGTCTCGTCAGCATCGTCTTCGTGCCCGGCCTCGCCGCGCTGCTGGCGGTGGTGACGCTGGTGCGGCGGCGGTTCCTGTAGGGCGGAGCAGGGCCCGGGTCACCGCGCCCGGGGGTTGCGATGGGTGCGCGTAGGGCGCGGTGACCGGGACCCTCGCCACTGCCTACGTGGCACCGGGCCGCGAATTGCCCGCCGTGACATTTCCGGACGGCCGGCACTCCAGGTGGCCGCTCTGGGGTCTGACCGGTCTGACCCCACTGAGGCCGGCCGCTCCGGGGTCTGACCCCACTGAGGCCGGCCGCTCTGGGGTCTGACCCCGCTGAGGCCACCCCGGGGAATGCCGTCCTGCGTTAGAACTCGGTTCCCTCCCGGAGCCCTCCCCATGTCCGTCCTCCTGCTCTCCCTCCTCGCCTGCAAGGGCACCCCCGAGCTCCCGCCGGTCACCGGGCCGCGCGTCCAGGTCACCGATGTCCCCGATCCGCTCGCCCCCTGTGGCGACGCGACGATCGAGCTCACTCTCGCGTCCCCGCTCGACGGTGTGCGGTCCATCGAATGGGACCTCGGCGGCGCGTTCGGAAGCTCGCCGCTCGACGGCTCCGGCACCACGCGCACCTTCGATCTCCCGGCCCAGGCCATCGCCGACAGCTGCAATCTCCCCACGTGCCAGCTGTCGATGGAGCTCGTGATCGAGGCGCCCCCGGCGAAGTACCGGTTCGAGCACGACGTCGTCGTCCTCACCGACACCGACCCCACGATCACCATCGATGGCGCCGACCCCGCGACGCTCCCGTCTGTTCTCTACGCCACCACGGAGCGGTTCGAGGCCGAGCTCGAGCTCGTCGCGACCGCGCCGGAGCGGATGTACGTGAACGCCGCGGCGTGCATCGCGAACCAGGCCGACCACGACTGCGTGCGCGTGCCGATGGCCTACGACGGCGGCGGGGACTGGGTCGTCGACGCGACCGAGCTCACCACCTGCATCGACGGGCAGCTGAAGGAGGGCTGGCAGCTGCAGCTCGAGGTCGGCGTGGGCCACTGCAGCGCGCCGCTCGCGGTGTACCCGCTCGATCTCCGGTTCCTCGAAGAAGACTGCGATGGCGACGGCCTGATCGCGCGCACCGACGCCGACGGGGACTGCGACGACCTCGACGCCGAAAGCGCCGCTTCGCTGGGCGAGTGGGTGTTCCCCGACCTCGACGAGGACGGGTTCGGCGCCGAAGGCGACCCCGGCGCGTACCAGTGCCCGCTCGACCCGCCTCCCGCCACGCCGGTGTCGTCGAGCAGCGACGACTGCGACGACACCGACCCCACGTTCTACCCGCTGGCCCCCGACGACCAGTGCGACAACCTCGATCAGAACTGCAACATCAGCTGGGACGACGACGCGGCCGTGGTGTTCCTGTACCCCGACGACGACGGCGACGGCTGGGGCCTGAACGACGGCTTCCTGTCGACCGTCGTGACCGTCTGCGAGCTGCCCTACCCGGGGTGGGGGCTGCCCGAGGACTGCGACGAGACCGGGCCGAACGCGGCGCAGATCCATCCGGGCCAGATGGAGGACCCGGCGACGCCGTACGACGACAACTGCGACCTCTCCACGGCGTGCGGGGCCGACTGCGACACGGCCACCGAGCTGCTCGTGGCGTCCGGCGACGGCATCGTGGCCATCGACGACCCGCTCGCGCTGCCGCCGACCTTCACCACGCTGCGCACGTGGGCTTCCGTGCCCGACGCGATGGAGTACCTCGACCTCGACGGGAACGGGCTGCTCGACGCGCTGCTCGTGTACCCCACGTCGACGGTGGTGGAGTGGGACCTCGCGAGCCCGTCGGGCGGCAACGAGACCCTCGCGGCCGTCGGCGGAGGGGGCGTGACCGTCGGGGACTTCGACCAGGACGGCGTGCAGGACGCGCTCGTCGGGAGCGACGGCAGCGCCACCATCTGGTGGGGCGGCGCCAGTCCCCTCGCCAGCACCGACCTCGGGCCGGGCGACATCGTCGACCAGGGCGACTTCGACCTCGACGGCTGCGTCGATCTCGTGGTGGTCGACTCGGAGGACGCCGGCGCGTACGACACGACGTCGGCCGTGCACTTCGGAACGCCCGACGGCTTCGGCGCATGCTCGCGCAGCTTCGTGATGGCGACGTTCGCGACGAGCGGTCCGCGGGCCGTGGCCATCGGCGATCTCGACGGCGTGGCGGGCCCCGAGCTGGCCGTCGCGAGCGAGCGGTCCGGCACGACGGGCGCGCCCGTCGACAGCACCGCATCGCTCGTCGTGCAGCTGCTGACGCGCGTACCCACCCTCGCGACGGTGCCGGTCACGGGTGCGGTGCAGGTCGACATCTCCGGCGACCGCCGCGTGGCCTTCGCGCACCAGCCGAACACGGCGAACGAGGGCGTCAGCGTGTGGGAGCTCGACACCGGGCTGTACACGCGCCTCGACGAGCTGCCCGGCACGAACGTCACGGCGCTGTTGTGGTACCCCCTCGACAATACCGGAACGGCCGAGGATCTCGTCGTCCTCACCGACGGCGCCGGGCAGAGCGACCGCCTGTTCTTCGACGGCGACCCGGCGCTCGCGCACTTCCTCGGGTTCGACATCCCGTCGTACGGCGCGCGCGTCGTCGCCCTGCCCGAGGGCTACGGCTACCGCGAGCTCCTGTTCGTCGGGCGCCACCCGGATGGCGCCGGGCTCGATCACAGCCGGTACTACCTGTTCTCCCAGCAGAACGCGCCGGTCGAGTTCCTGATCACCGCCGACTCGGCGTTCGCACCGTACGCGGCGTTCACGCCGAGCGACTTCCCCGCGCCGTTCCCGACCCAGGCGCTGCCGTGAAGCGCATCGTCGTGAAGGTGGGCACCGCCGTGGTCTCGCGGCCCGACGGCAAGCTCGCCCTCGGCCGGCTCGGCTCGCTGGTCGAGCAGCTGTGCGAGCTGGCCGACGCCGGGCACCAGGTGTTGCTCGTCAGCTCCGGTGCGGTCGGGCTCGGCGCCGCGCGCCTGGGGATCCCGCGGCCCACCGAGCTCGCCGACCGCCAGGCCGCCGCTGCGACGGGCCAGGGGTCGCTGATCGCCCTGTACGACGGGCTGTTCCGCAGGCAGGGGCGGTACTGCGCGCAGGTGTTGCTCACCGAGTCCGACTTCCACCACCGCAGCCACTACCTGAACCTCGCCGTCGCGCTGGAGCGCCTCCTCCAGCTCGGTGTGGTGCCGGTCATCAACGAGAACGACGTCGTCAGCACCGCCGAGCTCGCGCTCACCGGGAAGGTGTTCGGCGACAACGACCGCCTGGGCGCGCTCGTCGCGAGCAACCTGGGTGCCGATCTGCTCGTCCTGCTGTCGGACGTCGACGCCGTCTACACGGCCCCGCCGGGCACCGAGGGCGCCGAGCGCATCGCCGTGTGGAGCGAGAGCGCGAAGTTCCGCGCGGGCGACCCGAGCCGCGCCGGCACCGGCGGCATCCAGAGCAAGGTCGCCGCGGCGCGCATCGCGGCGAAGGCCGGTGTCGAAGCGGTGATCTCCAGCGGGCTGACGGACGGCTGCGTGTGGCGCGTCGTCCGCGAGGAGCCGGTGGGCACGCGCTTCCCGCCGCTCGCCGGGATGAACCGCCGCCGCCAGTGGATCGCGTTCGCCACCGCGCCCGCCGGCACGCTCGTCGTGAACGCGGGCGCGCGCCAGGCCCTCGTCGAGCGGGGCGCCAGCCTGCTGTGGCCAGGCGTCGTGCGCGTGGACGGCGACTTCGAGCCAGGTGCCGTGGTCGAGGTCGCGTGTGACGGATCGGTCGTGGCGCGCGGCATCGTGGGCCAGTCGAGCCAGGCGATCCGCGCGGGGCTCGAGAAGGAGCGGGGGACCGTGCTGCACCGGAACGACATCGCCATCCTCGCGGACCTCGCGTCATGAGGGCCATGGCGCTGGCCGCCCGCCGCGCGGGGCGCGAGCTGGCCTCGCGGTCCGGTGCCGAGCGCTCCGCCGCGCTCGAGCGCATGGCCGCCGCGCTCGATGCACGCCGGGCCGAGATCCAGAAGGCGAACGCCGAGGATGTCGCCGCGGCGGCCGACCTCGTCGCGCAGGGGCGCATGTCCGAGGCGCTCGCCGCGCGCCTCCCGCTGTCCGACCGCAAGATCGAAGGCCTGGTCGAGGGCCTGCGCACCCTGGCCGCCGCGGACGACCCGATCGGCCGGCTCCTCCGCAAGACCCGCCTCGGAGAGGGCCTCGAGCTCGAGCAGCGCACCGTGCCCATCGGCGTGCTGCTCGTCATCTTCGAGTCGCGCCCCGACGCCCTCGTGCAGGTCGCGGGTCTCGCCGTGAAGTCGGGCAACGGGCTCCTCCTGAAGGGCGGGAAGGAGGCTCTGCACTCCAACCGCGTCCTCCACCGCGTGCTCGCCGAGGCGCTGAGCCCGCTGTCGCCCGATGTCGTGGGGCTCGTCGAGACCCGCTCCCAGATCTCCGAGCTGCTCGAGCTCGACGACGTCATCGACCTCGTCATCCCGCGCGGCGGCAACGCGCTCGTCCGGCACGTCCAGCAGAGCACGCGCATCCCCGTCCTCGGGCACGCCGACGGCGTCTGTCACGTGTACGTCGACAAGGCCGCCGACCCGGCCATGGCGGAGGCCATCGTCCTCGACAGCAAGACCGACTACCCCGCGGCCTGCAACGCGATGGAGACGCTGCTCGTCCACGACGCCTACCCCCACGCCGACGCGCTCGTCGCGGCCCTGAAGCGCGCGGGTGTCCGGCTGTACGGCGGTCCCCACGCCTCGCGGCGCTTCCACCTCGAGCACGTCGAGGACTTCCACCACGAGTACGGCGATCTCGCCGCGTCCGTCGCGCTGGTGGGCGGTCTCACCGCCGCGATCGACCACATCCACCGCTACGGGTCCGGCCACACCGAGAGCATCGTCACGTCCGACCCGAAGGCGGCCGAGGCGTTCCTCGCCCGGGTCGACAGCGCGAGCGTGTTCCACAACGTCTCCACGCGATTCGCGGACGGGTACCGCTACGGCCTCGGCGCCGAGGTCGGGATCAGCACGGCGCGCATCCACGCGCGCGGCCCGGTCGGGGTCGAAGGGCTGCTCACGACGCGCTGGACCGCGCGGGGATCGGGGCACACCGTCGGGGCCGTGACCCGCGGTGACTGGCAGTTCACACACGAACGGCTCGTCTGACCCGGCGCGGGCCGGTATGCTGCGCGGCGTGCCGGGACGGGACTGGGACCGCGAGATCGCGATCTACGCGAAGCAGCACGGGCTGACGGAGGCTGAGGCGGGAGTCCTCCAGCGCTTCGTCGACGCGAAGATGCGCCTCGACTCCGTCGAGGTCAGCGTCGACAGCATCACGTACTCCGGCCGCACCACCCAGGCGTTCACGGTCGCCGAGACCGAAGAGGCCGACCTCCCCGAGCCCAACGCGACGCCCGAGAAGCGCTACCTCGACCTCGGGCAGATCGGGCTCGGCGGCATGGGCGAGGTCCGGCGCGTCCGCGACACGGTGCTGAACCGCTTCGTCGCGATGAAGATCCTGCGCTCCGAGTACGCCGACAAGCCCGGCGCGGTCGTGCGTTTCGTCGCCGAGGCCCAGGCGACCGCGCAGCTGCAGCACCCGGGCGTCGTGCCGGTGCACGACATCGGCAAGCTCCCTGACGGTCGGTGGTTCTTCACGATGAAAGAGCTCGCCGGCGCCACGCTCGAAGAGGTCATCCTCGAGTACCTGGCGGGGCGCGGCCGCTACAACCTGCGCGGGCTCGTCGACATCGTCGCGCGCACCTGCGAAGCCCTCGCGTACGCCCACGCGCACGGGGCCATCCACCGCGACATCAAGCCCGCCAACGTGCTGATCGGCGAGTTCGGCGAGGTCATCCTGCTCGACTGGGGTCTCGTGAAGGCCACGGGCTCGCCCGAGACCACCGCACACCTCGTCACCGACCTCGGCAAGCTGAAGACCAAGATGGGCGCGGTGGTGGGCACGCCCGCGTACATGCCGCCCGAGCAGGCGCGCGGCGCGCACGACGAGATCTGCCCCGCCAGCGACGTGTACGCCGTCGGGGCCGTGCTCTACGAGGTCCTCACGGGCCGACGCCCCTACGAGGGCTCGGCCACCGAGGTCATCCAGGCCATCCTCGCGGCGCCGCCCGACCCGCTGCCCACGTCCATCCCGCCGGGCCTCGCCGAGATCTGCCGCCGCGCGACCGAGCGGGACCCCGAAGACCGCTACCCCGACGCCAGCCGGCTCCACGAGGCGCTGCGCGGCTGGCTCGACGGCGCCGAGCGCGAAGAGCGGGCGCTCGCCATCGTGCGCAAGGCCGACGCCATGCAGCCGGAGGTCGAGTTCGCGCTCCAGGCGAGCGAGCGGTACGCCCGCGAGGCGGCCGAGATCCTCGACCGCATCCCGCCCGACGCGCCCGTCGCGAAGAAGGCCGCCGGCTGGGCGCTCCAGGACAAGGCCGACGCCGAGCGCCTGCGCGCCGACCTCATCGGGCTCGAGCGCCTGCAGCTGCTCCGCTCGGCGCTCAACGAGATGCCCGGTCTCATCGACATCCACGAGCGCCTGGCCTACGTCTACCACTTCTGCCACGCACGGGCCGAGCGGCTCGGCGACGCCCGCGAGACCGCGCAGTACGCCCAGCTGCTGCGCGACCACGACCGCGGGAAGTACGCCGAGTACCTCGAGGGCACCGGCGAGGTGACGCTCCGCACCCGTCCTCCCGGCGCGAAGGTCACACTGTTCGGCTTCGAGGCCGACAACCGCAGGCTCGTCCCCGCGCTCGTCGGCGAGCTCCCGACCACGCCGTTCGACCGGCACCCGCTCGGGCTCGGGTCTTGGTTGCTCCTGCTCGAGGCGCCCGGCCGGGCGCGCGTGAAGTACCCCGTGTGCATCCGGCGGAACGAGCACTTCCACACCGTCGAGCCCGGCGGGAAGGCGCCGATCCCGGTCTACCTGCCGCGCGCCGACGAGCTCGGCCCCGAAGACTGCTACGTCCCCGGCGGCTGGACCCAGCTCGGGCCACGCCCGACTCAGCGCGTGTGGGTCGACCCGTTCGTGATCCGGCGCTTCCCGGTCACCAACGCCGAGTACATGGAGTTCCTCGACGATCTGCTGCGCCAGGGACGCGAGGATGCCGCCGAGCGCTTCCAGCCCCGCACGGCCGGCGGTCCCTGCTACGCGCGCGACACGAACGGGCTCTTCCGGCCCCCGAGCGACCCCGACAACGACGCCTGGCTGCCAGATCGCCCGGTCACGTGCGTCGACCAGCCCTCCGCCGTCGCGTACGCCGAGTGGCTCGCGGCGCGCACCGGCTACCCCTGGCGCCTCCCCTGGGAGGACGAGTGGGAGAAGGCCGCGCGGGGCGTCGACGGCCGCTCGTACGTCATGGGCGAGCACCTCGATCCCGCGTGGGCCGACGTGCGCGGCAGCGTGCAGGAGCCCGCCTACAAGCCCGTCCACGCCTTCCCGCAGGACGAGAGCGTGTACGGCGTGCGGGGCATGACGGGTCTCGTGGGCCAGTGGTGCGCGGATGCCTGGCGGGCCAACCCGCGGGTCGACATGGATCGTGCCGTGCGCCGCGCGGCCAGCACGCGCGACGGCGCTCAGGCCGTCTGGCGCGGGGGATTCCGCAACATCCCCCACGACCAGGCCCGCGTCTTCGTGCGCCAGGGCGCCCAGGTCAGCCGCCGGCTCATGCAGATCGGGTTCCGGCTCGCCCGCGGGCTCGAGGCCGAAGCGCCGGACGAGGACATCTCGGGGGTCTGGGTCCTCGACCCGCCGAGCCAGTTCTAGAGCCGTGAACCGCTACCGCGGCTCACGCCTCTAGACACCCCTTGGTTCGCCGGTTTCCGGGCGTGACTGTCCCGCCCGGACCCTCCGGCGAACAACGAGAGAAGCTCCACTTGCTGCGCAAGCGGATCATCTCTCTAGCGCTCGAGGAAGGGCTGCTCGCAGGCCTGCGCGTGGAGGGCACCGAAGCGGTCCGGGTCGGCCTCGGCCAGCGCGTGCAGACGGCCGCGGGGACGGGCGTTCACCTCGATGACGTGGGGCTCCAGCTCCGGATCCAGCACGGCATCGACGCCGAGCTCGATCGCCTCGGGGAAGCGCGCCGCCACCGCGAGCGCCAGGGCCTGCGCGGAGGCCGCGACGTCGGGCCCGAAGCGGTCTTCAGCAGCGGAGACCGCGGCGCCGCGGGCGTGGTTCACGACCGCGTCGCGCGGGTGGTGCCGCGCCACGGGCGGATAGGCGCGCCAGCCGTCGGCGCCGCGTTGGACCAGGATCCGGAGCGCGACCCCGCCGTACCCCGGCGGCGGGGGCACGGCGCGCTGCAGGATCATCGGCTGATCCACCCCGTCCACCACGGCGCGCGCGGGGGGCGAAGCGCCGGCGGTCACGTGCTGGACGCCTCTCCCGAAGCTCCCGAAGCGCGGCTTCAGGAACCCCGCTCCCCAGCGCGCCAGGGCCTCGGGGTAGCGGCGCGGGTCGGTCTCGAGGTCGGGCATGCCGAGCCCGTGCAGGGCGTCCTGCGTGCGGACCTTGTCGCGGAGCAGTGCGGTCAGCGCGGGCGGATTGAGGACCGGCACCGCGCCGAGCCCGTGCAGCAGGCGCGCGTAGGCGAGGGGCTGCGTGAAGCTCGGGAAACGGTCGATGGCCGAGGACGGGCGGAGCCGCGCCTCGCGCCAGCCCCCGGGGACCGCGACGTGCCCGACGAGGTGCCTGTGCTCGACCTGCCCCCCGACGACGATCTGGAGCCGATCGGCGAGCGCGAGCATCGCCCGGCCGATGGGGAGCTGCTCGGGCGGCGGAGGGGGGCGGCCGCTCGGCGGGAGGAGCAGCGCGACGACCGGTCTGTCGGAGCCGTCGGACACGGGGCGAGGGTAGACTGTGGACGTGTGGTTGGGAACCCTGGTGCTGGCATGCCGGCCCGCTCCCGTGGCATCCGGCGAGGTCGAGCTGCAGGCGACCAGCGCGGACGGCCGCGTGGAGCTGGCGGTCGAGCTGGACGACGCGACCTCGGTGCTGTTCGCGCTCGACGCCGACGCGTGGATCGCGGTCGATGCCCTCGAAGGCCCCGACGGCACGGTGCTCCGGTGGCAGGACTGGGTGGGTGAGGAGCAGCTCACCTCGGCCGTGCTCGCGTCCCCCGCGCAGAGCGTGCTCGGCTGGCCCGTGCGCGCGGTCGATCCAGAGCTGCGGTCCGGCGGGTGGACGCTGACCGCCTCGGTGACGGACGCCGATCTCGTGCCGCTCGACGGGGTGGAGGTGCGTGCCGTCGTGCGGACGAAGACCGACGACGACCTGCGCCGGGGCACCGTGCGGGTCCTGCTGCTCGTGCCCGAGGCCCTCGATCCAGCCTTGCGGGACGGGGCTCTCGCGGCTACCGCGCGCTGGGAGCAGGTGTGGGGGCGGCACGGCCTGACCCTGGAGCTCGACACGCGCACCGCGGCGCTCGACGTCGTGGTGCCCGACCTGTTCTTCGGCGACCCGGCGCTGCGCGACGCGGCGGCGCTGCGCGACGGGCACGACCTCGTCGCGTGGGTGGGCGAGGAGCTGGCGTCCTTCCCGAACGCTCTCGGCAACGCGGGGGCCGTCCCGAACGCGGCGTTCGACGGGCCGCGCGCCGTGCTCGGCCTCGCCGCGCTGAAGGCCGCCGGGCAGGATGGCGCGTTCGACGACGAGGAGGTGCGGCTGTTCGGCGAGGCGATGGCCCACGAAGCGGCGCACTTCCTCGGGCTGTTCCACCCGGTGGAGCTCGATTTCGCCCACACAGACGCGCTCGGCGACACCGCGACGTGCAGCGGGCGCGAGGCGTGCGAGGATGCGCTGGGCGGCAACCTGTTGTTCCCGTACCCGATCTGCGGGAGCGGGGACTGCGTGCCGGCCGAGGGGTTGACCCGGGACCAGCGCGGTGTCGCGCACCGGTACGTGGGGGTTCGATGAGCTGGCTGTTCCCGTGGACGATCTCGGTGCCGAGCCCCATCGGGCACATCGTGATCCAGGGCCAGTCGGGCATCCAGCGGGTGGCGTTCGCCGACGCGCCCCCGGAAGCGCAGGACGATGCCGATCCCATCGGCGCAGGCGACGCCGTGCGGCGGTACCTCGCCGGAGAGCTCCGCGCGCTCGACGCGATCGAGCTCCAGCTCGAGGGGACGGCCTACCAGCAGCGCGTGTGGCAGGCCGTGCGCGGGATTCCGCCCGGCGACACGCGCACGTACGGCGACATCGCCGAATCGCTGCACAGCGTCGCGCGGGCGGTGGGGCGCGCCAACGCGACGAATCCGGCCCCGCTGTTCGTCCCGTGCCACCGGGTCGTCGGCGGCAGCGGCGACCTCACCGGGTATGCGTTCGGGCTGGAGCGCAAGCGGTGGCTGCTGGAGCACGAATCCCGGGAGCTCGACCTCTTCTGAGGGGTATTGGGTATTGGGTGGGTGGAGCTGGTCGAGGGGCTCGTCGAGTGAGTCCTCCGAAACGCCCGGCGGCTCTGGTGAGCTCCGATTCCGGTCCGCGGGGAGGCCCTCTCAGTCGACCCGAACACGGAGGGGGACACGAGGACGGTCGACCCGCGACGGCCTCGTTTCTGCGTCATCCGCGTCCTTCTGCGTCATCTGCGTGATGCCCCGGGACGCTCGAAGCTCGATCCCTTCCGACGACACAGAGCGCTGTGGTTCGCTGTGGCCGAACGCGACCTACAGGAGCGCAGCGATCGCATCGTCGAAACCGGGCTCCCGCAGGAAGAAGTGCCCGCCCCGGACCTCGTGGAGCGCGAAGCCCGCCGTCGTCTGCACGGCCCAGGCCTCCGCTTCGGCGCGGGTGACGGTGGGGTCGTCGGACGCGTGGAACACGTCGATCGGCACGTCGAGCGCGGGCTCTTCGGTGTACCGGTAGTCGTCGAGCAGCACGACGTCGGCCCGGAGCGCCGGCAGGAACGCCTTCAGCAGCTCCGGGTCGGCGAGCAGCACGTCGGGGATGGCGCCGTAGCGCTCCTGCATGCCGTCGAGGAAGGCCTGCTGGGGCAGCCGGCCGAGCGGCGGTGTGCGCGTCGGGACCTGCGGCGCATGCCGGGCCGCGACGATCAGGCGCACCGGGAGGCGCGCGCCGCGCCGCCGCAGCTCGCGCACGAGCTCGAACGCGAGCCACGCGCCCATCGAGTGCCCGTACAGCGCATAGGGACGGTCGGTCGGCAGGTCGTCCGCGAGGTCTTCGACGAGCGGCGGCATGCTGCGGTACGGCCGCTCGTGCAGGCGCGTCTCGCGGCCGGGAAGGCAAGCGGGCAGCACCTCGGCGCCAGCCACGACCCAGCGCCGGAAGTCGGCCGTCCCGCCGCCCGCGTTGGGCAGGCAGAACAGCCGCGAGCCCGTGCCCGTCGATGCGCCGAAGAAGCTCACAGGTCGTCGAGCTCCGCGAGCAGCGCGGCTTCCGCCTCGGCCTCGCTCATGCCCGCCACGTCGTCTTCGATGCTCGATGGTGTCTCGGGGAGGCCCGCCTCGGCGGGTTCCTCGCCCTCGAGGGCCCTCGCGAGGGCGTCGATCGTGGGGTGATCCCACAACAGCGTCGCGGCGAGCTCGCGGCCGAGCGTCTTGCCGAGGGTGTCGACGAGCTCGACCGCCGTCACGCTGTCGAGGCCGAGCTCCTTGAACGGCTGGTCGGTCTCGATGTCCCGCGGGTCGAGACCTACGAGCGCTGCGGTCGCGCGGACCATCAGCTCCCGCAGGTCGGACGGAGGCTTCGGCGGGCGCCGATCCCCCGGAGCCACCGGTCGGTCCCAGCGCGCGATCTCGCCGAGATCGCCGTGCACGAAGCGGCGCTGGGCCTCGCGACGGCGGATCTTGCCGGACGAGGTCTTCGGCAGGCCGCCCGGCGGGAGCAGCGCGAGGTGGCCCGGCGCCAGGCCCGCGTCCGCGAGGCGCCCGCGGATCGCCGCGAACACGGCGTCCACGGTGTCGACGTCCTCGGGTCGGACCTCGGCGACCAGCGCGACGACCTCCTCCCCGTCGACCTCCACGCCGAACGCGGCGGCGCAGTTCGAGCGCAGCGCGGGATGGGCGCCGTCGACGGCCCACTCGAGGTCCTGCGGGTGGTGGTTCTGGCCGCGGATGATGAGCACGTCCTTCCGGCGCCCCACCAGGAACAGCTCGCCGTCGTACAGGAACCCGAGGTCGCCGGTGCGCAGGAACGGGCCCGCGCCATCCGTCGTGTGCGCGCGGAACGTCGCTTCGGTCGCCTCGGGCCGGTTCCAGTAGCCCTGCGCCACGGTGGTGCCGCCGACCCACAGCTCGCCCACCCGGTGCTCGCCGAGGTCTTCGCAGGTCTCGGGATCGACGATGCGCACGACCGTGTCGAGGTGTGCGCGGCCGTTCGACGCGACCTCGATGCCCGTGTCGGACTCCACGGCGCGGTTGTCGGCGAGCGCGTCGGGGTCGACGGTCAGGAACCGCGCGCGGCGCTCGATGGGCTCGGTGACGATCTTCGCGGTGGCCTCCGACATGCCCATGGCGTGCGTCACCGCCTCGGGACGCAGGCCGGCCGGCGCGAAACGCTCGACGAACGCGGCCTCGCTGCGGCTCCGGATGGGCTCTGCGCCGTTGAGCAGCACCCGGACGTGGGCGAGATCGAGGCCCGACACGTCGGTGACGCGTCGCGCGGCGTACTCGAACCCGAAGTTCGGGGAGGGGGAGTGCGTGCCGCGGAACCGCGTCAGCGCCTCGAGCCACAGGCGCGGGCGCGCCATGAACGCCGCCGGGTCGAAGAACACGGTGCGGATGCCCTTGAAGAGCCCCATGTAGCGGCCGTAGACGAGTCCGAGATCGTGGGTCGCCGGGATCCAGCTCACGATCACGGCATCGTCGGTGTGGGCGTAGCCGTGGTCGAAGTCGGCGAGCTGGTGGAGCAGGTTGGCGTGGCTCACCATGACGCCCTTCGGATCCGCCGTGGAGCCCGACGTGTACTGGAGGTACGCCAGCTCTGCCTCCACGTCGTCGAACCGCCCTGCGCCGTCTGCGGGGACCAGGCGAACCGCCCCCGCCAGCACGGGGTCGTCGCGGAGGGCCGCGTGGATGGCCGCCGGCGCGAGGACCGCCGCAGGCGCGGCGTCGCGGTGGATGGCGTGCACCCGGGGCAGCGTGCGGTCGAGCCGGCGCGGGTCGGGCGGGTGGGCCGGCACGGCGAGGACGCCGGCGCGCATGCAGCCGTAGAGCGCTTCGAGGTAGTCGAGGCCCTCGGGGAACAACAGCAGGGCGCGGTCGCCCGCCTGGACGCCCGCTTCGCGCAGCGACCCCGCGATCCGCCCGGCCCGACCGTGCAGATCGGCCCAGGTGCGGTCGACCGCCACGTCGCCGTCGAGGAACGTGTACGCCAGGGCATCGGGAGTCGTGCGGGCCCGCTCGGCGAGCAGCGCGTGCAGCGTGGACATGGCCCCAGGCCTAACCCGTGGTCAGAGCGGGTCGTTCACGAGGAACGACTTCGACCCCGTGGCCTCGGTGCCGCGGGCGTCGCGCACCGTGCCCTCGACCTCGATGGTCTGGCCGTCGAGGTCGGGCGGCAGCAGCTCCCAGAAGATCAGGCGGATCCCCCACGACTGCTGCGCGTCGTCTTCGCACACGAGGCTGAACCACGGCTGGGCCTCGGCGACGGATTCGCCATCGAGGCGCCCGGTGAACGTGCCCGAGACGAGGTCGGACATGTCGAGCTCGGTGGTCGAGACGGCGAGATCGACGTGGAAGCCGCCCTGCTGGCCGTACACGAGGTCGACCTCTTCACCTTCGGAGGCGGGGTTGTACCGGTCGAATCCCCAACCGATGTCCATCGTGGGATCGTTGCCGGCGGAGCAGGGGTCGTTGCAGGCGAGCAGCGCGAGGAACAGCATCATGGCTGGAACTTAGCGCCTGTGAGCACGACCTGGAGGTCGGTGACGTTCGTCCCCGTGGGGCCGGTGCGGACGAGGGCTCCGCGCGCGTCGAGCCACGGATGCGCGTCGTTGTCGGCGAGCGCGGCTTCGGCACCGGGGGCCCAGGTCGTGCCGTCGACCACCGCCCCGGCGGCATCCGTGGGCCCGTCGATGCCGTCGGTGCCGAGCGCGAGCAGCGCCCAGTCGGGCCGGCCGCGGTACGCGATGGCGGCGGACAGGGCGAGCTCCTGGCTCCGGCCGCCGGTTCCGGAGCCACGCACGGTCACCGTGGGCTCGCCGGACCGGACGAGCGCCGTGCGGGGAGGCAGCCCGTCGAGCGCGGTGGCGCCGAGCGCCCGTGCCTCGCCGGTCGCGAACGGCCCGGTGTGGACGGTGTATCCGAGGGACGCGCACACGGCGGAGGCCGCGCGCACGGCGTCGTCGGGGCCCAGCACCTCCTCGAGCGGGGTGCTGTTCATCGGGCCGCTGGCGACGCGCTCGAGCGGGCCGTCGAGGTCGCGGACGACGAGCGTTCGCGTGGGGCCCCGGCACGCGCGCGCGAGCCCGCCGCCCTTCACGAGCGACCGGGCGGCACGCCACGCGTTGAGCGCCTCGATGTCCGCGCCTCCGTCGAGGCGTTCGCGCGTGCCCCGCGCGATGGAGTCGAGCGTGTCGGGTGGACGGGGCGCGACGAGCAGGGCGGAGCCGCCGCCCGAGACGAGCACGAGCGTGGGCAGGTCCCAGCGCTGCACCAGGTCGAGGATCTCGCGCGTCGCTGCGACCCCGCGCGCGTCGGGCAGCGGGTGGCTCGCGATGCGCAGCGCGGTGCCGTCGGGCGCGCCGAGCGCCGTGCCGTCGACCGTGAGCACGACTCCGTCGACGGGCGGGCCCCAGGTGTCGACCGCGCCGTGGGCCATGGCCGCCGCAGCCTTCCCGAAGGCCACCAGCACGTAGCGATCGGGGCGGGGAGACCCAGCGAGGCGCTCGCGGACGGCGCGGCGCGGATCCAGCGCCTCCAGCACGGGCCGGACGAGCGACCGCGCGTCGGCCGCCGGCGTCACGCGAGGGCGAGCCGGGGCCGGCGCCCGCGCCGCGGCTCGACGACCGACCAGCCGCCGAAGGCGTCTTCGAGCGCCATGGCCGCCGCGATGGTGAGGTGGTCGTTGCCCCGGCGCCCGATGATCTGCACGGCCGTGGGCACGCCGTCGTGCTGGCCGACGGGCGCGACGGTCACGGGGAACTGCAGGATGTTGAACACCGCGGTGACGCCGGCGTCGGCGGGGTTCCCGATGCCGATCTGCCGGTGGTGGGGCGCCACGCGCGAGAACGGCGGGTGCAGCAGCACGCCGCGGTCGCCGAGCGCGACCTCGAGCTCGGACTGCAGCTCGGACGCCATCCTCCGCATCCGCTCGGTCTGGTCGGGCAGGCGGTGCAGCGCCCGCTCGAGCGCGATCATCGCGAGCACCGCGCCCGTGTGGCGGCTGCGGCCCTGCGCCCAGCGGCGGAATTCGGTGCGCAGCGGCACGACGCCCCCGTCGGTCACGAGCTGGTCGTACGCGATGCCGAGGTCGGACATCAGCGTGGCCCAGATGGTGAACGCGTGCTTCAGCTTGCCGACCTCGAGCTCGCGCACGCGCGCACCGCGGTTCTGCAGCGCGGTGGCCGCGTCCATCACGGCGCCCCGCATGTGCTTCGCGACCGACGCCTGGCCGTTCGTGGGGACGGGGTAGACGGTGAGCCCCGACAGGTCGACGGCATCCGGATCGCCCAGCCCCCATTGGCGGGCGTGGGGGTCTTCGCCGTCGGGGCCGGCCAGCACGCGCAGCAGCGGCATCAGGTCGCGCGCGGACCGCGTCATCGGGCCCACCGCCATGTACGGCTCGGGCGGGGCCTCGGGGAAGTGCCCGGTGTTCGGGATCAGCCCGTGGGTCGGCTTGTGGCCGAAGATCCCGCAGAACGCCGACGGGATGCGGATCGAGCCGCCGACATCCGAGCCGATGCCGAACGGGCTGCCGCCCGCCGCGACGATCGCGCCTTCGCCGCCCGACGAGCCGCCCGACGTGCGGTAGAGGTCGTGCGGATTGGCCGTCCGGCCGTACACGCGGTTGTGCGTCTCGTGCCAGAGCCCGCCCTCGGGCGCGTTGGTCGTGCCCATCACGATGGCCCCGGCCCCGCGCAGCCGGTCGACGACCGTGGCGTTGCGTCGCGCGACGTGATCGCGCCGGATGTAGAGCCCGCCCGTCTGCTTGAGGCCCTCGACCGCGAGGAACTCCTTCACCGTGCAGGGGACGCCGTGCAGCGGGCCGAGCTTCGCCCCCTTCGCGCCCACGGCCCTCTCGGCGGCACGCGCCTCTTCGCGGGCGGCCTCGTAGCGCTTCTCGACGACCGCGTTGATCGCCGGATTGACCTGCTCGATCCGCGCGATGTGGGCTTCGAGCAGCTCGACCGGGCTCACCTCGCGATCGCGCACCTGGCGGGCCAGCTCGAGCGCGGGCTTCGCGATCACCGACATACGACCTCCGGCCGGCCAGCATGCCATGAGCGGAGGGCGTCCCGCTGGGATAGGGGCCTGTGGGGAGTACAGCCCATGGCGCGCTTCGAGCTCGATGACGGCCGACTCCGGAAGTTCTGGGAGGTGGCGCTGGACGGCGAGGTCCTGACCTTCCGGTACGGCGACCTCGGCGAGGCGGGGCGCACGCGCAGCAAGCGGCACCGCAGCGAGCGCCACGCGAAGGCGTCGTACGACGAGGCCGTGCGGGCCATGCTCTCCCAGGGGTACCGCCGCATCGTGAACGTGCCGGAGCGCACGCCCTGCTCGGCGGCTCCGGCGTGGCCGCGCCTCGAAGAGGATCCCGACGACCCGGTGGCCCTCGCGGTGCACGCCGACTGGCTGCAGAGCCGCGGCGACGTGCGGGGCGAGGTGCTGGCCCTCGAGCTGGCCGGGATGCCCGAGCAGGCGGTGGCGCTCCGCGAGGCCCACCGCGCCGAGCTGTACGGCCCGATCGACGCCTTCCCCGGCCAGGTCGCGGTCACGTGGAGCCACGGGTACGTGCGCACCGCGCGGTTCGAGCCATCCGACCATCGCGGGGTCGACCCGGCGGGCGCCGCGGCTGCGGTGCTCGCGTCCGAGTCGCTGCGGCTGGTGCGCGAGGTCGACCTGCAGGTCGCCGCGGCCGCGCAGGTCGTCACCGCGTGCCACCTTCCCGCGCTGCGCCGGCTGTTCGTGCACACCGGCATCGTGGGGGGCGACTGGCAGCCGTCCGAGCCGCTCGACCTCGATCGGCTGGCCGAGCGGATGCCGCGGCTGCGCACGCTCAAGGTGCGCGGGGTCTCCGACCTGGTCGGCTGCGAGGCGATCGCCCGGCTCGAGCACCTCGACCTGCGCTTCGCGCCCGGCTGGGCCGAGCGGATCATCGCGTGCGCCGCGTCCCTCCGATCCCTCGCCATCCACGGCGTCGATGCGAACAGCGTCGAGGCGCTGGCGGGCTCCGGGGTGCTCGGTGGGCTCGACTCGCTCACGCTCACCCCCTCGTGGAACGCCGTGCCGCGGCTGCTCCCGGCGCTCGGGCGCGGCCGGTGTGCGCGCCGGTTGGTGCTCTCCGGGCTCGACCTCGATCGCGTCCACGTCCAGATGCTCTGTGCGCTCGAAGGGCTCGAAGAGCTCGTGCTCGACGGCGCGGTCACGCCCGCGGCCGAGCGGGCGCTCCTCGACAGCCGCTTGCGCGTGATCGGCGACCTGCGGCTCCGTCCCGAAGAGGAAGACGACGACGACGAGCCCGAGCGTCCCACCGACCTCGAGGTCCAGCGCTTCGAGTACTCCACGGCGGGCACGCGGCGGTACTTCTGGGAGATCGGCCGCGACGGGGCCGTCCACCACGTGCGCTACGGCGCGATCGGCAGCCGGGGTCGCTGGATCTGGCGCCGCTTCCCGTCCGAGGACATCTCGGAGGAGATCTTCGAGCGGCGCATCGAGGAGAAGCTGCGCGAGGGCTACCGGGCCACGCCGATGCGGGTGGTCTACGACGCCCGGGCGGGTGCTTCCGAGGGTTCGACCGTGGGCGCGCCCGCGCGCGTGCTCGACTCTTCGACAGGTGGTTGAGACCGCTGTGGCATGATGCGGCGGTGAGCCCCCACGAGGATCGTCGTTGACCGGGTCCCCCGAGACCGCAGCCTTCGCGAACACGTTCCAGGGCACCGAGCGGTTCGAGGTCCTGGACCAGCTCGGCGCCGGGTCGATGTGCGTGGTCTACAAGGTGCGCGACCGGCGCCACGGTGACGTCGTCGCGCTGAAGACGCTGCGGCATCTCGACAGCAACAGTCTGTACCGTCTGAAGCAGGAGTTCCGGGCGCTGTCGCACTTCGACCACCCGAACCTCGTCAGCTTCTCCGAGCTCGTGAACGCCGATGCCGGCTGGTTCGTCACGATGGAGCTCGTCGAAGGCGTCGACTTCCTCACGTTCTGCCGGGGCGACGAGCCCGACCGCGAGAGCCGCACGCAGACGGGCACGGCCGACACCTGGGGCACGTCCACCGAGACCGATCTCTCGTTCAATCGCTCCGCCCCCGCCGGTGCGGCCGCGCGCGACGCCACGCCCGCGCCGCCCCCGAAGCGGAAGAAGCGGTCGCTCCCCGACCTCATCCGGCTCCGGTCGTCGATGCGGCAGCTCGCCGAGGGCGTGCACACGCTCCACACGGCGGGCCGCATCCACCGCGACCTGAAGCCGTCGAACGTGCTGGTCACGGATGCGGGCCGCGTGGTCATCCTCGACTTCGGGCTCGTGGCCGAGATCGACCAGGACTACACCGAGGGCACGCTGCACCAGAACATCGCGGGCAGCGCGGCCTACATGTCGCCCGAGCAATCGGTCGGCCGCCCGCTCACCGAAGCGAGCGACTGGTACAGCGTGGGCGTCATGCTCTACGAGGCGCTCACGGGCGTCTGGCCGTATTCGGGCCACCTGTACCAGATCCTCACCAAGAAGCAGGAGGAGGATCCGCCCGCGCCGAGCGCCCACGTCGACGGGGTGCCGCCCGAGCTCGAAGACCTCTGCGTGCGGCTGCTCTCGCGCGACCCCGAGAAGCGGCCCGACGCCGCCGAGGTCCTGCGGGTGTTCCGCTCGCGCGCGCTCGTGAGCACGGCCGAGACGCGGGTGCGCGCCCAGCCGCGCTTCCGGTACCGCAACCCCGAGAACCACGAGCTGCTCCAGGGGTTCCAGGCCGCGAAGTGGGGCCGCGCGGTCACGATGCTGCTCCGCGGTCCCGCGGGCATCGGCAAGACCACGCTGGTGCGCGAGTTCATCAAGAGCCTCAAGCGCCGCGACGAGGTCGTCATCCTCAAGAGCCGGTGCTTCGAGTGGGAGTCGGTGCCCTACAAGGCGCTCGACGGCCTGATGGACAACCTCTCGCGCGCCCTGCGGCGGCTCGACCACCGCGAGGTCAGCAAGCTCGCGAATCCCGGCCTGCCGTACCTCGCGACGCTGTTCCCGGTGCTCGAGCGGGTCGACGCGTTCGGCCTCACCGAGCCCGCCGACCTGCACCGCCTCGACCCGCCCGCCCTCCGCCAGCGCGCGTTCGAGGGGCTGTTCGAGCTGCTGCGCGAGCTCGCGCGCACCGTGCCCGTGCTCGTGTTCATCGACGACGTGCAGTGGGGCGACCCCGAGAGCGCCGGCGTTCTCGGCGAGATCCTCCGGTTCGCGACCGACATCCCGGTGTTCGTGCTGCTCGCGTACCAGGCCGACGAGCCGAGCGTGTTCATCCGCCGGTTCGTGACGCCGGTCCAGGAAGCGGGTGTCGACGTCCGCAGCCTCGACCTCGATCCGATGAGCTTCGAGCAGGCGTGTGTCATCGCGTCCGAGATGCTCGGGATGGAGGCCTCCGACGAGCGCGTGCGGCGCATCGCCATCGAGAGCGGCGGCGTGCCGCAGTTCATCAAGGAGCTCGCGCGCCAGCTCGAGTTCCAGGACAGCCGCGCCACGGTCGTCGAAGACGAGCTCAACGAGATCACGGTCGCCGAGATCAAGCAGCTGCCCGACCCCGCGCGGCACCTGCTGCACGTGCTGGCGCTGTGCGAAGAGCCGCTGCCCACCGAGGTCGCGATGGTCTCCGCCGACCTCGGCGCCGAGGCGTTCAAGGCCCTCACCACGCTGCGCGCGATGAACCTGATGAGCGTCACCGGCGCGCTCGGCGGCGACACGCTCGAGATCGGCTCCGAGAAGGTGCGCGAGTACGTGCTCGACCGCATCCAGGACGACTGGCGCGTGCTCTACCACGGCCGTATCGCCAACGCGATGGAGGCCCGCGGCGAGTTCGACCCCGAGCGGCTCGTCCATCACTACGCCGGCGCGCAGCTGCTGCAGAAGGCCGCCCTCGTGGCGTGGCTCTCCGCCGACGACGCGCTCAACAAGGGCCGTGTGCACGAGGCGATCTGGCTGCTCGAGCGCGCGCGGGAGTACGGCGACTGGAACAACCGCGAGCGCCGCACGATCCTGTCCCGCCTGGCCGACGCGCACGCCAAGGTGGGTGCCGGCAAGCAGGCGGCCGAGGCCTACCTCGAGGCATCGGGCGACGCCCCCGCCGCCCGGGCCCGCGAGTTGCTGCACCGCGCCGCCGAAGAGCTCATCGGGTGCGGCCAGGTCGAGGAGGGCACGCGCATCCTGTCGCAGCTCATGTCCGACGCGGGCGTGCGCGTGGCGGGCAGCGGCTGGTTCGGCGGCTCGCTGCACGCGATGCGGCGGATGCGGCTGCGCTGGCGCGGCGTCGACTTCACCTCGCAGGCCGAGGCGACGCTCAGCATCGAAGACCTGCTGAAGGTCGACCTCTGCTGGACCCACGCGATGGGCCTCGCGCTGGTGGACGTCGAGAAGGGCGCCATCGCACAGACCGTGCACCTCGAGCAGGCCCTCGAGAAGGGCGAGCCCGAGCGGGCCCTCCGGGCGCTGGCCGTCGAGGTGCGGTTCCGCGCGGAGGCCGGCGACGCCGACTGGCGCGACCGGTACGAGCACGTCCTGGCGCAGGCCAAGAAGATCGGCTCGAAGCAGGCGATCGCGCGAGCCACGTACTCGTGCGCCATCGCGAACCTCAACGAGGGCGTGTGGGTCGAGGCCGCGAGCCTGGCCGAGTCCGCCGAGCACGTGCTGGCGCACTCCGGCATCGGGGCGGCCTGGGAGCGCTTCCTGTGCCGCTCGGTCGAAGCGCGCGCCCACATGTCGCGTGGCGACTTCCGCAAGGCCGCGGAGAAGGCGATTCCGCTGGTGCGCGAGCTCGAGCAGGTCGAGAACCACCTGTTCCTCGTCATCCTCCAGTCCACCGTGATGGCCTGGCTGTCGATGGCCGAAGACGCGCCCGAGACGGCGCAGGTGCAGCTCTCCGAGACGGCCTCGCTGCTCGCGGCTTCGGTCGACGTGCCGTTCTTCCACCTCGTGGTGGCGTGGACGCACCTCGAGCTGTACCGCGGCCGTCCGCGCGCGGCGTGGGAGTACCTCGAGGAGCGCTGGGAGCAGGTGCAGGCGGGGATGACCGCTGCGCCGCCGCTCCTCCGGGTCGAGCTCTGGCTCACGCGTGCCCGTGCGTGCGTCGCGATGGCCCAGTCCGGTGGCGACACGTCGGGGATGCTGAAGAAGGCGCGCGCTGCGACGGCCCAGGCGCGCAAGGGCGACCCGGGGTTCTCGGCGCCCTGGATCGCGCTGCTCGAGACGGCGATGGCGCGGCTCGAGGGGGGCCCCGACCGGGTGCCGGGCAGCGTCGTGGCGGACTTCCAGAAGTCCGACCAGAGCCTCGGCGGTGCGGTCGCGATGTTCCTGATCGACGAGACGCAGAAGGACGCGGCGAAGTGGATGCTCGACCAGGGCATCCGCAACCCCGAGCGGATGACGCGCGCGCTCGCGCCGGGGCTGATCTAGACCAGAGCGCGGAGGCGCGCCTCGACCTGGCCCGCCGTCTGCGGCCGGTCTTCGGGCTCTTTCGCGAGCAGCTCGGCGACCAGGGCCTCGAGGCCGGGGTCGGCGTCGGGGTGGACCTCGCGCAGGCGCGGCGGATCCTGGGTGACGTGGAGGTGCAGGATCTTGAACGGAGGCCCGTGGAACGGCTCTTCGCCCGTGGCGAGCTCGAACAGCGCGATGCCGAGCGCGTAGAGGTCGGCGCGGTGGTCGAGCCGCCCCTCGGCGATGTACTCGGGCGCCATGAACATGGGCGTCCCGAGCCGCATCCCGTCGGCCGTGAGCGTGGGCTGGCTGTCGATCCGCGCCCGCGCGAGACCGAAGTCGAACACCTTCACGCGGTCGCCGGGCAGCACCATGACGTTCTCGGGCTTGAGGTCGCGGTGCACGACGCCGATGGCGTGTGCGGCCTGCAGCCCCGCGGCGATCTGGGCGCCGAGCGAGACCACCCGCTCGAGCGGGAAGGGCGCGTCGGCGAGCAGCCGGTCGAGCGGCAGGCCGTCGAGCAGCTCGAGCACCTGGAAGTGCACGCCGTCTTCGGTGCCGCAGTGGTACAGCCGCACGACGTTCTCGTGCACGACCCGCGAGCCGTTCGCGAACTCGCGCTCGAACCGCTCGACCAGCTCGGCGTCGCGCGCGAGCTCGGTGTGCAGGACCTTGACCGCGACGGGCTCCCCGCCGCCCACCGGCACGCCGCGGAAGATCCGGCCCATGTTGCCGTTGCCGGCGATGGACTGGAGCTGGTGCCCGTGCAGGATGCGACCGAGGAGCCCCGACATCAGTACTTGACCGAGCAGCCCCAGGGCTTCGTGCTGTCGGGCTTCGGGGTCTCGCCGGCCAGCACGGCCTGGATGGCGCTGCCCGTGTAGTCGACGCGCTTGTTGCCGCTGGAGTCGTTGCGCGGCGCGTTGTCGAGCGCGCCCCAGTACTGGACGACGCCCTCGCCGTCGATCACGACCATCTGCGGCGTGTTCGTGGCGCCGTACTGCTTGCCCACGGTGCCCTTCTCGTCGAGCAGGATGGGGTGCTCGATCTTCCACTTCGCCGCGGCCTCGCGGTTGGCCTCGACGCCGTGGCCCTGCTTGCCGGGCGCGCCGCTGTTCACCGCGAGCCACACGACGCCTTCGGGCTGCTTCGACGCCATGGCCTCGAGCGGGCCGCCCTCGTGGGCCGCGACGACGAACGGGCAGCCGGGGTTGAACCACTCGAGCACGACGGTCTTGCCCTTGAACGAGGAGAGCGTGACCTCCTTGCCGTCGAGGTCGGGGAGCGTGAAGTCCGGCGCGGGCTTGCCGACCTCGGCGGTGGCGGCCGAAGCGGTGGCGGTCTGGCCGGCACAGGCGATGAGCGAAGCGAGGACGAGCGTCATGGAACCTCCGGTCGGTCCGTATCGCGCGGGAGCGGGCCCTGCAGTCGAACCGCGGGGTCTCCTGGACGATGGGTGCGGAGGTCGTCGCGCAGGCGGACCAGGTCGAGCCCGTGCAGATCGGTCGCTCCGCGGGTGATGCAGCCATCGAGCCGCGCCAGGGCGCGCTCGCGGAGACGGGTGCCCGCAGCGTGCAGGGCCGGCGCGTCCTTCAGGTGGTAGGCGGCGGCCTGCACGAGCGCCTGCAGGGCCTCGCGCGTCGTCGAGCCGACGGGTTGCTCGCGCCACACGGCCTCCCAGACGACGTGGGCCTCCCACCACGCGCCGTGGTCGAACAGATCGGCGCCGTGCAGCACCGCCGTGCGTGGATCGGCGGCGAGCACGGGCTCGTCCGGGCGGGGGCGCGAGCCCGGACGCCACGGAACGGCCGGCATGGCGAGCTGCGGAACGCGGAGGGGAGAATCCGACACCGTTCTGAGGGTATACCGAGACATGCAGCTGGACGACATCAAGGCATCCGTCCGCCCCTCCATGCGGGAGCAGATCGATGCCCTGTACGCGAAGTTCCAGGCCGAGGCGGGGTCGTCCGACCTCGACGAGTTCGTCAGCTGGCTGCACCAGGGCGGGCACATCTCGGCCCAGACGTTCCGCGGCCTGCACGCGGGCGGCAAGCTCGTGCTCACGAGCTTCGAGACGCTCGCCGAGTCCACCTTCTACCCCGACGAGAACACGCAGAAGAACCTCGAGCGCGAGCTCGAGGAGTACGACCACGACGCCGACGACGAGCCCACCGACGAGGCGCCGACGCCGCGGTACCAGTTCCTCGGCAAGCTCGCGGCCGGCGCGATGGGCGAGATCCACATCGTCCGCGAGCGCGAGCTGCAGCGGAAGGTCGCGCTCAAGCGCATGCACGCGTCGATCGCGCGCAAGCCGAAGCTCGCGCGCCGCTTCCTGAACGAAGCGCAGATCACGGCCCAGCTCGACCACCCGAACATCGTCCCCGTCTACAGCCTCGACAGCGACGGGTCCGACAAGCCGCTGTCCTACACGATGAAGCTGATCCGCGGCCGCACGTTCGCGGCGCTGATCGGCGAGACCCAGACGCTCTACGACGAACGCAAGCCGATCGACGAAGACCACGCGCTGCTCACGCGGCTCGACTGCTTCTGCCGCGCCTGCGACGCGCTCTCGTACGCCCACTCGCGCGGGGTCGTGCACCGCGACCTCAAGCCCGAGAACATCATGGTGGGCGAGTACGGCGAGGTCTACGTGATGGACTGGGGCATCGCCCGCATCATGGAGTCCACCGAGGAGATCGACGACGAGCTCGTCGACGTGGGCGGGACCTCGATCCACAAGACGAAGTTCGGCGCGGTGCTCGGCACGCCCGCGTACATGAGCCCGGAGCAGGCGGCGGGGCTGAACGAGAAGCTCGACGGGCGCTCCGACGGGTTCTCGCTGGGTCTCATCCTCTTCGAGCTCGTGTGCCTGCGCCCGGCGGTCTCGGGCAACGACACCATGCAGATCCTCGACCGGATGCAGGAGGCGCGGATCGACGGGATCCAGCACTACTCCCGGCGCGAGTCGGTGCCGCCCGCCCTCGCCGCCATCATCCGCAAGGCGACCGCCCGCAAGCCCGAGAGTCGCTACCAGACCGTGAAGGAGCTGTCGGAGGACGTGCGGCGCTTCCTCCGCGGCGAGCCGGTCTCGGCGCTGCGCGAGGGCATGCTCCAGCGCCTGTACCGCTGGATCTCCCTGCACCGCGAGCTCGTGCTCACGGCGGTGCTCGTGGGCTTCTTCATCTTCGGCACCATCTCGATCGGCTCGCTCGTCTCGGCGCTCACGACGGTGCGCACGGCGTCGGTGCGCGAGGGGCAGCTCTCGAAGCTGCTCTCGAACGTGTCGCGCCAGGGCCACCAGATCGACACGCAGTTCCACTCGTACCAGGCGCTGCTCAAGGTGGTGACGACCAACACGGTCGAGTCGCTGTCGCGGGGCCCCGACACGCTCGGTGACGCGTACGGCGGGTTCTACGTGAAGGACGATCCGCCGCTCGGCGTGCCGCCCGACATGTACGGGCGCTTCGTGGCGCGCTTCAACCCGCGCGACCTCGGCCCCGCGCCGGTCTACGGCAAGGGCGTCGAGCTGTCCCTCGACTACCCGAACACCCACATCGCGCGCGGCGAGCCGCCCGAGAAGACCACGCTGGTCGCGAGCCAGCTCGCCCTGCTCCGCCGGCCGCTGCGGCGCGTGCTCATCGAGTCGCACGGCGCGGGCGTCGTGACCAAAGACCCCGAGGTGGCCGAGCGGCTGCTGCGCACCCAGATCTCCCCCGTGCAGTGGGTCTACGTCGGGCTCGAGTCGGGCGTCGGCGTGACGTACCCCGGCCACGACGGGGTCACGCCCGGCGTCGACGTGCGGCGTGAGCCCTGGTACGAAGCCGCTTCTGGCAAGTACACCGCCGTGTGGGGCAACCCGCACCTCGACGCGGGCGGCGTGCACACCCTGCTGCCCGTCTCGATGGGCATCTACACCGACGAAGGCGAGTTCGTCGGCGTCGCCGCGCTCGAGGTGAGCTTCGAGTACATCTCGAAGAACCTGCTCTCGATGTCCGAGTTCGACGGCGTGGCGGACGCGTTCGTGCTCGACGAGGACGGGAAGGTGCTGATGTCGACCCGCGAGGAGGCCGAGCGGTCCAGCAGCTCGGCGCTCCGCACGCGCTGGCTCCGGCGCAAGCGCTTCGAGAACGAAGAGGTGCGCGAGGCCGTGCAGGAGCGCGTCGGCGGCTACATGGAGGTCGAGGCCGAAGACGGCGGCACCGACCTCGTGGTGTGGAGCCGGATGGGCGACATGGGGTGGACCTACCTCGTGCAGGGCCCGCGTCACGTCCTGATGGATTAGAGGACAGCTCCACAGGAGGTCCCGTGCGCGCGCTGATCTACGACGCTGCTCTTCTCCCGCTGACGACGCGCTGGTACCGCGCCGTGCTCGAGCGCATCCCGCCGGGCTCCCGCCTCCTCGACATCGGTGTCGGCACGGCCGGGGCGCTCTGTCGCAACGCCGACATCGTGCGCAACCGCGAGATCAACGTGCTCGGCATCGACATCGACGCCGACTACGTGAAGCGGGCGCAGAAGCAGGTCACGGATGCGGGGCTCGACAGCCAGGTCACGGTCCGCCTCCAAGATGTGTACGAGTGCAAGGATGGCCCCTTCGAGGCGGCCTATTTCTCGGCGTCCTTCATGCTCCTGCCCGACCCGTCGAAGGCCCTCGAGCAGATCCTCACGCAGCTCACGCCCGACGGCCGCGTCTACTTCACGCAGACCTTCCAGGAGAAGCGCTCGCCGCTGATGGAGAAGGCGAAGCCGATGCTGAAGAAGCTCACCACGATCGACTTCGGCACGGTCACCTACGAGGCCGAGTTCCGCGACACCACCGCGCGCGCGGGCCTGGTGCTCGAGGATCTCGTCGAGCTCGGGCGCACCGGCAGCCGCTCGTACCGCCTCGCCGTCGGGCGCGCCGGCTGACCGTGCTGACCCTGCTGGCCCTCGCCCTGCCCGCGCTCGGCGCGATGCGCTGCGGCGACCTCGACTCCCTCGAGCTCGAGGCCGCGAGGTCCCGGCTCGACGCGGGCACCGAGGCCTGCCTCGAAGAGGCGCTCGGGGCCGCCGAGGCCGCCGAGCGGGCGCGCACCAGCTTCGTGCTCATCCTGAGCGCCTACTCGGGCAACGACCTCGAGGCGTACGGCGAGCGGATGCGGCGTCACCTCGCGACCTTCCACACGACCGACGCCGAGGTCGCGTACCTCTACGCGCGGTACCTGTGGAAGAAGTCCGGCGAGACGGCCGATCCGCCGTACACCGACGAGATCCTCAAGTGGTCGCGGGTCGCGATGGACGGCCGCACGCGGTGGCTCCACAACCGCCGCAACTACGACGAGATGGTGCGCAACCTGTACGACATGCTCGTGCAGAGCTCGCTGCGCCGCGCCCTGCTCGACAAGAAGGCGTTCGAGGCCGACCCGAGCGATGCGAACCGCCTCGTGGCCGACCAGGCCCAGCGCCGCGCCCGGCACTACCTCATCGTCGCTGCGCCCTGCCTGCACAAGGGCGAGTGCGGCCCGACGTTCGAGGTCATCGTCGAGGGCATGCGCGAGTGCGAAGACCTCGCACCGCTCGAGAACTACGCCGCGGCCGGCAAGCTCGACGAGGGCCACCGCGCCTGCCTGCGCGCGCGGTTCCGGCGTCAGGGCGCGCCCCGCAGGCGCATCCTCGACCTGCTGATCGCCGACGCCGAGAAGCAGCCCGACTCGTCGACGTTCGAGTACCTGCTCGCCTGGCACTGGAACGTGACCGACGCCGACGACCCCGAGATGGCGTACCGATTCGCGCGCTGGCTCGCCCGCAACGACGGCGACCCGAAGCTGCTGGCGCAGTGGGCCGAAGCCGGTCTCGAGGCCGGGCGCCCCGACGAGGCCCGCCGGTCCGACCTGATCGTGTGGCGGGCCGAGGGCTGGGCCGCCGTGGTGCGCGCCGCCGAGGCCGAAGACGCGAAGCAGTCGACCGAGCGTACGCGCCGCGAGCTCGCCAACGCCCGGACGCGCTCCGAGGCCGCGACGCAGGCCCAGAGAGAGTGGTGCACCACCCACCCGTGCTCGAGGCCGTGATGCGGCACCGCATCCTCGATCTCGCCGACGATCTCGAGGCCCAGGGCATCGACGTCGCCCACCTGCGGCCGCTCCAGGCCGAGCTCGACCTCGTCCAGCACCCGAACATGGTGCAGCGCCTGTCGCGGGCGGCCATCGACATGGCCCGCCGCCAGTGGGAGCTCGCGTCCGCCGAGCTGCGCGAGAGCCGCGAAGCGCTCGCGCTCGTCAGCCGCAGCGCGCGCGACCGGAAGAGCCTGTCGCCCGAGGAGTCCGACCTCGTGCGCACCCAGCTCGCCGACCTGCTCCGGCTCGTGCCCGCGACCCTCGTGGTGGCGACGAACCAGGTGCTGCCCGTGCCCGGCACCAGCCTGCTCACCCCGCTGATCCTCCGTCGTCTCGGGCTCCTCCCGAGCCGGTGGCGCGAATCGCACATCCTGTACGAGCTGCAGAAGCAGGCCGAGTCGCTCCACGCCACCGGGCTGCACCACGAGGCCGAGCGGGTCGAGGCCCTGCAGCACCAGCTCGAGATCGAGGCCGATGCGCGCGAGGCCGCCGAGCACGACGCCCAGATCCTCACCCACTGGGACACCGACGGGAACGGCATCCTCGACGACGACGAGCGCGCGGTCTACGACGCCGAGTGCGTGCGCGTGCGGCGCCTGGCGGCCGAAGAGGGGCACCGTCGCCGGTGGTACCTCTCCACGGAAGGTGGCGTCGTAGGCCCCGTCCGGCTCACGGCGCTCGGCGATGTGGGCGAGGTCATGACCTGCTACGACGGGCGCACCGGTTGGGTGGCGCTCTCCGACATCCGCCCGGTGTAGGCTCTCGTCGTGGATGGTCCCCGCGTCGGCGCGTTTCGCCTGCTCCACCGGCTGGAAGCGGGTGGCATGGGCGAGGTCTGGAAGGGCGAGCACGCCGCCAGCGGGCTGCCCGTGGCGATCAAGCTCATCCGCCCCGACCTGCTCGACGCCCGCACGCGCGGGGAGTTCGACCGCGAGATCCGGTCGCAGGCCCGGCTCGAGCACCCGGGCATCGTGTACCTCTACGACCACGGCACCCTCGAGCCCGAAGCCGCCGCGGTCGTGGGGACCTCGCCCGGCGGCCCGTGGCTCGCGATGGAGTACTGCTCGGGTGACCTGCGCAGCATCGCGGCGGCGCTGAACTGGGCGTCGACGCGCACCGTGCTGCTCCAGCTGCTCGACGCGCTGGCACAGGCCCACGCGGGCGGGGTGCTGCACCGCGACCTGAAGATCGCGAACGTGCTCGTATCGAGCGAGAACGACGTGCGGCCTGGCGTGAAGCTCGCCGACTTCGGCATCGCGCACGTGCTGGGCGAAGGCGACGAGACGACGCGCAGCGTGGGCACTCCGCGGTACATGGCGCCCGAGCAGGTGCTGGGCGAGTGGGAGGAGCACGGCCCCTGGACCGACCTGTACGCGCTCGGCGTGCTCGCCTGGCGGCTGATCACCGGTCGCAAGCCCTTCGCCACGCTCTCGGGCGCGCGCCTCGCGATGGCGATGCTGCGCCAGCCGCTCGGGTGGCCGGGCACGCGGTTCGCCGTGCCTCCCGGCGTGGTCGAGTGGGTCGACCGGATGACGGCGAAGTCGCCGAGCGAGCGCTTCCAGCTCGCTGCGGATGCCGCGGAAGCGCTGGAGGCCATCCCCGAGCGCGACACGAGCGGCGTGTGGATGCCGCGCGCCCGCGACGCCGCCACGCTGATCCCGCACTTCGACGACGAGGAGGAGACGCGGAACCTGCTGCGAGCGCCCGTCGTGCGTCCGATGGACGATCCGCCCGCCGAGACCGAGGCGAACATCAAGATGCACGCCGCCGGGCTCGGGCTGCTCGCGCTGCGGCGGCCGGCGCTGATCGGGCGGCGCGAAGAGCGCGTCGCCGCCTGGCAGATGCTGCGGAGGGTCGCCAAGACGGGGCGCCCGGTCGTGGTCTCGGTCACGGGGATTCCCCGCGTGGGCCGCACGCGCTTCTTCGAGTGGCTGGGCGAGACCGCCGAGCGGACCGGCCAGGGCGCATCGATGCTCGTGCGGTGCGTGCCCGGGCGCGATCTCGGCGACCAGGTGGTGGGCGCGCTTCGCCAGTGGTTCCGCGTCGGGTCGCGCGAGCTGCCCGCCGCCACGGCGCACCTCGAGAGCTGGCTCGGGCCGGGCCCGTGGCTGCCGGACATCGCGGCGATGCTCGTGCGGGGGCGCGCCGCCGACCGCTCGTGGCAGGCGACCGTCGCGCAGGCCCTCGCCGCACTGGGCCGGCTGCGGCCCCTGGTGCTGCGCCTCGAGGGCACCGAGCGCATCGCGGACGTCGAGGGATTCGTCGACCAGATCCGCGCGCTCGAGCACGCGCCCGTGCTCGTCGTCGTCGACCGGCGTGTCGAGGGGTCCGAGCCGATCGCGCTCGGCCCGATGTCCGACGCCGCGATGCACCGGCTCGCCGAGGCGATGGTCGGCCTCGACCCCGACGTGCGCGCGAAGCTCGTGGCGCGGGCGAAGGGCAGCCCGGGGTTCCTCGTGCAGACGCTCATCCACTGGGCCGAGCGCGAGCTGCTGAGGCCTGGCCCGACGGGCTTCACGGTCGACGACGTCGAGCGCGGGCTGCCGCCCACCCTGGCGGTGGTCGCGACCATCCGGCTGAACGCCGTGGAGGAGAAGCTCCCCGAGGGCGGGCGCCGCAGCCTGCAGCGGGCGGCCATCCTCGGCGACACGGTCGACGACGCGCTGTGGGCGGAGGTCGACGGCCCGGGGAACGAGGGCGTGCGCCAGGCCGTGAAGCACGTGCTGTTCGCCGACGGGCTGGCCGAAGAGGTCGCGTCGGGCTGGCGGTTCACGTCCGTCCCGTTCCGGGAGGCCGTGATCACGGGCGGATCGGAGCTCGCCGCCGACCACCGCATCTGCGCCGAGGTGCTGGCGAAGCGCGGGGGCGACGACCTGGCGCTCGGCCGTCATCGCCTCGCCGCGGGAGACGTGGCGGACGCGCTCCTCCCGCTGGTGCGGGGCTGCGAGCGCGTGGCCGAGCGCGACGGCGGAGCCGCGGGGCTCGCGGCGCTCGGGGATCTCGATCGCGCCGTCGAGTCCCTGCAGGGGCCGAACCGACTCCGCTGGCAGGCCGTGAAGGACCAGCTCGAGGCGAGCTTCCTCGCGAGCTCCGATCAGCTCGAGCCCGCCCAGGAACGCGCCGAGCGGGCCCTGCGCACCGCCGAGGTGTTCAACGACGACGAGCTCGCCGCGCGCTGCTGGGCGGCGCTCGGGGCCATCGCGTCGTCGCGTCTCGACATGGACGGCCGGGCGCACTGCTACGGGCGGGCCATCGCGCTCGCCCGCGACGTGCCGGGCGAGCTGCGCGCCACGTGGTGGGTGGCGCTCGGGAAGGCCCACCTGGCGCGGGGGGATCGCGACCAGTGGAGCGAGTGCATGGCCGCCGCCGGGCGCTGCGCCGAGGGCAGCCCCGCGGTCGCGCACATCGCCCCGCTCGGTCGCGCCGTGCAGGCCCAGGTGGCCGGGCGCTACGACGAGGCCCTCGCCGAGCTCGCGTCGGCGGCCGAGCTCGCGTCGGCGGCCGGTTCGGGGGCAGGGCGTCTGGCCGTGCTGCGCTCGCGGGCCCACACGCTGATCGACGCCGGGCGGCTGAAGGAGGCGCGCGGGGTGTTCCGCGAGGCCCTCGAGCTGGCGCTCTCCCTGCGGTCCAGCCGCGCCCCGTCGGTGCTCGCGAACGCCGTGGCCCTCGAGCTCCGGCTCGGGAAGGCCGCGTCGGCCGCCGACCTCTTCGAGCGGCACCGGTACCTCCTGCCCGCCGGGCGCGACCGCAGCCCCGACCTCGTGCCGCTGCACTGTGCCGGCCTCGCGATCGCCGCGCACCAGGAGAGCTGGCGGCACGCCGAGTACCACCTGGAGCGCGTCCGCGAGTACGGCGACTGGAGCTGGGCCTCGGTCGGCTCGAACCTGCTGTGCTTCCACTTCGCGGCCGACCGCGCGCGCTCGGCCGGGCACCCCGGGCTCGCAGACGCTATCGTCACCGTGGGCACCGAGCGGGTGAAGTCCGTCCGGGACGCCGATCGGATGGGGCTCGAGGCATGAGCGGGGACGAGAAGAAGCCGAAGCCATCGACGCCGGAGGGCGCGCGGACGGGGGCGCTGGATGCGTCGCGGCTCGACGGCGCGAGCATCGACGAGATCGCGGACTTCGCGACCGAGGAGATCCCCACGCAGGAAGCGCGGCGCCTCGAGACCCGCGACGACGGCGAGGAGCCCTGGACCGACGAGGTCACCGAGCCGGGTGAGGCCCGTCCGTCCGTGCTCCCCGAGCTCGACGACGACCCGCCCACTCAGCAGGTCGAGATCGACGTGACCCCGAAGCGCTACGAGATGCTCGACAGCCTCGGCGTGGTGGGGATGGGCGAGGTGCTGCGCGTGCGCGATCGCGAGCTCGATCGCGTCGTGTGCATGACGCTCCTGCACCCACGCTTCTCGATGAGCCCCCGCAGCATGACGCGGTTCCGCGAGGGCGTGCTGCTCGGCGCGGGGCTGCAGCACCCGGCGATCCCGCCCGTCTACGACGCCGGGATGCTCCCCGACGGGCGGATGTACTACACGACCATCGAGGGGCAGGGGGCCACGCTCTCCGCGCTCGCGGGTGTCGAAGCGCCCGTCCGTCGGCGGGTCGGCTGGGTCGCGCGCGTCGCCGAGGCCGTGGCGTACGCCCACGATCGAGGGGTGGTGCACGGCTGGCTCGGGCCGGCGGTGGTCCGCGTGGGCGAGCCCGGGCGCGTGATGGTGCACGGCTGGGGCTTCCGGCCCTCGACGACCGAGCGGGCATTCACGGCGCCGGAGCTGCGCGGGGGCCAGGCGACCGAGCCCTCCGCCGTGACGGACGTGTTCGCGCTCGGCGCCGTGCTGTTCTTCGTCCTCACGGGGCGCGCACCGGCCACGGCCGGCGATCCCGTGCCTCCGTCCGCGGCGGGCGGGGCGGCCGACGATCGCCTCGATGCGATCTGCCTGGGCGCCATGTCGGCTCGGGCCGCGGAGAGGCCGGCCACGGCGGGCGATCTGCTCGGCGCGATCGCCGCTTGGATCGAGGGGTCCTGATCTTTTTTCGGATCCGGTGAGGGGAATCCGGGGGTGTGGACGTTTCCTTGTACGAGTCTGGTGACACCAGAGCTCTGTACGTTTCGTCTCCACACGGGCTCGCCGCTGCCACGTGGGGGCGAAGCGTCCGGGCGGCGGACGTCGTCCGTGGCGACCGGTCCTCGGGGGGGAGACCGGTCGTCCAGCCCGGAATGGAGGGAAGCATGTCCTTGAAGAAGCTCCGGGAGGCCTTCGCGAGCGCCTTCGACACGCTCGATCCCGAAGACGACGTGCTCGAGATGTGTCCCGACGCCGACGTCCTCTACAACGCGCGCCACGGCATGCTCACCGCGCGCGAGCTGGCCGAGGTCACCGATCACATGGCGCGGTGCCCGGTCTGCGCCGAGGCGTACCGCCTCGCGATGAACACGCCTTCTCCGGCGGACGAGCGGTACAATGAGCCTCGCCGACACTGACGCCCGGGTGCACGCGCCCGGCGCCCGGCCGGGGCCCATGCCGCTCGCCGACGACCCGCACACCGACGAGTACACCGACCTGCGCGTGCGCCTGCTCGCCGCGTGCTGGCAGATGGCGCCGCCCTGGCTGAACGACCGCATCGACGACCTCGTCCAGACGGCCGTGATGAAGGTGATGCGGTCGGGCAAGGTCGAAGAGCGCGTCGAGATGAACAACGCGTTCGTGTGGCGGCTCGCGCACAGCGTCGTGGTCGACGAGATCCGCCGGCACCGCCGGCGCAACGAGACCGGCATCGACCCGCGGCTGCCCGACCCCGTCGAGCCGAGCGTGCGGGCGAACCCCGAAGCGATGACGGGGGGCCGCGAGATCGGCGCCGAGATCGTCGACTGCCTGTCGAAGATGGCGCCGAGCCGGCGCCGTGCGGTGACGCTCTATCTGCAGGGCCACAGCGTGCCCGAGGCCGCCCGGTTGCTGGGATTCACCGACAAGAAGGCCGAGAACCTCGTGTACCGCGGCCTGTCCGACCTGCGTGGCTGCCTGCGTTCGAAGGGGCTGGAACCGTAGCGTCGGGCGATCCGGGGCAGGTGAACGTCAGGACCGCGTCAGCCAGCCCGCTTCCGTGAGCAGCCGCTGCAAGGGCGCGTCGTGCCCCTCGGTGGGCACCGCGTCGACGACCTGCCGCAGGTACCCGAGCCCGATGGCGTCGACGCCGGTGTGGTGCGCGAGCCACACGTCGTAGAAGCCGGCTCCGTAGCCGAGCCGCGCACCGTGCCGGTCGAACGCCAGGCCCGGCACCAGCACGTGATCGACCGCCACGACGGGCCCCTCGGAGGTCGGCACGCGGAAGCCGCCGGGCACGAGCGCCTCCGTCGAGCCCAGCGCCGCGGCCTCCATCGCCCGCTGGCCCGTGATCCGCGGCACCGCGACGGACATCCCGGCCTCGATCATCCAGCCCAGCAGCCGCCGCGTGGGCAGCTCGGTGCCGATGCTGACGTACACCAGCACCGTGCCGTCGAGCGTGCGGACGTGCTCCCAGACGGCCTGCTCGGCGGCGAGGGCCTCGTCGGGCGCGATGCGCTCGCGCAGATCCTTCATGTGGGCGCGGAGCGCCTCTTTCAGCACAGCTCGGCCTCGAGGCGCGCGATCTCGGCCTCGAGCGCCTCCCACTCTTCGAAGAGCCCGTCGACACGGGCCTGATGCGCCTGGCGCTGCGTGCCGAGCTCGGTCGCGCGCGCCCAGTCCTCGGCGGCGTCGACGAGCTGCGCGTCGACGCGCTCGACGTCGGCCTCGGCCCGCTCGAGGTCGGCGGGCAGGGCGTCGAGGCGCTTGCGGGCCCGCTCGAGCTCGCGCTGGAGCCGCTTGCGGTCGGCGTAGTCGGTGCGCTTCGTGCGATCGACCGCGACGGCCGCCGAATCGGAGGTGCGCTCGAAGTCCGACGGATCGACGCCCTCCTTCAGGAGGCACGTCGAGTCGAGGCGCAGCACGTGGGTCGCGAGCTGCTCGACGACGTACCGGTCGTGGCTCACGAGCACCAGGGCGCCCGTCCAGTCCTTCAGCGCGCGGACCAGCACCTCGACCGTCTCGGCATCGAGGTGGTTCGTGGGCTCGTCGAGCAGCAGCAGGTTGTGGGGCTTCGCGGTGAGCGAAGCGAGCGCCACGCGGGCCTTCTCGCCGCCCGAGAGCGCGCGGATCGGGCGCAGCGCCGCATCGCCGGAGAGGCCGAGCGCGCCGAGGATCCCGCGCACCTTCGCGGTGTCGAGCAGCGGGGCCTGGGCCGTGACGACCTCGAGCCCCGTCGCGTCGGGGTCGAGCGCTGCGGCGAGATCCTGGTGGAACACGCCCATCCGCAGCCGGTCGCCGGGATACCGCCGGCCCGCCAGGGGCAGGAGCTCGCCGGAGAGCGTCTTGAGCAGCGTGGACTTGCCGCTGCCGTTGTCGCCGATCAGCGCCACCCGCATGCCGCGCTCGATCTCGAGATCGAGGCCACGGATCAGCGGCTCGTGCTCGGGCCAGCCCACGTCGACGCCCGCGAGCCGCACCATCCGCTGCGCGCTGGCAGGCGGCTCGGGCAGCTGCATGCGCGGCAGCGACGGCTCGCGCTCGAGCTCGATGCGCTCGATCTTGTCGATGCGCTTCGCCCGGCTCTTCGCCTGGGTCGCTTTCGTGGCCTTCGCACCGAACCGATCGACGAAGCTCTGCAGGTGGTCGAGCTCGGCGTCGACCCGGCGCTTCTCGGCTTCCTGCTGGGCCCGCTGCTCTTCGCGCGCCACGAGGAACCGGCTGAAGTTCCCGGCCCACGAGTAGAGGCGCTTGTTCCGCACCTCGACGATGCGCGTGGCGACCCGGTCGAGCAGGTGCCGGTCGTGGCTCACGAGCACGGTGGTCCACGGCGCGGTGCGCAGGGCCTCGGCGAGCCACGTGCGGGCGTGCAGGTCGAGGTGGTTGGTGGGCTCGTCGAGGAACGCGACGTCCGGCTCGGAGAGCAGCAGCTTCGCGAGCGCCGTGCGCATCTGCCAGCCGCCCGACAGCTCGGCGCACGGCTTCGTCCACACGTCCTTCTCGAAGCCGAGGCCGTGCAGCACGGTGCCGACCTTCTGGTCCCACGCGTACCCGCCGCCGATCTGGAACGACGACTCGGCAGTGGCGAGGCGCTCGACGGCCCCGTCCTCGCCGGCCTCGACGGCGCGCTGGGCCCGCTCGAGGTCGGCCTGGAGCTCGACGAGGCGCACCATGCCCGCGCGACACTCGTCCCACACGGGCTTCTGGCTGCCCTCGACGGCCTGCTGGGGCAGGTACCCGAAGCGGAGGTCGCGTCGCTTGTGCAGGGTGCCGCGGTCGAGGTCGACCTGCCCGAGCAGCACGCGCAGCAGGGTGGTCTTGCCGGCGCCATTGCGTCCGACGAGGCCGATCCGGTCGCCCGGTCGGATGTGGAGCTCCGCGTCGACGAGCAGATCGTTCCCGCCGGCAGAGACGACAGCGTTCTCGAGTCTCAGCACGACCGCTGTCTAGCGGGCCATCACCGCGACGAACAGGCCCCCGAGCAGGAACGCGACGAGGGCGAGCGCGAGCACGAAGCCCGCGAGGACGTGGGGACGTGGGCCACTCGCACCGGCATCCGGCAGATCGGGCGCCTGGATCGGGCGGAACGGCGCCAGGGACTCCGGAGCGTACGAGCGGGACGGGGGAGGCCGCTCGGGGCCGTCGTCAGCCTCGTCGTCGGGGGCGCGGTCGTCGTCGGCGCTCACCGGAGCCCCTTCTTCACCTTCAGCCCCTCCCAGGTCTTCTCGTCTTCCTGGGGCTGCTCGTCGGGTGTGGGATTGCTCATGAGCGCGTAGATCGCCACGAGCACCGAGACGGACCCGATGAACCCGATCGCGAGGACGCCGGCACCGATCCACAGCCACGGGATCGAGCGCCCCTCGCCGGAGCCGCCGCCCTTGGACTTGCCGCGGAGCGCGAGCCGCTCGGGCTCTTTCGACGTGAAGGACGACTGGGTCGGTGGGCCGTGATCCTCGCGCCAGTCGCCCGGCGCGGGAGTGGCCTTGTAGTAGGTCTCGGTGTCTGACGCAGGGCCTTTCGTGGCAGCGACGTAGCCAGTCTCCGTGACCTCGGGTTCCTCGCCGTTCTCGGGCACCGCACCTCCGTCACAAGGATACAGAAACTTTTCTCCACTGTGGGCACCGGGGCGCGACCTCGGCGTCACACCGGTCGGTCGGGGGCGAGGAGGAGTCAGATGCAGGAGTCCGCGGACCGGGTGCGGGAGGCGATTCGCACGGCCACCGAGGGGCTCGTCGACCGCGAGGCCGTCGTCGAGCTGATCGCGCTCGCGGCCGTCGCCAGGGAGCACGTGCTGCTCATCGGGCCGCCCGGCACGGCGAAGAGCGAGGCCGTGCGGCGGATCAGCCGCGCGCTCGGCGGGCAGACGTTCGAGTACCTGCTGGGCCGATTCACCGAGCCGAGCGAGATCTTCGGGCCGGTCGACCTCGCCCGCCTGCGCGAGGGGGTCGTCGAGACGCGCACCGAGGGCATGCTGCCCGAGGCCGAGATCGCGTTCCTCGACGAGGTCTTCCTGGGTTCGACGGCCATCCTCAACACGCTGCTCGGCATCCTGAACGAGCGCCGCTTCCGACGCGGCCACACGGTGAGCGCCGTGCCGCTCCGCGTGTGCGTCGGCGCGAGCAACGAGCTGCCCGAAGACCCCGCGCTGGCGGCCTTCTCCGACCGGTTCCTGCTGCGCGCGTTCGTGGCGCCGATCCCCGACAACCTGCTCGAGGCCCTGCTGGCCGGGGGGCGCGGGGTCGACCTCGCGAGCGGCACCGCGGTGCGCGCCTCGGTCGCCGACCTCGACGCCCTCGCCACCGCGGCCCAGGCCGTGGGCCTGGATGCGGTGCGGCCCCGTCTCGCCGAGTCGATCCGGATGCTGCGCGGCGCCGGCATCCAGCTGTCCGACCGGCGGGCCGTGAAGAGCCAGCGGGTGATCGCCGCCGCGGCGGTGCTCGCCGGGCGTCACGAGGCCACGGCGGCCGACCTCTGGCCGCTCGTGTACGTCGTGCCGGACGTCGAGTCCCAGGCGCTCGCCCGCGACGTGCTGCGCGACGTGCTCGCGGGGTCGCGCAACGCGGCGCTCCCTTCGGCCGCCGAAGACGCGTCGCGCGGGCCCGCCGCGCGCTCCGACCGCCTGGTGCGCGTCGCAGAGGGCCTCTTCGCCGAGCCGGGCCACGACAACGCCTGGCGGCTCAAGCTCGAGGGCGTGGCGCGCGAGATCGACGCCGGGTTCGCGGCCGATGCGCTGCCCGCCGACCTGGCGGCGGTCCGGCAGCGGATCGTGGGCGCGCTCGCGGGATGATCCCGGTCCGCTGGGGCCCGCGCGCGCAGCCGCTGGCGCCGGTCGCGGCAGCGGGGAGGGGAGACGTCGCGCGACGCCTCGGGGAGCGCGTGCTCGCGGCACCTGGCGCCTGGCGCGTGATCGTGGGCGACCGCCTGATCGTCGTGCTCGGCGCCGACCTGCCCTGGGTCGACGGCATCACCTACCTGGGCGGCGCGCCCGAGGCGCCCCGGCTGCTGCACGACTGCCGGCTCGCCCCGTCGGTGCCGGGCGATCTGCTCGCGCGGGCCGTCGAGCGCAGCGTGCCGGGCTTCGTCGCGTGGCTGCACGACCCCGACCTCCTCGTCCCGCTCGCCGAGGCCGAGCCCGTGCACCCCCCTGCGCTCGCGGCGTGGCTGCGATGAGCGCGACCCTCGCGGAGTGGGTGCGCTGGCTCGACGGGCTGGATTCGCGTCTGGTGGGCCTCTACGAGGACTGGCTGCCCCGGCTCCGGGCGGCGTTCGGGCCGTGGCGCCGGCCTGCGGTCCGCGATCCCGACGGCGATCCCGACGGCTACGGCGGCCTCGCCCGGCGCGGCCGTTGGGAGCAGCTGCTGGTCACCGAGTGGGCGCTCGCCGAGGCCGTGCCGGACGAGTTCGTCCGCCGCGCCGCCATGCGCGAGCAGCTGTTCCTGAAGCTCGAGCGCCAGCTGCCCGCGGCAGCGCCCGTCACGCGGGTGTGGCTCGACTGCGGTCCGACCCAGCTCGGGGCCCCGCGGCTCGCGCACCTCGCGATCCTGCTCGTGCTGAAGCGCCGGGCCGAAGAGGCGGGCGGCACGATGCTGTGGGCGCCGCTGCACGACCCGGAGCCGCTGTACCCGGAGCTCGACCCGCTGCACTTCCTGTCCCGCCGAACCACCGCGCTGGTCGAGCGTTTCGTGCCTCCGGGGTCCGACGAGGCCTTCGTGGTGGCCGCCGATCCCGTCAGCGGCGCGAAGAGCGCCGTGTGCGTGCGCGAAGGCGAGGGCGTGCTGCGCGTCGAGACGCCGGGCGGCGCGGTCGACCTCGTCCTGCCCGACATGGCCGAGGTCGCGCGTGCCCTGTCGAGCCCGGTGGCCCGCGCGGCACCGCGGCTCGTGCAGACGCGCTCGGGCACCGAGGTCGAAGCGCTGCAGTGGGCCCCGTCCGGCGGGGCGCTCGTCGAGCGGCGCGGCGATCACCTCCTGGCGTACGCCGTGCCACGCGGCGCCCGCAAGCGGGTGAAGGTGCGCTGGGCCGACCCCTGGTACGGCGAGGCGCGCCCGCTGCTCGCCGCCGGCTGGAAGTACCAGTCGCTCTGCACGCTCCGCCAGACCGAAGACGGCCGTGAATGGGAGCTGAAGGCCCGCGACCTCTCGATCCGCACGCCCGTGCAGCGCGATTTCGTGCCGCCCGCGCGGGACGGCCGCGTCCCCGGCCTCGCGCTGCTGCCCGGCCGGCACCTGAAGGGCTCGAGGCACGGCGGCCGGTCGCGCACCGTGGCCCTCGTCCGGGACGGCGCCGATCAGATGTGGTTCGTCGACTTCCAGGGGCGCGAGGCGCGGGTGCTCGGGCGAACGCTCACCGATCCCATCGTCGCGCAGGGCACCTACGGATGGGTCCGTCCCGACGGGGGGATCGTGAGGCTCCGCCCGTCCGTGAAGCTCGGCGCGCCTCCAGAATGCATGGCCGATCACGGCTACGAGGAGGTCCCCGGGCTCGTGGGCGCACCGACCGAGCTGTTGCAGACCCCGCGGGACGACCGGGCGGACGCCATCGCCGCGCGCATCGGTGGCTCGTGGTGGCTCGGCCAGGTGGGCGGCTGGGGGCCCGGGTTCTACGAGGCCGCGCGCTTCGACACGCAGCACCGCGTCGTCGGCGGTGTGCTCTCCACGACGGCCCATCCGTCCTGCCTCGTGGAGGTCGTCGAGAACGAGGTGTGGCGCCGCACGACGCGCGGTCGCGAGCCCATCCTGGCGCTCGATTCGCCCATCGTCACGGCCGCCGTGGGCGGTCGGGACGCCGCGCCGCTCGTCGCGCTCGGCACCGCGTCGGGGTGGGTGCACGTCGTGCCCGTGTGGCAGGCGAGCATGCCGTGGCTGTCGTTCGTGGCCTCGGAGGTGAAGCCGTGAAGCCGTGGTCGGTCGTGCATCGCGGTCGCGTGGCGGCCTCGGCGTTGCTGCTCGACCCCGGGCACCTCGGCGAAGAGGCCGTGCGGACGCGCATCCTCGCGCTGTGGGCGCCCGGCTGCCGCCTGGAGTCGATCGAGGGCCGCCTGCTGCTGACCTTCCCGTCGCCGCGGCACGTGAACGCCCTCGAGCTCGGCCTGCCGTTCGTGCGCGAGGGCGATGCGCTCGTGTCGGCGCCCCTCAGGGAGTCCGAACGGACGGGGGGCGGCGTGCTGGAGGTGCGCGGCGGCGAGCTCGGTGCCGCGCAGCCCGTCCCCGTCGACGCCTCCGCCTGGCTCGACGTGGAGCTGCCCGTCGCGGCGGTGCGGAGCGTCGGCCCCCCTGCCGTGCGCGCGGCGGCGGCGGTCGTCGCGGAGCCCTTGCGGCGCGAGGCCTTCGGGGTCCCCGACCCCGCACCGGGCTTCGAGCACGTCCTCGACCTGCTCCGCCGTCCGGAGCCGGTCGCTGCGCCTCCGCCTCGCGCCGCGCCGTCGGAGCCGGGTTGGATGGCGAAGATGCTCGGTGGGCTCTTCGGGCGTCCGCCCACGCCTTCGGGAGGCGCGATGGGGCCGCTGCCGTCGGCGCCTCCGGTGGGGGCCGGGCCTTCGGAGCCGTCGGAGCCGGGGCTGCTGGACGGGATCGCCGCGTTCCTCGCGAGGTGGTTCCCGTCGAGCGGCGGAGCGGTGGCGCCGGAGCGGGTGCGCAGTCGGCAGGAGGAGATCCTCGCATCCGTCCTGGAGCGGTTCGACGGGGATCTCGAGGACGCCCTGCGGCACGCCATCCCGCTCGGGGGTGCGGGAGGGCTCGGGAGCGGCATGCCCGCGATGCGCGCGCCGGCGCCGCGCGATCTGCTGTTCCCGTCGTGGTTCGCCTCGGTGGGGTCGGGCGGGGGCGGCTTCGGCGCGTCGTCGAGCCTGTACGATGCGCTGAAGGCGATGTACCTCGCGGCGGCGGCGAAGCTCGAGGCCGATGGGGAGGTCGAGAAGGCCGCGTTCGTGCTCGCCGATCTGCTGGCCGACCCGTCCGCGGCGGTCGACCTGCTCGAGAAGCACGGCCGCTACGCGCTGGCGGCGAAGCTCGCGGAGACCCGCCTGCGCGACTGGGCCCGCGCCGTGCGCCTGCACCTGCTCGCCCGCGACGTGTCGCGTGCGCTGCGCCTGACCCACGCCCACGGCGTGTTCGCCGAAGCCCTCGGGAACCTCGCGGACGAGGGGTCGAAGCGCGCGCTGCGGGCGGCGTGGGCCGCGCTGCTCGTGAAGTCCGGCCGGCTGGATGCGGCGGTCGGGGTGGCGTGGGCCGACGAGCGGCTGCGTCCGGCGACGGCGCCGTGGCTCGCGCGCATCGTGGAGCGGGGAGGGGAGCAGGCGATCGGCCCGCTGCTGAAGCTCGCCGAGGTCGCGCCGGACGAGGCGGACGCGGCGTTCGAGCGCCTCCTGGCCTCTGCCGAGCCCGAGGAGGTGGCGGCGCGCAGCGAGCTGGCGCAGCAGCTCGGGTTCGGCGGTCCGCCGTCCTGGAGGCGGCGGCTGGCGCGCCGGGTCATCGCCGATGCGGGGCGTCCCGGCGTGGATTCCACGAAGCTCCAGCACCTGCTACGGGCCCCCGCTCTGGCGGACCTGCGCGTCGACCTGCCCGTGTTCCCGTCGGTGCCGGTGCGTTCGCGCTATCCGCAGGTGCTCGGGCTCGACGAGAGCGGCGCGGTGCCCGTGCACGACGCCGTGTGGCTGCCCCACGGCGTGCTCTGTGCGCTCGGCGAGGCGGGCGTCGCGCTGATCGACCGCCGCGGCGAGACCGTGTGGGCCGACCCCACGCCGGTTGAGCGCTTCGCCCCGGACGCCGAGGGCTTCCTCGTGGTCGGCATCCACCGGGTCGGTCGGCCGCCGGAGGGCAACGGCGTCGGCACCGTGCGCCTGAGCCGCATCGACCTGCGCAGCCGGGTCGTCCAGCCGTGGGCGCGCGCGCGGCTCGCGTGCTGGGCCGACACCTGCGTGGACGGGCGGTGGCTCGTGGCGGACGAGGTCCGGCCGATGCTGGTCGATCTCACGGCGGAGGGCTGGAGCTGGCTGCACGCCGGGCCTCCCATGCCCGACCCCGTACATTCGGTCGACGCGCACGGCTCGATCGGCGTGCTGACCGACGGGCGGGAGCCCGAGCTGTTCGGCCTGTCGCCGACCCTCGAGTCCGTCACCCTCCGCCGGACGGTCGAGATCGCCGGCCAGCGCGTGCTGCGCGGCGGTCGGGTGCTGGGCTCGACGCGGTCCGGCCGCCACGTGGTGCTCGCGTCCGGCGCGTCCCAGGCGGTGTTCGAGGGCCAGCCCGACGACGGGGAGCTCGTGGCGCTCGAGCTGCTCGACGCCTACGCGGTGGTCGCGCGCGGCACGGTGGACGGCGTGCGCGTGAGCGTGCTGACCCTCTCGGGGCACCCGATCGGCCACGTCGACGCACTCGGCGCGCTGCGGGTCGGGCTCCGCGGAGAGCCCGGCCGGCTCGGGATCTTCGACGATCGCGGTCGCGTGTTGTGGATCGACCCGGTGACCGGGGCCCGGCTCCGCAGCGTGCGGACCTAGCACGCTTCACGAGGGCAACGCCTGGCCTCGAGGTGCAGCTCTGGTTCCAGCCACGGCGGGATCCCGTACGGCGCGTCGGTGGAGTCGGCGACGCTCGGGCCGACGCCGCCGGCCGTGTCCCTCCTTTCCTCCGATCCTCCGTGCTGAGGAATCGACCGACGGGGACGGACTCTCTGGCGGGGCGTTCGGAGACCGCGGCGTTCCGGGGCGCGTTCTCTCAGCACAGAGGACGCGGAGGGACGGAGGGCACGGAGGTTCGGAAGCATGGCGGACCCGGTTCGGACCCGATTGGCTGCCACGTCTGAGAGGGGAGCTCACTCGAGGCTCCTCGGGTGCCCAGCGAGTCGGGATCCGCGCAGTCCTCGACATCGCGGGACCGACCGACGCTCGCGTCGACGACGGACGCCGTGTCCCTCCTGTCCTCCAATCCTCCGTGCTGTGAAAATCGGCCGACGGGGACGCACTCTCTGTAGGGCGTTGGGAGACGGCGGCGTTCCAGCGCGTCTTCTCAGCACAGAGGACGCGGAGGGACGGAGGGCACGGAGGTTCGGAAGCATGGCGGACCCAGTCCAGATCCCGTTGGCTGCCACGCCTGAGAGCGGAGCTCACTCGCGGTTCCTCGGGTGCCCTGCGATCGGGATCCGCGCGGTCCTCGACATCGCGGGCCGGACCGACGCTCGGGCCGACGCCGACGGACTCCGTGTCCCTCCCGTCCTCCGATCCTCCGTGCTGTGAAAATCGGCCGACGGGGACGCACTCTCTGGCGGGGCGTTGGGAGACGGCGGCGTTCCGGCGCTTCTTCTCAGCACAGAGGACGCGGAGGGACGGAGGGCACGGAGATTCGGAAGCATGGCGGACCCAGTCCAGATCCCGTTGGCTGCCACGCCTGAGAGCGGAGCTCACTCGCGTCTTCCTCGGGTGCCCTGCGATCGGGATCCGCGCGGTCCTCGACATCGCGGGCCGGACCGACAATCGGGCCGACGCCGACGGACTCCGTGTCCCTCCCGTCCTCCAATCCTCCGTGCTGTGAAAATCGGCCGACGGGGACGCACTCTCTGTCGGGGCGTTGGGAGACGGCGGCGTTTCGGCGGAGCATCGCCCGTCGAGTGCACATCGCGCAGAGGCATCGACCCGTGAACGCTCGTTTGGAGCGCGGCAGGGCGGACACTGGGAGCGCCTCACGACGATAATCGGCGTTTGATCGTTCGTAGATCCTCGGGTCCGTGCGCTCGTGAGCCGATGCCTCCCGCCACCGTGCACTCGCGAGCCGATGCCTCCCGTCACCGTGCACTCGGTGCCGATGCCTCCCGCCGGCGTGCAGTCCCGGGCCGATGCCACCGCTCCTGGCTCCTGGCTCCCGGCTCCCGGCTCCGCGCTCCCGGCTACCCGCCGAGCTCGGCCTGGAGCTTCGTGAGCAGGTTCAGCACGCCCTTCTTCGTCTGCTGGTCGATCACGAACTGCGGGACGATGAGACTCGTCTCGGTCATCAGGTCGTAGGACACCCGCGTGCCGCCGCCCTCGGCGGTGAACGTCCACTTCACCGCGTAGGCCGTGAATGCGTTGGACTCGACGAGCTTCGTCTCGTAGCCCGTGGCGCTCGGGCACCGCTCGACCCGATAGCGCACCGTCTTCACGATGTTGGGGCTCACGCTGTCGGTGACCAGGCAGTCGCCCCGCTTCTCGTGGACCGTGACCGTCGTGCCGCTGCCGTCGACCTGCGAGATCCACACGGGGTCGGCGAGCTTCTCGCGCACGACGTCGGGCGCCAGCGGGACCACCATCTCGCCGTGCACGCTGTGATCGTCGTTCACCACGACCTCGGGCGAGCCCGCCCACGCTGCCAGCACGAACCACATGGCCGCCCCCCGACTCAGAAGTACAACCGCGCCTGCACGAATGCCACCGCGGGGTACGTCCCGAACTCGCTGTTGAGGTACGTGAGCTCGTCGAGGGGCTTGGGCCCGTCCGGGCCGATGAGATCGGTGAGCGCCACGTCGTCCGGACGGGCGCCGACACCCATGAAGCCGCCCACCACGAAGTCGGCGTTGTTCGCGACGCTCCACGCGAGCGACGGCGCGACGAAGGCCGACGGGTCGAGCACGTTGCCGATCGCCGCCAACGAGCCCGTCAGCGTCGGGCGGATCTGCTGCGACACCGCGACGCCGAGGTACGCGACGCCCATCAGCCACAGCTCGCCGCGCGCGAACCGGGGATTCCCCGTCACGCCGAGGTAGCGGTCCGGATTCGTCGCCCCCACGGTCTGCACGTACGCCTCGGCCGAGACGGTGGTGTTGGCGCCGGGCCGCCACAGCACGCCGAGCGTGCCGCGCAGGTACGGGTCGTCCTCCCGGCCCTGCGGCGCCGTCAGCGACACGTCCGACGAGAGCCCGATGGGGCCGACCGAGGTGACCACGCTCGTCCCCACGACGGCGTCGCCGCGCACGCTCCCGAGGAAGAGGCCGATGTCCGTCACGCCCACGGTGGTCTGGCCGTAGGACGCGACGATGAGGCCGCTGGGGTCCCACGAGCCCGCGTAGGCGGCCGCGAGCGTCACCTTGGTCGCGAAGCCGTGGTACACGTCCGCCCGGATCGCGTCGACGCCGGGCTTGTACTCCTGGTCGATGACGGCGGGCGTGAAGGGGTTCACGAGGTCGAGCGGCGTGAACATCTGCGCGTTGCCGAAGGTGATCGGCTGGCGGCCGACCGTGATGCCGATGCCGTCGGGACGCCACGAGACGTTGAAGCGGTCGATCCGCCCGCGCCAGACGAGGTCCTCGTCGAACGCGACCCAGGAGAGGTCGACCAGCTCGGGTGCCTGGAGGCCCACGCCCGTGGAGGTCCCGAAGCCGGCGCTCGCGGACTGGGACGTGATCGCGGTCGTCGTGTGGTGGGCCTCGAAGCTCAACGCGCGCCACTTCGCGGCGAGCTTCATCCGGTTGTCGAAGACGCCTTGCCCGGTGGGGTTCTCGGGCATGAACACGTGCTCGTAGGGGAAGGTCGCGGTGAAGAACGTCTTCAGGTCGCCGTGCAGGCTGACCTCGGCGTCCTGGCCCCACGCCGCCAGCGCGAGCAGGATCACCGGCGGTCGTCCGACTCGATCTTGCCGTCGACCAGCTGCACGACGCGCTTCGCGGCATCCATGACCTTGGGGTCGTGGGTGGCGAAGACGAACGTGATGCCGTGCACGTCGTTGAGGTGCTTCATCAGCTCGATGAGCGCGTGGCCCGTCTTCGAGTCGAGGTTCGCGGTGGGCTCGTCGGCGAGCACGAGCGCGGGGCGCCCTGCAATCGCGCGGGCCACGGCGACGCGCTGCTGCTGGCCGCCCGAGAGCTCGCCGGGACGGCGGTGCTCCATGCCCTCGAGCCCCACGTCCTTCAGCGTCTGCATCACACGCTCGCGGCGCTCCTTCGGGGGGACGCCCTGGAGGAGGAGCACGAACTCGGCGTTCTCGTAGGCCGAGAGGACGGGGATGAGGTTGTAGGACTGGAACACGAACCCGAGCTTGTGCAGGCGGAGGTCGGAGAGCTCGCCCTTTGTGAGCTTGCCGAGCTCGGTGCCATCGATGACCACCGATCCGGAGGACGGGGTGTCGAGGCCGCCGATGCAGTTGAGCAGGGTGGTCTTGCCGGAGCCCGAGGGGCCCATGAGCACGGTGAACTCGCCGCTGTCGATGTCGAGATCGACGCCGTTCAGGGCCTTCACGGTGATGGTGCCCTGCTGGTAGGTCCGCTGCAGGTTCCGCACGCTGACGATGGACATCGGGAGAAACTCCGTTCAGACGCTGCGCATGGCTTCGACGGGCTCGAGCCGGGTGATGTAGTAGGCGGGGTAGATCGCGGAGAGGACGGTGAATCCGATGGCCGCGACGCCGTAGCCGGCGATGCGGTTCCAGCCGTAGGCGCCCTTGATGACGGACGACACGACGATGCCCTCCATCTCCATCGTCTCGGAGCCCATGAACGCGGTGTAGTCGAGGCCGTAGGTGACGAGCGGGTACGCCGCGACGATGCCGCAGCCGATGCCGACGACGGTGGCGACGAAGCCGAGCACGAGGCCCTCGAGCAGCACGATGCTCGCGACGCGGCCGGGCCGCATGCCGATGCCCAGCAGCACGCCGAACTCGCGGATGCGCTCCATCACGCTCATCAGCACGGTGTTGAGCACGCCCATCGCGACGATGACGCCGATGACCGCCATCATCACGTCGCCCGAGAACCGGTCGAGCCGGATGAGGGCGACGATGTCGGGCATCGCCTCGTCCCACGTCATGACCTTCCACTCGGGCGGGGTGACGGACCGGGCGCGATCGCGCGCTTCGGCCGCCAGCTTCGGGTTCTTCAGGTGGAGCGTGACCTGGTGGGCGCTGTCGGGCGTGTGGTTGAGCGCCTGGGTCGGTGCGAGGGTCGTCATCCCCACGAACCCGTCGAGCTCGGCGCCTCCGGTCTTGAAGATGCCGCGGACCCGGAACAGCTGGCTCTCGACCTCGCTGCCCTTGCCCTGGCCCATGAACACGACCTTGTCGCCGATGCCCACGTCGAGACGGTCGGCCAGCGCGGCCCCGATGAGGATGCCGCGGTCGTCGGCGTCGTCGAGCCACTCGCCCTGCACGAGCTTGTCGTCGAAGTCCGTCACCTGCTTCTCGGCGGCCGCGTTCACGCCCTGCAGCCCGACGCCCACCGAGTTCGTCGGCGAGGTCAGCAGGCCGCCGATCTGCATGCGGGGCGCGACGACCGCATCGGGCAGGACCTCGTGCAGGCGCTCGCCCAGCGCGGTGATGTCGGTGACGACGAGCTCGGGCTCGGCCTCCTCGGCGTAGTCGGGGTGCTCGATGACCACGTGGCCGGCGAGCATCGAGATGCCGCTGCGGAGCATCTCGGCGTACGAGCCCTCCTGCAGGGTGATCATCATGATCATCGCGGTGAGGCCGAACGCGATGGCGGCCCCGGTGAGCAGCGACCGGCGCAGGTTTCGCGTGAGGTTGCGGGCGGCGAGCATCAGGAGGCGCATCATTCGGTCCGGATCGCTTCGACAGGGTCGAGTCGGGAGGCCCGCCAGGCGGGCACGAAGCTCGCGCCCGTGCTCACGAGGATGAGGGCCGCGAGGATGGAGAAGATGCTGAACGGCTCGATCGCGCCGTACATCACGGGGTCGAGCGTGATGCCCTGGAACGACATGCCCTCGGGGTTGCCCCCGGAGATGTCGAGCCCGTAGACCATCAGGTACACGTCGAGCAGCCCACCGATGCCGAATCCGATGCTGCCGGCGAGGGCCGCGAGGAACACCGACTCGGCGACCACGAGCTGCACGAGCTTGCCCGGGCGCAGGCCGATGGCCTTGAGCACGCCGAGCTCGCGCGTCCGCTCGAACACCGACATCGCCATGGTGTTCAGGATCCCGAAGCTCGACACGGCGAACACCAGGAACAGCATGATGAGCGTCGAGAACTTCATCATCGCCATCATCTGGACCGCCTGGGGGCTCGCCTCCTCCCAGGTCTGCACCTGCGTGCCGTCGGGGACGACCGCGATGGCGGCGTTCTTGAGGGCGAGGAGGTCGTCGGGGTCGTGCCCGAGGACCGTGATCTTGTGGACCTGGTCGGGCAGGACGAGGAGATCCTGGAGGTCTGCCAGGGCCATCATCGAGCCGGACTTGTCGAGCGCGGCGTTGCCGGTCCTGAAGAGGCCGACCACCTCGTAGAGGGCGTTGCCGATGGACCCGTCGGAGCCCTGGGTCACGACGACCACGGTGTCGCCGACACCCACGTCGATCTCGTCGGCGAGACCGGCGCCGAGCACGATCTCACCGGGCTTGCCGTCTTCGAGGAAGCGCCCGTCGACGATGCGCTCGTCGGCCCGCGTGACGGCGATCTCGCGTGCGGGCTCGACCCCGACGAGCTGGCCGCCCGTCGTCTCCTCGGCGCCGCCGATGAGCGCGAACCCCATGAGCTGCGCGGACGCGTGGGCGACCTCGGGCAGGCCCTCGAGCGCATCCATCGTCTTCGCCGCCTCGGGGACGGTGTCGTAGAGCTTGCGGCCCGTGGGGTAGTCGGGGTGATGGACCTGGATGTGCCCGAGCTGCTGCTCGACCATCACGTTGAACATCTTCCGGCCCATCCCGTCGGTGAACGCGGTGGTCGCCATGCACAGGGCCACGGCGATGGCCATCGCGAACGCGGTGATGAGGGAGCGGCGCTTGTGGCGCCACAGGTTCCGCCAGGCGAGCCGGAGCAGCATCGGTCAGCGCTTCAGGGCTTCGAGCGTGAACGTCTTCTCGGGGAGATCGACGTCGAACTCGAGCTCGTCGTACGTGATCTTCGTGTACTCGTCGGGCTTGTCGCCGGGGATGAGGCTCATCTGCATCGGGACCTTGCGGCCGTCGATCTCCCGCACGTCTTCGAACGCCATCGTGCGCTGCACGGCGCCCTTCTCGTCGTAGTACTCGATCTTCTGCGGCACGCGGTCGGGACGGATGGCGACCACGACCTTGCCCCACACGACCGGGGCGTCGGGCTTCGGCGTGAGCTCGATGACCCAGCCCTGCTCGGGGACCGCGGGGTCGGGCTTCTGCGTGAGGACCGCCGTGTAGTCCTCGGACATCCGGGACTGCTTCACGAGGTCGTCGTTGCTGAAGTGGCTGCCCATCCAGCTGCCGCCCATCATGCCGGCCGGGATCTTCATCGTGCGGTCGACTTTCGGGAGGTAGTTCCAGAGGTTGTCGCCCACCTTCAGCGTGCTGGTGCCGGCGTCTTTCGCGGGCTCGACGATGGTGATGAGGCTGTTCTCGGTGCCCTTCGACAGCGCCTTCATCTTCATCGTGCGCTCGAAGCGGCTGGTCTTCACGTGCATCTCGATGACCGCCCGGGAGCTCTCGCCCCGCTGGATGTCGTCGGTGGCGTCGAGCAGCTCGTCGATCGTGGGCTCGGTCTCCTCCGCGAAGGCGGGGGCGGACAGGGCCAACAGCGCAGCGAGGCCGATGGCGAGGGCGTTTGCGAGCTTCATTCCGACTCCTTTCGGGACTGATCCCAGCGCGCGAGCATCTTCGGGTACTCCCTTTCCATGAAGGCGTACACATCACGGAACGCCCGAAGGCGCGAACGACTTTCCTCGGACCGACCCTTCATCAGCGCGAGCCCACGGTCGCCGAGCTCGCGGCCGATGCGCAGGCGGACCACGGCGGCGTGCAACATCTGGTCGAGCCCGTCGGGACGGAGCTCGAAGTACATCGCTCGGGTGCCGGGCCGGGGCACGCGCGACACGAGGTGGATCTGCATCAGGGCCCGCGTGGCCTGGCTGATCGCGCCGCGGGACGCCTGCAGCGCGTCGGCGAGCTCGGCCGAGCTCTGCTGGGGCGGATCGCACACCAGCAGGTGGCCCACGACGCGGCCGTACATGCGCGGCAGCTCGCCTTCGAAGAGCAGGGCGATCTCTTCGACGAAGTGCTTCAGCGCGAGTTGGTCGCGGTCCTGGCTCACGGCGGGTGCAGCTCCCTGAACTTGTGCAACATTCACTAACTTGTGAAAGTTCAACATCGCAAGCGCGATGCTCACGTTGGACTCACCGGCGTATGCTCGGTCGATGAACGGATTCGACGACCGGGGCTTCTCCGAGCGGTACGAGATCCTCGAGCGGCTGGGCTCCGGCGGCATGGCCGTGGTGTTCCGGGCGCGCGATCGCGTGCTCGGGCGCGAGGTCGCGCTGAAGCAGAGCACCGACATGCAGGAGCGCTTCGCCCGCGAGGTGCTCCTCACGGCGCGCCTGTCGCACCCGAACATCATGACCGTGCTGGACGCGGGGCTGCTCGACGGCGCGCTGACGTTCGCGATGCCCATCGTCGAAGGCGTCACGCTGCACCACCTGATCCGCGCCCGGTTCGCCGAGAAGACCGTGTACGGGCGGCCCGTGACGCTGCGGCGCGTGATCGACGCGCTGCGGGTGGCGTGCGAGGCGGTGGGCTTCGCGCACGGCCGGGACGTCGTCCATCGCGACCTCAAGCCCGACAACGTGATGGTCGGGCCGCACGGCGAGGTGATCGTGCTCGACTGGGGGATCGCGAAGGTCCTCGGCGAGGACGAGCCGGAGATCCCGCGTCCCGTCAGCGGCCTGACGGACATCGTCCGCGCCCAGGACGTGACGGACGGCCTGCTCGGCACGCCGGGCTACGTCGCGCCCGAGAACTTCGAAGACGGCGAGCACGGCCCGCGCAGCGACGTGTTCGCGCTGGGGTCGGTGCTCTACGCGGCACTCTGCGGGCGCTCGCCGTTCCGCGGCAAGTCGACGTTCGAGCTGCTCATGGCGCTGCGCAAGCGCCGGCGCCGCGCCGTCCGCGGGCCGCTGCACATCCCACGCGGGCTGGCGGCCGTCTGCAAGCGCGCCCTCTCGTGGGAGCCGTCCCTCCGGTACGCGAACGCCACCGAGATGGCCCGCGATCTCGAAGGCTGGCTCGAGGGCAGCAAGCAGCGCGAGGTCGCGTGGGGCAAGGCCGACCTCCTCGTCGACGAGGCGCGGGTGCTGCTCGAGCAGGTGAGCCAGTCCCGCAAGCGCGCCGTGTCCCTCCGCCAGGACGCCGCCCTCCGTGGCGACGACCTCCCGCCGTTCGCCCCGCTCGCCGAGAAGGAGGTGGTCTGGGCCCTCGAGGACCACGCCGACAGCGCCGATCTCGCGGGCGATCTGGCCGAGCAGCACGCGCTCGACCTCCTGCTCGGCGCGAAGGCGCACGTCCCCGAGCACGAGGAGGCCATCGAGCTCCTCACCCAGACGCTGCGCGACGCCCACCTGCGGCTCGAGGCATCCGGAAGGCCCCGCGAGGCCGCGCGGATCGGGCACTCCCTGCGCTTCCACGACGAGCAGGAGCGCTACGCGCGCTACCTCGACGGCGAGGGCAGCCTCACGCTGCACACCGACCCGCCCGCGCGGGCCGTGATCCTCCAGCTCGAGGAGGTCGGTCGGCGGCTCGTCCCCGGCCGGCGCATGGACCTCGGGACCACGCCGGTGCCGTCCCTCGCGCTGCCGTTCGGCTCCTACGTCGTGCTGCTCGACGCCCCGGGGCTCCCGCCCCTCCCCGTACCCGTGTTCCTGAAGCGGCGCGGGCTGTGGCCACCGATCCATGCCGACAGCGGCGCGCCGATCCTCCTGCCGGCCCCCGGAACGCTCGCCGACGACGAGCAGTTCGTGGCGGCGGGCTACTTCGCGACCCGCCGTGGGCGGGAGCGCTGGCAGTGGTGCGACGCGTTCGTAATTAAGCGCGACCCGGTCACGTGGGACGCCTACGGGCGGTTCCTCGAGCACGCGCCGGAGTGGGCGCCGGAGGCGGAGCCCGGTCGTCCGCGGACGCCGGTGCACAGCGTGCCGCTCGAGGCGGCCGAGGCCTATGCCCGCTGGTACGCGGCGCTCGACGGTCGGCCGTGGCGCCTGCCGACCGAGACGGAGTGGGAGAAGGCCGCGGGCGGCGTGGACGGCCGGCGGTACGTGTGGGGCGAGCACGCCGATCCGGGCTGGGGCCGGTTCCGCGACAGCCTGCAGGACGGTCCGCGCGCGCAGTCCGTGGGCACGGACACGATGGACACGAGCGTGTACGGCGTGCGCGGGCTCGCGGGGAACATGGCGGACTGGTGCACGTCGGGCGTGCGCGGCGCGGACGTGGCGCGCGGCGGCTCGTGGCTCGACGACGCGTCGCGCAGCGAGGTGGCGGCGCGGCGCCTGGTCCGCAAGGGGCACTGGGCGGACACCATCGGGTTCCGCCTGGTCCGGGAGCCGGGATGATCGTGCTGTACGACTTCGCCCCGTCGCCGTTCTGCATCAAGGTGCGGGCGATCCTCGAGCACAAGCAGGTGCCGTACGAGCGCCGGGACATCCGGGGCCCCGCGTGGCTCGCCCTGCGGCGCCGCAGTCCGACGGGCCTGGTGCCTGCACTCGACGTCGACGGGCGCCTGGTCACGGACTCGACGGACATCGCGCGGCTGCTGGAGGCGCGGCACCCCGAGCCCGCGATCCTCCCGTCGGATGCGGAGGATCTCGCGCGGTGCCGCGTGCTCGAGGACTGGGCCGACGAGAGCCTGTACTGGTACGGCCTGTACCTGCGGTGGCAGGAGCCCGAGGGGTGCCGGACGGCCCGCTCGGCCTTCCCGGCCGGGACGCGCGCCGCCCTCACGTGGTGGGTCGGCCGCGGCGCCCGGCAGCGGCTCCAGGGCCAGGGCCTCGGCAGGAAGCCGGTGGAGACGGTGCTCCGCGACCTCGACGTGCTGCTGGGCGACGTGGAGACGCTGCTCGGCGACGACTGGCTGCTCGGCGACACGCCCTGGCTGTGCGACTTCGCGCTCGCGTCGCAGCTGTTCTACCTGTCGCGCACGCCGCGCGGGGGCGAGGTGGTGGCCGCGCTACCCGGGCTGGTGGCGTACCTGGAGCGGTTCCGCGCGTTGCGGGGGCGATGAGCACGTGGAGGACTTCGATGAGCGCGGGATCCGAACGTGAGTAGCGCGATCCTCCTCGCTGTGACCGGGCACGCACATTCCCCAGGGTTTCAGGTGCCCGACGAATTCGTCTACGAGGGTGAGGCCTACCCGGTCCTGAAGAAGGCGTTCATCCTCGAGCAGGAGCCGTGTCGAGAGGTTCGGGACTCGACACCTGCGCGGGAGTTCTGCGAGCGAGGCTATGTCGCTCAATTCGAAGTCCACGGAACCTGGCTGTACCTCCAGCGGCTGCGAAAGTGCTACGAGGACGCTCCATATGTGAGCATGGACGACCTGTTTCCAGACAGCCCGCAGGGAGTGCGTGCAGTCTGGTATTCGGGCGCGTTCGACGTCGGGCTTGGCGCCCGGATGCATCCACGCGATTCCCAATTCGAAGCGACGCTCCACCTCGCCGTGGAGGAGGGAAGGGTCGTGTCGATTGTCAGGGAACCTCACTGGGCCCCCGACGGGTTCTGCGCCACCCGGGTCTCGCCGGCGATCTGGCTGGATCTGCCGGCGGATCTGAAACCGTGCTCCGTCGAGAAGACCTGTTTTCAGGGGACAGACCTCCGAATCGAGGTGGATGTGGCTCAGATGCGACGCCCTCCCGGTGAGCGCCGTCTCCGACGATCGAATGCGAAGGTGATCGGGCCGATGGTCTGCGGCACGTCCTGCTTTCGGGCGACTGCGGAGTCCGCAGTGGGTCTCGCATGGGTCGGGGCGACCCGGGTCGTGGTATCGATGGAAGGAAGCCGGTCGGACCTGGTCGTACGCCCAATCGTGCGGAGTGCGCTGGAATGAACGATCGGTGGTCCCGGGCCTACCCCCCGACGGGCACTTCCGTCAGCTCCTCGCCAGGGACTCGACGGGACCGGCTGACCGAGGCTGACGACGCGATGTCCACGCCAGTTCACGCGCAGACCGACCCATGATTCTGCTGGTTTGGGGCCTTCTCGCCTGTGCCGGGCTCGACGAGACGCCCTACCGCGCGCCCACGATCCCGGAAGGCGAGTGCATCCGGGTCGTTGCGCGGCGGTCCCGAGCCGGGTGTGAAGGGCATCACGGCGGCGGACCCAACACCACGTGCATCGAGGCCTACCTCCCAAACCGGCTCGGCGGCCGACCGGTGACCGCGGTGCTGCCCTGCTCATCGAGCTCCTGCCCGTTCCGGGAGCTGGGGCAGTCGATCGAGGTGCGACTCGTCGCCAGGACCTCCTCGCCCAACCGAATCGACAAGTTCGGCGAAGTCTGGCTCGAGCCCTGGCCAGAGCCGTGGCTGGGTGAGGTTTGCGACTGAGATCTCGGCATCGCTGGACACGGTGCATCCCCAGGCGGCAAAGACCTCACCGCCGCGGGCGTTCCGCATCCTCAGCGAGCCGGCGCCGCAGCCCCTCGAGGTCGTCGGCCAGCGGGATCTCGAAGCGCAGCGCCTCCCCGGTGCCCGGGTGCGCGAAGGCCAGGACGTAGGCATGCAGCGCGACCCGCGGTGCCGCGCGGGCCACGCCGCGCCCTCCGTACAGCGCGTCGCCGAGGATCGGGCAGCCCTGCTCGGCGCAGTGGATGCGGACCTGGTGCGTGCGGCCCGTCTCGAGCGTGGCTTCGACGAGGCTCGAGCGGCCGAGCACCTCGACCGTGCGCAGGTGGGTGACTGCCCGCTTCCCGCCCGACGCGCCGGGCGCCCCGCTGCCGCGCAGGCCGTCGCCGCGGTCGCGGACCAGCGTGGTGTCGACCGTGACCGGCGACCGGCGCAGGACGCCCGCCGCGAGCGCGAGGTAGCGCCGCTCGACCGTGTGGGCCTCGAGCTGGGCCTTCAGGGCCTCCTGGGCCTCCGCGTCGAACGCGACGAGCATCAGGCCGGACGTGCCCTCGTCGAGCCGGTGCACGGGCAGCGCGGCCCCGGCGATGCGCCCGACCTCCGCGAGCACGTTCGTCTCGCGCCGCTTCGGAGCGGGCACGGCGAGCATGCCGGCCGGCTTCACGACGACGGCGAGGCGCGGGTCCCGCCACACGATGGACACATCGCGTCCGACGGTGATGCGCGGCGCGTTCGGGCGGACCGCGACGTGCGCAGGGTCGACCTCGCGCCCCCCGTCCCGCGTGGGCACGCCGTGCAGCCAGACCTTGCCGGAGTCGAGCAGGGCGCGGGCCTCGCGGCTCGAGCTGCCGCCGGCCCTCAGGTGATCGATCAGCCGCATCCGTCCGCCCCGTGAGGCGGGTCACGTATCCCGCGGGGACAAGTGGGGCGTGGAGCGTGGCCCTGGGCCGTGGACCGTGGACCGTGGGCCGTGGGCCGTGGGCCGTGGGCCGTGGGCCGTGGACCGTGGACCGTGGACCGCGGGCCGTGGGCCGCGGGCAGTGGGCCGGGGCGGCGGCCGTAGGTAGGTCGTCCGGGCCAGCGGCAGCACCCGCTGACGGTCGACGGTCTGCGTGCCGCACGACGCCGGTGACGCCGGACCCGTCCGACATGCTCATCGGTCCACGGTCTACGGTCCACGGACTACGGGCCCAGACGGTCCACGGTCCACCCGACCGTCGCTGCAGGCCCCGCCTGAAGCGCTCATCGGTCCACGGTCTACGGTCCACGGTCCACCCGACCGTCGCCGCCGCACTCCCGAGAACGATCGCCTACCCAGGAATCGCAAGCGGCCGGCTGTCCCCCGGAGGAGGCGGCGGCGGGGCATCCGGACCAGCAGGCGGCAGATCGCCCGGCCGGATGGGCCCGTTGGGCGCGGGAGCCGCGGGAGCGGCCGGAGGCGCGGGCGGACGCGGAGGACGCGGCGCGGCGCCCGGGGGCGGCGGGGGAGGCGCGACGTACGTGGGCTCGGGCGCGGGCTTGCGCCGGCGCGAGAAGTCCCCGAAGAGAAGCGTGGCCTGGACCCCGACATGCGGGAAGGTGAACTGCGGGTCGATGTCGCGGCCCGCCACGCCCAGCACGTTGAGCGGCAGGTTCGCGAACAGGTTGCCCTCGAGCGCGGCGAAGTGCCCGACCGCGAAGCCGGCGCCGAACGAGGGACGCGTGTAGATGAACATCCCGTCGAACCGCCCGGTGTCGACGCCGTGCACGCCGATCCAGCCGGCGCCCACGGTGTTGTAGCCGGTCAGCCAGAAGCCGCCGCGGCGCCCCTGGAACCCGAAGTGCGCGCCGCCGAACGCCATGTTCGCGTAGGGACCGTCGCAGAAGTGGCCCTCGCCGCCCTTCCGCTTCCCGTTGTGCACGCCGTACCCGATGCCGCCGATACAGCCGACGGCGTTCGGGCCGACCTGACCCGGCACCTGCCAGGGGATGACGGCCTGGTGGACGGTGACGCCTCCGCCGCCGTAGCTCTGCGCGGCGGCGGGAAAAGCGGCGAGGGCCAGGAGCGAGGAGAAGAGGATTCGGCGCATCGGGGAGCCTCCGGAAGCTCGGACACCGTTGGACGCCCGACCTGTCACCGCATTCGGATCTTTTTCCGGGGACTCCGGACCGGCGACGCACCAGGGCGGAATACTATGGCCGCGATGGCGCTCGAACCCGGGACCCAGGTCGGCTCCTACGAAGTCCTGGACGTCCTGGGCTCCGGCGGGATGGCGTCCGTCTACCGCGCGAAGCACGTCGTGCTGGGGTCCGAGCACGCGCTCAAGGTGCTCCGCTCCGACCTGGTGGCGAATGCCGGCATCCGCCAGCGGTTCCTCGACGAGGGGCGGGTGCAGGCGCAGCTCAAGCACCCCGGCATCGTCCGCGTGACGGACCTCGTCAGCGAGCCCGGCGTGGCGGGCCTCGTGATGGACCTGCTCAAGGGCGAGCCCCTCGACGACGCGCTCCGCAGGGGTGCGCTCTCCGTCGAGCAGGCGGCGGGCTGGATGCTGCAGGTGCTCGGCGCGGTGGGCTACGCGCACGGATTCGGCATCGTCCACCGCGATCTCAAGCCTTCGAACCTGTTCGTGGCGCACCACGACTCCGGCCGGCGCAGCATGCGCGTGCTCGACTTCGGCATCGCGAAGGTCACGGGCAAGGCGCGCACCCTGATCGACGAGACGGTCGGCACGTACGCCTACATGAGCCCGGAGCAGATCAAGAACGCCTCGGCGGTCGACAAGCGCTCCGACGTGTTCGCGCTCGGCGCGGTGCTCTACGAGATGGTGACGGGGCACCCGGCGTTCGAGGGCGACTCCGACTTCGTCACGATGCAGAAGATCGCGAGCGGCACCCACACGCCGCTCGCCGAGCACGGCGCCAACGTGCCGCCGTCCCTCGAAGGCGCCATCAAGCGCGCCCTCGAGCTCGACCCGGCCGCGCGGTTCCAGGACTGCTCCGAGTTCGCGAAGGCCCTCGAGAAGCACGCCCGGCCCGAGGATCTGATGCTCCTCGAGGACTGGCGCGGGGTCGAGGCGCCCGCGCCCGTCCTGCTGGGCGGCGGGGCGGCGGCCACCTGGAACGGTCTGCCGATCGACGGCGAGACGATGTCCGAGCAGGTCACCGAGGCCGAGACGCTCTCCGACGCGCCCACCGACGATGCGGCGACCCTCGCCGACGAGCGCACGCTCCCGTCGGCACCGGGCAGCGCGACGATTGCGCCGCGCACGGCCACCCCCGTGCCGAAGGTCGAGATCCCCGAGGTCCTCCAGGCCGAGGTCGTGATCGAAGACGAGCCCCTGCTCCCCGCGAAGCCGCGCACGGGCGTCGATCGCGCGCGGAGCCACGCGCTCGCGGCCGAGCGCCACGAGGTCGCCGTGCGCGTCGCCGGCGCGGCCCAGGTGCTCGCGGGCCTCCTCAACACCTTCGCCCTGTGGATGGTGATGTGCTGGGGCCTGCCGTGGGTGTTCTCCAGCGTGTTCGCGCTGATCGGCCTGCCCGACATCCTGATCTGGATGAGTTGGTTCGCGAGCTTTCTCGGCTGCGGGCTGCTGATCATCGGCCCCATCGAGATCCTCACGGGCCTGCGGGCCGTCATGGTGGGCGCGGACGCGCGTCGCGGCGTGCAGCGCACCGCCATCCTCGAGCTCGTGGCGGTGGGGATGGGCGGGCTGCCGTCGTTCCTCGTCGGCCTCGCCATCACGGGCCTGCTGCTCGCGCTGCCCCCGCCTATGGCAGAGGATTGACGCCGAACATCCGCAGCAGCCACGTGCCGATGTACAGCGGGAACAGCCACACCATGACCCAGCCGAGCAGGAGGAAGGCGGGCGGCTCGAGCCGGCGCGGGTTCCGCGTGACGAGGCGCGCGATGCCCACGATGCCGCCGGCATTGATCCACGCCAGCAGCGCGAGCCCCGCGGGGCTGTAGAGGAAGGCCGACACGAGGTCGAGCCGGACGCCGTGCACCCAGGCCCGGGTCATCCCGCACTGCGGGCACGGCTGGCCCGTCGTCACGATCATCGCGCACGTGTCGCCGAAGCGCTCGCCGTTCGGGAACGCGACCCACTCGGCGCCCATGGGCTGGAAGAACAGCGACAGGCCGTCGGACAGGACCGCGAGCCCCACGAGGATCACGGGCCACACCCACCACGCCGCCGTACGGGAGGTGACGAAGTCGGTGACGAAATCCGCGAAGGCTCCGAGGCGCGCCATCATGCGAGCAAGCTAACCGGCGGCGCGGAAGGCGAGGCGCTCGTGGGCCACGCCGGCGAACGGGAGCCCGTCGATCACGGCGCCGAGGTCGGGCGGAATCGGCGCGGTCACGTCGAGCGGCCCGTCCTGGAGGGCGAGTCGGAGGTGGTAGCAGTGGAGCGCCAGGCGCTCGAGGCCGCGTTCCCGCCAGGCGCGGTTCACGCGCGTGTCGCCGTGCGTCGAGTCGCCGAGGATCGGGTGCCCCACCCCCGCGAGGTGGCGCCGCACCTGGTGGAACCGCCCCGTGGCAGGGCGAGCGAGGACGAGCGAGCAGCGCGGCTCCGGGGCGCTGGCGAGGACCTCGATGGCGGTCTGCGCCTCCTGGTCGACGCCCTCCTTCGCGAGCGGGCGGTCGATCGTGACGCCGTCGAAGCGGTCGGCCACCCCGCGCACGAGGGCCACGTAGGTCTTCTCACCCTCGCGGAGCGCGTCCTGCAGCGGCGGGACGGCCTCGGACGACAGCGCGAACAGCAGGCAGCCGCTGGTCGGACGGTCGAGCCGGTGCACGGGGTAGACGTACCGGTCGAGGGCGTCCCGCACGCGAATCATCATCACGTCGCGATCGGGCGCGAGTCCGGACCGGTGAACGAGAAGGCCCGCTGGCTTGTCGACCACCACGTGATCGGAGCCGCGGGCCAGGAAGGTCGGGGGAGGAGCGGGGACCGGAGGCCCGGGCCCCCCCGTGGAGGTCAGGAGACCGGCCTACCAGTAGATGTAGACAGCGAGGGTCGCGAAGATCGCCTGCATGGTGATGACGGTGCTGGCGACGCCGCCCTCGACGAGCTTCAGGGCATCCTTCTGAATCTGCTGGGGAGTGATCATCGGTCTGTCCTCGCTTCAAGAGTCAAATGGTGCGCAACATCGCGCTCGCCCAGAGCCAATGCAGGGTGCGTGCCAAGCCCGTGGATTCGGTCAGGGGAGTGTGAGACGGAGCGTTGGAGCGATGAAATCTCCCCGGGGTCTCGGAGCCGCCCGGAACGCGTCAGGTGGGACATCGGTGCCCCAAAGGGACCCCGGTGTCCCCAGGGGGTGCGACATCTTGATCCCGCCTCCCGACCCTCTTGCTTTTGGCGCGTGCCTGACCTAGCAAGGGACATGCGTTCCTCCATCGCTCTCGCCCTGTTCGCGCTCGCCTGCTCTCCTGCCCAGCGGGAGTGGCGCCTGGCCAAGCGCTCCGACACGTCCGCTGCGTACCGCGCGTTCGCCCAGGCCAATCCGACCGATCCGCACCGGGCCGAAGCCCTCGAGCGCACCGAGCAGCTCGACTGGCAGCACGCCGTCACGCGCGACTCGGTCGACGCGTGGACCACGTACGTCGCGTTCCATCCGGGCTCGACGCGCATCGGCGAAGCGCGCGCCAAGCTCGAGGGGGCGCGGTGGAAGCAGGCCGTCGACGAGGGCTCGCGCCAGGGCTTCGACATGTACCTGGGCAGCCATCCCACGGGCCCGCATGCCGACGAGGCGCGCGCGAAGCTCGACGAGATCGCGTGGGCCGAGGCGGATCGCGAGGGCACGATCGAGAGCTACGGCAAGTACCTGGTGCGCTTCAAGACCGGTCCGCACGCGGCCGAGGCGTCCCGCAAGCGCGAAGAGCTGTTCTGGCGCAATGCCCGCGACACCGACGACCCGATGCAGTACCGCGTCTACCTGGCGAAGTACCCGTCCGGCACGCACGCCGACGAGGCGAAGGGCGCCATCGAGGGCTTCCGCTTCTCGGGGGTCGCGCTGCGCGTGATCGTGAAGTCCACGGTCCGCGGCGACTCGATCAAGACGTGGAAGCCGAGCCTCGAATCGAGCCTCGCCGCCAAGCTGCGCGAGGAGGGGTTCAAGGTGTCGTGGATGGACGTGATCGACGCCCGCGGCAAGGTCGTCGATCCGTTCTCCGAGCTCCTCACGATGGTTCCCGAGGATCACGCCGCGCTGATCGTCGTCCTCGAGGAGTCCAAGGGCCGCGCGTTCGACCCGTCCGGCTTCGCCACCGACGTCGACGCCGAGGTCTTCGTCGTGCCGCCCGCCCGCGTCCAGCCGTTCATCACGAAGGAGGTCGACGCCTCCACGAGCGGCAAGGTCCGCGTCGAGAACGAGCAGGGCCTGCACGTCGATGCGCAGAAGCAGCTCGGCTACGAAATCGCCAAAGCGAAGCTCGGGCTCTCCGAATGGAAACGCTGAGCGCCATCGTCGAGGTCGGCTTCACGTGGGATGGGGCGCCCGTCCAGGCCGACGAGCGCGTACGCATCACGCTGCAGCCCGAGCGGGACGCCCTCCTCGTCGAGGTCGAGGCGCCCTTCCACGGCGATCCCGCGCCCGGCGCGGAGCCCGGCCCCACGGCGGGCCTGTGGGACTACGAGGTGGTCGAGCTGTTCGTCGCGGGCCTCGCGCCGCGCGGCAAGCCCACGCCGTACCTCGAGATCGAGCTCGGCCCCTGGGGTCACCACCTGGTGCTCGACCTGATGGGCGTGCGGAACCCCATCCGCACCGAGATCCCCATCGAGTACGTCGCGCGGCGCCTCGGGTCGCGCTGGCACGGGTCCGCGCGCATCCCGTGGCGCATGCTGCCGGCGCGTCCGGCGCGCTTCAACGCGTACGCCATCCACGGCCTGGGTGAAGGGCGCCGCTACCTCGCGATGACGCCGGTGCCGGGCCCACATCCCGACTTCCACCGGCTGCACTGCTTCTCGCCCTGGCCCCTGCGCTAGCGATCGCAGCGGAAGACGAACGCCGGGGGCACGTTGGCCCAGGCGACGCGGCTGCGCGTGACGCTGCGGAAGTGCTCCGCCAGGAACGCCTTGAACCGACGGGCCGCGGGGAGCGGCTGGGCGTGCCAGTAGGTGAAGGTCACCATCCGGCCGTCGGGCGCCATGGCCTCGAGGATGCCGGACAGGATGGTCTCCTGGAGCTCTTTCGGCCAGATCGCCCACGGGAGGCTGCTCACCACGCGGTCGACGGGTGAATGGCCCCAGTCTGCCGTGATCGCGGGGAGGTCCTGCGCGAAACGCTCGACGACCGGGAGGTCGGGGAACCGCCCGCGGAGCGACGCGGCGAGCTCGGCGTTCGGCTCGAGCACGACGAGCGGATTGTCGGGGTGGCGGCGGACGAGCTCGGCCGTCATGGGCCCGGTGCCGGCGCCGAGCTCGGCGACCACGTGGCCGGGTGCGATCGCGGACTCGTCGACCATGATGCGCGCGAGCTGGGGCCCGGATGGCGCGACGGCCCCGATGGTGACGGGGTCGGAGAGGAACTGCTTCAGGAAGACGCGTGCCGACATCGCTGGGCAGGTACCGCGCTCGGGCCCGCGGTGCACTCCGCGGTCCGCTACGATGACGCCATGCGCGTGCTCCCCCTCATCGCCGTCGGGCTCGGGGCCTGTGGGCCGGACGTGCCGGACCGCCACATCGAGCCGCGTACGTGCCTCGATCTGCCGTACGAGGACCCGCACGACGGCGTGGATCAGGACTGCGACCCCGCGAACGAGTACGACTTCGACGGGGACGGGTTCGTCGTCGATCGGCTGTGGACGGGGACGGACGGCTGGGTGGACGCCCTGCCCGCGGCGACCGCGTGGGCCGAGGCGAACGGGCTCGGGCCCGTGCGGGGAGGGGACTGCGACGACTTCGACGCGGCCGTGTTCCCCGGGGCTCCCGGCGAGGTGCCGTACGACGCGATCGACACGGACTGCGACGGGGCGAACGACTTCGACGTCGACGGGGATGGCTGGATCCCGGTCGGGTACTGGAACGCCGCGGCCTATTACGTGGCCAACTACCTGGACGGGTTCGCGACCTTCGACGTGCTCGAGGGCGACTGCGACGATGGCGACCCCGCGGTGAGCCCCGTCGCGACGGACGTTCCGTACGACGGCATCGACTCGGACTGCGACACGGCCAACGACTTCGACGTGGATGGCGACGGCTTCGTGGCCTCCGGGTACGAGGCGGCGTTCCGGGCGGTGGGGAGCGTGCACCCCATCCGGGGTTTCGGGGACTGCGACGACCAGAACGACTTCGTGAGCCCGGTGGCGCCAGAGCGCCTGGTGTCGCCGCGGGACGTCGACTGCGACGGGGCGTCGGACGGGGCCTGGCTCGTGGTCCACGACCTCGGCCTGCGGCACGCCGGGCCCGCGGTGTACGCGGGGGGCGAGACGCTCGAGGCGCTGGTTCTGGCGGCTGGAGCGGCGGACGGCTTCGCGGGGCCGGGGACCTTTGCGTTCGCCACGCCCTTCGCGTCCGATCTCGACGACGTGCTCGGGGTGCTCCGGCTCTCGGACGTCCGCGCCGAGCGGCTGGCGGTGCGGCCCGAGACGCCCGGCGTGACGGCGATCCTCGCGGCGGGCGGGGCGTGGGGCGCAGTGCCGCTCGGAGCGCCGGCGCCCCAGGGTCCGCAGATCGGGCCGGCGACATGGACCGACGGGCCGCTTCCCGGTCTCCAGGTCGTGGCGACCGACGACGGCGTCCTGACGTGTGGCGGCGGCCCGACGGTGTGGTCGACTGGCGAGGTGCTCGGTCCCGAGGTGGAGTCCTGCGGGGTGCTCGACGGGGTCCCCGTGCTGTGCGACCCGGCGTGTGTCGCGCTCGAAGCGCGCGGCCCGGTGGAGCTGCCGTGGGTGTCGCCGACGCGGATCACCGGCGGGCACGCCTTGATCGACGGGCAGCTCTACGGTCCCGACGGTGCGCGGGCCTTCCACGCGTCCGACGCGACGGACGCCGCGGTGGCGGGCGACTGGGCGGCCTGGATCGCGGGCGGCGAGGTGTGGGTCGAGGGGCCGACGGGCGTCGTCGGTCCGCTCCACGCCGTGGTCGCGGGGTGGCAGGACGTGTCCGAGCGCCCCGTCGACCCGGAGTTCACGCCCGACTCGGTGCAGCTCGGGGTGCGCTGGGGCCACGTCACGGTGATGGCCGTCGAGCACCGCGACGGCCGGGTCCGGGTGGGTCGGGCGCGCCTCGATCCGTAGCCCCGCCCCTGTCCCGATTGTGCCAGAGCCCTCTCGAAACGCCGTCCAGCACGAGAGGATCAGGTGTCCAATTCGGGTCAGACCCGAATTGGACAGGCGCGCGTCACGCCCGGGCGCGGCGCCCGGCGCGGGCCGGGAGCGGGCTACCGGGTGCGCGTGAGCCGGAGCAGATCCCAGGTGTTCGCGCCGTGGTTCTCGATGCGCACGACCAGCGTGTCGCCGCCCACGGGGGCCTCGAACGCCTCGGTGTACGCGGCCGGAGGGCCCGGGATGTCTTCGATTCCCTCGTACAGCAGGGCCCCGTCGACGTACAGCGCGAGGCGGCCCGTGGTCGGCTCTTCGGCGAACAGCCAGTCGTGCCACCACACGACCTCGAGCGCGTCGCCGGCCTCGATGGGCACCGCGAGCCTCTGGCCGAGCGCGACCGGCGAGCAGCCCTCGGTCTCGATCTCCAGCGCGGAGCCCTCGAGGGAGGCCGCGATGTCGGAGCACGCCTCGCCCGCGAGCGGGTCGGTCGCGTCGAGCGAGGACCAGGCGCCGTTGTCGAGGAGCTGCACCGGCTCGGAGCCGGCACACGCGGTCAGCAGGAGCAGCAGGGCGCGCATGCGACTCCGTAACCGGCATCCCGCCGCGCGGTGTTATGCCGGGGAGTCGTCACCATCGGGGGAGCCATGCGCTTCATCGCCGTCCTCGTCCTCGCCGCCGGCTGCCAGGGCGCCTCACCCACGTACTACGCGGATCTGAAGCCGATCCTCGACAACCGGTGCAACAGCTGCCACGACGCGGGGGGCGTGGGCCCGTTCCCGCTCGAGTCCTACGACGACGTGTCCACGGTGGCCGAGCTGGTGGTGAACGCGGTGGAGTCGCGCCAGATGCCGCCGTGGAAGGCGGTCCCCGGCGCGCTCGCGTACCAGGGCGACCCCACGCTCACCGACGAGCAGATCGCGCTCTTCCGCGCCTGGCTCGACGGCGGGATGCGCGAAGGCGACCCCGAAGACGAGGGGCAGGCGCTCCCGCCCATCGCCGTCGAGCTCCCGCGGGTCGACGTGGCCCTCGAGCTGCCCGAGCCGTACGCGCCGCCGCCCGCCGTCGCGGACGACTACCGCTGCTTCATCACCGAGTGGCCCGGCACGGGCATCCAGTACGTCACGGGCTTCGAGGTGAAGCCCGACAACAAGACCGTCGTGCACCACGTCGCGGCCTTCCTCGTCCGTCCCGACGGCATCGCGGGCCCCGGCGTGATCGACACCTTCCGCGGCTTCGACGACGCGGATCCCGGTCCCGGCTACACCTGCTACGGCGGTCCCGGCGGGGCCGAGGGCACGGATGTCCCCATCCAGCAGGTGGCCCAGTGGGTGCCCGGCAACGGCGCGGTCCTGTTCCCCGAGGGCGTGGGCATCGCGGTGTCCGAGGGCAGCCTGCTCGTGATGCAGCTGCACTACAACACGGCCGCGTGGGACGGCACGCCCGACCGCTCGAGCATCGAGCTCCTCGTCGAGCCCGAGGTCGATCGGCTCGGGGCCTTCGCGCCGTTCCTCAATCCGCTGTGGCCGATCGGCGGCATGAACCTCCCCGCGGGCCAGACCACGACGCACACCCAGGCGGGCGATCCGCGCGCGTTCTTCGAGCTCCTCAACGGTGATCTCGACCTCGAGGCCGGCTTCGACATCCACGCCGCCATGCTCCACATGCACCAGCTCGGCCGCACGGGCGTCGTGCGCGTCGACCGGATGGGCGGCGAGCAGCTCGAGCTGCTGCGCGTCGACGACTGGGACTTCGACTGGCAGCTGAACTACCGGTTCATGGACCCGGTCGGGTTCGAGCCCGGCGACGAGATGTTCCTGTCGTGCACCTACGAGAACGACCGCGGCGCCGACGTGAACTGGGGCGAGGGGAGCGAAGAGGAGATGTGCGTGGGCAACCTCTTCATCTCCCAGCGCTGAGGACGGTTCAGAGCCGCTCTTCGCGGCTCCAGCCACTCTCGAGGTCGGTGATCTTCACGCTCACGATGCCGTTGTCGTCGACGCGGTAGCGCTCCTCGACGAGCGGGAGGCCGGCGCAGTGGGCGATCTCGACCTTCGAGAGGTCGGACTCGCGCAGGCTCGGGTCGAACGGGAACCGCAGCTCGGCGAACGGCGTGAGGTCGCCGATCGGCGTGCCCTTCGCGCCCATCGCGTCGCACTCGGCGAACCGGAAGTGGCCGACGTTGTGGACGGGGCGGTAGCGACGCGTCCACTCGGTGCCGGTGGGCTCGAGCTTCGTATCGCGCGTGAGGATCGGGTCGAACGCCACGTCGGTGCCGGACGCGATCTCGCGGAACACCCCGAAGGTGCGGGAGAAGCGCTCGTGCACCTCGGGCGCCTGGTCGCTGGCGGCGATGGCGAGGCCGACGGCCGTGGCGCCCGACGCGTAGGAGCTGCGCTTCACGCGGCGGCCGAACACCTCTTTGAGCTGGCGCGAGACGGCGGGCAGGTCGGAGCCGCCGCCCACGACGTAGACGCCCGCGAGCACCGTGGTGTCGAAGCGCTCGTCGGTTCCGGCCGCGAGGACCTCGCCGATCGTGTCGATCGTCTGGTCGACCAGGGGGCGGGACGCCTCGTAGAACGCCTTCACGTCGACCTGCACGGTCTCTTCGTCGAGGTCGATGCCGACCTTGCGGCTGTTGGGGGTCAGCGCCTCCTTCGCGACGCGGCAGCGCTCGAGGAGCGCGGTCTCGTCGGTCTTCTGGGGGCCGGCCTCGTCGAGCGCGAGCTTCAGCAGGACGCGATCGAAGTCCTCGCCGCCGAGGCGGTTCACACCGGCGTTGTCGAGGACCGTGTGCCGGTCGTCGCCCATCTCGACGAGCGAGATGTCGAACGTGCCGCCGCCGAGGTCGTACACGAGGACCTGGGACCGCGAGGACGTGAAGGTCTTGGCGTAGCGATGCGCGTACTCGATCCCGGCCGCGCTGGGCTCGTTCATCAGCCCGGCGACCTGGAACCCGGCGCGCCGGAAGGCCTCGAGCGTGAGGAAGCGCTGGGCCGAGCTGGCGCGCGCAGGGACGGCGACGAACGTGCGGAACGTCTGCTTCTTGCGGGCGTTCACCGGGCAGGTGCTGCGGTGGACGAGCGCCTCGCGCAGGGCGGTGAGGAAGCTGACGAGCAGCTCGTCGAGCCCGATCTCGAGGGCCCCGATCGCGACCTTCGGGCAGCTCGCGGCATCCGGGCGGGCGAGCAGGCGCTTGAAGCTGCGGAGGCCGGTCCAGCCGGGCTGCTCGAGCTTCGCCACGGCGTCGTGGCCGAACACGAGCGAGGTGCCGTCGCTCGCCGCGACGCTCGGGAAGTGGTCGAAGACGTCGCCGTCTGCCGTCTCGAACTGCACCACGGGGAAGTTCCCGCGGTCTGCCACGGCCACGACGGTCCGGGTGGTGCCGAAGTCGATGCCGAGATCCATACCTGCCTCCAGGGAAGCTCCCCGTCTAATCCCCGCGATCGGGAACGCAAGGCGCCGCTCCGGAGATGTCACCCGGCGGACACGCCCGTCACCGCGACTGGAACCAGGCCCATGCCGCGCGGATCCCCTCGTCGACCGAGCCCGGGTCCCAGCCGAGCTCGGTGCGTGCGCGGGTGTTGTCGACCACGAAGCCGGGCTCGAAGCCCCACGCGACCGTGACGCTCGTGACGGGCTGCTCGTTGCCCGTCGCCCACTGCACCAGGTCGCCGGCCCACCCCGCGGGGACCGCGAGCCACCGCGGTGCGAGGACCTTCGGCGGCGGGCGCCCCACGACCTCGGCGATCTTCGTGAACACGTGCCCGTACGAGAGGTTCGCCTCGGCGAGGATGTAGCGCTCGCCCGACGCGCCCCGCTCGGCGGCGAGGAGCATGCCGCGCGCGACCGCCCGCACGTCGACGAACGCGTTGAAGCCCGGCGTGAAGATGCGCGCCCGGCCCGCGGCGACCTCGAGGATCATGCGGCCGGAGCTGGGCTTCGCGTCGTACGGCCCGAACAGGAAGCCCGGATTCACCACCACCGCGTCGATCCGCCCGTCCCGGACGGCCTGCACGACGTGCAGCTCGCTCTCGCGCTTCGTCGTGGCGTACCCGTCGTCGAGCCCGACCTCGGGCAGGTTCCACGGGCTCTGCTCGGTGCAGGGCTCGCCCGTGCGGCTGACGCCGACCGCCACGGTGCTCGACGTGTGCACCAGCCGCCTCACGCCCGCCGCGGCGACCGCCTGCACGACGTGGTCGGTGCCCTCGACGTTGGCGGCGTACAGCGCAGGCGTCACGCGGGGCAGCACGCTCGTGCTCGCCGCGCAGTGGAACACGCGGTCGCAGCCGTCGAAGGCCCGCGTCAGCGCGTCGGGATCCGAGAGCGGCGCGTCGACCCACACGAGATCGACGCCATCGAGGAACCGCGTGTCGGAGCTCGGGCGCTTCGTGCACACCACGGTGTGCCCGGCCTCGCGCGCGAGCACGGCGAGGTTGGCTCCGAGGAGACCCGTGGCTCCGGTGATGGCGACCTTCATCGCTCGCGAAGTTATCAGGGCAGCGCTTCGAGGAGGTCGAGTTGTCCGCGATCGAGGTCCGGCCCGTGGAGTTCCCGCGCGATTCCAAGGCGTTCATCGACGTCTGGTGGCCCATCTACAAGGACTACCCGAACTGGGTGCCGCCGCTCCGGCTCGACATCCTGCGGTTCCTGAACCCCACCAAGAACCCGTACTTCCAGGTCGCCGCCGTGCAGCCGTTCATCGCCTACAAGAACGGCGTCGCGGTCGGCACCATCGCGGCCACGGTCGACGACCAGCTGCAGACCACCGAGCCCGGCATCGGCCTGTTCGGGTTCTTCGAGTTCGTCGACGACCGCGAGGTCTCGGCCGCGCTGTACGAAGCGGCGCGCAAGTGGCTGAAGGAGAAGGGGATGACGCACATCCGCGGCCCCTACAACTTCAACACGAACCACGAGTTCGGCCTGCTGGTCGACGGCTTCGACGACATCCCGTGCGTCGCGAACCCGTACAACGCGTCGTACTACGTCGACCACTACGAGGCGCTCGGCCTCGAGAAGGTGCGCGACTGGTACGCGTACCACATGGGCCGCGAGGGGCCTCCCGAGATCGTCAAGAAGATCGCCGATCGTTTCATGTCCCGGCACCCCGAGGTCGAGATCCGGCCGCTCGACATGAAGCACTACTGGGATGCCTGCGACGAGTTCTGGCAGCTCTACAACGACGCCTGGGAAGACAACTGGGGCCACATCCACATGTCGCGCGACGAGTTCATGGAGAAGGCGCGCGGCCTGAAGCAGATCATCGAGCCGCGCCTGGCGCTCCGGGCCTACGTGAACGGCGAGCTCGCCGCCGCGGCCCTCACGCTGCCCGACTACAACCAGGTCGCCGTGAAGATGAACGGCCGGCTGTTCCCGTTCGGCTGGTGGCACTTCCTGATGGGCCGCAAGAAGATCGACCGCCTGCGCGTGCTCGTGCTCGGGGTGAAGCACGAGTTCCAGAAGATGCCGCTCGGCGCGCCGCTCTACCTCCAGACCTGGGAGACGGCCTGGGAGATGGGCATCCGCGACGTCGAGGCCTCGCTCGTGCTCGAAGACAACGCCCGGATGCGCGGCTCGATCGAGAAGCTCGGGCTGAAGATCTGGAAGACGTACCGCACGTGCGAGGTCCCGCTCTGACGCGTGGCGGTCGTCGACGGTCGACCCTGTGAAATCGTTGTCGTGCGATCGACACCGAACCGGCTCCGGGCTAGATCGGCAGACCGTCACGATTGCGCGTGGCGGTGCGGCGGATGCGCCGTGTTGCCTTGATTTACCAGACTTGCGGAGGCATCGATGCGTCTCTTCGGTGCGGCTTTTGGCGTTGCTCTCCTCGTGGCGTGTGGACCGGAGCGCAGCTTCTCGGATCTTCCCTCCGACCCCGGTGTCGACGGGGTGGACGACGGCTCGGACGGTGGGAAGAAGCCCACGACCGACGGCGATCCCGACCCGGATCCCGACCCCCAACCCCAGGACCTCGACTCGGACGGCGACGGGCTCCTCGACAGCGAAGAGGCCGTGCTCGGCACCGACCCGACCCGGTCCGACACCGACGGTGACGGCTGGAGCGACGGCGACGAGGTGCTCTACGAGAACACCCTGCCGAACGACGCGTCCGATCGGCCCTACGTGGGCGGCTGGCACAAGGGCGACTGCCGCTGGGACGTGCAGTCGAGCGGGAACAACGTCGGCCAGGTCGCGCAGAACTTCGAGCTCGTCGACCAGTACGGCGACACCCTCCGCCTGCACGACTTCTGCGACCGCGCCGTGCTGCTCGTGAGCAGCGCCGACTGGTGCGGGGCCTGCCAGAGCGAGGCGCCCGAGCTGCAGTCCTGGTACGCCGACTACGAGGCGCAGGGCTTCATCGTCATCACGCTGCTCGGCGAAGGCAGCCAGAGCCAGTGGGCCAACTGGTTCGGCATCGAGCACCCGGTCGTGCGCGACGCCAACTACGGCGTCACGTCGCGGTTCGTGGGGCCCGGCACGTTCTACCTGCCCTCGATGCACCTGCTCGGCGAGGGCGCCCAGGTCATCTCCGTCGAGGACTGGGTCAGCGAGTACGACGTGATGAGCGCGCTGCCGTAGGGCCCGTCCCGTCGTGGGGTCCGGGCGGGTCGCCGATCGCGTCCGGATCTCCAGACAGACGCTTTACACAGGCAAAGTGAAGCTCTGAGCGATGATATCCCCGTAGTGTCGCCGGGGCCCCGTCCGGCCGCGAGGGGGCGGGGTTAATCCCCGGCGGTCACGAGGAGCAATCCATGTCGGAAGTCCTTGCCGCTGGTGGAAGCTGGGCGGTCATCGTGCTCGGTCTCGGGGGGCTCGGCGCGCTGATCAGCCTCGCGCTCGCCGGCCTCGCCTTCACCAAGCGCCGCGTCCCGCTCGCGCTTTTCGCAGCGCTGCCCATCCTGGTCTGCATCGTCGGCGCCATCGGCGCCTGGAGCGGCGCAGGCACGGTCTTCGGCGCGCTCGAGTCGGCTGACGCCGATCACGTCAACGACATCGCCATGGCGGGCCTGTGGACCTCCGTGACGGTCGACTGGTTCTCCCGGTGGGTCGCCGCGTTCCTGCTCGTCCTCTGCTCGTGGTGTGCCGGTGTCGGCGCCACCATCGCGGTGGGCCCGGCCGAAGAATCGCGCCTCACCCCCTTCGCCGCCGCCTTCGCCGGCCTCACGTCGCTCGTCGGGGCCATCGGCCTCGCCGCCTACGGCCTCGGCAAGGGCCTGGCGCTCGAAGCGCAGCTGCTCGCCGCGGTGATCCTGCTCGGCGGCCTCGGCGTCGCGTTCTCGAGCACCCGCCGCGCGCTGTACGAGCACACGAACCGCGTCGCCGGCATGCGCTTCACGTCCGCCGCCTGCTTCGTGCTCGCCGTCATGTACGGCGGTCGCGCCGTGTCGATGGGCACGCAGATCGCGATGTTCGGCCCGAACGGCCAGGCCAACGGCCTCGACCTGCCGAGCGCGGTGGTCATGTGGACCGACGTGGCCGACCCGGTCTGGACGGTCGCCTGGGTGTCTTTCGCCCTCGCCCTGCTCATCGCGTTCTTCGGCTTCTTCAGCGAGCTCGGCGAGATCGTGCAGCGCTTCACGCTCGTCGACGTGTGGGCCACGCTCGCGCTGGTCGCCTGCCTCGCCACGGTTCGCGTGGTCGAAGAGAGCCGTACGAACGCGCTGCTCGATGTCGGCACCCACGCTCCCGCCCGCATGATCTTCGACCAGTGGGGCAACGACCTCGCCTCCGGCGCGCTCACCATCGAGAAGCAGCCCATCTCCGCGAGCCCGAAGAAGGGCGGGTACGGCGACGTGCTCGTGTTCCACGACTTCGTCGTGGGCTACGACGCCGAGACCGGCAACCCGATCACCAAGCGCGAGTGGCGCCGCACCTGGGTGTGGGACGGCTCGAGCTGGTACGCCGACGACTCGCCCCTCGACTGCGAAGGGCACCCGCAGCCCTGCAGCCCGCCCACCATCGGCACGCAGCGCATCCCGCTCATCGCCATCGGCAAGGGCGAAGACGCCACGAACCTCCTCTCGGTCGCGAAGACGCTGCCGGGCGGCGAGTTCATGCTCCTCCTGCGCGCGCTCGACGTGGGCGCCGAGCAGCTCGTCCCCTCGCAGCTCGCCCACAAGCAGCTCGGGTTCCTGCCGATCAAGGTCGAACACACGATCGACCTCACGAAGGACCTCTGGGTCGACGCCGGGTACAAGGAGATGTTCTGGGGCCCCGTCTTCTGGTTCGGCGAAGGCGAGGACAAAGAGCCGCTCTTCTACACCGACGCGATCTTCGCCGAGACCGGCGCCGAGGGCGCTCACGTCCTCGTCAGCGAGAAGGCCCGCGTCGAAGGCGTCGCCGGCTCCTGCCTCGCGATCCAGAACAGCCACGACGACGGCAAGGCCGTGCCGAACGACAAGTGGTGCTCCATCGTCGCAGGCGACGTGGAAGAGTGGCGTGCGAACGCCCGGAACGAGTGGGATCTCCCGAAGGAGGACCGCTGGCTCCGCATCCGCACCGAGACGCCGAAGCCGAACATGATCGCCGAGGGCGAGCCCGAGATCGACGTGGCGAAGATCGAAGACATCTTCCGCCGCGAGACGGGCGCCATCGCCTGGTGTCAGCTCCAGGCGCACGAGAAGGCGCTCGACGAGTACGACCCCGACGACAAGGAAGCCGAGCTCACCGAGACCTGGGGCAAGATGGACCTGTCCGTGGTCATCAACGACCGCGGCCGCATCAACGGCACCTACGTCGAGGATGCGTCCAAGCTGAAGAACTCCGAGATCTCCCGCTGCGCCGCCGGCCGCTACCGCAAGCTCGCGTTCGACGAGCTGCCGAAGCCCGCTCCGGTGCCCGAAGGCGAAGAGCGCCCCGAGCCCCTCGCCGTCACAGTGTACCTGACCTACACGTTCCCCAAGCTCCCGACCGACGACGAGGGCTGGGAGACGTTCAAGGAAGAGTTCGCCGAGGCCCGCAAGAACCTCTCGGCCCGCGCCGAGTAGCGCTCGCGACGGCCGCTCCGGCGGCCCTCGGCGCACGGCCTCCCCCCGGAGGCCCTGCATCTTCGGCCGCCTTCGGGCGGCCGTCGTCGCTCAGGGGGTCGCGGTCGCGAAGAACGACAGCTCGAGCTGGTGGCTGCCGGAGTTCACCGCGCTGCCCGTGAACGACGTGCTGAACGGCGAGAGCGAGTTCACGACCCACTGGTTCGTGAAGAAGTCGGAGCCCGAGAAGGTGATCGGCGGATCGTTGCCGTAGATGTCGACGACGAAGGTGCCGTCGGTCATCGCGATCCCGCCGGTCTGGTCGGTCTCGTTGAGGATCGTGAGGTACGGGTTGCCACTCGAGTCGTTGATGAACCAGGCCGCCCCGGTGCCATCCGCGCGCACGCACGCCGCGATGGTCGTGACGTCGGTGCCGACCGTGGCCTGGTTCACGAGCAGGTTGTTGAACGACAGCGTGGCGCCGCTCGCCTCGACGTACTCGGGACCGGCGTTCGTGGTGCAGTCGACCGTGCCATCCGTGTCGGGCGGATTGGTGATCGCACCCCCCGCGTTGCAGCCGACCAGGAACAGCGTGAGCCACGCGCGCATCGTCACCTCCGTGTCGGACATCTTATACGGCTGGCGGCGCGGGGGAGGATCTCGTCGCCGAGCGGGGTGTGCATGGGGTTCGGCGAACGTCTGGAGCAGCGGGTGCAGGAGCTCGGGAGCCCTCTCGTCGTGGGGCTCGACCCCCACGCATCGCGGCTGCCCGAGCCCATCGCAGCGCGTCTCGACGACCCCCGCGCGGCGCTGGGGGCGTGGGGATGCGGCGTCGTCGACGCGGTGCAGGGCGTCGCGGTCGCGCTGAAGCCGCAGGTCGCGTTCTTCGAGACCTGGGGTGCGGCGGGGGTGGGCGCATTGGCCGACATCTGCGCCCACGCGCGCACCCGCGGTCAGCTCGTCATCCTCGACGCCAAGCGCGGCGACATCGGCAGCACGGCCGAGGCGTACGCGCGCGCCACGCTCGACGACGACGGCCCCATGCGCGCCGACGCCGTCACGCTGTCGCCGTACCTCGGGCCCGAGTCCCTCGCGCCGTTCGTGAAGCGCGCGCGGGGCGAGAAGGGCCTGTTCGTGCTCGTCCGCACCAGCAATCCCGGGGCAGGCGAGTGGCAGGCCGACATCGCGGTGCGGGTCGCCGACTGGGTCCGGCAGACGAACCGCGAGCTGGGCGGGGATCCGGGCCCGGTCGGGGCGGTGGTCGGCGCGACCCTGCCCGGCGCACCGTGGCGCGACCGCATGCCGGGGGCCTGGTTCCTCGCGCCTGGCATCGGCGCCCAGGGGGCCGGCCCCGAAGACGTGCAGGGTCACAAGCGGCCCGACGGGGGCGGCCTGCTGGCCATCGCGGCCCGCGGAATCCTGTTCGGCGACGTGGCGCGGGAGGGCACCGATTGGCAGGATGCGGTGTCGAAACGGGCCGCGGCCCTGGCGGCGCGGTTTGCCCGTCCATAGCACCGGGGCTATCCTGCGAACTCCCTGGAGGTCCTTCATGCGCATCGCGCTCCCCCTCGTCGCTCTCTTCGCGGTCACCGGCTGCAGCAACCCCACCGCGAAGGGCAAGCTCGTCGACGGCATCTCGGGCAAGCCCGTCGCCGAGATGCGGCTCATCGCCACCGCGACCGATGCCGCCAGCATGACCTGCTCGGCGTTCGAGGCCGTCACGAACGCGAACGGCGAGTTCTCCTTCGACACGCTGTGCTCCGGCACCGCGTACTCCCTCAAGGCCGAGAACGAGAACCTGTGGCTCGCCGAGGTCGACTCCATCCCCGATGGCGGGGCCGAGGGCCTCGAGGTCAAGGCGTGGCTCGCGCCCAAGGGCAGCGGCATGTACCGCCTCACCGGCGACACGCTCCAGAGCATCCGCACCAGCGCCGACATCAAGAGCGAGCCCATCTGGAACAGCGACACCGAGAAGGTGCAGTACCCGGCCACGCTCCCCAAGACGCCCGTGAACATCGCGGCCGACGACTACCTCGTGCTCGTGGGTGAGGGCAGCGTCGAGAGCACCAAGTACTACCCGCTGATCAAGAGCGGCGAGCGCAAGTTCGGCAGCAGCAAGACCACGATCATCACGATGGACGAGTGGGCGTACATCGGCATCGAGTTCAAGTCCGACACCGAGTTCGAGCGAAAGGAGGCTTCGCCCGCCGATGGCTCAGTGCTCAAGAAGGCGAAGGACGACCGGTCCGTCGCCTGGGTCAAGGGCGATGCGCTCCCCGCCGGCCGCTACGCCGTGCACCGCGAGGGCGACGGCCGCACCACCGTGTTGGATTTCGGCAAGGCGGCTGAATAGGGCTGCCGAGAGCCGTCGAGAGGTCTGCCCATGTTCAGCGCCGAGCGCATCAAGTCCATCCTGGAGGGCGCCCTCCCGGAGTGCACGGCGAACGTCAGCGACGACGCGAACGACGGCGAGCACTTCTCGGCGCGCGTGGTGTCGTCGGCGTTCGTGGGCAAGTCGCTGGTGCAGCAGCACCAGCTCGTCTACGCCGCGCTCGGCGACCACATGCGGCGCGACATCCACGCCCTCGCCCTGAAGACCTACACGCCAGACCGCTGGAACGGCTGAACCCGCCGCTCACCCAGCTCGGAGCCGCCATGAGCGCACACGACCGCATCAAGAAGATGGTCGAAGAGAACAAGGTGTTCCTCTTCATGAAGGGCACGCCCGACTTCCCGCAATGCGGGTTCTCGATGCGCGCCGCCGCCATCGTGAAGGCCCTCGACGTGCCGTACGGCAGCTTCGACGTGCTCTCCGACCCCGAGATCCGGCAGGGCATCAAAGACTACGGCAACTGGCCGACGATCCCGCAGGTCTACGTCAACGGCCAGCTCGTGGGCGGCAGCGACATCCTGATGGAGCTGTGGGAGAGCGGCGAGCTCGAGAAGCTCGTCTCCGAAGGCTGACGCGAGCCGCCCGCTCAGGCGGGCTGCACCAGCACGAAGGGCGCGGTCGGGAACAGCGACCCGAACCGCGCGAGCGGCGTGCGCGCGGGGCCCTTGTCCTTGAAGGCGTTGCCGATGAGCACGTGCGAGCTCGCGCGGCGCAGCACGTCGACCATGTTGCCGAACACGAGCGCGGGCAGGCCGTGGTCGTTGCTGCGCAGCGGCGGGAACTCGGGGTGCCGACGCGTGGGGATCGCGCGGTAGTCGATCCAGATGCCGTCGCCGTCGGGCGCGGCGTAGGCCGTGTAGTGGCCCGGGCCGGTGACGCGCTTCGCGAGGAAGTTGAACGGCCCGCCGATGCTGTCGTTGTGGTTGTAGCCGACGATCTCGTCGCCGTAGCGGGCGAAGCGCTTCTCGAAGCGGTTGAACAGGACGAGCCCGTTGCGGCCCTGGTGGATGAAGACCTTCTCGCCGTCGAGCACGACGTCGTCGACGGTGATCGGATTGCCGCGCGCGAGCTCGAACAGGGCGAGCTGCTCGCGCTGGCCGAGCGAGTACGCCCACTCGAGGCGCTGCACGTGGGTGGCGTTGTCGAGGCGACCCGAGAGATCCTCGAGCGCGCTCACCTGCGAAGGGAGGGGGATGGCTTCCATGATGTCCCGGTGCCCCGTCCACAAAGCGATGTCAAGGAATTCAAACGAACGTTCGACAAGTGATGACGAGGGGTGAGCGTCGGCCGGGGCCTCGTTAGTGCTGTCCGGATGGGTACCGATCTCGACGGGTTGTTGGATGCCGTGCGGGAAGCCGCGGGGTCACGCGTGTGGGGAGCTGCCGTAGAGCTCGCCCGCGGGGGCGCCGTCGTGGGCGTGAGCGACGACGGCGAGGAGATCCACCTCAAGGTGAAGGCCCGCGGCCGCGCGCTGCCGCACGAGGTCTACCTGTGGCCCGAAGACGCCGACTGGGGCTGCGACTGCGAGCTGCCCGGCGACGCCTGCGTGCACGTCGCGGCCGCCGCCATCGCGACCACGCAGTCCGATCGGCAGGGGCAGGCCCTGCCCGAGCCCAAGGCGACGTACTCCGTCAGCCTGCGGTACGCGTTCCGCACCGCGAAGAACGCGCTCACCGTCGAGCGGCAGATCGTCTACAAGAGCGGTCGGGTCGAGCCGCTCCAGACCACGCTGGCCGATGCGAACGTCCTGGTCGAGCGCGCCGACGCCCAGGCCGAGAGCCTGCTCGCGCTGCATCCCGGCGGCCCGCTGCCCGGTGAGACGCTGCGCCGGCTGCTGCACATCCTCGAGGGCCAGGCGACCGCCACGCTGGATGGCGATCCGGTGCAGCTCTCGGCGCAGGAGACCTCGTTCGAGGTGCGCGTCACCGACGAAGGCGATCTCTTCAAGGTCGGTCTGTACCGGCCGCCCGGCATCGATCGGCTGTTCCGCGGCGCGGCGCTCACGGCGGGCGTGCTGGCGCCCACGTCGCACGGCCAGCTCACCCGCGACCAGCGCCAGATGCTGCTGCGCGGCGTCACGTTCTCGGCCGACGAGGTCGCGCGGCTCGTCAGCGACTACCTGCCGAAGCTCCGCGAGCGCATCGACGTTCGTGTGGCCACCGACCGCCTGCCCGAGGACGACCACCTGCAGCCGCGCGTCATGCTCACGCTCGCCGAGATCCCCGAGGGCATGACCGTCGAGGCCATGCTGGTCTACGGCGACCCGCCGGTGGCGAAGATCACGCCGGGCGGGGCGCTCGAGCGCCTGTCGGGCACGGTCGTCGCGGGGCGCGACCTCGCGGCCGAGCGCGCCGCCGTGCGCCGATTCGAGGCCCGCTTCGGGCTGCCGGTGGGCTACAAGCACCGCCTCGCGCCCGAGGCCGCCGTGGCCTTCCTGCGCGACAAGCTCGACCAGCACGACGGGCCGGTGAAGGGCCGCGTCGATCCGGCGCGCTTCCACATCGAGAACCGCCCCGTGCAGCCGCGCATCGAGGTCGCCCAGGCCGACGACGGCACCTGGAAGCTCGACGTGGCGTTCGACACCGGCGACGACGACGGGCCGCCCCTCTCGGCCGATCCCGACATCGTGCTGCGGGCGTGGCGCGGCAACCGGTCGCTCGTGCCCCTTATGGACGGCGGTTACGCGCCGCTGCCCCTCGACTGGCTCAAGGAGCACGGGGCGCTCCTGCGCGAGCTGCTCGACGGGCGCGATGGCAGCGGGCGCATCGAGCGGCACGCCACGGCGGCGCTGGTCGAGCTGCTCGAAGACACGAAGGGCAACGTGCCGCCCGACCTCCGCCGGCTGCGCGAGTGGCTCGAGGGGGCCGACGGGCTGCCCGAGGCCGAGCTCCCGCCGGGTCTGAAGGCCGACCTGCGCCCGTACCAGCGCGCGGGCCTGCAGTGGATGGGGTTCCTGCGCGACATGAGCCTGTCGGGCGTGCTCGCCGACGACATGGGCCTCGGAAAGACCGTCCAGGCGCTCGCCGCGATGCTGCAGGCGGGCGGCAAGCACCTGGTCATCGCGCCCACGTCCGTCGTGTCGAACTGGGAGTCCGAGGCGAAGCGGTTCGCGCCGTCCCTCTCGGTGAACGTGTACCACGGTCCCCAGCGGCGTCTCGACGACTCCGACCTCACGCTCACGACGTACGCGCTGCTGCGGATCGACCTCGATCTGCTGCGCAAGCACGACTGGACGTACGTGGTGCTCGACGAGGCGCAGGCCATCAAGAATCCCTCGTCCCAGACGGCTCGATCCGCGTGCAAAGTGCCCGCGAAGCACCGCCTCGCGCTCACCGGTACGCCGGTCGAGAACCGCCTCGAAGAGCTGTGGAGTCTGTTCCGCTTCCTGATGCCGGGCCTGCTCGGCAGCCTCGAGGCGTTCCGCGAGCGCTTCTCCCGGCCCATCGAGTCCGGCAGCCAGAGGGCCCGCCAGGCGCTGCGGGCGCGCGTCCGGCCGTACGTGCTGCGCCGGATGAAGCAGCAGGTCGCGACCGAGCTCCCGCCACTCACCGAGATGGTCGTGCGGTGCCCGCTCTCCGACGAGCAGCGCAAGGTCTACGACACGGTGCGGCTGGCCGCCCGCGAAGACGTGCAGCGCGCGCTGGCCGACAAGACGGGCGGCGGCTCGGCGCTCCAGGTGCTCGAGGCGCTCCTCCGCATGCGGCAGGCGTGCTGCGACCCGTCCCTGCTGCCCGGCGACATCGGGCTCGGCGTCGACGCCGCGAAGCTCGACCGGCTCGAGGATCTGCTCGTCGAGGTGGTCCTCGAAGAGCACAAGGCGCTGGTGTTCTCCCAGTGGACCGGGCTGCTCGATCGCGTCCAGCCGCGCCTCCAGAAGCTCGGCATCGACTGGGTCCGCCTCGACGGCTCCACCCGCGACCGCCAGGCCGTGATCGACCGGTTCCAGAGCGACGACGGCCCTCCGGTGTTCCTGCTGTCCCTCAAGGCCGGCGGCACGGGCCTCAACCTCACGGCGGCCGACTACGTCATCCACCTCGACCCGTGGTGGAACCCGGCGGTCGAGCAGCAGGCGACCGACCGCGCCCACCGCATCGGCCAGGACAAGCCCGTCGTGAGCTACAAGCTCATCGCCGAGCGCACGGTCGAAGAGCGCATCCTCGAGCTCCAGGCGAGCAAGAAAGACCTCGCCGACGCCGCGCTCGGCTCCGATGGGGGCTTCCTGCGCTCGCTCACGGCCGACGAGCTGCGGGCGCTGTTCACCGAGGACTGGTAGGGGCTCAGTCGCCCGACGCGGTGTCGTCGACGGCTTCGCGCTCGGTCTTCGGGCCGTTGATGATCAGGATCTCGCGCTGCGGGTCGTCTTCGACGGGCGGCGGCGGAGGGGCCTGGCGGACGCGGCGGACCTCGGGCTCGTAGGACTGCTGGAGCACGACGGGCAGCAGGGATCGGTCGTTGTCGGCGCGCAGCGTGAAGCGCAGCTCGCCGATGCGCTCGGCGTGGGCGACCTGCTCGGCGAGCTCGGGCGTGACGAGGATGGTGATGCTCGGCTTGCGGGCGCCCCGCTCGTCGGCGCCGCCGGAGGTGGACTCGCCGTTCACGCCGAGCACGAAGACATCCTGCGCGATGGTGCGGGTGGATTCGGACTCGGGCCCGAGGGTGACGAGCAGGTCGACGTAGTTGCCCGGGTCGACGAAGCCCGACACCGCGGCGCCGTTCGCGACCTCGACGCTGAGCGCGCGCATCTGGGACGGGATCACGGCGTTCAGCCCGTCGCCGGCGTCGGGGTTCGCGAGGCGGTCGGACCGCACGAACTCGTTCGCGAGGATGCGCTCCTTCGGGCGCTGGCCGAGCAGGTGCTCGGGCGTGAGGTACACGCCGCTCGGGAGGAGGCGGGGCGCCAGCTCGACGGCGACGAGGTCGTCCACCGTGATGGGCACGCCCGGGTAGAGGTCGCGCGCGGCGACCATCACCATCACGCGATCCTCGGGTCGGCGGGCGCTCTCGATCCGCTCCTCGTAGGTCGAGAACAGCGCGAGCAGCGCGGCGGATGCGACCCCTCCGAGCGTCAGGGCGACGGTGAGGGCGACGGCGGCTTTGGCGGACGAGCGGGACATGGGCGACCTCCGGACTGCAGACACACGTACCGGACCAGCGTACCACTCCGGTGGTTCCGCACTTTCTCGTCACCCACGAAAAACCCCCGCGCGGACGGGCCGGCGGGGGTCTCGACGCTTACGCGCCCGGTGGTGCGTGCCCCTACTCGGGGATGACCTCTTCTTCGCGGACCTTGTTGCCCTGGATGATGAGCACGCCCGTGGTGCTGGGCTCGGGCTCGGGCTCGGGCGCCGGGGTGGCGGGCTTCGGCGCGGGCTTGCGGGTACGCGGGGCATCCTGCTTCTTCAGGATGCCGAGCAGGGCGGCCACGTCGGCGCCCTGGCTCTCGACGAAGTTGTTGTCGAGGTCGTTGCGGAGCGCGAGGCGGATGTCGCCCATCGCTTCGGCGTGCGCGATCTGCTCGGCCTGCTGGGCCGTGACGAGCAGCGTGACGCTGGGCTTCTTGTTGCCGCGGCCGACGCTGGCATCCATCTGCTCGTTCTGGGCCTTGCTGTTCACGCCGAGCACGAACACGGCCTGGAGCAGGGTGTGGGTCTCGACCTCTTTGCCACCGCCCTTCTCGGACTCGGGGTCGATCGTGACGAGCACGTCGACGTAGTTGCCCGGGTCGAGGAAGCCGGAGAGCGCGGCGCCGTCGGAGATCTCGACGGAGATGGCGCGCATCTCGCGGGGGATGATGGCGTTGAGGCCCTCGCCGGACTCGGGGTTCGCGAGGCGCTCGGCGCGCACGAACTCGTTGGCGAGGATGCGCTCGCGGGGGCGCTGACCGACCACGTGCTCGGGCGAGAGGAACACGCCGCCAGCCAGGAAGCGGGGCGGGATCTCGACGGCGACGAGGTCGTCTTCGGTGATGGTGACGCCGGGGTACAGGTCGCGTGCGGCGACGATCACCATGACGGTGTCTTCGGGCTTCTTCGCCTCGTCGATGCGCGCCTGGTAGCTCGTGATGAGCTGGAACAGCGACACGACTGCGATACCGCCGAAGACGACGGCGACGAGCAGAGCGACCAGGGCTCGGATGGTTCCGCGGGAATCCATGCACACTCCGGTGGGGCGGGGGCGACGAACAGTCTAGCCCATTGCGGGTATCCGGTGCACGCGCCGACGGCGATCCGCCCGACGGACCGGGCGCTGCGGCTCACGCGCCCCGCACGTCCAGACGGGCCGCGGCGAGCGTCGCGAGGGTCGCGGGCACGAGCAGGAGCGCGAAGAGCGTGCGGGTGTCGGAGTATGTGAGCCACGCGGCGCTCGCGCCGAGGCTGCACAGGGTGGCCAGGCCGAACCCCACCGCGGGGAACAGCGCCTGAGCGGAGCGGCGCAGGTTCTCGGGCGCCAGCACGGCCATGTGGTGCACGGCGGCGATCCAGAACGCGCCGAACTGCAGCCCGTGCAGGCCCTGCGCCGCGGCGACCACCCATGGCCGGTCGATCGCCATCGCCGTGATCGCGAACCGCGGGATGCCCGCGGCACACGCCATCAGCAGCAGGCGCGTGGCGCCGAAGCGCCGCAGCAGCGGGCCGCTCGCGAACATCACGGCGACCTCGACCGCCACGCCCCACGAGACGGCCGCACCGGCGAGCCACGACGGCACCCCGGAACGCTCGAGGTGCAGCGTGAAGAGGTGGTCGTACGTGGTGATCGAGAGCCCGTTCAGGAAGGCGACGCCGAGCAGCGCGCGGATGCGGGGATCGGCGATCAGCGCGGCGAGGTCGGCCCGCGTGGGCCGCCGCGTCGGCGGGGCCTCGGGCAGGGCGACGGACACGGCCGCCGCGCACGCGAACAGCGCGCAGGCGACGAGCAGGGGGTAGCGCGGCCACGCGTCGCGCAGCGCGCCGGTCGACAGCACCACCGCGATGTAGGCGATCGAGCCCACCGCCCGCACCACGCCGTAGCGCGGCCCGAGGCGCGACACCGCGAGCGCGTCGCCCAGGGGGAAGATCGGCGCGCGGACGAACGCGAAGGCCGCGATCCCCGCGAGCACGACGCCCGGGAAGGGCGCCAGCAGGGCTGAGACCGCGACCGACGCCGCGATCAGGGCGCCGACGAGCGCCCCCCGCGCGCGCCCGCTGCGGTCGACCCACCACGCCCATGCCGGTCCGCCGAACAGGGTGCCGAGCGGCAGCAGCGCCAGCACGGCCGTCGCGGTCGCGTCGTCGAAGCCCACGGCGGTCAGGCGCACCGCAAGGAACGGCGACATGCCGAGCGCTCCCACGGTGCCGGCGTACCAGGCCATCAGCCGCAGCTCGAGGCTCGTGTCGGGACCGTTCTGCGCCACGCCAGGGGTTATCGTGCTGGCATGCGCTGGGCTGTCCTGCTCTGGATGTCGGGGTGCGGTCGGGCCGCGCCGCCCGGGGCCGCCGCACCCGAGCGCGAGGGCCGGCTCGATCCGCTCGCGGTGGGCTGGTTCCTCAAGGCGTCGGTGTCCGAGCACGAAGGCCAGCTCGACGCCGCGGAGCGCGCACACGCCTGGGTCGATCGGCTCGATCCCGGGCCCTGGCCCGACGTGCACCGCGGCGAGCTGCTGCTGCGCCTCGGGCGACGCGACGAGGCCCGCACGGCGTTCGAGTCGGCGCTCGCCGCGCGTCCGGCCATGCCCGAGGCGCTGCTGGGGCTGGGGCTGGCGTCGGAGCCCGAGGTCGGCGTGCTGCTGCTCGAGCCGCTGGTCCCGGTGTACCCGTGCCGCATCGCCACCGCGGGGCCCGATGCCCTGCGCGAGACCGCGGAGGCGGCGTGTCGCGGGCACTGATCGCGCTGTGCCTCGCGCTGCAGGCGATCCCGGCGCGCTTCACGCCCGAAGCCGTGGCGCTGCGGGCCTCCGCGCCCTTCGAGCCCTCGCGGCGCGAGGTCGCGCTGTGGTCGGAGGGGCGTCAGCTCGCCACGGGCACCTGGCTCGTCGACGGGCGCCGCAGCCACGTGGCGTTCCGCAACCCGCTCGGCCAGCCGACGTCCATCCTTCGCGTCGCCGACGGCGCGGTGGGGCTCGAGCTCGTCGGGGTGCGCGAGGTGGTGGCGGCCGACGCGTCCTCGGTGCTCGGCGAGGCCTCGGAGGGCGCGCTCGACGCCGAGGGTCTCGCCGCACTCGTGCTGGGGCGGCTCCCGGGGCCCCCTGACCGCATCGAGGCCGTCGGGCCGGGCTTCCTCGCGTGGCGCGGCGATCTGGTCGCGGGGCTCGACCGCGAGGGCAGGGTGCGCGTCGCGCGGCTCGGGCGCCTCGAGGTCCGCCACACGGCCGACGGCGTGCGGCTGTCGGACGGGGTCGCGACGTTCCGCGTGGTGCTCGGCGAGCCCGAGCGCGGGCCCGTTCCATCGCACGCCTTCCGCATCGGCGCGGAGCGCGCCGTGCCTTCGATCAGCACGGCGCGGCTGGGCCGTCTGACCGCCCGCCGCATGCTGGGCTTGTAAGCCCCTGGTAATCCAGGGATGTCACGGTGCCCTCCGTATCGGGTACCGTGCGTAGACCAGAAGAGAGGTGTGCGTGCTCCGGTCCCTGTGCCTCACGGCGATGCTGGCTCTGCCGTCGGTGGCTTTCGGTCAGGCTTCGACCACGGTGCTCTGGTACCACGGAAACGGCGGTACCACGAACAACTCCAACGAGTTCGCGTCCCACATCTCGGGCGTCCTGCTGGGCTCCGTCGACTTCCAGACCAACTGGGCGGCCCTCGACCTCGACACCTACCGCTACGTCATCCTCGCCCGGCCCACCCAGGCGTTCGACGCGGGGCAGATCTCCACGCTCTCGGCCTTCCTCGACGGCGGCGGCTTCGTCGTCGTCATCGGCGACTCCCTCGCCGCCGGCCAGCCCCAGATCGACACGATCAACGCGCTGATGACCGGCCTCGGCCGAACGGCACAGCTCGAGTCCGAGCAGTTCACCAACCCGCTCGACGACATGACGAACCTCCCGACGTGCTCCCTCGGCGAGGTCATCAACGGCGGCAGCATCCTCGACGCGGCCAGCCCGCTGTCGCTCGAGTCCTGCGGCGACATCGAGCCGGGCCTCGCCACGATCATCGAGGGCTACAGCATCACCATCGAGTCCACGCCGTTCAACTTCGACCTGCTGGTCGAAGAAGACGGGGTGCTGCTGACGGCCGACTACGACTTCTTCTCGGGCGACGACTGCGGGATCATCGCGAAGCGATCGTTCTGGAACAACCTCTGGGCGCGGGTCTGCGACCGCGACGAAGACGGGGCGACCAGCGTCGAGTGCGGCGGGTTCGACTGCGACGACAGCGACCCGCAGGCGGGCGCCGACATCGCCTACCTCGACCTCGACGGCGACGGGTTCGGCGACGACGGCAGCCCGGCGCCGTGTGTCCTGGGAGCGGTCGAGCAGGGGGGCGACTGCGACGACGACGATCCCGACATCAACCCCGGGGTCGCCGAGGTCTGCGACGGCGTCGACAACGACTGCATGGGGGGCATCGACGACGACGTCGCCGAGGGTCCCGAGTGGTACGCCGACTTCGATGGCGACGGCTACGGCCGCGACGACGACGAGCCCGTCATCGCCTGCGACCCGCCGCCGAACCACGTCGACCAGCAGGGCGATTGCCTGGATACGAACGCCAATGCGCACATCGACGCCACCGAGATCTGCAACAACGGTGTCGACGAGAACTGCAACGGCACGGCCGACGAGGGCTGCGGGGGCAACACCAACCCGCCTCCGCCCCCCGGGTCGGGCGGTGGTGGATGTGGCTGCAGCGCCGGGGTCGGCGCTCCGGCGCTCGGCTTCGGGCTACTGACGCTCGCGGGTCTGTTCGCCCGCCGGCGTCGCCTCGTGACCGAGTAGGGGGACCGATGATCCGATTCGTGCTGGCGGCGCTCTTCGCGGCGGCGCCCGGGGTGGCGTGCGCCCAGACGATCCTGTGGTACCACGGCAACGGCGGGACCGTCTCGAACGCGTCGGAGCTCCAGAGCCACTTCACGACCACGCTGGGCGGCACGTACCTCGCCGAGGACGACTGGAACGCCGTCACGCCGTCCGACCACCGCATCATCCTGCTGGCGCGTCCGACCCAGGCGTTCGACGCGGCCCAGATCGCCGCCCTCGACGCGTTCGTCGCGGACGGTGGGCTCCTCGTGCTCGCGGGCGACTCCATCTCGGCGGGGCAGCCGCAGATCGACACGCTCAACGGCGTGCTCGACGGGCTCGGGCTCACCGCGCGTCTGGAGCCGGTGGGGCTCACGCCCGAGGGCAACACGTGCACGCTCACCACCGTCATCAACGCGTCCGATTTCGTGGCGTCGTCCAACGCGCCCTCCGTGACGGGCTTCGGCGACATCGATGCCGGCAGCGGCACCATCCTGGTCGGCTTCAGCCAGACCTCCGGCTCGGTCACGACGACGGCCGAGATCCTCGTGGAGGAGGGCGGGGTGCTGATCGGGGCGGACTACGACCTGTTCTCGGACGACACGTGTGGCTTCGGCCCCAAGCAGAGCTTCTGGACGAGCCTGTTCGGCGTGGCGTGCGACCACGACGAGGACGGAGTGCGGGCGCAGGTGTGCGGCGGCTCGGACTGCGACGACGAAGACGGGTCGGTCGGCGCGTTCGGCGGCTACCCCGACGCGGACGGCGACGGCTTCGGCGACGACGCGGGGTACACCGAGTGCCAGGCGCTCGACACGCCGGTGGGCGGCGACTGCGACGACAGCGACGGCGACGTGAATCCCGACGCCTCCGAGGTCTGCAACGGCGTCGACGACGACTGCGACGGGATGGAGGACGAGGATCTCGGGACCCCGTGGTTCCCGGACGCGGATGGCGATGGCTTCGGCGACGACGGGGCGGAAGGCGTGGTGGCGTGCGACGCGCCGTCCGGACACGTCGACGTGCAGGGCGACTGCGACGACACGCGCGACACCGTGAGCCCCGATGCCACCGAGGTCTGCAGCAACCTCGTCGACGACGACTGCGACGGCACGGTGGACGAGGGCTGCCAGACCGTGATCATCCCGCCCGACAAGCCCTGCGGCTGTGCGAGCCCCGCGCCGGGCGGCCTGGTGCTCTGGCTCGGTGCGCTGCTGGCCGTCAGGCGTCGCGGATGTCGTTGATCTCGAGCTGGAGCGTCGTGTCGCCGCGGTAGGTGTTCGTGCCGAGCTGGCCGAGCAGATCGACGGGGCGGTTCACGAGGCTCTCGGCGCGGGCGCCTTCGCCCCACCACAGCGCGCTCACGGCGCCCCCGCCGCCGCGCGGGACGAGGAGCTTCAGCAGCTTGCCGTCGCCCTTCGAGCTCGGAGCGAACGCCGTGACCCCGCGCACGAGCAGGCGGGGCCGCGGATTGCCCATGCCGAACGGCCCGAGGGCTTCGAGGTCGCGGTAGAGATCCCAGGTGAGGTCTTCGGGGCTGGCCTCGGCGTCGACCCGGCGCTGGCGCACGAGGTCGGCCGGGGCAGTGTTCGCCTCGACCCACGCGGAGAGGCGCTCCTGGAGGGCCCCGAGCTGTGCCGTGGGGACCGTGAAGCCCGCGGCGGCGGGGTGCCCGCCGTACTTCACGAGCAGGTCGGCCGCGGCGTCGAGCGCGTGGACCGCGTGGACGCCGTCGATGCTGCGCACGCTGCCGACGGCCGTGTCGCCCTGGATGCTGACGACCGCGGCGGGCCGGTAGACGGCGTCTTTCACCTTGCTCGCGACGATGCCGACGACCCCGCGGTGCCAGCCCTCTTCTTCGGGCCCCGCGACCACCACGAAGGCCGGCGGGGCTTCGGTGTCGACCTTCGCCATCGCTTCGTCGAACACCTGGCGCTGGATGCTCTGGCGCTCGCGGTTGAGCGCGTCGAGCTCGCTCGCGAGGGCGTTCGCGCGCTCGGGATCGCGGGTGTTCAGCAGCTCGACGACCATCCGCGCGTCTTGCAGGCGGCCCGCGGCGTTGATGCGGGGCCCGAGGCGGAACCCGAGGTCGGACTCGCGGATCGGCCCCGCCATGTCGCAGACCCGCAGCAGCGCGGCCAGGCCGGCGTGGTGCGGGCCGCGGTTGAGCTGCTCGAGGCCGAGCGCGACGATCGCCCGGTTCTCGGGGGTGGTCAGCGGCACGAGGTCGGCGACGGTTCCGATGGCGGCCAGCTTCAGCAGTGAGTCGAGGATCACCCGGAACTTCGGGTGATTCCGCAGCAGCCCCTGGGCCAGCTTGAGGCTCACCCCGCACGCCGCGAGCGAGGGGTTCGGGTAGTGGCAGGCGGCCTGGGGCGGGCAGAGCACGAGCGCGTCGTGCGGCACGTCGGCGCCGGCCGGCAGGTGGTGATCGCAGATCAGCACGTCGGTGCCGCCGCTGACGGCCGCCGTCACGGCGGCGTGGTCGCGGACGCCGATGTCGGCCGTGACGATCAGGCCGATGCCGTCTTCGACGGCCTTCTCGGCGGCGCGCACGCTGAAGCCGTAGCCTTCGTCGAAGCGGCTGGGGATGTGGTAGTCGATCGACAGGTCGGGGGCGCGCAGGCGCAGGGCGGCCTGCAGGATCAGGCTGCTCGTCGTGCCGTCGACGTCGTAGTCGGTGATGATCCGCACCTTCTCGCGCTTCGCGATGGCCTGCTCGAGGCGCGCGAGGGCATCGGCCATGCCGTGCATGAGCGCGGGATCGTGGAGCGCGTCGACGGTGGGCACGAGCCACGAGCGGTCGGGCACGCCCTCTCCGGACCATCGCAGGGCCAGACAGCGTGCCGCCACGGGCCCGAGCCCCGTCGCGCGCGCGATCCGCGCGGTGCGCTCGGGCTCGGCGGGGCGCAGCTTCCACAGCGAGCCCGTCCACGACAGGCGGTCGTCGTCAGCGTCCATGCGCCGCCCTTAACGGGCGCCTCAGTGGAAGAGCAGGAACCCGATCATCACGCCAGTCACGATCCCGCCCCCGATGCCGAGGATGCCGTACCAGACGGGCGGCATGTCGTCGTCTTCGACCCAGCTCGTGAGCTCGACCTTGTCGGGGAGGTTCTGGGTGACGTTCATCACCGGGCTCGCGCTCGTCACGGGGAGGGCGACGGGCCGGGGCATGGCGGGGGAGTCGGTCGGCCGGTTCGCGAGCTTCACGCGCAGCTGGCGGGTCTCGCCGCCGCCCATCCGCTCGAACTCGACGTCGACGTAGACCTGACCGTCCTCCATGTTCGCCTCGACCACGCGAACCGGGTAGGAACCTGCAAAATCACGCGGCTGGAACGGCACTTCGACGCTGCTGCCCGGTGGCGTGGCGGTGGAGGGCGCGGCATCCAGCGTGCGCTCGCTCGCGGTGGAGCCCTCGCGGCGCAGGGCGGCGAGGTGCTTCTTCACCACGTCGTCGTCGGTCTCGGCGGTGGGGCGGTGCACCGCCTTCAACGCGATGGCGCCCTCTTCGCCGGCCATCGCGAGCCGGATGCGCTCGAGCGTGAGGGTCGCGATGCGATCGAAGGTGTCGCGCACGCCCACGTGGGACTTCGCCGCGGCCGACAGCACCGGGAAGCCGTAGGGGTTCAGGTCGAACACCACGGCGGTCTCGTCGCGCGCGCCCTCGCGGTCGGTCTGGTTGACCTGGAGGACGACGGGGAGGCCGGCCAGCTCGAGCTCCTGCTCGGCGAGGACCTCTTCGAGCTCGAGCAGGGCCTGCTCGTTGGCGTTCGCGGCGTCGGCGCGGCTGTCGGCGACGAGGACGATCGCGTCGACGCCCTCCATCACCTGCTTGCGGTGCGCGAGGAGGGTGAGGCCCCCGGGCATGCTGTAGACGCGGTAGCGGATCGTGAAGCCCGAGAGCTTCGACGCGGGCACCTGCACGTCGAAGTACCAGGTGCGTTCTTTCGTGTCGCCGGGGCCGAACTCGTGGAGTCGGCTCTTGACCTCGGTTCCTTCGAGCAGCTCGTACAGCGCGCGCACGTTCGTGTTGCAGCCCGCACCTGTAGCGCCGAAGTAGACGATCTTCGCCGTGATTTCCCGGTGTGCGAAGTTGATGACGGCCATGGTCCTTCTGGGGAGGAGACCCGGTGACGCGGACGCGTGCTGTCAACCGCACTATACCGTGCGCGGTGAGGTCCCCTCGAACCCGGGCCTCGACGGAGTCGCTGTGCATCCCCTCATCCCCTGGTTCGAAGCGCCCGTGCTGAAGATCCCGGTGACCGACCCTCCGCTCGAGCTGCACGGGTTCGGGTTCCTGGTCGCGATCGGCTTCATGGTGGGCGGCACCGTGGCGCAGCGCCGCGCCCGCGCGATGGGCGACGACGCCGACGCGATCAACCGGCTCATCGGGTGGCTCGTGCTGGGCACGTTCGTCGGCGGGCACGTCGGGTACGGCCTGATGTACAAGCCCGACGAGTACCTCTCGAACCCGGTGGAGTTCCTGAAGTTCTGGCAGGGCCTGTCGAGCTTCGGCGGCTTCGTGGTCTGCGTGCCCCTGGCGATCTGGTTCTTCTACAGGGAGAAGCTGTCGGTCTGGCGCTACATGGATCACCTCGCGCACGGCATGGCGATCGGGTGGTTCTTCGGGCGGATGGGGTGCTTCGTGGCCCACGATCACCCGGGAACGCCGACGAACTTCTGGCTCGGGGTGTACGGCATCTGCCACGGCCAGCCCGACGCGAGCGTCGCGTGCCACGACATGGGTCTGTACGAGGCGATGTGGTCGCTCGCGATGTTCGGCGTGCTGATGGCGATCGACCGCGCCCGGAAGACGAAGGACGGCATCCAGGTGCTGATCTTCGGGCTCTCGTACGCGCCCGTCCGCTTCGGCATGGACTTCCTCCGTCCCGAGGCGACCGACGCGCGCTACGGCCCGTTCACCCCGGCCCAGTGGGGCTCGATGGTGCTGCTGATCGCGTGTGTCGGGATGATCGCCCAGCGCATGCGCGCCTCCGAAGAGCCCGTGAAAGCGGGCTGATGCAGATCGGGGCGAACGAGCCCGCAGCAGTCGGGGCTACCCGTCGGCGGGCTCCGGAAGAGGCTCTTCTGGCGCGTCGCCCTCGTCCTCCTCTGCGTCGTCGTCGTCCGCCTTCTTCTTGAGCGGGATCGACAGCGCGATCTCGAGCCCGCCGATGAAGTTCTGGTCGGGGATGCCCGGGCCGGACTCGCCGCCGAAGACCTCGATGCCGCCGTAGCCCCCGACGCGCACGAACGGGATGGAGAGGTGGAGGCTGATCCCCGCGTCGAAGCCCGGCGTGGGCGCCGCAAAGGGCTCGCCGATGGCCGCGTTCGCGTGCGCGTAGACGCCGGGCGTGAGGATCCACCCGATGATCAGACGCCCTCCGGCGCGCGGCACGATCACGCCCGTCTCGTAGTGGTACGTGGCGCCGATCTCGGGGATCAGGCGCGCGATCTTCAGGCTGAAGCTCGGGCCCACGTGGGCGGCGATCCCGGGGCCCAGCGGCGAGCCCTCGGCCGACATCGGCACCCCCCATTCGTGGGAAGCGGCGAGGTGAACATGGGTTCCGGCGAGCGCCGGCGCCGACGCGAAGAGGGTGAGCAGGGCGACCACGCGCATCCGACCTCCGTGCGTGTTCTACCCCACGACGATGGCGCCCGCGCACGTCTTGACGCCCCCCGGGGGGGTGGATACCTCTCCGGCACGCTGCGGAAGTGGCGGAATTTGGTAGACGCGCAGGGTTCAGGTTCCTGTGCCAGAGATGGTGTGGGGGTTCGAGTCCCCCCTTCCGCACTCGAGGCGGCCGCGACGTGAGTCCGGCCGCCTCGTTTCGTTCCGGGGCCCGCCGAGGCGCTTCAGGGGCCCTTGCGGGACGGCTTCGCGCGCTTCAGCTTCACCTTCTTCTTGCCGTGGTGGCGCTCGATCTCGATGCCCGCGTCGGTGAGCAGCTGGATCGGCAGCACGCCGCCCGCGAACACGAACACGAAGTCGTTCGGCAGCGTCAGCAGCTCGCCGTGGTGCTTCAGCACGGCCCGGTCGAGGTCGATGCGCTCGACGGTCGACTCGAGCTTCAGGTCGACGGTTCCGGCCGCGACGGCGGCCTGGAGGCGCTTCAGGTTGTCCTCCTTGGGCCGGTTGATGTCCTTGCCGCGGTACGAGAGCGTGACGCGGTTGCCGGGCTGCTCGCCGAGCGAGACGGCCGCTTCGACGGCGGAGTCGCCGCCCCCGACGACGAGGATGTGCTGGTAGCTGTACTTCTCGGCGTCGACGAGGCGGTACGCGACCTTCTCGAGATCCTCGCCGGGGCAGCCGAGCTTGCGGGGCGAGCCGCGCCGGCCGATGGCGAGGATGACGCGCCGCGCGACGAACTCGGCGGTGGTGGTCTGGACGAGGAAGCACTCGGGGCTCGGCAGGATGTGCTCGACCCGCTGGAACTCCTCGATCTTCAGGCCCGTCTTGGCCACCGCCTTCTCGAGGTGCTCGATCAGCTCCTCCTTGCGCGCGGTGTGCAGCATCAGCTTGCCGTAGCCGGGCAGGTCCATCGGCCGCGTCATGACGAGCTTCTGGCGCGGGTAGTGCCGGATGGCGCCGCCGAACTCGTCCTGGTCGAGGATCTTGTAGGTGGCGCCGAGCTCGAGCGCGCGCAGGCCGGCGCCGAGGCCCGCGGGGCCCGCGCCGATGACGAGCAGGTCGACCGCCTCACGGTGCTTGGGGCGGTCGTCGTCGAGCGCGAACTCGGCGGCCTGCTTGCCCTGCTCGACGGCATTCGCGATCAGGCCCATCCCGCCGAGCTCTCCGGCGATGTAGAGCCCGGGCACGTTGGTCTCGAAGTTCGTTGCGACGTCGGGGATGTCGATGCCGCGCCGCTCGCTGCCGAACACGAGCTGGATGGCGTCGACGGGGCACACGGCCGCACACGCGCCGTGCCCGACGCAGCTCGCGCCCTTCACGACGGTGGCCTGGCCCCCGATGATGCCGAGCACGTGCTCGGGGCAGATCTTCACGCACGCGCCCGACCCCATGCAGCGCAGGGGATCGACGAGCGGCCGGATGGTGGCGGGCTCGTTGCGGCCCGCGGCGATCGACGCCTCGCGCAGCTTGCGGGCCTTCCGCTCGCGCCACGTGAGCTTCACGTACGTCGGGAGCACCAGGAACACGCCGATCATCCCGATGACGATCAGGTACGGGAGCCACTCGCCGATCATGGGAACAGCTTGGACAGCGAGCCGGCGATGAGCACGGCCTGCAGCACGTGCAGCGCGACGATCAGGTACATCGCCTTGGCCAGCGGCTCGTGGAACAGGTGCCACAGCCGGAACAACCGCGACGTGATCGCCCAGCCCTCGACGTCGCGCTTGGCGCGCAGCTGGTCGACCAGGCGCTCGCCGATGCGCTTCTGATCGGCGGGGGCCAGGCCGGAGCGGGCGAGCAGCACGGGGATCTTGCGCGATCGCTGCCGGACCTCGAAGTCGAGGAGCAGCCAGCCGACGAACGAGTGCGCCTCGCGGTCGAGGTCGCGGGCGAGCGCCACGGCGGCCCCGATCGACTCACCGGACGCGTTGGGCGAGGCTGCGACCACCTCGGCGCGCAGCCGGGCGAGGTTCTCGAACGCCTGGAAGTAGTCCTCCGAACGACCGGCGGCCGTGCGGGGGAAGTGCCCGTAGATGTAGCGGCCGAACACGCCCGACAGCGCGACGAGCACCATGCACCAGAAGCCGATGCCGATGAGCCCGTGCGGCATCTTCAGGCCGCTGTGCAGGAGGATGAAGATGGGCCCCATGATCCCGCAGATGATGTGGAACCGGAGCCAGTGCACGGGCGATCCGAGGAACTTCCACCCGATCAGGAACTTCCGCACGGAGTAGCTCAGCATCGCGAGCATCAGCGCCGTGCCGAGGATGCCGAGCCACAGGCCGCCGATCGAGCCCGAGCCGAGCACCGGATTCATCGCATGGTCGGCGCGCAGGGCGACCGGCGTGAGGTAGAAGCCGGCCCCCGCGACGAGCACGAAGGCGGCGAGCGCCCCGAGGGCCACGGCGAACAGCGTGAGACCGAGCCACGCGAGACGGGTCGTCCAAGCCATGCGGGGGAGGATACCTCCGGCCCCGTGGGGCCGGGCGCGTCGGTTGGTTGCAGCTCCGGATTGTGGACGGCGAACCGGGGCCTGATGCCGTGCCGACGTCGCGATCGGGTCCATCGCGTGGTTGCGCACGGGAGGGGCCTCAGAAGGAGTACGTCGCGGTCGACCCGCCGAGGTGGACCGTGATGGTGCCGCTCGTCTGCGCGTAGGCATCGCGCCAGGCCTGCCGCAGTGGGGCCAGGTCGAGCTCGATCGTGTCGAGCACGACGGCGTCGCACGCATCGTCGTGGTCGTCGTGCAGCAGGTCGAGCGTGACCTGGACGGGGTTGCTCTCGGCGAACGTCGCGTCGGGCCAGCACAGCGTCCAGTCGTGCATCGCGCAGCCCCCGCCGTACTCGACGTCCACCGAGAGGGTGTCGCCCGCGATCGAGGCACCGGTCACGGTGTAGGGATCGCCATCCGCCGCTGTGCAGACCGGGAGGTAGGTCTCGACCGGCGGGCTGTAGCCGACGACCCGCACGCTCCCCGTTCCCGTGTGGGCACGCACGCTCGCGTCCGCCGTGGGGTCGTCCACCAGCCCCACCACCTCCACGGAGCCCGTTCCGGCCGCGACGTCCACGTCGTAGCGGCCCCCCGGCACGAGCAGATCGACGCTCCCCGTCGAGGTCTCCGCGTCGATCGACGTGGCGCGCCACGCGTGCACGAGGTCGATGCTCCCGGTCGACGTCCGGGCCACGAGGTCGGTCAGCTCGAGGTCGGTGCCCACGATGCTCCCGGTCGACGTGCGCGCCTCGGCGGTGCCGCCGAGCTGATGAAGAGCCAGGGAGCCCGTCGACGTGTCGATGTCGAAGGCGCCGTCCAGATCGCGCAGATCGACGCCACCCGTCTCGAGGTGCGCGGTGACGTCGGCATCGGCGGGGACCGACAGCACGAGGTCGATCGAGCAGGTGAACTGCGGCCGCGGGCAGCTGCCCTCCACGAAGAGCGTGTCGTCCTCGACGAACAGACGCAGCTCGGGCTCGTTGCCGTGGTACCGCTTCGTCACGTCCAGCGAGGCGATCCCCGTCCGTCCGAGCACGGTCAGGTCGCCGGTGGGGTTCGTCACGACGACGGACGAGAACGGCTCGTCGACCTCGAAGGTCTCGGTCTCGACGACCACCGTGTAGATGCAGCCGCCGAGCAGCGGAAGCGCGAGCAGGATGGGGCGCATGGTCACCTCCGCGGCTCGACGGAGCACGATCCGTGCCACGGGCGACCCGTGCCGCCTGCGCGGGACGTCCGGGGCTGCCGCAGCCCACGGACGTGCGAGAACCCACACCCGGACGGGCGTTTCGCACACGACAGGCAGGTGTCGTCGCGGTGGTGCCCCGCGGTGTGCGACGGTAGGAGTGGAACCGGGGGACAGCGTGACGCGGCTATCGCTCCTGAAGGTCGACGCCGAGGGCACCGTCCTCGCTGAGAACGACGCGGCGCGCGAGCTGCTCGGCACGTCCGTCGGCCGGCGCTGCTGCGACGCGGTGTCGGCGCGCGAGGGCGGCGTCGTGCACTGCACGCTCGGCTGTGCGAACGCCGTGTCCACCCGCGGCGTCACGGTCGAGCTCGACGAGGCCGAGGTGGGCGAGACCCCCGCTTCGCTCGTGTGCTCCGCGATGGCCGGCGACGTGGTGGTGGCCATCCTGCCGAGCCGTCGCGAGGTGCCGAAGGATCCGCTCACCACCCGGGAACGCGATGTCGTGGCGCTGATCGCCGAGGGGCACACGAACGACCGCATCGCGAAGCGGCTCGGGATCTCCGCGTCCACGGTTCGCACCCACATCGAGCGGCTGCTCGAGAAGCTGCACGCGCGATCCCGCGCCGAGGCAGTCACGCGCGCCATCGCGACCGGGCAGCTCCGCAGGGCCTGAACAGGTGTTCATCGGTCGATCGGCCGACTGTGCACGTCGCACCGGGCAGCTACTCTATGAGCACCCTGAACGATGCCGGGCCCCGGGGTGGGCCCATCGGCCGCGCGTCTCCAATGGCACCCCCAGGCCAGGAGCGCCGAAGCGGTCCGATGACCCCCCCGGGGCCCGTTGTCTTTCCGTTCACGGACGCGGGCCGGCCCGGGTGTATGCTCCACCCGTGGAGTGCCGAGGTTGAACGCGGGTAGCCAGTACCACGTCGAGTCCCGGATCGGTGCCGGTGGGTTCGGTGCGGTGTACCGCGCGACGATGACGACGGAGGGCGGGCTCCAGAAGGAGGTCGCGCTCAAGGTGCTCCAGCCGAGCCAGGCTTCGCCCACCGAGATCGCCCGCCTGCGCGACGAAGCCCGGATGCTCACGCTGTTGAACCACCGCGCCATCGTGCGCGTGTACGACCTCGTCCAGCTCTCCATCGGGTGGACCGTGGTGATGGAGCTCGTGGAGGGCCTCGATCTCCACCAGATCCGGCACATGGCGACCTTCCCGCCGCGCCCTGCGGTGGAGGTCGTGGGCGAGGTGGCCTCGGCGCTGCACGAGGCGTGGACCAGCGATCGCGGGAAGGGCCCTCTGCGACTGGTGCATCGCGACATCAAACCCGCGAACCTCAAGCTCTCGCGCACGGGCGAGGTCAAGGTGCTCGACTTCGGCATCGCGAGCGCCGAGGCGTTCGATCGCGAGGCGTCGACCGCGACCAACGAGGTGGTCGGGACCGTTCGGTACATGGCGCCCGAGCGCTTCGAGGGGCGCGCCGGTCCGGAGTCCGACGTGTACGCGTTGGGGGTCGTGCTGGCCGAGCTGCTCGGGCAGCGCACCGCCGGGCCGATGCACGACGGGCGCCGGCTCGAGCAGACCCTCCGCAGCGTGCGCCACATGGCGGGCCCCGAGGTCGCGCAGCTGCTCGACCGGATGGTGGCGTACGACGCCGACGAGCGGCCGAATGCGCTGGAGGTGGCGCGCGAGTGCAGGCGGCTCGCCCCCCAGGTCGCCGGCCCGCCGCTCGCCGACTGGGCGATGGACATCGTGCCCGAGCTCACCGAGGAGATGACCGATCCGCTCGAGGAGGACCCGCTCGTCGGCGCCACCCTCACGGCGACGCGCCGGATCCAGACGAGCCCGCGGAACCCCGTGCCCGTCGTGCTCGCCGCAGCGCTGGCCGTGGCCGTGGCCGCGACGGCGGCCTTCGTCGTCGGGAGCGTCGTGACGGGCTCGGCCGTGTGGGTCGGCGCGACGGCGACTCCGGGCGAGCCGCTCCGCGTGGAGCGGATGACGCGCATCGAGGACGTACCGGACGAGGCGCGCTCGGTCCGGCTCTCGGCCGACGGCACGCTGCTGACCTACGAGGTCGACGGGGACGTGTTCCTCCACCCGATCGGCGGGCGCGCGAAGAACCTCACGGCTTCGGTCTCCACGCCGGTGCACGACCCCGTGCCGTCCCCCGAGGGCGGACGGATCGCGATGTCGGTCGACGACCACGTCGAGATCCGCTCGCTGGACGGCTCCCTGAAGGCGACCCTCGCGGTCGAGGCCGTCCCGATGGACTGGGACGACGCGCTGCTGCTGCTCGCGAGCGGCCCCACGTCGACGCTGTACCGCGTGGAGGGGGAGTCGCCCGTTCGGATGGCGTCCGGATCGGACTGGCGGGCGGCGCGCTGGGACGCCACGAGCGGACGGGCGCTGGTGGCCGCGAAGTCGGGGCTGCTCTGGGTGTCGCCCGACGGGACGGTCGAGGCGATCGGCCTCGCGGCGTGGGCGGCGGACGTGTCGCGGGACGGCGCGAGCCTGCTGTTCTCGGACTTCGACGGGAAGGAGTCGCGCCTGTACATCCGGGACGGCGGCGGCGAGCCGCACCAGGAGACCCACCTGGACGGGCGGATCGACGCGATCTCGGTGGCGGGGGACGCGTCCCGCGCGGTGCTGGTGAACCGCCAGCGCTCCACGCGGTTCCGGCTGGTCGAGATCGACGCGAAGCGCAAGAAGGTCCGCGAGGACCGGGTGCTCCCGCTCTCCGACGACCTCGTGGCGGCGGGGCTGATGCCCGACGGCCAGGGGCTCATGTGGGTCGAGACCAACGAGAACCGCGCCCCAGGCAACCGCGAGCTGCTCGCCGACGAGACGCTCTGGCTCGCGACCCTCGATGGCGAGAAGACGCGCGCGGTGGGCCGTCTGCAGTCCGTCGACTCCACGACGGCCGGGATGACGGCCGACCACCTCGTCCAGTACATGGTCCAGGAGCTGCCCGGAGGGCGCGGCCAGGTCGTCGGGATCGACCTCGTCACGGAGCGCGAGCCGCAGCACGTGGTCGATCTGCGACCGGGCATATGGGAGAGCCTGTGGGTCGCGCCTTCGGGCGATCGCATCGCGCTGACCGACCTCGAGGGGCGGATGCACGTGCTGTCCACGTCGGCGCCGATCGACGCGTTGCCGACCACGAGCGGCAGCCCCGGGTGGACGGTGCTCGGCTGGAACCTCGAGGAGACCGGGGTTCTCGGCCTGCGCGAAGAAGACGGCACCCTCGCGCTGTTCGACGCCGAGACGCTCGTGCCGACCGAGCTCGCGACGGACGTGATCGACGCCGGCTACGTGCCCGACGGGCTGATGGTGGTGCAGCGGGAGCACGCCCTGTCGTGGTTCTCTCCCGAGAAGGGCAAGGAGTGGCCGATGCTCGAGGTGGCCGCGGACTTCTTCGTGTTCGAGCCCACGCCCGACGGGCGATTCGTGCTGGTCACCGAGGTGCGTACGCCGTTCGAGACCTGGGTGGCCGATCTCGAGCGGTGACGCTCAGATCTCCCGCGCCTCTTCGAGGTTCTCGGCACGCCAGACCTGCAGCGCCCACCATCCGATGGCCGCGTCGGCGAACCAGCTCGCGAGCACGGCGACCGTGACCAACGGCAGCATCAGGTCGCCCGAGCCCGGCGACTGGGTCAGGAGCCACGCCACGCCCGCGAGGCCGGTGCCCACGAGCCCCGGCAGCGCGCCGAGCCGGCCGCCACGGGCCGCCCAGTACGCGGGGATGGCGTTCGACAGCAGCAGCGCGGCGAGCAGCAGGTTGCCCTTCGTGTCGCCGTTGGCATCGCCGAACACGGCCAGGACGAGCGCCAGGTCGACCACCACCCCCAGCGCCGCGACCCAGGTGCCGCGCCACAGCAGCAGCGACCAACCCGCCACGCGGAATGCCGCCGGCACCCCGAACAGCCAGTCGACCGTGTCGCCCTTCGGCGTCTGGAAGCCCGCGACGTCGATCGCGACGAGCATCATCAGCGTGAACCAGCTGGCGCTGCAGAGCACCGCGCCGACGACGTGGTGCAGGCGGGGTTCGTGGATGTGCACGGTTCGATCGTAGCTGTGCCGTGCGGGGGCGGCCATCACGTGGCGAGGTGCGCGAGGAGCAGCGCGTTGACCGCCGCCGCGTCCTGCACGGGCACCGCGTGCCCGCCGTCGAGCTCGACGAACCGGCACTTCAGGGCCTCGGCGAGCATCGGGCCCTGCGACACCGGCGCCACGCGGTCGTGGGTGGCGCTGGCGACCACCGCGGGGATGTCGAGGCCCGCGAGCTCGGCGCGCAGATCGGCCCGCGCGAGCGCCATCACCTGCTGGGGTGCGGCGGGCGGCAGGTCGGCGAGCCCGCGCCCGAAGGCGGACTCGAGCAGGGCGATGTTCTCTTCGGTGGGCGCGATGCCCGGCGCCGACACGAGCTCGAAGAAGGCCCGCCGACGCATCGCCTGCGTGCCGATCATCGTGCGGGCGTTGATCCACAGCGACGCCGGGTGGAACGAGAGCGCCGCGGACCCGCGCGCGAACGTGCACAGCAGTGCGAGCGACCGCACCCGCTCCGGCGCCAGGACCGCGACCTGCTGCGCGATGACGCCGCCGAGGCTGTGGCCGACGACGTGCGCCGACTTCCAGCCGAGCGCATCCATCACGCCGAGCGCGTCCCGCGCCATGTCGGCGACTGTCCCGACGGGACCGGGGTTGTCGCCGAGCCCGCGGTTGTCGTACCAGGCCAGGTGGCACGCCTCGCGCAGAGCATCGATCTGGGGGCGCCATCCTCGGCCGCGAACGCCGACTCCCTGGATCATCAGGACGGGCGGGCCGGAGCCATCGGTCTCGAAGCGCAGCGTCGACATCCGCCCTCGTAACGCGGCCCTGCATTCCCGTGGCCGTCGTGCGGTATGAAGGGGAATGCCGTTCGACCCGTTCCGCACCGAGATCTGCGCCGCCCTGTCCTTCGGCGCGGATGGCCACGTCCGCCGCGCAGGCTCGGGGTGCCGCCCCATCCTCCAGCTCGATCCGGGCGCCCTCGAGGGGCGTTCGGTGTTCGGGGTGTTCGACGCCGAGCACGCCGATCGCCTCCGTCGCGGGATCGAGCGCGTGCTGGCCGGTGCGCCGAGCTCCAACGTCCGCACGCGGATCGTGCGCCCCGACGGCGCGATGGATGTCGTGATCCGGATGGAGGCCGATGGGGACGGGGTCTTCGCGGTGGTCGAGGACACGAGCACGCGCGCCGCGGTGCTCCAGAGCTCGAGCCAGATGGCGAAGCTCGTCGACTTCGCGGCCGACGCGTGGTTCGTGCACGACATGGAGGGGCGGATCCGCGACGCGAACCCGTGGGCCGCCCAGAGCCTCGGCTACACGCGCGAAGAGATGCTCGATCTCGTGGTCGCCGACTTCGAGACGACCATCCAGCCCGGCCGGATGGACGGCGTCTGGAACCGCCTCGACCTCGGCAAGCCGATGTCCGTCACCGGTCGGCACCGCCGCAAGGATGGCACCGAATTCCCGGTCAGCGTGCGCCTCGGGCTGTTCGAGACCGACGGCGACGAGGTGCTGATGCTCGCGATCTGCCGCGACATCACCGAGCTGAAAGCGGCAGAGGCGCGGCTCGAGCAGCTGAACGAGCACCTGGAGGACGAGGTCGCCGCGCGCACGTCCGAGCTGCGCAACGCGCTCATCGAGCGCCAGGCCGTCCTCAACAACCTCGCCGACGGCCTGGTGGCCTTCGACCGCGAGCTCGTGGTGCAGGTCGCGAACCCCGCGCTCGGCGACCTGATCGGCGTCCAGGCGCTGCCGGGCGCGTCGGCGATCGGCGCGCTGCCCGACGACCTGATGCAGCTCGTCGCGGCGGCGCTGCAGGAGCGTGCCGTGGCGATCGGCGAGGTGAAGCTGCCGCGCGAGCGCATCGGGTACGTGGTCGTCAGCCCGACCCTGGCCGACGACGAGCTGCTCGGCGTCGTGGCGCTGGTGCGCGACGTCACGCTCGAGCGCGAGATCGACCGGATGAAGACCGACTTCATCGCGACGGTCTCGCACGAGCTGCGCACGCCGCTCACGTCGGTGCTCGGCTTCGCGAAGATCACGCGCAACAAGCTCACGAGCGTGTACCCGCACATCCCCGCCGACGACCGCAAGGCGCAGCGCGCGGCCCAGCAGGCCGAGAAGAACCTCGACATCATCGTGAGCGAGGGCGAGCGGCTCACCGCGCTCATCAACGACGTGCTCGACATCTCGAAGATGGAGGCCGGGCGCATGGAGTGGCGCTTCGAGCCCGTCGACGTCGGCGCGCTCGCCGAGCGGGCCCACGCGGCCACCACGTCGCTCTTCGAGTCCCGCGTCGCGCTGCGGATGCAGGTGGATTCCGACCTGCCGCGCGTCCAGGCCGATGCCGACCGCATCCTCCAGGTGCTGATCAACCTCCTGTCCAACGCGGCGAAGTTCACCGACTCCGGGCGGGTCACGCTCGGCGTGCACCGCGTCACCGGGGGCGTCGAGCTGTCCGTCGCCGACACGGGGCGCGGCATCGACACGAGCATGCAGGCGAGCGTGTTCGACAAGTTCAAGCAGGTCGGCGACACGCTCACCGACAAGCCGCGCGGCACGGGGCTCGGCCTGCCCATCTGCGCGCAGATCGTGCAGGCGCACGGCTCCTCGTTCGCGCTGACGAGCGCGCTCGGCCAGGGCTCCCGGTTCTCGTTCGTCCTCTCCGACTCGGGCGCGCTGCCCACGGGCGCCGAGCCAACGGTCCGCGAGGCGCGGCCCGCCCCGGCGAAGCCCTCCCGCCCCGGGCTCGACGTGCTCGTCGTCGACGACGATCCGAACCTCCGCGAGCTCGTCCACCAGCAGCTCACCGACCGCGGATACGCCGTCCGGCTCGCGGCGAACGGCTACGAAGCCATGAAGCTGGTCCGGCAGCAGCGGCCCGGATTGGTGGTCCTCGACGTGATGATGCCGGTCCTGTCGGGCTTCGACGTGGCCGCGATGCTCAAGGGCGACCCCAACACCGAAGGCATCCCCATCCTGATCCTGTCCATCGTGCGCGACGAGGAGCGGGGCTACCGGATCGGCGTCGACCGCTACCTCACCAAGCCCGCGGACGCGGACGAGCTGGCGCTCGCGGTGGCAGAGCTGCTGCGCACGCCCCACGACGGTGCGCAGGCGTGAGAGCATGGAAACGAAGGAGGAGCGCCACGTGGCTCTGAAGGTGCTGATCGTCGACGACGAGCCCCACATCCGGTTGCTGCTGGAGCAGACGCTGGACGAGCTCGAAGACCACGACGTCGAGCTCGCGACCGCGAGCAACGGCCAGGAGGCCCTCGAGATCGTCCGCGACGACCCGCCGGATCTGATGCTGCTCGACGTGATGATGCCGTTCGTGAACGGCTTCGACGTCTGCCGCTCGGTGAAGGGCGACCCCGCGACGGCGGGCATCAAGGTGATGATGCTCACCGCGAAGGGGCAGGATCTCGACCGCCAGGCCGGGCTCGATGTCGGGGCCGACCGCTACGTCACCAAACCCTTCGACCCCGACGAGGTGCTCGAGCTCGCCGCGGGGTTGTTGGGGATCGAGCTCGATTGAGCGACGATCGGCTGGCTGAGTTCCTCGCGCGCCACGGGCTGCCCGATGCCGCGCGCGAAGAGCTCGAGCAGATGCTCCGCGGGTACGGGATGCCCGTGGCGGCCCTGCCCGACAGCCACGCCGACTCGACGCTCATGGTCGACCCCGAAGAGATCGCGAACGCCGCGGTGGCCGCGGGGGGCGAGCTCGACGCCGAGCGCGCCGCCCAGCGCTACGAAGACCTCGGGTTCATCGGGCGGGGTGCGTTCGCCGAGGTGCGGCGCGTGCGCGACAAGGCGCTCAACCGCGTGATGGCGATGAAGGTGCTGGAGCGCAGGCACGGCGTCGTGTCGGTCAGCCTGCGCGCGCGGTTCGTGCAGGAGGCCCAGGCGACCGCGCAGCTCCAGCACCCCGCGATCGTGCCGGTTCACGAGCTCGGCGCGCTGCCCGACGGGCGGATGTTCTTCACGATGGAGGAGGTGCGCGGGCGCACGCTGTCGGCCGTGGTCGACGCGCTGCACCGCGCCAGCATCGACGTGTGGTCGCGCACGGGCGACGGCTGGACGCTGCGGCGCCTCGTCGAGGTCTTCCGGCGCGTGTCGGAGGCCGTCGCGTACGCGCACAGCCGCGGGGTCGTGCACCGCGACCTGAAGCCCGCGAACGTCATGGTGGGCGCGTTCGGCGAGGTGCGCGTGATGGACTGGGGCATCGCGAAGATCCTCGGCAGCGCGCTGGCCACGCCCGTCGAGCCGTCCGACCCCACCGCGACGCGCGATGGCCTGGTCGCCGGCACGCCCGCGTTCATGGCGCCCGAGCAGGCGAGGGGCGAGATCCACCGGATCGACCGGCGCACCGACGTGTATGCGCTCGGCTCGATGCTCCACTACATCCTCCGCAACGCGCCGCCGTACGAGGGCCCCTCGTCGGCCGAGGTGCTCATCCAGGTCGCCCGTGCCCAGCCGGCCGACCTCGTGGGCCGGCAGGATGGCCCGCTGCTGCCCCCCGAGCTCGTGCGCATCGCGCTCAAGGCGATGGAGCCCGAGCCCGACGACCGCTACCAGGATGCCGAGCAGCTCGCGACCGACGTGGCCGACTGGCTCGATGGCGCCGAGCGGCGAGAGGCCGCGCTGCGCGCCGTCGCCCGCGCCGCCGAAGAGCGCCGCGTCGCGAAGCGCCTCCAGCGTGCGGCCGTCCGACTCCGCGAGGCCGCGGCCCGCGAGCTCGACGGCGTGGCGTCGTGGGCCCCCGAAGACGCGAAGGCCGGCGCCTGGGAGAAGGAGGACGAAGCCGCCGCAGTGGAGCGCGAGGCCCTGTGCCACGAGCAGGCCGTCGAGCGCGAGCTGAACGCGGCGTTCGCGCACGAGGCCGACCTGCCCGAAGGCCACCTGATGATGGCGCGGATGTACAAGCGCCTCCACGCCGAGGCCGAAGAAGAGCGCGACGAGCGCGGCGCGACCCGGGCGCTGCGGCTGCTGCGCGACCACCTGAAGGCCCTGCCGCCGCACTGGCCGGGGCGCGGGCGGCTCGAGGAGTACCTCGTCGGCACCGGCACGATCGGGCTGCAGACCTCGCGTCCCGCCGAGGCCGTGCTGTACCGCTACGAGACGCGGAACCGCCGTCTCGTGGCCGTGCGCGAGACCGAGCTCGGCACCACGCCGCTCGACCGGCCCGTCGCGATGGGCAGCTATCTGCTCGAGCTCGTCGACGAGGCGGGCGACCTGGTCCTGTACCCGTTCACCGTGGGGCGGCTGGAGGCCGTGACCCACCGTCCGCCAGGCGCCGCAGAGCCCGTGGCCCTCGCGCTTCCCGAGGGCATCGACGCCGGCGAGGCCTTCGTGCCGGCCGGCTGGTTCGTGGCCGGCGGCGACGAGCGCGCCCCGTACGGGCTCCCCGAGCGGCGCCTGTGGTGCGACGCGTTCGCCATCCAGGTGTTCCCCGTGACCCACGCCGAGTGGCTCGAGTTCCTCCATGCACGGGGGGGCGGCGACGCGCACGTGCCCCGCAACGACGACGGCGAGCCGCTGTACACGCGCGAAGACGGCCGCTGGGCCCTCGTCCGGCCGGATGGCCGCGCCTGGCCGCCCGACGCGCCCGTCACGCACGTGTCGTGGTTCTCCGCCGAGGCGTACGCCGCGTGGCGGGCCGAGCGCGACGACCTGCCGTGGCGCCTGCCGTTCGAGCTCGAGTGGGAGAAGGCCGCGCGCGGGGTCGACGGGCGTGCGTTGCCCTGGGGCGACTTCGCCGACCCGGCACACTGCAACCTGCGCGGCAGCCTCGAGGGCCCGCCGGCGACCGTGCCGGTCGACGCGTTCCCGATCGACGCGAGCGTGTACGGGGTGCGGGGGCTCGCGGGGAACTCGGCCGACTGGTGCGCGGATGCGTACGAGACCGAGGGTCCGGTGGTGGCGGGGGAGCGCGTGGTGCTCGACGAGGGCTCGTCGACGGCGCGGTTCCGCAGCGTTCGCGGGGGCTCGTACCGCGACGGTCCCGAGGCGGTGCGGTGCGCCAGCCGGTGGCGGGCCCTGCCCGACTCGCGGTCCGGCCGCATCGGGGTCCGGCTCGCGCGGTCGGTCGACGACACCTAGGGAGCCCTCCCCCCGTTCCCGTTCCCGTTCCCGCTCCCGTTCCCGATTGGTGACGTTGGACGCTTGCTCATGGTCGGAGGATCGACGGCGTTTCAGCCCGTTGATCTTCTGGGTGAGCTCCGGAACAACTCCCGTCGTCCTCGCCCGATCCGTCCTCCTACCCGGAGAACCCGCTCGCGTTCTCCTCCTCGAGCTCTGGCGAGCCGGAGCCCTGCTGCCCCGCCTGATCGGGCACGCGCACGCACGCGACGGATGCCTAGAGGACGGCGGCCATCCCGAAGACGAACGCCAGCGCGAAGAGCCCGACGTACAACAGCGTGAAGCCCATCACCATCACGCCGATCAGGCGCCAGAGCCACAGCTGCATCCGGATGGAGTCGAGGATCGCGTCGCGGTCGTCGACGCCCGAGAACACGCGCATCGCGGCGATGCCCGAGCGCAGCAGCAGCACGGCCGGCACGCCGTACGTGAGCGCCAGGATGCCGTAGAACCCGCCCATCACGACCATGAAGATCGCGTCGCTGCCGGCGGAGAGACCGCCGAGCGCCATGAACCCCGCGACGAGCAGCATCAGCAGGCAGAAGAACAGGAACAGCGCGCCGAGCCCCGTGTGCCAGATGCGGAACTCGCGGACCATCGTGGCGAGCGACTCGGCGAAGTCCTCGTCGCTCACGACCGCGGAGGTGCGGGTCGTCGGTGCGTCGTACGGGTCGCTCATGTCACTCGTCCTCGAGCTCGTTCATCAGGTCGTCGATGTTCAACGAGCCCGGCGCAGGCGGGGTCTTCGCGGGCGCGGGCGCGGGCGCGTCGTCCTCCAGCTCGTTCATGAGCTGGTCGAGCATGTCGGGATCGGGGCCCTTGGGCTGCGGGTCGCCCGTGGGGTCTTCGGAGAAGAAGTCGGGCTTCGGCTGGTGCGAGGTCTCGTCGAACGGCCAGGTCGTGGCGATCGGCACGTACGCGATGATCAGCACGCCGAGGCCCATCATGGCGAGGAACGGCATGGCGTAGCGGTAGACCGCCGTCAGCGGGAGCTTGAACCGGAAGCTCGCGAGGAACAGGTTCAGGCCGACCGGCGGGGTGAGGTAGCCGAGCTCGAGGTTCGCGAGGAACAGGATGCCGAGGTGCACCGGGTGGATGCCGAAGACCTCGGCGACCGGGATGATCAGCGGCACGACGACCACGATGGCCGAGTAGATGTCCATCAGGCAGCCGACCAGCAGCAGCAGCAGGTTCAGCAGCAGGATGAAGACCAGCCGGTTCTCGACGCGCGCCTGCACCCAGTCGCGCACGGCGAGAGGGACCTCGGCATCGACGAGGTACGACGTGAACCCCAGCGCCACGCCGAGGATCACGAGCACGCCGCCCATCAGCGTGGCGGTCTCGACCATGACGCGAGGAACGTCGTTGATGGGGTGCAGGTCGCGGTGGATGACGGTCTCGAGGAGGATGGCGTAGAACGCCGTGAACGCCGCCGCCTCGAAGATGGTCATGTAGCCGCCGAAGATGCCGAAGAGCACCACGACCGGCAGCATCACCTCGAACTTCGCGGCCCACAGCGTCTTGCCCATCAGCGCGCCGCGCTCGCGCACGATCGCGCCCTTGTCGGCGTCTTCGGCCGGCAGCCAGTAGCGGAAGCCGTGGTCGCGGATGCCCGCGACGATGCCCATGCCGACGAGCAGGGACACGAGGATGATGCCGGGGATCACGCCGCCGATGAAGAGGTCGGTGATCGGGATCTTCGCGGCCACGCCGTACAGGATGACCGGCAGCGAGGGCGGGAAGAGCAGGCCGATGGAGCCCGACGCGGCGAGCAGCCCGACAGCGAAGGACTTCTTGTACCCGGCGGCCTCGAGCGCGGGCAGCAGCAGGCCACCGAGCGCGAGGATGGTGACGCCGCTCGCGCCCGTGAACGTCGTGAAGAACGCGCACACGAGCACCGAGGCCGCGGCCACGCCGCCCGGCAGCCAGCCGAACCACGCGTTGAACAGGGCCACGAGGCGCTTCGACGCGCCGCCCTCGGCGAGCAGGTAGCCGGCGAGGGTGAACAGCGGCAGCGAGACGAGCGTGGGGTCGGCGACGATCCGGTAGGTCTCGGCGGGCACCGCGGTGATGGCGATGGGGATGGGCGCGCCCCAGAACAGCAGCATCGCCGCACCGCCCATGACGGTGAACAGCGGTGCGCCGAGCGCGACGCCCACGAGCAGCACGAACGCCCCGGCCCACACGGCCCAGTCGCGCTCACCCGGCGGGATGAACGCCATGCATGCGACCAGCGCGGTCGTCACGGCCGCGGCGACGCGCCCGCGCCAGCTCTGGCCGCGCCACAGGAACCGGGCGGCCATGATGCCGAACCCGACCGGCATGGCGATCTGGATTACCCAGTTCGGCACGCCTCCCGGCAGCTCCTGCGCGCTCTCCATCTCGGAGATCACGAGGTCGACGCTGCCATATGCGAGGAAGAAGGTGATGGCGGTCGCCACGCTCGCCGTGATGGCGGTGACGACCTCCTGCCGCCGGCCCTCGAGCTGGAAGATCGAGCCCGTCGACAGCGCGAGGTGCGTGCCCTTGCGCGCCGCGATGCCCCCGCCGAGGAACGCGAGCCACAGGTTGAGCGCCTGCACCCACAGGTTCGCCCCGGGGATCGCGCTGCCCGTCGCGATGCGGATCGACACCGCCACGACGGGGATCGCGACCATCAGGGCGAGGATGATGGTGACGGCACCGTTCTCGATGCGGTGCCACCACTGCGGTGGACCCTCTTCTTCCTCGGGGATCGAGCCACTCATGCCCCTCCCGGTACCGCGTCCGGGACGGGCATGCGAGCCGGGTTCACTTGTTCTTCGCCCGGTACTCCTCGACGAGGCCCTTCACCCGGTCGAACGACTCGGGGCCCGAGACCTTGTCGCGCATGATGGGATGCGTGGCCTCGGCGAGCTTCTCCCACTCCACGCGCTGCGCGGGCGTGGGGGTGTGCACCTCGAGGCCGTACTTCTTCATGACCTCGATCGCCTTGTCGTCCTGCTTGCGGATGGTCTCCTTCATCTCGTTGCCCGTGGTGCGCGAGATCTCGCGGAGCTTGGCGCGGTGCTGCTCGGGGATGGACTCCCAGGCCTCCTTGCTGATGACCGTCGCGCCGACGAGGGGCGCCCAGGGCACGTCCATCATGTGGGGCGCGAGGCCGAACCACTGGAAGGCCAGCGCGCCGAGCGGCGTGGTGGGGAAGCTGTCGATCAGGCCGGACTGGAGCGACGGCAGGATGTCGGTGGCCGCGACGACGACCGGGTTGAAGCCCGCGGACTTGAACATCTCCACCGCGCCGGGGTCGCCCTCCCACGTGAAGATCTTCAGCTTGCCCGCGTCTTTCGGGTCGGTCAGGGCCGTCTTGCTGAACAGGCGCGCCCAGCCGGCATCCGACCATGCGAGCACGATGTAGCCCTTCTCTTCGATGCGCTGCTCGAACTCGGGCTTCATGGCGTTCATGACGTAGTCGAGCTCGCCGTAGTCCATGATGAGCATGGGCGTGTTGAGCGCCTGGCTGCTCGGGTCGATCTCGAGCAGGCCGAGGTTCGTGATGGCCGCGGCGTGGAGCTGCCCGATGCGCATCTTCCGCAGCATCACGGTCTCGTTGCCGGTCACGCCGCCCGCGTAGATCTTGAGCTCGACCTCGCCGTTGGTGGCGGTCTTCCACTCTTCGCCCATGCGCACGAGGCCCTTGTGCCAGGTGCTGCCCTCCGGGGCGAGGGTGGCGAGCTTGATGACCGTTCCGGCCTGCGCGGACGCCGTGGCGAACAGCGAGGTCGCGACGAGCGCGCCCATGGCCTTCAGCATCGTGCGGCGGATGAACTTCATGCGGTCTCCTTCAAGACGGGTCTCTAGAGGAACAGATCGTCGAGGTGGTCGAGGTAGTAGCGGGCCTGGGCCTGCGCGTAGAGGTTCGCGAGCTGGTCTTCGGGGCTGGCGGAGGGGTCGATCTCCAGGGCCTTCTCCATGAGCTCGACGAACTCCTCCTTCTTCTGCTCGGAGTAGCTGACGCTCGTGGCCAGGGACACGTACGGCGACGCCAGCATTCCGCCGGAGAGCGCGATGGCGCGCTCGTAGTGCTCGCGCGCGCGGTCGAGGCCGCCGGGCATCGGCGTGTTCGGCTCGAGGAGGATCATCATGTCGTGCAGCGCGCCCTTGCCCCAGTCCTCGTCGAGCTCGATGGCGCGGCGCATCATCTTCTCGGCGATGGGGAGCTGGCCGATGGCCTCCATGTCGTCCTTCGAGATGGAGATCCGCGCGAGCCACGTCGCGCCGGTCCAGTACAGGAGCTCGATGTCGTCGACGGTCATGTCGGCGAGCGCGGTGTCGGTGTCGGCGTAGACCTGCTTCGAGAAGCCCTCGTGCTTCAGGTCGAACGCCGCCATGCAGTACTTCTCGCTGCGCGACAGGAAGCGCTTCGTACGCTCCATCCCGCCTTCGTAGGCCTCGAAGTCGTCGTAGCGGACCTGGTCGGCGGGCCACTTCACGTACACCATCGCGTACTGCGTGTAGCCCGAGCACAGCGTGGTCTTGATGCCCACGTGCTTCGGCGCGGAGTCGTTGATCGACTCCATCGTCTTGAGCGCGAAGGGGAGCGCTTCGCCCACGAAGGTGAGGTCGTCGTCCTGGGTGAACGAGCCGCCCGTGCTGCCCGAAAGCGCGTCGGCCATCGAATTGATGGCGATCTTCTTGATGCATCCGGTCGCGAGCAGCGCCACCGCGAGCATCCACACAGCGTTCCGCATGTCCTCTCCGGACGAGCACCATACCGGATGGCGACCGTCGAGCGCGATTGCGCCTGCTTACGCCCGCCCTACGGGCACGTGCGGTTCGCCGCGCCCGGCGTGCCGACGTCGCCGGAGATGCCGATGAGCGCCACGCCTTCGCACCAGTTGGTGCCGAGATCGTTGCCCGCCGCGGTCAGGGCGCCCGCCGAGAGCTGCCAGCTCACGCCGGCGGGCGTGGGGTCGAGCCAGGTCGCGGTCGTGTCGAGCGGCACGAAGGCGCCGGTGTCGAGGTATCCGATCTCGAGCGATTCCTCGGCGGAGTTCGAGAGGCCCATCAGCGGCCAGTGGGCGTCGGGGACGAAGCTCGCGGCGAGCGTGGTGCACGCGCCGCCGAGCGTCCAGTCGGCGGCGGATCCGGCGCCGATCACGGCGTAGCCGCCGTTGGACACGACCACGGACTCGACGATGCGGTGGGACGTCGTGCTCCCGCCGACCTGCGGGTTGCGCATCTCGAGCCCGAACAGGTCGACCGTCTGGCCCGACGCGTTGCGGATCTCGAACCACTCGCAGTTGGTGTCGGGACCCGCGTTGGGGTCGTAGGTCAGCTCGGTGACCACCAGATCGCCCGGCGAGAGCTGGTTCGGCGTCGGGAACCCGCTCGCGCAGCCGACCTCGCTGTACGTGCCGTAGTCGGCGCGGTCGCGGGGCTCGATCTTGAACGCGTCGAACGTGTAGTGCAGCGGCCCGGTCACGGCGGAGAACGTGGCGCCGATGCAGAGGTACTGCAGGTCGGGGTCGACCGACCAATCGAACAGCTCGTCGTCGACGCGGATCGCGGAAGCCGCGCTGCCGACCACGATCTCGCCGAACGGCTCCAGGCTCTGGACCGTCGCGCCGCTCACGCGCACGACGACCCCCTCCCAGGGCTCGGCCGTGACGGGATTCGCGAGATCGGCCGCGGAGACGACGGCGGGCGTGGGTGCTGCGCCCACCCCGACGCGTGTGAGCGCGGTCGCGCCGCCGAGGATCTGGGTCTGGGTGTCGATCCAGGCGCCATTGTTGTCGTACTCGTTGGTCGTGCCGCGCACGTCGACGCGGTCGTACAGGGCGATCCCCGGGTACGTCGTCGGCCAGCTCCCGCCGAGGAAGACGTAGACGCCCGAGCCCTGCCCGCCGGTCGGTTCCTGCACGAACACGCCGAACGGGCCGGTGCCGGTGACGACGACGTCGCGCACGACGACCGAAACGCCCTCGCCCAGCGTCTGCTGCACGTCGTAGATCGTCACGTCCGGCGGGTCGGTGTCGGTGTCGGCGTCCGTGTCTGCGTCTGCGTCGGCATCTGCGTCTGCGTCCGCGTCGGTATCGGCGTCTGCATCTGCGTCGGTGTCGGCGTCCGCATCGGTGTCGGCGTCTGCATCGGTGTCGGAGTCCGCATCGGTGTCGGCGTCCGCATCGGTGTCGGCGTCCGCATCGGTATCGGCGTCTGCGTCGGTGTCTGCGTCGGCGTCGGAATCGGCGTCGGTGTCCGTGTCGGAATCCGCGTCTGCGTCTGCGTCGGCATCCGCATCGGTATCGGCGTCGGCATCCGCGTCGGCGTCGGCGTCGGTGTCCGCATCTGCGTCGGTGTCGGCATCTGCGTCGGTGTCGGTGTCGGCATCGGCATCGGCATCGGCGTCGGTGTCGGTGTCGGACTCTTGGGCGGGTCGGACCTCGACTTCGCCGAGACAGCCAGCCAACGCCAGGAACAGGACAGCCCGCAGGTGCATCGCGCCTCCGCGGGAAGCATAGCGGGGGGCGTCGGCCTTCGCCGCGACCCATCGGCTTTACTTGACGCGGTCCGCGGGCTAATTGAAAATGAAAATCATTTCCAACGGACCTCCCGTGATGCGCGCGTTGCTCCGAAGCCCGATCCTCCTGCTCCTGGCCGCTCCCGCGTGGGCGGACCCCGGCGAGCTCGACGAGGCCGAGGCCGACGACACCGTGATCGTCTACGAGCCCGACGGGACGCCGCGTGTCGCGGGGTCGGCGAACGTCGTCACCGAGGAGGAGCTCGAGCGGTTCGAGTACGACGACATCGGCCGGGTGCTGAGCGCGACCCCGGGGGTCTACGTCCGCGGGGAGGACGGATTCGGGCTGCGGCCGAACATCGGCCTGCGCGGCGCGAACTCCGACCGATCCGCGAAGATCACGCTGCTCGAGGACGGCGTGCCGCTCACGCCCGCGCCGTATGCCGCGCCGGCCGCCTACTACTTCCCGATGGCGACCCGCATGGTGGGCGTCGAGGTGTTCAAGGGCCCGGCGGCCATCCAGCACGGCCCGCAGACCGTGGGCGGCGCCATCAACCTGCTCACCCGGCGCGTTCCGTTGGGCGGTCCGGACGGCATGGTCGACTTCGCCTACGGCATGCGCAACACCGCGAAGCTCCACGCCTGGGCGGGCACGGGCACCGAGCGCGCCGGGATCGTCGCCGAGGTCACGCACCTCGGCACCGACGGCTTCAAGCACCTGCCCGACGGCGGCCCGACGGGGTTCCAGCGCACCGACCTCATGCTGAAGGCGCGGGTGGCGAGCGATCCGGCCCTCGCCACGCGGCACGCCCTGACCCTCAAGCTCGGCTGGGGCCAGGAGCACAGCCACGAGACGTACCTCGGGCTGCACGTCGACGACTACGCGGACGACCCGTACCAGCGCTATGCGGCGTCCGCGCTCGACGACATGCAGTGGCGGCGCACCCAGGTCGAGGCGACCTGGCAGCTCGACCTGTCCCGCGCGGTGCGCATCCGCACCACCGCGTACCACCACTGGCTCGGCCGGCAGTGGTTCAAGCTGAACCAGTTCCGCAGCGGGCCTTCGCTGCACGGCCTGCTCCAGAGCCCCGAGGGCGGGCAGTCGGCCGTGTACCTCGCGATCCTGCGCGGCGAGCAGGATCCGACCACTCCAGACCAGGCCCTGATGCTCGGCACGAACGACCGCGCATTCCACTCGTTCGGCGTCCAGACGCGCGTGCGGTGGCGCGTGCGTTCCGGCGTGGTCGACAGCCAGCTCGAGGCCGGCGTCCGGGTGCACGGCGACGTCGTCGACCGGCTCCACACCCAGGGCGCGTTCTACCCGATCGACGGGCGCCTCAAGCGCGACGACACGCCCCTCGAGACCACGCTCGATGCCCACACCACGGCCACCGCGCTCGCCGCGCACGTCCAGGAGGACCTCGAGATCGGCGCCGTGCACCTGCTCCCGGGCGTGCGCACCGAGATCGTCCGCACGGCGTACCGCTCGCCCGACGAGGACACCGACGCGCTTCGCGCCGTGGTGCTCCCCGGATTCGGCGCGCTGGTCGAGCCGCTCGACGGGCTCCAGGTCTTCGGCGGCGTCTATCGAGGATTCTCGCCCGTGGCGCCCGGACAGCCCGCCGAGGTGCGGCCCGAGACGAGCATCAGCTCCGAGCTCGGCGTCCGGCTCGGCTCCATCGGCTCCCGAGCCGAGATCGTGGGCTTCGTGAACGACTACCAGAACCTCACGGGGCAGTGCACGTTCTCGGGCGGCTGCGCGGGCACCCAGATCGACACCCAGTACAACGGCGGAAAGGCCTGGGTGTACGGTGTGGAGGGCGTGGCCGAGAAGGAGTGGCTGCTGCCCGGCAGGCTCCGGGTGCCGGTCTCGGCCTCGTACACGTGGACGGAGTCCCGCTTCCGCACGGGCTTCGTGTCCGGCTTCCCGCAGTTCGGCACGGTGGAGCCGGGCGATCGCCTCCCGTACGTCCCGGGCCACCAGGCCGGCGCGCGCCTCGCGCTCGAGCACGACCGCTTCGGCTTCGGCGTCGGCGCGTCCGCGCGGTCCGGGATGCGCGACATGGCCGGTCAGGATCCGCTCGGTCCGACCGACGTGCCTGCTCAGGCCCTCGTCGACCTGAACGCGTCGGTGCGCCCGACCGATCAGCTCGCGATCTACTCGACCGTCGTGAACGCGACGAACACGCACGTCCTCGAGTCGTGGCGGCCGTTCGGCGCCCGCCCGACGGCGCCGTTCCAGCTGATGGTGGGGATCAAGGTGCGGCCGTGAGGCCCTACTCGTCCTCCTTCTTCAGCTGGCCGAAGATGCCCTTGCCCGTGGCCCGGATCCGCAGGGTGAACGCCGCGAGCACGGTCGTGTCGACGCCCGGCCGGCTGCCCGTCACGTTGGTGGTGAGCGTCATCGACGGCTGCACGACGTAGTCGGTGAGGTCGACATCCTCGAGGTCGAGCGGCACGACGGCCTGCCCCTCGGGGAAGTCGTCCTGCGAGGCGACCAGCATCGCGTCGAGCCCGTCGGCCTCGACGTAGAACGAGAGGCTCTCGATGAACGACAGATCGGCGTCGGTCGGCGCGGTGGCGGACAGCACGAGCTCGTCGAAGCGCACGTCGTTGATGTCGCCCGGCTCGACGCCCTGGTTCGCGACCGCATCGCGCGAGGTGATGTCGAGATCGGCGAACCCGCCGAACTGCAGGTCGTTCAGCAGCGCTTCGAGCAGGGTGCCCTGCTCGACGACGATCTCGCTCTCGTCCGACACCGTGAACGAGACGCCCTTGCATCCCGTCAGGACCGCCAGACCCATCGCCACCCACGGCTGCACGCGCATCGCCACCTCCGGGCTCACCTTAGCCAGCGACGCGGGGCCGCGAATGGCAGGAGTGCTTCACGCGGCGTCGTGGATGCGGTATCCGCCGCTCGGATCGTCCTTCTGCATCGCGAGGCGCCCGGCTTCGCGAGCCGCTTCGAGCACCTGGTTGAAGCTGCGGTACCCGTAGGACGCCTCGTCGAACTGCGGGAGCTTGCGCTTCAGCGCCTGCTTCACGTGCGACCCCCAGACCGGCGCCGTGCGATCGCGGAGCAGGGCCCGCGCGGTGGCCGCGACGAGGTCGAGGGCCTCCGCCGGGTCGGCGGGATCGGCCGCCTGCACGAGATCGTCGTAGAACACGAAGGCATCGCAGCACTCGACGAGCAGGCGCGAGGTGCTCGACCGGACGCCGATGCCGACGACGTGCTTGTCGTTCTCGCGGAGCTTGCCGACGAGTGGCGAGAAGTCGCTGTCGCCGCTGACGATCGCGAAGGTGTCGACGTGCGCCTTCGTGTGGCACAGGTCGACGGCGTCAACCGCCATGCGGATGTCGGCGCTGTTCTTCCCCGAGTACGAGACGTGCGGGACCTCGATCAGCTCGAAGCCCGCGCCATGCAGAGGCCGTTTGGCCGTCGCATAGCTGGACCAGTCGCAGTAGGCGCGCTTCACGACGAGCTTGCCGAGCTCGTGCAGGCGCTCGAGCACGCGGCCCACGTCGAACGCGTCGAGGTGGGCGTCGCGGGCACCGATCGCCACGTTCTCGAAGTCGATGAAGCACGCGATGTTGGGCTCAGCGTCCATGGGTGCCCCCCATGGCCGCGGCGCGCTGCTGGCCGGTCGGACGGAGCGTCTCCCAGACGAACACATGCACGTCGAGCAGCGTGGGAGGGGAGAGCCCTGCGGCGACGAGCTTGTCGCGTGTCGCTTCGAGGATCCGGCGGGCACGTCGGTAGCCCGCGATCGACGGGATCTGCGGGAGCTTCGACGGTCGGACGCTCCGGGACTGGAGCTGGATCACGCGACGCCGGACGACCACGTGGCGGTTGGGCGCCACGAGTCCCATGAGCGTCGTCGCGACCCGCCAGCCGACGCGGATCCCGAGGGCGTCGAGTGCGCGCAGCCAGTCGTCGAAACGGGCTCCGAAGCGGGCTTCGCCGCCGATCAGCGCGAGGATCGCGCGCCCGAGCTCGAGGCGTTGCTCGCCCGCCAGCTCGGCCAGCTCGAGGTGCTTTCGCTTCGTCACGAAATCCGTCGCCCCGAGGACCTCGATGCCGAGGTCGGCCGCGTCCGCGGGGCTCTTCCGACCTCGGAGGGCGCGCGCTCGCGCCACGGCACCCGCGAGCGACGAGCGCGGAGGCGCGTCCGCGCCCCATGCACGCTGGTACGTCGCACCGCCGAAGCCATCGGGGAACTGCGCGAGGAAGAGGTCGATCTGGCGGGCGAAGGACATCACCGGCGGTTCGGACGGGGCGTCGAGCGCGGCCGCTTCGGCCCCTTCGCCCACGACCCGCTCGAAGACGGCACCGATGTCGGTCCCGTCCTCATCGACAGGAACGAGGAGGTCGTAGAAGCCTCGCTTGAACGCTCGCATCTCGCCATCCTCGAACTGGAGTCGGCGCCGCGTTCGCTCCTCGCGGACCCACACCCCGACGCCCCAGTCCGGACGCACGCTGTGGCGGAACAGGCGATCGCGCGGCTCGAGCGCGTGGGGGTCGATGCGCCTTCCGTCGTCGGCTCCGCTCATCGCGTGCCCCGCGCATAGTAGGCGTACGAGAGCAGCTCGCCGCGTCGGAAGGTCATCTCGACGCGCTCGTCGTGCCGCTGGAGCTCGACGGGTCTCCACGTGCGCTGGGACAACGCACGCGCCCGTCGGACGGCGTTCGCACGCCCCATGACGACGATGGGGTCGAGTCGGCCGTACTGGATCGTGAACGTCTTCATGCGGCGCCCCCGAAGTCGAGGGTTCGCTGAACGTCGCCCGCGCGGGTCTCGATGACGAGGGGGACGGCGAGGTCCTTCGCCGCAGCGGTGGCCGCCACCACGGCCTTCTTCTTGGTGGAGACCGTCCACGCAGGCTCCGGCAGGCCGTCCACGACGAGGCTCCAGCCGTCGTCGTCGGCGCGGACGGTCATGCGCTCGATCGCCGTGGGCCGGTTGGCCTGTGCCTGCCGCTGGATGCGCCGTGGCGGAGCATCTGCATCGGATTTCAGGAAGTAGAGATGGGAGAAGCGGATTCGGGCTCGGGCCAGGATGGCGGCCTCCTCGGTTCGGGTTGGGGTTCAGTGATCGTGGCGCGCGAGGTCGATGACCCGGACGGGCCCGTCCTTGCGGTGGAGGACGAGGCGTGACGCTCCGAAGTGCCGGGCGTCGCGGGCCATCTGCGCGGGCGTGTCGTAGAGCCGCGCCGGGAGCGGGTGGCGCCCGCGGGCGGTGAGCCACCAGTGCGACATGCCCTGGATTCCGTGCAGGGTATCCGGGTGCGGTGCCGGCAACGGCAGGCCGAACAGCCAGCTGCGCCACGGCAGGCGGGGTCGGTCGGGGTGCGCGCGGGCGGTGCGGGCGTGGTTCAGGATGGCGACGAGGAGCACGCCTCCGGCGGTGTTCCCGGCCAGCGTGATCAGCAGGTGCCGCGCGGCGAGCGCGGGTGTGGCGACGCCGACCTGCACGGCCCAGGCCGCTTCGACCGAGCCCACCACGACGTGCTCGAGGTGCAGCAGGGGCATGACGGCCGTGCAGGCCCAGAGGACCGGAATCGTCGCCGACCCGTCCATGCGGTGGATCAGCCAGACCATCCCGGCCACCAGCCAGCCCGCGAGCAACGCCCGCGCGAAGATCGCGAACGCCGGCACGTGCGCGTCGAGCGTGAGCATCGCGAGCCCCGCCTCGGCCACCGGATCCGGCAGCACGCCGGGCACGCCGAGGAAGGCGCCGACGACCAGCGCCCCGGCGAGGTTCCCGACGAGCACGATCGACCAGAGCCGCAGCAGCGACGGGACCGTGTCGAGCCGCTCCAGCACGCGTGCGACCGGTGGGAGCGTGTTCTCGGTGAACAGCTGGTAGCGCCCGCCCACCACGATCAGGAAGCCGAGCGGGTAGGCGAAGGCGGTGGCCAGCCCCGCCCAGCTCGTCGGTACCGCCGCGGCAGCCGCGGCCCCCGCGAGGAACGAGAACGAGATCGCGAGCCCCGCCCCCACCGCGCTCCAGAACAGGCTCGCGGAGGGCGCGTGGGCTTCGATCCCGGCCTCGGTGACGAGGTCGTGGTGCAGACGGTCGACGAAGGGGAGCGGGGCGCCGGCCGTCGGGTCGGCGTCGGGGCTCATGCGCCGGACCTCGCGGAGTCGGCGAGTGTCTGCATGTCACGCGCGTGCCGTTCCTCGGTCGCGAGGATCTCCTCGAGCACGCGGCGGGTCGTCGGATCGCGGTCGCCGAGCCACTGGATCGCACCGCGGTAGAGCTCGACCGCGCGGCGCTCCGCGTCGACCTGATATGCGAGCATGGCCTCGAGTGTGGTCGAGCCGTCGAACGGCGAGTGGGAGCGTGCGTTCAGGGTGTCGGGCTCGAGATCGGGCATTGCACCCAGCTCGTCGAGCCGCTTCATCAGGAGGCGCGCGTGGGCGAGCTCTTCGGCGGCATGTTCCGCGAACTCCTCGGCGGCGACGGCCTCTCGCAGGCCACCCGCGGCGGCCGCGTGCGCGGTGTAGGACAGGAACGACACGATCTCGGACGCGAGCGCGTGGTCGAGCATCTGGACCACCCGGTCGGCATCGACGAGGTACGAGGTCGTGAAAGGACCCTCGGAGCGGTTGTTCCCGAGGTCGGCAGCGATGGAGCGGACAGGTTTGCTTGTTTCGGCGTAGATGGTTCCTCCTCGTGGTTGGCAGTTTATAATAAGGCAGACATATCGGGCTGTCAAGGACGGCGCTCCCCGGGTCGCCTCGCCACCGGCCCCGCCAGCGTCGTCCACCGCGGGCGATCGCCGGGGCCCCGCGATCCCGGGCGTGGAACCACGACCGGTCGATCGGCGCGGTCGGTCGTGCCATCCTGCGGCGGGAGGCCGCGATGCCGACGTACGAGATGTTCTGGGACTGCGACCGGTGCGGCACCGAGAAGCTGCTCGGCAAGACGCACCGCCACTGTCCGAACTGTGGTGCACCGCAGGATCCCGGCCGCCGCTACTTCCCGCCCGAGGAAGAGAAGGTCGCGGTCGAAGACCACAAGTACGTGGGCGCTGATCGGCGCTGCGTGTCGTGCGACACGCCCAACTCCGCGGCGGCCGAGTTCTGCACGAACTGCGGCAACGCGCTGGAGGGGGCCGGCTCGGTCTCGATGAAGGCCGAGGTCGAGGCGGGCATGCAGTCGGGCACGCGCAAGCCCGCGAAGGCGCCCGATCCCGGCCCCGCGAAGAAGCCCGAGGCCTCGGGCGGCAGCGGAGCGGGCGCGGCGGCCGCGGGCATGGGGTTGTTCGGCATGGGCTGCCTCGGGCTCGTGGCCGTGGTGTTCGTCGGCTTCCTGATCGTGTGCCTGCTGAACCTCTTCTGGACGGAGTCCGCCGATCTCACCGTGAAGGGCCACACGTGGACGCGGTCCATCGAGCTCGAGAAGCTGTCGGTGAGCAACGAGAGCGACTGGTGCAACGAGATGCCCGCGAACGCGAAGAACGTGAAGCGCACCGAGAAGAAGAAGTCCTCGAAGAAGGTGAAGGACGGCGAGGACTGCAAGACCAAGAACGTCGATCAGGGCGACGGCACGTTCAAGACGAAGAAGGAGTGCACCCCGCGGTACCGCGAAGAGCCCGTGATGGCGGCCTGGTGCAGCTGGGAGGCCGAGAAGTGGAAGACCTTCGACACGAAGAAGTCCACGGGCACCGGCCTCGACTCGAAGCCCGAGTGGCCGAAGGTCAGCGTCGACACGTGCCAGACGCTCGGCTGCAGCCGGCAGGGCGAGAAGAAGGAGGTCTACACCGTCGAGCTCGCCGAGGCGGACGGCTCGAAGCACACGTGCGACCTGAAGGAGCCGAAGTGGCGCACGATGGCCGTCGGCTCGAAGTGGACGGGCACCAAGGCCGTCCTCACGGGCGGCTTGAAGTGCACCGACCTCGAGCCGGCGAAGTAGCACCCCGCTCGGGACGGATTCCACCAGCCAGCGGAGGGCCGCCAGCTCGCCTCGGGTGAAGCGCGGTCAGAGACCGCCGTTCATCCGGTAGAACCCGAGGAGCCCCGTCACGATCCAGGCGAACAGGCCACCTGGGACGGCGAGCAGGACCCCGACGAGCACGGCTTCTCTGAGACTGGGCTGGTCACTGGACATGCCTTACCGTCGCACTGTCGATCCCGGTCTGCACTGACACGGGAATTACACCCGCGAGGGCCGGCGTCGGACCGATCGAACGGGTCAGGCGGCCCAGGAGAGGTCGCCGGCCCAGCCCTCGAGGAACGTGCGGAAGCTCTTCACGATGCGGGCCTCGAGCTGGCGCGCACGCTCGCGCGAGATCCCGAACCGCCGCCCGAGATCGGCGAGCGAGACGGGGTCGTCGCTCGTCACGCGCTCGAAGAAGATCACCTGGTCGCGCTCGACCTCGAGGGTGTCGGCGAAGGCGACCACCGCGTCGCCGAGGCGGCTCGACAGCTCGCGGAGGGCGGCCTCGTCTTCGGGGGTGTGCCCGTCGTCGTCGGAGATGCGCTCGGCCAGCGCGAGCTGCCCGTCGGGCTGCGGCGCGTTGAAGCCGTCTTCGTGGTAGGTCGTGAGCAACTCGGCGCGCTCGACCTCGGCCACGGTGGCGTCGCAGGCGGCCGCGAGGCTCGCGAGGTCGCACGGCAGCCCGAGGGTCTCGCGGTGCTCGCGCTCGCGGGCGAGGCGGTGCGCGAGCTCGCGGGTGGGCCGGCCCACGCGGACGATCCGGTGGTGCGAGCTGACCCACGCGAGCATCCGGGCCCGCGCCCAGTAGCGGGAGTACGCCGAGAACGGGATGCCCCGCGTGGGGTCGAACCGGTGCAGCGCATCGAGCAGGCCCGCGTTGCCCTCCTGGATGAGGTCGAACGCGAGATCGGTCTGCACGCGCAGGCGCATGGCGACCTGGATCACGACGTACAGGTGCGCGGCGACGAGCTCTTCACCGGCCTGTCGGTCGCCGTCGCGGAAGCGGCGTGCGAGCTCGAGGCCCTGGTCGTCGTCGACGCGGGGGATGGCCCGGACGTACTTGAACCAGCGCTTTGTCGTTTCGTCCTGGGCGTGTCGGGGAGAACGGACGAGCGCCGTCATCAGTTCCTCCAGAGAACGCTTCGGGCGGTGGTTAGGCACCTGCCAGAAGCCCGTCAAGGGATCGCGTGGAGCGGTGGGGCGCCACGCGGGGGGCCTCTACTAGCGACGGCATCCGCGCCTGTCGAACGTGATATGCAGAGCGGCATGCCGACCCTGACCGCCGAGGAACTGCGCGAGCTGCGCCGCTTGCACATGGTGGCCGGCAAGAAGGTCGACTCGCTCTTCGCCGGCGACTACCGCTCGGCCGTCCGCGGCCAGGGCATGGAGTTCGAAGAGGTCCGCGAGTACATGCCGGGCGACGACGTGCGGCACATCGACTGGAACGTGACGGCCCGCTCGGGCGAGCCGTACATCAAGGTGTTCCGCGAAGAGCGCCAGCTCACCGTGCTCCTGCTGGTCGACGTGAGCGGCTCCACGCGCGTGGGCTCGGGCGGCCGCGACGGGCGCACCGACCGCAGGCTGCAGATCGCCCGTGTGGCCGGGGGTATCGCGTACGCGTCCATCCGGAACCAGGATCGCATCGGCCTCGTCACGTTCACCGACCGCGTCGAGCAGTTCCTCACGCCCCGCCGCACCCGCGGCCACGTGTGGGCCGTGATCCAGACCGTTTTCGGCGCCGAGGGCATGCACCGGGGCACCAACCTCGTCGAGCTGTTCCGGTTCGTCCGCCAGGTGCAGCGGCGGCGGGCCGTCATCATCGTCGTCTCCGACTTCCTCGACGACCGCCCGTGGGACAGCCTGCTCGGCTCGCTCGCGCGCCGGCACAAGGTGCACGCGATGCTCGTGCACGACCGGCTCGACGAAGGGCTCGGCCGGCTCGGCCTGGTCGAGGTCGTCGACGCCGAGACGGGCCGCACGATGCTCGTCGACGGTCGCGCCTATCGCGGGCACCGCACGGTCGAAGAGCGGCTGCGCCGGATCCGCCGGATGGGCGCGGGTGCCGTCGCGATCGACACGGCCGACGACCCCTACGTGCAGCTCCACACCTACTTCCAGCAGCAGGCGAGGCGCTGATGGGGCGGCTCCCGGGGCCCGCGCTCGCGGGGCTCGTGCTGATCGGCTGTGGAACCCCGGTCGACGAAGGTCCCGCGGCCCCCATCGAGGTGAAGGCCTGGGCGACCGACCAGCACGCGTCCGGCGGGATGCTGGTGATCCAGACGACCCACGACGCCGGCCTCACCGTCAGCCTGCCGTCTCCCGAGGTCGAGGGGCTCACGTTCACCGACGAGGGGCTCACCACCGAGTCGCTCGGCGGGCGCATGGTGCTGACGCAGCGCTTCCGGTTCACGGGGAAGAAGGGGTTCTACGAGGTGCCCCCGCTGGTCGTCAGCGCGGGCGACGTGTCGGGCGAATCGCGTGCGCTGTGGCTCGACCTCGGGGTGCAGGGCCCCAACGCCGACAAGCTCGCCGACATCGACGATCCGGGCGCGGTCTGGACCCTCCCCGTCGGCTGGATCTGCGGCGGGATGTCGGTCGCCGGCCTGATGACGGTGGGCCTCGGGTACGGCTTCGTGCGGGTGCTGCGCAAGCCGCGCAAGAAGCCCGTGCGGCTGGTGCCCCCCGACGTGCGCTGCCTGCGCGCCTGGGAGGCCGTGCGCGCCGACACCGCCCTGTCCGACGACGACAAGGCCAAAGAGCTCTCGCGCATCTTCCGCGAGTACGTCGAAGAGGTCCTCGCGTTCCCGGCGGTCTCGTGGACCTCCACCGAGATCCTGGCGCGGCTCGAGGGCATGCAGCACCTGCCCGCGGGCAACGTGCCGCGCGCGAAGAAGCTGCTCCGCGCCACGGATCTCGTGAAGTACGCCGAGGTCTCGCCCGAGGCCGACTTCTTCGACGACATGGATGCCGACCTCCGCGCGTTCGTGAGCAGCACGCGTCCCCGCAGCTGGAGCCCGGAGGGCGCGGGCGATGCATGAGTACGGGAACCCCGAGGCGTTCCTGCTGCTGGTCCCCGTGTGGGGCCTGCTCGCGCAGCGCTGGCTGACGGGCCACAACAAGCTCGCCGTGCCCGGGTTCACGGTCCTGAAGCGCCGGTACACGCTACGCCTGCTGCTCGCGTGGCTGCCCGCGGCGCTCCAGCTCGTCGGGCTCTCGCTCCTCGTCTTCGCGCTCGCCCGGCCGCGCATCGCGCATCGCTCCGTCTCCGTCGAGTCCGAGGGCCTCGACATCGTGCTCGCGGTCGACACGTCCGGCTCGATGCGGGCCGAGGACTTCCAGAAGTCCGGCATGCCCGTGAACCGCCTCACGGTCGCCAAGGGCGTCATGGCCGAGTTCGTCGAGGGCCGTCCCCACGACCGCATCGGCGTCGTCGTGTTCGGCGAGGAGGCGTTCACCCAGGTCCCGCTGACCCTCGACCACCAGACCCTCGTCGACTCCCTCCGCCAGATCGAGATCGGCGTGGCGGGCGCGAAGGGCACCGCGATCGGCAGCGCGCTGGCGGTGGCCTCGAAGCGCCTGAAGGACCTCGAGGCGCCCGACCGCGTCGTCATCCTCCTCACCGACGGCCAGAACAACGCCGGCCGCATCACCCCCGTCCAGGCCGCCGAGGCCGCCGCCGCGCTCGACATCACGGTCTACACGATCGGCGTCGGCGCGAGGCGGGCGCGCACGCCCTGGGCGGGCGACGGGCTCGACGAGAAGGGGCTCACCCAGATCGCCGAGATGACGGGCGGCAAGTACTTCCGCGCCACCGACACCCGTTCGCTGCAGAACATCTACGCCGTGATCGACCAGCTCGAGCCCAGCACGGCCGAGGTGAAGGAGGTCGTGGACTTCGAGGAGCAGTTCCGCCAGTTCCTCGTGCCCGGGCTCGTCCTGCTCGCGCTCTACCTGCTGCTCGCGCACACCTGGCTGCGGAGGGGCCCGTGATCTTCGGCTCGCCATGGTGGCTGCTCGCCGTTCCGCTCGCTGCGGGCGCCGTCCTCCGCAGGGTTTGGCGCCGAGGCGACCGCCTCGCCGTGCCCGCGCTCGGCCGTCGCCGGTGGACCCTCCGCCTCGCGGTCGCGTGGCTCCCGTGGGCCCTCGAGGTCGCCGGGCTCTCGCTGCTCGCCGTGGCCCTCGCACGACCGCAGTCCCTCGTCCGCGAGGCCCACAGCTCCCACGGCATCGACGTGATGATCGCGCTCGACGTGTCGGAGTCGATGGCCCTGCCCGACCTCCACGGCGCGTCGATGTTCCCGGTCGCCCGGCAGAAGGCGCGCGAGCTCGTCGCGTCCCGTCCCCACGACCGCATCGGGCTGGTCGTGTTCGGGGGCGAGGCCATCACGGTCCTCCCGCCCACGGCCGACCGTCGGCTCGTGCTCGACGCGATCGACCAGTACGCGCCGGGGGATCTCGGCGACGGCACCGCGGTGGGCCAGGCCATCGCGCTCGCCGCGAAGCGCCTCCGCGACCTGCACACGCCCGGCTCCGCCATCCTCGTCGTCACCGATGGGCGCGACAACGCGAGCGACATCGCGCCCGCCGCTGCCATCGGCGCTGCCCAGGCGCTCGGCATCCAGGTCCACGCCGTCGGGATCGACCGCGCGCCCGGGCTCCGCACCGTCCGCGATGCGCTCGGCACGCTCGAGCGCGACCTCGGCGCCGTCGGCGGGCACCTCGTCCGCGTGAAGACCGCCGAGCAGCTGGTCGGAGGGTTCGACGCGCTGCAGGAACTCGTGCCGAGCCCCGGTGTCGGGTGGATCAGCGTGCACCCCGTCGACCGCTACCGCTGGTTTCTCGCCCCCGGGCTCGTGATGCTCGGGGTGAGCACGGTGCTGTCCTCGACGTGGCTCCGGAGGGGTCCGTGAACTGGATCGAGCCGTGGTGGATCGGCAGCCAGCTCCTCGTGATCCCCGTCGCCCTCGCGGTGATCGCGGGCTCGTGGTGGCACCACCGCAAGCTGCGCGAGGTGTTCGGGCCCGAGCTGCTCCGCCGCGTGCTGCCGCGGGGGGTGCGCAACCGCCGGCGGATCCGCGACCTGTTCGCGCTCGTGTGCCTGCTGCTCGGGTGCATCGCCCTCGCCGAGCCGGCCTTCGACAAGGAGATCGTGCAGGTGAAGACCACGGGCGTCGATCTCGTTCTGGCTGTCGACCTGTCGCGGTCGATGGACGCCCAGGACATCGATCCGAGCCGTCTGGAGCGGGCCCGTCGCGAGATCATCGACCTGCTGGGCCTGCTCACCGGCGACCGCGTGGGCGTCGTGTTCTTCGCGGGGGAGGCGTACCCGCGCCTGCCGATGACCGAGGACTACCGCGCGGTGGAGTGGGTCCTGGAAGAGGCCGACACCGAGATGTTCAAGTCCCAGGGCAGCGCGCTCGGCAAGGCCATCGACGTGGGCCGCGAGCTGTTGAGCCGCGACGAGGGCAAGGCGGGCAAGGCGATGATCGTGTTCTCCGACGGCGAGACCCACGACCCCGAAGACGCCGCCCGGGCGGCCCGCGAAGCGAAGGGGGAGGGCGTCGTGGTCTACGCGGTGGGCATCGGCGAGGACGAGGTGCCGATCCCCACGGCCGACCGCGGGTTCCTGCGGCACGAGGGCAAGCAGGTCATGACGAAGCCTGACTTCGAGACCATGCGCGAGGTTGCTAGAATCACCGGTGGAGGCTTCGTGAACTCCGTGCCTTCGGCGATCGACATGGAAGATCTGTACCGCAACGCCATCCGCGGCTCGCTCCGCGCCGTCGAGCGCGACACGCAGCAGACCGAGAAGTGGAAGACCGCGTACCAGTACCCGCTCGGCCTCGGCCTCGGGCTGTGGCTGCTGGGGGCGTGGCTCGGCGAGGGTCGCCGCCGCTTCGGGGCCGCCGCGGCGGTGCTGCTGGCGCTCGGCCTCGCGCCGGGCGTCGCGTCGGCCACCACGCTCGAAGAGGCCGACAGCATGTTCCGCGAGGGCAAGTTCATGGCGGCCGAGAAGGCCCTCGAGCAGCTCGCGCTCGAGTCCCCCGGGGATGCCGGGCTCTACGAGCGCCTCGGCGCCGCGCGCTACCGCCAGGGCCAGTGGCTCGGCGCGGCCCAGGCGTACGAGCAGGCCTCCCGCCTCCGCGGTGGCGACGCCGACGACGACTACGCCGCGGGCAACGCGCGCTACCGGGCCGGGCAGCTCGAAGAGGCCATCGCGCGCTACGAGCGTGCGCTCGCACAGCGCCCCTCGCACGAGCGCGCCCAGCAGAACAAGGATCTCGTCGAAGGCGAGCTCGTCATCCGGCGCGAAGAGAAGCCGCCGCCCCCACCGCAGCAGGGCGATTCGCAAGACGAAGAGGGCAAGGGCGAAGGCGAGAGCGACGACCCGTCCGACTCGCCGTCCGAGGGCACCGACCAGCAGGAGGGCTCCGACCAGGGCGCCGAAGAGGGCGACCCCGACTCGAACAACGACGCCGACAGCCAGTCCGGCGACCCCTCGCAGGGCGAGAGCGACGCCGAGCCCAAGGATGGCGACGGCTCGGCCGAGAACCCGTCCCAGCAGCAGAGCGACGACGGCCAGCCCGAAGAGGGCTCGGATGCCGTGAATCCCGAAGACCTCGACGAGGGCGAGGGCGATCAGGGCGATCCGCAGGACGGCGCGGCCGGCGACCCCTCCGGCATCGGCGAAGAGTCGGGCAACATCACGCCGGCCCAGGCGTCGCGGATGCTCGACGGCGTCGAAGAGGGCCGCCAGCGCGTGCGGATCTCGGGTCGCTCGTCCGAAAAGCCCTGGTGAGGATGGGCGGGATGCTGCGGTTCCTGTGGCTCGTGGCCGCGCTCGTCGTGGCGGTGCCCGCGTGGGCGGCGAACGTCTCGCTGTCGCTCGGCGTCTCGACGATCGAGGCGTCCCAGACGACGCGCGCGACGGTCACCGTCGTGGGCGAGCAGCCCGCCGCCCTCCCGAGCTTCCCCGCCACCCCCGGCGTCCGCATCCGGTTCCGCGAGCGCGCGTCCGAGTTCGTCAGCACGCCGAGCACCGGGATCGTCCAGACCTACCGGTACATCTTCGAGGTCACCCCCGAGGGCGAGGGCGTGTACCCGATCGGCCCGGCCGAGGTCGGGTTCCGCGACAAGACCGTCAAGAAGACCGAGTCCGTGACCCTCACCGTCCGCCCCCGCACCGCGATGGGCGCGCCGAAGGAGGAGATCGTCGCCATCTCGAAGTTCCGCCGCGAGTCGGTGTGGGAAGGCGAGATCGTGCTCTACGACGCCACGCTCACCGCCCGGATCAACATCCGCGACGTGCAGTGGAGCTTCCCGGACTTCGAGGGCCTCCAGGTCCCCGCCAACGTCAGCGCGCAGACCACGCAGACGCGCATCGGCGACCCGTCCGGCGACATCACCATCGTGAAGACCGTCATCCCGCTCATCGCCGCGGGCACGGGCGACCGCACGCAGCCCCCCGCGGTCGCGCGCGTCTCCGAGCTCTCGAACCGCATGGGCCCCTTCGGCATCGCGCAGTCGCGGCAGCGCAACGAGCCGGCCACGCGCAGCCCGCTCACGATCCGCCCGCTCCCGAAGGGCCCCGACGACTTCTCCGGGCTGGTCGGCGAGTTCTCGATCCACAGCACCCTCGAGAAGACCGAGAAGGTGAAGGTCGGCGAGTCGGTCGGGTGGACCGTCACCATCCTCGGCGACGGCGTGGTCGACGGCTTCGACCTGCCCGAGCTGAAGGACCTGAAGGGTGTGCGGGTCTACCGCGACGAGTCCCACACGGCGGGCGGCCTCGTCGAGGGCGAGTACATCGGGCGGAAGACCTTCTCGATGGTGCTCGTGCCGACCGAGCGCGGCGTCATCGAGCTGCCCGACCTCACCGTGGTCGTCTTCTCGCCGAAAGAGGGGCGGTACGTCACGAAGAAGGTCGAGCTCGGCAAGCTGGCCGTGCTCGGCAGCGGCACGAAGCTCGAGTTCGAGGACTTCGGCACGCCCGGCGAGGTCGATTCGACCGAAGGCGCCGAGCCTGTCGACCTGGAGGAGGTCTACACCTGGGGCGCTGCGACCACGGTGCCGCTCGCGCCCGTGCTCCCGCTGGTGCTGATCCTCGTGCTCGGGCCCGGGCTGCTCGTGCTCGTCGCGGACGGTGTGGGCGGCGTGCGCGCCTGGGTCGCGCGCCGCAGGGGTCCCGCGCGCGAGGTGCGCGGCAAGGCGCGGCTGAAGGCGCCGCCCGCGGATCCGGCCGAGCGGCTGGCCGTGTGCGACCTGGCATTGCGCGAGGCGCTCGCCGACCGCACGGGTGTCGCGGTGGGCGAGCTGCGACGGGATGCGGCGATGGCGTCCCTGCCGCCAGAGGTCGCCGAGAACGTGCAGCAGGCGTTCTTCGGGCTCGACCGGGCGCGGTTCGCCGGCGGCGAGATGCCCGAAGACGCCGTCGCGCGCGTGCGCATCGCCATCGACCAGCTCGAGAGGGCGGCATGATCGCGCTCCTCTGCACCCTCGCGTGGGCGGGGCCCGTCGCCGACGGCGCGACGGCCTGGGAGGCCGGCGACATCGAAGCCGCGCTCGAGGCCTGGAAGCCGAGCGCGGATGGCGGCTGGGGCTCGGGCCAGGTGAAGTTCGACGTGGGCAACGCCTACTACCGCCGTGGCGACCTGCCGCGCGCCATCGCGTACTGGCGGGCCGCCGGGGTGTACCGGCCGCGCACGTCGGGCGTCTCGCACAACCTGGCGCTGGCGCGCAGCGAGCTGACGGGCGTGCCGACCCCGGTGGGCGCGCCTCAGCTGTGGATGCGCATCGTGACGCCCGGCGAGCTCGGGCTCATCGGGCTCTTCGTCGCGGGCCTCGGCAGCATGGCCCTGGTCCACCGCCGGCGCACGCGCGAGGGCTCGCGGCTGCCGGGCATCGGGGCCTCGCTGCTCGGCGCGGTGCTGGTGCTGCTCGCCTCGTGGGGCTGGTGGGTGCAGACGGGCATGCCGGTCGCCGTGGTCGTCGACGCGCCGGCCATCGGGCGCGTCACGCCCGACCTCGAAGCCGAGCCGGAGCTGACGCTGCGTCCGGGCGCCGAGGTCGCGGTGCTGCGCGAGATGCGCGACTTCCTGCTGGTCGAGACGGGCGACGGGGATCGGGGCTGGGTCCCCGACGGCGCTGTCCTGAGAATCCCGAGGTAGGCGCGAAGCGCGCCGCCTCCTCCCGTGCGCGTGCGCGTGCGCGTGCGCGTTCCCGATGGGGCGCCGCGCGCACCCGTGCCATTGCGGGAGCAAGGGGACGCGAGCGCTCGGACGCCTTCGGCGCGCAGGGACTTCTGGCGCTCGTGGCGCTCCATCCGGGCACGCGCACGCGCACGGGCACCGCCGTTGGCTGGGCACGGGAGGAGCCCTGGTCGCTTCGCGACTGCGGGCTCCTAGGGGTGGATCTCGTCGCCCGGCGCCTCGGCGTCGGGGTCGATCTCGGGGCTCGCGAACCGCGCGCCGCCGCGGCCGATCTCGACGGCCTTCACCTTCGCCTGGTCGATCTCGACGGTGTAGCCGCCCTTCGCCTTCGCGATGTAGTCGTCGGTGAGCTTCTTGTAGCGATCCTGCTTCACCATCCGCACGACCGAGCCCTTCATCTGCTCGAACGTGCGCTCGACGCGGTCGCGGCGGTTCACCACGTAGAGGATGTGGTAGCCGTCGCCCGACTTGAAGGGCGCCGAGATCTCGTCGATCTTCATCTCGAAGGCCTTAGCGACCACCTCGTCGTCGATGCCGGGCTTGCCCTCGCGCGAGATGAAGCCGATGTCGCCGCCGCGGCGCTTGTAGGGGCCGTCGGAGTGGGTGGCCGCGAGCTCGCTGAACACCCGGCGGTCTTTCATCAGGTCGGTGTGGACCTTGTCGGCGAGGGCCTTCGCCGCGGCGTCGTCGCGGTCTGGGCCCGTGCGGATGTAGATGCGCTTCACCTGCACCTTCTCGGGCACGATGAACTCGTCTTTGTGGTCTTCGTAGTACGCCATCAGCTCTTCTTCGGTGAAGTCGTCGTTCTTCACCCCGGCGTACACCTCTTCGCGGAGGAGGAGGTTGACGAGGATCTTCCGGACCTTGCTGTCTTGGTAGAGGCCCTTCTTCATGGCCTCCTGGAACAGGACCTCTTCGGTGACCAGCTCGTCGAGGACCTCGAGGCGCTCTTCGTCGGACAGCTCGGCGCCGCTGGCGGGCGTCTTGCGGGCGGCCTCGTGCTTGAACTCCTCGGAGCCGACGACGCTGTCGCCGACCCGCGCGAGCACCTCGCCCACGTCTTGCTTCGCCACCGGCGTGATCCCCTTCGTGGCGCCGGCGCCCTGACCCGGGCCGTTCGAGCCCCCGGAGCAGGCGCCAAGGAGGGCCGTGAACAGCAGGAACATCGGGATGTTGCGCATGGTTGCGGTCTCCTCTGGACCAGCGCGCCCTATCACACCGAGGTTGTTACTACCAGGCATGCTTCCAGTCCTGCTGTCTGCCGTCTGCCTGGCCTCGCCCAACCCCGCATCGATCAACGAAGAGGTCGAGACCCTCGACGAGGTCGAGTCCGGCGTGCGTCTCGGGCGCATCGTGTTCGACTCGCGCCTGCCGGCCGAGATCCAGGTCGACAACAACACCGTCGCGCAGCTGTTCGCGCCCGGTCGGCTCATCATCAACGCCACCGTCGGGCCGCACGAGCTCCAGGTGCTCACGAACGGCACGCCGCGCACGGGCCGCGTCGAGGTGCCGCACACCGGCGCGGCCACGGTGGTCATCGGGCGCACGGGCCTCACCACGGGGCGCACCGAAGACGAAGACGACGCCGACGGCGCCGCCAAGGTCGAGTTCCGCGTGGCCGGCGACCAGGATGTGCTCGTCCAGCTCGCCGACGACCGCTACCGCATCGACGCGCACGGCCAGAAGGGCGTCGTGGTGCCCGTCGGCTCGTACCGGATGAGCGTGCGGTCGGGCAACGGCACGGTCGTCTGGGCGTCCGGGCGCCTCGAGCTCCACCAGGCCACCGACGTGGTCATCCAGCTCGCCGAGGGCCGCATGCCCGAGGTCAGCGGGGGCGGCTCGTCGTTCCACCCCGGGGGCTGACGGGCGGGAGGGCCAGGGCGTGCTCGCATCCATCCGCGTCAGGATCATCGCGGCCTTCATGGCCGGGATGCTCGTCATGCTCGCGGCCATCGGCGTGCTCGTCGTGCAGTACCGCGGCGTCTCCCAGTCGCAGGAGCTGATCACCAACGGCTACCTGCCCCTCGCGAAGACCGTCGCCCGCCTGACCACGTGGCAGGCTCGCATCGACAACGACGTCCGCAGGCTGCTCGGCGACGAGGCCCGTCCGGGCACGGGGGCCCGCTCGGCGGCCGCGATCTACGCCGACGAGCTCAAGGAGCAGCTCGACACGGCGCGCATCCACACCCGCGCCAGCCAGCGCATCGCGAAGCGCCCCGAAGAGCAGGCCGTCCTCAACAAGGTCCTCATCCAGCTCGGCCGCATCGACAACCTGTTCGTCGAGTACCGCGACGAGGCCGCCCGCATCGTGGCGCTCGCCGAGAAGGGCAACCGCGACCAGGCGCAGGAGAAGGGCACGAAGCTCCTGTCGCTGTCGACCGAGCTCGGCGACGAGATCGAGACGCTGTCGCGCCAGATCGACGGGCGCATCGCCCAGCTCACGGCCGAGACCGAAGCGCAGCGCGTGCGCGCGACGGCCATCGCGGGCGTGCTGTCCCTCGTGGCCTTCGTGTCGGCCTTCGCGCTGCTGGGGCTCGTGTTCTACGCCCTGCGGCCCATCGGTCGCCTCACCGACCAGGTGCAGCGGCTCGCCGCCGGTGACTACTCGGGTCGTGTCGAGGTCCGCGGCGCCGACGAGATCGCCGGGCTCGCGATGGAGTTCGACAAGATGGTCCAGGCGCTCAAGCTGCGCGACGAGGCCCTGGTCGACCGCGCCGAGCAGCTCAACACGCTGTCGCGGTACCTCGCGAGCGTGCTCGACAGCCTGCAGGAGGGCCTGTTCGTGCTCGAGGGCGGGCGGGTGACGCTCGCGAACCCCGCGGCCGGCGACGTCTGGGGCGCGGCGCGCGATCAGGGCGTGCCAGACGGGCTGAGAGCGTACCTCGAGCCCGGCCGCTACGAGGTCGACGGGCCCGGCGGAACGCTCCACGAGGTGCGCGTCACGCCGTTCGGCACGCAGGGCGCCGTAGTGGTGACGGCCGACATCACCGAAGAGACGCGCGCGAAGGAGCGGCTGGCGCGGTCCGAGCGGCTCGCGCTCGTGGGCCAGATGCTCGCCCAGATCACGCACGAGGTGCGCAACCCCCTCAACGCGCTGTCGCTCAACACCGAGATGCTCGCCGACGAGCTGTCGCACTACGACCCCGAGCGGCAGACCGAGGGCTGGGACATCCTCGGCACGATCAGCTCCGAGATCGACCGTCTCACCGACGTGACCGCGCACTACCTCCAGCTCGCGCGCCGTCCGCCGGCGAAGATCGAGACCCACGACCTGTCCGACCTCGTGCGGGACGTCGAGCGGCTGCTGGCGGCCGAGCTCGAGTCGCAGTCCGTCGCGCTCGCGCTCGACCTCGCCGACCTCCCGCCCCTGCTCGCCGACGGCAACCAGCTCCGCCAGGCGCTGCTGAACGTCGTGCGCAACGCGGTCGAAGCGGGTGCGCACCACCTGTCGCTCGCGACGCGGGAGGTCGACGGCAACGTCGAGATCGAGCTCTCCGACGACGGGCCCGGCATGGGGCCCGAGGACGTCGAGCGCGCCACCGACCCGTTCTACTCGACCAAGGCGAGCGGCACGGGGCTCGGGCTCGCGATCACGCGACAAATCCTGGAGGACCATGACGGGTCGATCCGCGTCCGCTCCGCGCCCGGACGTGGTACGGACATCGCGTTGATCTTCCCGTTCCGGCCCGCTTCGCGGGAGCCGGGCGATGCGTTGGAGGCCCCGCTCCCATGAAGCCCCAGGTCCTGGTCGTCGACGACGACGACGCGAACCGCGTCACGCTCGAGCGCATCCTCAATCGCGCGGGGTTCGACGTCTCCCACGCCGCGTCGGGCCGCGAGGCGATGGAGAAGTTCCGCGACCGTCCCGTCGACCTCGTCCTCACCGACCTGAAGATGCCCGGCATGTCGGGGATCGACCTGCTCAAGGCGGCGAAGGTCGTCGACCCGGCCATCGAGGTCGTCGTGATGACGGCGTACGGCACGGTCGAGACGGCCGTCGAGGCGATGAAAGAGGGCGCGTACGACTTCGTGGCCAAGCCGCTCAAGCGCCTCGAGCTCACCACGGTGCTCGACAAGGCGCTCGAGAAGCGCCACCTCCTGCTCGAGAACAAGCGCCTGCGCGAGCAGCTCGCCGAGGTCGGCGAGGGCGACATCATCGGCAACTCCCAGGTGATGCGCGGCCTGCTCGACGAGGTGGAGCAGGTGGCGCCGTCCGACGCGACCGTGCTGCTCTCCGGCGAGAGCGGCACCGGGAAGGGCCGGCTGGCACGGGCGATCCATCAGATGAGCGCGCGGCGCGACCGCCGGCTCGTCACCGTGAACTGCGCCGCCATCCCCGAGTCGCTGCTCGAGTCCGAGCTGTTCGGCTACGAGCGCGGCGCCTTCACCGGCGCCACGGGCCGCAAAGAGGGGCGCTTCGACCTCGCGCGCGGCGGCACGCTGTTCCTCGACGAGATCACCGAGATGAAGCCGGCCATCCAGGTGCGCCTGTTGCGGGTGCTCCAGGATGGCGAGTACGAGCGGGTCGGCGGCACCGAGACGCTGCAGGCCGACTGCCGGGTGATCGCGGCCACGAACCGCGACATCGAAGAAGAGGTGGCGGCGGGCCGGTTCCGCGCCGACCTGTACTACCGGCTCAACGTCGTGCCGATCCGGGTGCCGTCGCTGCGCGAGCGGTCCGACGACATCCCGCTGCTCGCCCAGCACTTCCTCGTCCGGTTCGTCCGGAAGAACCGAAAGGATCTCGCGGGGTTCACGCCCGAGGCCATCGACGCGCTGTGCGCCTGGAAGTGGCCCGGCAACGTCCGCGAGCTCGAGAACGCCATCGAGCGGGCCGTGGTGCTGTGCCGCGGCGACCGCGTCGACGTGGGCGATCTGCCGCCGCAGATGCGCGACGCGACGAGCGGCCGCAAGGCGCTCTCGTTCGAGGTGGGTACCCCGCTGAAGATCGTCGAGAAGCAGATGATCACGGAGACGCTCCGGTACTGCAACGGCGACAAGAACCTGACCGCAAGCCTGCTCGGCATCACGGCGCGCACGCTGTACCGCCGCGAGGCCGAGTGGCGCGACGAGGGGATCGGATGAGACGCGTATTCGTCCTGCTGGCATGGGTCGGCTGCAAGTCCGGAGAGCCGGAGGTCGCGTACCACACCGACGTCCGCCCGCTCATCGAGCGGAACTGCCTGGCGTGCCACACGGATGGCGCCATCGCGCCGTTCCCGCTCACCTCGTACGACGAGGTGCGCGTGGTGCAGGAGCTCGTCGTCAATGCCGTCGAGAGCCGCTCCATGCCGCCCTGGGGCCAGGATCCGTCCTGCCGCGAGGCCGTCGGCAGCCTGTGGCTGGAGGACGACGAGGTCGCGACGTTCACCGCGTGGCGCGACCAGGGCTTCCCGGAGGGCGATCCCGAGGCGTACCGCGCGCCCGCTCCCCGTGAAGAGCCGCCCGACGCGGGCCCGCCCGACCTCGACCTCGCTTCGGTGCCCTACACGCCGGACGACTCGCGTGCCGACGACTACCGGTGCCTGGTCCTCGGCGAGCCCACCCCCGACGACCTGTTCGTGACGGGGGCCGCCGTGCGCCCCGACCAGGTGGCGATGGCGCACCACGCGCTGATCTACGCGGTCCCCCGCGACGGGCGCGACCGCCTGCTGCAGCTCGACGCCGACGACGCGGGCCCCGGCTACCGGTGCTTCGGCGATCCCGGCCTGTCCGACGCGCAGACCATCGGCGGGTGGGTGCCGGGCCGCGAGACGCGCCTGCTCCCCGAGGGCATGGCCATGCGCATCCCCGCGGGCAGCACGCTCGTCCTGCAGATGCACTACAACACCGCCGCCGTGTCCGAGGTCGCGCCCGACGCGAGCCGCATGCAGCTCTGGACCCTCCCCGAAGGCCAGCTCCCGACGCAGCTCCTCACGATCTTCCCGGTCGCCAAGACCGACCTCGCGATCCCGGCCGGCGATCCGGCGTCCGTGCAGTCGAAGCTCCAGCGCATCCCGGTCGACGCGCACATCGCGGGCACCGCGCCGCACATGCACCTGCTCGGCAGGCGCCTGACGACGAAGCTCGTGCGTCCCGACGGTGACGAGGAGTGCCTGTCCGACGTGCGGTACGACTTCGACTGGCAGCGCGCCTACGCCTTCCCCGAGCCCTACTGGGTGCCGATCACGGCCGACGACCGGCTCGAGATCACCTGCGAGTACGACAACTCCGGCGGGTCGGGCACGGTCACGTGGGGCGACGGCACGGCCGACGAGATGTGCCTCGACTACCTGTCGCTCGTGTCGCCGTACGTGGGTGCCGGCACGGGCCAGGTGTGCGACGGGGCCGCGGCGTGCGTCGATTCCTGCGCCGCAGACGACGTGTCGTGCGCGCTCACGTGCATGATGGGCGCCGGAGACGGCTGCCTGCTGTGCGGCGCCGAGGTCGGGTTCAGCGACTGCACCATCCAGGCGTGCGTGCTCGACGCCATCCCGCTCGGCACCTGCATGGACGGCTGCGCCTACGCCGACGAGGACACCTTCGAGTGCCTCCTCGGCTCCTGCCGCTCCCAGGCCGAGCAGTACTGGGCGTGCAGAACGGCCGCTGTAGACGATGGGACGTGTCCCTCTGACGGCGAGAGTTGTCCGGGGTTGTGAAAATTCTTCTGAATGGCTGAGGGGCCCGCTTCGTTGAAGGGCCACACTTCCACAGGAGCCCCTCTCATGAAGAATCTGTGTTTTGCCGCGGCATTCGCGGCCTGTGCCCTCGTGCCCTCTGCCGCCTCTGCGGGCGATACCCACTTCCGCTGGGGCGTCGGCGGCGGCACCGGCTACTTCGCCCCGGCCGGCCTCGTCGACTTCAACGTCGGGCTGCGGCTCGGCGCCCAGTTCAACGAGAAGATGGGCGTCTACGGCGAGCTCGGCTCGGTCTTCGGCTTCGGCTTCGGCGGCAGCGTGTCCGAGAACGGCGCCTCGCTTCGCGCCAAGGCCGTCGGGCTGTACGGTCTCACGCCGGTCTTCGAGTACTCGTTCGGCGGCGGGTTCATCGGCGGCGGTCCGGTCCTCGCGCGGGGCAGCTGGGTCGCGGTGAAGCAGTCGGCCGACGACCAGGGCAACGTGAGCCAGTCCGCCTATGTGGCGGGCGGGAGCTTCGTGCCCGGCCTCGACTTCCGCGTCGGCGCCATCGCGGGCAAGGCCGACGAGCGCGGCCGTCGCAAGGGCTTCTCGATCGCTCTGGACACGAAGATGCTGCTCGCGAAGGTCACGAGCGTCGATCAGAACGTCAGCGGCTCGAACGTCAGCCAGGGCGTGGAGGTCGGCAAGTCGACGGTCGGCATCACGCCGATGCTGGTGTTCGGGTTCGACGCGCGGTGAGGTGCTGCGCGAGCTTCAGGGCCTCGCGCATGCTCGACGGGTCGGCGCGGCCCGTGCCGACGAGATCGTACGCCGTGCCGTGATCGACGCTCGTGCGGACGATCGGCAGCCCGAGCGTCCAGTTCACCGTGCGCCCGAAGTCGAGGGCCTTCAGCGGCACCAGGCCCTGGTCGTGGTACATCGCCACGATCAGGTCGCCCGGTGTGGTCGGGAGGAACGCGGCTTCTGCGCTCATCGGGCCGCGGGCGTCGATGCCGAGCGCGCGGCACCGCGCGACGGCGGGCGCGATGATGTCGATCTCCTCGCGCCCCAGCAGGCCCTCGTCGCCCGCGTGCGGGTTGAGCCCGCACACCGAGACCACCGGGGCCTCGATGCCGAGCCCGGCCAGCGCGTGGGCAGCGACGCGCACGGTGTGGACGACCACCTCTTCGGTGAGGGCGTCGGGCACCTCGCGGAGCGGCAGGTGCACCGTGACCAGCGCGACGCGCACCCGACCGCCGACGAACGCCATCACCGGCTCGGGAACACCGCACAGGTGGCCCAGGAACCCCGTGTGGCCGGGCCAGGTGAAGCCCTGGGCCGCGAGCTTGGCCTTGTGGATGGGCCCGGTGACCATGGCCGCCGCGCGGCCCTCGAGGCACGCATCGACCGCCCAGCGTAGGGCCCGGACCTCGATCGGCTCGGTGCCGATGGGCTCGACGACCTCGAACGGCAGGCCGAGGCGGTCGAGCCAGGGCCGCATCGCGGCGCGGTCGCCGGCGATCACGGCGTTCACGTCGGGCAGATCCGCGAGGGCGCGGGCCGCGACCTCGGGCCCGATGCCCGCCGGGTCGCCCGGCGTGACGACGAGCGGGAGCGCCACGGCTAGCCCGCTTCGGGCAGCAGCACGCGGACGGCCGCCTCGCGACGGGCCCGCTGGTACCACTCCTCTTCGGCCTCCTGCACGCGCATGCCGAAGAGCTGGTTCTGCAGGGCCACCTGGACCTCTTCGAAGGGCTTCACCTCGCCCTCGACGGTCTCGCGGCTCTCGACGCGCGCGATCATCAGCACGTTGCCGACGCGGATGGGCTCGAGGAACTTCCCGACCTCGGCGTCGAACACGACCTCGTCGAGCTGCGGGGTGAGCTGGCCCTTCTTGTAGGGCCGGCCGCCGAGCGCCTTGGACACGCCGGCGCCGTCGTAGAGGGCTTTTGCCTCCTCCCAGTCCTGCTCGCCGCTGTTGAGCGCGGCGACGAGCGCGCTGGACTGCTCGATGACGGGCGCCTGGGCCTCTTCGTCGGGCGGTAGGACGATGCCGATGGCGTCGAGCTGCACGACGGGCGCGCGCTCGGTGCGGGCGGTGCGCTGGTAGAGGTCGCGGACCTCGTCGTCGGACACCGACACGCGCGGGGCCAGCACGCGCTGCTGGAACCGCTGGACCTGGAGCTGCTCGCGGAGCTGGTCGCGGTACGCGTCCCACTTCAGCCCGCTCGCCTCGACCTCGGTGCGGAGCGCCGTGCGGTCGGCCATGCCGTAGTCGCGCACGATGCTGTCGATGGCCTGGTCGACCTCGGCGCTGGTGACGTCGATCTTGAGGCGGTTCAGCTCGCGCCGCATGAGCGCGCGCTTCACGAGGGCATCGAGGATCTCGAGCTCGGCTTCGTGCAGGCACCGCTCGCGGCCGAAGGGCGACGTGCAGCGCTCGTCGATGAACTCACCGCCCAGCTCGTAGATCTCGGACAGCGCGATCACGTCTTCGTCGACCACCGCGGCGATGCGGTCGACCACGCCGTTCGACGCGAGCGCGAGCGAGACGAAGAGCATTTCGGTGCCTCCCGGGTGCGCTCCCCGCAGGGGAGTTCGCCTTCCGGCCCTGGTCTATTGCGTCGGCGTCGGGCGTGCCCGCGTCACAACGCGGTGCAGGGGCCGTCCGGGAAGAGGTCGTAGTGCGCGGGGTCGTCGCCCCAGACGAAGCAGTCGCCGCTGTCGTCGCCGATGAGGATGTACGTGACGGCGGGCGTGGCGTCGGCGGGCGTGTCGACGGACAACAGCATCGTCTCGCCCTCGACGATCTGTACGATGGTGTCGACATGCGTCAGGACCGTCTCGGCACCGTCGAGCGGGTGGCAGAGCTGGAAGCCGTCGGTGCCGCGGAAGCAGTCTTCGCCGTTCCACGGCACGGCGCCGAGCCGCGCGACGGCGGTCTGGGCGTAGCCGAAGTGGTACGGCTCGATGGGGTCGGTGACGCGGATCACCATCTCGTCCGGAGAGTCGCGCAGCTCGACCTCGGCTTCGGGGACCATCGGGGAGCAGGCGACGGAGAGCAGGAGGAGGGGGAGTGACCGCATGGGACCATGGTAGCGCAGGGGACGCGTTCCAGTCGCCACGGGGTTATCTGCGGCGCTGGGAGGAACCATGCGGAAGCTGACGGCCCTCGCGACGGCGCTCGTCGTCATGACCCTCGGAACGGGCGGCAAGCTCGACAAGCTCGAGTCCTACGAGCGCGACCACTACCAGGCGCTCGAGGTGTGGTTCAAGGACAACAAGGAGAAGAAGGCGTACCTCAAGCTGAAGACGCCTGCCGAACGCGACCAGTGGCTGAAGGACATGGGCTACTGGGACCGGTTCTACAAGTACGACGAGTACGACCAGAAGGCGATCCTCTCCCGCGAGCCCAAGGTCGGCTGGACGCAGGACATGGTCTACATGGCCTGGGGCCCGCCCTACACGAAGGTCAAGTCGACCAAGCGCACCGCGCAGGAGTCGATGATCCTGAAGTACCGGCTCGAGGTCACCAAAGACGGTGAGCACATGATCTGGGAGCCGGGCTCCAAAGAGACGTACAAGGCCGTCCGCCGCTACCAGACCGACCTGTACCTCGACGACCGCAAGGTGGTCGAGATCGTGCAGAAGGAAGAGTGGGAGCAGTAGAAGACGGGGCGCAGCGGCTCCGGATCCGCGAGGGCAGCCCACGGGACGCCCTCGAGCTGCTGACCCTCCGGCGCGACGTGCTCGCCGAGGGTCGGTGGTTCATCGGAACCGAGGTGGACCGCACGCTCGAGCAGGAGATCCGCAACATCGCCGCCCTGAAGGCCTCGCTGACGCAGGCCCTGCTCGTGGCCCGTCTGGACGGGCGCCTCGTCGGCATGGTGTCGCTGACGAACCCGCCCTTCCGCCGCACCCAGCACGTGGTGAAGCTCGAGATCATGGTCGAGGAGGCGAGTCGCGGCCAGGGCATCGGCAAGGCGCTGCTCGAAGCCGCGCTCGACTGGGCGGAGGCGGCACCCGTCGCGAAGATCGGGCTGAACGTGTTCGCCGACAACGCGCGGGCCCTGGCCCTGTACCGGTCGCTCGGGTTCGCGGAGGAGGGCCGGCGGTCGCGGGAGTACCGGATGGAGGACGGCACGTGGCGCGACGACGTGCTGCTGTACCGCTTCGTGGGCGGCGAGGAGCCGCTCTAGGCGGCCCGCCCGAGGGTCAGCGAACCCGCAACCGCGTGACCATGGCGCCGATGCGTCGGAGCTCGGCGCATCGTTCGGCACAGCCCGCGAAGTCGGCGACATGGAGTGCGGCGAAGGCTTCGCCAGCCGAGCCCTTCGCGATGCGGAGGTGATTCATGCCCGACTTGCCGCCGCGGCACATCCCCTCTGCGATGTTCAGGACGACCGAGTCGGCCGCGCGGATGGCTTCGCCGCGGAGGTGATGGGCGTCGGGTGGCCAGTGGGTGGTGCGCATCCAGCGCGCCACGGAGACGGCGAGCTTGTAGACATCGAGACCTTCGAAGGCGAATTCGTGCATGGCGGGCTCCAGCGGACGGAGGACCGGGAATCGGCCCCGTCACCGCGGAACGCGGGGGCCGATTCCCGGGCCGCAGTCCGCTGGAGCCCTCGCGATTCGCGATTCGCGTTCGCGATTCGCGGTTCGCGGTTCGCGGTTCGCGGTTCGCGTCTCGCGTCTCGCGTCTCGCGTCTCGCGATTCGCGATTCGCGTTCGCGTCTCGCGTCTCGCGTCTCGCGTCTCGCGTCTCGCGTCTCGCGTCTCGCGGTTCGCGGTTCGCGGTTCGCGGTTCGCGGTTCGCGTCTCGCGTCTCGCGGCTCGCGGTTCGCGGTTCGCGGTTCGCGGTTCGCGGTTCGCGGTTCGCGGTTCGCGTCTCGCGTCTCGCGTTCGCGGTCCGCGATTCGCGTCCCGCCCTAAGGACAGGCCGGAATCCCGGGAATCCCATCGAACACCGCAGGATCGGGCCCCAGGACGCGACACTGGATGCGGGCTCCGAGCGGGTTCTGCACCCAGAACAGCGTGTTGACGGGCTCGGCGCACGTGAAGCGGGTGTTCACGCCGTTCACCTGGAGCCGCCAGTCGCTCACGATGGGCAGTACCTGGTGCATGCGGTCCCATGCGCCGTTCGGGTCGGACTCGACCACGCCGACGACCTGACCCTCGACGACGCTGCCGTCGACCGTCCACCACGCGAGCATGCCGCCGGACCAGTGCTCGGTCTCTGCGTCGATCACCCACTGGCCGGCCTGCACGTCGCAGTCGCGGGCGAGGGACACGAGCACCGGGTTCTCGTCGTCCGGGATCATCGGCGGGTCGGTGTCGGGCGTCGCCGACCCGCGCGGCAGGCACGAGACGCAGGAGAGCCCGCCCAGCAGACCTGCGAGGCGGGCTCTCGTCATCGGACCTGGACTACTGGTTCCAGTTGATGCAGTCGGCGAACTTGTTGCCGATCACGGTGCCATTCGGGTTCGCGGCCCCGCCCGGCCAGGTGCCGCTGATGATCGCCTGGGGGTCGTCGCCGAAGACGGCGCAGTCGGAGACCGCGCCACCCTCGTTGTAGACCTCGATCACGTAGGTGAGGAAGCCCTCGTTGTCGCAGTTGAAGACGGTGGAGGTGCCGGGCACCTGGCTCGCGAGCGACGCCTCGTCGGCGAGCGAGGTCGACCACTGGTCCCAGAAGCCGTTCGCGTCTTCGCCGCTGTCGACGTAGGACATCGGGTGCTCTTCGTCGAAGGTGGGGTCGAAGCTGGTGTCGAAGATGTAGAGCACCGCGTCGCTGGCCCAGCCGCTGTTCTCGATGGCGAACTCGTAGGCCGTGCCGGCGCCGTTGCAGCCCGCGGGGTTGATGAGCTGGATCAGCGGGTCGGGGACGACCGTGGGCGGAGCCTCACCGGTGTCGAACGTGTCGGTGACCTGAGTATCGGTGCCGTTGGTGCAGGCCATGGTGAGGCCGAGCGCGCCAGCGACGAGCGCCAGGTGAGCGAATTTCATGGGGTCTCCTCCTGTCGCCATCCGGCGACTCTCTCCAGATGGTGTACCCTACGCCCGATCGGGGATCAATCCCCAATCGCGGCGCTGTCAGCGCGTGTCATCGCGCGAGGGCACCGCGGAACAGGGCGTGCTCGACCGTATCCAGCAGGTTCTCGAGGCCCGTGCCTTCGAGGGCGCTCACGGCGATGCCCCCGTGGCGGCGGACCAGTGCATCGACCTCGACGGGGTCGGCCGCGTCGCACTTGTTCCACACGAGCATCGTCGCGCGATCGGCGAGCCCCAGCTCGGCGACGATCTTCTCGACGTTGCCCTTGTGGTGCTCGACGTCCGGGTCGCTCGCGTCGAGCACGTGGAGCAGGAGGTCGGCCTCTTCGAGCTCTTCGAGCGTCGCCTTGAACGCCTGGACCAGCGTGCTCGGGAGGTCTTCGATGAACCCGACCGTGTCGGCGAGGATGATCTCGCGCTCCTCGGGGAACCGGAAGCGGCGCGTGGTGGTGTCGAGGGTCGCGAAGAGCTTGTCCTCGGCGAGGACCTCGGACCGCGTGACCCGATTGAGGAGCGTGGACTTGCCGGCGTTCGTGTACCCGACGATCGACACGACGGGGACGCGGTTCTTCTTGCGTCGCGCCCGGCGCAGCTCGCGCTGCTTGGAGATCTCCTCGAGCTGGCGCTCGAGCCGCGTGAGGCGCTCGGTGGCGCGCCGCCGGTTGATCTCGAGCTTCGTCTCGCCCGGGCCGCGACCGCCGATACCGCCCGTGAGCCGCGACATGGCCGTCGGCATGAGCGCGAGCCGAGGCGCGCGGTAGCGGAGCTGGGCGAGCTCGACCTGCAGCCGGCCCTCTTTGGTCTTCGCGTGCTGGGCGAAGATGTCGAGGATGAGCTGGGTGCGGTCGAGCACCTTGAGGTCGGTCGACTCGGCGATGTTCCGCAGCTGCGAAGGCGACAGCTCGCGGTTGAACACCAGGACCTCGGCGCCCACGTGCATCGAACGCACGACGAGCTCCTGGAGCTTGCCGGTGCCGATGACCGTGCGCCCGTCGAGCTTCTTGCGCGCCTGCAGCACGCTGTCGCGCACCTGGAGCCCCGCGGTCTCCGCGAGCCGCGCGAGCTCGGCCATGCTGCGCTGCGCGGCGTGCCGCGACCCCTCCATGCTCACGCCGACGAGGATGCAGCCCTCGCCCTCCTCGACCTGGCGGAGCTGGGTGGGCTGGGCGAACTGGTTCTCGAGGTCGGAGATGAAGTCGAGCCAGTCGAGATCCCAGTGGTGTACGGCATCGACGCGCTCGACGTGTCGGGGCGTGCTGCCGTCGTCGGTCGGGGGCAGCAGGTAGGCCCACTGGATGGTGCCCGGCAGCCCGTTGCCGGGATCGACCGCGATCGCGGCGACGGCGTCGAGCCGCAGCAGCGTGAGGTCGGTGAGGTCGTCTTCGGTCAGCCCGATCTGCCGGAGGTCGGTGAGCACGAGGCGCAGGCCGCGGAACCGCTGCTCGCCCGCGCGCCAGCGCCCGAGATCGGGCAGGAACACGCGGTGCGCGTCGCCGATGACGACCTTGTCGACGGTGCCCTGTCGATCGACGAGGAGGCCGATGCGCCGCCCGGTGTCGCGCGAGAGCTCGGTCAGCTCGCGGGCCACGGGCGCCGAGATGAACGTCTGCCGGTCGATGCGCCGTCGATACAGCGCCCGCAGGGCTTTGTTCTGCTCGGCCTTGAGGCCGTGGGTGTTGCCGTAGAGCGGTTCCAACCCGGCCCGACTAACACGCGTACTCCGGGCGCGTACGACTTCCGGCGCGCGAAGCAGCGTGTGGGCCGAAGGGCGGGTAGGCTTGGCCCATGAAGCTCCCGTACTGGCTCCCGTTCGCCCTGCTCTGGGCGTGCAGCATCGACGCCTCCGACCCGTTCGGCGGGCAGGAGGGCGAGCCGCTCACCGACGACGAGGTCCCCGAGCCGCCGCCCCCCGCGGCGGATCCCGACTTCGACGGCGCGCTCGATGCCTGCGCGGTCGCTGCGAGCTGCGATGGGCCTGGCTGGTGCGCCGACTACAGCGGCGACACGCTGCCGCCCGACTTCGAGGCCGACTGCGAGGCGGTCGGCGGGGTGGTGTCCGACACGCCCTGCGACAATGCCGAGAACGCGGGCTTCTGCCGCGACGCCGAGAGCTACGACATGTGCACGGTGGTGTGGGTCTACGACGACCTCGCGAAAGACGCCGGCGCGTTCTGCGAAGACCTCGGCCTGGACTTCGTGAGCCCACGAGGCTGAGTGCGGACGCTCCGGACAATGGGGTCGGCACGCACCGCGCAGAAGGCGCGGAAGAAGAAGAAGAAGAAGAAGAAGAAGCCGGGCTCCGAGCGTCTCAGGGCCTCACGCAGATGACGCAGAAGGACGCAGATGACGCAGAAACGAGGCCGCCCCGGGTCGAGCGTCCTCGTTTCCCCGGGCCGTCGACGGGGATTGCACCACCGAGACCGCCAGGCAGGCCGGCGTCTCGGGCTGCTCGTCCTGCAGAAACAGAAGAGGCCCCCGGCGATTGCCGGGAGCCTCGTGAGGACGCGAGCCTCGTGAGCGGTCAGTCGGCGTCGACGATCTGGCGGGTGCCCTTGGCGCCCGCCGCCGACTTCAGCAGCTCGGGGAGGTCGACGCCCAGCGCGCCCTTCAGCTCCTCGACCAGACGCACGGCGGTGCGGGCCGTGTCGCCCGAGCCGTTGCCGCCGCTCGGCAGCATCGTGATCTTGTCGACCTTCACGTTGCTGATGGTGTCGACCATCGCCGCCATGACGGTGTTGAGCTTCTGCATCAGGAAGATGTCGCGGGCGTTCGGGCCGGCCGCGCGCCAGACCTCGATCATGTCCTCGAGCACCTTCACGGTCGCCTGACCGTCTTCGGTGATGCGGGCCGCGCGGCCCTTCGCGTCGGCCACGCCGGCCTCCATCGCCGCGCGTGCGGGCTCGAGCACATCGGCTTCGAGCTGGCGACGGACCTGCTCGACACGCGCGGTCTCGGCCGCGATCGCGGCTTCCGCCTTGGCGATTTCGGCTTCGACCTTACCGGTCTGCTCGGCCATGATCGCCTGGGCGCGGGTCTGCGCGTCGGCGATGCGGCGCTCGGCCTGGGCGACCGAGATCTGCTGCTCGGCGTCGATCTGCTGCATCCGGGCGCGCTGACGGTTGTCGGCGTCGCGGATGATGGCGGCGGCCTTCGCGCGGGCCTCGGCGATCCGGGAGTTCCGGATGATCTCGGCGCTCGACTTGCGGCCGATGCTGTCGAGGTAGCCACGGTCGTCGTGGACGTTCTGGATCTTCATCGTGTCGAGCTTCAGCCCGAGCTTGGCGAGATCGTGGTCGGCCTCTTCGAGGAGCTGCTGCGCGAAGGCGATCTTGTCGGTGTTGACCTCTTCGGGCGTGAGCTGCGAGAGGACGCCGCGGAGGTTGCCCTCGAGCACGTCCTTCGCCATCCGCACGACCTCTTCCCGCGGCTTGGAGAGCAGGCGCTCGACCGCGTTGTTCAGCGCGTCGTGGCCGTCGATCTTCACGTTGGCGACGCCCTGCACGTTGAGCGGGATGCCGCCCTTCGAGTAGGCGCCGCTCACGTTGACCTCGATGATCATGTTCGTGAGATCGAGCCGGTCGACGCGCTCGATCAGCGGCACGCGCCACCCGCGGCCGCCCTTGATGATGCGGAAGCCCTGCGGGCCGGTGCCGCTGAACACGAGCACCTCGTTGGGCTCGCAGATGTAGAGCAGGTTGTTGGCCAGCGACAGCGCCGTGATCGCGCCGCCGACACCGAGCACGGCGAGAACGCCGAGGACGAGGAACAGGGTACCCAACATCTACTTGCCCTCCTTCGCCAGGATTCCGGTGACATCGACGCCCGTGGTCTCGCGGAACTCCCTGAGCACCGCGGTGACCGTCGCGGGCAGCGCCGCGATGTGCCCGGGCAGGGCCTTGCCGTCGCCGCCGTCGACGAGGGTGACCTCGCCGATGTCGAGCTCCTTCACGCGGCTCGTGACCGTCTGCAGGACCGTCTCGAGCTGCTGGATGAGGAAGATGTCCTTCGCGTCGTCGCCGGCCTTGATCCACACGTCGGTCATCATCTTGAGGACGTCGGCGAGGGCCGCACCGTCGGCGGCGATCTGCGCGGCTTCGGAACGCGCGCGGAGCTGCGACGCCTGGCGCTGGGCCTCGGCGGGGAGCACGACATCCGCGGAGAGGCGGAGGTGCTCGAGCTTCGCGCGGATCTCCTGCAGCTTGACCTCGGCCTTCGCGCGAGCCTCTTTGCCCTGCTGCTCGGCGCGCTCTTCTTCGGCCTTCGCGCGGGCCTCGAGCTCGGCGACCACCCGGCGGAGCTCGTTCTCCTGCTTGCGGATGATGGTCTCGGCCTTCTCGTCGGCGACCTGCCCTTCGCGGGAGTGCTTGGCCTGCATCTCTTCGGCGTCGGCCTTCGCGGTCGACTCGGCGATCTCGGCCTCGGAGAGGACGTTCGCGAGGCGCTCGCGGCCGATGCTGTCGAGGTACTTCACGTCGTCGGCGACGGACTGGACCTTCAGCGTGTCGAGCGACAGCCCGAGCTGGTGGAAGTCGTCACCGGCCTCTTCGAGGAGCTCTTCGGCGAACTTCAGCCGGTCTTCGTTGACCTCTTCGGGCGTCATCCGGGCGACGATGCCGCGGAGGTGGCCTTCGAGCGACTCTTTCGCGACACGCCGGATCTCGGCGGGGTCGCGGCCGAGGAACCGCTCGATCGCGTTGTTCCGGCGCTGCGGGTCGGAGCTGACCTTCACGTTCGCGATGGCGTGCACCGAGAGCGGGATGCCGCCCTTCGAGTAGGCGTTCTGGATCTGGAGCTCGATGGGGAGCGAGACCAGCGGCATCCGATCGACCTTCTCGAAGAGCGGGATGCGCCAGGACCAGCCGCCGTGCACGACGCGGTACCCGATCTCCCGCCCGTCTTCGAGCTTGTTGCTACGGCCCGAGAAGATGAGCAGCTCGTTCGGTCGGCCGACGAAGAGGAACTGTTTCGCGATGAACACGAGGATGACGACGATGAGCCCGAGGAAGGCACCTGCGATGCCCGCTCCTATGGCCCCGATGGTCTCGAGCATGGAACTCCCTTGTGTTGGGGGGTGGACGATAGAGGATCACGCGCGCTGTTTCGCGGCACGCGCCGCCGCACGCTGTCGAATCTTCGAGCCACGCGGGCTGTCGAGCGCGCTCACGTTGGCCACACCGTCGCGCACGCTGGCGACGATCACGGTGCTCCCACGGGGAATCGGCTCGGCGTCGCGCGTCTCGGCGACCATGTCGAGGCGGCCGGAGGGCGTGTCGAGCGCGATCTTGCCGCGTCGGCCGGGCTCGATCGGCAGGAGGACCTGCGCTTCCTCGCCCGAGTAGGACTTCAGGGTCGTCTCGCTCGACACCGAGTCCTTCTTCAGGGCGCGGAAGAAGTACGCCGCACCCGTGCCGGTCGTGCCGCCGAAGACGGTGGCGAGCGCGAGCACCACGAGCCACGGCAGGCCGCCGAGCGTGAGTGCGGTGCCCGTGAAGCCGAAGGCCGCGGAGCCGAAGGTCCAGAAGCGCATCGAGAGGAGCGGGATCCACACGGCATCCGCCAGCCCCGACACGTCCTTGTCGAGATCCGCTTCGGCCTCGGCCTCGAGATCGACCTCCGCATCGGCTTCGACATCCAGGTCGACGTCGTGATCCACATCGAGATCGACGTCCGCGTCGGCATCGACGTCCACGTCCGCATCGGCGTCGACGTCCGAATCCACCTCGACGTCGTGGTCGGCTTCGACATCGAAGTCCTTGTCGAAGTCCTTGTCGGCCCCGCCGAAGAACAGCGAGACGCCGATCAGGACGCTACCGAACCCCAGTGCGGCCAGGTACAGGCCGAGCATCAAGCCTCCTCACCCGAAGACGCGGGAGCCCCGCCGGACAGCGCCAGCGCGACCCACCCCGCGATGAACGCGAGCCCCCCGAGCGGCGTGATCATGCCGAGCTTCGTGATCCCCGTGAGGGTCATCACGTAGAGCGACCCGCTGAACAGGGCGATCCCGACGACGAAGGCCCAGCCCGCCACGCGGGGCGCCAGCGCGCCCGTCGCGGCACCCGGATGCGCGGCGACGCCCAGCAGGGCGACCGAATGGAGGAGGTGGTAGCGCGCGCCCGTGTTCCACCATCGCTCGATGTGCTCGGGGTCGATCGTCTGCTCCAGCCCGTGAGCGCCGAAGGCACCGATCCCCACGCCGAGTGCGCCGCAGATGCCGGCGACCCGCCACCAGGTCATCCATTTCCCCCGTAGTCTCACAACCATAGGCACACCGGCTTAATGTTCAAGGCATGGATCGTCTCGATCGGATCATGGGTCTCGTCCGCGAGCACGTGCCCGGGCTGCGGATCGTGCAGAAGCGCGACATCTGGTGGATGCGGGCGATCGGTCGGCTCCTGAAGCCGATCAACCCCGAGTTCATGACGCGGTACACGACCGTCGTCGGGCAGACCGTCTACCTGCCGCGCCCGCTGGCCGACTTCCCCCGCGACGCGCTGGCGGCGACGCTGGCCCACGAGCTCGTGCACCAGCTCGACATGCAGCAGTGGGGGCCGTTCTTCTACGTGTCGTACGCGCTGACGCCGCTCCCGGTGTGGCGCTCGCACCGCGCCCACTGGGAGCGCCGCGCCTACGCGGTCGACCTGATGCTGGCCCTGCACGGCGGGGGCGAAGCGCGGCTCGTCGCCGTCGAGACCTGGCTGCGCGGCGTGTTCGCGGGCCCCGACTACGGCTGGATGTGGGGCGGGCGGCCGGCTGCGGCGACCTACCTGAAGCCCGTCGTCGAGCGGGTGCGGTCCGGCGAGCTGCAGAAGGACGCGCCGTACGCCGCGATCCTCGAGGCGTGGGTCGGCCCTACTTCGGGATGAGGCCGCCCGACCGCTTGTCTAGCTTGAGCCGGCCCCCGCGCAGGCGCGCCGCCAGCAGCCGCAGGTAGGGCGTCAGCCCGCTGGCGAGCACCGACAGGGGGCCCTGCTCGGACGACCACGAGACGAGCTGCCCCGGGATGCCGTGCGTGGCGGGGTCGAGGTCGACGAGCAGGAGGTTGCCGTCCTGGTCGCGCGCGACGGGAACCCAGTGGTCGTTCCAGTACTGGCGCGCGACCGGCTCGTCGGGGCCGAGCGCGCTGGGCTTGCGGCCGATGAACTCGCCGTTCTCGGCGCGGTCGTTCATCGTCGTCCACACGGCGATGGCCTCGTCGAGCCCGAGCCCGGCGTAGTCGTAGAACGGCAGGCCCGACGCCCAGCCCGTGAGCTGCTTCTCGGCCTCGGGGGGCAGGTCGCGCCACGCGTCGGGCACCTCGGCGTTGCCCACGGTGTTCTCGAAGCGCGCGGCCAGCTCGGGCGCCTTGCCCTCGCACCACTTCTGGATGCCGCCCCACAGCTCGCCGAGGTCGGGAGCGAGGCTGCGCATGGCATCCATCAGCAGGTCGCGCACGTCGGCGTGGTTGTGCGCGGCCGCGACCGTCGCGGCGTCGACGAGCCGCGAGCCCATCGTGACCGTGGGATCGGCGCCCTGCTCGAGCAGGAGCTTCACGCGGGTCGCGTCGCCGACGAAGGCCGCGAGCATCAGCGGGGTCCACCCGTCGGGGCGGCGGAGGTCGGGGTCGGCGCCGTGGTCGAGCAGCATGCGCACGATGGTGATGGGCGCCTCGGCGGCCGCGATGGTGAGCGGCGTGTCTTCGCGGGCGACGTGGTTCGCGTTGGCGCCGTGCATCAGGAGGAACTCGACGAGGTCTTCGGCGCTGGCGGCGATGGCCGCCATCAGTGCGTTCCACCCGATGTTGTCGACGGCAGCGAGGTCGGCGCCCGCCTGCAGCAGGGGCTTCACGAGGTCGACGCGGCCCGTGTCGGCGGCGTGGAGGAGCGCGGGGACACCCTCGGTGTCGACCACCTGCGGGTCTGCGCCGTCGGCGAGCACGCTCGCGAGCTCTTGCGCGTTGCCCTCGGCGATCGCGGTCAGGACTTCCATGGCACCCTCCGTTGCGCCGGTCGGTAACCGGTTACCGGGCGCCTGGTACAGCGTCTTGGAGGATGTGCATGCCCGTCAAGGGAGTGATCGTCGCCGCGGGGTATGGCTCGCGGTTCCTGCCCGTCACGCGGTGCATCCCGAAGGAGATGCTGCCCATCGTCGATCGGCCGGCGATCGACTGGATCGTGCAGGAGTTCGTCGACGCGGGCATCGAAGACATCCTCATCATCACGTCGCGCCGCAAGAAGATGCTCGAGGACTGGTTCGACCGCGACCCCGAGCTCGAGGGCGCGATGGCCGACAGCGAAGCCAAGCTCGCCCGGCTCGTGCCGCCGAAGGCGCGCGTGATGTTCGTCCGTCAGCAGGAGATGAAGGGAACGGGCCACGCCCTGCTGCTCGCGCGGACCTTCGCGGGCAACGACCCCGTGGTCGTCGCGTATCCGGACGATCTGTTCACGCACGGCAACTGCTCCGCCGACCTCATCGCGTCGTACGAGCGCACCGGGGCGTGCGTGATGTCCGCGGTCGATCTGCCCGGCCAGGACGTGTCGCGGTACGGCGTGTTCGAGCCGATGGCCCGTGAAGACGGGGCGATCGGCGTGCGCCGCATCGTCGAGAAGCCAAAGGCCGCGGCGCCGAGCTCGCTCGTGTCGCTCGGCCGGTACCTCTACATCCCCGAGGTCTTCGAGCTGCTCGCCCGGGGCATCGAAGAGCACGCCGGCGGCGAGTACTTCCCGACCGACGCGATCAACGCGCTCGGCGCGCAGGGGCGCGTGGTGGCCGCCGTGGTCGACGCCGTGCGCTGGGACACCGGCCAGCCCCTCGAGTACATGCAGACCGTCGTCGAGCTGGCGCTCGAGCACCCCGAGATCGGCGAGGCCTTCGGCGCCTGGCTGAAGGCGCGGGCGGCCGGTTTGCAATAAGCCCGTCCACGGCACGTACAGACTGCGCGCACCCGGGATCCCCACATGCTTGCTCTGTTGGCTGCTGCCTTTGCGGACGGCCCCACTGTCACGGCGACGCTCGACACCGAAGAGGTCGACGGGCGGAAGAACCTCGACACGGCCCTGCACGTGGGGCTCGATCTGCGCGGGCTCGATCCGGGCCTCTCCGGTCGGTTCGACCTCGGTCACCGCGTGAGCGTCGAAGGGGTCGTGTTCGCGGGCATCCCCACGGCCGACCGCCTGAAGTGGACGGGTGGCGCGACGCTCGGCCTCGAGGTGGCTCCGCTGCGCATCCAGCTCGGCACGCACGGCTCGCTCGACTTCCGGATCGGCGCTGGCGGCATGGTGAAGGGCGCGACGATGGCGTCCGTCGAGGGCGCAGGCCTCGATCTCTCCGAATGGGCGGCGGGCACGCTCGTGCTCAGCCCCAACGGCGCGTGGTCGTTCTACGGCGGGCTCATGGCGTCCGACATGGTCTCGGGCCAGCCGACGGTCGAGCCGAAGGCCGGCGTCCGGTTCAAGCTCGACTAGGAGAGCCGAAGCTCCTCTAGATCCGGAAGAGGAGCCGCGCGAGGGGCCCGAACAGCCGGCCCTCGACGACCGCGCGCGACTCGTTGAGCACGATCGCGATGCAGTCCGCGTCGTCGTGGATGCGCTGGTCGTGCGTCGGGTGCGTGTCGGGCGCGTAGACCGTGGCGTCGCCGCGGCGGTAGGTGCCGTACTCGTCGTCCCAGCCGCCCGCGAGCACCACGCCGCTCTCGAAGCCCTCGTGCCGGTGGGGCATCCGGGCGCCGGCGCGCATGCGGATCAGGCGCAGCGGCAGGCCGTCGGTGGGCTGGGGCAGGTCGACGCCGTGCACCCCGGGGCCGAGCCACTTCCAGGGCTGACCCGCGAGGGGACCCGTGAACCGCAGCACGGGCCACGGCAGCACGGCATCGACCGGCGCAGGCGGCTCGGGCGCCTCGGGCTCGTCGAGGCGCGCCATCAACGCGTCGAGCCCGGCGGGATCGAGCGGAGCCTCGGCGCGCATCAGGGTGCTGGCCGCGGCCTCTTCGGCGATGGCGAGCGTCTGGCGGCACGCGGGACAGAGCGTGAGGTGCGTCGCGACCACGACGCACTGCGCTTCGGTCAGCCCGCCGCCGGCGTAGGCGATCAGCCAGTCTTCGGGCAGGTGGTGGGTCGGCGCGGTCATGGCTCGTCCTCGCCGGCCAGGATGGCGCGGAGCCGCTGGAACGCCAGACGGGCCCGCGACTTCACGGTACCGAGCGCGACGCCCTCCCGCTCGGCGATCTCGGGGTAGCTCAGCGCTTCGTAGAACGACTGCACCAGCACCTCGCGCTGGGCCTCGGGCAGCTCGTCGAGCGCGGCTCCGATGCGCTCGGCGCGCTTCTGCGCGTCGACCACCGCATCGAGGGACTCGGGAGGGTCGGGCACGAACTGCGGGTCGCGCTGGTCGGCCTCGACGACCCGCCGGTGGCGCAGGCTGTCGACCACGCGGTTGCGCGCGATGGTGAAGATCCAGGTCTCCGCGGAGGCCCGCCCCGCGTCGTAGCGATCGGCGCGGCGCCACACCGTGAGCAGCACCTCCTGCGTGATCTCCTCGGCGAGGCCCTCTTCGCGGCACCGCGCCAGCACGAAGCCCTTCACGCGCGGCCCGATCGCCGCGTACAGCAGGCGGAACGCCTCCCGATCACGTTCCGCTGCGCGCTTCAGCAGGTCCGAGAGTGAGGGCTTCGTCATCCAGACTTGTGCTCGCGACGCGACCATCCGTCCTTCCCGATCCGGCTACGCCCGAGCGGGCGCCGCGGATCAGGGGAAGGCGGAAGAACGCTCAGAGAGGGGCGTCGGTGGGGTTGGGCTCGTACAGGAAGTACCCGGTCGCGCGCCGGTCGAGTTGCGGGTAGTAGTCGTCGATCCAGAGGTGGACGCGCGGGCCGACGACCTGTGCGGCGATGCCCAGGATCTTGCTCGGCTGGTTCGTCACGCCGATGTCGCGGATCGGGTTGTCGGGGCTCTTCACCCAGTTGATGCCGTCGACGCTCGTCGCGACGTTGAGCGTGGTGTTGTTCGCGGCCACGAAGTTCGTGCCGGGCACGGGCACGTACTCTTTGATGCCCGTGTAGAACATGTAGTACGTGTCTTCGAGCTTCACGACGGCCGCCGCGGCCATGCCGCCCGCGTCGTACGTGTCGCCGGCGGTCAGCACGGGCGAGTTGTTCGGCGCGAGGTTGTTCACGTCGGACCCGGCGATCGTGTAGACCTGGCACACACCCGACTGATCCGGCCCGCCCGCGATGTACCCGCGCAGGCCCTCGCCCGGCGTGTGGGTGAGCGCGAGCGGCCAGCAGTACCGCACGCCGTTGACGGGGACGGTGAGATCGAAGACGGGCCGGTCGGCGTTGAGCGCGACCCAGCTCTGCCCGTCGTCGGAGGTCATGAAGCCGAGCCCGTTGTCGCCGGTGTTCAGGTTCAGGCCCTGGTAGGCGAGCACGTACTGCATGGCATCGGAGTCCCACACGACCGTGACGCCATCCATCGACGAGGCGCGCCACGTGGGCGGGGCCTGCGTGAGGAGCGGGTTGGCGGGCTGCGGCTCCCAGTTGGTGCCGTCGGCGCTGATGGCGTAGCCGAGCCCATAGGAGCCGCTCGACGGCTCGTCGGCCGTGTACCACATCTGGTAGAACGGGTGCCCCAGCACGACCTCGGCGTGGAAGCCCGTGGAGCGCACGCCGCCCGCCCAGGCCTCGCCCGAGTCGGTGAACACCGGGTTGCAGTCGTAGCGGCGGAACAGCGAGGCCTGCGTGCCGTCGAAGGCCACCTCTGTGAACCCGCACTCGGTCACGTCCTCGGGGTTCACCTGCACGGGCTGCGCGCCGATGGTGTAGTCCTGCGTACAGGACACGAGGAGCAAGGCGAGGGGGGCAAGGCGGTGCATCGGGTTCCTCCGGACCCACAGCTTAGCGGAGGAATCCGGCCGATGACTACTGATCGAGCCCGTAGACGTGTTGGCACTCGACGATGGCGAACGTGTCGCACTGGGAGTCGATGACGCACTGGGCCTGCCCGGCCACGTCGGCGCCCTGCGAAGAATCGTACGCACAGCCGTCGAGGCAGCTCGAGAGGTCGGGGAACGCGGCGTACCCGCAGGTCTGGACGAGCTCGCGGCACATGTCGTCGCACGGGCCGTTCGCCACGCCGCTGCCCGAGCAGCCGGCGAAGAGGAGCAGCGGTAGGGCGTAGCGGAACATGCGTCTCTCCACGAAGCCCGGGGACTATACCCGACCCGGCGCGAGCCGACCGGGTGCGTACCACTCGACGTTGTTGGGCCAGCGGAAGCGGCCGAGCGACACGCTGATGCTGGCGCTCTCCGCGACGACCTGATGCCACCACCCGGCGGGCAGGAACACCGCGTCGCCCGGATGGATGACGGTCTCCCACCACGTGACCTCGGCCAGGTCGCCCTCTTGCGGGAGGCGCGGATCGACGCGGTTGAACACGCCGTCGGTGGTCTCGAGCAGGGCGGTCTCGAGCGGGGAGGCGAGCCACACGCGCTTCGCGCCCACGCGCTGCACGAGCCAGGCCGCGGACTGGTCGTGGTGCAGCGGCGTCACGGTGCCGGCCGGCCCGATCCACAGCCGCGCGCCGGGATTCGCGCGGTCGACGCCGGGCAGCCCGCCGATGCCGCCCTTCAGCTCGGGCAGATCGTCGAGCAGGTCGTTCCGACCGACCCCGTAGCAGTCGTCGCCCCCGGGGCCCGCCATCTTCTCGAGCAGGGCGGAGAGCGGCATGCGGGTGCAGAGCGCCTCGCGCTTCGTCCACCAGCGGGGGTGCTTCGACCGGCCCTCGAGGACCTCGATCTCGACGTGCCCGAAGCGCTCGCCGAGGCCCTCGAGGGTCCACTCGGGCCAGTCGCGTGCCGCGCCGCGAAGGACGACGGGGCGGTGCGCCGTCCAGCAGTGGGTGAAGAAGGCGACATCGTCGAGCGCGTCGACCTCGAGCGCGTGGCCCCGCTCGAAGTGCCGGCGGAGGCGGGACGCCTGCTCGGTCGCCGCGCTCCGGTGCACGACCCGGCGGGCCGCGGCGAGGATCGGATCGCCGAGCACGCCGGAGACCAGCGCGAGGGCCTCGTCGTCGGAGAGGCCCTGCGCGGTGAGCACCGACGACAGCCCGACGGGATTGGCGCCGCGCAGCAGGTTCTCGGCGAGCCACCCGATCCACTCGGGGGCCACGTCGGTGCGGTCGGTCACCGGGTGAGCGGCACCGCGGGGAGCGGCGACAGGCCGGACGGCGAGTACGGCGGAGGCGGCGGCATCGGCGGGATCGGGTCGGTGTCACCGGTGTCGGGCGGGGGCGGCGGCATCGGCGGCACCGCATCGGTGTCGCCGGTGTCGGGCGGAGGCGGCATCGGCGGGATGGCGCCCGTGTCGCCCGTGGGCGCCGGCATCGGCGGGACGTCGGTGTCGGGCGGGGGCATCGGGGGCAGCGCGCCCGTGTCGCCGGTCGGATTCGGCGGCGGCATCGGCGGGACGTCGGTGTCGGTATCCGTGTCGGGCGGCGGCATCGGCGGGACGTCGGTGTCGGTGTCCGTGTCGGGCGCCGGCATCGGCGGGATGTCGGTGTCGGTGTCGGTATCCGTGTCGGGCGGCGGCATCGGCGGCGGCATAGGCGCGATGATGTCGGTCTCTTCGGTGTCTTTCGACCCGCCGGGACAGCCGGACAACAGCAGGGCCACGAGGGGCAGGGGAGTGATCGGTCGCATCCCCGGATGCTAGCCGGCGCTTCGAACGTCCGCGAGCGCTCTTTCGGCGCGCGTCGTCGCGAAGAGATCGCCGGGCTTCGCGAAGGCCGTCTGGATGGCGCGACCGACGGCATCGGCCAGCGGCGGCGTGCGGATGATGCGGCCATCGTCGAGCAGCAGGTGCACGGCCCCGTCGCGGTGGTCGGCGCCGAGGATCCGCTCGCGTGGATAGTGCTGCCGCCCGATCTGGAGCCCCGCGTAGGTCGCGACGACCGGCACGGGCCCCGAGAGGCGCGCCGTGAGCCACAGCGGGGCGGGGCTGCCGAGGGCGAGCAGCGCGGCGAGCCCCGTGGAGGCGGACGATTCGAGCCCTGGCACCACCATCACCGCCAGGCTGGACGCCATCGCGACGCCGATCATCCCGACCGACACGAGCACGGGCACGCCCGCCATCAGGGTGCTGCCCGAGCCCGGCAGGACCGTGACGGCCACGCCGTCGTGCGACCAGCGGGGTTCGTCCATGCCCCATCCTACCGCGGAGGGCGGAAGATCCCCTCCCCGAACGACACGCCGGCAGGGATGCACCACAGCGTGAGGAGGTTGAAGTCCTCGAAGGTCGTGCCCTCGGGCAGGTCGAGGGAGAGGGTCTCGCCGTCGATCGCGGTGCCGACGAGGTTGTCGGTGAGCTCGAGGTCGCGGTTGAAGTCCTCGCCGTCGACGAGGAGGAAGACGCGCGCGTTGATCCCGCCGCCGTCGTAGGTGAAGTCGCGCAGCTCGATGGTCTCGGCGTCGACGATCACGGCGGTGCCCCCGACGTCGTGGAAGCTCCCGTCGATCTCGGCCTCCCAGCCGATGTCCGGCACCTCGTCCGCGTCGAGCACGCCGTCTCCGTCGCCCACGGCGCCCCCTCCGCAACCGACCAGCGCGAGCAACCCGATCCACCGCGTCATCCGGACCTCCTGCACCCAGTATGCCGCGTCCGGCATCCGGTTACCGCGCACCCTGTGTCCCGGATACACGCACCTGCCGACGCGCGTCGGACTGGAGGAGTGATGCGCTACGACCATGAGGCCATCGAGGCCAAGTGGCAGCAGTACTGGGCGGCGAACGAGACGTTCAAGACGCCCGAAGACCGCACGGCCCCGAAGTACTACGTGCTCGACATGTTCCCGTACCCCTCGGGCAGCGGGCTCCACGTCGGGCACCCGAAGGGCTACGTCGCGACCGACATCGTGCGTCGCGCGAAGCGCATGATGGGCTTCAACGTGCTCGGCGTCATGGGCTGGGACAGCTTCGGCCTCCCCTCCGAGCGGCAGGCGGTGAAAGAGGGCATCCACCCCGAAGAGGTCACGCGCCGCAACATCGACACGTTCCGCGGCCAGCTCCAGAAGCTCGGGCTCGCGTACGACTGGTCGCGCGAGTTCGCGACGAGCGACCCCCGCCACTACAAGTGGACGCAGTGGATCTTCCGCAAGCTCTACGAGCAGGGGCTCGCCTACCAGGCCGACGTCGGCGTGAACTGGTGCCCCGCGCTCCAGACGGTGCTGGCCAACGAAGAGGTCAACGACGGCAAGTACGTCGAGACGGGCGACCCGGTCGAGCAGCGCACCATGAAGCAGTGGATGTTCCGCATCACCGAGTACGCAGAGCGCCTGCTGGCGGGCCTCGACGGCGTCGACTGGCCCGAGAGCACCGAGAAGAAGCAGCGCGAGTGGATCGGGCGGTCCGAGGGCGCGCAGTTCCGCTTCGACGTGAAGGGGACCGGCGAGAGCTTCGAGGTCTTCACCACCCGTCCCGACACGCTGTTCGGCTGCACCTACGCGGTGCTCGCGCCCGAGCACCCGCTGGTCGAGCGCATCACCACCGACGCCCAGCGCGCGGCCGTCGCGGGCTACCTCGAAGAGACGCGCGCGAAGACCGATCGCGACCGCACCACGCAGGCCGCCGATGCGCCCAAGACCGGCGCGTTCACGGGTGCCTTCGCGATCTGCCCCGTGAACGGCGAGGCCGTGCCGATCTGGATCGCCGACTACGTGCTCGCGTCCTACGGCACGGGCGCCGTGTTCGCGTGCCCGGCCCACGACGAGCGCGACTACGCCTTCGCGAAGACCTTCGGCCTGCCCGTCCGCGAGGTGGTGGCGGGTGGCGACGTGTCCGCCGCGGCGTACACGGGCGACGGCCCCCACGTGAACAGCGACTTCCTCGACGGGCTCGACATCGCCGCCGCGAAGACGCGCATCATCGCGTGGCTCGAAGAGAACGGCATCGGGAAGGGCACCATCCAGTACAAGCTGCGCGACTGGCTGTTCAGCCGGCAGCGCTACTGGGGCGAGCCCTTCCCGATCGTGTTCGACGACGCGGGCAACCCGCACCTGCTGCCCGAGAGCCAGCTCCCGGTCACGCTGCCCGAGCTCGACGAGTACAAGCCCACGACCGGGCCCGACGGCGAGCCGCTCCCGCCGCTGGCTCGCGCGACCGACTGGGTGAACAGCCCCTACGGGCGCCGCGAGACGAACACGATGCCGCAGTGGGCGGGGTCGTGCTGGTACTACCTCCGCTTCCTGTCGCCCGACCGCGACGACGTCGCCTGGGATGCCGAGGAGGAGAAGTACTGGATGCCCGTCGATCTCTACGTCGGCGGCAACGAGCACGCCGTGCTGCACCTGCTGTACGCGCGCTTCTGGCACGAGGTGCTGTTCGATCTCGGCCTCGTCACGACGCCCGAGCCGTTCCAGCGCCTGTTCCACCAGGGGATGATCCACGCGCTCGCGTACAACGACTCGCAGGACATGCGGGGCAAGTTCTACTACCCGGAAGAGGTCGACCACAGCGACCCTTCGTCCAGCACCGCCACGGTGAAGGCCACCGGCGACACCGTCTTCGTGAAGAACATGAAGATGAGCAAGTCGCGCTACAACGTCAGTAATCCCGACGATCTGTGCAGGGAGTACGGCGCCGACGCGCTGCGCCTGTACGAGCTGTTCATGGGCCCGCTCGAAGAGGGCGGGCAGTGGGAGGACGCCGGCGTGGCGGGCACGAAGCGGTTCCTCGACCGCGTGTGGCGCCTGGTCGTCGACGAGGACACCGGCGAGAACACCGCCAAGCTCGTGCCGTCGGCGGACGACAGGGACCTCGACCGCGCGCTGCACGGCGCGATCAAGAAGGTCACCGAGAGCGTCGACGACCTGCGGTTCAACACGTCGATCTCCGAGCTGATGAAGTTCGTGAACGTGGCGACGAAGGCCGAGAAGGTGAGCATCGACGCGATGGAGGCCTTCCTCCGCGTGCTGTCGCCATTCGCACCGCACATCGCCGAAGAGCTGTGGCAGCGGCTCGGCCACACCGCGTCGATCGCGACGGCCGCGTGGCCCGCGTGGGACGAGGCGAAGCTCGTGGTCGACTCCATCACGCTCGCCGTGCAGGTCAACGGCAAGGTGCGCGGCACGGTCGAGGTCCCCGCGGATGTCGACCAGGCCGGGGCGCTCGCGGCCGCGAGGGCCGAGCCGAACGTCGCCGAGTGGCTGTCGAAGGGCGAGCTGAAGCGCGAGATCTACGTGCCCGGGCGCCTCGTGAACCTCGTCGTGAAGATGTAGGTCAGAAGTCCTCGGAGAAGCCGAAGTCGAGCACGACGTGCACGTCGCAGGCCTCGAAGCGCGCTTCGCCTTCGAGGGTTCCCACCACGGGCCCCTCGTAGTCGGCGCGCAGCTGGAGGCCGTAGGTGACGCGGGCGTGGTCGGGGTCGTCGACCGTCACCTCGAGCATCCCCTCGGCGCCGAAGCGCTTCGGCTCGGGCTCGAGCACGAACCACTCGCGCTCGTCGGGCGTGGAGCAGTCGAGGGTCTCCGCGGCCTCGAGCCAGCCGTTCTCGCGGTTCCACAGGATGTCGGTGCCGAAGTACGGCCCGCGGCCACCCGTGTAGTAGAAACCCGTCTCGGGAGCCCCGATGGCGTCGTCGTCGAAGCCGGAGAGGCTCGTCGTGAGCCACATGCCCACGGCATCCTGCGCGCGGGCGCGCTCGGCGTAGACCTCGCGCTCGAGCTCGCACAGCTCGTGCAGGCTGGCGCCCTCGATGAGCGCCCGCTCCCAGGCCCGGTACGCCGTGTTCTGGTACTGCTGCTGGAGGAGCGGGCACTGTGGCCGCTCGGAGCCGAGCAGGAGGAAGTGCTGCACCCACTGGCCCGGAACGGGCTGGATCGGGGGGACGATCGGGTGGATGCGCACCCAGGTGCCGTCGGTTCGCAAGCTCGCGTCGAGACCTTCGAGCACGAGGGTCTCGGGAGGGGCGCACGCGGCGAGGGCGAGGGGGAGGAGCAGGGACCGGACGTTCATGCTCCCACGATAGCGCGTCCCACGGTGACCGGCGGGGATGCTACAGTCCGCGTGTGAGGAGGTGACATGCGCGGCTTCGTCGCCGGACTGATCCTTTTGGTGGCGTGCTCGCAGAAGCTCCAGCCCATCGACACCGACACGACCCCTCCGGTGGATGGCGACGCCGACGCCGACGCGGATGCGGATGCCGACGCCGACACGGATGCCGACACCGACGTGGGGCCGCAGCTCGACTGCGTCAATCCGTACGACACGCCGGTGCCGGGCTCCAACATCGCGTTCCCGACGTGCGTGACCGAGCAGATCTACTGCGGGCAGACGATCTACGCGACGACCGTGGGCGGCACGACGTTCTACGACTACGACTGGTGGCTCGACGTGCAGTCGCTGGGCGCGCTCATCAACAAGCCCGAGAAGGTCGCCGGTCCCGAGCGGGTCTACGCCATCGAGGGCGTGTTCTCCGGCCAGGTCGTCACCGCGACCGTGCAGTCGTGCAACGAGGTCTGGGCGAGCTGGATCTCGATGGGCGATCTCTCCGACTACTGCGACGACTACACGCAGGCGCCGAAGCAGCACTTCTACGAGGTGCAGGGCCGCTACCTGCAAGAGGCCGACATCCCGAACAGCTCGGTGGGCGTCTACAGCATCGAGATCATCGTCGACTCGGCGGTCAACACGCCCGGCAACTTCCTGATGACCATCGAGTGCGAAGGCCCGTGAGGCTCGTGCTGCCGGCCCTGCTCGCCCTCGCGGCGTGCAAGAAGGGCGACGCACCGCCGATCGAGGCCGACACCGACACCGATGCCGACGCCGACGCGGATTCCGACACCGACACCGACACGGATTCCGACGCCGACACCGACACCGACGCGCTCGACTGCACGCCCGGGGCCTACCCCACGCCGGCTCCGCCGGGCGACACGTGCATCGAAGACTGCGTGACCGACCTCATCCAGTGCGGGCAGACGATCTACGGCACGAACGTCGGGGGCTCGACGTGCTTCGGCACCAACCCCGGCGAGGCGTTCTTCATGTGCTCGGGCACGAGCCAGGGCGACGATCTCTCGGGCCCCGAGCGCGTCTACAAAATCATCCCGGGTGCGACGATCAACGCGCTCGAGGTGCGGCTCCAGTCGTGCGAGCCGAGCAAGCTGCTGTGGCACCGCTCGTCGCAGAGCTGCCACTCCGAGCCCCTCTCGGCGTGCGACTTCGCGCGCGAGGGCACGCCCACCGACCAGAACGACGCCCTGCTCGTCGGCTCGCTCGGCGAGGTGCACTTCATCGTCGAAGGCGACCAGAACGACGGCGGGAACTTCATCCTGCACGTGGAGTGCTTCGAGTAGCGCCGGCTCGGCGCGCACCGTGGCTCGTCCCGTCCCAGTCGGCTAATCCGGCACTGTGAAGCTCGAACGGGGCGATACCGTCGACCGATACACCGTCGAAAAGCTCCTCGGAGCCGGCGGAACCGCCATGGTGTATCGCGTGCGGCACAATCGGCTGGGCACGCGCCATGCGCTGAAGCTCCTGACGATCCACGGCGAGTCGATCCGGCGACGTCTGCTCCAGGAGGGCAAGGCGCAGGCGACCCTCGGGCACCTCAACATCGTGGCGGTCACCGACATCGTCGACGTGGGCGGCAATCCCGGCCTGCTCATGGAGTACATCGAGGGGCCGAGCCTCGAAGACGCGCTGCTCGAGTACCGCCTCACGATGTCCGACGCCGAGACGCTGTTCATCGGCGTCCTGGCGGGTGTTCGCGCGGCGCATGCCCGCGGCATCATCCACCGCGACCTCAAGCCCGCGAACGTGCTGCTCGACCCGACTCCCGCGGGCTTCGTGCCGAAGGTCGCCGACTTCGGGCTCGCGAAGGCCGTGCGCGGCGAGCCGCTCCGCCAGGGCTCGACGCGGCAGGGCGTGGCGATGGGCACCCCGAGCTACATGGCGCCCGAGCAGATCCGCGACGCGGGCAACGTCGACGAGCGGGCCGACCTCTTCTCGCTCGGCTGCATCCTGTACGAGATCATCACGCGCCGGCGGGCGTTCCCGGGCGAAGACACGCTCGAGATCTACAACAACGTGGCGAAGGGCCGGTACGTCCCGGCGCGCCGCCTCGTGCCCGACCTCCCCGACCGCATCGACCAGGCCATCCGCGGCTGCATCCAGGTCGACAAGAACAAGCGCATCCCCGACTGCGACACGCTCGCGAAGGTGCTCAAGGGCGAGCTGAAGTGGTCGCTCGGCGTCGACCCCGAGACGCTGCCCGACCCCCCGCCGATCCCGAGCCTGGCGAGCAACATCCCGCCCATGACGCTCGCACCGCGGGGCGAAGACGGCGAGACGCCCGTGCCCGTCAGCCAGCGGATGCTGCACAACATCCCGTCGTTCGGCGCCGACCGCGAGACCTCCGAGACCGTCGAGATCGACGGCACCCTCATGCCGTACGACGTGCCGCCGCCTCCGCAGCGCGGCGGGGGCCTGATGGCCGCGGCGCTCGTGCTGGGCTCGCTCGTGATCCTCGCGCTGGCGCTGCTGTTCGCGGCCATCGGCTTCGGAGTGCCCCTGTTCCTGGGCCTCCCCGAGACCACCGTCGAGGTGCGCACCGCGCCGCCGCCGCGCGCGCCCGTGCCCGTGCTGCCCGCCGAGCCCGCGCCGCTGCCGGATCCCGTCGAGCCCGAGCCCGAGCCGCAGCCCGAGCCCGTGGCTCCCGAGCCGCGGCCCACGCGGGTGACGCCCGTCCCGGCGCGCCCGTCGGTCGCGGAGGTGAAGATCCTCTCGGTGCCCCCGTCCGCTGCCATCTCGGTCGACGGCGAGGCATCCGGCCGCGCGACGCCCGCCAAGCTCGAGCTGCCGGTCGGCCGGCACCGCGTCCAGCTCGAGAGCGCGGGGCGCGTCGTGGATTTCTCGGTCAGCGTGGACGCTTCGGGCGACTCGCGCTGGTGCTACGTGTTCGCCACCGGAACCGCCATTGCGGGCAACTGTCCACGGTAGAGCGGGGGCTCCGCTGTAAGATGCGGGCCCGGTCCGCCGTTCGAAGGCGACCACACAGCGAGCGAACATGCTGCAGACCCTTCGCCGGAGCCCGTTCCGCGCGACCGCCATCCCCGCCGTCACCGTCGGCATCGCCCTGCTCGGCTGCATCGGCGTCTGCACGGGCTATCCGTGCGTGCCGATCGGCCTGCGCTACGGGCTGTGGCTCGACCAGTGCCCGGCGACGAACCTCCGGCTGCAGGCCGGCATGGATGCGAGCGGCCTCGTCCGCGGCGACTGGGGCACCGTCTCCGTCACCACCACTGCGCGGTGGCTCCACGTCGACGGGTCGCGCGCGAGCCAGCGCTCCGCGAACATGACCCGCGGCGTCTCGGTCGACTTCACGCTGGTCGACGCCGACGGCAAGGTGGCGAAGGGCCTCGAGACGCGCGACGTCACGTGGGGTCGCTCGGGCCTCACGCTGGGGATGAAGCTGCCCGACGTGCCCGACGGCGACTACAAGCTCCGCGCGACCGTCTCCACGGGCTTCGAGACGCGCGACATCGAGGCCGACCTCGCGCTGTACGCCCCCGCGCTCGTGCACGTGATGAGCGACCGCCCGCTCTACAAGCCCGGCCAGGAGGTCCTGCTGCGTTCGGCGGTGCTCCGACGCACCGACAGCGGGCCCATCGAGAGCCGCCCCGGCACGTGGCGCATCACGGCGCCCGACGGCACCGAGATGCTCGTCGAGAAGAACCCCACGGGCCCGTGGGGCATCGGGTCCACGACGTTCCCCCTCGACTCCGAGGCCGACGTCGGCACGTGGCGCGCGACCTACCAGACCGGGATGGACTCCGACAGCATCGCGTTCGACGTCCGGCCGTTCAAGCTGCCGCGATTCACGGTCGAGGTCGAGACGAACGAGCGCTGGTACGGCATCGGCGACGACGTGAAGGTCACCGGCACCGCGCGCTACACGTCGGGGGCGCCGGTCGCGCGCTCGACCGTCACGCTCCGGTTCTCCGGCCGCTCGGGCCGGTGGCCCATGCCGCTCGCCTGGGAGGAGCCCGTCGAGCTGAAGACGGATGCCGAGGGCCGGTTCGAGCACGCGCTCGGCGAGGTGCCCGCCGACCTCATCGAGACCGCGTCCATCGGGGTCTCCGCGACCGTCGTCGACGAAGCCGGCGAGACCGCTGTGGGCGGCTCCACGCTCAAGCTCTCGGTCGACGACATCGCCACGGCGTCGGTCACCGAGCTGAACGGCCTCGTGCCGAGCTTCAACAACCGTGCGTACGTGCGCGTCACCCAGCCCGACGGCCGGCCGCTGCGCAACGCCGACCTCGCGCTGAAGAACCCCTACGACCCGACGCAGCCCGTCATGCAGGCGAAGACCGACGCCGACGGCGTGGCGGCCATCCAGATCGACCCGGGCGAGCCCGTGACCATCGTCGATCCGCCGCCCCCGCTGCGCGTGCGCCCGCTCACGCCCGACGCGCCGTACCTGTCGTCTGCTTCGGTGCTGCCGTCGAGCCGCTCGCTCGACCTCGCCGAGCGGCGGGTGTTCGACCGCGCCCATCCGGCCATCTCGGCCTGCGGCATCTGGACGGTCGGCAGCACGGATGTCGAGGTCGGGCTGAAGGTCGACGCCGGCGGGCTGGTCCGCGACGTGGTGGTCGACGACACGCCCATCGGGAGGTGCGTGGGCGACGCGATGCGGGGCCTGCGCCTGCCCGTCGACGACGATCTGCGCACGTACGACCTCACCTGGCGCGTGCCCGACACGCTGCAGCCGCACCTCGAGGTGTCGAGCCGCGACGCGAAGAGCTCGAGCAGCTCGATGCAGGTGGCGCTGCAGTCCGCGGCGACCCGCGCGCGGCGGTGCCTGCCGCGGGGCCAGGGCACCGACGGCGCCAGCGTGCTCACGGGCCACTGGACGGTCCGGGCCGGCTCCCGCACGCCGAGCGTGCTGTGGCAGTCGCACCCGGGCACCGGGCTCTCGGCGGGGGCCGACGCGTGCATCCGCACCGCGCTGGCCGCGATGAGCTTCGACGAGCCCACCAAGTTCGACGCGATGGGCGTCGCGCAGATCAGCCTCTCCGTGCCGCGGCCGCCGGGCAGCGTGAAGCCCCAGGCCACCACGCGCACGGGCTTCGAGCTCGAGGTCGTGGCTTCGGCCGACGACAGCGAGCTCGGCCGCACCCGCCTGCGCTTCGACGTGGGCAACATCCCGCACCTCCGGCTGCGCGCCACGCCCGCGCTCGCATCACCCGGCAGCACCGTGGCCGTCGAGATGCTGCGGGGCCCGACGTTCACCGGCGAGTTGCCGAAGGAGCTCGAGCTCTACGAAGGCACCGTGCGCGTCGCGAAGGCGAAGGTCGACGCGGATTCGCGCACCGCGACCTTCGAGATCCCGAAGGAGGTCGACGGCTTCCTGCACGTCGACTGGAGCGGCGCGCGGTCCGTCATCTTCGTGAAGCCCGACGATGCACTCCAGGTCGCGCTGAAGACCGACAACGACGTCTACCGGCCCGGCGAGACCGCGGTCCTCACGGTCGAGACGCGCGCGGGCGACGACCCCACGTCGGCCGCGGTGAGCCTCGCGGGCGTCGACCAGACGCTCTCCCAGCTCGCGCCGCTGCTCCAGCCCGACGACTGGGGCCGCATCACGGTGCGCGCGACGGGCGAGGACGTGTTCGGCAGCTTCGGGCCGCGGGCGCTCCAGCTCGGCCAGATCCAGGGCGAGAACGCCGCGCTCGCCGCGGTCCTCAAGGTGCAGAACCTGCCCATGGACGCCGCCGGCGACGCGCGGGCCTACGCGTCCGCCTACGTCGAGCCCGACGAGATCGAGGCGCTCACGACCAACTTCTACCGCGGGCTCGAGGCGCTGGTCTCGCGCGTTCGGGCCTGGGAGAAGTCCGCGCCCGCCGACGAGCAGATGAAGCCCCCGCTCCTCGCGAAGATGTGGGGCGAGGTGCTGACGAGCGCCGACGTGCCGATCGTCGACGCCTACGGGCGGCCGCTGAAGCTGTCGATCCTCCCGCCCGACCTGCTCGCCCAGACCGACCCGCGGCAGGTGGTCGCCGACAGCCGCAGGCTCCCCGAGGATGTCGCGAACTGGCCCGTCTGGGTGGCGGAGAACGTCAAGTGAGGCCCGGGATCGCCGCGGGCTTCGCGGTCTCCGTGGTGGGGCTCGCGCTCCTCGGATGCGCGGGGAGCGCCGAGCCGATGGGGGCACCCATGCGGCCCCAGGAGATCGCGTCCGAGCCGGTCGAGGCCGATGGGGACTTCGCCTTCGGGGGCATGGCGCTCGACGCCGAGGAAGAGCCCATGGCGGAGCTGAAGTCCGCGCGCGCACCCGCTCCTGCGCCGCGGCCCGCGATGCTGATCGGCGGCGAGGGGCGCCGGTCGGGAGGCGCCAAGCGCGACATGGCGGACCGCGCCCAGACCGAATCCAAGCCCGAGCCGGCGGCGGACGAAGGGCGGATCCGCGAGTGGTTCCCCGAGGCGTTCCTGTGGCAGCCGCTCGTCGAGACCAGCGGGGATGGCGTCGCGAGCGTCGACGTGCGCGTGCCCGACCAGCTCACGACGTGGCGCGTGCTCGCGCTCGCGCACAGCGCCGAGGGCCAGCAGGCGGGCGCCACGCACACCTTCGACACGCGGCTCCCCGTGTCGGTCGACCCCGTCACGCCGGGCTGGCTGTACGTCGGCGACGAGGTGCGCATGCCGAGCCAGGTCGTGTCGATGGGCGCGCCGTTCGCGGGCACGGTGTCGGTGCGGGCGGGTGGGGCGCTCTCCGGGTCCGGCGGTGGCGCGGTGAGTGTGTCGGCGAACGGCAGCCGGGTCGTACAGACGGGCCTCGTGGCGGAGTCGAGCGGCTCCGGCACCGTCACGGCCGAGCTCCGCGACGGCGGCCTCGTGGACGGCGCGGAGCGGAAGGTCGTCGTGCACCCGGCCGGGCGCCCGGTCTCGACCCAGCGCGGCGGCGTGCTCTCGGGCCCGCGCACGTTCGGGATGGTGAACGGCGACGCGTCCGAAGAGCGCCTGCTGGTGCAGGTGTTCCCCGGCCCGCTCGCGGTGCTGCACTCCGAGCTGCTCCGCATCGAAGACAGCCCGCCGGGGGCGTACGGCTACGCGCTGATCGACGGCGTGCGCACGCTCTCCGCCACGGCCGGCGTCGAGGTCGACGAGGCCCAGCTCCGCACGCTCCGCATCCGCAGCTGGCAGCGGCTCGTGCGCCAGGCGCGCAGCCCGTCCGGGCTCGCGGCCGCCACGATGCTCTACGGCGTGGCCGGGGTCTCCGACGATCCGCTCGCCGAGACCACCCGCGACCGCCTGGTCCGCGTCGTCGAGCAGAGCCAGCGCGGCGACGGCACGTGGTCCACCCCGTCCCGGTCCACGCTCCAGCAGGTCCTCGTCGAGACCGCCACCACGGTGCGCTCGCTTCCGGAGTCGTCGAGCGGCGCGCGCATCCGGGCCGGGGGAGCGCTCGAGCGCAACCTGCCCACCGTGGAGGACCCCTTCACGGCCGCGTGGCTGCTCGCCTCGGGTGTGGTGGACGAATCGCTGCGTCCCCAGCTCCAGGACATCGTGCTGGAGGGCCTCTCGGAGGGGTCCGACGGGACGCGCACCGTGTCCGTCCCCTCGGACGTACGGGACGCCCACGGGCTGCGCCCGACGCGGGCGCAGGTCCTCGCCGTGACGTGGCTGGCGCTCGCGGACCGCGACGACCTCGACTGGCGCGGCGACCTCGTGTCGGAGCTGCTCCAGGGCTGGTCGGCCGAGCGGGGCTTCGGTGCGGGCTGGGCGGACGTCGTGGCGCTGCAGGCCGTCCAGGGCGGGCTCGCGTCGCTCGATCGGCCCGTGACCGTCGTGCTGGAGGTCGGCGGGCGCGAGGTCGCGCGGGGTGCGGTCGACCCGAAGCAGCCGAAGATCCCGGCGATCCTCGAAGCTTCGGAGGGCGGCGAGATCACCGTGCGCTCCGAGCCGCCGGTGCCCGGGCTCGCATTCGTCGCGACGCACACGGCCTGGGTACCGTTCCGCGGCGACGAGAAGGTGCCGGGCGTCGACGTGGAGGTCGAAGCGGGGCCGCTCGCGTCGGGCCGCGAGGGCTCCGTGACGCTCACCGTGGCCGCGCCGAGCGGCGTGCCCGTCGCGCTCACGCAGGGGATTCCCGCGGGCACCGCGGTCGACGTGCCGCCCGAGACGCGCGCGATGCTCTCGGAGCCGCCGATCGTCCAGCAGGATCGGGTGATCCTGAAGACCCGCGCCTTCCAGGCCGGCGAGGTCATGGAGCTGCGGCTGAAGGTCACGCCGTCGTTCGCGGGACGGATGTCCACGCGCCCGCTCGAGGTCGAGACAGGTGCCGGTGCGGTGCAGCTGCCGCCCATGGTGTGGACGGTGCGCGCCGGGGAGGGTGCGTGAGACGCGTCCTCCCGCTGCTCGCCCTCGCGGGGTGCGGCGTCTACAGCGCGTACCAGGACGAGCTCACGAGCGCCCAGGCACCCGCCGCCGACCCGGCCGACGCCTGGGACGAGGGCGGCGAGGCACGGGCGGGGAAGCGGCTCCTGATGCCTGGATACGCGCGCCAGATGGCGTCCGAAGAGGACGGCACGCTGATCATCATCCAGGGTGACAAGAAGCGAGAGGAGGCCTTCGACGACGCGTTGCGCGGCGGCAAGGGCGGGCTGCTCGAGCCGGCCAAGCTCGCGGTCGCGAAGCCCGCGGCGCAGGCCGCTCCGGCGGGCGGAGGCTCGGAAGCGGCCGTGCGCGAGTGGTTCCCGGAGGCGTTCCTCTGGCAGCCCCTCGTCGAGACGAGCGACGACGGCATCGCGAGCGTCGACGTGCGCGTGCCCGACCAGCTCACGACGTGGCGCGTCCTCGCGCTGGCCCACGACCGCGGCGGGCACCAGGCCGGCGCCACGCACACGTTCGACAGCACGCTGCCGGCCTACGTCGACCCGGTCGTGCCGGGCTGGATGTACGTCGGCGACGCGCTCCGCATGCCGCTGCAGGTCGTGAACAACCAGGGCACGCCGACGAGCGCGGGACTCTCGGTGCGAACGGAGGGCTCGCTGTCGGGGTCGCTGTCCACCCAGGTCGCCGTGGGCCCGTACGGGTCGAGCGTACAGACCGTGCCGGTCGTGGCGGAGGGGGCCGGGCGCGCCGAGGTCTTCGTCGACCTCGCCGGGGTCGATGCCGTGCGGCGCGAGTGGGACGTGTCGCCCACGGGCCGTCCGGTCACGCGGCAGCGGGGCGGCGTGCTCACGGGCAGCCGGAAGTTCGGGCTCGCGTGGCCGGAGGGCACCGACCCGCGCACGGGGCGCTTCGTGGTCGAGGTGCACCCGGGGCCGCTCGCGGTGCTGAACACCGAGCTCGAGCGCATCTCGGGCGGCGCGCGGGTGCAGGGCGCGTACGCGTACGGCCTGGCCTTCCAGCTCGAAGGGCTCGCTGCGTCTTCGGGCGCCGAGGTCGAGCCCACCGCCCTGCGGGCGCTGAAGATCCGCGCCTGGCAGCGCCTCGTGCGGGCGGCACGGGCTCCGGACGCCGGCCAGGCGGCCGATCTGCTGCTCGCCATGCAGGGGGCCAGCGAAGGGGCGCTGCTCGAGAACCTGCGGTCGCGTCTGGTCCGCACCGTGGTGAGCGGCCAGCGCGGCGACGGCACGTGGGCCCGGCAGGACCGCGACACGCTCCAGCGGGTGCTCGTGCAGACCGCCGTGGCGATGCGCGGGCTCCCCGAGACCGAGGCGGGCGCCCTGATCCGCGCGGAAGGCGCGCTGGAGCGCAACCTGCCGACGGTCGACGACCCGTACACCGCGGCCGTGCTGCTGGCGACCGGGCGCATCTCGAACCGCGAGCCGCTCGAGACCCTCGTGCTGGACGCGCTGGTCGAGGTCGAGGGCGAAGGCCGGAAGTCCGTCGTCGTGCCCGACACCGTGCGGTCCGCGTGGGGCGGGCCTCCGTCGCGCACCGAGATGCTCGCGTGGACGGCACTCGCGCTGAACGCCGGCCATTCCGACGAAGCGGGGGACCTCGTGGCCGAGCTGATGAGCGGCTACTCCAGCAGCTCGGGCTTCGGCGGGGGCCCCGCGGATTCCCTGGCGCTCGAAGCGGTCGTGCAGGCCCTGCCCACCGTCGATCAGCCGGTGCGGCTGACCCTGAAGCTCGACGGGCAGACCGTCGCGACGGGTGCGGTGGACCCGGGCCAGCCGAAGGTCCCCGCGCTGCTCGAGGTGGCGCACCCCGGCCGCGATTTCGCCGAGCTCGAGCTCGTCGCGGAGCCCGCCGGTGCGGGGCTCTCGTTCGTCGGCACGCAGCACGCGTGGGTGCCGTGGGCGGGCGACCAGGGCCTGCAGGGCATCGAGGTGCAGGTCGAGCAGAGCCCGCTGCGCGCGGGCCGCGAGGGCACCCTGACCTTCACGATCGCCGCGCCGAGCTCGGTGCGCGTCGAGGTCACGCAGGGGCTGCCGCCCGGGGTCGCGGTGGATGCCGAGCTCCTCGCGAAGCAGCCGGGCATCGCAGAGAGCGAGGTCCTGCAGGACCGCTTCTCGTTCACCACGAATTCCTTCGGTGCGGGCGAGGTGCTCGAGATCCCGGTGCGCGTCACGCCCACGTACGCGGGCCGGATGGTGTCGCGCCCGATGGAGGTCCGCGTCGGGTGGCGCGAGGGCCTCGTCGCGCCGCATCGCTGGGTCGTCGAGCCATAGAGCCCGCCCTTCGCCTGCGAGTCCGGCCTTCGGCCTGCGAGCCCGGCCTTCGGCCTGCGAGCCCGGCCTTCGGCCTGCGAGCCCGGCCTTCGGCCTGCGAGCCCGGCTCTCGGCCTCCGGCCTCGTGCCTGCGAGCCCGCGCGCTTCGCTCGCTGCGAGCCGAGGGCGGCGGCGTCGGACGGGATATTCGGCGCGGTTCGGGGGGGGCTCTGCGTCCAACGGGCGCGGTTCAGGGGGCTCTGCGTGATGAAGTCGACGCACCCCCTCCGTCGGGGGATGCGCACGCCTCCGGCGTCACGGCCTCTGGCCTCGCTTCTTCGCAGCCACACTCGCTACGATGGAAGAGCTCGAACCCCCGACCTCTCGCAGCGGCCGCGGGCCGCGGGCTCGCAGCGACGGCCGCAGGCCGAGCGGGCTCGCAGGCCGCAGGCCGGGCTCACAGGCCGCAGGCCGGGCTCAGAGGTAGCTGCTGGTGCCGAGCCACCCGTTGTCGTCGAAGAACGACATGTAGAGCGTGCCATCCTTGATCGTGTCGATCAGGGAGGTCGTGACGGCGGGGTCGACGGCGGGGCAGCCCCAGCTGCGGCCGAGGTAGCCGTTCGTGTTCACGAAGCTCTGCGTGGCGTAGTCGGCGCCGTGGAACACGATGGCGCGGGGGCGAACGGCGTCGTTGTAGCCGGGCTCGAGGCCGTCGAGGCGGAGCGAGTAGCCCTTCGAGCCGTAGTACGTCTCGGCGGTGCGCATCAGGCCGACGCTGGACATGTGGCTGCCGTCGATGTTCGACATCGCCGCCACCATGGCTGCGTTGCTGGGGTCGCCGCTGCCCGAGCCGTGCGACACGTACTCGTCGAACAGCAGGTCGCCCGTGGCGAGGTCGAAGGTCCACAGGCGGCGCTCGTACGACGGCATCGTGAAGTCGGCGACCGTGAACACGAGCTTGCTCGTCTCGCCGCCGCGCCAGGCCTCGTCGAAGGCGGTGAGCGCGTGGTCCATCACGAACGGCTGGAGCCCTTCGCTCGCGTACGCGTCGAGGGTCGTGAGGTTGAACCGCACGCTGTAGGCGCCCTCGTGGGGCACGCCGCCCGTGTCGGTCCAGCTGTCGGCCACGACGTAGTAGGTGCCGGGCTCGACGAAGCCCGCGGTATCCCAGTGGCCGCGGTCGATGCAGTCGCCGCTCGACAGCGAGCCGAGCAGGTGCACGTCGATGTCGACGCCCGAGCCCATGCCCCACAGCGTGACCGCGAGGAACCCCGGCTCGGCGATGTCGACCTGGTACACGATCTCGCGGCCGGACTCGTTGGTGCCGGGCGAGCACCCGTAGCTGTCGAACTGGTCGACGCCCGCGGTCGTGTTGTTCGACTCGACGAACGGGAAGCTGTCGACACAGACCATGCCCGCGGGGCAGCCGGCAGGCGGCTGGGTGGGCGGTGGCTGCTCGGTTGGGGTCTCGTCTTCCGGGGGAGGCTCGTCGGGCGGCGGCTCGTCGGGCGGCGGCTCGCTCGGCGGCCCTTCGGCGGGCGGCTCTACGGTCTGGTCGTCGGGAGCGGGCGGCGCGTAGGGCGACTCGGTCACGTCTTCGCGCGGCACGACCTCGGGCGCATCGGGGATGTCGCCCAACGCGTCTTCGTTGTCGTAGCTCAGACCGGAGCCGCTACACGCGGTGGCCAGGAGCGCCAGGGGCATCCAGCGAAACATCGGTTCTCCAAAGACAACAAGCAAGAAAGAGAGATCAGATGGATAGGTCTTCGAGCAAAGCCTGCTCGAGAGGATCCGGAGGTACCTCGTTGTTCACGGATCGTCCACCCAGGCGCAGCGCGGCACGGGCGGCGAGCGACACAGAGAACCCGACCCCCAGGCCGGGCCCCAACACGAGCATCCACGTCATTGCGGTCATTGCGGCATCCTCCGCGGTGGTCCGAGGTGGGCCATGATCTGATTCGCGCCGATCGGCTCGGCGTATTTCTTGACCACGATCCCCTCGGGGTTGATGAAGAAGGTCTCGGGAACGCCCGTGACGCCGTAGTCGACGCTCATCGCGCCGCTCGGGTCGATGAGGTGCGTGGCATCCGCGTTCCACAGGAAGCTCTTGTCGGCGCCATCCTTCATGCGCTTCTGAGCGAGGAAGACCCGGGCTTTCTTCGGGTCGTCCTGGTACACGACGCCCACCCACTTCACGTCGGGGTAGAGCTCGGCTGCGTCGACGAGGTGGGGGTGCTCGAACTTGCACGGGCCGCACCAGGTCGACCAGAAGTTCACGACCACCCACTGCTTTCCGATGTAGTCGGAGAGCTTCACGTCCTTGCCCTCGAGATCGACGAGGTTGAACAGGGGCGCGGGCTTGTTCTCGAGCGCGTCGGTCTCGAGGCGGTGAGGGTCTTTGCCGAAGCCGCTGCCGAGCACGGCGACGATGCCGAGGGTCACGATCAGACCGCCCACCAGGACGGGGACGTTGACCTTTCCACGCCGACGGGACGCCGGGCGGGCGGGGATCGCAGAGTGCGACACGGAGTTCCTCACAGATACAGCCCGTAGAGGGTACCACGGGCGCGGGTGCTGGGAGCAGGGCCTTCGAGCGACCCCGCGCGGACGGGTCGATCCTAGGCCATCCGACGCGGTGGGCGCGGCGCGCGTGACGGAAAACTACACGGCTTCAGCGACGGCGGAGGGACAGGCCGAACGCCACCGCGACCGCCAGCACCGACCAGACCACGCCGGCGCCACCGTGCCCGACGACGAGGTGCACGAGATCGACGCCGGGGCAGAACACGCTCTGGAACACGAACGCCGCGAGCCCCGAGCCGGCACCCGCGAGCGCCACGCGCCACGCGACGGGCTTCTCGGCGCGCTCGAGCAGCGCGAGCCAGATCGTCGAGAGCACGACCATCACGCTCGTCGCCCAGAAGCAGTACGCGTGCATCGCCGCGGGAACGCCGGTCATCCCGGGCCACGGCAGCACGGCGCTGCCCCCGACCATCAGCGACCACGCGAGGGGGGCCCACGGCCAGCCGGGCAGCGGGCGGGACGCGCGGTCGCGCAGCGAGAACGCCGCGGCCGCGAGGCTGCCGAGCACGAACATCGCGCCGCACACCGCGAAGGTGGTCCACGCGCCGCCGGAGAGGTCTTCGCGCACGCCCTGGATGCCGACCAGGCCCACGCCGAACGCGAGCAGGCCCGCCCCGCCGAGCAACCGCCGGACGGGCGTGGGCAGCGACACGAGCGGATCGCGGGGGCCCCGACGGTCGAGATCGGCCTCGACGCGCGCCCAGAGGTCGGGCGGCACCTGCGCGGCGCGCTCGGCATCGGCTTCGATGCGCGGATCGACGTCGACTTCTTCAGTCATCGCCGCCTCCGAGCAGGGCCTTGAGCGCCTTCACGGCGCGGTGGGAGCGGACCTTGGCCGCCGTGGTCTGGATGCCGAGCGCATCGGCGATCTCGGGGAACGAGAGCCCCGCGTACCACCGCAGCAGCACGACCTCGCGCTGGTTGTCGGGCAGCTGCTCGACGGCGCGACGCACGAGGCGGTCGGTCGCCGTGGACGCGTCGGGCGGCACGCTGCCCTCGTGGCCGGGCTCGAGCGGCGATTCGGGCTTGCGCGACAGCCGCCGCCAGTGCTCGCGGCGCACGTTGGCCGCGATGGCGAACAGCCACGGGCGGAACGCGCGGGCGCGATCGTAGTCGCGGCGCGCGCGGTGCACGTGCATGAAGGTGGTCTGCGTGAGATCGGCGGCGAGCACGTCGTCCTGCACGCCGCGGCGGAAGTACGCCTGCACCCGCCCCGCGTAGCGCTGGAACAGGGCCTGGAACGCAGCCCGATCGTCGTCGGCAGCGTAACGGGCCATCAGCGTCTCGTCGGATTCGGCTTCCATCCCCACCGGGTCGCAGAACGGGGGCACCGTAATCGCACGGGACCACCGCTGCACTTCTACGAGCTGATGGGCTCTCTGGACCACCCGGCGTCTCCTTCGATCACGGATACGCCGGCGCCGGAGGGAGGGTTACCGGCCCGTGGGCTTCGGGGGCAGCGACTCGAGGTACAGCCAGACGGACTCGGTCTGCACGTCGGTCAGGTAGCCGACGGTCTGCCAGGGCATCGCGTGCGGGTCGACCTTCGAGCCGTCGGGCCGCTCGCCGCTGCGCATCAGCGTGAAGAAGTCGTTCTTCGTCCAGCCCTTCAGGCCCTCTTCGTGCGGCGTGAGGTTGGCGGCGGGCGGCCACGCCGGGTCGCCGTCACCGATGGGACCGCCGCTGTAGTCGGCGCGGTGGCAGCCCACGCAGGTCTTCGCGAGGTGGGCGCCGAGCTCGACCGACACCTTCTCGGGCGGGGGCTCCTGGCGCTTCGAGCGGTCGTGATCGATGCGGAACGCCGCGGGCGGCGGGACCCGCCCGAGGGCGACCATCACCCGCATCACGGGGCCCCAGTACGACGGCGGCATCTGGCGATCGACGTGCGGCTTCGTGAGGATGAACGCGAACAGATCCGAGACCTCCTTGTTGGAGAGGAACTCGTAGTCGACCGCCGGCATCAGCGCGGTGGTGCCGTCGCGCTTCACCCCGTGCCGCACGATGCGATCGAAGTCGTCGAGGCTGTACTCGCCGGGCAGACCGCCGTTCCCGAGGGTGAGGTTGGGCGCGATGATGCCCATCACCGGCGCCACGTCCATCACGACGTTCCCGCCGAGATCCTCGCCGTGGCACTCGAGGCAGCCGAGGCGGATGGCCAGCGCCTCGCCGCGCTTCACGGCGCGCTGGCGGCGGACGCTCTCCAGGTCGAGACCCGCGAGCGGGTCGGTCGGAGCCGCGGGCTCGCCTTCGGCCGTGGGCTCGGGGGGACGCGCGTACTGCGCGCGCAGCTGGGCGAGATCCGCGTCACCGAAGGGCCAGGGATGCTCGATGCGGACGGGATCGATGTCCCAGTGCTTCGAGAGCATCGAGCTGGTCTTGATCCAGACCCAGCCCATGAACAGCCCCAGGATCGCTCCCAGGGCCACGAGCACGCCACCGATACGCTTCGCCCAGACCATCCACTCCCCCTCGGGAGCGGCCCTGTAACCGGCCTACCCCTGGTCGAGCGTCGAGTACAGCTTGCGCGGGTCGGTCTCGGTACCCTCGGGTGCCTTGTACTCGTTGCTGTGCTTCACCATGATCTTCTCGGTGTGGAAGACCCCGTCGGGCTGCAGCTCGCCTTCGACGACCACGCCGATGCCCTCGCGGAACATCTGCGGCGGGTTGCCCTTGCAGCTCACGGGGACCGAGGCGCTGCCGTCGGAGATCGAGAAGCTCACGGTCTGGGCTTCCTTGTCCCAGTCGATCGTGCCGGGCTCGACCTGGCCGCCGAGACGCACCGTGTGGTTCATGGCGTCGTCGCGGGCGAGCAGCTCGGTGGGCGACCAGTAGTAGACGAGATCCTCGCCCATGTCGGAGAACGCGATGGTTCCGAGCGCACCGGCGGCGACCGCGAGGGCGACGAGGGCGAAGATCCGCCGCTTCACTGCTTCGTTCATGATTCCTCCCGGCGGGCGCGCGCCCACAGGCTCAATGTATACAGGCCGAACGTGGCCCAGGTGATGGCGTAGGCCGCGAAGACGAATTCCCAGCCGCCTTCGATGCGGCCGGTGACCTCTGCTGCGATGGGAATCATCGGGCCCCCTTCGGGATCTCGAGCGGCTCGGGCATCTCGGCCATGGCGTTGGCCTGGGCCAGGCGCCACCTGCGGGCGATGAACCAGATCGAGATCATGAGGAACGCCCACGCGCACATCCGCATGACCATCTTCATCTCGTCGTTCATCGTGGCGGGCGTGGACTGCTGCTGGTGCATCGAAGCCCACCAACGCACGCTCATGTAGGTGATCGGGATGTTCAGGTAGGCCACGATGGTCGCCACACCCGTCCACGTGGCGCGGCGGTTCGGGTCGCGTACCGCGCCGCGCAGCAGGATGACGCCGATGAAGGTGAGCATCATCACGAGCGAGGCCGTGAGCCGCGGATCCCACGTCCACCACGTGTTCCACGTGGGCTTCGCGAAGATCGAGCCGAGCACGAGCAGCAGGCCGTTCAGCACGACGCCGACCTCGCACGCGGCCTCGACCGCCCAGTCCCAGCCGAGCCGACCGCTGAACAGGTACCCGAGGGCGCTGACGAACGCGATGGTGAACACGACCATCGCGATCCACGCGGCGGGCACGTGGACGTAGAGGATGCGGCCCACCTCGCCCATCATGGCCTCTTTCGGAGCCCAGCCGAGCCCCAGCGCACAGCCGATGGTCAGCCAGAGCAGGCCCCACACGCCGACCGTGTGCTCCCAGGCGAACTTCGGCTTCATCCTGATCGCGCCCGCCATCATCGCGAACCCGAGCCAGCCGATGAAGTTGACCGGCTCGGTCAGGATGGCCCACAGGCCCGACAAGAAGGACATCATTCCCCGTGCTCCAAAGAAGATTGCATAGCAAGACGAAAGCGGAACCGCGGGCGGTCCGTCCCGCCCTCGCCACAAGCGTACACGAATCCGCGTGTCACGGGGTGTCCCCGGTGGTCATGGCTGGGCTCCGGTCGTCCGTGGACGGCTTGGACGGAATGTGCGGTGGCGTACATGATCCCTCCCGGGCCACCGAGACTATCGGGGAGTCGTGTGTCCGCGTGTGCTCCTTGGTCTGGACGTGGTGGCGCCGGTCACCGCCCGTCGCCGGGCGTCGTGGCTCTTCGCGCGAGGCGCAGGCCGCGGAACCGGTTCAGCGCCGCGGCGATCTCGTGCCGCCGCGGTCGGACGAGGGTTCCGGGCGGCTCGCGGAACGGCGACAGCGCCTCGATGCCCTCGTCGTCGAGGATCGCGTCGAGCGCGTCGAGCAGCTGCGGGACGCTGCGCCGGCCGTCTGCCAGCCCGCCCAGGAACCGCAGCGCGTGGCCGAGCGTCGCGGAATGGGCGGCGTCGAGGACCTGCTCGACGGCGGTGAGGTCGATCTCCTCGCGGTCGAGGGACACGGCGCGGGTGTCGCGGGCACGCACACGGCCTTCGAGCCCGTCGGCGCGGGGGCATCGCGGGGCGGGGGAGGGCAGGGGGCCGGGCGGCACGGGGCGCTCGGGCGCGAGCTCGCGCGCGCGGGCCGTGACGTCGGACGGGCGCCACTCCGTCATCGCGATCACCACGTCGGCCGCGGCGAGGTAGTCGCCGACGCCGCCGATGACGAACACGGTCGAGACGCCGCGCTCGGCGTGGAGCTGGCGCACGCGGCGCACGAACGGCGTGATCGGCTCGCGGTCGTCGGGGATCAGGGCGGCCATGCGCGCATCGCGCACGAGGAGGTTCGTGGCGCTCGTGTCCTCGTCGAGCAGGAGGACCTTCGCGCCGGTCTCGATCGCCTCGACCATCGCGGCGGCCTGGGAGGTCGACCCGCTCGCGTCGTCGGTGTCGAACCACGTCGTCGAGCGGCCTCCGGGTAGATCGCCGAGGAACGCCGAGATGTCGACACCCCGCACGGCGCGTCCGTCCTCCGCCCGGACCTTCACGGTGTCGGGCAGCGCGACGACCCCTTCGCGCCCGTCGCCGGGAACGTGGTCGAGGTGCCCCTCCTGCAGCGCCGCCAACACGGTCGACTTGCCGTGGAATCCGCCGCCGGTCACCACGGTGACGCCTGCCGGGATGCCCATGCCCACGGCGCTCCCGAAGGGGGTGTGCAGGGTGACCCGCAGGCTGGCGGGGCTCTCGAAGGGCACGGCGCCGACGAGGGGCCCGCGGTCCACGCCCGAGGCGCGCGGCAGGACGCTCCCGTCTTCGACGAACGCGATCAGGCCCGCCGGCACGAGCGCGTCGCGCAGGGCGCGCTGCCTGCGCACGCTCGTGATGTGCGCCTCGAGGGTCGGGTCCGCGCCGACCACGAGCCTGCGGGCCGCGTCGGGCACGTCGTCGCACAGCATCGCTTCGGCCTGGCGCCCGAGGATGCGGCGCCCGCGGGCGGGCAGCCCCGCGGTGAAGCGCACGGTCACGCGACCGGAGGGGTCGAGGCGCACGACGCTGCGCTCGCAGACCTCGGGCCCCGGCCGGTACACACCGAGCGCCCCGGACCTCCCCGAGCCCCGGCTCGCGCCCTCGAGCCCGTCCCCGAACCGGCGCAGCAGCCAGTCCTCCGCCGCGCACCGCGCCACCGGATCGTCCAGCCAGGCCGACGGGATGCCGGTCTCGCGCACGACCCGCACCCGCGACGGCGCGGCGAACGGGTCGCCCTGCACGTGGTCGACGTGCAGCACGGTCTCGCCGAGGCTCCACTCCCCCTCGAGGTCGCGGTAGGCCGGGTAGGGGCGGCCATCGAGCCGCGCCAGGATGCTCGCGAGGGAGGTCAGCCCGGCTCGCCCGGCGGGGGCTCGGAGCCGTCGGCCGGCACGACGATATCGCCGTAGTCGGCTTCTTCGTCGGCGAGGTAGATCTGGACCCGGCGGTTGCGGAGCCGCCCGTAGGTCGTGCTGTTCGGGGCGAGCGGGCGGATGGAGCCGCGCGGGATGATCTCGAAGAACATGCCTTCGAGCTGCTGATCGAGCAGGTCGCGCACGGTCTCGGCGCGCTGGCGGGACAGGTCGGCGGGGTTCGCCTCTTCGCTGTCGGTGAAGCCCTCGAGCACGATGTGCTGGCCCTTGCTGCCCTTCTGCTGGAGCTCTTGCACGAGCAGCTGGATCCGGGCCATCGAGCGCTGGTTCGGCATCGCCTCGCCCGACTCGAAGTGGATGGTCTCGCGGAGCGGGCGCGGGCCGTCGAAGTCCTTGGTGCGGTGGTAGATCGGGACGAAGCGCTGCTCGTCCATGATGTCCTGACCCGCGGGCGAGAGCACCCAGTCGATGAACTGCTTCGCGTTCCCGGACGCCGGGCCGGCCGTGTAGAGGTAGAGGTCGCGGTACAGCGGGTAGCTGCCGTTCGCGATGTTCTTCACGCTCGGCTCGATGGGCGGCGACTCGGTGACGGGGCGGAGCGGCACCGTGCGCCCGAGGCCCTCGGCCATCGACGCGAACGAGATCACCGAGGGGTCGGACCCGACCGCCGACGCGAACTCTTCGCTCGACATCATCTCGATGCGCGCGTGGATGCCCTTCGAGCAGAAGAAGTCTTCGAAGAGGGAGCGGGTGCCCGACTTGAGGTCGCGCGTGACCGGCCGGATGGGACCGTTGCCGAGGCCGAGGAAGCTCAGGTCGTCGATGGTCTTGTCGCAGAAGATGCCGATGACCTGGTCGTAGGTGAGCGACCGGATCGGGGACGACGGGTGCACCACGACCGCCACGACGTCGACGCCGATGACGGTGCGCGCCCCGCGCGACGACAGCGAGAACCCGAGCTGCTTCGCCTGGTCGTTCTCGGCGTCGTGGTGCGGACGCGTGGACGCGGCGACATCGAGCGTGCCGTCGAGCAGCTGGCGGAAACCGGCGCCCGAGCCGCCGCCCGTGACCTCGAAATCCAGGGTGTGCTTGCTCGTGCGGTGCGCGTCGACGAGCGCGGGCACCAGCGCGTGCGTCATGGTGTCCGAGCCGCCGATGCGCAGCAGGGGCTTCGCAGCCTCGGGCTTCGGCGGTGGCGGCGGGGCCGTGCACGACATCAGCACGAAGCCGGTCAGCAGGGCCAGCACTCCAGGACGCATCGATTCTCCTCGGCGCCGAGCTTACGACAACCGGGTCAGAAGACGACAGTCCTGACGATCTCCCGACCGATCCAGACCTCGACCGAGGCCGCGTCGGCGGGCGGCTCGTACTTCTCGCCGACGAACGAGTCGATGGCGTAGCCGTCGGCGTCGTAGGCGGTCCACTCCCTGAGCGGCTCGCCCTCGTCCCAGCCCTCGGCGGGCGCTTCGAGCTCGACGCCGAAGGAGTCGAACCGGACCACCGCGTCGAAGGGCGGGGGCTGGAAGGTGAAGGTGCCGTTCGGCGTGCCGAAGAACTCGATGGAGACGGTGTCGTCGCGCCAGTCGCAGTGCATGTGCGTCGTGTACACGCCGACGTAGCCGGCGCCGTGGCTGTAGCAGGCGCTCTGCAGCGTGGTGAGGCTCACGTTGACGGGGTCGATGTCGAACGCGTCGCCGTACATGTGGCGGCTGTACGTCGCGCCGCCGATCGACGCGTTGTACCCGGGCGGACGGTAGCCGCTGTTCACCACGAGCGGGCCGAGCTCGTCGCGCAGATCCTGCAGCCGGTCGACCGCGTGGGGCTGGACCACCGCGTAGCGGCCCTTGTACTCCTGCGCGATCTCGTCGAGGCGGAAGTTCGGGGCGAGCATCGTGCTGCCCGAGACGGCCTGCAGATCGAGGTACCGCGTGGGCTCGGCGTACTGCGCGCTACCATTCAGGGGCGCGGGGTAGGCGTAGGTGCTGCCGAGGCCCGTGGCGGTGACCGTCGGGAGGCACGTCGTCCACGTCATCGACGAACCCGGGTAGCAGGCGTCGGTGCTCGCGGGGGGCGGGGGAGGCGGGGGCGGGGGCGGCGGAGGCGGCGGGGGAGCGGGCGGGTCCACGGCCTCCTCCTCGACCGGATCCTGGGGGGGATCGGCCGGAGGGTCTTCGGTCTCGGGCGGATCCGGGATCGGATCGTCTGGTGTCTGCTCGACCTCGGGTTGCGTCTCGGCAGGCACGTAGGGCGTGGGCGGGTCGGCGACCTGGACGGTCGGACGGCGGGAGTCGAGCCCGGAGCTCGTGCACGCGGTCGCAAAGAGCGCGACGACCAGCGTGGTCGACAGACGAGGCATAGAACAATCCAAGAAAAGAGAAAAACAGCGCCAGAGAACCAGCGGTGGAGAGGTAACCCGCCGCGGCGCCGATCGGCGAGAAATCTCACGCCAGGAAGCGCGCCATCTCGTCGGGCTTCGGGATGCGGCACTCTTCGACCCGGCCGAAGACGCGGTACCGGATGGCCGCGAACGCGCGGTATCCCGCGTCGGTCAGGGGGCGCGGGACCCACTTCAGGGCGCGTAGGGTCGACCATGCGCCCGGCAGCTCGCCCATGATCCCGAACACGGCGTGGCTGTGGACGGACACCCGCTCGCCGTCGGGGGTCTGCTCGACGAACACGAGCGTGTCGAGGTCGCGGAGCCACGGGTGGCGCTCGAGGATGCCGCTCGCGGCGTCGCCCTGGAGCGGCGCGTAGGCCAGGCGGCCCTCGGGATCGCGGTCGAGCAGGAACTGCACGGTGCGGTCGCACACCGCGCAGTCGCCATCGAACAACACCAGTCGGTCGGGGAGCGCCATGCTGCCTCTCTAATCCCTTCGTCCCTCGCTTGCGCGGTGGGCCTGGTTAGGGGGGCGCGGTGATCGACCTCTCGCCGTACCTCGCCGCGCAAGACCAGGTCCTGCTGCTCACGGTCGTGCTCTGTACCGCGATGGCCGCGCTCGTGTGGCTCGTCAGCCGCCGGGCCCTGGGCACCGAGTCGCTCGCGGGCGTGGTCACGTGGCGGCTCGCCCTGTTCGGGGCCGTGTGCGGCTCGGGCGCCGCGCTGCTCTACCGGTTCGGGGTCGACGTGCTGGGCCTCGCCGAGCGCGCGGGCAACGCACCGCTCATCACCATCTCGGGCATCGAGGTCACGGCCGTCACGGTCGTCGTGTTCGTCGTGCTGCTCGGGCTCGCGTGGTACTCGAGCATCCTCGCGCGCGAGGGCATGGGTCGGGCGCTGAATGCCCGCAAGCTCGGCGACCCCGGCACCGTCGCGGCGTTCTCGCGCCTCGTGCAGTACGCCGTCGGCGGGCTGGGCGTCGCGGTGGCCCTGCAGTCCGTCGGCATCGACCTCGGCGCCCTGGTCACCGCGGGTGCCGTGTTCGCGGTCGGCATCGGTTTCGCGATGCAGAACATCGCGCAGAACTTCGTGTCCGGCGTCATCCTGCTCGCCGAACGCTCGATCTCGCCCGGCGACATCGTCGAGGTCGACGGGCGCATGGTGCGCATCCGGGTGCTGGGCATCCGGTCGACCATCGCCACCACCCGGGATGACGAAGAGCTCATCATCCCGAACTCGTTCCTCGTGCAGAGCAACGTGAAGAACTTCACGCTCAACGACGACTCGCTGCGCGTGCGGCTGCCCGTGGGCGTGGCCTACGAGTCCGATCTCGACCTCGTCCTCCGCACCCTCGTCGCGGCGGCGAAGACGATGCCGTCGCGCATCGAGGCCCGCGACCCCGTCGTGGTCCTCACCGCGTTCGGGTCGAGCTCGGTCGACTTCGAGGTCAGCGTGTGGATCAAAGACCCGTGGCGGTCGCAGCAGGCCCGGTCCGAGCTGGCGTTCGTCGTGTGGAACGCCCTGAAGGCCGCCGAGATCACCATCGCGTTCCCGCAGGTCGACGTGCACTTCGACCCGGGTGTGCTCGTCCCGAAGCCCGCGGCGCCGAAGAAAGAGCCGGCCGCGCAGGCCTGAATCACCGATCGAGGCCGATCTCCACGACGTGCAGGGTGCGCCAGGTCGTTCCCGCGGCGGTGAACGCGAGCAGCACGCGCTGCGCGGGCTGTCCGAGCGTGGGAGGGCTGTCGGGCGGCAGGCGGACGATCGTGGGCTCGGCGCAGCCGTCGAGGCCGGTCTCGATCTCCGCTGTCTCGCCGGAGGCCAGGTCGTGCACGAAGACCGACCCGCGCCGGTCGGCGCGCACCCATGCGACGAGGGTGCCGTCCGGGGAGACGCCCGGCCCCACGGACTGCGGGAGCATCACGCCCTCCGCGAGCACGGCGTGGCCCTTGCCGTCGAGACCGACCTTCGCGAGGCTCCACGTGTCGCCCTGCCCCTCGAAGTACAGGATCGCGTCGCCGGCGAATGCTGGACGGACCTGGGCTTCCGGCCCGAACGCGACGGCCTGCTCCTCGCGGGTCTCGAGGTCGCGCACCAGGAGGTCGGACTGGCCCTCGCGGATGCGGGCGAACGCCACGTGCGTCTCGTCGGCGTGCACGGCGGGGGAGGCCTCGGCGAGGTCGGTCCGAAAGCGCTCGACGCGGCCGCTCTTCGTGTCGCGGACGGCCAGGTCCTCCCGTCCCGGCGGCCCTTGCAGGAACACGAGGCGGGCCGGGCCCGAGGCCGCGGCCCACGTGCCGGTCTGGCCTGCGTCGAGCAGCGCGACGGGCGCGGCCCCGCCGGGCTTCGCGAAGTACAGCGTCGGCTCGGTGCCGCCGGTGAACGCGTGGAACAGAACGAAGCCCGACGGATGCCACGCGGGCCCGCGCGCGTCGTAGGCGAACGCGGCGGTCTCGCCCGGGAGGCGCATGTGGACGGGCTCCTCCGGCTCCCCGCGCCCGATCCGCACGGTGTACACCTGCCGCGGCGCGCCGGCGGGCTGGAGCTCGAAGGCGAGGTGGGTGCCGTCGGGCGCGAGACGCGGCGCGGACGCGTGTCCCGCACCGGTGTGGACGGGGGTCGCGAGGGCGAGCGGGAGCAGCAGGGCGATCATCGGGCCTCCGCCTCGACAACCCACATCCTACAGGGTGCCGTCCCAGAGCAGTGCGGGGAGCGTGCGGCCGGGACGGGCCTCGCGCTCGGGGAACGCCTCGGGCAGGCGGTACCACGGGACGGAGGGCCGCTCGTGGTGCTCGCGGTGGTACTGGATGTTGTAGGGCCACAGCACGAGGCGGCCGAGCAGCCCGGGCTGCCACGAGTACGACAGCTCGTGGGCGTCGAGCGCGGCATGCTCGGCGAACGACCGGACCTTCTGGATGCCCTGGGTCAGGGTGACGAGCGGCACGAGCCACACGACCGCCGCGCGCAGGGCCAGCGTGGGCTCGACCCAGGCGAAGGCGAGCGCACCACCCCAGAACACGGCGTTCAGGCCCACGAGCTCGGGCCACCAGCGACTCCGCGGCAGGTCGAGCACGGGATTCGGCCCGTACAGCTCCCGCGCGTAGGCCACGACGGTCTTGAGCTGGTTCACGAGCAGCGTGTCGAACACGAGCTGCCGGAGCAGCCGACGCGCGGGGAGGGGGCGGTAGTCCCAGTCCTGGCCGACGTAGAGGAGCACGCGCTCGGGGTCGCGGCGGGTGCCGAGCGTGCGGTGGTGGACCATGTGCAGGCTGCGGTACACGTGCACCGGGAGCAGCATGGGCACCCCGGCGAAGGCGTTGATCACGAGGTCGTTCAGGCGGAGCGGCTTCGCGATCAGCCCGTGCACGGCGTCGTGGTACAGGATGAAGAGCGCGTGCTGGCGGGTGGCGACGACGACCATCGCGAGCGCCGTCACCACGGGGTTCCACAGCCACACGGCCACGGCGACGGTCGCGACGCAGACGAGGGCCTCCAGCACGAGCGCGCGGAGGGTCGGCCACGCGATGCTCAACGGCACACCAGGTCCACGTACGACGCCATGTCGGGGAGGACCGTGATCGGCACGGGGTCGCCCGGCGCGAAGTCCCAGGAGAACCAGGGCTCGCAGGCGACGCCGCCCCCCGAGAGCCGCAGCGCGTAGTCGCCCGGCGCGAGGTTGAACACGCCGCCCGATCCGCTCGTGCTGGTCGCGGTGAGCGCGGGATCGGGCAGCCCGCCGTCGGCCTGGTAGAACCGCTCGCCCGCGTCGGTTCCGACGAGGTCGAACGAGACGCCCTCCACCCGGTCGTACGCGTCGTAGTCGGGCCCCGCCCACAGGATGAACATCGCGTGGCCCATGCCGGGCACCTGCTCGGTGTCGACGCGGCCCGTCATCAGGTCGACGATGGCGTCGGACATCAGGGTCTTCCGCCACTCCACGTCGAGCGCGGTGTGGTGGTGGTAGGCGGTCGGGAGGTGGCCGTCGCGCACCATCGTGACCACCACGTCGGCGTCTTCGGGCAGGGGCTCGAGCAGGAAGTCGCCGTCGCCCTCGCTCGTGGCGCAGGGCACGTCGAGGCCGTGCCCGCAGACCTCGACGTCGCCGAGGCCGCCGCCGAGCAGACCCACCACCCGGCCGTACACCACGGCCGCGTCGCCCACCGGTGGCGGTCCGTCGTACGTCTGCCTGCAGCCGAGCAGGGCCAGGGCGAGCCATGCCATGCGGGAGCCTATCCGGCGAGGGAGCGATAGACCCGCGGTATGACGCGGTCTCCCGGCGGTTCGGACGCTCCCGTGGCGCGGCGGATCGCGGCGGCCACGGACGGCGCCGTGCTGGGCGGGCTCTTGTGGGCGGCGGAGGTGACCGCGCTGGCGGTCGGTGTGCTCGGGGTGGGCGGCGTCTCGGTGCTGGCGACGCTCCGGGACGACCTCGCGGCCTGGGGCGTCGCGTACATCGGGCTCGGCGCGGTGCTGGGACTCGCGTCGCTGACCCGCTCCGGGCGCTTCGGACCCGTGCTCGGCTGGCTCGTGCTGGTCGCCGTCGCGGACGTGGGGGTGGTGCCGCGACCCCTGCACGTCGGGCTCCTGGCGCTGGGGTGCGTCGCCTGGGCCTTCACGGCGCGGTTGCCCGCGATGGTGAGGACGTGGAGCCCCGTGCTGGCGGCCGTCCTGCTCGTTGGAGTCGCGCTGTGGCCGACGGCCCGTCCCGTCGTCTCGGGGACCCGGGGGGCCGGTCCGGACGTGGTGCTCGTCGTCGTCGACACGCTGCGCGCGGACCACGTGGGCGCGTACGGCTACGGCCGCGACACGACGCCGTCGATCGACGCGCTGGCGCGGGAGGGGCTCCGCTTCACGGGCGCGCGGGCGTCGAGCTCGTGGACGCTGCCGTCCCACGCGAGCCTGTTCACGGGGCTCGCACCCTCACGGCACGGCGCGCACGCGGGGAACCCCCACCTTCGCGAGGACGTGGAGACACTGGCCGAGGCCTTCGACCGGCGCGGCTACCGCACGGTCGGGCTGTCGGCGAACGCGTGGGTCTCCGGCGGGACGGGGCTGGACCGCGGGTTCGAGGACTTCCGGTTCCTCGGGGACGACGGGCTGGCGTCGCAGCTCCTGCTGCCGCTCGTGGTGCGGCGTCCGAAGGATCTCGGGGGGCGCGCCATCGCCGACGCGGCCGTGCGGGCTGCGGCGGAGGCGCATGCCGCGGGCGAGCCGCTGTTCCTGTTCGTGAACCTGCTCGAGGCGCACGAGCCGCTCGGCACGCTGCCGAAGGCCGATCGCTCGCGGTTCGGGCCCGTCGACGCGATGCGGGCGCGCGGCTGGATGCGCGACATGCCGCTGTTCTGGTGTGTGTGCGAGGGGTCGGGGGAGCCGGTGGGCGACGAACCGGCCTGTGTGGACGGGGCTTTCCGCGTGTCGGACGATCGGGCGCGCGCGACGACCGACGCATACGACGCGGGCGTGCGCTACGCCGATGCCCGGGTGGGCGAGATCGTGGCGGCGTTCGGGCCAGACGCGCTCGTCGCGGTGACCTCCGATCACGGCGAGCGGCTCGGGGAGCACGGGCAGCTCGGGCACATGGTGTGGCTCGACGACGTGCTGCTCGACGTGCCGCTGGTGGTGCGTGGCCCGGGCCTGCCGCGCGGCGCGATCGACGCGGGGCCCTTCGATCTCGCCGATCTGGGCGCATGGATGCTCGCGCGGCTCGATGGCTGGGACGCGCCGCGCGCGACGCTCGCCACGAGCGAGGTCCACCCGCACCCGACCTCCACGACGGACGCGTGGGGCGCGCTGTTCGGCTGCGACTTCGCCCCGGCGGAGATCCCCCGGCGTGCCGTGAAGGCCGCGGATCGCACGGTCTGGCGCGACGGAGACGCCGTGCGCACGGTGCAGTCGGGCGTCTCGCGCGCACCCACGCCCGACGAGGCGGCGTGGGTCGCGGGGCCCTTCGCGGAAGGCGGCGCGCCGGTCGACCCCGGCACGCGCGCGGCGCTCGAGGTGCTCGGCTACGTCGAGTAGTCGCGGATCGGGGACTGCTCCCGCTACAGCGCGCGCCACCGCTGCCCGACGTCGGGTTCGGGCGGGCAGTCCGGAGGGACCCGGTAGTCGAAGCGGATCATCGTCTCGTAGAGAACGGATGCATCGAGGTCGAACGGCAGGGAAGGGGGGTCGTCCGCGTCGTTCCACACCTGCGCCGCATAGTGGAACAACGCCGTCAGCTCGCCGAGCTGCACCAGTGCCCAGGGCTGCGACACCACGACGTCGTGGGCGGTCGCCACGACGCTTTCCTGGAAGGCCCGCATGAGGCCCTCGACGGCGTCCGTGTAGGCCTGTCGGTAGGGCGTCGCCTGCTTGTACCGGGACCCGTGCCGGACGATGGCGGCGCGCACGTCGAGGAGGATCTGCGTCCAGTACGTGTTCGTCCGGGCCGCTCGAAGGCCGTCGACGAGGCCGGGGTCCCACGGGTGGAAGGCCGTCAGGACCTCGAGTGAACGCGCGAGGGTCGTGCACCATCGGCGAAGGATGTCGTCGCGCTCCAGCCCGCTGTCGAGGATGAGCTGGTAGTCCTCCATCTCGACCGGCATGCCCACACCGGGCCGAGGCGCCGACCGCCAGCCGTTGGCGGGGGATCGTGCGGAGCTCGTCCCGGTGAGGTCGATCGACGTGAGGCTCGTGCATTCGTCGAGGATGGCGAGATCGGCGCCGCCCACGTCACACCGGTACAGGCGAAGACCGCGGAGCGAACGCTCCGCGAGGGCCTCGGTGTGTTCGAGGGTGAGGTGCTCCAGCCTGAGCTGCTGCACGTCCCACGGCGGGAGGCCTGCCAGATCCAGGGATCCGGGGCCGAAGAACCCGAGCGCGACGAGCCCCGCCGGCATCTCGGGGGGCAGCGCCGTCCGCATGGAGGCGGGCACCATCCACAGCGTCTTCGACAGGCAGAGCCGTTCGCCGAACACCTGTACCTCGGGGGGGCGCAGCGCGAGGAGATCCCCCGGCACCTCGCATCCATGCAGGCACAGGTGGGTCAGGTTCGGGATCCGGAGCCCTGCCGCGACCTGCGCGGCGGTCGCACCATGGAGGTGGACCTTCCTCGCTCCACGCACCTGGTCGATCGCATCCAGGTGTCGGCCGGCGAGCACCAGCGTATGGAGCGTCTTCGCGCACTTCTTAAGGAGCTTCGCGCTGTTCGGGTGAGCCTCGCCCCACAGGAGCAGCTCGCGCGTCTTCGCGCTGACCCGCTTCAGCAGCACATCCACGACGGCCGGGTCCGCGCTGGCCATCGAGAGGAGCGCAGGGAAGGTCTGGAGCGCGGCGATGTCATCGGGCGCCAGCCCACGGACGGAGAGCGACCACAGATCGGTCGCGTCGGGCCCGACCTCGGCGGCGTCGTCCGTGGGGCCTGCGAACAGCACTCGCCGGCTGCGCGGGGTGGAGTACGTGGCGGACAGCCGATTCCGAGCACGCAGCGCATCGGCCAGGCGCGGGCCCATCAGGGCGTCGATCCCATCCATCAGCCGCGATCCGTCGTTCGCCAGCCGGGGCCGTCGCATGGGCACAGTCGTCGCGGCATCTCGGTCTCCCTCGTCGTGACAGGGCAGCAGACAACGGACATCCGGCTCTGTCAACCGGCCCCCAGGGCTACGTCGAGCCCGCTGCCCGTCGATCCTGGGCTCTGGATTTCCGGTCGTTCGGTGCGCGGCTACGTGGAGTAGGCCGGCACGGCCTCGCGGAGGCGGGCGAGGATCCGGCCGTCCGAGAACGGCCCGTCGTCCGCGAAGCCCGCGGCGAGCGCGTCCGCGACCTCTGCCATCCCGAGCCACCCGGCCAGCGCGGACCGCACGAGATCCCACGCCCCGAGCGTCAGCCCGCGCAGCTCGGCCGCATCCTGCATCGCCGCGACCGCCCCAACGGGCTCGCCGAGCAGCAGGCGCGCCACGGCCGCTGAGTGCAGGTCGGCCTCGGTGCACTCGCCGGCCTCGAGCGCCGCTTCGATGGCCTCGGCGCCCTGCTCGACCTGCTCGTCGTCGCCGAACAGCAGGTACCAGCCCGCCGTTCCGAAGAGGCGCTCGTCGGGCGTGAAGGTGTCGACCACCTCGGCCGCGACGGCCAACGTGGCGTCGACCTCGCCGAAATGGGCGTGGGCGCGCATCCTGCGGGTCAGGACGTGCGGTGCGCCGGGCGCACAGGCCTCGAGGTCGGCGATGGCCGCGAACGCACCGTCGCGGTCGCCTGCCCGCTCGAGGGCGAGCGCGAGCTGGTAGTGCGTCTCGTCGTCGCCGGGGTCGAGCTCGACGCGTCGGCGGGCCCAGACCACGGCCTGCTCGAAGTCTCTGCGGTCGTAGGCAGCTTCGAACAGGAACACGCCGAGCAGGGCCTGGAGCCGCTCGGGAATCCCCGTCCAGTCGATCGGCACGCGCCCGCCGTACTGAGCGAGCGTGCGGACGACCGCCTCGATCTGCTCGGGCCGGCGGCGGTCGAGGACCTTCCACGTCTCGCCCATCCGCGTCCTGGGGCCCGTGGTGGCGCCCATCCCCGACATCCGCGCCATCATCGCGAGGGGCCCGGATGCCGCGACCTTCCCGCGGCCGGTGAACCCGATCCCCTCGACCAGCTCGACCTCCCAGCGCAGCCAGCGCAGCACGCCCTCGGCATCGCCGGCGTCCGCGCAGGCCACCCCGGCGACGGCACAGGGGTACGGGCACCCGTCGTCCGCGAGCCACCGCCACTGGCCCTCCTCGAGGACCACCACCGCGGTGTGCTCGATCACCGACACCCGCGTGGTGATCAACGCGGCGTCACCGCTCCGCTCGACCACGCGCGCGCGGCCCAGGAGCGCCGCCACCACGGCGTCGGCACCGAACCGACCGGCGAGGTTCGCGAGCCCTTCGAAGTCCGGCGGGACCGGGCGCCCCGTGGCCACCACGAGCGCCGGATCCTTCGCGATCGCCGCCCGCACCAGCGCCGCGAGGGCCGTGAGGGGCGCTTCGTCGGGCCCCAGCTCCTCGAGCGACCGGGCGTCCTCGAGCATGTCCTGGGCGCCCGCGCCGAACAGGTCGATCAGCGCGCCGCGCAGCCCGCGCGCCACGTCGGTGCGCCCGATGCCCACGAGCAGCCACCACGCCTCGACCAGCGCGCGCCCGCGCTCCTTGCGATCCTCGACCTCGCGGGCGACGGCGAGACCCGCGTCGAGGCCGTTCACGACGGCTTCTGCGGCGATCCGTGGCGCGCCGTCGAGCCAGGGCGCTTCGTCTTCGGCGAACTCGAGCGCGTCGTCGGGACGCCCCGCCCGCACGAGGGCCTCGGCGATGCGCCACGCGGTGGACGGGTCTCCGTCGGCCTCCCACTCGGCGTACAGGGCTTCGAGCGCGTCGTCCCCGGGCGCTCCGCCCCGCTCGGACATCGCTTCGGCGAGGCGCCCCGACATCGCCGTGTTCCCGAGCGCCACGGCGCGCTCCAGGGCGCCGACGATGCCCTCCGGATCTCCGACGGTGCCGACGCGCCCGGACGGATCGAGCGCGTACACCTGGGCCACCCACGCCTCGCGCACGCCCTCGTCGTCGACCTCGGCCGCGCGCAGGGCCGTGATGGCCGCATCCCGCAGGCCCAGACGTGCACGTGTGAGCGCGAGGAGCCCCTGCAGCACGGCGTCGCGCGGGGCCGACGCCACGAGCGACCCGGCGAGATCGATGGCCCCGAGCGCATCGCCGTCGTCGAGCCGCTCCAGCGGCTCCCAGGTGAGCACCACCTCCGGCGCCGACTGCCCGAGCCAGCGGCCCAGCGCCCGCGCCGCTGCGACGTCGAGCTCGCCCGTGCCGAGGTCGAGCGAGCTCGCACACACGGTCGTGTCGCCCTCCAGCGACCACCGGATCGAGATCCGCACCGGCCCGAACGCGAGCTCCACCGGGGCCGGCAGGCGCACCGGCCGCACGCCGCGCGGCAGGTCGAGTCGGACCTCGAGGCGGTTGTGGACGGGCGGGAGGAAGACGGGCTCGTCCGTCCGGGCCAGCAGCTCGCCGAGGTACCCGAACGAGCCGCACAGCGGCTGGAGCGCGGGCGAGAACGCGATCCCGAGCGGGCCCTCCTCGAAGAAGGGGTCGCAGTCGTCGGCGACGAGGCGCGTCCGGAGCCGATCCGCGTCGACGTGCACCTCGATGCCCGCGGCGTGGCCACCCTCGAGGCCATCGGCGCGATCGGCGATCTGCTCCTCGTCGTCGGGGTCGATCCAGTAGAGGAACGCGGGCGCGCCGGACGCCTCGACCGTCTCGACCGCGCAGGTCGGACCGTGCAGGACGGGCGTGTAGGTGCGGGTCATGACGAGGCGGTCGTGGGTCGCATCGGCGGGGGGGAGGACGTGGAGCCCACGTGCCGGACCGTCGACGACGAGCGCCGTTCGGCCCGACAGCGCCCAGTGGAGCGAGCCGATCGGGCGGAGCTCGGAGGGGTCGACCCAGCGACCGTCGTCGAGCCGCACGAGCACGTGGTCGTAGAACCGCAGCGACACCGGGCCCGCCGGGCCGTCCGGTTCGCTCCCGGCGACCAGCGCGACGGAGGCGCCCACACCGGCCGACCGCAACAGGGCGACCAGCAGGGCGGATTTCTCGCGGCAGTCGCCGAACAGGTCGCCTCCGACGGCCCCGTGGGGACGGGGAGCCCCGCCCGAGACGGCGAAGCGCACCTCGCGGGCGGCGATGAGGTGGGCCTCCGCCACGGGATCGGCGGCGTCCCGTACGCGGGCGGCGAGCGCTTCGGGCGCGGGCTCGGAGGGGGCGAGGGCCCGCCAGGCGTCGGCGATGCGCGCCGGGTCGTCGGTGACGGCGATCGCCAGGATCGGCGTGGAGGGCGTGTCGGGATGTGCGAGCCGGCGGCTCGTCGTGCGGGCGACCTCGGTGTCGAGCCAGGCGTCGGCCCCCTCGACCCGCAGGGGGATGTCGGAGCCGCGGATGGCCGCGACGATCGCGCTTTCTTCGCTGTGGGCGTGGAGGCGGAAGCGACCTTCGTCGGGGAACGCGACCCGGACGCCGGCGGGGCCGAGCGCGTGGCGCACCCGGGTCGAGCAACGCTCGATCACGGCGCCCGGCACGAGCCCGGGGAGCGGTACGGCCTCGAGCCGCTGCACGTGTGCGCCGATCTGGACCTCGCGCACGGTCTGGTGCTGCTCGCTGCCCACCCGGTGCTCGGTGCCGTCGGGGAGCACGACGCGGGCTTCGGCGACCGGGCGATCCTCGCGGTCGGTCTGCCACGAGACCGCCGAGTACCCGTCGATCCCGAGCCCGTGCGGGTCGTGCACCACCGTGATGGACCACAGCCGCTCGACCACGGACCCGTCGGCGCGCAACGTCACCTCGCGATCCTCGAGCACGCCGGTGAACGGGCGCCCCCGCTCGGCCACGCCGCGCGCCATCGCTGCCAGATCCGCACCCGGATCGCCCCACGGACCGTTCTCGAACGTCATCCGACCCTCCCCCATCCGGCGACCATAGCGCAGGACGGAGGCCCGTCGTGAGACGCTATCCGCCGTCGATGGCGAGCACCCAGTTGGCCGGCATCCCCCCGGACCGCGTGATCGTGAACACCGTGCTGCCGGTCAGCGCGGCCTCGACGGCACCGGGCTGTGCGCCGGAGCTGCTGCTGCCGAGCGGAATGCCGCCGCCCGTCTCGACGGCCACGGTCAGGTTGGCGTTCGGGTTGTCGATCTCGAAGCGCGTCCCGCCCACCGGGCCCGTGAACGACGCCGAGCGCGCGCCGCCCGCGCTCCCGCCGCAGGCGACGAACGGCAGCGCGATCAGCCCGAGCACGTCGTTCGATCCGACGTTCGCGGCACCGCCGTACGACACCATGTGCGCGAGCGTCCCGGAGGTCCCGCCCGCGGAGTCCTCGACGTACAGGCTCACGCCGACGCTCCCCCCGACGCACGCCGCGCTGTACGGCACGAACGCCACGGAGGTGCCGCCGTCGACGAAGCTGTCGAGGCCCCCGCTGATGGCGAGGTCGTACGGCACGCCTCCCACGACGAAGTGGGCGATGCCCCCGGGCAGATCGGCATTCGGGTCGGTCGCCACGAAGCGCAGTTCGAGCCGCCCGCTCCGGAGGTACGCGGAGAGGTCCGAGAGGACGGGCGTGTCGACGTCCGTGTCGGCGTCGGTGTCCGCGTCTGCATCGGCGTCTGCATCGGCGTCCGCGTCGGCATCGGCGTCCGCGTCTGCATCGGTGTCCGCGTCTGCATCGGTGTCCGCGTCTGCATCGGTGTCCGCGTCTGCATCGGTGTCCGCGTCTGCGTCGGTGTCCGCGTCTACGTCGGTGTCCGCGTCTGCGTCTGCGTCCGCGTCTGCATCGGTGTCCGCGTCTGCGTCGGTGTCCGCATCCGCGTCTGTGTCGGAATCAGCGTCCGCATCGGTGTCGGTGTCCGCGTCGGTGTCGGCATCGGCGTCCGTGTCGGTATCGGCGTCCGCGTCCGTGTCGGTATCGGCGTCCGCATCGGTATCGGCGTCGGAGTCCGCGTCTGCGTCCGAATCGGTATCGGCGTCCGCGTCGGTGTCGGCGTCCGCATCGGCGTCGGTGTCGACATCCGGCTCATCGACGTTCGTGTAGTCCGGCGGACCGAAGATGTACGGGCAGCCGAAGAGTGTGAACACCAGCATCGCACCCCCCGACGATGGGTCCGCCCCGATCGTACACCACGCCCGTGTCGTCCGATCGATCCGCCCGTCCCGTGCGCGCGTCCTCTCGCCAGAGTCGGCCGGGGAGGGCCCGATCGTCGCGGGCCTCCTCGGGGGCTCGTCAGGACAGGGCCATCTCGAAGCCGGGCGCGAGCGTCTTGAAGGAGCGTTCGGCCAGGGGGCCGCCCGGGAGATGGACCGCGTAGAGCGTCATCGCCGTGTGCTGGACGGTGTAGCCGGAGAACGCGGCTTCGAGGCGGCTCCCCCGCGGGACGCAGGCCGACATGAAGTGCAGCCCCTTCGGCCGGAGCCGGCGGTAGGCCTCGCGAAGGAGGGGCTCGAGCAGCTCGGGGTCGTCGTCCTCGACCTCGAGGTGGGTGAGGAACGCGAACCGGAAGCAGTCGCCGGCCGCAGGGAGCTTCGGCCACCGGAGCAGCGCGGCGCCCACGTCGAAGCCGCGCTTCACCCACTTCATCCGGCCGTGGTAGCCGAGCACGCGGGTGCGCTTCACGTCGTACGTGTCCCACGGCGCGACGCAGCCGAGGATCTGGCCGGAGTCGCCCTTCACGAGCAGGAAGTCGTCGATCGACAGCCCCGGCCAGTCGGCGAGCCGCTTCTGGAGCAGGCCGTCCGCGAAGACCTCGCCGAGCAGGCGCTCCCGGCCGCGGCGGTCGAGGAAGGCGGCGAGCGCGTCGATGTCGGCGGGGGTCGCGCTGTGGACGGTGCGCTTCGGAGCCCGTCTGCGTCGGGTGAACTGCACGGACACCATGTCGAAGGGCGTCATCGGCCGGTACGTCGGCTGGCCACGTCGCGCGGCGGAGGCCCCCAGCAGGGCCTGGTGGGCGCGCGTGTTGTCGTCGAACACCACCGTCGTGCACACGCGGACGTCGAGGTCGTCGAGCAGCACCTTCAGCAGGTCGTGGTAGTGGCGCAGCAGCAGGGCTCCCCCGCGGAAGCCGGGTCGGACGCGGAGATCGCAGAGGTATGCGCTGCGCGTGAGCTGCCCGTCGAGGTACGCGGGGCGCGCGATCGCCGAGAAGATGGCGCTCGCGCGGCCCTCGGGGTCTCGCGCCACCCAGGTGCGCGCATCGCCGTGGTGGAGGGCCTGGAGCGCGAAGAAGTCGGGGTCGCGCTCCTGGTTCAGGTCGAGCTCGCCCGAGACGTGCACCTCGCGGAACAGCCGGCAGATGTCGCGGTTGTCGGCCGGGGTCGCCTGGTGGACGGTGAAGTGCTCGGTCTGCAGCGCGATCATCGCGGCGCCGGGTATCCCGGAGTGTTCGCGACGTACCAGTCCCGGAGCGCCGGAAGATGGCGCAATCCGACGGACGGGTGGACGTGGTGCACGACGTGGTACCCGATGTGGTGGGGCGCCACGAGCCACGCGAGCGGGCTGCCGATCTGGTGATCGTTCGTCGTCGCGAGCAGGGTCTCGACGCGGCGGTCGGGTGTGGGGACGTAGCGGTGCTCGACCAGCAGCCGGCGCGCGGCGAGCAGCCCGGCGAGGGTGCCCGGCACCACGTACCCCCAGAGCACGGCGCCCGGGAAGGCCACGAAGAGCCCCGCCACACCGAGCTGGAAGACGAGCTGCCCGAGATCCTCCCGCGCGCACGCGAGCACTTCGCGGCTCTCGGTGAGGTCGAGGCCCGAGCGGTCCTGCAGGAACACACGCGCATACGTCGTCCGGAAGCCGGGCAGGGCCCAGGCGACGAGCCCGAACACGGTGCGCACCGTCCAGAACGGCATCAGCAGGACGCCGCGCAGCACGTTGAGCGCGTACAGCACGGGACGCTCCTCGACGCCCGCCTTGAAGTACGGGTCGGTCGGCATGCCGCTGTCGCGGTGGTGCCGCAGGTGGTGGTAGCGCATCGCGTTCAGCGTGGTGGCGAGCGGGTATCCACAGAGGACCTCGAGCAGGCGCACCTGCGCGGTCTTCCGCTTCAGCGGCATGTGCGCGGCGTCGTGCAGCAGCACGCCGAACCCGTGGATTCGCCCGGTCACGACGAGGATCCACGCGGGCCACGTCCACACGGGGAGGGCGGCCATGGCGGCCCACGCGCCGATCACGATCGCCCAGTCGACCGCGGCCATGCGGAGCAGATCGCCCACGTCGGGCGGCACGAGCAGCTCCGCGGGCGCGCGGTTGCGCGACAGGTGCGTCGGCGGCTCGGCATCGAGCGCGCGTTCGAGGTCGTCGGCGAGGTGATCGAGGGTCACGGTCGGCGAATAACACCGACCGATGTCCGTTTGGGGTGGGACCCGACGGACATCGGTCGCGATCCAGAGCTTGCATTCTGTTCCGGGGTCTGCGTACGATTCCGGCGCGCGCCGACATGCACCCGGCCCGCACCCTTTTGATTGGCGTTGTCTTGGAGTTGCCATGCGTTTGGGTTGGGCCTGGTTGGCCCTGGCTGGTGGTGCGTGCACGCCGTTCTCCGCGATGGACGGATCGCTCGACAAGTATGCCGATCCGACCGAAGAGATCGCGTTCCCCGGTGCCCGGATCGAAGGCCAGGGTGAGGTCGAGGTCGAAGCGGCCGACGGCGCCATCCTCGTCGTCCCGTTCGTCGTCCAGTCCGGCATGGCCGTCGCCGGGGGCGACATGCTCCTCGGCGAGGCGTCCGACCTGATGAACCGGTCGGCCGGCACGGCGCGGTCGTCCCAGGTCTGGCCGACCTGCGAGATCCCGTACAGCTTCGACAGCTCCATCACCGCCTCCGCGCGGGCCGACTTCCTCCGCGCGGTCGACCACTGGAACGCCAACACGGCGCTCACCTTCGTCGAGAACGCGAGCGCCAGCGCGCGCATCCGCGTGAAGGACGGCGGCGGCTGCTCCTCCTACGTCGGCCGGCAGGGCGGCGTGCAGGACCTGACCCTCGCGAGCAACTGCGGCACCGGCGCGGCCATCCACGAGATCGCCCACGCCGTCGGGTTCTTCCACGAGCAGTCCCGCGCGGACGCCGACGAGCACGTGACGAAGCACTGGAACAACATCCAGAGCACCCACGCGCACAACTTCCGCACCTACGAGGAGCGCAACCAGTCCGGCCGCGACCTCGGGCCCTACGACTTCGGGTCGGTCATGCACTACTCGTCCGGCGCGTTCGCCTCGGGCACGTGCACATGGAGCGACACGTCGGGCTGCACGATCACGCACCTCGACGGGTCCTACATCGGCGAGCACCAGCGCACGCGGCTGTCGCCGGGAGACCTCGCGGGCATCGACACCCTGTACGGCGCGCGCTGCGGTGCCGCTCCGCAGGACGATCACGGCGACACCGCGGCGGACGCGACGCCGGTCCAGGCGGGCTCCACCACGGTCGGCACGATCGAGGCGGGGGACGACGACTTCTTCCGGATCTCCGTCACGCCCGGGCACCACGTCACCATCGAGACGACGGGCGCGACCGACACCTTCGGCCACCTCCAGTCCACCGACGGGACCGAGCTCGCCACCGACGACGACACCGGCGCCGACCGCAACTTCAAGCTCGAGCTCGACGCGACGGCCTCGGCCTACATCGTGCGGGTGCGCGGCTACAGCGCCACGACGACGGGCGGCTACCAGCTCGTCGTGACGACGGTGGCGCCGCCCGACGACCACGGCAACGACCAGGCGTCGGCGACCGAGATCCGCTTCGATGCCGTCGGCACGAACGAGCAGTCCGCCGTGCTGGATGCCGGCGACGTCGACGTGTTCCGCATCGAGGCGCTCGTGGGCGGTGCGCTGTCGGCGTTCTCGGAGGGGGCGACCGACACGCACGGCACGCTGTACGCGGCGGATGGCACGCAGCTCGATCTGAACGACGACACCCAGGGCCTGAACTTCGCGGTGACCGCGACGGTCGAGCCGGGGACGTACTACCTGCACGTCCGCGGCTACGCGGCGAGCACGCAGGGCCCGTACGACCTCGTCGTCACGCTCGAAACGCCTTGACGGTCTCGTCAAGACCATTCAGCAGTTGAGATTCCGTCGGGACGACGCCCGCTTGCGGGCGGTGGCCGGCGGAACAGGCGTCAGGGGAGCGCGGAGGCGCGGCGCCGGATGTCCTGCACGATGTCGGCGCCGGTGAGGTTCAGGTCGAGCACGTGCGAGCCGTTCGTCCCGCTCACCGTCTTCCGGTCGAGGTCGACGGGCGGGTCGTCGGAGCGCGCCCACCGCACTTCGAGCCCGATGTCCTGGCCTTCGCCGCGGCACGTCGCCTCGAACGCCCCTTCGTAGCGGACCAGTGCGTCGGTCGGCGTGCCGGGGGGCGGCGTGAGCAGGCTGTGGTCGGCGGCCATCGTGAAGGCGGCCAGCGTGGCGCGCGCTTCGGGGTCGTCGGGCGAGGCGGGGTCGACGCACACGGCCTGGTCACCCTCGAAGTTCTCGGGATGCACCTCGGGGCGCGGGTGATCCGCGACGTACGTGCGGAACCCGACCACGCAGCCCGTCTGGGCCGCGGCGCTGCACGTGGGGACCGTCTCGAACGAGCCGCCCGTCGTGCTGCCGGCGTCGGTGCCGAGCGGCCAGCCGGTGGGGTAGGCGACCACCATGCGCGCGAGCACGGCGGGGTCGGTCTCGATGCGCTCGCGGATCAGGCGCGACAGGTGCTGCCCGCCCTGGCTGTGCCCGAAGAGCACGAACGGGCGGTTGGGCTCGCGGCGCAGGAACTCCTCGAAGGCCGCCAGCACGTCGCCGAACGCGGAGTCGAAGCACTGCGCCTGCTTCTCGGCGTTGTTCGTGACGTACGTGCCGAGGAGGACCTGGCGGTACACGGGCACGTAGAGGTCGCACACCTCGCGGAGCGGCCCGGCCTGGCTGCGCGCCCAGCCCTCCGGCCCGGGGACGTTCGCGACATCGTGGTGCAGGCCGGGGGCGAGCCGCAGGTCGAGCGTCGGGTACACGGCGAAGCACGCGATGGCCGGCGCGGGGTCGGCTTCGATCGCGCCATCCGTGACGGAGCCGTCGGCCGCGACCGTGCGGAGCGGCAGCGAGTCGGGGCACGCGCCGGGGTCGTCCGGCGTGCACAGCCAGTTCGCCGGGCCGGCGTAGTCGAGCGGGGCGTCGACCTCGCAGCTCGTGCCGCAGCCGGTCAGCAGGGCGAGGAGCAACATGGGGCCAGCGTACCCGGTGTCGCGGCCCTCAGGGGACCCAGAGCTCGAGCGGCAGGTTGTCGCTCGCCGCGAGGAACAGGCGGCGGATCTCGTGGTGCCCGCGCTTGTTCGGGTGGATGCAGTCCTCCTGGAACCAGCGCGTCGGGTCGTCGGCGTCGTACGCGTCCATGGACGTGCGCTCGTGGTTCCAGCCGTGGCCGCGGAAGTGGCCGCGCAGGTCGACCCAGGCGAAGCCGATCTCCTGCGCGAGGGCCAGGGTGCGCGCGTTCACGTCGTCGAGCACGGGCTCGACGCCGGACACGTCGAGCCCCATGAAGCACTGGTCGGCCTGGCCTTCGCCGTCGGTGGGCTCGTAGACGTTGGTGAGCGACAGCAGCACGCCGTCCGGGAACCGCGCCGGGTCGTTGAGCTCGGTGGCGATCTCGCGGATGTTGGCTTCGATGTCGTCGGCCACGGTGTCGAGGGCGCCGGGCGTGACGAGCGCGCCGGTCATGTCGTTGCCGCCGATGGTGACGAACACCAGCGTCGGGCCGCTCGCGGGGCCGTCGAGCGCCTCGTCGAGGTTCGGGATCTGGCGGTCGAGGATGTCGGGCGTCTCGGCGCCGGACCGCGACACGTCGATCACCTCGGGCGCGCCGTACCGCGCGGTGAGGTCGTCTCCGGCGAAGCCCGGCCAGGCGTCGTCGGCGTTCGCCACGAGGAGCTCGGCGTAGCTGACCTCCTGGTTCGCGATGCCGTACCCTGCGGTGATCGAGTCCCCGAGGAACACGACGCGCGCGACCTGCGGCAGGGGCGCGAACTCGGGCGACCAGCTCGTCACGTCGGGGTCGAGCGGGACCGTGGGGGGCCCGGTGTCTTCGGGCTCTCCGCCGGTACACCCGGCGAGCAGGGCAGCGAGTGCGAGCGCGCGCATGCGTCCTCCAAGGCTTGACGTGTAGCCCGGGCCGCGCGGAGTGGGTGTCAGGGGCCGGTCAGATGCCGTTGCCGTGAAGCACACGCAAGGGCGGGTAGGAGCCCGGGTTGTCGACGTTGTAGCTTGCCTGCATCAAGATGTCCTGGAATCCGTCGGAATCGAAGTCGATGAACACGAGCTGGTCCGGAAGCCAAGGCGTCCCGTTGAGCACGGTGGACCATGGGGGATCGCGGAGATCGGTGGAGTGCACGATGACCATGCCGCTCCCGTAGTTGCTCACCAACTCCACGATGCCGTCGCCGTCCATGTCACCCACTGGCAAGCCGATTGCGGACGCAGCGTTCGTGGGGTGGGAATAGGCCTGGATTGTCGAGCTGCTACCCACCGGGCCGGGGATCATCTCGATGCTGAAGGCTGTCCCGAATCGGATCAATGCAAGGTCGGGTATGCCATCGGCCCCGACTACATCGAGCGTAGTGGAAGCCACGCCCAGGGCGAGATCGGACGGGTTCTGGGCGAAGTGGGCCAAGTGTTCCGAAGCGTCATGAACGCCCGGGGTCAGCCCACCGAAAACGTAGATTCCATCTCCACTGGCTTCCACCACAAAGCAACCTGAGCTCTCACAACTCGGGAGGGACTGCGGATTTCCATCCACCTGAACGCTGGCCGTGGAAGTGGCGGCAGCGTCCTGTCCAATGGAGGACGCGAAAGGAGTGAAGGATACTTCGGATGCCACATCGAACCACAGACCCGGCCCAAGAGGCCCGTCCGAAACGAGGGCGAAGCGGTTCGAGTAGTTGGCCGTGTAGGAGGCAATGGGCGTGGTGTTGAACGAAGCCCCACCCCGAAACACCTTAAGTCCGCCGTTCACTGCAAAGTCGAAGCAGGCGAGCTCCTCGTGCGCCGAGCCCGTCAGGTTGGCGGTATGGGGTTCGGTGCAGGCGATTCCGTTGATTCGAGCGGAAGAGGAGAGGAAATTCAGCGTCGAGCCGTCCACGACTTGGCTCCACGGAGCATCTACGTCGACGATCAAGAAGTCCGGTGACCCGTCCCCGACGACGTTGCCGATCGTGAAAATTGCGTCGGTTCCAACCGGTGTATCGAATATCGACCAGATCGCCGGATCGGGTACTCCGGAGAACGGCACGAACTGAAGCGAAGGCATGAGGCAGTCCGTTGCGTCATCGCAGTCCTCATCGATGCCTGTGCGGCAGATCTCCGTGAACATGGGTGCTCTGGCGGGATCGGTGTCATCGCAGTCGCCAGTGGTCGCGCGGTAGCCGGTGGGACGCGTGCACTGTTGGATGCTCTCGTCCCCACCGACGAGATCGCCGTCCTGGTCGCGATACCACGTCGGGACCACCACGCTGGCGTTGTTGTCGTTGCAGTCGCCCGCGTCGGGGATGTAGCCCGACGGCGCGGCGTCGCAGGTCGTGACGGTGTTGTCGGGGTTGCCGAAGCCGTCCTGGTCGTTGTCGCGGTAGTACGTCACGAAGGTCGCGCCTTCGTCGATGGCCCCGTCGCAGTCCTGGTCGATCCCGTCGCAGAGGTCCGCGGCTCCCGGCCGGATACCCGGGTCGGTGTCGTCGCAGTCGTTGTCGTCGAGGACGTGTCCGGACGGCGGGGCACAGGCCTGGACGGAGGCGAGCGGGTCGCCGGAGCCGTCGCCGTCGGCGTCCGCGAAGTAGAGCGTCACCAGGGCGTCGTCGTCGACCTGTCCGTCGCAGTCCTGGTCCACGCCGTCGCACACGTCCGGGATGAGGGGCCCGATGGTCGGATCGGAGTCGTCACAGTCCCCGCTGACGAGGACGAAGCCCTGCACCACAGCGCAGCTCTCGATGACGTTGTCGTCCGTTCCCGCCAGGTCGCCGTCGGCATCGAAGTAGAGGAACCGGAACACGTCGTCTTCGTCGACGAGGCCGTTGCAGTTCTGGTCGACCCCGTCGCAGAGGTCGATGGCCACGGGGCTCACGGTGGCGTCGTCGTCCGCGCAGTCGCCGCCCACGGGGGCGAAGCCGGGGAGCGCATCGCAGTAGATGTCGGAGTCGTCGTCCCGACCGAAGCCGTCGCCGTCGTCGTCGCGGAACTGGACGTACGACACGGCGTTCTCGTCGACGAGGCCGTTGCAGTTCTGATCGATGCCGTCGCAGAGGTCGATGGCGGCGGGGCTGACCGTCGGGTCGCCGTCGTCGCAGTCGCCGGGGAGCGCCACGTACGCAGCGTCGTCCTGGCACGTGAAGATGGCGGACTCGACGGTGCCGAAGCCGTCGCCGTCCCCGTCGTAGAAGCGCTCGACGAGGAGGGAGTCGTCGTCGGGCTGCCCGTCGCAGTTCTGGTCGAGCCCGTCGCACAGATCCTCGACGGCCGGGTTGAAGGCGGGGTCGGTGTCGTCGCAGTCGCCCACGAGCTCCGCGAATCCCTCGGGCCGCGTGCAGGCCGAGCGCTCTTCGCCGCCGGCGACGCCGTAGCCGTCGCCGTCCTCGTCGCGGAAGAAGATCCGGGAGCCGATGCCGTCGTCGTCCGGCACCCCGTCGCAGTCGTTGTCGATGCCGTCGTTGCAGATCTCGGGGGCCGCCGGATTCACGTCCGGCTGGCCCTCGTCGCAGTCGTCACCGCCGGCCTGGACAGGCAGGAAGCCGTCGCGGTCGCGGTCCAGCGCGCGCTCGACCTCGTTCTGGGTGACGAAACACCCCGACGCGAATGCGACGAGGAATATTGTGCGATTCAGCGACACTCTTGCAGGCTGCCGCCGTAGGAAATGTCACACGTCGCGTACCCGCCGTTGCAGAGACCGAACGGCGCGTTGCTTTCGCAGCTCGAGCACTGGCTGGAGAAGAAGCCGTACCCTACACAGGCCGCGCCGCAGTACACGGCACAGGTTTCGTTGAGGTTGAAGTCGCAGCTCGAGATTCGCTGCCCGGCCCCACCGCACGGAGGAACGGCGCCCACCCAGCCACTGGTGCCGTTGCAGTCGAACTGGCCCAACGAACAGGTTCCACCGCCCGTGGTGTACCGACTCTCTTGCTGGCCGTCGCAGTTGTAGTCGAAGCTGCCATTCGACCGCGGGGCGCTGAACCACTGGGTCTGTCCGGGATGCACGGCCGGGCTGTTGTCGTCGCAGTCGGTGGTGTTGGCCCCGGTGTACGGGTACTGGGCTTCGCAGTAACAGGCGTTCGAGGCAGATGTTCCGTACCCGTCAGCGTCGTTGTCGGCGAAGAAGATGGAGCACCCGATGGCGTTCTGCTCGTTCGTCAGCGTGTTGCAGTTGTTGTCGACGCCGTCGCCGCAGATCTCGGGCGCGCCGGGGTTCACCTGACCGTTCGCGTCGTCGCAGTCTTGCTGGGTGCCCGCCGCGTTCACGCAGGGGGGCGCTTCGCAGTAGCCGTCGCCGTCGTCGTCGTAGTTCGGGAATCCCTCGTCGATGAGGCCGTCGCAGTCGTCGTCCTCGAGGTTCTGGACCTCAGTGGCCTCCGGGCTCACGAGCTCGGTGGAGTCGTCGCAGTCGGGGATCGTGTTCGTCGCGTTGGTACACGGTGGGGCTTCGCAGTATCCGTCGAGGTCGTCGTCGTAGCAGGGGCTGTTGACGTCGATCTCGGTGTTGGGATTGCAGTCGTTGTCGAGGCCGTCGCAGACCTCGGGCGCACCCGGGTAGATCGTGGGCGCGCTGTCGTTGCAGTCGCCGCCGTTCGGCGTGTGCCCATCCATGTCGAGGTCGGCGTCGTTTCGGTCGACCACGTCGAACACGACGTTCGCCGAAGCCGAGAACCCGTCGGTGTCGTCGACCGTGAACGTGAGCAGGTGCTGGCCGAGCGGCAGGGTGCCCTGGCACGAGCCGTTGCCGCTGCCGTCGGGCACCATGAAGCAGATGAAGCCCGTGCTGGACGACTGGAGCTCGACCGAGAGCGCGGCGGGCGGGTCGTTCGCGTCTTCGACGTGGGCGGCGAAGGTGAAGGGCTCGCCGTCGATGCCGGTGATGCCGGGCGCCGGGCTGATGATCTCGATGGTGGGCTCGTCGACGGGGATCTCGGCGTCGCCGACCTGGATCGTGACCGTGGCCTCGCCCTGCTCGTTGCCGGCATCGGTGGCGCGCAGCGTGATCACGTGCGTGCCGGAGCCCAGCGCCGTGCTGACGAACTCGACGAGCCCATCGGGGTTGGGCGGATCGGCGTCGGGCAGGATGCCGTCGAGGGAGCTCGTCCACTCGACGTCGAGCGCCGTGACGTCGCTGTCGTCGACGACCTGACCGGTGAAGTAGACGGGCTCGCCGGCGTCGAAGACCTGACCCTCGAGGGGCGCAGAGATGGTGACGGCGGGCGGGGTGTTGTAGACGACGAAGCCCTTGTCTGCGCCATTGCACGCGACGAGGGCGAAAACTGCGATCATAGAGATGCGGGACATGGATCCCCTCCGGACGGGAAGGGTAGCCGGAATTTCCCGCGGCGTCAGCAATCTTCGAGCCAACCGCGGCGGGCGTCCGGAATCGCGTCGAAATCCGGGATGTAGGGCTTCAGGTCGAGCACGGGCGTGCCGTCGAGCAGATCGAGCCCCCGCACCCGCAGCACGTGGCCCTCGACCCCGAGGACCTCGACCGCGGAGAGGCCGATGGGCACGGGCCGATGCGGGGCTCGCGTCGCGAACACGCCGCGCTTCGGGCCGCCGCGCGGCGGGCGCACGAGCGGGCGCTTCCGCGGGCCGTTCAGGTGGAACCACGAGACGATCCAGGCATGGCTGAATCCCGCGAGGTCCTGCAGGGCCTCGGCCGGCACCCGGTGCGGGAAGAGGTGCACCTCGCCCTCGGAGTCGTCGCGCTCGCGCACCGAGGTCATGCCGGGCTGGCGCGGCGTGCCGTGGCGCTGGAGGTACGCAGACCGCACCACGCCGATGGGCTCGATGACCAGCCGGTCGGGGAACGGCACGGCGTCGGTGTACTCGCGGTCGTCTTCGTCCATGGGCGCCACGTAGCCTGGCAGTAGAATCGCGGCGGGAGGTCCCCGTGTTCGAGACCGCAGAGCTGGGACGCACCGTCTCCAAGAAGGAATTCGACAAGCTGGAGCCGGACCTGCGCACCGAGCTCCTCATCACGCAGCGAGCCATCGCGAAGGCCGGGATCCCCGTCGTGGTCATCGTCTCGGGCGTGGAGGGAGCGGGGAAGGGCGACCTCGTGAACCGCCTGACCTCGTGGATGGACGCGCGGGGGATGTCGGTGCACGTCTACTGGAGCTCCACCGACGAGGAACGCGAGAGGCCGCACTGGTGGCGGTTCTGGCGCACGATGCCGCCGCGCGGGACCCTCGGGGTGCTCTTCGGGTCCTGGTACACCGACCCCATCGTCGAGCGCGCCTTCGACCGCATCGAGCCCGAGGCCTTCGAGACGGCGATGCACGAGATCAAGGCGTTCGAGCGGATGCTCTCGCAGGACGGCACGCTGTTCGTGAAGTTCTGGCTGCACCTGTCGAAAGACGCGCAGCACAAGCGCTGGAAGAGCGACGCGGCCATGGGGCGCAACTGGGAGGTCTCGCCGCTCACCGAGGAGTACGGCGCGCGGTACGACGCGTTCGAGGAGGCGTCCGAGGCCGCGCTCAGGCTCACCGACACGGGCGCGGCGCCCTGGTACGTCGTGGAGGCCGCAGATGCGCGCTACCGCGACCTGACGGTCGGCCGCACCCTGCTCAACGCGATGCGGGCGCGCCTCACGGGCGCCCCGGCCGACGAGGGCCAGGCCGTCGCCGCGCTCGACCCGCCCGGCAAGCGACGGACGGTGCTCGACTCGGTGGACCTCGAACGGTCCCTCGACAAGAAGACCTACGAGCGGCACCTCGCGCACTGGCAGACCGAGCTGAACCGGCTCACCTGGCTGGCCTACCGTGCCCGGCGCAGCACGGTCGTGGTGTTCGAGGGGTGGGACGCCGCGGGCAAGGGCGGCGCCATCCGGCGGGTGATCGAGCCCGTGGACCCGCGGCTGATGCGCGTCATCCCCATCGCCAGCCCGACCGACGAGGAGCGCGCGCAGCACTACCTGTGGCGGTTCTGGCGCCACCTGCCGCGCGCGGGCTTCCTGACGGTCTACGACCGGAGCTGGTACGGCCGGGTGCTCGTCGAGCGCGTCGAGGGCTTCGCGAAGCCGCCGGAGTGGCTGCGCTCGTACCACGAGATCAACACCTTCGAGCAGCAGCTCGTGCGCCACGGGATGACGGTCTCGAAGTTCTGGCTGCACATCAGCCCCGACGAGCAGCTGAAGCGCTTCGAGGAGCGAAAGAAGACGCCGTGGAAGGTGCACAAGATCACCGACGAGGACTGGCGGAACCGCAAGAAGTGGAAGGACTACGAGCTGGCGGTGAACGACATGGTCCAGCACACGAGCACCACCCTGGCGCCGTGGAACCTCGTGCCCGCGAACGACAAGCGGCTCGCGCGGATCGAGGTGCTCCGCTGCCTGTGCAATGCGGTCGGCGACACGCTCGACGAAGAGGTCGCGCAGCCGGAGCCGTAGCGGGGCATCCGGCAGGCGGCGCGTGCGGCTACAATGCGTCCATGACGAACCGCACGCTGCTCCTCGCCCTGCCCCTGCTCCTGCTCGGGTGCCCGTCCCAGAAGGATCTGGTCCCCGTCGAGACCGACGCCGACGCCGACGCGGACTCCGATGCCGATGCGGACTCCGATGCCGACACGGACTCCGACGCCGACACGGACGCGGATGCCGACACGGACGCCGACGCCGATGCGGATGCCGACGCCGATGCGGATGCCGACACCGACACCGACGTGCCGTTCTGCCCCGACGACGCGAGCGAGCCCAACGACGCCATCCCGATCGCGTACCCCATCGCGAACGGCAACGCGTTCCTCGTGAGCTACGCGAGCCCCGACTTCTGGCACTTCGAGATCGAAGACGGCGGAACGGCGACGATCCGCGTCGACTTCTCGGCCGGGCAGGGGAACGTCGACCTCTACGGGCTCGCGGGCTCGGGGGCCGAGATCGCGGCCTCGGAGAGCACCGGGAACTTCGAGGAGATCACGCTCGTCAACGACCTCGGCGCCACCTACACCTACTACGCGCAGGTGGTGACGGACGACGACTGCCAGACCTACGCGCTCACGGCGAACATCGTCGCGCCCGTGCCGTGCGGCGAAGACCTGTACGAGCCGAACGACACGTGGCAGACCGCGATGGCCGTGTTCCCGCCGGTCGACCTGGCGCTCACGCAGGCCTCCGACCGCGACTTCTTCCAGTTCTTCGTCGCCAACGGGCAGACGATGACCGTCAATCTCGCGTTCTCCGACGCCGAGGGCGACATCGACCTCTACATCCGCAATCCGAACGGGTCCGTCGTCGGCGTGTCGGGCTCGGTGGACGACGACGAGAGCTACACGTTCACGAACACCACGGGCCAGGGCGCGTTCTACTACGCAGAGGCCCGCCTGCAGGACAACTCGCCCTGCGTCCAGTACACGCTGACCACGCAGTAGCGGGGTGTGCGCGGCTCCGTGGGTGACTACGGTCGCCGCTCGGAGGTCGGCATGGCGACAGTGGTGGTGACCGGCGCGAACCGCGGCATCGGTCTCGAGCTCGTGAAGCGCTTCGCGGCGCGCAGCGACACGGTGATCGCGGCGTGCCGCAAGGGCTCGGCCGAGCTCGACGCGCTGGGCGTGCGGGTCGAGCCCCTCGACGTCGCGGATGCGGTGTCGGTCGCGGCATTCGCGAAGCGGCTCGAAGGCGTGGCCGTCGACGTGTTGGTGAACAACGCGGGCATCCTGTCGCGCGAGTCCCTCGAAGACCTCGACGAAGCGCGGATCCGGCGCCAGTTCGAGGTGAACGCGATGGGCCCGCTCCGGGTGACGCACGCGCTGCGCGGGAACCTCGCTCGGGGGGCGAAGGTCGCGATCGTCACGAGCCGCATGGGCTCGGTGGCCGACAACACGTCGGGCGGGATGTACGGCTACCGGATGAGCAAGGCCGCCGTGAACATGGCGGGCGTGTCGCTGGCCCACGACCTCGAGCCGCGCGGGGTGAGCGTCATCCTGCTGCACCCGGGCTACGTCCGCACGGGAATGACCGGCGGCAGCGGGTTCATCGACGCGGACGAGGCGGCCGACGGGCTGTTGTCCCGGATCGACGAGCTGACGCCGCAGACGTCCGGCACGTTCCGCCACCAGAACGGCGACCACCTGCGGTGGTGACAAATCCCTGACGCACGCTCGACGTTCCTCTGACGAACGATCGCGCGCCAGTGGGTTCGTATGGAGTGAGGAGAGAGCCGTGCTCCCGAGGTCCACCACCACACGCACCATGTTGCTCGCGGTCGTCGTCATGGCGATCGCCTGGGCTCTGTGGCCCGGTCCGTCCGATGCGGCCCGGTCGAAGCGTGGGGCTGCGACGGCCCCCTCCGAACGGTCGGTCCTCCACGTCCAGCCCACCGAGGACGAGGCGCCCGCTCCGGCGCCGCACGAGAGCACCTGAGCGCGATGTCGCTCGAAGCGCTCGAGGCCCGGTTCCTGGTGCAGCGCCGGCCGGACCTGCCGCGGTTCCGGACGCTCGCGCGCGACGCCGTCGACGTGGCGGACCTGTGGCACCAGCTGCTCCAGCAAGCCCCGGTCCTTCGTGAAGGGGCCGCGCACAGGGCGTTCGCGCTCGGGCCGAGCGAGCGGGGCGTTCAGGACGAGCGGATCCTCGACCTGCACATGGATCGGCCCCGCCCCGTGGGCGCGCTGCCGGGGAACAAGGCCTTCGCGTGCATGGTGGCGAGCGCCGCGGAGCACGTAGTGGAGGCCGAGCATCACGCCCGGCGGCTCGCGGCGGCGCTGTGGTCCGACCTCCGGAGGGAGGGTCCGCCGGTGCAGGTCGTGTGGAAGCACTCGAGCTGGGGGTCCACGGGATGGCAGCGCCACGAGCCCGTGATCCGCGGGCTCGAGCTGGCCGTGGAGGGCCACGGCGCCGCGGTACCCGACACCCTCACCGGCGCCTTCCGGTGGGTGTACGCCGCCGCCGCGCGAGCCGCGGCCCGGGACGCCGCGAAGCCCGACCGCATGGGGCTGTACGCGCCGTTCGTCGCGCTGTGGTCGACCGGCTGCGGGGTGTCCGCGATCAACGACGACTGCATCGTGCTGTTCCTCGGCGAGCGCGAGCGGGTGCCGACCCGGCTCGCGCAGGTGCGCGAGAAGGGCGCCGACGCGGCCCTGTTCGCGGCTGCGGCGCGCTGTGATGCAGGCGGGATCGCGCGGGCGCTCTCGCGGGGAGCGGATCCGAACGCCCGCAAGGAATCGACGGTGCTGCACCGGGCCGTGGCGGGTGCGGGTGGCCATCCGACCTACGCACGTCCCCGGCTGATCGCGGCCCTGGGACCGTTGATCGCCGCGGGCGCAGACCCGCACCGCGGCGACCACGGCGGACGCACCCCCGTCTCGCTCGTCGCGCACCACCCGGAGGTGCTGGACGCCCTCGTCGGATGGGGTGTGGACCTCGATGCGCGCGGGCCCTTCGGACGCACGGCGCTGCACCACGTGGCCCGGTACCACCACCAGCCCGCGGCCCTCCGCCACCTGCTCGACCGCGGCGCGGATCCGAACGCCCGCGACGCGCTCGGGTGGACGGCGCTGCACCACGCGGCGGCGGCGGGGATCGCGCCGGGTGTCGCCCTGCTGCTCGACCGCGACGCGGACCCCGTCGCCCGCACGCTGACCGGGCGCACGCCGCGCGACCTCGTGCCGGCCTCCGCGACCGATGCCATCTTCCTTCGACTCCCGGAGAGGCCGAGACCGGCGCGGGACCCCGTCCTGCCGGCGCTCCTGACGGTCCCCCGCGCGTTGGTCGAGCCCGTGCTGGCCGGCGAGGACGCGGCGTGGTCCGTGCTCGCCGACTGGCTCGAGGAGCAGGGCGATCCGCGCGGCGAGGCCATCGCGCTCGCCTCTGCGGGGATGCCGGGCGAGGCCGTCGACCTCCTCCAGGCGACCGCCGAGGGCTGGTACGCGCCCCTCCTGTCGGTCGCTCCGTCCGTCGAGGCGCTGCTGACCTCCCAGGACGCCTCCCTCGAGCTCGAGCACGGCTTCGTCCGGGAGGTCGTGCTCCGGCGGTCCGTCGCGGCCGTGCCCGGCGCGCTCGCCTTGCTGTCCTCGCCCGCCGGGGCCTTCGTGCACGTGCTCCGGGCGGAGGGCGACGCCGGAGGCCCCTTGCTGGCGGGCCTCTCCGACGTGCGGTCCACGAGCCTGAGGCGGCTCCGCATCCACCTCACCGGCGCCGTCGGGTCGCCCATCGACCTGTCCCATCTCCGCTCGCTGGTCTCCCTGACGCTGCGCGGTCCCGCGCTCGAGGGGCTCGACATCCGGTCGGCGTCGCTGCGGTCCCTCTCGGTGCACCTGCCGTTCCTGCGGAACGCGCCTCTCGGCGCGCCCATCGCGCACCTCGAGACCCCCTCGCTCGCGTCCCTGTCGCTCGTGCTGCACCGCGATCCCGACGGGGCGGCGATCGCGCTGATCGAGCGGCTCGCCTGGGAGGCGCCGGCCCTCGAGAACCTCCACCTGCGGCCGGCGAGCACGTCCCTCGTGAACGCGCTCGTGGAGTCGGGGGTCGTGCGTCGCCTCCGGTCGCTGCGGCTCGACTCCATGTTCCCCCGCGGCGTCCAGGAGATCGCGGAGCGCTCCTCGCCGTTCGCGCACCTCGACGAGCTCGCGATCTCGGTGCTCGACGCGGATCGCGAAGCGCGCCGCGGGCTGGAGCGATCCCTCGGCGTCCTCCCCAACGCGCGCCTGAAAGGGATCAGCTACCGGTCCGCAGGTGGCTACGGGTGAGTGACCCCTCGCGTAGCGTTTCCCCGAACCCTGGAGCCCCCGATGGCCGACGACCTCCCCGAAGACGAAGCGGGCTGGCGTGTGAAGCTCACGCCGATGCAGTTCCACGTGCTCCGCGAAGCCGGCACCGAGCGCGCGTTCACCGGCGCGTTCTGGAACACGAAGACGCCCGGGACCTACCGCTGCGCGGGCTGCGGCACGGTGTTGTTCCGGTCGGAGGAGAAGTTCGACTCGGGCTGCGGGTGGCCGTCGTTCACGCGCGGCCACGAGGCCGGCACGATCACCGAGCACGTCGATCGATCGCACGGGATGATCCGCACCGAGGTGCGGTGTACCGCCTGCGAAGGGCACCTCGGGCACGTCTTCCCCGACGGCCCGCCGCCGCTCCGCACGCGGTACTGCATCAACAGCGCATCGCTCACCTTCGAAGCCGACGACTGACTTCGATCCGAGGTTTGCCACAGCCTCGGATCGAGTGCGTTACTTGCCCCGGTCTGGAGGCACCTTGAGCGACTCGACGCAGACCGCAACGAACGTCGTCATCCGCTTCGCCGGCGATTCCGGCGACGGCATGCAGCTCGTGGGCGGGCAGTTCACCCGCACGACCGCGTTGCTGGGCAACGACCTCGCGACCCTTCCCGATTTCCCTGCCGAGATCCGGGCGCCCGCGGGCACCCGCGAAGGCGTGAGTGGGTTCCAGATCCACTTCGCCGATCACGACATCTTCACGCCGGGCGACGAGACCGACGCGCTGGTCGCGATGAACGCCGCGGCGCTCGTCACGAACCTCGCGCGGCTGCGGCCCGGCGGGCTCGTCATCGTGAACTCCGACGGCTTCGGCTCGGGCGACCTGTCGAAGGCCCGGCTCGACCACAACCCGCTCGAAGACGACACGCTGGCCGGCTACCGCGCCGTGCACGCGCCGATCACCACGCTCACCCGCAACGCGGTCGAGCACCTCGGCCTCTCCACGAAAGAGGCGGATCGCTGCAAGAACTTCTTCGCGCTCGGCATGGTCTACTGGATCTACGGGCGTCCGCTGAAGCCGACCGAAGACTGGCTCACCGCGAAGTTCTCGAAGAAGCCCGAGATCCTCGACGCGAACCTCTCCGCGCTCCGCGCCGGCCGCAACTACTCGCAGACCATCGAGCTGTTCCAGGCGACCTACGAGGTGCCCAAGGCCGACTTCCGCAAGGGCCGGTACCGCAACATCACCGGCAACTCCGCGCTCGCGATCGGCCTCGCCGCCGCGGCCCAGAAGACCGGCCAGACGCTGTTCTACGGCAGCTACCCGATCACCCCGGCCTCCGACATCCTCCACGCGCTGGCGCCGTTCAAGCAGTACGGCGTCGCGACGTTCCAGGCCGAAGACGAGATCGCCGCGGTCTGTGCGGCCATCGGCGCCTCGTACGGCGGCTCGATCGGCGTCACCGGCACCTCCGGGCCCGGCGTGGCGCTGAAGGGCGAGGCCATCGGGCTCGCCGTGATGGCCGAGCTCCCGCTCGTCGTCATCTGCGTGCAGCGCGGCGGCCCCAGCACCGGGCTCCCCACCAAGACCGAGCAGGCCGACCTGCTGCAGGCACTCTACGGGCGCAACGGCGAGGCGCCCTGCGCCGTGATCGCCCCGCGCAGCCCGTCGGATTGCTTCGCCACCGCGATCGAGGCCGTGAAGTTCGCGGTCGAGGGCATGCTGCCCGTCTTCATCATGAGCGACGGCTACATCGGCAACGGCGCCGAGCCGTGGCCCGTGCCCGACGTGGCGAGCCTGCCCGACATCACCCCGGGCTTCCGCACCGATCCCGAGGGGTTCCTGCCCTACGAGCGCGACCCCGAGACGCTCTCGCGTCCGTGGGCCGTTCCGGGCACGCCGGGGATGGAGCACCGCATCGGCGGTCTCGAGAAGCAGGACGGCACCGGCAACGTCTCGTACGACCCGCTGAACCACGAGCACATGTGCAGGGTGCGCGCCGAGAAGGTGCAGCGCCTGCAGCGCTTCATCCCGCCCATCGAGGTCCATGGCGACGCCGAGGGCACGCTGGTCGTCGGCTGGGGTGGCACGTGGGGCGCCATCCGCTCCGGCGTCGACGTGTGCCGCCGCGAAGGGCTGAAGGTCGGGCAGATCCACCTGCGCCACCTCAACCCGCTGCCCGCCGACCTCGGCGACATCCTCGCGCGCTACGATCGGGTGCTCGTGCCCGAGCTCAACCTCGGCCAGCTCTCGAAGGTCCTGCGCGACGCCTACCTCGTCGACGCCCACTCGTTCTGCAAGATCCAGGGTCAGCCGTTCCTCACCCGTGAGATCGCTGACGCCATCCGCCAGGAGGCCACCCGATGACCGCGCCCGTCTACAAGAAGAAGGACTTCATGTCCGACCAGCTCGTGCGCTGGTGCCCGGGCTGTGGTGACTACTCGATCCTCTCGCAGGTGCAGACCGTGCTCGCCGGCCTCGGCCGCCCGAAGGAGGAGTTCGTGGTCATCTCGGGGATCGGCTGCAGCAGCCGCTTCCCGTACTACATGAACACGTACGGCTTCCACACGCTGCACGGCCGCGCCCCGGCGTTCGCCACCGGCCTCAAGGTCACCCGCCCCGAGCTGTCGATCTGGATGGTGACGGGCGACGGCGACGCGCTGTCGATCGGCGGCAACCACATCATCCATCTGTGGCGCCGGAACGTCGACATCAACGTGATGCTGTTCAACAACCGCATCTACGGCCTCACGAAGGGCCAGTACAGCCCGACCTCCGAGAAGGGCAAGAAGACGAAGTCGAGCCCGATGGGCTCGCTCGAGAAGCCGTTCAACCCGCTGACGCTCGCGCTGGGCGCCGGTGCTTCGTACGTCGCCCGCAGCGTCGACGTGTTCACGACCCACCTGCGCGACCAGCTCCAGATGGCCGATACGCACCGCGGCACGTCGTTCCTCGAGATCTACCAGAACTGCAACATCTTCAACGACGGCGCGTTCACGTCGTTCACCGACCGCGCCGTGCGCGACGAGAAGGTGCTGTACCTCGAGCCCGGCAAGCCGCTGATCTGGGGTCCCGCCGAGCAGCGCAAGGGCCTCGTGCTGAAGGGCCTCCGGCTCGCCGTGGTCGACGTGGGCGAAGACGAGAGCGAGATCATCGTGCACGACCCGAGCAACAAGGCGCTCGCCACGTGGCTCGCCGAGCTCGACGGGTCGGGCGAGTTCCCCGTGCCCGTCGGCCTGTTCTACAAGGAAGACCGCCCCACCTACGACGGGGGCTTCGTGGAGCAGATCGCCGAGGCGAAAGAGAAGTTCGGTCAGGGCGACCTGAACCGGCTGATCAACGCCGGAGACACCTGGGAGGTCTGAGGGCTCGGGAGCCTGGAGCCGGGAGCCGGAGCGGCGTTCCGATCGGGGCGTCGTCGCGGGTCCCACCGCTCGGCATCACGCAGATGACGCAGATGGACGCGGATGACGCAGAACGGACCGGACCGACGGGACGAGCCGGGCCGTGTCCCCCCGATCTCCAGGAGGCATGGAGGCGGAGATGGCGCCCATCCGCAAGCGTGGTGGAGCGCTCTGGTGAGCCGAGCCACCCGTCCACTCCCTGGCAAGCTCCACGAGCGGGGAGGGACAACGGTCCACGAATGACGGCTTTCCCTCTGCGTCATCTGCGTCCTTCTGCGTCATCTGCGTGAGGCGAGGCGTAGGGGGACCGACGACGACGGCCGCCTACCCTTTGCTTCGCGCGCGGAGCGCGCTGCGCGGCTCGCCTATGGCGGCCTTGCGGTCGGAGACCCGGCAGTCCCAGGATCCGGCTTCCCTGGGGGTTCAGGCGTCGTGGCGGTGCGTGGGGAAGCCGGACCCTGCGGACGTGCCTGTCCGGACCGGCGGGGCGGTCGGGAGAGCACGGCCCTGCCAGAAGCCCCGCTCCAGGCTCCCGGCTCCCGGCTCCCGGCTCCCGGCTCCAGGCTCGAGGGCTCGAGGGCTCGAGGGCTCGAAGCAGAATCGCTGTTCGGATTTCTCCCGATGTCAAGCGCGCGATCCACCGCGCTGACATTCTCTTGACGAAGCGGAATTCCGCTTCTGGAATCGAGCGTTTCCGACCGGCCGCTCGGCGGACGCGAGCAGACGGGCTTCCCCTCCCGTACGCTTTCGGTGCGCGGTCGCTCCGCGCGCTTGTCCGGATTTTGCGCACCTCTCGATTGTCGGATTCACGTCGCCCGCGACCCTCGCGCCGGGCGTCGATTGGGGTGTTGCATGCGTTGGACGGCCTTCTTGGCGGTGTTGGTGGGGTGCGTCCCGTTCGGTCCGGGGGACGCGAACGACGTCTACACCGGTGCGCTCGGCGTGGAGCGCGATGCGGATGTCGTGCGCGTGATGACCTGGAACATCGAGACCGTGGGCTCGCCGGGCTCCGACGAGTACGACGCGGCGCTCGAGATCGTCGACCGCCTGAAGCCCGACGTGCTGCTGCTGAACGAGGTCGCGGGCAGCTGGGATGCCGACAACGCCGAGTGGTTCGCGGTCGACGCGGGCTTCGCGCACCACGTGGTCGCGGGCTCGGAGTACGGCGACGACCGCAACGCCATCCTGTCCGTCTACCCGCTCGCCGATGCCCGGGGCCGCACGGCCGCCGAGATCTCCGGCGACCCCCGCGCGAACGACATCACGCGGGACTTCGTGATGGCGACGGTCCAGGCGCCGGCCGGCGAGCTCGACGTGGTCGGCATGCACTGGAAGAGCGGCTGGGACGACACCGACGAGTTCCGCCGGGTGCTCGAGGGGCACCGCGCCGCGCAGGTCCTCGGCTCCGACCGGCCCGGCGTGCTGACGGGCGACTGGAACGACGACGTGAACGACGGCTCCGACTGGCCCTACACGTTCACGTCCATGCCGGCGGGCCTCCCGGGCTCGATGTGGCTCGGCAGCGACCTGTGGGCCGCGCTGAACGCCGGTGGGCTCCCGAACGACCCGTTCGCGCCGCTGCTCGCCGCGGGGCTCGAGCTCCAGGAGATCCGCCAGCGCTCCGGCACCGACGCCACCCGTCCCGTCTCCGGCCGCCGGCTCGACTACGTCGCGACGACGCCGGGCCTCGAGGTCCGCGCCGCCGAGGTGTTCGACTGCCGCGACCAGGGTCGCAGCGGCGGCGTCGAGCAGTACGACGCGCGCGTCCCCGATGCGGCGTGCCCCGCGGCCTCCGACCACCTCCCCGTGGTCGCCGATCTCGTGGTCGGCCAGGTCCGTCCGTCCGATCCGGTCCCGGTGACCGACCTCGCTCCCGGCGAGCTCGTCGTCAGCGAGCTGCTCGCGAACCCCGACGCGTGCCCCGACGAGACGGGGGAGTGGGTCGAGATCCTCAACGCCGCGGGTGTCCCCGTCGATCTGACCGGCCTCGAGCTCGTCGACGCCAGCGGCAACGTCGCGGTGGTCGGGGGCGGGGTCGTCGAAGCCGGCGCCCTCGCCGTGCTCGTCCGCGGCGCGACCCCCTGCGGGCCCACGCCGACGGGGACGTACGACGCGGTGCTCTCGCTCAACAACGGCGGGGACTCCCTCACGCTGCGCGTCGGCGAGACCGTCCTCGACGCGACGAGCTACCCGGGGAGCGGCGCTTCGCCCGGTCGGGCCTGGCTCCCCGGGGCTGCGTGTCCGGCTGCGCCCACGCCCGGCGGTCCCAACGGCGCGTGCGACTGAGGGTGCCTGTTGGCGCGGGGCCGCTTTGCCTGTAGGCTTGCGGGGTTCGCAGACGAGGCCCCGATGGACGCCACCCAGCTCGATGAAAACGAAATCCTCGCCCTCGCCGGGCTCGCCCTCCACCTGGCGAGCGCCGACGGCATGCTCTCCGCCGAAGAGGCCGACGAGCTGAAGCACCTCGGCGAAGAGATCGGCGGCGCCGACACGTTCTCGCGCGCCATCACGGATGCCGAGGGCCGCTTCAAGACCGCCCAGGATGCGCTCGACTTCGCTGCCGAGATCGAGCGAGAAGACGCGCGCGACTTCATCCACACGGTGCTCACCGATCTCGCGAACTCCGACGACATGCACAACGCCGAGGCCGATCTGCTCGGCCGCCTGCGCCTGATGTGGGGCATCCGCGGCCGCTAGGCGCGCGCTACCTGAGCGAGCCGCCCAGGCCGGGCGCGCACTGCACGTACAGCGAGAACGGGCCTTCGTCGTCGTTCTTGCCCTCGACCACGATGTACCAGACGGCGTTCTGGCCGGGGCCGGTCTGCGAGGTGAGCTCGATGCGCTCGGAGCCCGGGTTGTCGTTGAGCTTCATCTCGCACTGGTTGATGGTGTTCGAGATGTCGGGGCACCTGTCGCCGCCGTGGTCGAAGCGGATGCCGGCCACGTCGAGGTCGGCACACGGGGAGTGCAGGTCGACCCACGCCCGCCACTCGCCCGGCGGCATCACGAGCTTGTAGACCCGCTCGTCGCCGCTGTCGTGGTCGCGCGTGCCGGGCCAGCAGAACTTCTTCTCGTAGAACTTGGTGTCGTAGAGATCGACGCCACCGCGGGTGTGGCCGATGATCTGCTGGTCGCACCGGATCTCGCTGGTCAGGCAGTCGGGGCCGTTGACGGGCCCGCCCTCGATGATGTCGCTGCACTGCTCGTAGCCGAACGCGCCGACGGTGGTGGGCGGGCCGGAGACCTGGCCGGGGAGGATCAGCGGGCCGGGCTTGCGGTGGGCGATCTCGTCGTCGCTGGGCTGCACGCCGAGGGTGAGGGGCTCGATGCGCACGCCACCGGACCGCTGCTCGCCGCCGCCCGAGAACAGCGACATCACGCCGATGGTGAGGATGCTCATCCCCCCGCCGGCACACATCATCAGGACGATCAGGCCCACGCCGCCCGCGATGATGGTGTTCGTCGAGATGCCGCCCTCGTTGCTCACTCGGTGCCTCCGGCTCTTCCGGAGAGTATCGTCTGCTCGGCGAGTCGGCTGGCGAGCGAGAGGTTCAGCGCCTCGCGGCCGAGCCGCCAGACCCAGTTGCCCTCGACCACGCCGGGCACGTTCATCCGGGCGTCGCTGCCGAGCGAGAGCAGGTCCTGCATCGGGACGATGGCCGTGTCGGCGACCGACCGCCACGCCGTGCGGATCATCGACCAGACGATGTCGCGCGTGTCGGTGTGGAGGTACGCGAGCGCGTGCTTGCGGCTCGCCTCGTCGGCGGTGCGGAACCAGCCCGCCACCGTGTCGTTGTCGTGGGTGCCCGTGTAGACGACGAGGTTGCGGCGGTGGTTGTGCGGCAGGAACTCGTGGGTCGGGTCGCCGCCGAACGCGAACTGCAGGATGGCCATGCCGGGGAGGCGCGCGTCGTCGCGCAGCTTGCGGACGGGCTCGGTGATGACGCCGAGGTCCTCCGCGACGAGCGGGAGGTCGCCGAGCCGCTCCTTCAGCGCGTCGAGGGCCTCCTGGCCGGGACCGTCGATCCACTGGCCGTTCTCGGCGGTCGCGTCGCCGGCCGGGACCTCCCAGACCCCGTCGAGGCCGCGGAAGTGGTCGAGGCGGAGCACGTCGACGAGCTCGATCGCCGCGGCCGTGCGGTCGACCCACCACTTCCACCCGGTCTTCGCGTGCGCGGCGCGGTCGAAGTGCGGGTGGTGCCAGAGCTGGCCTGTGGGCGAGAACGCGTCGGGCGGGACGCCCGTGATGGTCTTCGACCACCCGCGCTCGTCGAGGTCGAACAGCTCGCGGTGGAACCAGACGTCGGCCGACAGCGGCCCGACGAAGAACGGGAGGTCGCCCCACAGCTGGATGTCGTGGGACCGCGCGAGGGCCTTGAGCCGGTTCCACTGGCGGTCGAAGGCCCACTGCAGCGCGGCATGGCGCGCGACGGCGCCGGTGAGATCCTTCCGGACGGTCGCGAGGCGCTTCTCGTTCTTCGGCAGGTCGCGGAGGTCGGTCGGCCACTTCGTCCAGTCGGGGCCGTGCAGGTCGACGAGCGCGGCGAACAGGGCCCAGGTCTCGACCCAGGGGTGCTCGGCGCGCCAGCCGTCGAGCTCGACTTCGTTCGCGATGGCGGTCGCGGCCTTCGCGAGGAACGGCTCGCGCTTGGCGCGCACGGCCTTCCAATCGACGTGATCGCCGGCGAGGTACGGCTTCTCGCGATGCGTGACGAAGCCGTCTTCGGCCAGATCGTCGGGCGAGATGTACGCGGGCTCGCGGGCGAACGCGGTCGGCGAGGCGTACGGGCAGCCGTGCGGATCGACGACCGTGAGCGGGAGGACCTGCCAGATCCGCTGCTTCGCGCTGGCCAGCCACGCGACGAAATCGCGCGAGGCCGGGCCGAGGTCGCCGATTCCGTAGGGGCCGGGGAGGCTCGAGACGTGGAGGAGGACCCCCGAGCGGCGGTCGGTCATCAGGCGGTCTTCCATCCCTCACCGGTCGAGACGGCACGTCCGGTGCGCGCGAGGCGGTGGAGGATGTACCAGATCTCGGTGCGGTCGCCACCCACGGTGTCGTGGATCGCTTCGAGGGTCTGCGGGTGCTTGCCGAGGGCCTGCTGGACCGCGGCGTTGAGCGCCAGGATCTCCTTGGCGGCCTTCTTGCCCGCCTCGACGCCGGGCTGGTGGTACGCGTTGATCCCGACGAGCGACGCGTACAGGCCCACGGCCCGCTCGAACAGCGCGATGAGCGCGCCCAGCACGGAGGCATCGAGCTTGGGCACCGTGATCGTGACGGTGGGGCGGTCGGACTCGTGCAGCGCGCGGCGCGTGCCGAGCAGGAAGCCCTGCAGGAAGTCGCCGGTGTTCGCGACGCCGTCGACGGGCGTGCTGTCGCCCATGCCGTCCGACAGGACCTGCACCAGGACGGCGAAGAAGTCGTTGCGGCCGTCGCGGAGCTGCTGGACGAAGCTGTGCTGGTCGGTGCTGCCCTTGTTGCCGTACACGGCGAGCCCCTGGTGCACGACGTTGCCCGCCAGGTCTTCCTTCTTGCCGAGCGACTCCATCACGAGCTGCTGCAGGTACCGCGAGAACAGCACGAGCCGGTCGCAGTAGGGCAGCACGACCATCGCGCGCTCGCCGCGTCCCCGGCCGAGGACGTGCCATGCGCCGGCGAGCATGGCGGCGGGGTTCTCGCGCCACGAGGCGGCGCGGGTCCAGTCGTCCATCGCAGCGGCCCCGTCGAGCAATTCGCGCATGTCGACGCCAGCGAGGGCGCCGGGCAGGAGGCCCACGGCGCTCGTGATGCTCGTGCGCCCGCCGACCCAGTCCCACATCTCGAACCGCGCGAGCCAGCCCTCCTCGATGGCCTGGTGGTCGAGCAGGCTGCCCTTGCCCGTGATGGCGACGAAGCGCCCGCCGACCTCGAGGCCCGCCGCTTCGACCGCGCGCCGCACGAGTGTGACGCCGTTCGCGGTCTCGGCCGTGCCGCCGGACTTCGAGACCGCGACGACGAGCGCGTGGCGCAGGCGCGACCCGACGTCCGCGAGCACGCGCGCGATGCCGTCCGGGTCGGTGTTGTCGACGAAGTGCATGCGGAGCACGTCGTCGCCGAGCGCGTCGACCAGCAGCTGCGGACCGAGCGCGGACCCGCCGATGCCGATGTGGATGACATCGGTGAAGCGCTCGCCGTCGGGCGCCGTGATCTCGCCCGTGCGCACGCCGAGCGCGAACTCGAGCACCGCGTCGCGGGTGGTGCCGATGGCGGTGCCCTGCGCGACGGTGGGGGCGCGCTCAGGGGAGCGGAGCCAGTAGTGGCCGACCTGGCGGCCCTCGTCGGGATTGGCGACGTTGCCGGCCTCCAGCCCCTCCATCTCGGCGAATGCCGGGTTCCACTCGAGACGGTCGATCTCCTCGTCCGTCAGGGACGCGGCGGTCAGGTCGAAGGCCCAGGACTGGCCCGGGTGGGTCAGGAACAGGTCGCGCATTGGGAGACGCCTCGGAAAGCGGGTCGATCAGCCGTGCTGTGCGGCGTTGAACTTGTGCATGCGGAGCTGGCCGGCACGCCCGATGGCGTTCCACAGATCCGGGGCTTCGCCACTGCCCTCGTGCAGCACCACGCCATCGCGGTTCACGGCGTAGACCGTGGGGATCCGCGTGGGTTTCGCCTCGCGCTGCACGAATGCCCGGTAGTCCTCGAGGATGAGGAACTGGAGCCCGGCTGCCGCAGCGAGGTCTTCACCCGTGAACCACTCGGGCCGATGGTCGGACGTGCGGTCCTTCACCGTCGTGCAGACGTGCAGGCCGGCGATGAAGTCGGCGAAGTGCACGCCGTAGTTCAGGTACCGGAGCATGAACTCGTTGTACCGGATGTTCCCGCGGAACCCGCCCATCAGGACGATCAGCAGGATCTGCGAGTCGTCCATGGTCGCCAGCGTCTGCTGGAAGTTCGCGCCGGGGTAGCCGTTCGTCTGGTACAGGTCGTACGGCGGGAACTTGCGCTTGTAGAGCTGGCGCAGCTCGGGCGCATGGCCGGTCGTCTTCTCGAGCGCGCGCCGCACCTTCTGCAGGGGCTCGAGCAGGTACGACTCGGTGAGCAGCTCGATCCCGAGGTCGCGCTTGCCGGCCCGGAGGCGCTGCAGGCCCATGTAGGCCGTGGCGACCGCGTGGTACACGTCGGGCCAGTTGTGCGCGTAGGCCGCCTTGTACTCCTTGATGAACGGGAAGCCCTCGTCACCTCGGCCCGTCTCGACGAGCGCCGCGCCGTAGAACAGCGTGGCCGGGTGGTTCTGCGCCTTGGGCTTGCCGCCCCCGATGAACTTCGCGAACAGCCCGCCGGTCAGGGCCCCCGACGACCCGGAGAGCGCGCGCAGCGCCATCCGCTCGAGGACCTCCCACGCGCCCTGCTTCCACAGCTCGAGCAGCGAATCGGGCCCGTCGTTGCTGGGGTTGTAGTACGTGCGGATGTTCTCGACGCTGCGGGCGAGCGTCATGCCGAGCAGCGCCGCGGTCGTCTTCAGCCGGATCTGCTCGCCGTTCACGTGGAAGACGTACGTGTGCGAATCGGTGGGCTTCGCGAGCAGCGTGGGGTCGAGCAGGCCTTCTTCCTGCTCTTCGACCTGCACCAGCGTGCCGGGCTTCACGCCGAGCTCGTGCGGCAGCGAGTACTTGCTGACCCGCTCGACCACGAGGCAGTCGCGCGACGGAGGCTCGGTGCCCGTGCGGCGATCGAGCGTCTTGACCAGGGAGGACGAGAACTTCTCGAGCACCGGGTCGGTCACGCTGCTCATGCCGATCATCGTGGCTTCGGTGGGCTCGGCCTGCTCTTCCATGTCCTGCTGGATGTGGGTGTCCTGCACGACGCGGATCTGCTGGCCGGTGCCGTTCTCGATGGCGGCCACCACGGCGCGTGCGCTGGGCGGGCGCTCGTCGGGCTGCTTCTCGAGCATCTTCGCGACCAGGGCTTCGAGCCACTCGGGCACGTCGGGGACGAGCTTGCGGAGGAGCTTCGGCACCTCGTTCACGTGCTTGTCCATCACCTTGTACGGACGCCCGTCGAACGGCGGCTTCCCGACGATCATCTGGTACAGGATGATGCCGAGCGCGTAGAGGTCGGCGCGGTGGTCGCACTCGAAGTCCTCGATGTACTCGGGCGCCATGTAGTGCGGGGTGCCGACGCGCACGCCCACCGCGGTGAGGCTGGTGTCTTCGTCGGCGGACTTGTCGGCCACGCCGGCGAGCCCGAAGTCGAGCACCTTCACCTTCACGCCGTCGTCGGTCACCTTCTCGACGAGCATGATCTGGTCGGGCGACAGGTCGCGGTGGACGATGCCGATGTCGTGCGCGACCTCGAGCGCCAGGGCCACCTGGGCGGCCACGTCGATGGCGCGCTCCCACGGCATCTTGCCCTTCTCTTCGAGGCGCTCGGCGAGGGTGTCGCCCTCGATGTACTCCTGCACGAGCCACGGCAGGCCGTCGGCGGTCTTGCCCGCCTCGAACACGTGCACGCTGTTGGGGTGATCGATGCGGGACTGGACCCGGATCTCGCGCTCGAAGCGGCGCATCGCCTCTTCTTCGCCGAACAGCGAGGGGTCGAGGATCTTCACGGCGAACATGGCGTTGTCGTCGATGCGTCGCGCCACGTACACGTTGCCCATGCGGCCGTCGCGGAGGTAGCCGGTGATCTTGTACCGGCCGCCGATGACCGTCCCGGTGATCTGCTGTGTCATGTGCGCGATAATAGACCCCATGACGGAACGACGCAGGCTGGATCGAGAGGGCGCGCTGGAGTTGCTGCGTAGCCAGCACACCTTTCCCGGGCTCTACGTGTTCCGTGTCGTGGTCCGCCCCGACTTCACGACGGGCGTCGTGACCGCGATCGCCGCCGCACTCGGCGACGGGGGCTCGGTGCACGAGGTCGAAGAGAAGTCCTCGCGTGCCGGCAACTACATCTCCCTCCGCGTGCACGCGAAGATGCCCGCCGCCGAGACCGTGCTCGACGTCTACGAGGTCATCGGGCGGCTCGACGGGGTCGTCGTGTCGCTCTAGGGAGCCTGTCGCGCTCCAGGCTCCTCCCGTGCGCGTGCGCGTGCGCGTGCGCGCTCCCGATTCGGGACGTCGGGGGCTTCGTGGGTACCGTCCACGACCTCCTCGAGCTCTGGCGAGCCGGAGCACCGCTGCCCGCCTGATCGGGAACGGGAACGGGAACGGGAACCGCCTTCGGCTGGGAACGGGAGGAGTCCTCCCGCAACGCGCGACGGTCCTGGACTACCAGCGATCGCCGGTCACGTCGCCCGGCAGCTTCGCGCGGGCGTACTTCTTCTTCGCCTGTGGCAGCCACTTCTTCAGGTTCTCGATCCGCTGCTTCTCGGAGGGGTGGGTCGAGAGGAACACCGGCGGCTTCTCGCCACCCAGCGCGCCCATGCGGACCCACACCTGCTGCGCCTCTTCGGGCGGGTAGCCGGCCTCGGCCATGTACATCATGCCGATCACGTCGGCCTCGGACTCGTGCATGCGGGAGAACGGCAGCAGGACCCCGACCTCGGCGCCGAGGCCGAGCGCCCCGAAGAGCACCGTCTTCTGCTCGGGCGTGAGCTTGCTCTTCCCGTCGACCCAGGCCTGGATGACGGTGAGCCCGCCGATCACGCCGATCTGCTGGGACATCCGCTCGGCGCCGTGCTTCGCGATCGCGTGCCCGACCTCGTGTCCCATGACGAACGCCATGCCCGACTCGTTCTTCAGCGTCGGCAGGATGCCCGAGTAGAACCCGATGTACCCGCCCGGCAGGCACCACGCGTTCACCGTCGGGTCGTCGATCAGCGAGTACTGCCAGTCGAACTTCGGCTCGTTCGCGACCTTGCTGATGCGCTTGCCGACCCGCGTGAGCGTCTGGTGGTCGTCGCCGGTCGTCATCACCGACACCTCGGACAGCGTCGCCGCATAGGACTGCTTGCCCGCCGCGTTCATGATGATGCCGGGGACGACGTTCACCTGCTTGCGGCCGGTGTAGGGGACCTTGTTGCAGGCCATCAGGCCGAGCGCGCACAGGCACAGGATTCGGGTCACGCGAACCTCCACGCGCGGTGTCTATCGCGACGGGAAGCGGAGGCGAAGGGCGCGTGAGTCGCGTGTCAGGAGCGAGCGAGCGAGGCCTGGAGGGCACCGCGCTGCTCGCGGACCGATCGCGCCAGCGACGCCTGGCCGCGGGCCCGGAGCAGGTTGTGCTCGCCGCGGCCGCCGTACGACGGGTCGAATCCGAAGTACGACTCCTCGAGCGCGTCCCGCGCGAACCGCGCCGACAGCTCGAGGCAGATGCGCTCGATGCCCGGCACGATGGCGTCCCACTCGTCCGCCGTGAGGGACCCGTCGCGGCGGTACCCCTCCATCGCCGCCCGGAAGATCCCCGCGTCGAAGACGGCGTTCGTGACGTTCTCGCTCGCCGGGTTGCACCAGCTGCGCATCGCGTCGCCGAGCTCGACGTCGATGGTGCCGCGGGCGAGGGTGTCGAGGTCGATGAGCGCCGTGGCCTCGCCCCCCGTGAAGCGGACGTTCGAGATCTTCAGGTCGCCGTGGATGATGCGCTCGGGCAGGTCGGACGGCCCCTCCCACGCGTCCCAGCCGTCGAGGATGCCGTCGGAGAGCCGTGCCACCGCGTCGTAGAGCCGGTGCCCGCGGTGCATCATCAGCGCCATGCGCAGGTCGGCCATGTGCTTGTCGGTGTCGTGTGCACCGGGCCGGGTGAAGCGGAACGCGTGATCGAGGTCGGCCGTCGCGGCGTGGAAGCGGGCGACCAGCGCGCCGGCCTCGCGCGCATCGGACACGTCGGCGATCTTGTGCACCGTGCGGTCGCCGATGGGCAGCAGCACGCGCCAGACCCCGCCGTCCGCATCGGTGTGCCAGAGCCCGCCGGCCTGCGTGGGCACGAGGCGGGTCGTCGGCAGGCCCTTCGCGGCGAGGTGCCGGGTGACCGCGTCGATGTCGTGGTGCACCTCGGCCCGGAAGATGTGCGTGTTCAGGCGCTGGAGCACGCCCACGAGGCGCCCCCGCACGGCGACCCCGTGGGTCTGGTTGATGAGCCCCGCGTCGATGGCGACGGGTGCGGCCCCGGGGGGCCAGATCCAGGCGTCCAGCACGGCCTCGAGCGTCACGGAGTCCTCCGGGCGGGAGCGTACCTCACCAGTCCTCTTCGTCGTCGGGTGCGAGCAACACCTCCGCCAGCCACGGCACCGTCGCGGCGAGCGCGGCCCCCCCGCGGACGGTGCCCACCAGGGGCGCGGCAGCGGTGGAGAGCGTCGCGATGAGCCACCACAGCAGGCCCCCCGACTGGAGCCCGAGCGCGATCGCGCCGGCCCACAGGACCACGATGACCGCCCAGACCGTCAGCACGGCGCGCGTCGTGCGGGGGTACGACCACGTCCACACGACGCGGCTGCCAGCGCCGTCGGCCTCGATCTCCCCGACGAGGCAGGGCGAGAACACGCTCGCCCACATGGCTCCGAGCCGCGGGCCCACCGCGAAGCGGCCCGGCTGCAGCGGCATGAACCACACGGGACAGCCCGACTGGCCCCACGCCACGAGCTCGTTCCGCGTCGGGAACCAGAGCGAGCGGATGACGAGCGCCTGGCGGGCGAGGCGCTGCTGGACGGCGTCGGGCCCGGTGGGCAGGTCGGTCGGGGGGATGGCGGTGGGGCCGGCCACGCGCCCCTCTATCTGCGGTACACTCCAGCGTCAGACAGGAGCGACCCGCTTGGCCACCGTGCAGGACACCCTCGACCTCTCAGCCACCGTCGTACCGAGCGTGCTCACGCCCGGAGATCCGGCCGCCGACGCCATCTTGCACCTGCTGGCCCACATGGCGCACTCCGACGGCGTGCTGCACGAGGGCGAGCTCCAGTTCCTCGCCACCATCCTCCCCGGTCGCTCCGCCGAATCGCTGAAGAGCTGGGTCAACGACGTGGGCAGCGAGCCCCCGCTGCTCGACGAGGTCGCGCAGGCCATCACCGACGACGACATGCGGTGGACCTGCCTGCGCTTCACGGCCCGCATGGCCTGGAAAGACGGCGAGCTGCAAGACGAGGAGCGCACGTTCCTCCAGAACCTCGCCGGCACGCTCGGCCTGCCGAAGTTCGCGGTCGACCGCGTGCTCCGCGAGATGGAGCCTTCGCACTCGCGGTTCTCGACCGCCCGCATCATCGAGGTCATGCAGTCGGTGAAGTGGAACGCGGTGCAGATCGCCAGCGGGCCCATCGCCAGCGGCGATCTCGCGGCCGTAGCGCCTCCCGGGGCCCAGTGCGTGTGCCGCGTGGGTCTCGACAAGGTCGAGGTGATGGGGCTCTACGAGTCGGGGCTGTCCGCGCGGTTCCTCGAGGGCCCGTGCTTCCTGACGTGGAGCGAGATCGTCAGCTACAGCCGCAGCTTCGGGCTCGGCAGCTCCGTGCGTCTCGTCACCGAGGGCGGCGTGGCGTTCACCCTCGTCGACGCGAGGCTCACGGGGCTGTGCCTCGTGCTCGACCTGCTGCTCGGCGGGGGGGAGCGGCCGAAGGGCGAAGCTCCCAAGGTGCAGCTCGTCAGCGGAGAGTAGGCGCATGGGCGCCGCGCTGTTCGATCTCGATCGCACGCTGCTCGACTGCAACTCAGGCCGGCTGTGGGTCGCCCACGAGTGGCGCGAGGGCCGCATCGGCTGGCGGGACGCCGCGTGGGCCGCGTGGTGGCTCACCCGCTACACGCTCGGCAACGCGCACGGGCTCGAAGAAGTCTTCGCGACGGCCGTGGCGTCGTACGAGGGCATCGCCGAGGACGAGATCGTCGAGCGCACCCGGTCGTGGTTCGTGGCCGAGGTCGAGCCGCGGATGCGTCCCGGCGCCCGCGACGCGCTCGAGCGGCACCGCGAGGCGGGTGATCGGCTCGTGCTCGCCACGTCCAGCACGATCTACTCGGCGCGCGCGGCCCAGGAGGCCTGGGGCTTCGACGACCTGATCTGCACGCACATGGAGGTCGAGGACGGCCGGTTCACCGGGCGCATCAGCGCGCTGGCGTACGGCGACGCCAAGCTCGATCGGTGCATCGAGTGGGCGGCGGATCAGGGCTTCGAGCTCGCCGACTGCACGTTCTACACGGACTCGATCACCGATCAGCGCCTGCTGGAGGCTGTGGGGAGGCCCGTCGCCGTGAACCCCGACGTGAAGCTCGCGCGGCTCGCGACCGAGCGCTCCTGGCCGACCGTCGACTGGGGACGCTCGTGACGAAGACGCGCATCCCGCTCGGCCCGTTCGTCCTGTCGAAGAAGATCGGCGTCGGAGGCGGGGGAGAGGTGTGGCAGGGCGTCCACTCCCGCCAGGGCGTGCCGGTCGCGGTGAAGGTCATCACGGCCGATCGCGCGCGGGACGAGAAGTACCACCTGGCGTTCGAGAACGAGGTCCGCGCGGTGGCGGGGCTCGATCACCCCGGCATCGTGACGGTCCTCGACTACGGGCTCGTCGACGGGGAGGCCGAGCAGAAGTCGAAGGGCACCGTGGTCGCGGGCTCGCCGTACCTCGCGATGGAGCTCGCCGAGCGCGGATCGCTGCGCCAGTGCCGTCTGCCCGGCTCGTTCGAAGACCTGCGCCTGTGGCTGCTCTGGCTGCTCGACATCCTCGGCCACGCGCACGCGCAGGGCGTGATCCACCGCGACCTGAAGCCCGGCAACGTGCTCGTGTTCGACCAGCCGTCCGTGGCGGGCGACGCAGATGGCGCCAGCCGCCTGCGCCTGACGGACTTCGGTCTGGCGCACGCGACCGACGGCGGCTCCGTGCTCAAGGGCACCGCCGGCACGCCGATCTTCATGGCCCCCGAGCAGTTCCGCGGGCGGTGGCGCGAGTTCGGGCCGTCCACCGACCTCTACGCGCTCGGCTGCATGGCGTACACCCTCGCGGCGGGCGCCACGCCGTTCCGGGCGCGCGACCTGTCGGGTCTGATGCAGTCGCACCTCGCGGAGCGCGCACCGCCGCTCGTCGCGAGCTTCCCCGTGCCGCCGGGCTTCGACGGCTGGCTCCGCCGCCTGATGCACAAGAAGCCCGAGCGCCGCTTCCAGCGCGCCGCCGACGCGGCCCACGCGCTCGTGTCGCTCGGCGAGCCCGGCGAGGGGCTGGGCTTCGAGGGCGTCCTGCCCGCCGAGTCGCGCCGCACGTGGTCGCCGCCCACGACCCACGCGCCGTCCGACGCGCTCGTCGAGACCGCCACCGAGATGACGCTGCAGACCGATGCCACGGTCGGCACCCAGACCCAGGGAACGCAGGGCACCCAGGGCGCCACGGTCGACGTCGAGGTCGAGGTCCCCGAGCTCGACGCCACCATGGACGAGACCGAGGACGACTACTGCCCACGCGTCCTGCCGCCGCTCCCGAGCACCTGGCGCGCCGAGCTCCCGCACCGCCCGTCGATGCAGCTCGTCGGCGCCGGCCTCGGCCTGTACGGGCTCCGGTCCGTGCCGCTCGTCGCCCGCCGCGAGGAGCGCACCGAGCTCTGGTCGGCGCTCTCCGAGGTCCGATCCGGCGGAGGCACCCGTGTGGTCGTGCTCCGCGGCCGCTCGGGCACCGGGAAGAGCCGCCTGGCACAGTGGCTGTGCCGCCTCGCCGACAGCGTGGGCAGCGCCCTGGTCGTGAAGGCCGGCCACAGCCCTGGTGGCGGCCCGGCCGACGGGCTCGGCCGGATGATGGGCCAGGTCACACGCTGCGTGGGGCTCGAGCGCGACCCCGCGGGCGCGTGGCTCGTGCGGTGGCTGCGGGCCCGCGGGATCTTCGACGGCCGCGAGGCGCGCGCCCTGCAGGAGGTCATCGCGCCCCGGGGCGGCGAAGAGCCCATGCTGGCCTCCGCGAACGAGCGCCATGCCCTCGTCCAGCGCGTGCTGGCGGCCGTCGCGCGGTCGCACACCGACGGCCGGGAGCCGCGTCCCGTCCTGCTGTGGCTCGACGACGTGCAGTGGGGCCAGGACTCGCTGGGCCTCGTCCAGTGGCTGCTCGGCCACGGCAGCCGGCTCGGCCCGCCGATGATGGTCGTGATGACCGTGCAGGACGAGGCCCTGCCGTCCCGCCCCGTCGAGGCCGAGCGCCTCGCGGCCATCGAGGCCGAAGAGGCCGTGCGGACCGTGAAGGTCGGGCCCCTGTCCCCCAAGAACCGCACCATCCTGGTCCAGGAGCTGCTCCACCTCGAAGGCGAGCTCGCCGAGCAGGTCGAGAAGCGCACCCAGGGCAACCCGCTGTTCGCCGTGCAGCTCGTGGGCGACTGGGTCCGGCGCGGCGTGCTCGAGGTCGGTGCGACGGGCTTCGTGCTCCGGCCGGGCGAGCGGGCGGTCATCCCCGACGACATCCACGAGCTGTGGGCGGCCCGCGTCGAGCGCGTCCTCGAAGAGGTCGGCCAGGACCAGCGGCCCTGCCTCGAGCTCGCCGCCATCCTCGGCACCGACGTCGACGACTCGGAGTGGAGCGGGGCGTGCCGGGTCGCCGGGTTCAACGTGTCGGCCGGGCTGATCCCGTCGTTGGTGCGCCACGGCCTCGCCCGGCGGGGCGACGACGACTGGTCGTTCAGCCACGGCATGCTGCGCGAGTCCCTCGAGCGCTCGGCCCGTGAGAGCGGCCGTTTCCAGGGCCTCCACCGCGCCTGCGCGACCACGCTCCAGATCCGGTGGGACGCGAACCCGCAGCGCGGTCTGGCCGAACGCCTCGGTCGGCACCTGGCCCTCGGCGGGCGCGAGGAGGAGGCGCTCGGGCCGCTCCTCGCCGGTGCCCGCGAGCGGCGGGCGATGTCCGACTACACCGGTGCGCTCGGTGTGCTCGATCGCCGCGACAAGCTGCTCGACGACGTGAACGTCCCGCCCACCGACCCCCGGCGCGGCGAGGGCTGGGTGGCGCGCGCCGACGTGCTGATCTGCATGGGGCGGCTCGAAGAGGCGGAGGGCTGGGCGAATCGCGTCGTCGAGGTGGGGCGGCGCAAGTACTGGGAGGCGCTCATGGCGCCCGCCCTGCGCCACGCCGCCATCGCGTCCGGCAAGCGGGGCCTGTTCACGGCGGCCCAGCGGCGGCTGTCACGCGCCATCGAGGCCGCGCACTTCGGGGGGAACGAGCGCGAGGCGGCGCGGTGCCGGCTGTTCCTCGGCGAGGTCGCGCGGCTCCAGGGCGCGTACGAAGAGGCCGCCGGGCACTGCCGCCAGGCGCTCTCGCGGTTCAAGGCGCTCGACGACCGGCGCGGGCAGGGCGAGGCGTACAACGCGCTCGCCGGCGTGTGCCTGGGCATGGGTCAGCTCGAGCAGGCCGAGCGCTACTGTCGCGCGGCCATCGAGCGTTTCGACGACGTGGGCGCGCGGTTCGGCGTGGCGAGCGCGCAGAACTCGCTCGGCGACGTGCTGCGCGCGACGGGCGAGGTCGAGGCGGCGAGCCGCGAGTACGAGCACGCCGAGACGGGCCTCCGCGCGCTGGGCTCGCCGGAGTACCGCGTGCCCATGCTGAATCGCGCCCTGCTCGACATCCAGCGCGAGCGCTGGACCGAGGCCCGCGACGCGCTGCTCCCGCTCCTCGACGACATGAAGCGGGCCCGCCGGGCCGGGCTGATCGCGGTGTGTCACACGGCGCTGCTGCCGTGCTTCGCGGCCAGCAACGACTGGCGCACCTTCGCGAAGCACCTCGCCGCTGCGCAACGCCAGCTGCGCGACACCCAGCTCGTGGATCCCGACATCGCGCGCTGCATGGAGATCGCGGCGGGCCTCTGCAAGCGCGGTGGGAATGCAGATGCCGCGCGGACGACCGCCGAGATCGCCTTCAACCAGTGGCGCACGCTCGGCCGCCTGCGCGAGCTCGACGCGCTGCGGCGGGACTTCGGGGTGGGGTAGAATCACGTCCTGGGGGTTCCATGGACGTGCTGATCGACTTCACGGGCGCCGGGTAGGCACCCGCTCAGGGTCGGGCGCGGCGCCGGGCGACGGCGAGCGCGAACAGCGGTAGCGCGAGCCAGCCGGCCGGCGTCGACGTGGCGCAGCCGCAGCCCTTTCCTTCGCCCTCGTCGGTGTCGGTGTCGGTATCCGCGTCGGCGTCGGCGTCCGAATCCGCGTCGGCATCGGAGTCGGTGTCCGCGTCGGAGTCGGTGTCGGCATCGGAGTCCGAATCGGCATCGGAGTCCGAATCGGCGTCGGTATCGGAGTCGGTGTCCGCGTCCGTGTCCGAATCGGTATCGGAGTCGGTGTCCGCATCCGTGTCCGAATCGGTATCGGAGTCGGTGTCCGAATCGGTGTCGGAGTCGGTGTCCGTGTCGGTGTCCGAATCGGTGTCGGAGTCGGTATCGGAGTCCGTGTCGGAATCGGTGTCCGAGTCGGTGTCCGCATCCGTGTCGGAGTCGGTGTCCGAATCGGTGTCCGAGTCGGTGTCCGCATCCGTGTCGGAGTCGGTGTCCGCATCGGTATCGGAGTCGGTGTCCGAATCCGTGTCGGCATCCGTGTCGGCATCGGTGTCGGCGTCGGTGTCCGCATCGGTGTCCGCATCGGTGTCGGAGTCGGTGTCCGCATCGGTGTCGGCATCGGTATCCGCGTCGGTGTCCGCATCCGTGTCGGCGTCGGTGTCCGCGTCCGTATCGGCGTCGGTGTCCGCGTCCGTATCGGCGTCGGTGTCCGCGTCCGTGTCGGCATCGGTATCCGCGTCCGTGTCGGCATCGGTGTCGGCGTCGGTGTCCGCGTCCGTATCGGCGTCGGTGTCCGCGTCCGTATCGGCGTCGGTGTCCGCGTCCGTGTCGGCGTCGGTGTCCGCGTCCGTGTCGGCATCGGTGTCCGCGTCCGTATCGGCATCGGTGTCGGAGTCGGAGTCGGCATCCGTGTCGGCGTCGCCGAAGCCCGTGTCACCCGTCGCGTACAGGCCCGTGTCGCTCGTGTCGTACAGGCCGGTGTCGCCGGTGTCGGGCGGAAGGGCCGCGCGCAGCGCGAGGATCGCGACCGTGTTCGCGCCGCCGTTCGGCTGGCCGGCGGTCAGGCCGACGCCGTCCCACACGCTGGCGGGCGGGAACTCGGTGTTGTGGACGCCAGAGTTGTTCGGCGGTGCTGCGATGGTGACGGTGGCCACCTGGCCGAACGCCCCGGGCGTACCGTCGTAGTTCACGGCGTACCCGTCGACGATGGTGGCGCCGGTGTCGACCGTGTCGACCCAGACCACATCGGTGCCCGCGAGGTCGGGGCGGCTGCCCGTCAGCGTCATGGCCGAGGTCGGGATCGCGATGTCCCAGTCGTTGTTGTCGGGGTCGTAGGTCGCGTCGGGGACCACGCCGCCGTCGCCGGTGACGACGATGATCGTGCCCGCCCGGAACACGCTCGCGTACGTGGACATGTTCGAGAACTGCCACGCGCCGGCCTTCTGCGCGGTGTTCGAGGCGGAGTCGCCCACGAACCAGGTCTCGAGCTGGGCCGCCGTGAGGTTCGTGGTCAGGACGATCTCGATCCACTCGTCACCGGTGCCCGTGTTCGAGCCCCGGTAGAACTCGTTGATCACCAGGTCCTGCGCGCTGGCGCTCTGGACCGAGAGGGCGAGGATGAGCATGACGCCTCCGACGCGGGAACCCCGCACGCGTCGCTACTCTACGCCGACCTCGGCATCGGCCGGGATACCCACGACCCTTTCACCCTTCTCGACCCCGTTCTGCTCGAACCAGCCCTGGTTCATCTCGAGCGCGTACTTCGCCGGGTAGATCGACTTGGTGGAGCTGGTGGTGAGCGGCTGCATGTCGGCGATCTTCACGATCTCGCCGGACGCGTCGATGAACGCGATGGAGAGCGGGAGCTTCGTGTCCTTCATCCAGAACGAACGCGGCGCGCTGTCGGGGTAGATGAAGAGCATGCCGTCGTCCTTCGGCATGCTGGGGCGGTGCATCAGGCCGCGTGCGCGGTCTTTGTCGTTCACGGCGAGCTCGACCAGCACCGGATGGCCGGCGACATCGATCGTGGTCGTCGGGAACTGCTTCTTCGCCGAGCAGCCGAGCGTGAGCATCATCAGGATCGCAGTCAGAACAGGCCTCCCTGCGGGTCGACTTCCGGTAACCCGATGTGCTTCCGCCCTCGCGGCGTCAGGATGCGTCCACGCGGCGTGCGCGCGATGAAGCCCTGCTGGATGAGGTAGGGCTCGTACGTGTCTTCGATGGTGTCGGGGCTCTCGCCGATCGCGGCCGCCAGCGTGCCGAGGCCCACGGGGCCGCCGGCGAACTTCTCGCCGATGGTCTTGAGGATGCGGAGGTCCATCTTGTCGAGCCCGAGCTCGTCGATCTCGAGGCGCTTCAGCGCGTTCTTCGCGACGCGGGCGTCGATCGTGCCGTCGCCCTCGACCTCGGCGAAGTCGCGCACCCGGCGGAGCAGGCGGTTCGCGATGCGCGGCGTGCCCCGCGAGCGGTGGGCGAGCTCGGCGGCCCCGTCTTCGGTCAGCACGACGCCGAGGCGCACGGCCGAGCGCTCGATGATCGCGTGCAGCTCGGCCACCTCGTAGAAATCGAACGTCGCGTGGATGCCGAACCGCGCGCGGAGGGGCTGGGTGAGCAGGCCGCTGCGGGTGGTCGCGGCCACGAGCGTGAACCGCGACAGCGGCAGCTTGACGGACTGGGCGCCGGGACCCTGGCCCAGGACGACGTCGATCTCGAAGTCCTCGAGGGCGGGGTACAGGACCTCTTCGACCGACCGCGGCAGGCGGTGGATCTCGTCGATGAACAGGACCTCGCGGTCGCCGAGGTTCGTGAGGATGGCCGCGAGATCGCCGCCGCGCTCGATGGTGGGGCCCGAGGCCGTGCGGATGTCGACGCCCAGCTCTTCGGCGACGATGTACGCGAGGCTCGTCTTCCCGAGGCCGGGAGGGCCCGCCAGCAGGACGTGATCGAGCGCCTCGCCGCGGTTGATGGCCGCCCGGATGTACACCCGCAGGTTGTCGACGATCTTGCGCTGACCGACGTACTCTTCGAGGGTTCGGGGGCGCAGCGCGGGGTCGTGCGGGCCCTCGGCATCGAGCGGATCGCTCATCCGTGCCCGCCCGACAGGGTCTTGAGCGCGTGGCGCAGCCGCTCGCCGACCTCGGCGTCGACGGGGATGCCGGCGTCGGAGAGGGCCGCCTGGGCGCGGTCGATCTCGGACTTCGTGTAGCCGAGCCGGGCCAGCGCGAGGGGCAGCGGGTCGTTGGGCTTCGCCTTCACGGGCGTGCGCGCCGTGGCTTCGAAGGAGGCGCTCGGGAGCTTGCCCTTCAGCTCGAGGGCCAGGCGCTGGGCGGTCTTCTTGCCCACACCGGGGATGCCGGAGAGCGCGCGGACGTCGTCGGCGTCGACCGCCGTGGAGAGCCCGTCGACGCCGAGCGCTTCGAGCGCGGCGAGCGCGACCTTCGGCCCCACCCCGGACACGGTCAGCAGCGCGAGGAACGCGGCGCGCTCGCGGTCGTCGTCGAACCCGTACAGCGAGATGGCGTCTTCGCGGACCTGGGTGGAGACGTGCACGATGGCGACATCGGCGTCGAGCCAGCGCGCGAGGCAGGTGGTGGTGGCGAACACCTCGTAGCCCACGCCGTTCACGTCGAGGATGCCGCGATTGGCCTGGTGGGCGACGAGGTTTCCGGTGAGCATCGCGATCATCGGGTCATCCCGGCGGCGAGCGCGCGACTGTGGTTGATGTGGGTGATGGCGATGGCCAGGGCGTCGGTCACGTCGGCCGGCCCCTCGGGGACCTCGCCGAGCAGCATGCCCACCATGCGCGCGACGCCGTTCTTGTCGGCCTTGCCGTGCGCGCCGATCGAGCGCTTCACGGTCATGGCGTTGTAGGGGACGGGGGAGAACCCGTGGCGCGCCGCGGCGAGGAGGGCGACCCCGCGCGCCTGGCCCAACCGGAGCGCGCTCTCGGCGGACTTGTGGTGGAAGATCGCCTCGATCGCGACGGCGTCGACGGTGTGGCGGCCGAGCGCTTCGACGAGCCCGTCGTGGATCTTCAGCAATCGCTGCTCCATCGGCTCGCTCGCCGCGGTGCGGATGCAGCCCGACGCGATGTGGCGCAGCCGCCCGCGGCGGCTCTCGACCACGCCGAACCCGGTGACTGTGCTGCCTGGATCGATGCCGAAGACGACCATAGGGTCCCGTTTGACCGGAGCCTGCGGCGCGTTTCGCCTCCCCGGGTTCCGCACACCCTACCGACCCCTGCACAGATGTTCAAGGCCCCCGCGAAGACCCCAGCCGACACGGTGCGCATCGAAGGTGTCGGGCTCCATTCCGGGGCCCCGTGCGCCGTCGAGCTACGGCCGTCCCGCGCGGGCGGGCTGCGACTCGTGAAGGGCGGCCGGGTCGTGCCCGTGCACGTCGATCACGTCGATGCGCCCGGCGGGTCCACGCGGTTCCCGGGGCTCGTCGAGACCCCCGAGCACCTGCTGGCCGCGGTCGTGGGCCTGGGCATCACCGACCTCGAGATCCGGGTGGAGGGCCCCGAGATCCCGGCGCTCGACGGCAGCGCCGCGCAGTGGGCCGAGCAGCTCGGCGAGCCGGTGATCACGGGGGAATACGCGGGTCTGGCGGTCGAGGCGCCCGTGTCGGTCGAGGCGTTCGGAGGCACGGCGCGCGCGTGGCCCGCCGACACCCTGCAGATCGCGGTCGACGTGGACTTCGGCCCGGCGTGCCGGGGGGCCTTCGAGCTGGCGGTGACCCCGGCGTCGTTCCGCGCCGAGCTGGCCTGGGCGCGCACCTTCCTGCCGCACGCCGATCTGGATGCCGTGCAGGCCGCGGGCCGGGGGAGGGGCGCAGGCCCGGGCTCCGTCGTGCTGCTCGGCGCCCGCGGCCCACTCGTGCCCCTGCGCGGCCCGGACGAGCCGATCCGCCACAAGGCGCTCGACCTGCTCGGCGATCTCGCGCTCGTGGGGGCCCCGCTGCGCGGGCGCTTCGAGGTCACGCGCGGCACCCATGCCCTGCACCACGCGCTCGTGCGGGAGGTGCTCAGGGCGTCGCGATGACCGTCCAGATGCGGTTGAGCGGGCCCCAGATGCGGTGCTGGCGCGCCTCCTCCTCGAGGGCGAGCAGCTTCTCGCGCGTGAGGTTCGTCGGCAGCAGGGCCTCGAGCGGGCCGGTCGTGAAGTAGTGCGTCGCCAGGCGCGACTCGACGGTGAAGCCCGCGTCTTCGAGCATCTCGTCGACCTCTTCGCCCTCGAGCACGTGCACGAACCGGTCGCCGTCGATGTGCAGCGGCCCGTCGAGCCCGAGCGCCACGTCGAGGCCCTCGCTCGGTGCGTCGGGCGACGTGGCCCAGCCCCAGCGCGCCTCCATCGCGAGGAGCAGCGCGCCGCCCGGCTTGATGCGCGCCCGGATCGCCTCGAGCACGGGCACCGGGTCTTCGACGTAGCACAGCACCTCGCAGGCGATCGCGAGGTCGACCTGCACGTCGGGGAGCGCGAACACGCTCGTCCAGAACAGGTCGAGCCTCCCGGCCCGCCCGGCGGCGTGCCACGCGCAGCGCCGGAGGCTGTCGAGGTCGCCGTCGCAGCCGTACACCGTTGCGCCCGCGTCGAGGAACGGGTGGGTGAGGCGGCCGATGCCGCAGCCCACGTCGAGCACGGTCTTCGCCTGCATCCGGTCGCCGAGCGCCGTGAGGTAGAGGTCGCGCTCCGCCCGCTTCAGGTCCCACACGGGGCTGTCCATCGCGAGGAAGTCCATGTACTCCGGGTGGTCGAGCCAGGCCTGGCGCGCGCCGTCGAGGTAGGCGTGCCCGGCGGTGCCGGATTCGAGCAACCAGGGGTCGCCACACGGTAGATCGAAGCGCTTGCCCATCAGCGCCCTGAGCGCTTCTGCGTCGTAGGGCGCGGCGCCGGGCAGGTCGAGGGGGCGACCGTCGGGCCAGGTCGCTCGGGCGAGGGTCACGGATCCTCCGCTTTGCACGAGGGGCGACCTGCTCTATCGTCTCGGCTCCAGGAGGAACACGACACATGTGGTTGATCTCGTTGATCGTCGGTTGTGGCGGCGGCCCCGCCGAGTGCGGGCCGTCCGAGTGCGCCGACATCTGCGCGAAGAGCGAGGCGCCTGCACCGACGCCCATGCCCGCCGCGACCCCCAGCCCGGCGCCTTCCGGTGGCCTCGGCAGCCTCACGTCCTACGAGGGCCAGCTGCTCGGCCCGCTGCTCGAAGACGTGCGCGCGGGCGTCCGTCCCTGGGGCCCCGAGGGTATCGGCATCTGCAAGGCCCAGGGCCGCGAGTGCGCCGAATACCTCGGCACGAGCGCGTCCAGCCCGCTCGGCGAGGGCGAGTACATGCTGCGCGCCGAGCTCGCGGTCCCGAAGACGGGCGAGAAGGGCACGTGGAAGGTCAAGTTCGACCTCGACTGCACGCTGAAGAAGAAGACCGACAACGGCGAGAGCACGACGACGTCGACGCAGAGCAAGGAGTACGACGTGATCTACGCGGGCGAAGACCGCGGGTACCGGCTCCAGCCGCTGTGGACGATCAAGAGCCCGAACAAGTACGGCGAGCAGGACTGCAAGTACAAGATCACCGGTCCGCATCCGGACGGAGACAAGGTGTACGAGGGCAGCTGGCTGGTCCCGGCAGAAGAGTAGAGTCCAAGCCGCCGATCACATCATCGGCCCGTGCCCGTGCCCGTGCCCGTGCCCGTGTGATGCGGGCGGAGGCGGGAACGCTCGGCGGTGGCGATCATCTTCACCAGCATCGAGACGACTCTGTGGAGGAGCTCTCTGCCCTCTTTCGTGTCCCGGACGAGACCGAGCTCTTCCATCACGGTCAATTGGGCAGCGGTCTCAGTCGCAGATCGCTTTGCGATTCGGTAGAACCGCGCCTTTTCGGCCGGACTGAACTCGCCGGCTCCCTCGGCGAGGTTCAAGACGACCGAGTTCGCGCTCCGCCGGATCTGGTCGCGAATGTACGCTCGGCCAGGGGGCAGATCACTCGCGAGGGAGTCGATACAGACCACCATTGCGATCGCTTTGGCGTACGCGTCGAGCTTCTCGAAATGGAATCGCATGGTGTCCTCGGCTGCGGGAGTCCTCGTCCCGGGCCCCAGCGCCATCGGGCACGGGCACGGGCACGGGCACGGACAAGGAAGAACGGGAACGGGCTCTTCGAGTGCCTACGCTGCGCGGCGGGTGCGGGGCCGGGTCACGCACGGGGCGTACCGCAGCGCGTGCACCAGATCCCGGATCCGCTCCACCGGACCCTGCGCCAGCAACACCACCTTCCCGTCCGGGAACACCAGCGCCAGCCGGGCATACGTCCGCGAGAACCCGATCCGCGAGGTCTCCACGTCCAGCGTCGCATCCCGCAGCCACCGGATCTCGTTACCCACCTCGATCCACCCGAGGCTCAGGTGGATGAAGCGCTCCCCCCGCGCGCGGAGCCCGTCGAACGCCCGCATCCACATCACCACGGCCACCCCCAGCGCGAGCACCGCCGCGCCGTAGCAGATGCCCGACAGCGTCGCGAAGCCCGCGGCCACGAGCGCGAACCCGAGCACGACCCCGGCGGCGCCCGTCAGGATGGACAGGGTCGCCGCCCCGAGCTCGGCCGCCTCGAAGAGGCCGGGCTGGTAGTCGGCTTCGACCACCAGGCCCTTGATCTCCGCGCTCCCGCCCCAACCCTCGATGCGAATCGTCTCGATGCCCGTCATGGTGACCTCCCGAAAGTGACGGGAGGGACCACAGCAAGCCATGGGCCATCGGACGAAGCTCAACTTTGCGCTGCCACCGTCGACGTCGGTCGGTCGGATCGACGGACGTCCGTCGGCGAGCGGTAGAGTGCGGCCATGCGATCCACCGTGTCTGCGCTGGTCTGTGTCGTCGTCGCCAGCCTCGCGTGCGGCGGCAGGCCGAAGAAGGGGGCCGCTCCCGCCGAGGTCCACGTGACCGGCGAGGTGATCCCGGTGGGGGGCTTCACCGTCGAGGTCCACGGGGCCTCCCGGTCGCGGAGCGTGGGGAACAAGCTGGTGAACCACGCCGCTCCCTCAGGTGCGACGCTCCAGATCGTCGACGTCTCGGTGAAGAACGACGGCGACGCGCCCGCCGCGATGGTGGGGCACTTCGTCCTCGTCGGGGGCGACCGCACGTACTCGCCGACCGCCGAGTGCCAGATCGCGCTGAAGGACAGCTGGAGGCTGCTCGATCCGATCAACCCCGGAATCCGCCACCGGGGCCGGGTGTGCTTCGAGATCCCCGAGGAGGCGCACCCCGACTTCGGCTTCAAGGAGAATCTCTTCGCCCAGCCCGTGGTCATCGACCTCGAGTAGGTCGGGCGTCAGAGCGGGCCGACCACCACGGTGCCGTGGTAGCGCGGGCCCCCGCTGGACGCGGCGATCCCGATGCCCGCGCCGCTGGCGGCGAGCACGCCGACCCCGATGCCGACCAGCACCGCGGTACGCCCGCCGCGGCGGGGCTTCGCGACGAACGGCTGGATGGGCTCCATCAGCAGCGACGCCAGCTGCGGGTTCACGCCGCGGTCGAGCGGCACCGCCGACGCCTGGGTCGCGTTGGCCGGCAGCTCGCCCTCGGGCGTGAGCAGGTTCAGCAGCAGGGGCAGCGTCTGCAGCGCCTCGTCTTCGGCCTCGCCCGTGTACGGGATGCTCGTGGGGATGCTGAACGTGTCGCGGGCCACGTCGTAGAGCTGCAGGTGCAGCAGGGCCTCTTCGGTGCCCGCCAGCAGCACGAAGTCGACGCCCTCGGAGTGCCGGCCGAGCGCGCGGTATAACGCGGTCGTCTCGCGGCCCCGCAGCGCCGACGAGCCCGCGCCGGCACCGAGCGTGGGCTCGGTCGCTTCGAGCACGACGTTCACGGGCTCGTCGCCGACCTCGACCCGCGCGGACGCCGTGCGCTCCGGGGCGTGGGCCCGCACGTAGTGCACGCCGGGGAGCACGTCTTTCACAGTGGTCGGCGTCTTCCCGACGCTCGCGCCGTCGACCCACACGTCGAGCGGCTCCGCGGAGGCGACCGCGATCGCGGAGGTCTGGGTGCGGCTCGCCGCGCGCACGTCGTCGAACAGGGCCGTGACGTCGGGCGGGTACAGCGCGGGGTCGGGGCTGCGCGCAGGGTTGAGCGCGACGGCGCGCCTGAAGGACGACGAGGCCGCCCCGGTGTCGCCGAGCGCCATGTGTGCCGTGCCGAGCGCGAGCTGGGCGTCCCAAAGATCGCGGAGCTCGCCGCTCAGCACGACGCCCGCCTCGAGCGCGTCGATCGCCTCTTCGAGCACGGGGAGGGCGGCTTCGGGCTGGGCCTGGTTGTAGAGGTTCTGCCCCTCGGCGAGGAGCTTGCGGCCGCTCGCGAGCAGCGCTTCTTCGAGGATGATCTGCTGGCGCCCGGCGATCGTGGGGCCGAGCGCGTCGCCCTCGAGCGCGGCGGCGCGCTTCGTGCGCTCGACGGCCGTGGCGAGGGACTTCGACACCTTGCTCTGGGTTTCGAGGTGAACGCCGGGCTGGTGCACGCCCACTACGGCAATGACCGGGGGCTCGGCCCCGAATGCGGGGACCGCCCACAGCAGGGGGATGCATAGACCGATGCAACGGGTCATACGGACGAAGATGACGGGTTGGTACCAGGTGTGCAAGGGGCTCGTGGTCGCGCTCGCGCTGTCGATCGGCGTGGCTGCGACGGCGGCGCCCGTGTCCGAGACACTGATGTACGCAGGCGACGTCGAGGCCGCGCTGAAAGAGGCCCGCCGCGAGGCCGAGGCCGACCCGGCCGACATCGCGGCGCAGGAACGCCTGATCGACATCCTCCTCACGCTCGGGCTCGACGACCGCGCGGTCGACCTGTACCGCAAGCGCGTCCAGGCCAGCCCGACCGACCCGAATGCGCACTACCTGCTCGGGCGGGCCCTCCCCGACGCGCGCGGCGCGCGCGAGTCCTACGAGAAGGCCCTGAAGTTCGAGCCGACCCACGCGCGGTCCCACATGGGGATGGGCGCGATCCATACGGCCCACGGCGACTTCGATGCGGCGATCGACGCCTACTCGCGGGCCACGCGCTTCGATGGCTCGCTCGCCGAGGCGTGGCTCGGCCTGTCGCGCGCCCACCTCGCGAAAGACGACGTGGCGGGGGCCCTCGACGTGAGCCGCAAAGCGATGGAGGCCGCGCCGAACGACCCCGACGCGTACCTCACCGTCGCGGTCCTCGATCCGGCGAATGCCCGCCAGGTGCTCGAGCAGGCCGCGAAGCTCGCGAGCGGAGACCCGCGGGTGCACGCGTCGCTCGCCGAGGTCCGGCTGGCGGAGAACGACGCGAAGGGCGCCATCGCCGCGGCGGATGCGGCCCTCGCCATCGATCCCACCGAGCCCGCGGCGCTCAAGGCCAAGCTGTTCGCCCGCTCCATCGCGTCGGGTGCCCTCGATCTCGACGGCTACCGCAGGCTCATCGCCGCGCGCGAGAACGGCGGCGATTTCGACGCGTTGGTCGCGCGGTATCCGAAGTCCGCCGTGGTGCTGGCCGGGCGCTCCCAGGCGAGGCTCCAGACGGGCGACGTGGCCGGCGCCACCGCCGACCTCGAGAAGGCCGTGGCCATCGACCCCGACGAGGCCGAGATCTGCGCGGCGTACGGGCTCGTCCTGCTCCAGCAGAAGCGCGCCGACGACGCCATCCCGTGGCTCGCGAAGGCCGTCGCCGCCCGGCAGTGGGATGGCTCGCTCGGCATCGCGTTCGGCCGCGCGCTCACCGCGGCGGGGCGCCACGACGAGGCCATCACGGCCATGGCGGCCCTGTCGTCCCATCGCCGCTTCGACTCGGATGTCGCCATCGCCCATGCCGACGCGCTGCTCGCGGCGGGTCGCGCCGAAGAGGCCTACCAGGTCGTGCTCGGGGCGGCCGAGCGGCGGATGGACGACAAGCTCGTCATCGCGCTCATGGCCGTCGCCACCCAGACCGGCCGTTACGCCGAAGCCGCCGATATCGTCGAGCAGATCGCCATCGCGACGAAAGACCCGAAAGCGAGAGACCTCGCGGCGCGATTGCGGGCGAAGGCCCAATAACTCTGGCCCCGATCGCCGAGGGTGTTACCAGCCCTGCGGCGCGGTTGCGCCCCACTTGCGCCCCCCGACTCGGTTCGCGATTGCCTCCCTTCTCGCCGGTGACGTTCGGAAAGTACTTCCTGGTCGACAAGATCGCGACCGGGGGCATGGCCGAGATCTTCAAGGCGAAGACCTACGGCCACGGCGGCTTCGAGAACCTCCTCGTCATCAAGCGCATCCTCCCGCATGTCGGGGCGAACCAGGACTTCGTCGAGATGTTCATCGACGAGGCGAAGGTCAGCGTGGCGCTGCAGCACCCGAACATCGTGCGGGTGTACGACTTCGGCCAGATCCTCGACGACTACTTCATCGCGATGGAGTGCGTCGAAGGCAAGGATGTACGCGGCATCCTCCAGAAGCACGCGAAGGCCGCGGTGCACCTCGAGCCCGCGTTCGCCGCGTACCTCGCCCACGAGGTCTGCAAGGGGCTGCACTACGCGCACACCAAGGCCGACCTGCAGGGCAATCCGTACGGCATCGTGCACCGCGACATCTCGCCGTCCAACGTGCTCGTCAGCTACGACGGCCAGGTGAAGATCGCCGACTTCGGCATCGCGAAGGCCGAGTCCAACGCGTACCAGACGCGCGACGGCGTGCTGAAGGGCAAGTTCGAGTACATGAGCCCCGAGCAGGCCGAGGGGCAGGCCCTCGACGCGCGGTCCGACATCTTCGCGGCCGGCATCCTGCTGTGGGAGTCGCTGACCGGGCACCGCCTGTTCAAGACCGACAGCGACGTGGCCACGCTGCGCGCCATCCAGAGCGCCGACGTCCCGCTGCCGCGGTCCGTGAACCCCGACGTGCCCGAGGCGCTCGAGGCCATCGCGATGCGCGCGCTGTCGCGGTACCCGGCCGATCGGTACCCCGATGCGGCCGCGATGGCCGACGAGCTGCGCGCGGCCCTCGTGCCCGAGACGCCCGACGGCGTGCGGGTGCGGTTCCAGAGGTACCTCGAGGGCTTCTTCGCCGACGAGATCGCCGAAGAGCGCGCCCGCCTGCGCACCAACACCGAGGTCGCGCAGCAGCTCCGCAGCCGCGAGGGCGACTGGGACGGCCCCACCACGTCGATGCGTCCGCACACGCCGCCCGAGGCGGGCATGCGGCTCGGCCCCGTGCTGCTGCTGCTCTTCGCCGTGCTCGCCGGCACCGTCGGGCTCGCCGTAGCGGGCATGGCCGTGGTCGTGGGCATGCAGATGGAGGATGCGTCGGGCCTCGGCGACCTCGACATCGTGGTCGAGCCCGATGCCCGCGTGTACGTCGACGACGTCCTGCGCGGCACGGGGGCCACGGTCGTGGTCTCGCGTCTCGAAGCCGGCGAGCACGTCGTGCGGCTCGAGGCCGACGGCTACCAGAGCGTCGAGCTGCGGGTCGGTGTCACGGCGGGCGACGCGCTCCGCCTCGAGAAGGTCCTCGAGCCCGTCGTGGTCGAGGTCCCCGACGTGAAGCCCGACCCCGACCCCGTGAAGCCGGCCTCGGGCGGCAAGCCCGTCGCGCGTCCCGCGCGGGTGCGCATCGAGAGCGATCCGCCCGGTGCGACCGTGCTCGTCGACGGCACCGCGGTGGGCACGGCCCCAGTCACCTGGGCCGGCACGCCCGGGCAGACCGTCTCGGTGCGGCTCGAGCTCGCGGGGCACCGGGCCGCCGAGGGCCCCGTGACGGTGGGCGAGGCCGGGTCCACGGTGTCGTTCTCGCGCGCCCTGCCCGACGCGTCGCAGCCGGGCAAGCTCACCGTGCTGCTCGTCGGCGGCGGGTGGGCCAACGTGTTCGTCGACGGCGCCAAGCTCCCGAAGACCGCGCCGCTCCGCGACTTCGAGCTCGCGCCCGGCCCCCACGAGATCCGCGTGAGCAACGAGGGTCTGGGCATCGACCACACCGAGTCCGTCACGGTGGGCTCGGGCGGCACGGTCACGGTCCGCGCCGCGCCCAACTGACGCCCGGTTTCGGGCATTGGGTATTGGGTATTGGGTATTGGGTATTGGGTATCGGGCTTCGGCGTCGCGCCCGCCACGTGCCGTCGAGCCTCGACCGACACTGAATGCCCGACACCGAATACCCGACACCGAATACCCGACAGGCCGAAGCGCTCTCTCCGCAGGAGTGCTCGGCAGTCCGCGACTACTGGAAGAAGATCTCGAGCTCGTCGCAGGAGAGCTGGTCGCGGATGATCGCAGGCGCCCCGGCCGCCCGGCAGGCCCCCTGATCCTCGGCATCCGCCTGCTCTGCGATGCACGTGTCGATCTCGGCGTCGGAGACCGTGAACCCGCACTCTTCCGCGTAGTCCGCCATGCGCACGCACAGGCGCTGGCAGGGGGTCTGACAGGCGCCCAGCAGGAGCGCCAGCGGGAGGAGGATCTTCTTCATCGCGTCAGGAAGAGGCCGAACGCCAGGGCGCCAAGCACACCTGCCGCGAGTAGCATCCCGACTGCGAGGAACGCAAGCAGGATGAGCGGATTCGGGCCGCCCGCCGACGCTGCGGGCGTGGCGGCGTGCGCCGACGAGGGACGCACACCGAAGTCCTCGTCGAGGGGCTCGTGGGGAGGCTCGGGCTCGGGCGCGGCGGCCTCGGGCTCTGGCTCGGGCTCGGGGACGTCGAGGCCGTCTTCGTCGAGCTTGGTGGCCCGGATCGGGTAGACCGCCGTGGGATCGTCCGGCGGCAGGAACTTCATGGGCTTCTTGCTCATCAGCTCGACCACGCGTGAGGCGCCCGGCCACCATACCACCGCGACGGGGTCGCGGAGAACGCGGTCGACGGGGCCATCGCTCTCACAGCCCCAGCACGTCGGACATGCCGTACAGGCCGGGCGGACGGCCCGCGATCCAGCGCGTGGCCCGGAGCGCCCCCTCGGCGAACACGTCGCGGGACGCGGCGGTGTGGACGAGCTGGATCTGCTCGGACGGGCCCCCGAGCCACACCTCGTGGTGGCCGGTGATGCCGCCGGCACGCAGCGCGTGCAGCCCGATCTCGCGGGCAGGACGCGCCCCGGTGTGCCCGACGCGCCCGTCGCGGCGGACCGCTTCGAGATCCCAGCCGCGCGCTTCTGCGGCCGCGCGGGCCAGGGCGAGGGCCGTGCCGCTCGGCGCGTCGACCTTGCGGGTGTGGTGCGCCTCGACCACCTCGACGTCGAAGTCCGACAGCGCGCGGGACGCGGCCCGGACGAGCGCGAGCAGGACGTTCACCCCGGTGCTGAAGTTCGCGGCGTGCAGCAGGGGCCCGGCGTCGGCCTGGGTGTGGAGGGCGGCGAGCTGTGCGGCATCCAGGCCCGTGGTGCCCGTCACGAGCGCGCGCCGCCCGAGGTACGGCAGGGCCGCCAGCGTGCCGCCGGGGAGCGAGAAGTCGACGACGACCCGTGCATCGCCGAAGCCGGCATCCACCGTCGTGAGCGGTACGCCCGCCTTCGCCCGGCCGGCGAGCAATCCGGCGTCCGCCCCGAGCGAGTTGGAGTCGGCCCGGCACACGGCGCACGCGAGCGCCAGGTCGTCGGAGTCGAGGATCTGCTGGACGACGCGCTGGCCCATGCGCCCCGAGGCGCCCAGCACGGCGACGGGCAGCCGCTCGGTCAAGCGAGGACGACCAGGTCTTCGGACACGGTGGTGTCGGACGCCGCGAGCGGCAGCCGCACGGTGTCGCCGCAGATGCCCTTGGCGGCGAGCACGGCCTTGCAGGGCACCGGGTTCGTGTCGCTGAAGAGGTAGTGCACGAGCGGCCAGAGGTCGTGCATCAGGCGCCGCGCAGCCGACACGTCGCCCTTCGTGAAGGCGTCGTACACGGCCACCGTCGTCTTCGGAGCCACGTTCGACACGACGCTGATGCAGCCGGCCCCGCCCATCGACAGCAGCGGGAGGAACGTGAAGTCGTCGCCCGACAGGATGGGCGTGTCGGTCGCGGTGATCACGTCGCCGCCGAACACGAGGTCGCCCGTGGCCTCTTTCACCGCGATCACGCCGGGGAACCCGGCGAGCTCGGCCACCAGCGACGCCGACAGGCGCTGACCGGTGCGCCCGGGCACGTGGTACAGCACGAGCGGCAGCCCCGCCTCGCCGACGGCGCGCACGTGGGCGCGATGGCCGCTCGGGTTGGGCTTGTTGTAGTAGGGGAACACGAGCAGCCCGGCGTCGGCGCCCAGCTCGCGCGCCCGGCGTGCGTTCTCGACCGACGTGCGGGTGTTGTTCGTGCCGATGCCCGCGGTGACCGGCACACGACCGTGCACGATCTCGACCGCCGCGCGGACGGTGGTCTCCCACTCCTCCTGGGTCAGGGTCGGCGTCTCGCCGGTCGTGCCGCAGATGACGATGCCGTGCACGCCCCCCGCGAGCTGGGTCTCGATCAGGTGCTCGAGCCCCGAGGGATCGAGCTCCCCGTCGGAGCGGAACGGCGTGACGACTGCGGTGTGGATTCCGTGCATCGGAGCCTCTCAGAAGCGCAGGCGACCCGTGGCCTGCACGCCGACGGCGGGGCGATCGAAGCCCTGGAACGCGTCGACGGTGTAGTTCCGGAAGTACGCGCCGGGCAGGTACACGCCGCCGCGCACGTCGAGCTGGACGTGGTCGAGCCCGTCGTAGATCAGGCCGCCCAGGATCTCGGTGCCGTAGCCCTTGCGGTTGCTGAACCGCTGGGGGAGGGCCGCGGTGCGGGCCGCGAGCACGCTGGCCTCTGCCGAGAAGCCCCAGAGGAGGGAGCGGCGGATGCTGGGCTTGACGTAGATCGCGTTGCTGACGGCGTTGCCGAGCTGGACCCCGTCGAAGTTCCGGTTCTCGTTGATCTCGTTCGGAGCGGCCTGCGCGAAGGTCGGCATCGGCTGCTCGAACATCATGATCCCGACGTTGTAGTCGCGGTCGAACGTGAAGGTGCGCAGCTTGTTGTCGGTGTCGTCGCCGTCGCCGGACGCGTAGCCGCCCTGCACGCGGATGACCCACGGATTCAGGTTCAGGCTGGCGTCGAGGGCGCCGCCGAACGTCGTGACGCTCACGTCGTTCAGGCCGCCTTCGAGATCGCCGCCGCCGAACTGGCCGATCGCCTCGGCCGACACGGACAGCTTGCCGACCTCGGCCTCGAGCGCACCGTCGATGGTGACGAGGTTCAGGTCGTTCGCGGGCGCCGCGCGGTCGGTGCGGCGGTAGTGCACCTGCATGCCGCCCACGACGCGCTCGGACTTGTAGGCCGCCGCGAGCGACAGGGCGTACGTGTCGTCTTGCTGGTTCACGAACTGCTCGGCGTGCGTGTCGAACGCCGCGCGGACGAAGATGCTGTCCTGGATCAGGCCTTCGAACGCGATGCGGTCGGCCGTGTCGCCGTATTCGTTGTTCAGCGAGAGCCCGTCGTTCTGCCAGATGCCGGCGCCCCAGTGCAGCGGCACGCGGCCCACGGTGATGCGCCCGAAGTCGGTGTCGACCTCGCCCCAGGCGTGCCAGATCGTGAAGTCGAGCAGCGGGGAGGTCTCGTCGGACGCGCTGGTCGGCGCCGACAGGCCGTCGGCGAAGCCCGGCTGGTTCACGAAGGTGTCGGTGTACACGGGCTGCTGGCCCCACACGACGTTGTCGAGCCCCTTCACGTCGACCATGAGCCGCACGCGGTCGGACAGCAGGAAGCGCGGGCGGAGCCACAGCCGGTGCTCGGCGTACAGCGCGGTGCCCTCGGGCAGGCCGGCATCACCGAGGTTCGTCAGCGAGAGGCTGTTGTAGTAGCGACCGCGGACCTGGTACGCGCCCTCGAACTCGACTTCGGCGGCTTCTGCGAGGGTCGTCAGGGTGAGCAGGGCGAGCGGGGCGAGCTTCGAGAACGTCAATGCGGATGTACTCGTGGTTGGCGGTGGGGGGCCTTAGCACGGATGCACGAGGGGGGAAAGCGCAGCCGATCGCATCGCCCGGAGCCTACGCCTCCGCGCGGACCGGTATTGCAGGTCGTGGCGGAAGCCCCCGTCGCCGGCTACGAATGGGGGTCGCCGAGGTGAACGTGTCCCCGCTGCTCCTGACCGCCCTGCTGGCCTGCAAGTCGACGCCCGACACCGACGGGCCGCCTCCCCCCGAGCCCGGCGCCCTCATGGTGGGGGTCGCCCAGGTCCGGATGCCCGCGCCCGTGGGCATCGGCACCGTGGGCTTCGGCCCCGATCTCGGCGTGCAGAGCGACACGCCGTTCGCCGACTTCTACCCGGGCACCACGGCCGTCCACAACCACCCCGACTTCCGCGCCGTGGCCGTCAGCCGGGGCGAGGGATTCGAGGTCGTGTTCCTGCGCAGCGACACCATCGGCATGTTCCAGCAGCTGCGCCGCGCGGTGGTCCTCGAGCTGCAGCAGCGCACGGGCCGGGATTTCGACGACGTGCTCGTGATCGGCGCGACCCACACGCACTCCGGGCCGGGTCGGCTCGTGCAGGGCGGGGGCATGTTCGACGTCATCGCCGACCGCTTCCACCCCGAGTTCTACGAGCGCATGGTCCACGCGATGGCCGACGTGGTCGAGGCGGCCCTCGCCGACCTCAAGCCGGGCCGCGTCGGGCTGGGCTACGCCTACTCGTCCGAGGGGCACAACGACCGCCGCTGCGAAGACGGCCTGATCTACGAGAACCCCGAGATCCCGCTCGTGGCGGTCGAGCAGGAGGGCACGCTCGTCGGGCTGCACATGGCGTACGCCATCCACGGCACCGTGTTCGATCGCGGCGACCTGCTCCTCTCGCAAGACGTGTCGGGCGCCATCGAGCAGGCCGTGCAGGCGCGCTTCGACCACCCCGTGCACGTCCAGATGTTCAACAGCTGGGGCGCCGACATGGCGCCGTCGGATCCCGACCTCCCGAGCCGCGAGGGGGGCGACTGGAACCCGCAGTACGACCGCATCGAGCGCGTCGGCATCGTCGTGGCCGACGCAGTCGAGGCGGCCATCGACTCCCTCGAGTGGACCGACACGCCCGACATCGCGATGCAGACGTGGCGGGTCGCGATCGACCGCGAGGTCATCGGCTATGCGCCGGGCGAGTTCGACTATCCGTACGGCGGCGTGTACTGCTCGGTCTCCGACGACCTCGTGACGTGCGATGGCGGGCAGCACCTCGACGGGCTCGACGAGGCCTGCCTGCCCTTCACGGCGACGTACCCGGCGCCGAACCAGACCGAGATCAGCGCGGGCCGCGTGGGCGATCTGGCGTTCGTCACCTTCCCGGGCGAGCCCGGCACCCTGCTCGCCGAGCACATCATGGAGGGCATCCGCGACGCCCACCCCGAGATCGAAGACATCGCGTTCTTCGGGTACAGCCAGGACTACCTCGGCTACTCGATCCTCGAGGAAGACTGGTGGAACGGGGGCTACGAGGCCAGCGGTGCGCTCTGGGGCCCGCGACAGGGCGAGTACCTCGCCGCCCGCACGATCGACGCGTTCGACTGGACCTTCGGCGACTCGTCGCCCGCGTCCCAGCCCGACATCATCGCGCCGTTCGACGTGGGCACGTACACGCCGTACGCCCCGACACCGGGCACCCAGGTGGGCACCGTGCTCGTCGACGTGCCGGCCGACGCCACCTGGTCCGACACCCTCGAGTTCGAGATCGCCGGCTCCGACCCGTGGCTCGGGCCGCCGGTGGCCGTCCTGATCGACGGGGCGGGCGACCCGGTGACGCTGCCGGGCGGGCAGCCGGTCGACAGCAACGGCCAGGGCTTCCACGTCTCGCTCGTGCCCGAGCCGTCCTACGACGACTCGCCCGACGCCCCGACGCGCCTCTTCCGATGGATCTTCCAGGTCCCCGTGCGCCATCGGTACGCCGCTGGCCTGCCGGATCTCGAGGGGGCGTACCGATTCGAGGTGTCGATCCCGCTCGGGGACGGTACCCTGCAGACCGCAACGACCAGTCCCTTCACCGTGAGTGCTCTGTGACGCGCCGTCCGAACCTCTCCAACGCCCTCCTCACCGCGCTGTCCCTCGCCGCCTTCACCACGGGCTGCAAGGTCGACCGCACCAGCTGCGAATACCGCGGCCTGCCCGAGAAGCAGTGGTTCGAAGACCGCGATCGCGACGGCTTCAGCAATCCGCAGGTCTTCCTCTTCGACTGCGACCAGCCGGTCAACGCGAACGGCGAGCCCACCCACATCGAGACCAACCCGACCGACTGCGACGACCTGCGTCCCTCGGTCTACCCCGGCGCCACCGAGCTCTGCGACGGTCTCGACAACAACTGCAACCTCGCCATCGACGACGGTCTCGTGTTCCAGGACTTCTGGTTCGACGAAGACGGCGACGGCTTCGGCAACCCGCAGCTCCAGACGCAGGCGTGCTCCGCGCCGCCCGAGACCGCGACCGTCCCCGGCGACTGCAACGACGGCGACGCCGCGATCAACCCCATCGCCGTCGAGATCTGCGACGGCCTCGACAACGACTGCGACGCGCTCGTCGACGACGACGACGCCCTCCCGCTCCCCGACGGCGGGCTCGACCTCTCCACCACGTCCGAGTGGCACCCCGATGCCGACATGGATGGCTGGGGCGACCGCGATTCCTTCGTGAAGGCCTGCGACGCCCCGCCCGGCACGCTCGCCGACGACTCCGACTGCAACGACGCCGACGCCGAGATCAGCCCCGACGCGCAAGAGATCTGCGACGGCATCGACAACGACTGCGACCAGCTCTACGACGACACCGACGACAGCCTCGACCTGTCCACGCAGACCGAGTGGTTCCTCGACGAAGACGCCGACGGCTACGGCGTTCCCGGCACCGGCTTCCTCACCTGCACGGCCCCCTGGTACTACGCCCAGAACGACGAAGACTGCGACGACGACGACCCGCTCGTCTTGTCCGGCACCGCCACCACCTGGCTGCCCGACGCCGACGGCGACGGCTTCGGCACGGGCACCCCCAGCGCTCCCTCGTGCACGCCGCCCGATCCCACGGGCTGGGCGAGTGCGGTGGCGGGTGAGGACTGCGACGACCTCACCCTCGAGATCAACCCCGGCGCCGTCGAGATCTGCGACGGCATCGACAACGACTGCGACGAGCTCGTCGACGACGACGACATCTGGAGCGAAGACGGCGGCGTCAGCGTCGAGTCGATGTCCCCGTGGTGGGTCGACGCCGACGGCGACGGCTACGGCGACCTCACCCAGGGCTTCCTCGCGTGCGCGCAGCCGAGCGGCCTCGTCGACAACCCGAACGACTGCGACGACGCCACCGCCGAGGTGAACCCGGGCCAGCTCGAGATCTGCAACGGCGGCATCGACGACGACTGCAACGGCCCCGCCGACGACAACGACCCCGGCCTCGACCTCGACGCGGCCGAGATCTACGTCCGCGACTTCGACAACGACGGGTGGGGCGACCTCGACGACATCATCCGCGCGTGCATCCAGCCCGACGGCTACGTGCTGAACTTCGGCGACTGCGACGACACCAATCCCTTCCTGACGCTCCCGACCACCTGGTGGATCGACACCGACGGCGACGGCCAGGGCGCCGGGATCCCGGTGGCGCCGGCCTCGTGCTTCCCGCCCGACGTGGGCTACGTGCCGTACTACGTGGGTGGCGAGGCCGACTGCGCGCCCGACGACCCCCTCGCGTACTCCGGCCCCGAGATCTGCTACGACGGCATCGACCAGGGCTGCGACGGGCTCGACTTCGACACGCAGGGCACCTGCGACCTCGACCTGCCGCACACCTGCGACGCCGCCCAGCTGTTCGTGCCGCTCCTGCCCGAAGGCCAGGAGATCGAAGGCGACCTCTCCGACAGCAACAACGTGCTCGACCCCGGCTTCACGGGCTGCACGGCGCCCGGCCAGGCCTCCGGCCCCGAAGAGATCCTGCCGGTGCTCGTCCCCGACGGGCGCACGCTGCGCGTCGAGTACCGCATCATCGGCGGCGACTCGGCGCTCTACGTCGTGTCGAGCTGCTTCTCGGCGGCGAGCTGCCTGGTGGGCGACAACGACCGCGGCCAGAACGGGTCCTTCGAGACCGTCGAGTGGCTGAACGACCAGGGCAGCGACCAGGTCGTCTACATCGTGCTCGACTCGAACGACCCGTCCGACGCGCGCCCGTACTACGTCTCGATCGAGCTGCTCCCCGTCCCATGAGGCTCGGGCTGCTGCTCGCGCTCGCGATCGGATGCCAGCGCGAGCGCGACCCGTGCCTGAACCAGCCCGACCGGATCTGGTTCGAAGACCGCGACCGCGACGGCTTCGGCAACCCGCTCGTCGGGCTGCTGACGTGCGAGGCGGGCCTGCCCGACGGGTGGGTCGACAACCCGCTCGACTGCGACGACCTGCGCCCCGCGGTGTTCCCGGGCGCGACCGAGCTCTGCGACGGCGTCGACAACGACTGCGACATCGGCGTCGACGAGGGCCTGCCGGTGCAGGACTACTTCGCGGACGGCGACGGCGATGGCTTCGGGCTGGCCCTCTCCCGGGTCACGGCGTGCTTCGTGCCCCCCGACGCCGCGCTCCTCGCGGGCGACTGCGACGACACGAACGCGGCGCGGTACCCCGGCGCTCCCGAGGTGTGTGACGGCGTCGACAACGACTGCGACGGGGTCCCCGAAGACGACGACCCGGACCTCGTCGTCGCGACGGGCGTCGTCTACCACCCCGACGAAGACGGAGACGGCTTCGGGGACCGCGACGTCGAGCTGTTCGCGTGCGTGCTGCCGCCCGACGGCGTGCTCGACGGGACCGACTGCAACGACGCGAACGCGTTCCAGAACCCCGACGCCATCGAGGTCTGCGACGGGGTGGACGACGACTGCGACGACCTGACGGACGACTCCGACCCGGGGCTCGTCACGGCGACGCAGACGCAGTGGTTCCAGGACGCCGACGGAGACGGGTTCGGCGACCCGGGCACCGGGTTCTTCACGTGCACGACGCCCTGGTACCACGTGCAGGACGCCAGCGACTGCGACGACACCGACCCGTTCGTGACCGCCGCGGACACCACGGTGTGGGTCGCAGACCTCGACGGGGACGGCGTGGGCGCGGGTGTCCCGTCGGCGCCGGGGTGCACGGCGCCCGCGCCGGGGATGGTGGCCCAGCTGATCGGGGTGGACTGCGACGACCTCGACCCGGCGAACAGCCCGCTGCGCGTCGAGGTGTGCGACGGCGGCGACAACGACTGCGACGGGCTGGCGGACGACGCAGACCCTTCGCTCGACCTCGACACGGCGACGATCTACGTCGTCGACGCGGACTTCGACGGGTACGGCGGCGACCCCGTCGCGCTGTGCGAGCAGCCTGGCGGCGCCGTGCCCGAGGGCGGCGACTGCAACGACGCCGATCCGTTCGTGTTCCCCGGGCAGACCGAGGTCTGCAACGGCTACGACGACGACTGCAACGGGTACGTCGACGACGGCGACCCGCTGCTGTTCACCGACGGCCTGCAGTACTTCTACGAAGACCTCGACGGCGACGGCTTCGGGAACCCCACGTCGGGCGACCCGTTCTGCGTGCAGCCCGACGACCGGGTGCCGAACCAGGCCGACTGCGACGACTCCCGCGCTTCGATCGGGCCCCCCGCCCAGTGGTGGCTCGACGACGACCACGACGGGTACGGCACGGGCGACACGTCTGCGTACGTATGCCTGCCGCCCACGGGCGACCACGTGCGCGTCGACCTCGGCGAGGACTGCGACGACACGAATCCCGCCATCCAGCCGGGCGCCTTCGATGCCTGCGCCGACGGCGTGGACGCCGACTGCGACGGCGTCGACCCCCTGTGCCCGCGTCCGAGCTGCTGGGCGTTGCTGCAGGATGGCGTCACCGAGAGTGGCGTGTACACCATCGATCCCGGCGACGGCGCAGGTCCGAAGGACGTGTTCTGCGACATGACCACGGATGGCGGCGGCTGGACGCTGGTGACGAGCACCCGCGACCCCGTCGACGACCAGGCGGCGCCGTACAGCTTCGACCTCGCCACGCTCGAGCCCGACGGCGTGATGACGGGCCTGTGGTCGGGTCTGCGGCCGGTCATCCCGGGCAACAGCGACATCCGCTTCAGCTGCAAGACCCTCGTGACGGACACCGAGATGGCGGTCGACCTCGTGTTCTACGACATCCACTGGTACCGCGAGATCACCTCCGGCATCGACGAGGTGGTGTGCTTCAACGAGGACGACGGCGTGGGCTACGACCTGCCGCCGCCCGCGCGGAAGAACCTGATCAGCGGCCAGGTGCGCGAAGAGGGCAACCACTGGGACGAGGGGTACCTCGAGGGCGAGGACCAGTGTCAGTCGCTCGACGACTTCACGATCGACTTCGACGACCGCGGGATGGACTCGAACCAGTACGACGGCACCGACTGGGGCGAAGACGACGACTACGTGAAGTGCGGCATCACGAACGCCGGAGAAGCCTGGTTCGTCTGGGTGCGCTGACCGTCAGGGGGCGAGCGACGCGAAGCCGGCCCACAGCTCGGCGGTCTTGTACATCCCGAGCGGATTGCCCCGGTCGCCCGAGCGGCGGAGCCAGCTGTTCCACTCGACTCCGTCGGGCGATTCGCGCTCGGTGGGGTGCAGCAGGTTCATCCGGATGAGCGCGTACTTCGACCCCTTGTGCGCCAGCACGACCGTGCCGTCGGGCTCGACGTCGACCACGATGGCGATGTGCGTGCGCTGGTCGTCCATCTTGCCGTTGCCGTCGCGGTCGTGCGTGTTGTCGAAGAACGCCAGATCCCCGACCATCGGGATCGGGTTGTGGTGCACGCGGCCCTCGGCCTCGGCAGCCGTCCAGAAGTCGATCACGCGCGCATCGTCGGGCACCGCGGCGCTCGCGAGCACACCGGCCTCTTTCAGCGCGCCGGCGACGTAGCCGCTGCAGTCGCGACGGAAGCCAGCGGGCGGTCGATCGAGCGCCGCGCGGGCCGCGGACGCGATGCGGAGCGACGCGTCGTGCAGGCGGATCGTCGTATCGGCGTCGGGGGTCTGCGCGATCTTCGTGGACGCCGGGGCCTCGGGAGCGGGGTCGGCCCGCCCGTCGCCCTCGGGCATCGCGCGCCACGCCACGTAGCCCGTGAGCAGGGCGAGGCAGCCGACGATGGAGAGCACGGTGCGCATGTCGACCGTCTAGCCTGCAAGCCGCGTACCCGCCCGAAACGGGCGTCTCCACGTCGATCGGACGGCCGCGCGCGACAGCCTGTCAGCGCGGTGGGCTCAGCGCGCCGGAAGGGCGACGAACCGTCGCCGGGCCGCGACGAGCGCGGGGAGCGCGAGCCACAGCGCGCCGCCCGGAGACCCCTCGCAGCTGCACGCACCGCCGTTGTACGCGGGGTCGAACGGGTCGGTCGGATCGGTGTCGGCGTCGGCATCCGAGTCCGCGTCGGCATCGGAATCGGTGTCGGCATCCGCGTCGGTGTCGGTGTCGGAATCCGTGTCGGTGTCGGCGTCCCCCGTGTCGGGCGCCGTGTCGCTGGTGTCTCCCGTGGTGCCCGTGTCGCCCGTGGGCACCGGTGGGCTCGTGCCCGTGTCGCCCGTCGGGACGGGGGGATTCGCGCCGGTGTCGCCGGTGGGCCCCGGCGCCATGCCCGTGTCGCCTGTCGGCCCCGTGGGAGCCCCCGTCTCGGCGGTGCCTGGGGACAGGCCGGTGTCGCCCGTGTCGAGCTCGTCGGACACCCCGTCGCAGTCGTCGTCGACGCCGTTGCCGGGGACCTCGGTGGCCGCGGGGCTCACGGCCGCGCTGCCGTCGTCGCAGTCGTCGCCGTTCGCCGCGGTTGCCGGGGGCGCCGGGCACGCGGAGACGGGCGTCGCGGTGCCATCGCCGTACCCGTCGCCGTCGAGGTCGGGCCACCAGTCGAGCGGCGGGGCTCCGTCGTCGGGCGTGCCGTTGCAGTCGTCGTCGCGCCCGTCGCAGATCTCGGGGGCGCCGGGGTAGACGGTGGGAGCGCCGTCGTCGCAGTCGCCTTCGCACGTCGCGACGCCGTCACTGTCGGCGTCGGCCTCGGATCCCGGCCCGTCGACGTTCGCTTCGCCGTCGCAGTCGTCGTCGAGGCCGTTGCAGAGCTCGGTGGCGCCGGGGAACACCGCCGGAGCGCCGTCGTCGCAGTCGCCTTCGCACACCGCGAAGCCGTCGCTGTCGGCATCGTCTTCGGACCCCGGCCCGCCCACGTTCGCTTCGCCGTCGCAGTCGTCGTCGAGGCCGTTGCAGAGCTCGGTGGCGCCGGGGAACACCGCCGGAGCGCTGTCGTCGCAGTCGCCCGCACACTCCCGGAAGCCGTCGGCGTCCGCGTCCGCTTCACCGACGATCGAGCCGTCGCAGTCGTCGTCCTCGCCGTTACAGAGCTCGGGAGCCCCCGTGTACACGGCCGGATCGGCATCGTCGCAGTCACCGCCGCCCGCCGAGAGGGCCGGATCGCCATCCTGGTCGGCGTCGGTCGCGCAGGGCGGGTTCTCGGCGCCGGGCGTCCCGCGGTCGCCGGCACCGAAGGTCGTCTGGGCCCAGCACCAGCGGGCTCCGTCGTCGTTCCCGGCCGCCGTGATGCCGGCGGAGAGCGAGAGGCTGGCGCCGACCGGCGCGGGGAACGTGCCGTCGAGCGTCACGGCGTCGAGCGTCTTCACGCCATAGGCGATGCGCAGCGTGTCGCCGGCCTGCACCGAGAAGTCGGCAGGCGTGCCCCAGTCCCAGTCCACCACGGCGCCGCCGTTCGTGACGGTGTCGTCGTTCACGCCCAGCACGAGCCGTCCGCCGGCCGGGACGACCAGAGAGGCCGCGATGCGAAAGTGCTGGCCGCCGAGCTCGTAGACGTCGAGGCCCCGCACGTCGACGGCCTGGGCGCGGCGGTTCTCGATCTCGATCCACTGGCCTGCCGAGACCGGCACCGCCACGGGGCTCACGAGGATCTCGGTGATCACGAGGTCGCCCGGCACGAGCCCGAGCAACCCGAGCTCTGCGTCGAGGCCGTTGCAGTCCTGGTCGAGCCCGTCCATCACCGGGTCGGGCACGCCCGGATGACGGCCCGGATCGGCGTCGTCGCAGTCGCGCCCACCACACGTGGCGTCGAAGTAGCCGTCGGCGTCGGCGTCGGGGCACACCGGCGGATCCGGGGTCGTCAGCGGGTCGGTCCGCCGGAGGAGCACCTCCTGGCCATCGCTCGTGCCACCGCCATCCGTGTCGGGCAGGTTCGGGTCCGAGCCGACGATCAGCACCTCGTCTTCGTTGCGGAGCCCGTCTCCGTCGCTGTCGACTACGTGGCAGCCGTCGTCGTCGGAGGGGTCGCGCGGGTCGATCGAGCAGAAGATGTACTCGTAGCCGTCGCTCACGCCGCCGGCGTCGGTGTCGAAGCGCAGCGGGTCGGTGTTCGTCAGCAGCTCCTGCCCGTCCTGGAGGCCGTCCCGATCGGTGTCCGCCACGAGCGGGTTCGTCCCCAGGACCGCCTCGTCGGGGTCGGAGAGGCCGTCCACGTCGGTGTCGACGACGGGGGTGCCCTCGAACAGGTTCGGGTCGGTGCCGAGGACGGTCACCTCGGCGCCGTCACCCAGCCCGTCGGTGTCGCTGTCGAACACGAGGGGATTGGTCGGCGCGCCCAGCGTCCCGAGGATCTCGTCGATGTCGTCGAGCCCGTCGCGGTCGGTGTCGATGGCCTGCGCCGTCGTGGGCAGCAGCAGGAGCAGCAGGGGGATTCGCATTCAGAGGAGGCGGTAGGTGGCTTTGAGGCGCTCGGCCTCTCCGAGGTTGTCCCAGACGGCCTGGTAGGTCATCTCCGCGGCGCGACGGATGGTGTCGGCGTCGCCCGCGTCCAGAGCGTACCCGTACATCACGCGGTCCGCGATCTCGGCCGCCGTGACGAGCGCCTCGAGGTTCACGTCGGGGTACCGCTCGACCGCACGGAGCGCGACGTCGCGGGCCGAATCGCCGGGTTTGCGGTAGATCCCCGCATCTCCGAGGGCGATCTCGGCGAGACGCCAGTGCAGGCGGGCGCGGCGCGACGGGGGCACGGGCCACATCGGGTCCCGCAGGTGCGAGAGCAGCAGCTGGCGGCGCGTGGGGGGCCCGAACACGATGAGCCCGGCGACGGCCAGGATCAGCATCGTGAGCAGCGCGCAGCCCATCTGAGCGCCCTGCTGCACGTACTTCATCACCTTCTGGAGGTTCGGTCCGCCACCGCCGCCGGTGTTCGGCTGGGCGGGGTCGTCGTCCGGATCGACGCCGTGGCTCGGGTTCCCGTCGTCGTCCGGAGGGCCCGTCCGCCACAGGTAGGGCGCCACGATGGCGGACGAGCCGGTCAGGGCGACGACGAGCACGCCCAGCATCAGCAGCGTGCCGAGCCCCGCGAACGGACGGAACGGATCGGACCGCTGCTCGGCGTGCTCGGGGGCCTGGGGAGCCGTGAGCCAGCGGTGCACGCGGTGCCGCTCGCGCCCCCCCATGAACAGCAGCTGCAGCACGATGGCCAGCGCGAGGATCGACACCGTGCCGGCCGACCAGATCGCGTACTTCGCACCCTCGTGCCACGCCTCCACGCGCCCCGAGTTCTCGGTGAAGATCAGGATGCCGCCGGTGAACAGGATGGCCGGCGCCCAGGCCGCGACGAGGCCGCGGTTCACGCGCAGGCTCCAGAAGCCGCCGCTCGCCATCATCGAACCCAACATCGAGCCCAGGAACAGGACGATCACGGGCCCTTCGCCGAACATCCCGTTGAGCATGGGCTCGGCGGTGGCGATGACGTAGACCGCGAACCAGAACGCGAAGAACATCGCCGGCAGGAAGATGCCCGACCGGATGCGGGTGACGCTGGCCACCTGGCCGAGCAGTACCCCGAGCGCGGTGGAGCCCCAGATCGTGCCGATCACGATGACGGCCTTCTCGTCCCACGAGTCCTTCGTCATCAGCAGGGCGGCCGAGAACACGACCAGCCCGAGCACACACGTGAGCCAGTAGAGCAGCACGGGCCGCGACAGCGCGACGAGCTCCCGGACGATGGCGCTGTTGCGGATCATCCGAGGCCCCCGGTGCCGCCGGCGAGCCCGCGGAGGCGGAGGTGCGTCGCGGTGCGCTCGATGCGGTACACGGCGTCGCCGCGGCTCGCGAGCTCGCGCTGGGTGGCGCCGGAGCGCCGGGAGGCGATGGCGCGGAGGACCTTGCGGGCCCGCCACAGCCGGTACTTCGCCCAGCCCGACTTGAGGCGGCGGGCGATGGTGTTCTCTTCGCTGCCCACGGGGTGCGGACGCGTGAAGATCGCCATCAGCGGGCCGCCCGGGCGGTCGAGCACGTCCAGCAGCCAGTGCTTGTCGGGCTTCCCGAGGGCTTCGGCGGGATCGAGGAAGACCCAGGTGGTCGACAGCCCCTCCTTCGGGCTGGGCGGGCTCGCGGTGAACCGGGCCGTCACCACGACGGCGTGGACGTTCTCGCCGAGCGACTCCATCAGCTCGGACACGTCGTGCTCGGACTGCCACCGGATCCGGGCGCCGAGGTCCTGCCAGCGTGTCGCGCCTCCCTTCTTCGCCTGGAGCTGCTCGATCTCCATGGTGCGGTTGTCGGGGGCCAGCGCGGCGGCGACCAGGATGACGCGGTTCCCGTCCTCCACGAGGGCGCGGGTGATGCCGAGCGCCGCTTCGACGACGGCGTCGAGGATGTCGTCGGCGCCGTGTGCCGCGTCGAGGACGTGGCCCTTCGGGATGTAGCTGTCGATCACGAGCAGGATGTCGCGCTTGTGGACCTCGCGGGTCTCGGGCCGCCGGACCTGCAGCGCGCCCGTCTTCATCGACAGGCGCCAGTGGATGCGGCGCGTGTCGTCGCCCGGCGCGTACTCGCTGAAGCGGAAGTGGTCGTCCGTCGCGAAGCGGTGGGGACGGGTGAGGACGTCGGGCGACATCCGGTTGGTGCGCGGCGGCTCGATGACCTCGACGGGCCGGATGCGCGGCAGCACCTTGAGCTCGGCCGTCGCGAGGCTCGCGACGCTGATGCGCGTGATGCCGAGGGCGTCGGAGTACCACAGCTGCGCGGGGCCCAGCAGGTACACGCCGCGTGGCGTGGCGCGCAGGCGACCGCGGCGCTCGAGCTCGCCGCCGCGCGCTGCGGGCCCGACCTGGTAGCGGCTCTCGGTCTTCAGCCGCGCGGGCAGGGTCTCTTCGACGAGCAGGCTGTAGCCCCAGGGCACCGGCGTCCGCCGGAACAGGAAGACCTCTTCGGCCTGAGCGCCCGCGAGGCAGACGGCCGGCTGGATCTGGCGCTCGATCCCGGACTGTGCGCGCCCGATGCCGGACTCGAAGGTGCGGACGAAGAAGGTCGAGGTGAAGACCGTCCAGCCGACGACCATGTAGAACAGGAACAGCCCGATGGTCGCCATGAGCCCGAGCGAGGCCCAGCGCCACGACAGCGACGCGAGCACGAGCATCAGCGACATGAAGAGCAGCGACCAGCCGCGGCCGGTGATCACCTGGAGGTGGGTGTAGAGCACGTCGAGCACGCGGCTCGGCCCGAGCGTCTTCCGCTTCCAGTGGAACGCCATCTCACGGAACGACTTCACGCCGAGCCCGACGACCTGCGCGAGGCTCACGGGCAGCAGGATGAGCGCAGTGAACGACATCAGCGCCGGGAATGTCTCGGCGACCTCGGCCACGTCGAAGAACACGGCAGCGGCGAGCCCCACGACGAACGGGAGCAGGAACATCCCGAACAGCTGGAGGAACACGCCAGGCAGGGTGAGCCAGATCGGACGGGGAGGGGCGCCGACGGCAACGCGCTTCATTCCCGAAGCTTAGTGCGCGGACGGGTGGCTTGTCCCGCCCGCGATCAGCACCCGTCGGTGTTCGCGCTGCGCCCGGTCTCGCCCGGCGAGCCGAGCCCGCCGCCGCCACCGCCCGCGCTGCCGACGTTGTAGTTCGTCGCCGTCTCGGTGAGGGTCGAGCCCTGCCGGCACACGGCACCCACCGACGGACCGCCGCCGCCGCCACCGCCGTGGCCGCCGCGACCGCCCTGGCCGCCGTCTCCGCCGTCTCCGCCCTTGCCGGCCGCGTCGAAGAACAGCGGATCGCCGCCGCCGCCACCGGACCCGCCTGGGCCGCCGAGACCGCCGGAGCCGCCCTGGCCACCGTTGCCGCCGGAGCCGCCGTTGCCGGACTGCAGGTCGGTGTCGATCACGCTGACCGACGAGCCGATGAGCACGAGGGCCACGCTCGCGCCGCCCCCGGTGCCGCCGGTGCCGCCGGAGCCTCCGGAGCCGCCGCCACCACCGCCGCCGCCGGAGCCGCCCCAGGTGTCGCAGCTGATGTCGTTCTCGCCGCCGTCACCGCCGCCACCGCCGCCGCCGCCGCCGCCGTTCCCACCGACCCCGCCGGTCGTCCCGTTCGCAGCCGCGTAGCCGGACGCGCTGAAGTCGCCGATCTCGAAGCCGGGCAGGCCCGGCGTGCCGTCGGCGCCCTGCAGGCCCGGATCGCCGTCGCTGCCATCGCGGGACGTGCCCGCCGCTCCGCCGCCGCCACCGGGACCGACGCCGTCGATCCCGTCTTCCTGCTGGGGCCGCCCGTTGTCGTTCGAGCCGCCCTTGCCGCCGCGCCCGCCGGTGGTGACGCCGCTCGTCAGGCCGCCCGCGCCCCCACTCGGTTGCGCGTGCGGCCCACCACAGACACCGAACAGGCCGGAGTTCTCGGTCTGCGAGTTGCCTCCATTGCCGCCGAGGAGCCCGATGCCACCGGGCGAACCACCGACGCCCGACGTGCCGCTGCCCGCGTTGCCGGCCCGCAGCAGCGAGGAGTTGATTGTGAGACCGTCGCTGTCGATCACGGTGAGCGCGATGGACGAGGCCCCCGAGGTGCTCGTGTTCCCGGCGCGGAGCTCGACCTGCTGGAACTCGGTGGGGGAGGTCCAGTTCTGGATGACGAAGCCGGCGTTCGTGGTCGACAGCAGCGACAGGTCGTTCACGTCGCGCGACCAGCCGTTCTGCGGGGCGTAGCCGCCGTAGAGGCTCACGCCCTGCTGCAGCGTGCCGCTGTGCCCGATGTTGCCGTCGCCGAGCGCGATGCGCGTGCGGCCGCTCGACGACACCACCGCGTAGGCCCGGGTGAGGTCGGCGACCGCGGAGCCGCGGGTGAGCCCGTCGTTCGCGTTGTTGCCGGCCACGGGGTCGACGAAGATCAGCTGCGTCTCGACGCCGTCGAGCCCGTCGCAGTTCGCGTCGGTGTAGCCCGCATCGGGGAAGTCGAGGGCCGCGGGGTTGGTGTCGGGATCGGCGTCGTCACAGTCGCCTTCGGTGAGCGTCGTGCACGTGATCTCGACGGAATCGACGCAGGGACCGACTTCGCAGTAGCAGTCGCCGTCGTCGTCGAACGCCGGGGTGTCTTCGTCGACGAACCCGTCGCAGTCGTTGTCGATGCTGTCCTGCAGCTCGCCCGCACCCGGGTAGATCTGCGAGCTCGTGTCGTCGCAGTCGTCGCGCGGGTCGGTGCCCGTGTAGTTCACGCAGTTCAGGTCGACGTGGCCGTCGTTGTCGTCGTCTTTGTCGTCGACCACGCCGCTGCAGTCGTTGTCGAGCGCGTCACCACACACCTCCACCGCGTTGGGGTGGATGCTGGCGTTGGTGTCGTCACAGTCGCCCGAGTTGGACGAGAACCCGTCGCCGTCGAGGTCGGCGCCGTTCTGGTCTTCGACGTCGATCGCCACCTGGTCTTCGCCGGAGTTGCCCTCGGGGTCGATCGCCGTGACCGTCAGGATGTACCCGGCGACCACGGTGGGCTGCCAGGTGCCGGTGACGAGCCCGGAGCCGTTGGGGTTGCCCGTCCAGATGGTCTCGATGGCGCCCGAGCTGACGTTCTCGGCGGTCCACTCGACCGTGAGCGCCGACACGTTGCCCTGCGGATCGCTCACGCTGGCCGACAGATCGACGATCTGACCGAGGAAGAAGTTCGCGAACAGCGCGGGCTCGTTGATCGAGACCTCGGGATCGACGATGGCGTCGCCGACCGACACGCTGATGGTGTCTTCGCCGACCGCGCCGTCGGCGTCGATCGCGCGGAGCGTGATCGCGTGGGGGCCGGGGGAGAGGACCGTGGAGATGCGGGTGATGCCGTCGGCGTCGGGCACCGCGATGCCGTTCGTGACGATCTCGCCGTCGACGGAGCTGATCCACGTGACCGTGGTGATGTCGGACAGCCCGTTGCCGTCGGCCACCGTGCCGACGAAGTCGACGTTCATCCCCGACACGACGGCCGTTCCGTCGGTGGGGCTGTTGATCGACGCCGCAGGCTCGACGTTGGCGGTCTGGGCGACGGTGATGTCGTTCTTGCAGGCGGCGAGGACCACCAGGACGACAGGGGAGACGAGGCGCATACGGTTCCTCCGCCCGGGGAGTATACCGGTGCGTCGCCTCCGTTCGCTCGTCAGAACGCGGGAGCGGGGCCCCGCGGCACGATCCCATGGGGATTGATCGACCGGTGCGAGCCGTAGTAGTGCACCTTGATCGAGTCGAAATCCACGGTCTCGCGGACGTTTCCGGTGTGGTACAGGCGGCGCGTGAACGCCTGGAGGTTCGGCATGTCGGCGATCCGACGGACGTTGCACTTGAAGTGCCCGTGGTAGACGAGGTCGAAGCGGATCAGCGTGACCCAGAGGCGCCAGTCGGCCTCGGTGGGGTGGTCGGCGACGAGGTACTCGCGCCCCTCGAGCAGGGCCTCGGCGCGCTCGAGGGCCGCGAACAGCTCGGCCACGGCCTCGTCGTAGGCCTCTTGCGTCGTGGCGAAGCCGCAGCGATAGACGCCGTTGTTGATGGACGGGTAGATCCAGGCGTTCAACGCGTCGATCGCGGCGGTGTGCTGCGGAGGGCGCCAGGACGGCACCTCGGTGGTGTGCAGCGGGCGGAAGGCCGTGTCGAGGTACCGGATGATCTCGCTCGACTCGTTGTTCGCGATGGTCCGGTGCTTCGTGTCCCACAGGATCGGGACCGTCACGCGGCCCGTGTACACAGGGTCGGCGTGGGTGTACAGCTCGTGTGCGAAGCGCGCCCCGAACAGGGGCTCGGGCGTGTCGAAGTGCCAGCCGCCGTCCAGCATCCACGGGCTCACGCGGGTCACGGGCAGCACCTCGGTCAGCCCGAACACCTCGCGCGCGACCATCACGCGGTGGCACCAGGGGCACGCGTCGGCGATGTACAGGTGGTAGCGCCCGGCCTCCGGGCGGAACCGGGCGTCGGCCCGGTCTTCGATGGGATTGCGGAACTGCGCTTCCGACCGGACGAAGCGCCCACCGGTCGACTTCGTGTCATACCAGGTGTCGCGCCACTCCCCTTCGACGAGCATGCCCATGCGGAGCCTCCTGTGACGACGTATTCTCGAACAATCGGGCCCGCCCGGCACAGGATTGTTCCATGAGCGAGCGGGGTCGGTTGTTCCTCATCCCCACGCCGCTCGGGAACCTCGGCGATCTGGCGCCCCGCTCGCGCGAGCTCCTCGAGTCGGTGGGCGCGCTGTTCTGCGAAGATACGCGCACCACGTCGCGCCTGCTCGCGAAGCTCGAGCTGAAGTCGCCCACCCTGGTCGCGCTGCACGACCACAACGAGCGCCAGCGCGTGGCCGCCGTGCTCGACCGCCTCGAGCGCGGCGACGTGGGCATGGTGAGCGAGGCCGGCACGCCCGTGCTGTCCGACCCGGGCTACGTGGTGGTCCGCGCCGCGATCGAAGCCGGGTTCGAGGTGATCAGCGTGCCGGGGCCCAGCGCGGCCGTCGCGGCGGTCGTCGGCAGCGGGCTGCCCGTCGATCGCTTCGTGTTCGCGGGCTTCCCGCCGCGTCAGAGCGGCAAGCGCCGCGCCTGGCTGGCCGAGCTCGCCGCCGAGCGCTCGACCCTCGTTCTCTACGAAGCGCCCCGCCGCATCGTCGGCCTTCTCGAGGATCTGGAGGCCGAGCTCGGCGACCGCCCCGTCGCGCTCGCGGTGAACCTGAGCAAGCTCGGCGAGCGGTTCGTCCGCGGGTCGGCCAGCGCCGTGGCCACCGTGCTGCGCGCCGAAGACGAGGTGCGCGGCGAGATGACCCTGGTCGTGGGGGGCTTCGAGGGCGGCGAGGACGACGCCCTGTGGGAGCGCGCCGAGGGCGTGATGACGGGGCTCCTCGAGGCCGGCACCCCCGCCGGAGCCGTGCGCGACGCGGTCTGCGCGGCGTTCGGCCTGCCGCGACGCGAGGTGTACCAGCGCATCCTCGAGCTCCAGGGCTGACCGGGACGACCCGAGCGACTCAGGGCCCGGGCAGCCACACGAACAGCGCCGGCAGGAACCGCTTCATCAGCTCGTCGCCGTACAGCAGGTAGACCAGCGCCCACAGCGCCAGGTTCGGACCGAAGGGCAGGTACACCCTGCGCTGGTGCCAGATCGTCATCCCGATGCCGACGACCGACCCCGTGATGCTCGCCATCATGGTCACGGCGACGATCGCGGGGTGCGCACCGAGGAAGCTGCCGATCATCGCCAGCAGCTTCACGTCGCCCCAGCCGAGCGCCTCCCGCCCCGACACGAAGAGCGCGGCGAGCGCCATGCCGCCGAAGAACACCCCGCCGAGCAGCGCGCCCACGACCGCCTGGCGCCACCCGACGGCCATCCACCCCGTGTAGCCGAGCACCTCGAGCAGCGCGCAGCCCAGGACGCCCACGGGGATGGCGTAGATCGTCACCTCGTCCGGGAGGATGCGATGCCGGATGTCGACGAAGCTCCCGATCACCAGCGCGCCGACGAACACGAAGTACAAGGCCGCGGCGGCGAGGTGCGCGGGGTCGAGGTCGAACGGCGTCGGCACGAAGCGTCGGAACACGAGGAACCCGAGCAGCCCGCCGAGCACCTCGGTGAGCGGGTAGGTCGCCGGGATCGGCCAGCCGCACGTCCGGCACTTCCGACCGAGCAGCAGCCACGACACGACGGGGACGTTGTCGCGCGCCTCGACCATCGTGCCGCACGACGGGCACTGCGACCGCGGGTGGATCACCGAGCGGTCCTCGGGCCAGCGCGCGATGCACACGTTCCAGAAGGAGCCGAGCACGAGCCCGAACAGGACGCTGAACACCGCGTACAGGGCGTACAGCGGGTCGATCACGCCGACTCCAGCGCTCGCCCGACGCGCTCGACCTCGTCGTCGGAGAGGCCCGCGTGCACCGGGATCGCGAGGAGCTCCGCGCACAGGCGCGTCGCCACGGGGCAGTCGGCGGGCGGGATTCGCCCGACCAGGGCGGGCTGCTCGGTCAGCGGGCGCGGGTAGTACACGGTCGTCTCGATGCCGTGCGCCTCGAGGTGCGCGGCGAGCCGTGCGCGGTCGGGTGCGCGCACGAGGTAGCTCGGCACGGGGTTCCCCGGGTCGCGGGGCAGGGGCTCGCAGGCGGCGGACACACAGGAGTCGTAGTGCCGCGCGATGGCCTGGCGGCGTCGGATCCGGTCGTGGAGTGTCGGGAGCTGTCCGAGGAGGACGGCCGCGGCGACGGCGTCGAGCCGGCTGTTGCGGCCGACGTGCCCCTCGACCCGCGCGTGCACGTGGGGACCGACGAGCCCGTGGCTGCCGAGCCGGCGGACCTTCTCGATCGCCGCGGGGTCGCCCACGACGAACCCGCCGTCGCCCGCGCTGCTGAGGGTCTTCGTCGGGTAGGTGGACACGGCGGTGAGCTCGCCGGTGGAGGCCGGAGGGGAGCAGCCCACGGCCTGGGCGGCGTCGTCCACGGTGCGCACACCGATCCGGTGCGCCGTGCAGCGGTTCCCGAACAGGTGCACCGGGAGCACGACGCGCAGGCGCGGGGCGTCGAGGGCAGCGAGCGCTGAGGGGCACATCAGCCCGCGTGCGTCGACGTCCACCACGCGCGGGACGGCGCCGATCGCGCAGACCGCGCCGGCCGTCGCGAAGAAGGTGAGGGCGGGGACCGCGACCTCGTCGCCAGCGGACACGCCTGCAGCCTGGAGCGCCAGGATGATCGCGTCGGTGCCCGACGCCACGCCGACCGCCGCATCGCGCTCGAACAGGTGGGCCATCGCCGCTTCGGCCTCTTCGACGACGGGACCGCCGATCCACCGACCGCTGCGGAGCACGGCCAGGACGCGGCTCTCGACGGCATCGGCCACGGCGGCATGGCGTCGCGCGAGGTCGGCCATTCGGATTCGGGGTGCGGTCAAGCGAGGTCCCTGCGGTTCAGGACCGAGACGGTAGCGGCCGCCGCGGCGCAGGTCCACGCGAGACTCCACGCGGCGGCGAGCAGCACCTGGCCCGCCGGCGGGACCTCGCCCCGCACGACGGCGCCGTGCACGTCGAGCAGATCGAGGTCCGGGATCGCCGCGAGGACCGCGCTGGCGAGCGGTCCGAGCCCGTCTTCGGCGAGCAGGTCGCGGAACAGCCCGCCCACGTGGCCCACCAGCCACAGTGTCGCAGTGGCCACGAGCGCGGGCAGGGGCCGGAACACCGCGCCGAGGCCACCGGCGAGCGCCACCAGGAGGAGGATCTCGAGCGTCGTGAGCACCGCCACCGCCGCAGAGCCCGCGGGCAGCCCACCGAGCGCCAGGGCCGCACACAGCACGACCCCGTGTGCGGCCACGGCGACCGCCGCGGATCCTCCGAGCCGCCGCAGGCCCCAGAGCCCCGGCGACACGGGGCCGGTGAGCTCCCACATCGCGGTGCGATCGTCCAGCGGGCCCGCGATGCATCGGCTGCCGAGCCACATCGCGAGCGCGCACCCCGAGAGCCAGGCCCACCACAGCGCGAAGTCGAGCACCACACGCGTGGGAGCGCCCATGCCCGTGGCGCGTGCGACGGGCACCCCGACGAGCAGGAAGCCCAGCGACACCACCACCACGGGGACCACGCGCTCGTGAAGCGCGTCGAGGACCGCGAGCCTCACGCGATCTCCGCGAGGTGGCCGCCCTGGAGCCGTGCCCGCCGGCTCACCAGCGGGCTCCAGACCTCGGGGCGGTGCGTGGCGAGGAGCACGCCGGCGCCGGCCCGCACGCGCTCGGCGACCGCCTCGAACACCGCGGGGATCGCCTCGCGGTCGAGCGCCGAGAGCGGCTCGTCGAGCAACAGCCACCGCGGGGACCCCGCCAGCGCGAGGAGGATCGCGGCGCGCTGGGCCTGGCCGGCGGACAGGGTGCCGAGCCTGCGGTCCATGGCGACGCCGAGGCGCTGGGGCAGGTCGCCGGGCTCCCGGCCGAGCGCGCGGAGCAGGGCAGCGAGGCTGTGGTGGCGGGGCAGGGCGGGTCGCTCGGGCAGCACGCCGAGCCCCGCGCGCCCGCGCGGATCGCGCGTCGACACGCCGTCGATCCGCGCCGTACCGGTGCTGGGCACGCGCAGGCCGGAGATCAGCGCGAGCAGCGTGCTCTTCCCGCTGCCGTTGGGCCCGGTGAGCTCGCACACCTCGCCCGGCCGGACCTCGAGGTCGGCGGGGTGCAGCGCGACGCGGGATCCGTACGTCTTGCCGAGCTTCTCGAGGACCAGCGACATGCGCGCGGTTCAGCCCCCGATCGACGGGCACCCGGCCACGGGGCTCTGCTCGAGCAGGGTGAAGAGCGTGGCGGTGGGCTCGCACTCGAGCGCCCGGAACGAGCCGGAGATGTCGGCGTCGGGGAACTCGAAGCGGCCGCGCAGGCGCGCGCCGTCGTCGAGGATCTCGACCTCGCCGCCATCCCCGATGTCGAGCAGCTGCACGTCGTCGCCCGGCCGCACCCCGTAGGTGCGCACGAACCCGTCGACGCTGACCATCTCGGCTTCGTCGATGCCGTAGTAGCTGGCGTTGCTCAGGCGGGGACGGCTCGACGCGATGAGCGCGCGGTCGGCGTGGCTGTCGCCCGGGTACACGCCGGCCCAGTCGGTTCCGTCACCGCGGTAGAGCTCGACGAGCACGTGGCGTGCGTTCTCGCGGCACGCGGCCGTCGTGATCTCGAGCAGCGCCTGCGTCTGGACCACGGGATCCGGGTCGCTCGGCAGCTCGCAGTCGAAGTAGCCGTTCGACAGGACCAGGGTGAGCACCTGGATCCCGCTCGGATCGACCCGCGGCCGGTACAGCGCGGTGCGCAGGGCGTCGTCGCCGGTGGGCCAGGCGATGTGACCGGGCGCGCACGCGGTGCCCGCGAATGCCCAGAGCATCGCGACAACCACGGTTCCGCAGCATTGGTGGATCGCCTTCGGCACGGTGCCCCGGATTTTTTCGAATATGGGGGAGCATAGTGCGTCAGAGGCTGTGACGCGCGGAGTCCGACCATGGTTCATCTCGTCCTGCTGCTCGCCCTCCAGATCTCGCCGGCCCACGCCGCGCCGGGGTCCCCAGCGGGTGCAGCCTCCGATCACCGCGAAGACGCGGCCCTGCGCGGGGGCGACCGTCCCAGCGCGAGCCGTCCGAGCACGTCGTCGAGCAGCTCGTCCAGCAGCCGTCCGAGCAGCTCGTCCAGCAGCCGCCCGAGCAGCCCGGCTCCCGCGAGCCGTCCGGCGCCCACGAGCCGTCCGAGCAGCCCGGCGCCCACGAGCCGTCCGAGCAGCCCGGCGCCCACGAGCCGTCCGAGCAGCCCGGCGCCTACGAGCCGTCCGAGCAGCCCGCCGTCCACGTCCGGGTCGGGCTTCCCCTCGTCGCCGCGCCCCGGCTCCACCTTCGGCACGCCCTCGTCGCGCCCGATCCCCTCGAGCCGGCCTTCGCCGGCGGTTCCTTCGAGCCGGCCTTCGCCCTCCGCCCCCGCGCCGCGGCCCTCCGCGCCGTCCACGACCCCTTCGGTCCCGTCGAGCCGGCCCGCGCCGTCCGCCCCGTCGATGCGTCCCGCGCCGTCCGCACCGTCCGGCACGCCGGGCTGGAGCCGTCCGCGCCCGCCGAGCACGTCGTCCCCGCGCCCGGGTCTCGAGCAGCCGCAGGGGTTCCGCCCCTCTGCTCCCTCCGAGAGCCCGTCCAGCGCCAAGCCGCGCCCCGAGTCGCGCCCGGCGCCGAGCCCGCGGCCGCCCATCGATGCCCGGCCCGCGCCCAGCCCGCGTCCCGAGTCGCGCCCGGCGCCGAGCCCCCGCGACATCCCCAACACCCCACGCGACACCTCCGGCCGCCCGACGAGCCCGTCGCCGCGCCCCGATGCCGGCAGCACGTCCGCGCCGCGTCCGCAGCCCGGTCGTCCCACGGCGGCTGGCCCGGCGCCATCGCGTCCGACCGGCACGCAGCCCGACACGCGCCAGGCGCCTCCCGGCAGCGCGTCCTCCCGTCCCGCCAGCGCCCGGCCTTCGGGGGGGCCGACCGATCGCCCCGCCACCCGTCCGGCCGGCACGGCGAGCCAGCGCAGCTACCGTCCGGCGTCGGAGCGCCCGCGCCACGCGAGCCGTCCGACCTCGTACCACCGGCCCTACGACACGCGACGCCCGGCCACGGCCTCGCGTCCGGCGCACCGCACGAACGATCACCGCTACGCGCGCCCGTCATACCGCTACGTCCGCACGTACCACTCGCACGCGCTGCCGAGCCGCTACTACTACCGCCCGTACTACACGCGCTGGTACGTCCACCCGTACTATCGGTACAGCTACAGCACGACGGTGGTGGTCGGGTTCGGGTTCAGCACGTACGCCTGGACGGATTCGTGGGTCCCGCCGTACCGGCCGGGTTGGTCGTGGACGCCCGGCTACTGGAGCCCCTGGGGCTACTGGTGCCCCGGCTACTGGTCGCCCGCGCCGACCGTCGTGGTGCCCGTCGGCTACGCCTACGTGCCGGGCTGGTGGGATGGCGACGCCTACGTCGACGGCTACTACCGCCGCCAGGCGCGCGACAAGTGGGAGTGGGTCGAGGGGTACTACCTCGACGACGGCACCTACGTCCGCGGCCACTGGCGTCCCACGGGAGATGGCCCCGAGGGCTACGCCTGGGAGCCGGGCTTCTGGGACGGCGAGAGCTGGGTCGAGGGCTTCTGGCGGCCGGAGTTCCGCACGGGCTACACGTGGCTCTCGGCGTACTACGACGAGGATGGCGTGTTCCACGCGGGCTACTGGATGCCGCTCGAGCAGCAGCCCGGGTACATCTGGGTGCCCGGCTGGTTCGACGGAACCGAGTGGCAGCCCGGCTACTGGGAGGACGAGGGCAAGTACGGCAGCCTCGACCTCGAGTCCTGGCAGCCCGAAGAGGGCTGGGACGACGGCTGGGAGACCGGTCAGGGCTACGGCGACGGCGAGGTCATCAGCAATGGTGCGCCGCCCGCCGACCAGACCGCCGGTGGCGACGTGCCGCTCGCGATGCCCGTGTGGTTCGACAACGACGACATCGACGAGGGCGAAGACGACCTTCCCCCGATGTGAATGACGCCTGGTGTGAACGGCCCCGGTCACCCGCCTCCTGGCAGGGCGGCCGGGGTCTCCGCGTTTGCGGGCGTTTCGGAGGCCTGTCTGTCGATTCTGCACGCCGAGGCACAGAATCGCCCCACGCTTTGTGCAGACCTGCATTGCGGGTGGTCGCGCCGTGCGTGAAGCTCAGGGTGTCAAACGGATCTTGCTCCGTGGAGGCCCCATGCTCACCTCGATTGCCCTGCTCACCTTCGCCACTCCCGACGCCCAGGCGTGCGGCGGCTTCTTCTGCAACAACATCGAGCCGGTCGAGCAGGCCGGCGAAGCCATCGTGTTCGAGGTCGATCCGGTGTCGAACCAGACCGCGATGCACGTCCAGGTCTCCTACCAGGGCCCGCCCACCGAGTTCGCCTGGATCGTGCCGGTCAGCGGCACGCCCGACCTCTTCCTGTCGAACGACGCGCTGTTCAACACGCTCGGCATGATGACCCAGCCCCGCTTCAACATGTGGTGGGACGCGGTCGGCCAGTGCGACATCTGGATGTGGGATGCCGCGCTCGACTCCAACGCCAACGGCGCTCCCGGGGTCCCGCAGCCCCCGCCCAGCCAGGGTGGCGGCGTCACGGTCCTCGCGCAGGAGACCGTCGGTCCGTACGACACCGTGACGGTGGGCGCGACCGACACCGAGGCGCTCATCGACTGGCTGCAGGCGAACGACTACGCCGTGCCCGACCTGCTCGGCCCCGTGCTCCAGCCCTACATCGGCGAGCACCGCAACTTCGTCGCGCTGAAGCTCACGAGCGGCGCCGACACCGGCGACCTCGCCCCGCTCGGCATGCGCTACGACGGCGTCCGTCCGGCGATCCCGGTGCAGCTCACCAGCGTCGCGGCCACCCCCGACATGCAGCTCGTCACGTACGTGCTGGGCCCGAACCGCGCGATCCCGACGAACTACCTGCACGTCGAGCTCAACGAGGCCGCGGTGGACTGGTTCAACTACGGGTCGAACTACCGCGACGTGCTGTCGCGTGCGGCCGACGAGGCCGGCGGTCACGCCTTCGCGACCGACTTCGCGGGCCCCACCGACCCCATGCGCGGCATGCTGTTCCAGGACAGCTGGAACGACCTGGCGCTCGAGGACTCCACCGGCCCCGCGGACTTCATCAGCCGTGTCATCACCTCGGGCATCCCCGCGTCGTCGACGATCCTCGAGATCTTCCGCGCCCACATCCAGATCGGCGCGGGCTACACCGACACGCAGGTCTTCAACTGCCCCGACTGCTACACGACCGAGCTCGCGCAGTGGAACCCCGACTTCGACGCGCTCGCCGCGGCGACCGAGATGAACGAGCGCGTCATCTCGCCGCTCTACGAGATCGACCGGATGTTCCAGCGCAACGACACGCTCACCCGCCTCGGCAGCACCATCTCGCCGTCCGAGATGACGATCGACCCCGAGTTCGGCTTCAACGCCAGCATGGAGCAGTCGGTCAGCGCGTGGCACGAGGCGCGGCTGGTCTACCAGTGCGACGAGGACACGTGGTCCGACACCTGGCAGGTGCCGAAGCTGCTCGTCCTCTCCGATGGCACCGAGATCCGCATCCCGAGCGACGAATGGCTCTCCGAGCACGGCATGACGGCGAGCGAGTACCTCGCCGGCCTGCAGGAGCCCGCCGCCGCGCGCATCGAGCGGACCGACGAGACCGGGCTCCCGGTCGTGATCTTCGACGGATCCGACATCATCGACGGCTTCATCGACGACCACAACAACCAGACCGAGAACCTCGAGGGCAAGGGCTGCGGCTGCAGCTCCGCGGGCGGCCTGGCGGCTGGCTGGCTCCTCGCCGTGGTCCCGATCTTCGTGGGCCGTCGTCGCTCCTGAGCCGGCCTCGTGATTCGTCGCGCTGACGGTGCCCCTGGGTGCCGTCAGCGCTTCTTCGTTCTGAGGTGCTTGGCCTCTTCGCGCGCCATCCACGCGTCCCACAGGGCCTCACGCTCGTCGGGCGGCAGGAGGGCGTCGGCACCGCGCAGGCGCGCGGCTTCGGCGATGGGACGCAGCGTCACGGCCGCTGCGACGGACACGTTGAGCGACTGCGCGAAGCCCCGCATCGGCACCGTGACGATGCCGTCGCACGCCTCGCGCGCCTCGCGGCTCACCCCGACGAGCTCGGCGCCCATCCAGATGCACACGGGACGATCGAGCGGCACCTCTTCGGGCGGCACGGCGTCGTCGGAGAGGTCGGCGCACCAGATCCGGTAGCCGCGCGCGCGGATCGCCTCGACCGCGGCTTCGGGGGTGGGGTGGTGGCGGAGCTCGAGCCAGCGCTCGGCGCCGCGTGCCGCGCCGCGGACCGCCTTGAAGTGTCCCTCCACCAGGCCCACGCGGTGGATGCCGAGCGCGTCGACCGTGCGGAGGACCGCGCTGACGTTGTGGCGGTGGTACAGCGCTTCGACCGCGACCGACACGTGATGCAGGCGCTGATCGAGCACCTCCCGCATCCGGGCGATGCGCCGGTCGTTCGTGAGCGTCACGCCGGCAGGCGGATGGCGGGCTTCTTCTTGCGGGCGCGGTACAGCACGACCACGCGGCCGATCACCTGGACCACCGCGGCCCCCGTGCCGTCGGCGAGGATGGGCGCCCGGTCTTTCGCGTCGGCGTCGACCTTCACCTTGATGAGCTCGTGGTTCTCGAGCTCTTCGCTGGTCTTCTCGATGACGGCGGAGCTGATGCCCTTGTCGCCCACCTGGACGACCGGCTTGAGGTGGTGGGCCAGCCCCTTGAGGTACTGGCGCTGCTTGCTCGTGAGTTCCATGGGGCCGGGCTATCCGGGCTGGAGCCGACGGTCGACCCGCTCGGCCCGCTGCCCGAGCTCACGGGCCTTCGCATAGGCCTCGCGGGCGCCCTGCAGGTCGCCGCGCGCCCAGCGGACGTCGCCGAGGAGGAGCTGGGCCGCGCCGTCCTTCGGGAACACGTCGACGAGGTTCTGCGCGAGCTCCTCGGCGGCGGCGTGGTGGCCGGCCTTGAGGAGGGTCTCGGCCAGGGCGCGGATGCGCTGCCCGTTCTCGGGAGTGCCGGACAGCCACGCATTCCGCTCGGGGGCGGGACGGTTGCCCGCGGTGGGGCCGATGCGCAGGCGGCTCCCGAAGTCCCATGGCCGCTCGAGCTCCCACACGGGCGGGCTCTGGAGCAGGTCGAGCGTGCGCAGGCCTGCGCGCTCGGGGCTGCGGTCCTTCGCGTTCGCGCGGATCACGGCATCGACGACGGGCAGCAGGACCTTCTCGCGGTCTTCGAGCTCGGCGGCGAACTGCAGCCGGCTCGCGAACTGGGCGGCGAGCCCGCGGGCTTCGGCCAGGTCGCGCTCGGCCGCGGCCTTCACGGACCGCTCGACCCAGACCAGCCCGTCGACCGCCGGCGTCTCGTGCACGGCCCACTTGCCGCTCCACGTGAGGGTGCGTTCGGTGACCTTCCCGAACGCGTCCATCTTCGCGTCACAGACCCACCAGACCCGGAACGCCGGCGTGTAGTCGCCGGGCGTGGGGCCCACGTGGGCATCGCACTTCCCGGAAGGAGGTGGGGAGGTGTGCGCGTTGCCGTCGTACGACACGGTGACGGCGCCATTCGCCTCGAACCCGGCCAACACCGGCTTTCCGTCATACGTGCCGTACTCGGTGAGATCCGCCGCGAATGCCGAGAGGAAGAGGATCATGCCGGCGACGGGAGGAACTTCTCGAGCCGCTCCTGGCGCGGGTCGTTCGGCGGCGTGCTCTCCCAGAGGGCCGTCGCGATGGCGGGCGCGTCGGGGCGGCCCTGGGCCTTCGCGCTGAGCGCGAGCAGGTAGGCGTCTTCCCAGGTCGGCTGCTCGGCGAGCTCCTGGACCTGCTTCGACAGCTCGAGGGCCCGCGCGGGCTCGAGGCCGTCTTCGAGGTAGAGGATGGCGAGGCTGCGCATGGCGGCCACGTCGGGCGGGCGGTAGCCGCACTTGCCCGGCGTGCAGTGCCCGATCGAGAGCGACGATTCGAGCGCGGCCATGGCCTCCCTGCGGTGCCCGCCCGCGACGCGGACGCGCGCGAGCAGCTTGTAGAGGCCCGCATCGCTCGGGTACTTGCGGATCAGGCCGGCCAGGACGGTCTCGGCTTCGGGCAGCTTGCCGGTCGCCTCGAGCAGCTGGGCGAACAGCGGCCCGCCGAGGTCGGGCTCGGTGGCCCGGGCGGCGCGCAGCACGCGCAGCGCGTCTTCGGGGTCGCCCGATTCGGCCAGGCAGAGCGCGAGGAAGATCGCCGTGTGGTGCGTGCCCATCGCGTGGTGGGCGCCAGCGAGCTTCGCGAACTCGCGCAGCTCGCGGCTCGCGGCGCGGGGGTCGCCGAGCATGTAGGCGGCCTGGGCGCGCTCGTAGCGGACCACCGGCGCGTCGTCGGGCAGCTCGAGCAGGCTCTGGATGGCGAGGTCGGGCCGACCGTCCTGCAGATCGAGCAGGGCGCGGGCGAACGTGCCGCCCAGCGCGCCGACGGTCGCGCGCATCGGTTGGGCGTAGCCCTCGACGACCAGCGAGAGCCGCGCGGCGGCCTCGTCGTCCGTGCCGTCGAAGAAGTCGGCCGGCACGGTGCGATCGAGCCACGAGGGACCGCCGGCCACCCCGAACGGGTCGGCGTTCAGCGCGCGGGCTTCTTCGGCTTCGCGGCGCCGCTGCTCGGCTTCGTCGCGCTCGCGGCGGATCTCGCGCAGCTCGCGGCGGGTGTCGCGGAACGCGTCTTCGAGGCCGCCGTGGTGGAAGGTGTCGGCGAGCTCCATGTGGTGCATCACGCGGGCGTCGTCGCCCGCCTGGGCCCAGCTCAGCGCCTCGTGCAGGTTCATGCGCGCGAGCTCGGTCTCGCAGGCCTTCTGCAGCTCCATCGCCTCGGGATGGTCGAGGTCGAGCACCTCGAGCCGCGCGTCGGCCCAGCGGCGCGACTCCATCTTCTTGCGGGCGGTGCGCACGCGGTCTTCGGGACCGGGGAAGAACCAGGAGAACAGTCCCATCAGCGCGTCCCCGGGTGGTAGGTCTCGGTCTTCTCTTCCTCCATCTCGGTCTGCTGGAGGATGAACTCCTCGAGGCGGCGGACCTCGTCGGTCGGCGGGTCGCCGTCTTCGTGGGGGACGGTCTCGGTGCGGTCGGGGCCCGTGAGCTCCTGCTCCTCGAGCCACTCGTCGACGGGCCCGAAGCGCCGGTACTCCACCATGAACGCCAGGGTGCGCGTGTCGCAGCGATCGACGTAGAGCACGCCGTCGAGGTGGTCGCACTCGTGCTGGACCACGACGGCGGGGAAGCCCTCGAGCTCGTAGGCCTTGGGCGTGCCGTCGCGATCGAGCGCTTCGATGCGGACCTTGTTGGGGCGCTCGACCCGGCCGCGCATGCCCTCGACCGACAGGCACCCCTCCATCATCGTGGAGGTCTCTTCGGTCAGCACGTCGATGACGGGGTTGATGAAGAACTCGGGCTCGCGCTCGCCGTCGAGCGACAGCACGACGACGCGGATGCTCGCGTGGACCTGGGGCGCGGCGAGGCCGGTGCCGTCGTACTCGATCATGGTGTCGAGCAGGTCGTCGCAGAACTGCTGGAAATCAGGGGTCTCGATCTCGTCGACGGTGACGGGCCGCGAGACCATTCGAAGCACGGGGTGACCGAGCTGCGCGACTTTGAGGATGGCCATTCGGAGAGCTCCTGATGACCCCTATATCGTCTACCCGTTACTCCGCGCGCGGAGCGCGCTGCGCGGCTCGCGTCTACCCATTACTCCGCGCGCGGAGCGCGCTGCGCGGCTCGCCTATGGCGGCCTTGCGGTCGGGAGACCCGGCAGTCCCAGGATCCGGTTCCCCGGGTGGGGTCAGCGGTGCGGCGAGGCGAGGGGGAACCGGACCCTGCGGACGTGCCTGTCGGGATCGAGGACGTCGGGAGAGCCACGGATCGCCAAACGGACCGACACCCCCCGACGACCGTCACCTCAGCGACGCTCGAAGCTCCACTCTCCGCAGGCACGCACCTCGCAAAGGGCGCGCCGCGGAGGTGTCCCATGTGGTGGTTTTCCATCGTCTTCACCGAGATCCCGTACGACGGGATCGACCAGGACCTCGACGGCGCGGACCTCGTCGACCAGGACGGGGACGGCGAGCCCAGCGTCCTCGCCTGGGGGCGCGACTGCAACGACCGCGACCCGACCGTCCATCCGCGCGCCCGCGACGTGCCCGGCGACGGGCGGGACAGCGACTGCGACGGGAGCGACGGCCCCCGGTTCCGGCTGCTCCGCCTTCAGAGACCGAGGATGCGGCGGCCGAGCTGACGGAACGCCTCGTCGCCGTGGCGCTCGGCCCACGCGAGGGTGCTGGCGCCGTGCAGGCGGATCAGCCCGTCCAGCACGGCCCGATCGAAAGCGCCGTAGCCCTCGGTGAACGCCGCCTCGAGCGCGGGATGCGCGGGCCACACCTCGGTCGCGAGCTTCACGAGGTCGACGAGCGGATGGTCGGGACGGCTGTGCTCGAAGTCGATGACGTGCAGCGCAGGGGGCGACCAGACCCAGTTCTCCGGGCGGAAATCGCGGTGGCACCACACGCGGGGCCCGGCGAACAGGGCCGGATCGAGGTCGACCTCCACGCCGAGCACGCCCACCGCGGCGCGCGCGGCCGCGATGCGCTTCGCGAAGGCGTCGGCGAGCGGGATGTCCGCGTCGTCGACGGGCTCCTGCCACGTGCGGAGCCAGCGCCCCGCTGCCCGGTGCGCCGCGGGGTCGAGGCTCCCGGTCTGGCCGGGGATCCAGCGCAGCAGGAGCTCCCGGTCGCCCTCCGCGAGGATCCGGCCCGGATCGGCGCGACGCAGCGCCTCCCGCGCCTGCTGGAACGCGCGCGGGCTGCGGTACCGCTTCTGGACGCAATCCCCCTCGGCGGTGCGGAGCCGCACGGTCTCGGACGACGTGCCGGGCTGCCGGGCGCTCCAGGACGGCGCGACGAGGAAGCGGTCGCGGATCCGCGCGAGGGAGCCGGCGAGCCGGGCCACGCCCTCGCGGAGCTCGTCCGGCGTATGTGCGGGGAAGCCCAGCCGGAGGGCGCTCGGCGCCGTGCGGTCCATGCGGAAGTACCCGGCGGGCTGGAACAGGACGTCGTCGCGGCGGGCCTCGACGCTCCACCGCTGGACGTCGATGCCCGGCGCCTCGCACCACAGGCCGAGCCCGCCGGGCGGGTCGTTGGGGACGAGGTCGGGCAGGTCGGACGCGATGGCGTCGCGCAGCGCCTGGCGTCGCTCCCGGTAGGCGCGGTGCATGCGGCGGATGTGGCGCTGGAGCTCGCCGTCGTCGATCAGCTCGGCCACGGCGTGCTCGACGACGCGGTCGCCCTGGCGGTCGACGATGCGGCGGAGGCTCGTCATGCGGCTGACGAGCGCCAGGGGCGCGGCGACCCAGCCGAGCCGCAGCCCCGGTGCGAACGCCTTGGACAGGGTGCCGATGTACACGACCACGCCGTGCCGATCGCGTGCGGCGAGCGGCGCGATGGGGTGCCCGTGCCAGTGGAACTCGTGGTCGTAGTCGTCTTCGAGGATGGGGAAGCGGCCGTCGCGCGCGAGGGCGAGCAGGGCCTCGCGGCGCGCTGCCGAGAGGACGGCGCCGGTCGGGTACTGGTGGTGAGGCGTGACGTAGACGCCGCGTAGGCGGGGGATTCCAGCGAGCGCGGCGACGTCCATGCCGTCTGCATCGACCGGCACGGGGACGATCTCGACACCCGCGGTCCGCAGGGCCTCCCACGCCGGCGGGTACCCGTAGGCCTCGACGGCGACGCGGTCTCCGGGCTCGAACAGCGTGTGGGCCGCGAGGTACAGCGCCTGCTGGGACCCCCGCGTGACGAGCAGCCGCTCGGGGGTGACGGACAGGCTGCGCTGCGCGGCGAGCCACCCGGCGAGGGACGCGCGGAGCCGGGGGGAGCCCTGGGGGTCGCCGTAGTCGACGAGCTTGCGACCCGGGCCCCGGAGCGCGCGGCGGTACGCGCGGGACAGCGCGGCGAGTGGGAGCAGGCGGAGGTCGGGCTGGCCCGCCATGAACCGGAAGCGCGCGTCGTCGTCCGTCGGCAGGTGGCGCGGGCCGCGCGCGGGCAGGCGGAATCCGGCGAGCTCGGAGGGCATGGACGGCGGGGCCGGACGCGCGGGGAGCTCGGGCGCTACGGACGTTCCGGCGCCCTGGTACGCGACGGTCCAGCCCTGCGCGGTGAGCTCGGCGTAGGCGCGGATGACGGTGTTGCGGTGCAGGTCGACGCGGCGCGCGAGCTCGCGCGTGCCGGGGAGCGGTGTGCCCGGCCGGAGCCGGCCTTCGCGGATGTCGCGCACGATGGCGTCGGCCAGAGCGAGGTACCGGGGCCCGTCGGGCGCCGGGTGGGGCACGTAGTCCATGCAAGTGGTCTACCCGATTTGTCGAAAGCGGCACATCTGCATGTGCCACTGGGCGGAAAGACTGGGTTCGTCCTGACGTCCAAATGGGGTCTGACCCCAGAGAGACATGGAGGTCCCATGCGCCGCTCCGAGCTCCGGGCTTCGCCCGAAACCGCGTACTCCCTGTTCCAGAGCGTGCCGGTCGCACATCTGGTGGTCGACGGGCCGGAGGTCCGCCCGGTCCACCCGGTGGTCGTGGACGGCCTGGTGTGCTGGCACGGCGCGCCGAAGGGCGAGAAGGCGGGGTGGGTCGGTCGATCGGCGGTCCTCTCCGCCCACGAGATCGTCGCGGAGATCCCGAGCTACCTGCGCCATCCCGAGCGCGCCTGCCCGGCCACGACGTACTACCGCAGCGCCGAGGTCCGCGGCCGCATCGTGGCGATCGACGACCCCCACGCGAAGCTCGCGGTCCTCGAGCGGCTGCTCGCCCGGTTTCAGCCCGAGGGCGGGTACCGACCCCTGTCCGTCGAAGACCCCATGTACGCCGGGGCGATCCGGGCCCTCGGCGTCTATGCGCTCGACGGCGAGCCCGTGGCCCGCGCCAAGCTCGGACAATCGCTGTCCGACCCCGATCGCCACGCCGTCCTCGAAGGCCTGTGGAAGCGGGGGGCTCCGGGCGACGACCGCGCCATCGAGTCCATCTGGCAGGCCGCTCCGGAGGGGGCGAGCGTGGCGCCCCGCTTCCGCGGGCCCCGCGACACCCGGCTCCTCACGCGCATCCCCGACGCCAGGGTGGGCGAGGCCGTGGCGCTCGTCCGCGACGAGTACTGGAACACCGACTGGGACGATGCCGTGATCGCGGGCGCGATGACCGGCAGCGAGATCTGGGTCGGCGCCGAGCACGACGGTCGACTCGTCGCCACGGCGCGCGCCATGACCGACGGGTCCAAGATGACGTACGTGGGCGATGTCGGCGTCCATCCCGACTTCCGCAGGGGGGGCGTGGGGAGCGCGGTGATGCGCCTGCTCCTGGACCACGGACGGGTGCGCGGCACGCGCTGGACCAGCCTGCGCACGCGCGACGCCGTGCGGTTCTACGAGCGGATGGGCTTCACGTACGCGACGAACAAGCCCGGCGTGGTGGACCTGATCCTGCGCCCGACGCGCTGAGGCTCAGGGGACCTCGGACCGGCGGAACCACAGCAGCGCGAACAGCAGCGCGAGGGCCGTGTACAGGCCCGCGGCCGACACGCTCACCCAGTTCCAGTCGTTGTCGGCGAGCACGAACGCCCAGCTGCCGAACGCCGCGCTCGGCAGGGCCGGCCACTGGTTCAGGAGCCGGATGATGGGCTCGGAGGTGGTGAACATCATCGCGGCGGTCGACGCGAACAGCATCGCCCAGCCGAGCATCTTGTCGAGGACGAAGAACACGATGAGGCTCGCGATGGTCGCGACCGTCGACCGCGTCAGGACGCCGATCGCGAGCACGATGGCGATGACGCCGACGTCGCACAGCAGCGCGAGGGAGTACGCGAGCGCCGTCGCGACCCACGCGCCCTCCGTCCCGAACGCCACGATGCCCACGAGCGCACCGCCGAAGAACCCGAGGCCGAGCGAGGCGGCGTCCCACAGCGCCAGCGCCACGAGCTTCGCCATCAGCACGGCCCAGCGCGGCACCGGCCGGAGCAGGTCTTCGCGCAGGGTGCGCGCGGCGAGCTCGCCGGCGAAGGCCTGAGCGCCGAGGATGATGAGGAATGCGCGGATGCCGACGGGGAACGACCGCACGTACAGCGCGTTCACGAGCGTGTCGTTCGCGTCGACCGAGAACGCCGACCGGGCGTCGACGCCGTTGACGACCATCCCGCTGTTCACGAGCAGGATGGCGAGGAGCGGCAGCGCGAGGCCGACCGCGAGCGATGCCAGCAGCCCGATCTTCGCGGACGGCCGCGAGAAAAGCTTGAGCAGCTCGGCCTGCACGAGGAGGGGGAAGCTCACTGGACCGCCTCCATGAAGACATCCTCGAGGCTGCGGGTCTCGGTCGCGAGCCCCGCGAGCGAGACGCCCTGATCGTGCAGCCAGGCGTTCAGCGCGGCCGGCTTGCGGGCCGTCTGCACGCGGATGGCGGCATCCTCGTCGGTGAGCACGCGGATGTCGTCGGCGAGCGCCAGGGCCGCACGCAGCGCTTCGGGATCCTCGGCGCGGAGCGCGTAGATCGGGTCGCCGCCCGCCGCGAGCAGCGCGTCGACGGCGCCTTCCGCGCGGAGCTTGCCGTGCTGGAGGATGGCGACCCGGTTGCAGATCGCCTGGACCTCGGCGAGCAGGTGGGACGACACGAACACCGTGATGCGGTCGTGGATGGCGAGCGACCGGACGAGGTCGCGGACCTCTTTCATGCCCGCCGGGTCGAGGCCGTTCGTGGGCTCGTCGAGGAACAGCATGCGCGGCTTGCCGAGCAGCGCGCGGGCGACGCCGAGCCGCTGCTTCATGCCGAGGCTGTAGCCGCGGGTGCGGTCGTCGCGGCGATCGGAGAGCCCCACGCGGTCGAGCACCCGCGCGATCTCGGTGTCGGCCGTCTTCCCGGACAGCCCTGCGTACCAGGCGGCCTGCTTGAGGTTGTCGAGCCCCGACATCCACCCGTGGAACGCGGGCGTCTCGACGACGGCCCCCACGCCCCGCCGCCGCTCGACCGGGTCGGACTCGCCGAACATCGCGATCTCGCCGGCGTCGTAGGGGATGAGCCCCAGGATGCAGCGCATCGCGGTGGTCTTGCCTGCGCCGTTGGGCCCCAGGAAGCCGTACACGTCGCCCGCCTGCACGGTCAGGTCGAGCGCGTCGACGGCCTTGCGGGCTCCGTAGCTCCGGGTCAAGCCGCGCACTTCGAGCGCCGCTGCTTCCACGTGGATCCTCCGGGCTGCCAGTTAATCCGAATCACTGGCGGAGGGGACGCGTAGCAGTGATGATGCCCCGCGGAGGACGCATGCGCTGGATGGTGGTGACGCTCACGGTCGGTCTCGGTCTGCTCGTCGGATGCGAGGTGCAACCCTGCGATCGGTACGTCGACTACATGTGCGCGTGCCATGACGGCGAGCCCGGTGTCGACTGCCAGGAGCTGATCGACATCTACACGAACGCCAGCGCCGACATCCAGGACCAGTGCTCGATCGACCTCGCCGACCAGGAAGCGGAAGACCAGGCGAACGGCGTGGCCTGCGACACGATCTAGGATCTACTCCGGATCCCGCTCGCGCCACTCGCGGGCCCACCGTGCGGCCTGCTCGGCCAGCGCGGGGTCGTCGGAGGCCTCGGCGAGCTTCGCACCCGCGGCCGCGCGCAGCTTGTAGAGCGAGGTCGTGCGCTTCTCCCGCACGTCGTCCGGCCAGTCGCCGACATGGGGCAGCGCGTCCTCGACGCCTCGAATCACCCCGTCCCAGTCGGCGTGTCGGCTGTCCCAGAGCGCGACCTTGTAGACGAGGTCGACGTCGATGTCGCCGTCCCGCCGCTCGCGGTCGAGCTCGCGCGTGGCGATGGCGCGCCAGGCCTCCTGGTCGTCGGCGGACCACGCGTTCACGAGGAGCACACGGTTCGCCTTCGAGCTGCCGTCTCCCTTGGCCTCGAGGCACGCGATCTGTGCGTCGGTGAGCCTGCCTTCGAGGGCGGCGGCCTCGAGGGCGTCGGTGAGCGCGCAGATCTCGGAGGCCGGAGCGTTCGCGGGCGGCGTCCACGCCGTGCGGACGCCCAGGGCGACGGTGGCAGCGGTGGCTGCGGCGAGGATCAGGGACGTCGGGGTCATTCTCCACCTCCAGGGTCGGTTCGCGGGACGGATGGGCTCGGACTGCGGCGCCTCGCGGGCGTCGGCGAACGCCGCGAGCGCGCGGTCGAGGTCGGCGTGGCGGGCGAGCAGCGCATCGGCGAGCGCCCGGCAGTCGGCGCACTCCGCGAGATGCGGGAGCGCGCGGATCTCCTCGGGGGAGGCCGTCTGCAGCGCACGGCGGGTCTCTTCGCAGCTCATGCGTCCCTCAGGCTGGCGAGCAGGTCGGGTCGATCGGCGAGCAGCCGCCTGCGGAGCTCGGCCCGCGCGGCATGAAGCGTCGCCCGCGCCGTGCCGGGCGCGATGCCGAGCTCGGCAGCGGCTTCGGTGGGCGCGAGGCCCTGGTGATCGCAGAGCTCGATGATCTCGCGCTGGCGCGGAGTGAGCTCGGAGAAGGCCGCGAGGGCGGACCGCGCGGCGGCGTCGAGGTCCATGCGGCGCTCCAGGTCGGGGGCGGGGACGGCTTCCGGCGCGGCGGGCTCCACGGGGCCCTCCGTGCGGTCCCGGGCGTTCTTCGCGACGTTGCGCGCGATGGTGCGTACCCAGGGCCCCAGCGGGCGGGACAGGTCGAAGGCGGGCAGCGCGCGGAGGATGCGGAGCATCGCGTCCTGTGCGGCGTCGTCGGCGAGCGTGGGATTGCCCGTCACCGCGAGGGCGATGCGGCGGACCATGGGCCACACGGCGCGGGAGAGGTCGTCCGCGGCGGTGCGGTCGCCTTCACGCGCCGCTTCGACGAGGCGGGTCTGTTCGGTGGGGACTGGCAGGGGGAGGCCCATCGCTCCCGGTACCCACGTGGGCCGGCGAGCGTTTGGGACTTTATCGCCGTCGTCGCGAGAGAGCCGTCAGAACGCCGAGAGAGAGCGTGCCCAACGCGCCGCCTCCGACCGATCGACAGCCGCAGCCGTCCGGCGGAGACACGTCTTCGGCGAGCGCACCCGCCGGGTAGACCCAGATCGGGACCTCGACGAGCGCGACGCGCGGGGGCGTCCCGGAGTCGGTGACCTCGACGAGGACGGCGTCCTCGCCGAGCTGGAAGGGCTCTGCGGTGAACACGAGGTCGTCGGACACCCAGCCCCGGGCCGGCGGGTCCACCACGCGGAAGGTGTGGGTGTCGCTCGGATTCGGGTCGTTCGGGTCGATGTCGAGGGCGACGGAGAGGCCCTGGGTGACCTTCGCCGTCTCGGCCACCGGCTGGGGCGGGCGGTTGGTGTCCTCGCACCCGCTCGGGCGCTCGAGCACGATGCCGCCCGCGCTCTCCACCCAGTCCGCGACGGCATCGGCGCGCACGTAGATCCCGCCGTCCCCGCAGACCTGGGAGGCCGGGAAGGCCCCGCGGCTCACGACGCCCGCGAGGTAGATGCCGGCCCCCGTGTCGAGGTAGAGCGGCCCGCCACTGTCCCCGATGCAGCTGTCGAGGCCGTCTCCACCAGCGATCAGCTCGCCCCCCGGCGACACCTGCGCGCGGCACCCGCGCGACAGGTCGGAGCAGTCCGCGTCGTCGATCGGCATGGACACCTCGACGAGCGCGTCCTGGCCGGGCCCGGACGGCAGAGTGTAGCCGAAGCCCGCGACGGTGACGGTGGCCCCGTCGACGTAGAAGTCGGAGAGGCAGTCCACGAGGAGCGGACGCGGGGGGACCTCGCTCGCCGTCTCGAGCCGGAACAGCGTGACGTCGTAGGTCGACGAGGCGTCGGGATGGTCGTAGCGCTCGACCACGGCGACGTCCTCGCCCTCTGTGGTGTTCGTGACGCCGATGCGCGCGTGCGTCACGGCGTAGCAGTGCTCGGCGCTGAGCACGAGGTCGGGCGCGACGAGCGTTCCGGTGCAGATGTGCCCGGTGCCCGAGAACAGCGCCACGGCGTCGGGCCATCGTCCGGGAGGGGACGGCGAGCCGCCCACCACGGGAGGCGGCGACGCACCCAGCGCCAGCGCGGCCCACAGCATCAGATCGCCACCGGGACGTGGCCCTGGATGCGGCCGCGCCGGACCGTGAACAGCGCGGACGGCTGGTGGCGCGCCTTCGCCTGCTGGAGGACCTTCGCGAGATCCTCGGGCGTGTCGACCCGGATGCCGTCGACCGCGACGAGGATGTCGCCCGGCCGGAGCCGCGCCTGCATCCACGTGCCGTCCGCGGCGGCTTCGGTGATGGCGAGCCCACGGCCGTCGAGGGCGGCCACCGCGATCCCGAGCCGCTTCAGGGCCCGCGCGGACGCGTTCTTCGGCAGGTCGGTGGACGCGAGCTCCCGCGCGACGATGACGTCGAGGTGCACGGCCTCGAGCACGACCTTGTCGCCGGGCTTCTTCTGCGCGAGCCACGCGTTGAGGTCGGCGCGGCTGGCGGTCGGGCGGCCGTCGATCTGGAACACGATGTCGCCGGGCTCCATGCCCGCCGCGTCGCAGGGGCCGCCCGTGTGCACCGCGGCCACGCGCAGCGCCCCGGAGAGGCCCGTGCCCGCGAGCCTGCGCGCGTTGATGTCCGTGAAGTCGCAGCCGAGCCAGGGGGCTTTGACCGAGCCGTAGAGCAGCAGGTCGTCGGCGATCTTCTTCGCCCGGTTCGCGGGGATGGCGAAGCCGATGCCCTCGGCCTCGGCGCGGATCGCGGTGTTCACCCCCATCAGCCGCCCCTCGAGGTTCACCAGGGCGCCACCCGAATTGCCCGGGTTGATCGCGGCGTCTGTCTGGATGTACGCCTGGTAGATGCCGGGCTGGATCTCGACCTGCCGGTCGATCGACGCGACGACCCCGGTGCTGACCGTGAGGCCGAGGCCGTACGGGTTCCCGATGGCGATGGCGGTCTCGCCGAGGAGCAGGTCGTCGCTGTCGGCCACCTCGATGGCGACGAGCCCTTCGGCCTCTTCGAGCTTGAGGACGGCGAGATCGAGGTCGGTGTCGAGCGCGATGGGCCGCGCGTCGTACGAGGTGCCGCGGATGGTGTGCGCGCGGATGCGCGTGGCGCCCTGGATGACGTGGGCGTTCGTGAGGACCACGCCATCGTCGTCGATGACGACGCCAGAGCCCTGCGAGCTCGCGACGGTCGGGCCGCCGAACACGCTGAACGGCGACTGCGTGGGGACCTCGACCTCGAGCGCGACCACGCTGGGCGTGGCCTTCTCGACCGCTTCGACGATCGGCGTGCGGCGATCGGCGGCATGGGCGAGGGAGAGGAGGACGAGCGCGGTCATGGGGTCTCGATACGCGCCGTCGGGGCGATCTGCAAGCGCGGATCGGTTGGCGGGCGGTGGTCCGGTTCGCGCGCTTCGTTTCGCGCACTCGTTCCACCGGGTCGGCGTCGAGATTTCCGCTGTCGATTCATGGAGTCGAGCTCGAATCGTGAGATTCGTGAGATCTGTCGCGCCGTCCACCTGTCCCGATCGTGCCAGAGCCTCTTCGAAACGCCTGACCACACGAGAGATTCGGGTGTCCGATTCGGGTCGGACCCGATTGGGACACCCCGCGGGCTCCGGGGCCCTGTCGGGACGCAGGCGCCTGCGGAGTCCGACGTCAGCGTTCCGGGATCCGGCTCGCCAGCCTGCCGAGCGCCGCGGGGACGAGGGCCGCGCTGCCGCCGTCCCGCGAGGCCTGCTCGAACGCCTCGCGGAGGAACACGAGGCTCGCCGAGGCGCCGCGGATCACGAGGTGCTGGCCGTGGCTCTCGAGCCGCAGCTCCTGGTGCGCCAGGGTGATGCGCTGGCCGGGCGCGCCGAGCGTGAACGTGCCGTCCGGTGTGCGGACCTGCCGCCCCTCGAGCTGCACGGCCGTCGAGCGCCAGTGCGTCTGGGTCGACTTCCAGCCGGCGAGCGCGGCGATCCAGGGAGCGAGCACCACCCCGTAGCCCGCCGCGATGCACACCACGCCGAACAGCAGCCAGCCGATGTCCGTAGCGCCGGGAGTGGTCAGCCACATCCACAGGATGTTGGCGACGAGCGCGAGGGAAGGCGGGGCCGCGACGGCTGCCAGCGCGGCACCGGCGGTGGGCGCGATGTCGGGGAGGCCGTGGTGCGGGGGCGGCACGTCGATCGTGAAGCCGGCGTGCGTCCAGGTGGGCTCGACGGGCTCCGGAGCCGCGGCCAGGGCCTCCATGTCGGCCTCGGGCATCCAGTACGTCTGGTCCCACCCGCGGACCCAGGCATGCCCGAGCGTGACGCCCCAGTCCTCGATGGCGATGCCCGCGGGCAGCGCGCGGCGCGGCCTCAGCAGGACCCAGGCCAGCGCGAGCGCCGGCAGCGGCACGAGGAACGTGCCCCACATCACGAACGCGCCGCCTCCGAGCGTGCCGATGGCCCACAGCAGCGCGAGGATGCCGACCTGGCCGACGAGCATCGCGAGCCATGCGCCGAGCCTCCCGGCCCCCGTGATGCTCGATCGGGGGCCCGAGATCGCGCGGGAACGGCGCTCGTCCGGGGTTTCGGCCACGGTCGGAACCTAGCACGACCGGAAATCCGGACGCCGACCCCGGATTCGCGTTGGCCGGGCGGATCCGCGGCGACTACACGGCTCCCATGGACCTCGAGCGACTCCTGCTGCAGCGCTTCGGGTTCGGCGAGTTCAGGCCGGGCCAGCGCGAGATCTGCGCCCACGTCGCGGCGGGCGGCGATGCGCTCGTCGTCATGCCGACCGGCGCGGGCAAGTCGCTGTGCTACCAGGTGCCGGCGCTCGCCCGCGGCGGGCTCACCATCGTCGTCAGCCCGCTCATCGCCCTGATGAAGGACCAGGTGGATGCGCTCGTCGAGAAGGGCGTCCGCGCGACGTTCCTGAACAGCTCGATCAGCTCCGACGAGTACCGCGACCGGGCGGATGCGGTGAAGTCCGGCCGCATCGAGCTGCTCTACGTGGCGCCCGAGCGGTTCAGCCCACGGTTCCTCGACTGGCTGAAGGGCGTCGACGTCCGCCTGCTCGCGGTCGACGAAGCGCACTGCCTCTCGCAGTGGGGGCACGACTTCCGGCCCGACTACATGCGGCTCGGGCGCGTGCGCCAGGCGCTCGGCGACGTGCCCACCATCGCGCTCACGGCCACCGCGACGCCCGAGGTCCAGCGCGACATCGTGCAGACCCTCCGCATCGAGCAGGGCGAGGTCTTCATCCGCGGCTTCGACCGCGAGAACCTGGTGCTCGAGGTGGTCGCGGTCGACGGCAAGCAGGGCAAAGACGGGTTGCTCGCCGACTTCGTCAACCCCGGCCCGAGCATCGTCTACGCGGCCACGCGGAAGAACGTCGAGCGCGCGACCCGCGCCCTGCGCGAGTCCGGCATCCGCGCGGGCATGTACCACGCGGGCCTCGCGCCGCCCGAGCGCACCCGGGTGCAAGACGACTTCATGTCCGGCCGGGTGCCCGTGGTCGTCGCCACCAACGCGTTCGGCATGGGCATCGACAAGCGCGACATCCGGAACATCGTCCACTACGACATGCCGGGCACGGTCGAGGCGTACTACCAGGAGATCGGGCGCGCCGGCCGCGACGGCCGCATGAGCCGCGCGGTGCTGCTGCACCACCCGACCGACCGCAGCATCCACGAGTTCTTCATCAACACTGCACACCCGCCGGTCGACTGGGTGCACGGCGTGTGGCGGTGGCTGCTCGATCGCCGCGAGAACCCGGTCTACGTGAAGCTCGAAGACCTGGCGATCCAGGCGATGCCCGACGACGCCGGCGACCGGGGGGCCGCGGCGGTGGTCAACATCCTCCGCCGCGAGGGCCGGGTCCGGCGCATCGCCCCGTCCGACCGCGCCGCCCTGCTCCGCATCACGGGCGAGCCGCGCGAGAAGCCCACCGGGCACCGCGGCATGGTCTGGGGCCTGCTCGAGGCGCGCCAGATGGATGTCGGCGACGCGCTCCAGTTCCACCCCGACGACTGGTGCCACGAGCTCCGCATCGAGCGCGTTCAGCTGCTCGCGGCCCTCCGCGGGCTCGAAGAGCGCGGCGTGCTCCGGTACCAGGTCGGCGGTCGGGTCGGCGGCATCGAGCTCGTCGATGCCGAGCGGCCCCTCGAGCTCGACGAGAAGCGGATGCGCGAGCGCCGCAACCGCGAGTACCGCAAGCTCGACCGGATGGAGGCGTACACCAGCACGGCGTGCCGGCGCCGGTACATCGTCGAGTACTTCGGCGAGAAGGCGCCCTTCGAGCGCTGCGGCACGTGCGATGGGTGCCGGGCGGGCGCGTCGCTCCTCGAGATCGCGCGCGAGCTCACGCCCGACGAGAAGACCGTCGTGCTGAAGGCCCTGTCCGGCGTCGCGCGCATGGAGCGTCACACGCGGAAGCAGGGCTTCGGCATCAACCTCATCGCCCGCACGCTGACCGGGAGCCGCGAGAAGTCCGTCTCCAGCTGGGGGTTCGACACGCTTTCGACGTTCGGGCTGCTCGCCGCCCCTGCGATGCGGCCCGGCTGGACGGTCGGCGAGGTGGCCGACCTGCTCGAGTCCCTCGTCGCCGCCGGGTGCCTCGAAGACTCGTACGTCACGCGGAACATGGGGGGCCGCGAGAACACGTACAAAGAGGTCACGCTCTCGCGGCGCGGGTGGGAGGTCCTCAAGGGCGAGGGCGCCGAGCTCGTGATGGTGTTCCCGCACGCGAAGAAGCTGTCCCGCAAGCGTCCGGCCGCCGTCGTCGAGACCCTGCCGGGCGACCTCATGGCGATGCTGCGCGAGGTCCGCCGCCAGCTCGCCGACCAGAAGAACGTGCCGGCGTACGTGGTCGCTTCGAACAAGACCCTCGAAGACATGGCGCGCCTCCGGCCCACCACGAAGCGCGCGATGCTCTCGGTCCACGGCATGGGCCCCGTCCGGTACGAGCGCTACGGCACGCCGTTCATCGACGCCATCCGGGTCTACGCACAAGACGCGTGAGCCCCGACGGTCCTCGCGGACGGCCGGGGCTCGTGCGTCGGGAGAATCAGGCCTCGGGAGCGTCGTCGTTCCACTCGGGGTCGCCGAACGCACACTGGCTCTCGTCGCCGTTCATGACCAGCTCGGCGTTGTTCTCCTCGTACACCACGTTGAAGTCGGAGCCCCAGCACTCGCTGCCCTGGTAGGCCAGGGGCGCGAGGTCGCCGTCGAACACCACCATGTCGCCGCGGCCCTGCCCGTCGGCCTGCCAGCGGGTGCGGAGCACGATGGTCTCCTCGAGGCTGCCGTCCTGGTGGATGTCGGCGAGGTAGCCGAGGTCCATGTAGCCGGCGCCCGCGGCGTCCTGGCCGTAGCGGTAGCCCGCCGTGATGCGCTCGGGGGCCGAGGTGTCGTCGGTGAAGTCCTCGAAGCCGGCCTCGGCGGCGACGCCGTCCGCGGTCACGATGTAGGAGCTGTAGAACTTCCCGGCGACGGTCTCGGTCGGGTTGAGCGCCGCGATGGCGTCGAAGTCCACCGCGAACATGCCTTCTCCCTCGTCTTCGGTCGCGCCGGGGAAGGACTCGCCGCCGATGACCGCGACCCAGTCCTCGTCCGACGTGGAGCCCTTCGGACGCTGGATGATCGCCCAGCCGTACTTGTTCGCGGCCTCGTCGAATTCGACGTAGAGCGCGGTCTCGTTCGGGTCGAGGCCGCCTTCGCTCCAGGGGCCCCACAGGAACTTGTTGTCGGCTTCGGTCCAGGTCGGCTCGAAGTCCGTCACGTGGTCGACGGCGTCGAGCACGTCGCTGATGAAGCCGTTCACGTCGGAGGTGACCTGGGCGGTCGTGACGTAGGACTCGGCCATCGCGCCCACGGCGCGGTCGCCGCCCATCGGCATGTTGATCAGGATCCGCTCGTCGGGGAGCGCATCGACGAAGGCCGCGGAATCGGGCTTCTCGGACTCGGGGCCACAGGCGGTGGCGAGGGCGAGGGCGAAGGAGGCGGCGGTCAGGGCGAAGGCAGTGCGCATGGGATGTTTCCTCTCGAGAGCGTGTCTCGTCTTCGGTTCGGCTCTTGGACCCACGACCTCCGGGGAGGGGAAAGAAAAAGTGATCGACGATCGCCATCGAGGATAGGCGGACTCATGAAGACCGCGATGATCACGGGCTGTGCGTCGGGTTTCGGCCACGCCCTCGCGCGACGCATGATCGACCTCGGCTACCGGGTGGTGGCGACGGATCCCGATCCCGCCGCGCTCGAAGACCTCGCCTCCGAGCGCACGCTCCGGCTGGCGCTCGACGTGCGCGACGATGCCGCCGTTCGGCGCGCCGTGGCCGAAGCGAACGCGTGGAGCCCCGTCGACATCCTCGTGAACAACGGGGGCTACGCGATCTTCGGCACGCAGGAGGAGGTCGGGCTCGACTGCGTCCAGGCGATGTTCGACGTGAACGTGTTCGGCCCGGCCCGCACGACGCGGGCGCTGCTGCCCACGCTGCGCGAGCGGAGCGGCACGGTCGTCCAGATCTCCAGCGTCGCCGGCCGCGCCGTGTTCCCCGAGTCCGGGTGGTACGCCGCGACGAAGTACGCGCTCGAGGCGATGTCCGAGGCTTTGCTCCAGGAGTGCGCGACCTTCGGGGTCCGGGTGCGGCTCGTCGAGCCGGGGGCCTTCGCGACGAACTTCCAGCAGCGCGCGACCCTCGAGAGCCCCGAGCCGCCGGTCGATTCTCCGTACGCGGCCGCGCGCGTCCTGTGGGGGCGGCGCAAGCAGGCGGTCCTCGAAGCGCCCCAGGATCCGCGGCTCGTGGTCGACGCGATCGTCGCGAGCCTCGCGCGGCCCGAGGCGTTCGAGCGCGTGATCGTGGGGGCCGACTCCCAGCGGATCCTGACGCTCCGCGAGGCGCTCGGCGCCGACGCCTTCTCGATGCTCGCCGCCCGCCGCAACGGGCTCGCGGTGGCGCATGCCCCCGACGGGCACGTGCTGCTGCCGGCGCAGGTCGTCGCGATCCTCGACGGCCCCGCGCCGGACGTCGATCGGCTCGAAGCCACGCTCATCGCGCATCACCACGGCCACCTCGACCACTGGGCCGACGACGGAGAGCCCGACGGGCCGCGGGCGCTCGCGTTGCTGGACGCGCTGTTCCAGCGCGAATGACGCGGCACCCCGGTAGAATCCCGGCATGAGCCAGGGGTACGCCAGGTCCGCGTTCGCGCTCGCCGCGCTGTGTGCCGCGTGCACGGGCGACGTGGTGGACGACACGGGCGCGCCCACGCCCTTCGTCCCCGAGGTCCCAGCGCCGAAGCCCGATCCGTGGCGCGTCGACGGGCAGGTCGGCGACCTCACCCTGATCCGACAGGAGGCGAACGTCTCGGCGGGCCGGGTCGTCCGCGTGGCGGGGGTCTTCGCAGACCGGCTGGACGGGCTCGAGTGGCCCGCCGCGTGCGAGTTCTCCGAGCGGCTGTGCGTCCCCGCGGGCACCCCGCTCGAGACCGAGGTCGACGCGCTCGCCGCCGGGCTCGACACCGAGGGCGTGCAGTTCGCCTGGCTCGGCGACGAAGTCGTGCTGGACGACCTGATCGCGACCTTCGACGTGAAGCCCGACGGCCCGCTCGGCGGCTACCGGGGCCGGGTGTCGGGCGAGGGGCTGCTGCTCGACCGCTACCCGCTGGTCCTGTCGGGAGGGGAGTGGGGCGACTTCGACGCCGAGGCGCTCGTCCCGCTGCCCGAGCGGATCCAGACGTTCTACCCACCCACCGACCGCCCGGTGGCGCTCGAGGGCGAGACGCTCACGCGGTTCCGCTGGGCGCCGGGCGGCGAGGGCCAGATGGTCCTCACGCTGCGGGGCGCGTCCTGGGCGACGACCCGGCTCCTCGAAGACGACGGCGAGGTGCTGATCGACACGGCGGGCTGGCGCTGGTCGTCGCCCGTCGACGTGCGCCTGTCGCGCGTCGCCGAGGCCGGCGTGGTCGACGTGAACGGGAACGCGCTCACGCTCCACACCATCGCCGAGCAGGGCTGGTGCCTCTACGACACCTGCGCGGGCGAGCCCATCGGCGGCATCACGGGCGCGCTCGACTTCGAGTTCTGCTGGTCGCCCACGTCCTGCGGCGACAGCCGGTGGGTGCTCCACCCCGACGGCACGTGGACGACCCTCGAGGGCTACATCGGCACGTGGGAGTACGACTGCTGCAACGAGCGGATCGACCTCTACTTCTCGAGCGGCACGCACTACTGGGGCGAGCGCGACGAGACCGGGTGCTTCGTGGGCGAGATGCTGTCGTGGTCGGGCAACCAGGGCGACTGGCAGGGCTGCCTGTAGCTCACAGGGCCTCGAAGGGCGCGCCGATCCGCGCGGCGAGGGTGCGCTCGGCGCTCCCGCCGACCACCACGAGCTTCGCGGGGTCGAGGCCGTGGACGAGCATCAGGTCGACCGCCATCCCCGGCAGGGGCTTGCGGCACCAGCAGCTCACCGGGCCCGGCGGGTGCGGGCAGATCCGGTGGTCGACCACGGGATGACGCGCCAGCGCGGCCCGGACGCGCGCCATCCGCGCGGCATCCGGGGCCCACAGCGCGGCGTACAGCGGGCCGTCGAACGCCGCCCGCTGCTCCAGCGCGTCGAGGCTCGCGAGGACCCCGCCCGCAGCTCCCCACACGAGCGGCGGAGCCGCGGTGGACACGCGCTCCGCGAAGCCCTCGTCGTCCGTCAGCGGCTCGAACCGCTGGGCCATCCCGAAGATGACGTTGGGCGCGAACCAGTGCGGCGGGTCGCCCGCCTTCAGCTGCTCGGGCTCCGGGAGGCCCTGCCCGTCGGCGAGGATCCGGCGTACGGCCTGCACGAGGCACTGATCCACGGGCGTGTCGACGTGTACGGCGCGAACGACGCAGCCGTGCCGTGCAGCGGTCCGCACGACGCGGTGCCGGAGGTGCCGGTCGGCCCACGTGTTGTCGGTCACCACGGCTCGCTCGCCCGACGCCAGCAGCGCGTCGAGCCGCTGGACGATGCCGTTCAGCGTGCCGCCGAGCTCGTCGCGATTGAGCCGCGCGTGCCCCGGCACGCCCAGCGCGTGCGTGGTCTTGCCGGAGCCCGGCAGGCCGGCGACCAGCACGACCTCGCCGCGTGGGGCGGCCGGCGGACGGGGCGCCCGGACACAGTCGGACTCGGGAATCGCGTCCAGCGCGGCGGCCACGACCTCTTCGGGGACCGGGCCCATCGCGTCCTCGAGGTGCGCGACGGTCGAGCAGCCGACCACGGGCTCCACGCCGAGGGCCTCGAGCCAGCGGAGGGAGAGGCGCGACGGCGACACGCCGGCCTCGAAACAGAGCGCCTTGAACGCCGCGACCTGACGGGACCGGCGCCGGTACCCGCCGAGCGGGCTGTGCGCCTGGACCGCGACGCCGTGGTCCAGGCACAGGCGCACGATGCCGGCTTCGAGCGCGTCCAGGCGGTGTGGGGACAGCGCGACCTGCACCGTGTCGAGACCGCCGAGCTCGAGCGCGCGCTGCACCTCGTGGTACCGGGGGTTCGACAGGCCGAGCGCTCCGATCACCCCGTCCTCGCGGAGCTTCTGCAGGGCACGCCAGCTCCGGTCGAGCCCGACCTCCGGGTCGACGACGTGGAGGAGGAACCGCGGGATCGTGCCGAGCAGCGCCTGGCTCTCCCGGGCCCGCGTGGACAGGTGTTTCGCGGTGCCGCGCGCCTGCCATCGCGGCCCGGTGCGGAGCAATCCGGCCTTCGACTGCACCGGGAGCGGACCGCCCCACGCGGCGATCCGTCGCTCCGTCGCGTGGGGAGGGCCCGCGCCGTACACGTCCGCCGTGTCGAGCGCGCGCACGCCGAGCCGCACGGCGGCGTCGAGCAGGGCGCCGGGGTCGGGGCATTCGTGGAGGCGGAGCGTGCCGAGGATCATCGGCAGGGGTCGTAGCACAACCGGATGTCGAGTCCTCGACACGGAGGGCGACAGGACGGACGAACCGGGCGATCCTCGAAGCATCGGGAGGGCCCATGGAATGGATCGAGGCGTTCGAGGCGGGTGCGCTGGAGCCGGGCGGGGTGCGTGTGGTGCGTCACGCCGGCCACCAGATCGCGGTGTTCCACCGCGGCGCGGACGGGCTCGTCGCGGTCGACAACCGCTGTCCGCACGAGGGCTACCCGCTCTCGCAGGGCACGATCTGCGGGAACGCGCTGACGTGCTGCTGGCACAACTTCAAGTTCGACCTGACGGACGGGTCCTGCGAGAAGGGCGAGGCGCTGGTGGTCCACCGGGTGCGGGAGGTCGACGGCAAGGTCCTCGTCGGCCTCGTGGAGCCCGATCCCGCCGAGGCGATCGCGGCGCGCTGGACCTCGTGGACCGAAGCGATGTTCGAGGAGCGCGAGGGCCAGGCGCTGCGGGACACCGTCCGCCTGCTGCAGCTCGGCGTGCCGGCCGCGCAGATCGCCGCGGCCATCGCGCGCTGGGACGCGGAGCGCGGGCCCTGGGGCCTCACCCACGGGGCGGTGACGGCCGCCGAGGTGCTGACGTTCTGCGGGGAGGGGCCCGAAGCCGTCGTGGCGCTCGCGGTGCCGCTCCAGCAGGCGATGCGCTCGCACGTCCGCCGGCACCCGCGACCCGAGGTCGCCCCCGAAGCGCCCGGCCCCGACGCGGGTTCCGCGCTTCTCGCCCGCGTCGAGGCCGAGGACGTCACGGGGAGCGAGGCCCTCCTGCGCGGGATGCTCGCGGCGGGCTGGGGCCGCGACGCGCTCGAGCCGTTGTTCTGGCGGATGTGCGCGGCGCACTTCCTCGACTTCGGGCACCCCGCGATCTACACGGCCGGGCTGTTCGATCTCGTGGACCGCGTGGGCTGGGCGCACGCGCCGTCCATCCTGGTGGGGCTGCTGCACAACGTCGTCGGCGCGACGCGGGAGGACGTGCTCCCGGGCTGGTCGAGGTTCCGCGAGATGCTCGCGTCCGTGCCCGTGCCGGAGGACCGCGGCGTGCCGTGGGGGCGGGACACCTGGCCTCCGCCGTCGGTCCCCGAAGCCCTCGAGGCGGTGCGGGAGGCCTTCGCGGCGGGCGCTTCGTGGGATGCGCTCGCGGACTGGCTCGTGGACCTCGCGGCCGACCGGGTGCTGGCGTTCGACACCGCGATCGACGCGAGCTCGGAGGTCCAGGACAACTGGCTCTCCGTCACACACTGCTTCACGTTCGCCCACGCCGTCCGGCAGGGGATGCGCCAGCCCGACGGGTGGCGGCTGCTCGTGCAGTCCGCGCGGATGTCGGCCCACCACCGCGTGCTGGACGGTCCGCTGCCGACGTGGAGCCCTCGGGAGGGCGACGTGGACGGCCTGATCGCCGCCCTCCGTCGCGGCGACGCGCAGGACGCGCTGGACCGCGCCGCCTGGCTCGTCGCCAACGACCGCGAGGGCCTGCACGCCGGGCTGCGCGCCTACGCCGTCGCGGATCCCGTCGTGCGCGGGATCTGGGCGGTGCACGTCGTGAAGTCGATCGAGGCGGCGTTCCGCGAGCGCTCGGACCGTCCGGTGCTGGCGGTCGTCCGGTTCCTCGCCGCTCCGAAGCGCGAGCGCGGCACGGAGCGCACCGCGCGGGAGGCGCTCCGCTTCGTCCTCGAAGGGAAGACCCCGAAGCTCCTCGCGCCGTAGGGGCTCAACGCACCTGGATGCGGCACTGGTCGCGGTATCCGACGGAGAGGCAGATCGTCACGATCTCCTGGAGCGTCCACGTCGGGTCCGCCACCAGGACCGGATCCACGGCGGTGTGCGCGATCTCGGCCAGCGCTCCGCGCTCGATCTCCACGAGGTCGCCGCCCGGATGGGTGACCGTCAGCCGGCCCGGACCCGCAGGCCCGATTCGCGTCCGGAACCGTACGGCGCTGTCGAACCAATCCAGCGGGACGATGGTGCCATCGTCCAGCACGATCCAGACGCGCCTCTGGGCCCTCAGGACGGACTCCAGGTCCGCGACGGACGTGTCGGGCGGGTACCCCAGCATGCGGTCGTCCCAGGACTGGCAGTCGTACTCCGTCCCGTCGGGCGTGCGGAGGCAGTGGCGTCGGGTCACGACGGCGTTCCCGGGGACGCGCACCCGGCGACCCGAGACGTCGAGGGGCGCGGGCAGCTCGAGGAACCGCGGGACTGGCGAGAACAGCGCCCACACGAGGTGTCCCGCGAAGAGAGGCGGCACGAGAGCCGCCGTGGCGGGCCAGATCCACCGTGGCCAGGGTCCCGACACCATGCGGAAGCCCGCCATCAGCGCTCCCCAGGCGCACAGCACGAGGGCGAGGGCCCGCTGGCTCCTGCCCGTCACGTGGCGGATGTGGTGGACGCCGTTCGCGGTGTCGTCCCAGTACGCGAAGATCAGCATCGCGACGAGCGACAGCAGCGCCGCGTTCCCGGCGAGGACCAGCCAGCCGACGGCGACCCGCCGGGCGTTCTCGATGCGCGCCGGGCCGCGTCGGTTCAGCCCGATCACCCAGGCGAGCCCGCCCCACGCGGCCGGGAGCAGCCACACGAGCGGCCCGAGCGCGTTCCACTTCGCCAGGCAGAGGGGGAGGAGGACCGTGATCCCGAGCATGCCCAGGCCCGCGGCCACGGACGTGCGGAAGCGCCGGGTGGTCTCGCCGCCGGGCGTGATGCCGCGCACGAACGACAGCGCCATCACCATGCCCACCAGCACGCCGGCCAGCGCGAGGAGCCCCGTGGCGATGCCCATGCGGGTTCCCATCGCGTGCTCCTCGCCCGGCGTGAGCGCGGTCTGGACGAAGAACCACGTGCCCACGAGGGTGTCGAAGACCGTCAGCGCGACGGGAGCCCCCCACCACGGGCCCACCTCGTCGTCGTCACGCCGGATGAGGTCGTACAGCGGCGGACCGAGCAGCCCCACGACGTGGATCAGCACCACCGGGATCGCGAGGACGGCGAGGACCTGTGCGTAGAACGGCATCATCCCCGATCCGGATAACGCGTCAGGCCACGGGGACCTCGGCGCCCGGGAGCAGCGCGAAGTACGTCGGCATCGGGACCCTGAGCGGGCCGAGCGCCAGGTAGGACACGCCGAGCAGCAGATCGACGGAGCCGGGCGTGAGCGAGACCAGCGGGTCCTTCACGAAGCGCATCGGCTCCCAGGGCGCGGCGGGCGGCCCGTAGTCGATGAGCAGGCCGCGGTCCCAGTCGTTCGGCACGACCTCCCCCTCGCAGCCGCGCAGGTGGAAGTACCCGTACCGGACGGGCTCGCCGGACCGGCGCGTGCGCGCGATCCACGGGGCGTCGAGGGGGTTCTGCTGGACGGCCTCGTTGTAGCCGGTGAGCACGCCATCGGGCCCGTCCACGAAGACCTTCTTGAACTTCTTCCACGTGAGGCGCTCGACGAGACGGGGCAGTCCGAGGCTCACGCCGTTGAACTCGCGGTTCCGCAGGGCTTCGGGGTCGACGGGGTGCCCCGCCTTCAGGAGCTCGCCGAGCGCGGGGCGGTCGAGCTGGAGCAGGTCGTCGAGGATCATGCGGCCTCCTCGTGCGAGGCGCGGGTCGGGGCGAAGTCGGGGAGCCCGGTCGCCAGCGTCTCGCGCAGCGAGGCGGGCTGCTGGGCGCACCAGCGCATCAGCCCGGTCAGCGTGGCGTCGGAGTCCTCGTGGTCGAGCTCGACCTCGCCGCGGAGCCACTTCTCGACGCCTTCGAGCAGGTCCTCGTGGTAGCCCTCGTACACGCAGAGATCCTTGAGGAAGCGCGCGTCGGGCGCGGTCTCGTCGACGATGGCGACGAGGCGCTCGCGGAGCGCGTCGAGCACGCCGGGCTCGTGGGCCACGAGCTGGATGTCGAAGTGGAAGTCGTCGGCCTCGTGGTGGGCGCCGAGCAGGTGGCGGATCGTGTGCTCGGTGGTGCTGCCGAGGCCCGTGTGGTCGAGCGGATTGACGCGCCGTCCGCCGAACAGGAAGGGCGAACGGGCCGGTCGGAACCGGAATGCGCGGGCGCGCCACGTGTCCCGCACGGGCCGCTCGGACAGGCCGATGGTCTCGGGCCGGAACATGGCGCGGTGCCACATGTAGAGGACGCCGAGCCAGAGCTGCCAGAGGTTCGGCTCGACGTCGATGACGCCCTTCGCGTGCAGCTCGTGCACCCGGGCCTCGATGCGGCGCGGCCGGAAGTGGAGCAGGTGGTAGCGGAGCTTCATGGGGCCTCCAGGGTGGCGATGGTGGCGGCGTCGAGGGCTTCGAGGACGGTGCGCACGGTGTCGCGCGCGAAGGCCGGGTCGCGGCGGCGGATCAGCTCGACGATGGCCGGGAAGCTCGCGCGGACGGCGTCGCGGTCGACGAGCATGGCTTCGGCCACGTCGGCGCGGCTGCGGTACACGCGCGTCACCGTGTTGAACAGCAGGAGCATGGGGAGGTTGCCGGCCAGCTCGACCACCCGGCGCGAGAACTCGAGGTTCCCCTCGCGGAGCGCCACACCGTGGGCCGTCGAGAGCTCGGCGGCCAGGGCATCGAGCGCGTCGAGGTCGGCATCGGATGCGCGGCGGCAGGCCTCGGCGACGGCTTCGGACGCGAGCGCCCGGCGGAGCTGGAGGAACGGCGCGAGCAGCTCGATGCGGCCGTGCTCGAGGAGGTGGGGCAGCAGCTCGACGCCCGCGGACCGCTGGTACTCGAGCACGCGCACCCCGTCGCCCTGACGGGGCTGCACGAGCCCCTCGGTCTGGAGCCGCGCGATGGCCGCGCGCAGGGTGAGCCGGCTGATCCCGAGCTCTTCGGAGAGCCGTCGCTCGGCGGGCAGCCGGTCGCCGGGCGCGAACTCGCCCGCGAGGATGCGCTCGCGGAGCGCGTCGGCGGCGACGTCGACGGTTCTCGGGGCTTGGACCATGCGCGGCTCCTCGATTGGTTCAATGGTTAAACCAATTTGCGAAGAGGCGCAAGGGAAGTGGTGGAATCTGCATCGTCCGCGCCAGAAGCGACGACGTTGCCGATCCCCGGGTCTCGCACAGCGACCACAGCGAGCCACAGCGCTCTGTTTCCTCGGAAGGGGTCGAGCTTCGAGCGTTCGCGGGCATCACGCAGATGACGCAGAAGGACGCAGATGACGCAGAAACGAGGGCGTCGCGGGTCGAGCGCGCCCGTGTCCCCGATGGTGTTCGGGTCGACAGAGAGGGCCTCTCCGCGGACCGGAATCGGGATTCACCAGAGTAGCCGGGCGTTTCGGGCCGCTCGGGTGGTCGGGCCCCGCCGACGCCAGCCCACCCTGGAGGTCTCTACCGGGGCATCGACCCAGGAACGCATCCTCGGCAGAAGGATCGGGGGTTCAACGCATCCTCAGGCCGATTCCGACCCGTGGCGCAGCTTCGGCGCTACGGACAAACGCCGTAAATCGATGAAGCGCCGCCGCGCTCCGGCGCCGGAAGGCCGCCCGGGATGCGTTGAACCCCCGATGCTTCGGCGCAGGATGCGTTCCCCCGTCGATGCCTCCGTCACGCGGGACCTCCTGGCGTCTGGGGGTGCAATCCCGGCCCGGGGACACGAGGACGTTCGACCCATGACGCCCTCGTTTCTGCGTCATCTGCGTCCTTCTGCGTCATCTGCGTGAGGCGGATCCCGCTCGCGAACCGAGCCCGCTGTCGGGAGCCCCGACGACCGCAGTCCTCGGTCGCCGGAGGCCCACCGACGCGAGCCGGAGCTACGCGAGCCGCTCGAGCGCCGCGTCGTCCTTGAGCTTCTCGTACTGGTCGCGCGCGATCGTCAGCGCCCGCGCGGCCCGCTCGCGCTCGCCGTTCTTCTTCAGCACCGTCGCGGCGCGCTCGGTGCAGCGCGCGCTGTCGCGCTCCCCGGTGCGCACGCGCGCCACGAGGTCCTCGCAGGCCGCCAGCGCCTCGTCGAGATCGGCGTAGTTCTCGACCTCGGCGAGCGCCCGCACCCGCACCGTCTGCACCGCGAGCCGCAGCGGGTCGCGATCGACCTCGATCGCATTGGACAGCGCGCGGTCGAGCTCCTTCAGCGCGTCGCCGTGCAGGCCCTGGTCGAGCAGCACGATCGCCAGGTTGCACCGGAGCAGCGCGAGCTGCGCGTCGCCGATCAGCTCGAACACCTCGATGGCCTTGCGCAGGTGCTCGGCCGCTTGCACGAGGTCGCCGCTGGTGCGGGCCACCTCGGCCGCGAAGCTCAAGCAGTTCACCTGTTGCGGCAGATCGCCGATCTCGATGGCGATCTTGCGCGCCCGCTCGGTGAGGGCCGCGCAGGTCGCGGGCTGGTCGTCCTCCAGGGCGGCGCGGGCGAGGTGCAGCATCGCGGTGGCGCGACGCCGCGGGTCCTTGTCGCGCATCATCCAGGTGCGACCGGCCTTCAGCAGCTGGGCGACCTTCTCGGGCGGGTCGCCGAGGTCGCGCCCGATGCGGCCCAACAGGAACAGCGCTTCCCCCACGAGGAACGGGTGCTCCTTCGGGTACACCTGGTTCGTGACGCGCACGAGGCGCGCCTGGGCGAGGTCGAGCTCGCCCTTGCGCATCGACGCGCGCGCGAGGCGGAAGTTGGCGGAGGCCGCGATGTACGGCCAGTTGTGGCGGCTCGCCTCCTGACCCGCCTTCGCCGCCCACTTCACGGCGCGGCGGTGCTGGCCGAGGTGCTCCGAGAGCAGCGCGCGCTCGAGGTACAGCCGCCCCCAGCGCACGTCCGACCGGGGGAGGTCGAGCTTGCGCAGGGTGTGTTCGATCGTGTCGAGCAGGCGCCACGCGCTCATCCGCCCGACCGTGGCCTGGACCGCCGGAACGGCCCGCAACAACGGGTCGATCGCGGCCTCGCGCTGGCCTGCGCCGAGCAGGTGGCGGCCGAAGCGCTCGAGCTCGGTGTTCCGCGCATCGGGCCCGAGCTGGCAGGCCGCCGCGTGGTGGTGCTTCTTCAGGCGCCCGTGCGCACGGGCCCGATCGAGGATGGCGTCGCGGAACTGCCCGTGGGTGAAGGCGAATCCGGACTCGGTCTCCTCCGCGAGGTTCAGCTGGAGCAGCTTCTCGATCAGCGCATACCGGCGCCGCGCGTTCTCCGCGATGACGACCACGCGGCCCTGGTCGCGGTGCAGGCCCTGGGGGTCGTCGCACATCCCGGCCCACTCGATCTCGTCGACCTCCATGCCGAGCACGGCCGCGCCCTCGAGCATCTGCTCGGTCTCGGCGTCGGTGGTCTCGAGGACGCGCGCGAGGCGCTTGACCCAGATGTACTTGAGGCTCGGCGGGAGCTGGTTGGCCACGCCCTTCTTGAGCTTGAAGCCCCGGCTGCCGAGGGTCAGTTGCTCCCGCTCGACCCAGTCGCCCACGAGCTGGATGGCGAACAGCGGATTGCCCGCCGTGCGCTCGACGACCTGCTCGGCCAGCGCGGGCTCGAGCCCGAGGAGCTGCTGGACGAGCTCCATCGTCGACTCGCGCGGGAGCGCGTCGACCGGGAGGACCTGGGTGCGCTTGTCGGCGGTGATGGCGTCGACGTCGGGCTGCAGCCCGTTCTCCTCGATCTGCTCGGGACGGCAGGTGAGCAGGACGAGCGCGGGGAACGGGCGTACCGCCTGGGCGTTGATGAGGTGGCGCGCGAAGCGGAGCCCGTCGATGCCGGCGTGGACGTCGTCGAGCACCAGCACGGTGGGCCGGTCGAGCGCGATGGCCTCGAGCAGCAGGCGGATCACGACGTAGCGGGACGCCCCCTGGAGCTTGTCGCCGGAGAGCAGCGTCTGCGCGTGCTGGCGGAGCTCCGCATTCGCGATGCCGAGCTCGTTCATCGCGTCGTTCAGCCGCTCTTCGAGCTCGTCGCCATCGAGCCCGTGCGCGTGGAACCGCCGGAGGAGCATGCCGCGCAGGGCGCTGTCGGCGTCGTCGACCCCGGAGAACCGCGCCGTGAGGACCTGTGCGGCGCCGACCTCCGCGGCGCGCTGTGCGACCCACAGCGCCAGGCGTGATTTCCCGACGCCGCCGGGACCCGTGAGCAGGACGCAGTGGGCCCTCTGCTGGCGATGCACGTCGGTGAGCACCGACCACAGCCGGTCGCGCTCGGCCTCGCGCCCGACGAACGGCGGCTTGCGGAGGCCGAAGAGATGCAGCCCGGCGCCGACGAGGTCGAGGGCCGGGCGGGCCCGCGCGGGCCGCCGCCAGTCGAGCGGCATCCCCGCGCGCACGCTCGCCGGGTGGAGCGCGCTGCCCGTGTGCCCGACGGTCGGCATGTCGAGGATCAGCGTCATCGGCTCGGCGGCCAGGGTCGCGCTGTCGCTCGGCACCACGGTCTGCGGGTCTTCGGGCGGGGGGAGCGGCAGATTCGCCGTGAGCATGACCGGCTTGAGGATGCCGGTCATCATGTCCTCGTCGACGTCCGACTCCTCGGGCCGACCGAGGTCGAGCAGGCCGCGCGCGGCGTCTGCTGCACAGCGGAAGCGCTCGGTCGGGTCCTTCGCGAGCAGCGTGCGGAGCCACTCCTCGAAGCCCTCGGGGATCGGCGTGGGCGTGAGGAGGGGCGGCGGATCCTCCTGGAGCTGCGCCAGCATGAGCGAGGTCTGGCGCTTGCCGTGGAACGGCGGGTGGCCCGTGAGGAGCTTCCAGGTGAGGCAGCCGAGCGCGTAGAGGTCGGTCCACGGGCCCTGCTCGCGCGCGCGCGCTTCGAGCTGTTCGGGCGCCATGTAGTGCAGCGTGCCCGCGACGACGGCGTCGTCCCGGACCTCCTCCATGGCGAACGCGATGCCGAAGTCGCACAGCTTCAGGCCGGGCCGCACGTCGTTCCGCGAGCACAGCAGCACGTTGGCGGGCTTGAGGTCGCGGTGGATCACGCCGCGTGCGTGGGCGTGCGCGAGCCCGTCGAGCAGTGCGAGCACCACGGCGCGCAGCTCGGACCAGTTGTAGCTGTGCGTGATGTCGGCCAGCGTGCCCCGGCTCGCGTATTCCATCGCGAGGTACGGGCTGTCGGCGAGCATGTGGCCCTCGGTGGCCCGCGCCGCGTCCTCCCCGACGGTGCCGTAGTCGAGGACCCAGGCGATCCCGGGGTGATCGAGCTGCGCCACCGCGCGGATCTCGTTGAAGAAGGACTTCACCTTCGACTCGACGAGGGCCTCGGCCGCCGTCATGACCTTGATCGCGACGGGGGTGCCGGTGTCGCGGTGCTGGGCCTTCCACACCTCGCCCATCGCGCCCTTGCCGATCGGACGCTCGAGGGAGAACGGTCCGAGGTTCAGCTCCGGCAATCCACCACTCCGCGGGGCACCCGGGCATGATGCCGGATCCCCGGCGCGGCGGCAATCTTCGCGCGCCGCGTGGCGCTATGCGTAGCGATTGAAGCGATCGGCGCTCGCGAACCCGTACAGCGCGATGCCCGCGTCGCGGGCGAGGTCGACGGCCAGCGTGGTGGCCGCGCCGAGCGCCACGATGGCGCCGACCCCTGCGATCCGGGCCTTCTGGACGATCTCGAAGCCCGCGCGGCTGCTGACGACGAGCACGGCGTCCGACACGGGGACGCGGTCGGCGAGCAGGCGCCAGCCGAGCACCTTGTCGACCGCGTTGTGCCGGCCCACGTCCTCGCGGACGACCTCGAGGCTGCCGTCGAGACGTGCGAGCGCGGCGCCGTGGAGGCCTCCGGTCGCGAGGAAGCCGGCCTGGCCCTCGCGGAGGCGGGCCGGCAGCGCGAGGACGAACGCGGGCGCGAGGTCGTGGGCGGGCACCGCGCAGGACGCGACGATCCGGACCCGGTCGATGCTGGTCTTGCCGCAGATCCCGCAGGCGCTCGACGCGTACAGCTCGCGCGTGGCGCGCTCCAGCGCGTCGCGGTGGGCGTCGACCCCGCTCGACAGCACGCAATCGACGACGTTCCCGCTCGTGCCGACCGGCTCGAGCGCGGCGAGATCGTCGGGACCGTCGACGATGCCCTCGGTGAGCAGGAAGCCCGCCGCGAGCTCGCGGTCGTGGCCGGGCGTGCGCATGGTCACCGCGACGGAGCGGCCGTGCACGCGGATCTCGAGCGGCTCTTCGACCGCCACGGCATCGGGCGCCTGGCCGTCGTCGACCGCGCGGACGGGCCGCGTCTCCCAGGCCATCAGCGGCTCCCGGGAGGCGGATCGATCGCGGCGAACCGGGCCTTCTGCTCGGGCATGCCAGGGAACTTGCCGCCGCTGCAGAGCACGGGACCGCCCCACTGGATCCAGTCGCCCTGCTTGCGGAGGTTCTCGACGCCCGCGTACAGCGCCATCACGTCGCCCATCTCGGCGCGCACGGCCTGGCTCGACGCGAACAGCAGGGACGGCTCGAGCGCCGGGTGCGCCGCGGACGCGACGAGGGCGGGGATCTCGAAGTCCGGGCGCGCTTCGCCGATAGTCGGGTGCCCCTCGATCTCGGGCGTGTAGCGGATGCGGCGCTCGGCGGACGTGACCGTGCCGCCCCCGCGCTGCTCGTAGCGGCCCTGCGCGGGCAGGACGAGCACGGCCTCGCCGGGCTCGTGGAGCATCGCGGGGTGCAGGGTGGTGTCCTGGTGGACGCGGAGGGGCAGGGTGCGCAGGGCGGCGGACAGCGCCTCAGCGTCGGGCTCGACGCCGTCGAGGTCGCTGCCGACGGCGTAGAGCAGGTCGAGGTCGCCGGCCGCCGCGGCCTTCAGCGCGTCGCGGGCGGAGAGCCCGGGAGCCGCGGGGACGTCGTGGCCCCAGTGGCGCTCGATGCGCTTCGCCCCGTCTTCGCCGACCGGGACGAGGCCCGGGTACACGTCGGGCGCGGCCCCGCACTCCCACGGACCGGGGCCCCCGTGCCGGTGCAGCGGCATCAGCCCGGTGTTCGGACGGCCGACGGCCCCCCGCATCAGGTGGAGGCGGGCGAGGGCCGCCACGGCGTCCGCCCCGCGCGGCCCGTGGACGAGGCCGCCGGACCACACGCTCACGATGTTCCGCGAGCGGGCGACGAGCTGCGCGAGCCACTCGATCTGGCCCATGGTGGTGCCGGACGCCGCGATCAGGTCGCGGTCGGCGCAGGCCTGCACGGATGCCGCGAACGCGTCGAAGCCCGTGGTGGACGCGTCGATCGCGTCGCGCTCGACGGCCCCGGCGGCCAGCAGGGCCTTCGCGACCCCGGCGATCAGGGCGAGGTCGCCGCCCGGGCTCACGGGGACGTAGTCGTCGATCAAGCGGGTGCCGAACAGCGCCGAGCGCGGCTCGGTGAGGAACCACGCCACCTCGAGGCCCCGGTCGAGCACCGGGTTGATCGCGACGACGCGGGTGCCGCGCTCTTTCGCGCGGGCGACGTACTTCGCGGCCTCGGGGTGGTCGGTGGCGAAGTCGGTGCCCCACAGCAGCAGCAGGTCGGCGCCGATCCAGTCCTGGAACGAGCACGTCGGCGCGCCCTGGCCGAGCACCTGCGTGAGACCCCTCGCGCTGGCCTCGCCCGCGATGCGCGCGCGGCTGTCGAGGTTCGCGGAGCCCAGCAGGCGTGCGGTCTTCGCGAGGACGTACGCGGTCTCGTTCGTCACCCCGCCGCCGCCGACGTACCAGGCCGTGCGCTCGGGCCGCGTGGCGCGGAGGGCCTTCGCGACGAGATCGAGGGCCTCGCTCCACGTGATCCGCCAGAACCCGCGGTCGCCGGCCCGGTACACGAAGGGGTAGGGGATGCGGCCGAGCCCGCGCAGCTGCTGGGGGTCGAGCGCGCGGAGCCGCGCGACGTTCGCCACGTCGCTCGGGGTGAACGCGCCGATCGTGTGGCGCCGGAGCTGGCGGAGGCGGCGGGAGCAGAGGTGCGTTCCGCCGGTCGTGTCGTCGGTGAGCCCGTTCGCACCGAGGCTGCAGCCGTCGCAGACGCCCTGGCGGAGGATCCGCACCGCGTACCCGAGCTGGTCGGAGCTCTCGGCCAGGGAGGCGATCGCGTCGCGGATGTGGTGGGGGGCTCCGGCGCCGATGCCGAAGGGCGCCAGGCTCGCGATGCCGGCGTCTCCGCGGACGGGCGGGCCGGAGATCTCCTCTTGCATCTGCGCTCCCGGGAGTCCCGTCCCATAGCACGTCGTGGGCCCTGCTCCATCGGTTCGGTTACTCCGCAACGTTCGAAGTCCCACCGGAGAGAGACCATGGCGTTCGAGCGCTGGAGCAACCAGGTCGCCCAGGCCACCGATTCCGAGTCGCAGCGCCGCCTGCTCGCCGAGATCGGCACGTGGCGCGCGACCCACCTGACCGACATCCCGGGCCTCCGCGAGGCGGCCTTCGCGATGTCGAACCTGTACATGAAGGTCGGCGACCGCGACGCGGCCGTACGCGAGGCGCGCTCGCTGCTGTCGCTGTGCCAGACCACCCCCGTGGCCACGGGCGAAGAGCGCCACCACGCGAAGGCATTCCTGTCGTCGCTGGGCGAGAAGCCGCCCGAGCTGCGCCTGCCGCGCGAGCCGAAGCGCCGCTCCGACCGGCCCGAGCGTGGCGAGCGCCGCGAGCCGCGCGAGCGCCGTGAGCCCCGTGAGGCGCGCGAGCCGCAGGAATCGCTCGACGCCGTGTTCGCGCGTGCGCTCGAGGGCGATCACGTCGGCGCGCTGAAGCTCCTCAAGGGCAAGAAGGGCCGGGCCGAGCTGGTCCGCGCCTGGGTCCGCCTGCTCAAGGCCATGGCCGCCGAAGACCGCGACGCCGAGCTGGCCTCGCTCGACCGGTGGTTCCGCCAGGTGCTCGGCGTGGGTGGGGGCGCGAAGGCCGAGCCCGCCGCGAAGGCCGAGCCGCGCCAGGCGCCGCCGACCGCCGAAGACGGCCCGCTCGGCGAGCTGCTGGGGCGCCAGCTGCCCAAGCGCCGCGACGCGCGCATCCGGCTCCTCGTGAAGTGGCTCGAAGACCACCCGGCCCGCGCCGACGAGCTCGCGTCCACCGCGCTCGCTGCACACCTGGCCGAAGCGGGGCCCGAGGTCCCGGCGCCGTGGCTCGCGGCCTTCGTCGCTCAGGCCCGCCTGGGCGACGGGTCCCGCACCGAAGCCGCGCTGACCGCGCTGGCCGAGGCAGGGTCGAAGGCCGTCGAGATCTACGACGAGTGGGGCTTCACGCGCGCCATGCAGCTCGCCCGCACCGCACCGCACCGGTTCGCCGGCCTGCGCCGCGGGGTGCTGGGCCGGGGTGCCGAGCCCGACGACCGCCGCGCGTGGACGCTCCGCCTCGATGGCGAAGACCGCATGCTCGTGCTGGTCGCGGCCTCCGCCGACGCCTACCCGGCCGAGGCCGCCGCGCAGCTCGCCCAGCGCCTCCCGGGGCTGTGCAGCCGGGTCGTGGTGCTGGCACCGGGCGCGGGCAATGCGCCGCTGCGCGAGGCCGTCGCCCAGGCGGGGTTCGTCGCGCTCGACGGCGAGCCGTCCGACACCGAGCTGCTCTCGGCGCTCGAAGCCGTGAAGCCCGTCGGCGGGCCCGCGAAGGCCGAGCGCGCCGAGAAGCCCGCGAAGGCCGAGCGCGAGAAGCCCGCGAAGGCCGAGCGCGCCGAGAAGCCCGCGAAGGCCGAGCGCGCCGAGAAGCCCGCCAGGCCTGCGAAGGCCGAGAAGCCGAAGGAAGACGACGGCGCCGAGGCCCTCGCCGCGCTCACCGCCGTGCTGTTCGGCGCCGAGGCACCGACGGCCGAGGCCCTCGCCGCGCCCGTGGCTGCGCTCCCGAAGCTGCGCGAGGCGTTCCTCGCTGCGAGCGCCGCGTGGTCCGCGCTGCCCGACGACGCGAGCGTGCGCCTGGCCGCGCTGATGCAGGCCGCCGATGGCGCGGCGCCCGACTCGCTCTCGGTGCCGGAGGCCACGACCCTCGCGCTCCGCGTGGCGGCCGCCCAGGGCGGGCCCGTCTCCGCGGTGCTCACCGGGGGCTCGACGGCCGCGCGGTTCGGCGGTCCCGGGATGGCCGACCTGATCGGGCTGGTCGCTGCGGCCGGCGAGGCCGGGTGGGCCCTCCGCCGCGCGTTCCGCGGCACCACGCGCCGCGAGCGCCGCTCGAACCCCGCACTGTCCGAGCTGTCCGACAGCCTCGGCGGCGTCTGGCGCCTCGGCCTCGAGCGCTCCGGAGCGCGCCGCGAGCTGTGGTTCGTGGCGGATCTGCCGGTCGAAGGCCGCGCAGCGGTGCCGCAGCTCCTGCTCGACGAGGCCGACCGGCTGGTCGTCCTGCCGATCGATCCCGAGCTCTCCGCCTGGTACGGCACGCTCGGCGGCCCCGAGGCCATCGGGTGGACCCCCGAGGATCCGTCCGGCGTGGTCGACGCGCTGAAGTGAGCGAGGCGGCCCGGCTGCTCGCGGCAGTCGGGCTCCCGCGCGACACCCCGGTCCGCGCGCTCGAGCGGGACGACCGCCGCGCCCTCCTGCTCGGCGGCTCGCACGTCGGCTGGGTCGCCACGAACGACGCCGGCCACGCGCGTCTCGAGCGGGAGCGGCGCGTGCTGGAGCTCCTCGCCGCGCGGTGTCGCTTCGCCGTGCCGCGGGTGGTGTGGGTCGCGCCCGACGGCGGGTCGGAGGTGCGCACGCAGGTCCCGTCCACCGCCGCGCCCTTCGACGTGTGGCGCGCCGTCCACGCCGACCCCGCGCTGGCGCGGTCGATCGGAGGGTGGCTCGGCGCGGCCCTGGCCGAGCAGCACGCCGCGGTCCGCGACCCCGCCGAGGTCCCGTGGCTCCCGCACCGCCCGGAGTGGCCCCTGGAGACGGACTGGATCCTCGCCCACCTCCCCCGTGTGGTCGACGACGCGGACCTGCTGGCGGCCTGCGCGGACCTGCTGGCGGCATTCGATGCGCTCCCGTGCGATCCGGTGCTCGTCCACGGGGACGTGGGCTTCCACAACCTGGGCCTGCGGGACGGCCGTGTCGCCGGGCTCTTCGACTACGACGGAGCCGCCTGGGCCGACCGGCACGTCGACTTCCGGTACCTGCTCCTCGAGTCGGACGGCCAGCCCCTGCTCGACGCGGCGCTCGCGATCTACGAACCCGCGACGGGCGCCGTGATCCAGATGCCGCGGCTGCATGTCGAGAACGCCGCGTGCGCGGTGTCCTTCCTCGCCTATCGGCAGGAGACGCCGCCCGGAGAGCGCTCCTGCGGCCGCACCCTCGCAGAGGACCTCGCCTGGACCCGCACGGCGCTGGCCCGCGTCAGCGGCGACGCGTCAGGAGGACGGTGAGCCCGGAGGGATTCCCGCCCCCCGTCGCGCACCCGAGGCTGCACCCGTAGTCCGGCGTCGGAGGCGGCGGCGCGGTCGACGGACCGTCGGTGTCGGCGTCCGCGTCGGTGTCCGCATCCACGTCCGCGTCGGTATCGGCGTCCACGTCCGTGTCCACGTCGAGATCGGTGTCGGCGTCCGCATCGGTGTCGACGTCGGTGTCCGCGTCGACGTCGGTGTCCGCGTCGACGTCGGTATCGGCGTCGACGTCGGTGTCCGCGTCCGCGTCGGTATCGGCATCGGCATCGGTGTCGGCGTCCGAGTCGGCGTCGGTGTCGGCATCGGCATCGGTGTCCGCGTCCGAATCGGCGTCGGTGTCCGCATCGGCATCGGTGTCGGCATCCGTGTCGGTGTCGGTCTCGACGATGGAGATCGTGCTCGTCGTTCCGACCGTGTCGAACAGCGGGGGATTGGAGACGAGACCGAGCTGGAAGCCCATGGTCACGGGGACGCCGTCTTGATCCGGGGGCACGGAGACCGCGAATACGGCCGTGCCCGAAGTGGTCTGTGCGACGGTCGCGTTCGAGCGCCAGCACCGCCACGCCCAGCTCGCGGGGATCGCGGCCTCCGCCGCGGCCACGACGTCGGTGCCGGCGGGCCCCACACCGCTCGGCGAGACCGGCGTGATGCCCCACGAAGGCGGCATGTCGAGGCACAGGCCCGGCTCGCCCTGGTCGCCCGTGATGTCGATCTCCACGGTGAACGTCGCGCCGGCGTCGACCGTCGCGGGGTGGCGCACGGCGTCGATCGTGCAGGCCACGAGGAGGACGGCGAGGGCGATGGGGCGGGAGCGGCTCACGCGGGGAGTATACCGGCCCCGCGCGTCACCGCCCGAGGGCGTCGAGGGCCGCGCGCACCTGAGGATCGGCGGACAACGCGGGCAGCTCGGGGTCGAGCTCGGGACCGGAGTACGCCATCGGCGAGCCGTCGGCGTGGACGGCGAGGGCCTCGCGCTGCGCCTGGAGCACGCCGACCGCGAATCGCTCGGTGGGCGTGAGCTCGATGCGCACGTCGGGCTGGATGCCCCACACCGCCGCGTCGTCGGTGCGGTGGATGCGACGGCCGTCGGGCAGCGCCCACAGCAGGTTCGTGAACTGGAGCGCGATGCCGTGCTCCTGGTCGACGCGCAGCACCTGGCTGACGCCCTTGCCCGTCGTGGGGGCGCCGACGACCTTCGCGTTCGCGGACTGCTGCAGGGCGCCGGCGAGGACCTCGGCCGCGGACGCCGAATCGCCATCGACGAGCACCGCGAGGGGGACGCCCTCCCAGGGATCGCCCGGCGAGGCCTCGGTGCCTTCGGCGCGCTTCGCGAGCAGGGCGGCATCCGTCTCGGCGTCGCCGGTCAGCCGCCCCTCGAGGTGCAGCATGGGCCCCGACGCCACGAACGCGTCGATGATGCGCGCCGTGACGCTCAGGTCGCCGCCGCCGTTGCCGCGCAGGTCGATCACGAGGGCCTCGGCGGGCGCGTCGGGGAGGACCGCGGCGAGCTCGTCGAGCGTGTGCGGCTTGAACGATGCGATGTGCACGAATGCGACGCCCGGCGCGACGAACGCGTCCCAGTCGGTGCCGTCGCGCCGCCAGCCGCTGACCGTGCGCTCCTGGATGGTGCCGCGCTCGAGGGCGAACGTCTTCTCGTGCCCTTCGCGCGAGACCAGCACGGGGACCGCGATGCCGTCGGGACCCCGGAGCGCGGCAGCCGCCCGCTCGGGCCCGTCGGCGCCCGGCGCGCGGAGGTCGAGCGTGCCGCCCTCGTGCCGGATCTCGAGGATGCGGTCGCCCTTGTGCACGCCGGCCTTCCACGCGGACCCGCCCTCGACGAGGCGGTCGACCACCACGCCACCCTCGGCATGGTCGAGGACCACGCCCACCACACCGGACGCCACGCCGTCGTGGTGCCGCTCCCACGCGGCGATCTGCGCGGGCCAGATGGGGCTCGACCACGTGTCGGCAGCCGCGAACGCGGCCTCGGTGAGCTCGGCGACCGCGATCTCCTCGTCGAGGCCGTGCTCGATGCCGAGGTCGACGAGGGCGTCGAAGGCGGAATCGAAGTCGGTGGCCTCGGGATCGGGCGCTATCTGCAGGGACGTGATCAGCGTGAGGCGGTGCGCGGCCGCCGCGAGCAGCACGCCCTCGTCGAGGGGGACGACGTACTCGGCACGCAGCGCGTCGAGCGCGGCGTGGCCCATCGTGCGGTCGACGCCGGACTGCTCGCGGCGCGTGATCGCCAGCTCGTCGGCATCCGCGTACCGGGCGAGCACCAGGGCGTCTTCGGTGGCCTGGCGGAGCTTCGCGCGCGTTTCGGGGTTGACGGCCGCGTCGTAGAGCGCGGACGTCGCGCGGGCGCGCAGCATCGGGGGCGCCGCGGGCAGCGCGGCGTCGAGCTCCGCGCGCAGCGGCGCGAACCGCGCCTCGTCGACGTGCGACCCCGCCGCGACCGCCTGGGCGGCCTCGTCGAGCGCGCCACGGTCGAGCGCGTCGCGGGCGGCCAGCTCGAGCCGGTCGACCTCGATGGCCCGGAGTGCCGCGCGCTCCGAATCGAGCGTGCTCGGGTCGGGGGCCTCGGAGTCGGTGAAGCAGGCGAGGAGGGAGAGCAGGAGCATCGGGGCACAGACCGGCGGGAGCGCTGCGGGTTCGTCAGGAGGATGTAGTATCGCCCCGGAGGACAACGCATGCGTCAGTGGATGGCCGCTCTCGGCCTGCTCGCGATGGCCGCGCCGGCATTCGGCGCTCCGCCGATCCGCAACGGCGGCAACATCGGCCTCGGGCTCGGGGCGACCCCCCACGTGATGGGCCTCGACGTGAAGTACTGGATGAACCCGAACCTGTCGGCGCAGGCCGTGATCGGGCTCTACGAGCTGCAGGGCGGGCTCGACCCGGTGCGGGTCGGCATCGACGGCGACGTGCTGTACGAGATCGCCTTCGTGAAGGGCAACGAGACCTTCGACTTCGGGATGAACCTCGGCATCGGCGGCCTGTACGGGATGGACTTCGAGGCGCCGAGCCTCGTGGCCGGCGGCAACCTGGTGGTCGGGCTCGAGGGCAACATCGACGCCGTGCCGCTCGACCTCTCGATCGACTACCGGCCCACGGTGTTCCTGTACGACGACTTCGACGACGGGTTCGACACGTACCGCCTGAGCTTCGTCGAGATCGGCGGCCACATCCGCTACTGGTTCTAGAATCCGGGCTTCGAGCCGAATCCGATCAGGAACACGATCACCACGAAGAGCGCGGCCAGCCACAGCAGGGCGGGGGCCACGATCGACAGCATCATCGTGCTCTGGAACACGAACAGGCCCGGCTTGATCTCGATCTTCGGGCCCAACCCGGCGTAGAGGCGGGCGTCGAGCCGCTCGGTCTCGATCTCGCCGCCCGCTTCGCTCTGCCCGTCGGCCCGCACGACGACGGGGCCCTTCGGCGTGTCGAGCGTCCACGGCATCCACGTGCCGGCCTCGGCGACCAGCGGCTGACCGCACACGCAGCGTCCGACCACCACGCGCCCGGCCTCGCGGGCCTCGCGGCACGTGCGCCACGCCTGGAGCACCGGATGCACGGGCGGGTTGCGGCGCCCGCCCTCCATCTCGACGTGGCGCTCGCCCCCGTCCCACCGCTCGCGGCGGTGGCACACCGGGCACGACGCGATCACTGCTGGACCCCGGCCACCCAGGTCTCGACCTTCTCGAGCGTCCCGTCCTGTGCGTACCACTTCCACTCGCCGTCCTTCTGACCGCCCACGTAGCTGCCTTCGGACTTGAGCGCGCCGTTCTCGTGCCACGTGCGCCACGGGCCCACGGGATTGCCGTCTTCGAAGGCCCCCTCCGCCTTGGGCTGACCGGTCTCGTGGAAGTGCTTCCAGGTGCCGACCTCCTTCCCGTCGAGCAGCTCGCCCTGGTACTTCAGGATCCCGTCGCGGTACCAGGCCTGCCACAGGCCATCTTTCGCGCCGTCACGCCAGGCTTCGACGCGCATCTCGTGGCCGTCGTCGTAGAAGAAGCGGTGCAGGCCCTCGCGCTTGCCGAGCACCCAGCGGCCCTCGGAGAGCAGCGTGCCGTCCTCCGCCCACGTCGACTCCATGCCGTCTTTCTCGCCCTGGGCCCAGTGGATCTCGGACCGCTTGGACCCGTCCGGGTGGAACACCGCGTCGAGCCCCTGGAGCTTGCCGTTCTGGAAGACGGCCCGCCGCTCCACGCGCCCGTCGGGGAGGTACCACTCCCACACGTCGACCTTGCGGCCCCCGCGGTACCGGCCCTTGCTCTCGAGCGAGCCGTCGGCCCGCCAGTACTGCCAGGGCCCGTCTTCGGCGCCGGTGACGTACCGCCCGGTGGACTTCGTCTGGCCGTTGTCGTGCCACTGCGTCCACTCGCCGTACCGGGCGCCGTTGATGAAGTCGCCCTTCGACTCGAGCTGGCCGTTCTCGTGCCAGTACGTCCACGACTTCGCGGCGCGGCCGACGCTGTACTCGCCCTCGAACCACTTCTGCCCGTTCTCGAACCAGTGGACCCACGGCCCGTGCGGCTCGCCCTTGAGGTAGCGCCCCTTCCGCTCGGGCTGGCCGCTCGCGTACCAGAACTCCCAGTCGCCCACGCGCTCGCCCTTCGCGTACTGGCCGACCGCCGCGCGCTCGCCGCCCGGGTGGAAGCGCTCGGCAGGGCCCTCCTTCACGGGCTCGCCGTCGACCATCACGGCGCACGCGAGCTCGTTGCCCTCGGGCGGCAGGGCGCCGGTGAGGGTCGAGCCTTCGGGACAGGTGAGCTCCTGAGCCGAGGCGGCGATGACGAGCCAGATCACCATTGCCCCCGGATAACGGGCGAACCCCCCGGCGTCGTCCCCCGGGACGCGATCATCCGCCTCGGCGCGCCCGCCCGCCGGCCCGGAGGTGGTCGCGGAGGTACCAGACGGCCGTGCGGAGGGCGCCCAGGCGGGGATCCGGCGCTTCGCCCCGGCTCATCCGGTGGAGCTGGAGCTCGTGCCACGGGGCCGCGAGGGCGCGGTCGAACGCGTCGATGCCGGTGGACGGACCCGCTTCGATCGCGGCCTTCGACGTGCCGTCGAGCAGGCGACGCGGCAGGTCGGGCTCGACGGCCAGGGGACGCGCGAGGCCGACCACGTCCACCCGGGAGACCTCGAGGGCCGCGCGGATGCCGTCGACGCTGCGCAGCCCGCCCGTGAGCATCAGGTGGCCCTCGTAGCGGTCGCGGAGCTGGGTCGCGTACTCCAGGAAGAACGCCTCGCGCGCGCGGGTGCTCTCGCGTGCGGACTGCGCCATCTCGGGGTGCTCGTAGGTGCCGCCCGAGATCTCGAGCAGGTCGATGCCCTCGGCGTCGAGCGCGACGGCCACGGCCATCGACTCCTCCTGGTCGAACCCGCCCTTCTGGAAGTCCGCGGAGTTGATCTTCACGGACAGCGCGAAGCCGGCGCCAGTAGCCTTTCGCACGCGTCGCACGCACTCGACGAGGAACGCGCGGCGCCGCTCGGCGTCTCCGCCCCACGCATCCTCGCGGAGGTTGGTGCGGGGCGAGAGGAACTGGGAGATCAGGTAGCCGTGCGCGGCGTGGATCTGGACGCCGTCGAAGCCCGCGCGCTCGGCGAGGGCGGCGGTGCGCGCGAACCGATCGAGCACGTCTTCGATCTCGTTCGCGGTGAGCGCGCGGGGAGGGCGGAACGCGCCGCCCATGCCCTTCATCGGGACGGCGCTCGGCGCGACGGGCGCGGCGTCGAGCGTGCGCGGCGCCTGGCGGCCGGGGTGGTTGATCTGCATCCAGCAGCGGGACCCGAAACGCTTCGACGCCTCGGCCCACGCCGCGAAGGCGGGCAGGTGCCGGTCGTCCTCGAGCACGACGTTGCCTGGCTCGCCCGTGTGCGCGGGGTCGATCATCACGTTGCCGGTGATCAGCAGGCCGGACCCGCCGGCGCTCCACCGGGTGTAGAGGCGCGCGAGAGGCTCGCCCGGCGCGAAGCCCGCGTCGCCGAGCCGCTCGCTCATCGCGGCCTTGGCGATGCGGTTCGGGAGCTTCTGCCCGCACCGCAGGACGAGGGGCTCGGCGGCCTTCACCGGCAGGCGCCCTTCGCGATCCGCACGGCGGGGTCGGGCGCGTAGCAGGTGTCGAGCGCTTCGAACCAGGTGTTCATCTGGTCGCGGAGCAGCGGGCCCTCGGCGGCCGGCACGAGGCCGTCGAATGCGAGCTTCAGGTGGTCGCCGCCGTTGAACAGGAAGTCGGTCGTCACGACGCGGTACGTCTTCGCCGGATCGAGCGGCGCGCCGCCGACCTGGACGCTGCCGTCGCAGAGCCGGTCGTGCTCCCACGTCTCGACCTCGCCGTTGCCGTCGAGATCGTCGCCCGCGGCGCGGTCGGGGTCGAACCCGAGGGTGCCGCCGGCGATCTGGAGGATGCCGTGGCCGCCGGAGGTGCCGAGTCGCAGGAGGAGGGCGAGGCGCTCGCCGGTCATCTCCACGAGGAGCAGGCGGTTGTCGAACGGCATCACGGCCTGGAGGTGCTCGCGCCGGATGGTTCCGCCGGGCATGTCGGAGCGGAGCCCGCCGGAGTTGGTGATCGCGAGGTCGACCTCCGGAAAGGCCGACAGCATGCTGGTCGCCACGAAGTCCCCGACGGCGGACTGCGCCTCGCGGCTGCGGAGGAGCGGCTCGGTCGCGCAGCCGACCTCGTCGCACAGGCTGCCCGCCTCGGCCTCGAGCTTCTCGATCAGCGCCAGGGCCTCGGCGTCGGGGGCGAGCTCGCGGCCGCCCACGTCGATCGCCGCGGTGGGGAAGGGCGCATCGGTGCAGCCCGGGTCGACGGCGTCGTGCTCCAGGAACCACGCGGGGTGGATGGTGCTGGCGTCGGCGTCGACGCCCTCGGGACCCACGACGAGCTCGAGCTGCCCGATGGCGTGGCCCTTCGCGCGCTGCTCGAGCACGAACGTGTCGCCGATGCGGTGGTGCATGAGGGTGTGCGCGTGGCCCATGATCATCACGTCGATCGTGCCGGGCTCGAGCTCGTTCAGCAGGCGCCCGACCTCGCCGTCGGGCCCGCAGTCGGGGCCGATGGCGTCGTACGCGGTGGGCTCGCAGGCCCCCGAGAGGTGCCCGACCGCGACGACGACCTCGGCCCCCGCTTCGCGGAGCTTCGGTGCGACCTCGCGCGCGGTCTCGACCACGTCGTCGAACGTGAGATCGGCGACGTTCGCGGCGAGCGTGGTCTGGGGCGTGTCGACCGTCGAGAGCCCGAAGACGCCGACCTTCACGCCGCCGCGCTCGATGATCGTGTAGCGGTCGAACCCCTCGGGACCCCAGTGCGCGCCGCCCTCTTCGCGGATGTTCGCCGTGAGCCACGCGTAGTCGGCGAGCTTCCCGCCGGCCTCGAGCGCGCCGCGGAGCGGGTGCCCGCCCTCGATCCCGCCGTAGTCGAACTCGTGGTTGCCGACGGCCGCGGCATCGACGCCGAGCAGGTTGTACGCCTCGACTGCACCGCGCCCCTTCGTCGCGTTCACGGGCCAGCTGCCCTGGAAGATGTCGCCGCCGTCGAGCACGAGCAGGTCGGGGTGCTCGGCCCGCAGCGTGCGGATGGCCGCGACGAGCCACGGGAGCCCGCCGTACACCCGGCCCTCTTCGCCGCGTTTGGCCTCTTCGTACAGGCTGCCGTGGAAGTCGTTCAGCGCCGCGACGTGCAGCACGCGCGTCGTCTTCGGCGGGGCCTGCGGCGGTGCCTTCGGGCACGCGGCGAGCAGCAGGAGCAGCGGGGCGAAGCGGTTCATGGCGCGTCCTCTCCGGGCCCGCCTCATAGCGCGTTACCTCGTGCCGTGAGGAGAGGCTGACACGATGGACGTGTCCCGGATTCAGCAGGCCCTGCGCGGCCGGGTGAGCGACCGCGCCGTGGATGCCGTTCCGCTCCTCGTCCAGCTCGTGGCAGACGGCGTGCCGCTCGGGCTGGGGCTCTGGATCGCCGCGCAGGTGCTGGTCGCGTTCGCCGGGCGCCTGACGTACCCGTACGACCTCGAGTGGATGGAGGGCGGGATGCTCACGCACGCCTGGCGCATCCGCGAGTGGTACAGCCTCTACACCGAGCCCGGTCCGGACTGGATCCCGTACATCTACCCACCCGGCTATTCCGCCGTCGTGGCGGCCCTCTCGCTGGTGACGGGGCTCGACATGGCCGTCGGGCGGGCGGTCTCGGTGCTCGGCACGCTGGCGGCCTGCGTGGCGCTGGTGTTCGGGTGCTGGCGTCACGCGGGGAACGCGCTCGTCGGGGTGCTCGGCGCGACGCTGTTCCTGTCGCTGTACCCGGACTCGGGTGCCTTCTACGACCTCGTCCGGCCCGACGGGCTGGCGATGGGGCTGCTGGCCTGGTCGCTGGTGCTGGGCATCGACGCCGACCGCAGGGCCCGCATCGCTTCGGGGCTGCTGCTCGCCGCCGCGTTCACCGTGAAGCACAACGCGGCCGCGTACGGGCTGCCCATGGCGCTCGGCATCGCCGTGCGGTTCGGCGCTTGGGAGGCCCTGTGGTTCGGCCTCGCGAGCGCGGGCCCGGCGCTCCTGTTCACCGTGGCGCTGCAGATCGCGTCGGGCGGGCACTTCCTGACGACCATCCTCGGCGTGCCGGCGGCCCACCCGATGGTGATGGGTCGCTTCGCGCCCGGCACGGTCGAAGAGCTCGGGAAGGCCGTGGGCATCGGCTCGCTCGCGGGGTCGGTGGGCCTGGCCGCGCTCACGATGGCGCGTTCGCGGGACTGGGCCGAGCGCGGCGTGATCGCCGCGTGTGCGGCGGCCTTCGCGGCGCTGATGGTGCGGTACGGGATGGGGTTGGTCGGCACGCCCGGGATCCGCGAGCCCGAGCCGTGGATGGAGCAGGTCGCCTGGGCGTCGATCGGCGTCGCGCTGGGCGCGGTCCTCGGGGCGGCGCTGGTGCGACCCGTGGGCCGGGCGCGGCTCGCCGGTCCCGCTGCGGCGGCCCTCGGGGTCGTGGCGTCGTTCGTCGATCCACCCGCGTGGGTGGCGGAGATCGGTCTCTCGACGTCCGTCTGGGCCGTGCTGGCGGGCGCGATGGCGGGCTCTGCGGCGGGGCTCGTCGCGGCGGCGGTCCAGAAGACGGTCGATGGCCGCTGGGTCTACGGGGTCGGTGTGTGTGCCATGGCGCTCCTCACGGCGGGGCTGATGCGCGGGCACCACGGCGGATTCCTGAACGTCTACATCCCGATGTTCTGGGTGCTGTCGCTGTCGGTGGGGATGGCGCTCGGGCTGTCCCGGCGGGCCTGGCCGCGCCTCGAGGTGTACGCGCTCGGCGCGGTGCTGGTCGGCGCCCAGCTGTGGGCGAAGACGGACTTCGAGGCGGAGCGGTACCTGCCCATCCCCGAGGACGTGGCGGCGGGCGACGCGTTCGTCGAGACGCTCCGCGACTGCGAGGGGCCGGTGCTGTCGCCGTTCAACCCGTGGCTGCCGGTGCTGGCGGGCCACGACCCCTCGTTCCACCTGATCGCGCTGTGGGACATCGACCACCGGCGCGGCCCGTACGTGGCCGACATGGAGGCGATCCGGCAGGCGGGGGAGTCGGGCTACTGGGGCTGCGTGGTGTCGGGGTCGGGGCGGCCGCTCGGATTCGGGATCCAGAAGGCCTACGAGGTGTGGCGTACGCCGCCGGTCGAGAACGTGCGGCGCGAGGGGGGCGGTCCACCGACGTTCGCGCCGCGCACGGGGTGGCGCGCGCGGCCCCAGTCGATCCTCGTTCCGCGGCGGTAGAACGCCTCGTTTCGGGACGTGCTGCCAGGAGCCCGGCGTAGCGGTTCCGAACGGTGTCAGAGCGAACCCGAACATCTCGAAAGAGATGATTTAGCGGTATGTATGGACGGTTTTGTTATTTGGGGCCCACGAACGAACGCCGAATTCTCATGATGTGATGTTGGGGGGCCGGCAGAGGGGCGCACCAAAACGTGCGTTCGTTCGTAGGGCGATCGCGGTCCCGGCTGAGTAGAAATCCCGAGAATCTCGTCTTTGCGTGACTATCAGGATGTTCGGGTTCGCTCTGACACCGTCTCGCCGTCTCGCATCCTCTCGCGAGAACCGCTACCCGAGCAACCAGAGCGTGTCGCGGTAGCGCGCCGTTCGCACGACGATGCCGAGCGCTTCGAGCCCTTCGAGCTCGGCCTGGACGTCGGGATAGGCGCTGCGGATCTCGAGGGCCAGCTGCATCGTGGTCACGCCATCGGGATGGGCGGCGAGGCGGTCGACGACGCGCTCGGTCAGCGAGGCGGCGGCTGGGGGCTCGTCGGTCCGCGGGTCACGGGTGTCCATCAGTCGCTCCGATCGAAGCGTTCCATCAAGGTCTCGGGCGTGAGGTCGGCACCCCCGAAGCCCCAGGTTGCCACATCGCCGGCCTCGCGTGCACGCAACACACCGATGTCCCAGAGGACACGGACCCATCCGGGGTCGACGGACGGCTCGGATTCGCACGCCTGCTGCACGGCGAGCCCGGTGGGACGGTCTCCGTCGAACTGCGCGAGCAGGGCGAACACGGATCGTGGAAACACCGCGCTGTTCCAGGGTGTGTAGCCCACCAGCTCGACCTGTTCGCCCCGTGGAATCACCGCCTTGACCTCGACGCCGAGGATGTCGGGGATCGCCGCGTGCAATCCGGACACGGCGACCGCCAGCGACTCGCGGAGCGCGTCGATCTCGCTGTCGCGCAGCGTGTCGAGATCCTCGTCGCGGGCGTTCTCCACGCGCCGCGCGCAGGCCGTGTAGTACGCCACCCACGCCGCTTCGTCGGTGCCCTCCGGAGCCGTCTCGACCTCGGCGCACCACGCCGCGAGGCGTCGCTCGGCGGCCGCGGCGAGCTTGCGGACCGCGACCCACACGGCGTGCCCCCGGAACCCCTCGGTGTGCTTGCAGTGCCACGACCGGCACACCGCGTTGCGGTCGGGCCAGATGCTGCACGAGAGCGGACCCTCGACCCAGTACGGGCAGGCCCAGTCGCGGTTGCGGCCGAAGTCGGTCTCGCGTCGCTGCACGTAGGCCTCGGACCACGCCGGGTCGGGCTGGATGCCGAGCGGCGTGAGGCCCGTGCCCTTGCGGATCCGGGCCCGCACGCGCGCGGAGCCCGCGTTCTCGCGCAGCAGCGCACGACCCGCCAGGAAGGACGGCAGGGCCGGCTCGTAGGTACAGCACCGCACGTCGCGCAGGAACGGCTGCCCGGCGAGCGGGCAGTTGGCGCAGTCGGCGCGGGTCTCGTCCGGCAGCTCCACGTCCACGAGCTCGGGCGCGAGCCGGGTGAGCGCATCGGGCAGATGGAGGACGGCGGGGTTCACGTCCCCGAGCTTACAGCGTTACCGTTCGCGCATGGAGTGGGGCGCACCGGTCGAAGTGACGGTCGAGGTCACCCGCGGGGGCCGGGTGAAGCGGCGTCCCGACGGGCGGCTGCAGTACGTCTCGCCCTGGGGCTCGCCGTTCAACTACGGCTGCGTGCCGTCCGCGCCGGTCGCCCAGGATGGCGACGCCCAGGACGCCCTGCTGCTGGGCCCCGCGCGGCCCGTCGGCTCGCGCGTGCCGGGCACGCTGGTCGGCCTGGTCCACGTGACGGACGAGGACGTGGTCGACGACAAGTGGGTCGTGGCCCCCGCGGGCTACGCGCCGAGTGACGCCGATCGCACCGCGGTGGCGGGGTTCTTCGTGCGGTACGTGCGCTGGAAGACCGTGCTGAACACGCTGCTCGGTCGCGGCGGCGCGCACGTGTACGGCATCGACTGGTCGCCCCGGCCCTGAGGCCGGCGGCTACTCGTCGTCTTTCTTGCGCATCTTGTGGCGCCAGCGCGCGTTCTTGTTCGAGCACTCGCGCGAGCAGTACTTGCTCTTCTTCCGGCGGTTCTTCTCGCACGGCGGCCAGACGCACAGCATCGGGTCTTTCACGTCGGGCGGCGTCGCGTCGGGGAACAGCTCGTGGAACTGCCCGGACAGCAGGTACGGCATGAACTCGGCGTGCGGATGCTCGGGATCGACGTCTTCGGCTTCGTCGTCGTCGGAAGCCGCGACCGGCGTGGGCTCGGGGGCGCGCACGACGGGCTTCGGCGGCTCGGGCGCCGGCGGAGGGGCGACCTTCGCGGGGGCCTGGGCGACGACGGGCTGCGGCGCGGGCACGGGCACCGGGGCGGGCGCCGACGGGGGAGGGGGCTTCGGGCGGGGCTTGGGCTTCACGGCCTTGCCGCCGTTCGCAGCGGCCGCAGCGGCCGCGGCGCGCTGACCGCGCTCTTCGGCCTCGACCTGCGCGACCTTCTCGCGCCACCGCGCGTCTTCCTCCTCCTTGCGGAGGCGCTCTGCGTCGGCCTGCTCGCGGCGCTTCTCGGCGAGGTACTTCCGCCGGTACTCCATCGCGCGACGGAGCTGCTCTTTGCGGCGCTCTTCTTCGTGCTGCCGCTCGGCGGAGTCGTTGTCGTCGGTGGGCGGCGCGGGGCGATCGGAGGCCTCCCACTCCACCTTCTGGCGGTCGTACTCCTCCTGGATCTGGTCGCCGAACAGCTGCTTGCCGCAACGGCACGAGAACACGAGCTCGAACGGCTGCGACTTGTGGACGTAGGCGCGCTGGTCCCGGCGGACCGTGAAGCTGTGGGACCCGCACTTCGGGCAGACCATGCGGAACTGGTTCTCTTCCATCACTCCCTGTCCCCACCGTGAGGCCGACACTTATACACCAACGCTCGAATTTCCCAAGGCCCCTCACCCCGCCGATCGGGCAGGGCGGTGCGAGAACGCGCCGAGATCCGTGGATACGACGGTCTGCGACAACACCGTGGGCCGGCGGAGGACACGCGGCGACGCGCGCCAAGCCCTCAGTTGCCGCCGTGGCTGCCCGTGATGGTGGCGATGATCTCGGGCCGCCGATCGGCGGTCTGGAGCATCGCCCGGAGCGCCTTCGTCTCGTTGGTCTCGACGGCGAAGATCTCTTCGGCCCAGCGGTTGCCGAGCGGCTGGTAGAGCAGGGTCGCTTCGATGATGTAGGGCGCGGGGCGACCCGTGATGTCGATGGACCAGCTCAAGCGGTCGCCTTCGTTCGTGTAGTCGGTGTCGCCCTCGACCCCCTGGGGGCGGATGAGGTCGATGTTGACGTTGTTGGGGTCCCACCCGCGGGGGAGGATGCGGTTGTCCTTCAGCCAGCCCGCACCGCGGAGCAGGCGGTAGGTCGGGTCGCCGGCGAGGTCTTTCATCACCGCTTCGTAGATCTGGACCTGGTCGGGGTCGGAGATGGCGTTCAGGTTCGGCGCGATGGGCCCGCCGGCGAGCTCGGACGCGAGCGGCGCGCCGCCGCTGTCGAGGATGCGGCCCTGGCTGTCGTGCTCGCCCGAGGCGAAGATCACCTGGTTGGTGCCATCCCACACGCGCACCCGCAGCCAGGCCCGGCGGAGCGGGATGCCCGTGGGGAACTTGTGGCCCGCGACCGTGTCGGCGTAGGTGCGGAAGGACAGCGTGGCGCCGGACACGTCGATGTTCTCGAGCGCCACGGTGGCCGTGTTGGTCTGGAGCTGCTGGCGCGCGCGGGCGATCTTCTCGTCGAACGCCTCGGGAGCCGCGCGGGGCTGGAGGATGTCGTGGTGGTCGCGGAAGAGCTGCGGCACCAGCGTGTTCCCGCCGACCAGCTCGTGGCGGGACAGCGTGCGGCTCGTGAGGTCGCCGTAGTCGGACCCGGCCGGGCTGCGCGCGATGGGCGTGACGATGTTGGACTGGTCGATGCCGCGCTTCGGGAAGTGGCAGTCCTGGCAGGTGCTCGTGGCGTTCGAGCTGTTCTTGAGCTCGAGGTACGGCGCCTGCTCGACGAGCGAGCCGCCGTTGAGCGTGCCGTCGGGCTCGAGCGCGTCGGTGATCAGCGTGTGGCAGGTGGCGCACAGCTCGGCGGTCTGGACGTGGCTGGACTGCATCGGCGTCCAGCCCTCGGCGGCCATGTACGTGGTGTTCGGGTTCGGATGGGGCCCGTAGGCCTTCTGCGCGCCCTCGACGATGTAGCCGCCCTTCCAGCTGGACGGCTGGCCGAGGTTGTCGGGCTCGATCTGGTGGCAGAGCGTGCAGCTCGCGCCGTCGAGGCCCAGGGTGGCGCGGTCGCTGCCGTCGGTGAGGCCGGACGGGTACCGCGGCTTGGCCTCGCCCGTGAGCTCTGCATCGGTGGCGCCCATGGGCGCGTGGCAGCTCATGCACCGCTCGCCGATGAGGTCGGCGGCGCCGGGCGTCTCGGCGACCTCGACGCTGACGACGGCACGCCAGATCGGATCGCGGGCCGCGTTCGCCATCATCGACGCTTCCCAGAGGTCGTACGGGCCGACCTCGTTGCCGGACGCGTCGCGCATGGCCATCGCGGTGGAGTGGTTGCTGTGGCACTCGCCACACGTGTCTGCGGTGGCGAAGCGCCCGTTGTCGACCGTGGCGGGCGCGGGCAGGGCGAGCCAGGTCTCGTCGATCACGACGGGGTCGGTGTCGCCGGTCTCGGCAGTGGGCCCATACGTGTCCCTGGGAAGGGGATCGGGGCTCATGCCCTTGCAACCCGACACCACGACCACGACCGCAGCGGCGACCCAACGCATCATGCGGCACCCTACCACGGGTCCGTGGTATTCGGGGAGCGAGGAGGGCCGATGTCCCTTGCAGACGGCTTCAAGGATGCTCTGTCGTGCTGGTGCTCCGGCGTCAGTGTGGTGACGACGAAGAGCACCGACGGACTGATGTATGGCCTGACGGTCTCGAGCTTCTCGAGCCTGTCGCTGGATCCCCCGTTGATCCTCGTCTGCATCGACAACCGCAACCGCTTCCCGGCCATGGTCGAAGAGGCCGGGGGCTTCGCGGTCAGCATCCTCCACCACGAGCAGCAGGCGGCCTCGAACTACTTCGCGCGTCCCGGCCGCCTGCCCACCCCCGACTTCACCGAGATCGAAGGCGACTGGACCGACAGCGGCCAGCCCGTCGTGAAGGGCGCGATGGCGTGGCTCGCGTGCGAGGTCCACCAACAGATCGAAGCGGGGGACCACACCATCGTCATCGGCCGTGTGGTCGAGACCTTCGCGTCCGAGGGCGAGCCCCTGCTGTACTACCGGCGTGCCTACCGCTCCGTCGCCACCTGAGGCCCCCGGGATCCAGGGCGGCCGTGCGGGTGACGTGGGCATCACGATCACCGTCGTGGCCCTCGCCATGCTCCTCGGTGCCGTGGTGCTCGGTCGGTTCGACCGCGCGCCGGGGGTGTGGCTGACGGCGGCGCTCTTCGTGCTGCCGTACCTGTTCGTGGTCCACGTCGCGTGGACCTTCGCGCTGTGGGCGCTGCTCCCCGATCGGCGCTCGCTGCCCGTCGTCCTCGGCGCGACGCTGCTCGCCATGGCCGCGCTGTGGGGCCCCGCCCTCGCGGCCCGCGGCCAGGACGCCGAGGGTACGCCCATCACCGTCATGAGCTGGAACGTCCGGCGCCTGTGGGGCGGGCCGGACGACGGCGGCGACGCGCTGCGGTGCGCGGTGCAGGCCATCGAGGCCGCGTCGCCCGACGTGCTCGCGCTGATGGAGGTCAGCCGCGACAACGTGCGCGCGCTGGAGAAGGCGCTCGGCATGCGCTGCGTGCACGGCACGTACAACGCCGGGGGCGCCGACCGGCACGGGGGTCTCGCGGCCTGTGCGCGCGGCGGCACGCACCTGGTCGACGGTGCCGCGCTGCGCTTCGTCGACGACGAGGACTGGCACTACGTCGCGGCGGAGGTGGAGCGCGAAGGCCGCGTGTTCAACCTGCTCGCCGTCCACCTCACGCCCTACCGGCTGGGGGCCTCGCAGGTCGCCGAGGCCCGTCGCACGGCGGCCGGGCAGGCGAACCAGTCGGCGGCGCTGCTCGAGCGGGTGGCGCGGTTCCAGGACCCCACGGTGGTCGCGGGGGACTTCAACAGCACGCGGGACTTCTACCTCCACTCGGCACTGCGCACGCACCTCACGGACGTCTGGGAGCGGGCGGGGCTCGGGCCCGGCGCGACGAAGCTCGCGATGGACTGGCTGCCCCTCCGCATCGACTACATCTACGCGAGCGACGCGTTCGCCGTCCGCGATGCCTCCGTGCCGCAGGTGGGGTGCAGCGATCACCGCCCCGTTGTTTCGGCGTTGGTGCTCCGCGACCGCTGAAGCGTGTGGATCGCCCATTGCGCGGAGGTCCGCGGGGACATAGGCGCACGCCACACCGGACCTGGAGGGGTGATGGCGCGGTGGCGGGTCGAGGACTCGAAGGAGCTGTACAACATCCCGGACTGGGGCCGGGGCCTGTTCGACGCGTCGGACGAGGGGCACCTCGTCCTGACCGCGAATCCGGACGCTACACCCGTCGATCTGAAACAGCTCGTCGACGAGCTCGTCGAGCGCGGCATCGACGCGCCCATCCTCCTCCGCTTCCCCGACATCGTGAAGCGCCGGCTCGGTGATCTCGCCGGGGCGTTCTCGACTGCCATCGCCGAGCAGGGCTACAAGGGCCACTACCGCGGCGTGTACCCGATCAAGGTCAACCAGCAGCGGCACCTGGTCGAAGACATCGTCCAGTACGCGCGGGCCCACCACATGGGCCTCGAAGCGGGCAGCAAGCCCGAGCTGCTCATCGTGCTGGCCCTGCTCGACGACCCCGAGGCCTACATCATCTGCAACGGCTACAAGGATCGCGGCTACATCCAGACCGCGCTCCTCGCCGCGCAGCTCGGCCGCAACCCGGTCATCGTCATCGAGAAGCCGAGCGAGGTGCAGCCCATCCTCCAGGTGAGCCGCGAGCTCGGGGTGAAGCCGACGCTCGGGGTGCGCGCCAAGCTCTCGAGCCCCGGCAAGGGCCGGTGGAGCAGCTCCAGCGGCGACCGCGCGAAGTTCGGTCTCACGGCGCTCCAGATCGTCGAGGTGGTCGAAGAGCTCCGCGCGGCCGACAGCCTCGACTGCCTCAAGCTCCTGCACTTCCACATCGGGTCGCAGGTCACCGGCATCCGCACGTTCAAGTCGGCGCTCCGCGAGTCCACGCGGATGTACACCGAGCTCGTCGCGATGGGCGCTCCCATGGGGCTCTTCGACGTGGGCGGCGGTCTCGGCGTCGACTACGACGGCAGCAAGACCGACTTCGACAGCTCGCGGAACTACTCCGACTACGAGTACGCCTCCGATGTCGTCGCGTACATCATGAGCGCGTGCGACGAGGCCGGCACCGCGCACCCCAACATCATCACCGAGTCCGGTCGGTCGCTCGTCGCGCACCACTCGATGCTCGTGTTCGACGTGACCGGGGTCGAGCAGCGCCCGACCGAGGGCCGTCCGCCGAACGTCGATGCGGAAGACCCCGAGCCGCTCCGCGACATGCGCCAGATCTACGATCAGGTCAACGCGCGCACGTTCCAGAGCGCCTGGCACGAGGCGATGGGCGTGCGCGAAGAGGCGCGCCTCGCGTTCAACATGGGCCTGATGAACCTCGAGCAGTTCGCGCAGCTCGAGCGCATGTTCTGGCAGGTCTGCGGCCGCATCCGGTCGGCCGTGAAGAAGGCCGACTACGTGTCGGACGACCTCGACGCCCTGCGGCACATGCTGGCCGACACGTACTACTGCAACTTCTCGGTCTTCCAGTCGGCACCCGACTCCTGGGCGATCGGGCAGCTCTTCCCGGTCGTCCCGCTGCAGCGCCTCGACGAGGAGCCGCGCCGCCGCGCCGTCCTCGCCGACCTCACGTGCGACAGCGACGGCAAGATGGACCGCTTCATCGACCGCCGCGACGTGCGCCGGACGCTCGAGGTCCACTCCATCGAAGACGGCGAGTCGTACTACCTCGCCATCATGCTGGTCGGCGCCTACCAGGAGATCCTGGGCGATCTGCACAACCTGTTCGGCGACACGAACACCGCGCACATCGTCCAGGACGAGAGCGGCTACCGCATCGATCGCGTCGTCGAGGGCGACCGCGTGAACGACGTGCTCTCGTACGTCCAGTACCAGAGCAAGGACCTCATCGCGGCCGTGCGGCGCGCCACCGAGGAGGCCATCTCGAACGGCCGGCTGTCGCGCGAGAACTCGCGGATCCTGCTGCGCGCCTACCAGCGCGGCCTCGACAGCTACACGTACCTCGGCGGCGAGGAATGAACCTCGAGGGGTACGACCCCGACGCCTCGTGCACGGCGGACGACGGCCTCTTCGGCCTCCCGCACGGCCCGGACGCGGCGAAGGTCGTCGTGATCCCCGTCCCGTGGGAGGCCACCACCAGCTACCGGCGCGGCACCGCGGCGGCGCCGGGGGCCCTGGTCGAGGCGTCGCACCAGGTCGACCTGTTCGACCTCGAGCTCGGCGATGCGTGGCGCGACGGATTCGCGATGCGCGAGGTCCGACCCGAGCTCGCGGGGCTCAACGACGAGGCCTGTGCGGCCGCTCTCCCCGTGATCGAGGCGGGTGGCGCGGGCGACGGCGAGCTCGCCGCCCTGGCGGAGCGCGTGAACGCCCTCTCCGAGTCGATGAACGCCATCGTGCGCGAAGAGACGGCGGCGGTGTTCGACCGCGGCGGCATCCCCGCGATCTACGGCGGCGATCACAGCGTGCCGTTCGGCGCGATCCGCGAGGCCGTGCGCCGGTACCCCGATCTGGGCGTGCTGCATGTGGATGCGCACCTCGATCTCCGCGTCGCGTACCAGGGATTCCAGTGGTCGCACGCCAGCATCATGGGCAACGTCCTCGACCGGGCCGGGCTGCGCGGTGCGCTCGTGCAGGTCGGCGTGCGGGACTTCGGCCGCGCGGAGTGGCAGCGTGCCCAGGACGACCCGCGGGTCATGGCGTATCCGTGGCCCGTGCTGGGCTCGGCCCTGGCGGGCGGCCGGTCGTGGGACTCGCTCGCGCGGCCGATGATCGATCTGCTCCCCGAGCAGGTGTGGATCAGCTTCGACATCGACGGGCTCGACCCGGCGCTCTGCCCGGCGACCGGAACGCCGGTGCCCGGCGGCCTGTCGTGGGACCACACGATGGCGCTGCTCCGGATGCTGCGCGAGAGCGGGCGCACCGTGGTGGGCTTCGATCTCGTCGAGGTCGGGGACGCCGAATGGGACGCGATCATCGGCGCCCGGCTGCTGTACCGGATGGGCGGCACGGCGATCCTCAGCCAGCGCTGACCGCGGCCTCCCGTTCCCGTTCCCGTTCCCGCTCCCGTTCCCGGGTGGCGCCGGGAGCTCGACAGCAAGCGCCGCCTGATCCGCCGCGCGAGGCTCGGCATGGGCCTCGACGTCCACGGACGTGCGCAATCGCTGCCATGGCGTGGCAGCGAATGCGCAGCGATCTCGGAGTGCACGGTCGATGTCCGAGCCGGGTCACGCCAGAGTCGGTCGAACGGCGCCCGGAGGACGCAGAGCCGGGTCGAACCGCGTCGTTGGGACGCAGAGCCGGGTCCAACCGCGCGGGTCCGACGCAGAGTCGGGTCGAACTGCGCTTCGGGAGCCCGACGAGGGACCTCGTGCGGCGCGGCCGCTCGATTTCCGGCGTTTCTTCGTGGAGCGGGCAGCCCGGGATGGAGGATGGCGCGGGTGAGGCGCAGTTCATCGGGGCTCTGCGTGGGTGAGGCGCTGTTCAGCGTGGCTCTGCGTGGGTCCCATGTGGTGAGTGCGACGGGGCGGACCTACAGGCAGCCCTCGTCCGCGGACGTGCGCAATCGCTGCCATGGCGTGGCAGCGATTGCGTAGCGATCTCGAAGTGCAGCCTCGGTGTCCGGAGCCGGTCGTGGCGCAGGGCCGGTGGGCGGGAGGAGCGGACCCAGAGCTCCGTCGAAGTGCGCGCGTTCGACGCAGAGTCCGGTCGAACTGCGCTTCGGGAGCCCGACGAGGGACCTCGTGCGGCGCGGTCGCTCGATTTCCGGCGTTTCTTCGTGGAGCGGGCAGCCCGGGACGGAGGATGGCGCGGGTGAGGCGCAGTTCATCGGGGCTCTGCGTGGGCGCGGCGCAGTTCAGCAGGGCTCTGCGTGGGCGTTGCGCAGCTCAGCGGGGCTCTGCGTGCCGATGGGCGCCGGAGCCGCGGGCCTCGCCGACCGGGACCCGCGCCAGGCGGGCCGGAGGGGGCGGCGCAGCCGCCGTCGCGAAGCGACCGAGCGCAAGCGAGCCCGGAGGACAGCCGACGGCGGAGCCGGGGCGCCCAAACCTACTTCGCGTGCTCCACGAGCCAGCCGACGATCCGGTCGACCGTCGCGGCGCTCATCGGGCGGCCGAGATCGTCGATGGGGTCGCTCGCGCGGCCCAGCGTGTGGCCGGCGCCCTCGATGCGCTCGATCGCGTAGTCCGGATGGCCCGCCGCCTGCAGCGCGGCCTCGATGCGGTCGGCGTTCTCGGGGGGCGTGTGCGCGTCCTGCATGCCCTGGAGCACGAGGACCGGGACGCCCGTGAGCTGCGGGACCTGCGCGGTGACGGGCGGCAGCGTGTTGCCGTCGGCGTAGCTGACGAACGCGCCGATCGGGCCGAACGCGAGGTCGACGAGGCCGTCGATCTTCGGGATCAGCTCGGTCTGGATGTCGATCTGGCCGTCGCGGTCGGTGTCGACGAGCGGCGAGGGCCGCGCGACGTCGCTGGCGCGGGTGTAGCTGACCGCGAGCATGGCGGAGGTGATGTGGACGGGCTGCGACGCGGCGCTGCGCAGGGCGAGGCCGAGCTCGGCGCCGTCGAGGCGGTCGTCCCGCGGGGAGAACCGCTGCAGGTAGGGGACCGCGAGGTCGAACCAGGTGCGGAAGTTCTCCTGGAACGTCATCCCGACGGGACCCTGGAACACGACGCCCGCGAGGTTCGGGCGCTCGGTGGCGAGCTTCGCGGCGACCACGGTGCCTTCGCTCCAGCCGTAGACGAAGATGCGGTTCGGATCGACGCGGGGATGGGTGGACAGCGCGTCGAGCACGCGCTTGGCGTCCTCCTCGAAGGTGAACGTGCTCTGGTCGCCGATGAACGCCGGCAGGTCGAACTTTCCGGGACCGGTGACGTGGCGCTTGTCGTAGCGGATGACCGCGAAGCCCCGTGCAGACAGGGCGTTCGAGAGGTCGGCGAACAACCGCGTCGTGCCGACGGGGCCCTCGAGCGTGGCATCCATGTCCTGCGGGCCGGAGCCGTGGAGCAGGAGCACGGTGGGATGGGGGCCCTTGCCGTGGTCGGGGAAGGTGACCTCGGCGGCGGTCTCGAGCCCTTCGGCGAGCGTGACGGTCACGTCGTCGCGCTGGACGGCATAGGGGGTACGTGGGTCCAGCTTCGTGCCCGCCTTGCAGGAGGCGAGAGCGAGCACGAGGGGGATACAGAACGTTCGCATGGAGTCCCGAGGGTGGACTCCCCACGTACCCGGAGCGAGGGATGTCGGACAAGCGCAAGGAAGAAGGCGACAGCTCAGTCCTCGAGCGGCAGAAGGTCGACGAGCCGCGGAAGTACAAGGTGCTCCTGCTGAACGACCACTACACGACGATGGAGTTCGTCGTGATGGTGCTGCGCACGGTCTTCCACCACAGCTCGGCGCAGGCGACGCGCGTGATGCTGCACATCCACAACAACGGCGTGGGTGTGGCGGGGGTCTACACGCGCGAGGTCGCCGAGACGCGCATCGCGCAGGTCGAGGCGATGGCCGCCGAAGAGGGGCACCCGCTGCAGTGCGAGATGGAGCCCGAGTGAGCCAGAGGTCGCGTGCTCTGGTAGGGATGGTCGGGCTCATTGCGGTCGCGTGTGTAGGCGGGCCAGATGTGGTTCCAGCCGAGAACCCGCTGGATCCCTGCCAGGGGCGGTGGAGCGAGCCGGGTACGGACGCGCCCGCCACGGTCTTCGGGATGCTGACCGGCGCGCTCGACCAGGAGTGGCCGAGTGATTCGCCGTCGCTGGCGGGCTCCCGGTTCGAGCTGACGATCGATGTCGTCGCCTCCAGCTGGCGGGTCTGGGAACCCCGCGATCCATCGGCCTGCGCCAACGCCGCGACATGGTGGCTGCCCGATGCGCACGCGGAGGTCCGACTCCCCGAGGGGACTTCCGACGCCGTGGGTCTCGCCCAGGTGTACGTGGCGGACGGGGGGTCCGGCGAGGCCTCGATGGTCGGGTTCTCCGGGGACGTGGAGGGGCCCATCGACCCGGCGACCCAGGAGCGCCTCGACGAGCTGGATCTGGCCGGATTCTCGAGAGTCCGATTCGAGCTCGCGATCGTCGAGCCCTCGCTGCGGCCCTGCGCCTGGCCAGCGTGCCTCTACGGGCTGTCCGTGACCGGGGAGAACGCGTCCCACGCGATCGAATCGGGCGTTCCGTCCTGGCCGTGACGGCGGATCGGCGTAGGCGTCAGCGCGGGCCGGCGTAGTACCAGGTGCAGTCGTCGTCCCACTGGAACCCGTTCATCGAGACCGAGAGGCTCGGGCTCTCCGCGACGACCTGGTGCCACCAGCCCGCCGGGATGAACAGCGCGTCGCCGGGGCGCAGCACGACCTCGTGCCAGCGCACCGTGCGGGTCGTGGGATCGCCCGGATCCGACGGATCGGCGCGGTTGTGCAGGCCCGTCGCGGTGTCGAGCAGCGCCGTCTCCAGCGGGGACGCGAGCCACAGCCGCTTCACTCCGATGCGCTGCACGAGCCAGCCACACGTCTGATCGTGGTGCAGCGGCGTGACCGTGCCGCGCGGGCCGAGCCAGATCTCGCGGACCGGCGCGTCCCGCAGGCCGGGGAGGGGGCCGAGCTCCGCCTCGAGCCCGGGCAGCGCGGCCAGGACGTGGTTCCGCGCCACGGCGTACGTCTCGTCCCCCGCGCCGTTCGCGACGAGGTCGAGGAGCGCGCCGAACGCCATCGGCGCGTCGAGCTGGGAGCGTCGCCGCCACCACTCGGGGCCCGTGGACTGCCGGCCGGAGGTGACGGTCACCGTGCGGTCGGCGTAGCGCGCGCGGAGGGCGTCGAGCGTCCACTCCGGCCAGTCGCGGGTGGCGTGCCGGAGCAGGCACGGGCGGTGCGCGACCCAGTGCCGCTCGTACAGCGTGTCGGCGTGGAGCGCTTCGTACACGGGGATGGCGCCGCTCTCGAACTGCCGGCGGAGCCGGACGATGCCGTCGAGCGACCGGGCGCGCTCCGACACCCGTTTCGCCGCCGCGACCTCGGGGCCGTCGCAGATCCGCGCGACCTCGGCGTGGAAGGGCAGGTCGAAGCGGTCGCGGAGGTGCGAGCTGATGTCCTGCGCGGAACGCCCGTGCAGGTGGGCTTCGACGACCCACTCCACCCACGCGGGGTCGAGCCGGCCGGACGCGGAGAGGGTCGCCGGCGCGGGAGGTGCGGTGGGCCAGCCCGGATCGACGGCCGTAGGCTCGGTGTGCGCGGTGCCGCCGAGGCCCACGACGGCCTCCGCGGCGGCGCGGAGCATCCAGCCCTCGCCAGTGCCCTCGTGATCCGGGGCGAGCAGGGCGACGAGCTGGGCGAATCGCTCCACGCTGACGGGCGCGGGCACCGTGCCGACGGCGTGTCGCGCGATCAGGCGGTCGCCGTCGCGCTCCTCGACGAGCAGGTCGATGCCCTCGACGCGCGGGATCCACTCCGGCATGGCGGCCTCCTCTCCGGGCGTACCCCGGAGGGGAGCGGGGGGCTACGCGTCGGCGTCTTCGGGCGCTTCGACCTTCTCGGGCGGCGCGACCTCTTTGCGGACGACGCGGATCACGACCTTCTCGTCGACGTAGTCGACCTCGGCGTGACCGCCTTCGCGCAGGTCGCCGAAGAGGATCTCGTCGGCCAGCGGCTTCTTCACGTGCTGCTGGACGACGCGGCCCATCTCGCGGGCGCCGAACGCCGGCTTGTAGCCCTCTTTCGCGAAGTACGCGCGGGCGGCGTCGGTCGCCGTGATGGTGACCTCGCGCTCGACGAGCTGCTGCTCGAGCTCGAGCAGGTTCTTGTCGACGATCTGGTAGATGACCGGCTCGGGGAGGTGGTTGAAGGTCACGATGGCGTCGAGGCGGTTGCGGAACTCGGGCGGGAACACCTTGTTCAGCACCTCGGTCTGCTTGCTCGGGCCCTCCTTGCCGCCGAAGCCCATCGCCTTGGTGGTCGCGAACGACGCGCCCGCGTTGGTCGTCATGATGAGGATGACGTTGCGGAAGTCGGTCTTGCGGCCGTTGTTGTCGGTGAGCGTCGCGTGGTCCATCACCTGGAGCAGGATGTTGAACACGTCGGCGTGGGCCTTCTCGATCTCGTCCATCACGACGACGCAGTGCGGGGACTTGTGCACGGCGTCGGTCAGCATGCCGCCCTGCTCGAACCCGACGTAGCCGGGGGGCGCGCCGATGAGGCGGGAGACGCTGTGCTTCTCCATGTACTCGGACATGTCGAACCGGTGGAACTCGACGCCGAGGTGCGTGGCGAGCTGGCGGGCGAGCTCGGTCTTGCCGACGCCCGTGGGCCCGGCGAACAGGAAGCTGCCCGTCGGCTTGCGCGGCGAGCCGATGCCCGCGCGCGAGAGCTTGATGGACGCGACGACGGCGTCGATCGCCTCGTCCTGGCCGAAGATGACGTTCTTCAGGTCGGGCTCGAGATTCTTGAGCTTGTCGCGGTCTTCGGTCGTGACCTGCTTCGGCGGGATGCGCGCGATGCGCGCGATGGTCTCTTCGACCTGGTGGACGTGGACCTCGGTGAGCTTCGCGAGGTGGCTCGCGGCGCCGACCTCGTCCATCACGTCGATGGCCTTGTCGGGCATCTTGCGGTCGGTGATGTGCCGCGCGGAGAGCTTCGCGCACGCCTCGATCGCGTCTTCGTCGTACTTCAGCTCGTGGTGCTCTTCGTACTTCGGCGCCAGGCCCTTCAGGATGGCGATGGTGTCGTCGATGCTCGGCTCGTCGACGTCGATGGTCTGGAAGCGGCGGGAGAGCGCTTTGTCCTTCCCGAAGGACTGCCGGTACTCTTCGTGGGTCGTGGAGCCGATGCAGCGGAGCACGCCCGACGCGAGGGCGGGCTTGAGCAGGTTGCTCGCGTCCATCGAGCCGCCGGCCGTGGCGCCGGCCCCGACGATCACGTGGATCTCGTCGACGAACAGGATGGCCTTCGGGTTGTCTTCGAGCGCGTTGAGCACGCCCTTGAGCCGCTCCTCGAAGTCGCCGCGGTACCGCGTGCCGGCCATCAGCGCGCCCATGTCGAGCGAGTAGACGTGCACCTCCTTCAGCATGTCGGGCACGTCGCCTTCGACGATGGCCTTGGCGAGGCCCTCGACGATGGCGGTCTTGCCGACGCCCGAGTCGCCGATGAACAGCGGATTGTTCTTCCGGCGGCGCGCGAGGATGTGGATGGCGCGCTGCAGCTCGTGCTCGCGACCGATGAGCGGGTCGATCTTGCCGGCCTTGGCGCGCTCGTACAGGTCGACCGTGAAGTCCTTCAGAGCTTCGGCGGGCGAGCGGCTCTCGCCGCCCGTCTCGGCGCCGGCGGGCGCGCCGACGTCCTTGCGGGTCTTCCCGTCCTTGCGCTTGCCGTGCGACAGGAACGACACGACGTCGAGGCGGTTCACGCCCTGCTTGTCGAGCAGGAACACGGCGTGCGACTCGGGCTCGGCGAACATCGCGACGAGCAGGTGGCCGCCGTCGACCTCGGACTGGCCGCTGGACTGCACGTGCATGATCGCGCGCTGCATGACCCGCCGGAACCCGAGCGTCTGGATCGGCTCGTAGTCGCCCTTGATGTCGAGCTTCTCCATCCCCTCGAGGAAGGCCTCGAGCTCGGCCTCGAGCTTCTCGAGGTCGGCGCCGCAGGCCTCGAGCACCTCGGATGCGCGGGCATCGTGGAGGAGGCCGTACAGCATGTGCTCGAGCGTCAGGAACTCGTGCCGGTTCTTCCGTGCGAATTCCTGGGCCATGCCGAGCGCGATTCTGAGGTCGTCTCCGAACATCCGTCTCTCCGGGGTTCCGTGAGGGTCACCTTATCGGATCCAAGGCTGCACGCGCGTCGGCCTGCGAACACCTGCCCGGTCGGGCAGGACGGTCCCGAAGAGAATTCTCGAGGGGTCGGTAACCGTCGGTGGGGACCCGGCATAGAGGCGCGCGAGGAGGGGAACCATGCGCCCCACGCCGTCCCGTCGGGAGACGCTCGCGATGCTCTGCGCCAGCATCGCCGCATCCGGCTGCGAGTCCGTCATCGTCGACGTCGAGAACAAGATCCCGCTCGACGAGTCCGGCATCGAGCCGATCTCCACGAACGACCGGTTCTACGTCTACCAGTGCTGCGGCCAGCCCGAGCTCGATCCGGAGTCCTGGGAGATGGCCATCCTGGTGGACGGCGTCGAGGTCGCGCGGATCGACCGGGACTACTTCGACACGCTCGAGCCGATCGAGCTCGAGCACACGCTCCAGTGCATCGGCGGCAACCCGCGCAACCCGCTCATCAACAACTCCGTGTGGGGCGGGCTGCCGTTCATCGACATCCTCGACGACCTCGGCGTCGACGTGCCTCCCGCGACGGTCGACCTGAAGTTCGTCGGCGCGGACGACTACCACACGGGCGTGCCGGTCGAAGACCTCGTCGAGGAGCGGATGTGGCTCGTCTGGCAGATGAACGGCCAGCCGCTGCCGTTCGAGCACGGCGCACCCTGCCGGTTCCTCGTGCAGAACCGGTACGGCACGAAGAACGTGAAGTGGCCCGTGACCGTCGACCTCCTGCCCCGCGAGTACCGCGGCTACTGGGAGCTCACCGGCTGGTCCGACGAAGCGACGTACCGCCAGAACGGGTTCATCCTGCAGCCGGTCGACGGGACGGTGCTGTACCGCGACGTGGGCGACGTGGTGGAGATGTACGGGACCGCCCACGCGGGCTCCGATCCGGTCACCCGCGTCGAGATCACCTTCGACGACGGGGCGAGCTGGGAGGACGTGGACGTCTACTACTCCCCGGGGGCCAACATCTGGACGCTCTGGAAGTACGTCATCGAGAGCCCCAGCGGGTCGTACGAGGCCCGCATCCGCGTCACGACCCAGAGCGGCAAGGTCACGAACGGGCCCGACGGGACGGGGCAGTCCGCGGGCTACGACGGCGGGATGCGCATCCGGTTCGAGGTCAAGGAGCCATGATCGCGCTGCTGCTCGGCACGGCGCTCGCCGGCCCGTGGACCAAGGCCCAGGGCGACCACTACTTCAAGGCCGGCGCGGACTGGTACCACACGACGAAGTACGTCCTCCCCGACGAGGACCCGGCGCTCGGATCGACCGGGGACTTCGGCACGACCGGGTTCTTCGGGCACCAGTACAGCCTGTACGGCGAGGTGGGGCTGTCGGACGGGCACCCCATCCAGATCGGGGCGCGCGTGCCCGTCGCGCTCTCGTACGTGGACTTCGAGGACGAGAACGCGATCCGGAAGGTCACGGGCACCGCGTTCACCGCGCGCCTCGGCGACCTCGAGGTGACGCCGCAGATCGCGCTGTCGCGCAAGCACCCCATCGCGGCCGCGCTCACCGTGAAGATCCCGCTCTACGGCGTCGACGGGATCTGCGAAGAGTCGGTGTACCGCGACTTCTGCGGCCGTCCGGGCGACGCGCAGACCGACTTCACGGGCTGGCTCCTCGCGGGTGGGTCGCTCGCCAAGGGCAAGGCCTGGGTCGAGGGGCAGGCCGGATACCGGCATCGCACCGAGCTCTTCAACCACTGGGACACCGACCGCACGCTCGTCGACAGCGTCGCATTCGGCGGCACGCTCGGCGGGAAGGCCGGGCCGCTCATCGGCATGCTGCGGGTCGACGGCAACAAGAACCTCGTCAGCGACCCGTACACCGCGGAGTCCATCCGCGTCGGGCCCCAGGCGATGCTCACCGTCTACGAGGGCCTGGCGCTCGAGGCCCGCGCGGCGTGGGACGTCTACGCCCGCAACACGTCCCTCGGCTTCGGTGCAGGCGTAGGAGTCAGCTGGCGGACACTCTGATGCCGGGCGCGGGGGGGTAGACTCCCCGCCATGCTGCACCTGTCCGTACCGTTCGCCGTCCTGGCCCTGCTCGCAGGGTGCATGGGCGCACCGCCGCCAGAGCCGCCGGCCGAGCCCGACGAGGAGCCCGACGGCGAGGCCACGCTCCCCGGGACACCCGCCCTCGCCGAGACCCCGGCGTTCCGCCTCGTGCGCGTGGGCCACCGCCAGGCCTGCGGGATCTACGCCGACGGCTCGCTCCGCTGCTGGGGCGATCTGTCCTTCGACCCGCTGCCGGGGCCGTTCGTCGACGTGCAGCTCGGCGCCGGCCGGATCCTCGCGCTCACGGCGTCCGGCGACCTCGTCCAGCCCGACGGGAAGGTCGTGCGGTCCGGGGTGGAGGCGTTCTCGCTCGAGGGGAAGCAGCAGGAGTGCTGGGTCGCGGGCGGGACGCTCGACTGCAACACGTCCCGCGGCTCGCCCCCGAAGGGCGGGAAGGCGGTGGGCGTGCTCGCGCGGCCTTGGGGCGAGGGCTGCGCGTGGGACGCCGCGCAGCGCTTCACGTGCTGGGGCGCCGAGGGCACGGACGAGCCGGGGCCGCCGTACACGCACGTCGCGGGGGGCCGGCGGGGCTGTGGGCTCCGCGAGAACGGCTTCGTGCACTGCTGGGGCGACGGGAGCCTCGCCAAGGTGCCGTCCGGAACGTTCCGCAGCGTGGATGTCGACGGGTCCGGCGCGTGCGCGGTGCGCCGGGAGCGCGGCGAGGTCGTGTGCTGGGGGCTCGGGATCCCGGACGAGGCCATCCCCACGGGCGCGTTCGTCGACGTGGCGCTGGGCGACCGCGCGGCCTGTGCGCTCGACGGCGGGGGCCGCGTGCACTGCTGGGGCGACCTGCCGGACGATCGGATCCCGTACGACGACACGCCCGCCGTGACGGGCCAGGTGGAGGGCGCGTCCTCCGCGCGGTTCGCGCCGCTGCGGGACCAGCGGATCCTCGATCTGCTCGACGCGCGCGAGGGCGACGTGCTGTACCGGGGCCCGTTCGGGCCGGCGGACGACGGGGTGGTCGGCACGCTCGGCGTCTCTGCGATCCTCCTCGTGAAGGACGGCGACGGGTGGGACCACCACGCCGTGGGCCTCGCGATCGACCCGGTGGATGCGGTCTCCTTCGCGGACACCGACGGCGACGGCTCCCTCGAGATGCTCGTCATCGGGCGCCGCTCCACGGGCCCCGGGTCCTTCACGCCCGACAACGCGCTGGTGCGGTGGACGGGCACCCGGCTCGTCCACGCCCCTCCGCCGGATGCCGCGAAGGAGGCGTTCGAGGCCGCGCGTTCGGTCGACGAGGCGCGGAAGGCGCTCGGGCTGTGAGCGATCCGCGCTGTCCGGTGGGGCGCGGGGTGGGTACGCTGAGCGCGATGTGGCTCCTCCTCGCGCTGAATGCACGGGCCGCGGACGACGGCTTCGAGCCGCTCCGCGAGGCGGGCGGGTGCGCGTACTTCCAGCGCGACCGCACGCACGAAGGGGGCTCCGCGATGCGCGCGGTGTGCGAGTGGCCCGACGTCGACCCCGCGAGCCTCGACGGCCAGCTCGCCCGGTTCGACGACTACGAGGATCTCGTGTGGGTCGTCGATGCGAGCGAGGTGCGCCGGAACGAGGGCGACCGGGCGCTCGTGTACCAGCTGCAGCAGCTCTGGGGGCTGTCCGACCGCGAGGTCCTGCTGTGGGCGTGGTCCGAGCCCGTCGAGGGCGGGCACCGGCACCGGTGGGTCACGGCCGCCGACGAGCCCCTCGAGCCGCGGAAGGGCGCGATCCGCACGCCGAAGAACGAGGGATTCTGGGAGGTCCGCGCGAATCCGGCCGGCCCGGGCGCGCTCGTCACGCACGAGATCGCCGTCGATGCCGGCGGCGTGCCGCTCCCCGAGTGGCTGCTGAAGTGGATCCGCACCCGGGGCTTCGGTCGCGTGATGGACGAGGTACGCGAGGGCGCGAAGACGCCCTGATCAGCGCGCGAGCACCCAGAGCAGCGCGACGGCGGCGATGAGCACGCCGCCCGCGAGCAGCGCGACGCGGCTGCGCGGGCGCTCGGCCGGGGCTTCCGGCCGCGCTTCGGTGGGCGGGATCGACCGGGTCCTCGAGAAGACGGGACGCGTGAAGGCCGCGGTCGGCACGTCGAGCGTGGCGGAGAGCTCGTCCATGAGCTCCTGCACGTCGGCGAACCGGTCGTCGGGGTCTTTCGCCATGCAGCGCGCGACGATGTCGGAGAGCCCGTACGGCAGGCCCGGATCGGAGAGCACGGGGATCTCGGCGTGCACGTGCTGGGTGATGGTCTCGGTCGGGACACGCGAGTGGTACGGGTACTCCCCGGCCATCAGTCGGTAGGCGAGGATGCCGACCGCGTAGATGTCGGCGCGGTGGTCGAGCGGCTCGCCCTTCACCTGCTCGGGCGCGATGGTGTGCACGCTGCCGACGATCTGGCGGCTGCCGGACAGGCTGTCTTCGTCGGCGAGCTTGACGATGCCGAAGTCGATGAGCTTCACGCGGGCGCGGCCCTGCTCGTCCTTCGCGACGAGGAGGTTCGAGGACTTGAGGTCGCGGTGCACGATGCCCTTGCGGTGCGCGTGCCGCAGCGCCGAGCACACCTGGAGGAGCAGCTGGATGCCGCCCTCGGGCTCGGTGCGGTTGGCCTTGATGAACTCGGTGATCGACGGGCCCTCGATGAGCTCCATCGCGATGAAGAACCCGCCGTCGTCGGTGGGGCCGTGGGTCAGGGTCTTCACGATGTTCGGGTGGTCGAGCCGCTCGAGGGCGACCGCCTCGCGGCGCATGCGCTCGAGCATCGCGTCGTGCCGCGGACCCGGGCGGGGGACCAGGATCTTCACCGCGACGCGGGTGTCGGTCTCGCCGTCGCGCGCGACGTACACCCGTGCCATCCCGCCGTCGGCGAGGGGACGGGTGACGTGGAAACGGCCCCCGAGGGTGGTGCCCACATAGCGATCGCGGCTGGGTCTCGACACTCCAGCGAGCATAGCGGCTCCGCGGCGGAGTGGAAACGCAATCCGTCCCCCACGGGAGGCGCGCGGGTGGGCCCGCAGCGGGGAGGCACGTTAGCGAGCCACGTGGTTCCGGGATTCCTGACGCTGCTCCCGCTCGCCCTCGGTGGGCCCGGGCCCCTGGGGTTCGCGAACGCACCGTCGTGTCCCGCGCGGGCCGTCGAGATCGCCATGGTGGGCGACGTGATGCAGCACGGCATGCAGCTGAAGGCCTCCCGCCAGGACGACGGGTCGACCTCGTGGCACGGCGTGTTCGACCCGGTGGCCCCGCTGCTGCGCGGCGCCGACCTCGCGCTCGCGAACCTCGAGACCCCCATCGACGCCTCGCAGGACTTCGGCGGGTTCCCGCTGTTCAACGCGCCCGAGAGCCTGCTCGTGGCGCTGCGCGAAGCGGGCTTCGACGTGCTGCAGACCGCGAACAACCACTGCCTCGACCGCGGTCGGGCCGGGGCGCTCGCGACCCTCGAGGCCGTCGAGCGGCACGGGTTCGGCTCGGCCGGCACGTGGAAGAGCGCCGAGGCGCGCGACACGCCGTGGGTGCTCCGCGAGCTGCCGGGGCCCGTGACGGTCGCGTTCCTCGCGTACACGTACGGCACGAACGGCCGCCCGATGCCCGAGGGCGAGCCGTGGCTCGTGAACTGGCTCGACGACGGCCAGATGCAGCACGACGTCGCCCGGGCGCGCGAGGTCGCGGACGTCGTGGTGGTCGGCATCCACTGGGGGGCCGAGTACCAGCACCAGCCGCAGCCCTGGCAGCGGGCCCTGGCGCAGAGCCTCGTCGAGGCCGGTGCGGATGTCGTGATGGGCAGCCACCCGCACGTGCTGCAGCCCGCCGAGGTCGTGCCGGTCGAGCGCCCGGAGGGCCGGCGCGACGCGGTGATCCTGTACAGCCTCGGGAACTTCGTGAGCAACCAGCGCACGCCGTACCGCGACGGCGGGATGATCGCGCGCGTCACGCTCGCCACGTGCGCCGACACGGGCGAGCACCACGTGGTCGACGCGCGCTTCACGCCCGTCTGGGTCGACGACCGCCTCGCCGACGGGGAGCTGGCGTTCCGGGTGCTCCCGGTGCCTCCCGAAGGCGCGGCGTGCCCCACGGGTCTCGACCTGTCGGAAGCGGACTGCAAGCGGATGGAGGCGTTCCGCGACCACACCGCGACGCTCTTCCCGGCCTCGGCGTTCGACTGGGCGACGGGTCCGAACGCGTGGACGGCGCGGCGTCCCGTGGCCGATCGCCTGCGCCCGCGGGGATTCCTGGAGCCCCAAGCGACGGATCCCGAGCCGGGTGCGGTGGGCACCGCGTGGCCCCCGCCGGCCCTGTTGCGCACCCAGCGCGATCCGCTGCCCAGGTGAGGGTGGCGAATCGCCGCCGCGTGGAGTTTACTCGGGACGCAGGAGGCTCGATGAAGCCGGTTTGGATGTGCGCCCTGGTCGCCACGCTGGCGGTGGCCGGGTGCAAGAAGAGCGACGACCCGCCCGAGGAGTCCGACACGGACACGGATGCGGACGCCGACTCCGACACGGACGCCGATGCCGACACGGATGCCGACGCCGACAGCGACGCCGACACCGACCCGCCGATCCAGCCGGGCGAAGGCAGCCTCACCCTGCTGCACTTCCAGCCGAGCAGCGTGACCGGCGACGAGCAGATGTACCTGCTGGGCCTGTTCGTCGACGACCGCCAGGGCATCCCGAACGTCGCCGAGTGCTACCCGCGGTACCTGAACTACTGCTACGACCAGTTCCCCGCGACGCCCGACACGTACGTCGACACACCGAACCAGTTCGACCCGCTGTCGGCGCAGTTCCAGAACGTCGGAAACACCGTCGACCTCGGCGCGTACTCGGCGCTGATGCAGTTCGACCCGACGGTCGGGCGGTTCTACTTCGAGCCGCAGGTGCCCCCGCTCGTGGGCGGGCAGGCGCTGGGGGTCGACATCGGCAACGGCACGTGGGGCAGCTACCAGGGCACCGCCGACGTGACGACGCCCGAGCCCATCGACCAGATCGCGCCCGCGCCGCTGGGCGCCGCGGTGCCCGTGGTCGACGGCGGCACCGTCGACTTCGAGTGGACCCCTGCGACCGGCGGCACCAGCATCGTGACGCTGCTGGTGTTCGCGGGGGTCGAGCCGGGCTCCGTGGTCGTGCAGCGCACCTACCTGCTCGAAGACGACGGGGCGTACTCGCTCGACGTCGACTCGCTCGGCCTGAACAACGCGAACGTCGCCCTCTCGTTCGCCCTCACCCGCGCGAGCTACGAGGACGTCGACGTGAACGGCAATCCGCTCCACGTCGGCGTGCGGTCCGAGAGCTGGGTGAACGGCATCCACCCGCCCATCACGGGGCGCGATCCCGTCGTGCCGCTCGACGTGTGCGGCGACGGGGCGCCCCTGCTCAGCGCCGGCGCGTACTACGGCTCGCTGGTCGGGCTCGCCGACGACCACGACCCCAGCGCCGCCGGCTGCACGGGCGCCGACGAGCCCGGCCCCGAGGGCGTCGTGCGCGTGGGGGTGCCCGACGGCACCCGGATCACCGTGGATGCCGAGCTGTTCGGGCTCGACGGGTCCATCTACCTGCTCGCCGACTGCGCCGACGTCGATTCGTGCGTGGCGGGCTCCGACTACGGGTTCGCGGGGTCCGAGCGCATCGTCTACACGAACGACTCCGGTGCCGACGAGATCCTGTACCTCCTCGTCGACTCGCGTGACGCCAACGCGGCGGGGTACTTCCTGCTCGACATCGCGTACGACGTGCCGCCCGCGCCGACCGAAGAGGCGTACGACACCTGCGTGCTCGCCCGGAACAACCACGTCCTGCCGCCCGGCACGCACACGCTCGACCTCCGCGACGCCGTCGACCACCTGGATCCGGGGCCGTTCGGCTGCTCGCAGCAGGCCTCTCCGGGCGGCGACGTGATGGCCGCGGTCGACGTGGGGGCGGGCGACGTCCTGCGCGTCACGACCACCGCGCCGGTCACGATGTACCTGCTGACCGACTGCGCCGACGAGACCACGTGTGTCGCGGGCGCCCCGGCGTACGGCGCGCTCGAGTTCCAGAACACCACGGGCGCCGACCAGGTGGGCTACCTCGTGATCGACGACCCGGGAGACCCCGGTGTGCAGGGGCCGTTCGAGGTCACCGTGTCCACGGTGGGCGTCGAGCCGCTCGTCCCCGCGCTCGACTGCGCGGCGGTCGTGAACGACCCCGTGTACGGCACCGGGCTGTACCTGTTCGAGGGCGATCTGACCGGCTACCCGTCGCTCCTCGACCTCGCGGTCCCGGGCCCGAGCTGCACGACCTTCGAGTCGAGCGGCGAAGAGGGCGTCATCAACGTCCGGCTCGAGCCGGGCGAGACGCTCGAAGCGGAGTACGAGCAGATCGGCGGCGACGGCGTGCTGTACCTGCTCGAGACGTGCACCGACACCCAGTCCACGCTGGCGTGCGCCGACGGCATCCCGCCGCAGAACGAGGTCATCGGCTACACGAACCAGGGCGCGGTCGTCCAGGACCTCTACCTGGTGCTCGACAACTGGGGCGGCGGCGGGTTCGGCCCGCCCGGCGGGCCTTTCTCGCTGCGCCTCAGCATCCAGTAGTCAGCGCGTGCGGTACACGCGCGTCACGGCTGGCTGGAAGTGCGGCGGGAGCTCGGCGGGCCGCTCTTCGACGAGCTGGGCCTCGGGCCAGAGCGCCGCGACCACGTCGGTGTCGAGCGACCATGGCGGGCCGTCGGTGAGCGCCTGGTCGTACGCGAAGACGTTCAGCAGCAGGCGGCCCCGGTCGCCGAGCAGGGCGCGCTGGAGCGCGACGTAGTCGGCGCGCTGGTCGGGGTGCAGCGCGACGAGCGCCGCGCGGTCCCAGATGCCCGCGATGGGCCCGAGCAATGCCGGGGTCAGGTGGAAGTAGTCGCCCTGCAGGACCGTGATCCCGGGGCCCTCGAACTTCGTGAACGGCCCGTGGCGACCGGACTCTTCGAGGCCCTCGCGCTCCGCGAGCTCGGCGAGGGCGAGCGGAGAGAGCTCGATCCCCACCGCGTGGTGGCCCTGGTCGCGGAGCCACGCGAGGTCGTGCGTGGCGCCGCACAGCGGCACGAACACGGCGCCCTCACCGCCGAACAGCGCCCCGTGCGCGGGGAGATCGGGGTGCACCTCGCTCATGTGGAAGCCGCGGCGGCCGGTCTCCCAGGCGTTGATCCAGAATTCGGGCTTCACGCCACCTCCAGGCATGTGCGTTAACCACGCCCCCATGCAGTCGCCGTTCGACATCGCCGCCGACCTCGACACGCCGGTCTCGGCGTTCCTGAAGCTCGCCCCGCTGAAGCCGAGGTTCCTCCTGGAATCCGTGGTCGGCGGAACCCAGGTGGGCCGCTACAGCTTCGTGGGCTTCGGCGAGGCGTTCCAGCTCGTCGTCCGCGACGATGGCGTCGAGCTCGGCGGCGAGACGCGCGCCGCGCCCGCGTCGCGCGAGGCGACCCTGGCGCTGTTCCGCGAGGCCCTCGCGCGGGCGCCCGTGCTCGCTCCGACGGTCCCGGGGCTCCCGTTCACCGGGGGTCTCGTCGGGTGCTGCGGCTACGACCTGGTGCGGCGGTTCGAGCGGCTACCGAGCCTCCAGCAGGCCCGCGGGGGCGAGCCCGAAGCGATCTTCACGGCGCCCACCTCGGTGCTCGTGTTCGACCACGTGACCCGACGTGCTGCGGTCCTCCACGCCGGCAGCGAAGACGACCGGAAGGCCGTGGAGCGCGACGTGGTGATGTGCCTGCGCGGTCCCGTGCCGGATCGTCCGCACCCGCCGTTCCGCAGCGGCGGATTCGGCTCGCCACGCGCGAGCCTCGACGAAGCGGAGTTCCTCGACCGCGTGGAGCGGACGAAGGAGCACATCCGGGCCGGCGACGTCTTCCAGCTCGTCGGCGCCGTGCGTTTCGAGGGGCCGAACCGCCTCGACCCGTTCCAGGTGTACCGCGCGCTGCGGCTGCTGAACCCGTCGCCGTACATGTACTTCCTCGACTTCGGCGGCGCGGCGGACGGGCTCGCCGTGGTGGGCAGCTCGCCCGAGGCGCTGGTCCGGCTGCACGACGGGGTGGCGACCCTCCGCCCGATCGCCGGCACGCGGCCGCGCGGCAGGACGCACGACGAGGACCTCGCGAACGAGCACGCCCTGCTCGCCGACCCCAAGGAGGCCGCCGAGCACGTGATGCTCGTCGACCTCGCGCGCAACGACCTCGGGCGCGTGGCCGTGCCGGGCTCCATCCGCGTCGACCCCTACCGGGTGATCGAGCGCTACAGCCACGTGATGCACATCGTGTCCGGCGTGACGGGCCACCTGCGTCCCGACGCCGATCCGTTCGACCTCTTCGCCGCCACGTTCCCCGCGGGGACCGTCGTGGGGGCGCCGAAGGTCCGCGCGATGGAGCTCATCGAGGAGCTGGAGCCCGTCCGGCGCGGCTTCTACGCGGGCACCGTCGGGTACTTCGGCCATGGCGGGAACCTCGACCAGGCCATCGCGATCCGCACGCTCGTGTTCCAGGGCGACCGCTACAGCTGGCAGGCTGGCGCGGGGCTCGTCGCCGACAGCGACCCGGCCGCGGAGCACCGCGAGGTCCTCGCGAAGTCCGGGGCCCTGCTCGCCGCGCTGAAGCTGGCGGAGGAGGGGCTGTGAAGCGCGTCCTGTTGATCGACAACTACGACAGCTTCACGTTCAACCTCGCCCAGGCGTTCCAGATCCTCGGCGCGGAGGTCGAGGTCTTCCGGAACGACGCCCTCACGGTGGAGCAGGCGAAGGAGCGCGCACCGACGCACCTCGTGGTGTCCCCGGGGCCCGGGAACCCCGACTCGGCGGGCGTCTCGCTGGCCATGCTCGCGGGGTTCCTCGGCGTCGTGCCGATCCTCGGGGTGTGCCTCGGCCACCAGGCGCTCGTGCAGGTGCTGGGCGGGCGCATCGTCCGGGCGCCGCACCTGATGCACGGCAAAGCGAGCCTCGTGCAGCACGACGGGCGGACGATCTACGAGGGCCTGCCGAACCCGCTCGAGGTCGGGCGGTACCACTCGCTGATCGCCGAAGAGGCCAGCCTGCCAGGCGTCCTCGAGGTGACGTGCCGCACCGACGACGGGCTGATCATGGGCGTCCGCCATCGCGAGCACGCCGCGGAAGGCGTGCAGTTCCACCCCGAGAGCGTGCTGACGCCCCAGGGCGACGCGCTCCTCGCGAGGTTCCTCGCGCAGTGAGCCTCCTCACGGACAGGAGAGCATCAGGGAGTGCTCCCACCCGACGGACAACGGCTCGCAGGTCGCGCGGTCCAGGCGGATGAACTCGAAGAGCTCCTCCGGGCGGTCCTCGGCGCACTCCTGGGTGACCGCGCCGACGAGCAGGTCATCCCCTTCGAGGACCTCGACGTCCTCGCACGCACAGCTCCTCCCGCCGAGGCAGTCGTAGAACGCCTCGGGGTCCGCGCCCTCAGGGCCGAGATGCGCGATGCAGCAGTCTCGGAGGGCCTCGTCCGAGACCGAGCGACCACACTCGATCGGCGCGCAGACGGGAGGACCCGCGCACGCCGCGAGGAGGACGAGGACTATGCCGGAGGCCGCGTGAACTGGCCGCTCTCGTCGAGCTTCTGGAGCAGGACCTTCACCGCGTCCGTCAGCCGGACCTTGTCGAGCTGGACCTCGATGTCGTGCTCGCGGGGCGGCTCGAAATCGCGGATGTCGGCGTCGGGGCGGCGCTCGCGGCACAGGACCGGATCGGTGTTCACGAACACCTGGAAGACCCGCGCGCGACCGATGCGCTCGCGGAGGTAGGCCCGGTCGGCCACGTGGTAGCTCGGGAACGCGCAGATCGCGATGAGGCCGGCCTCGGTGGCCGCCTTGCACGCGCTGACGACGCTGCGGAGGTCTTCGCTGGTGGGGTCGATCACGGTGGCCGTGCGACCGATGTCGAACAGGCGCCGCTCGAGCGCGTAGGCCAGCGCCCAGCGACCGGAGCCCGGGAGGCCCGTGAGCCACAGCGTCGCGCCGGACTGGCCCATCTTGTCGTAGCGCTCGCGCGACGACACCTGGGTCTTCGGCTTGATCGCGCTGCCGGCCCGCGCTTCGCGGAGCAGGGCGTCGAGGTCCTGGCGGTTGGCATCGAGCTCGATCATCCCCGCCGCGACAGTGTTGTTCGTCGCGGAGTCGATGAGGATGAAGGCGCCGGTGCCGCGGTTGTCGCGGTAGTTGTCGACGTAGAGCGCGCTCGTGCACTTCAGCGTGACGTAGCCGATGTCGTTGAGCGCCAGGGTGGGCGCCGCGACGTCGTCGAGCGTGTCCATGTCCTTCTTGTGGTGGATCGTGTCGACCTGGGCGCGGACGGTCTGCGTCGTGTGCTTGAGCAGGTAGGTCTTGCCGGAGTCGAGCTCGTTCTCGCTCATCCACACGACGTGGGCGCGGATCTCGCGGGTGACGTGCGGGAGGTTGTTCTCGAGCACGATCATGTCGCCGCGGCTGGTGTCGATCTCGTCTTCGAGGCGGATCGTGACCGACATCGGGACGCTGGCCGCGCCGATGGACTTCCCGGCGAAGTCGACGGCCTTCACGCGGCTGCGCTTGCCGGACGGGAGCGACAGGATGGCGTCGCCCTCGCAGATGGTGCCGCTCGCGATCTGCCCGGCGAAGCCGCGGTAGTCGAGGTTCGGCCGCAGGACCGTCTGGATCGGGAACCGGAAGTCGGCGAGGTTGTGGTCGGCCGAGACCGGGACCTCCTCGAGGTAGGCGAGGATGTTCGGACCGTCGAACCACGGCGTCTTCGCGCTGTTGCTGACGATGTTGTCGCCCTTGAGCGCGCTGATCGGGAAGCAGGTGATGTCCTTGAAGGACAGCGACTTCGCGAACTCGAGGAAGTCCGCACGGATCTTCTCGAAGGTGCCCTGGTCGTAGTCGACGAGGTCCATCTTGTTCACGCACACGGCGAGGTGCGGGATGCCGAGCAGCGACGCGATGTACGCGTGGCGGCGGGACTGCTGGAGCACACCGAGCCGCGCGTCGATCAGGATGATGCCGACGTTCGCGGTGCTCGCGCCGGTGACCATGTTCCGCGTGTACTGGATGTGGCCCGGGGTGTCGGCGATGATGAACTTGCGCTTGTCGGTCGAGAAGTAGCGGTACGCCACGTCGATCGTGATGCCCTGCTCGCGCTCGGCGCGGAGGCCGTCGGTGAGCAGGGAGAAGTCGATCTCCTCGCCTTCGATCGCGGATGCGGCCTTCACGGCGGCGAGCTGGTCTTCGTAGACCATCCCGGTGTCGTGCAGGAGGCGCCCGATGAGCGTGGACTTGCCGTCGTCGACGGAGCCCACGGCCACGAAGCGGAGGAGCTCCTTGTGCTCGTACTTCGACAGGTAGGCGTCGATGTCGGTGCGGATCAGCTCTGCGTCGGTCGCCATCAGAAGTACCCCTCGCGCTTCTTGCGCTCCATCGAGCCGTCTTCGTCGAAGTCGATGAGCCGCCCCTGCCGCTCGCTGAACGTGGTGGTGAGCATCTCCTGGATCACGTCGGTGACCGTCTTCGCGGTCGAATCGACCGCACCGGAGAGCGGGTAGCAGCCGAGCGTGCGGAACCGGACGGACCGCATCTCGGGCTTCTCGCCGGGCTCGAGCCGCATGCGCTCGTCGTCGACCATGATCATCGTGCCGTCGCGCCACACGATCGGCCGCTCGGCGGCCAGGTACAGCGGGACGATCGGGATCTTCTCGCGCTCGACGTACAGCCACACGTCGAGCTCGGTCCAGTTGGAGAGCGGGAAGACGCGGACGCTCTCGCCCTTGCGGATGCGGGTGTTGTAGGCGTTCCACAGCTCGGGGCGCTGGTTCTTCGGATCCCACTGGTGGAACTGATCCCGGAAGCTGAAGATCCGCTCCTTGGCGCGGGACCGCTCCTCGTCGCGACGGGCGCCGCCGAAGGCGCAGTCGAACTTGTACTTGTCGAGGGCCTGCTTGAGCGCGGCCGTCTTCATGATGCCCGTGTAGTGGTTGGACCCGTAGTCGAACGGGTTCATCCCCTGGGCGCGCCCCTCCTCGTTGGTGTGGACGAGGAGCTCGATGCCCGTGTCGCGCGCGTAGTCGTCGCGGAACTGGATCATCTCCCGGAACTTCCAGGTCGTGTCGACGTGGAGGAAGGGGAACGGGGGCTTGCCCGGAGCGAAGGCCTTCAGCGCGAGGTGGGCCATCACCCCGGAGTCCTTGCCGATCGAGTAGAGCATCACCGGATTGTCGAATTCGGCCGCGGCTTCGCGGATGATGTGGATGCTCTCGGTCTCGAGCTCTTGCAGGTGCGTGAGTCGGTGTTCGAGGGAAGTCATGACGTCTCGTCGGGTTGGGGCGGATGCCATCTCGGCGGAACGCCGTACGTATGAAGGACGAGGCCCCGATGCCAGCCCGAACCAGCAGTCGTCAGGTGCGCAGGCGCCGGATGGAGCGGGGGATGTCGGCCGCAGTGCCGAGCTGCTTGCGAGCGGTCTTCGCGCGGTCTTCGATGGTCATGGCCACCCAGACGGCGTGCTCGACGGGCTCGAGCTCCATCGGGACCATGAAGGGCGCGTCGGCGCCGGCCCTGCGGATGCTGATCACGGGCTCCGACCCCCCGTCGACCTGCACGATGCCGACCTGGTTCCACGGGATCTCGAGGCGCTCCTCCTCGCGGACGAGGATCAGCTGCGAGGGCGTCAGGCTCAGCGCGGTCTCGAGCGCGCCCCGGGTGGGCTCGAGGTGCGGGAGGACCCGGGCGACCACGACCATCGCCGCAGCGACGAACGCCGCGAGGTACAGCCCCGAGATCGAGAGGAAGGTGAACCCGAACACCAGGAGCCAGGTGACCTGCTGCGCCTGCTCCGTGCTGAGGATGTCGAAGACGGAGGACGGCCGGCCGCTCACCTTGATGTGGAGGCCGTCGAGGTCGGTGCGCGATCGGAGCTGGGGTGGCGCGTCGAACACGGGCTATTCGGGGTTGAGGGTCACACTGACACCGTAGTGATCCGAGTACGCGCCGGCGATGTCGGTTCCACACGTCTGGGTGTCGATCCCGCCGTCGAGCACGCGCCCCGCCGTGTACGTGGGCTCTTCGAAGCCCTTGAACAGGACGTGATCGATGATCTCGCTGTTGCGATCGTCGCCGCCGAGCGCGACGAGCGGGTTGTCGCCGCAGAACGTGCAGCGGCCGTCGTTCGCGATGTAGGGGTCGGCGTAGCCTCCGACGAGGAGGTCGTAGTTCGCGGGCTGCTCGGCATCGATGTCGCCCACCGCGGGGCCCGCGTTGAAGTCGCCCATCGCGACCACCGGACCCGTGGCCGTGCTGTCGATCCAGTCGCGGAGCTCTTCGATCTGGGTGGTCTGCTCCTCGGCCCAGCTGCCCTCGCCCGGGGGCCGCGGGTACGGGATGGTCGAGAAGACGGCGGTGAGGTGCGTGCAGTACACGTCCTGCGGCCCGCTCGGCAGGTCGATCACGGCGTGGAGCGCGCTGCGGCGGTTCGTCGTGCTCGCGAACACGTGCTCGTCGGTCGAGAGGATCGGGTGCTTCGAGAGGATGCCGGTGCCGAAGGACCCGCCGTACGCGTACTCGGTGGTCTGGGTCTCACAGGCCGCCGCGATGTCGGCGATCTCGCCGCCCACATTGGCCATCGTGCACCGGAGGCAGTCGGTCGGCAGCCCGATGAACTGGAACGGGCAGCCGCCCTGGACGCAGCCCGGGAGCTCGTCGACGCAGGCGTCGGAGCACGCGTCGTTCGCGCAGGTGAGCAGGTTGTCGAGCTGCCCGTCGGGACACGCCGGCGTCGCTTCGGTCAGCTGCTGTGCGTCGGGGAAGAAGGAGTGCGGGAAGGCCGTGCCCGCCGCGCTCTTCACCGCGTCGACCTGCCCGGGGGTCCACACCTCCTGGAGGCACACGACATCCGCGTCGAGCGTCGCGATCGCACCGGCGACGGCGTCGGTCCGCTCGTTGGCGCCCGGCACGAACCCGATGGCCAGGCCCGCGTTGTAGGTGACGAAGGTGCCCGAGGGTACCGGGTTTCCACAGCCGGCGAGCAGAGCGAGAAGCCACATGGAGTCCTCCAATCCGGCCCCGATATCCGGCCGTCGACGCGCCTGCTCTATGATGCCCAGCCTGGAGATGGCGATGCGTGACGTGCTCGAGACCCTGCTGGACGGCAACGACCTCGACCCGGCGGAGGCCACGGCCCTGCTGGACGGGCTGACCGACCCCGAGGTCCCCGATGCGCTCAAGGCCGCCGCGCTCGCCGCGCTGCGCGTGAAGGGCGAGACGGCCGAAGAGGTGCGGGCGTTCGCGCGCGGGCTGCGGGATCGGGCCGAGCCGTTCGAGACGTCCTGGGCCAAGCCGCTCGTCGACACGTGTGGCACGGGCGGAGACCACTCGCACAGCATCAACCTCTCGACGGCGGCGGCGCTCGTGGTCGCGGCGATGGGGCACGGCGTCGTGAAGCACGGCAACCGCAGCGCCTCGTCGAAGTGCGGGAGCGCCGACGTGCTCGAGGCGCTCGGCGTCCCGATCCCCGAGGGGCCGCGCGATGCCGCCCGCATGCTCGAGGAGACCGGGTTCACCTTCCTCTTCGCCCCGGCGTTCCACCCCGCCACGGCCGCGGTGATGCCGGTGCGCCGCACGCTCGGCACGCGCACCGTCTTCAACCTGCTCGGGCCGCTGTCGAACCCGGCGCGGCCGCCGTACCAGGTCATCGGAGCGTTCAGCGCGGACGCGGCGGCCCTCATCGCCGATACGCTCGCCGGCATGGCGATCGCCCGCGCGACCGTGGTGTACGGCGCCGAGGGCTGGGACGAGCCCACGCCCATCGGGCCGTTCGAGGTGTGGGAGGTGCGCCCGGAAGAGCGCGTCGAGCACCGGGAGGTCGACCCCGCGCGGGTCTACGGCATCCCGCGGTGCACGGTGGCGGACCTGCGTGGCGGCGACCCCGACTTCAACGCCCGCGCGCTGATGAAGGTGTTCGAAGGCGGGAAGGGCCCGCACCGCGACGCCATCGTGCTGAGCTCCGCGGTCGTGCTCGAGACGCTGGGCGTCGCTGCCGAGCGCGACGCCGTGGCGCGGGTCGAGGCTGCCCTCGACAACGGCGCGGTCCCCGCGTTGCTCGCCCGGCTCGAGGGCTACCGGTAGGGCGGATGTCCGACCTGCTCGCCGAGATGGCGCGGTCCAGCCGGGCCCGGGCCGAGGGGCTGGATGTCGCGGCGCTCCGCGAGGTCCCCGCGAGCCCCCGGGCCCTGGTCCTCCCGGAGTTCACGCTCGTCGCCGAGGTGAAGTTCCGCGCGCCGTCCGCCGGGGTCCTCGCGCCTCCCGGGGATGTCCTCGAGCGCGTCGGAGCCTACGTCGACGCCGGAGCCGCGGCGGTGAGCGTGCTCACCGAGCCCTCGCGGTTCGACGGGCAGCTGGCCTACCTCCGCGCGGCGTCGGACCACGCGCTCACGATGCGCAAGGACTTCCTCGTCGCGCCCGAGCAGGTCTGGGAGGCCCGTGCACACGGGGCTTCCGGTGTCCTCCTCATCGCGCGGATGCTGGACGACGCGGCCCTCGACGCCATGCTGCGCGCCGCGGAGGCCGCGGGGCTGTTCGTGCTCCTCGAGGCCTTCGACGCGGCGGATCTCGCGCGGTGCGACGTGTCCTGGACGAGCCACCAGCCCCTCCTCGTCGGGGTGAACTGCCGGGACCTCCGGACGCTCGCCGTCGATCCCGACCGGTTCCGCAGCCTCGCGCCGCTCCTCCCGAAGGGACGTGTCGCCATCGCGGAGAGCGGTCTCGAGACCCCGGAGGACGCCGCACGCGTCGCCGAATGGGGCTATGGAGGAGCCCTGGTGGGCACCGCGCTCATGCGCGCGGCAGACCCGGGGGCGCTCGTGCGGGCGATGCTCCGGGCGGGAGGCGGAAGGTGAGGGTCAAGATCTGCGGGCTGCGCACGCTCGACGACGTGAAGGCGGCGGTCGACGCGGGAGCCACGGCGGTGGGGTTCGTGTTCACCGAGTCCGTGCGGCGGGTCACGCCGGCCGAGGCCCGGGCGCTGATCGAAGCCGTGCCCCACGGGGTCGAGGCCATCGCGGTCTTCGACGACATCGGCGACACCGAGCTGATCGCGAAGGTCCTCGACCTCGGGATCGACGGGGTGCAGGCGCCGGAGCCGCCGCCGGGCCTCGCGCGGGCTGGCGCGTTCTTCCTCCGCTCCGTGCCCGACGGCGACGACCTCGAGGCCCGGCTCGGCGAGCCGAACGTCGGCACCATCCTCTCCGGGTCGCTCCGCGGCTGTGTGCTGGTCGACTCCGCATTCGGCGGTGGGTCGGGCCGCGTGGCCGACTGGGAGCGGGTCGAGCTCGCGTCGGCGGGGCACCCCGTGGTCCTCGCGGGCGGCCTCACGCCCGAGAACGTCGCCGAGGCCATCCGCACCGTGCGGCCCATCGGGGTCGACGTGTCGAGCGGCGTCGAGCGCGCCCCCGGCCAGAAGGATCCCGAGCGGATCCGCGCATTCGTGAAGGCAGCGAAGGAAGCAGGATGACCGGTGGAGTGGGGGGCTACCCCGATGCGCGCGGGCGCTTCGGCGCCTTCGGGGGGCGGTACGTCCCCGAGACCCTGATGGGGGCGCTGAAGCGCCTCGAGTCCGAAGCCCGGGAGGCCCTCGCGGATGCCTCCTTCCTCGCGCGCCTCGACGCGGAGCTCGACCGGTGGGTGGGCCGTCCCAGCCCGCTCACGCCGGCTCCGCGGCTCTCGGCGGCTTGGGGCGTCGAGGTCCTGCTCAAGCGCGAGGACCTGAACCACACCGGCGCGCACAAGATCAACAACGCGCTCGGTCAGGCCCTGCTCGCCCAGAAGATGGGTGCGAAGCGCATCGTCGCCGAGACCGGGGCCGGGCAGCACGGCGTCGCGAGCGCTGCGGCATGCGCGAGGCTCGGCATGGGCTGCCGGGTGTACATGGGGGCGGTCGACGTCGAGCGGCAGGCTCCCAATGTCGCGCGAATGAAGCTCTTCGGCGCCGAGGTCGTCCCGGTGACGGCGGGCGACGCGACCCTGCGAGCCGCGATCGACGAAGCGATGCGCGACTGGGTGAGCGACCCGCTCGGCACCTTCTACCTGCTCGGCAGCGCGGTCGGTCCGCACCCCTACCCGTGGCTCGTGCGCGAGCTCCAGAGCGTCATCGGCCGCGAGGCCCGCCAGCAGGCCCTCGCGACGACCGGGCGCCTCCCGGACGTCGTCGTGGCGTGCGTCGGGGGAGGCAGCAACGCCATCGGTGCCTTCGCGCCGTTCGTCGAAGACGATGCCGTCGCCCTGCTCGGCGTCGAGGCCGGGGGCTCCGGCCCGGGCCTCGGCCAGCACGCCGCCACGATCGTGCACGGCCGGCCCGGGGTGCTGCACGGCACGTACAGCCAGCTCCTCCAGGACGAGCACGGCCAGATCCACGAGACCCACAGCGTCTCGGCAGGTCTCGACTACCCCGGCGTGGGCCCCGAGCACGCGCACCTCGCCGCGACCGGCCGCGCGACCTACACCGCGGCCACCGACACCGAAGCGCTCGACGCCCTCGAAGAGGTCGCCCGCATGGAGGGCATCCTCGTCGCGCTCGAGACCGCGCACGCCTTCGCAGGCGCTCGGGTCTGGGCGGCCGCCAACCCCGGCAAGACCGTGCTGATCTGCGTCTCGGGGCGCGGCGACAAGGATCTCGGCATCCTGCAGAGTGTCGGGAGGGCCGGATGAGCGCCGCGCGCCTCGAAGCCGCGATCCGCAATCCACGCGGCGGACACGGCATCGCGCTCATGCCCTACCTCACCGCGGGGTATCCTGAGAGAGAGGGTTTTCCGGAGCTTCTGGCCCGGGTCGGGGCCATCGCGGATGCGATCGAGATCGGCGTGCCGTTCACAGATCCCATGGCCGATGGCACCACCATCCAGGAGACTTCTCGCAGAGCCCTCGAGAACGGTGTCACGCTTCCCTGGATCCTCGACACCGTGAAGCACACGGAGACCCCCGCCGCTTGCGTCCTGATGAGCTACTTCAACCCGCTGCTGGCCTACGGGCTCGAGCGCCTCGTGGTCGACGCGGCGGATGCGGGGGTGTGCGGGTTCATCGTGCCGGACCTGCCGCTGGAGGAAGCGGGGCCGTTCCGGGAGCTGTGCGAAGCGCAGGGCCTGGCGCTCGTGATGCTCGTGACGCCGGTGACCGCGCCGGAGCGGCTGAAGCGCGTGTGTGCGGCGTCGAGCGGCTTCGTGTACGCGGTGACGGTGACGGGGGTGACGGGCACCTCGGCAGACCCGGCGCAGCTCGTGGCCTACCTCACGCGCCTCCGCGCAGTGACCAACCTGCCGGTGTGTGCGGGGTTCGGGATCCGGAGCCGGGAGGACGTGGCGCGGCTCGAGGGCGTGGCGCACGGGGCGATCGTGGGCACGGCGATGCTCGACGCCTTGCGCGATGGGCGCGATCCGGTGCGCTTCTTGGAGTCCTTGCGGTCGTGACGGCCTGCGAGCTCGACCCGCCGGACTGCGCGCTGACCGGGGAGATCGAGAAGCTCGACATCCGGCGGGGGCCTTCGGTGCCCGAGTTCGTCGCGATGCTCGAAGCGCCGCTCGAGGGCCTCGTCGTGCGGGACGGTGCCCAGCAGGCGGGCACCTGGTCTCTCGACCTCTCGGAGCTCACCGCCGACACCGCGCGCCTCGGTGAGCAGTGCCCCGACCTCTCGCTCGAGGGGCGCGCGACCCTCACGCTCGAGACGACCGGCGCGACGCTGACCGGCACCGGAGAGCTCGTGCTCGACAGCTGGACGGTCGAGGGCTGGGAGGCCGAGATCGTCAGCCAGCGCGCCGAGATCGGCCCCTACACGGGCACCCTGCGCATGCGCTTCGGTGGAGACGACTTCGATCACGTCGACTTCAGCGAAGGCGGCTTCGGCGGCAACGACGGCGAGGTCTCGACCGAGCTGTTGTTCTCCACCCGCTGAGCCGAGCCCGGAGCCTCCCCTCGCGGGGGAACCGAGGTCTCGGCAGTCGAGGCGGTTCGCGTGCCACTGGCCCGTCGCGCCATCCGGGCGAGGTTCTCGGCGCGGATCCGCGGACGGGACTTCGGCTCGGTACGCGGCACGCGTGTGCGCCCGGTGTGCCCGCCCAGGACCGTGGAGAGGTGCACCTCGACATCCTCCTCGCGCCGTCGATCCCACCCGCTCAGGACGAACCCCTCGGGCCGGAGCTCGAATCGCACGGGCTCGACGGCCATCGCCCGGCGCTTCCCTCCGACGTCGGTGGTCACGGCGAACACACGGCTCTCGCCTACGCTGCGCTCGAGCCCCTCGAAGGCCGATGCGGGGAGGCCGATGGGTCTCGGCTCTGCGAGCAACCCCTCGCACAGGCGGCGCAGCCAGCGGGCCCGCTGCTCGGGCACGGTTCGGAGGAGGATCTCGAGGAACGCCCGCGGGTCGCGCGTGGTGGGCAGGATCCCCTGCTGGGCGGCGGCCGCCAGCCCGACGACGATCTCGCGGAGCGCGTCGCTCGGGAGGTCGAGCGGGGCGGGCTTGCAGTCGGCCGCCAGCCAGAACCCGCCGCGGCGGCCGCCGACCGCGAGCACCGCGTACCCGTCGGTGCGGAGGGCCTCGATGTCGCGGTACAGCGTGCGCAGGCTGACCCCGAGAGTGCCCGCCAGCACGTGCGCGGGCGTTCGGCCCTCCCGGAGGAGCCTGAGGAGCTTTCGCTGCCGAGCATCCGGGGTGACGCGCGCGCGGGGCGGGCGGGGACGCCGCTGGCGTGCTTCGCGGGCTGCCCATGTGCTGCCGGGGCCGCGGTACAGCCAGGCGCCGGGATCGCGGTGGTGACGGGAACAGCGGACGAAGCTCGGAGAATCGTAGATGGACCAGCTCATGCGTCCAAGGTAGCCCTCGACGCGGACAGAAAATGGCTCCGGTCAGATTCTGGCGCCCGCCGCGATCCCCGCGGACAGATTCTGTCCGGCGGAGATCGAGGGGGGCGCCATCGAGCTCGCTGCGCAATCGCTGCCGTCGGGTGGCAGGGAAAGCGCAGGGGCCGGGCCGGTGGCGCTGCGCAATCGCTGCCGTCGGGTGGCAGCGAAAGCGCAGGGGTCGGGGCCGATAGCGCTGCGCAATCGCTGCCATCGGGTGGCAGTGAAAGCGCAGGGGTCGGGGCCGGTGGCGCTGCGCATTCGTGGCCGTCGGGTGGCAGCGAAAGCGCAGGGGGGCGGGGGCCGACGGCGCTGCGCATTCGTGGTTGTCGGGTGGCAGCGAAAGCGCAGGGGTCGGGGTCCGACGGCGCTGCGCATTCGTGGCCGTCGGGTGGCAGCGATAGCGCAGGGGTCGGGGCCGGTGGCGCTGCGCATTCGTGGCCGTCGGATGGCAGCGAAAGCGCAGGGGCGGGGCCGATGGTGCTGCGCATTCCCCGCCATCGGGTGGCAGCGATTGCGCACGGATCCCGACGCGAAGGTCCCCCTCCTCGAGCGCAGGAGCGCTTCGCCGACCCCGAGCGCCGTCTCCGCCTCGTCTCCGCCCCCTGGGGGCCGATCGCGGAGCGCCGAGCGCAGTCCGGAGGCCGACGGAGGAGGCCGCAGGCGGAGCGAGAGAATCCCGCGCTCCGGGAGGGTTGCCATCCCCAGGAAGCGAATCAGAGCTTCGGGGCGCGCTTGCAGGCTTCTTCGATGCCTTTGGCGCAGGCCGTGCCGTAGAGCTCCCGGGCGCGCTCTTTGTCTTTGTCGACCCCGGCGCCCTTCCAGTGCGCGTTCGCCAGCGCGTTGCAGGATGCCGCCTGGCCGAGCTCGCAGCCCTTCGCGTGCAGGCTCGCGGACCGGACGGCGTCGTAGCGCGCGCCCTTCGCCCCCAGCGCGTCGCCCAGGATCGTGCAGGCCTCGCCGATGCCCGACTCGCAGGCGGTGCGGAGCAGCTCGCGGCCCTTGTCGAAGTCTTCGGGGAGCATGCTCTTGCCGAGCATGCCGCAGCTGTACGGGTCGTCGAGATCGCAGCCCTTCTCGCGCAGTGCCTTCGCCTTCGCGGTGTCGCGCGCGTCGCCCATGAGCTCGGCCTCGACGAGATCGGCGCCGTTCGCGCACGCCACCGCGACACCCCGCTCGCAGCCGGCCTCCCAGAGGGCCAGGCGCCCGGGAGGGTCCTCCTCGGCGCGCATGCCGGCGGCGTACAGCTTCTCGAGGTTGTTGCAGGCGGCCTCGTGCCCGCCGTCGCAGGCCCGGATGTAGAGCGCGACGGCCGCGGGGGGATCGGGCTTGCGGCCGTCGATCGAGAGGTGCGCGAGCAGGCCGAGGCTGTTGCAGCCGCCGAGGTACCCGGCGTCGCACGCCTTCGCGTAGTACTCGCGGGCCTTGTCGAGGTCGCGCTTCACGCCGAGACCGGCGTGGTACAGCGCGCCCATCCGCCGGCAACCGGCCATCTCGCCCTGCTGACAGGCCGTCTGGTGCATGGCGAGCGCCGCGGCTTCGTCCTTCTCGACGCCCACGCCGAGCTGGAGCAGGGCCCCCTTCTCGACGCAGCCGCGCTCGAGCCCCGCCGTGCAGGCCGTCTCGAAGAAGCGCATGGCGTCGGACGCTTCGGGGGCCTCCTGGTGGTAGATGCCCGGCGTGATCTGGGCCTTGCTCCACCCCACGGCGAGGCACGAGGCGGGGTGCCCGGCCCCACAGCTCGCCTCGAGCGCCGTGCGGGCGCTCTGGAGCTCGCCGGGCCTCCACGGACGGTCGCACGCCAGCTGCTCGCCGGCTTCGCAGGCCTTCGCGTAGGCGGCGTCGACCGCGGCGTCGTCGGCGTGGATGCCGTCTTCGTGGAAGTCGAGCACGAGGGCGGCGGTGAACTCGGCGAGGCCGGGCCGCGCGTCCTGGGCGAAGGCGAGGGTGAGGAGCGCGATCACCGGACCTGGTCCTCGAGGGCCGACAGGGCGTTCTCGTAGCACACGATCCAGCTCGGCCGGACCTCTTCGAAGTAGTACTTCCGCAGCGGCCACGGCGGGCCGTTGAGGTAGGTCGTGAGCTGCACGCGCGTCCCCTGGTTCGGAGCCTCGGTGAACAGGAACCGTGTGACGAAGCCCTTCTTCCCCTCGTGGTCGAGCTCGATGCGACGGTCGGGTTCGACGATCTTCAGCTTGGCGGTGAGCCGCCGCTGGAAGCTCTTGATCTGGTAGGTGACCCGCGCCGGGCCGAGTGCACCGGTGTGCTCCCAGTCCTTCACACAGTCGGTGGGCATCAGCGCCGCGATGTCTTCGGTGCTGTCGACGAGGGCCGCCAGGGCGGGCGGCGGCGCGGCGATGGTACGCTCGACCGCCACGTCGGCGTTGGCGTCCTTCCAGGGCGAGGCCGCGAGGGCCGGGAGCATGAGGAGCAGCATGGGCGGGGAGGGTACCACTCTCGCGGTGATCGGGGACGTGCACCACGAGCTCCGCTTGCTGGATCAGGTCCTGGCGCACGTCGAGAGCACCGGTGTGCAGGGCGTCCTGCTCGTCGGCGACCTCGGCAGCAGCGATCTGTCCTGGGCCGTCCGACGCACGCCGGAGCGGGATGCGCGGTACGTCGACAGCGTGCGGGAGGTCCTCGCCGCGGTACAGGCGCTGGGCGTTCCGTTCGCGTACGTCCCCGGGAACCACGACCTGCCCGACCTCGACCTGCCCGGCAGCTGTGACGGGCGCGTGGTGGACGTCGGGGGCCTGCGCATCGGTGGTATCGGTGGGGCGGGGCCCGCGAAGTTCGGGTTCTGCTACGAGTGGGGCGAGGACGACATCCGGGCGCGTCCCCCGCTCGACTGCGACGTGCTGCTGTGCCACTGCCCGCCGTACGGGGCCCTCGACCGCACGATGCGCGGGCACTCCGCGGGGAGCCGGGCGATCCTCGAACGGGCCCAGCAGCACCGGGGTTTTCTCTCGTGCGGCCACATCCACGAAGCGCCGGGCGTGGAGTGGGTCGACGGGTGCCTGTGCCTGAACGCCGGGGGGCTCGGCAAGCCGTTCGGCAGGGCGCAGGTCGGGTACCTGCGGCGCGATGCGGACGGCGACCACGCGTGGCACGTCGTGCTCTGACCTTGCCGCGCCGTGCGCGGTGCGCACCTTCCGCGCGGGAGGCGCCATGCGCCGCAACGCGTTCAACCTCGTCATCCTGCTCATGCTCGTCGCCACCCTGATGCGCATGGTCCCCAAGGGCCGCGCCCACCACACGGCCCCGGAGACGCATCCGTCCGAGCACCTCGAGGCCCGGCGGCACACCCGTCCCGAGCCGCACAAGGTCGTGTTCGCGCGCCACGAGGCCCCGCCGTCCGCGAATCGCGCGCCGCACGTCGGGGGCCTGCTCGACATCGGGGTCCCCGAGCCGGAGCCGCGCCACATGGACCTCGACGGTCTCGATGCCACGCGCCGTGCGGCGGTGATGGAGGACGCCGGGCACCAGCTCGCAGCGCTCACCGAGGCCTGCGGGCCCGTCGTGGCCGCGCCGGTCCAGGTGATGGCGAACGTCACGCTCGACGACCGCGGGCTCCACACGATGGAGCTCGCGACGTACGAATCCCGCGAGGATGCCGAGATCGGGCTGCACGCGATGCCGACGCCCGACCCCGTGCCGCCGGAGCTCGCGCACTGCCTGGACGAGGTGCTCTGGGATTCGCCGTGGTTCGCGCTCGAGCCGGGTGAGGTGCTGGACTTCGCCCTCACGATGCGGTTCGACGGCACCGACTGAAGTTGAAGATCGGCCCGCACGCCGGGCATGATCGGTCGATGTGGTTCCTGTCCGCAGCGATGGCGTCGGTGCCGTGGGCCGATCTGGAGGCCTGCGCGGCGGGGGACGGTGTGGCCTGCGGTCGGGTGGCGGAGGTGGCGCCCGACGACCTCGGCGAGCGCTTCCGGGTGGAGGCCTGCCTCGCGGGCGGTCCGTGTCGTCCGACGCAGCAGGATTTCTCCGGCCGGCTGTGGGGGGTCTGTGTCGGCGGGCAGACGGAGGCGTGTCCCTACGCCGGTCACGGCGGGAATCCCTTCCTGGTCCTCGGGAGCCACGTGGGGACGGGGCCGCTCGCGGAGCACGCGTCTCTGCTCGGCGTGAGGCTGGAGCCCGACGCCTACGGTGCGGAGGTCTCCTGGGGAGAGGAAGCGGCGACCCACGCCCGCGAGGTCCGGTGGACGCACGATCAGCTCGACGTGGTCGAGGGATCGGACACCCTGTGGACGCTGCCGATCGAGCACGTGGGCCACGCCGCCCTGTCCTCCGACGGGTCCAAGGTCGCGCTGATCACGACCGATCCTCGCGGGACCCTGTGGGTCTACGGATTCGACGGAGCGGGCGTGGGGATTCCCGATGCGGTCGCGATCGTCCCGAGGCCGGTCGTCGTGGAGCAGGAGTCGGAGCTCGAAGCCCCCGTGCCGAGCGAGCCCGTGGTCGTGGAGGCATCCTCGCGAGCGGCATCCGTGGTGGACGGGCGTGGGCGCCCGGTTCGCGGCGCGACGGTGTTCGTCCGGGGGCCCGGCACCGCCCTGGTCACGGACGGGGAGGGACAGGTGACCGTCCCCGCGCCGTGCAGCGAGGTGGTGGCCCGCAAGGGCCGGGAGGCCGGGGTTTCGGCCTGTGGTCCCGAGATCCGCGTCGTCCTGGAGCGGGTGCCCGAGGTCCGCGTCGTGGACGGTGCAGGGCGGCCGATCGAAGGGGCCGCGACGAAGCAGTACCCGGAGATCCTGTCGGATCGGAGGGGACGGTTGCCGTGCCTCGGCTGCAGAGCTCCGGTGTTCGTCCGGTGGGACGAGCGCTGGGAGCAGGTCGCCTACGGTCGCGCCGTGTTCCCGACGGCCCGGCTCCGTGTCGAGGTCCCCGATGGCGTCCAGGTCCGCTTGGTAGACGCGCCCGGGCGTCCCGGCGGGCCCTCGACCTGGTCGGGGCTCCGCGCGGGTCCCGCGTTGGTGGCGGCATGGAACGACGAGGCATCCGCCATCCAGACGGTCGAGCTGGTCGAGGGCGAAGAGGTCGTCGTGGAGCCGATCCTCCGACCGGAGGTGCCGATCCGGGGCCGGGTCCTCCGGCCGGACGGCTGGCCGGCCATCGGGGCACAGGTGCGCGGGGGATGGGTGTACGACGTGCCCGAGCTGGCGGAGCCGTGGCCCACCCAGCAGGGCTTCGACACCCAGACGGACATCGCTGGTCGGTACGAGGGCTCCGGGCTGGGGGACCGCTGGCTCGTCGCCGCAAGGCAGGGCGTGGGGTTCGCGAAGCGCGGCGAGGAGGTCGATCTGGTGGACCGTGCCTCGTGGGCTCCGCGGGTCGAAGGCCGCTTCGACGGGGAGGCGTGGCGCGTGACGTCGGGCGTGCCTCCGTTCGAGACCGGCGATCGGATCACGCACGCCGGCGCGGAACCCCTCGCGGACTGGGTCGCCCGGTTCCAGGACATGCGGGAGGCGGCTGGTGTCGTGCAGTGGCTCCTCGCGGCCGCGGGACGCGCGACCGTGGAGCGGCGCGCGGAGACCGTGGAGATCGAGATTCCGGTCCGAGAACGGCAGGATTGGGCGTCGTGGCGGGCCCTCGCACCGCGGTGGATCCGGAGCCTCGAGCCCGTCCAGGTGGCTCTCGACCACAGCGCTCCGCCCCAGGAGAACCGCGAGCGCGCGCTGGCGCACCTCTGCGAACACGCTCCGGTCGTCGTGGTCGGGACCCGGAAGGAGGTCTGGACCGCCTCGGACCCCTGGGTGACGCACTACGTGATCGAGGTGGACCGCTACCTGCGCGGGCACGGGCCGAAGCGGATCGTCGTCGGGAGCCGTGGCGGGTCGTATCCGCTGCCGGACGGCAGCATCGTCACGACTTCGCACGACACCGCGCCGTGGGTGCTATCGGGCCCGGTGTTGTTGCCGCTGGAGGGCATCGAGCCACTCGCGGCACCGCTCGACGACCTCACGCACCGCTTCTTCCAGTGGCCGTATTCGGTGTGGGCTCCCCGGACGGGTGAGTACGCTCGAACGGGTGGCAACGTCGACGAGCCGTGGCCCGACTTCTTGGACCGCGTTCGCCGGTGCCTGGCCGACTAGACCTCGGCCCGCTCCAGGGCCTGCGCCGCCCGCTGCCAGCGCGCCGCCGCTTCCGCGTCGGTCGGCACGCTCTCGGCCCAGTCGGACAGGAGGATCTGCGCCTCCGCCATCCAGGCGGCCGCATAGCCGCGGAGCTCCCGGAGCGCCGCGGTGCGCCCGGCGGCATTCATCCGGAGGGTCGCGAGGAGCCCCTCGGTCTCGCCCGGAGGCGAGGGGAGCTCCGCCAGCCGCGGGAGGTGCGGGGACAGCGCCGGATGCGCGGCGAGCCGCACCAGCACGTCGTTCCGGAGCGCGTCCAGCGCGTCGGTGAAGTCCGCGACGAGCTCGGTGACCTTCATGCGCTCGGTGTGCGTCGTCCAGCGGCTCATCCAGTCCAGCACGGCGGGCCGGATGTCGGTGAGCGCCCGCAGCTCTTCGGGCGAGACGGGCCGCTCGGAGCGGGCGAAGCGCTCCCGCACCGCGTCGAGGGCCTCGGCGAGCGCGCGCTTCTGGCGCGGGGAGCGCGGATGTCCCGACAGGTCCGGCGCATACGTCCGCAGGTCGCCGGCCTCGATGCGGTACGGCTCGAGGTGCAGGGTGTTCGTCCGGACGCGCTCCAGAACGGCGTCCACCTCGTCCTCGAGCAGGTCGGCCTTCGACACGACGCACGCGAGGGGCGTGCCCTTCGGGAGCAGCAGCTCCACGACGTCCCGCTCCGTTCGCGTCAGCGGCTGGAGCCCGTCGACGACCCACACGACGACGTCCGCTTCGTCGAAGCCCGGCCCGAGCGTGTCGATCGCGGTGTCGCGCCCGTCGATGCCCGGCGTGTCGATCCACACGTCCCGGCCCCGCGCGGCGCGGTCGAAGGCGCGCGTCACCCCGCCGAGACCGACGGGATCCGACCGGCCGAGCAGGGCGTTCCGCAGGCTGGTCTTGCCGCAGGAGGTCCGTCCGACGAGCAGCCAGCGCGTCTCGCGACCGTCCCGCCACGCGACGAGCTCGTCCGGCTCGAGCCAGGGCCGCACCGCCGCGATGACCTCGAACGGCTCCATGTCAGTACAGGATGCCGTCGATCGGCGGCTCGGGCTCGGGGATCTCGGTCTCGCCGAGGAGCTGGCGCAGGTCGCGCTCGATCACGCGGCACAGCGCGTTCATCGGCACGTCGTTCATGCTGCGCTCGAACGGGTCTTCGGACGCGTCGCCGATGCCGTCGACCGTCAGGAACACCCAGCTCACCATGAACGACGCCGCGAAGTACGGCACGAGCCACGCGACGTTCTCGGCCGTGGGGACCCCTGCCGGGATGTGGTCGGCGAAGACGTCGAGCAGGCCGAAGGGCGCGAGCCCCACGAACGTTCGCGTGAAGTAGCGCCCGAACTCCGCGTACTGGCGGGGGAACGGGGTCTTCTTGATGCGCTCGGCCTGGCCCTGGAGCGTGTAGAGCTGGCGGAGGATCTCCATCAGCGCGATCTGGTGGAACAAATCCATCTTCTGCTCGCGGAGCAGCGCCGTGAGCTTCATGCCCTGTGTGTGGACCAGGTGCGTCGCCGGGTTCGCCATCTGCGAGACGCTCGCGAGCTCTTCGGGCGTCAGGAACGGCGCGAGCTCGGCGTCCCAGTCGTTGCGCATGTGCACGGCGTGGGCCTCGAGGCGCAGCCGCGTGCCGCGCGCAGGCTTGTCGAAGAAACGCGAGGTCTGGCGGAGCTGGAGCCGCAGCGCGTTGATCCATGCGAGGTGGCGGTACACGAGGTCGCGCCGGACGGCCTTCGCGCCTTCGCTCTCGTCGCCGGGCAGGACGTAGCAGAGGACCTGGCTCGCCCAGCTGCGGCTGTCGTTCACGACGGCGCCCCAGATCTTCCGCCCCTCCCAGAACCGGTCGTAGGAGGCGTTGTTCTTGAAGCCCGTGAAGAACGCGACCGCGATGCCCACGACGGAGATCGGCATCCACGGGATGCGGATCCACTCCAGGCCGCCGAACGTGTAGACGACGTACACGACGACGGACCAGAGCAGGCCCATGGAGCCCGTGAAGAGGCCCCAGGACAGGACATTGCGGATGGGGAGGCGGCGACCGTGGAACATGGCGCGGAGTGTAACCGTCGTCCGTGCTACGGGTCCCCATGCAGAGCTTCTACGAGCCGGACGGAGCCGCGCTCCGCGCCACGCCGCTGACGCGTGGGCCCTGGGACGACCGCTTCCAGCACGGCGGGCCGCCGTCCGCGTTGCTCGCGCGGGCGATGTCGCGGTTCGAGGGTGCGGAGGGCTTCGCGCTGGCGCGGATCAACGTGACCTTCCTGAAGGCCGTCCCCATCGGGGTGATGGCGGTGCATGCCCGGCTCGAGCACGGCGGGCGCGCCTCGCAGCGGCTCTCGGCCGTGCTGGAGGTCGACGGGGTCGAGGTCCTCACGGCGGTCGGCCTGCGGATCCGGCGCGCGGGTGTCGAGGCGAGCCTCCCCGAAGAGGCGCCCTGGCCCGCGCCCGACGGGCTCCCGACGTTCGAGTTCCCGTTCTTCCGGAACGAGGTCGGGTACCACAAGGCCATCGAGCTCCGCGTGGCGTCGGGCGCCTGGGGCCGGACGCCCGTGCGGTTCTGGGCGCGTCCGCGCGTGCCGCTCGTGGCGGGCGAGGTCGCGGACCCCCTCGAAGACGCGGTGATCCTGGCCGACGCGCAGAGCGGGATGGGCATCCCGATCGACGTGCGCGGCTACACGTTCGTGAACCCCGACCTCACCGTGGCGTTCGGGCGTCCCCCCGAGAAGGGCTGGGTGGGGCTCGACATCCGGTCGATGGCCGGCGAGGGCGGCGCGGGCCTCGCGCAGAGCCTGCTGTACGACGCGCGCGGCCTGTTCGGCGGGTGCTCGCAGAGCCTGGTGGTCGCGCCGCGCTGAGGTTCGCGTCCAGGAGACCGTGGACCGTGGACCGTGGACCGTGGACCGTGGACCGTGGACCGTGGACCGTGGACCGTGGACCGTGGACCGTGGACCGTGGACCGTGGACCGTGGACCGTGGACCGTGGACCGTGGACCGTGGACCGTGGACCGTGGACCGTGGACCGTGGACCGTGGACCGTGGACCGTGGACCGTGGACCGTGGACCGTGGACCACCTCGGAGCGATGGCCTTCGCGTGCTCTGGTGAGCACCGCTCCCGATTCGGTCCCAGGCCCCCTCCTCGTCCGGGGACGAGGTGCGGATCGACCCGGTCCTGCCGCACTTTCTGCGTCATCTGCGTTCTTCTGCGTCATCTGCGTGAGGCAGATCCGGCTCGGACCTCCGGAAGACGCCGTGGATCGCGGGCGCGGACGCGTCGGGAACGGGAGCGGGAACGGGAACGGGAGCGGGGTCAGCCGGCGAGCTCCGTCAGCTCCCCGATCTCCCGGTCGAACGTCTCGAGGACCGCAGTCCAGTGCGCCTCGCGCGACGCCGCGTCGCGGATGGCCGTCTCGCGCTCGCGGATCGTCTGGTCGAGCAGCGCACGCACGTCTTCGGCCTCGGCGCCCGCCGCCGCGACCAGCGCGTCGCGGATGGGACGCAGGTTCTCTGCGACCCGGGCCTCGACCTCCTCCCGCGCGGCGTCGGCCTGGCCGACCAGCCGGCCCTCGAGCTGCTGGGCGAGGTGCCCGCGCAAGCGGCGGAGCTGCTGGCCGCCGGTGAGGAACAGCAGCACCGCGTCGCTGATGGCGTACAGCAGCAGCCCGACCCAGCCGATCGGGCCGAGCAGCGCGCCGATCCCGAGGATGGCGAGCCGCACGCCCAGGCGCCCGGCCGCGCCCTTCATCGCGCCCTCGTACCCCTCGGACCACCCCGCCGCGACGGTGCCCGGCGAGAGCAGCAGCGCGCCGACGGCCACCGAGAACCAGCGCTCCACGGGGTCCACGTCCTTGTCCTCGACCTCGGGGGCGGGCAGGGCGAACGCGCCACCCGCGAAGTCCGTCACGATGCCGACCGCGATGTCGTCGAAGTCCCGCGCGTCGGCCGCCAGCTCGTTGCGGAGGTCGGACAGCGATTTCTCGAGCTTCGGCTCGAGCGACACCTGCCACTGGCGGACGCGGCCCTCGAGCCACTGCTCGAGCTCGTTGCGCAGGCGCGACTCGACGCGCGCGCGCCCGGACTCCGTGATGAGGTCGAGTCCCGCGAGCCCGCCGAGGTCGAACTCCGCGACGGCGTCGGGCAGGTCGTGCTCGGCGCGCGCCATGAGATCGCGGAGGTCCTGCCAGATCACGGTCTTCGTGCGGCTGATGAAGTGGTCGACGGTGCGCGCCACCCGGCTCTGGATGCGGGCGAGCTCCTCGAACTTCGGCTCCAGCTCGGCCTGGCGGGACTTCAGCTCCTCTACGCTCGTCTCGGCGGTCGCCCGATCGACGCCGGCCTGCCGCCCCAGCTCGTCGTGGATGCGCTTCGCGGTGCCCAGCAGGTGCCGGAGCTGCGCGCTGCCGCGCTCTTCGATGAGGAAGGTCTCGAGCGCGTCTTCGAAGGCGGCCATCCCGGTGCTCTCGAGCCCCGCCTCGTCGGCGGGGTCGCGGGGGCCGTTCGCGGAGCGGTCCCAGCGGGCCTGGAGCGCGCCGCGCGCGTTGAGCGGGAAGAAGCGCCCCTCCCCGAGCGGGCCGAGCGTCTCGGCCGCCTGGGCCCGGATGCGGGCGAGCTCGCCTTCGGGGTCGGTCGACACGCGCTGGAGCAGGTCGACCATCGTGGTCGGGAAGAACAGGTTCGTCAGCCCGAGCGGGAGCAGGTCGCGCCGCAGGGTCTTGCGCTCGAGCTCGGTGAGGAACCGGTTCGCCGAGAGCGTGAAGATCACGGCATCCGCGTCCGGCAGGCTCGACAGGGTGCGGGCGGTGCGCGTCGGGTCGTCGTCGAGGCCCGGCGTGTCGAGCAGCACGACGCCGTGCTCGAGCAGGTCGAGGGGCCAGCGCACGACGGCGCGGTCGACGTCGCCGAAGCGGTCGGACACCTCGGCGCCCGCCTCCTCCTCGCTGCCGGTGCGAAGCTGGTAGGCCTCGAGGAAGCTCTCGATGGTGTGCGCCTCGACGCGGCCGTCGCGGAAACGCACGTCGACGCCGGGCTCTTCGCCGTGCACGACCTCGGTGAGGATGGCGGTGCACGGGTTGACCTTGACCGGCAGCACGGGACGGCCGAGCAGCGCGTTCAACAGCGTGGACTTGCCCGAGCTGAAGCACCCGAGGAGGAGCACGACGAAGCGCCCCTGCCGGGCCCGCGCGGCTGCGAGGCGGAGCTGGGTCGCGTGGCGGTCTTCCGACAGGTCGCCGATGCTGTCGGCGAGCGTGTCGAGCACGGTGGCGGCGCGCTCGCGGCGGCGGACGAAGTCGTCGAGCACACTGGTCATGCGGGCAGGCCTTCGGTGAGCAGGGTGTGGGCGCGGGTGAGCTCGTCGACCTGGCCGGCCTGGGCGCGGCGCCGGTCTTCGAGGTCGCCGCGGAGGCGGGCGCGCGCGGTGCGCTCGGACTCCTCGCCCTCGTCGGCGAGCTGCTCGAGGTCTTCGGAGATCTGGTTGATCTGGTCGTGCAGCAGGCGCTGCGCGTCCGTCCCCATCTGGCGGAGCGCCGCCCGGGCCGTGGCGACCAGCTTCTGGCGCGTGGCTTCATCGGTGTCGCCGCGCTGGAAGGTGGTCCAGATGACGCCGGACGCCAGTGCGACGAGGCCGGGGATCCAGAGGCCCAGGGCGAGCAGCGCGGCGGCGCCGCCGAATGCCGCGGTGGTGCCGAGGCGGCGCCCCCACTGGGCCTCCCCGCGGACGGGCGCGGGCTGCAGCGCGGGCACGAGGAGCTCGGCGCGGACGACCTCTTCGATGTCGATGTCGGCGAGCTCTTCGAGCACGTCGCGGCGCCAGCGCGCCAGCCGGTCGCTCATCCAGCTCTCGACGATGTGGGCGAGCCAGTGGGGGAGCGTGCGGCGGGCGGTGCCCACGTCGAGGTCGCGGATCTGCGCCGGCAGGTCGGCTTCGAGCGTGCGGAGGAACTCCTGCAGGTCGAGGTCGAGCTGCTCGGTCTGGCGGCGGATGACGGCGAGCGTGTGGGCCGCGATGCGCTGCCCGCGTCGGCGGGCGTCGGCGAGCGCGGCGTCTTCCTTGGCGAGCAGCGCGTCGACCTCGTCGAGCCGGGCCTTCGCGGCGGCGAGGGTCTCGGCGATGCGCTCGGCGCTCTCGGCGAGGAGGTACGGCCCGACCTCGGCGCGGCGGAGCGCGGCCGTGTCGCGCGCGGCCAGGTCGGCGAGCCAGGCCGCGACGCGCGTGTCGTCGACGAGCGGCCAGTCGTCGGGCAGCAGCTCTTCGAGGCGGGCGAGGACCATCGCGCGCTCGGCGGTCGGGTCGTCGGACATCTCGGTCAGCAGGTCGGCGTCGACCACGGTGACCGCGCGGAGCCCCGGCGCGCCGGCCTCGACGAGGGCCTCCAGGCCGCGGCGCTCGGTGGTGCCGAGGGCCGCGGTCATCGGGGTGCCGAAGAGCAGCGCGTGCACCGCGAGCAGGCGGTCCTGGCTGCCGAGCGAGACCTCGACGTCGTCGCGCAGGTCGAGGTGGATCGGCACCCACTCCACGCCTTCGCGCTCGGGCAGCGCGGCCACGAGCCGGCGGCCCACCTCGGGGTCGCGCGCGACGACCCCGATCTTCAGGCCCGCTTCGAGGTCGCGGCAGACCCGGCGCCACAGGAAGGCCCCGGCGAGGTCGCCGGCCCCTTCGAGCAGCTGTTGGACGGTACGCTCCATTCAGCCGACTCCCAGCAACTTGGTGGTGCGCGCGGCGAGCTCGTCGTCGGACAGCGCGTCCGGCACGGGCTCGCGGCCCGTGAGGCGCGCGTACATCTCGCTGTCGTGGAACGCCTCGAGGGCCTTCAGGCGCTTGTGCGTCCACGGGCGGGCCGCCATCAGCTCGGCCCACTTCCCGGGCGAGCTCGACTCGTGCACGCGCTTGAGCTGGTCGAGGTACTCCTGGTGGGTGAGCGTCGGGTTCACACCCATCGTGAGCTTGAGGAGGGCGCGCCCGGCGCCGTCCATGTCCCGGGAGCACAGGAGCCCGGCGCGATCGGCCGTCAGCTCCGCCGCGCGGTGCCAGTGCGACAGCGCGAGCCGTACGCCGAGGGACAGCGGGGCCATGAAGACCTCGAGGATCGGCCCGACCGCGCGGCGCGCCACGCTGCGGAGGCCGTTCTGGTCGACCACCAGCGCGTAGAGCGTGTTCGCGGTGACCTGGCGCGCGGCGATGTGCCCGCACAGCCGGCCGAGCTGGAACTGCTTCACCTCGGGCGTGGTGCCGGACAGGAAGAACGTCGACAGGTACAGGAACGCGCGCCCGTCGGTGCCGAACGCGCCCTGCATGCTCATCGGAGCGCCGGCGGCGACGGCCGGAGGCACCGCGATGTGCAGGCGCCGGGCGCAGTGCAGCAGCTCCTTGTAGGTGTCGCCGAGCGCGGAGGGCCCGATGTACACGCCGTCTTCGAGCCAGTCGGCGCGCTGGAGGGCGGTCACGGTGTCGAGCACGTCCTCCAGGCGCTCGCGGACCCCGAGCTGGTCGAGCGGGAGGTGCGCGGCCACGACCCACGGCGGGATCTCGCGGGGATCCTCGCGCTGCCAGGTCTCGGCGAAGTCCGACAGGGACACGTAGGTCGACATGTGTGGATCTTCGTCACGCGCGTCGGGCGCAACAAGGCCGGTTTACATGTTCTGACGTGCGGCGCGTCAGCCCGGGCCCGCCGCGTCGAGCTCGGCGCGGATCTCGCTCACCAGCGTCGCGAGGCGCTGCGGCTTCCACAACACCCGCGCCCCCAGGGCGTTGGCCGCCGCTTCGACGCCCGGCTCGGCCTTGCCCGTGTAGATCAGCATCCGGACGTGCGGGAACCGCGCCTGGGCCGCGGCGCAGAGGTCGGTGCCCGTGTGTGCGCCGAGGTGCTGGTCGGTGAGCAGCAGGTCGATGGGCCCGCCGTCGCCCTCGACGATCGCGATCGCCTCGTCCCAGTCGAACGCACAGCGCACCACCACGTCGGGGAGCTGCAGCTCGAAGGCCTCGCGCAGGACCCGCACGAGGGCAGTCTCGTCGTCCACGATCAGAAGCGTCGGCACCCTGCCCTCCGCTCCAGACTTATGCCGCACGGAGGGAAGGGGACAAGCACACGCCCCTCACATGCGGTCGAGGCCCTGCCCGCGGCCGTCCAGCCGATCGAGCAGCTCGTCGACGATCCGCAGCGTCAGGCCCCACAGCCGGACGCCGTCGAAGTCCACGCAGGGCAGGGTCCACTTCGAGCCGCCGTGGTCGAGCTGGAAGGTCGTTCGACCCTCGCCGGCGAGCAGCGCGTGCAGCGGGAAGGGATGCACGCTCGCCACCTCGTCGGCCTGCAGGGTGTACGGCCCGAGCGCCGGCGCGCGGAACACCCACGGCTGCACGACCTTCGTGGGCAGCGACGAAGGGGTGCGCAGGTCGTCGAGCGTGCCGAGCGCGGCGGCTCTCGACAGGTCCATCCCGACCTCCTCGAGGGTCTCGCGGACCGCGGCGTCCAGGAACGACTCGCCCGGGAGCGCGTGCCCGCCCGGCAGGCCGACGTGCCCGCTCCACGGGTCGCCGCGCTTCACGGCGCGCCGGATGAACAGCACCGTGTCGTCGGGGTCGATCACGAGCGCGACGCCCGCGCGCCTCGCGCCCTGTGGGTCGATTCGCGTCGGGGGACGCTGCAGCGCCAGTGCCAGTGGGTCGGACGTCATCGGGCTCCCTGCTGCAATAGTGCCCGATGCTGGTCGGTACGACGTCCGGGCGATATCGGACGGCTCCCCACCGGCCGGAGCGGCATTGACGAACTCGACGGAAGACGACCAGGACGAGGCGCCCAAGGGCGCCATGGCGAAGGTCGTGGATTTCGTGAAGTCGTGGGGCCCCGCGATCTTCGCCGTGCTCTTCATCCGCACCTTCGTGTTCGAGCCGTTCCGCATCCCGTCGGGCTCCATGGTGCCGACGCTGCTCATCGGCGACCACGTCGCGGTGAGCAAGTTCAGCTACGGCATCTGGGTGCCGGCCACCATCGTCGAGATCCCGTTCCTCGACTTCCTGTGGGTCGTACCGCGGTACCAGCTGCTCGAGCTCGCGAAGCCCCAGCGCGGCGACATCATCGTGTTCCGCTTCCCGCTCGAAGAGTCCACCAACTACATCAAGCGCATCGTCGCGGTGCCCGGCGATCGCATCAAGGTCCGCGACAACAAGATCTTCATCAACGGCGAGGAGATGAAGCGCGAGTACCAGGATGCGTACGACTTCGTCGACTCCACGTGCCGCCCCATCGGCACGCGCCGCTACGTCGAAGACCTCGCCGGCCTGAAGCACGAGGTCCTCACCAACAAGGGCCTGTCGTCCGCGCTCTCCGACTTCCGCGAGGTCGAGGTCCCCGAAGACCAGGTCTTCGTGATGGGCGACAACCGCGACTTCTCGGAAGACTCGCGCCGGTGGGGCTTCGTGCGCGCCGACCAGATCAAGGGCAAGGCGCACCTCGTGTGGCTCTCGTGGGACGGGTGCGAGGGCAACTTCGGCAGCATCCGGTCCGACCGGTTCTTCCGGAACCTCTACACGAACTGACGCGCCTCCGCGCCGCTCAGGGGCTCTTCGCCTTCTTCTTGCCCTTCGCCTTGCCCTGCTTGTTCGACACGCGGTGCTCGGTGTTCGACTCGAAGGCCGGCTCGACGTTGTCGCGGTCCCAGACGTCCCAGAGCGCACGCAGCGCGGCGAGATCGTCGGGCCGCGCCGCGGCGAGGTCGGTGGCCTCGGCCGGATCCGTCGCGAGGTCGTAGAGCTCGGGAGGCTTCCCCTTGGTCTCGACGAGCTTCAGATCGCCCTGCCGGACCGCCCAGTTCGTGCCCTGGCGCCAGAACAGCGCCTCGTGCGGCACGCCTTCGGCCTTGCCGCCGAGCCACGGCGCGAGATCGACGCCGTCGAGAGGCACCTTGCCGAGCGGGAGGCCCGCCGCCGCGAGCGCGGTGGGCGCGATGTCGATGGTCGAGACCGGCGCGTCGTACACGGTGTCGGCGGTCGCGACGCCGGGCCAGCGCACCGTGAACGGCACGCGGACGCCGCCCTCGTAGAGCGAGCTCTTCCCGCCGCGGTAGGGCGCGTTGTCGCCTTCGTTCTTGCCGCCCGCGCCGTTGTCGTTGACGAAGAACACGATCGTGTCGTCGGCGAGGTCGTGCTCGTCGAGGGCGTCGAGGACGAGGCCGATGGACCGGTCGAGGGAGGCGGTCATCGCGGCGAGCCGGCGGCGGTTGCCGACGAGATCGGGGTCCTGCTCGTCGAGGTCGGACTGGAGCGCCTCGAGCGGCATGTGGACCGCGCCGTACGCGAGGTACAGGAAGAACGGGCTGCCGGCGTGCGCGTCGATCCACCGGGCCGCGTCTGCGCCGAGCTCGTCGGTGAGGTACTCGAAGTCCTCGTCGACCACGCGGTTGTCGCGCTTCATCGCCTGGGCGCCGTGCGCGGTCTGCGGGAAGTACGTGCGCTCGCCGCGGAGGAATCCGTAGAAGTAGTCGAAGCCGCGCTGGTTCGGCTGGAGCTCTTTGTGGATGCCGAGGTGCCACTTGCCGATGGCGGCGGTCTTGTAGCCCTGGCCCCGGAGGAGGTCGGCCAGCGTGGTGACCGTGCGCGGCAGCCCCGCTTCGATGGCCGCGGTGGGGGGCGGGTTCAGCTCGTGGCCGAACCGCTGCTGGTAGCGCCCGGTCAGCAGCGCCGCGCGGGACGGGCTGCACAGCGAGGCCGTGACGTAGCCGTTCGTGAACCGCACGCTCTCGGCGGCGAGCGCGTCGATGCGCGGCGTGTGGAAACTCTCGGACCCCGTGAAGCCGAAGTCGGCGTAGCCCGCGTCGTCGACGAGGAAGACCACGATGTTCGGCGGGTCGTCTTCACTCCGGACGACCGGCCCCTCGTCTTCGTCTGCATCGGCCCCGGTGTCCTCTTCGCGGGTGGTGAGGTCGAGCGACGAGACCACGGACAGCCCGGCCGCGAGGCACAGGCCGAGAACGCCCGTCGACACGAGCATTTTCTGCGTGGAGGTCATCCGCGGCGTTGCTGCTCGAGATCCGCGAGTCGCTTCGAGGTGCGCCGGAGGTTGGCCGACAGGCGCAGGAGCATGTTCCAGAGGATCTTCACCGCGAGCATCGGGTTGCCCTTGAGCATCGCGAAGAAGGCGTCACGCGGGATGACCATGAGCTCGGACTCGCCGGCCGCGACGGCCGACGCGCTGCGGCTGGGCTCGTCGAGCATCGCCATCTCGCCGAAGTTGCTGCCCGGGCCGAGCGTGACGATCTTCTGGCCATCCTGGATGATGTCGACCGCGCCCGAGATCAGCAGGTAGAGCTCGGTGCCCGGGTGGCCCTGCTCGAAGATGATCGTGCCGTCGGGGAACCGCCGCGGGCGCGTGGCCTGGGCGACCGCGCGCAGCTCGCGCTCGTTGCAGTGCGCGAAGAGCGGCATGGGCGCGAGGATCGCGAGGCGGGACTGCGCCGAGTCGGGCGTGAAGGGCTCGCCGGACCCGAGCTGCGCGCAGGCCGCGACCAGCGCGCCGCCCCCGGCATCGCTGACGAGGGCCGGGCCGAGGCCGTCGAGGTGCTCGCTCGCGAAGCGCGTGTTGAGGATGCTCTCGGGGATCGCCCGGTGGAGGTGGGCGCTCGCGACGATGAAGCGATCGCCGTGCACGAGCTCCATGCAGAGCGACTCGACCCGGACGCGCGGCTGCGGCCCGAGCGCGCGGGTGAAGTGGCGATCGCCCACGGTGGCGTCGGTGTCGTGGGACTGATCCTTCTCGAACACCGCGGCGTCGTCGCCGCGCGAGTGGTCGACCGTGAGCTGGTGCACGAGCCCGCGCCGCACGAGGTAGACGCGGCCGTCGCCGATGTGCCCGATGAACGCCTCGTGCTCGAGGAGCAGGAGGATGTCGAGCGTGACGACCACGCCCTTGCGGCGGCGCGCGAAGGCGAAGATCTCTTGCGCGGCGCGCGCGTAGGCCTCTTCGATGATCGCCAGGATCCGCTTGCGCAGCTCGGGCGCCGGGGTGCGGATGAAGCGCTGGAGGATGTCTTCGTTGCGCTCGACGTGGGATCGCACGGTGTCGAGCGCGATGCGGATCCCCGCCCGGCCCTCGGGGTCGGAGCCGGGCGCGTCGGCCACGGCCAGCAGCCCGTAGCGGGGCTCGAGCAGGATCTGGTCGAGGTACGCACGCGTCGTGCCCGTGCCCGGTGCGAACACCGATGAAGTGACCAGATCCATCCGAAGCGCCCCTCGTGCGCGGCGAACATAGCCCGGCACGCTCCGGAGGTGTACCCGCGGGCCGTGTGACAAAGGATGACTCGCGGTGGGGTCGGCGCGTCGGTATCGGTGTGCTCGGAGGTGCGGATTGCACACGACCCTCGTCGTGGCGCTCGTCGGTTGCGGTGGCACGACGCCCGAGCTGATGCTCGAGGGCGAGCCGCACGTCCGCGTCCAGGAGCTCGGCGAGGTCGAGGCGCCGATCGTGCGCCTGTCGGATGGCTCGGTGCCCGAAGGGCTCGTGTGGTCCGTCTCCGAAGAGCGCGTCGCATCGATCCGCGACGACGGGCGGGTGATCGCGGCGGGCGAGGGCTCCACGCAGATCACGGGCTCCTGGCAGGGCCAATCGGTCAGCTGGCAGCTCGAGGTCGAGCCCGACTTCGTGCTGCGGTTCGAGCGCATCCCGGCCAGCGTGGCGATCGGCGAGACCCACCAGCTGGTCGTGATCGCCGAGCTCGGCGGCCAGTCCACGCCGCCCACCGCGGTCGTCTACGTGTCGTCGGCGCCCGAGATCCTGTCGGTCGACGGGGGCGGCCTGCTGAAGGGCGAGAGCGCAGGCACGGCGTACGTCACGGCGAGCGGCCACGGCGGCCGCGCGATGGCCGAGATCGCGGTCGTCGCGGAGTAGGTCCGGCCGGTCCGCAACCCCAGCCCGTCCCGGTTCGCCGGGGGAGACACGACGTTCGAAGCGTCGTTGCCTCCTTCGGTCCACGGTCCACGGTCCACGGTCCACGGCCGGTCCCGGTCCCGGTCCCCCGAGGCCGGACCGCCGAACGCTACAGGCGCTTGACCGGGTTCTCGAGCTTCTGCACTGCCTCGGCGGCCCGCACCACGTCGGGGTGCCCCTCGGGGCCCATCGCCGCCTTGCGCAGCACGCGGAGCGCCTCGTCTTTGCGGCCCGACACGCGCAGCAGCGTGCCGAGGTTGTAGAGCGCGCTCGGGTCGTCTTCGCGGCGCTCGAGCGCCTGGCGGTACTTGCTCTCGGCGGCTTCGATCTCGCCGTCGAGGTAGAGCGCGAGGCCCTCCTGCACGAGCTCGTCGGCCTCGTGGATGAACTCGACGTCGAGCACGGCCTTCGCGCCGAGGTTCACGAGCAGCGCCGGGAGCGGGCTGATCAGCCAGAACGCGACGCCCTCGGTGGCGAGGAACACCGCGAGCGGGATGTCGGGCAGGATCGTGCGGCCGCGGTACGACAGGCGGACCTTCGTGTACCGGCCGGCAGCGAACGAGTCGCGGACCCGCTCGCGGATGCGCTCGAGGGTCTCGTCGATCCGCTCGGGGTCGATCTCGACCTTGAAGCTCTCGAATGGGTTCTTCCGCCCGGTCTGCTCGCGCTCTTCTTCGCTCACTCGCCGCCCTCCTCCTTCTTCTCTTCACCCGCGGGGGGCGCGGCGTCTTTCACGAGGAGGGACTGGGCGAGCTTCTTCTTCTTGTCGACCACCGACTCGAGGGTCTTCTTGCAGGTCTCGTCGACGCTCTCGATCTTCGGATCGAGGCACTTGAGCTGCGCTTCGGTGAATCCCATCTCGACGCAGAGCTTGACGTAGTCTTCTTTCGGGACGGTCTTCGGCATGTCTTTGCCGGCCTTCGTGTACAGCTCGTCGAGCGAGTCGATCGTGGAGCCGTACGCGCGGCCGCAGAGCTTGCCCTCGGGGGTGGACGAGGGGGGCGGAGCGCCGCCGCCGCAGCCGACGAGCGCGATGAGCGCGGTGATGACCAAGGTCCCTCCAGGGATGGGAATGGGCGCGCAGCCTACAACGGTTGCGGCGCGATATGAAGGGGGGATGCCGCGAACGGTCCTCAAGACGCCCGGCCTCACGGTCTTCCCGCCGCATGCCGACCCCTCGGGCGACTGCGTGCTGGCGCGCCTGCTCCTCGAGGAGCCATGGCGTGCAGAGCTCGACTGGCCCGAGGGTTTTACAGGGGGCATCGCCCATCGCCTCGACGTGTCGACCTCCGGAGCGGTGTGGGTGGCGAACGACCCCGACGAGCTGGGGCGGATGCGGGAGGCGTTCGTGTCGGGCGTCCTCCGGAAGACGTACCGCTTCGTGGCGCGGCGCGACGTGCCGTGGGACGCGAACGCGATCGACCGTCCCATCGCCCACGACCGCGGGCACAAGCGGCGGATGGTCGTGCAGCGCGGGCCTTCGACGCCCCACCGCGGGAGGTGGTACCCGGCGCGCACGCGGCTCGAGCGGGTGCACGGCACGCTGTGGAGCGCGGTCATCGAGACCGGCGTGATGCACCAGATCCGCGTCCACGCCGCGTTCGTAGGGCTCGCGTTGGCGGGCGACACCCTGTACGGCGGCGGTCCGACGCCTCCCGACGCGCCGGAGGGTGCCGCGTTCCTGCTCCACCACGTGGGCCTGGAGGGCGGCGGATGGCGCAGTGATCCGGTGCCGCTGCCCGCCTGGGCGGGCTGACCGTCAGCGCCCGATGGCCTCCCAGCCCCGGGCTTCGCAGCGCTTCACGTCGTCTTCGGTGAACGCCCGCTTCCGCCGGGGGACGAGCCGACCCTCCTTGTCGAAGCGCACGTCGGGCTTGTAGCACTCGACGTAGCCCGCGGGCGGCTTGCGCTCGTGCGCCATCAGCCGGCCGCGGCTCCGGGGCTCGCGGTTGCGCGCGATCACCGCGTCGTTCAGGCCGTACTCGTCGATGATCGCGACGTGGGGGAGGACCCAGGCCGGGTACCCGACGCTCGTGTGGCGCATGACCGGCAGATCCCCCCGGATGGACGCGCCTTCTTCGCGGGTGGGGAACCGGCTCCGCTGGTAGCCGAGGTAGATCTTGTGCGTCTGCGACCGCATCCCGACGAAGTGCGAGATGAGGTGGCCCTGGAGCCCGTCGAAGGCCATCGACAGGGGGCGCAGCGGCAGCGGGAAGTGCTTGTCGACCTTGTACGTCGGCATTCCGCGCTGGTGGCGCACCTCGATGTCGTGGGTCTGGGCCCACAGCGTCCACGGCAGCGGCAGGCCGGCGAGCCACACGCAGCCCAGCAGCACGAACGCGCGGGACGGCCGCCACGCCAGCGTGTCGAGCCCCTTCACGGCGCCGATCCACACGAGGGGGACGGCCCACGCGTACACCCGGTACTCGAAGTGGTCGCCGCCGATCCAGAGCGTGTAGTACGCGAAGTGGAACGCCAGCGTGCCCACGACCCCGATGCGCGCGAGGGTCGGCGGCCACAGCAGGTCGGGGCGGTGCCGCCAGGAATGGCGCAGGGCGAGCGGCACCAGCGGGACGAGCAGCCAGTACCCGTACTCCAGAACGAAGCTCGCGAAGTAGGCGACGCCCATCTCGGGCCACGGCTCGGCGACCTTCGCGTAGTAGGTGTTCGGCAGCAGCGCGCCGTACGTCGCGATCCGCCAGGCCTCGTGCGCCGCGGCGAGGCAGAGCGGCCACAGCGCGCCGGGCCGCCCCAGCACGAGCGCGATCGGCACGGTGGCCGCGCAGTACAGGAGGCCGTCCGGGCGCGACAGCTCGAGCAGCGCGGCGAAGAGCGCGAGCAGCGGCACGTTTCCGCGCAGGCCCGCGAGCAGCCACAGGAGCACGAACGCGTCGAACATGGAGGTCTCGAGCCCGCTGCTCGTCCACGCGAGGAACGTGCGGTTCGTCAGGGTGCCGAGCAGCACGGCGCCCAGCACGGCCGTGCGGTGGGCCCGCAGCGAGCCGAGCTCGAGCCCGTCGACGATCGCGACGACCGCGCCGAGCTGCACGAACGCGAAGGCGAGGGCGAGGGGATTCGCGGCCTCGGGGGGCTCGACGCCCGTGAGGGTCCAGATCCAGTCGAGCAGGAACACCCACAGGAACGAGCTGTACCCCTCGACGGGGCTCCACGGCGGCGGGTTCCAGGTGTACCCGTAGCCGAGCTGGCTGTTCGAGACGTACCGGAACGCGATGAACGCGTCGTCGCACAGGAACCAGAACGTCCACCAGCCGAAGACCAGCCCGACCGCCGAGAGGCCGAGCAGGAGCGGTCGCGTCACACGCGCCTCCGGAGATCGACGGTGACGGGGGCGTGATCCGACACGGTGATGCCGGCCTCCTTGCGGATGTGCGCGCGCTCGAGCCGCGCCGCGGCGGCAGCATTGCCGAGCAGGAAGTCGATCCGCCACCCCCGGTCGAGCTCGCGGGCCTTCCCGCGGTTCGACCACCAGCTCCACGGGCCCTTCCCGGGGCCGCGGTGGGCGCGGAACAGGTCGGTCCAGCCCGACTCGAGCAGCTCCGCGAACCACTCCCGCTCGTGCGGCAGGAAGCCCGAGTTCTTCTTGTTCCCGGTGGGATTGAACAGGTCGTCGGGCGTCGGCGCCACGTTGAAGTCGCCGCCGATGACGACGGGCTCGTCGAGTGCCGCGAGCGGGCGCGTCCAGGCGAGCAGCTCCGCCATGAACGCCTCTTTCGTGGCCTGGCGCAGCTCGCCGCTCGACCCGGACGGCACGTACAGGCTCACGACCTGCAGCCAGCCCACCCGCACGCGGAGGACGCGACCTTCGGGGTCGGCCGTGCCGAGCCCGGTCTCGAGGATCTCGGCGGGCGTGCGCGACCAGACGGCGACGCCGGCGTAGCCGGGCTGCTCAGCGGGATGCCAGAGCGCGTGCCAGGCCGGCGGCGCGCTCCACGCACCGGGCAGCTGCCCGGGCCGGGCGCGCACCTCCTGGAGCAGGAGCACGTCGGGGCCCAGCGCCTCCAGGTGCTCTCCGAAGCCCTTCCCGACTGCTGCTCGGAGTCCGTTCACGTTCCAGGTGGTGATCCGCATCCCGTGCACCATGGCATGATGCGCCCACCCAGCTCCAGGGAGTGAAGTGAGCAACGGAAACGGCAGTGGGATCGCGCTCGGCGGTCTCGTATTCGCGACGGTCCTCGGCGTTCTCGCCGTCGCGGCTGGCACCTGGTTCGGCGGCGCCTGGTACTACGGACAGGAGCGGATCAAGGTCCGCGACCGCGTCCTCGCCACGGCCGACTGGTCGCCGCAGCGCGTGTCCCGCAACTGGTCGGGCGACTGCGACGCCGGCAGGCTGCGCGAAGAGGCCGAGAGCCTCTTCGGCGACGTGGGTGCCTTCGATGTCGGCAAGGTCGACCGCTTCAAGGAGGCGCCGAGCGATCAGCGCGCCCGCGAGCTCACCCGCACCCTGAAAGAGCTCCAGCCCTCCGTCGACGCCTTCCTCTCCGCCGCCGACTGCAGCGAGAACAGCCGCCTGGTCCGCACCGGGTCCGAGCAGCAGCCGTCCGGGCCCGTGATCACGCGCGCGATCCTCGTCGGCTCGTGGGTCGACGCCGACCGCGTTCCCGACCTCCGCAAGGCGCTCTGGGTCGGCCGCGACATCCAGGCGGCGGGCGGCCTCTACGAGTTCAAGGAGGGCGCGGCGGTGATGGAGTCCGCCTACATCGCCCTCGGGCACGCGCTGGCCGAGGGCTACCTCGACGGGCAGCTCGAAGAGGTGCAGGCCGAGCTCCAGCTCCTCGCCGACAACGAAGACAGCGCCCAGCTCCACTGGCGTGCGGGCGCCCGTCTGCTTCTCGCCGATCTGCTCGGCGCCGACTGGGAGGCGAACCCGCCCACGCCGCTGCGGGCGAAGGCGATGCTCGAGTCGATGGACGGCGTGATCGCGTCCCTCGAGAGCATGCCCGACGTGGCGAGCAAGCCCTACCCCGAGCGGCACAAGGTCATGAAGGAGTGGGTCGCCGAGCACGACATGTCGACGTGGGACTCGAAGTTCCGCGGCTTCGGCAAGGCCGGCGTGCAGGTCGACGGCCTCGCCACCGAGACCCACGCCCGCGGGCGCGCGCTGCTCATCGCCGTGGCGCTCCAGCGCTACAAGCGCCAGCGCGGGTCCTGCCCACGCGAGCTCGAAGAGCTCGTCACGGGCGGGCTGCTCGCCGCGATCCCCACCGATCCGCTCGGTGACGCGCCGTTCACCTACGACCGCGACAGCTGCCGGGTCACCTCGGCCGCGCCGCTGCTCAAGGGCGAGCCGGTCTCCGTCTCCGCGACGCAGTTCCCGTAGCGAGCGCCAGCAGGCCCATCCACGCGGCCCCGCGGCCGCCGGGGGGCGCTGCGCAGCCGCATCCGCCGGCCTCTTCGGGGATCGGGTCGGGCTCCGGGGACGCCGAGACGTCGACGAACGTGTATTCGTAGCCGAAGACCTCGTTCGCGAGCAGCCGCTCGGGCACGGCGACGACGACGAGGTGCAGCACGTCGCCGTCCGCGGTCTGCACGGCCTCTCCGGGCGCGAATCGCTGGAACGCTTCGTCGCGCTCGCGGATCACGTACCCGTCCATCACGGTGGGGGTGTCGCGCGAGCCGGTCGGGTTCGGCGCCACGTCCACCACCATGAGGTGGTCGCCGGTGGACTCCCAGACGACGTGGCTCCAGCCGAACCCCTCCGGGCGCAGCGCGCGCGGGGGCCGCTCCGGGACGGGGGTGCCGCCAGGGGCCACGACGGCCGCGATGCGGTTGTCGGGCTCGGACTGACCGAGCTGTGCGATGCCGTCTTCGTAGACCTCGACGAGGTCGTGGTCGTTCACGGCGAAGGTCGCCGCGAACTCGGAGAACGCGGCCCGGATGCCGCCCGGCACGCGCGCGTCGAGCAGGTCGAGCGGCTCGTCGCCGGGCGTGCCGTCGACCCACACGTCCCGGATCAGGTCGTGGCCGAGGCCCTGCTGGACGGTGAGCCAGTGCAGGAACATGGCGCTGTCGTACTGGCGCGCCTCGCGGACCGGGTCGTCCCAGTCGAGCGACCACATGTCGACGCCGATGTGCGGGTTGAGCAGGAACAGCCCCCACTCGGGCTCCGCGCCGCCACCCCAGGTCTCGGGGACCACCCAGTTCGCGGTGGCCTCCCAGAACCACGGCCCGTACCGGCCGTCGAGGAAGGCGTTGCTGTCGAGCTGCAGCGCGTGGTTCAGCTCGTGGGCCATGACCCACGCGGCCCACCCGTCTCCGGCGCCCTCGTAGCTCTGCAGGGCCTCGATCGAGAGGCCCAGGAAGGGCTGGTTCTCGGGGTCCACGTCGACGAAGCCGCCCGGGAAGGGGATGTCGGGCACTCCGGGCGGGTTCGCGAGGTACACGTTGAGCTTGTACTGGTCGCTGCCGGGCGGAGCGGGCCAGCCGAGCTCGACGACCTGCCGCTGCCAGATCGCCTCGAGATCGGCGGCCATCCCGGCGAGCGCGTCGGGATCCGGATCGAGCGCCGGGCCCCACTTGATGGCGAAGTGCGGCGTCTCGTGCATCGCGAAGTCGCCGTAGGCGTCGCGCACGGCGAGCACGGGGTCGGGCGCGCCGCCCTGGGCTCGGGGGGCCCGTGCCGGGATCGGCAGCGAGGCGTCGAACCGCGGGGGCAGGGGAGAGCCGCAGTGCGGCAGGACAACGGACGCAGGGGCGCCCCAGGCAGACAAAGAGAAGAGCAACATCAAAGCACCGCGCAGAAAAAAGGTGGCAGGCACGGGGATCGTACCAGAGCGATCCGGCGTCCGCGCAGACGACCCGTCAAGCCGTCGTGAATCGGGCTACTTGGGGCCATCATGCTGATCCTCCTGTCGCTGTACGCCTGGGCTTCTCCGCTCCCCTTCACCGGCCGCGTCGTCGGCGATGGCGTCTACGAGGCCGTGCTGCACGAGCCGATCGGTCCGACGTTCTCGGTCGACACGCACGAAGACCTGCTCGAGCTCGCGGCGGCCGCCGCGCCACCGGGCGCCCGCGTGGTCCGCCTGATGGGGCGCGATGCCGAGACCGGGGCCCTGGTGCCCGTGCTCGACCGGATCCCCGCGCAGCCGGGCGTCCCCGACAAAGAGCCGTTCTCGAACGGGCCGATCGACAACCCGGGCCCCACGACCGGCAGCCTGTCGGGCAAGGCGGTGTACCTCTCCCAGTGCCACGGGTGGATCTGGTCCGAGGCCCTCGGGCGCTTCGCGACGCAGCGCGGCAACATCCACGAGACGGTCGAGGACCTGCACAACCCCGAGGGGGCCAGCCAGTACCTCACGGCGTACCTCGAGAACGCGGGCGCATCGGTGTTCACGGTCAAGGAGCGCGATCTCCAGACCGCCACGGCGATCGCCGACAACGACGGCTCCGGGTACACCGAGGCGGGCGCGGGGTTCGAGACCTTCGGCGACGGCTTCGCCTCCGCGTCGACCTACGCGTACGGCGTCGACCCGTTCGATGCGGGCACCACGCGGCGGTTCCCCGCGGATGGTGGCGGCACGGCCACGTGGTCGCCGGTCGTCCCGGCCGACGGGTACTACGCGGTGTACGTCAGCTGGGACTCCGACAGCGCCAACGCGACCGACGCGCACTACCGGATCACGCATCCGGGCGGCGTGATCGACCGGTTCTACGACCAGACCGTGCACGGCTCGACCTGGCAGTACACCGAGCAGGTCTGGCTCACGGCGGGCAACAGCCTCACCGTCGAGCTGATCGGCGACTCGGCCCAGGCCGGGCGCTGGCTCTCGGCCGACGCGGTGCGGATCGGCGGCGGGATGGGCATCGTCGCGCGCAACGGCCAGACCACCGGCCGGCCCCGCTGGGAGGGCGGCGCGGTGCAGGGCGTGCAGTACCTCGGGGCCCCGACCTCCGTGTACGACCCCTCGTCCGACGGCGACGGCAGCGACCCGAGCGCGCGCTCGCGGTGGGCGAAGTGGGAGCATCCGGGCGGCGAGGACGCGGTGTACGTGTCCTGGCACAGCAACGCGCTGACCGGCGCGCCCGACTCCCCCGCGCGCGGCACCACGGTCTACTACGCGGGTGGCGGCTCCGATTCGCCCCATGCGGCCGAGTGCAGCAGCTCCGCGGTGTCCGGCAGCTACACGCTGACCGATCTGCTCCAGACCGAGATCATGTCGCAGATCACCACCCGTTGGGACGCCGGCTGGCAGGACCGCGGCGTGAACCGCGCCTGCTTCGCGGAGGTCAACCCGAACTACAACGACGAGATGCCCGCGGCCCTCGTCGAGCTCGCGTTCCACGACAACCCCGACGACGCGGCCCACCTCAAGCACCCGGCGTTCCGCCGCGACGTGTCGCGGGGCATGGCGCAGGCCATCATCCGCTACTTCGCCCAGCAGGATGGCGTGGCGCCCGTGTTCCCGCCCGAGCCTCCGCTCGCCGTTCGCGCGGTGCACGAGCCGGGTGGCGGCATCCGCCTGTCGTGGCAGCCGGGGCCCAGCGGCGGCGCGGATGGCGACGCGGCCACCGGGTACATCGTCTACACCAGCGCCGACGGCCGCTCGTGGGACAACGGGTTCGCGGTGAGCGGCACGACCACCGTGGTGAACCCGCCCTACGCCAACCGGTACTGGCGCATCGTCGCGACGAACGACGGCGGGCAGAGCTTCCCGTCCGAGCTCGCCGGCGCCCGGCACTCGCCCGACGGGTATGCCGCGGTGCTCGTCGTGGGCGCGTTCGACCGCTTCGACACGGGCATGCTCGACTCCGAGAACATCAACACCCTCGGTCTGGTGCGGCGGATGAACGTTCGTGCCGTGAACATGTCCGACATGGCGGTGCCGCTGGGGGGTGCCGTCGGGGATGCCGGGTGGTTCTGGGACTTCGCGGCCGACGAGGCCCTGCCCGGTCTCGACCTCGACGCCTATGCCGTCGTGATCTGGGCCGCCGGCGAAGAGAGCACGGCCGACGAGAGCTTCAGCGACGCGCAGCAGACGATGCTCCGCGACTACGTGGCGCAGGGCGGCACGCTGATCGCGAGCGGCTCCGAGGTCATGTGGGACCTCGACGAGCGCGGCTCCGCCACGGATCTCGCCTTCGCCACCGACGTGCTCGGCGCGACGTTCGCCGCCGACGCGGCGGCCAGCACGGCCGTCGTGGGCGAGGGCGTGCTCGCGGGCATCTCGGTCGACTACGGCGACGGCCGGTACCCGGTCGAGTTCGCCGACGTGCTGGCGCCCGGCACCACCGTGGTGGCGCGTTACGGCGGCGGCCAGGAGGTCGCCGGCGTGCTCGGGAACGGCGTCGCGTTCTTCGGGTTCCCGCTCGACGCGATCGGCGACGATGCCGCGCGCTCCGCCCTGATCGGCGCGCTGCTCGACACGCTGGCGCCCGACATCGAGCCGCCGCCGGTCGTCGATCCCGACCCGCCGCCGATCGACACCGGGATCCCGGGCGACACCGACACGGATGTCCCCGTGCCGCCGGGGGGCGGCGACTCGAACCGCGTGCCGCTGTCGTCGCTCGGCCAGGGGTGCGGGTGTCGCACCGGGCAGCCGGCGTTCGGCGCGCTCGGCCTGCTCGCGCTGGTCTTCGCGAGGCGTCGCTGATGGCGACCTTCGAAGAGCTCCGCGCCGCGGTGAAGTCGACCCATACGCTCGATCGCGACGACTCCGACGCGTTCGCGGTCACCATCGAGATCGGGTCGCGCGCCCAGCGCGTGATGGCGCGTCGCTACGCCATGGCCGGGGTCGAGATGGTCGAGCTGCGGTCTGCGTTCGCCGAGGCGCGCACCCTGGGTGCGCCAGAGCTCCTCGCAGCCAACCTGACACTCCCCATCGGCGCCGTGGCGCAGCACGGGCGGTTTCTCGTAGTCGTCCAGAAGGCAGTCGTGACGCACACGACCGTCGAGGGTCTTCTCTGGCAGTTGACCCAGGTGAGCCTGCTGGCCGATGGTCTCGAACAGAGTGAGGGCACCGACCGCTTCTAGGGTCGTGCAGCGGAGGAGCGATGACGAGCTGGTCCGACGTGCAGAAGCACATGCGCGGCAAGTACAAGCTGCAGGACGACCACCCGGACATGATGTCCATGGTCTGGTCCTACGACGACGGGCGGTCGCAGAAGATCATCGTCCGCCGGTTCGACGCCGCAGGGCGCGAGATGGTCGAGTTCAAGAGCGCCTTCGCGCGCAAGGGCGACGTCGACGCCGAGACGATGCTCACCGACAACAGCAAGCTCCCGCTCGCCACGGTCGCGCTGTCGGGCGACGTGTACCTCGTCGTGTACAACGCGCTGCTCGACAACCTCGTGCTCGACGACTTCGACTTCTGTCTGTCACGGGTCGCGGCCGTCGCCGACACGCTCGAAGAGAAGTACGTCCGCCAGGACCAGTTCTAGGTCGTCTCCAGCGGGTGCCGGCACCCTTTCTGCTGGTGCGCAGCAATCGCCGTGTTACGCGTCGAACCTGCCTGCGCAGGGCTGGGTGAAGCCTCACTCAGCGTCCGCTCTCCCGCGAGGGACCTGTGAAGATCAAGGCCGAATACATCTGGGTCGACGGCACCGAGCCGACCCACAAGCTCCGCTCGAAGACCCGCGTCGTCACCGACGTGAACGACCTGCCCCAGTGGGGCTTCGACGGCTCGTCCACCAACCAGGCTCCCGGGAACAACTCCGAGTGCGTCCTGAAGCCGGTGTTCACGTGCCCCGACCCGATCCGCGGCACGCCGCACATCCTCGTCCTGTGCGAGGTCTTCGACGCCCAGGGCAACCCGCACAGCACCAACTCCCGCGCGCTGCTCCGCGAGACCTACGAGCGCTTCAAGGGTGAAGAGCCCTGGTTCGGCATCGAGCAGGAGTACACGATGTTCCGGAACAGCCGCCCGCTCGGCTGGCCGGAGGGCGGGTACCCCGCGCCGCAGGGTCCGTTCTACTGCGGCGTCGGCGCCGACGAGGTCTTCGGTCGCGAGCTGGTCGAGGCGCACCTCGACGCGTGCATCGCTGCCGGCCTCGACATCTACGGCATCAACGCCGAGGTCATGCCCGGCCAGTGGGAGTTCCAGATCGGCACGTCCTCGCCGCTCCAGTGCTCCGACCACCTGCTGATCGCGCGCTACCTGCTGTACCGGCTCGGCGAGCAGTTCAACATCTCCGTCACGCTCTACCCGAAGCCCGTGCACGGCGACTGGAACGGCGCCGGCGCCCACACGAACTTCTCCACGAAGTCGATGCGCGAGCCGGGCGGGATCAAGGTCATCGAGGCGGCGATCCAGAAGCTCTCGAAGCGCCACGATCACCACATCAAGCACTACGGCGACGGCATCGAGCAGCGCCTCACGGGCCTGCACGAGACCTGCAACTACCGCGAGTTCAAGTACGGCACCGCCGACCGCGGCGCGTCGATCCGCATCCCGCTCGACGTGTCGAAGCAGGGCTACGGCTACTTCGAGGATCGCCGCCCCTGCGCGAACATCGATCCGTACGTCGTGACCCGCCTGCTCATCGAGACCTGCTGCTCCTGAGCGCAGCCGTGGGTTAGACGGGGGGCCTCGCTGGAGGCCCCCCGATGCCTACGCTCTCGAAGCGCGCCCACGTCCTGCAGGAGAGCCCCATCCGGAAGCTCGATCTGACGGCGATGAAGCACCCCGACGTGGTGTTCCACCGCCTGAACATCGGGCAGCCCGATGTCGCCACCCCGGCGCCCCTGCTCGAGGCCATTCGCGCCTTCCAGCCGCCCGTCGTCGCCTACGGGCCGGCGAGCGGCCTGCCCGCCTGCCGCGACGCCGCGGCCGAGTACCACGGCCGGTGGTGCTCCGATCTGCGGCGCGAGCACGTCGCCGTGACCACCGGCGGCAGCGAGGCCCTGCTGTTCGCGTTCAGCGCGATCTGCGATCCGGGCGACGAGATCCTCGTCCCCGAGCCCTACTACACGAACTACAACGGCTTCGGCACCGTGGTGGGCGTGGGCATCCGTCCCATCGCGACGACGCTCGAGACCGGGTTCGCGATCCCGCCCGACGACGTGCTCGACACGCTCGTGACCGAGCGCACGCGCGCGATCCTGTTCTCGAACCCCGGCAACCCGACGGGCGCGGTGTACGGCCGCTCCGAGCTCGAGCGCCTCATCGCCTGGGCCCGCCGCCACGACCTGTTCGTCATCGCCGACGAGGTCTACCGCCGCATCTGGTTCGAGGCGCCGCCGACCAGCGCGCTCGAGCTCGATGCGCCCGATCACGTCGTGATCATCGACTCGCTCTCGAAGACCTACTCCGCCTGCGGCATCCGGCTCGGCTTCCTGCTGTCCCGCAACGCCGAGCTGATGGAGAAGATCGAGCGCCTCGGCCAGAGCCGCCTCGGCCCCCAGCCGCTCGCCCAGCACGTCGCGATCGCGGCCCTGGGCCTGCCCGGGTCCTACTACGACGAGATCCGCGAGACCTACAAGGCGCGGGTGGCCGCGATGATGGATGCCATCACGTCGGTCGAAGGCGTTCGCGCGAACCGCCCCGCGGGCGCGTTCTACTCGATGCTCGACCTGCCGGTCGACGACGCCGACGCATTCGCGAAGTACCTCGTCAGCACGTTCCGCCTCGACGGCGAGAGCGTGGTGGTCGCGCCGGGGGGCGGCTTCTACGCGAATCCCGCGCGCGGGCGCACGCAGATCCGGCTCGCCGCGGTGCTCGAGAAGCAGAAGCTCGAGCGCGCGGCCGAGATCCTCGCGGCGGGCATCCGGTCGTACAAGGGCCGCGTGGCCTGAGGGGTCACTCCGGCTTCTTCGCGGCCTCTTTCGCGTCCTGGATGGCGGACTCGAGCGCGGCGACCTCTTCGGGATCGTCGATCTCGAGCTCCATGTAGACCTCGTGGAGCTTCTCGAGGGTCGGCAGGTGGCCGGGCTCGAGCTCGCGGCTCTTCTGGAGCAGCGTCATGCCCTTCATGAAGGCCTCGTCGCGCTTGCTGCGGAGATCCTTGCGCTCTTTGTACGCCTTCTCTTTCGCCGCCTGGTCGGCGTGGTCGCGACCGATCGCGAGCGCGAGGTCGGCGAAGCCGCGCAGGACCTCCTGGTTCTGCCCGTCGACCTTGAGGGCCTGCTCGTAGGCGGCGTTGGCCTGGGCGAGGTCGCCGAGCTTGGTCCACAGCTGGGCGTGGACCAGCGTGATGGCGGGCGCCTTGCCGACGACCTCGGCGTTCTTCTCGAGCAGGGCGCGCAGATCGGCGTCGCGCTTCTGCTCGAGCAGCCAATCGGCGTAGGTCTCGAACATCACCGCGTCGTCGGGGACCTTCTCGGCGAACGGCTTCAGGAAGGCGAGCCCGGCGTCGACCCCTTCGCGCTCGGCGATGGCCCGCGCGAGGGTGAGGGTGGTGCCGGCCTTGCGGCCCCCGAGCTTGCCGAGCGCCTCGTGCAGCGCGCGCGCCTCGTCGAGCTTGCCGAGCTCGGTCGCGACCACGAGGTGCAGCTTCACGAACCCGAGCTCACGGCCCGGGTCGACCTGGCCGACCTGCCGGATGAGCGCCTGGCAGCGGGCCGCGCGATCGAGCGAGACCCACGCCTCGTCGAGACGCCCCCCCTCGTAGGCGTTCGTCGCGTGGGTGCTCTCGATGGCCTCCATCGTGGCGAGGCCCTCGATGACGGCCTCGGCGTAGGCATCGGCTGCACCCTTCCCGATGGCGGTGTCCCACGCCTTCAGGGTGACCTCCCACGGCTCGGGGACCGGGGAGGTGAGCGACTCGTCTTCGACGAAGCGCCAGGCGGTCTGCGCGACGAGCACCCAGACGTGCGGGTCGTCGCGGGTCTCGGGGCTCTCTTTCGCGGCGGCGAGCGCGTCCCACGCCTTCAGGTACATCGAGGGCTTCCCACCCTCGGCCTTGGCGATCATCTTCTCGGCCTTGAGGACCTTGCTCTCCTGGGCCCGTGCCGGCGCGCCGTACAACAGCGCCGCGGCACCCAGGATCGTCAGCCATCGCATTCGCGCTCTCCCGTGCTGGGGCGAGACCGTATCACGCGTCGCCGCCCTACTTCGCGGCGGCCGCGCGCAGCTCTTCGGTCGTCGCGATGGTGCCGGAGGTCTGGAACCACCGGACCAGGAAGCCCGGGACGCTGCCGCCCGGGTCGTAGATCAGGCTGTACTCGGCGCGGCTTCCGCCGTCGGGGTGCTTGGTGACCCGCCAGTAGCCCTCGTGCCGCGTGGTCGCGACGTTGCCCTTCTCGGGCTCGGCCACGGGACCGTCGGACTTCCACGAGTACTGGAACCCGCCGTCGACGGGCTCGCGCCACATCCAGATCTCGACCTCGCGGTTGCTGACGCCCGAGATCGCGTGGACCTGGTGGACGAGGGACTTCTCGCCGTCCTTCTTCACGATCTTCGACGAGATCACCGTGGAGAACACAGCGGCGTGGCCTTCCCAGTCGTACTGGAGCTTGTGCAGCTTGTCGGGGTCGATCTCGGACCAGTGGCAGTCGGCGTAGATCGGGACCACGCCGTCGGCCCCGGCGGTGCCCTTGTAGACGGTGCAGTCGTTGGCCTGCTTCACCTCGGTGAAACCGGAGGGAGCGGCGAGCGCGGCGGAGAACAGCAGTGTGGTGATCATGGCGCATCCTACAACGCGCGAGGGGTTCCGGGCCTTCCTTGCTCCATGGCCACTTCGAGGGTCGGCACGTGCCTCTGTGTCGGAAGCGGTCGGGCTCCGAGCGTCTCAGGGCCTCACGCAGATGACGCAGAAGGACGCAGATGACGCAGAAACGAGGCCCGGATGGGGCGTACCGGGTCGAACCCCGGATGGGGGTGGAGGACTGCGGCTGGATCGAGGGCGGTGCTCACCAGAGCAGGCGGGCGCCGAGGCGGTTCGTCCGGCGGAGCGGATGGCGTGTCGCGGAGGAGCGACTGCGCTGTGGCTCGCTGTGGCTCGCTGTGCGTGATCCGACCCGCGGATCCGGTCGACTCCAGGCTCGGCGCTCCTCGGGGAACCAGAGCCCTCGTGAATGTGAATGCCGCCGGGCAGAGTCGGCCTGAACGTGAATCTCCGGGGGTCGGGCCGGGGTGGCGCGCGGGCCCCGCAGGGGATTTTGAAGCTTCGACCGTCGGGTCGCTCCGTGGAGCGCGTCCGCGGCGTCAGTGGAGTCACTTTCATGCCGGCTCTGCTCGGCGGGAGTCACACTCGACCCGGCTCTGGTCGGATCGATGGCCGTCCCCGCTCCCAGCTCCGGCTCCAGCATCGAGCGCTTCCGATGGTCGGGCACGCACAGCGGTCCACAGCGGTCCACAGCGCTCTCGCTTCCTCTCCCTCTCCCCGGACGGCGCGGCCGTTGGCGGGTCCGATCAGCCGAAACGCCGGCCTGCTCTGGTGAGGTCTCGAATCCGATCCGCAAGCAGTCCCACTCGGCGCTCGGGGACGCGAAGACGCTCGACCCGGGGCGGCCTCGTTTCTGCGTCATCTGCGTCCTTCTGCGTCATCTGCGTGATGCCTCAGGCGCTCGAAGCTCGATCCCTTCCGACACGGACGTGCCCCTCGCATGCGCCCGGGACGACTCATGCGCGTCGCGAAGACCTAGCCGGCTCCCCACGCGAACAGGAGCTGAGCCCCGTAGTACAGCGGCAGCCCGACGAGGCGGTTCTCGGGGCCGGGCGACACGAACCGATCCCGCGCGACACACAGGTCGCTCGCGAAGAACAGGACGGCCGCGCCGAGCAGGACGGGCCCCGCGGTGTCGAGCGCGCCCGCCGCGCACGCGACCATGGCCGAGATCACCGCGATGTACGCCATCACGGGCTTCGCCATGGAGCCGACGCGCGCGGAGAGCCAGCGCCACACGACGTACGCGATCCCCACGAGCGGTACGGCGGCGCCGAGGGCCAGCAGCGGCCGGACGCCGAGCAGGCCGAACGCCACGACGTACGCGACGTGGTTCAGGAGGAAGCTCCCGAGACCCGCCAGGAACCAGCGCTTCTCGCGGGAGAGCAGGAACAGGTCGCCCGCCGCTCCGAACAGCAGGCCCACGAACACCGCAATCTGCGCGGGCGTCCCGAGCGGCAGACCGGCCAACACGCCCATCGCCACGAAGCCCGCCGAGGCCAGGGTCTTCGAGACGGCCTTCCCCACGAGGTGGTGGCGGTATTCGCACGCGACGAGGACGGCCATGCAGAGCGCCGTGGCCACGGCGACGCCGATCATCGACGCCTCGCGAGCGGCAGCAGCAGGACCGCCAGCCAGGACGGGCCCGGCGCCGTGTCGCACGCCCGGGGGCAGGGCCCGAGGTCCCAGCGCTGCGACGCAGACATCACGCCGTCGGGATCCGAACGCACCCACTCCGAGCCCACCGTGGCTGTGACGGTGACCGCGCCGCACGTCGGGAGGGTCGCCGTGGCGCCCGTCGCGAAGGGCTCGCCGTCCACGGACCACTCCACCGTGGTGCCCGCGTAGGACCCGACGGTCACGGCCTCTCCGGGGGCCGCAGTCGCGGGGGCCTCGAGCAGCGGCGGCAGGTGCGCGTGCAGCGCGCGGACCAGCGCCTCGCGGCACACCGGGCAGAACGGACCGTCGAGCTCCCGCATGCGGCATCCGGAATCGGTCGGGCGGAAGAGGTTCGAGTACGTACAGCCCGGCCAGGCGCCCATCCCGGGCTCGTCGAGCCACGCGTCCCAGGGCAGGAAGGGCGGCAGGGGCGCGCAGTTCACTCCGTAGGCGCCGGCGTCGAAGCCGTAGTCGTACTCGTCGTAGAGCTCGCCGAGCACGTGGCCCAGCTCGTGCACGGCCACCGGGATCCAGTCGGGCCCCGTGAAGCTGACCGAGTACGTGAAGGACCCGGCCCCGCCGTACTCGTCGTCGTTCACGAGCACGAAGATCGCGTCGGCTTCGGGCAGGGACGCGTCGGCCGCCGCGAGCACCGCGTCGTCGTCGCAGCAGATGATGCGGTCGGCGCCGCCGCAGCCGTACGTGCACGACAGCGCGGTGTCGCGGGTCACCTGCTCGAAGCGGGTGTCCTTGCTGGCGCCCGACTCGGCGGAGGGACCGAAGGCCCGCCACACGTTGAGCAGGTCGCCGTGACGGTCGAAGGGCGACGTGGCGAGCAGCCCGGCGAGCAACGCGTCGGCGTCGGCCTCGAACGCGGCGCGCTCAGCCTCCGTGTAGCCCTCGGCCAGCACGAGCAGATCGAGGCGCTCGGCGGGGGGCGCGTCGTTGTGCAGGCGCTGGGCGGCCTCCACGGCGCGCGGGAGGTCGGCGGGCACGGCGCCATCGGGCAGCCGGACGCGGAACGTCGCGCGCTCGAGGCGCACGGCCTCGCCCCCGTCGGCCCCGAGGAACGACCGGATCCGCGGGTCGTTCCGGGGAATCGGCGCCCAGTCGGCCGCGCGGCCGGGCGAATCGACCTGCACGGCGCGGACGAGCCGCGTCGTGTCGCCGTCGACCTCGACGATCGCGACGACTCCCGCGGATGCTGCGAGCCCGAGGAACCACACGGCCTCAGGGTACCCCGTCGCCCCCGACCTGCCCCGACTTGTTAGGCGGGCCGCCAGGAGTTCGCGTGAGCCAGGACGACTACGTCGCAGACCTCGGGGTCGACGAACGCAAATACCCCTTGTACGAGCGGATCTATCTGCTGATCGCGGCGTCGTTCGTCGTCACGCTCGTGCTCACGAACATCGTCGGGATCAAGCTGTTCCGGGCGCCGTTCAACCCCGAGTTCGCGCTGACGACCGGGATCATCACCTACCCGCTGACCTTCCTGTTCACCGACCTCGTGTCGGAGATCTACGGGAAGAAGCGCGCCGACTTCATGGTGCTGCTCGGCTTCCTGATGTCGATGGGGATGCTCGTGATCACGCAGATCGCGATGCGCGTCGACCCGCACCCGTACTGGGCGCCGCCCGAGAACGCGGGCTTCTACCCCACGCACCTCGACTACCAGCACGCGTTCGAGAGCGTCTTCGCGCTCAACGGCATCCTGCTGTTCGGGTCGATGCTGGCCTACCTGTGCGCGCAGCTCATCGACAACTGGCTCTACCACTTCTGGAAGCAGCTCACGAAGGGCCGCCACCTCTGGCTCCGGAACAACGGGTCGACCATGATCAGCCAGCTGTTCGACACGGCGATCGTGAACTCGATCCTGTTCTACCTGGGCTTCGGGATGGACTTCTGGACCGGCGTCACGATCATGGCGACGATCTACGTCTACAAGCTCGTGATCGCGCTGTGCGACACCCCGCTCATCTACCTGTTCGTCTACGTCGTGAAGCACCTGCTGAAGGACGAGCTCGAGGAGCCGGCGTGATGCGCGCCCTCGTCACCGGAGCGGGCCGCCGCGTGGGGCGCGCCATCGCGCTCGAGCTCGGGACCACCGGGTGGGACGTGCTCGTCCACTACCACCGGTCCGCAGAGCCCGCGCTCGAGGCCGTCGACGCGATCCGCGCCGCGGGCGGCCAGGCCGACGTGGTGCAGGGCGACCTCGGCGAGGTCGAGGGGTGCGCGCAGGTCGTGCGCGCCGTCTCCGAGCGCTGGGACGGGCTCGAGCTGCTCGTGAACAACGCCAGCGTGTTCGAGCCGCGGCCCTTCGAGCAGACCGATCTCGCCCACTGGGACTGGATGGTGAACGTGAACCTGCGCGCGCCGTTCCTGCTGGCGCGCGACCTGCTCGGCCTGCTGCGCGCCGGGCGGCTCGCGGGCGGCACGAACGGCTGTGTGGTGAACCTGTGCGACATCGGCGCCGACCGGCCGGTCAGCGGATTCACCGCCTACTCCGTGAGCAAGGCCGGGCTCGTGATGCTGACGCGCTCGATGGCCGTCGAGCTCGCGCCGTCCGTCCGCACGGTCGGGGTGGCGCCCGGCCAGGTCGCGTGGCCCGAGTCGTACAGCGACGAGAAGCGCGCGGCGATCGCGCGGCGCATCCCCATGGGCCGGGCCGGCACGCCGGAGGACGTGGCGCGCCTCGTGCGGTTCCTGGCGATGGAAGGCGACTACCTGAACGGTGTGATCGTGCCCGTGGATGGCGGCCTGCACGTCCGCTACTGAGCCGGGCATGGATTGGATCGTTCTCCAGGATCTCCGCTTCGACGCCATCGTCGGTGTGCTCCCGAGCGAGCAGGCCGCCGCGCAGCCCCTCGAGCTCGAGGTGAAGCTCGGCGTCGACCTCGACGAGGCCGGTGGCACCGGCGATCTGTCGAAGTCCGTCGACTACGCGAGCATCGCGCACCAGGTGCGATTCCTCGCCCAGCAGGGCCGGTGGCGCCTCATCGAGAGCCTCGGCACGGCGATCTGCCGGCTGCTCCTCGCGCCTCCCGGCGAGCAGGAGGGCCGGGCGCCCATCACGCGGGTCGAGCTGCGCATCCGCAAGCCCACGATCCTCGGCGGGCTCGCGGTCCCCGGCATCACGCTGCGGCGCACCCGCGAGTGGTGCAAGCTCGTGAAGAGCAAGGCGCCGAGCCGCACCACCATCGAGCGCCTCGAGGCCACGCCGCTCTCGGCGGCGTACCGCGTGCACATCGAAGCCGGCACGGCGTGGCAGCCCCCGCCCGGGGTCGCGCTGTTCGTCATCGCCGGCCGGCCCCGCCACGACGGGCAGACGCTGGCGCCGGGCGCCGAGGTCGCTCGTGCCGCCGGGGCCTTCGAGAACCACCAGAAGCACGACGTCACCCTGCTCGCGGTCGGGTCGCCCCTCCCGGCCTGAGCCTCAGGGGTACTCGAAGGGCCGCTCCGCGACGGCCTGATCGAGGCGTTGCCGCATGTCGTCGAGCACGGCGGGGTCGAACGTGCCGCCCTGGAGCAGGTCGGTGCTGAGCAGGTCGTACGGGCTCGCGTCGAGGTCGAACAGGAACTCGAGCTCGCCGTCGGTGGCGTACTTCCAGCGGCGCGTGCGGACCGCCCGCTCGAGGACCGGCGAGTCGTTCGGGTGGTCGTACTGCGTGAACCGGTCGGCGTAGAGCAGCGCGCGGCCATCGGGCGTCGCGGGGTCGTCGAGCCACGGCCGGAGGTCGAAGCCGTCGAGGGCCAGCGGCTCGCCGTCGGGCCCGACGAGGTCGGCGCCCATCCAGCCCGCCACGGTGGGGAGGAGATCGGTCAACGCCGTCATCGCGTCCGTCACGCCGGGCTCGATGCCTGGCCCGGTCACGAGGAGCGGCACGCGCAGCCCGCCTTCGGTGAGGCTCGGCTTGCCCTGGAGGTGCGGGATGGGCGCGAGGACCGCCTCCTGCGGCGTCCCGTTGTCGGCGGTGAAGACGACGTTCGTGCGCGAGCGGACGTCGGCCGGGATGCCGCCGAGCAGCCGGCCGATCTCGGTGTCCATCGCTTCGACCGCGGCACGGTAGCGGACCGGGATGGGCTGCCCCACCACGGGACCGAGCGTGTGCAGGGCCGGCGGAGGCGGCTGGAACGGCTCGTGGGGCGCGTTGAACGCGACGACCAGGAGCCAGGGCTCGGGCATGGCCTCGATGCGGGACAGGGCGTCGTCCACCTGGGCCGTGGTCGCGTAGGTGTTCGAGAACGCGATGACGCCGTTCTCGTTGCGCTCCCAGTGGTAGTACTCCCCGAGTTGTCCCGACGACGTGATCGGGAGGTTGCCCCCCGAGATCGCGAACCAGTCGAAGCCCTGGACGCGCGGCGCGAGCTCCCAGTCCGCCGCGAAGTGGTTCAGGTGCCACTTGCCGACGAAGCTCGTGGAATAGCCCGCGGTGCGGGCGAGCTCGCCGAGGGTGACCTCCTCCTCGCGGAGCTTGAACGGCGCGCCACTCGGCCCCATGTCGATGCGGATGCCCATCCCGTAGCGGCGGCCGTGGCGGCCTGTGAGGACCTGCGCCCGCGCCGGGCTGCACGATGGCGTGGCCCACGTGGTCGTGAACCGCATGCCCTCCGCGGCGAGGGCGTCGATCGTGGGCGTGTTCGCGTGGTGCGGGTGGACCCCGTACACGCCGACGTTGTCGACGCCGAGGTCGTCGGCGAGCAGGATCAGGACGTTCGGGCGCTCGACGGCGGTATCGGCCGTCTCCACGGGGACGTCGGGCGTGGGGACGTCCGAATCCGGAGCCTCCTTGCACCCGAGCAACGACAGCGCGAACAGCATCCGCCGAGCATGCCTCATCGCGGCGCGGCTGGCTCCCCCCGAGACGGCCACGGACGTCAGATCACACCGAGGTCCCGGCCGACCTCGGTGAACGCGGCGATGGCGCGGTCGAGGTGCTCGCGCGTGTGCGCGGCGGACACCTGCACGCGGATGCGCGCCTGGCCCTTCGGCACGACGGGGAAGCTGAAGCCGATGACGTAGATCCCGCGGCCGAGCAGCGCGTCGGCCATACGCACGGACAGTGCGGCGTCGCCCAGCATGATCGGGACGATCGGGTGCACACCCGGGCGGATGGCGAAGCCCGCGGCGGTCATCTTCTCGCGGAAGTAGGCCGTGTTCTCTTCGAGCCGATCGCGCAGCGCCGTGGACTGGCTCAGTTTGTCGAAGGCCGCGAGGCTCGCGCCGACGATCGCGGGCGCCACGGTGTTCGAGAACAGGTAGGGACGGCTGCGCTGGCGCAGCAGGTCGACGATCTCGCGGCGCCCGGTCGTGAACCCGCCGCTCGCGCCGCCGAGCGCCTTGCCGAGCGTGCTGGTCACGACGTCGACGCGGCCCATCACCCCGCAGTGCTCGATGCTGCCGCGACCCGTCTTCCCGACGAACCCGGTCGCGTGGGAGTCGTCGACCATCACCATCGCGTCGAATTCGTCGGCGATGTCGCAGATGCGGTCGAGGCGCGCGATGTCGCCGTCCATGCTGAACACGCCGTCGGTGGCGACGAGGATGCGGCGCGCGCCGGCCTCGCGGGCGGCGGCGAGCTGGACCTTCAGGTCGTCGAGGTCGTCGTGGGCGTAGCGGTAGCGCATCGCCTTGCACAGGCGGATGCCGTCGATGATGGACGCGTGGTTGAGGGCGTCGCTCACCACGGCGTCCTCCGGGCCGAGGATCGTCTCGAACAGGCCGCCGTTCGCGTCGAAGCAGGAGGTGTAGAGGATCGTGTCCTCGGTGCCGAGGAACGCGGAGATCCGCTCTTCGAGCTGCTTGTGGATGTCGAGCGTGCCGCAGATGAAGCGGACCGAGCTCATGCCGAAGCCGTAGGTGTCGAGCGTGTCCTTCGCCGCGCGGATGAGGTCGGGATCGTCGGCCAGGCCGAGGTAGTTGTTCGCGCAGAAGTTCAGCACTTCGGCGCCGCCGCGGACGCGGATGTCGGCCGACTGGGGGCTGACGATGATCCGCTCCTCCTTGAACGTGCCCGCTTCGCGGATCGCGTCGAGCTCCTGCTGCATTCCGTTCGCGACGTCGGCGTCCATCCGAACCTCCTTCAGGGGGCCGGGAGATATTCGGTCGTCGGCCCGTTGTCGCCCGGCGCGTTACCTGTGCGCGATGCTTCCGTTCCTGCTGATCGCCCAGGTGGGGTGCAACTACGGGACCCTGAAGGTCCCGCAGCAGCCGTTGACCCTCGAGATCGACACGCCCGAATACGGCGTGTTCACCGGCGGCGCCGAGGTGCGCGTCGCCGGCCGGGTCAGCGTGCCCAACGCCGTCGTCACGGTCGAGAACCGCGAGGTCGTGGTCGGCACCGACGGAACGTTCGACGTCACCGTGCCGATCGCGGGGGCCTACCGCAACATCGACGTGCGGGCCTTCTACTTCGAAGAGCAGATCCGCGAGCGCATCCCTGTGTTCTCGGGCACGAACCCGAAGGATGCCTGGCCGGGCGGCATGGGCGTGCGCATCACGCCGCGTCTGTTCGAGCCCATCGCCGAGTCGCTCGAGCAGCAGATCGACGACACGATGTGGGCCGAGAGCCTCATCGCCCTGCTCGGCGGCGGGGTCGACACCGACACGTTCCGCCTGATCCCCACCGAGCTGCGCCACCGGCCCGTCGAGATCGCGCTGATCCCCGATGCCGACGGCATCCTGCTCGAGCTCCGCTACCGCGACCTGACCCTCGAGCTCGACGCGGGCTTCGCGCTCAACGGCACCTGGATCGACGCGCCGAGCGAGGTCGGGTTCGAAGAGATGGTGGTCACGGCGCGCGCCGACGTGGTGGTCGACGCGAACGGCCTGCTGTCCCTCCAGGTCGGGCAGGCCAGCATGGATCTGTCCGATCCGGTCCTCCAGCTCGGCCCGTTCGACGGCAGCCTGCTCGGCTTCGCGGTGCAGCTCATCGGCGATCTCATCGCCGGCATCGGGGATTTCGCGCTCGACCTGCTGCTCGGGTTCCTCGCCGACATCCCGCTCGGCGGGCCCTTCGCTTTCCAGACCGACCTGCTCGGCACCAGCCTCGACGTGTCGCTCGCCGACCTCGGCACCGACACCGAAGGCGTGTGGCTCGACCTCGGGCTCGGCCTCGGCGACCCGGTCCCCAGCCCGCTCGTCGTGCACCGGCCCACCCTGGCCGAGGGCGGGCCCCAGGCCGACGTGATCCTCGCGCTGCACGAGGGCCTGTTCGCGAGCCTCGTCGACAGCGACCTGCTCGATCTGGTCTCCCAGGATCTCGAGCTCGGCGGCCTGCTGGGCGCGGGCATCGGGCTCGTGTTCACCAACCTGCCCGGCGGCAACACCGCGCCCGACGCCGACGGCTGGTGTGTGAACGTCGTCCCGGGCGAGGCGCGCGCGGCGCGGATGGGCGGCACGCTCGCCGACTTCGCGACGATCTACCTTCCCGATCTGCGGCTGAACGTCGGCATCACCCACGACGGGCTGCGCTGCGACCCGTGGCTCGACGCCAGCCTCGCGCTCGAAGCGACCTTCGTGGTCGACGGCTCGGCGCTCGACTTCGAGCTCGCGGCCCCGGATGGCGCGGTCTTCTACTACGGCGCGACGGGCGAGTGGGACGAGGCCGAGGTCATCAGCGGGCTCGGCGGCCTCTTCGACGTGCTGCTCGGTCTGGCGGGCAGCTCGCTGCAGATCGACCTCGCCGACCTCTTCGGCACCGGCCTGATCCCGGGCGTCGAGGGCGGAGACCCCCGCATCACCGGCATCTTCGCGATCGAAGACGCGGAGGGCGAGCCCATCGAGGGCCTCTACGCGGTGGGGATGGATCTGCTGTGAGGCCCGTCCCGGCGCCTGCTGCCGGGGTGGATGCGACCCTCGCCCATCTGACGTGGACGCTCGCGTTCGACTGGAGCGCCGTTCGCGTGGGGGAGCCACATGCGCGGCCCGGCGACCTCGAGCGGCTGGTGGGCTGGCGGCGTGGTCGGCCCGACTCCGCGGCGTTCGAGGCGCTGGCTCCGCATCCCCGGCCCGTGAGCTGGGCGGCGATGTGCGAGGTGCAGCGCGTGCTGTGCGGCGCGGACGGCTTCCGCGAAGGTCCGGCGCACTGCCGCGACCGGACGTACGGCTGGCGGGAGGGGCTCGGCGCGCGGTTCGCGCGAAAGGTCGAGCGCGACGCGGCGGGGCACCCGGTCGTGCGCGCCATCCGCCTGTACCTCGACGTCGTCCACGTCCACCCGTTCGCTGACGGGAATACCCGTGCCGCCGTGCTCTGGGCGGGGTGGATCCTCATGGAGGCCGGCTGGCCGGTGCCGGACATGGGGGCGGTCGTGCGGATCCCCAAGCCGCCGGGCGATCCGCGTGTCGTGGCAGCGATGGTCGCGGTGTTCGGGGGGACGCTGCCAGCGGGGTTCGGGTAGCATCCGACCGAGAGGCTCCCATGGCGGAAGAAGAGATCGACGGCCCCGAGGCTCCGCTCGACGACTGCGAGATCCTGGCGTTCAAGGTGGAGATGACCCTCGTCCCCGAGTGGTCGAACCTCGTCGAGCGCATCTGCACGCACCACGGCGAGCGGGTCGCGGTGGCGCTGGAGGGTGACCAGATGGTGGTGAAGGTCGCCGTGAAGGACGAGAACAAGCCCGGGATGCTCAACGACCTCCAGAACTTCTGGGACGAGTTCGCGCGGCGCAGGAAGCTCGAAGGGCGGTGGACGCCGCGGTAGGTCTCCGGAGCTTGGGCGGCACACGGTGTGTCGGAAGCGGTCGGGCTTCGAGCGTTCCGAGGCATCACGCAGATGACGCAGAAGGACGCAGATGACGCAGAAACGAGGCCCCCTTGCGCGTCATCGGCGTCGGTCGGCCCCGGCGCGGAGCCCACGAGGCGACTGCGTTGCCGATCCCGGACTCTCGCACAGCGACCACAGCGAGCCACAGCGCTCTGTGTCGGAACGGGTCGAGCTTCGAGCGTCCCAGGGCATCACGCAGATGACGCAGAAGGACGCAGATGACGCAGAAACGAGGCCGTCACGGGTCGCGCGTCCTCGTTTCCCGGGCACCTCTGATGGGGATGCACCGCCAAGACCGCCAGCGTCCACCCGTGACGTCAGAGCTGTCGAGGGACGTCTCCGTGTTCGGGTCGACAGAGCGGGCCTTCATACGGACCGGATTCGGCACTCACCAGAGCAGGCCGGCATTTCGGGCCTGCTCGGGTGAGCTTGCTTCGGTCCCAGGCCGTATTATCGACAGATTTCAGTCGTTGAAGCTGCGCAAAACGTGGATCCGCATCCAGTGGGAGCGAGGCCGCTCCGCGTCATCAGCGTCGGTCGGCCCCGGCGCGGAGCCCGCGAGGCGACTGCGTTGCCGATCCCGGACTCTCGCACAGCGACCACAGCGAGCCACAGCGCTCTGTGTCGGAACGGGTCGAGCTTCGAGCGCCCCAGGGCATCACGCAGATGACGCAGAAGGACGCGGATGACGCAGAAACCAGGCCGTCGCCGGGTCGAGCGCCCTCGTGTCCCCGGGCACTGTCGAGGGGTCGACAGAGAGGGCCTCCCGGCGGACCGGATTCGGGACTCACCAGAGCAGGCCGACGTTTCGGGCTGCTCGGGTGAGCTTGCTTCGGTCCCGGGCAGAATTGTCGACAGATTCCAGTCGTTGAAGCTGCGGTGGATCCGCATCGAGTGGGGACCGCTTGGATCCAGCGCCCTCGTACGGGCGGGCGTCAGCGTGGCGGACCACGAGCACGGGGTCGGGGACGCGGAGCCCGTCGAGCGTCGGCCGGTCCCTGGAAGACGAGGTGGACTGGACGCGGCTCGCGGCTCGCGGGGTACCCGAGCAGGCCTACGTCCGACTGCCGAGCCCGCGTCGGGTCGGACGGCGGCCCCCACACCGTCGGGGGCATCGAGGGTCGAGTGCACTTCGGCGGGAGGCAACGGCGCTCGAGTGCACGCTGCCGTGGGGCAACGGGGCTCCAGTGCACCTCGTCCGCTCGTTCTCCACGGGAGAACGCCGTGAATCGTGGTGGGAGGTCCTGAACGCGGGGTCCAGATCGACCCGAAACCGTGCGTTCGTGGGCCGTTGCCTCCGCGCGCCGTGCATTCGTGGGCCGTTGCCTTGGTCTGACCGCTGCCTCGGAGGTGGTGGGGTCGATCGACACGGCGCTGCGCAATCGCTGCCATTGCGTGGCAGTGAATGCGCACGGGGTTGACGACGGCGATGCTCCGCCTTCGCTGCCCTGGAGTGGCAGTGAATGCGCACGGGTGACGACCTCGATGCTCCGCCTTCGCTGCCCTGGAGTGGCAGTGAATGCGCACGGGTGACGACCTCGATGCTCCGCGTTCGCTGCCATCCGGTGGCAGTGAATGCGCACGGATCTCCGCGAGAGGGGTCCCATCCTCCCGCCCCCGGGCGTGCTGGAGGTCTGCATCGACCCGAGTCGTACGGGAGCGGCGCTAGCCTTCGGCGTCGAGCGCGCGCTCGACCACGGCCCACGCGGCGCTCTCGGCGAACCGCTTCCGGGCGTCGGCGGTCGGCTCGACCCAGGACGTGAAGCTCGTGCTCGCGAGGGCTTCGAGCTGGTCGTCGAGGTCGGGCGGGACGGGGCGACCGCGCGATTCGAGCGTCCAGGCGACCGCGGTGGGGACGTGGGCGTACCACGAGTCGTGCAGCCCGAGACCGACGAGCACGCTCACCAGCTCGAGCACGGTGCCCTCGAGGGTCTCGTCGGAGCCGTCGCCCGCGTGGTCCCAGATCCAGCGCGCCAGGCCGAGCCGCCAGTCGCGGCAGACCTCGACCTGCTCGACGACGCCGTCTGCGAGGGCCCTGTAGCGCGCCTCGGTGTCGGCGAGCTCTTTGGCGGGCGCCCAGAACGAGTGGCACCAGCACCAGCCCACGACCGTCTCGTCGCCCACCGTGGGGCCGGCCTGGTACCAGGCGCCCAGCGCGCGGTTCAGCGCCTCGTGCACGGCGCGGCCGGGAGACGGCGTGCGCGCGCGCTCGACGGGCTGCTCGTGGCGGAGGACGTCGAGCACCGCGCTCCGCACGGCTTCGCGGTCGTACTGGTCGAGGGAGGTCTCGACCTGGCTCCAGTGCGGTCTCGCCATCAGTCCAGGGCCAGCAGCGGGGGCTCCGAGGCGGCGGCGATCCGCGCCAGGGCCTCGACGAGGCGCTGCGCGCTCACCGAGTGATCGGGATGTACCACGATCGGACGCGCCACTTCACCGAGCCGCGCGCCATCCTTCGCGAGGTCGAGTGCCTCGGCCTCGGCTTCGCCCTCGATCAGCGTGGCGTCGATGCTGCGCAGGAGGACGTGGGCCGGCTCCTCGGCGGGCTCCGCGAGGTTCAGCGTGAGGCAGCCGAGCGCGCCGGTCGCAGACCGCACGACGATGCACGCGTCGCGCACGCCCTCCTGCCGCAGCGCGAGCAGGACAGGGGCGACCCGGCGGATGTCGGCGCGCCGATCGACCTCGACCCGCACGGGGTCGTAGCGCACGGCGCGGATGGCGCTCGCGATGGGGATGGCCGCGCCGCCGTCGAGGTCCCCGTCGTCCACCCGGCCATCCTTGTAGGGCAGGGTGCGCTCGTCCGAGACGTGGGCCCAGTAGACGCCGATGGTCACGGGGGTTCCGGGCGTCCAGGGTGCGTTGGCCTCGGTCTGCACGAGGTCGATGCCCATGCGGCGCAGCGCGGCCTGGCGCGCGCCGGCCTCGTCGAACGTCTCGTACACGAAGAGCGGGGTGGTGGCAGGAGCCACGGCAGCGGCAGGGAGGATGGCGACGAACGTGGAGAACAGGAAGCCGCCGCTCGTGCGCCCATCGAGCACCGCGCGCGCGACGGGCGCCAGGGTACCGAGGGACGCGACGGCCACCGCGGCCGCCACGACGAGGTCGCCCCCGACGAGGAAGGGCAGGGCGCCCTCGGCCTCCGCGAGGAGCTTGCCGCGGGCGTCGAACGACGCCGTGGCCCAGATGTCGAGCACGCGGAGGCGGTTCCCGACGAAGTGCGCCAGCGCGAGCGCCACGAGCGACATGGTCGCGATGGCCCCGACGAACGCGCGCCCGGCGACCATGCGCCTGCGGTCGTCCGCCACCCCGAGGCGCACGGCGGCGAGCGCCACGCTGAACGCCCCCACGAGGCCGAAGCCGACCGCGACGAAGCCCGATGCGAAGCCCGCCAGCGACAGGACGAGCGCGAGGGCCGCGGGCGCGGCGTGGGCGGGCTTCCACTTCGGGAACTCCCCGGCGCGCGCGACGTTCGCCGCGGCCATGAACGGCGCGGAGATCAAGAGCCCGATGGCCGTGGCCCAGGCCGCCAGCCACAGGGGCAGCCCGGCTTCGGCGCGGCCCGCGAGCTCGAGGGCAGGGGAGGCATCCATGACCTGGAGCGCGGCGTCGAGCTGGGACAGGTGCACGAGGGTTCCCGCGCCTCCCGCGGTCAGCACGAGGGCCGGGAACAACCACCAGAACGGAGCGGGGACGCGGATCCTCCCGATCGCGAGCGCCGTCCACACGACCGAGACGAAAGCCCAGGCGACCACCAGTCCGAGCACGACGTAGACGGCGGGCCCGGCTCTGACGAGGAGCTCCTGCATCTACAGATTGTCGTCGATGTACTCGACCACCGCGGCGTTGCTCTTGCGGAGGTTGGGCTGGACGAGGCCGACGATGAACTTCTCGAGGGCGGGCGCGGCGCTCTTCGCGACGAAGGCCGGGACGCCGGGGATGCGCTCGTGGTGGATGACGAACTCGCCGGTCATGTTCACGACGGTCTCGTCGCCCTCGTCGAGGAACACGTTCTCGCCGTGGGCTTCGATGACCCCCGGCAGCACGTTGAGCTCGAGCCGCCAGCGGCACCGGTAGTGCTCTTCGTCCCACTCGGCGTAGTCGACCCACGTGAGGTACTCGGCCTTGATGAGCGGCCGGACGACGGCGGGCACGTCGGTCTGCGCGGCGGTCCAGTGGTTCTCGAGACGCACGACGGCGCCGTCTTCTTCGCGCTTCGTCGTCTCGACCTTGTCGATGTTGGGCAGGTACTCGACCAGCTCGAGCAGCTTGTCGCGGTGCGTCTGGAACACCAGGTCGCGCGGGTGCGGGAGCTCGTCGGTGATGGTGAAGCGCACGGCGCCTCCGTTGGGGCGGGGTCGGTCGGTCTGCGTAAGCGGCTGCAATGGCACAGCCAACGCCAGAAGCGCAGATTGTTTGGCGTAGGGCGCGAAAAGAGCCTATTTGGGCGGACTGGAGGCGGCATGCGTCGCGTGAGCAACATCCTGAAGCGCTGGTCAACGGATCAGCTCATCACCGGCATCGAAGCCCAGGACTGGGTGAAGATCCTGGCCGAGAACAACTGGCGGGTCGACCCCACCTACGCGCACCGCGTGGCCTGGGTCGGCGGCTGGAGCATCCCGGCGACGCTGCTCGGTCGCCTCGAAGACGCGCGCTACGGCCGCGAGCTGGCCGCGATGCAGATCGACCCCGAGCCGCTGTTCGTGCTCGGCCACTGGCGCAGCGGCACGACCCACCTGCACAACCTGCTCGGCCGCGTGCCCGAGCACACCTACTCCACCGTCTACCAGGTCGTGTTCCCCACGGCGTTCCTGATGACCGATCAGATCGTGCCGAACCTCACGGCCCGGTTCATGGACGACACCCGCACGTACGACAACGTGAAGCAGGGCTGGCACGAGGCCGCCGAAGACGAGATCGCGCTCGCGAAGCTCACCGGCCTGTCGCCCTACATCAGCTTCATGTTCCCCGACCAGATGGCGAAGTACGAGAAGTACGTCGACTTCATGGAGTGCACGAGCGAAGAGCGCGAGAAGTGGAAGAACGCGTTCTCCTACTTCATCAAGAAGATCATGCTCCAGACGGGCGGCAAGCGCGTCGTCGTGAAGAGCTGCACGCACACGGCGCGCATCCGCCTGCTGCTCGAGATGTTCCCGAACGCGAAGTTCGTCTACATCCACCGGCACCCGTACGAGGTCTTCGCGAGCACGCTGCACATGCGGTCCCACACCGACTGGGAGAACTTCTTCCAGGTCCCCGAAGAGACGTGGGAGCAGCAGCGCGAGCAGCAGACGCTCCTCCTCGGCCAGCGCATCTTCGACCGGTACGTCGAAGACCGCACACTCATCCCCGCCGAGAACCTCATCGAGCTGAAGTACGAAGAGCTGTGCGGCAACGAGATGGAGGTCCTCGAGTCGCTGTGGTCGCAGTTCGAGCTCCCCAACTGGGCGGGCGCCGAGCGGGTCCTCTCCGAGTACACGGCGGGCCTCGAGGGCTACAAGCGCAATGCGTTGAAGATCAAGCCGAAGCAGAAGGAGGCCGTCGCCGAGTACTGGAAGAGCGCCTTCGAGCACGGCGGCTACGACACCGAGTACAAGATCTGACGTGCTGACGGCCCTGTTCGCATTCGCACTCGCGGGCGAGGTCGACGATGCGACCCTCGCCGCGGCGAAGCGCGTGAAGGGCGCGACCGTCGCGGCCTGGGTGTACGGCGGTGCGGCCGAGAGCACGCCTCCCGCGGGCAAACGGTACGTGGGCGCCGAGCTCGTGCTGAAGCGGTACGACCCGCGCGTCGAGCTGTCCGACATCGAAGCCGTGAACCCCGCTACGAAAGCGGCCTACGGCAATCCCCAGTTCGCCTGCGTCGCCGCGGATGGCGGGTGGGCGAGCTGCGCCGAGGCGGGCCCCGAGGTGCGCGTCCGGCTCGTGTGGACCGTCTCGGCGGAGGCCGAGGCGCTGAAGTTCACCCTGTACGGCCGGCGGCTGGCGAAGAAGGCCGCGATCGACGCCTCCGGGCCGGAGCTCCCGCGGCGCGCGCGGGCGGCGGAGGGCGGTTAGTCGGGGCCCGGAGGCTCCGATGCTGCTGCTCCTCACGTTCGCGTTCGGTCAGGACGACATCTGGGGCGAGCTGTGGGACGACGTTCCCGCCGCTCCCCTCGACGAGCGGACGGCCGAGGCCGTGGCGAAGCTGAAGGTGACCGTGGACGGGGCCTGGCGGTCCGGGCCGGACGTGGTCGTCGACCTCACGGTCGCGAAGCTCGACCGGATGCTCGACCCCGCGACGCTCCAGCTCGACGGGACGGCCGCGCGCGGCTCGGAGTGCCTGACGCGCGACGGGGCGTGGGAGTACTGCTGGGTGGACGAGGGCCGACGCCGCGTGCGTGTGGTGTTCTCGAGCCCGGCCGAGCCCGGCGGCCGCACGCTCACCTGGTATGGCACCGAGATCGCGAAGATCGAGCCGAAGCCGAACGGTGCGCCCGAGTTCGTGCCCATCGACCAGGAGCGGCAGGACGCGCTCGACTGGCGCGTGCCCACGTCCTTCACGGTGCTGGGCACCGGCACGCTCGACGCGGACGAGCACCCGGCGCGGCCGGGCCGCAAGTGGGCCGTCGTGCACGCCGCCTACGCGGGTGCGCCGCCGTCCATCCTGGGCAGCTCGCTCCGGCTGTCGGCCGACGACGGCGGGTGGGAGACGACGTTCGGGCCCGAGGCCCTCGTCTGCTCCACGAAGAAGGGCGTGCTGGGGACGTGCGATCCGCTGCCGGACAAGGGCGAGGTGCACTACCTGTTCGACGTGCCCCGGGCCACGACGGGCTTCCAGATGACGTTCGGCGAAGCGACCCTCGGAGAGCCCCAGACGATCGGGGATCTCGAGGTCGTCGAGGTCCCCGGGGCCCTGCTGGAGGGGCTCCCGAAGCTCGAGACCCCCGAGCCCATGACGGTCCACCGCGCCTGGACGGCGCTCGACGACAGCGGGCTGTGGCTCCTCGTCGACATCGAGCTGGAAGAGGTGGGCGGCCCTCGCCTGCCGCTCCAGGTCTTTGACGCGGACGTGGGCGATCTGGTCGGGTATTCGCCCATCCTCGAGTGGTTCGTCGAGGATCCGGGCGAGACGCCGGGCGATCCCGTGGGCATGGGCCAGGGGCGGTTCGTCCGCATCGCCCACGCCGTCACGAACCCGCCGCTCGAGGTCGTCGTCGCGTCCTACGGCACGCCGGTCGCCGAGCTCGAGGTCGCCGAAGAGGGCCCGATGCTCGACGACTCGGTCCTCGGGGTGTGGCTCGTCGACAACGGCCGGCTCGATGCCGCGCTCGGCCCGCTCCAGCGCGCCATCGCCGCGGACCCGAAGGACGGCGTCGCGATGGGGGCGCTCGCGTGGGCCCACGACCGCCTGCAGAACCCCGCGCTGGCGTTCGACTGGGCCCTGCGGGCCCTCGACAACGGCGCGGACTACCGCGACGAGCTCTACGTCATCGCGGCCCGCAACGGCGTGGCCCTCGAGCGGTTCGACGAGGCCCAGGCCGCCATCGAGCGCGGGCTCGAGGAGCTCAAGGGCAACGCGGTGCTCCAGGTGCAGCTCGGTGCGGTGCACCAGGCGAAGGGCGATCTGCTGGGCGCGGAGCACTGGCTGCTGCGCGCGGCGCGCCACGAGGGTTCGGGCGAGGCCTGGTCCCGCCTCTCCGAGGTGATGGCGCTCCAGGACCAGCGCAGCCACGCGGCCCTCGCGCTCCTGAACGCCCGGCTGCTCGGGCCGTACCTCTACGACGCCGAAGAGCAGCGCGCCCGGCTCGTCGAGTGGGTCACGCCGAAGGCGACCTGGACCGGCGGGACGGCCGTGCGGGGGCCGCTGTTCGCGGTCACGCCGCTGCGGGTTTCGTCGTCCGAGCTGCCCGTGGCGGCGGCCCAGGTCGAGTACCTGATGCTCGCGTACGCCAGCGCGGCGGCCGCGGGTCGCGAGGACCAGCGCCTCCGGTCGGACCTCTGGTACACGTCGGGGACGGCGCTGATCGAGCGCATCGTGGCCGCCGATCTGACCGAGGCAGCGGCCTGGAGGGCCGTCTCGTACCCCGGGGAGTGGCCGGTGCGCCTGAATGTGGCCGTGGAACGGGTCGATCGACTCGTCATGGAGCACAACGCACAGATGCAGCACTGACGCCGCGCCGGACGTCGGGCTGCCGCTCCCGCGGGCGGATCCGGCGTGTTACGGGGGCCCGGTCATCTGGAGGACTCCCATGTCCGAGTTCAAGGAGCGCATCGAGGACTACCTCTCCTCGAGCACCCACCTCTCGAAGCGCCACGTCCACCCCCGTCTTCTGAAGATGTTCGAGATGGGCGGCATCAAGGCGGTCTTCAACCGCGCCGAGGGCCAGTACCTCTGGGACATGGAGGGCAACCGCTTCCTCGACCTGCTCGCCGGTGGCGGCGTGTTCTTCATGGGTCGCAACCACCCGAAGATCAACAGCGCGCTCCGCGACGTTCTCGACATGGACCTCCCGAACCTCTGCGTGGTCAACGCGTCCGCGCTGGGTGGCGTGCTCGCGGGCAAGCTGCTCGAGATCGCGGGCGGTGACTTCGGCAAGGTCGTGTTCGCGAACTCCGGGTCCGAGTCGAACGAGGTCGCCATCCGCTTCGCCCGCGTGGCGACGGGCCGCCGCCGCTTCCTCTACCTCGAGGGCGCGTTCCACGGCCGCTCCTTCGGCGCCGCGTCGATGTGCGGCTACCAGTCGATGCGCGAGGGCATGGAGCCCCTCATGCCGACCTGCACCCCGCTCAAGCCGAACGACATCCGCCAGCTCCGCCGCGAGCTCAAGATGGGCGACGTGGCGGCCGTGTTCATGGAGCCCGTGCAGGGCATGACCGGCGTGGCGCTCGACCCGAACTACATGCGCGAGGCCGAGACGCTCTGCGAGCAGCACGGCAGCCTGCTCGTGATCGACGAGGTCCAGACGGGCCTCGGCCGCACCGGCCACTGGTTCGCCAGCACCGGTGTGGGCGTGCGTCCGCACATCATGACCTCCAGCAAGGCGCTCTCGGGCGGCCAGGTGCCGGTCGGTGCGGTGCTCATCAAGGATGAGGTGTACGAGCGCATCTACGGCAAGTTCGGCACCGGCCTCGTCTACTTCTCCACGTTCGCCGAGAACAACCTCGCGATGGCCGCCGCGCTGTCGGCCATCGAGGTGCTCGAGGAGATCGACGCTCCGGCCGAGTCCGCTCGCAAGGGCAAGCTCTTCCGCGATGGTCTCGTGGCCCTCAAAGAGAAGTACGACGTGATCGACCGGATCGAGGGCCAGGGCCTGATGATCACGGTCTACTTCAAAGACTCCGCGCAGCCCGCGCTCATGGCGCAGCAGAAGGTCATGGGCATGGTCGACGGCGGTGCGTTCGCCGCGGCCGTGCACACGCAGCTCTTCGTGCGCTCGCGCATCATCGCGCAGCTCCCGGGCCCCGGGAAGAACGCCGTGAAGATCCTGCCGCCGGTCATCGTGACCGACGACGACATCGCGTACTTCCTGAGCTCCTTCGAAGACGTGCTCGCCGACCTCTACCAGACCAACACCGGTCCCGTGGCGTCGCTGGCGAACGGCCTCGTGAAGGACACCGTGGGCCGCGTGTCGAAGGCGATTCCCGCCGTCGGCGCGCTGCTCAACAACGGCACGCCCGCGAAGTAGCCCGGCTGGCCCGGCGTCAATCGGCGCCGGGCTTGCGGGAGTGCAGCTGCCGGGTCGACGGGTCGACCGCCACGATGACGGTGGCGGCGAGGCTCGCGAGCGCGCCCACGAGGTGCACCGGCGCTTCGAAGACGTTGCACGCCAGCATCGCGAGTCCCATGCGCACCATCGGCCAGAACACACCGCCCGCGAGCGCCACCCACACGAGCGGGCCGGGGCCCTGGAACCGCAGCGTCCGTGCGCCGAGGAGCTGCAGCGCGACGACCACGAGCGTCCCGACGGTCGGCGCCAGCAGCCACGCCGCGAACACGAGCAGCGTGACGGGGTTCGTGTTGGGGTCGTTCAAGGCGATCCAGGTGCCGAGCCCGCCCATGACGACGACCTGCATGACGATGGTGCCGAGGTGGGCGAACCCCGCCGCCAGCATCGCGATGGCGCCCCACGTCCACGGGTGATCGTCGAGCTGGCGGTCCTCGAAGGCCACGGTCCTACTCTCCCTCGACACAGGTCGAGGCGCCGCAGCTCGCATCGATGATCGAGCCGTCCTCGAAGCTCGCGAGCACCTCTCGAGCGGGGCCGACCACAGAGACCGCCACTCCCTGGGCGGAGCTCCCGACGAGGTTCAACGTGCCGGTCGGAGCGAGCTGGGCGACGACGGACTCCTGTAGACCGAGCAGGTCGACACGCTCGAGGCGCATGGAACCCTCGGATCCGATGTCCAGGGGCACATCGGTGAAGGAACCCGTGATCCGCAGGTCTCTCAGCTCCAGGTCCCCGTGGGAGACCGAAGCGAGGTGGGTCGCTTCGACCCGGAGATCCGTCCCCCCACCGAAGAACACGTCCCCGCCCGCGACGAGGAGGTACCCCTCCGAAGTGAAGGCGGCTCCGGCATCGGTGTCGACCACGACACGACAGTCGAAGCAGGTGATCCGCCCGCCCGAGGCGAGGGCTCCTTCGATATCCACATCCGTCGCGAGGATGGTCCCGTAGGTCGACTCCAGCGCGTGCCCGTCGGGCACGATGACATTCGCCTGGCTGAGGTCGACGGACCCGCATCCATCTGCGTGGACGCCGACACCTCCGAGGACGCCGCGGAGATCGAGGACTCCTGTGAAGCTCAGCCGTGAGGGGGTCGCGTCCCACGGAGAGCACGACGTGTCCACGACCTCGACCCCCACTCCGCCAGGTGCGAGACCTCGGACCTGCAGGCCCGCCACCTCCAGGGTCGCATCCGCCGCCTCGACCACGAGTCCCCGGTCCATCGTCGATGGGAGACCGTCGGTCGAGCCGTCGATGGTGACGGCCTCCCAGGCCCTCCAGGTGAAGTCGTCCCCGTTCACCGCGATCCCGGTGCCGGCGGCATTCCGGATCTGTACCGCGACGAGCGCGACGGGGGCGTCGACCAGGACGAGTCCCTCCTGCACGTGCTCGCCGTCGATGGCGATGTTCGAGATCGATCCCCCGGCGTGCTCGAAGCGGAGCCCACCGAGCAACCGGACGCCCGCGTCACCTCCGGTGATCTGCACGGGCTTCCCGAGCGTGGGTACGCCGGCGAGGTCCCAATCGCCGCTGCAGATGCGCACCTCGCCCCCGGACGTGAGCGCGGCAGCGAGGTCGGTCGAGTCCGTCCACGGACCCCACCCCGCGGCGCGGGTGCCGATTCGGTGAACTGCGTCCAGCCCGTCTCCATCGGAGTCCACGCCATCGCAAAGCTCGGGCTCGGGCTCTTCGCGATCGATGGAGACCGCGGGTGTCCCCTCGAGCGTTCGGACCGCCGGGGCGGCACCGTCGACCTGGCATCCTGCGAGGAGGGCGAGCGACGCGAGCATGGAGCATCGGTATCCCGGCATCGTGTCGGTGGTCGTCGGCGCGGCTAAGCTCCACGACGGAGGCGACCTCTATGTGTGGAATCGTGGCCATCCTCGAGCACCGCGGGCTCCCCGACGCGCGGGGCCGCGTCGTGCGCCAGGCGCAGGCGCTCCGTCACCGCGGGCCCGATTGGTCGGGTGCCTTCTCCGACGCCCGGTTCGCCGTGGCGCACGAGCGGCTCGCCATCGTCGACCCCGAGTCAGGCGAGCAGCCGCTGAAGTCGCCCGACGGGCGCTACGTGCTCGCCGTGAACGGCGAGATCTACAACCACGAAGACCTCCGCCACACCCTCGCGTACCCGTTCCAGACGCACTCGGACTGCGAGGTCATCCTCCCGCTGTACGCGTCCGGCGAGGACTTCCTCGACCGCCTGCGCGGGATGTTCGCATTCGTGCTGGTCGACACGGTCACCGGCAACTGGATGATCGCGCGCGACCACATGGGCATCATCCCGCTGTACACGGGCCGCGATGCACAGGGCCGGCTGTGGGTGAGCTCCGAGATGAAGGCGCTGGTCGGCGTGTGCACGTCGGTGCGGACCTTCCCGCCGGGCCACGTCCAGACGCAGGCCGACGCCGAGCCGGTGCATTGGTGGACGCGCGAGTGGTTCGAGTTCGAGGGCGTGCCCGAAGACCGGCCGCGCGATCCGGCCGCGCTGCGCGAGGCGCTGCTCGACAGCGTGCGCTGCCACCTCATGTCCGACGTGCCGTATGGCGTGCTGCTCTCCGGGGGGCTCGACAGCTCGGTGATCTCGGCGGCCGCCGCGAAGTTCGCGCCCGAGCGCGTCGAGGGCGGTGGAGCGGCCTGGTACCCGCGTCTGCACAGCTTCAGCATCGGCCTTCAGGGCTCGCCCGACCTCGCGGCGGCGAAGATCGTCGCGGACGCCATCGGAACCGTCCACCACGGGTTCACGTACACGGTGGAGGAGGGGCTCGACGCGGTGAGCGAGGCCATCCGCCACCTCGAGACCTACGACGTGACGACCATCCGCGCCGGCACGCCGATGTTCCTGATGGCCCGCAAGATCAAGGCGATGGGCATCAAGATGGTGCTGTCGGGCGAGGGGAGCGACGAGATCTTCGGCGGCTACCTGTACTTCCACAAGGCGCCGAACGCGCGGGAGTTCCACGAGGAGACCGTGCGGAAGCTGCACCAGCTGCACCTCTACGACTGCAACCGCGCGAACAAGGCGATGGCGGCGTGGGGTGTGGAGGCGCGGGTGCCGTTCCTCGACACGCGCTTCCTCGACCACGCGATGCGCATCCCGGCGCGCCAGAAGATGGTGGGCCAGCGCGGCATCGAGAAGGAGCTGCTGCGCACGGCGTTCGACGGCTGGCTGCCCGACAGCGTGCTGTGGCGCCAGAAGGAGCAGTTCAGCGACGGCGTCGGGTACGGCTGGATCGACGGGCTGAAGGCGCGCGCCGAGCGGCAGGTCACGGATCGCCAGATGGCCGAGGCCGCCGAGCGGTTCCCGGTCGGCACGCCGGGCACGAAGGAGGCGTACGTGTACCGGGAGATCTTCGACATGCACTTCCCGCTGCCGAGCGCCGCGACGACGGTCCCGAACCAGGAGAGCGTGGCGTGCAGCACGTCCGTCGCGCTGGAGTGGGACGAGGCGTTCAAGAAGATGGCGGATCCGAGCGGCCGGGCGGTGCGTGGGGTCCACGAGGACGCGTACTGAGGAGCCTGGCTCCCGGCTCCCTGCTCAACGGACGGCGTAGACCAGCGCGGCCCACACCAGCACGAGCCCCACCGCCACGGCCGCCACCGCCCCCTCGAACCCGAGCACCGGCGTCAGCTTGCGGATGGGCCACGTCAGCGGCGACAGCCACAGCGTGAACGGGCTCCCGCGGCGCCGCGCCTCGCGGTAGTGCGCGACGACCGCTTCGGGGAGCCCCGCCTTCTCGGCCCCGCGGACCAGCTTCGCCGCGTACCGCCGGCTCGGCCAGGCCTCGGCGGCCACGTGCTTCGCGCGGAGCACGAGGGCCGTCACGGCGACTGTCTCTCCGCCCACCTCGGCCTCCAGCTCGACCCGGTCGTACCCGGACTCGTGCGCCGCCATGCGCTCCCATTCGTCTGCCGTGACCGCCACGACCACGCCGTGCGCGGTGGACCCCGGTGCCGCGTAGAGCCCGAGGAACCGCGGCTCCAGCACGGCGAGGCCCGGCGCCACGAAGCCCACGGCGTGATCCGCGATGCGGCCGGCCCGTCCGCGCTCGAGCGCCAGGGGGTGGTCCATCAGGGCGCCGTAGACGAAGACGTGCAGGTCGGCCGTCATGCCCCTGCGAAGCGGAGGACTGCCTTCGGGTGCTCTTTGATCACGCACTCGAACGCGTTGCGCTCCCAGTCGCGGATGTCGACCAGCGTGCCCTCACCGCGGTTCAGGATGACGTTCCAGATCGCGTCTTGAATCCCGTTGTCGCGGTTCTCGAGCAGCGCGCGGGTGAGGTGCCAGGTCTGGAAGATGCGGCGGCCGACGACGGCGTGCAGCTGGAGCCCGTTCATCACGATGCGGTGCGCATCCTGGAGCACGATGTCGCCGTTCTGGACGCCGAACAGCACGACGTGCCCGCCGCGACGGGTGATCTGGATCGCGTTGTTCACGCTGGAGTTGAAGCCCGCCATCTCCATCGCGATGTCGACGCCGGTGCCGTCGGTCGCCTCGAGGATGGCGGCCTTGAGGTCGGGGCTCGACAGCCACGGCTGATCCTTCGGGGGGAAGCCGGGGTCGATCACGAGGTCGCAGCCCAGCTGCGTGGCGAGCTCGCGGTGGCGCGGGTCGGGCTCGATGCCGATGACCTTCCGCGCGCCCATGCCGCGCGCGATGAGCAGCGCGAACAGGCCGATGGTGCCGGTGCCGAGGATGGCGACGGTCTTGCCGCGCAGGTCGGTGACCTGGCAGGCGTGCATCGCGTTGCCGAACGGCTCTTGAATCGCGGCGACCTCGGGGCGGATGCGCTCGAGATCCGTGCGCCAGAGGGCCTTCGCGGGGAGCTTCACGTACTCGGCGAAGCACCCGTCGAGGCTGATGCCGATGATGCGGTCTTTCGCGCAGACGTGGTACTCGCCCAGCCGGCACTGCAGGCACGTGCCGCAGACGATGTGCGACTCGGTGCTCACGATCTCGCCGGGGCGGTAGCCGTACTTCTCGGTGACGCGCGGGCCGACCTCGACGATCTCGCCGAGCAGCTCGTGCCCGAAGATCCGCCGATCCTTGCCCTCGCGGTCGAGGCTGCCGAGGATCATGTCGCCGAAGGCCTTGCGCCACCAGATCCCGCGATCGGAGCCGCAGAAGCCCGCGTACATGACCTTCACGATGACCTCGGATCGGTCTTCGTGGTCGTCGTTGATCCGGGGGACCTCGACGCGCTCGAGGACCATCCCGGTGCTGCTGTCCCAGTCTTCTCGCGTTCGATCGAACGTGAGTGCCGTCATCCGCGCCATGGCGGCCCCGTAACCTGCTAGCTTCTGGGGAGGAGGGGAGATCGGATGCGCGCATGGGTGCTGCTCGCCGCAGGGTTGCCGGCCGTCGCCAGCGCGGGCTCGTGGGAGCCCGGCGAGATGCGGCCGATCGCGGTCGAGGGCGCGGTCCACACCGTGCGGGTCGGCACGTTCGGCGGTGAGGTCGCCATCGCGCTCGCCGGGCCCGACGCGATCACGCTGCTGAAGCCCGACGGCACCGTCCGGGCGAAGGCCGAGCGGAAGATCGCCGACCTGGCGGTCGAGGATCTCGACACCGACGGGGCGTCCGAGCTCGTCGTGTGCGGCCCCGACGGGCTGAACGTGCTCCGCGTGGGCGACGACGGCTTCGCCGAGCCCATCTCGCTCTCCGACGCGCCGTGCGAGTCGGTCGAGGCCCTCGCGGGCGACCTGTACGCCAGCCTCGTCACGCTGTCCGGCGGCGAGGTCAAGGTCTGGACGCCCGGTGGAGACGGCCTGGTGGGCGCGGACTTCGCGGGCCCGGCGAAGCCGCGCGTCATCGCGACGGTCGGCGGACGGATGGCGGTGCTCGGCGACACCGTGGTGACCGGCCCCGAGCCCGCGCCGCTCGAGGCCGAAGCGGGTGCGGTGGCCCTCGGGCCCGACGGAGACGGCTGGGCGCTCGGCTACGGCGGTGATGCGCCGCACCTGGTCCTGGCCGACGGCACGCTGGTCCCGCTGCCCGCGGCGCCGAAGTCCGTGCGGCGCATGGCGCTGGCCGGTCCCGACGACCTGGTGGTCGGGCTGGGCGGGCGGTCCGTCGCGCTGCGGGTGGGCGATGCGCCGCTCGCGATCACCGAGCTCCCCGTGCCGTCCGACGTCCTCGGCGCCGGAGACCTCGATGGCGACGGGTGTGCCGACCTCGTGTCCGTCGCCGGCGACGGCAGCGAGGCGTCCGTCGTCCTGGGGGTCTGCGGCGACGCCAAGGCGCTCGCCATCCCCGTCGAGGGCGAGCCCGCGAGCGGGGGCGACGTGACCCTCGGCGAGAACTGGGCCCAGCTCGAGGTCCGGGTGGGCGAGACCGTGCAGCGCAAGGTCGTCGACGGCGTGAACGGGTGGACCATGTTCGCGCACCGCAGCGCGCCCGAGGGCTTCTCGCTCACCCAGGCGGGGGTGCTGTCGTACCGCCCGACCCAGGCGCAGGTCGGGCTGTGGCGCGTGGCGGTCCTCGCGACCGACGGCACGAACGAGCGGTGGACCGGCATCGTCCTGCGCGTCCGCCCGCCCGAGCCGGGCACCGAGCCGCCCGAGCCCGTCGCCGCGGCGCCGGTGCCCAAGGCCGAGATCGTGCTCGAGCCCGAGCCGCACGAGCTCAAGGCGCCGAAGTTCTACACGATCCGCGAGTGCCTCGTGGGCGCCGGGGTCGCGGGCGGCCTGTCGAAGAACGCCCAGTCGAGCTGGTCGAACGTCGGGCTGCCGGATGCGGTGCCGTCAGCGAGCCCGGCGGTGACGATGGTGTGCGCCGGCGGCGGGAACAAGGCCGGCTGGTTCCTCGGGGCCGACAGCGCGCCGACGTTCTTCTACCTGGCGCGCAATGGCCGCGCGAACCACGTGCTGGCGGGTACCCTGGGGGTCGAGTGGCGCCCCGGGGCCGTGCGCATCGGGCCGTTCGTGAACGCCGGGCTCGTGGTGTTCGGCTTCGGGCTGCGCACCGTGATCGTGCCGTTCGAGACGAAGAAGGGCGGCGTCCACGGGATCGAGACGCGGCTCACGGGGTACCCGGCGAACCTGTCGGGGCAGGTGATGCTCGCGTACACGTGGGAGTTCGGCGGCTTCTGAGCCTGGAGCCGGGCGCCTGGAGCCTGGAGCCGGGCGCCTGCGCCGCAGCTCGGGGCCTCGCGGGCTTCGCGCCCGCGTGAGGGGGGCCGGAGGGGGCCGCGGAGCGGCCGTCGCGCAGCGACCGAGCCCGAATGGGCGAGCCCGGAGGACACCCGACGGCGCAGCCGGCACGCCCTGAGACGAGAAACGCCTTGACGGTCGAGACCTCTGTGCCCCCGGAACGCGGCGTTTCAGCCGTGTTCACAGGGGGTACTGAGGTCCCGTCAAGACGTTCAGCAGTTGAGATTCCGTCGGGACGACACCCGCTTGCGGGCGGTGGCCGACGGAGTCTAAGCGCTGGCCGCGACCCGCTTGACGTATTCCTTGATCTCGTTCGCCAGGAGCGCGCTGATCACGGGCTTCAGCATCGGCGCCATCATGCCGGGCACGGGCAGGTCGACTTCCACGGTCTCGGTGTAGTCGACCTTCGTCTCGCCACCGTCGTCGGAGAACGTCGCTTCGCCGGACTGCTTCATGTTGCCGTCGCCCACGGTCTCCCAGCGCAGCGTGTTGCCGTCGAGCGTGTACCGGCAGCGGAACTCGCCTTTGAACTTCACGACGCCGTGGTCCTCCTCCTTCATGACGAAGTGGATCACGCCGTCGTCGACGCTGGAGGCCTCGATGTTCTTCGTGTTCGCGAGGATGCGGTCGGGGCTCGCGAACGCCGCGCGGACGGCGTCGATCGGCTTGGCGACGGTGCGGGACTCGGTGTGCGTTCCTTCGAACCAGGGCATGCGGACCTCCTCGGGGTCGCCCCGGTAACCTGGCCAGGTTGCCAGACCACGTCGCGGGGTCCAGGATGCTCCCCGCGGAGGTTCCCATGGCATTCGGATTCCACAGCACGGCCGAAGAGGTCGCAGACGGCATCGATCTCGGCGGGCAGACCTGGCTCGTCACCGGCGTGAGCTCCGGCCTCGGGCACGAGACCGCGCGCGTTCTCGCCTCGCGTGGTGCACGCATCATCGGCGCCGCGCGCACCGAGGCGAAAGCGCAGCAGGCACTCGACGAGGTCGGCGCAGACGGGATGGCCGTGGCCTGCGAGCTCTCCGAGCCCGGCCAGGTCCGGGAGGCCGTCGAGAAGGTCCGCGCGAGCGGCGCGACGCTGGCCGGCATCATCGCGAACGCCGGCATCATGGCGCTGCCGACCCTCCAGCAGAAGAACGGCGTCGAGCTGCAGCTCTACACGAACCACGTCGGGCACTTCGTCCTCGTGACGGGCCTGCTCGATCGGCTCGCGGACGACGGGCGGGTCGTCATGCTGTCGAGCGGCGCGCACTTCCTCGCGAAGCGGGGGCTCGAGCTCGACAACCTCTCGGGCGAGACGAACTACGACGCGTGGCGCATGTACGGCCGGTCGAAGCTCGCGAACATCCTGTTCGCCCGCTCCATCGCGCGGCAGCTCGAGGGCACGGGGAAGACCGCGAACGCCGTCCACCCGGGCGTCATCCAGACGAACCTCGCGCGGCACGTCTCCAACGCCGAGGCGATGTTCGAGCGCCTCCGCCCGAACATGAAGTCCGTCGGCCAGGGCGCCGCCACTCAGGTGTACGTCGCCATCCACCCCGACAACGCGGGCGTCTCCGGCGAGTACTTCGCGGACTGTGCCGTCGCCGACACGCTGAAGGAAGCGAAGGACGACGCGCTCGCCGATGCGCTGTGGGAGGCGACCGAGGCGCTGCTGTAGCCCAGAACGAAGAAACCCCCGCCGAGAACAGTGTCTCGGCGGGGGTCTCGTGAAGTGGCGCACCCAGGAGGAGTCGAACCCCCAACCTTCGGATCCGTAGTCCGACGCTCTATCCAATTGAGCTATGGGTGCAGAAGTCTGATCTGGAGAGGTGCGGAGTCGGAGGGATTCGAACCCTCGGTGGGGCTCATCACCCCACACTTGATTAGCAATCAAGCACCTTCGGCCTCTCGGTCACGACTCCAGTAGACGAAGATTTGAAAAGAGCACGGAGGCGGAGGGATTCGAACCCCCGGACCTCTCGGTCGGCGGTTTTCAAGACCGCTGCCTTAAACCACTCGGCCACGCCTCCAAGCGTGGCAGCACCGGTTCCTAACCCGAGGGCGGGCACCGTCAAGCCGATGCGGACGCGGGCGGCGGCAGTCGCTTGCGTTGGTGGTGGGAGAGCGCGAGCAGCGCCTTGGCGCGCTTCGCAAAACCGGCTCTCGCCGCCCGGGATGCGGCCATCTCCACGAAGCGGGCCACGAGGGGATCACACCACCCGCGCTGGACGTACCGCTTCACGGCCTCGAAGTGCTCGATGAACGCGCGCGTGTCGACATCGTCGGACGTGGTGAGGATCGAGCCGACGTGCGCGAGCAGATCGCCCACCTGGCTCTGGGACTGGAACACGGCGTCGAACAGCGAGCGCGCCTGGTCGATCTGGCCCTTCTCCGCGAGCACGAGGCCGAGGTGCGCCCGCATCGCCCAGGAGTTCGCGTCGCCGAGGACCGAGAACCGATCCGTCGCGTCGCGGTAGCCACGCGCTGCGGCGTCGAGATCGCCGCGCTCCCGGCCGATGCTGGCGCGCAGGTAGGCGCAGACGGCCGCATCGAACCGGTTCTCGTGGCGGATCGCGAGCTGCTCGGCGCGGCGGACGTGGCGCGACGCCTCGTGCACGCGGCCCAGCTTGATGAGCGTGTGGGCGATCTCCACTTCGCACCGCGAACGCCGTAGACCGCCGTGCGACAGGAGGTGCGAGAGCGCCTGCTTCGCGTGGGTGAGCGCCTTGCCGAGGTCGCCGGAGCGCCGCGCGACCTGGGACGCGAGCAGGCACACGGGCGCGAGGGTGTCTTCGTTGCCCGGCTGGACGGCAACCTCGTAGGCCCGGTCGAGCAGGCGCCGGGCGCGCTTGAGGTCGGTCGCGGCGCGGTTCTCGACGAGGAGCATGAGCGCCTCGACCTCGACGCGGGGCCAGTCGTTGTCGCGGGCCTCGTTCAGCGCCTGCTGGGCGAGCGTCTCGGCCTCGCCCCAGCGATCGAGCCGGGCGAGGAGCTCGATCTGCGCGATCCAGCCGCGGCCCCAGCGCTCGTCGGACCGCGGGATGCCGACCTGGCGCATGAGCGCCGTCCGCGCGCGGAGGAGGGACAGGGCCTCGTTGTAGTCGCCGTTCGCGGTGGCCTGTTCCGCACCCGCCTCGAGCGGGTCGATCGCCTCGGCCCCGGCGTGGGCCTGGAGGAGGTGGCGCCCCACGCGCACGGCGGCTCCGCCGGAGCGGGCGAGGACGTCCGCGATGGACCGGTGGTGGCTCTGCATCCGCCCGGCCCGGGCGCACGACTTGAGGATGGCCTCGCGCAGCATGCCGTGCACGAAGCGCAGCTGGTCGCCGTCGAGAGACGCGAGGTGCCGGTCGAGCAGCTCCTCGACCAGGGGCTCGGGCGCCTCCCAGCCGGCGTGCTCGCAGATCTCGCGCCACTCGCGGATGTCGATCGCCGACCCCATGCACGCGGCGATCTCGAGCGGCACGCGGAAGTGCGCTTCGGTCGCTTCGAGCAGGGCTTCGACGCGGTCGTGCCACACCTCGGTCAGCGTGTTCGGGAGGCTCGCCTCGAGCGGATTCCGCAGCCGGAAGCCGTCGACCGAGAGCTCGAGCAGGTCGCGCGACACCCAGTCGTCGAGGAGCTGGCTCGCGAACAGCGGGTTCCCCTCGGTCCGCCGGGCGACGCGGGCCGCCAGGCCGGGCTCGAGGCGCAGCAGGCCGCGGACGAAGTCGACCTGGTCCTCCAGGGGCAGGGCGCCGATCTCGACCACCTCGCAGCGCTCGTGGGCGACGAGCTCGGCCAGCGCGGCCTGGGCCGTGGGGTTCTCGGCGAGGGCCTCCTCCTGGACGGTCAGCAGGAAGAGCGCCGCGGGCGCGTCGGGTCGGTCGAGCACGGTGAGCGGGTACGCGAAGGCGTCGGGGTTGGCGTGCGCGTCGTCGAAGTGCACGACGGTCGGACGCTCCGTCGCGAACCGGGTGATGGCGCGGGTCACCATCTCGAACCGCTCGTCCTGGACGAGCTCGCCGAGGTCGCCCTTCTTGCGGGCCTCGTGCGGCGCGAGCAGGTGGAGGAGCAGGCGCGCCTCGAGCGGCGAGGTGTCGCGGTGCCGGCGGAGGTGCGACGCGATCTGGGTGCGCACGACCGTCGCGTCGGCCGTCATGCACCGGAGCTTGCGGGCCACGAGGCCGGGCAGGCCGGCGAAGCTCTCGTCCGTCCAGCTCGTGCGCAGCGACACGCCGCCGCCGACCTCCTCGGCGCGACGGCCGAGCCAGTGCGCCAGCGAGCTCTTGCCGTAGCCGGCGGGCCCGCGCAGCACGACCACGCGGGGGCGCCGGTCGGCGTGGACGTGGTTGAGCGTGGTCCACAGCTGGTCGCGGTACTGCTGGCGCCCGACCATGCGCAGCCCGCGCAGGCCGAACAGGCGCAGCCCACAGCCGACGAGCTCGACGGGGCGCTGCCACGTGGTGGGCGTGCGCCAGTCGCGGGGGATCGGGGCGGGCGTGGGGGGCGGCATCCGGATCTGCATCGCGGGCGGCAGCGAGCAGTCCTCGGCGCGGATGGTGGGCCCGGTCGCGGGATCGGCGAACGGCACGGGACCGACGCGGCGCAGCGAGTGCAGCGCGTCGGCCGCGGTCGTGAAGCGATCGGCGGGGTAGGCCGCCATCATCCGTGCGCACCAGCCCGGGAAGCCCTCGGGCATCGGGAAGCGCGGGTGGAACGGCGTGAGCTCGCCGCGGGACTTCGCCAGAGCGGCCTCGTCGTAGTCGTCGGGGAACGGCGTGGTGCCCGTGGCCATGCGCCAGGCGAGCACGCCGACCGCGTACAGGTCGGTCCACGGGCCCTGCTCCGAGATCCGCCCGAAGAGCTGCTCCGGCGCCATGTACCGCGGCGTGCCGGCGTGCATCGCGCCCTCGATCTCGCCCTCCTCGTGGCTGCCGAGCGCGTACGAGATACCGAAGTCCGTGAGCTTGATGCCGGCCGTCTCGCTCGAGACGAGCACGTTGGCGAGCTTGATGTCGCGGTGGATCACGCCGGCCGCGTGGGCGTGCGCGAGGGCCTCGAGCAGCTGCACGATCACCGTGTTCAGCGTGCGCCAGTCGAGCCCCTTGTAGAGGTTCGCGAGCGTGCCGCCCTCGACGAGCTCGAGCGCGAGCCACGGGCTGCCCTCCTTGAGCTGGCCCCCGGATGCCCGCGCGGCCCGCGCGTCGACCTCGCCCTGATCGAAGATCGTGACGATCCGCGGGTGGTCCAGCAGCGCCACGGCGCGGATCTCCGCGCGCAGCGCCTCCGCCTTGTCCTTGTCCGCGAAGCGGCGCGTGAGGACCTTCACGGCGGCCTCGATGCCCTGCTCGCGGTGGACGGCGCGCCAGACCGAAGCCATGCCGCCCTGCGCGAGCGGCTCGACCAGCTGGAAGCGCCCCAGGATGGGGTGCGTGTGGCTCACGGGTGGCTCCAGGTCCGCTTCAGCGGAAGTCGACGATGTCGTCCACGATGTAGGTGGGGCGACCCTTGGACTTCGGAGGCGGAGGCCGATGGGGCTTCGGCGCGAGCTGCGTGGGGCGCGGCCGGCGAGGCGTTGGCGTCTTCATGGGGACCTCCGTGCGAGGAGTTGGAGTCATGGCGTGTTCACGGGCGTGTACGGGTCCCATGCGAGCCCCGTGCCAGGGGTCCAGAACGATGGAACGCCGATTATCGGGATGTGACACCGGTCATGTGACGTTCCACCGAATCGTGGAACGTCACCTGCTGTGATCCCTCGGGTGTCACGTGAAACGGTCGTGCTGGTTGGCCCTTCCGGGGAGGGGCTCGGTCCTGTAGGCTGGGGGGGTGGACGAGACCATCACCAGTGGCTCGACCGAGGAGGATGCGGCCCGTAGGGACTCGGTCGCGCTCATCGTGGCCTTCCACCCGGATCCCGCGTTTCTCGGTCGGGTCGTGCAGATCGGCAACGGGAGCCTGACCTTCGGTCGGGATCACCCGGAGACGGAGCTGCAGCTCCAGCTCGACCGGCGGATGAGCCGGTCGCACGCCGAGGTCATCCACCTCCGCGACGAGCTCGTGGTGCGCGACCTGAAGAGCCGCAACGGCACCTGGGTGAACGGCGAGCGGATCGGGCATCGGCCCCTGCGCGACGGGGACGTCGTGCGGATCGGGTCGATGGCGCTGGTGGTGCGGTGGATGGATCGGCCGACCGAAGGCGAGCTCCCGAAGAGCCGGCTCATCGGCGCGGGCCCGGGCCACCTCACCACGCTGCGCAACATCGCGGACTTCGGACCGCGCGACTCCGTCGTGCTCATCGAGGGCCAGCCGGGCGTCGGCAAGGGCCTCGTCGCGCGGGCACTGCACGAAGCGAGCGGCCGGGCGGGGCCGTTCGTGACCTTCGACTGCGGCGCCGTGGCGCCGGGTGTCATGCACTCCGAGCTGTTCGGGCACGCCGCGGGGGCGTTCTCCGGAGCGCGCCAGCGCCGGGGCGGGCTCATCGAGCTCGCGCGCGGGGGCACGCTGTTCCTCGACGAGATCGGCGACGCGTCGCCCGAGCTGCAGTCGAGCCTCCTCCGCCTGCTCGAAGAGGGCGACTACCGGCCGGTGGGCTCGGATCGCCCGATCCGCGCGGACGTGCGCGTCGTCGCGGCCACGAACCGCGACCTCGACCGGGCGGTGCGGGAGGAGAAGTTCCGGTTCGACCTCCTCACGCGGCTGCGTCGGCTGTGGATGCGGGTGCCTTCGCTCGAGGACCGGATCGAGGACGTGCCCATGCTCGCGACGGCTTTCGCGCAGCGGCACCTGAGCCCCGAGGCGGTGCTGCACCGCCAGCTGGCGTTCGCACTGTTGGAGTACCACTGGCCGGGCAACGTCCGCGAGCTGGATGCCGTCATCGAGCGCGCGTGCGTCGCGACCGACGGCAACGAGGTCCGCTGGACCGACGGGCTCATCCCGCGCAGCGGGCGCCCGCCGCCCGACATCTCGCGTCCGCCGCCGATTCGCCCGAAGTCGCGCCCCGAGCCCGACGAGCTCCGCCAGCTGCTCATCGCGAAAGACGGTAACGTGACGCACCTGGCGAACGATCTCGGCGTCGCACGGCACACCGTGTACCGCTGGGTGAAGGAAGCCGGCATCGACCTGGAGGCGCTGCGATGAGCGCTCGGATTCACGGTTACGGCGCGAAGGGCTTGTGGGCAGGCCTCCTCGCGCTGGTGGGCTGCTCGCAGCCCCGCGAGGTCGGCACGCCCGACGGCGTGTGCGAGGCGTACCCGCCCGACGCCGTGCGCCCGATGGAGCTCGGCAGCGTGCTGTACCCGTACAGCTGGCCCGTCGCGAAGCGCCTCGCCGACGCCACCGAGGTGCCGCTCGACCTCGGGAAGGTGCCCTGTGCGACCGACCCCGGCATCGACTGGAGCCCGTTCGACGTGCTCCTGTTCGTCTCCATCCCCGCCTGGTGAAGCGCCTGTAGAACCCACGCCGGGCGCGTGGCAGAGATCGAAGACGACATCGGAGCCCTCGACGTGGGCATCGTCTGGGTGCTCGAGGCGGATCCCTCCGGCCAGGCCGGCACGGCGCAGTCCTGCTACGACTTCGTGTCCGCCTCCGGGGCCTCCACCGGCTGGTGCGTGGGCGACGCCGAGACGGTGCCGGATCCGGGCGAGTGGGACGACTCGCCGTTCAGCGTGGGCCGCGGGTTCGACATCGTCGTGCCGCGCGAGACGATGCGCATCGAGTACACGACGAACCACGGAACGCCCTCGGGGAACGACAACCCCACCGCCGAAGAGCTGCTCGCCGCCATCGAGGGCATCGTCTCGGGTCTCTGACCTGCAACACCTTCGCTACAGCTCCAGGCGTCCGCGGTCTTCGCGCGTGACGTTCACCGCAGATTCACCGGCGCTCCACGCGCGTGGCGCGGCCGGTGACGAACCAGGGGTCTGGAGGCGGGCATGGAGATCGTGTCGCTCGGGTTGTTCGGTGTGATCGTGTTCTTCTCGGTCGTGAACCGGCTGCTGTGGCACTCGGGGGAGAAGCGCGGTCCGACCTCGGGCGGGGGCGGAGCGGAGCAGTGGCTCGGCGAGACGCTGATGACCGTGTTCACGATGCTCGGCGTGGCGCTGATGTTCGTGGCGGTGCTGGTGTGGCAGGTCGGCGTGGCCCTGTTCCACCGGCTGGCGCGCAAGGAGGCGTGAGCCGGCGTCAGTCCGGGTTCAGGGCCCGCTTCAGCGCGAGCCACGACCGGAACACCGGGATCCGCCGCGACGGGACGGTCATCGCCGCGCCCGTTCGTGGATTGTGACCCGAGAAGCTGCGTCGTATCGACGCCGAGAGCTGGCCGAGGCCCGGCCAGCCGATGGTGGCGCCCGCGATCAGGCGCTCGGCGAGACCATCGACGAGAGCGTCGATCAACGCGGCGCTCGTCGCGTCGTCGAGCCCGGGGAACACGAATGGCTCGGGCGGTCGGGAGGGGAGGGGCTGGCCGTTGAGCCGGGCCTTGAAGCGCCCACCGGCGCGGAAGACGGGGATCCGGCGTCCGGGTACCGACACGGGTGCGCCCTCGTCGGTGAAGGCGGTGAATGCCGAGCGGTGGCTCACCGTGATCGTCCCGAGCTCGCCGAGTGCGACGGGCCCTCCGGCCAACAGGCCGTCGAAGACGTGGCGGGTCAGCGCCTCGAACAGGTCTCCGGGGTTCGAGACCGCCGTGGCGAGGATCGTCGGGATCGCGGTCAGATCGGGGAGCTGGCCCGCGCGCACCCACGCCTCGATCCCGGGGTGCCACGCGTAGTCGCCGGCCTGCAGCGCGAGGAGGTGGGCGTGGAAGAACGCTTCCTCGGGCGTGGGCCCCGCGACGACCTCGTGGTCCGCGAGGCCGACGAGGTGGCCCCGTGCGTCCATGGCCCACGCGAGGGAGGCGTCGCTCCCGCCGATCGGCCACAGCGGTTCGAGATCGCCGACCCCGCCGTCGAATTCGAGCAGGGCCTGCCGCGCGTCCGCCATCCGTCGCGGGGAATGGAGTGGGGGGAGCGCCTCGTCGTCGTCACCGATCGGCGGCAGCACGCCGGGAACATCCCGGCCCAGGCGGGCTGCGAGCGCCAGCACGGCGTCGGGAGCCCCGAGATCGCGGAGCGGCTGGAGCTCTGCTTCGCTCGCGGGCACCGGCGTGACGCCGCTCTCGCCGTGTTCGACGAGCCAGTCGAGGAGGACGTCCAGGGATTCCATCACTCCGGGTTCAAGGCGCGCTTCAGCTCCGGCCACGCGCGGAACTCGGCGAATCGCCGCGGCTCGCCGGTGATGGAGCGCCTCGCGGGCGCGGAGAGCTCGCCGAGGCCCGGCCATCCGACGACGCCGTCCGCACGGAGCTTGGCCCCCACGCCCTCGACGAGCGCGGTCATCGCCTTCCGCGCGGTGTCGGCATCGAGCCCGTCGATGCCGGGCTGCGCCATCTGGGGCGGCGCGGCGCCATTCAGGTTCGCCTTCAACGACGGCCCCGGCCGGAACACGGGGATGCGCAGCGCGGAGGCCGCAGGCGTCCGGAGCGCGCGACGGCTCACCGAGAACCGGCCGAATCCACCGAGGTCGGCCTCTTGATCGGCCTCGAGGCGCGATCGGACGAACGCCGTGATCGTGGCGAGGAGGGACGCTGCATCGCCGACTCCCGCGAGCGCTTCGACCAGCGTATGCGTGTCGGGCAGCCGCGCGGCTGCCACCCAGGCCCGGCGCCGCGGGTTCCACAGCCACTCTCCGGCCTGCAATGCCTCCAGGTGGGCCTGGAAGAGTGCCTCGATCGGCACCTTCGCCTCGCGGGTCAGCTTGCCCTGGCGGACGATGCGGCAGGTGCCCGCCCGATCGACGACCCAGGATTCGGGGAAGTCGGGACCGCCGATGGGCCACCACGACGACATCGCCTTCCCTCCGGACTCACGCAGGACCTGCTTCCCCTCCAGGACCTCGTCGGGTCGGAAGAGGACGGGGACCTCGAACGCGCCAGGGAGCGGAGGCATGACGCCGGGTAGGTCGCTCCCGAGCCGTGTCGCCAGGGCGATCGACACGTCGGGAGCCCCCGCCGCCCGCAGGCGTTCGAGCGCTTCGGCGCTCGCGGGCCCCGGGACCTCGTCGTACCCGCGCTCGATGAGCCAGTCCACGAGGACGTCGAAGGCCCCCATCAGACGCTCGGCTCGATGGCCTCGAGCCCGCCCATGTAGGGGCGGAGCACCTCGGGGATCACGACGGATCCGTCGGCCTGCTGGTAGTTCTCGAGGATCGCCACGATCACGCGGCCGGTCGGCAGCCCGGAGCCGTTCAGCGTCCACGGGAGCTTCGGCTTGCTCTTCTTCCCGTCGGTGCTGGCCGGTCGGTACCGCAGGTTCATCCGGCGGGACTGGAAGTCGCTGAACACCGAGCACGAGCTGATCTCTCGATAGCCCTGGGTCGGGATCCAGGCCTCGATGTCGTAGCAGCGGTGCGCGCCGAACCCGGTGTCGCCGCCGCACAGCATGACGGTGCGGTACGGCAGCCCCAGCGCCTCGAGCAGCCCCTCGGCGTGCGACACGAGGTCGCGGTGGGCCTGCTCGGCGTCTTCGGGACGCACGATCCACACGAGCTCGACCTTGTGGAACTGGTGCTGGCGGATGAGGCCGCGCACGTCCTTCCCGGCGGACCCGGCCTCGCTGCGGAAGCACGGCGTGAACGCGCAGTACCGGATGGGCAGCTGGTCGTCGTCGAGGATCTCCTCGCGGTGCAGGTTCGTGACGGGCACCTCGGCGGTGGGAACGAGGAACGCGTCGGACCCGTTCAGCGGCTCGGCGAGCTTGAACATGTCGGCCTCGAACTTCGGGAGCTGGCCCGTGCCCTCGGCGACGTGGCGCTGCACGATGTAGGGCACGGCGACCTCGCGGTAGCCGTTCTTCGTCGTGTGGGTGTCGAGGAAGAAGCTCACGAGCGCCCGGTCGAGGCGGGCCCCCGCGCCCGACAGCACGCTGAAGCGCGCACCGGCGAGCTTCGCCGAGCGATCGAAGTCGAGGATGCCGAGCTTCGCGCCGACCTCGACGTGCGCCTGGGGCTCGAAGTCGAACCGGCGCGGCTCGCCCCACGTCTTCACGACGACGTTCGCCGATTCGTCTTTGCCCGGGGGCACTTCGGCGTGGAGGAGGTTCGGGAGGTCCATCGCGATGGCTTCGATCTTCGCCTCGACTCCGGTCAGCTCGACCTCGAGCACCTTGAGGCGCTCGGCCACCTCGGCGACCCGGGCCTTCATGGCCTCGGCCTCCTGCGGCTTGCCCGCCTTGTACAGGCCGCCGATGTCCTTGCTGACGCGGTTCCTCTCGGCGTTGAGGTTGTCGCGCTCGAAGACCAGTGCCTTGCGCTCGGCGACCAGAGAACCGACCGCATCGACGCTCGCGAGAGAGTCGGTGGCGTTCCGACGTTGGAGGCTCTCTTTGACGATCTCGGGGTGCTCTGCGAGCAGGTTCTTGTCGAGCATGACTTCTCCGGTACACCTCGCTGTTATTCGCGGCGGCGGGGCCGGTCCATGGTGCTTATGTTGCGGCTGGCATGCGCTTCCCCCGTCTCCGCCGACTCTTCGACACGTCCGACCGCAGCGACCCCGAGGGGCTCGACCTCGATTTCGTGCGCACCGTCGCTCCGGCCGTCGATCGCGCGCTGTCGCGGTACTTCGACCTCGAGGTCGAGGGGCTCGAGAAGATCCCGGAGGGTCCGGCGCTGATCGTCGGCAACCACAACTCCGGCGCGATGTTCCTCGAGGCCATCGGCGTGGGCGCGAAGTGGTACCAGCACTCCGACGACGACGCGCAGGCGTGGCACGGGCTCGCCCACGACAACATCATCGGGCTGCCGGTGGTGGGGCGGATGCTCCACCGGCTCGGCGGGCTGCAGGCGGGCCACGAGCCGGCGGCGAAGGCGTTCGCGCGGGGCCGCAAGGTCGTGGTGTTCCCGGGCGGCAACCGCGAGGCGTTCCGGCCCTGGCGCGACCGGTACAAGATCGCCTTCGGCGACCGGCGCGGGTTCGTGCGGCTGGCGCTCGAGCACGCCGTGCCCATCGTGCCGATGGTCTTCGTCGGCGGCCACTCCGGGCTGTTCATCCTGAGCGACAACAAGAAGCTGGCGCGGCTCCTGGGGGCCGACCGGTGGCTGCGGTCCGACACGTGGCCGCTGATGATCGCGTTCCCGTGGGGCGTCACGCTCGCTCCGGTGTTCCACCTCCCGCTCCCGGTGGGCTGCATCACGCGCGTGCTCGACCCGATTCCCGTCGAGCCCTGGCTCGACCGCCGCGACGATCCGGCCGCCTGGGACGAGATCTACGCGCTCGTCACGGAGCGCATGCAGGCCGCGCTCGACGAGCTCGCGGAGCGCCGGCGCACGCGTCCGTGGCCGCTGCGGCGTCGTCCGGTGCACGCCGCGTCCTGACGGTGGGCCTGGCCTCGGCGGGTCCAGCCGGATCCGTCTCACGCAGATGACGCAGAAGAACGCAGATGACGCAGAAGGATCGGCATGGATGGGCCGAGCCGTTCGTGTCCCCGAAGCTGGAGATGGCCTGGGAGCGGATCGGCAGCACGGCTCACCAGAGCAGCCCGAGGTCCGGACACTCGACAGCCGACAGCCGACACTCGACACCAGACACGGCCCCTGAGGCTACGCCAGCGTGGACCCGACGGGAGCCCGCGGGATGTCGAGGCAGTCCGCGAGGTGGTCCGCGAGGGGCTGGACGAGCGATCCGACCGATGGGCACGGGTCGAGATGGTCGGCGAGGCGCGTCATGATGGCGCTGTCGAAGCCGCAGGGGTTGATGCGCTGGAACCAGGAGGGGTCGGGGTCGACGTTGAGCGCGAGGCCGTGCCAGGTGACCCAGCGGCGGCAGGCGATGCCGATGGAGCAGACCTTGTGGCCCTCGATCCACACGCCGGTGTTGCGGTCGTCGCGGCCCGAGGGGACGCCGAGGTCGGCGAGCAACCGGATCACGGCCTCTTCGAGGGAGTGCATGTGGAGATGCAGGTCCTCGCGGCGGTTCCGCAGGTCGACGATGGGGTAGGCGACGAGCTGGCCGGGGCCGTGCCAGGTGACGTCGCCGCCGCGCTCGACCTCGACGACCTCGGCCTCGCCGGGATCGAGGACGTTCGCCATCGCCCCCCGTGTGCGGCCCACGGTGAAGACGGGCGCGTGCTCCAGCAACAGCACGGTGTCGGGGATGACGTTGCGGATGCGCTGGTCGAGCAGCTCGGCCTGGAGCGCGTGCACCTCGCGGTAGGACGTGGCCCCCGCGAGATGGACGAAGCGCGTCACAGCTTCGCCCGGATGGCCTTCGTCACCTCGTCGACACCGGGGCGGCCGTCGATGCGCTCGATCGGCCAGCCCTCGTCGAGGAGGAACGCCATGACGCGCTCGTACGCGGCGCGGATGGCCGCGAGCTTCTCCTGGCTGTCGTAGATCTCGCGGCGGCCGCTGCGCTGCTCGATGCGCGCCATCGCCACGTCGGCCGGCACGTCGACGTAGAACACGACGTCGGGCACACGGAACGACCGGTTCAACGCCCATACGTCGGCGAGCGGCAGGGTGAGGCTCTGGTACGCGAGCGAGCTCGGCACGTAGCGATCGCTGACCACGGTGCGGTTCTTCGCGAGGGCCGGCAGCACGGTGCGGTGCAGGTGGTCGGCGCGGTCGGCCGCGAAGAGCCACGGGAGCACCTCGAGCGCCGGTGCACCGGGCTCGGCGCCCAGCGTCTGGCGGGCGATGCGACCGACGGGACCCGCCGTGGGCTCCGCCGTGCGAAGCGCGCCGAGCTGCTCTTCGAGCCGGTCACATTGTGTCGTCGTTCCCGCGCCATCCAGGCCTTCGAGCACGATGAAGCGTCCCACGTCTCCTCCGGAGGCGCCCGCTAACACGAGAGGTTCGCGAGGTCGCCCTCCACTGGGGTCGATGATGCACGAGCAGGGATGTTGACCTGGCAACAACGAGAATGTTGCATTCATGTGACGACTGTGTGACGCTCTTCCGTAGACGAGGTTCCACCATGTCGCACACCCCCTTCAGCCCCAACGCGAAGCTCTACGCCAACCTCACCTGGTACTCGGTGCTGGGTACAGGCACGCTCGTGTCCCTCGGCTGGCTCGCCACGCTCTGAGCTCCCCGCTCGTCCCCTCCGGCGCTCCTTCCTCCACACCTCGAAGAACGCTCGATCCGGCCACTCTCCCGGACCTGTACGGGTGCGTCAGGCGCTCGCGTCGATCCGGCGCAGAACGATGTCGTACACGGCCAGCCCGACGAGGCTGATCAGTCCGATCCCGGCGAAGAGCATCCACATCTGCCCTGGATTGTAGGTCGTCCAGAGCAGGTCGCGGGTCTGCGCCTCGGTCTGGTGGATCAGTCCGCCGAGCACGCCGAGCACGTCGTCTTTCGGGATCGCGTCGATGACGGACTGCGGGACGTCGAGCTGGGTGTGGAGGTGGTGGCGTGCGAGGTTCGTGCGGTCGCCGAAGGTCTCGTAGAACCAGCCGCCGACGAGGCTCCCGGCACCCCAGCCGATGGCCAGGGGTACGTTTGCATAGCCCATGAACAGGCCTTCTTCGCCAGGTTTGGCGAGGCTCGCCATGTACTCCATCTTCTTCGGGCTGCTGCACATCTCGCCGAGCGAGAACACGAAGATGGCCCCCACGCAGAGGAACACGCTCGTCGAGCCGCCGATGAACAGGGTCCCCGCGGACGCGATGAAGATGCCGACGAGGATGGAGCGCAGCGGCGTGGTGAAGTTCGTGAGCCACGCGATGGGCACCATCAGGAAGATGATGAGCCCTGGGTTCAGGTTGATGATCCACTCCTGGTTGAACGGCTCGCCCTTCGCGGCCATGTCGGCCGCCATCCCGCTGCCGGGCAGCGGCAGCCCCGCCCAGATGTGCCAGAGCACCGTGCTGTCGACCCAGTCGTCGAGGAAGTTCGGGAGGATGTCGAAGATCTGGTTGAACATGAACCAGAACCCCGAGAAGAGGACGACGAACGAGAAGATCCGGGGGCGGAACACGCCCACGACGCTCTCGATCAGGACGGACAGCGCCGAGCGCTCGTCCTTCTTCTCGTTCTTCCGCGTGGGCTCCTCGAACATCAGCAGCGTGAGGAAGTTCAGGCTGACGATGACGGCACACGCGTAGAACACGTACACCCAGTCCAGCAGGCGCAGGTACCCGGCGAGCATGGGCCCGAGGAAGCCGCCGATGTTGACGAGCTGGTAGAAGAGCCCCCAGCCCACGCTGGCGTACTCCTTCTTCATGACGCTCGCGAGGATGCCCTGCACGCCGGGCTTGAACACGGCGGTGCCCGCGGCGAGGAACATGCAGCCCGTGAAGAAGCCCCAGAAGTCCATCATGTGGGCCATCAGCAGGTAGCCGATGATCTTCAGCACGATGGCGACGGCGATGGTGTTCTTGTAGCCGTACCGGTCGGCGTAGCCGCCGGTGAACATCGGCAGCTGGGCCTGCACCAGCGCCCACCAGGCGTAGATGAAGCCCTTGTCGATGTGCGTGAACTGCGGCCCGCCCTCGGCGATCGACAGCACCATGTAGGTCGGGAGCACCGTGCGTACGCCGTAGTAGGCGAACCGCTCCAGCACCTCCATGAAGTTGGTGATCCAGAACGTTCGGTCGAAGCTCTGGATCTGGGTGAGCAGCGGCGCGTTGGACGGAGCGGAGGGTGCGTGTGCCATGGCCCGCCGTCTAACGGCACGGGCCGCATCCGGGAAAGGCCGGACCCTCCGATGATCGCGCGCGGCCGACCGTCGCCATCCGGCGCGAAACGGGCTACGTCGCCTCGTTCGGGGAGCGATGACGGGCTCCCCGTGGAGGCCGCATGTTCTTCACGCTGCTCGCGCTCCTGGGATGCCCCGGCGAGGAGCCGATCGACGAGACGCTCTCGGGCTGCGACACGCTCGACCCGTCGAACTGCCTCTTCCCGTTCCCCTCGGACTACTTCGTCGTCGACGACGCGACGGCCCCGAGCGGGCGGCGCGTGGCGTACGGGCCGACCGCGCTGCCGGTGAACCTGGATGGCGTGCAGCTCGACCCGCTCTACTGGAACGAGAAGGACGGGTACTCGATCAACTCGAACATGATGTTCTACTTCGCCGACGGCTCGCACGACGGGCTGTGGGTGTGGAGCGAGGTCGACCGGTACGCCGCGGCCGACGCGAAGACCGTGCTGCTCGACCTCGACACCGGCGAGCGCGTGCCGCACTGGGTCGAGCTCGATGCCTCCGCCGACGATCCGGCCGAGTCCGCCTACGTGATGCGCACGGCCATCCCGCTCGAGTACGAGCACCACTACGCAGTCGCCGTCCGCGGGCTCGTGAAGACCGCCGGCGGGCCCGTCGACGTCTCGGATGCGTTCCGCAAGCTGCGCGACGGCGAAGCGACGCGCGACTGGGACGTCGAGCACCGGCGCGAGCGCTTCGACACCGAGATCTTCCCGGCGCTCGAGGCCGCGGGCTTCCCGCGCGGCGAGCTCCAGCTCGCGTGGGACTTCCACACGGTGAGCCGCGAGAACAGCCTCGGCCGCATGGTCTGGATGCGCGACGACGCGCTGTCCGGGCTGCCGGCCTCGGGTCCGGCGTACACCGTCGCGTCGTCCGAAGACCACGACTGCACGGCCGAGGGCGCGACCATAGGGCGCACCGTCGAGCTCGAGGTCACCGCGCCCCTGTACACCGAGGTCGACGACGCCGGCACCGTGCTCACGCGCGACGAGAACGGCATGCCGTTCCGCAACGGCGAGACGCAGTTCGACGTGCTCGTGCGGATCCCGTGCTCGGTCATCGAGAACCCGGGCCCGTCGCGCGTCCTGCAGTATGGGCACGGGCTGCTCGGCTCGCGGTCCGAGGCCCGCACCGGCTGGCTGTCGCGGCTCGCCGACGAGAACGGCTGGATCATCGTGTCCACCGACTGGACCGGCATGAGCGAAGACGACGTGGGCGAGATCGTCTACATGAGCGCCGCCGATCCCAGCCGGTTCGCGATGATCCCCGAGCGCGGCATGCAGGGCATGGTGCAGCAGCTGCTCGTGCTGCCGCTGCTGCGCGGCGCCCTGAAAGACGACCCGGTGATGCAGGTCGGCGGCACGACCCTCGTCCACCCGACCGACGCCAGCTACTACGGCAACTCCCAGGGCGCGATCATGGGCGCGGCGTTCATGGCGCTCACGCAGGAGATCCCGCGGGGCGTGCTCGGCGTCAGCGGCGTGAACTACGGCCTGCTGCTCACGCGGTCCCACGACTTCGACATCTACTTCCTGATCTTCAAGCAGAAGTTCAGCGACGGCCGCGACATCGCGCTGCTCATCCAGGGCCTGACGCAGCAGGTCTGGGATCCGGCCGAGGGGGCCGGCTACCTGTGGGCGATCAACCGCGATCCGCTGCCCGACACGCCCGCGAAGGACATCCTGATCCACACCGCGATCGGCGACAACCAGGTCACCACGATCGGGGGGCAGATCCAGGCCCGCGCATACGGCGCGAAGCTCGTGGGCCCCACGCACCGCGACGTGTGGGGCGTCGAGTCCAGCGCGCCCGGCTTCACGGGCAGCGCGCTGGTCGAGTGGCACTACAGCGATGCCGCGATCGAGTACGACGACAACACGCCCCCCGACGGTCCCGACCCCCACGAGTGCCCGCGACGCGAGCCCGCGAGCTACGAACAGGTGCGGGATTTCCTCGTCGATGGCGTGGTGAACCACTACTGCGACGGCGTCTGCAGCTCGACGGTCGCCGAGGTGTGCCCCGGGTAGGGCTCTCGAAGGCCCTGAGGTTCAATCCGCCGCGTATACTGCGCTCCGTGGATCACCCCACGGGAGAAGGATGCGCGCTTCAATCGTCCTGCTGTCGTTGAGCCTCGCTGCCTGCAAGGGCGACGGCACCGACCCGAACGCGGGTACGCCCGCGGTGGTGTGGTCCGACGAGAGCCTCGACTTCGGCATCGTCGCGCTCGGCGAGACGGCCGAGCTCACGTTCGACATCACCAACGACGGTGGGGGGATGCTCGAGGTGTACACGGTCGTGGTGTCCGAGGGCGACCGCGACCAGTGGTCCGTCGCGTGGGACTCTTCGAATCGCGCGCTCGCACGGGGCGAGAGCCTCTCCGTCTCGGTCTTCTTCACTCCCGAGCAGGCCGACCGGCGCAGCAGCGGTCGCGTGCAGGTCCGCACCAACGACGACGACGTGGCCACGTTCTTCGTCCCCGTCACGGGCGAGAGCGCCCCGTCCAACGCCGACAACGACGGTGACGGAATCACCGTGGCCGGGGGCGACTGCGACGACGACGACCCGAACGTGTACCCGGGGGCTCCCGAGCTCTGCAACGGGCGCGACGACAACTGCCAGGGCGGGCCCGGCCCCGACGAGGTCGACAACGACGGCGACGGCGTCCGCCTCTGCGCCAACGACTGCGACGACAACAACGGCAACGTCTACCCCGGGGCTCCCGAGGCCTGCGACGGCCTCGACTCCGACTGCGACGGCGTGAATCAAGACAACGCCGACGCCGACGGCGACGGGATGACGGTCTGCGACGGCGACTGCAACGACGCCAACCCCAACGCGTACCCGGGCAACACCGAGGTGTGCGCCGACAACGTCGACAACGACTGCGACGGGACCACCGATCGCATCGACCTCGACGGAGACGGCCACGACGTGTGCTCGGCGACGGGCGACTGCGACGACGCCGACGTGAACGCGCACCCGCTGATCGTGTCGACCTCCGGGGGCACCGGTGCTGCGGGTACGCCGGCCGACCCGCTCGACGACGTGGGCGAGGCGCTCGGCGCGCTCGACGCGGTCTGCCGCACGATCTACGTCGAGCCCGGCACCTACACCGTGGCCGGCGAGACCTGGTCGACGGGCACCGTCACCATCGTGGGCCGCGGGGCCGCCCCGACCGACGTGGTGTTCGATGCCGACTTCGCGGGCCGGCACCTCGACATCACCGGCGGAACCGTGACCGTGCGGCGCGTCTCGTTCGAGAACGGCGCGGCGCCCACGGGCCAGAACGGCGGTGCGGTGCGCGTCGCGAACGCCACCGCGACCTTCCAGTCCACCGACTTCGTCGGCAACTCCACCGACTCCGCGGGCGGCGCGGTGTTCGCCGCGGGCTCGACGGTCTCGCTGCAGCAGACCTGCGTGTTCGCGAACAACGTCGCCGGCGACGGCGGTGCCCTGGCGGTCGACGCCACCACGCTGTTCGACGCGAACGGCTCGACGTTCACCGGCAACACCGCGACCGGCGCGGGTGGGGCGGTGCACGCGAACGGCGCCACGCTCATCATGGCGGGCTCGACGTTCGACGGGAACATCGCGCTCACCGGCGGGGCCCTCGCCGTGAGCGGGGGCGGTGGGCACCTCGTCCAGCGCGGCCGCTACTTCGACAACTCCGCCACCGCGGGCGCCGCGGCGTGGTTCTCGGGCACGTCCGACGGCACGTGGCGCAACAACTTCGTGCGCGACAACAACGGCGGCGGCGCCTGGCTCGAGGGCGCGGCCACGCTCAACGTCGTGAACAACACGTTCACGAGCAACGTCTCGACGGGCGACGGTGCGGCCATCCTGGTCGACACCGACAACGCCAACGTGCTCGGCAACATCGGGCACTTCAACGACGGGCAGTCCGGCCTCTACGCGACGCCGGGCAGCCTCTCGACCATCGAGTACAACACCGTGTTCGCGACCAGCACGTTCGGTGCCGACTTCGCGGGCGCGGCCGTCGTGGGCGTCGGCGAGAACCTCGCCGAGAACCCGAACTTCGTGGCATTCACCGACAACGGTGACCCCAACGACGACGATCTCTCCCTCGGCACGGGCTCTCCGGCGATCGACACCGGTCCGCCCGCCAGCAACTACAACGACACGGACGGTACCCGGAACGACCGCGGCGCGACCGGCGGTCCTGGAGGCCAGTGATGACGACCATCCTTCTGCAAGCGGCGCTCGCCGCCTCCGTCAGCGTCAGCCCCGGCGACGACCTCGACGCGCTCACCTCCTCCCTCGGCCCGGGTGACGCCGTGGTGTTCACCGACGGCGTCTACGAGCTCGAAGGCACGCTCACCGTCGAGGGCGTCGGCGAAGAGGGCGCCCGCGTCGAGCTGTTCGCGCAGGAGGGCGCCACGCCCATCCTGAAGTCGCTGAACGGCAACACCATCCTCGAGATCCGCGACTCCGAGCACCTCACCGTGCGCGGCCTCACGTTCATCGGGCCCGACACCTGGGAAGAGGATGGCAACAACGGCGTCGTCATCCGCGACTCCAGCGACGTGATCTTCGAAGACAACGTCGTCCAGCAGGTGCGCAGCACGCTGCTCTACCTGGCCGGCGACGGCTCGAGCTACCAGATCCGGCGCAACCGCCTCGAGCAGTCCTCGAACGGGCACGGCATCTACGCCGGGTGCGGCGACGGCGCCTGCTGGCTCGCCGACAGCGTCATCGAGCAGAACCTGATCCGCGATCTGCACGGCGAGCCCTGGCAGTACGGCATCGTGCTCGACAACGGCAGCCAGGCGAACACCATCGCCGACAACGTCGTCTACAACCTCAACGGCACCGGGATCCGGGTCGAGTCGACGCAGTTCGGCGACCCGAACTGGATCGAGCGGAACGCCGTGTGGAACGGGGCCGAGAGCGGCATCGAGGTCTACGGTGCGGCCCGCGTCCGCAACAACGTGGTGTTCGAGATGGGCGGGTACGGCATCCGTTCCGGCTCCGAGAACGACGAGCTCGAAGACGTGGTCATCACCTACAACACCGTCGCGCTCACCGACAACTGGGCCGTGCGCCTCGACGACTGGCCCGACCGCATCGGCATGGTGTTCTCGAGCAACTGCATCGCGAACATCACGGGTCGCGGGCTGTTCTTCGACAACGACCTGCAGGACGACGAGACCGACACCACGACCTACTTCACGGCCAACGTCGTGAGTGGGCTCGTGGAGGGCATCGACATCAGCATCTACCCGGACTGGTTCATCCCGGGTGCGGGCGTGGCCGACTTCGAGGACGTGGCGGCGTGGGACTTCTACCCCGTGAACCAGTCCGCGCTGGTCGGGTCGGGAGATCCCGCGGGTGACGCCTGGATCCCGGAGATCGACTTCAACGGGGCCAACCGCAACGGGGCCTCGCCGACCATCGGCGCCTACGAGTGGGACGGCAACGGCAACCCGGGCTGGGTCATCCAGGAGGACTTCAAGGACCTCGACGCGCTGAGCCGGCTGCCCGGCGGGTCCGAGCTCCAGGGCGGGTGCTGCTCCAAGAAGGAAGACCCGACCGAGGCGATCCTGCTCCTGCCGCTGCTCGTGTTCGGGCTGAAGCGCCGCAGGGCGTAGTCAGTCGGGCGACCAGGTGCGGAGGCGCAGGGCGTTCGCGACGACCGTGACGCTCGACATCGCCATCGCACCCGCCGCGACCATCGGGGTCAGCCAGCCCGCCACGGCGAGCGGGATGGCGACCACGTTGTAGGCGAACGCCCAGAACAGGTTCTCGCGGATGATGGCCTGCGTGCGGCGCCCGATGTCGACCGCCGCGGGGACCAGGCGTGGATCGGTGCGGGTGAGCGTGACGGGCGCGCTGGCGATGGCAGCCTGGCTGCCGGAGCCCATCGCGATGCCGACGTCGGCGGCGGCGAGGGCGGGTGCGTCGTTCACCCCGTCGCCGACCATCCCGACGGGACCCTGGAGGGCCTGGATCGCGGCGACCTTGGTCTCGGGACGGGCTTCGGCGACGACGTGGGTGATGCCGGCCTGGCGCCCGATGGCCTCGGCGACGGTGGTGCGGTCGCCCGAGATGAGCGCCGGCTCCATGCCGAGCGCGCGCACGCGCTGGATGGCCTCGGCGACCCCGTCGCGGAGGGCGTCTCCGACCCCGACCACCCCGCGGACCCCGTCGTCGACGGCGATCCAGACGGGCGTGAGCTCGGGTGGCACGTCGCCCGCGGGGAGCGTGAGGCCTTCGGCGGTGAGGAACCCCGCGGTGCCGAGCCGCACGAGGTGGCCTTCGACCTTCCCGGACACGCCCTGACCGGGGTGCTCGCGCACCTCGGTCGCGGCGGGCACGTCGGCCGGGGCCGCGCGCTGGAAGGCCCGGGCGAGGGGGTGGGAGGACTGCTTCTGCACGGCGACGGCGAGGCGGAGCACGTCGGGGTCGAGCGGGGTGCGCAGCTCGGGCTGGCCCACGGTGAGCGTGCCGGTCTTGTCGAACGCGATCGTGCGGAGCGACGCGAGGGTCTCGAGCGCGTCGGCGTCGCGGATGAAGATGCCCGCCCGCGCGGCGGAGCCCATGCCCGCGACGAGCGCGGCGGGGGTGGCGAGGCCTAGGGCGCAGGGGCAGGCGACCACGAGCACCGCCACGGCGGTCATGAGCGCCGGCTGCAGTCCGGCACCGGCGATCAGCCAGCCCCCGAAGGTCAGGGTGGCGATGGCCAGCACGGTGGGCACGAACACCGACGCCACGCGGTCGACGAGCGCCTGGATGGGCGCCTTGCTCGCGAGGGCCTCCTCCACGAGCGCCGCGATGCGCGCGAGGGCCGTGTCGGAGCCGCTCGCCGTGGTCTCGACGAGCAGCGTGCCGTTGCCGTTGATGGAGCCTCCGATCACGGGGCTCCCCGGGCCGCGCTCGACCGGGACGCTCTCGCCGGTCAGCAGCGATTCGTCGAGGCTCGAGTGGCCTTCGCGCACGGTCCCGTCGACGGGCACCCGCTCGCCGGGGAGCACGCGGACGACCTGGCCGCGGCCCACGGTCTCGGCGGGGACCTCGATCTCCCGCGCGTCGCGCACGACCCGCGCGGTCTCGGGGCGGAGCTCGAGCAGCTCGCGCACGGCTTCGGTGGTGCGCCCGCGTGCGCGGTGCTCGAGCCACTTCCCGAACAGCACGAACGCGCTGATCGTGGCCGCGCTCTCGAAGTACAGCGGCCCGGTGCCGTAGTTCACGACGGACAGGCCGAACGCCGCGGTGGTGCCGAGCACGACGAGCGTGTCCATGTTGGCGGTGCCGTGCTTCAGCGCGCCCCAGGCGGGCGGACCGAATCGCCACCAGGCGATCAGCTGGGCGGGGATGGCGAGGGCCAGCTCGACGCCCTTCGGCAGCGGCACGCCGAACATCGGCAGCATCAGGGCCGCCGCGAGCACGCCGGCACCCACGACGAGCGCGCCGGACCGGACGAAGGCGTCGTCCACGACCGGCTCGCCCGGGACGTGTGCCCGCGCGCCGTACCCCGCGCCCTCGACGGCCTGCACGAGCGCATCGAGCGTCGCGGTGTCGGCTGCGACGGTGGCGGTCTCGGTCGCCAGGTTCACGCTGGCGGCGTCGACGCCGGGCGTGTTGCGCAGCACCTTCTCGACCCGCGTGCTGCACGTCGCGCACGTCATGCCCTGGATGTCGAGCTTGATGGTGTCCATGCGGTCTCCATAGCCCGGCTCGGTGTGTGAGCCCGGCTCCCGGCCTCCGGCCGTAGCGAGCGGCTCGCAGCGAGCGCAGCGAGCGGGCTAGGCTGGCGGCATGCGGGACAAGCTGCGAAGCGAAGTGATGGGCTGTGGCTGGGGCGACCTCGCGCCGCACCACCAGCGTGGGGCGCTGCTCGTCGTGAGCCCCGACCTCGATCTGCTCGACGCAGCCGAGGCCGTAGCGACCGACCGGCGCGATCGCGTCGAGGCCTGGCTGGCCGTCGGGCGACTCGGGAGAGCGGGGGACGCGCTCGTGGAGCGCTGGGCCGCGGGCGCCGCGCGCTTCCAGTTCGTCATCGTGCAGCCGTTCGTGCTCGCGCAGGAGCTCGCGGTCGCCGACGCCTGACCCCGGCGGCGCGGCCGCGGGCTATCCTCTCGGTGTGCAGGTGATCCGCGCCGACTCCGGAGTGATCGTCACGCTACCGCTGGCGCCCAGCGACCCGTGGCCGGGGCCTGTCCCCGTGGCGCTCGCGATTCCGCTCGTGCTGGCCGGCTCGATCGCCGTCGCAGCCGTGGGCTGGGCCGGCGACCTCGGGCCCTGGCTGGTGGGCGGCGCGCCGATGCTGTCGCTGTTCGTCCCGCTCGCGTGGCTCGTGCGCCGCAGCCGCTCGCGTCACGCGACGCTCATCCTCGACGCGCTGATGCTCCGCGTCGTGGCCGGCGAACGGGCGCCCGCGTTCCACGGTGACGCCCTGAAGGCCGCCGTGGCCTGGAACCACCTGTGGGTGGAGGAGGGGAGCGAGCGCATCGAGCTGGCCCTCGAGCCCCTCGACGGCGACGAGGTGACGACCCTGCGCGAGATCCTGCGCGACCTCACCGTGCGCTCGCGAGACGTCTCCGCGCCAGCACGAGCATGAAGGGCAGCAGGGCGGCGTAGCCCGGGTTGCCCACGACCGTCGCACACCCGCGCACGGTCCCGTCCGAGGTCGCCCAGTCCGACGCATTGCCGGCGAGGTCGACCGCTCGCGCGCGCACGTAGTAGCGCTCGCTCGGGTCGTAGTCCGGGAAGGTCGTGCTGCAGAGGCGCTGGCCGAGCACCGTCTCGGTCCACCGCGACGCGTAGCGGTGGGCGTTCGCGAAGTCCGGATCGGTGCTGATCTCGTACTCGTAGTGCGCCGCCCCCCAGGACTCGCCCAGCGTGACGCGGATGCCCTTCTCGTCCCCCCAGATGCTCCGGTCCCGCATGCGGGAGAGATCGTCGAGCGACGGCGGCTCGGGTGCTTCGGTGTCCGGCCCGGCGTCCGTGGTGAACGTCACGTCGAGGTAGCCCTCGGCATCGCCCGCCGACGCGAGGGTGTAGACGGCGTTCGGGGCGAGGGGAGCGTCCGGCGTCAGGAGGGCGTGCATGTGGCCCCGCTCGAGGCTGAAGCCCACGGGGTTCCCGTCCGCGTCGCGCAGCTCGACCTCGACATCGACGGTCGCGTCGAAGGTGTGCTCCACCAGGAGCACGGCGTTCGTCGGTACGCGGTCGTCGGGCTCGACGTTGGCGTCCGAGATGCCCCACAGGCACGACAGAGCCCAGGCGGGCGACGAGGCGGCGAGACCGATGGCGAGGGCGAGGATGCGCACGAGAACCTCCATGCCCGCCACCAAGCAAGCGCTGTGCCATCACGAGAGAGCCCGCCAGCACGGGCCTGTTCGTGACAGGCGCCCCGTGGGCGGGCTCGGATCGCGGCGGCGATGTCGCGGCTACTCGGCGGTCGACCCGTCGTCGTACTCCGCGTAGCACAGGCTCACGCCGTTCGGCGGGCCCTGCTCGGAGGTGACGCGGAACCGGAAGCCGTTCGACCCCATGCGGTGCGCGTACCGGATCTCGATCGGGTACTGGCCGCCGTCGAGGTACAGGTTGTGCAGCTGCGGGTCGAAGTCGCGCGTGCCCTGCTGGCTGAACACGACCTCGTTGTCGATCAGGATCCACACGTCGTTCGCCGCACCGAGCGAGAACTCCATGTTCACGTCGTCCCACGCGCGAATCCAGGCGAGCCAGCGCACCGTGAAGTACGCGGGGTCTCCCTCCAGCCCCTCGTCGACCGGCCACCAGTTCGAGCCGAAGTCGAGGTTGGAGTTGAAGTCCTGGAAGCTCGGCTGGTCCCACCAGTCCAGCGTGGTGATGTCGAACACCTCTTCCTGGACGAGCGGATCGGGCTCGACGTACGGGTTGTTGATCGCCAGGTTGCTGTACTCGCCGAGGAAGCCCTGGAAGCAGTCGTTCCAGTCGGGCGGCTGGCCGTTCTCGTCGCCGGGGTCGTCCGGCGGCGGAGCGACGGGCACCGTGGGCGGGTCGCGCAGGGTGTAGTCCTGGCAGGCGAAGAGACCGAGAGTCGAGAGGATCGCGAGCGCTCTCATTCAGCACCCCCTCTGGCATTTTGGTTGTTGGAATCGCCAGCCGCTGGGAGAAGGTCGCAGACGAGCCATTCTTCGAAGCGGCGGAGCTCTTCCGGGGTGGGTGCGCCGCCGGGCGGCATGTTCACCTCGATGATCCCGCGGATCAGGATGCGGTCGGACCACAGCGCCGCGCCTTCCCAGGTGTCGAAGTCGACCCCGAGCGGCGCGCCGTTGCGGAGCTCCTCGCGCACGAGCAGCGAGCTGTGACACCCGTTGCAGTGCTTGTCGAGGTGGCCCTTCCCGAAGTTCTCCCACGTCAGCGGAGGGTCCCGCAGACACGAGGCGAAGCTCGGAGAGCGCCCGTTGAACACGACGTCGTCGCAGCCGAGCACCGTGGACATTCCCACGGCCCAGGCTGCGACGAAGACTGCGTAGACTCGGTTGCGGGTCGTCAGCCTGGATTCCTCAGAATGGCGTCGAGGACCTGGATGCCCGGGAGGAACCGACCCGGATCGAGCCGGCCGAGCTTCAGGAGCGCGGTGCCGAGGTTTTCGATGTTGGGCAGCTCGCCGAGGCCGCTCGGCTGGCCGGTCGCGAAGTCGATCGGCTCCGCGATGAGCCCGCCGTCGGTCTTGCCGACCATCCGGCCGCCGTGGACGCCAGCGCCGGCGACCATGAACGAGCCGTACGGCCAGTGGTCCTTGCCGCCGCCGCCGTTGAGCTTGGGCGTACGACCGAACTCGGACATCGCGACCACGACCACCTCGTCGAGCAGGAACTCGCTCGTGTGGCCGGGGGTGCGGGCGAGGTGGTCGAACAGCTCGTCGAGCACGCCGTAGAAGTTGTCCTGGTTCACGCCCTGCGACAGCTGGTCGCCGTGCGTGTCGTAGCCGCCGGGGATCCGGATCATCGCGCAGCGCGCGAGGCCCAGCCGCATCAGCTCGGACGCCTTGATCGCCTGGTCGAGCACGTTGTTGCCGAGGTCGTCGAGGCCCGCTTCGAAGCGGCGGCCCTCGAGCTCCATCGAGCGCTCCATGTTGGCGAGCAGGCCGTCTGCACGGGACTTGCCGAGGCCGACCTGCTTGGCGGCGTACTCGGAGATCCGCTTGTGCACGAAGGCGTCGATCTGGCTGTCGGCCGGGGGCGGCGGCAGCGGCGCGGGGTTGTCGGCGCGGCCGATGATCGAGCCGTCGATGAGCTCGAGCAGGGTGCCGCCGCCGGCGCGCACGACCGAGGCCCCGTTGGTGCCCGCGAAGCTGGGCCCGGAGAACACGACGTGGGGCAGGGGGTACTCGTACTTCCCGTTGCTGGCGAGCAGCGTGGGCCAGTCGCTGTACGACGAAGCGCTGGTGCCGGTGAGCACGAACTGCGTGGCGCTGTCGTGGCCGACGGAGTGCACGTTGACGCCGTTCACGATGGTGGCGTACGCGCCCCACCGGGCGAAGAAGCGCTCGGTCTGCAGCCGGACCGTCTCGCCGCCGGTGAACGTGAGGCCGTGCATGGTCACGGGCTCGGTCATGGCCTCCATGTCGACACCGCCGGTGTCGTAGTGGGGATCGAGGACCGCCGTGGTGTCCCAGCCGCCGCCGGCCCAGAAGAAGATGAACTTGCGCTCACGCCCCTGGCTCTGGGCGCGGGCCTGCCAGGGCACCGTCAGCGCGGACGAGCCCGCGATGAAGGCGCCGGCACCCTTGAGGAAGTTGCGACGTGAGTGCGCCGCAGCCACCTTGCGGAGGAAGAGCTTGTCTTGAAGGTTCAGCATGGTCTCTCTCCGGCTCAGTAGAACACGACGGTGGGATCGCGAAGGACGGCCGTGACGACGCTGCCCCAGGCACGGATCGGATCGGCTTCGATGGAGTACTGGTACTTCCAGAGCTGCATCAGCTCTGCGGGCTCGGTGGCCTCGGGGTCGAGGGGGATGCCGGTGAGCTGGAGGTAGAGCTCGCGGATCTGCGCCTCGAACTCGTTCGGGTTCGCCTCCGGCGTGTCTTCGATGGTGACGAACTTCAGCAGGCGGGCGTCACCCTCGCGGCCGGGCGCGAGATCCGCACGGGCCACGTGGTACCCGGCGGACATCGCGAGCCGCTCCTGGACGAAGACGCCGCCGACGCTCGGCACGAAGGTCGGCGTGACGATGTCACGGCTGTCGATGCCGCCCATCAGCACGTTCAGGCCGCGGTCGTTGGTGGAGAGGCCCGGACGGTCGTTGAAGGTCCACATGTAGCCGGTCTTGTCGGCGATGATGGACTCGAGCTGGCTCGGCGAGGTGAGCTTCACGGTCGCCACGCGGTCGGCGGCGTCCTTGTCGGTCACGTAGCCGGCCTTGTACTCGTCGGACTTCACGATGGAACGGACGAGCTCGCGGATGCTCTGGTTGTTCGCGGTGAACACGTTCTCGTGGGGCTGGATCTCGGACCAGTCCTCGTCGGTGATCTCGCGCTGCGTCAGGCCCTCGAAGACCGTCTTCACGGCGCAGTCGGCGAAGCGCTGGTCTTCGGCGATCTGCTCGGCGAACTCGACCAGGTTGGCGGTCGGACGGCCGTAGTAGGCGGGCTCCTTGCCGGAGTAGTACCGCCACTCCTCTTCGTTCTCCGGACGGTAGATCGTCCGCTCGAAGCCGAGGTCGTCGTCGTAGTTGAAGAACCCGAACAGGTTGCCCGCGATCGGGTCGAGCGTGCTGTGGCAGGACTGGCAGCTCGCGTTGACGTTGATCGCGTCTTCGGGGTCGATCGTGAGCTGGTCGACCGCCGCGCGGTTCAGCACGACGGGGCGCGACAGGTAGTCGTCGCACAGCAGCATCTTGCTGATCGCGTTGGCGCGGTGCCGGTTGGCGTTGCCGCCCATCGACGGGTACCGCTCCCAGATCGTCTTCATCGACAGGATGCCGGCGTGGGGGCGACCATCCTTGTAGATGGCCGGCTGCCAGCCCGTGGCGCCGTCGGGGTAGTACATGTCCCACATCTCGGCGAGCGCGGGGTTCGCCATCGAGTGCGGGGCCGTGACGATGTAGCTGTACGGCAGGTCGTTCTCGATGACGTACTCGAGCAGGGCGAGCGGCTCGTCGCCGATGATGTCGCCCATGCGGCGGTCACCGATGTTCGAGACGTTGCGCTCGTCGAGATCGAAGTAGGTGTCGCCGGTGCGCGTGAGGTACCGGTAGTTGAAGATCTCCTTGATCCGCCCGATGAAGCGGGGATCCTCTTCGAGCCAGCGGTCGGCGAAGGCGTCGTACAGCGCCGGCGCCTCTTCGATCGCCTGCAGCTCCGCCTCGGTCGGGTGGATGCCGCGCAAGTCGACGGAGAGCCGGATGAGCTGTTGCCGTGGTGACAGCAACTCGTAGGTCGAGACCTCGTCGACCCCCTCTTCCGGCGTACAGCTCGCAAGGAGCAGCACGGTCAGGATCTTCATGCGCATAGGCACCCCCAGTTGAACGAACAGACCCTACGGGAGGTCCCGCAGGGAGGAGACGAACTCGTCGACGGGCGGCGGCTGCAGCGTTCCGTCGAAGAGGAAGGAGAAGTCAGGGCAGAACTCGCCGGATTCGACGCCGCGGATGTAGAGCGTGCCACATCCGTCGCACTCCGAGAGCGGATCGTTGGGGTACGGAATCCCCGTGATGTCGTCTTCGGAGCGGGGCAGGAAGATCAGGTCGTACCAGACGGCGTTCTCGTCGCGGAGGCCGATCCAGCCGAGCGGCTCTTGGGTGCAGTCGTCGGGGCCTGCACCGAGCTCGCCGATGACGTTGATGTCGAGCGCGAGGCTGTCGAAGCGCTCGTTCATCCGGCCGGTGAACAGGTAGACGTTGCCGCGGGTCTCGAGGCTGTCTTCGTTGCCGCCGGTCATCCGGACGTAGAGGTCGGTGCGCCAGCCGTAGGGGGCGAGCGCGCCGCTCGGGAAGGGGTCGGTGCCGGTGGTCGTGCCTTCGACGAGGCTCGAGTAGACCCACCGCACGTAGCCGTCGTTCGAGGTGACGTTGTAGAGCGAGTCGGACGCCTCGCCGTCGAACTCGAAGAACACGCCGTCGGCGCCGCCCACCACACCGTCGGCGATCATCTCGCGCTCGGCTTCGATCGTGAGGTCGGCGTTCGGGTCGCCGGTCACCGCGATCTCGCCGTTCCACCAGCCGTAGCCGCTGAACGTGGTGCCATCGGGGTTGATGCAGTGGTCGGCCCACGAGAGGCCACCGGCATCCATGTCGATGTCGAGGTCGGGCGCCTGGTCTTCGCCGGGCGGGCCCGCGTACACGTCGGGACAGCCGGTCTGGAAGCGATCGAAGCTGCTCGACAGGCTGTTGAACGGGGTGCGGGCGTTGACCGTGAGCGCGAGGGCGAGGGCGTCTTCGAACGCCTTCTCCATGTCGATGCCCGTGATGTCGGGGATCTCGAGCTCGTCGACCACCGGCGTCGGCTTGATTGGCGTCGGCGTCGTGTCTTGGGGAGTGCAGCTGAACAGCAGGGCCAGGATCACTGGTCGTCCTCCTCGAGCGCGATGGCGAGCTCACGGCTCCACTCGAACACGACGGAATCGCCGGACTGCACCGCGCCCCACCAGGGGACGTAGATGCCGGTACCGTAGAAGTTGAAGAAGATCACCGCCTGACCCTGGGCGAAGCCCATGCGCCAGGTGTCGCCATCCTGCGGTAGGTCGGGGTCGACACAGGCGCCCGTGCCCGTCTCGCTGTCGGCGTCGATGGTGAACTGGATGTCCCAAACGTGCGAGCAGTTGGGGCAGCCGTTCGGCTGCGGCGCCGGGGTGCCCTGCATGCTGAAGCGCACGTTGCACGCGAGGTCGTCGGCGGTGTCGCCCGTGACCGCGGTGTCGGGCACCTGGTTGTCGACCACCTCGCGCACCCGGAAGCTGCCGATGAGCGCGTTGTACGGGTTGCCCGAGAGGTTCCAGATGCCGGACTGCTCGAGGATGACCGTGTGCAGCGGAACGTCGTTGCCGAGCGCGACGCTGCCGGTGTTGTCGGGGCGGAACACCCCCGTGTCGACCCAGGGGATGTCGGTGTCGGACGTGTCCGTCGGGAGCTCGGGCGTCGGCGTCGTCTGTTCAGCCGGCTTGCATCCGAGCAGTGCCAATCCGAATACCAGCACGTATGTACCCCCAGGCGCAGAACTGCTGTCGAAGATTTTCCGCCAGTGTCAGCGCGATGTCAATCACCCGATGACTTACATGGGCGTTACATCGGGCAGGAGAGCCAGGAAACGCGCGTGGGTGCGGCTCTGCGCAATTGGATCGCGTGGCGTTCAGAACGTGACGGTGAAGCCGTCGCGCACGAACACGACCGATCCCTTCCAGGTGCCGTCCTTCTGCTCGACCTGCAGCAGGTGCTGCCCCTGGCCGAGCTGGATCGTGGCCCCGCGGGTCACCTCGATGCCCGACAGGTACGCGCGGCCGTCGCCCTCGACCTTCACGTCGACCTTCTTCACGATGCCGGCCTTCTGCAGCGCCTTGTGGAGCTTCGCGTAGTCGGGACCGCACCGCGCCGCGGGCGTCGCGTTGGGGTGGATCACGAGGGCCTGCGTGGCGGACCAGGCCGCCGCGGTCGCGTCGCCCTTCACGATGTTCACGAGCCCGCGGAGCTGGAACAGCTCGATGAGCTCGCTGCGCGGCACGGGCTGGGTCTGGCGCACGACGAGCATGTCGGCCTCGGCGAGCGAATCGACGGCGGCGTCGATCTCGGCGTCGTCGAACTGGGACCACGCCTTCTTCAGCACCTCGGACACCGTGGGGACCTGCTTGCCGGCGGGCTTCGGTGCAGGCGCCGGATCGGGGGCGACCACGGCCGCGGCGCTGCCGGCGTCGGTCGCCGCGTCGCTCGCGCCCTCGGCGGGCAGGGGCTTCGACATGCCCACGGCCAGGGCGCCGAGCAGCAGGGTGGCGCGATCGGACACCTGGTTCGCGCGCTCCTGCGTGTGCTGCGTGAGCAGGTGGTTGTGCGTGTACTTGTTCTCGAGGTCGCCGAGCGCCGAGGACTCGAGCCCGGCGGCCTTCACGCCGTCGGCGGTGGGCTTGAGGCCGGCCGCGGCCTTCTTCAGCTCGTCGAGACGCGCGGGCAGCTTCCCGATGTCCTCGGCGATCTGGGCGAGCTCCTGCGTGCCCTCGTTCAGCGCGGTCGCCGCGGTCTTCGCGGCCTCGGGAGCGTTCTGCCCCACGAGCAGGATGGAGCGCCCGCCCGCGTTGATCGTGCGGATGTCGCCCTTCGAGAGCTTCTTGATCTCGAAGACGGACGCGTCGAGCGGGGTGCCCCCGGGGAGCCCGATCGGCGTGCTGACCTGGCGCTCGAGCTCGTCCATGCGCTGCTCGGCGGCGTCGAGGACGGCGAAGATGTTGGAGACCTCGCCGAAGACGCGATCCTGCTCGGGCATGCCCATGCGGTGGATCTTCGGGGTGTCGGCGAACGCCGGCTGGACGAGGACGGGGGCCACCAGCAGGGCGGCCCAGAGGAACAGGGTGCGCATCGGGATCGGGCTCCGCGGGCTACTTGCAGGTTCCCTGGCTGATTCGGCGGCCGTCGACCGAGAAGCACATCCGGTCGGGGAGGTTGTCGCCATCGATGGTGAAGCGGCCTTCGGACTTGCCGTCGTCGAGCACGAGCGTGTGCTCGCCAGGCGGGATCTCGAGCTTGATCGGCGTGCGGCCGATGCCCACGCCGTCGAGCTTGATGCTGATGGCGGGCGGGTCGCTGATGAGCTTGAGCATGTTGCTCGCGGAGGCCGGAGCGGCCGGAGCGGGCGCCGGAGCCGGAGCCGGCGCGGGGGCGGGCTCGGGGGCCGGTGCGGGCTTCGGCGCCGCGGGGGCCGGCTTGGGCGCGGGCGCGGGCTTCGGGGCCGCAGGAGCGGGCGTGGGGGCGGGCTCGGGCACCGGCGCGGCCTTGGGCTCGGGGGCGGGTGCCGGCGCGGGCTCGACGGGCGCGGGGTCGTCGGGACCCTCGACGTTGCCTGCGTCGGGCGGCTCGCCATCGAGCGGATCGGCGTCGGCGACGGGATCTTCGATGGGATCCTCGTCGATCGGGTCTTCGACCGGATCCTCGTCGATCGGATCGTCGTCTACCGGCTCGGCGTCGACCACGTCGGGCATGTCGAGCACCTTGATCGGCGGCGCGAGGATCGGGTCGTCGCTGCGAACCACGGGCGCGTGCTCGCTCGGCGTGAACAGCGCGACACCGCCTGCGGCCCCGACCACCCCGGCGACCAGCGCGACGCCAGCGACCACGACGAGCAGCAGCACGACGGCCACGGCCATTCCTGCGAGGCGGAGGATCAGGCCGCCGCTGCCGCCCGAGGCGGGCGCGCCAGCGGCCTGGCTGATGGGGGGCGGGAGCGGCGTGCCGTGATGCGCGGCCGGCGCGGCCGGCACGGCCGGCGCGGCCGGAGCGGCCGGAGCCGGCGTCAGCGGCGCGGGCGAGCTCTCCTGGACGGGCCGGGAGGGTGCGGCCACGGGCGCGGGCGCGGGCACCTCGGCCACGGGCGCCGCAACGGCCACCACAATCTCTTCGGCCGCGGGCGCTTCGGGAGCGTCTTCGACGACGGGCGCTTCGGGAGCGTCTTCGACGGCAGGCGCCTCGGGAGCGTCTTCGACGCCAGGCGCTTCGGGAGCGCCTTCGGCGACGGGTGCCTCGGGCGCGTCTTCGACGACGGGCGTCTCGGGCGCATCTTCGGCGACGGGCGTCTCGGGCACGTCTTCGGCGACGGGTGCCTCGGGTGCGTCGTCGGCGACGGGTGCGTCGGGCACGTCTTCGGCGACGGGTGCCTCCGGCGCGTCGTCCGGGACGGGCGCCTCGGCGGCGGCTTCGGCCAGCTGCTCGGCGGCGGCGATGTCGGCCGCGGAGACGGTCTCGGTCTCGGCGTCGGCGGCGTCGCGCTGGGCCTGGACCGCGGCGGGGACGTAGTCGTCGTCGTGGATCACGGTAGGGGCGCCGCCCACCAGCGCGGACAGGTCGGGCACGGGCGCGGCGTCGAGGGGGGACGGCGCATCCGCGCCGGGAACGGACTCCTCGACAGCAGCTTCTGCCGCCTTGGCGGCTGCCGCGGCGCTCTCGTCGACGAACCAGTCGTCGAACTCCGCGTCGGTGTCGCCGTTGATGAGCACGAGCGTAGGCCCGTTCGTGCGGGACTTCATGCCTTCATCCTTGCTCTCGGCCTTGTCGTCGTCGCCAGCCACCGACTTCAGCTCCGTCATGGTCGCTCCCTACACTAAGCGATGGATGGCTTAGGCGGGTGGGTTGCTCACCGCCCGTAGCGACGTGTTGCAGCGTGTAGCATCCCCAGCGACGCCGTCCCAGCCGATGAATCCGGGCGTTCCGGGACGTGGCGCTTCACGCCCGCTACACTGCGCCGGTGACCATCGAGCTCGGCCCCTTCAAGCTTCTGCGTCCCATCGGCAAGGGGGGCATGGGCGTGGTGTGGCAGGGGCTGCACGTCGACACCGCGATCCCGGTGGCCGTGAAGGTGATCACACAGCGCGTGTCGCGCGACGAGCGCACGCTCAAGGCCTTCAAGAACGAGGTCCGCGCGGTGGCGGGGCTCGATCACCCCGGCGTGGTGTGGGTCGCCGACTACGGCGAGGTCGACGAGGCCGCGTCCGTCGAGAGCAAGCGCCAGCTCACCCACGGCAGCCCCTACCTCGTGATGGAGATGGCGAGCGGGGGCACGCTCGCCTCCTTCAAAGACGGGCTCCCGTGGCCCCAGCTCAAGGGCATGCTGCTGTCGCTCCTCGACGCGCTCGCACACGCCCATGCACGCGGCGTGATCCACCGCGATCTCAAGCCCGGCAACGTGCTCGTCTGCACCGAGTCCGATCTCCGGCCCGGCCTGAAGCTCACCGACTTCGGGATCGCACACGCGCGCGAAGAGACCGTGTCCGACTCGATGTCGAACCACGTGATCGGCACGCTGCACTACATGGCGCCCGAGCAGATCCGGGCCGACTGGCGCGACTACGGCCCCTGGACCGACCTCTACGCCCTCGGCACGATCGCGTACAAGCTCGCGACCGGCAGCCTGCCCTACAAGGGCAAGCGCGGCGCCTCGCTCATGGTCGCGCAGATGAACCACCGCCCCCCGCCGCTGCAGCCGGTCTACGCGGTGGCCGAGGGGTTCGAGGACTGGCTCCTCACGATGATGCGCAAGGAGCACTGGCGTCGCTTCCAGTGCGCCGCCGACGCCGCGCTCGCGCTGGCCGCGCTCCCCGATCCGCCATCGGTCGAGGATCTCCCCATCGGGCTGCCCATCACGACCGGTCCCGGCAGCCACCTCGTCCTCGAAGACCATCCGACCACGCTCGTCCTCGAGGATCCCTTCACCAAAGAGCTCACCGAGGTCGGCAGCGCCGAAGAGACCGCCACGCTGCCCACACCGATGATGGTCGACTCCACGAGCCCCGAGCAGGCGCGGCGCCGCGGCGAGCTCGACCGGCTCCGTCCCCTCATCCCGGCAGACTGGCGGCGGCCCGAAGCGGGCGGCGAGCGCGAGCGAAAGCTCAAGGGCGCGGGCCTGGGGCTGTGGGGCCTGCGCACGCTGCCCCTCGTGGGCCGGCAGGACGAGCGCGACGCGATCTGGCAGTCCCTGCTCGACGTGCACCGCACCCGGCAGACGCGCGTGGTGCTGTGCACGGGGTCGGCGGGCGTCGGGAAGACCTCGCTCGTCGAGTGGATCTCGCAGCGCGCCGTCGAGATCGGCTGCGCGCACCTGCTGAAGTGCCGCTACCACCCCGACGACGAGCCGGCAGAGGGGCTGCGGCGGATGCTGCGGCGCTACTTCCGGGTCGCGCGGCTCGACGAAGAGCAGCGCCAGCAACGCGTGCTCGAGGTGTGCGACACCTTCGGCGAGACCGACGTGGCGCAGGCCGCGCGTGTGGTGGCCCTGCTCGATCCGGTCGACTCCAAGACGGCCGACGGCGGCGCGCGTCACAACGCGGCGCGCTGGCTGTTCACGCGCATGGGGGCCGATCGTCCGCTCGTGCTGTGGCTCGACGACGCGCACTACGGGGTCGACGGCCTCAAGCTCGTCACGTCGATCCTCAAGGCGCAGCCGGCGCGGATCCTCGTCGTGCTCAACGTGACCGAAGAGGCCCTGGCGAACCGCGAGGTCGAGACCCAGTACATCGAGGCGCTGCGCGAGCACGAGGCGGTGTCCACGCTGAACGTCGGGCCGCTCTCCGAGCCGCACATGCGCGTGCTGGTGCGCGAGATGCTCGGCCTCGAGGAGAACCTCGCCGAGCAGGTCGTGAAGCGTGCGGCCGGCAGCCCCCAGTTCGCGATCCAGCTCGTGGGCGACTGGATCCAGAAGGGCATCCTCGAGCGGTCGGGCGAGGGCTTCCAGCTTCCCGAGGGTCGCACGGTCCCGGCGTCCATGGGCCAGGTGTGGGTCGACCGCATCGAGCAGCTCGTCGAGGGCCTCCCGCCGCTCGCGCGCCAGATGCTCGAGCGCGCGGCCGTGCTCGGCGTCGAGGTCGAAGAAGAGGAGTGGCGCGAGGCCTGCGACGATCCCGACGGCCGCCTGCGGCGCCAGGGCAGCGCGCCGATCCGCCGCGACCACGCCATCTGGCGCGCCACGCTCGTCGATCGCCTGCTCACGAACCGCCTGGCCGAAGAGCGCGAGCACGGCTTCGCGTTCGCCCAGGAAGAGCTCCGCGCGACGCTGCTGAAGCAGGCCAAGCGCAAGAACCGGCTCGGCACGCACCACCGCGCCGTCGCCACGATGCTCGCGCGCCGCACCGATCCCGCGCCCGAGCGGCTCGGCATGCACCTGCTCGCGGCGGGTGAGCTCGACGCGGCCATCGAGGCGCTGATGCGGGGCGTGCGCAACCGCAGCGCGTCGGTCGGGCCGCGCGCGGCGCTCTCGCTGCTCGACTTCACCGAGCAGGCCCTCACGGATGCCGGCCTGCCACCCGACGACGACCGCTGGGGCCGGCTGTGGATGATGCGGGCCGACATCGCGGTCCAGCGCGGCCGGATGGAAGACGCGCTCCAGTGGGCGCGCAAGGTCAGCAATGCCGCCGACGAGCACGCGTGGGTGGGCATCAAGGCCCTGGCGGTGTTCGTGCACGCCACCGTCGCGTTGTTCCGGAAGGATGCCGAGACCGCCGAGATGCTGTTCAGCAAGTTCGAGCGGGTCGCGATCCCCGACGCCCACGCGCTGCACCGCGCGGCGGCGCGCCACGCACTCTCCCTGCTCGCGGAGGGCGACGGGCGGGCGTCCCGGGCGCGCACCCAGGCCGAGGTCTGCACCGAGTGGCTCGCCCGGGCGCAGGCCTCGCTCGCCGACGTGTGGAAGGTGCTCGGCACACGCGCGCTCCTCGCCACCTACGCGGGCGCGGCCATGCTGAACCTCGAGCGGCGCAAGGCGGCCTACGAGGTCGAGGGCCAGCTCGAGGGCCTCGCCGAGTGCTGGATGATGCTGGCGCGCGGCACGCGCAAGGCCGGCAGCCTCGACCGCGCGGAGCGCTGCCTGCAGCACGCGGTGCGGCTGTACGTCGCGGCCGAGAGCCCGTTCGCCGAGAAGGCCCGCGTCCAGATGGCCCTGCTGCGGCTCACCCGTGGCGACTTCGCGGGCGCCGAGCAGCTCGCGCTGGAGGTCGCGCGAACGGTGCGCGACGGCCACCGCAAGCCCGTGCTGCTGCGCGCGAACGCCCTGCTGGCGGCCTGTGCCGCGGGGTCGGCGAGCTGGCGCAAGTACGCCGAGTACCTGGGCGAGGTGCAGCGCCTGCAGTCCGAGACGGGCAACGCCGAGCGCGAGGTGGCGTGGGCCCTCGCCCGCGCCGGGGATCTCGCGATGAAGGCCCGCCAGAACGACCACGCGACCGAGGGCTGGCGCCTCGCCCTCGAGCAGTACAAGCGGCTCGGCGACGAAGGCCAGAGCCGGCGGCTCACGACCCTCCTCCAGAGGTCCTGAGAATCGGCGCTTCGCGCCTCGCAGGGGCTCTGCCCCTGCAACCCCGCGCGGGGCTACGCCCCGGACCCCGACAATGGGTGGTGGGCGGGTGTCTGCGTTGCGGCGCTTCGCGGGGGAGGGCGTCGACGACCCCTACGACTCCACGGTCCACGGTCCACGGTCCACGGTCCACGGTCCACGGTCCGCGGTCCCTGTCCAGGCGGCGGGCTGCTCTGGTGAGCAGGCCTGTCGATCTGCTCCCAGTCCATCTCCATGATCGGGGGTTCCACCACGCCCGTCCCCTCGACTCGGCGCTCCTTCCCGCCGGATCCAGGTCCAACTTTGCGCAGCTCCAACGACTGGAATCTGTCGGCACTCGGCCAAAGGGAGTGGGATCGGCGGGATGACCATCCACCCTCCCGAGTGTCTCGACCGCCAAGACCGCAAAGACCGGGTAGCCAGGTCGGACGTCACCTCTCCCGGAAGCTCCGAAGACTGGCGAGTCGATCACCGAGCAGCCCGAGACGACCGCCTGCTCTGGTGAATTCCGATGCCGGTCCGCTGGGAGGCCCTCTCTGACGACCGGCTACCCAAACATCTCTCACGACACCGGAACGCTTCGCGCACACCTGGCGTCCTCGGTCCTGGCCCTCGGGGACCCGGGGACACTCGGCCCGCGACGGCCTCGTTTCTGCGTCATCCGCGTCCATCTGCGTCATCTGCGTGATGCCTTGGGGAGCTCGAAGCTCGATCCCGTTCAGAAGACGCTGATTCGTGCGGGAATGGCCAGGGGCTCGTGTCGCTCACGATCGGCGGGTTCGGGTCCAGTGGGCCTCCTTCTTCTGCGTCCTCCTGCTCCCTTCTGCGCCTTCTGCGTGAGACGGATCCGGCTGGCCCGTCCGACTCCGTCGTCGGAGTCCCGAGGCGTCCGGCGGGCCGTCCTCCGGAGTAAGACACCGCACCTGCCCCGTGTCCGCCGAGGGAATCGCGCGCGCTGGCCGCGGGTTGGGGAATCCTGTACGATCGACTCGTCCCAACGGAGGCCCCCATGCGCATTCCCGCCCTCTTCCTCGCCCTCGGCCTCGCTGCGCCGGCGTGGGCGAGCGGAGGCACGCCGGTGTCGATCAAGGTCGTCGATGCCGGTGGCGAGCCGATCGCTTCCGCTGTCGTGCGGCATCCCGAAGAGAAAGAGCGGCACCGCGTGAACATGGCGACCGGCATCTGGACCGGTGACGCCGTGTACCTCGCCGACGGCACCGAGCTGCTGTTCGAGCGCAACCTCGAGCTCACCCTCGAAGTGTCCGCGCCCGGCTACCAGAACAAGCGGTTCTCCTACATCGTCAAGAAGCGCAAGAACCTCGCGGTCGTCCAGCTCGACAAGCTCGACCTCGAGGTCCAGGTCTCCGACGAAGAGGAGAGCGGGCCGGTCATCGGCTTCAAGCACGACAACCCGCGCGACTGACTACTTTCGCTTACGGGGCTGCGGGGGCTCGTAGTCGCCGAACAGCGCCGAGAGCTCGATGCCCATCGTGGGGTAGACGCCTCCGCGCACGTCGAGCTCGTTGCCGTCGTCGCTCGTGTAGAACACGTTGCTCTGCAGGTTGTACTGGAAGTACGGCGTGAGCTGGAAGGCCATCCAGCCCGCGCGGATCATGCCCGCGGCCTCGACGCGCAGCGGGAAGTACGGCACCCGCAGACGCGCGAGCTCGGCATCGGGGCCGCCCCGCCACGCCTGGGTGCCGAAACCGGCGCCGCCGCCGAACAGGAAGTCGACCGAAGCGGACTGGAGCACGATGTTGTACTTGAGGAGCACGTTCGCATCGAAGAAGCGCTTGCCCACGTCGAAGCCGCCGATCATGCCGATGCGCGAGCCGCCGTTGACGTAGTACTGCGCTTCGAAGCCGAACGACACGTCGCCGCGGACCTTGTCGATGACCGGGATGGGGTCGGCATCCGTGCCGTCGACGATGTCGTCGGCCACCATGCGCGGGAACGCGCTCGGGTAGGCGCCCGGCAGGAAGTTCGTGCCGATCCGCGGCCCGACGCCCCACATGTACACGTCCGCTGCGGACGCGGTCTGGGTGAGACCCACAACAAGCAGGGCAGCGGTCAACGCTCGGTTCATCGGTCCTCCTCCTGGGCCGGCATCATGGCCCGGCTCCGCGTCCGACGTCTACGACACCGCAGAATTCGAAATGTGACCGCAGCCGTCCCGCGTTCAGCGGAATCGCACGTCCTGCACGAGGTAGAACGCACCGAGGTCGATCTCGATCGCCTCGAGGGGCTCGAAACCCCCGTCGCAGGCGCCCTCCTCGCAGTACGACGTCGCGGTGGCGCAGCCCTCGCCGTCGGGCTCGGCCTCGATGCGCACGGTGGCGTTCACCGGGTTCCCGAAGTCCGCCTCGACCCCACGCCCATCGGGGTCGCGGCGGATCGCCTCCACGTCGAGCAGGCCGGCCTGGAAGCCCGAGAAGTACTTGAACCCCAGCGGTTCGAAGCCCTCGAGCGGCTCGAAGTCGCCGGGGAGCACGAGGTCGCCCTCGAAGTACACGTCCGAGAGCTCCGCGACCTCGACGTCGCGGGCATCCTCGTAGATCACCCAGAACGCCTGCAGCGGCGGCCAGGGCGTCGATTCGTCCGACACGGCGGGGTCGAGCCACCGGCAGTCGGCGTCGGTCGCGCCGAACATCGGGATGTAGTCGACCCACAGGTTGAACTCGACCCGCGCGAGCGCGTGCCGCGTGCCCTCGGGAGCGAGCGGCCCGACGGGCTCGGGCTCGCGCTTGCACGCGAGGAGGATGGCGAGGAGCATCATGCCTAGAGCCTACCGGAGCCCGTCCCCACCCGAAAATGAATCGTCGGTGTAAGCGCTGCGGAACCCCCGCGTTCGGTGGGTGTCGGAGGTCACCATGAAGCTCCCCGAGTCCCTCGTCGTCGCTGTCGGATGTGCCGCCCTCGCGGGCTGTCAGACCTCCTGGGCCGGGGGCCGCAAGGCCATCCCCGAGGTCCAGGTCACCGAGACGAAGCCGGCGCCCATCGCCGAGGTCGGCCCGCAGACGGGCGAAGCGCCCGTGAAGTCCGTGAAGGCCGCGGTGCTCATCCCCGAGGCGACCCAGCCCGTGAAGCCGGCGCAGCCCGAGCCCGTGATCGAGGTCGACTGGTCGGAGTGGGACTGCCCCGCCTGCGGGATGGGGTAGAGCCCGCTAATCCCAGTCGTCGCTGAAGACGCCCGCGTCCAGCAGCGGCTGGCTCTTGTGCGTGGTGCCCGACTCGATCACCTCGAAGCCGAGGAGATCGATCTCGGGGTAGGGCGCCTCTTCGGTGGGCGCGATCTCTTCGGTGTCGTAGCGGGGATGGCGCTCGAGCCGGAGCGCGAGGCCCCCCTCGTCGGGCACGAAGAGGATCGCGTTGCCGGGGCCGAGGTCGGTCACGAGCTCTTGATCCCGGATGAGCCGCAGCAGGGCGTGGTGCTTGACCATCGCCATCGACAGCGCCTGGACGAGGTCGCCGTTCGTGTGCTGGAGCAGGCCCGCAGCCACCTTCAGCAGCTGGAGGAACTGGGCATCCGAGAGCTTGCGGACCTTCTTCTTCGGCATGTCACCGGTTTACCACGTGGACGGCCTCGCCGAGGGCCGCTTTCGCGGCTTCCATCAGCGCCTCGCCGAGCGTGGGGTGCGGGTGGATCGTCAGGCCCACGTCGAGCGCCTCGGCGCACATCTCGATCGCGAGGCCGGCCTCGCTGATGATGTCGGACGCGTGGTAGCCGACGATCGTGTAGCCGAGGATCAGCTTGGTCTCGGCGTCGATGATGCACTTCACGAAGCCGTCGGTCTCGCCGTTGGCGATCGCCTTGCCGATGGCGGCCCAGGGCACCTTCCCGACCTTGTAGTCGATGCCCTTCGCCTTGCACTCGGGCTCGGAGAGGCCCGCCGTGGCGACCTCGGGATCGGTGAACACGACGGCGGGGACGGTCTTGGCGTCGTACTGGACGTTGTGGCCCGCGATCACCTCGGCCACGACCTCGCCTTCGTGCGTCGCCTTGTGGGCGAGCATCGGGTTGCCGGCCACGTCGCCGATGGCGAACACGCCGGGGACGTTCGTGCGCATCTGCTTGTCGACCTTGATGAACCGGCCGTCCATCTCGATCCCGAGCGCCTCGAGGCCCAGCCCCTTCGTGTTCGGGAACCGCCCGACCGTGACGAGCACGTAGTCGGCGGGGAGGGACTGCTTGCCCTCCTTCTCGGACTCGACGTTCACGAGGATGCCGTCGTCGGCCTTCTCCCAGCCGAGCGCCTTCGTCTTCACGAGCATGTTCACGCCATCCTTCTTGAGGCGGCGCTTCAGGATCTTGACCACGTCGGGGTCGAAGCCCCACAGCACGTCGTCGAGCATCTCGACGACCGTGACCTCGCAGCCGAGCTTCGCGTACACGCCCGTCATCTCGAGGCCGATGTAGCCGCCGCCGATGACGACCATGCGCTTCGGGATCTCGGTGAGCGCGAGCGCACCGGTGCTGTCGATGACCGGGGCGTCGGCGTACTCGAAGCCGGGGATCTGGATGGGCGTGGAGCCCGTGGCGATCACGATGTTGTCGGCCGTGACGCGCTTCTCGCCCTCGGGCGTCGCGATGGAGACGGTGTGCGCGTCGACCAGCGTGGCCGTGCCGGTCAGCATCTCGACCTTGTTGGCCTTGAGCAGCGTACGGACGCCGCCGGTGAGCTTGTCGACGACGCTGTTCTTCCAGCCCTGGAGCTTGCCCACGTCGATGCCGATGTCGCCCGCGGGGAGCGTGAAGCCCATCTCACCGGCGTGCTTGAGCTCTTCGTAGCGCTTGGCGGCGCCGATGAGCGCCTTGCTCGGGATGCAGCCGACGTTCAGGCAGACCCCGCCCCAGTACTCCTTCTCGATGATGGCGGTCTTGACGCCGAGCTGGCCGAGGCGGATGGCGGCGGGGTAGCCGCCGGGACCGGCGCCGATGACGATTGCGCCGTAGTCGTGGCTCATGGGAGGGACTCCTCGTCCGGACGGGCGTCCGGAGTGTGTTCTCAGAGATTCGCGGTGACGAGGTGCGGACCGCCGGCCTTCAGGGCCGCGGCGACCGCGGAGTGGACGGCGCTCGCGTCGTTCGCGTCGACCTCGGCCGTGCCGAGGCCCATCGCGGCGGCCACGACGTGCGGGGCGACCGCGACCTGGCGGCCGAGCGGGGCCCCCTCGCCGAGCGGGTGCACGGCGACGAGGAACACGACGTTCGCCTGGTACAGGACGGCCGCGTTCAGCGCTTCGTAGAGGGTGCCGTCGGACGCCGAACCCACGCCGAGGTGCACCAGCACGGAGCGATCGCGGTCGGCCATCGCGAGACCCACGGCGTAGAGGGCGCGGTTCGCAGGGGAGGGCGTGGGCGGCGCGACCTTGTAGGGACGCGCGCCCGCGAAGCCATCCGCCAGGCGGTCGACCGGCGTGTCGCGGAGGACCGCGCCCACGCGCTCGCGGAGGCCCGGCACCCACCAGTCGCCGGCGCGCAGCGCGCTCACGGCGCCCGCCAGCACGGACTCGAGGCCCGCCGAGGGCACCGGGAAGGGCTTCGGGTCGCCCGCGTTCAGCGCGCGATCGGCGTCGCGCACGGCCTGGACGGCTTCGGTGAGGTTCACGCGAGCTCCAGCAGCAGCGACTCCGGGTTCTCGATGACGGCCTTGAGGGCCGCGGTGAAGCGCGCGCCCACGGCGCCGTCGATGATGCGGTGGTCGAAGCTCGGCGACAGGTACATCATCTTCCGGATGGCGATCTCGCCGTTGTGCGGCACGACCCGGTCGCGGATGACGTTCACGCCGAGGATCGCGACCTCGGGGTGGTTCAGGATGGGCGTGGCGAGCACCCCGCCGATCTGGCCCACGCCCGTGATCGTGAACGTGCCGCCCTTGAGCTCGTCGATCCGGGCCTTCCCGACCTTCGTGCGCGCGATGAGGTCTTCGAGCTCGGCCGCGATGTGCAGCACGGACTTCTGCTCGACGTTCTTCACGACCGGCACGTAGAGGCCGTTCGGCGTGTCGCACGCGACGCCGATGTTGTGGTCGCCCTTCACCACGAGCTCGAACGGATCCTCGCTGACGTTCGAGTTGACGTTCGGGAACTCCCGGAAGACGACGGAGCAGGCCTTCATGAGGATGGGCATGAAGGAGAGCTTCACGCCGTGGCGCTCGGCGAGGGGCTTGAGCTTCTTCCGGAGCGCGACGAGCTCGGTCGCGTCGACCTCTTCGACGTACGTGTAGTGCGGCTGGGTGCGCTTCGCGTGGATCATCGCGTTGGCGATGGTGCGGCGGACGCCGATGATCTTGATGCGCTCTTCGGTGCCGCTCGGGAACACCTGCGGCAGCGCGGGAGGCGCGACGGGCAGGCCCATGTCGGACTCGGTGAAGGCGCGCAGGTCGTCGTGGGTGACGCGGCCGCCCTTGCCGGTGCCGGGCACCGTATCGACGTCGAGCTCGAGCTCGCGGGCGTGGCGGCGGACCGCGGGGGTGGCCTTGGTCTGGCCGCGCGCGCCGGGCTGCGAGGCGGGGCCGGCCGCGACAGGCGGCGGCGCGACGGGCGCGGCGGGGCGGGCTTCGCGGGCGGCGGCACCATCGGCGCACCGGCGCCGTTGCCCGGCTTCGGCTCGGCGGGGGCGGCCGCAGCGGGCGCGCCGCTCTCGTCGATCTCGACGAGGGGGCTGTGCACCGCGACGATGTCGCCGGGCTGCCCGTGCAGCTTCACGATCGTGCCGGCCTTGGGGCTCGAGATCTCGAGCTGCGCCTTGTCGGTCGTGATCTCGCACAGCGGCTGGTCGATCGACACGCGGTCGCCGACGGCGACCTTCCACGCGACGACCTCGGCTTCAACAACACCCTCCCCGACTTCGGGGAGCTCGAACACGAACGCCATGACAGGCAGTCTCCGTCAGTAGAGAACGCTGGCCCGGACCGCGCGCTGCACGGAATCGGGATCAGCAGAGCAATGCCCCGGAGGGGACTCGAGGTACAGGAACGCGTCGTCGAGCGCGACGCTCAGCACGCGCCGGGCGAGCTCGCCGTCGGCGGGGTGGGCGGCGACGACCCGCCCGGTGTCGACGATACGGCGCCCGAGGTCGGGGTCGAGCGGCCACAGGGCGACCGGATCGACGACCTGCACCGAGATCCCCTCGGCGGCGAGGGCCTCGGCGGCGGCCAGGGCCGCGTCGACGGCAGAGCCCCACGCGACCACCGTGGCGTGCGCGCCCTCGCGGACCTCGCGGAGCCGGTCGGGCGAGACGTCGACCGCAGCGCGGCGCACGGCCAGCTCGGCGCGCGGCTCGAGCACGACCGTGACGCCCGACCCGAGGACCTCGGACAGCAGGGAGGCCGCGGTCGCGGCGGTCGCGCAGACCACCCGCACGCCCGGCAGGGCCGCCAGCAGGTCGCCAGCGGGGGGATCGATCGCTTCGCCCGCCTCTCCGCCGACCGGGACGCGCACCGTGAGCGCGGGGCGGAACGCCGTGCCGGCGATGCGGCCCGCGTCGGCGAGCATCTCGGCGACGGCGAGCAGGGCGCGGGTCGAGCTGAGCTCGATGCAGACGGGCCGCCCGCCGAGCGCCATGCCGAGGGCGAGGCCGAAGCCCGTGCGGTCGGCGATGGGCGTGTCGACCACGCGCTCGGCGCCGAAGCGCGCGAGCAGGCCGGCCGTGGTGCCGCCGTGCCCCTCGCCCGCGCCGACGCTCTCGCCCACGAGCAGGGCGGTGGGCGTGCGGTCGAGCCAGGCGGCCAGCGCGTCGCGGATGTGCTCGGCTCCGGTCTTCACGGCTCGACCTCCGCGCGGTTGCGTCGCTCTTCGATGAAGCGGCGGATGTAGAACTCGCCGGCCTTGTACGACGACCGCACGAGCGGCCCGCTGGCGACGTAGTGGAAGCCCATCTCGAGACCCACGCGCTCGTAGGCCGCGAACTGGTCGGGATGCACGAAGAGCTCGACGTCGAGGTGCTTCTTCGTGGGCTGCAGGTACTGCCCGATCGTGAGGAAGTCGCACCCCACGTCGCGCAGATCCTGCATCGTGCGCAGCACCTCGGCCTCGGTCTCGCCGACGCCCACCATGATCGAGGACTTGGTGAGCATCTTCGGCGCCTGGGCCTTGATGCCGGCCAGCACGCGAAGGCTCTGGTGGTACCCGGCGCGCGGGTCGCGCACGCGCGGCGTGAGCCGCTCGACGGTCTCGACGTTGTGCGCGAGCACCTCGGGGCCCGACTCGATGATCGGCGTGAGCAGGTGCGCCATGCCCTGGAAGTCGGGGATCAGCACCTCGACCAGCGTCTGCGGCGAGGCCGCGCGGATGGCGTTCACGCAGGCCGCGAAGTGGCCGGCGCCCTGGTCGGGCACGTCGTCGCGGTCGACGCTCGTGAGCACCACGTAGTCGAGGCCCATCTCGGCGATGGCCGTCGCGACGTTCTGCGGCTCGTCGGGGTCGAGGGGAGCGGGCCGGCGCAGCGTCTTGACCGCGCAGAACCGGCACCCGCGCGTGCAGGTGTCGCCCATCACCATGAACGTGGCCGTGCCGCCGCCCCAGCACTCGCCGATGTTCGGACAGCGCGCCTCTTCGCACACCGTCGACAGCTTCAGCGACCGCGCGCGCTCTTTGATGCGCGCGTAGCGCGGAGAGCCCGGCAAGCGGACCTTGAGCCAGGGGGGCTTCGCGGTGGACGTGGCCATGGGGTGCTCCGGGAGGTGGCCCGCTTAACGCGACCACCCGCCGGCATCACGGACGGCGATCAGTCCTCGTCGTCTTCGTCGTCGTCGAGCTCCCCCGCGATGTCCTCGATCATGTCGCGGGTGAACATCTGGGTCTTCGCGTCCTCCATGTCGTCCTTCGCGGGCATCCGCGTGAACATCTGCGTCCGCCCTTCGTCTTCGGGGAGCTCGCGATGGCGGGGCGGGGGAGGGGTAGGCGGGCGACCGGGCAGGTCGTCGCTCTTCTCGGGCTCGTCCTCGTCGGAGCGGCCCGTGCGGCGCCGGAGCCGGTCCATGAGCGCCCGGCGCCGATCCGCGGCGGACGGTTCCTCTACGGGCATCTCGGGCTTCGCGATCGTCGTCGGCTTGAGATCCTCGAAGTCTTCGAGGCCGCCGTACTCGTTCGCGACGTTGGTGGCGGCATCCTCGGGCGGCGTGCGCGGGGCGAGGGCGACGGGCTCGAGCGGGGAGACGGACGAGTTGCGGCGGGCGTCCTGCTGGCGCTTCTGCTCGCGCTCCTCCTCCTCCTTCCGCTGCTCGCGCAGGCGCTTGAGGCGCTCGCGCCCGGTCTCGCCGCTCTGGCGGCCGCGGCGGAGCCGCTGGAGGAGGGCTTCGGTGGCGCTCGTCGGCTCGTCTTCGGGAGGCCCTTCGGGCTGGCGCGTCTCCTGGACGATCTCGCGGACCTCCTCTTCGCCCTTCGGACCGAGACGACCCCGGCGCAGACGGGCCATCCGCGGGTTCTCTACGATCCCCGACAGGCCCTTCACGACCGCCGTGACCTCTTCGAGCGCGGCGTCGATCTCCTTCTCCCAGCGCCCGGCCGCGCCGATCGCCTTCTCGGCGATGTCGGCGGCCTCGCGGGCCTCTTCGAGGTCGTGCGTGCCGCCCGCTCGCTCGCGGGCCTCGTCGGCGCGCTGGCCCGCGCGCCACAGCCGACGCTCGACCTCGGCCAGGCGATCGAGGGCCGCGCGCAGCTCGGGGTTCGGATCGTCGGGGATCTCGGGCAGCGCGCTGCGGGCCGCGGCCATGCGGGCGGCGAGCTGCTGCCCGACCTTGCAGGCCTCCCACGCGCGCCCGCGGTGCTCTTCGATCTCGAGCTCGCGGCGCCGCTTCGTGGCGGCCTCGCGCTCGTTCTGCAGCACGGTCGCCGCGGCGCGGAGCGCGGTGAGCCCGGTCATCGACGTGGCGATGGCGGCGCGGGCGTCCTTCATGAAGTCGTCGACCTCGTCCCACCGCCCGTTCTCGAGCAGCTCGAGGTTCGCCTGGGCCCCCGCGACCTGGTCGGCCAGCCCGTCGGCCGCGGCGAGCAGCTTGTCGCGCGCGAGCACCACGGCCTCGTCACGATCCTCGCCCTCGGCCAGGGCGCGCAGGCGCTCGAGCTCGGACTCGAGCGACGACGTGTCGGCGCGGAGCTTCACGAGCGCGGTGTCGCGCTTGGCGAGCTGCTCGGACTCCCGCTCGGCGGTCGCTGCGTCGAGGGCCTCCTGGAGGGCCTTCCTGCGGGCGCGGATCGCGTCGAGCGCCCCGTTCGCCTCGGCCAGCGCGGCGTCCGCGGAGTCGGCCAGCTCGACGGCGCGGCCCGCGGCCTCGGCGCCATCGCCCTCCTGCGCTTCGGCGGCGGCCTCCTTCGCGGCGTCGGACGCCTGCAGCGCCGTGTCGTTCGCCTCCGCGATGCGGGTCAGCTCGGCCCCGATCTCGGGGTCGTCGGTGGAGCCCCGCGCCTCGTCGGAGGCCGTGGCGAGGACGTTGCCCACGCGCTCCAGCGCGGAGGCCGCGCGATCCGCGGCGAGCCGGGCGCGCTCCTTGTGGGCCGCGACGGCTTCGGCGCGGGCGGCGGCCTGGCGCTCGAGCTCGGCCTCGGAAAGCTCCCGCACGGTGCGGGCGGCCGCGCGTGCGGACTCCGCGAGGTCGGCGATCTCGTCCTCGAGCGAGCCGATGCGCGCCAGCACGCCCTCGGCCTCGGCGGCGCTCGACGCCGCGGCGATCTCGTCGGCGAGGCGCGAGGCCAGCGCCCGCTTCTCCTCCGACTGGCGGTAGGCCTCGATCACCTTCTCGTGCGCGGCCACGGCTTCGTCGCCAGCCGGGTCGGGGGCGTCGGCCGCGGTGGCCGCGACGCTCTCCGCCCGTTCGGCGATCGCCTCCATCCGCTCCGGCAGCGCGGCGATCGCCGCGTCCATCCGCTGGAGCTCCTCTTCGAGGGACTCGAGGCTCCGCCGGAGCCCCGCGAGGCTCTCCCGGGCGGCGTCGGCGGCCGTCTCGGCCTCGAACACGATCTCGATGGCCCGCTCGGCCGGGAGGTCGCCGGTGAGCGCGTGCTCGGCGTCTCGGACCTCGGAGAGGCCCGCACGGGCGGACTCGAGCGCATCCCTCGCCGCGGACCGGTGGCCCCGCGCGACGGCGCGATCCTCGGGCACCGCGGGGGCCCCGCGCAGCAGGGACTCTGCGGCGTCGATCGACGCCTGGAGCTCGCGCACGGCGGCCTGTGTGGCGTCCAGCGCCTGACGGGCCGCCAGATCCCGCGCCTCCTGCTCGGCCAGCGCGCGCGCCCGGCCGATCTCGACGGCCTTGTGGAGCTCGTCGAGCAGCCCCTTCACGTCCATCTCGAGGGCCCGGGCGAGCTTGGCCTCGGCTTCGTCGGCGAGGGCGAGCAGGGCGCGCGTCGGGGTCGGCTGCTCGGGCGCCACGGGGAGCGTGATGGCGTCGAGGCGCTCGAGCGCGTGGCGCAGCTCGTTCATCGCCGCGGTGACGGGCGGATCGTCGGGGAGCCCCTCGCGCTCGACGGCCTTGCGGACGACCCCGCGCTGCGCCTCGAGCATCTCGTGGGCGCCCGAGACCCGCGCCCGCGCGGCCTCTCTCGAGCCCTCGGCGTCGGAGACGGCCGTGCGCACGGCCTCGGCGAGCGCTTCGACCGCGAAGTCGCGCTTGGCGGTCTCGAGCGCCGCTTCGACCCGGAGGCGGGCCTGTTGCGGATCGGGGGGGACGGACGTGTCGATGGCGAGGGCGGTGAGCTGGGCCACGGCGTCGGCGAGCTCGTTGTAGGCGGACTCGGCCTCGGGCCACGCGGCGGCGTCGGCGAGGTCGTCGAGGACTGCGCGTGCGGCCTCCTGACGCTTGACCAGGCGGTCCTTCGTCTCCTGGAGCGCGCCGCCGGCGTCCTTCAGGGCCTTCGCCCGCGCCTCCTCTTCGGCGCGCGCGGCTTCGACCGCGGCGCGCACCCCCGCGACGAGCGCGTCGAGGTCGGTCTTCTCGGCGAGGGCGACGGCGCCGCGCAGCTCGGCGACGGCCTCGGCCGCTTCGGCGGGGTCTTCCGGGAGCTCGAGGTGGACCCCGGGCCAGGCGCCGATGGCCTCGTCGAGCGCGGTCAGCGCCTCGCCGGCCTCGAGCGGGTAGTCGACCGCGATCTGGTCGGCCTGGGCGCGGCTCTGCGCGGCGGCGTCGGTGCGGGCCTTCCACCGGGGCACCAGCTCGGCGTGCTCGTCGCGCGCGGCCTGCAGCGCGGCTTCGGCCTCTGCGGCGGCGGACCGGGCGGCCTCCGCTGCACCCACGACAGCGGAGACCAGCGCGGACAGGTCGATCCCGGCGAGGTCGTCGCGGACGCTCTCGGCCTCGAGGGTCGCCTGGGCGACGGACGCCTCGTCGTCCGGGTCGGCGGGCTCCGACGGCGCAGCGGCGTCGAGCCGGGCGAGCGCGGCTTCGAGCGCCCGGAGGGGCTCGCGCGTGGCGTCTTCCCAGCCTTCGCTGGCGCTGGCGGCCGCCTCGCGGGCCTCTGCGGCGGCCTGCTTCTGCTGGGCCAGGGCCTCGTTGATGGCGGCGAGGGCCTCGAGGGCGGACGCGATGCGCGCCTTGCGCTCGGACTCCGCCGCGGTCGCGGCTTCGATCGACTCGCGGACCGCGCCGACCAGGGTCTCGACCTCGCTCCGGGCCGCGTCGAACGCCTCGCGGGCCTTCGTCGCGGCCTGGGCGGCGGCCCCCGCGCCGTCGACCGTCTCGGGCACCGCGGCGGTCGCGAGCCCCACGAGGTGGGCGCGCCGCTCTCCGAGCACGGACCGCGCGGCCTGGAGCATCTGCCATGCCGTGGCGACGTCGTCGTCGGCCTCGACGGCCGCCCCCGCCGTGCGGAGCGCCGCGACGGAATCGGCGTGCTCGTCGGCGGCGGGGATGTCGGCTGCAGCGGCGATCGCGGTGCGCGCCGCTTCGACGGCCTCGCGCACGGCGCGCCGCTCGGACGCCTCCTCTTCGGCGACGGCGAGCGCCGTGTCGACGAGCGGGATGGCGAACTCGAACACCGACCCCGCGATGTCGAGCGAGGCGCGCGCGACCTCGAGCAGGGCCTCGGCCTCGTCGGCACCGCTCGCTTCGCCGAGCTCTTCGAGCGAGGTGCGGGCCTCGCCGAGGGTCTGGTCGAGCTCTTCGAACTGGCGCTCGGCGTCCGCGGCGGCGCGCAGGGTGGTGTCGCGCTCGGCGCCGATCAGGGCGTCGGCGAGGGCCGCGCGCCGCGAGGTCAGCTGCTCTTCGAGGTCGACGAAGCGCTTCCGGACCGCGACGGCGTCGTCGAGGATTCCGGCGAGCGCGGTCGCGGACTGCAGCGCGCCGGCCAGGGTGGGCTCGACCGTCGCGGCGGTGTCGCGGGCCTCGTCGGCAGCGGCCCGGATCGAAGCGACCGCGCCGGAGAGCGCCTCCATCGCGTCGGGATCCGGCGGCTCGGACGGCAGGTCGGCACGCGTCTGCTCGGCGCGCGCACGGGCCGCTTCGGCGGCCTCCACCGCCGCGGAGGCGTCCTTCCAGGCGGTCGCGGCGCTGCGGGCCGGCGTGGCCTCGAGCAGGGTGCGGGCCTTCTCGAGCCGCTCGCGCGCGGCGGTCGCGGTCTCGACGGCGCGCTTCACGTGCCCGTCGGCCTCCTCGAGCGCGGCGGCGTGCGCGGCGCGGGCCGCTTCGATCGCCGCGGCCCGGCTCGCCTCGGCGGCGTCGCGCGCGGACTGCACGGCTTCGAGCGCCGTGTTCACACCCGCGATCGCGGTGTCGAACGCGGCCACGGCGGCGGTCACGGCCTCGCGCGCGGACTCCGCGGCGACGGCGTCTTCGGCCCCTTCGCCCGCGGCGACGGCGGCATCGACCGCGGCCAGGGCCTCTGCGGCCGCCTGGCGCGCCTTCGCGAGCCCCTCGAGGGCGGCGTCGACCTCGGGCCAGCCCTCCTGGGCGGCTGCGGCGGCATCGGCCCGCTCGACGAGCTGGGTGTGGCGCTTCGCGGCACCCTCGCGGAGCTTTCCGATCTGCTTCACGGCGTCGGCGCGTCGCTTCTCGAGGGCCTCGGCGTGGGCGGCACGCGCGGCGTCGAGCCGCTTCTGCAGCGCCGCGGCGGTGTTGTTGGCGGCCCGCGCGCGCTTCGCGGCCGCGACGGCGGCCTCCTTCAGCACCTTGCGCGCCGGCTCGTCGGCCGCGGTGGGCGCGGCTTCGAGGGCGTCGTTGGCCTCGATGCCGGCCTGGCGCACGTGACCCGCCTGCTCTTCGAGGCTGGCGAGCAGGTCGGCGAGCGCGGCGTCGCCGGTGGCCTCGGCGACCTGGCGCGCGGATTCGACGCGCTCGGCGAGCTCGGACCCGAAGCCCAGGATCTCGGCGACCGCGGCCTCGATCGCGGACACCGTGCCGGCGTTCGCCTCGGCGTCTGCGCGGGCGGCCTCGATCGCGGCGTTCGCGAGCTCGGTGGCGCGCTCGACCATCGGACCGATGGCGGCGAGCTCGGACTCGAGCTTCTTCCGGTGCTTCTCGGCGGCCTTCGAGTCGGTGGCGTTCTCGGCGGCTTCGAGGGCGCTCTCCGCGCGCGCGAGGGCGGCCATGGCGTCGTCGACCACGCCGTCGGCTTCGCTCCAGGCCGCGCGACCGGCGGCGCTGGGGCTGTCGGCCAGCGCGTTGCCCGCGCGCTCGACGGCCTCTTCGATGGCCGCGCGGCGGTTCGGCAGCTCGGCGCCGAGGGTTCGCGCGGCTTCGATCGCGGCGACCTGTGCAGCCCGCTCTTCTTCGGCGATGCGGGCGCGCGCCGCTTCGACGAGCTTCGCGAGCTCTTCGGCCCTGGGCTTCGCCTCGGCGAGCGCCTCGTCGGCGATGGCGGCCGCCTGCTCGGCGGCGTTCGCGCGCTTCTCGGCGTCCTTCGCCGTGGTGGCTTCGGCGACCGCTTCGGACTCGGCCGTCGCCTGGGCCGCGGCCTGGTCGGCGACGTGGATCATCTCGCGCAGCGCTTCCTGCGCTTCTTCGACGCCCGGCCACTCGCCTTCGAGGCCGCGGATCAGCTCGCGTGCGGCCGCGCTGGCCGTGGCGGCGCGGTCGGCGGCGGCTTCGGCGCGGGCGTTGGCCGCGCGGAGGGCCTCGACCAGCGTCGTCGCCTTCTCGAGCGCCTTGTCGAGCGCCTTCGTCGCCTGGGTGACGGCCTTCGCGGCGTCTTTCGCTGTGGGGAGGAGGGCCGAGAGCTGCTCGACCGCGGCGTCGGGATCGGCCTCGATGTCGACCTCGGGCGCGGCGGGGACGCCCTCGAGCGCCGCCTTCAGCGCGGCGACCTCGGCCGCGACGCGCTCGGCGACCGCCTCGTCGGCGATGTCGGGGACCGCGACCGCGGCGGACGCGAGGGCCTCGCCGATGCCGGCGAGCGCCTTCTGCGCCGTGTCGATCGCCTTCTGGCGCGCCTTGGCGGCCGCCTCGATCTCGGCCACGCGAGCCGCGACGCGCTCGGTGAGCTCGGCGTGCAGCCGGGCGGCCTCCTCGGTCGCGGCATGCGCCTCGTCGGCGGCCTCTTCGAGCTGCTCGAGCAGCGCTTCGGGCGCCTCGTCGGAGCCGCGGAGGGTGGCGAGCGCCTCGTTGACCGTGTGGAGCGCCATGCCGGTCGCGGCCACGGCCGCCGTGAAGTCGCGCGAGAGCGCCACGACCTCTTCGTCGTTCCGCACCGCATCGCGCTTCTCGCCGCCCATCGGGTCGGAGCCCGAGAGCTTCGCGACGGCCTGCTCGGCGGCCCGGGCGCGCTTCTCGGCCGCCGCGGTGCGCTCGAGGGCGGCCTTCTTCGCGGCCTCTGCGGCGGCCATCGCCTCGCGCGCCGCCTCGGCGGCGGCCGTCACCGCCGCGGAGAGCTCGGGCAGCTCGGCCACGTCGCCATCCGCGAAGTCGGCCTCGGCCAGGGCCGTGTGCAGCAGGTCTTCGAGCGCGTCGGCATCCGCGACACCCGCAGCGGACGCCGCGACCTCGTCGTAGTTCGACTTGCGCCCGTCGACCCGGTCGCAGAGCGCGTGCAGGGCTTCGAGCGCGGCCGTGACCCCCGCGTCGTCCGACACGCCCTTCACGGCCTTGTCGGCGGCCTTCCGGGCGTCGGTCGCGGCCTTGCGCGCGGCCTCGAGCCGCTCGCCGGCCCGGGTGAGGTCGGCCCGGTGCTTCTCGGCGGCCTCCTGCCTCGCCCGCTCGGCGGCGGCCAGCGCTTCGGTCTCGGCCTCGTCGGCCGCCCGCGCACGCTCCAGCGCTTCGGCGCTGCGCTCGGCGGCGGACCGGGTGGCCTCGAGGTGCGTGCGGGCCGCGTCGAGCACGACGACCGGGTCGTCTTGCGGCTCGAGCTCGATGCGCTCGACCTCTTCGGCGCAGGAGGAGGCATCGGACGCGGCGTGTCGGGCCTCTTCGACGGCCATCGACACGGCGCGCGCGTCGGGATGGGCGGGTGCGAAGGCGTCGATCGCGTCGCCCGCCCCCCCGGCCAGGGAGCGCGCCTCCTTCGCGAGGGCGTCGAGCTCGGCCTGGCCCTTCGCGAGCTCGGCGTTCGCCGCCGCCTGTGCGGAGCGCGCCTCGCCGAGCGCGACCTCGGCCTTCTTCGCGGCATCCAGAGCCTTGGCCGCCGCCTTGTGCGCGGCGCGCACGGCCTTCTCGGCCGCGGCGACGCCTTCGTCGGTCAGCTCGGGCCGGCTCGCGGCCTTCGCGTCGGTGCCCGCGTCGCGGCAGGCGTCGAGCGCCTCGATCACCGCGTCGAACGCGTCGCCCACGCCCTCGTCGCGCTTGCCGAGGCCCTTGCGCAGGGCGGCGGCCTCGGCCACCAGCCCGTCGACCACCTCGAGCGTCTTGCCGAGGGCCGCCACGCGGTTGGCCAGCGCCTCGTGGTGCTTCGCCTCTGCGGCGGCCTGGGCGGCCTCTTCCTCTTGCCGGGCGGCCTCTTCGCGACGGCGCTCTTCGGCGGCGTCGAGGGCCTTCGCGGCGCGGTCGAGCGTGCGCTTGCCCTCGGCCGCGGCCCCCTGTGCGCGCTCGGCCGCGTCGGATGCGATGCCGGCCTGCTCGCGCGCGGTGGCCAGATCGGTCGCGGCTCCGGCGGCTCCGGCGGCCTCTCGGGCCTCGCTCGCGGCGCGCTCGGCGGCCTTCGCGTGGGTGCCCACCTCGTCGAACAGCGCCCGCGCGTCGTCGTCGATCGACCAGTCGCGGGCCGCGGCCGCGCCCACGGGCTTCGCGAGATCCGCCGACGCCTTCTCGGCGGCCTTCGCGTGCCCGTCGGCCTCTCTCGCGGCGCCAGCGATCGCGGCGGGGTCTTCGGCCGGCTCGGGCTCGGGCTCGGGCTCGAGCACCGCGGGCTCCGGCTCGACCGGGACGGGGGCCTTCTCGGGGGCGCTCGCGGCCGTGGCGAGCGGGAGCGTCCAGGACTTCGGGAGGTCGACCTCCACATCGGACGCGGTCTCGGCGAGGCCGTCCATCACCGCGGCGAGGTCGTCCCCGTCGAGCGTCTTCAGGAGCGCGCGCGCGGCCTTCTCGACCGCTGCCGCGGACTTCGGACGGTCTTCGGGCCAGGGCTCGAGCATCGCGCCGAGGGCGTCGTCGAGGCCGTCGGGCAGGTCGAGGGCGCGGAGCGCGCGCCGCCCCTCGCCGTCGCCGGAGACCGCGAGGACCTCCTTCGCGTTGGCGCCGGGGAACACGGGCTGGCCGGTCGCCAGCTCCGCCGCGACGAGCATCAGGACGAACAGATCGGTGGAGAAGTCCTCGACCGCGCCTTCGAGCGACTCGGGCGCGGTGAAGCGGAGCGCCTCGGCGTGCGGTACGAGGGACGCGTCGTCGATGAAGTCGAGGAGATCGAGGCGCGGCAGGCCGTACCCGACGATCTGCACCGCGCCGTCGTAGTCGACGAGGATGCGGTGCGGGTCGAGGTTGCCGTGGCAGGGCAGGCTGCCATCCGACCCGTTCGCCTCGGCCAGGATGCGGGCCACCTCGGCGACGAGCTCGACGGCGGCGCGCCAGCCGACGCCCTTCTTCGCGGCGCCCATCAGCTCGCGGACGCAGCGGACCTCACCGGTGTCGTAGAGGTAGACGCCGGGGCCGTGTGCCTGCAGGCCCGCGAGCCCCTTGACCATGGGCAGCTCGACGAACGCACGCGCACGCGCGATGGCGGGCTCGAGAGCCGCATCGTCCCGGTAGTCCTCGTGGTAGACGATGCCCGTCCACAGTGAGCGCGATCCGCTCAGCTCCACGAGGTCGGAGATGTACCCACGGACGCGGCGTCCAGTGGGCTTCAGGGCCGCCGGATCGGCCATCGACCACCCAAGGAAACGGTCCGGACACTACATCATCCGACCCAGGAAGTCACGGACGGACGGCCCCGCCCGACGCGTCGTTCAGGCTCCAGTCGTAGGAGGCGAAGCGCCGGGGGCACCCGGCTTCGGCGAGGTCGACCAGCTGCGTGTGCAGCGGCTCGCGGGCGTGGCTCGCCGCGACGGTGCAGGGATCGTCGCCCGCCGACGTGAACTCGAAGTCGAACGCATACCAGTCGAAGATGGGCGAGAAAACGGCGACACCGTCCTCCACCCGCACGCCCCGCACCGGATCGTTCACCCAGCGCTCCATCTGGGACGTGAGCTGATCGCGGAGCTTCGGCTTCACGTAGAGCTCGTCGAGCAGCGGCGGACAGCCCATGCTCGCGCAGTTCAGCGCGGCGTGGTCGCGGTAGTTGAGCTCTTTCATCCGCACGCGCTCGTGCTCGATCTCGGAGAGCGACAGCCAGTCGTCGCCGACCTGGAACTGGGTCTCGACGAAGAAACCGCTGCCGGGGAGGGGGATCCAGCCGTCGACGTCGAGCACGCTGGCCGGACGCCCGCGCTCGAGCACCTGGAAGATCACGAGCGCGTTGTACGCGTTGAGCCAGAACGCGTGGTGGTCGGCCTTCTTCTTGCCGCGCATCGCGTCGCCGCGGGCGATCCACGCGACGAAGTCGTCGAGGGGCTCCCGATCGGCCTCGATCGCGTCGTAGTCGACGAGCCCGTCTTCGGTGACGACGTGCCCGAGCATCGCCTCCCACGTGCGCGACGCCACGCGCGGGTTGCCCGACGACTCGAACGACGTGCGGCAGCCGGACAGCAGGGCGATGGCGAGCAGCGGGTGCACGAACGCCAGTTAGCGCTCGTCCGTCGCCTCGTCGATCCCCGCGTTGCGCGCCAGCCCCTCGGCGTCCCACTCGACCATCACGGGCTGCACCGCTTCGACGAGGTCGCCGTCGTGCAGCCACCACAGCGTGCCGGCGGCCGTGCAGGTGGCGACGAGGAGGAACGTGATCAGGCGGCGCATGGGGCACCTCGGGGCATTCGGGGGAGGGCGGGAACGGGGGGAAGGACCTCCACCGTACCACTGGTGGACGCGGTCGCGTAAGATGGGCGACCACAAGGGGGACGACCGTGCCGGGTGTCGACCACTGGCTCCTGAAGCGCCTTCGCGCGGGAGGAGGCGACGACGAGGAGTTCAAGTCTCCCCACAACCAGGGCGAGGGCGCCGAGCCCGAGTCCGTCGGTGACACGATCACCGGGCGATTCCGGTACGAGCTCGTCGACAAGCTCGGCGCGGGCGCGTTCGGCGCGGTGTATCGGGCGCGATGCCTCGATGCCGACGGGTCCGACGAGCGTCCGCCGCCCGAGGTCGCGATCAAGATCCTGAAGCTCTCCGGCGACCGGGGGCAGATCCAGTCCATCCGGCAAGAGCTCGCGTCGCTCCTCGCGATCCGCAGCCCGCACATCCCGCGCGTCTACGACTGGTCGCTCGACGCGCGCCGCGGCTTCGTCGCGATGGGGCTCTACAAGGGCGGCACGCTGCGCGACCACCTCGCGCAGGTGGGCGCCTACACCGAAGAGCAGGCGTGGCGCCTGCTGAAAGACCTGCTGGGCGCGCTGCGCGACGCGCACTCGGCCAGCGTCCTCCACATGGACATCAAGCCCAGCAACGTGCTGCTCAAGGCCAACGGCGGGTACGTGCTCACCGACTTCGGCATCTCGCAGGGCGCACAGACGAGCGGGGGCCTGCAGTCCGTCGGCATGGGCACGCCGTACTACTACGCGCCCGAGCAGCGCTGGGGTCGGCGGCACCAGTTCGACATGCGCACCGATCTCTACGGGGTCGGCGCGACCGTGTGGTCCGCGTACACCTGCGTCAATCTCGCGTCGCGGCGGGCCAAGTCGATCGTCGCGAAGACCGAGGACGAGACCTGGGGCCTGCCGCGCCCCACGACCTTCCGCACCTTCACGTCCACGCAGCTCGAGAACGTGCTCATGGGGCTGCTCGTGCAGGATCCCCATCGCCGGCCGGGGAGCGCGGCCGAGGTGCTGTCCCAGATCGAGCGCATCCACGACCCCACGGTGGCCGCCGCGATCCCGGGCCGCGAGCTTTCGCCGCAAGAGGCCGAGCCGATCGTCGCGAACCTGATCGATCCGCTGTGGAGCCACCTGTTCCAGAACGAGCGCCGTGGCCTGCGCATGCTCGACGACGGCGAGTACCTCTGCCGCGTGAACGACCGCAGCTACTACACCTACGTGCTGCTGCGCGGGGCGGTCGAGGTCGTGATCAACGACAAGGTCGTGTTCGTCGAAGACCGCGAGGGCACGTTCCTCGGCGAGGTGAGCGCCCTCACCGGCAAGCGCCGCACCGCCACGCTGCGCGCGCGCGGTCCCGTCGTGCTCCGCGTGATGAACGCGAGCCAGCTCGAGCGCTTCGTCACCCGCAACCCGGCCATCGGAGTCCGGCTCATCCGCAGCATGGCCGAGCGCCTCGATCGCTCCGGGTAGCCTGGAGCCCGGAGCGACCTCGACGGTTCGGCGGTGTCGATGCGCGAGTGTCGAGTGTCGAGTGTCGAGTGTAGAGGTGCGGGACGGCCGGGAGAGCCGCGGCGCCCCCCGACACGAGCGCCGGGACCCTCCACCGACATCCGAGAGGCTGCGAGCGGAACACGCTCGACACTCGACACTCGACACTCGACCCGGTTTTACGCCGACACCGCTCACGGGGCGGCAGCAGTCATCGCCGCGAGCAGGATGGCGTTTCCGAGCGAGAAGCCCGTCGCGTAGCGCCAGCCGCGCGGCGTGGGGTGCGCCAGCCCGAACAGGTGCGACGAGCGGTACAGCGCGCGGAACGTCGCGCGGTCGCCGAATGCGCGGGCGGGCGCCAGCGCGAAGCCCGTCGCGCTGATCGAGTAGCCCAGGATCAGCGGCCCGCTGTCGATGTCGCCGCCGCCCGACACGCCCCGCGGGTGCTCGCGCAGGGCCCCGAGCGGCCCGACCGTCTCGAACAGCCCGTCCCTGCCGGCTTCGTAGAGCGCCCGGGACAGCGCCGGGTCGACGTCCACGAGCCACAGGGCCGCGAACATCGCGCCAGAGCCGCGCGCTCCGTCGACCGGCTCGCCGGTGTCCGACCGCACGGCCTGGAACGACAGGCCCGTCCCGGGGTCCACGACGTGCCGGAAGTCCGCCAGCCCCTTCGCGAGCACGGCGTCGTACGGGCCGGGGTGGTGGGCGAGGGCCGCGAGCACGACGGCCTGGTCGGGCGGATAGGCCTCGCCCGGGTAGGTCTGCAGGGCGCAGAGCGGGCGCTCGGCGATCTGGCGCGCCAGGCCCTCCGCGATGGCGTCGTGCTCGCGGACGTGCGCGAAGGCGGGGTCGTGCGCGCGTAGCACGCCGAGCGCCAGCCCGACGTACCCGAGGTACGCGTGGCCGCGGAAGCCGGGCGCCTCCAGCGCGCGCTCGCCCCACGCGTCCGAGCCGAACGCCAGGGTCGCGGGGTCCACGAGGTGTGCGCCGCACGCGCGCATCGCGGGCAGGTAGCGGTCGCGGGTCTCCGGGAAGCGGTCGATCACGTGACCCAGCCCGACGATGGCCATCTGGCACGTGCCGAGCGCCCACTCCCCGTCGAACCGCGCCGAGCCCGTCGCGAAGTCCGCGGCGGTCGGCGTGCGCAGCGCGTCGCGCGCCACCTCGTCGGCGAGGCCGAGCCACGCGGCGCGGTCGCCGTCGAACATCCGATCGGCGCGGTGGGAGGCGTGCCACGTCCATCCCGGTGGGACCAGGAGGAGGAGGGCGATGACGAGAAACGACAGGCGGCGCATGAACAGGGAGTGCCCCGTGCGTGTCGGACACGTGCGTGGACGCTGCCCGAGCGGTCGGGTGCGCGCGGGAGCGGTCGGTTCGGGATATGAGCCGCCCGTCGAGGAGGACCAGGATGGAACGAGGCGCACTGATCGGTGGAATCGCGGTCGTCGGGCTGCTCGCCCTGTTCGCGGCGGCATTCGTGATGGCCGGTGTGGGGACCGACACGGGCCCCGAGCTGCCCCCGGCGCCCGCCCGGCAGGAGAACGTGGCGAACCAGGTGCGCGCGAGCTTCGACGGCAACGGCACGCCGCGCAGCGAGCGGCGCGTCGTGAAGAACGCCGAGGGCGTCGACATCGTCGTCGACGCGAACGGCGAGCCGGTGCCCGACGCCGAGCCCGAAGGTCTCGGCGCCGAGAAGTGGGCCGAGCTGCTCGCGCAGCGCAACGCCGAGCGCGAGACGCGCGCCCGGTCGGTGGTCGACGCGTTCGCGGCCGACATGTCCGAGTCCGACGCTTCGCGGTTCCGCGACATCATGGAGCGCGTGTACCGCGACAGCGTCACGATCCGCGAAGACGCCAAGGCCGGGAAGTACGATCGCAAGGGCCAGTCCGACGCGCTCGCCCAGCTCCGCGCCGACACCATCGAGGATCTCACGACGCTGCTCGGCGGCGAGAAGTTCTCCCAGCTCCGCACCGAGCTCCGCCGCGCCGACGCCACCTGGTTCTGATGCGTCCCACGCTGCTGGTGCACGGCTACCTCGCCACGCCGGGTCTGATGCACCCGATGCGGCGGGCGCTCCGCCAGCGGGGGCGCGATGTCTACCTGGTGCCCGAGCTCGGGCCGCTCGTGCTCGGTGACGTGCGCCGGCACGCCGAAGAGCTCGACCGGGCGGTCGAGCGGGTGCGAGCGGTGACCGGCGTCGACACCGTCGATGTCGTCGGCGCCAGCCAGGGCGGGCTGATCGCGCTGTGGTGGGCCACGCACGGCGGCTGGTCGCGCCTCGGCCGGCTCGTCGCCGTCGGCACGCCCTTCCGCGGCAGCCCCGCGGCGCGCTTCGGTCGCGTCGTGCTCGGTCCCGTGTCCGAGGGCATCCGCCAGCTCGTGCCGGGCGATCCGCTGCTCGAGGAGCTCGCGCGGCAGCCCTTCGAGCGCCCCGTCGTGTCGGTCAGCATGCGGGGCGACCTGGTGTGCCCGCCCGACGCGTGCGTGCTCCCGGGCATGCAGTCCATCGTGGTCGACGGCTCGTTCGGGCCGCTGACCCACCAGCTCCTGATGCTCGACCGCCGGGCGGCAGACGCCGTGCTGGCCGGTCTGGAGGGCACGTGCTGAACCTCGCCAGCGAGACCGCACCCGGGTGGGTCGACCGGATCTGGCCGCACATCGACACGCTCCTCGTCGACCACGCACACTGCGAGAAGAAGGCCGCGGGGTCGGCGGTGAACCTGATGTTCCGGTACCCGCACATCGATGCCATCCTCAATCCGCTCTCGGCCATCGCCCGCGAAGAGCTCGAGCACTTCGACCTCGTGCTCGACGTGATCCGCGCACGGGGCATCCGGTTCGCGCGGCTCGAGCCCAGCCCCTACGCCGGCCGGCTGCACAAGGCGCTGCGCCCGGGCGATCCCGGTCGCCTGATCGACAGCCTGCTCATCTGTGCGCTCATCGAAGCGCGCTCGTGCGAGCGGATGAAGCTGCTCGCCGAGGGGCTGCCCGACCCCGGGCTCGCGGCGTTCTACGGGGATCTCCTCGAGAGCGAGGCGCGCCACTTCTCGACGTACGTGCACATGGCCGAGGCGCTCGCCCCCCGCGCCGACATCCAGGCCCGGCTGCGCGAGCTCGCGGTGCACGAGGCGGCCGTCATCGCCGATGCGCCCGACGAGCCCCGCATGCACAACTGAGCCTACCACTCGATGTCGATCTCCTCGTGGATGTCGACGGGCAGCTGCCACGGGTTCTCGATGAAGCCGGAATCGACGCCCGATGCGCCGAAGATGGCGTCGATCCGCTCCTTGTTCTCGCGGTACGCCCGGCCCCCCATCCGCTGCAGCGCGTAGGCGGCGGCCTCGGCGTCCTCGCCGTCGAGCAGCTCCGCGAGCGTGTCGGCCGCCCCGCGCGTGCCGACCGCGGCGAGCCCGTCGATGGCGGCGCGGCGGATCGACGGGTCGGCGTCGAAGGCCGCGTCGACGAAGGTCGTCTCGGCGCGGGACCCGGGGTTCGACTGGAGCGCGTACAGCGCGGGGAGCCGCGCCTCCGCGGGGCCGCTGCGCGCGACGTTGGCGATCGCGTCCCGCGCGGCGGGCGTGCCGAGCTGCGTGAGGCCCGAGAGGGCGGCGGACGCGGTCTTCGGGTCGCTCGCGGCGTCGAGCAGCCGCTCCTCGGCTGCGGCGCCACCCACCCGCGCGAGGGCGTTGAGCGCCGACTCGCTGGTCTCGGGGTCGTAGGACATGTCGAGCAGGCGCTTCGCGGCCCGCGGCGTGCCGGCGTTCGCGAGGGCTTCGACGGCGACGTAGCGGATGCTCGGGTCGCCGTAGGCCAGCACGCGGTCGGCGAGCTCGGTCGGGTCGATCGCGGCGTTGTAGAGGGCCGCGCTGTAGATCTGGGACTGGAGCTCGGGCGGCATGTCCTTGGCCTCGACCACGAGGCGCGTGGCGATGGACCGATCCTGGCTCGACATCAGCGCCGAGATCGCGATGGACTGCTCGCTCGGCTCGCCGTTCTCCGCGAGCTCCTCGAGGCGGAGCAGCGCGGCCGGGGTGTTCAGCTGGACGAGGTAGTGGGCGACGTTGCCGATGTTGCCCGGATCCTCGTCGAGCTGGGCGAGGAGGATGGACTCGACGCGCGTCTCGAGCCCGCCGCGGCCCATCGCAGCGGCGAGCGCCTGGTTCGAGACGTAGGGATCGGGGTCGTTCATCAGGCGGAGCAGCAGCTCGGTGGCCACGTCGAGCTGGAGGCTCTGCAGGGTCCAGACCGACGCGAGGCGCACCTGCTGGGGGCCGTCCAGCACGGCGTCGAACACGAGGCGATGGTCGTCGCGGTCGCCGTAGCGGAGCAGGACGGTGACGCAGGAGCCGGGGTCGGCAGCCCCGGTCTCGAGGCGCTCGCGCGCGAGGTCGAGCACCTCCTGCGGGATCGTGCGGCCCCACGGGTGCTGCATCAGCCGGTTCGAGGCGGACTGCGCGACGCTCATCCGGCCTTCGGTGGCCGCCCACAGGAAGGTGGCGAGGACGTGCGGATCCGAGAGGTCCTGCACGAGGTAGATCGCCTGCACGGCCTGAGCCTCGGGGCCGGACTGGATGGCCTTCAGCACCAGATCGCGGGCGCGGGGATGGCGCATCACGCCGAGCGCGTCGAGCGCGGGCATGGCGGTGGTGCCGCCCCGCGCGAGCAGCCCGCCGAGCACGTCGACCGCACGCGCATCGTCGAGCTGGCCGAGCGCGCGGATCGCCACTGCGTCGCCGAGCGCGGCCTTGCCGGCGAGAAGGCCGTAGATCGCGGGATCCCGGTGCCGCGCGAGCGCCGACATCGCCGCTTCGCGCCGGATGTCGGGGCCGCCCTTCGAGGCGCGCAGCAGCGCCTGGCGGGCCTCTTCGCGCTCGGCCGGCATCGACGCCAGGTGCTCGGCCCACGTGGAGGCCTGCCAGTCGAGCGAGTCCTCGAACCGCTCGATCATCAGGGCCGCCGCGTCGGCCGAGCCGAGCGCCACGAGGCCCGCCGCGGCGTCGTGCTCGACGGTCGGGTCGCCGAGCGCGGCCTTCAGGCGGGACAGCGCGATCGGATGCCCCGACGCGCCGAGGGCCTGGAGCGCCATGCCGCGGGTCTGGGTCTGCTTCGCGAGGTCGTCGAGGATCGCGACCGCAGCGTCGGAGCCGATCAGGCCGAGCGCTTCGACGGCATGCCGCGCGATCCGCCCGTCGCCGGTGCGGGCGAGCGACTCGAGCACGGGGACGTCCGCGTCCGTCGCGACGGGAGCCAGCAGCTGGACGGCGTGGATCAGGGCGGTGTCGCCGCTCGCGTCATCGAGCAGTGCGAGCGCGTGGCCGCGGGCGGTAGCGCCGTCGGAGGCCTCGCGGGCGGCGTGGATGGCGGCGCGCCAGTCGGGGTCCGGGGTGATCTCGACGATCGGTGCGGGCACTTCGTCTCCGCTGCGGTCGAGCTTCGACCCGGCGGCGAAGGACAGCGCGCAGAGCCCCACCACACCCGCGACCCAGAACGCCTTCTTCATGCACGCCTCCGTCAGCGCACCAACGGCGGGGGCCGTCGGGTCTTACAGGGGGCTGACCCCGATGGACGGTGGCGGTTCCGTCATGGGTTGTTCACAGACGGTCGCGGAGTGTCCACGTGCCCGCGCGCTCGTCGACGAGGCCCTGCTCGGCGAGGAAGATCAGGTGGGCGCTGATCTGGACGGCCGCCAGCGGGTAGAAGCGCGGATCGAGCTCGGTGTACACGCGTGGTGCGAGGCCGAGCGCGGTGCTCGCGCCGCCCTCGTCGAGCGCGCGGCGGATCTGGTCGGTGCGCCCGTGGCGGTGGGCGATGTAGAAGGCGAGCACGCTGTCGGCCTCGTGCAGGACGGGGCCGTGGGCGGGGAGCAGCGCGGTGGGCCGGAGCGCGCGAAGCGCGTCGAGGCTCGCGAGGTACGTGGCGAGGTGCCCGCCGTCGTGGGGCTCGATCGCGATCGTGCCGACCCCGGCAACCATGTCGCCCGCGACGACCATGCCGGACGCGGCATCCTGGAGCACGAGGTGCCCCACGGCATGGCCCGGCGTGTGGTGGGCGGTCACGCGCAGCCCGCCGCAGTCGAGGGTCTCGCCGTCGACCAGGGGCACCGTCGGGAACCCGACCCGCGGCGCGGTCAGGGGATGCGCGAGGACTTCGACGCCGCCGAGCCGATCGCGCAGATCGACCACACCGCCGACGTGGTCGTGGTGGTGGTGCGTGACGATCAGGCGCTCGACGGGCCGGCCGAGCTGCTGGAGGTGCTCGAACAGCCGCTGCTGCTCGTCGGGCCACGGGCTGGCGGCGTCGATCACGGTGAGCGCGGTCTCGCCGAGGATCCACACGTTCGTGTGGGTCGCGGGGGGCAGCGTGGGGGTGCGGACCGGGCACACCCGGATGCCGGGTGCGACCTCGGTGGGCTCGGTCACCAGACCGCCAGCGCGATGAACCCGAGCATCAGCACGACCATGACGAGCACGAGGAGCGGCGCGAACCGCTGGATCGACGAGGGCTCGGGCGGCTCGAACGGGTGCTCGCGGACGGCCTCCTGCACGGGCTCGTCGAGCGCGGGGGCCACGGGGCGGACATCTGGGGGCGGGGCGTGCGGACGCGCAGGCTGCGGCACCTCGTCGATCTCGGACGGCGGCTCGTCGACGTCGGTGACGGGCACGGCGGTCGGGCCCTCGCCCCCGAAGACACGGCTGGCGTCGACCGCGAGGGCCCGCGCGAGCTCGTCGGGCGGCAGGCCCGCATCGCTCGACTCCTCGTCGGCGGCGAGGGTCGGGTCGACCGGCGGATCGGCCGTGAGGGCGGGCTTGGGCGGGAGGTCGTCGAGATCCTCGAGCTCGCGGAGCTTGGCCGGGTCGTAGCGCTCGGTGGGCGCGTCGGCGACATCCTCGTCGGACTCGGGCTTCGGCTGGTGCAGCGTCTGGAGCAGCACCGGCTCGTCGAAGCCCCCGAATCCCGTCGGCCCGTCGGCCGCGGGCCCCGGCAGGTCGAGGTCGTCTTCGCGCCGCGCCTCGGGCACCTCTTCGGAGGCGAGGTCGGGGTGCACGGCCTGGATGCGCTCCATGGGGAGCGGCGTGCCGCGATCGACGTGGCCCTGCACGCGCTCGGCCACCGGAACGGGCGCCGCGGCGGCGGGCTCGCGCCGGGGAGTGGGCGGAGGCTCCATCTCTTCGGCCGTCTCGGGGATGGCGTGTGGATCGTGGACCGTGTCGGCGGCCGTGTCGGGCGGTGCGTCGCCGGCTTCGGTGGCGGCGGTGCCGGTGTCGTCGGGCGTGTCGAACGTGTCGGGCGGGAGCTCGGGGGGCGCGGTGTGCGCCGTGAACTCGGCGGGCACGTCGCCGTCGGGCGTGACCGTGCGGCCGACGCGCCGCGCCATGAGCTTGCCGAGGTCGCGCTTCTCGCTCGTGCCGCCGGCCTTCCGCGCGAGGGCGAGCAGCTCGGTGCGGACGGGCTGCATCGAGGGGTAGCGGTTGGCCGGGTCGGCCTCGAGCATCCGTCGCAGCAGGCGGGACAGCGCGGGCCACTGGCGCTCGATGGGCTCGACGATCGGCTCGACGTCGCCGTTCTTGATGGCGCCCTCGTCGATGTCCGCCCAGGGGGCGCGGCCCGACACCAGGGCGGCCATCACGGCCGCGAGCCCCCACTGATCCGTGGCGGGTGTCGCGGGCTCTCCGCGCGCGCGCTCGGGGGCGATCCACGCCAGCGGGGCGTCGACCGTGGGGCCCGTGGCGAACCCGAAGATGTGGAGCTTGCCGCTCGTCGACAGCCGGATGTTCCCGCCGCACAGGTGCCCGTGCAGGCGGTTGCGGTGGTGCGCGTGCTGGAGCGTCTCGGCGATCTCGAGCGCGAGGTCGAGCAGGGTGGCGGGCGTCATCGCGATCGAGCCGCGCCCACGGGCCTCGACGACATCGTCGAGCGTGATGCCGTCGGGCGCGGCGATGGCGAGCGCCCCGATGCCCTCGTACAGCGCGACGGCCTCGGGCACGCGCGGATCCTCCATCGCGCGGAGGTTGTCGAACTCGCCCTGCAGCGCGGCGCGATCCGCGTCGGGCGCGTCGGGCGCGAGGAGCTTCACGAGGACTTCGGTGGGTTGCCTTCGCGTCAGCCCGGTGCGGTGCGCGCGGTACCAGTCCCCGGGCTCGGGGACACTCGCGGGCTCGACGATCTCGAAGGGTCCGACCCGAAGGCCGATGACCGACATGGGCGCTCCAGCAGGGGTGTCGCCGACGATATCACGCCAGTCCGGCCCACAGAGCCCGGCCGACGCGTGCGAGGTCTGCGGGGTCGCTGGGGTCGACCGGGGGGGCGACGACCACGGGGACGTCGAGCAGGGCGACGAGATCGTCGTGGTTGTAGGCGGACGACCCGTCACCCGGGACGCCGCGGTTGAGCACCACACCGGCGAGCTCGAGGCCCGCGGCGCGGATGGATTCGCAGGTGAGCAGGGTGTGACTCAGCACGCCGAGGCGGTCGGCGGCGACCACGAGCACGGGCGCGCCGAGCATGCGCGCCACGTCGGGCACATGGAGCGCGCGGGTCAGCGGCACCCGCCATCCACCTACGCCCTCGACGAGCAGAGGGTCGCCGCGCAGGCCCACGAGCCAGCGCCGGAACGCCTCGACGTCGAGCGGGCGACCCTCGAGGGCCGCGGCACGGTGGGGCGAGAGCGGTGCCGACCACGTCGCGAACACGTCGGGGTCGTGGCCCGCCGCGAAGCCGAGCAGCGCCGCGTCGTCACCGGGAGGCGTGTCGACACCGCTCGCCACGATCTTCGCCGCGTGGGCGCGGCCCCGGTGCGCCGCCGCGAGGCACGCGGTGATGACGGTCTTGCCGACCTCGGTGTCGGTCCCTGTCACGAAGCGCTTCATGTCTGGCGCGTAACGCTTCCCTCCACCTGATGTGTTGCCTTATACTCAGTATTGACATGACAACAGGAGGGCCCGCATGGGCCGGACGCTCTTCGTCGGTGACGTGCACGGCTGCAGCCACGAGCTGAACCAGCTCCTCGAGCTCGCCGACCCCGATCGGGTCGTGCTCGTCGGCGATCTGTTCACCAAGGGCCCCGACCCGCGCGGTGTCTGGAAGCTCGTGAAGGAGTGGCGGTGCGAAGCCGTTCTCGGCAACCACGACGCCTCGGTCCTGAAGCGCTGGACGCCGGGTGAAGAGCTGCCGAAGAAGGCCTTCCGGTGGCTCGCGTCTCTGCCGCACCTGATCCGCGAGGAGGGCTTCATCGCCGTCCACGCGGGCGTGAACCCCTACGCGCCGAAGAAGACGACGCGCGAGCAGGCCATGTTCCTCCGCGACTGGAAGGACGGGAAGCAGCGGCGGCCGTGGTGGAAGCTCTACCGGGGTCGGCGGCTCGTCGTGCACGGGCACCACGCGCGCGAGGGTCTCGCCGATCGGCGTCCCCACGTGATCGGGCTCGACACGAACTGTGTCGGCGGGGGCTGGTTGTCGGGATACCTGCTCGAACGGGACGATGTGGTCGCGGTGCGAGCGCGACGACAGTACGCTTGACCCCGTCCCGCACGGAGTCCGAGAAATGTCCGACAAGATGAAGCTCCACGAGGTGGTCGCGATCCGCAAGGGCGTGAAGTCGCGCACCTACTCAGAGCTGTCCGAGCTCTTCAAGAAAGCCCAGAAGGCCGACCTCTACTCCGGGATGACCCGCGAGTTCCAGCCGCTCGACGACGACGGCGAGACCTTCCCGCCCGAGTCGCGCTCCGTGCAGCTCGTGGCGGGCGACGTGCTGAAGCGCGTCCGCAAGCTCCGCACGAAGTTCCTCGACATCGAGGCGACGCAAGAGCTCGGCAACCTCGAAGCGAAGGCCGACGTCGAGGTCGACGGTCGCGTGATCCTGAAAGACATGCCGGCCACGCTGCTCATCTTCCTCGAGAAGGAGCTGTCCGACCTGCACACGTTCGTGTCGCAGATGCCGACGCTCGACGAGTCCCGCCCGTGGACGAAAGACCCGAACAGCAACCTCTACCGGTCCGACACGGCCCGCACGCACAAGACGAAGAAGGTGCAGCGGCCGATCGTCCTGTACGACGCGACCGAAGAGCACCCGGCGCAGACCCAGCTCATCACCGAAGACGTGACGATCGGGCACTGGTCGACGGTCTACACGTCCGGCGCGTTGCCGGTGCCCCGCAAAGACGAGCTGCTCGAGCGCATCGACGTGCTCCGCGACGCCGTGAAGCGCGCGCGCTCGCGGGCCAACGACACCGAGGTGGGCGAGAAGTCCATCGGCGACGCGATCTTCGGCTACCTGTTCTCCTGACGCGAGTGAGATACGCTCTCCCTGCGGGGCCAGAGGCTCCGCAAGGAGGAAGCTCAAGCTCAGGTTCAGGCTGAACGAGCGGGCGTGCAGGTTCGAGTCCTGCTCCCCACATCCATCTGGGTGGGGATGGCGGAATGGCAGACGCGCCGGGCACCCGGTGTCCGTTCAATAGATTCAGGTTGTTCCTCCGAGACTGAAGCATTGCCGTGGCCGTCATCTCGAGGTCCGGGGACGCTTGCCGAAGGAGCGGGTTCGATTCCCGTCCCCTGCGCTTGTGCAGGGGTGGCTCAGCTGGCCGAGCGTCGGCACCTAGAGCTCAAGCCCTGGATTAAACGTCGTTGACGGCAGAAATCGCGGCCCCCGGCCCTGGGCGCAGGCTACGCGTCCAGGGCTCCTTCACGCCTGGGATTCGGGGCTTTCGCAGCCGAATCAGACGAGGAGCGCGGCGGCGAACGCGAGGCTCGCCAGCACCGAGGCGCCGATCATTCCGGACAGGGCGCCCGCGGCCCACCAGCCCGCGCGCTCGAAGGCGCTGGGGACATCGGGCTCGTAGTACGGGACCATCGGCGGACGCGCCGTGGGACGCGTGATCGCGTGGCTGTCGAACGCGTAGCGGTCGGGCGTGGACGCGTGGCGCGCAGGGGCCACGGGAGCGGTCGCGCTCGCGCGGTTGTCGGGGCCCGGGGCGGCAGGCCGCGGCGCGGGAGGGCGCGGAGCCGCGGGGCGCGGGACGGGCGGGCGCGCGGTGCCGGTGCCTCGCGAGACCACCGGGCGCACATACGACTGGATCGGGTTCGCGGAGCCCGTGCCGCGCGACACGATGGGGTTCGCAGAGCCCGTGCGGGACGAGAGCGGCGCCCGGCCACCGGGAGCGCGCGGGTCGGTCGGGACCGGGAAGAGCTGCTGGCGCGGGGCGTCGATGTCGAGCTGGTCGACCTGCTCCATCCAGTCGTCGAGGAGCTCGATCTCGATGGAGGCCTCTTGATCGGCGGCGATGGCGGCAGACCGCGCGAGGCTGGCCGCGGAGCGAGCGAAGGTGGAGAGGTCGGCGGGACGGGAGGTCTCGTCGTTCTCTTCGGTGACCTCGGCATCGGCGTAGGTGGCCGGGAGGAGCCCCATGTCCCACGTGGGCGGCGTGGTCTCGGAGTGGTCGGGCGGCTCGTCGTAGAGCGGCGCGGGCTTCGGACGGCGGATCGGGGCGAGCGCGCGGGACGGCGGCGGCGGATCGGTGATCGGCCCGCGGTTGCGGCTGCGCATCGGCGTGTTGGCCGTATCGGTGACTTCGGTCTCGGAGAAGTCGGCCTCGCTCGGGGCATCCAGCTCGTCGATGTCGCCGGGGAAGGACGGGATGTGCTCGATCAGGGAATCGGCGCGCATCCACACGCCACGCGCGTTCGCAGAATCCTTGATCTGGCCCGACCAGTCCGACATGAAACCCTCGACCGGTCGTATCTAGCGCGTTTCGGGGTTCTCGCCAGCCTCGAAGCCCGAAAAACGGTACACCTTCGCGGGTTTGGTGCTCGTCGGACGCTGCCCGGGGGCCTCCTCGATGAGCCCGTCGGTCTGGAGCCTGCGAAAACGCCGGCGGAAATTGCCCGGATCCTGATCGGCGCCGAGGATGGCGCGGTACACGCCGCGCAGCTCGGCGACGGTGAACGTCTCGGGGACGAGCTCGAAGGCGATGGCGCTGGTGTCGATCCGCGCCTGGAGGTGGGCGTGGGCGGCGCGCACGATGGCGTCGTGGTCGAACGCCAGGGTGGGCAGCGCGGTGCTGGAGAACCAGCGCGCGTCGGCCGCGTCGGAGCCCGCGCCGACGAGCGGTGCGAGCGTGGGCCGCACGAGGGCGGTGTACGCGACGCTGATGATGCGCATCCGCGGGTCGCGATGGGGCTGACCGAACGCGCCGACCTGCTCGAGCCACGCGCGGTCGAGCTTCAGGCCGGTCTCTTCGACGAGCTCGCGCCGGGCGGCTTCTTCGAGGCTCTCGCCCTGGTCGTCGAACGTGTCGCCGACGCGGACGAAGCCACCGGGCAGGGCCCAGGCACCGGCGAACGGCGGCTCGCCGCGCTGGATGAGCAGGATCTTGAGGTCGGCGTCGATCACCGTGCAGACCACGAGGTCGACGGTGACGCTGGGCTTCGGGAACTGCGCGACGGTCGCGCGGTACCGCCGGATGAAGTCGTCGGACATCCCCGCCACGATAGCGCGGACCGCGTGCGCGCGGGCCGGGCTCACCGCTTCAGGGTCACCGCGAACAGCGTGTCGTCGCGGGCGAAGCCGGGTCGGCCGCCGAGGTCCAGCAGGACCTCCGGGAGGTCGACGGTCACCGCGCGTGCGCCGCGCGTGGGGTGCGCGGCGAGGAACAGCTCGAGGCCCGTCTCCGTCGGGACGATCGCGACGCCCGTGGGGAGCACGAGCAGCTCGGCGGTCGGCAGGGCGGTCGGGGCGCTCGTCAGGCCGTCGGGGCCGAGCACGTGGCGCGTGAAGCCCGATGCGCCGCGGGTGACGAGCACCGTGACGCCCGCGGCATGCACGGCGTCGACGACCTGCTCGCCTTCCAGCGCGGGGACCCGCTCCTGGTGGCAGGTTCCGGGACCGAGGCGCGAGACCCAGGTGGCGCCGAGGATCGACGTGACCGCGACGCCGCGGAAGATGCCCGTGGCGTGCGGCGCGACGGTGGCGGCGGTGCGGGCCGTCAGGACGGGGGTTCCCGCGAGGCGCTGCAGCGTGAGCTCGACCAGCGCGTTGCCCGCGAGGCCGTGCAGCATGCCGCGGTGCGCGGAGAGCGACGTGGCGCGCAGGTCGGTGGCGACGGGCGTGCCGTCGGCGAGCCAAAGGTGGAGCCCCGCGAAGTTTGCCTCGCCATTGTCGTGGTGGATGGCGGACATCGGGAGAGCGCGGTTTCGATCTGACACCTGCACGGCGAAGGCGATGCCGTCCGGCGCGCGGAACGGCAGGGCCCCCGCGGGGGGCGGCGGACCGAGGCGGCGGCGGCCTTCGTAGAGCCCTGCCCGGGTCCACGCCCAGGTACGGCCGTCCCACGACGCCGTGCCGAGGATGGGGTCGGGCAGCGCGAACAGCGGCTGGACCTCCACGCTGGCGCCCGGCAGGGCCCGCGGCGCGCGGGGGGCTGGCGCGGTGAGGTCGTCGGGCGGGGGCGTGCGCTCCGTGTACACGAACAGGGCCTCGTACCAGTCGCGCCACGTGGGCGGCAGGGCGTCGAGGTCCACCATCGGCGGCACGACGACCTCGGGGTGGAACACCGAGAGGTTCGCGGTCATCCGCGCGTCGAGGGTCTTCGCGGTGGGGTGCTGGCCGCGGAACGGGTGGATGCCCGTGAACAGCTGGAAGGTCACGATGGCGTACGCGAACCAGTCGGTGGTCTCGGAGAACCCGGCGGTGTGGCGGTCGCGCACGGACTCCGCGAGGGCCGTCGCGGGGAAGCCCGGCAGCTGCCAGGAGTCGACGTCGATGAGCGCGAGCCGCACGTGGTCGGGCGCCACGAGGACGTTCACCTCGTTCAGGTCGACCACCAGCGCCTGGTGGGCGTGCGCGTGCGCGACGAGACCGCGCAGCTCGAGCACGCGCGCGCCGATCGCCGCGGCGTCCAGGCCGTGGCGCTGGCGGTAGGCCCGCGGGAACAGGCGGACCAGCGGGTGCCAGCCGTCGAGGAACGGCATGCGGAAACCCACGCGCTGGCCGGCCTCGTCGCACACCTCTGCGTCCGGAGCCACCAGGCCGTGAGACGCGAGGGCGCGCAGCGCGGCGAGCTTCGCGGGGCCGGGCGCGTGGCCCGGGTCGGTGAACAGCTTGTAGGCGAACCCGCCTCGCGCGTAGACGCTGGCCTGGCCGCCCTGGGCGACGAAGTCAGCGGTCCCGAGGTCGAGTGTGGCACCGGCGCAGAGGATGCGGGGCATGGGGACTCCTGGGAATGCTGTGGACCGTGGACCGTGGACCGTGGACCGTGGGCCGTGGGGTGGGGGCGTGGGCCGTGGCGTGGGCCGTGGCGTGGACCGTGGACCGTGGACCGTGGACCGTGGACCGTGGACCGTGGACCGGGAGGCCCGTGCGCGTGCGCGTGCCCGATTGGGGTGCCGCACGGGTCCGTGCCGTCGGGGCGAACCGCGGCCGTGGACCGTGGACCGTGGGCCGTGGACCGTGGGCCGTGGGCCGTGGCCGTGGGCCGCGGACTGGACTGGGGTCGAGAGGGCCCGTCGGAGTCCCGCGACCCGGATGGCTCCGAGCGCGGGGACCGACGAGGGGGGAGCCGTCGATCCGCTCCCCCGGTCCACGGTCCACGGTCCACGGTCCACCCCCCACTCCACGCCGGCCCACGGTCCACGCCTCAGAAGGTCAGCACCTGCGACGGACCGCCGGAGCCGAGGACCTTCGACTGCGCCGCGATGCTCCGGGACAGGAAGTCCGCGAGGCGCGCGAGGGTCGCGGCGTCGGCTTTGTCGAGCTCGAGGTAGTGGTCGAAGCCCGCGGCCGCAGAGAAGTCCATGAGGGACTTCGCCAGGCCCGGCTCGCTCACGTTCACCCCGACCAGCACGGTCACGATGGACTCCACGGCTTCGTCGGAGACGGCCGCGGCGATGGCGTCCTTCACGGAGCGCGCGGTGAGCGTGCTCGCGTTGTCGCCTCCATCGGTGATCACGAACGCGATGGCGTTCGCGGAGAGGCCGTTCTGGACGAGGTCGCGCCCGTAGTCGGTGACGCTCGCGACCGCGTTGTGGGCGGCGTCGTACAGGGCCGTCGTGCCCCCGATGGTGAGGGCGCCCTTGTAGTCCGCGGGCTTGCACTCGATGAGCGGCTTGAATCCGTGCACCTCGGTGAGCGCGTCGTCGAAGGCCACGAGGCGCAGCATCAGGTTGTCGGCCCGCGGCGAGTGGCGGCAGGCGCGAACGGTCTCCTGGATGCAGGCCTCGATCTCGGCCTTGAAGGCACTCACGGAGCCCGACACGTCCGCCGCGATGGCGACGAGCGTGTACTCCGAGGCTCCGAGGCGGTCGATCCGCATTCCGGAGTAGCCGTAGTGGTTGCCCGCGAGGATGCGGGAAGTGAGTCCGGTCTTGTCGAAGATAGGCATCTCTGGCTCCTTTCAGGCGGCGAGGAAGTCGTTGGTGGTGGCGGTCTTCATGCCCAGGGCGGTCAGATCGCGGAGGAAGTCGTCCGCGAGCTTCTCGAAGCCCGGCACGGGGCTCGTCGCATCGGTGAGGAGCACGAGCTTCTCGATGGCGCGGCGGTCCCGGAAGCCAGCCGCGATGTCGCGGACGGTGTTCGCGAGGCAGTGGCTGCTGGCCTCGCCCGCGAGGAGGACGAGATCCGCCTCTTCGAGCGTGGTGAGCAGGCCGGAGTTCACCTGGGTCGCGGGGTCGGCGGGGTCGGGGACCTCGGCCCGCACGGCCGAGAAGTGCTCGGTCCACGGGTTGCTGCCCTTGGTGACGAAGTCGACGAGCGCGAAGCGGGACGACCACTCCTGCAGCGCGTCGAACAGCGGCTCGACGACGTTGTGGCCCTCGCTGCCGATGAGGCAGTGCTCCGGCCAGATGACGTGGATGTAGCGGCCGGTCCGCTGGAGCTCGCGGAGGTAGGCCAGGGTGCGGGCATGGGTGCTCGGGAGGGTGGGGACCCACTTGCCGGACTCGACATCCGCGGCGGTGATCGCCGTGAACGGCGCGGGGTGGTTGCCGTCGGCGTCGCGGAACCACACGGGGTGGCTGATGTCGACGCGGCGGTGGCTGTCGAGCGTCACGTGGACGTCGGCCAGCTTGTCCTTGAGCCGGTGGACGAGGAGGGCGAGCCGGTCCATGTCCTTCTGCGCGCCGGGCACGGACAGCGCGCCGTCCGGCAGGCAGAAGTCGTTCTGGGGGTCGATGACGACGAGGTGGAGCTTCATGGCGTCCTCCTGAAAGAGTCTGAATGACTCTATGTGGTACGCCATGACTATAAGGTCATAGAGACTCTATTGAAGTAATCAAGACCTTATTATGTGAGATACCTCACACATGCGATGCGGAAGCATCCGTATTCACGGGCGATTCGGGGTGGCCGTTCTGGGGTCTGACCCCACTGAGGCCAGGGGCGGTGACCTCTGCAGGAGTCCACCGTACGCCGCAATTGACGCGTCAACATGCGACTTGATGCATCACGCGTGGGTCCGTGGTACGCTGGGTGCACCCCCCGGTCCGCCGTCCGTGCAGGCCACCCTCCCCGAGGAACCCCCATGCGCAACCTGCTGAAGTCCGGCCTCCGCCGCCTCGTCACGTCCGCAGCCACCCAGCGTCCCATCGGCGACCGCCACGCCACCATCCTCGCCGTCGCCGCGCAGAAGGGCGGGGTCGGCAAGACCACGACCAGTGTGAGCCTCGCGAGCGCCCTGGCCCGCTACCACGGCAAGCGCGTGCTGCTCGTCGACCTCGACCCCCAGGGGCACGTCACCACGGCGCTGAAGGCCCACGTGCGGCCGGGTGGCGGGCTGATGTCGAAGGTCCTGACGGACGACCGGTCGGGCCTCGAGGTGATGGACATCGTCACGAGCACCGACATCGAGAACCTCGACGTCACGCCGTTCGACCCGCGCCTGGCCGAAGCCGAGGACCTGCTCTCCACGCGCATCGGCAAGGAGTTCATCCTCCGCGACGCGCTGAAGGTGACGCGGTCGCACTACGACGTGATCGTGCTCGACTGCCCGCCGAACCAGGGCAACCTCACGCTGAACGGGCTGTGCGCGTCCGACAGCGTGCTCATCCCGTGCGATCCGAGCCCGCTCGCGCTGAAGGGCGTCGAGGCGCTCGTGCAGACCATCACGGCCGTCGCGAGCCGCCTGAACCCCGACATCGACGTGATGGGCGTGCTCCTCACGCGGGTCGACGGGCGGAACCGCTCGCTGAACGACACGATCGAGTCCGACATCGCGGAGCGCTTCGGCGACGCCGTGCTGCCCATGCGCATCGGCATCAACAGCAGCCTCGCGAAGGCCCAGGTCGAGGGGCGCGACATCTTCGCGTTCGACGAGTCGAGCCGCGGCGCCCAGCAGTACCGCGAGCTCTCCGACGCGGTGGCCGCCGCGCTGTAGTATCCGGGGGCGATGCTCCCGTACTTCACGATTCCACCGCTCGCGCTCGGCGGGCTGACGGTCTACCCGTTCGCCGTGTGCCTGCTGCTCGGCTGGGTGGCGAGCGGGGTCGTCGGCGCCGCGCTGGCCGTGCAGCGAGGGCGTCCCGTCGCGCCTGCAGCGGCGTTCTTCGCCATGCCGCTCGTCGGGATCCCGTTCGGCCACGTCCTCCAGGTCCTCGCGTTCCATCCCGAGGATCTGACGAACCCGGCCGCGCTCCTCGCGGTGACGACGGGCTTCCTCGGCATCGGGGTCGTGGCGTCGACCCTCGGGATGGGCGCGCTGGTCGCGTCGATCTTCGCCCGGGACCGCTTCTGGCCCACGCTGGACGCCGTGGTGGGCGGGCAGCTCGCGCTGTGGTGGTTCTACCGACTGGGGTGCACGATCGTGCACGACCATCCGGGGACCGTGTCGCGCTTCCCGCTCGCGGTGCAGGGCATCTGCGAGTCGGGAGGGTTCCGGAAGACCTACACGTACCCGGGAGACGCGTGCCACGACCTCGGGATGTACGAGTGGCTCGCGGCGGGTGCGTGCATCGCGGCGGTCGCGGTCCTCCGGCTGCGGAAGGCGCCCGACGGCCTGTTCCTCGCGGTCCCCCTGCTCGGCTACCCGGTCACCCGGTGGGCGTTGTACGCGCTCGATCCGATGATCCCGGGCACCGGGTACCTCGTCGGGGAGGGCGCGGTGCTCGCGCTCGGGATGGCCGTGGCCGTGGCGCTGATCAGGGTGCGCACGCGCGCTGCATCCGCTCCGCCGACTCCTCGCTGAACCGGCGCTGCAGCCCCCGCGCGACGGCGGGGACCAGGCGGGCGAGGGGGTGCGCGACCCGGCTGAACTTGCGGACGGAGTAGAGCGTGGCGTCGGCCGTGCGCGTGACGAGGAACTGCTCTTCGCCCGCCACCGCGTGGCCCTCGAGCGTGCCGTAGCCGAAGCCCACACGGTCGGGCTCGTCGATCCGGTAGACGGTGCGGCACCCGTGCAGCATCCACACGCCGAGCTGGTGGCTGGCGAACGTCACGAGGTCGCCGGGACGCTGACCCGACTCCGGCGACATGCGCACCCACGGCAGGTCGAACATCACCCAGCCCGTCAGGGCCTCCACCGCCTGGTCGAACGCCTCGGGACCCCCGAGCTTCACGGTGTGCGCGTCGGGCTCCCAGCCCGCGGGGAGCTCGCCCCGGGTCGCTCCCACATCGGGGTACGAGAAGGGCGCCGCGTCGAGATGCAGCCGGAACGCCGACATCTGCGCCTCACTCGGCTCCGTCAGGCGGACCTGATCGATGCCGAGCGGAAGTCTTCGGTGGAGGATCGGTGAATAGTTCATTAATTGTTCAATAACTGTTCAAGTGAGAGGGCGCGATGCGTAGGGTCCTGGTAGCCGGTGCCACGGGGTTCGTCGGGCGACACGTCTGTGAGGCCCTCCTGGCCGAGGGTTTCGCGGTGGTCGCCGGTACGCGGCGTCCCGAGCGCGCGCCGCTCGCCCCTCCCGGGCAGACGTGGGTGCACCTCGACGTCGACGACCCCGCGACGCTGGGCCCCGCGCTCGCCGGGTGCGACGCGGCGGTCTACCTGGTCCACGCGATGGCCGAGCACGACCAGCCCGGTCCGGCGGAGCGCGCTGCGGCCGAGGCGTTCCGCGCGGCCTGCGAGGATGCCGGCATCCGGCGCATCGTGTACCTCGGCGGGCCACGTCCGGCGGGGCCACCGAGCCCACACCTCGCGAGCCGGCTCGAGACGGGGGAGGTCCTGCGCGGGGGCGCCGTGTCGACCGTCGAGCTGCGCGCGGCGATGATCGTGGGCGCCGGCAGCGAGAGCTGGACGATCTGCCGCGACCTCGCGTTCCGGCTGCCGGTGATGGTGCTGCCCTCCTGGCTCGGCACGCGCAGCCAGCCCATCTGGGTGGGTGACGTGGTGCGGGCGATCGTCCGCGCCGTGGACGTCGATCTCGACGGGTCCGCCGCCTTCGATCTGCCCGGTCCGGAGGTCCTCTCGGCGCGCGCGATCCTCGAGCGCGTCGCGGCGGCGCGCGGCATGCGCCCGCTCATGATCCCGGTGCCGGTGCTGTCGCCGCGGCTCTCGAGCTACTGGCTGCGGGGCGTGACCCGCGCCGACATCCGCATCGCGCGCCAGCTCGTCGAGGGCCTGCGGCACGACATGATCTGCGCCGACGACGGATTCTGGGCGCTGGCACCCGACCTCGAGCGCACGCCGTTCGACGAGGCCGTGCAGCGCGCCCTGGCCGACGAGGCCCCGCCGGAGCGACGCAGGGCCCGGGTGTGGGAGCAGGTGGCCGCGGGGCTCGCGCGCCACCGCCTCACATCGACGCGGGCTCGCTCTTCTCGTGCTTCGACTCCTTGTCGTCGTCCTTCTGCTCTTTCGCAGCCTGCTTGAACTCGCCGAGCGAGCGCTTGCGGTCGAAGTTCTTGTCGAGGGCGTAGAAGTACAGCACCGCCATCGAGTCGATGTCGTGCCCGCTGGTGTTGTTGTAGACGCTGACGAGCTCGTACTCGTGGTCTTCCTTCAGGTCGATGCCCTCGAAGGACGAGTAGATGTCGACCTCGTCGATGCCGATCTTGTCGGGCGTGTTGCGGACCTTGCTCTGGTACACCTGCTGCCCGGTGTTGAGGTCGTTCATCGTGAGCGACTCGGCGAACGGGTGCAGGTGCGTGGCGATGTAGTAGACCGTCGTGTCGTACGGCAGGTTCAGGAACCGCGTGACGTTCGTGCGGTTGGTCTCGGTGCCCGGCGGGACGACCCAGTGCGCCGTGAATTCCTGGCCGAGGCGGTCTTCGTCGATGTCGCCGTCGATGGCGCTCATGCCGACGGAGCAGCCCTCGCCGAGCTCGTTCGGATCGGCGTCATCGTGCGCGACGCCGTAGTAGCGGGCGTTCCCGAGGGCCTTGAAGCCCTGGACGGCCGTCTGGTACAGCGGCACCACCTCGAAGTCGGGGTGCTCGGTGCGGTACGCGTTCAGGTCGGAGTCGCGGACGAACTCGATGACGACCTTGTGCCGCACGTCGAGGTCGGGCTTCTCGATGTTCAGGTTGAGCACCTGGGTCGCGAGCGACAGCTCGAGGTCGCTGCGGATCGGGATGCCCATCCCGGTGGGGAAGTGGATCTCCTGCTGGCCCTGGGAGAGCGTGAACACGCGGCCGGACAGGGGCGGAGCCTTCGGGAAGTGGTCGTAGTACTCCTTCGCGTCGAAGTCGAGATTCGCGTGGCACATGAATTCCTGCGAGAGCTTCTCTTCGGTCTTCGCGTCGACCACGAGCGTCTTGTAGCCCGTGATCCAGAGGAGCTCGGGCTCTTCGGTCTCGAGGAGCACCGCGTGGTCGAACCCGCTGGGACCCCGCATGGACGCGTACTTCGCGTCGATGTGGTACTTCGAGCTCGTGATGCCGCGGGTCTGGACGAAGCCCTGCCAGGTGGCGTCGTCGATGCGGGCGGTCGGGGTGATGTCGACGTCGTCTTCGCCACCCGGTTCGGGCAGGCGACACGCGACGAGTGCGAGCAGGACGGTCATGCCGGATCCTCCGCCGGAACTCTAACCCGGTTCGCCGTCGGGCCGTGACGCCGCGATGTGCGGCGGCGTATACTGAACGCATGAGCAGTATGCCGTGGAATCCCCGCCACCGGTTCCGCACCGAGGAGGTGAGCTGGGAGGAGCCGCCCCCTCCGGCGCGCCTGAAGGTCCTGGTCGATCGCAGCCGGTCGATCCTGGCCCACAACGACAGCGACGACCTGGGCTTCGACTGGAGCGTGAACGCCTACCGGGGCTGCACGCACGCCTGCGCGTACTGCTACGCCCGCGCGTGGCACGAGTACCTCGACCTCGGCGCCGGCAGCGACTTCGAGCGCATCGTGCTCGTGAAGCCCGAGGCGGCGGCCCTCCTGCGCGAGGCCTTCGAGAAGCGCTCGTGGAAGGGGGAGCTCGTCGCGTTCTCGGGCGTGACGGACTGCTACCAGCCGCTCGAGCGGAAGTGGGAGCTGACGCGGGCGTGCCTCGAGGTCTGTGCCGACTACCGGAACCCCGTCGGCATCGTCACGCGGTCGCCGCTCGTGGTGCGCGATCTCGACGTGCTGCGGCGGCTCGCCCGGTTCGACGCGGTCCGCGTGAGCATGTCGGTCCCCATCGTCGACGACGCGCTCGCGCGTCTCGTCGAGCCCGGCGCACCGCCGCCTTCGGCGCGACTGCAGGCCATCCGTGCCCTGTCCGACGCGGGGATCCCGGTGTCGGTGTCGCTCGCGCCCGTGATCCCGGGCCTCAACGACCATGCCGTGCCCCAGACGCTCCGCGCCGCACGCGATGCGGGTGCGCGCTGGGCGTGGATGACCATCGTGCGCTTCCCGGGGCCCGTGCGCGAGGTCTTCGAGCGGCGGCTGCGGGCCGTCCTCCCCGATCGTGCCGATGCCGTGATGGCGCGCATCGATCGGGCCGGCGTGCGGGGTGCCGGGCGGGTGGGGGACCGGATGCACGGCGAGGGCAAGGCCTGGGAGGTCACCGAGCAGGCGTTCCAGGTCTGGCGGCGCCGGTTGGGCTTCGAGCCGATGCCACCGCGCGGGCCCACGCCCTTCCGCCGTCCGGGGCCCGAGCAGCTGCGTCTCTGGTGAGCCTGGGTTACCGCTGCGCCATGGTGTGGCTGATCGCGATGCTCGGTTGCGACGCCGGGCCGCCGCCTACGGGGCACGGCACCCTCCTCCACGTGGGGGCGGAGACCGTGCTCGTGCAGCACGACGACCTCCGCGGGCGCGTCGTCACGGGGGTCGAGCGCTACCGCCGTGCGGAAGGCGCGGACTTCGCGGGTCTCGGGCCGGGGAGCCACGTCGACCTGTGGGTCGAGGGCGGCGCGCTGTCGAAGCTGGTGGTCACGGGCCAGGACGCGCTGCCGAAGTCGTTCGTGAAGGGCGGGGTGAAGCTCGCGGGGACCGTGGTCAACGTCGACGGCGTCCGGGTGACGGTCGACCACGAGGAGATCCCCGGGGTCATGGGTGCGATGGTCATGGGCTTCTCGCTCGCGCCGTGGGAGGCGGAGCGCCTCGCGACGGGCGACGTCATCGAGGCCCGCCTGCTCTCGACGGACTACGGTTACCAGCTCGTCGACCCCGTGAAGACGGGTACTTCGGACGCCGCGCTGCGCACCGACATCGCGCCGCTCGAGGTGGGCCAGCGGATGCCGCGCACCGAGCTCGTCGCCCAGGACGGCACGGCGCTCGTGGTCGGCGAGGGGCAGGGCACCCGCACGCTGCTGACGTACATCTACACGCGGTGCCCCGATCCGGCGTTCTGCCCGGCGATCGCCGCGCGTCTCGCCGCGCTCCAGGAGCGCCTCGAGGGCGGGCGGATCGTGACGGTGACCCTCGACCCCGACAACGACACCACACGGGTGCTGGAGGCGTGGGGCCGGGCGATGAACGCCGACTTCACGAGGTGGAGCCTCGCGCGCGCCGAGCCCGTCGTGCTCCAGGAGCTCGCGCTACGCGGCGGCCAGCACGTCACGGTGGACGGCGGGCGGATCACGCACCTGCACCGGGTCCTGCTGCTCGACGAAGACGGCACGCTGATCGAGCGGTACGACGACAACGCCTGGCCGCAGGACCGGGTGGTCCAGCAGCTCGCCACGGGGCAGCCGCGGGCCGAGAAGACAGGGACGAAGCAGGAATAGCCTGGAGCCTGGAGCCTGGAGCCTGGAGCCGGGAGCCTGGAGCCGGGAGCCGGGAGGTCAGGGGCTGCGGGGGCTTTCGTGCCCCGATCGCTTGGCATCACGCAGATGACGCAGATGGACGCAGATGACGCAGAGGGGAGCCGGATCGGGAGGACGGCGGTGAGCCTCCCCGTCCGTCGACACGGGTGAGTGCGAAGACGTGGGGTCCGCTCACCAGAGCCGCACGACACCCTCGCCACTCGGACCAGACACAGAGCACGGCTGAATTTCACATTCCCCACGCAGAGCACCGTCGAGTTTCACACTTCGGCGTGCCGGACCTCCCCGAACGGGGATTGCTCGGACGGCAGACGCGACTTTGTCGGCGTTCATCCGTGAGGCAGCCAGCGCGTCGATGGGTCGATGTGAAACTCACCGAGGCTCTGTGCGCCGGATGTGAAGTTCGACCCGACTCTGTGCTTGGTCACCACGTCCTGGGCAACCGCCGAAGGAAGGAGACGACGCACAACGGTACCAGGCTCCGGCAGTCCCGATCCCCAACCCTTGGCGCCGGTTGGGGGACGCAGAGCGTTCGAAGCGAGACGGCCTCGTTTCTGCGTCATCCGCGTCCATCTGCGTCATCTGCGTCATCTGCGTAATGCAGACGGCGTTGGCCTCGCCGACACCGTCGCCCGGAGCCGAAGGCCTCCCGGCTCCCGGCTCCTGGCTCCCGGCTCCCGGCTCCCGGCTCCCGGCTCCCGGCTCCCGGCGCCACGGAAAATGTTGACACTGAATGCTGTCATGTTTACAGTAACGACATGAACCCCGATCGCACCCGCACCTACACCCTCGGCGAGCTCGTCGTGGAATCCGCGCGCCTGCTCCGGCAGATCGGCACGTCGGTCTCCGACGAGCGCGTGTCCGACGCCCCGGATGCGCGCGCCGTCCGCTACTACCAGGGGCTCGGCCTGATCGACCGGCCGCTCCGGTACGACGGGCGGATGGCGATCTACGGCTGGTCGCACCTGTGCCGCATCCTCGCCGTGAAGATCCTGCAGAGCCAGGGCTACTCGCTCACCCAGATCCAGGCGGCGTTCTCCGCGCAGCCCGCGTCCGCGATCGAGGCCGCCGTGCTGCAGGCGCTCGGCGCGCACGGGTCGCCGGCCGCGACGCCCGCCGAGCCCGCGGCTCCCGCGCGGCTCCACACCTTCGAGCTCGCGCCCGGCGTGCAGCTCACCATCGACCCCCGCGTGGTCGCCGACCCGGAAGGGCTGGCGCGCCGCATCCACCAACTCGTGCAAGGAGCGCTTCCATGACCGCCATCCTCCCCATCGCGCCCACTCCCGACCTGGGCGGTCCCTCCCACGAGGCCGGTCTCGGCGGGCTGATCGCGCTCGTCGAGGGCGTCGAGCAGGCCTTCCCGCTCTCCGAGGTCGTCGTGCGCACGGCCATCGTGGCCGACTGCGCCCGCACGGTGGTCGAGCAGCGCTTCGAGAACCCGTTCTCCCAGCCCCTCGAGGCGGTGCACCTGTTCCCGCTTCCCGAAGACGGCGCGGTGGTCGAGGTCGAGCTGAAGGCGGGCGAGATGACCGTCCGCGCCGAGTGTCGCGAGCGCGAGGCGGCCGAGAAGGCCTTCGCAGAAGCCCGCGACGCCGGGCATCGCGCGGCGCTGCTCACGGCCGAGCGCGCCGACGTCCACACGCTGCGCGTCACCCGCATCCCGCCCGGCGAAGAGGTGCGCGTGCGCATCGTGGTGGTCGAGCGGCTCGAGAAGGTCGACGGGCGGTACCGCTGGCGCTTCCCGACCGTGATCCCGCCGCGCTACCTGCCGGGCGACCCCGTCTCGCACCGCGGCGACGGCGTGCTCCCCGCGACCGACCGGGTGCCGGATGCCGACCGGCTCCAGCCGCCCGTCCGCCTGAACGGCGGCACGTCCCTCGACCTCGAGGTCGAGATCCAGGGGCCCGTGCGCAACCTGCAGTGCGCGCAGCACGCCTTCCGCATCGACCTCGACGGGGCGATCCGCGTGGCGCCCGCCGCCGACACCACGCTCGACCGCGACTTCGTGCTGGCCTTCGCGACCGCCGAGGCCGACGCGATGGTCAGCCGCGCCTGGACCGACGGAACGCACACCCTGGTGGCGGTCGAGCCGCCCAGCGTGGCGCTGCCGAAGGCGCTCCCGCGCGACGCCGTGTTCGTCGTCGACATCTCCGGCTCGATGAGCGGCGTGAAGATGCGGGCCGCGAAGCTGGCGCTGAAGTCCGCGGTCCATGGGCTGGCGCCCGGCGACCGGTTCCGGATGATCGCCTTCGATGACCGCGTCGAGGCCATGAGCCCCGACCTGCTGGCGTACGACGAGGGCACGCTGGCCCGCGCCGACGCCTGGATCGGCGCGCTCGACGCCCGCGGCGGCACCGAGATGCTGCCGGCCATCGCCGAGGCCCTGAAGGGCGACGACGTCGTCGGTCGCTCGCGCTCGGTGCTGTTCATCACCGACGGGCAGGCGTGGAACGAGGCCGAGCTCACGGCGGCGGTCGCGAACCGCCGCAAGGGCGCGCGGTTCTTCACGTTCGGCATCGACACCGCCGTGAACGGCGCGTTGCTGAAGCGCCTCGCGCGGGTCGGCGGCGGCACGTGCGAGCTGTGCACCCCGTCCGATGACATCGAAGAGGCGCTCGCGAGCCTCGAGGCGCGCTTCGGGAACCCGGTGCTCGAGAACGTGCGTGTCGATGGGCTCCCCGCGGCGCGGTTCACCGGAGAGGCCGTCTTCACCGGGCGCCCCGCCACCCTGCTGATCGAAGGCGCGCCGGCCTCGCTGACCGTCCGTGGGCAGGGGCCCGACGGCGAGCAGGTGTTCACGGTCGAGCCGAAGCGCCTGGCGTTCCCCATCGGTGCCCTGTGGGGCCGCGAGCGCGTCGCGGCGCTCGAGGATCGCCTGGTGCTGAAGCCGTTCGAAGAAGAGGCGCTGCGCCCTGAGATCGTCCGTGTGGCGCTGCAGTACGGGATCGCGTCCCGGTTCACGAGCTTCGTCGCGGTCGACACCAGCCGTGTCGTCGAAGGCGAGTTGAAGACCGTCATCCAGCCCGCAGAGGCGCCCCACGCCTGGGACATGATGTCCGGAGGCGCGCCGCCGCCCGCGGGCGCGATGCCGCCGCCCATGGCCATGCCGGCACCGATGCCGTCCCAGGCGCCTGCGCGGTATCCGAACCTCGGCAGCGCGGCGGGTGGGCGCGCATCCGGCGACGCCGCGATCGGGAACCGCAAGGCCGCACCGCGCCGGATGCAGGACGCGAAGCCCGCCCCCGGGGGGGTCCTCGGTCGCATCGCGGACGCGCTGTTCGGCGGAGCGGTCGACAAGGAGTCCGCTCCGAAGGGCTTCGCCGCGAGCGAAGAGGCCTCCTTCGACCTGGGAGAGGGCGCCGCTCCGCCGGCCCCGCCGCCCCCGCCGAAGATGGCGCGCGAGCTGTACGCTCCGTCTCCCGAGCCCGATGCGAGCGCCGCACCGCCTTCGAGCGACGCCGCGGGCGATCTCGCCCGGTCCCAGTCGGCCGACGGGAGCTTCGGGGGCGACGTGGCCCGCACGGCGGCCGCGCTCCTCGCGCTGGTCCTGCTCGGGAACACCCGCCGCACCGGGTCCCGCCGCCGCACGGTCGCGAAAGCGGCCCAGTGGCTGCAGGCCCACGCGTCCGACCCGCTCGCGGCCCTCGCGCTGAAGCTCCTCGCCGAGGCCGAGTCCGGGGCGGCGGTCACGCCGGGAGATGCCTGGGCGCCGCTGTTCCAGGCGGGAACCGAAGGGCGCGCGCTGCAGCAGGCCGCCCAGGCCTGACGGTCAGCCCACCACGCCGAACATCGCGAGAGCGAGCAGGGCGTGGACGAGGAGATTCAAGACCCCGGCCGCCGCGAGCATCACGCGGTCGCCGGGGTCGCTCTGCGATCGGGCCGCCTCGACCACCGCGTGCACGCCGGCCAGCGACATCACGGCGGGGATCGGCGCCAGCCAGAAAGCGGGATCCCGGGTGAACAGGATCAGCATGTACTGCAGCACGACGAGCGCCACGGCCGTGAACCCGGGCATGAACAGCACGGTCATCGCGCGGTCGCGATCGCCGCGCTTCGACACGTCGGCGGCCTCGCGCTGGGCGTTGCACTGGTGGCAGATGTCGCCGTCTTCGGCGGCATAGAGGTCTTCGGGCTGGGTGGCCCCGCCGCAGCACGCACACGCGACGAAGCCCGCCGGGATGGCCTGTTGGGCCGCGGCGGGCTTCTCGGTCGAGGTCTGGCTCGACGGCGGGGGGCGCGTGGCCTCCACGCCGATCAGAGACCCGTGACGGTGCCGGCGTTCCAGTCGATCTGGGCGAAGTACGTGTCGGTGTCTTCGCCGGTGATCGTGCGGGTGTCGGACCAGGTGAGCGAGCCGTTCAGGTAGATGTTGACGGTCACGTTGGTCGGCTCGCCGCCGTCGCCCGGGTAGTCGTGCACGAACACGGTGAACCCGCCGCCCGACGCGTCGGGATCGTCGATGTTGATGTTCTCGGGGCCCGTGCCGGGGATGTCGTCGAGGTCGAGGCGGGGGTTGTCGCCCGCGTAGCCCGTCGCGCCCCAGTCGAGCACCGCGCCGCCGTCACAGTTGACGAAGTAGCAGTCGGTGCCGGTGCGGGGCGTGCCGCCCGGGGCGAGCAGGTGGAGATCCATGTCGTCGCCGGCGCGATCCCAGAACATCTCGACCCACAGGTCCTGCGCGGGGATGGCCTCGAGGTTCGTCGTGCACGGGGCGGACTGGATGCCGGCCTCGTTCGTCACGATGAGCTGACCGACGTAGGTGCCGGCCTGGTCGGGCATGAAGTTGCCACGGACGGCGTCGCCGGGCGGCATGTCGACCGCGGAGCCCGCGGGCTTGGAGAGCAGCGTCCAGTTGTAGCTGGTGATCGCGAGCCCACCCGGGTCGTACGAGCCGGAGCCATCCCACGTCGCGACCTCGAAGGGCGGCGAGACGGGGTTCGGCGAGACCGAGCACTCGGCGATCGGCGCATCGGCGGGCGGAACCACCGTGGGCGGGACCACGAGACCGGTGTCTTCGTTGATGATCACGTCAGGACGCTCGACCAGTGAGTAGTCGTTGCATCCCATGACAGTCAGAAGAATAGCTCCAAACATCGCAATCCCCATCGCTCGAGGTCAACGTGATCCGTTGGCCGCATATACCCCGAGCTACAGGGGACCGCCACCGTTGGTTGCGCCCGGGTCAGTGCCTTGACATCCGGTTCACATGTCCCGGGCGCAGCGGGTCAGGAGAGCGGGTGCCCGCACGCCGGACAGTCGACGGTGCCGTCGTCTTCGAAGCGGATCGTCGCGGCGTCGAGCGGCGTACCGCATCCGGCGCAGGCCTTCGGGAGCGAGCGACGCTGCGCCCGGTTCGGCGCGACGCCGTCGCCGGGGGTGGGGAGCGTCTTCAGCCCGAAGCGCGTCTTCACCTCGTCGGACAGCGCGGTCGCGACATCGGCGTCTTCGCTGCGGAGGTCGCGGACGAAGCGGCCGAAGTGACGGCCCACGCGCTTCTTCTCGGAGATGCCCTCGGCGTGCGCGATCCCGGCACGGGCGGCTTCGACCGCCGCAGCCGCATCGCCGGACCGGAGCAGGGCAGAGGCGCCGCGCAGCGCGAGGTACGCGCCGATGGCGTGCTGGCCGCGCTCGGCCGCGATCTCGCCGAGCTGGGCGAAGGCCTGGGCGGCATCGGCGTGCTTGCCGGCCTCTTCGAGCGCGTGTGCGTCGGCGATCTGCTTGCGCGCGCCGTCGCCGAGCGCGCGCTTGCCGGCCTTGCCGCCGGCCTTGCCGCCACGCCCCTTGGTCCCCTGCGTCATCGAGCGGAGCATCACTCCGCGACTCGTCCTCATTTCTCACCACCTTCCGGATTCGCCGCATCGTCACTGCGTTCGGCGACGAAGAAGTCGACGCGGCGGTTCTTCGACCACGCCGCTTCGTTCTCGCCCTGCTCGATCGGCTTCGACTCCCCATAGCCTTCTGACTCGAGACGGCCCGCCTCGACGCCCTTGCCGACGAGGTAGTCGAGCACCGACTTCGCGCGGTCTTTCGAGAGCTTCAGGTTCGAGCTGGCGGAGCCGCGGCTGTCGGTGTGGCCCTCGATGCGGATCTTCACGAGCTCGGGGTGCTCGACGATGGCCTGGGCGACCTCGTCGAGGAGGCCGAACGACTCGGGCTTGATGATGGCCTTGCCGGTCTCGAAGTAGATCGACTCGCGGATGTCGATCTTCTCTTTCTTCACCTGCACGCGCGCGGGCTCGAGCGTCACGTCCTTCGTGATCTTGCCGCCGTCTTCGAGGGCGATCTCGAAGCCGCGGCCCCGGTAGCCGTCGGCGGTCACGCGCACCTGATAGGTGCCCGGCTGGAAGGCGTGCATCGCCCCGCCCGCGTAGGGGCCGTCGGGGTCGTTGCGGACGGCCCAGGTGGCGCCGTCGATGGCCTTGCCGTCGGGGTCGAGCACCTTCACGACGAGCTCGGCGGGCACGATGGCCTTCTCGAGCACGTACAGCGCGCGGTGGCGCTCGCCGTCGGGGACGTTGAGCACCTGGCCCTCGAGCGGGACGTAGCCGGGCGCGGACACGTCGACGGTGTACGTCGCGCTGTCGAGGGGCAGATCCTGCCCGCTGCGCACGGTCTTCCCGGTGCCCTGGATCACGATCTCGGCGTCGGACAGGTCTCCGCCGCCCTTCGCCTGCACGAGGAGGGTGACCTGGGTGGGCTCGGGGCACCCGTCGTCGTCGCGGAACCCGTCGAGGTCCTCGGGATTCTCGGGGCACTCGTCCTTTCGGTCGACGAGACCGTCGCCGTCGGTGTCGACGGCCCGCGGAGGCTCGTAGGCGACGGAGAGGAGCGTGCGGAGCTGCGGCGCGCCGAAGCCCGACGTGAAGCCCGTGCCGACACCGCCGCGCAGGACCAGGTTCTCGTAGCGGTACCAACCGCCCACGATCCCCTCCACGGGCGTGGCGTCGGCGATCAGGTCGGCCACGTTGAAGTGCCCGCCCAGGTCGAACGAGATGCCCGCGTCTTCGACGATGGCGTAGCCGGCGCCCGCGCGCACCACGAGCTGCGTGCCCCAGTCGAAGTTCTCGAGCCGCTCGCGCGGGATGCCGCGCACGCCGACGTTCCCCGTGACCAGGAACGGACCGGTCTCGTGGTCGACGATGCCCGAGAGCTCCCACGCGAACCCGCGGTTGCCGAGCGGGGCGTCGACGATCGTGGTGGTCGGCAGGGCGGCGCGGCCGCCGATGGCGAGGCCCACGGGGGCGTCGACGCGCTCGAGGATCGTCGCCTTCACGTCGAGCGCCACGTCGCCGAGGCCGCTCTCGCCGCCGTCGGTCGCGATGTTGCGGAGGTAGATCGGCACGTCGACGCCGAGCCGGATCGGGCCCTTGGTGTAGCCGGCGAGGACGTCGAGCTGGAACAGATCGCCGACGAGGCGGTTCACGTCGCCCGACGTGTCGCCCGTCCACAGGACCGGGTTGCGGGCGTACTGCAGCAGGCCCCGCGCCACGAAGTAGCCGTCGGGGGCGCGCCCGGAGTCGTCGGACCACAGCGTGTGGGTGCCGTCGATCGTCGGTCGGAACAGCTGCCCGTTCGTAGCGGGCACCGCGCCTCCGCTGACCTGCGCGAGCGCGGCGGACACGACCAGGATCATGGACTCCTCCTCCCAGGGGCTCGCGGACTCTACTCCATGAAGTGCTCGCGGAGCGCGGCTTGCCCTACAATGGGCCTGCTCCGGCGGACCCTCCGCCGGGCCGACCGCTGGAACAGGGGCGATGTCCGTAGAGGACCGCGACGCACAGGACACGGTCCCGGACTACGGGATGCCCGCGGCGGGCTCGGGCTTCGCGCCGGGCGCCGTCATCGGCGACGTGTGGGAGGTCGAGGAGACCCTCGGCAAGGGCGGCATGGGCAGCGTGTACCGGTGTCACAACCGCCACGCCACGCGCATCCTCGCCGCGATCAAGCTCCTCGATCCGGCATTCCAGTACCACCCGGAGGCGAAGGCGCGGTTCCTCCGCGAAGCCGAGATCCTCTACACGGTCGACCACCCGAACGTCGTGAAGGTCAGCAACGTCCACCTCGACGCGCAGCCGCCGTACCTCGAGATGGAGTTCGTCGACGGCATGGCGCTCGAAGACGAGCTCGGGCGCCGCGGCGCGATGGCGCCCGCCGTGGCGGTCGATCGGGCGCGCCAGCTCGCGAGCGCGCTGAAGTACCTGCACCGCAAGGAGATCTTCCACCGCGACGTGAAGCCCCAGAACATCCTGATCCGGCGCGACGGCGCGCTGAAGCTCGTGGACTTCGGGCTGGCGGTCGAGCGCGGCGGCGACCGCATCACGGTGCAGAACGACTCGAACTTCGGCACCGTGTCGTACTGCCCGCCCGAGTGGGGCCGTCCCGGCGAGGTCGACCCGGCCGCCTGGGATCTCTACGCGCTCGGCGTCGTGCTCTACGAGATGCTCACGGGCACCGTCGCGTTCCCCGTGGCGCCGGACGACGACGCCAAGCGCCAGATGATCCAGGTGATGAGCGACAAGCAGCGGATCGAAGCGCTCGATCCCGGGCCCCGCTTCCATCCCGGGCTGCGCGAGGTCGTCCGCAAGCTCACCCACAAAGAGCTCGAGCAGCGCATCCGCGACGCGAAGACCCTCGAAGAGGCGCTCGAGGCGCTGGATGCCGACTTCTCCGAGCACATCCCGGTCCCCGAGCCGGTCGCGTCGGGCGGAGGGCTGCGCAAGGCCCTCGGCATGGCGGGCTTCTTCTCGAGCGTGCTCGCCGTGGGGCTCGCGGCGGGCGGCATCATCGCCGGCATCCTGCTGCTGGCCATCGGCACGGCGTCCTCCACGCGCGACGCCGAGATCCTCGTCACGGGCGTGCCGGTCGACCTGCCGGTGTTCGTGCGCATCGGCGAGCAGGGCCCCTCCGGGGTCGAGGGCGCGAAGCAGCGGTTCGAGGCGCTCCCCGTGGGCGAGGTGGTGGCGCAGTGGGCCGTGGGCGAGCGGTGCGAGCTGCCGTGCACGGACTGCCCGAAGTGGTGCGTCATGGGCGAGACCCCGCTGGTCGTCGAGGATGGCGACGGGGCCCAGGTGATCGGCCTCGAGGTCCGCCCGCCGCCGCTGCGCACGCTGCGGGTCCGCGCGCGGGGCGTGGCGAAGGGCTTCGTGCGCGTCGATGGCCGCGAGGTCCCGTTCGTCGACGAGATCGCGACGGTCGACGGCGTCCGTCCCGGCCCGCACGCGCTCTTCGCCGCAGCGGGGGACTGCCCGACCGGCTGCGAAGGGGCGGGATGCGGCCCCGCCTGCTCGGTCACGACCGAGGCCGTCGTGGTGCCCGCCGAGGGGCGCCTGCCCCCGTTGAACCTGAGCCTCCGCGCGCCCGAAGCCGAGCCGGCGCCCGAGGCCGGTCCCGCGCCGAAGCCCGCCGGTCCGTCGACGCCCGACCAGGTGACGCGGCGCCAGTTCGCCGACTGGCTCGCGAGCCATCCGGAGTGGCATCCCGACGCGGCGCGCACCGACGGCCGCGCCGACGACGCCTACCTGTCGGGCTGGGAGGGCCTCGAGCCCGCGGCGCCGTCGAGCGCGCCGGTCACGAACGTCACGTGGCGCGCGGCGGCCGAGTTCTGTGCGAGCCGCGGGGGCCTCGCGCCGCTCGGCGCCGCGCCCGCGAAGTGGACCACCGGTGCGCCCATCGAGTGGCGCCGGGGCGATCGCGGCGGGCGCGCGTGGCGCCAGCGCGACGGCACCTCGAGCGCGGTCGTGGGCACGACCGACGCGAACTCGACGACGTCCTTCCGCTGCGCGCGCTGAGGCGCTCCGGGTTAGTCACCGGCGGGAGGTGCACATGGCGTGGCTCGCCCTGTCTCTCGTGGCCTGCTTCGAGCCCGTCCGCGAGCCCGCGGTCGAAGCGGATACCGACACCGACACCGACACGGATACGGACACCGACGTCGACGCAGACTCCGATGCCGATGCCGACGGCGTCGAGCTCGGCCTCCCGCCGCGGATCAACTTCGGCACCGTTCCCGTCGGGTGCGACTCGATCAAGCGCCTCCGCATCGACAGCCTCGGAACCGCCGACCTCGAGGTCTTCGGGGTCACCGCGGGCGGCGCCTTCACCGTGGTGGGCGACGACCAGCACGTCGTCCCCCCCGGCGAGAACGTCCGGGTCGACATCCGTTTCGCGCCCGTCCAGGAGAACGACTACACCGGTGCGCTCACGGTCTCGTCCAACGGCGGGCAGGGCTCCGTCGAGGTGATCGGCACCGGCGGCCCGTCCGGCCTCGTCGAAGACGTGTACATCCAGACGAGCAACCCCATGGCCGACGTGCTCCTCGTGGTCGACAACTCGTGCTCGATGACCGAAGAGCAGCAGGTCCTCAACGACAATGCGGGCGATCTGCTCGTCGAGCTCGACGTGCTCGCGGCCGACTACCAGATCGCCGTCATCACCACCGACATGGACGACCCCGCCCACCGCGGCAGGTTCGTGGGGCCGATGGTCACGAACGCCACGCCCAATCGGCTCCAGGTGCTGCGCGGCCAGATCGACCAGGGCATCAACGGCTCCGGCAACGAGCGTCCGCGCGACACGGTGGGGCTCGCGCTCTCCCCGCCGCTGATCAACAACAACAACGCCGGTTTCCTGCGGTCCGGCGCCCAGGTCACCACCATCGTCCTCACCGACGAAGACGACGTCGCGTCGGTCATCTCGGTGAACGACTTCATCACGCAGTACGAGGCGCTCCAGGGCGACCCCGCGCTCACGAGCTTCACGGGCATCGCAGGGCCGTCCGGCGGGCTCCTCGACTGCACCTCCGCGGTCACGGGCGTCAGCGCCGCGCCCGCTCCGAACCTCCACCAGACGGCCCTCGGCACCGGCGCCGGCATGTTCGACATCTGCCTGCCCTCGTGGGACTTCAGCCTCGTCGGCCTCGCGCACGTCGCGACCGGCCACCAGCTCGTCTTCCCGCTCTCCGACGTGCCGGCGAACCCGAACCAGCTCGAAGTGCGCGTCGAAGGCGTGCTCGCGCCCACCTCCACGACCGACGGCTACACGTACCTCAACGGGGTCGTCATCCTGCTCGGGACGTGGATTCCCGCGGCGGGCGAAGAGGTCCGGATCACGTACGAGACCAACAACGCAGGGTGCCCCTGAGGGTGTCGGAAGCGCTAGTCCTCGAACCTTTGTGACAGCAGCACCTGCTGCAGGCGCAGCAGATCGAGCTGATGCCCCCGGCCCTGGCCCCACAGGGCGCACTGGCGGGCCATCTCCAGCAGCAGCAGCTCCTGGGCGGGGCCGGCGGCTTCGAGCCCGTCCTTCACGATCGCGTGGTCGGTGTTGAGCGCGAGCACGATGCGGCTGCGGGACCCCGCGCCCGTGTCGAGCGTGACGGGGGCGGCGCGGCCCATCTGACCCGCGTGGGCCTGCGCTTCGACGTTGCGGGGCAGGGCGGCGTTGAGCCGGTCGAGGATGCCCTGCAGGGAGGGGACCTCCTCCTGGGGCTCGGCGCCGACCTCCTCCTCGGGGGGAGGGGGGAGGACGACGTCGGGGGGCGGCTGCGGACGGCGCGCGGGCGCGGTGTCGAGCCACCGGTCGAGGGTGCCCCACGTGCGGCCGTCATCGCCGAAGACCTCGACCTGGCGGGCCAGCTGGAGGGCCGTGCCCGTGAGACGCCCGCGCTGGTGGGCGCGCCAGCAGAACGACCACGCGTAGAGCTGGGCGGAGCGCTTGGTGTCGTCGGGCAGGCGCTGCTTCAGGGTGTCGACGAGCTGGGCGTACATCCGCAGGCCCGTGAGCTGCACGAGCTGGCGCTCGTCGGTCGACAGGCGATGGCCGCCGTGCAGCGGCCACAGCAGGCCGTGGCAGGGGATGCGCTCGTCGAGCTCGGGCAGCCCGATGAGCTGGCCGGTCGTGCGGAGCAGGATGCCGCAGGTCGCGTCGTACGGGAGCCGCAGCCCGAGCCAGCCGCGCAGGCGGGCCTCGGTGATCTCGGTGCGGAGCAGCCAGCCCTCGTCGGACGTCTCGGCGAGGCTGCGCCACACGTCGGGGTGGTCGTCGTAGCGGAGGCGGGTGCCGTGGTCGGGGCTGATGGCCTGGTACTCGGCGAGCGTCACGGCGAAGGTGCGCGGCTCGGCGACCACGACGCCGTTCGCGGCGGCGACCCGCGCGTTCGCTTCGTTGCGCAGGCGCTCGATCGACCAGCGCGCGCCGCCGTCGCTCGGCAGCAGCAGGGCGTGCTGGAGCCCGCCGGGAACGACGTTCGCGAGGTGCAGCAGCGCGACGCGCCCGAGCCCACGCACGCGCTCGATGCTCGCGTCGAAGGCGTACTGGTCCCACGTGTTGTCGGCCTCCGTGCGGCGGAGGCCGTCGTACAGCTCCTGCCAGGCCTCGGCGAGGTCGAGGCGGTCGGCCTCGCGACGGCGGATGGCGACGAGCTCCGGGAACGGCTGCTCGTCGGTCTCCCAGTGGGCATCCTCGGTGCGCGGGGCCTTGTGGCGCGCGACGTACACGAGGTGGGTGAAGTGGGCGTCGCGGTAGGTCGTGCGGTCGGAGATCCACACCCACCGGTGCCCGATGCGAGCCACCGCGAAGAGCGGGTTCGAGTCGACGCCGTAGGGCGCGAGGTGCCCGTAGCCGAAGCGCTTCTCGAGCGGCTCCATGCGCGCGTAGCCCTCGGGATCCTTGATCCACGCGACCTCGCCGGACTGCAGCAGCCCGAGGAAGCCGTCGAGATCGAGCGGGCCGAGGTGTGTGTCGACGAGCGGGACCTTGCGCAGGCGCACGGGCCAGGAGTGGGGGAGCGACGCCTCGAGGCACACGGTGGCGTCGGGGTGCCGCGTGCGGCCGACGGGGTGGGGGTCTTCGCGGAACTGCGGGAGCGACTGGGTCGCGAGCAGCGCGGCGAGCAGGCGGGCGTCGGGCTCGTCGTCTTCGGGGGCCGCGAGCTTCCAGGCGGCATCCAGCGCGCGCCGGGCGACCTCGTCGTCGAGCGTGGCGCCGCCCGCCGCGGTCTCGACGATCAGGCTGACGCCCGGCATGTACATCGGCACGCCGATCTCGTAGGTGGCGGGCCGGTCGGACATCCCCTGCGTCCAGACGTGGGTGTCGTCGACCGACCCGGTGGCCTGGGTCTTCCCGTCGTACCGCACGAGGAAGGGGACCCCCGGACGGCCGTTGCCCCACGCCGGCAGCCGGCCGGAAACGTGCAGCCGGATGGTCAGCGAGCCCACCGGCAGCGGGACGGTGATCTCGCGGATCTCGTTGCCCCGCTCCATCACGCGGAGCACGAAGTCGATGTCGGACGGCCCGTTCAGGCGGTGCAGCTGCGCGTGGGGCAGCTCGCGGCCGAGGGTGTTCGCCTCGCCCTCCTTCAGGCGCAGCACGCGGAACGGGAACCGCAGCGGATCGGCGGCCTCACCGAGGTCTTTGCTGACCTCGGGGGTGCACCAGAACAGCGGCTCGCCGTCGAGGTCCTGCAGCCGCTCGACGGTGGTGTGTCCGCGGGGGCCCACGAGCAGCAGCACCTCGGGCAGCGGCTCGTACTCGATCTTCGGGCCCTCGTCCTCGCTGCGCTCTTCGGCGACCTCGGCGGGCACGGGCGGCAGGGTGGGCGGCACGTAGCGCTCGTTCACGCGCTTCAGCAGGCGCGTGGCGTGGGGCTGCACCTTGTGGAGCATCTGCGTGAAGCGCACGTCCTGCACGATGTCGGAGTGGTCGGCGGTCTTGCGCAGGTTGTCGTCGCAGATGACGCCGACGAGCGGCTCGGGCGAGAGCTGCTCGAGCGGGGCCTGAGTGATCCACACGCCGCCCACGACCATCCGGAAGCCGCGCGGGGCGTGGGGCGAGGTGTGGAGCGCGATGACGCCGCGGCGGTCGCCGTCGTCGAACTGCTCCTGCGCGCGGGCCCCGAAGATCTCGATGTTCCGCGTGGCCCGGAAGCCGAACGGCGCGTTGCCGTTGAGCAGGATCGGCACGGGCGTGTAGAGGCACTTGTCTTCGATGAGCTTGCCGACGTCGAGGTGCTGCGTGTTCGAGAACCGCCCGAAGAGCCCGCCCAGCAGGCCCGAGCTCCACTCGGCCACGAGGTACGTGCCGTCGATCGGGTTCTCGGAGAGCCCGATGTCGCCTTCGCCGCCGGCATCCATGTCGAGGCGCACGGTCTTCTTGCCGTCGCCCGACTCGAGGCGGATGGACTTCGGCTTGCGCTGGAGGATGGCGTTGATGCCGACGGCGAGCTGCACCATGTGCCGGATGCGCTTGTCGGAGCGGTCGGCGAACAGGTAGTCGAACAGGTTCTCGAGGTGGCGCTTCTCGAGCGGAGGCGCGCCGACCCACGCGATGAGGATGCTGTTCTTCCGCGCGTCGACGGCCATGTACGTGGCGCCCGCGAAGATGGCGCCCTGGATGATCTCCAGGACGTACTGGCGGGCGTCGCGCAGCGCGAACTCGCGCTGCTTCTCGATGGCCTTCTCGCGGGAGAGCGTGAAGTGCCGGCGCTCGACGAAGGCGCCAGGGGCCCTCGACCGCTCGAGGAGCTCGTCCAGACCGCTCATGCCGTCATCCCCAGGCGCGCGTGCGCGACGGTGAGGAGGTGCCGGTAGACCTTCGGCCCCTCGATGTCTTCGGTGTGCAGCAGCGCGCTCGCGAGCCCGGCCGCGGCGAGCCACGGGTTCTCGGTGCTGGCGAGCAGCTGCGCGCGGAACAGCGGGTGGTACCGGTTGATGAGCATCCGCCGGAACGTGAGGAACGCGGGCACCCACGACCAGAGCCCGCCGGGCGACGGGCGCTGGAACACCTTCTCGGTCGGGTTGCCGTTCAGCACGAGCGCTTCGGTCGTACCGGACTCGGGCCCGCCGAAATCCCCGATGCGCACGTCGCGGATGCGCCAGCCCACCGCCTTCTGGAGGAGCTCTTCGGTGTGCTGGAGCAGCTTGCGCTCCTGGTCGTCGAGCTCGTCGCTGTGCAGCACCTGCGGGAGGACGTACACGTCTTCGGCGCGTTGCAGGGTGCGCTGGCTCCAGAAGTACAGCAGCGGACGCGGCGCCGTGATCGTGAGCAGGTCGCGCACCGCGGGGGTGTCGGCGAGGATCTCGAGCTGGAAGGCGTCGTGCACGGCGCGATTGAGCGGCGTGGCGCCCTCGCCGAGCAGGATGGCCCCGATCTTGCGGGCACAGGCCTCGGCGGCGTTCAGGCTCACCGGCTCGCCGAGCACGCTGCGGAACATCGCGTTGTCGCCGGCGTCGGTGACCTTCTGCCGCACGTCCTCCTCGTCGCAGAGGCGCGCGAGGTGGGCCTGCCAGACGGTGGCGTCCTCGCCGGACCGGACGGCCGTGGCGAGCCGCTCGAGCAGCGCGTCGGCGAGCTGGAGGCGGGCCTCCAGCACCACGCCCATCGCCTTCTCCCAGTGGTTGTCCTGGAGGACGTTGTCGCGGGTGAGGGTGTGCTCGAGCGCGTCGTTCTTCACCTTGAAGACGAGGTGGCGCAGACGGTCTTCGAAGTGCCCGAGCGCGTCGACGTTGCGCGTGCGGAGGAGCGTCAGGCCGCCGTTGTAGTACCCGTAGAGCGGCTGGCTCGCGATGCCGACGATGGCCTCGACGTCGTCCTTCCGGACGCGGACGGCGATGTCGGCGTCGACGTCGAGGGGACGGTTCACCGCCTCGGGGCCCCGGTTCTCGACGGCGGCGGCCTGCTCGCCCTCGAAGGCCGCGAACGGGTCGTCTTCGTCGACCTCTTCGACGAGCGCGCCTTCGGTGCGGTCCCAGAACGTGATGGGGACGTTCGAGTGCTCACACCAGTAGGTGAGGATGAAGCGGGCCTCTTCGACGAACTTGTCGAGCTCTTCGCGGCTCATGCGCTTGAACAGCGTGATCTTCGTGCCGTCGACGGGCTCGTCGATGCGGACCTTGTCGAAGCTGCGGTCGCGGTGGAACAACAGCTCCCAGTTCTCGCCGTGCCGCCCCGTGCGGAGGAGCACCGCGTCGGGCAGGATCGCGAAGATCGACGTGAACCCGATCCCGAACTTGCCGATCTTCGTGAGATCGCCTTCTTTCGCCGACGCGAACAGCCGGGTGAGCTGGTTGTCGATGATCTCGCCATCCATGCCCTCGCCCCAGTCCTCGACGTGGATCCGCGTGACCCCTAGGGCCTCGCCGGGCTTGGGCAGGTCGAAGTCGACGCTGACGGCGATGCGCGGAGACCCCGCGTCGATCGAGTTCTGGACCAGCTCGCGGAGGAAGTCGAGCGGCCGCGCGAACTGGTTCACGAGGTTGGCGAGCGCCTGTTCTGCGAGATTCTCGTGCGGGTCGGACATGGGGTTCCCAACGCTGAGGATCGGCATCGTATCAGCGGCAGGTGCACAGCGGGACCGGCACGTGGCTAAGCTCTCGGCATGCTGGCCTCCCTCCTCGCCGCCTTCGCTGCCCCGCCCGCCTGGCTGACCGACCCCGGGCGCCCGCTGCCGCCCGTCGCGGTCGAGGGGCCCGGCGGCACGGTCGCAGCGCTCGTCCGGGCCGATGGGAGCGCGCTCGCCGCGCGAGGGCTCGACGTCCGACGCCGCGCCGACGGCACCTTCCGCGGGGGGCTCGGCTGGGTGTCGGTGCAGGCGGGCCGCGCGACGATCGCGTCGCTCGTGCGCGAGGGCTTCGAGGTGATGCCGGATCGGCGGATCGACCTCGGGCCGTATCCCACCAACGTCACCGGGCCGCTCGTCGGGGCGCCGGCGATGCGCGCCCGTCCCGAGGGCCCCACCGGGGCCGGCATCACGATCGGCAACATCGACTCGCACATCGACGTGACGCACCCGCACTTCTTCCGCGCCGACGCCGGCACGTTCCGCTGGCTCGACGTCGACGGCGACGGCGAGCTGACCCCCGGCGTCGACGGCCTCGATCGCGACGGAGACGGGAGGATCGCGCCCGACGAGGCCCTCGAGGAGCTCGAGGCGTTCGCCTGGCGCTGGAACCCCGACACCGACGGCTTCTCGTACGATCAGAGCCCAGGTGTGCTCGACCCGCGGCGCGACTGGCTCTACCTCGACCTGAACGGCAACGGGGTGCGCGACTCCGGGCGTCCCGGGTGGAACGACGACGATCCCGGCATGGCCGAGCCCACGTTCGTGCCCGACGACGTCGACGGCGACGGGGTGATCGAGCCCGGCGAGCGCGTGTGGCAGCTCGGCAGCTCGGTGATCCGGGCGATCTACTGGGATGGCTCGCTGTTCGCGCGCGGCCAGAACCTCTCGGCGTACGACCGCCAGGTCGAAGAGGATCGCTCGCACGGCACGGCGGTCTCGGGCATCCTCACGGGCGGCCAGCTCCCCGCCCAGCGCCAGTTCGGCGGGCTCGCGCCGGATGCCGAGCTCGTCTTCGTGTCGCGGTACGAGGTCGAGCAGCTGTCCGATCTGCTCGACTTCATCGAGGTCGCCGAGGGTCTCGAGGTCGACGTGCTTCTCCACGAGTACGCGCCGTGGCTCGGCTATTCGCTCGATGGCACCGACCCGATCGAGCAGGCCGTCGACCAGCTCGCCGAGCAGGGCATGGTGCAGGTGTGCGCCGCGGGCAACCTCGCCGACGCCGGCAAGCACGGCGTCCTCCGGAATGTCGGCGGGCGCGACTGGCAGACCGAGGTGATCGTCGACGAGTCCGTGGGCTCGCTGTGGCTCGAGTGGCACTACCCGGGTCCCGCCGACCGCGTGTCCTGCCGGCTGCAGAGCGAGGCGTTCGCCTTCGACCTCCCGCCGCTCGACACGCAGCTCGAAGACGGCGCGTTCCTCGGGTACCTCACGCACGACACGAGCGATGCGGGCAACTCGCGCGGCACCTTCGCGGTGTGGCGCCCCGACGGGCAGGCGCTGCCCGAGGGCGAGTGGGTGCTGACCTGCGACGTGCCCGAGCCGCTCGACGTGTACCTCATCGACGGGTCCGGCTGGGGCCGAGGGTCGGTGTTCCGCACCGAGGATCGCTCGAAGACCATGGGCCTGCCGGCCACGGCCGAGCACTGCATCGCGGTCGCCGCGTACTCCGGCCGCTTCGCCTACGAGGGCGAGACGCTGCACGACCTCCGCTCGTGGAGCAGCCGGGGCCCGGCCCTCGGCGGCCAGAAGTCCATGGACGTGGCTGCGCCCGACGACGCCTACGCGCCGAGCGCGTGGTTCGCGCCCAACAGCGACGGGTCCTACACGCTGTTCGGGGGCACCAGCGGCGCGGCTCCGCACGTCGCGGCCCTCGCGGCGCTCATGAAGCAGGCCGAGCCGGGCCTCTCGGGCGTCGACATCCGGCAGCAGCTCGTCGATGGCGCCGACATCGACGGCCAGGTGGTGCCCGGCAACGGCTGGGGAGCCGGCCGGGTCGACGGCTACCGCGCGCTGTTCGGCGAAGCCGCACCTGTCGCGCCGGCGCCCGTCGCGCTCGACGTCGACTGGCGGTTCCTGCAGGGCGGGGCGCAGGTCACGGTCACCGGCGCGCCCGATCTGCGCTGGGACTTCGGCTACGACGGCGTGATCGACGCGACGGGCCCCGTGCACACCGTGAAGCCGGGCGACGTGGTGCGCATCGACGCGTACGTCGACGGCTGGCGCGTCGGCGGCACCGTGCTCGACGGATCGCCCGCGGCGTACGAGCCCGTCCCGCGGGGCTGCGCGACGGCACCGGGCCGCGGTTGGGCCGGCTGGACGGGGCTCGTGGCGCGTCGTCGGTGAGCTGGCGCGCTTCGCAGATCTTCGGCTTCGTCGGCGCCGTGGCGGTCCAGATCGCCGTGTGGCTCGTGTACGCCTGGGTCGTCCGCACCCCGCTCCTCATGCCGTTCGTGCCGGGCGGCGCGGTGCTCGGCGCCTTCCTGTTCCTCCGGCCGGCGCGGTCGATCCCCGCCGGGTTCGCGATCCGCGACTGGGGCCGCACGCTCGGGCAGGCCTGGGTGTCGGACGGCACGACGGTCGTGTGGACGGGCGCCGCAGAGGCCCGTGAGCGCGCGCTCGAGGCCGCGCCGCTCGAGGTGTCCGACGGGCTCGAGGCGGCGGTCGTGCTCACCCCGCGGCCCGACGGGCTCCCGCCGCTCGCGCACACCGCCCGGTGGAGCCCGGTCGTCCTGATCGGCGCGTGCCTCGTGGGCCTCCCGTGGACCCTCGCGACCGCTGATCTCTCCGTGCCCATGGCGCTGGTGGGGGTCGGTGTGATGGCGCTGGCGGGGTGCCTGCTCCAGCTGCCGTGGCTCCTCCCGCTCGCCGGGCTCTCTGCGCTGCGGGCGTCGCGCGGCCGCGCGGTGCGCGTCGAGATCGCGGGCCGCGTGGTGAAGGCCGACGGTCGCACGTTCACGCTCGGCCATCCCGACGAGCGCATCACGCGCGGCGACGGCCGGCTCGTGCTCGAGAACCCGTCCGGCCGGCTCGTCCTCCGCGGGGGGAACGCCGCCATCGACTGGCTGCACCGCGAGATCCTCCGGCGCACCGAGGTGGGCGGCGACGCCGCCGTTCCGGACGCGCTGCGGCGTGTGCAGGGCGTGCTCGAGCGCTGAAGGCCTACGGAGATCCGGTGTCGCCCGTGGCCCCCGTGCCCGCCGCTCCGGTGTCGCCCGTATCGCCCGTGGGGGACGAGAGCCCCGTGTCGCCGGTCTGCCCGGTCGGGGACCCCGAGTCGCCCGTGTCGACGGCGCATCCGCCGGGGCTCGGGACCGTCGTCACGGTGAGGTCGTAGGTGTTGCAGGACCCGAGCGACACCGCCCAGACCTCGACGTAGGCGTACCACGCGGCCGGAGTGGCGCCCCCGTTGCAGGCCACGGCGGTCTCGTCGGCCGCGAAGCTCGCGCCCGGAACGCCCGTCAGCGTGCCCGTCTCGTCGAGGATGTAGACGTCGATGTCGGCGACGAGCGGGTCGTGCGCGACCTGCACGCGGACCTCGTGACCCGCCGGCACCTCGATGCTCCACCAGTCGGGGTCGCCGATCTGGACCCACAGGCCCGTCCCGCCCGTGGTCGCGACCGCGGACGCCTGGTCGTCGTTGTCCTCGAACGCGTCTTCGCCGCAGCCGCCGCCGGTCTCGGAGCCGGTGTCGGTGTCGGTGTCGGCGTCCGAGTCGGCGTCGGCGTCGGCATCCGCGTCGGAATCGGTATCGGTGTCGGTGTCGGTGTCGGCCGGCGAGTCGGTGTCCCCGGAGGGCGTACCCTTGCTCTTGCAGCTCACCAGGACGGCCAGCACCGCCAGCACGTGCGTCCGCATCGCTCCTCCTCTCCCCACGCTACCCGATCCGCTCGTATAGTGGGGGCCATGCCGTCCGTCCCCCCCGACCCGTTGCGCCTGGTCACCCAGCGCGCCCTGCGTGCGATCGGCCTCTTCGGCGGCGTCGTGGGGGTGGGCGTCGTCGGATACCTGTGGCTCGGCCAGGGGCGGTGGACGGCCGGTGACGCGCTGTACATGAGCGTCATCACGCTCTCGACGGTCGGCTACGGCGAGACGCTGGCGGGCATGGACGAGGTGCCCGGCGCGCGGGGCTTCACGATGGCCCTCATCCTGTGTGGCACGGGCACCCTGCTGTACCTGACCTCGGCGCTGACGGCGTTCGTCGTCGAAGGCGATCTGCAGGGCGGCCTCCGGAGGCGGATCATGAGCAGGCGGATCGAAGCGATGCACGGGCACACGGTGCTCGTGGGGCTCGGCGCGACCGGCAGCCACGTGGCGACCGAGCTGCGCGAGACGGGTCGCGAGTTCGTGGTGGTCGAGCGCAACCCCGAGAAGGTCGACCGCGTCCGCGAGGAGTGGCAGGGCATCGAGCCCCTGTACATCATCGGCGACGCGACCGACGAGGACGTGCTGCGCAGGGCCGGGCTCGAGCGCGCCGACGGGCTGATCGCGGCCCTCACGGACGACCGCGACAACTTGTTCGTCGTGTTCACGGCGCGCGCCATGAAGCCGGAGCTGCGGATCATCGCGAAGACCGTCGACCCGCAGAACCGCGCGAAGATGGAGCGCGCGGGCGCCGACGCCGTCGTCAGCCCCGCGCTGATCGGCGGCACCCGCATGGTGTCGGCGATGCTGCGGCCCTACGAGGTCGGGTTCTTCGACGAGATGATGCGCGACCACGCCGACCCGCACCGCATCGTCGAGATCGAGATCCCGAACGGCTCGCCGGCCATCGGCAAGACGCTCAACGAGGCCGGCGTCCGGATGCACAGCGATGCGCTCGTCATGGCGGTCCGCGACCGCCACGGGCACCTCCGCTACAACCCGAGCGCCGGCTTCGTCATCGAGAGCGGCCTCACCCTGGTGGTGCTCGTCCGCGCGGCCGACTGCTCGGCCCTCCGCGAGGACCTCGGCGCTCAGCCCCGCCCGTCGGTCTGATTCTTTTTTCGGGTCAGAGCAGGCGATCCATCGCGCGGACGACGGGGTGCTGGCGGCCCAGGCGCTTCGCGACCTCGGCCCGGGCGGCCTCCATGCGGGGGAAGCCGTCGAGCATCTCGCCGTTGTCGACCTCCATCCGGCCGAGCTCGAAGCGCGTGATCCACGTGTCGAGGTGGTCGGGCCCGAACGCCTGCTGCGTGGCGAGGAAGGCGGACTGCATCTCGGTGAGGGCGCGGGGGAAGTCGTCGGCGCGGTGCAGCGCCTGGGCGAGGGAGTAGCGGCAGCCCGCGACCAGCGCGCTCTCGGCCGGGCACGTGGCGAGCCAGATCCCGAGCGCCCGCTCGTGCATCGCGACGGCGACGAGCGGATCGCCATCCTTGCGCGCGAGGGCCCCCGCGACGTCGAGCGCCTCGGCCTCGAGCACCGTGCCCGGACCGTGCTCCTGGAACGCGGCGTGGGCGCGCTCCGCGAGTGCACGCCCCACGCCGAGGTCGCCGGAGTCGGCGATGCAGCGCGCCAGCTGGAGGTCGGCGATCGCCACCCAGCGCGGATCGCCTCCCTCGGCAGCGTCGCGCGCCCGGGCCGCGAGCTGGGTGGCCACCGCCGGGTCGCCGGAAGCCCGCGTGACCTCCGACCGGGTGACCAGGACGAGCAGGTCGCCGCTGTCGTCGAGCAGGATGGCCTTCGCGCGGGAGGGCTCGCCGCTCGCCAGGGCAGCGAGGGCGTGCGCGACGCGGTGGTGCGGGGTGTCGCGCCCGAGCCCCACGAGCGCCTCCCGCGCGGCCTCGGGGCGGCCCAGGGCCACGCGGGCGCGCACGAGACCGATGCGGGCCGCGTCGTCTGCGTCGGACCGCTCGAGCCGCGCCACGGCTTCGACCTCGGCGCGCACGGGCTCCCCGGCGAGGAGGAGCTCCGCCACGGTGTCGCTCACGGGCTCCAGCCGGACCAGTCGCCCGCGAAGTGCACCTCGCGCACGAGCTGGACTCCGAATCGCGACGCCACGGCATCCTGGACGTGCTCGATGACGGCGCGGATGTCGGTCGCCGTCGCATCGCCCGTGTTCACGATGAAGTTCGCGTGCTTCTCGGAGACCTGGGCGCCCCCGATGGTGAAGCCCTTCAGCCCGGCCGCTTCGATCAGCCGGCCCGCATGGTCGCCATCCGGGTTGCGGAACGTGCTGCCGCAGCTCGGCTGGTCGATCGGCTGGGTGGCCTTGCGCCGCTCGAGGTGGGCCTCGATGTGGTGCCGGCTCGCCTCGGGGTCGGCGTCGGTGAGCCGGAATCGCGCGGACACCACGATGGTGTCGGGCGGCAGGACGGCGGTGCGGTACGCCATGGCGAGCGCTTCGGCCTCGAGCAGCGCGAGCGACCCGTCGGGCTGGACGATCTCGACATCCACGAGCGCGTCGACCACCTCGCCGAGGCTGGTGCCCGCGTTCATCCGCACCGCGCCGCCGACGGTGCCCGGGATGCCGGCGAACAGCTCGAGCCCGGTCCACCCGTTCTTGAGCATCCGCCCCACGAGCACGGTGAGCTTGAGCCCCGCGCCGAGCACCAGCGCCTCGGGACCGGCGTAGATCCGCGGCTCCGTCGCGGGCTCCTCCTCGATCTGGGCGAGCGAGCCGCCGAGCCGCACCACGATGCCGCGGATGCCGGCGTCGGCCACGAGCAGGTTCGACGCGTTGCCGAGCACGAACAGCGGGCACCCGGTCTCGGTGGCGATGCGCCGCACGAGGCAGGCCGTTCGGAGGTCGTCGGCCTGCACGAGCGCGTCGGCGGTGCCGCCCACCCTCCACCACGTGCGCTTCACCAACGGCGCGTCGAGCTGCACGGCGACCCCGGCGTCGTCGAGCGCTTCGAGCGTGGCTTCGGGCAGGGTCATGTCTCGCGCAGTATCATGGCCTCCCGATCCGGGGGAGGAGTCCCGAATGTTCGTCATCGGCGCGGGCCGCATCGGCACGTCGCTCAAGAAGCGGTCCGAGGCGCACGACATCGACGTCGAGCTCGTCACGCGCACCGAGGGCTGGGATCGGCTCGAGTTCGCGGTCCCCGGCGACCCCATCGTCGTGGCCGTGCGCAACGACGACCTGCTCGAGGTCATCGAGCGCGTGCCCGACTACCTGCACGACGATCTCGTGTTCATCCAGAACGGCCTCTTCCGCGCGTTGCTCCGCAACAACGGGCTGATGAACGCGACGCGGGGGCTCGTGTACTTCGCGGCGCGCGAGCGCGGCGGCGCGATCGAGCCCGGCGGCACGAACTGGTTCTGCGGCCCGCACTCCCTGACCATGGCGCGGTGGATGGCCGTGATGGGGCTGCGCGGCCGGTCGGTCGACTGGGCGCGGTTCAGCTACTTCGAGCTCGAGAAGCTCACCTGGATCTGCACGCTCGGGCCGCTGTGCGAGAAGTACGACCTGCCCGTGGGTGAAGTGGTCGAGAAGCACGCCGACGAGCTGCGGGCGGTGGTCGACGAGTTCCAGTCGTTCGGGCGAATCGAGTTCTCGGTGCACCCGAAGGCCGACTACCTGTTCGACCGCGTCGTCGAGTACAGTCGTTCGATCCCTGGTTTCCGCGCGGGCGTGAAGGAGTGGGAGTGGCGCAACGGCGCCGTGCTCCAGACCATCGTCGAGCACGAGGCGACGATGCCGCTGCACGTCAAGCTCCTCACCGACGCCGGCCACGGCGCGAAGGTGCCGGAGTCGCTCGTCGTCCGCTGACGGCGCTCCGAGCAGCGCCGAGCTGGGTCCGCATCACGCAGACCCACTTCGCTGTGTCGGAAGGGATCGAGCCTCGAGCGTCCCACGGCATCACGCAGATGACGCAGAAGGACGCAGATGACGCAGAAACGCCGCCGTCACGGGTCGCGCGTCCTCGTTTCCCCGGGCACCTCTGATGGGGATGAACCGCCAGGACCGCCAGCGTCCACCGGTGACGTCAGGGCTGTCGAGGGACGTCTCCGTGTTCGGGTCGACGGAGCGGGCCTTCTTACGGACCGGATTCGGCACTCACCAGAGCAGGCCGGCATTTCGGGCCTGCTCGGGTGATCTTGCTTCGGTCCCAGGCCGAATATCGACAGATTTCAGTCGTTGAAGCTGCGCAAAACGTGGATCCGCATCCAGTGGGGCCGTCGCCGTCGAGCGTCTTCGCGTCCCCGGGGCGCCGTCGACAGGGATTGCACGGCCAGCACCGCCAAGGACGCCGAGGTCCACGTGCAGCGTTCGGGTGTCGTGAGGGACGCCTCGGTGTTCGGGTCGAGAGAGAGGGCCTTCTCGCGGACCGGATACGGGACTCACCAGAGCAGGCGGGCGTTTCGGGCGGACTGCCATCGCTCTTGGGGAAACGAGGACGCCCGACCCGCGACGGCCTGATTTCTGCGTCATCCGCGTCCTTCTGCGTCATCTGCGTGATGCCCTGAACGCTCGAAGCTCGACCCCTTCCGACACAGAGCGCTGTGGCCCGCTGTGGCCCGCTGTGCGAGACCCGGGGATCGGCAACGCTGTCGGCTCCGAGCCGGCTGACGCCGATCACCGGCGCAGGCCGGCTTCCGTCGGCACGAGCTCCCAGTAGTCCATGTCGAGCGCGATGTGCGGCAGGTACCGCTTGCCCTCGGTGATGAGCGGCCGCTCGTCGCCCTTCGGGTCGTGGTTGCGGAACAGGAACAGGCGGAACCGCACGACCCCGAGCAGGGGCGTCAGGTTCTGGGTCGCGGCGACCTGCGACATCGCGTAGAGCCGATCGCCCTCGCGCAGCGCGTGGGGCGTGCGGAACGCGTTGATCGCGCGCAGCCCGATGCGGTCCTCCACGCCGTCGTGCGCGAGCGCGTAGGCGATCCCGACGACCTGGGCGAGCGGCGCCGCGGCGTGGGGATGGCCCGGATCCTGGTGGCGCGCGTCGGTCTGCCGGAACCACCGCGCGAACCGGGTGATGTCGCCAGCCGCCACCGTGTGCGTCGGCCCGTGGTGGATGGTCTCGTGCTCGAGGTAGTCGTCGAACGCGAACCGCCCGCCGGTCTCGTGCCGCGGGGAGGCGATGACGTCCCGTGAGTACAGCTCGGTGACCGGGACGTGGTCGGACAGCGAAGGCAGCATGTCGGCGGCGTGCCGCGATTGCCGGTGCTTCTTCGGCACGCGGAACCACGTGACGTACGACACGACCACCCCGCGTACGTCGCGGCCCGCGACGCGCACCCACACGACGCCCGTGTCGCGATCGGGGTCTTCGCGCAGGCCGATGACGCGCGCCGTGGTGTTGAGCGTGGCGCCGACCTCGACAGGGCGGTGCATGACCACGCTGGTCGCGCCGAGCTCTTCCTGGGTGCGGCCGTGCACGTCGCGCGACACCTGGCCGTGGGTGAACGCGAACACGAGCAGCGGGTGCACCTCGCGGCCCGTGCCGTACCGCGCGATCGGATCGCCGGTGAACCCGATCCACGCGGCGCGATCGGCGTCCGTCACCGTGCGCGGACCGGCGCACTCGAGGCGCATCCCGACCTGGAAGTCCTCGTAGAACCTGCCGCTGCTGCCCTTACCCATGGCGTGCCCCCGCCGATCGGCGGCGCGCGAATCCCGCGAGGCCGGCCAGCAGCGCCCATCCTGGCACACCGGGCGCGCCCACACAGCCGCACCGACGCGCCCGCGGCGCTCCGCCGTCGCCATCGGTGTCGGGAGGCGGATCGGTGTCGGGGAGCGCGTCGGTGTCCGTGTCGGGCGGGACATCCGTGTCGGGCGGGACATCCGTGTCGGGCGGGACATCCGTGTCGGGCGGGACATCCGTGTCGGGTGGATCGGTGTCGGGCGGGTCGGTGTCCGGGACCGATCCCGTGTCCGCCGTGGGAACCGAGCCCGTGTCCGCGGCCATGCCGGTGTCGCCCGTGGGCGTGGGCCCGCCCGTGTCGGCCGTCGGGACCGGGGGAGCCCCGCAGACCCCGTCTCCATCGGGGTCTCCGAGCGCATCGTCGCCCACGCACAGGTCGAAGGTGTTGCAGACGCCGTCCCCGTCGTCGTCGTCCGCCCCGACCGGGTCGAACACGCACGCGTCCTCGTCGTCGAACAGCCCGTCGTCGTCCTCGTCGCGGCCGATCTCGACGACGAACGCCCGGACCACCTGGGGCGACGCCGTGAGCCCCGTCGAGCCCGTGAACCCGACGTGGACCGTGCTCCCGGCCTCGGCCTCGACGTCGACCGGGACGGAGAGCAGCGGCGTGGCGGGCCGGGTGCCCGTGGACGCGAGGTACACGTCCATCACCCCCGAGGGCTTCGACCACACGATCCAGGCCCAGGTACGCGTCGATTCGAGCGGGAAGGGCGCCTGGGCGGTGCCGAGCATCGCGCCCGCGGCATCGCGGACGCCGACGTGGTTGTCGGACGGATCGCCAGCGCTCTGGTCGGTGTCGAGCTCGACGAACACGCCGGAGAGCCCGCCCGCACCGAGCGAATCGAAGCCCGTGCCGAGTGCGGCGGGGCCGTCGCCCTGGATCCCGAACGTCAGGCCCTCGGCGGCGCCGGGCGCCACGTCGAGCTCGACCTCGATGCGCGTCACGGGCGTCAGGACGAACCCGGTCGGGAACCACGCCGCGCCAGACGAGACCGCCGCGCTGCCCACGAGCTCGAGGCGACACAGCGGCGTGGTGCCTCCGATGAACGCGTCGCCCACGAGCGTGAGGTCGGGCGAGAAGCAGAACCGCTGCGGCGTCCACTGGTGGGTGTCGTGCGCTGCCGCGAAGCCGAGCAGGGCGAGGAGCATGGCGTCATCCTCGCACGGCTGCCGTCAGCCCGCGCGCCTCCGCAGGGCCGGGAGCAGGGCCAGCGCGAGCCACGCCAGCCCGCCGGTGGCCGGCGTGTCGCAGTTGCAGCCCGTGCGGCGCCTCGGCGGGCCGGTGTCTTCGGGTGGGTCGGTGTCTTCGGGCGGGTCGGTGTCTTCGGGCGGGTCGGTGTCTTCGGGCGGGTCGGTGTCTTCGGGCGGATCGGTGTCGACCCCGCCCGTGTCGCCCGTCTCGGAGTCGGGGTCGCAGGCGTCGCCGATGCCGTCTCCGTCGCTGTCGACCGGGTTCTGGTCGTAGACGAGGGGACAGTTGTCCTCGCTGTCGCAGATGCCGTCGCCATCGGTGTCGTCGGGGTTGTCGTCGGGACACAGGTCGAGGCAGTCGGGATTGCCGTCGCCATCGCCGTCGATGCGGTCGTCGAGGCCTTCGCACACGTCGTCGGCGGAACACACGGTGTCGCCGTCGGGGTCGTTGCCGGCGTCGCCGGGACAGGGGTCGAAGCAGTCCGGCACGCCGTCCATATCGACGTCGACGCTGTTGTCTTCGGTGGGGCAGGGGTCGCAGGCCGTGCCGATGCCGTCGCCATCCGGGTCGGCCTGGTCGAGGTTCTGCACGGTCAGGCAGTTGTCGCAGTCGTCACCGATGCCGTCCCCGTCGGCGTCGTAGCGGCCACCGGGCTCGCCCGGGCAGCGGTCGCAGGCGTCGCCGATCCCGTCGGAGTCGCTGTCGAGCTGCGCCATGTCGGGGTGGTCGGGGCACACGTCGCAGCTGTCGCCGACGCCGTCGCCGTCGCGGTCTTCGGGGCTGCCGATGTCGTCGGGGCAGGTGTCGCAGGCGTCGCCGATGCCGTCGCCGTCGCTGTCGGCCTGGCCCGGGTTCATCACGGTGACGCAGTTGTCGCAGGCGTCGCCGAGCCCGTCGAGGTCGGTGTCGACGTGCGGGCCGGGCACGGTGGGGCAGAGGTCGCAGGCGTTGCCGAGCCCGTCGCCGTCGCCGTCGGCCTGGTTGGGGTTCGGGACGTCGGGGCAGTTGTCGCAGTCGTCGCCGCGGTCGTCGCCATCCGGGTCGGGCGGCGAGCCAGGGAGGGTGTCGCAGGTGTCGCACGCGTTGCCCACGCCGTCGTTGTCGCTGTCGGCCTGGTTGGCGTTCGGGATCAGCAGGCAGTTGTCGATGCAGTCGGGCACCGAGTCGCTGTCGGCATCCGCCGCGTTGTCGCACGTGTCGCAGACATCGCCCGTGCCGTCGCCGTCGGCGTCGGCCTGCCCTGCGTTGGGCGTGGCGGGGCAGTTGTCGCACAGGTCGCCGACGCCGTCACCGTCAGTGTCGGTCTGGTCGGGATCGATCTCGTCGTCGCAGTTGTCGCAGGCGTTGCCGAGCCCGTCGCCGTCGTCGTCGAGCTGGGCCGGGTTGGCGAGCGCGACGCAGTTGTCGCACGCGTCGCCGCGCCCGTCGCCGTCGCTGTCGGCGTTCGTGGGGTCGCTGATGGCGGGACAGGTGTCGATGCAGTCGGGCAGTGGATCGGCGTCGGAGTTGATCGTGTCGTCGAGGCCCGGGCAGACATCGTCGACGTCGCACACGCCGTCGCCATCGGCGTCTCCGCCCTGCGGGCAGGGATCGCAGGCATCGCCGATCCCGTCTCCGTCTCCGTCGGCCTGATCGGCGTTGGGGACCGTGAGGCAGTTGTCGCAGGCGTCGCCGTCGCCGTCGCCGTCGGTGTCGGCGTTGTTCACGTTGGGGAGCGTCGGACACAGGTCGCAGGCGCCCGAGAAGCCGTCTCCGTCGGGGTTCGGCGCTGGGTACGTCGCGGTGAGGTCGCAGTCGTCGAGGAACGCGAAACGCCCGTCTCCGTCGACATCCGCGTCGGCCTGCAGGCCCCACTGCTCGATGATCCATCGGTCGTAGTCGCCCCCCGTGGCGGCCGTCATCCCCACCCAGTACGGCCCGGGCCCCAGCCGCGCGACCAGGTCGACGGTGGTGTCCATCTCGAGGATGGGGCCCACCCCGCCGTAGGTGATCCACATCCGCAGGCGGTTCGTGGCCTGCTCGTAGCGGATGCGGACGTCGCGGTTGTTCCGGTTGTTGAAGTCGTACGTGAGCGTGCCGTAGGCCGTGCGACCGGGGAAGTCGCCGTTCAGCACGAGCGCCGTGTGGTTGTCGTTGCCGTCGCCCCACCCGGACCCATTGTTGTAGGCGTCGAACTCCACCGCGACGGACGGCGAGATGCCGTTGCCGAACGCGAGGTTCCCGCCATCCGAGCCCAGCGCGTTCGACCCGTCGGGATCGGAGTGGATGACGAACGCCATGCCGTCGGGGTACCCGCCCCACCACACGTCGCTGCGGAACGTCGTGTCGAGCACGTGGCTCGGGCCCCACTCGACCGGCTGGTGCCAGTACATGGCGCTCCGCTCGGAGTACCAGTCGGTCATGAACACCGCCGTGCCGAGATCGAAGCCCGCCCAGTAGGCGTTGCCGCGGAGCACGATCTGCGAGGGCGACCCGTTGAAGTTCGCGTAGGCGAAATTCGTCTCGGCGGCCGATGCGGTGAGGAGCCAGATCAGCATGCTCTGAGATGCCCCGTTCGGATGCGGCTCGCCACCCGCAGGGCCCTAGGCCCGGCGCCGCCGGAGCGCGACGAGCCCGAGCAACGCGAGGCCGCCGAAGCCCGCGGGGGTCGCGCTGGCGTCGCAGTTGCACCCCGTCTGGCGGATGCCCGTGTCGGCATCGGTGTCGAGCGGCGTGTCGGTATCGGTGTCGGCGTCGGTGTCGGCATCCGAGTCGGTGTCGGCATCCGAGTCGCTGTCGGAGTCCGAATCGGTGTCGGTGTCTGCGTCGCCGCCAGTGTCAGCAGTGCTCACGGGCAGGTCGGTGTCGCCCGTGTCGCTGCAGAGCACGCAGTCGTCGTAGCAGTCGGGGATCCCGTCGGCGTCGACGTCCTCGTCCGGGCCGCCGGGGCACTGGTCGCACGCGTCGGGCACCCCGTCGCCGTCGGCATCCTGGGCGTCGCTGGCGCCCGGGCACGCATCGCAGGCGTCGGGCGTCTGGTCGCCGTCGCTGTCGACGTTGTCGTCGAATCCGGGGCACGCGTCGCAGCCGTCGGCCACGCCATCCCCGTCGGCATCGAGGCTCTCGTCGCCGGTCGGACACGGATCGCAGTCGTCGGGGAGCCCGTCGTTGTCGGTGTCCAGCAGCGACGAGCACGTGTCGCACACGTTGCCGATGCCGTCGTTGTCGGTGTCACCCTGCTGCGGATTCGGATCGTCGGGGCAGTTGTCGCAGGCGTCGGGAGCCCCGTCTCCGTCGGCGTCGATGGTGTCGTCGGACCCGGGGCACACGTCGTCGCTGTCGCACCGGCCGTCGCCGTCGGAGTCGTCCGGATCGTCGATCGGGCAGGGGTCGCAGCCGTCGGGAACCGTGTCGCCGTCGGTGTCGATCCGGTCGTCGGAGCCCGGGCAGATGTCGACATCCGCGCAGAATCCGTCGTTGTCGTTGTCGTTGAGGTTGTCGTTCGGACAGAGGTCGCAGCCATCCGGGAACGCGTCGCCATCGGCGTTCAGCGTGTCGTTCTGGCCGGGGCACAGGTCGTCGGCGTCGCACGACCCGTCGCCGTCGGAGTCGTTCGGGTTGTCGACGGGGCAGGGATCGCACCCGTCGGCCACACCATCGCCATCCATGTCGGCGTTGTCGTCGAACCCGGGGCAGGCGTCGACGCTCGCGCAGACCCCGTCCCCGTCGGGGTCGTCGGGACTGTCGAGGGGGCAGGGGTCGCAGGCATCGGGGACCTGATCGAAGTCGGCGTCGAGGGTGTCGTCTTCGCCGGGGCACTGGTCGTCGCTGTTGCAGACCCCGTCGCCGTCGCTGTCGTTGGGGTTGTCGAGCGGGCAGATGTCGCAGGCGTCGCCCGCGAGGTCGCCATCCACGTCCTGCTGCCCGTTATTCGCGAGGTTGGGGCAGTTGTCGCAGGCGTTGCCGCGGTTGTCGCCGTCGGTGTTGGTCTGGTTGGGGTTCGGCACCTGCGGGCAGTTGTCGCAGTCGTTCCCCACTCCGTCGCCGTCGGAGTCGTCTTGCGTGGGGTTGGCGGACATCGGGCAGTTGTCTTCGCAGTCGGCGAGCCCGTCGCTGTCGGAGTCGGGGTCGACGCCGAGCTGGCAGTTGTCGCACGCATCACCGACGAGATCGCCGTCGGCGTCGAACTGGTTCGGGTTCGGTACCGTGAGGCAGTTGTCGCAGGCGTCTCCGACCCCGTCGCCGTCGTCGTCCTCCTGGCCGGCATTCGGGATCGTCGGGCAGTTGTCGCAGGCGTCGTACGCACCGTCGCCGTCGGTGTCGACCTGCACGGCCGAGAAGTCGTCGGGGCAGAGGTCGCAGTCGTCGGGGAACGCGTCTCCGTCGCGGTTCACGGTGTCGTCGCCGCCGGGGCACACGTCGTCGCTGTCGCACACGGAGTCGAGGTCGTCGTCGCCCGGCTCGAAGTCGAGCGGGCAGGCGTCGCAAGCGTCGCCGAGCCCGTCGCCGTCGCCGTCGGCCTGGGACATGTTGGCGGTGTTGGGGCAGTTGTCGCACACGCTGCCCACCCCGTCGTTGTCGGGGTCGGCGTGGGGCGCTCCAGGGGTCGACGGGCACAGGTCGCAGGCGTCGCCCGCGCCGTCGCCGTCGCCGTCGGCCTGCGACATGTTCGACACGGTCGGGCAGTTGTCGCACAGGCCCGTGCGCCCGTCGCCATCGAGGTCGGCGGGGTTCGAGGCGTCGGAGTCGCAGCCGTCTTCGTAGGCGAGCAGGCCGTCGGCGTCGGCGTCGACATCCGCGAAGAGCTCCCAGGCCTCGATCTGGTGCTCGTTCCTGGCGTTGCCGGTCGCTCCGGTGAAGCCCGCCCAGAACGTGTCGCCGAGCCGCGCCCGCAGGTCGATCGTGCGCGTCATCTGGGGGGTGGCGGGCTTCGTGCTGTTCGGGCTCCAGTAGACCGCGAACACCCGGGTGATCTGGGAGTACTCGATCCAGACGTACTGGAAGTTGCCGTCGTTGATGGTCGAGGTCGGGTTGTACTCCTGCACCGTGTTCCGGTCGCCGTCGTACGCGATGCCGAGGTGGTTGCCGTCGGCGTCTTCGGTGCCGGAGTCGGACGTGTCGAACTCGAGGACCACGCTCGGGCTGATGCCGTTGTACGCGAGGTACTCCTGCGAGTTGCCTACGGAGCCGCTGCCCGTGACGTTGTCGTCGTGCAGCACGAACGCGAACCCGCTCGCGCCGTCGGTGCCGCCGTTGATGTCGTAGACGAAGTGCGTGCGGAGCGAATAGTTCGCGCCCCACGTGATCTGCGTCGTGTGGAAGACGCTGCCCGCCTCGAAGTTCGCATCGTCGGTGATGTCGATCGCGCAGTCGCCGCTGTTGTAGTTGGCGTCGCCGTTGTAGTCGAGGGCCCCCGGATTGGGGCAGAAGTCGTCGTAGTCCCAGGTCGTGGGGACTGCGAGCGCGGTCGTGACGAGCCAGATCATGGGGCGATCATGCCACAGCCCGCCGCGGTCGACACGCCGATGTGAGACGGATGTCAGGCCGCGCGGCGACGGGCCAGCAGCACCGCGAGCAGGCCGGCCCCGAACCAGGACCCGCCCTGGGAGTCGCAGTTGCAGCCCGTACGCCGGACGACGGGGCCCGTGTCGGTGTCGAGGATCGCGGTGTCGGAGTCGGTGTCGGTGTCGGCATCGGAATCCGCGTCGGAGTCGGTGTCGGCGTCGGAATCCGCGTCGGCGTCGGTGTCGGCATCCGTGTCGGTGTCGGACTCTCCGGTGTCGGCCGTGGGGAGCGGGAGGTCGGTGTCGCCGGTGTCGGGCGCGCACACGCAGTCGTCGTAGCAGTCGGGGATGCCGTCGAAGTCCGCATCCTCGTCGGGCCCTGCGCACTGGTCACACGCGTCGGGGACCCCGTCGCTGTCGGCATCGAGGGCGTCGTTGGCGCCGGGGCATCGGTCGCAGGCGTCGGGTGTGCCGTCTCCGTCGGCGTCGTCGTTGTCGTCCGAGCCGGCGCACGTGTCGCAGGCATCGGCCACGCCATCGCCATCGGCATCCTCGGACTCCGGGCCCTCGGGGCACGGGTCGCAGTCGTCCGGGAGGCCGTCGGAGTCGGTGTCGACCGTCGAAGAGCACGTGTCGCAGGCGTTGCCGATGCCGTCGTCGTCGACGTCGCCCTGGCTCGGGTTGGCCGTGGCCGGGCAGTTGTCGCAGGCATCGGGGACGCCGTCCGAGTCGGCGTCGACCGTGTCGTCTTCGCCGGGGCAGACGTCGTCGGCGTCGCAGCGACCGTCCCCGTCGGAGTCGTCGGGGTCGTCGAGCGGGCAGGGGTCGCACCCCGTGGGGACGCCGTCTCCATCGGGGTCGATGGTGTCGTCGAAGCCCGGGCACACGTCGGCGTCGGCGCAGGCGCCGTCCCCATCGGCGTCGTTATCGGGATCCTGGGGGCACATGTCGCAGGCGTCGGGCAGCCCGTCGCCGTCGGCGTCGACCCCGTCGTCGACCCCCGGGCAGAGGTCGTCGGCGTCGCACACGCCGTCGCCGTCCGAGTCGTCGGGGTCGTCGAGCGGGCAGGGGTCGCATCCCGTGGGGACGCCGTCCCCGTCGGGGTCGATCGCGTCGTCGAACCCGGGGCAGGCATCCTGGCTCGTGCACACGCCGTCGCCGTCGAGGTCGTCGGGGTTGTCGGCCGGGCACGGGTCGCACGCGTCGGGCACCGTGTCGAAGTCCGCGTCGAGCCCGTCGTCCTCGCCCGGGCAGAGGTCGAGGCTGTCGCAGGTGCCGTCGCCGTCGGAGTCGTCGGGATCGTCGACGGGACACGGGTCGCACGCGTCGCCCGCACCGTCGCTGTCGGTGTCGGTCTGGTCGTTCTGCACGTTGGGGCAGTTGTCGCAGAGGTTCCCGAACGCGTCGCCGTCGACGTTCCCCTGGTTCGGGTTCGAGACCGCGATGCAGTTGTCGCAGTCGTCGCCCACACCGTCGCCATCGGCGTCGAGCTGGGCCGCGTTCCAGACCGCCGGACAGTTGTCCTCGCAGTCGGCGAAGCCGTCTCCGTCGTTGTCGGGGTCGATCCCGATCACACACAGGTCGCACGCGTCGCCGATGCCGTCGCCGTCGGCGTCGAGCTGAACCGGGTTCGGGTCGTCGGGGCAGTTGTCGCAGGCGTTGCCGACGCCGTCTCCGTCGGCGTCCTGCTGGCCGTTGTTGGGGTCTTCGGGGCAGTTGTCGCAGGCGTCGAAGAAGTTGTCTCCGTCGGTGTTGACCTGGACCGTGGAGAAGTCGTTCGGACAGGAATCGCACGCGTCGGGGAAGGGGTCGCCGTCGGCGTTCATCCCGTCGTCGCCGCCGGGACAGATGTCGTCGCTGTTGCAGACGCCGTCCCCGTCGGAGTCTTCGGGGGGTGCGTCGGCGGGACACACGTCGCAGGCGTCGCCGAGGCCGTCGGTGTCGAGGTCGGCCTGGAGGGGGTTCGGCACCGTCGGGCAGTTGTCGCAGACGTCGCCGAGCCCGTCGCCGTCGGTGTCGACGTCTTCGGCGGTCGGGTCGTCGGGACAGAGGTCGCAGGCGTCGGGGATGCCGTCGCTGTCGGTGTCGGTCGGGTCGGGCGAGAGGCAGGTCTCTTCGTAGTCGAGGAGCCCGTCACCGTCGGAGTCGATGTCGGACCGGAACTCCCACTCGCGGACGCGGTGGTAGTTGTTCTCGGAGAGCCCGGTCCCCGACGTGAATCCGATCCACGGGTTGGTGGACCCGAACTCGGCCACCAGATCGAGTGGCCCCTGGGTGACGGGGTTTGCCGGCTTCACGGGTGAATTGGAGGCGTACACCCGGATCCAGTTCGCCACGCCGTCGTAGTCGACCCAGGCGTAGACGTTCGAGCCGCCGTTCATGTCGAAGGGAGGTGAGCCGTAGAAGAGCTGGTGGTTGTAGTAGCCATCGCTGTTCACGGCGATGTGGTTCGCCGCGGGATCGCCCGAGCCCGAGCCGTAGTTGTCGAACTCCACCACGATGGCCGGTTGCACGCGCGCTGTGCCGGTGCTCCCCGAGTAGCCCATGTACCCGCTGCTCGAGCCCAGCGCGTTGGCCCCCTCGGTCTGGAGGATGAAGGCGATTCCGGCGGTTCCGCTCCCGTTGTTCCCGCCGTACATGTCGAGTCGGAAGAAGGCGTGGAAGCCCATGGTGTCGGACATCGGGACGCGGCTCGGCCAGTACGCCCCGCCGACCCGGTCGTCGATGGCCGGGGTCAGCTGGAGGTAGCATGCCGCCGGGATCGACGCGCTGCTCAGGGTCGACATCCCGGTGCCGCAGAAGGAATCGGGCGCGACGTCGATGGTGAGCTGCTGGGCCAGGGCCGCCGAGAGGAGCGTCAGCATGTGCGCATCTTCGCACATGCGAATCGCGCTCGCACTTCCGATTCAGCCCGTCCGGAACGGCCTCAGGCGAGCACGACGAGCACGTAGACCAGCGCCAGCAGCACGTGCATCAGCGCGAAGGGCAGCGCCTTCTTCACGAACGCCACGAAGGTCAGCGGCAGGTCGTGCTTGTGCATCACGGCGACCGCGACGACCGTGCTGGCCGAGCCGATCGGCGTGAAGTTCCCGCCGAGGTTCGCGCCGAAGATGCAGGCCCACCACAGCGGGCTGTCGGCCGTGATCCCATCACGGGCGGCGAGGATCTTCCCGAGCACGGCGGCGAGCGGCACGTTGTCGGTGACCGCCGAGGCCAGCGCGCTCGCCACGAGCAGGGCCCCGGTGCCCACGGTGTCGCCGAGCTCGATGAGCAGGCCGATCGCGCCGCCCAGGGCCCCGAGCACACCGGCGTGCTCCATCACGTTGATGACGACGAACAGGAAGATGAAGAAGAACAGCAGATCCCAGTCCATCGCCTGGTAGTTGCGGTCGACGCTCGACTTGTAGCGGAGCATCGCCACGATCGCGAAGCCGAGCGCCACGAAGCCCATGCCGAGATCGGCGACGTACGGCAGCACCCCCGCGAGCGACATCATCGCGATGAAGCCCGCCAGCAGGGCCCAGCTGAGCTGGAAGAACGCGCGGCTCTCGATGCCGTCGTTCTCGTCGAAGCCGGCGACGAGCGCAGCGGCCTCGCGCTTCTCGGCCTCGGTGCGCAGCGGCTGGATGCCGAACAGGTAGACCGCCATGAGCAGCGTGAGGGCGGCGGACAGGAGCGTGTAGGGCGCCGCGACCACGAAGAACTCGAGGAAGTGGATGCCCGCGAGGTTGCCGAGGATGATGTTCGGCACGCTCGAGATCAGGGTCAGCAGGCCGCCGATGTTGGTCAGCAGGCCCTCGGTGAGCAGGAAGCCGAGCAGCAGGTCGCGCTTGCCGAGCTTGGCGAGCGACACGGCCGACAGCGAGCCCACGATGATCATCGCCGTGACGTTGTTCAGCACGGCGCTGAAGCCCACGGTCAGCGCGCAGTAGAACGCGAGCAGGCGCAGCGGATCGCCGCCCGAGAGCTTCGTGAGCCGGATGGCCGTCCACGTGAAGATGCCCGAGCGACTGACGGTGTCGACGAACAGCGAGCTTCCGAGGATGATCGTGATGACGCCCCAGTCGACCGCCGGGATGTAGACCGGCAGCTCGACGTGGTGCCCGCCCGGCAGCTCGACGGCGCCGAACGGCAGGATGCCCGCGACAGCGCCCGCGAACAGGGACACGATCGCGAAGACCCCCGTGATCATGGACTTCTTGGCGTGGATCACCTCTTCGAGGGCCAGCCCGACGATCATGAGGACGAGCAGGGCGGCGAACGCAGCCACCATCCAGGTGGGAGGCGCGTGGGCCGTGGCGGTGAGGACGGGGATCATGCCGGTCACAGCAGCAGCAGGGGGCGGGAGCGGATCTGCACGGCGAGGGCGTAGGCCATGGAGTCCATGGCGTCCTGCCGGTCGTCTTTCGTGTTCACGACGAGCAGGTCGATGTCGTGCTCGGCCATGAGCTGCTGGTACGCCGAGACGCCCCGCCCGAGCCGGACGAGCGGCACGACGCGCTCTTCGACGCCGCTGCGCGCGAGCACCGCCGCGACGTTGTCGATGTAGTCGGCGGGGGTCTTGAGCAGGCGTGCGGGCAGCTTGGTGCGGGCGAGCTCGCTGTCGATCGACTGCATCTTGTCGATGGCGTCGAGGTAGTACTCGAGGATGCCCTCGTCTTCGACGTGCGCGAGGTACAGCGTGCCGCGGCGGTGGGTGAGCTCGACCCCGAAGTTCACGAGCCGATCGTCGCCCGACAGGTGGTCGGTGACGACCATCACGCGGTCGGTCGACGAGGGCAGCGCGAAGTCGGGCGGCGGCAGGAGCAGCACGGGCACGTCGGTGGCCTGCGTGAGCACGTCGACCACGGAGCCCAGCGTGTAGGGGATGTTGCCCATCTGCCCGAGCTGGTGGCGGCGCGTGACGAGCAGGTCGGGACGGCGCTCTTCGACGACCTCCCGCGCGCGCACGATGGGCGGTGTGGGCCCACGCGTCCAGTCCTCGGCGCTGGCGACCTCCCACTGCAGCGCGTGCGCGCTGTCGATGCACGAGAGGAAGCCGCGGACGGACTCCTGCAGGGCGGCGGCTTCGTCGGCGGGCGTGTCGACGAGCACGAGCACCCGCTCGAGGCGCGGTGCCTGCAGCGTGAACACGTCCTTCACGGCGCTGCGGAAGAGGGACTCGAACGCATCGAGCCTGGAGTCACTGGACATGGCGGCGACTGTAACCCCCTGCAGATCCGCGGCATACGGGCTACGGTGACGCCACCGGAGACCTCATGCGCGCTGCCCTCCTCTCGTCGTTCCTGCTCGCCGCCGCCTGCACGGGCCCCAGCGAAGAGACCGGCACGCCCCAGGCCGACTGCGAGGGCGACTACGACGTGTACGAGCCCGGGATGGAGATCCGCACCACCCAGGGCAACTTCTACCTCGAGCTGGTGTCGGCGACGCCCGATCCGCCCGACGAGGGCGTGAACGACTGGCTCGTGAAGGTCACGACCGAGAGCGGCAGCCCGGTCAACGGTGGCACGGTGACGATCACCCCGTGGATGCCGGCCCACGGCCACGGCATCAGCCCGCCCGACTACAGCGGCACGCCCACGGCCGGCGATGGCGAGTACGCGATCCCGGCGTTCGACCTCATCATGCCCGGCGTGTGGGAGTTCCAGACGCTGATCACCGAGAGCATGATGAACGACACGGTCACGTTCTCGTTCTGCATCGAGGGGTAGCGTCATTCGCGGCGTCCTGCCGGCCCTCGCGCTCGTCGCCTGCACCGGTGGAGCCGATCTCGAAGAGCTCCAGGACCCGCAGGCCTGTGCGGCGTGCCACCCCTCCCACCACGAGGAGTGGTCGGGCTCGATGCACGCCTACGCGGCCGAGGATCCGCTGTTCCGCACGCTCAACGCCATCGGGCAGCGCGAGACGAACGGCGCGCTCGGCGACTTCTGCGTGCAGTGCCACGCCCCGCTCGCGGTGCGGCTCGGGCTCACCGACGACGGCCTGAACCTCGACGAGGTGCCGTCGCACCTCCAGGGCATCACGTGCTTCTTCTGCCACAGCGTCGACGGCGTGGACGACGACCACAACAACCCGCTCACGCTCGCCGACGACGGCGTGCTGCGCGGGGGCTTCGACGATCCGGTGCCGAACCGCTTCCACGCGTCGAAGTACAGCCCGCTGCTCGACCGCAACGACGCGCGCAGCTCGCGGCTCTGCGGGTCGTGCCACGACATCGTGACGCCGGCCGGCGTGCACATCGAGCGCACGTTCCTCGAGTGGCGCGGCACCCTGTTCGCGAGCGAGGACTACGTCGATCAGAACCTGAACTGCGGCGGCTGCCACATGAAGGGCGTCGACGAGCCCGTCGCCAGCTTCGGCAGCCGGGAGTACCCGGTGCGGCGGCGCCACCGCCACACCTGGCCCGGCGTCGACGTGGCGCTCACCGACTTCCCGCAGCGCGAGGCGCAGCGCGCGCTCGTCCAGGCCGAGCTCGACACGGCACTCAACCCGCAGCTCTGCGTGTCGCTCGACCCGGTGGGGGGTGACGCCACGTTCACCGTCGACCTCGAGAACCTGGCGGCCGGGCACAGCTTCCCGAGCGGCGCGGCGGCCGATCGGCGCGTGTGGGTCGAGGTGATCGCGTACCAGGGCGGCCAGGAGGTGTACGCCAGCGGGAAGATCCCCGACGGCGTCGCGGTGAAGCAGGCCGCCGACCCCGACCTGTGGGAGATCCGCGACTGGCACACCGACGACCGCGGCCAGGAGACGCACTTCTTCTGGGAGGTCGCGGACGTGGAGTCCTCGCTGCTGCCCGGGCCCACGGCCCGCGACCCTGCCGATCCGAACTGGACGGATACGCACCGCATCCGCACGTACACGGCCGAGGAGGTCAGCCCCGACCGCGTCACGCTCCGCGTGCTCGTGCGTCCGTTCGGGCTCGACATCTTCGATGCAATCGCGGGGGAGGGTCTCGATCCGGCCGTGCGGGCGGCCATCCCCACGTTCGAGGTGCGCGGGGCGGCCCTCGAGTGGACTCCTTCCCTCGGTCGTGCCTGCGTCAGGTAGACTGGCGCCATGCGTCTCGCGGTCCTCCTCGTGCTCCACGGTTGTGTCTTCGTCGGCGAAGGCAAGCTCGAAGAGTGGCGCCTGCAGATCGACGAAGACGAGGATGGGAGCCCCCTCGAAGACGACTGCAACGACCGCGATCCGCTGCGGTCGCCCGACTTCGAAGAGATCCCGTACGACGGCATCGACAACGACTGCGACGGCACCGACCTGCTCGACGTGGATGGCGACGGCCAGGCGGGCATCGCCGAGGCCGACTGGACGGGCACCGAGAACGGATTCGTCTGGCCCTTCGGGTTCACCGAGGTCGACTGCGACGACACCGATCCGAACACGGCGCCCTACGTGCTGTCCGACCTGCCCTACGACGGCATCGATCAAGACTGCGACGGCGACAACGACTACGACCAGGATGGCGATGGCTTCGTGGCCCGGGGCTACACCCAGGCCGACATCGACGCGTACGTGGCGCGCTGGCCGCACATCGCCGCCGGCTCGATCACGGTGCAGGGCTTCGACGACTGCAACGATGGCAACAGCGCCGTGTTCCCGGGGGCGGCCGAGGTCCCGTACGACGGGCACGACAACGACTGCGACGACGGCGACGACTACGACCAGGATGGCGACGGATACTTCTGGGACGGCATCACGGCGTCGGAGTACGGCACGTTCTGCCTGACCTACCCGGTGGCGTGCTCGGGCGCGCTCGAGGGCGACTGCGGGGACGACAGCGACATCGTCTACCCGGGCGCCTTCGAGGTCCCGAACGACGGGATCGACAACGACTGCGACGGAGACGGGCTCGACGCCGATCAAGACGGCGCGCCGGACTGCGACTTCGCGCCCGGCCCCGACTGCGACTGCGACGACACCGACCCCGCCGTGAATCCCGACGTGCTCGAGGTGCTGGGCGACGGCATCGACGACGACTGCGGCGGCAACGGCGACGGCGCGCGCTGGCGGCGCACGACGGCCAGCTGGGAGCGCCTCGGGCGCCCCGGGGTCGCAGCCACGCCCGATGGGTGGGCGGTCGGCGTGACCTCGGTGTCCGACACCATCTCGACGTCCCAGGGCGTGCTCGCCAGCCGGGTCGTCGTGCTCGGGGCACCGCCGTCGAACGTCCACACCTACCAGGGCATCGCGGTCATCGGGAGCCGCACGCCCGGCGAGTGGATCGACGCGGTCGCGGTGGGCAGCACGGTGTACGCGGCGACGACGAGCTTCCTCAACGACCGCACCTTCTTCGACCTCGGCCGGCTCGACTTCAGCGCGTCCCTGCCCACCGTCACCGCCGACAGCGACAACGTGCTGGGCCTCGTCGACCCCGTGCGCCAGGTCGAGGTGCAGCAGGGTGGCGGCGGTACGATCTGGACGACGGCGTGCTTCGGCACCACCGCCGCTGCGCGGTACTGGGACAGCCCGCTCCCCGAAGACTCCGAGCTGTTCACGTTCCCCGCGAACGGCACGGCCTGCACGTCCGACCTGGCGGCCGGGCAGCGCATCGAGGTCTGCGACGCGACGGGCTGCGAGGCGCAGACGATCGACACGGCGGGCACCGTGGCGGCGGCCACGAGCCGCTGGCCGGCGCTCGACGTGACCACGGCGCAGGAGCGCGACGGCTGGTGGGCCTTCACCCTCGCATCCGACGGGGTGCTGCTCGACGACGGCACCACGACGTACGATCTGCTCGCCGGCGAGCCCATCGTCGGGGTCGACGCCGTGCCCCTCGGCGGCTCCGAGGTGGCCGTCGTGGCCGCGTTCGGGGGCGGCGACCCACACGTGTCGCTGCTCTACGGCGTCCCCGGCTCGCTCGTCGAGGTCCGCATGCCCGACGACGCCGGCGGGCGCGTGCCGAAGTACGTCGGCATCGACTACGAGGGCGGTCTGATCGGGGTGTTCGCGACCTTCGACAGCACCACGCCGCTCGACGACGTGCTCGCCTGGGCCTGGCTGTCGTACTGACCGCTCCCTTGATCTACGATGCCCCTCCCGAGAACCGAGAGGAGGCGACATGGGCGCATTCGAAGACGCTGCGGCACGCGTGAAGAACCTGAAGAAGAGCCCGAGCAACGACGAGCTGCTCAAGCTCTACGCGCTCTACAAGCAGGGCTCCGCGGGTGACGTCACCGGCAGCCGCCCCGGCGCGTTCAACTTCAAGGAGCGCGCGAAGTACGACGCCTGGGCTGGCGTGAAGGGCACCGCGAAAGACGACGCCCAGGCGAAGTACGTGGCGCTCGTCGACGATCTGGTCTCCCGCCTCGGCTGACCGCCTTCAGGGGCCCGACCGCAAGACCTCGTCCGAGCGGTAGAGCCCCTGGTCTCCGCCGAGCCACAGGTGCCCGTCGGCGGCGACGTCCATCGCGTACAGGACGCCCGTCGCGCCCGCCGGCGTGAGCTCCGCGAGGCCGAACGTGCCGACGGGGCCCGTCGTCCAGACGGTCGACTGCCCCGGCCGGCGGAACAGCTGCCCGCCGCCGTTGCCGGGGAAGTCGCCGAAGTCGCGCGGCCGTCCCCAGCCCGGCGCGACGCTGTCGCTCGCGGGATTCGTGCTCCACACGTCGGCGTTCGCGGTGCCGCTCACGACCGTCTCGGTCGGGGAGCCGGGCAGCGAGAACGACACCCCGACCGTCAGCAGCCCGCCGGACCCGAGCGACAGCCCGTCCGCGCCGTAGATTCCGTCCCACAGCGGTAGATCCTGGTAGGTGCGGAACTCCGGCACCTGCTCGACCCAGGTCAGGAACTCGGGGTTCGTGTAGTTGGCGGCCCACACTCCGCCTTCGACGCCGTTCTCGGACGACTGGGACACGGCGAGTGTGTCGTCGGTCCACGCGCACTGGCGGAGCGGGTGCGCGGCGAGGCCCACCTGCATGGCGTCGCGCACGATCGAGCCATCGTCGCGCAGGATGTACGCGATGCCCGCATTGGCGCCGACGAGCAGGCGGTCCCCGCCGGGCTCGAGCGCCACGCAGGTCGGCAGCCGCGCGTCGAGCTCGAAGATGAGCGTCCAACCCGCCCCGGTGTCGACCCACACCTCGCCGTCGCCGAGGGACTTCTGGATCACCGCGGCCGAGCGCCCGTCCACGTCGAGGTCGAGGTCCAGCACGGTGCCGTTGCCCAGATCCGGCACGAGGGTGAACGTCAGCGTGCGTGGCTCGGCCTGGACGAGGGGCACGGGCGTGGGCGGGTCGGTGTCCACGGGCTCCGGCGCGGGGCACCCCACGAGCAGCACGATCGGCAGGACCCTCACGCAGCCTCCATGCCGGGAGCGTACACGCGGTCCGACAGCGCGTCCGCGGCGTTCGCGAGAGTGGAGCACGCCCGCCGGTCTCGCGGTGCAGCCCGGCGTTGCGCCGACGACGCCACCGCTCCACATGTAGATACGTGACGTCACGTAACTCAATGGAGTCGCCATGGACATGGACCTGTTCGTCGATCTGGTCGCCTGGGTGAGCATGCCGGGCATCTTCTGCGTCGGGGTGGGGCCCGGGCTCCTGGGCATCGCGATGGTCGCGATGCTGGTGGTCGGCGTGCTCGAGGGCGTCCCACACGGCTCGGCAGAGCGGTGACCGCGCGCTAAGTGCCGGAATGGCCCGTCCCCGCGACCCCGAAGTCGACACCCGCATCGTGCAGGCCGCGCGCGAGCTGCTCGCCGAGGGCGGGCACTACGCCGTGACCGTGACGGCAGCGGCCGAGCGTGCCGGGGTCTCGCGCCCCACGGTCTATCGACGGTACCGCGACACCCGCGACCTGCTCATGGCTGTGCTGTTCGAGGACCTCGAGGCCGGCTGGGCCGAGATCCGCGCGAACCCCCCCGCGACGACCGACCCGCTCGAGCACATGGCGCGGGTCGCACGGCACTTCTTCGACTACTACGCGCGCAACCCGGTCGCCTCGCGCGCGATGCTCCAGTCCGCGCTGTTCGCCGAGGCGCCGTGGGACGAGGCGTTCGCGGCCCAGGGCATGGGCTTCGTCGCCTGGATGGCCCAGCAGCTCGAGGGGTGCCGCGGTCCGGGAGGGCTCGCGCCCCACGCCGACACGGGCCTGCTCGCCCAGGCGTGGTTCGGGATCTACCTCACCCTCGCGATGGCCGGGGTGAATGGCGCCCGGATGCCGCCCGACGTGCAGGAGATGCTGCTCCGCGCGGTGCTCGGCCAGCACCTGCGCGGGTGTCTCGCCTGATCAGGTCGGCCAGCCGGTCGGCACGAGCCACGCCTCGGCCCAGTCCGCGCCGCTGCGCACCTCGATGTGGAAGCGCGTCGGCCCGAGGGCGTCGACGAGCTCCTGCGCCGTGAGCGCCGGGCAGTTCGTCGCGATGAACCGGTCGTCCCGCAGGTCGAGCAGGTCGAGGTCCCGCGGGTGCACGTCCCGCACGCGATCCTGCAGCCACGCCCGCACCGCGCCCTTCGCGGCGAAGCGCTTCAGCTCCCAGGCGCGCCGGTCCGCCGACGCCGCGTAGTCCCTCCGCTCGGCCTCCGTACAGAACAGCCCCACGAGCGTCCCCTCGATGGGCTCGACGAGATCCGCCGCCGACACGCGGAATACCTCGCCGTTCCGGGCACCGATCGCCACCTCCGGCACGGGGACCCCGTCCCACACGAACGCCTTGCGCGTCGGCGTGTCGTGGCCGAGCACCGGGCCGCCCGGCACGAGCGCCTCGGTCCACCGGAACGTGCACCACGTCCCGGCCGCGCCCACCAGCGCCACGTCGAACACCAGCGTGCGGGCATCGGCGTGCACGAGGTCGAGGCGGCACGTCACCGCGCCCTCGGGCCGGGGACCGTAGAACCGCATGCCCTCCGCCTTCACGGGGTAGGCGAGGTGGCCGGGCCCGATCTCGGGCGACCAGATCTCCGGCTCGCCCGAGACCATCGGGTGCGTCGCGGTGTCGAGCAGCAGCGGGTCGAGCACGAACGGCGCGCCCGGCCCGTTCAGCACGGCGTCGGGCTTCGTGTGGAACGTCGCGATGGCGCCGGTGGCGCTGCGCACGCCGAGGTCGGTCATGCCCTGCAGGCTCGGCCCGTGGAAGGTCAGCCCGCCGCCGTAGTACGCGTCGATCGACAGGCCGACGGGCGCGGCGCCGTCGAGCGTTCCGGGGATTGCGGGTGCTGTGGGGTACGCGTCGCCGAGCTGGACCACAGCCTTCATGTGGACCTTCGGCCCCGACAGCTTCGGGAACCGCGGGTTGTCGACGTGGACGGCGAGGCTCACGGCGACGTGATCGCCCTCCGCCACAGCGACGACGAGCAGGTCGATCGGGCCGTCACCGGTGTGGATCCACTTCTCGGCCTCGAGCACGGGGACGCCCGTGACGAGGGCGCCGGGGCGGATCTGCAGCGCGGCTTCGGCGGCGATCTCGGCGGCGAACGCCATGGGGAGCGCGGGCGCGGTGACGGTCGGGCAGTGGTCCGCGAGCCAGGGGAAGCGCGCCGGATCGAGCCGCAGGCGGCCGGTCCCGGCATTGCCGTGGACCGTGAAGTCGTCCAGAAGGGCCCCGACGTGGGGACCACGCGCCGGGAGGGCCGGCGGGGCGGGGGCTTCGCGGGGCTCCACCGCGGTGATGCCGAAGCCGATCATCTCGTAGATCGGCAGCCCGTCCCCGCGGAGCACCGCGTCGAACACGATCTCGTCGTCGGTGATCGACGTGACCTCGAGCTCGAGCGTCATCTGCTTCACGGGACGGCGGATCTGGCCGCGGTACTTCCACTCGTGGGGGACGTTCAGGCGGATCGGCGTCGTGCGGGCCTTGCGGCCGGTCCGGTCCTCCAGCACGAAGCGCGCGAGCTGGAGCGAGGCCTCGAGGCCCAGCGAGCCCGGCATGACGGGGTCGAGGAAGAAGTGCGCCGTGAAGAACCACTCGGTGGGGTCGATGTGCTTCACGGCCTCGTAGAAGCCCAGGCCGGCCTTGCCGCCGGTCTCGTCGATCACGACGACCTCGTCGAGGTTCCGCCAGTCGCCCCGCGGCATCGACGGGTGATCGCGCAGATCGATCGTGCGGCCCGAGGCCTTCGCGCGTGCGGCGCGCCGGCGCTCCTCGTCCTTGAGCGGCAGGCCCTTCTGCCCGTCGAGGGCGTTCGCGGTGAAGTACCCGAAGCTCGTGGTGCAGTCGTAGACCAGCGTGTCGCCGGCGTGCACGGTCAGCGCGAAGTTGTGGATGAGCAGCCCGGCGCTCTCCGCGACGACCGTCTGCTTCGTTCGCGTCGTGAGCGTGCCGGCGTCCGGCCAGATCTCGACGTGCTGCGTGGCCTTTCCGCCGAGGTTCCGGAAGAACAGGTCGCGGCCGTCCTTGATGCCCGCCGCCTGCCACGCGGTCAGCCAGCCGCACGGCTGGAGCGCGGTCTCGAGCAGGATGGCGAACGGCATCGACGTGCCCGGCGTGGGCTCGAAGTACCAGGCGTTCGGCGGCACGTCGTACTCGATGGCGACCGATTCGCCCTGCCGGACCTCGAACGGGTGCTCGGCCTCGATGACGCGGGTCATCTGGAGCAGCGGCGGGCCGGGCATCCGGGCACAGCGCGGGCTGATCCCGGCGTACTCGGCGTAGCGGGGGCCGAATGCGCGCTCGGCGTCGCCGATGGAGTACTCGTAGATGCGACGGGTGTCGACGACGGGCGTCGCCGTGGACCGTGGACCGTGGACCGTGGACCGTGGAGCCTCTCCGGTGGGGCCGGCGGCGTCGATCCCCGCCGTCGCGCCGCGCAGGCCGACGGTGACGCCGATGTTCTTCGCGAGGACCACGGGGGTGCCGTCCACCGAGAGGAGGACGTCGGCGATGGCGTAGGGGGTTCCGTCGAGGCGGGCCTCCCTGATGCGGGCCTCGTAGACGAGGCTCGAGTGCCCGGGCACGACCTGGCCGCGGCAGCGCAGCTCGAACGGGAGCTCGGGGAGCGGCTCGAACAGGTGCTCGCGGTGGGTCGCCGGCACGCCGGCGGCCACGAGCCACGTCTGGACGGCCTGCAGGCAGCCTTCGAGCATCAGCGTGCCCGGCATGCACGGGTCGCCCTTGAAGTGGCAGGGGTTGAACCAGTCGTCGTCCCGCAGGACCTGCTCGAAGCGCGCGATCCCGAGCCCGTAGGGGCCTCCGGAGGTCCGCACCTCCTCGATGCGGTGCACGAGGCGCCACTCGGAGTCGGGGAGCGTGAGGCGCGAGCCGTCCGCGTCCGCGAAGCCGGGGCCGAACGCGTCGGAGTAGCGCCCTTCGACGATGGCCTGGACGCCCCGGGCGCCGAGGGCCGTGACGGACGTGTGCCGCAGCGGAGCCGTCGGAGCCGGGCGCTTCTCGAGGGGCAGGGGCTTCGGGTCCACGCCGTGGGGCGTCGCGAGCTCTTCGGGCGTGAAGAACCCGGCGCATCCGTTGCGCATCGACAGCACCGGACGCCCGTCGGTGTTCGAGGTGCAGTCGTACTCGAAGTAGAACAGGATCGTCCCGCCGAGACGGGCGAAACGCTTGATCCGGATGTCGTGGTGCAGCGTCTCGCCGACCTCGGGACGCGGCCCGTGGAAGGTGAGGTCGCAGTCGAGCAGCCGGTAGACCCGCTCGCCCTTGCAGTGCGCCTCGATCCCGAGGAACGACACGAGGAACAGGTCGGCCTGGCCGGACTCGACGATGACGCAGGCGTTCGGCTTGCCGTCGTGGTGCGACCAGCTGGCGTCCGTCGGCAGGTCGTACTCGGTGACGATGCGCGACGCCTCGAGCTTCCCGGGCTCGCCTTCGACGGTGAGCACGCGGGAGCACAGGAGCAGCGGCGGCTCCGGCATCCGCGTGCGGGGCTCGTACGCGTCCTGGTCGGCGAACGTGGGCCCGAAGACCTCGGAGAGCCTGCCGGACGCGTGCAGGAGCAGCGCTTCGCGGTCGTAGCTGCGCGGCGGCGGCCCGGTCAGCACGCGGGGCGCGGGCCTCGAGCTCGTCCGGCCTGCCGGCGGCGCCTCCCGGTCCACGGTCCACGGTCCACGGTCCACGGCCTCGGTCCACGACTCGAGACCCGCCGGGAGCGCATCCGGATCGACGCTCCGGAGGGCCTCGCCGAGCCGCACGAGCTGGCGGGCCGCTTCGGCCTGGCTCTCGAGGAACAGCGAATGCGCGTCGGCCAGCGCGTCGTTCGCGCGGGCGAGGGTGCCGGCGAGCGCGCCCATGGCGTCGAGCTCGCCGAGCAGGCCGGGGTCGAGCGCAGGGGCCTCGACGGGAGCTTCCATGCCGACCGCGGCCGACGGAGCCATGTGCATCGGGGGCGGAGCGGGGTGGGTGCTGGCTGGAGCCCTGCGCGCAGGGGTCGGAGCCTCTCTTGCGGCGCGAGGCGCCTGCGGGACGGGCGCATCGGCATCCACGGGACGGAGCCAGGCCGACCAGCCCGGCGTCGGGTGGTCCTGCACCGGGCCCGACAGGACGTGCGCGGGCCGGTCGGACCCGTAGAAGTCCGCGATCTCGGGGGTGTAGCGGCCGTTGGGGACCACGAGGGGGCGCGAGCGCTCGGCGGGCTGGCGCTGCGGGGGACGGGAGCCGGAGAGGCCGACGGACACGGTGCCGGCCGGAGCCTCGGCCGTGACGGGGCCGTCCTCGCGGCGCGCCCAGGCCGTGAGCCAGTCGAGGAGCCCGGTGAGCACGCCGGAGTGCTCGCCTCGCGTGGCGGCGGTGCCCTTGGGCTCGAGGTCGATCGCGGCGAGGCGCGCTTCGACGGGGGTGTCGTCGAGGCGGCGGACCACGAGCGCGATGCCGCCCTGCACGGGCCCGGCGAGGTCGACGGCGCCCACGACCACGGCGTCGACGGCGTCGTTGGCGAGGAGCCGCGCGGCATGGTCGAGCGCGACGAGCCCCGACGCGCCGCCCGCGCTCACGGTGTACGAAGGTCCCTCGAGGTCGAGCTGGGCCGAGAGCCGGTTCGCGACGAAGTTCGGCAGCTGGCCCTGCACGCGCTGCGCGTCGAGCGGCGGCACGCGCTCCACGGCGTCGGCCGCCCAGCGGACGACCTGCTCGCAGACCTGCGGATCGAGGCCCATCCCGAAGATGCAGCCGGTGTTCCGCGCGTCGAGCCCGGCGACCTCGAGCGCGTCGGCGCCGACCTCCATGGCGAGCAGCTGCTGCGGAAGGACGTCCGCGAGCTCCAGCGGGGGGATGCGCCACCGGCGCGGATCGACGTGCACAGCGTCGATCGGCGTGCGCCCGCGGGCGTCGGCGAGGTTCCGGCCTGCGGCGAGGGCCGCGAAGAGCGCTTCGTTCCGGTAGGACCCGATCTGCGCCGCCACCCCGACCACCGCGAGGCGCGGCGTCTGCACGAGGCGTGCGGGCTCCACGGCGGGCAGCTGCAGCGGCTCGGGCGGCGGTGCGGGGTTCTCGGCGGTGGGCCGGTCGCGCTGGAGGATGCGGCGCAGGCCGGCGCGGATGCCGAACCGCCCCTCGCGCTCGGGCTGCGGCGGCGGTGCGGCGGGCCTCTTCGCAGCCGGACGGGCGGGCGGCGCGTCGACGATGAGGTGGGCGTTCGTGCCGCCGAAGCCGAACGCGCTCACGGCGGCGCGGCGCGGCACGCCCTTCGGCCAGGCCTCGCCCGGCGAGCTGCGGAGGTGCGTCGACTCCTCGAGGATCTCGAGCGGTGCCTCGGGACCCTTGGGGATCCGGCCCTCCCGCACGGCACCCACCGCACGGAGCAGGCCGGCGAGCCCGGCCACCGTGATGGTGTGGCCGATCAGGGCCTTCGCAGAGCCCACGGCCACGGGCGTGTCGACGGGACCCGCCTCTTCGAGCAGGGCGCGCAGCGAGCGGACCTCGGTCGCGTCGCCGAGCTTCGTGCCGGTGGCGTGGCACTCGATGTAGCCGAGCTCGCGCGGGTCGAGCCCCGTGGATGCCCAGGCGGCGCGCATCGCGCGGAGCTGCCCCCGCGTGTCGGGCGACAGCATGTTGCCCTTGCGACCGTCGTTCCCGAGGCCGCCTCCGCGGAGCACCGCGTGGATGGGGTCTCCCGCGGCGATGGCGTCGGGCAGGCGCTTCAGCACGACCGCCGCCGCCCCCTCACCGACGACGAGGCCGTTCGCCTCGCGGTCGAGCGGGCGCGGCGTGCCGGTGGGCGACAGGGCGAGGAGCTGGGAGAACCCGACGAGCAGGTACGACGGGTCGCAGGCCTGCACGCCCGCCGCGATGGCCGCGTCACAGCGCCCGGACGCCAGCGCGTCGCACGCGAGGCGCACGGCGTAGAGGCCCGACGCACAGGCCGCGTCGAGGGACACGGCGCTCGCGAGCCCGAAGAACCGGGCGGCGTGCTCGGCCGGCGCGCTGGAGTGGCGCGGCTGCGGCTCGCCCTGGAGGAGGGCGGGGATCGGGTCGACGCCCGTCAGGTCGAGCCCCCGCACCGCGGCGGTCGAGGGCAGCGAGAGGTTCGCGAGCACGAGGTGGGTCTTCTTCGGGCTCACGCGGCTCGCGTCGAGCACGCGCTGCAGCACGCGCTCGGTCCACGGGATCAGGCCGTCGCGGTCGTCGAGCCAGGCGCCGAGCCGGCTCACGGTGCGGTCGGGGGTGCCGGGCGTCGCGTTCTCGAGCGAGCGACGGGGCCAGCGGTTCCCGGGCACCGGGCGGATGGCGGAGGCGGTCGCCTGCATCCAGTGGTCGGCGTCCGGAGAGCCGGGAAGGATGCAGTCGACGGCGACGATGGCGAAGTCCAAAGAACCTCCAAGAGGCCCGATCTATCGGGCCTCTCCAGAGGGGACCACTGGCCCGCCGGCCAGTTCGCGCGCGGCTACTGCGCGCGGGTCGCGAACGTGAGCTCGTTCACCACGAAGTTGGTGTTGGACGCCGTGCCCGGACCGGTGTGGCCGAGCGACGGGACCAGCAGAGGGTCGAGGCAGGAGTCGAGGCGCAACCCCGTGATCCCGGTGAGGCTCGTGTCGCCGCGCACCACGTAGGTGGCGAGGTTGCTGTTGTCGCTGTCGACCATCACCACGCGGTTGCCGGCGATCGCGGGGTTCTGCGCGGCGTTGGTGGAGGTGACGTCGAAGATCGCGAGCGGCGTCCAGATCGCGGCCGCGCCGATGTCGCCGCCGGTCTGCAGGCCGTCGGCGAATTGCGTGCGATCCGCGTCGGTGACCGAGAGCTCGAAGCAGCCGAGCATGTGGCCGGGGAGCGAGGTGTACGTGTGCTGGATCTGCACGGTGACCTCGGTGCCGGTGCCGTAGGCGGGCGTGTCGGCGACGGTCTCGAACACGGCGGTCTGCACGCCGAACAGGCTCGCGATGGCCCAGCCGTTCGTTCCGGACAGGTTGCCGTCGATCATCTCCGAAGCGGTCCAGCTGCCCGAGATGCTCTGGGAGAACGTGGCGGTCGCGTTCTGCAGCGGCGCCAGGGTCGGCGGGGTGGTGTCCTCCGTGTCGAAGTACACCCCGAACGCCGCGCAGGCCGACAGGTTGCCGACGATGTCGACGTCGAACGGCACGGGCCCGGCACCCGCATCCACGCTGGGGTCGGGGCACGCGGCGCCGTTGCAGGTCTCTGCGACCGGCATGAAGTTCGGTGCGCTCGTGTAGGAGATGCCGACAGGGCCGCTCCCCGTCGTGCGCTCGAGCGAGACCGAGACGCTCCGCTGCGGACCGGTGGCGCAGATCGGGTCGCCACAGTCGGTGCAGACGGCGCCGAGCTCGACGAAGTCGCCGCTGTTCACGGTGCGCTCGAGGTTCTGCAGCGTCGCGGTCTCGCCGGTCGCCGGGTCGACGAGCACGCCGAACTCGGCGCCAGACGCCAGGAAGTTTTGGATCGCGGCGTCCGTGGCGAGCGAGGAGCTGCCCTGGGTCTGGACCGGCAGGTCGGGGTGGACGGTGGCCTCTTCGGCGGTGCAGCCGACGAGCGCGGCGAGGGCGAGGGTGAGACGCATGGGACCTCCGGAGGTCGGGTCGGGGTGCGGGAGGGTATCCAGATTCTGCGAAGGGCGGCCAGCGACCGTGGGATCGGCGTGAGATCAGGCCTGCTTGACGCGCTCGACGAGCCCGAACAGGTTCCCGATGTCGGCGGGCAGGAAGAGCTTCGTGGCCTGCCCGTTGGCGAGCTGGCCGCTGATCTCGCTCGCCTTCAGCACGCGGAGCACCTCGAGGAGCTGCGTCGACTCGACCGAGCCGTCGGCGAACACGGTCTTGAGCATCTCGAAGCCCTTCGCCTCGGCCTCGCGCTGCTTCACGAGCGCCGTGGCCTCGGCCTCGGCGCGGAGGATGGCGGCCTGGCTCTCGGCTTCGGCCTGGAGGACCGTCGAGGTCTTGCGGGCCTCGGCTTCGAGGACGGTGGACTCGTTGAGGCCCTCGGCGCGGAGGATCTGGGCGCGCTTCTCGCCTTCGGCCTCGGTGACGGCGGTGCGGCGGCGGGTCTCGGTCGCGCGCTGCTCGGCGAGGATCTTGCCGAACTCCGCGAGGTCGATGTCCTTCAGCTCGACGCGGTCGACCTTGATGCCCCACGGGTCGGTCGCTTCGTCGAGGCTCGTGCGCAGGGCGTGGTTGATCTGGTCGCGGCTCGTGAGCAGCTCGTCGAGCTCGTACTTGCCGCACTCGTCGCGCAGCGCCGACTGGACGAGCTTCTGGAGCGCCGCCACGTAGTCCTCGACCTGGTAGACGGCTTTGTGCGGGTCGACGACCTTGTAGTACACGACCGCGTCGATGAAGACGGTCGCGTTGTCGCGCGTGATGATCGACTCCTTCGGGTAGTCGTCGACCTGCATCCGGGTGCTGATCGTGTCGACGTTGCGCTGGGCCACGAGCCGCGGGCCGGCCTCGGTCTGGATGACCTTGCTGATGGTGAACTTGCCGACCATGTCGCCGTAGCCCCACATCGTGAACAGCCACGACACGCCGGGCTCCGCGACGCGCTGGAACTTCCCGCGGCGCTCGACGATCTTCGTCTCGCCCTGCCGGACGAGACAGAACTGCAGCAGCCCCATCGTGAACAGCTCGAACAACTTCAGCACGCGCGCCTCCAGGAGAATCGGACGACGCAGATAGCGCACAGACGCCGGACGAGCCCGTCAGAGGCCCTCAATCACCGGACGGGCACGACGACGCTGTAGGCGACCGCCTCGTCCGCGCCGGGGTTCAGGTAGCCGTGGCGCTGGTCGCCGCGGAACACGACCACGTCGCCCGGGCCGAGCTCGAAGGTCTCGCCGGCCGCGGTGAGCCGCACCTGGCCGCGCTCGCACGTGAGGTACTCGCGCGTGCCGGGCTTGTGGGGGACGCCGGACATCCGCGACCCCGGCGGGAACGCCAGCCGCTCGACCGTGATGCCCGGCAGGGCGTCGGGCACCAGCTCGCGGACGCGCACCGTGCCGCGGATCTGCTCGGCCAGGTCGGCGCTCCGGAACATCCGCACGTCCGCGATGGGCGGGCTGACGAGCTCGTCGATCGTCACCCCGAGCGCGCGCGCGATCCGCACCAGGACGCCCATCGTGGGGTTCGCGCTGCCGCTCTCGAGCGTGGCGATGGTCGGCCGGGGCACGCCGGAGTGCTCGGCGAGCTGGCTCTGCGTCCACCCGCGCAGGTCGCGGAGCTGGCCGAGGGTGTTGGCGAGGTTCTGGCTGGCCTTGTCGTCGTTCATGCCCGCATCCTACAGCCCGGCGTGCTGGCGCAGCTTCTCGGCGAACTGGTGGCCACACGCGTAGGCGGCCTTGTCGAAGGTCTCCTGCACGACCTCCGCGGGGAGGGCCTCCAGCCGCTGCTCGTCGCGGGAGCCCCAGCCGTAGGCGTCGATCCAGCGGGCCTCTCCGGCGTCGCCCGTGCACTTGAAGGTCGCGCGGTAGAACGGCGTGCCGTCGGGGAGCGTGCCGCGGGCGCGGATCTTGTACGTGAACACGGCGGGGAAGGGGTATCCGGTGACCTCGAGCCCCCAGTCCACGACGCGGAGGTCGATGCGCGCCTGGCCGGCGTCCGTCGCGGAGAATGGCGGGCCGCCGTCGAGCTGCTCGCGGATGCCGTAGACGAACGCGGCATTCATCTGGTCGGCGTCGATCTTCTCGGCGATGATCGCCGACAGTCGGCCCTCCCGCATCATCTGCGAGAGGTTGTAGGACTCCGCCATCACCCCCGCGATGCCCGGGTCTGCGGAGTAGATGCGCGCCAGGTCGACATCCGGCCCGGTGCGGGTCTCGGGCACCAGGCGGACCTCGCCGAGGTTCTCGACGGCGTGGCGGAAGCGCCCGTGGCACGCCGGGAGCAGCAGCGCGGAGACGGCGAGCGCGGTGGCGAGCGGGGTTCGCACGCCGCAGAGGTATCACGCTGACCGTCGTCCCCTGACATCCGGAGGCCGTTGACACTGGATCGGGCCTGGGGCACCGTGCTCCGTGAGCCCGCACCAGGACGGCCTTTGCGTCTCTCCCTCCTCTTCGTCGGCCTCGTCGCCTGCAAGGCCTCCGAGCCCACACCGCCGGTCGACACCGACACCGACACGCCGGTCGCGGGCGAGGCGGGCCTCGAGGTCACGGGCTTCGCCATCCTCGGCGATCCGGGCCCCACGTGGAGCGTCCTCCACAACGAGCTGCTCGGCTACGACATCGAGGGTACCTGGGGGAATTCGGAGGCCTGCGCGGACTGCGGTGCGGCCCTGCTCGTCGAGATCGGCAGCACGCCGATGACCTGCGTCGACCTCGATTCCGCGGGTCCGGCGCCCGGTGCCGCCCTCCCGGCTTCGCTGTCGAGCACCGCCTTCGCGACGCCCGGCGAGCACCCCGTCCGCGTGTTGCTGGTCGAGGGCGTCACGTGCACGGCGCTCGACGCCGACGTGTCGCCGCTCGTGGGCGCTCTGCGCGCCGAGGTGGGCACCCTGACCGTCGCGCTCGACACGTCCATGGTCGTGGAGACGACCTCGGCGACGACCCGCGTCGACCCGCGCGGCGCGCTGGTGGCCAACCTGTTCCACGACATCGACGTGGCGGCGTCCACCGCGGACATCACGCTCACCGGCCCCGACGGGGACGTGCCGATCGACGTCACCCTCGACGGGCGCCTCGTCCGGGTCGAGCCGATCGACGCCCTCGAGGAGTTCCGCACGGCGTACACGCTGCGGATCGACGGTCTCGTCGCCGAGAACGGGGCTGTGATGCCGGGGCCCTGGTCCCAGGTCTTCACCACCCTCTACTTCGACGAGCAGTCGCTCTACCGGGTCTACTCCGTCGAGCACGGCTCCGACGTGGTCCTCACGCTCCAGGCCGACGAGACCACGCGGCTCGAGGACGCCTTCCTGAACGACCCGATGAGCCTGTGGTACTTCGTCGCGACGCCGAACGACTCGTTCAGCGTGCGGAGCCAGTGGTACGGGGACGCCCAGGCGCTCTCGGTGAGCGGGTCGGGCAGCACGCCCACGATGGTGGCGACGAACAGCTCCAGCGGCTCCCAGCGGTGGCGCGTGACGCCGGGCACGGACTTCGTCCGGCTGTCCGTCGAGGCGTACACGGATGCCGTCGTGCTCCAGGCCTCGACGGTCTACCCGAACCCGCCGGTCACCATGGCCGCCATCGACGGCACGCAGGACGGGCAGCGCTGGCGGTTCGTGTACGCGGGCGACCGCACGCCCTGACACCCTCCGCCGGTCTCACGGCTCGGCGAGCGGATCGAAGAGCACGTGGACCGCGCCCTCGCCGGGCTCGTCGCGACTCGTGTAGGGCGCGCCGATCGCGAGGTCCATCACCCCATCGTCGTCGAAATCGCCCGCCGCCACGCTGATCCCGTAGGCCGACAGCTCGTCGGGGCCCGTCCAGACGGCGCGAGCGTCGTCCGCATCGAGCGTGCCCGCGACCGGACCCTCGAACAGGTACACCCGCCCGAGGCCATCGCTGGAGTCGTTCCCGGGGCTGCCGACGAGCAGGTCGGGCTCGCCGTCGCCGTTCATGTCCGCCACGTCACAGGAGAACCCGAACCATCCGGCCTCCGGGTGGGGCGTGAGCGTCGCCACGGCGTTGTCGACGATGGTGGTGGACGCGTCGTAGTCGACGGGCAGCACCCAGCCGATCCCGCGGCGGTCCTCGGCCATGTGTCCGCTCACGAAGAACGCCTCCCCGCCGCCCGAGGTGAGCCCTCCGCACGAACGGAGTCCGGCGTGGGACCGCGGATAGCCGCTCGGCATGTGTCGAAGCACGAGGTCGCTCTCGGTGACCGGGAGGCTCCAGCGAGAGACCCCACCGGCGAAGTCGTCCAGGACGATCGAACCCCCGATCAGGGCGCTGGGGGCCCTGATGACCTGGTCCATGCCATAGAGGTCGATTCGCTCCACGAAGTCCGGGCCGAGCAGGGCGGCGAGGCTCTCGAAGCAGAGGTCGAGCTCACCGTCGCCGTTCACGTCTCCGCAGGGCCCTGCTGGCCACTGTGGCGCGAGCTCGGCCACGACCTCCACGGCCTCCCAGTGCACGCTCTCGTCGACGAGCCCACGTGCGATCCGGGCGCCTCGGTCGGGATCGTTGAACACCACCGCGCAGTCGTCCCCTCGCTGCTCTGCGAGGATGAAGTGCACGAAATCGGACGCGACCCGGTCGTCGAAGATGCGAGGGACATCGGGATCGTAGAGCTGGACCGAGACACCCGGCTGCAGCACGTCCGCCGGGACGAAGTGGATGCTCGACGGCCCGGCGACCGCCCCGTCCTGGAAGGCGGCTCCGGATGCGACGACGAGCCGGTCGGGCCCGTCGTCGATCCAGCAGGTGTGGACGCGCTCGCCGGACTTCGCTCCGTCCACGCCGACGAGCACTGCCGAACCGTCGTCGGGCCAGGGGTCCGGTTCGGTCGTCGCGGAGCATCCGAGCAGCAGCGGGAGCAGGTGCATCCCCGATCCTACCGCCGCGCCGCGTACTCCCCGGCGTCGAGCTCGGCGACGATCTCGCCCTGCTCGTCCACGAACGTCGCCTGGAACCGGCCGCTCGCCGCGTTCGACCGCGTCATCTCCAGGTGGCACGCCACCCGGCCGTCGAACGGCTTGAACTGCCGGAACGACTTGATGCTGCAGGGGAGCGCGCGCGCGCCATGGGTCTCGCCGACCCACAGCAGCATGAGCTGGAGCGCGCTGTCGACGGTCAGCGGGTCGGTCGTCCACTCGGTGCCGCCAAGGCCGAGGGCCTCCGGGGTGCTGCTCTTGAGCCACGCGACGATGCCGTGGTCGGAGTAGCCGACCACCTCGTCGATGCCGCGGAACGCGGGGCCGTGGAACAGCCACTGCCCGTATGTCTCGGCCGTGAAGCGCTGCTTGCCGAGCCCGTTGCTCCCACCGAAGCGCGCGACGACCGGCGCCTCGAACGCGAGGCGCACGGTGGCGCGGTAGTGCGGGCGGTTCGGCGACGCGAGCTCCATGGCGAGGGCCATCTCGCCGGGCGGCGCCTCGGCGGGCTTCCAGGACAGCGTGAGCTCGGCCCGCCCGCCTTCGAGGACGATGCCCTTGAGCACCGAGAGGTCCTCGACCGCGCAGACGTGCATCGTGGGGTACGTCTGGCGCGCGGCGTCCGCGAACCACTCCATGACCATCGCGACCGGCACGACGGGCGTCCCGTCGATCGCGTGGTCGGAGAGGTAGGGGTGCTCGCCGACCGTCAGGGTGCGCGTGATCGCGCCGGTGCTCGGGCGCGGGCCCTCCACCACGACCTCGACGCAGTCCCCGCCGTGCTCGAGCTCGTCGCAGCACAGCTGCGCGCCGAGGTCGAGCGGGATGACGGTCAGGCCGCGCTCCTCGAAGGCCTTCTTGAGCGCCGGAGTGACCATGCCGGCCTCCCACGGGCCCCAATCGAACGACTTCACGCGGACGCCGCGCTGCGCGAGCTGCAGCCCGGTGTGCGTGAGGACCTCGTTCGCCATGGCGTAGTCGCACTGGCCGATGTTGCCGTAGCGACCGGCCACGCTGGCGAACATCACCGCGAAGGCGAGGTTGCGGTCCGTGACCGAGAGCAGGGCGTCGAGGCCGTCCACCTTGGTGCCGAACACGCTGTCGAACTGCTCGGGGGTCTTGTCGACCAGCAGCTTGTCCGCGAGCACGCCGGCGCCGTGCACGATGCCGACGACCGGCTTGCCGATGCGGGCCACGGCGGCTTCGACGTCGTCCGCGTCGCGGATGTCGACGCTCGCGTACGTGACCTTCGAGCCGGCCGCGCGGATGGCGGCGAGGTTGTCGCGCACCTCGCGGGCCGCCTGGACCCTGCCCACGGCGCCCGTCATCTCCTTCGGGGTGAACTTCGCGCCGCGCTGGCGGGCGTCTGCGATGAACGCCGCCTGGAGCTGGTCGTCCGGCACGCCGTACGCCCACGCCGGGTCGCCCTCGGCCACGGCGGAGCGGCCGAGGAGCAGGAGCTCCGGCTTCCAGCGCTTCGCCATCTCGATGACCACGGCCGCGGTCACGCCGCGCGCACCGCCGCTCACGACGACGAGATCGCCCGGCCGGCACGGCGCGCCGCTGTCGGAGCCCGGCATCCGCGCCACCGCGTTGTGCAGGTGGAAGATGCCCGTGCGCTGCACGCCGATCTCGACGGCCCCGTGGTCCTCCACGAGGGCCTCGGCGAGGCGGTCGATGGCAGCGGTCGGGTCGATGTCCACGGCGAGGAAGCGCCCGTCCCACTCGTGCGACAGGGTCTTCGGGAGGCCGGCCAGCGCGCCCTGGAGCGGCTCCTTGCACTTCTTCAGCCCGAAGTCGCCGCCCATCGCGCTCACCGTCGCGAAGAACGGCACGGGCCCGGTGGCCTTCGCGAGCAGGAACGCGCCGCGCACGCGCTCGACGAGGTCGTCGCCGCTCGCACCGACGCACGCGAGGTGCACGACGCCGTCACACGCCGGGATCGCGAGGGGAGCCGACCAGTCGGGGTCGACGACGAACGCGTCCACGCCGCGCGAACGCAGCGCTTCGACGAGCTTCTCGGCCTTGCCGAGCTTGTCCGCGGTGACCGCGATGCGCCCGGCAGGAACGGCCGGGAGCCCCGGACCACACGGCACGACGCGCACTTCCTTCCGGAGCAGGGCTACGCCGGGTAGAAGTCGCACCATGGCGGGGGGTTGCGTCGAACGGGCCGCGACGGGCGCGACTCCAGCGGTCTCCGCGAGGTACGCGGTGACCTCCTCCAGCGTCCGCAGCGCGGACAGGCGGTCGTTGTCGAGCTCGGGGAGCCCGGGGACCTTGTCCTGCACGGCGGAGAGGATCTCGACCCGCTTGATGGAGTCGATGCCGAGGTCGGCCTCGAGGTCCATGCCCGGCTCGAGCATGTCGCGCGGGTAGCCGGTCTTCTCGGCCACGGCGTCGAACATGGCGTTGGCGATGGCGTCGTCGGCGGGCGCGGCGCTCTGCGGGGCGGGGACCGTGGGCCGGGGAGCGTGGACCGCGGGAGCGGCCGGCTGGGGCGTGCCGTTCCGACCGGTGGTGGGCGTGATGGGCTTCGCGCGCGCGTCGAGCAGGGGAGGCATGTCGTCGGCGACGGCGACCGTGGTGGAGAGGCCCGGGAGCTTCTGCGTGGCGGGCGTCTTCGTGCCCTGGCCGAGGAACGAGCCCACGAGCGCGGCGGCTTCGGTGCTCATCATCGACTTCATGCCGGACGTGTCGGCGCTCGGCGGCATGAGGGCGGGGACCGGCGCTGCGGCGAGCGGAGCAGGCGCGGCAACGGCAACGGGAGCCGGGGCGGCGACGGGGGCGGGCGCTGCGGGCTGGAGCGCGGCGCTGACGCTGGGACGCGCGATCGGGATGCTCGACTGGCCCGTGGCCGCGAGCTCGACGAGCCGGGCGTGGGTCTGGAACAGCGTGTGGAAGCTCGCGTTGGCCTCGGCGTGGGCGCGGAGGAAGTCCGCGTGGACCTGGGCGGTGCGCTCCTGGGTGCTCTGGAACGCGAGCAGCGTGGCGCGCGTGGACTCGAGCAGGGCGGTGAGGTCGTCGGACATGGCGGTTATCCTCTGGGTCGTGCGCGCGGGCACGGGTGCGGATGCGGGCTTCGCGCTCGGGGCCGCGGGCGGAGCCTTCGCGGACGGAGCGGTCGGGACGGGCTTCTGAGCCGCGGCCTTCGCGGCGGGTGCGGTGTGGACGGGCGCGGGGGCTGGCGCGGGCGCGACGCCCGCGCGCTGGGCGATGAGCCGGGCCTGGCGGATGGCCTCGGTCTCCGGCGGGTGCTTCGTGGACTCGAATTTGTAGTTTGCGCCGTTCAGGCCGACGGTCGCTTTGCTCCGGCCGACGGGCGGCAGGGGCGGGAGCGCCTGACCGAGCAGCGGCTCCAGGTCGACCGCCACGCCCGCCGCGAGCAGCTGGGCGAGGGCGTTCTTCAGCTGGAGGTCGCCGTCGACGCGGTGGCGGTGGCGGTCCATCGCGACGACCGCGATGTCGGTGCGGTTGCCGAGGGTCTTGCGCACGAGCGTCGAGAGCACGCCCTTCGGCCCGACCTCGACGAAGGTGCGGACGCCCGAAGCGGCGAGGTTCTGCACGATGCCCACCCAGTCGACCGGCTGCGCGATCTGCTCGGAGAGCATGCGGCGCGCGAGGTTCCCGTCGCTCGGGTAGGGCTGCGCGGTGGCGCAGGCGTAGACCGGGATGCGCGGCTTCGCGAACGACAGCGCGCCGAGCGCCTTGCCGTACGGCACCACGGCGTCGGCGACGAGCTCGCTGTGGAACGCGGCGCTCACGCTGATCGGCTTCGCGGCGAGCCCGGCGGCCTCCAGGGCCTTCACGGCCTGGTCGATCGCGGTGCGGCTGCCGGAGATGACGCCCTGCTCGGGGTGGTTGCGGTTCGCGAGCACGACGCCCGGCACCCGCGCGATGACGCGCTGGATCTGGTCGAGCGGGCCCGACACGGCGGCCATCGTGCCGCGGTCGTGGTCGCCGGCACCCATCGCCTCGCCGCGCACGCGGGAGGCCGTGAACAGCGCCTCCTCGTCGTAGACGCCGGCGGCGTACAGCGCGACGAGCTCGCCGTAGCTGTGGCCCGCGACGGCATCCGGGCGCAGGCCGAACGCGGCGAGCAGGTCGAGCATGCCCTTCGACAGGGCGCCGATGGCGGGCTGGGCCCACTCGGTGGCGCGCAGGGCGGCCTCGTCGGCTTCGGCGTCGCCGTAGGGCGGCGGGAACGTGACCTTCGAGAGCGGCGCGCGACCGTGCAGGCGGAAGTGCTCGTCGGCGTCGTCGAGCGCGGCGCGGACGACCGGCCAGCGGATGGCGAGGTCGCGGCCCATCTCGACGTACTGCGAGCCCTGGCCCGGGAACAGGAAGGCGACCTTGCCGGGAGCGCCGGTGCGCACGCCGTAGTGCACGTCACCACGGCTGCCCGGGCCGCGACCGAGCTGCGCCGCGGCGGCCTTCAGCGCTGCCTGGAAGTCCTCGGCGGTGCAGGCGAACGCCAGCACGTGGGCGTGGCGGCCGGTGAAGGCCTCCTGCGTGCCGCGCGCGAGGTGGGCGAACGTCGGGGCGACCTGCACGTCGGCCTCGAGCTTCGCGAGGGCGCGCGTGAGGCCTGCCACGTCGCTCGCCTCGAGCGTGAACAGCTCGCCGCGCGCGGGCTCGAGCGCCCGGAACGCCGTGTCGGAGCCGTACTCCTCGAGCACGCAGTGGTAGTTCGTGCCGCCGAAGCCGAACGCGCTCACCGCCGCGCGGCGGGGATGGTCCTTCGCGCGGATCCAGGGGCGCGCGTGCGGGCTCATGAAGAACGGGCTGTTCTCGAAGCCCATCTTCGGGTTCGGCTCGACGACCTTCGCGGTCGGCGGGAGCACGCGGTGGTGCAGCGCGAGCACGGCCTTCACGAGGCCCGCGGCGCCCGCGGTGCTCTTCGTGTGCCCGATCTGCGACTTCACGCTGCCGATCTGCACCCAGCGGTCGTCGCGACCGACCGAGCCGAAGACCTCCTTCAGGCCGGTGATCTCGGCGAGGTCGCCCGCCTTCGTGCCGGTGCCGTGGGCCTCGACGAGCTCGACCGTCGCGGGCGACACGTCGGACATCGCGTACGCGCGGCGCAGGCACTTCGCCTGGCCCGCGGGGTTCGGGGCGTAGATGCTCTTGTAGCGGCCGTCCGAGCTGCTGCCGAGCCCCTTGATGACCGCGTAGATCCGGTCGCCGTCGCGCTCGGCGTCTTCGAGGCGCTTGCACGCGACCATCGCGATGCCCTCGCCGATGAGGATGCCGTCGCTCTGGGCGTCGAAGGGCTTCGCGTCGCCCTGCTTCGTGAAGGCCGGCGTGCGCGTGAAGCACTGGAACATGAACGTGTCGTTGAGGCAGTCGGCACCGCCCGTGAGGACGACGTCGCTGCGGTACGACGTGAGCTCGGAGAGCGCGTACTGCATCGCGGCCAGCGAGCTGGCGCACGCGGCGTCGACCACGGCGTTGGTGCCGCCGAGGTCGAAGCGATTCGTGATCCGCCCGGTGACGACGTTGCCCAGCAGCCCGGGGAAGCTCTGCTCGGTCCAGGTGGGGAGGTGCGCGCCGATGTCGTTCACGACAGCGTCCGCGACCCGGTCGTCGACGCCGCAGCGCTTCAGCGCCTTGCGCCACACGGGCCCGAACAGGCGGGCGCCGAGGGTCACCGCCATCTCCTGCGTGCCGGTGACGCCGAGGATGCACGCGACCTTCTCGCGGTCCCAGTCGCTCTTCGCGGGGTCGAGGCCGGCGTCGATGAGCGCCTCGCGCGCGACGATCAGCGACAGGAGCTGGGTCGTGTCGATCGACTCGAGCATGTTCGGCGGGATGCCGAACTCGACCGGGTCGAACGGGTAGTCGTCGAGGAAGCCGCCCCGCGTGCACCAGGTCTTGTCCTTGGCGTTCGGGTCGTCGGAGTGGTGCTCGGCCGGGTCCCACGAGTGGTTGGCGGGCACGTCGGAGATGCAGTCCGCCGCGTCCAGGATGTTCCGCCAGTAGGCCGCCAGCGACGGAGCCTTCGGGAACAGGCTCGCCATGCCGACGATCGCGATGGGGGGATGACGATGGCTCATCGGGGAAGTCCTGGGTCGAGGGGACGGGGGCGCCAGGTGCGGCTCTCGGGGCCGGCATCCACGCCCTGGTTCAGGAGCGCATTGCTGCGGGTGATGGCGGCGGCGCCGGCCAGCATGTTGGCGGCGACGGTGACGACGCGGCGCTCGGCCGGGTCGGCGAGGAAGGTGCCGCGCGTCCAGGCGTTGAACGCGCCGATGCCGGGACCGCACCAGATCTGGGTGTCGAGCTTGCGGCTCTCGTCGCCGCCGATCGCCCAGTGGCTCGAGAGCCCGAGGTACCAGCGGAACACGAGGGCCATCTTGTGCTTCGGGTCGGTCGCCGCGCGGTCGAGCTGTGTGGGGTCGCGCTCGGCGAAGAACTGCTCGCAGCCGGCCCAGACCTCGGCGACGGGCTTGCGGAACACGGACTTCTCGAGCTTCGCGAGGGTGTCGGCGTCGATCTCGTCGAGCGAGGCGTGGCGCCGGTAGAGCTCGTAGAGCTGGGCGCCGCGCATCGCGAACAGCGTGCCGCGCTTGAGCACCTGCACCTCGACGCCCGCTTCGAACATGTCGGACGCCGGCGCCATGCCCACGTCGGCCGCGCCGGCGTCGGCGAGCATGGCCTTGACCATGGGCGACGTGCCGGACTCGACGCACGCCTGGTTCACCGTGCCCGTCAGCACGTAGGCCGCGCCGAGCGCGAAGGCCGCCGCGGTCGACGCGGGCGTGCAGATGCCGCCGCCCACGCCGACGCGCACGGGCCGTGCGTACCCCTCCTCCGCGCAGACGCGGTCGCGCAGGGCGAGGATCAGCGGGAGCAGCACGGGCATGGGCCGGTTGTCGGTGTGCCCGCCGGAGTCGGCCTCGGCGCTGAGGTCGTCGGCCATCGGCACGTGGGCGGCGAGCTTCGCCTCGTGCTCGGTGATCGCGCCCTTCTCGACGAGCGCGCGGAGCATCTTCTCGGGTGCAGGGCGGAGGAACTTCTCGGCGACCTCTTCGCGGCTGATCTTCGCCACGATGCGGTTCGGGACCACGATCGAGCCGTCGGGGGCCGTGTGGATGCCCGACACGCGGAGCTGCACGACCTGCGGGGTGAGCCCGAGGTACGCCGCGGCGGACACGTTGCGCACGCCGCGCGCGAGGTAGAGCTCGACGGTCTCCTGCTCCTGCCAGGGCTCGTGGGGGCTGTGGATCAGGTTGAAGCCGTAGGGACGGTCGCCCACGGCGGCCTGGATGCGGTCGATCGCCGCGGTGATGCGCTTCGTGGGGAGGCCCGCCGCGCCGAAGAACGCGAGCAGGCCGGCGTTGGCCATCGCGATCACGAGCTCTTCGCTGGCGATGCCGTTCGCCATGGCGCCGGCGACGTAGTTCGCCCGGACGCCGTAGTGCGAGCGGAACGACGGATCGCCCAGCTGGTCGGGCGTGAGCGCCGGGACCCACGCGAGCAGCGGCAGGGCGCCGCGCGGAGCGGTGGTGGCGCCGAGCAGCACCTGGCCCTCGCGGCACACGCCGATGTCGCCGTCGAGGGACACGACGGCGAAGGGCGTCGCGAGCTCGCGGAGCGCGTCGACCACGGCCTGACGCCCGGGCTCGACCGGGCGAGATCCGGGGATCGACCAGCCGAGTGGCGTCGTAGGGAGGGTCTGGATGTGGTGTCCCATGGTCCTCGGGGGAAGACGACAGGGGCCCTCGTAACACGTCGGTCAGGTTCGGGGACAGCAAAAAACCACGGATGGACGCCCGATATTGGCCCTGAAAACTGGCCCGGTGGCCAGGAAGTGCACGAAGCGCACGGAGACCCGTCGACAATGCCGCAGGCGCCGGGCGCGGCGTCCGGCGAATCCCGCCGCCCGACGGATCCCGCCGCGGATCCGCAGCCCCGCGGACCCGATCCTCCGCACGGTGGACAAGCCGGGGTTCCTGTGGGATTCGTAGGCGCCGGGGGCGACATGGCGCACGAAGACCAGAAGACCGAGATGTACTCCCAGATGGACTGGCGCGAGCCCGTGAAGACGCGGTCCGACCTGCCGGATCTCGCGGAAGAAGGCGAGTGCTGCTACGTCCAGGACGAGTCGGCGATCTACGCGTTCCGCGAAGGCGGTTGGATCAAGGAGATCGCCAAGGAGAACAACAAGTCTCCGGAGCCCTGAGCCGTCGACGTGGACGGTTGACCGTTGACCGTGGACCGCGGACCGGTGGAGGGGACCGGGGAGCGTGGCGACCTCCCGTACGCGTTCCCGTACCCGTCCCCGTTCCCGGAGACGCGGCGAGCCGGTCGATCGGTTCCGGTGGATCCCAGGCCGAATCGCCTTCGGTCCCCGGTCGTGAGCACCCCGACACCCCCCCATCGGGAACGGGAACGGGAACGGGAACGGGAGGAGCCCGGAGCGAGGAGCGCCTATGGTGTCGTCGTTCGTGCCGCCCCGGAGCGCCTGAGCCAGCGCAGGGTCGTCGAGAGCCCCTCGGACAGCGGCGTCTTCGGCCGCAGGTCGAGCAACTCCTCGGTGTGGTCGGGGCTGCCCCACGTGTGCTTCGGCTCGCCCGGCTGGTGCGGCAGGCACGTCGTGCGCACGCGGGCCCCCGTCACCACCTCGATCTCGCGGACGAGCTCGAGGATGCCGACCGGCTTGCCCCACGCGACGTTGAACACCGACGGCTTCTCGCCGGCCGGGGCCCGGCGGGACTCGACGAGCGCGCGAACGACGTCGCCCGCGTACACGAGGTCGCGCGAGGTGTCCTGCCCGAAGAGCCCGATCTCGCGGCGCTCGTCGGCATGCTCCAGGAAGATCCGGACGGCGGAGTCGGGTCGCATGCGGGGCCCGTAGGTCGTGAACGGACGGACGATGGCGACGCGGCCCCGCGTCCGGGCGGCCCACGCGCTGGTCAGGGCCTCGGCGGCGACCATCGACGCGGCGAACGGCGACGTGGGCGCGGGGGCGTCGGTCTCGCGGCTGGCCCGGGTGCCCGCCTCGCCGTAGACGAGCCCGTGCGAGCACAGGACGAACGCCTCGACGTGGGCCCGGTCCATCGCGTCGAGCAGGTTCTGCGTGCCGAGCACGTTGGTCTCGAGGCACGGCCCGGCTTCGGCGATCGAGAGGCGGCTGCCCGTGACGTGTGCGAGGTGGAACACGCGGCGCGCGCCATCCACGGCCCTGCGCACGATGTCGGGGTCGCGCACGTCGCCCTGCACGAACTCGACGGCCCGCCCGAACTTCGCGATCCGCTCGCGCAGGCGGGCCCCGTCGTCACCACGGCGCGCCGCGAGGCTGTCGAGCACACGGACGCGCTTCCCCATGCGCACGAGGGCGTCGACGAGGTGGGAGCCGAGGAATCCGGCGCCTCCGGTGACGAGCTGCATGCCGCAGGATGACTCAGATCTGCTCGACTGCGCGGATCCGATCCGGGAAAGCCGCCTTGAGCGTGCGTTCGACGCCCAGCTTGAGCGTCGCGGTGCTCGCGGGGCAGGAGCGGCAGGCGCCCTGCATCCGGACGAACACGACGCCCTCGTCGATCGAGACCAGCTCGATGTCGCCGCCATCCGCGTGGATGCCGGGGAGGATGTTCTTCTCGAGCACGGCCTGCACCTCGGCGACCAGCCCGTCGCGGTCGACCTCTTCCCCCGAGATGCGGTGCCCCGTGCCGAGGAAGTACGTGCGCAGCGCACTGTTCACGCCGGCGTCGATCGCATCCCACGGCGCATCGGGCTGGCGCTCGATCGTGATGGTGTTCTCGCGGAGCAGCACCGTCTGCACGCCGGGGACGTCGAGCAGCTCGGCCGGCAGGTCGGGCAGGCCCTCGCGCTCGGCCGTGAAGAACAGCGGACGGCCTTCGGCGAGCCATCGGTTGCACAGGTAGACCCGCCCATTCGGGTTGGGCGTCTCGCGGGCGCGCAGGTCGAGCTGCGTGGTGACGTGCCACCCGCCGTCGCGGTAGTCGAGCACCAGGCCCCGCAATCGCTCGAGGTCGCGGTCGCCGACCGTCATCCGGTCGTACCCGGCGGGCGGCGGGCCCTGCGCCTCGCCCTCGTCGACGAGCACCACGCGACCCCGCGCCGCGCGACGCGTGGAGACGTGGATCCCGTGCCCCGGGGGCAGCTGCGAGAGCCGTGAAAGCGCCGGGTCGGTGAGGCGCAGCGGCTCGGGATCCCGGGGTACGACCGGGGTGTTCAGACCGAGCGCGCTCTTCAGGGTGTTCAGCAGGCCCACGGGCCCTCCTCACAGGGTCGGAGGGTTGGTCTATCCTCGGCGGGCAGCAGATGCAGGAGGTCGTGTGCGGTCGGTCTTGTTCGTGTGCCTGGGCAACATCTGCCGCAGTCCGATGGCCGAGGGCATCGCGCGCCGCATGGCCGCCGATCGCGGGCTGTCCGTCGAGATCGACAGCGCCGGGACGGCCGCGTACCACGTCGGCGAGCTGCCCGACCCGCGCACGATCGAGGTGCTGAAGCGCAACGGCGCGCTGTTCCAGGGCCGCGCCCGGCAGGTGGCCCACGCCGACTTCGAGCGCTTCGACCTCGTCCTCGCGATGGATGCCTCGAACCTCGCCGCGCTGCGCGACCGGTGCCCGCCCGAGCACGCGCACAAGCTGCACCTGGCGCTCGAGCCGGTGGGCGGCGGCGACGTGCCCGACCCGTACTACGGCGGCCCGCGCGGCTTCGACGAGAACTACGCCATGCTGGTCGAAGCGATCGGCGCGTGGCTCGACCGGGCCCCGGCCTGACGGGTCGCGCGGTCCTCGAGCGGGCCGGCCTGCCTGCCGTGGGCCTGCGCAGGCTCGAGGGTGGGGATGTCTCCACGGTCGAGCGGAGCGGCGACTGGGTGGTGAAGACCCGTCCCGGTGGGCCTCCGGGGCTCTTCGCGTCCGAAGCGCGCGGCCTGGAGCGCCTCGCCGGGGCCGGCGTGCGTGTTCCGGCCGTGCGGTACGTCGATCCCGAAGGCATCGTGCTCGCGTACCTGCCGCCCGGTCCGCCGGACTGGGAGGGGCTGGCCGCGCAGCTCGCGAGGCTCCACGGCGCGCGCGAAGCGACGTACGGGCTCGATGCGCCCGTGTTCATCGGTCCGATCGAGCTCCCTGCGCGCACCGGCGCTGCGCTGGACGTGTGGCGCGAGGCCCGCATGGCGCCGCTGCTCGACGCGGGGTCCGGGGTGCTCGGCGGGCTGCGGAGCCGCGTGGAGCGGATGCTGGCGCGGTCGACCCCGCCGCTCGAGGGCCCGGTGTGGGTGCACGGCGATCTGTGGAGCGGCAACGTGCACATGAGCGCAGCAGGGGCCGCGCTGATCGATCCGAGCGTGTGGGCCGGCGAGCGCGCGGTGGACCTCGCGATGATGACGCTGTTCGGCGGCTTCCCGCCGGCGTTCTGGGAGGCCTATGAGGCGCGCGCGCCCGTGCCGGCCGAGGTCCGCGCGTGGCTGCCGTACTGGCGGCTGTACTTCGTGCTGGTCCACGTCGTGCTGTTCGGCGCGGCGTATCGAAGCGCGGTGGAGCGCGAGCTCGCCGCGATCGACGCGCTCCCGACGCGTCGCGCGGGCCTCGGGGTACGCTGAGGCATGCTCGTCCTGCTCGCGACACAGGCCCTTGCGGGCGCGGCGAAGGATCTCGCCACCGTTCGTGCGCTGCCCGAGGGCACGGCCGCGATGCCGAGCGGAGGGTGCTTCACCGGGCTGGAGATCGACGGAGGGCGCCTCTGCAGGCTCCCCGCGGAGCACGGGCCACGCGGCGTCCGCACGATCTGGACGGCCTGGGAGGGCGACGCGCTGCACCTGTGGCTCGAGTACGACTGGCGGGCGCTCGGGCTCGAGGGGGACCTGAAGGGGCAGCTGAAGCTCCTCCAGGTCCGCGGGCTCGTGGTCGGGCCGCCGGACCTCGTGATCGGGAAGCGCGAGGTGCCCATGCCGACGGGCTGGAGCTGGGGTTCCGGCGACACCGCGGGCCTCGTGGTCGTGATCGGAGGGGAGCCCACGTCCGTCGTCCTCGTCGGCACGGCCCCTCCGCCGGGCCTGAAGCGGCTCGCGAGCTGGGACGCGGTCCGCACCCAGCTCCAGAATCCGTACGCGAGCCCCGACATCCATCGGTGGGCTCGCGCGCTGCAGGTCACTCCCGGCGTCCCCGGGCCGGTGCACGCGAGCGCCGAGGCGGCCCTCCTGGAGGAGGCGCCGGCCTTCGAGCCCCCACAGCCTGGCGGACTGGGCCGGCGCCTGCGGAGGCGACGCGCTGCTCGGACGGTGGACCGCGGCGCTCGAGGGGGTGGCGGCGGATGTCCGTCCGCGGGACCGTTGGCGGAATCCGTACCACGCCTTCGACGGGGACTGCGCCACCATCGACCGCGTGCTCGGCGTGCTCGAGGCGCCCGAGAAGGCTTCGTACGCGGATCGATCGTGGGCCGTCGGATTCCTCGGTCTGGACGGGGCCACGAAGCAGGGCCTGGTGGGCGGAGACCTCGCTGCCGAGCGGGATGCGCTGCTCGCCCGCGGTCGCATCGGCGCTGCGCTGCGCGTCGAGCGGGACATCGCCGTCGCGCCACCCTCTCCGGCGACACGGGCGCTCGAGGCCTTCGCCGCGGCGCATCTTCCGGCGCCTCCGGGCGCGGAGGAGACGGCCGCGTCGCTGGAGGCGGGTGCCGTGACCGTCGGGCCCGCGACCTGCGGGGTGACGTCCCACGTCGAGACGCGAACGGTCACGCACACCGAGACCGTTCCCGGGCGGGCGACCTCCCCGTCCGAGAAGGACAGGCTCTACGCCCTCGAGCGCTCGATCGGCCAGCTCGAGCTCGAGCTCCAGCGCATGGGAGAGCCGGAGCTGGTCACGGACTACGCGGTCGATCGCGACGGAACGGTTCGGTCCGGCCTCGTCCCGAAGGACGATCCGCGCCGCGAGAGCGTGCTCGAGCGGTTGAACGCGCTCCGGGCCGAGCGCGCGTCGCTCGTGGAGTCCTCTGCCCCCGTGCTCCCGTCGGAGCGAACGGTCACCGAACAGGTCCGCGGCGACGCCTACGAGCAGGTCATCTGCACGGCAGACGCGGGGCAGGTGGGCTCGCTCGTGTTCGGGGGCGGGCGCGAGTCGCTCTCCCGTCACGCCCGGGGCACCGCGTCGGCGCGGCGCAGGCCGGGGGATGCGGCGGCGCGCGACGAACAGGCCCGCCTCGCCGTGCAGATGGCCGGGCGGTCCCTCGAAGAGGCCGAGTGGGAGGGGCTGGCCGAGGCCATGGACGCGCTCACGCGGTCCGCCATCGACGCCGCGCTCGCAGAGGTGGCCGCTGCCCACGGCTGGACGGCGGACGAGCTCGCCGAAGAGCGCAGGCTGCTGGTCGAGCGCTTCGCGGCCCGCGCGGAGGCGCCCTGAGCGCTACCGCAGGCGCCCGCCGCGCTTCAGGCGCTGGGCGACCACCTGCTGCTGGCGGGCCTTGTAGAGGTGGTGCGCGTTCTCGCCGCGCTCGTTGTTCCGCGCGGTCTCTTCGTCGATCACCTGGAACTCGACGTTCACGAACACGACGTGGCCCACCTCGATGTCGAAGCTGTGCCGCGTCTCGGGCAGCGGCACCGGATAGTCCACGATGAAGTTGATCATCCGGTACGACGCGCCCGAGAACTCGTTCTTCGTGGCCTCGGCGAGCTCGGGCTCTTCGCGCAGATCCTGTGCGTGCTCGCGCTCGGCGTCGGTGAGCTCTTCGAGCAGGGTGGCCGGGTCGAGCAGGTTGTTGTGGGACTGGCCCGGGATCACGTAGTTGAAAGGGAACATGTTGCGGCCCATCCAGGCCAGCGCGTCGGCGCAGTGCTCGGGCCGCTCGACGATGCAGCGGTAGCGCAGCTTGTCGAACACCGTGGCAGCGACGTTCTCTTTCTTCGCGAGGAGCTTCGTGATGACGGAGCTGCGGGACTTGCGGTTGCCGGTGAACGACAGCACCGGCACGCCGTCTTCCTGCATCGCGTGGGCGGAGTTGATGATGCGGCGGTGCGCGAGGGCGAGCACCTCGGCCTCGGAGATCGGCGTGCGATGCCGGAGATCCGCAGCCGCCAGGTGCTGGATGACGTGCATCAGCTTCAGCACGACGCACGACAGGATCTGGGTGCGGCGGAATCCGCCGAACTGCGACGCCCACACGAAGACCTCGCGGACGTCGTCGGGGTTGCGCAGCTCGGACGGGAAGTGCAGCTTCAGGTGCTCTTCGAGGTAGCTCACCGCCTCGTTGAACACGTACCGGAGCCGGTCGGCGTGGGCCGGGTTGCCCATGTCGAGGCAGTGCAGCGAGAGGTACGCGTCGACGTGCTCGAAGTCGACGAGCGCGAGGCGCTGCCAGTCGATCACCGATCCGCCGCTCAACATCAGGCGCATGGCTTCGACGTCGTGCAGGTCGAGCGCGTGGATCCACGTGCTGTTCTGCCACCCGGCATCGATTTCGAGCATGTCGCGACGCATGCGAAAGGGTATCGCGGTAGAACGCGGTCGTGGGACGCAGGGACGACAACACCGGCTCGATCGGCCGGGTCACCGAGATCCGCGGGCGGCGCGTGCGCGTCGAGGACGCGGCGGGGGAGCGCGTCTGCTTCCTCTCCGGGCACCGCGCCGTGGTCGGCGACCGGGTGCGCTGGGTCGACGTCCCGGGGCAGGGCGGCAAGATCACCGCGGTCGAGCCGCGCGACACGTCGCTCGTCCGGATGGACCACCTCGGCCGCGAGCAGGTGCTCGCCGCGAACCTCGCCGGGCTCCTCGTGGTGGTCGCAGGCCTCGAGCCGCCCTTCCGCGCCGGGCTGATCGACCGGTACCTCGTGGCGGGCGCGCGATCCGGGCTCGAGGTCGCGGTGTGCGTGAACAAGGTCGATCAGGGCGTGCCCGCCGAGGTCGAGGCCGAGATCGCGCTGCGCGAGCAGCTCGGGGTGCGGTTCGTGCGCACGTCGGCCCTGCTGCGCTTCGGCCTCGACGCGCTCCGCCAGTTCTTCGCCGACGCCGACGGCCCATGGGCCCTCGTCGGGCACAGCGGGGTCGGGAAGACCAGCCTGATCGCGGCGCTGCTCCCCGGCGTCGACGTGGGCGCGGTGGGCGAGCTGTCCGACTACTGGGGCACGGGGCAGCACACGACCACGGGAAGCCGGCTGTTCCAGCTCCCCACGGGCGGCGAGATCGCCGATTCGCCCGGCATCCGCACGTTCACGCCGGGCGGGATCACGGTCGACAACGTGCGCCAGTACTTCCCGGGCATGGGCGCGCTGCGGTGTCGCTACCGCGACTGCCAGCACCGCGACGGCGAAGACGGCTGCGTGGCGGCCGAAGAGGTCGATCCGGCGCTGCTGGTGTCGTACCGGCGGCTGCTCGAGGACGTGCGCGCGGTGGGCGAGCGCGCCCGCAAGCACTGACTACTGGGGCGCGTCTTCGGCGGCGCCGTCTTGATCGCCGCCCGCGAGCCCATCGTCGACGGCCTTGAGCGCCATCTGCGCATCCTTGCTGTCGGGGTTCGACTCGAGGATCAGGAGCAGCGAGAGGCGGGCGCGCTCGAGGCGGCGCTTCGCGCTCTCGGGGTCTTTCGCGCGCTCGGCCTCGGCGATGCGCTGGAGGAGCCCCGCGTAGAGGAAGTTCGCGTCGAAGCCGCGCGGCGCGTGCTGGAGCGCGTTCTCGTAGTGCGTGACGGCCTTCTCGGGCTCGCCCAGCGCGTCGTAGTACCCCGCCAGCTGCATCTGGTCTTCGTACGTCTTCTTGTAGAACGGGACGGACTTCTCGAGCGCCTCGCGGGCCTCTTTCTGCCAGCCGTTCTGGAGGCAGAGGTCGGTGAAGGCGCGCAGCAGGGCGCGGTGGCTCGGGTGCCGCTCCTGCATGGCGAGCATGAACAGGAACGCCTGGTGGGGGCTGTCCTGCTCTTCGAGCTTTCGGGCGACCTCGATGGCGAGCTCTTCGATGAATCCGCCCATGGCGTCGAGCTCTTCGAACTGCTTGCGCGCGGCCCGCACGTCGCCGGCCGACAGGGACGCGGACACCGCGAGGATGTGGCGCCGGGCCCGCTCGACGGGACGCGAGAGGTCGAGCGCGACGCGGATCTCGTCGGCGCGGAGGTAGAGCAGCGAAGCCTCGACGGCTTCGAGCGCTTCGGCCTGGGTCTTCGCGGCGTCGTGGCTCTGGGCGCGGTCGTGGAGGTAGGCCTCGAGGCGCGCGAACACCTCCATCTCGCGCTCGTACCCGGCCATCTGCACGGAGCGCTCGTACGACTCGAGCGCGACGAGCGCCGAGGCGAGGCCCGTCTTCTCGTCGAGCGCGAGCAGCGCCGCAGCGTCGCCCCGCAGCCAGAGGCCCGCAGGGGACGCCTGCTCGGGCTTGTCGCGCAGCTCGTCGGACAGCATCTGGAAGCCGCGACGCACATTCTCGACGCTCTCGTCGGGACCGATGAGCTTCTCGGCCTTGTTCACGGTCTTCTCGCTCTGGGCCATTGCCGGAGCCGAGAAGAAGCAGGCGAGACCGAGGACGATGCTCACGATTTTGGAAGGGGAGCTCATCACGCCGGCCGATGGTACCACAGCTTCAGAGGACCTCCAGGATCTCCAGCTCGCGCTCGCCCGAGGGCGTGTCGAACGTGGGGATGTCGCCCGCTTCGGCGCCGAGCAGCGCGCGACCGAGGGGCGACCCGGTGCCCACGAGCTGCACGTCACCCACGGGTGTGGCGATGGTGTGCCCGCCCTGCGGAGCGAGGAACAGCCACGCTTCGCGCCCGCCGTCGTCGACCTGCACGAACGAGCCGAGCCGCACGACCGGACCGACCGCGTCGCCCACGTCGTCGATCCAGCCGACGAGCTGCTTGAGCTCGGCGAGCCGCTCGCCCTGCCCGGCCGCCAGGTAGGACGCCTCGAGCGCGCGCGTGTCGTACTTGTTCTCGGGACGGCTCTCGGCACTGGTGGCCTCGTCACGCGAGGCGCCGATCATCGCGGCCAGCGCGGCGAGATGCGCGTGCAGCACCTCGCGCAGCGCGGAGAGGAGCAGGGGCTTTTCGGGAGCGGCGGGGTCGACCATCGGTGCCTCGGGAGCGTGGCAGTATCGCCTGTCTGTAGTAGGTTGCGCCCATCGGAGGAGAGATGGTCGTCTGGATGGTCGCCCTGCTGGGCTGTGTCCCCAAGGGCAAGTACCTCGAGCTCGAGCAGCAGCTCGCCACCACGAAGGCCGATCTCACGGCTCAGGTCGAGGAGCGCGACGTCACCATCGCCTCCCTTCGCGGCGACATCGCGAAGCTCGAGGGCGAGAAGAAGCGGCTCGAGGAGTCCATCGCCGGCAAGGAGAAGCTGCTCGCCGAGAAGGAGTCCCAGCTCTCCGACATGCGCGAGAAGAACGCGAAGATGCTGAAGGACAAGGGCGCGCTCGCGGGCGAGATCGACGCGATGAAGCTCGCGCTCGCCGAGCTGCAGGCCCGCAAGGCCCAGGCCGATGCGCGTCTGAAGGACTTCCAGGACCTGCTCGCCCGGTTCAAGAAGCTCATCGACTCCGGCACCCTGCAGGTGAAGATCGTCGACGGCCGCATGGTCGTCGCGATGGCGACCGACGTGCTGTTCGCGTCGGGCTCCGCGACGCTGTCGAAGGAGGGCAAGGAGGCCCTGACCTCGGTCACCGAGATCCTCGCCAGCATCCCCGACCGGCAGTTCCAGGTCGAGGGGCACACCGACAACGACCCGATCGCGACGGCCCAGTTCCCGTCCAACTGGTTCCTCGCGAGCACGCGCGCGCTCAACGTCGTCGACCACATGCTCGCGAACGGCATGTCGCCCGACCGCATCTCCGGCGCGAGCTTCGGCGAGTTCCGCCCCGTCGCCGAGAACGACACGAAAGACCACAAGTCCCTCAACCGCCGCATCGAGATCGTCGTGGTGCCCGACCTGTCCCAGCTCCCCGGCTACGACGAGCTGCAGGCGATCGCGCAGTGATCCTCGCGGCGCTCGCGGTCGCGCACGCCGGCGTGGTGGTGAGTGCCGCGGGCCTCTACGACACGCCGTCCGAGCAGTCGCTCGTCGGGGTGCAGGCGCACCTCACGTGCGAGGCCCAGAAGGGCTTCTGCTGGACGGGGCGGCTGGCGGCGGGCTTCGACGTGCGCGGCAACGGGTTCGGCGCCATCACCGAGATCGGCGGGCTCGCCGTGATCCCGTCCGTCGAGGTGGCCGACATCCGCTTCGGCGTCGGCCTGCGCGGCGTGCACATCCAGCGCGACCTGCCCATCGTGCTGCAGTGGGAGACGGCGACGAAGCCGCTCCGGTGGGGGATGGTGCCGCAGGTGTTCCTCCAGGGCGAGCTCGCGTGGACGCCCGAGGCCCCCCTCGTCGTCGGCGCGACGGTCGGCGCCTCGCCCTGGGCGGGCATCGACCCCACCTGCCAGGACGAGGACGACCCCCAGGTCTGCGCGAGCTGGAACACGTCCTTCGTCGCGAGCTTCTGGGGTCGCAAGACGCTGAAGAACGGCCTCACGTTCCAGGCCGGGTTCGGCACCTTGATCGAAGGCAGCGTCGGGTACCGTTTCTAGACCCGTGGACCGGGGACCGGGGACCGGGGACCGGGGACCGGGGACGGGGGACCCGTGGACCGTGGACCGTGGACCGTGGACCGTGGACCGTGGACCGTGGACCGTGGACCGTGGACCGGGGACGGGGCACCGTGGACCGGGTGTCGCGCCAGTGGGGCCCGACCGCCCCCCCCCCCCACACACACACACCCGGGGAGAGATCCCCTTTGCCCCTGCGAATGGGCGCGTCGGTCTACGGTCTACGGTCTACGGTCCACGGTCTACAGCCCACCGCTACGGATACAGCCGGGACTGCCGCCAGCCGTGGCCCTCGCGCTCGTACACGAGCCGGTCGTGCAGGCGGTCGGGACGGCCCTGCCAGAACTCCACGCGCACCGGGAGGATGCGGAAGCCGCTCCAGAACGGCGGGCGGGGGACGGGGTGGCCCTCGAAGCGCGCGGTGACCTCGGCGACGCGGGCCTCGAGCGTGGCGCGATCCTCGACGGGCGCGCTCTGGTGGCTCGCCCAGGCGCCGATCTGGCTGCCCCGCGGGCGGGTCGCGTGGTAGGCGTCGGCCTCTTCGGGGGTGACGGGCTCGACGGGGCCCTCGCCGACGATCTGGCGCTCGAGGCCCTTGAAGTGGAGCAGGAACCCGGCCCACGGATTCGCTTCGATCTGGCGGCCCTTCCGACTGTGCAGGTTCGTGTAGAACACGACGCCGTCGGGCCCGTGCGACTTCAGCAGCACGGTGCGCACGCTGGGGCGGCCGTCGGCGCCGGCCGTGGCGATCTGCATCGCTTCGGGGACGCGCGGCTCGGTGGCCGTGCCCTCGGCGAGCCAGCGGTCGAACGGAGTCCAGGGGTCGGGGCTGTCGAACATGGGCGGCTCGTATCCCCGCGTTAGTCGTCCCGCCCGGAGGACCCGTGACCGACACGTACCGCAGCCCGCTCGTCGATCGCTACGCCAGCCCGGCGATGGCGCATCTGTTCTCGGACGACCACAAGTTCCGCACGTGGCGACGGCTCTGGCTGGCCCTCGCCGAAGCGGAGGCGGCGCTCGGGCTGCCGATCTCCGGGGCGCAGCTCGACGAGCTCCGCGCGCACCTCGACGACATCGACTACGACGCGGCCCGTCGGTACGAGAAGGAGCTGCGGCACGACGTGATGGCCCACGTCCACGCGCTCGGCGACGTGGCGCCGCTCGCGCGGCCCATCGTCCACCTCGGCGCGACGAGCTGCTTCGTGGGCGACAACACCGACCTGCTCGTGCTCCGCGACGCGCTGGACGTGATCCTGCCCAAGCTGGCGGGCGCGATCGCGAACCTCGCCCGCTTCGCCGAGACCCACGCCGACCTCCCGACCCTCGGGTTCACGCACTACCAGCCCGCGCAGCTCACCACGGTCGGCAAGCGGGCGTGCCTGTGGATCCAGGACCTGCTGATGGACCTCGAGCGGCTCCAGTCCGTCCGCAACGGGCTCCGGTTCCGCGGCACGAAGGGCACGACCGGCACCCAGGCGAGCTACCTCGCGCTGTTCGACGGCGACCACGCAAAGGTCGAGGCCCTCGACGCCAAGGTGGCGCAGGCCTTCGGATTCGCCCGCTCCTACGGGGTCACCGGCCAGACGTACCCGCGAAAGGTCGACCACGAGGTCGTCGCCGCGCTCGGCTCGCTCGGCGTCACGGCCCACAAGCTCGCGACCGACCTGCGGCTGCTCGCCAACCTGAAGGAGGTCGAGGAGCCCTTCGGCGCGAAGCAGATCGGCTCGTCCGCCATGGCGTACAAGCGCAACCCCATGCGGTCCGAGCGCATCTGCGCGCTCGCCCGGCACCTCATGACCCTGCCCGCGAACAGCGCGCACACGGCCGCGGTCCAGTGGATGGAGCGCACCCTCGACGACTCCGCCAACCGACGCATCACGCTCGCCGAGGCCTTCCTCGCGGCCGACGGCATGCTCGAGACGCTCGTGAACGTCACGTCCGGGCTCGTCGTCTACCCGGCGATCATCGCGCGCCGCGTGGCCTCCGAGCTCCCGTTCATGGCGACCGAGAACCTGATCATGGCGATGGTCCAGCGGGGCGCCGACCGCCAGGAGGTGCACGAGGTGATCCGCGTGCACAGCCTCGCCGCGGCGGCCGAGGTCAAACAGCACGGCCGCGACAACGACCTGCTCGACCGGGTCCGCGCCGACGCGACGTTCGCCCCCATCCACGCCGACCTCGACGCGCTGCTCGACCCGCGCAGCTTCGTCGGGCGCGCGCCGGAGCAGGTGCGCGGATACCTGGCCTCCGAGGTCCGACCGGCCCTCGAGGCCTACGGCGATGCGGCGACCGAGGCCTCGCTGCGCGTCTAGGACCGCCGCGTCGCGCGAGGGTCCACCCGTAGCCACCGTCAGACCGTGGGGGTGGCCGGGTTGGCGGGCAGCTGCGCTGACGCACTCGGGTCCGTTCACCCGGTCGTCGACCATCCCCCGTCCACGTGCAGGCTCGAGCGTCCCGGGAACGGACACGCGCACGCGCACGCGCACGCGAGGAGCCTGGGTCGCGCTGCGCGCGACCGGCTCCTAGCGCTTGGAGCAGGCCTCGGAGTTACCCGACTCGCAGGAGCGCGTGTAGAGCGCCTCTTTCTGGCCGGGACGCGACGGCACCAGCTCTTCGGCCATCAGCTCGGCGAGCTCGTAGCAGCCGCGGCTGTGGTCCATCGAGCACACGCGCTCGTAGTAGTGGCCCGCCTGCTCCATCGTGGCGTCGGGGGCCTTCTTCTCGTGGTGCAGGACGGCGAGCTCGAAGCACCCGAAGTTCGCGTCGATCGTGCAGGCCTTGTCGTAGAGCTCGGCCGCCGCGGCGGTGTTCTCCTTGCCCCACTTGCCGATGACGATGTTCGCCTGCTCGACGCAGGCCGGCGCGTACTCGGCCTTGCAGGCCTTCTCGAACAGCTCGAGGGCCTTGTCTTCGTCTTTCTTCTCGACGCCGTCGCCGACCTTGTACATCGAGCCGAGGCTCGTGCAGGCCTTCGGGATGCTGGGGTCGTCGTCGCAGGCCTTCGTGTAGAGCTCGAGCGCCTTCTCGAGCACGCCTTCCTCTTCCTTGTTCTCGAGCAGCACGTCGGCGTAGTGCACGCAGCCGACCATGAGGCCGTTCTGGCAGGACGTGTCGTAGAGATTGCGGGCACGCACGATGTCTTTCGGGCCGCCGCGGGCATCGCGCACCAGGTTGCCGAGCGAGTTGCACGACGGGGCGTGGTGGACGCCGCAGCCCATCGAGAACAGCTTGCGGGCGTTCGCGTAGTCGGGCTGCGGAGCGTTCAGCTCCTTCGTGCCGAGCTTGAAGCACGCCTCGGGGTCGCCGCCGCGGTGGCAGCCCACCTCGAGCAGCTCGAGGGGGTTCTCGGGAGCCTTGTTGTTGCACGCGACGAGCAGGAGGACAGAAAGAAGGGGCATGGACGTCTCCGCGCGCAGTTCTACACGATCTGGGCGCGCGGGGCCATCACCGCTCCCTGGCGAGCGCGTTAGGCGACCGCATGTTCCATCCCGACGGGCCCACTCTGTTCGAGCTGGCGCACCAGGCGCTGTCGTCCACCCGGCGCGGCTACGACCTGCTGGCCGAGAAGTTCGACTTCACTCCGTTCCGCACGCCGGATGCCATCCTCGACGCGGTGGCCGCGCACCTCGCCGGGTCCTCGGGCGACGGGCTCGACGTCTGCTGCGGGACGGGCGCCGGCGCCGCGATGCTGCGCGAAGTGCTCGACGGCCGTGTGGTGGGGGTCGACTGGTCGGAGGGCATGCTCGAGGTCGCCCGGCGCAACGTGCCCGACGTGACGTTCGAGCAGGGCGACGCGATGGCGCTGCCGTACCGCGAATCGTTCGATGTGGCCGTGTCCTTCGGGGCGTTCGGGCACTTCCGGGTCGGCGAGCAGCCGCTACTCCTCGCCGGGATCCACCGGGCGCTCCGGCCGGGCGGGCGCTTCGTGTTCGTCACGTCCGAGCACCCCGGCCCGTTCAACCGCACGGCGTTCGTCTACCGCGTCTTCAACTGGGTCATGAAGGTGCGGAACCGCCTGCTCCAGCCGCCATTCGTCATGTACTACCTGAACTTCCTCCTCCCCGAGGCCCAACAGCGGCTCGAGGCGGCGGGGTTCGAGGTCGAGGTGCGGCCGCTGTCGGCCGACGGCCCGTTCAGCCGGGCGCGGCTGGTGATCGCGACGAAGCGGTGACGAGCACGGCGGCACCGACGACCGCCGCGGGCAGGCCTCCGATCACGATGGACGCGATCTCGACCACCGCCAGCCGACGGCTCCACCGCACGTCACCCGTGCGCAGCGCGCGCAGGCCCACGAAGATCTCGACCCAGCCGAGCGGGACGAGCAGGCACGCGGCCCAGCCGCACAGCCCGCCGAGGCTCCCGAAGCCCGACGTGGCCGCGCCGCACACGTTCCCGCACAGCGCCCAGGCGATTCCGCCCATGCACCATGCGTTCACGAGACCGCTGGCGAGCTGCAGGGCGCCCGGCGAGACCTCACGCATCCGCGAGCCCGGCCGGACGTGCCTTCAGGCTCAGCCCTCGAGGTAGGCGACGACCTCGTCGTTGCCGAGCATCGACGTGACGACGAACCCGATGATCGCGGCGGGGATGCCGCCGAGCAGGATCGAGCCCATCTCGAGGTACGTGACGTACTTCATGTAGGGCGCGGCCTCTTTCGGATTCATGATGCCGTAGACGCCGACACCGACCTCGACCCAGCCGATCGGGATGAGCAGGAACGAGAACAGCCCGCAGATCCCGCCGAGCCCGCCGATGAAGAAGGTCAGCATTCCGCAGACCGTTCCGACGACACACCACGACAGACCGGCCATCACGAACCAGTTCACGAGACCAGACACGATCTGGAGGATCGCCGCCGTCTTCAGCGGTTGGGGGACTTCCTGTTCCATGGACACCTCATCGAGCGCGAGCGGGACGTTATCACGGTCAAACGAGGTCTGACAGCAACTTCCGCGTCGCTTCGCGCCAGGCGATCCAGGGCTCGTCCGGGAGCGTGTAGGCCGTGCGGAACGGGCCGGACACCTCGGGGACGGGCATCGCGGCGAACGAGGCCTGCCACGTGTGCGGGATGTCGAGGCGCGGGTGGGGCTCGGCGCCGATCCAGATCACGTCGGTCGGCGCGGAGCGCGCATCGGCCTCGACGAGCGCGGGGATCGCGGCCGGCGCCAGCGTGTCGATGGCCACGAGCCCCGCCTCGCGCCACTCGGTCGTGGCGAGCGTGAGCACCTGGGCCTCTTCGCGGAGCACGCCCGGCGGGAACGCGACGCGCACGAGGAGCTCCTGGCGGTTGAGCCAGATCGCGAGCTGCTCGACCAGCGCCCGGACCAGGGCGAGGACCAGCACGGTGCGCTGGTATGGCAGGCCGGTCTCGCGGTAGCGGAGGGTGTCGATCGACGCGTCGAGCACGACGGTGATCTTCCGGCGCTCGCGCACGAACGCGGTCTCGTCGCGCGTGTAGAACAACAGCTCGCCTTCGGCGTAGCGCACGTCGAACAGGTCGATCTCGGGCCCGTCCTCCATCAGCGCCAGCTCGCTCGTGACGAGGTTCTCCATCGCGCCGCTCGTGCTGATCGAGCTGAACCCGCCCACCGGATAGGCGCTCTCGTCCTCGAGGCGCGTGGAGACGTGGCCGGCGCGGCGCCGCGAGGGCTTCATGCGCTTGGGGAGCCCGCGGGACAGGCCCGCCGCGGCGTCGACCACCTGGCGCAGCGTGAGGCGCTGGCTGCGCATCTCGAGGAGCTCGAGCTGCTCGAGCGTCGCGATGTCGCCGGGTGCGATGGGGCGCCCCGTGCGCTGGAAGCAGGCGACCAGCTCGGCGTACGCGGCCTGGAGGTACTCGGCGGCGTCGGCGCGGAGGGCCGCGGACCCGCGCACCACCCACTCCTCGCCGGTCTTCCGGTCGAGGTCGCGCAGCGCGCCGGGGTCGATCGCCGTGCCCTCGTCGAAGCCGACGCGATCGAGCACCTGCTCGACGAACAGCGCGATGGCGACGGGCCGGAGGCGGGCCGGCAGCCCGGCGATGGCGTCGAATGCGGCCTCGCGCAGCGGGTCGACCGCGATGCGGCCGAGAACCTGGTCTTCGTACGATCGGAGCACGCGCGCGAGGGGCCCGGTGGACTCCTGGCGTGGGCGCGCGCCGGGCTGGGTGAGCAGGCGCCCCAGGTCGGCCAGCACGCCAGCAGGGGGCAGCGCGGGCGTGTCGCTCGCCGCGGCGCGGAGCCAGGGCGTGGCCTCGCGGACCGTGTCGGCACCGGGGCGCCCGACGCGCACGAGCGCCAGGCCAGCAGCGAGCCAGTCGCGGGCTTCTTCGGGGTCGCGCAGCTCGCGCGTGGTCATGCCAGGCCCAGCAGGCGCGGCACCTTCTCCTCGAGCAGGTCGACTTCCTCGCGGGTCTCGCCGAGGTACGAGAGCAGGCGGAGATCGGCCCGCTCGACGCGGCCGCCGTGCGTGATCCAGGCGTGGGCGCGCAGCAGCTTGTAGAGCTTCACGACCTTGCGGTCGGAGATGAACACGCGGTCTTCGCGCACGAGGGTCTTGAGCACGCGGCGGAACTCGGCGATCAGCTCGTCGGGGAAGAAGCGCGTGCGGTCGGTGACCGTGCGGCCGTCGCGGTCGGTCTGCCGGTCGGACATCTGGAGCGTGAGGTACCGGTGGGCCTTCAGAAGGTCGTCGATCGACGCGTGGCCCTCGGCCCACGGGCGCTGGTTGAGGTCGCGCTGGGTCTGGGCGGCGAGGCCTGCGTCGAGCAGCTCGACGAAGTGGCGCTCCTGCACCGAGCGGCACGCGATCTTCAGGCAGAAGCGGTCTTTCAGCGCGGCCAGCTCGGCCTGCTCGGGCAGGTCGTTGGTCGCGGCGAACAGGATCTTCAGCCGGACCGGCACGGGCTGACCGTCCTGGTAGTACTTCCGCTCGTTGATGACGGTGAGCAGCGCATTCAGGATGGCGGAGTTCGCCTTGAAGATCTCGTCGAGGAACACGAGGCTCGCGGTGGGCAGCTTGCCCGAGGCGCGGCGCAGGTACTTGCCCTCGCGGAGCTGCTTGATGTCGATCGGGCCGAACACCTCGGACGGCTCGGTGAACCGCGTGAGCATGTACTCGAACGTGTCTTCGGACCGGATCCCGAGCCCGTCGCGGAACTTGAGGATCAGGTCGGACTTCGCGGTGCCGGGCGGGCCGACGAGCAGCAGCGGCTCCTGCGCCACGGCGCACACCGTCATCAGGTCGATGATGTGGGCCTTCCCGACGAAGTACGCGGCGAGCGACGTGCGGAACCGGTTGATCCGGTCGCGAAGCGCGGGGGCTTCGCGCTGCAGCGCCTCGTACGAGAGATCCAGGGTCGACGTCTCCATGCTCATCCCATCCACCACCACGCGCCCAGGGCGACGATCCCCACCAGTCCCACACCCAGGGCAGCGACGCGGCCCCACGCGACCTCGAGGTCGGCGAGGGCCATCGGCCCCTGGTCGAACGGAACGAAGCGGAGCCCGTCGAAGGGCACGGTCTCGCCGCAGGTGCAGTTCCCGCGGTCGTAGGTCTGGCCGCAGTCGCAGCGCACGATGCCCCCGCTCACGGTGAAGTGGTCGGACCTGCCGCAGGCGTTGCAGCGGAACCACACGTCGGGGTTCTTGCACACCTGGCAGTCCACACGCACGAAGCCGGGCTCGGGGGCGGTCTCGGTCATCGCCCACCTCTAATGAGGGCGAGCCCGCGAGGCATCAGGACGCGATGGACCAGACCGGGCGGAAGGGGAGATCGAGCTGCTCGACGGGACCCTCGCCTTCGCCCGCGAAGTTCGAGAACGTGATGCCGGCGAGCCGGACGGGGGTGGTGCCCGCATCGGTCTTCGCGAGGAGCCGCTGCACCTCGGGCAGCACGTCTTCGGCGCTGTCGGTGGGCTGCGGGAGGGTGGAGGCGCGGGTGATCGTGGTGAAGTCGGCGTAGCGGATCTTCAGCGTGACGGTGCGCGCCTTCTCCTCGGACCGCTGCAGGCCCTCGCACAGGCCGCGGGTCTGCTCGGCGAGGAAGTCGAGCAGCCGCTGTGCATCGGTCACGTCGGTGTCGAACGTGCGCTCGCTGCCCCGGCTCTTGCGCACGCGGGACCCGACGACCCGTCGCGGATCCTCGCCGTTGGCCATCCGCCACAGCCAGGCGCCGCGGGACCCGAGCCGCCGCTCGAGCTCGCGCAGGTCGCGTCGCGCCACGTCGCCGATGGTGTGGATGCCGAGCCCGCGGATCCGGGTCTCGGTGGAGGGGCCGACGCCGGGGAGCTTGCGGACCGGGAGCGGGTGGAGGAACGCCAGGAGCCGCTCGGGCGGGATGACGGTGAGGCCGTCGGGCTTGCGGTGGTCGCTCGCGATCTTCGCGGCGAACTTCACGGGCGCCACCCCCGCGGACGCGGTGAGATCGAGCTCGTCGCGGATGCGGCGGCGGATCTCGACGGCCACCTGGCTGGCGAACGGCAGGCCCGCCCGGTTCTCGCTCACGTCGAGGTAGGCCTCGTCGAGGGCCACCGCTTCGATCTGGTCGGTGTAGTCGGCGAAGATCGCGTGCATCTGCTGGCTGACGGCGCGGTACTTCGTGAAGCTGCCGCGCACGAAGATCAGATCCGGGCAGAGCTTCAGGGCGTGTGCGGCGGCCATGGCGCTGCGCACGCCGTACCGGCGGGCCTCGTAGCTCGCTGCCGCCACGACGCCGCGCCCCTCGGGGTCGCCGCCCACCGCGACCGGACGCCCGCGCAGCGTGGGGTCGTCGCGCTGCTCGACCGACGCGTAGAAGGCATCCATGTCGACGTGGAGGATCTTCCGCACGTCCCGATGGTAAACGTGTGTTCAGTGCGATGCAAGCGTGCCGTGGACCGTGGACCGTGGACCGTGGACCTGGACCGTCAACCGATGGCGGCCCGCAGCCGCCGCACCCGGGCGACGTCGACGGGAGCGCGCCAGTCGCCGCCCTCCTTGAGCCAGCTCCCGACGATCAGCGCGTCGGCGGAGCGCACGCCCCCGACGTTCTCGGGCGTGACGCCCGAGCCCACCGCGACGGGGATTCCGGCGCTCTTCATCGCGGAGACGTGGGCCGGGTCGGTGGGCTCGCCCGTGGAGGTGCCCGTCGCGATCAGCACGTCGGCCCCCGCGAAGGCCGTGCCGTGGGCGAGGTCTTCGAGGGACAGGTCGCCGGTGACGGCGTGTGCGCTGTGCTTCTTGTGCACGTCGGCCCAGATCGCCACGTCGGCGCCGAGGCTCGCGCGCTGGCGGAGCAGGGGACCCGCACACGCGTCGACCCAGCCCTCGTCGGCCACGTGTGCGTAGGCGAAGCCCTCGACCCGGACGAACGCGGCGCCCGTGGCCATCGCGATGCCCAGGGCCTCGGCATTCGCGGCCGCGAGCACCTGCACCCCCGTGGGGACCCCGAGCGACACGACGCGCTCGACGGCCCGCGTCATGGCCGCGACGGTCCAGGGGGGCACGCCGCCCTTCAGCCAGGGATTGTCGCCCATGTTCTCGACGAGCAGGGCGTCGCAGCCCCCCTCGAGCAGCCGCTCGGCGTCGCGCGAGGCCGCGTCGAGCACGGCCTGGACGTCGCCGGCCCAGCGCGGCGCGCCGGGCAGCGGGAGGAGGTGCACCATGCCCACGAACGCGGGCCCTTCGCAGTCGAACATGCGGCGCCATAACTCGCGGGGACGGCGCCGCGGATGTGTGGGTAGAATGGGCCGTGCTCCTGCTCCTCCCATCGGCCCTCGCGGGCGGGCCCCCCCTGTTGGTCCCCTTCGACGTCGACTTCACCTCCGAGAACACCGGCGGGTACGAGGATGCGCGCTTCGTGTTCTCGACGGCCGACCGAGGCACCGAGGTGGCGCTCTACCGCATCGACGAGCCGCGGCTCTTCTGCGGCGGCTCGAACCTGCTGGTGAACCACCACTTCGACACGAACCTGACCCCCTGGGTGTTCTCCACGACGGGAACGGGCTCGGCCTACGTCGCCAACGCTCGCGCGGTGCTGGATCTCACGTCCTACGGCACGACCGAGCAGCTGTACCAGGCCGAGATCGACCTCCCCAACAATCCGACGACGTGCAACGTGCAGTTCGAGGCGTGCGCGACGCCGGCTGGCCCGCTCCGCATCCAGCTCTACGCCGACCACGCCCCGTTCACGGAGTTCGGCCTCGACGAGCTCCTCGACGTGCCGAGCTGCTCCCCGATCGGGGGGGACGCCGACACGGATGCGGATGCCGACACGGATGCGGATGCCGATGCCGACGCCGATTCCGACGCCGACGCGGATGCAGACGCCGACACGGATGCCGATGCAGACGCCGACGCCGACGCCGACGCCGACACCGACACCGATGCAGATGCGGACGCCGACACGGACGCCGACACCGATTCCGATGCGGATTCCGATGCGGACTCCGATGCCGATTCGGATGCGGACTCCGACGCCGATGCGGATTCCGACGCCGACACCGATGCGGACACGGACACCGATGCGGACACGGACGCCGATGCGGACACGGACACCGATGCGGACTCGGACGCCGATGCGGACTCGGACGCCGATGCGGACGCGGACACCGACGCGGACGCGGACACCGATGCGGACGCGGACACCGACACCGCTGCGGCGTGCGACCCCGACGACCCGCTCACCGACTGCGACGGCGACGGCCAGACCCCCGCGGGCGGCGACTGCGACGACGGCGATCCGACCGTGTACGTCGGGGCTCCCGAGCTGCCCGACGCCATCGACCAGGACTGCGACGGCTCCGTGGGGCGCATCTCGGCGGGATGTGGCTGCGGGACGGGGGCGGCGACGGGCTGGGGCCTCGCGCCCCTGCTGCTCCTCGTGCGGCGGCGTCAGTCGGCGTAGGGCGCGGGGCCGATGTAGCGGCCGTCCGTGAACCCGATGAAGTCGCTGCCGGGCGTCAGGTCGACATGGAAGTGGTTGTCGTGGGCCGCGTTGTAGTTCGGCGTGAGGATGATGTTCCAGTAGCGGGCGTCGTACCAGTCGTATGCGGCGTCGTACAGCCAGGCCCCGCCCGGCGTGGACGGCGTCGTGGTGTCGTGCTCCCAGTCGTCGAGCAGGGTGTAGACCGTGCCGTCTGCCAGCTCGAAGCCGGCGATGTCGATCGCGTCGCCGTACGCGTGGCGCGAGAGCGTCGTGGTGCCGGCGATCGTGCGGCACACGTAGGTGCCGAGGTGGAACATCCGCGTCGCGCCCCGGTCCTTCGCGTCGAGCACGGTGTCGGAGAGCGACAGGCCGAGGGAGCAGGCGCCCGTGAGCCCGGTCTGGGTGCCGGCCGAGTTCACGATCTCCATGTCGTGCATCGGGGGGCGGATGATGATGGGCGCCTCGACGTGGCACGTGAGCTCGGGCAGGTCGTTCGGGCTGCGGTCGGGAACCACGGTCGGCTCGAAGCGCACGCCTGCGGCGGCGAGGTCGTGGTAGCAGTCGGGCAGCACGTCGCCTTCGCCCGGGAGGCACGCGTAGAGCTCGGTGCCGGCGTCGTTCGCGCGCGGTACGCGCGCACAGCCGTAGCCCGTGCGGCACCCCGTCTCCGGGTAGTAGCCGAAGTCGCAGCGGCTGTGGCACGCGCCGTCGCCGACGGACGGCGCAGCGGCGGGGAGCTCGGTGTCGTCGACGCAGAACGTGACCGGGTGCCCGTCCGCGTCGGGGCACGTCTGGTCGCACCCGAGCGTGCACATGCCCTGCGGATAGCCGTCGTCGGGGTGGAAGCACGTGCCGCCGTCGTACGGGCAGTCGGCATCCGTGGCGCACGGGCTGCCGATCCAGTCGGTGAGCCCACCGGGTGGGACGTCGGTGTCGGACGTGTCGGTGTCGGAGTCGGGGACATCGGAGTCCTGCACGTCCGAAGCGCGCTTCGAGCAGGAGAGCAGGGCGAGGGCGACGAACACGGCACGCGGCATGGGGGCTCCCGGACGCCCCAGGATATCCGTCAGCGCGTCAGGTCCCACACGACTTTGCCGATCGGCGAGAGGCGGGTGCGTCGCTCGAGCCGCTCGCGAACCGCCGGGAGCGCGTCTTCGGCCCAGATCGCAGTGAGCAGGCCGGCGGCGCGGGCGAGCGAGAGGATCGCGTCCTCGCGGGTGCCGGGCAGCTCGACCGGTGCCGTCTCGACGTGCTGGCGGAGTCGCGCGACGAGGTCGGCCTCGATGGAGCCGTCGACCGTGGGCCAGCGCCACGCGATGGGGATGGCGAGCACCCGGGTCACGTCGGTGCGGATGGCGCCCCAGCGCTCGAGGTCGTCCAGCACCGCCTGCCGGAGCGCGCGATCGCCGGCCGCGACGTGCCCGATCGCCTGGTCGATGCGGACGGGCCCCGCGGGGAGGAGCGCCTCGGCCTGTTGCAGGAGCGCCGACCCCGCCTGGCCGGCGCGGACGACGACGTGGCTCGCGCGCGGGTAGGCGAGGCGCTCCTGGATCTCCAGCTCGGCGACGAAGGCCGCTGCGAGCGCGTAGGTCGGGCTGAAACCCGTGATGCGCGAGCGGCCGGTGCGGTCGTCGAGCTCGAGCAGCACGAGCGCGTGCGGGACGGTCAGCTCGGGCATCCGCCCTCCGTCGTCGCGAGGAGGTCGCGCCACGCGGCGTCGAGATCGGCGAGGCACGGGGCGCGCTCGCAGCGATCGACGAGGGCCGCGAGGGGCGGCGGGACGGCCTCCCATACGTGCAGCGCCCACGCGGGCTCGAAGTGCGGCACCTCGCGGACGAGCGCGCCGGGACCGCGCGCCAGGAGCAGCCGGGCCGACTCCGGCCAGTCGGCGCGGGGCGTCGCGACGGGCGACCAGCCGGGCACCTCGTGCAGCACGCCGTCGCGGAGCAGCCGGCGCGTCGCGCCCAGCACGGCCCACAGGGCGGACACCACGAGCGCCGCGTCGTCTGCGGGATGGGGGTCGGGCGGACGGCTCGCGCACAGCGCAGCCCACGCCGCTTCGATGTGACCGGGCGGCCCGGCGCACACCTGGTGCTGCCCGTGCAGCCAGCCCTCGGCCTCGAGCCGCGCCACGACACGGTCCGGCGGGACGAGCGCCGCCAGCGGCCGGGACGCCGCGCCCGGAGCGAGCAGCAGCCACGACGTGAGCGGGCGGTTGAGGCCCAGCGCGGTCTTGAACGCCGCAGCGGTCGGCGCCGCGACGGGCGGACCCGCCCACAGCGGCGCCCAGCGCAGGCGGCACGTCGCCCGCCACGCGTGGGCGGCCGTGGGGCCCGAGCACGCCGTCAGGGCGGCGAGGACCCCGCTCCACCCCGCCGTGACCTGGGCCAGCGCGCCCGCGTTCATGGGCTCGCCGCGGCGTGACCCCGCGAACGGGCACGGCCGCACCTCGTCGGGCGCGGGATCCCAGCCCGCGGCGGCCGACTCGCCGAGCCAGCGCCCCGTGACGTCGCGCCAGTCGAGCAGCGCGTCGTCGACGAGCGCTGCGACGCGCGCCGGGTTCATCCGGTCTTTTCGGGCTTCACGACCGGGAGCGGCGGGAGGTCGATCGGGCGCGACTCGTCGCCCTTCCAGAAGATCAGCGCCGCGTGCACGCGCGCCGTGGCGGTGCGGTGGTCGGGGCCGATGGCCACGTGCAGCCTGGCGACCTCGAGCTTCTCGTTCGCGGGCAGGTCGACGAAGTCGGGCGCCATGATGCGCCGCGAGAACGGATGGTTGCCGTTGAGCCACGCGATCACGGTGTCGGTGCGCTGCCCACCGTCTTCGACGCTGACCGGGCCGATGTCGTAGCGCAGCGACAGCCCCTTCGGACCCGGCTGGAACGCGGTGATCACGTAATGCACGCCGTCGTCGTCCGCCTTCTCGAAGGTCGCGTCGAGCTGCACGGCGTCGAGACCGCGCGGCGGCTTCACGACCTGCTGGGCCTGGGCCGTGGGATCCCCGGCGAGGGCCTGCGAGGGCAGGAGCATCGCGGCGCTGGTCCACAAGCCGAACTGGCGTCGATTCCACTGGGTCATCCGATCCCTCCCTGCGTCGATCGACCGCCGCGGGTGCCTCGGGTTCCATCGTAGCACCGTCGGAAGTCGATCGGCCCGAGAGCCCGACCGCGCGTCAGTTGGCGCAGACGCAGCCCACGATGGTGTTGCAGACGAATGCGCCACACGACGCCAGCTCGTCCTCCACGTCGTAGCGGGCGAGCCCGCCGAGGAACGCGGTCACGTCGTCCTCGTTGTCGGGGGTGCCCGACCAGTCCACGGTCGCCTCGGACCGGAACACGCCCTGCCGGACCTGGGCGCCGACGGGATGCCCGTAGACCGTGCCGCCGACGAGGGTGTGCTCGGCGCCCGCCTGGTCGAACAGCAGGGCCTCTCCGCCGACGTTCTCGTGGATGGTGCAGGCCTCGATCCGGCTGTTGCCGCGAATCACCGCGATGGCCGCGCCATCGGGCGCCTCGTTCGCCACCAGCTCGGTGCGCGCGAGCTGCAGCAGGCCCGCGCGGTTGTACTGGATCCCGCCGCCCCGCTCCGCGACGTTGCCCACGAACGCCGCATCCTCGATGGCGACCACGCCCTGGTCGGAGTCGACCGAGAGCCCGCCGCCGGCCCCACCTGCCACGTTGCCCTCGAACACCGTGCCGTCGATCGTGAGCCAGGCGTTGTTCGCGTGGATGCCGCCCCCGTCTTCGCTCGCGACGTTCCCGCGGACCGCGCCCCCCTCCATCGTCGTGACGCTCAGGCTGCGCAGCCAGGCCCCCGCTCCGTAGGTGCCGGACCCGTTCACCAGATCGACGTCGACGAGCGCCAGGCCCGGGGAGGTCGAGTCGAGCGATCGGTGCACGCCGCGCCCGTCGAGGATCAGGCTCTCGAGGTGCACGTCGAGCGCGGCGGCGGTCACGAGCACGGGGCCGAGCACGGGCCTGCCGAGGATCGGGTCGGCGAAGCCGATGATGTCGACGTCGCTCGCGAGGACGAACGGCCCCACGTAGCTCCCCGCGCACACATGGATCGGCCCGCCGCCGGCTTCGATGGCGGCCTCGAGGTCGCCGCCGAAGGTCTGTGCACCGATGCTCACCACGCCGGTCTCGTCGGCCGACCCCGAGCAGTCGTCGTCCTCGCCGTTGCAGAGCTCGGGGGCCCCGGGATGCACCTCGGGGCGGGTGTCGTCGCAGTCGCCCGGGATGGCGATGGTGTCGTCGGGGCAGGGCACCACGTGGCCCGACGCCTCGCCGCCGAAGTTGTCGCCGTCGAGGTCGACGTAGCAGAGCTCGGGCACGTCGGTGTCGGTCTCGCCGCAGGACGGGTCTTCGGCGCACGCGAGGACGTCGCGGAACGCGCGCTCGTCGATCCACGCGCAGCCGGCCAGCGCGAGCGTCCAGAGCACACGACCTCCTGTGCTCGAACGATACCGCATCCGGGGGCGCACCCGGCGACGCAGATGCGTTATCCTGAAGGCGCTCACCCGGTGGTGGGCTTTGCACTTGCCTTGGATTGAAGATGTGGATGATTGCGCTGGGCGTGGCGTTGGCCGTGCCTGTGGGCGACGGGCAGGAAGCTGCCTTCGCGGAGTCGGGCGATCTCGAGATCGTGCCGGTGTCGATGTTCGTTCCGCGGAATCGCGTGGTCGCGATGCGGATGCAGGCCGAGGGCGGCGTCGGTGTGCTCGACTGGGACGTGTCGGTCGACGCCGAGGTCGGCCACGCGGTGTTCGAGGACGATCTGCTGTACTTCGTGCCGGTGCTCGGCCAGGAGGGCCCGCAGTGGATCGAGGTCACCGCCACCGACGAGCTCGGCGTGACGGCGACCGAGACCGTGGACGTGATGGTCGGGCGGCAGGGCGGCTGCTCGCACCTGGGGGGCGCATCCGGCTGGATGGCGCTGGCCGGGCTCGCGCTGGTCGGCCTGCGAGGCCGCTCCCGCGCGGCCTGATCACTCGGGCGCGGTCGGGAACCGCACTTCGATCCGCGTCCCCGTCCCGTCGGCGGGGGCGTCGATCGTCAGGCCCCCCCGCAGCTGCCCGGTGAGCGCCGAGACCACCCGCAGGCCCAGGCTCGAGGAGGCGTCGGGCTTCTTCGTCCAGCCGATCCCGTCGTCCTCGACCACGAGGGTCCACTCCTCGTCCGTTCGCGAGAGCCCGACCCGCACGCGCCCGGGTCGGTCGGGGAAGGCGTGCTTCAGCGCGTTCGTGATGAGCTCGTTCGCGACGAGGCTGCACGGCACGGCCAGATCGAGGCTCAGGTTCGCGTCGTCGGCCTCGACCACGATCGAGACGCCCGCGTTCGGCCGGACGTACGCCGCCTCGAGCATGTCGCCGAGGTGCGCGAGCAGGCGCCCGATCGACACGGACGCGAGGTCGCCGTGCGCGTAGAGCGCCTCGTGCACCGCGGCCATCGTCACGACGCGCTGCCGGCACGCGTCGAACGCGTCGCCCGCATCCGTGCCCCGGTACGGCGCCGACTGCAGGAACAGCAGGCTCGACACCACCTGGAGGTTGTTCTTCACGCGGTGGTGCACCTCGCGCAGGAGGAGGTCCTTCTCCTCGATCGACGCGACGAGGGCCTTCTCCATGGCGCGCTTGGCCGTGACGTCCACGACCACCACGAGCACGCAGGGCTCGCCGTCGAGCTCGACGAAGACCGTCTCGGTGAGCGCGACGACCGAGCGCCCGTCCGGCATCTGCAGGGTGATCTCGATCGGCTCCGCGGGCAGGACGCCGTTGACGGCATCGGTGAGGAGGCGCTCGTTGAGATCGGCGTCCTCCATCAGGTTGGCGATGGGCCTGCCCATCAGCTGTTCGGCCGGGAATCCCGTGAACTTCGCGAACGACGCGTTGACGTAGACGTACTCCCGGCGGGCCAGGGACACGACGGCCACGGCAGACGGCGTCGCCTCGGCGATGGTCCAGAAGTGTTGGACTGCGGCATGCTCGCGGGTGACGTCGATCGCCGTGCCGAGGTAGCACAGCCCCTCGTCGAGCTCGATCGGGCGGACGTGGAGGCGTGCCCGGACCCGGCGGCCGGTCGGGTCGCGCAGCCACACCTCGAGCCCGTCCACCTGCCCCTCCTCCCGGGCGGTGGCGAGCACGCGCTCGCGCTCGCCGGGCTCGTACAGGAGCTCGGTGGTCGACCCGAGCAGCGCGTCGACGTCGGCACCCACGAGGGAGGCGAGGGCGGGGTTCGCGTAGAGGATCCGGCCCGTCTCGACGTGCGTGATGCCCACCGAGACGGGGAGCAGCTCGAACAGCGTGCGGAGCATCTGCTTGTTCCGCTTGAGCTCGGTGATGTCCTGCACGGAGGCGACCTGGTAGGCGCCGGCGGCATCGTTCCGCTGCACCACCGAGACGAGCCCCCACCGGATCTCGCCGTCCGGGCGGACGTAGCGCTTCTCGAGGGTGAAGCCGTCCCGCTCGCCGCGTCGCATCTCGGCGAACATGTCGACGTGGAGCGCCCCGTCGCTCGGGTGCGTGAATTCGGGGATCTCGGACTCCGCGAAGCCCCCCTGGCGGCCGAGGAACGCCTCGAGCGCGAGGTTCGGACGGGTGAATCCCTCCTCGAGATCGGTGATCGCGAGCCCGATCGGCGCGTTCTCGATCACCGCCTCGACGCGGGCGAGGTCGCGGCGGAGGTTCGCGACCTCGGCCTCGAGCGTCCGGATCCGGGCGCGCAGCTCCTCTTCGTCGGCCATGGCGAACGGTACCAGGCAGCCCGGCCACTGTTCATGTCGAGTTGCTTTCGCCTCGCCGAGGGCGCGGGGTACGGTGGGCGCGGAGGTCCCGATGCGCTTCGCCCTGGCCTGTGTGGCCCTGCTCGCCTGCAAGGGGCCGCCCGACACCGACATCGACGCGACCGACGGCGACGGCGACGGGTTCTCGGAGCTCGACGACTGCAACGACAGCGATCCCGCCGTGTTCCCCGGGGCTCCCGAGCGGTGCGACGGCATCGACCAGGACTGCGACGGCGATTCGACCGACGGCGGCGCGAGCCACGTGGTCGACGGGGCGGCGGGCGCCGACCTGAACGCGACCATCGCGCTCGCCGGGCCGGGCGATGTCGTGCTCGTGTGCCCGGGCACGTACCCGCCGGTCGCGCTCACCGACGTGACGCTGCGCGGATCGGGCGACGGGGTCGTGATCGACGCGGCGGGCGTGGGCTCGGCGGTGGTCGCGGCGGGTGCCGTGGGCCTCGAGCGGATGACGATCACCGGGGGCGTCGGGAGCCCCGCCGGCTCGTCGAACGCCAGCGGGGGCGGCGTGAACGCCTGGAACGCGACCTCGCTGCTGCTGACGGACGTGCAGATCTCCGGCAACACGGGCGAGTTCGGCGGGGGCCTGGTGATCGGGGCCGGCCTCGCGGTGCTCGACGGGGTCACGATCCGCGACAACACCGCCGGAGACGGGGGCGGCGTGCACCTGCAGGGCGGCACGCTCGACTGCTCGACCTCCGCGATCACCGCGAACTCCGCGACCTACGGGGGCGGCGTGCGCGCGCAGGACGGGGCGGTCGTGCAGGACTGCGCCATCGACGGCAACGCGGCGGAAGACGGGGGTGGTGTGTACGCGCTCGGCGACGTGACCCTCGCGGGGGCCGATCTGCTCGACAACACCGCGAGCCACTACGGCGCCGGGCTGTACGTGGTCACGGGGACCACGGCGTCGCTCACGGGGCTCGAGGTCTTCGGGAACGTCGCCACGGAGCACGGCGGCGGGCTGTTCGTGAACCCCGACGCCACGGTCACGGTGAACGGCCTCGTCGTGCAGGCGAACGAGGCGGGTAGCGACGGCGGCGGGGTGTACCTCCGCGACGCCGTGCTCACCGGGTCGGCCGACATCTCGGGCAACTCCGCGGTGGGCTTCGGCGGGGGCATCGCGACGTTCGAAGGCGCGTCGATCGTCAATGCGACCGTGTCCGGCAACACGGCGGCCACCGGCGCGGGGCTCTCGCTGCGTGGGCCCGTGACGCTCGACGTCGTCGTGGTGAGCGCGAACACGGCCTCCGAGTCGGGCGGCGGCGTGTACGTGCGCGACGCGACGGTCGCGGCGAGCGTCTGGCTGGTGCTCGACAACACCGCGCTCGACCGGGCGGGCGGGGTGTTCCTCCGCGACTCGACCGTGACCGGTACCGACTTCGAGATCGTCGGCAACGCGGCGCCGCTCGCGGGTGGGGTGTACGGCTCGGGCACCGGCTCCGCGTCGCTCTCGGGCGCGCGCATCGCGCAGAACACCGCATCCGACACGGGCGGCGGCGCCCTCTCGCTCGGAGCGCTCGCGCTGTCCGACGTCGTGGTCGAGATGAACACGGCGGTCGTGCGCGGGGGCGGGGTCTACGCGGAGGGGATCGACGCCGTCGTCACGGTCGCGGGCACGGTCTCCGGGAACGACGGCGGCGATTTCGGAGGGGGGCTCTACGCCAGCTCCGAGGCCTCGATCGCGTTCGACGGGACCCTCGCGTCGAACCTCGCCGTCCGCGGCGCGGGGGCGTACCTCAACGCGGGCGGCAGCCTCGCGCTCACGGGGCTCGTGCAGGGCAACGGCACCGTCGACACCATCTCGGGCGGCGGGGTGCGCATCAGCGAGGGCACGCTCGCCGTGACGAACGGTACGTTCTCCGGCAACGTGCCGGACGATGTCTACACCGTGGGGAACGGCACGTCCTACCCGTTCGGCGCGCTCGTCAGCTTCGTGTGCACGGAGGCGGGTTGCTGAGCGCGCGGGTATAGTCCTCCCCGGACTGTGTCGACCAGGTGACAGCTCGATGAATCGACCGGAGTGGTGGGCGTGTGCGGCGGTGCTCGCGCTCGCCGGATGCAAGGACGGGGGCAACGGCGACTGGACGGCCCCGGACGTCGTCATCAACGAGCTGGTCGCCAGCAACGCGACGGGCCTGCAGGACGAGTCGGGGGCCTTCCCCGACTGGCTCGAGCTCTACAACGACGGCGACGAGCTCGTCGACCTGTCGACGTACACGATCACCGACGACCCGATCGAGCCGCAGAAGTCGCTGTTCCCGGCCGGTACGACCATCGAGGCCGGTGGGTTCCTGATCGTGTTCGTCGACGGCGATCCGTCCACCCCGAACGAGGTCCACACGACCTTCCGCCTGTCGCGCGTGGGCGAGACCGTGCAGCTCGTGGGGCCCGCCACCGAAGACTTCCCGATCGTCTCCGAGGTCACCTACCCGCTGATGGAGACCGACACGAGCTGGGCGCTGATCGGCTCGGGCTACGAGGTCGCCACGACGCCGACGCCCGGGGCGCCGAACGAGTGACCACCGCGCGGTACGAGTTCAAGTACGTCGTGCCTCCCGAGGTCGCCGACGCCATCCGCGAGCGCACGGCCGTCTGGATGGAGCGCGACGCCTTCGGCGACGACGGCACCTACCGGGTGACGAGCCTCTACCTCGACCGCTGGGATCGGATGCTCGCGCGACAGACCTGGGAGGGCGTGCGCGAGCGCTTCAAGCTGCGGCTGCGGTATTACGACCACGCGACCGACATCTTCTGGGCCGAGGTCAAGCTGCGGGTCGGCAAGAGCATCGCGAAGCTCCGCGACGTCGTGCCGCTCGAAGAAGCCCTGTCGCTGGCCTCCGGGATGCCCCTGCCGCCCGACCTCGCTGCCGCCGGGCGCTTTCGCATGCTCTCCGAGAAGATCGACGCGCAGCCGGCCCTCTGGGTGCGGTACCAGCGCGAGGCCTGGGTCTCGCCGTGGGGTGACGGCGCCCGCCTGACGTTCGATTCCGAGCTCGAGGTGCAGCCGCCCACGGGGGTCGCGCGGCCGGTCCACGACGAGTGGCGCACGGTCGACCTCGACGCGCCCGTCATCGTCGAGATGAAGTTCAACGGGGCGTTCCCCCGGTGGATGCAGCACATCGCCGAGGGCCTCGAGCTGAGCCGCACGTCGTGCTCCAAGTATGCTCAAGGGGTCGAGCTCGTGGGCGAGCGGCCCTGGGCCATCGGAGCCTGAGATGGAGAACTGGATGTTCGGCGGACTGCTCGCCGGCGGGGCCTCGGCCCAGGCGCCCCTCGATCTCGTGCTGCTCCAGATCCTCGTGAGCGCGCTGTGCTCGGCCGTGGTGGGCTGGGCGTACATGCGCACCCACGGCGCGCTCTCCTACAGCCAGAACTTCGTGCAGAGCATCGTGATGCTCGCGATCGTCGTCACGATCATCATGGGGGTCGTGGGCGACAGCCTGACCCGGGCGTTCGGCCTCGCCGCGGCGCTCGCGGTGGTGCGCTTCCGCACGCCCGTGAAGGACGCGCGCGACACCGTGTTCCTGTTCATGGCGGTGGCCGAGGGCATGGCCTGCGGGGCCGGCCAGATCGGGTTCGCCGCGGTGGTGACCGCAGCGATGGTCACCGCGACCTTCCTCCTCGAGTGGACCGCCTTCGGCACCCGCTCGATCGCCGAAGGCGTCCTGCGCTTCCGGTTCGCGGGCGACGAGACCCAGCGCGAGAAGGTGGCGACGGTGTTGCGCCGCCACAGCCGCAACTTCCGCCTCTCGGGCGCGCGGAAGGGCGGTCCCGGCGCTCCCGAGGAGCTGATCTACGACATCGACGTCGCCTCCGATGCGGCGAGCGAGGCCCTCGTCGCCGAGCTCTCCGCGATCGAGGCCGTGTCCGCGGTGGCCCTGTTGCCCTACGCGCGGGTGGGGGAGGGCTGATGGGCCTCGCGAGCCGGCGCCGCGTGGGTTTGCTGCTGTGGATCGTGGGCGCGGTCGTGGCATTCGTCTGGGCGTCGGTGCGCATGCCCGACGAGCCCGCCATGGTCGGCCTCGGACGCGCGGTCGTGATCGAGGTGAGCGCGCTCGAAGAGGGCCGGCTCGCTTCGCTCGAGGTCGATCTGCACGACATGGTCGGCGCGGGCCAGGTGGTGGCCCGCATCGATCCGCGGCCGCTCGAGCTGCTGCGCGAGGTCGAGGCCGCCGAGCTGTTGTCCCTCGCCGGGCCCTCGCCCGAGGATCTGCAGACCGAGCTGAAGGAGGCCCGCCGCCGCTCGAAGCGCATCGAGAAGCGCGCCGAGCTCGCCGCGGTCCAGGCGAGCCTCGCGCGGCTCCGCGAGCTGCTCGCCGACGGGGCCGCCTCCCAGGCCGAGATCGACGGGCTCGAGTCGCGCCGCGCCCGCCTGGTCGCCGATCTCGCGGCCGAGCCCGGCGAGGAGGACGAAGCGCCGAGCACCTGGAGCGTCGTGGCCGCCGCGAAGCGGCTCGATGCGCTCGATGCGCGCATCGAGGCCTTCCAGCTCCGCAGCACGCTCGGGGGTCAGGTCACGGCCGTGCACCGCCGCCCCGGCGAGGTCGTGCGCCGCGGCGAGCCGGTGCTCCAGGTGCGCCAGGCCCAGACCGACGAGGTGATCGCCTGGGTGCCGGCAGGGGCCGCGGTGGGCTCCGGTACGCCGATGACCGTGGTCCGCGCCGACGGCACCGAGCTCTCCGGGGCCGTCGTGTCCGTGGGCGCCGGCCCCACGCTGCTGCCCGAGCGCACGTGGCGCGATCCCCGCCGGCAGGAATGGGGAGTCGCGATCCGCCTCCGCCTGGCCGAGGGCGAGGCCGTTCTGCCCGACGAGCCGGTCGTGGTCCGCCTCTGAGGGGTGGTACGCTGTAGTCGAATGGACATCGTCTGCGACAGTTGCTCGGCGCAGCTCAGGCTGCCGGACGAACGGGTGGGGGACCGCGGCGCCAAGCTGAAGTGCCCCTCCTGCGGCGTCGTCCTGGTGATCTTCCCGCAAGAGCACGTCGCGATGGCCGAAGAGGCCGAGCCGACCACCGAGGACTGGTCCAGCCCGCCCGAGGATGGCGGCGTGCCCGCGGCGATCAAGCGCCTCTTCGCCGGCGATCTCGTGCACCCGCCGGGCACCGAGCCGCCCGTGATGCGCGAATCGGTGCCGCGGCCGCCCGAGCACCAGCTCTCCGTCACGCCGCCGCCTCCGCGTGCTGCGCGCGCCCCGCTCACGCCCACGGCCACGGTGATCCGCGCGAGCCGGCCCGCGATCACCGCGTCCGACGTGCCGCCGCGGCGCTTCGCGTCCAGCGCGCGCACCGATCCGCCGCCGCCGCGCCGCGAGCCGGCGATCCCGCCGCCGGCGCTGCTCGACGTCCCCGCACCCTCCGAAGCGCCCACCGCCCGCCGCGAGCGCGCCCCGCGGCCCTCCGAGACCGCCACCCAGCCGCCCGCCTCGTCGCGGGGTGCGTCGAGCACGGCATCCGGAGCGCAGAACCGCACCGGGCCCACGGGCGGCCCGCCCCCCCGCCGCGACGCCCAGGCCGAGCAGGGCCCGCCGATGACGTACGCGCCGCCCTGGGGCGCCTGGTCCAACGCCACGCCCGCCGGCCCGCCGTACTACGGCCCGCCGCCCCACGCCTGGACCCCGGGCGCCCCGCCGCCGTGGCAGCCGTACCACACCGGCTCCAGTGCGCCGCCGATGGCGTATCCGGTGCCCACGGGCACGCCGGCTCCGATGTACTCGGCCCCGTGGACCGGCACGCCCGCTCCTGTGCAGGGCAACGGCGGCCCCCCGATGATGACGACGTGGCAGCCCGCATGGGTGCCCGCGATCGTGCTCGGGATGGAGCGCACGACGCTCGTGATGCTCCTCACCGTGGTGCTCGTCGTGGGCTTCGCCGGGTCGTGCCTCGGGGTGGGCAGCGCGCGGCTGTTCAACGACAACCGGCCCGTGCTGATCGCGCCCACCGTGGTGCCCGGCTCGGCGTTCCGCGACCCCGACCGGCGGCCGCGTCCCGTCGCTCCGAAGCCCGTGCCGGCCGATCGCGTGCCGCCGCTGCAGCCCGAGCCCCAGCCGATCCTCGTGCTCCCGGTGCCTCCGTCGGAGCTGTGATGTGGCCCGCGCCCGACGATCTGATCCGCAGTCTCGGCGCCCTGTGCGCGCTCGACCGCCGGCTCCATCCCGACGGGCCCGATCGCTACGCGCGCTTCGCGGTGCCCGGGGGCGAGGCCTTCCACGCCACGAACGGCGGCGGCGACCACGCGGTGCTGCTCCACCTGGGCGTGGGGACGCTGGTGCGGGGGTTCGACCACGAGTCCGACGCCAGCCCGTACATGCGCGAGCCGCAGGCCCCCGATCCCGCGCTCGAGGCCGGGCTGCCCGATGCGCTGCGCGGTGCGCTCGACCTCACCGTCGGCCCCCTCGAGGGCTTCGAGCGCACGTTCGTCGCGTGGTGGGACGGCGATCGCTGGGAGCATCGCGGCGACGGTGACTTCGCGGACCTCACGCTGGCGCCGTCGGCAGGCGACCTCGGCGAGTGGCTCGAAGACCTCGGCTGGCGGGCGTCGAAGAAGGGGCTCACGTCGCTGCTGTCGGGCTCGGTCGAGGCCGACCGGTTGAAGGTGGAGCGCGTCGAGGCGCCCGTGCAGGACTTCCCCGGCGGCTGGCGCTTCGGCGATCCGTTCACGGTCACCGTGTCGACCGTGCAGTCGGTGTCGGACATCGCGCTGCTGAAGCGGATCCGCGAGATGTCGGGCGGCTCGATCGGCGAGATCAAGCGCGCGCTGTCGGACGGCGGCCCGCTGCTGACGTACGTGCTGCAGCGGCACAGCTACAGCCAGGTGGAGCGCGTCGGTCACATCGGCGAGCTCGTGGCGGCGCTCGCGGCGCACGGCGGCGCGCGTCTCGCCCTCGAAGCGCCCGTGCAGACGGCCCTCGACGAGGCGACGTTCCGCGCGATGCTGGGCCCCGACACGCTGTGGCTCTCGCGTTGACCTTCAGAGCTCGATGGGGCGCGCATCCTCGGGGGGAGGGCCGAACGTCTCGGCCAGATCGCGGATCGGCGCCACCTCGCGGGTGAGGTGGGCCGCCTGGATGCGGTCCATCCGGAACCAGCGCCCGCCCTCGCGCAGGCGGCACCACGCCAGCACGTGCCAGTGGCGCCGGGTCCGCGCGAAGGCCAGGGGCTCGATGGGACGGTCGTGGGTCACCCGGCCGTCGGCGTCGGCGTAGTCGACGTTCACCACGCGACGCTCGCGCAGCGCGTCGTCGAGCACGCCCGCCCAGCGCCCGCGGCCGTTGCCGTCGCGCACCCACAGGCGCCGCGCCACGTCGCTCGCTTCGGCCCGCTGGGACGGGCTCATCGCGTCGAGGATCTTCGCGAGCGCGGTGCGGGCCTGGTCGCGGAAGGGGAGGTCGTCGCTCGCGCCGATGGCCACGGCGATCGCCGTCGCTTCGGCGGGGCTGAAGGCCATCGGCGGCAGCATCCGGTCGCGGTCGAGGCTGTAGCCGCCGCCGCGCCCTTCGTCGGCCACGAGACCCACGTCGCTGTCGTGCAGCGCCCGCATGTCGCGCTTGATCGTGCGCTCCGACACCTCGAAGCGCTCGGCGAGCCAGGCGGCGGTGCGGCCGCGCGGCGCGGCCAGGCGCAGCTCCTGGACGATCGCGTACAGCCGCTCGGTGCGATTCACGCCGCCTCCAACAACGGTGACATAACGGTGTCATGACGCCAGGTGAAGGTGGAGCCACACACAAGGAGGCTCCATGTCCACCATCGTCCTGTTCCACTCCGCCCTCGGGCTCCGCCCTGCCGTCCTCGATCTCGCCGCCGCCCTGCGCGCCGACGGACACACCGTGATCACGCCCGACCTGTTCGGCGGGAAGGTGTTCGACCGGCTGGAGGACGGCGTCGCCGAGCGCGACGCCATCGGCATCCCCGGCCTGATGCAGCGCGCGGCGGAGGCCGTCGCCGGACTCCCCGACGACCTCGTGTACATGGGCCTGTCGATGGGCGCGGCGTCGGCCGAGTGGCTCGCGGCGACGCGCCCCGGCGCGCGGGGTGCGGTGCTGCTGCACGCGGCGCTGCCGGTGCAGGCCTTCGGTGTGGATGCCTGGCCCGACGTGCCGGTCCAGATCCACTACGCCGAGCGCGATCCGTGGGTCGATCCGGCCGTGCCCGCCGCGCTGTGCGACAGCGCTCCGGAGCGCGTCGAGGTGTACGGCTACCCCGGTGACGGGCACCTGTTCACGGACGCCGATGCGCCCGAGCACGACGCCGCGAGCGCGGCGCTCGTGGTGCAGCGGGTGCGCGCGTTCCTGTCGAGCGACGCCGTCTGCTGACTCAGCGGCGCCGCGCGAGCCACGCCAGCGCCGGGCTCCACCGCGGTGTGGCGGCGCAGCCGCAGCGGGCGGGCGTCTCGCAGAACGCCGGCTCGCCCGGGTCTTCGCAGGCGATCCGGCCCACCGGGGTCGGGCGCCCCTCGTCGGTCACGAGCAGGTCGCCGTCGAGCTCCCACGCGATCGCCTCCCCCGTGCGCGTGAGCGCGAACAGGGCGGTGGGCGTGGTGTTCCAGTGGGCGTCGGGCGCGGCGGGGTCGACCTCGTACTGGTACACCGTGGTGTCGGAGCGCAGCACCAGGGCTCCGCCGTCGGGCCGGAAGTCGCCGCTCGTGATCTCCTCGTCGACGAACAACGTCGCCACGGGCTCGAGCTCCCGCGGCTTCGGGCCGCGGTCGGCGGGGATGCGGTACACCTCGGTGGTCGCGTCGCGGGTGACGATCCACGCATCGAGGGTGCACGGGTTCACGAGCAGCGTCTCGGCATCCCGCGGAGCCCCGGGCCACACGAGCTCCCAGCGCTCGATCAGTCGGATCGGCCCGTCCCCACGGGGCTCGCGGCCCACGTAGACCGTGAGGCCCGGCTCCGAGCGCTCCGCCCCGATGTCGCCCACGTACAGGCAGTCGCCGCCGTTCGGGCACGGCGCGCTGGCGAGGTCCTCCCAGTCGCGGTTCCCGGCGCTCGGGAAGGCGTGCTTCGTGACCGTTCCGTCGAGGCTGAACCGGAACAGCTCGGCCGCGCCGCTGTCGTCGTGGGTCCACAACGCCCCGGGGCTCACGCGGCTCGCCGCCAGACCGGACGACTCCGCGAGATCCGGGTGGTCGAGATCCCGAAGCTCTGTGACGGGCCCCCAGGCCTCGCAGGCGAGTGCCGCGCCGAGGGCGGCGACGAAGATCCCCATCTGGGGAGTATAGTCGCCGACCCCAGGGAGGTCCGATGCGCCGCTTCGAGTTCAACGACGGGAAGTCCAACAAGTTCTGGGAGATCGCGGTCGAAGCGAACACCTACACGGTGCGCTACGGCCGGATGGGAACCGACGGGCAGACCAGCACGAAGGTCTACCCGACGCCCGACAAGGCCCAGGCCGAGGCCGAGAAGGTCATCCAGTCGAAGACCAAGAAGGGCTACGCCGAGGTCGCCGCGCAGGCGCCGGCCGCGAAGCAGGGCGAGAACCCCGAGCTCGAAGCCGCCATCCTGGCCGACCGGCTCGACCGCAAGGCATGGGCGGTCTACGCCGACTGGCTGCAGGCCGAAGGCGACGCGCGCGGCGACCTCGTGGCCGTGCAGCTGGCCCTGCTCGACAAGCCCGACGACGCGCAGCTGAAGAAGCGCGAGGCCGAGCTGCTCGAGAAGAACGCGCGGGCCTGGCTCGGCGAGTTCCGCCCCGAGGGCCCGTGGGAGGGCGCGCACGAGGTCGACTGGCACAACGGCTTCTGGCAGCGGGCGAAGATCTGGGTCGACTGGGATCTCGAAGAGCCCGACTTCCCGAAGATGCTCGGTGTGGTCCTCCGCCATCCTTCGGCGAAGTTCCTCGACACCCTCGAGCTCGGCCTCGCCGACAACGAAGGCGAGAACTTCTACCAGGAGGCGATGGACAGCCTCGTGAAGCACGGCATCCGGAAGGGCCTGCGCACGCTCCACATCGGCGATTTCGAGTATCCCGACGAGACCGAGATCTCGTGGACCGAGGTGGGCAGCTTCTCGAAGTGCTGGACCATCCTGCCCGACCTCGAAGACCTCACGATCACGGGCGGATCCATCGAGATCGGCGTGCCCACCGCGCCGAAGCTCAAGTCGCTGAAGCTCGAGACCGGCGGCCTGCCGCAGGAGCCCGCGCAGCAGCTCGCGAAGGCGAGCCTCCCCGCGCTCGAGCGGCTCGAGATCTGGTTCGGGACGGAGGACTACGGCGGCAGCTGCACGGCGGCCGACGCCGCGGCCATCGCGAGCAACGCGAAGGGCCTCCCGAAGGTGAAGTGGCTCGGCTTCATGAACGCCGACTTCGCGAACGAGATCCCCGCGGCCATCGCGCAGACGCCGCTGCTGAAGCAGGTCGACGATCTCGATCTGTCGATGGGCACCATGACCGACGAGGGCGCCCAGGCGCTCCTCGACCTCGCCCCGCGCTTCGCCCACCTGAAGTCCCTCAACCTCGACGAGAACTTCATCACCGACGCGATGGCCGAGAAGCTGAAGGCCGCGCTGCCGATGGTCGAGATCGGCAGCCAGGAGGATCCCGGGGACTGGGTGTTCGTGTCGGTCGGGGAGTAGCGGGGTTGGCGAGCGGCGAGGGGTGGACCACGGACCACGTGCCTACGGAGCCCCCGTGGCTGATCCACTCGTAGGCGACGTGCTGTTCGTCACGCTCGACACCCTGCGGTTCGACGTGGCCCAGCAGGCGTTCGAGGCCGGCGAGCTGCCGGTGCTCGGCCCGCACCTCGGCGCGACGGGGTGGGAGGAGCGCCACACCCCCGGCTCGTTCACCTACGCCGCGCACACCGCGTTCTTCGCGGGCTTCCTGCCTACGCCCGCGCGTCCGGGCCCGCATCCGCGGCTGTTCGCGCTCGCGTTCCCGGGCAGCGAGACCATCGGCGAGCAGACCGTGGTCCTCGAGGGGCCCGACATCGTGCGGGGCCTGTCCGCCCGGGGGTTCCGCACGATCTGCATCGGCGGCACGGGCTTCTTCAACCAGCGCACGCCGCTCGGCTGCGACCTGCCCGGGCGGTTCGACGAGGCGCACTGGAGCCCCGCGCTCGGCGTCACCGATCCCGCGAGCACCGAGCACCAGGTCGCCCTGGCCCTCGAACGGCTGGCTGCATTCCCCGACCGGCGCGTGTTCCTGTTCGTGAACGTCAGCGCGCTGCACCAGCCGAACTGCACGTACGTGCCCGGGCAGACCGTCGACGACGCCGGGTCCCAGCGCGCGGCGCTCCGGTACGTCGACCGCGCGCTCGGCCCGCTGCTCGCGGCTTTCGAGCGGCGCGGGCCCACGCTCGTCCTCGTGATGTCCGACCACGGCACCCTGTACGGCGAAGACGGGTACACCGGGCACCGCGTGGGCCACCCGCTCGTCTACACCGTGCCGTACGCGCAGTTCCGGCTCGGTGATACAGCTCGCTGATGGACGCGACCTCCCTGTTCGCCGAGCTCACCCGCGACTTCTGCAGCATCGTCCTGCAGGGCGCCGCCATGTCGCTCGAAGACCGCGCCGTGTCGGTCGACCAGGGGCTCGCGCAGCTCCTGGCCGCGGGGCTCGCCCTGCCCATCGTGCCCGGCGAGGTACGCCCGGATCCCGCGTCACCCTGGGACGAGGCTGCCTGGCCCGGCTTCGGGTCGTTCGAGCGGTACTGGACGGTCGGCGCGCTGGCCGAGCCCAGCGAGCCGCTCCCGTGCCTGCTGTCGCAGACCCTGCAGTTCGTGTTCGCCCAGCTGTGGGTGGGTCTCGAGGCCTTCGAGGCCGGCGAGCCCGAGCGCGCCGCGGGGATCTGGGGGCGGGGCTACGAAGACACGTGGGGGCCGGCGTCGACCGAGATGCTCCACGCGCTGCACCCGGTCGTGCGGGGCTACCGCGAGGATGCGCGGCGCCGGGTCCAGAAGCGGCGGAAGGGTGCGCCGGGTCTGGATCTCGTCACTCCGGCATCCGAGCCTGCGCCGGTGCTCGCCGAGCCCGCGATGCCGGCGCTTCCCGAGGGGGAGCCCGATCGGCCCCTGCTGGGCGTGCGTTTCGAGCCGTGTCCGGGCGGCGTGGCCGTGCTGGCCGTGCACCCGCAGGGGCCGGCCGCGGGGCGGCTCGACGCCGGCGACGTGGTGCTCGCCGTCGACGGCACGTCGCTCGCCGACCTCCCCCCCGACGAAGCGGGCGCGATGCTCGTCGGTGCCGTGGGCGAGGTGCGGCGCTACGAGGTGTTCCGGCGCGACGGCGACACGGCGATGGTCGAGCTCGCGGCGATCTCGATGGCCGCCTTCGCGGCCGTGGAGGGCGGATGAGCACGGCCGACGCGCTCTTCGGCGGTCAGCCCTACCAGGGCTACGCCTACAGCTACCCCCACAAGACCGCCTACCGCGCGTTCGAGCCCGACCTCGACCTGCGCGAGGTGTGGGCGGGCGAAGACCGCAGCGCCCTGTTCCTCTACGCGCACGTGCCGTTCTGTGTGCAGCGGTGCGCGTTCTGCAACCTGTTCACCACGGCGCAGGGCGGGCGCGAGCGCGAAGAGGCGTACCTCCAGGGGCTCGTGCGCCAGGCCGAGGTCGTCCGCGAGGCCCTGCCCGACGCGCGTTTCGCGGTGGGGGCGGTCGGCGGCGGCACGCCGACCTGGCTCGAGGCGCCGGGCCTCGACCGGCTGTTCGACGTCCTCGAGCACACGATGGGCGCGCCGCTCGCCGACCTCCCGCTGTCGGTCGAGTGCTCGCCCGAGACCGTGACCCCCGAGAAGGCCGACCTGCTCGCGCGCCGCGGCACCACGCGCGCCAGCATCGGCATCCAGAGCTTCGTCGAGCAGGAGGCGCGCGGCGTCGGGCGCACCCAGCGCGACATGACCGTGCAGACGGCCCTCCAGGCGCTGCGCGACGCAGGCATCCCCACGCTCAACATCGACCTGATCTACGGCCTGCGCCACCAGACCCCCGCGAGCTGGCAGCACAGCCTCGAGTGCACGCTCGAGTGGCGCCCGGAGGAGATCTACCTCTACCCGCTGTACGTGCGGCCGCTCACGGGCCTCGGGCGGCGCGACCGCACGTGGGACGACCAGCGGCTCGCGCTGTACCGCCAGGGCCGCGATCTGCTCCGGTCGGTCGGGTACGAGCAGGTGTCGATGCGCATGTTCCGCGCGCCGTGGGCGCCGGTCGCGCCCACCGACTACCGCTGCCAGGCCGACGGGATGGTCGGGCTCGGGCCGGGTGCCCGCAGCTACACGCGCGACGTGCACTACTCCACCCGGTTCGCCGTGGGGCCCTCCGCCGTGCTCGACGAGCTCGACGGGTGGCTCGACCGGTCCGACGCCGACCACCTCCGCATTCGCTGGGGAACGCGCATCGACGCGGACGAGGCGCGCCGTCGGCACGTCCTGCAGGGCCTCCTCCAGATCGACGGGCTCGATCGGGCCTGGTATCGCGAGCTCTTCGGGGCCGACGTGCTCGATCACCTCCCCGAGCTCGAGCGGCTCGGCGATCTCGCGACCTTCGGCGACCGCCTGACGCTCACCGACGAGGGGCTCGCGTGGTCCGACGCGATCGGGCCCTGGCTCTACTCCGACGCCGTCACCGCGCGGATGGCGGAGTGGGAGCAGCGCTGATGGCCGGGTTGACCCTCTACTACCGGGGGCCGCTCTCGAGCTGCAACTACACCTGCGACTACTGCCCGTTCGCGAAGGAGTGGGAGGAGCCCGAGGTCCTGGCGGCCGATCGCGCCGGGCTCGAGCGGTTCGTGGCGTGGGCATCGGCCTGGGACGGGCCCGAGCTGTCGATCCTGTTCACGCCCTGGGGCGAGGCGCTCGTGCGGTCGTGGTACCGCGAGGCGCTCGTCGCCCTGTCGCACCTGCCGCGCGTGAAGCGCGTCGCCGCACAGACGAACCTCTCGTACGCCCTCGACTGGCTCGGGTCGGCCGACCTCGCCACCCTCGCGCTGTGGACCACCTGGCATCCCTCGCAGTGCCCGCGCGACCGGTTCGTGCGGCAGTGCGCCCGGCTCGACGCGATGGGGGTGCGCTATTCCGTCGGTGTGGTCGGGCTGCGCGAGCACCTCCCTGCCATCGAGGCCCTGCGCGCCGAGCTCGATCCGGGCGTGCAGGTCTGGGTGAACGCCTACAAGCGGGTCGAGGGCTACTACGCAGCGGGCGAGGTGGAGCGGATCACCGCCGTCGATCCGCGGTTCCCCGACAACCGGGTGTACCCGTCCCTCGGGCGGGCGTGTCTCGCCGGCGAGACGCACTTCACCGTCGACGGCGACGGCACCGTGCGCCGCTGCCACTTCATCGATGCGCCGCTCGGCAACCTGTACGAGGGCGCGCTCGACGCGATGCTCGCGCGGCGGCCGTGCACGAACGCCGTGTGCCGGTGCCACATCGGGTACGTCCACATGCCCGAGCTCGGGCTGTACGACGTGTACGGCGCGGGCCTGATGGAACGCATCGTGGAGGGGCCCTGATGGCGCGGGTCGTCGGGGCGCTCTGTTGGGTGCCGTTCTTCTCGGTGGGGCTCGTCGTCTCCATGGGCGTGCTGGTCGTGTCCTCCGACCGGAGCCTGCGCGTCCAGGCCGTCCAGTCGCTGCTGTTGAGCGCCCTGGCGCTCGCCGCGCTCGTGGTGGCGGGCGTGGTGGGCGGTGGCCTGTGGATCGTGGCCTTCGTGGGGGCTGGCGTGGCGAGCGAGGTCTCGCACAACGCGTCGAAGGTCCTGGAGCTCGTGTCGCTCGCGAGCCCGGTGCTCGCGGGGGGCGCGTTCAGCCTGTTCTTCCTCGCGATCCTGCTCGGTCGCGCCTACGCCGTGCTCGCTGCGCTGGCGGGCGGCGACCCGCGGCTGCCCTGGGTGGGCGCGCGGGCCGACCGGTGGGTCGCGCGATGAGGTCGCGCCTCGCCGGCGCCGCGCTCGTCGTGCTGCTGCTGGTGGCGGCGCTGTTCTGGGTCCTGGCGGGCGGCAGCGGGGGAGTGGCCGTGGAGCGCGCGCCCGTCCCCAACCCTCCGCACGCGCCGGAAGCGCCCGATGCGCCGGAGGACCTGTGCGCCACCCGCCTCGAGCGGATGCGCGAGCGGCTCGGAGAGCGGGCAGAGGTCCGTCTCGAGCCGCTGATCCAGGAGCTGGAGCTCGCGTCGGGGCAGTCGCGCCGCGCGGCCGGGCTCCCGCTCGGCCCGGTGGAGGAGGGGCCGTTCGACGCACCCTCAGTCGAAGCACGCGCCGCGGAAGCCGCGTCGGCGAACGGATTCGAGCTCGTGGGCGTGGACTGCGAGGAGTACCCCTGCATCGCGCGGTTCGCCGGTCCCCCGCCCGACGCCCGCCCTCCGGCACACGTGTTCTCGGGGGTGTTCCACGCCGCCGCCCCCTCCGGGGGCCGCACGGTGTTCACGCGCACCCTGGTCCGCGATGGCCGTCTTCACGGGCTGGTGGCGTGGTCCGACGCCGCTCGACCCGAGCCCGTCGACGAGGTGGGCGCGCGGGCACGCTTCCGCGCCGCGCGGGCCGTCGCTCTCGAGGAGGGGGCCGACGTCCCCGCCATGGTGCAGCCCCGCGTGTCGCTGGCGCCCGTCAGCCCCGACCCGTGTGGCCCCGAGCACGAGCGGCTCCGCGCGCTCCTCGAGGGGCGGGACGCGGCGCTCCGCGAGGCCATCGACTGGCACTGGGCGGTGGTCCAGCTCACGGAGCCACCGCTGCCGTTCCCCGACGATCTCCCCGACCGGTTCCGGGAGCCGGCCGCCTGGGCCGTCGGTCGCGCCCTCTCCGACCTCCTCGATGTGGGCCTGGTGGAGGTGGACTGCTCCGAGCCGCCGTGCATCGCGCTCCTCTCGGCGAAGCTCCCGCCGCTCCCCGACTCCGTGGACGTCGACCGGCGCATCCTCGAGGCGGTGGGGCGGCTCGAAGGGTACGGCCCGGACGAGGTGACGTTCGACTACACGCTCGTCCACCAGGCGCCCGAGCCCGACCTGTTCGTTCGGGTCTACCTGTATGCCCCGAACGCGGGGGTCGACGTGGATCGCCTGCAGCGCCGGACGAATCTGGACGTGGAGGTTCCTCCCGAGCCGAGCGCGCTGGACTGGTCGCAGCCACTTCCGTGACGCCCCGGACAGGGGCTGGCCGTTCTCCGTCATCCACGGCGTAGGAAGCCCAGGGTCCACGAGGACAGGATCTGGCGCCGCGTGAACGTATGTTCAGTGTCGGGAGGTGTCCGATGCGGGACTACCAGCTCACGGTGGAGGAGCCGACGATGGACGGTGCGGGGTGGTGGTTCGCGGTGACCGGGCTCACGGCCCGCCGCCACGGGCCCTTCGCGACGGAGGACGACGCGCGCGCCGCCCGCCATCGCCTGTTCGTCCGGCTCGACACGCGGGCGCGCGAGCGGGGTGGATGGGCGTGGAAGTCGACGCACGACCGGTGGCGCATCACGGTGCCGAACGACGTGGTGGTGCGGGCCGAGCCCCTGGCCAGCGCGCCGTGTGCGGTGCATGCGCCCCTGCCCGACACCAAGGCGGGTTGAACGACGCGGATCCCTGGTAGTGTCGCCCCGATGGAGGTCGGATGCTGGGGCTGTGGCTGACGCTCGTGGGAGCCGTGCTCGCGGACGAGCCGGACGTGCCGGGCGATCCGGTGCCGGCGGAAGCCGCGCCCGCCGAGAAGGAGCCCTCGTGGAAGCGCAAGGGCTTCGGGTTCGGCGGCATCCCCGCGGTGAACTACAACACCGACGAGGGGCTCGGGCTCGGCGCCGTCGCGTCGGTCTACCGGTACGACGGCAAGACCTCGCCGTACAAGGTGGGCGTCACGCTCATCATCTTCGCCACGACGAAGGGCATCCAGGGCCACCGGCTCGACGTCGACGCGCTGAAGCTGCTGAACGGCCGGCTGCGCTTCACCGGCCGCGCGAACCTCGACGTCACCCGCACCAACAACTTCTGCGGCTTCGGTCCCGACGTCACCTGCGACCCCGCCGTGGCCGAGCAGGCCGCCGACGATGCGGGCCTCGTGGGCGAAGAGCGCGAGACCTTCGTCCGCCGCTACTACCTGTCGTCCTACATCCGTCCGAACCTGTTCCTCAATGGCCGGTGGAAGCTCAACAGCCCCGACAGCACGGGCCGCTTGAAGACCGAGCTCATGACGACGGTGCGCGCGATCTACCACAAGCCCGGCGACTTCAAGGCCGTCGACTCCGATCCCGGCAACCTGATCAGCACCCGCCTCGACCTCGAGCAGGGGTTCCTCCCGGTGCTCCAGGTCGGGCTCATGGCCGACACGCGCGACTTCGAGTCGGCGCCCTCTTCCGGGTACTGGGTCGAAGGCAGCGTGCGCGGCAGCACGCGCTACATCGGCAGCGACTTCGACTACTTCGGGTTCAACACGACCGCGCGCGGCTACGTCCCCATCGTGTCCGAAGGCCGGCTCGTGTCCGCCACGCGGCTCGCGATCGACGGCATCGTCGGCGACGTCCCCATCCGCGAGATGGCCCAGATGGGCGGCAGCCAGCTGTACAACGTCGGCGGCGGGCTCAACTCCAGCCGCGGCGTCCGCCAGCGCCGCTTCCTGGGCAACGTGAAGACGCTCCTCCAGGAGGAGATCCGCTGGCGCTTCGTGCACTTCGAGCCGTTCCACGTGCCGGTCGACCTGACGTGGCTCGCGTTCGGCGACCTGATGCTCGTCGCCGAGGACTGGAGCACGCTCGACGACCTGAGCAAGCCCATCCCGTCGTTCGGCACGGGCCTGCGCCTCGCGTTCGACGACAACTTCATCATCCGCGTCGATGCGGGCTTCTCGCCGGTCGAAGACTACAGCCCGGGCATCTACATCGACCTCGGCAACCTGTTCTGAGGGTCAGCCGACCAGCGCGACCAGGCGGTTCGAATCCACCAGGCCCGTCTGGTCGTTCACGCGCCGGCCGCCCCTGAACACCGCGAAGTACGGGATGCCCTGGATGCCCATGCGCTGAGCGACCTCGGGGTGGGCCTGGGTGTCGACCTTCAGCACGATGGCGCGCCCCTTCAGGCGCTCCGCGGCGGCCTTCACCTCGGGCGCGGCGCGCAGGCAGGGCCCGCACCACGGGGCCCAGAAGTCGACGAGCACGGGCAGCGCGCTGCTCGCGACGACCGCGTCGAAGGTCCGGGTGTCCACGTCGAGCGGCTGGCTCACCGCTCCCATGGGCTGGTGGCACTTCCCGCACTTCCCCGTGTCGGGGAGGCGGTCGGGGCTGACGCGGTTCCGCTGGCCGCAGTGGTTGCACGCGACGATCATCGAGCACCTCTCACGGGGAGGATGCGCACCGATGGCGCCGCGTGAAGCCGTGCGGTCAGCTCCAGGGGTCGACGAGATCCGACCCGACCTCGTGCCGCGCCTTCTGGACCTCGCGCAGATCGCGCATCGGCACGGCGCCGCCGAGCGATTCGATGCGCTCGCGCAGCTCCTTCAGCACCGGTGCGGGCGCCACCGTGTAGTAGATCTCGAGCGCCTGGCGCTCGCCCTTCGCATCGCCGAGGCGCACGTACGCGTTGGCGACATGGCGCATTACGACGGCGGACCCGGTGTTCTCGTAGAGCGCCTCCCACTCCATGAGGGCGGACTCGAAGTCGCCCTGCTCGTAGAGGGCCATGCCCCAGTCGAACTGGACGTGGGACTGGGCGAGAGCAGACGGACACAGCAGCGCAGCGAGGATCGCGAGCATCAGAGACTCCAACAAACAAAGCAAGTGACGACATCTCGTCCCCAACATCCTACCACACGCGGTTAGGTCCCCGGGCCCGGAGGATCCCGAAGTGGCCGACAAGCCGTCCGAGAGCGTCGTCGTCGTCAGCACCGCATCCGAGCTCGGCAAGCTGCTGCCCGGCAAGGCGCCCGAGGCCAAGCCCGACGAGCGCTTCGTCACGACGCAGCACACGCTCGACGTCGAGGGGCACCGCCTCGAGTACACCGCGACGGCGGGCCGCTACCGCGTGCAGCTCGACGAGAAGCCGCCCGTCGACCTGTTCTTCGTGGCGTACGTCGCGAAGGGCGGCGACGCGACGCGCCCCGTGACCTTCGCATTCAACGGCGGGCCGGGCAGCGCCTCGGTGTGGCTGCACATGGGGTTCTTCGGGCCGAAGCGCGTGGTGGGCGACGTCGACGCGCCTCCGCGCACGCCTGCCGTGGGCACCGACAACCCGCTCACCCTGCTGACCACCACGGATCTCGTGTTCATCGACCCCGCGTCCACGGGCTACTCGCGCCCCGCCGAGGGCAAGGGCCGCGAATACCACGGCGTGAAGGCCGACATCGAGAGTGTGGCCGAGCTGATCCGGCGCTGGGTCACGACGCACGGCCGGTGGGCGTCCCCGAAGTACCTCGCGGGCGAGAGCTACGGCACGACGCGCGCAGTGGGCCTCGCGCGGCACCTGCAGGAGCGCACGGGCATGAGCCTCGACGGGCTCGTGCTGATCAGCATCGCGCTGAAGTTCGACACGCTGCTGTTCCAGGAGGGCAGCTGGCTGCCGTACGTCATGCTGCTGCCCGCCGCGGCGGCCACGGCGCACTACCACGGCCGGGTCGAGGCCGACTCGGTGTGGGCGCTGCACGACGAGGTGGAGCGCTTCGCGTTCGAGCGCTACGCCCCGGCGCTGTTGCGCGGCGATCGGCTCGCCGAGAGCGAGAAGCAGGCCATCGCAGCGGAGCTGGCGCGGTACCTCGGGCTCTCGGTCGACTACGTGCTGCGGTGCGATCTGCGCGTGGAGCTGATGCGGTTCTGCCGCGAGCTGCTCCGCGACCAGCGCCGCACGGTCGGCCGCCTCGACGCGCGCTTCACGGGGCGCGAGCGCGACGCCGCGGGCGAGAAGCTCGAGAACGACCCGTCTCTGTCGGCGCTCATGGGTCCGTACACCTCCGCGCTGCACCACCACCTGTTCAGCGAGCTCGAGTACGACGACGCGAAGTACCGCTACGAGATCCTGAACCGCGACGTGTGGCCGTGGACCTTCGACGACTGCGAGAACGCCATCCTCGACATGGGCGGGGCGCTCCGCGACGCGATGAACCACGACCTCGGGCTGCGCGTGTTCGTCGCGAGCGGCCTGTACGACCTCGCCACGCCCTGGGCCGCGGCCGAGTACACGCTCGCGCAGCTCCAGCTCGAGCCCGAGCGGCGCGCCGCCATCACGAGCCGCTGCTACCCCGCGGGCCACATGATCTACATCCACGAGCCGAGCGCGATGCAGCTCCGCGCCGACATCGAGGCGTTCTACCGGGGCTGACGGGCCTGCTGGCAGGAGAGCGTCGCCCCCGTCCGGAACCGCTCGCACACGAGCTCGTCGCCGGCGCGCAGGGCGAACCGCGTCATCACCGTGCCGCCCCCGAGCGTGCCGACGCAGTCGCGGGCCTCGTGCGGCAGGTGCATGACGGCCTGACCCTCCACGAACCGGGCGCGGTTGCGGAAGCCGTTCGTGCACGCGACCTCGAGGTGCGTCACGTAGTCGGCCTCCGGCACGTGCACGACGACGGGCGGCCCGTCCTGGACGGGGATCTCGCCGAGCCCGGGGTCTTCGATCGTCGGGACCTCGGCAGGCTCCGCGGCGGCCTGCGTGATCTCGAGGCCGGCCATCGACAGGCGGGTCGTGCGGCCGTCGCCGGTGGAGAGCGTGATGCGCGGCCCGTCGGCACCCTCCTCCAGCACGATGCCCGGCGTGCCCTCGCCGATCTCGATGCGGTCGGCCTGCAGCACGGTGGCGGGCTCCTTGGCCCCGGCGAGCAGGAACAGCCCCGCGGCCAGCGCCAGGGTGCCGCCGAGCGCGCGGGTGCGCCGACGCTGGTGGTGCAGCTCCGCCCGCAGCGCCTGCACCTCGCCTCTCAGCTCCTCGAGACCCGACATCGCGACCTCCCGTCCATCACGACAGTACGACGGACGGGGCCCGCGGAGCGTTGGAACGCTTCAGCTCTCGGCGTGGATCCGGCGGCGCACGAGGTACTCGGCCTCGTCGAGCCAGCGCCGCGCGGTGGGCCCCAGCGCGAGGTTCGCGTCGGTGTACCCGAGCACGACCGACTCGGCGTAGTTCAGCACCGACAGGCAGAAGTGGCTGTTCGTGTTGAACGCGTCGGTGATCTGCGCGAGGTGCGCGGCGAGCTTCGGCAGGCGCTCGAGCGCGACGGGCCGCGGCGAGCTCGACAACGCGATGGCGAGCGTGCGCGTGAGCCGCAGGCGCTGGGCGGGTTTTGCGATCTCGCCGTCGAGCGCGGCGAGGCCCTCGTCGAGGATGCGCACGGCGGCAGCCTCCTGGCCGACCCCCGACAGGCCGCCCGCGACGGCGACACGGGCCATGAGGCTCTCGATGTCGCGGCCGCTGGCGCGCTCGATGACGCCCTGGAGGAGATCCGCGGCCTCTTGCTGCAGGCCCACGCGGCGCAGGCTGCGCAGGCCCTTCGCGAGCGACTCGCCGGACTGGGCGAGGTGCTCGGCCGTGAGCTCCTGCAGGGCATCCTGCATCTGCATCACGAGGGTGCGGACGAGGTCGGCGCGGCCGAGCTGCCCCGAGACGAGCAGCGCGTCTTCGAGGAGCTTCGTGCGCTCGAGCGCATCGAGCGGGCCGAACAGCTCGATCGAGCGCTCGAGGAGCGGCAGGGCGTCGGCCGGCGGGAGCAGCGGCAGGAAGTCGAGCACGCCGTCGACGAGGCGACCCTTGTCCTTGGCGTCGGAGACCCCCGCGGCCTTGTCGAGCAGGGCGCCGAGGCGCGGCCGGAGCACGTCGGGGTCGTCGACCTCGCGCATGCCGGCGAACTCTTCGCCACGCGGGTCTTCGAAGCCCAGATTGAACGCGGTGAAGGGATCGAGGCGCTCCTGGGTCTCGAGGATGCCGGACGCCTGGCGCAGGCGGTCGATCTTGTACCGCTCGAGCTGGCCCATCGCCTTGCCGTCGCGGGTCGTGTTGAACAGCGCCGCGACGGAGGGCGGGAGCGGAGCTTCGCGCGGCACGCCCTCGAGGGCCTGCTCGATGCGCGCGAGGTAGGCCGCGACGAGCGCGTCGTGGATGGGGTCTTTGCGGTCGAGCGCCTCGACGCGGTCGGACATGGCCCGCGTGCGGAGGCGATCGCCGAGGGCGGCGAAGCCCCACGCGAAGATCAGGTTCACGTAGGCCAGCGTGAGCGCCGGATCGGCCTCGATCACGTTCCGGTTGCGCTTCGTGCGGTGGAAGTGGTCGTACTGGGCCTGGAGGTGGGTGCCGAGCGTCTCGATGGCGGCGGCGTCGATCATCCGCAGGAACACGGGCGTGTCGCGCTCGAGCGACAGGCCGTGGCGGATGCGCACCAGGAGCCGGTCGCGGGCGCGGGCCACGGCGAGCTCGTCGTCGCCGGCGAGCACCCGGCGGGCGAGCCAGGCTGTGCGGACGTCGACGCTCTCGTCGTTCTCGTCGAAGAGCGTGGCGAGCCCGGCGTCGGGCAGCAGGGCGCCGGCCACGAGGCACGCGGCCGTGGCGTAGAGCCGCTCGGGCTCGGGCGTCTCGATGACCGCGGCGCGGAGCGTGTCGGCGTCGAGCCCGACGGTGCCGAGCTCTTCGCTGGCCCAGGCCGTGGCGAGCTCTTCGCGGCGGTCGGGCGGGGCATCCCACAGCGCGTGGGCCCAGCACAGGCTGGCGTCGCGGTTACGGCCGAGCTTGCGGGTGAGCGTGGCCATGTGCCGCCACAGCGGGAGGCGGTCGGGGGCGTCGGGAGGCGCGTCCATCGCGAGGAACTTCTGCTCGACCTCGGCCAGCTCTCGCGCGACGGCGTTCTCTTCGGCGCCGCTCACGATCTCGACGGCCTTGGGCTTCGCCTGCACGACCTTGCGCGGCCGGGCGACCACCTCGGTGGGCTCGTACGCGACCTCGGGCTCGGAGGCGACCGGCCGGGTGGGGCCGCGCGCCTTGGGCTTCGCCTTGCGCTCTTCGTTCGCGGTGGCCCACTCGACGCCGAGGTCGACCCAGTCGTCGAACTCGAAGGTGGCCGACTCGACCCACGACGCGAGCGGCGCACCGGCGCGGTGCGCGACGTACTCGACCCAGTCGGGCAGGGGACGGAACGCCTCTTCGGCGATGCGCTCGACCACGAAGCCGGACTCGGTGCGCGCGAGCCACGCGACCTCGTAGGGCTCGGGGCTCAGGATCTCGCGGACCTTGTCGCGACGGAGCGGCGGCTCGAGCGTGGTGTCGTCGGGCCGGTAGAGGTTGGGCAGCTCGAGCAGCGGTGCGTAGCGCTCGCCCGGCACCTCGATCGCCGGCGGACCCTGCGGGGACGGCCGCGCGCGCAGCACGACCGTGGGTGGGTCGTCGGACGAGGCCGCGAACAGCAGCCGGGTGACGAGGTCGTCGGGCAGGCTCGCCAGCATGCGGTCGATCTTCGCGCGGGCGTCGCTGCGGATGACCCACAGCGAAGGCGCCTGGGTGCGCCCGGAGTCGACGAGGCGCAGCGGCACCGGGATGCGCGGCGGATCGCCGTCGGGCACGAGCGTGCGGGGTGCCTCGGGCAGGACGAGGTCGAGCCGGTCGTACAGGGCGGTCCACGGGCCGTCGGAGGACCGGATCCACGGGCCCTCGCCGGGGATGAGGACGAGCTCGCCCTCGGGCGGGCGGATGGCCTCGGCCAGCGGGTGCACGTAGCCCACCTCGACCCACACGCGCGGCACGGCCTGCACGAACACCCGGACGGGGTCGGACGGATCGAGGGCCTTGAGCACCGTGTACCAGGGCGGATCCTGGGTGTGGAGCAGCGCGAGCGCATCGCTGACGGCCCAGCGCTGGCGGTCGCAGCCGAGGCGCAGCAGCTCGCCCGCCAGGGAGACCAGGTCGGCAGCGGGCGCCAGGAACAGGGCGGGGTTCGCCTCGTCGGGCTCGGGGACGCGCCGCGGCGACAGGACCTCGGCCCAGCACGCCGCCGAATGCGCCACCCCGCCGGCCTCGCCGAGCTCGACCCCGCGATCGTGCAGCAGGGCGCGGGTCGCGTCGTCTACGCGGGCCTCGGGGACGAGCCACAGCCCGTCGTCGTCGCGGCCCCAGCGCACTGAAAGCCCGGTGACGTCATCGGGGACGATGTGCGCCGCGAGGACGGCGACCAGCGCGTCGTCCGACGGGAAGCGGAGGGCGCTCATCCTTCGGTCGTGCCGACCGCTGCGCGTTCGTCGAGAGGCGTGCGCTCGGACTCGGCCTCTTCGACCATGTCGTCGCCATCGCGACGGATGACGATGCGCCCGAGGTCGGCGGCCTTCAGCGCGCCGCCCTCGATGAGCTGGTCGACGAGGCGCCGGTGGTCTTCCTCGTGCTCCATCGGGAGCGCGTCGGAGTCGGACCCGTAGTCGATGAGGACGTTCTTCTTCCCGGTGACCGGGTCGATCTCGAGCTTGAGGATGAGTTCAGCCATGCCCACGGGCCTAACCCGCCCCGGAACGGCATGGTAGCTTGCTGCATGCGCTTCGCCGGATTGCTGCTCCTCGCGGGCTGTCCGTACGTCTGGGGCCCACCTCCCGAGATCGGGGGCGACGCCGACACGGATGCCGACACCGACGCCGACACGGATGCCGATTCCGACACCGACGCCGACGCCGACACCGATTCGGACGCCGACACGGATGCGGACGTCGACGCCGACACGGATGCCGATGCCGATGCCGACGCCGACGCCGACGCCGACGCTGACGCGGACACCGACGCGGACACCGACCCGAACCTGTCGCCCATCGTGAACATCGGCGCCGTGGATCTCGTCGAGGGCGGTATCCGCGTCCAGTTCAGCGCGTCCGACGCCGACGGCGCGCTCGTGCTCGTGCGCTACGGCCTCACGGGGCAGCCGCTCGCCACGTTCGATCTCGGCGGGGCCTACTGGAATCCGCCCATCGGAACGGCCCTGATCCCGTTCACGCCCGACTGCGAGGCCATCGACGTCGACGTGATCGTCGAGGTGAGCGACGACGCCGGCGCGTCTGCTTCCGACATCCGCGCCTTCGACGTCCCGTTCGCCGAGGTCGACGGGCCCCTGCCGAACGCCCTCGGCTTCGGGCCGCCGGCGATCCTGTGCGGCAACGTCCTCGGGGGCTCGGAGTACGACGAGGCCACGCTGACGGGGGTGGTCGGCACCTGGGAGATCGCGTTCACCGGGGGCAGCAGCCTCCGCCTCGCGATCGACGGGCCCGCGACGATCGTGGATCAGGAGCCGCCGGGCATCTACCCGGCGGTCCTCCTCGGCGGTGTGGACTACGATGTGTCCGTCTACAAGGGCCCCGGCAGCAACGACGGGGACTGGTCGGTGGTGATCCGGAAATGATTCTGGCGATGATGGCGGCGTTCGCGGCGGATCCCGAGGCAGAGCGCATCTCCGAGGCCCTGCTGCAGTCGGTGAAGGAGGGCGAGTGGCGCGCCGTCGAGCGCCGCTACCTCGAGCTCGTTCGCGACCACCCGGCAGGCCTCGACGGCCTGATCCACCAGACGGGCGCCCAGGCGGCCCGGCAGCGCGGCGAGCTCCTGCTCGCGAGCCAGCGCCTGCTCCGGGTCCGCGAGACCGAGACGGGCTATCGCCACGCCGCGGCCGACCTCGATCTGTTCCGCGAGCAGACGGGGCTCGTCATGCTGCACGTCGCAGAGCCGGGCCCGCTGAAGGCGGCCACCATGCCGTTCCTCCCCGACATGCGGCTCGCGATCGAGAACGCCAGCGCCGCCCTCGAGAGCACCGGGTACTACGTGGGCCTGCTGCCGGTGGGCGAGTACACGCTCGGGCCGCGCACCTTCGAGGTCACCCCCGGGTTCGACTGGCACGTCGTCGACGCGATGTAGGGCTCAGAGGGCGAACGAGACGCCGAACAGGCCGATGCCCGCGCCCAGCGCGCCGACCGACGCGATCGAGAGGCCGTTGGTCGAGCGGTAGTGCTTCAGCGCTTCGGCGTTGCGCCCGTCGTCGAGCGCCCGGTCGTACTGGAACCGCGACCCCCACGCCGCGCCGTAGAGGCCAGCCGCCGCGACCCCGAGGCCCAGGCTGACGATCCGCACGCCGTTGCGGGCGCCACCGCGGCCGCCCTTCGCGCCCAGCACGCGCGTGTCGGGCCGCAGCGGCATCATCGTGCCGTTCACGAGCTGCATGCCCTCGCCGACCGTCCAGCCGATCGAGGCCTCCTGGGCGCGCTGCCAGGCGAGGTGCAGGCGCTGGTCGCGCTCGAGCGTGGGCGGCAGCGGGAGCAGCGGGTGCGCAGCCACGGACGCGCGCATGCCCTCCTCGGCCTCGACCCAGTCGTTCTCGAGCGCGTCGACCAGCGCTTCGGCGCGCAGGACGCGCGCGGCCATGGCGGCGCTGGGCGAGGTGCACGCGAGCGCGGCCTTCGCGTCGCGGATGCCGGAGACGAGGCCGTCGCGATCGCCCGTCATGTAGGCCGCTTCGGCGCGGTCGAGCGCGGGCTCGAGGTCGGCGGGCGCGCACTCGGCGCGGGCGGCGGAGAGGGTCAGCAGGAACCACATGGGTGCAGCATACGGCAACGCGGAAGGGAGGTGCGTTGTCTCGGTTTGTATGCAGTGTGGTGAACGGCCTCGGCGTAGGGCACGTTGGTATCATGGGGAGGCGTCGGCGGACCCGGTCCGGCGAAGGCTCTCTGCGGTGAGCTGGGAGGTGTCGGATGAAGCGCAGGCAGACCGAAGGGTGGATGATCACACTGGGCCTCTGCGGGGCGGCTCTACTCGCGGCCCTCGTCGCACCGACGCTCCGCTCGTACACGACCCAGGCCGAGCCCGAGATGGGCGCTGACGTGTGCGTGCGGCTCGGTCCGTACGAGTGCTGCTACGACCCCGACGACGGGAAGTAGCGCACTCGTTCAGCCCGCGACGAGCTGGATCCCGGCGGCGGCTTCCTGCGCCATCTGGAGGCAGGCGGCCTGATCGCGGTGACGGACGACGATGTTGCCGTCGCCCATGAACGTGGCCTTCCAGTTGCGGCGCGTGGCGCCGATCGGCAGCAGGTCGACGCGCGCGATGTGCTTGCGGTACTTCGCGACGAACCGGTCGAGGCCGTGGATGGCCTGGATGCGGCCCTGGCCCATGGCCCGCTTGAACACGATGGCCGCGTTGTAGCGGCGCTCGGACGGCAGGTCGAGCGGCGCGCCGATCACGGCGCGTCCCCACGCCCGGAACAGGTCGACGTCGCGGGCGTAGTTCATGAGGTCCATCATGGCGGCCCCGGGCGGGCGGCACGCCATCTCGCCGAACACCGCGGTGCCGTCGGCCTGGCGGAACCACTCCATGTGGCTGATGCCGGTGCCCATGCCCAGCGCGTCGATGGCGCGGTGGCCGAGCCGGATGCCGTCGGCGAGCCCCGGGTCGTCGAGGTCGCGCACGCAGAAGATGATGGGGCTGATCCACTCGTTCTGGCGGGCGTCGAGGACGTTCGGCAGGTACCGCGAGACGGAGTGGAACCGCGGCTGGCCGTTCACGCACAGGGTCTCGTACGTGAACTCCTCGCCCGTGACGAACTCCTCGATCACGACCTCGGAGACGTGCCGGGTGCGCTTCAGGGCGTCGGAGAGGGCCGCGGCGTCGGCGCAGATGAAAGTATCCTGCCCGCCGGCGCCGGCCGTGGGCTTGATGACGCACGGGTACCCGAGCTCGGCGGCGGCCTCCCAGGCGTCGGACTCGCTGCGGACCCGGACGGAGCGGGCCGTTCGCAGGCCGGCCGCGTGGATGCGCTCGTGCATCACCTTCTTGTCGCGGAACCCGAGCACGGTGTCGACGGACATGCCCGGCAGACCCCAGCGCTCGCGCAGGCGGGCGGCGAGCAGGGTGAGGGGCTCCCACGCGGCTTCGACGAAGTCGGGACGGCGGCCGCCGAGCCACTGCTCGACGCGCTGGATGATGGCGTCTTCGTCGCGCATCAGGCCGGGCACCTGGAGGTAGCCGGCGAGGTGCTTCGTCAGGCTCGCGGGGAGCGAGCCCTTCGCGGAGTCGCCGACGCCCCACACGCGCGCCCCGGCCTCTGAGAGGCCCCGCGTGAAGTGCTGCATCTCGGCCGGGTACACCGGCTGGAGGAAGAGGACGTCGGGACGCATGGAGCCACCTCTGCCGGGCGCATCACTTCACGAGATGCGCGAAGGCCGCCCGGTCTAGCACCTTCTTCTCCAGAAGCAACTCGGTCAGGCCCTTCACCATCTCGAGGTTCTCTTCGAGGATCGTGCGGCACCGCGTACGCTGCTCGGCGAGCATCTGCTGCACCTCTTCCTCGAGGCGTCCGAGGGCCGCTTCGGACACGTTGCGGCGGTCGGTCTCGTACATCCGCACGCCGAGCGAGTGGTCGGGGCCCATGGCGAGCTGCTCGACGAGCCAGCGCGCGATGCCGGTGGCCTGCTCGAGGTCGTGGGCCGAGCCGAACGACAGGTCTTCGAGCAGCAGGTCTTCGCTCTCGCGGCCGCCGAACAGCACGGCGATGCGGTCGAGCAGCTCGCCGCGCGTCTGCACGTACTGGTTGCGGCTGTCGCCGTACGAGACGTACCCCAGCGCCCCGCCGAGGTCGCCGCGGATGCTGATCCGGTCGATCGGCGGCAGGTTCGTGCAGTGCAGCGCGACGACGGCGTGCCCCGCCTCGTGCGTGGCCACGACGCGCTCTTCGGTGGCCGTGAGCTCGGGCCGGTCGACGAAGGCCTCGAGGGCCGCGTCGATGTCGGCGGGCTCGGTGGCGCCGGACAGCTGCTCGCGGATGCGGCGCCGGGCGAGCGCGCGGCACAGCGCTTCGAGGTGGTCGCCCGTGTACCGGCTGATCGAGCCCTCGACGAGCCCCGCGGTGCGCTTCACTGCGTAGTCGAGGCCGCGCTCGGACATCTGCAGCCCGAACTTGGCGTCGTAGATCTTCAGGATCGCGAGGCGGTCGTCGGCGCCGGGGAACGGGATGTGGAGCTTGAACTCGAAGCGGCCGGGGCGCAGCAGCGCGGGGTCGAGGCTCTCGGGGAAGTTCGTCGTGCCGACGACGAAGACCATCTCGTTCGAGCGGAATCCGTCGAGCTCGGTGAGCAGCTGGTTGACCATCGAGTGCCCCACGCCGCCGTCGCCCGTGTCGGAGCCCCGCGCGGACGCGATGGAGTCGAGCTCGTCGAACACGATGATGGCGGGCGCCGACTGGCGGGCCTGCACGAACACCCGGCGGATGTTCTGCTCGCTCTCGCCGTGCCACTTGCTCTTCAGCTCGGGCCCGCTGACGATGATGACCGCTGCGCCGAGGGTGGACGCCATCGCCTTCGCGAACAGCGTCTTGCCGGTGCCAGGCGGGCCCCAGAAGATCATGCCGCGCGGGACGAGCTTCTCGACGCGCGAGATCTCCTCTTCGGTCGACAGGGTCTCCTTGTAGGCCAGGATGTCGAGGATCTCCTGCTGGAGGCGGTCTTTCACCTTGTCGTAGCCGCCGATGTCGTCGTAGAGCGACAGCTCGGGCACCGACAGGTCGCCGGACAGCGTGCCGGAGCGCAGCTGCTGGTACGCCGGGTTCGCGTCGCCCGGGTAGTCTTCGCCCTCGACGCTGCCGAGCAGCCGGCGCAGGCGCACGGCATTGGTGCCGGAGACGTACTTGTAGAGCTGGTAGAGCGGCAGGCCCTCGCCGAACTTTCGGGCCTCGCGCTGCGTCACGAGCTTCGAGAGCCGGTTGCGCTCGACGCCCGAGATGCACTCGTGGTGCGGGAACAGGTTCTCGATCACCCGCGGGACCGCGAACGACGGATCCTTGAAGCCCACCCACAGCAGGTTCGGGTTCTCGTAGAGCAGGCCCGTGACCTCGCGGGCCTCGGTGGTCAGGCCGCCGGAGCTGGTCGTGAGCAGGTCGAGGTGCGGCAGCACGACGACCTTGTCTTCGACGGACGAGCGCACCGCATCGCGGATCTGGGTGAGCAGGTTGGGGATCAGGCCCTGCGGGCCCTGGCCGTCGGGGGGCGGCCGGCCGTCGAGGTAGACGCAGCGCACGTCGTCGCGCTTCAGCCGGTCGCGCAGGCTCTTGTAGAAGTACGGCACGAGCTCTTTGTCGCACTCGATGAGCACGGGGAGCCGGCGCCGGAGCGCCTCGTGGGCCTTGGTGAGCTCGGTGGGGTACGCGAGCTCGACCGCCTGGAACGGCGTGAGCTCGGTGGGGAGCTCGCTCTCCGGGATGCGGTGCGTCATGTGCGGATCAGACCTTCACCCGGATCGTGACGGCGCCCGTCTCGGGGTCTTCCGAGATCTCCTGCACCTCGCCGAGCTGGCCGGCCTTGATCTTCAGGGCCTCGCCGGTGGCGCGGTTCACGGCGCCGTCGAGCTCCTTGCGGATCGTCTCGAGGGACTCTTCGAGCCGCCGGGTGACCTCGACGCGCAGCGCTTCGGTCGCGGCGTCGGCCTCGCGCTCGAGGTCGGCGCGGGTCTGCTGGCGCAGGCGGTTCTCGGTGGTCTGACGGGTCTCTTCGGCCGTCGTGGTGGTGCGCTTGAGCTCGATGCTCAGGTCTTCTTCGGCGGACAGGCCGATGTGCACGGAGCCGTCTTCGAGATCGACGGTGATCTCGATGCCGTTGTCGAGCTTCTTCGTCCACGTCTTGTCGTCTTCGCTCGTGTAGCCGAGGCCGGCGAGCTGGTCGGACACGAGCTCCTGCATCTGCTCGGGCGGGAGGATGTCGAGCAGCTCGAGATGCGTCTCGATGCCGTCGTCCACGTCGATGTGGCGGCGGAGCGATTCGCTCACGGAGATGCGATAGCAGCGGGACATGGGCGCTCCAGGGATGGGCGGCTCGGCTTCTTCAGTCCGTAACCCGGATCAGGCGTGCAGCTGCTCGATCGCCCGCCGCACCACGCCGGCGCGCGCGTCGGAGTAGCGCTCCCACCGCGCGAGCCGCTGCTGCGTGGCCTCGTACTCGTCGTCGAAGAACCGGACGGTGCGGTCGGCCGCGTTGAACTGCTGGACCCGCGCCAGCGCCTCGAGCAGCGCCGTCGAGCCGCGGACGGCCGCGGTGCGGTCGCGCAGCGTGGCGGTGGTGTCGAGCTCGCGGGGCCCGAAGGCGGGCGGGAGCGCGGGGTCGGGGACGAGGCGCTCGCCCGCGGCGAGCAGGAAGTCGGCCAGGTCGCGGCGCCCCATCGCTTCGATGGCGTCGAGGAAGCCCGTCAGCACGGCGCGCTGGCGCTCGGACCCCGCGATGACGCGGGCCGGGCTGCGCGTGTCGATCATGTCGCGCTGGGCCTCGACCCACGCGTCGGCCAGCAGGTCGTGCAGGCCCTCGATCATCCACTCGCGGCCCTTCAGGAAGGCCGGCCAGTCGACCGGCGTGGCCTCGACCCACCACGGGAACGCGAGCTGCACGAGCGGCTCGTGCTGCACGGCGCCGAAGCCGTGCGTGAGGTTCAGCGTGACGAGCGCGCGGGCCACGAGCAGCGCGAGGATCCGGTCGCCCTCGCCGGGCGCATCGGGCGCGGTGGGGCACTTCGCGCTCGTGACCAGCGGCTCTTTGAGGAGCATGCGCAGCACCTTGAACGACCACTTCGAGAAGTGGAGCGCGGGCGTCGGGTGCCGCTCCCACAGGCGGCCCGTGCGCAGCTGGCCGTCGGGGCCGGGCCGCTTCTCGACGCGCCAGCCGCCCTGCTGGACCAGCGTCATCACGGCGCCCTTCGCGAGGGTGGTCTCGAGGATGCCCATCGCCGTGGGGCCGACGTGGCGGTTCAGCGGCTGGCTGTCGCCGATGAGCGGCGCCACGACGGTCGGGTGCGTGCCGTCGACGAGCGCGCGGGCCAGCGTGAGCAGCTGCCCTTCGGAGCGGGCGACGTTCACCGGCGCACCACCTTGCGGGTGCCGCCGGGCCAGCCGTTCACGACGAGCCCGTCGGGGCCCCAGCGCAGCTCGACCGTGTTCGCCTCGCTGAAGCGGGGGTCGGCCGGATCGTAGGCGTCGGTCAGGAAGTGCAGCTCCTGGTTCGTGCTGCCGATCCACCGCCGGGTGGTGTCGGGCTTCGTCGCATCGTACCGACCGTCGACGAGCAGGTCGACGTGGTCGAGCAGGTCGGGGTCGCGCGCCACGATCTCGGCGAGCAGGTAGCCCGAGTACAGCATCACGGTGAGCCCGAGCGCCTGCACGCCCTCGCACAGAGCCGCAAGGTCGGCCTGCTGCAGCGGCTCGCCGCCCAGGATGCTGACGCCCTCGATGCCGTCGACCGCCGCGATCTGCGCGAGCACGTCGGGCACGGTGCGCTCGGTTCCGCCGGTCGCATCGAACAGTTCCGGATTGCAGCAGCCCTTGCAGCGCAGCGTGCATCCCTGGGTCCACAGGGCGAACCTGCGGCCGGGACCCTCGGCATCCGTGGCATCGATGGTGTGTGCGACACGCATGGGTGGAACGTCGCACGCACGCGGGGCTCCGGCAAACGATAGGCTGGCGCCGTGAGCGAGCCCCGCCTCCGCTACTACCCGCTCGTGCTGGCGTCCCTGACGCTGGTGCTGTTCACGACGTCGGCCCAGTTCCTCATCGTGAGCCCGATCCTGCCGCGCATCGCGGAGGATCTGCACGTGCCCGAAGAGCAGCTCGGCGTGCTGGTCACCGCGTACGCCGTCGCCGTCGGGGGGTGCGCGTTCCTCGCGGGCCCCCTGTCCGACAAGCTCGGCCGGCGCGCCATCCTGCGCTACGGCACGCTGTGGATGGGCGCTGCGCTCGTGCTGCACGGGTTCGCGACGACCTTCGAGCTGCTGCTCGTGCTGCGATTCCTCGCGGGCACGGCGTCGGGCTTCCTGGGCGGTGCGGCCGTCGCGTACATCGGCGACACCGTGCCCTACGAGAAGCGCGGGCAGGCGATGGGCGTGATCACGTCGGGCTTCGCGCTCGGCCAGGTCGTCGGCATCCCGATGGGCACGCTGATGGCGGGCTGGTTCGGGTACCGCGTGCCGTTCGTGGTGTTCGGCGGAGTGATGCTGGCCGTCTCGGCGCTGTGCTGGCTCGCGCTCGAAGACAGCGGCCGAAGGCAGGGGAAGTTCGGCATCGCCGAGGCCCTCGAGGGGTACCGCTACGTGGTCTCGCGGCTCGACCTCATCGCGGTGAACCTCGCCGGGCTCACCATGATGCTCTCGGTCAGCGCGTTCATCGTGTACCAGCCGCTGTGGATCGAGCGCACGTTCGACGTCGACGAGAACGGCATCGCGCTGCTCTTCGGGGTGGGTGGCCTCGCGAACGCCGTGACCGGCTGGATCGCGGGCGGAGCGTCCGACCGGTGGGGCCGCAAGCCCCTGGTGCTCGCGAGCTCGGGTGGGCTGGGCGTGTGCATGCTGATGACGCCGTTCATGCCGTCCTACACGGCGATCCTGGCGCTGTTCGTGTTCACGATGTGCCTCGTCGGCATCCGGATCTCGCCGCTCAACGCCTGGGTCACGTCGCTCGTCGACACCGACCACCGCGGCTCGCTCATGGCCATCTGGCTGGCGACGAGCCAGGTCGGCTTCGCGCTCGGCTCGGCCGTCGCGGGCTACGCGTGGACGAACTACGGCTTCATCGGCAACGCGCTCGCGGGGTGCACGGCCGCGCTCACCACCGCGGTCATCCTCGCGCTGTTCGTGGGCGAGCCGAAGAAGGAGGCCGCGGTCAGCGGGCCCGGCGCGTGACGAGCTCGGCCAGCACGGCCGGATCCGTGGTCGGGCGGTCGCAGACCCCGCCGCGGCACACGTAGGCCGTGGGCTGGCCGTCGAGCATGACCTTGCCGTCGGCCGGCGGCGCGACCCCGGCGAGGGCGTCGTCGCCCGTGCTCTGGATCAGGACGCGCCACGCCGGGTGCGCGCGCTTCAGCGCCGCCTTCAGGTCGCTCGCACGCTGGTCGGGGCCCTTCACGAGGACGACCTCCTCGAGTGGCGTGTGGCGGCCGTCGAGCGCGAGCACGGCGACCGGGAAGGCCTGTGGCACGCGCCCGATGGGCAGGCCCGACGCGATGGCGTCGGCGCGGGCGCGGTAGGTGTCGTCGCCCGTGAGCGCGGCGAGGCGCAGCTCGTTCTCGATCATCACGCTGTTCGGCGAGGGCAACGCGGCGTCGAACGAGGGCTTCTCGCGCACGAGCAGGCCCGCGTGGTCGTCGGGCGCCTGGAACCACGCACCCGTCGCGTCGCCGTGGTGGGCGTGCGCCTGGCCCTCCAGGGCCTTCGCCTCGACGAGCCAGCGCGGGTCGCCCGTGGCCTCGAAGAGCGTCAGCAGCCCGCGCAGGAGGTAGGCGTGGTCCTCCAGGAACGCCGTGCCCTCGTGGCCCACCGGCCCGAGCATGTGCGGCAGGCGACCGTCCGCGCCGGTCTCCAGGACGAGCTCGGCCGTGCTCGCGGCCTCGTCCGTCCAGTCGTCGCGCCCGAGCAGCCAGCCCGCGTACGCGAAGGCGTCGATGGCGAGCCCGTTCCAGCCGACCAGGATCTTATCGTCCCGCAGCGGGGCGGGCCGCTTCCGCCGCTCGAGCTGGAGCGTGAGGCGCGCCCGCGTGTGCTCCCTCCGCGCCTCGAGCGTCGGGGGCGCCGCGAACCGGAGCACGCTGCGCCCGTCCACATCCCCCGCGTCGGTGACGCCGTAGGTGGCGATGAAGCCGTCCGCGTCGGCGCCCAGCGCCTCCCGCAGCTCCGCCGGGGTCCACGTGTACGCCCAGCCCTCCACGCGCTCGCCGCCCGGCCCGGCGCTGTCGGCGTCCAGCGCGCTCGCGAAGCCCCCCCGGTCCATCCCGAGGTCGCGCTGGAGGAACGTGAGCGTCTCGTCCACGACGGCCGCGTAGCGGAGGTCGCCGGTCAGCTGGAACGCCTGTGCATAGGCGCGTGCCAGCAGGGCGTTGTCGTAGAGCATCTTCTCGAAGTGGGGGACCGCCCACGCCTCGTCGACGGTGTAGCGATGGAACCCGCCGCCCACCTGGTCGTACAGGCCCCCTGCGGCCATGTGGTCGAGGGTCGTGCGCGCCATCGCGAGCGCCTCGGCGTCGCCCCTGGCGCCCTCCGAGAGCAGGAGCTCGAGAGGCAGGTTGCTCGGGAACTTCGGCTTGCCGACGGTCCCGCCGTTCACCGCGTCGAAGCGCTCCTTCGCCCAGGCGACGACGGCGGCCGCGGCCTCGGGACCGGGCAGGCCGCTGTCGGGTGAGGGCTTCAGGTTCTCGCGGACGGCGGCGGTGAGGCTGGCGGCGGTCCCGGCGATCTCGTCGGGGTGCTCCCGCCAGGTCGTGTCGATCTCGGTCAGGATCGTGAGGAAGCCCTTCCGGCCGCCCCGATCGCCATCTCGGGCGGGGAGGTAGGTCGCCGCGAAGAACGGCTCGCGGTCGGGGGTGAGCCACACGCTCATCGGCCATCCGCCGCCGCGCTGGACCGCCTGGACGGCGGTCATGTAGATGCGGTCGACGTCCGGGCGCGCCTCGCGATCGACCTTGATCGCCACGAAGTGGGCGTTCAGGAAGGCGGCGATCTCGGGGTCTTCGAACGACTCCTCCTCCATCACGTGGCACCAGTGGCACGTGGCGTACCCGACGGAGAGGAACACCGGTCGCCCGAGCTTCTCGGCGAGCGCGAAGGCCTCGTCGCCCCACGGGAACCAGTTCACCGGGTTGTGGGCGTGCTGGAGGAGGTACGTGCTGGCGCTGTGGACCAGGCGGTTCGTGAACAGCGGTCGCCCGTCGGGCCCGATGTGGCGGGTGCGGGGCGTGTAGCCCTTCGCCATGCGCCGCTCGGTCTCGCGCTCGAGGACCGCGCGCACCTCGCGGGGCAGCGTGGCCTCGTCGGCGCCCGGCAGGACGGGGGCCTCGGCCTCGGTCGTCACCAGCGCCCATGCGGCGACGGCCACGGCGAGGAGGACGAGCAGCGCGACGACCGCTCCGCGCGTGCTCACCGGGGTTCCAGCACGATGGCGCAGTCGGTGACGGGCTCGGTGCGGTCGACGGGGACGGTGAGCGTGCCGAGCGTGGTGGTCAGCGCCTCGTCGTCGGGCTCGCGGTCGAACTCGAGGCAGACGCGGTCGTGCACGCCGTCTTGCACGCGGATGGCGGTGAGGCCGAGCTTCAGGTCGAGCAGCGCGCCCATCTCGGTGTGCACGACGTCGTCGGGCTGGTCGCCCTGGAACACGACGAGCCGCGAGGCCTTCGGCTTCGGCGGCAGGAACGCCTCGCGCGGCGGGACCTCGCAGTTGTCGGCCTCGCGCACGACCCCGACGAGCTTCGCCTTGCCGAGGGCGGTCTCGACGATGGCGGTGTCGCGCTGCTCGCGGAACCGGAAGCACAGCACGCGGCCCCAGTCGCGGCCGCCGATGAGCGCGGGCTGCTTGCGCATCGCGTAGCGGATGGCCTTGAGCCGCTGCTTCTTCGCGGGGACGTCGTCGAGCACGGCCATCACGGCGACCGTCTCGGGCCACTCGAGCCCGGCGGGCGCATCGGGAGTGGGCTCGAGGGGCTCGGTGGCCAGCGCGGTGAGCAGGAGGGCGATCATGGCTGTTCCGCGTAACAGGTCACGACGGGCGATTCGTCCATCGCGCAGAACGCGCCTTCGTAGCCGGGCGCGCAGAGCGCGTACGCCTGGGCGAGGCACGTGTTGTCGCGGCAGTCGAGCGAGGCCCCGCAGTCGGCGGGCGCGGTCTCGCACGTGATGATGGGCGCCGCGGCCCCGGCTTCGTCGAGGTTCGTGACGCACACCTCGCCCGCGTCGGCGCAGGGCGCGCAGTCGGGCTCGCCGTCGGTGTCGACGTCGGCCTTGCACCCCAGCACGGCGAGCAGCCACAGGACGCGCACCGGTCACCTCCGGGGCGCTGGTATCGCGTCAGGGGTCGACGAACCCCTCGAGCAGGCTGCGCGTGCGGTACCCCGTGCGGGTGTCGAGGCCCGGATCCTGCGGCGTGTCGGGGCCCTCGGGAGTGACGGCGAATCCCACGGCGCCCGTCTGCGCGCCGTTGTCGTCGGTCGCCGCCATCATGACCTGCATCCCGATGGGGTCGTCCTCGCCGAACTGTGCGGCCACGAAGTCCTTCGGGACCTGCTGCATCCGCTGCTGCCAGCCCTCGTCGCCCGCGGGGCCCGTGAGCACCGCGACGCACGGGAACTCGCCGCAGTCGAGGCTCAACAGCTCCATGTCGGGGTGGGTCTCGAGCACCTTGCGCAGGCCGGCCTCGAACGCGTCGGGCTCCATCCCCGCGGGGACCTTGTCGGGCCACGGGATGGGCGCGCCCTGGTGGGCCTCGAGCTGGCCCTTCGCCACGGCCCCTTCGAACTGCGACGTGTGCAGGGCCTCGCGCAGGGCGTCGTTCTCGGCCTGCAGGCGCGCGATGGTCGCTGCGGGCGCCTCGTCGGCGGGCGGTGGGGCGGCGTCGGGACCGGCCACCACGCGTTTCACGCGGCGCGGCCCGATGCTGTGGGTCTCTCCGGCGCGCACCTCGATGGGCGGGCCCCCGTCGGGTGAGCCCACGAGGGCGGTGCCCTCGTACACGGCGACGGTCACGGCGGCCCCCGCGAGCGCGGAGAGGATGGCGGTCTTCGGCATTGGATCCTCCTTCGACCGCATCACACGCAGCACCTCGGGGTCGGGTTCCACGGTGATCACCGCGACGCCGTCGACATCGACGGGCACGGTGCCCGCGAGCGCGTGGACCTCGCCCTCGATCCGCTGCGTGCCCTCGACGAGCCGCACGAGGCCGGGGTCGGGCGCGAGCGCGAACAGCGCGAGGGCAGCCGCCGCCGCGAGCCCCCACGGCGCCACGGTCGCAGGCGACAGCCAGCCGGGGAGGCGCGATGGCGGAGATGCCGCGCTTCCGAGGACAGCGGCGTCGAGCGCGGCCGGCACGGGCTCCGGCAGGGCGTCGAGGGCCTCGGCCACGGCCTGCATGGCGGCCCACTGGCGCTGGAGCGCGGGGTCGCGCTCGATCACGGCCTCGAGCTCGCGGCGCTCGGCGTCGGGCAGATCGCCGTCGAGCAGGCGGGAGAGGCGCTCGTACTCGGTCATCGTTCCTCCGCGAGCAGCTCGGCGAGCCTGGCACGCGCGCGGTGCAGCCGCGACTTCACGGTGCCGGGCGCGATGCCCTCGATGCGTGCGATTTCCTCGACCGGATGGCCGGCGATGTGGTGGAGCAGCACGATCCGCCGGTGCGGGTCGGGCAGCTCGCGCAGCGCGGCCTCGAGCGCGCGCTGGCGCCGGGCCCGCAGCAGCGCGTCTTCGGGAGAGGGCGCGTCGGACGCGAGGTCGGGCAGGGCGATGACCTCGCCGCGCGCCGTGCGTCGGCGGTGCAGGTCGATGAGCCTGCGGTGGGCGATGGTCACGAGCCAGGTCTTCAGCGAAGCCGGCCCACCGGGGTCGAACGTCGCCAGGGCGCCGAAGATGCGCGCCCACACGTCCTGGTACGCGTCTTCGGGGTTCTCGGCGAGCCGCCGGCACAGCGCCCAGACCGATGGCCCGTACGCCGCGAGCACGGCCGCCCGGGCCTCGCGGTCTCCGCGGGCAGCGGCACGAATCGTCTCGTCGGGCAGGGCCCGGTCGGTCCCCGCAGGGCTCGGGAGCGCGCGCATGTCCGGATACACGTGCGGCCTCGTGTCGGGTTCCGAAAAAGAAAGAGGCGCCCGCGAATCGCGAGCGCCTCTCCGGTCCATGGGTGGACCCTCTGACTACATCGGGGCGGTGTAGGCGGTGCAGGGGCCGTCGATGAAGTCGTCGTAGTACGTGATGTCGTGTCCCCACACCCAGCAGGCGTCGGTGGCGTCGCCGATGAGGATGTAGGTGTTCTCGGGCGTGCTCTCGGGCGGGCTGTCGACCGAGAGGAGCATCGTGGAGCCGGCGACGACCTCGGGGATCGTGTCGACGTGCGTGAGCGTCAGGCCGGTCTGCCCGACCGGGTGGCAGATCTGGGTCGTTCCCTGCCCGTTGTGGCAGTCCTCACCGGTCCAGCCCAGGCCGCCGTTCGCGATGACCTCGGTCTGGGCGTAGCCGAAGGAGTAGTCTTCGGTGCCGTTCGTGATCGCGATGATCATCGTGTCGGGGTTGTCGGTCAGGGTGACCGTGACCGTGAGCTGCGGCACGTCGGTGTCGGTCTCGTCGGTGTCGGTGTCATCCGTGTCGACCGTGTCGGTGTCGCCGGTGTCGGTCGGGAGGTCGGTGTCGTCGTCGCCCGTCGGGCAGCCGAAGAGCACGAGCGGAAGGCCCAGGAGGGCCAGGCTGTGAAGCTTCATGGTTTCTGTCTCCTCCACGCGCGAATCGCGTGTCACCGCGCACGGTAACTCAATGGGGCGCGATCGCCTACGGGGGAGGGGCACCGAGGCCGGCGGTGATGGCGAGGGTGCCGGTGAGGCTCTCGCTGGCCTCCTGCCAATCCTCACGCTTCGACCGAAGCTTCTCGGCATCGTGCCCGACCGCGTCGACGAGGCCGCGCGCCGCGCCTGACAGCTTGCGGCCATCGGCCTCGCGAACGAGATCGTCGGCGTAGGCCAGCGCGGCGTCGGTGCGCGTGGGCTCTCTCGCGTCCTTCACCTTCCAGTACGTCTCTTGCAGGGACCCGGCGTCGCCGCCGGCCTGGCCGATCTCCTGGATGGTGGGCGTGGAGTTCTCGATGCTCTGGAGCAAGGCCTTCTCGGCGAGCACGGTGTTCTTCTGGGCACCGGTGACCGCGTTCATGCCGATCATCAGGCTGCCGCCGAACGCGACCACCACGAGCGCCATGGCCGCGGCGAGCCCGATCCAGAGCCGCCCGTCGAGGGTGGGGCTGTCGTCTTCCTCTTCGGCGTCGGCCTCTTCGGCGGCGGGTGCGCTGGGCACCGGCGTCGCGGGCCGCGCCTCGGCCTGGGCCCCCTCGGTGCCGATGGAGACGGCCTTTCGGGGCGTAGGGGCCGCGGGCTCCTCGTCGTAGAGGTCGTCGAGGTAGCTCGGCCGCTCGCCCGGGTCGGTCGGACGGGAGGGCCGCGAGCTCGACATGTAGTAGGGGAGCACCTTGCGATCGGGCAGCGGCGTGCCGCTCGTGGTGCCGAGCGTGGTGTCGACCTCGTCTTTCTGGCCGGACTCCATGTAGGTCGGCGTGTCGTCGTTGAGCGCGAGGGACTTCAGCAGGTCTTCGAGCTGCGAGAAGTCGGGCAGGTCGGCGGGAGGCGAGTCGGGCAGTGGCCGTGCGAGGGCGTTGAGCGGCGGGTGGGACGGGTCGGGCGGCAGGCGGTCGCGCGCCTCGCGGATCGCGGCCACGAGCTCGTCGACGCTCTGGTAGCGGTCTTTCGGCTTGTACGCGCAGCACTTCAGGATGAGGTCGACGATGGGCTCGGGCAGCCCCTCGAGCAGCTCGTCGTCGCGCTCGGCCACGAACAGCTCGGTGGTCGTCTTCACCTTGACCAGCGTGAACAGCGTGGCCCCGAGCGAGTAGATGTCGGCCCGCCAGTCGACCTGCGTGGAGTCGTGCCGCTGCTCGGGCGCCATGAACGCGTACGTGCCCATCGTCGCGCCGGCCATCGTGAGCGAGTTGTCTTCGTCGCGCGCGATGCCGAAGTCGGTGAGCTTGATGACCCCCTTGTGGTCGATGAGGATGTTCTGCGGCTTGATGTCGCGGTGCGTGATGTTGTCTTCGTGGGCCGTGGCGACCGCGTGGGCCGTGGACTCGATGACCTGCAGCGCGAGCCGCGGCGGCACGGCGCCGTGCTCTTTCATCCACTGGATGATCGAGCCGCCCCCGCACAGCTCCATCACGATGTGCGGCGTGAACGGGTCGTCGGAGATGTCGTAGACCTGCACCAGGTTCTTGTGGTCGAGGCGGGCCATCGTGGCGGCCTCTTGCGCGAAGCGGGCGCGCACCTGGTCGTCTTTGATGAACTGGTGCGACAGCACCTTGATCGCCCGCCAGCACCGGAGCTTCGTGTCCCACGCCTGGTACACCCCGGCGTTGCCCCCCTTGCCGAGGACGCCGGAAATGACGTACCGCCCATCTTTCAGGGTGGGAGCCTGGCGGGCTCGATCGAGGTTGTTCTCCAGCATGCCGTCGCAGCGCTCTCCGTCAGAGAGTAGCCCAGACTCTGCCGACGATCACCCCTCGTGCAATGGGACCGGTTACTGGCCGTACCCTCCGGTGTGCCGGAGCCCGATCATGCGGAGGATGTCGGAAGTGATGGAGAGGCGGCTCGGTCGCGGTGCTTTCTTCGGTGTCTGGGCGGCTCTGCTCGCCGGGCAGCTGGCCGCGCTGGCCAACCAGGCGACCGGCCCCGACGGGCCGGGGCTGCAGATGCCCATCGTCGTCGCCATCGTCGCCGTCCTCCAGCTCCTCAAGCTGCCCATCACCGCGTGGCGGCTCAACGACATCGGGCGCCCCGCCAGCGATGCGGTGTTCTTCGTGCTCCTCCCGGTCGCGAACATCATCGGGCTGATGCGGTTCATGATCGAGGCCACCCCCTCCGAGAAGGCGTGGGAGCAGCGGCGCCGCGGCTGGGCGAACCAGATCGGCCCGCTCCAGGCGGTCGCGCAGGCCCTGCCGCTCGTGGCGAAGTCCGCGGCGGTGGGCGTTCCGGCGGTGTTGGTGTACGGCATCGTGATGGCCGGCGTCGGCGACTGGGTGCTCGACTTCGCCGAGTCGATGGCGACCATGAAGCCCGAGAGCCGGGCGAACATCGCGCAGGCCTTCATCGTCGCGACCGTGTTCCTCGGCCTCTACACGGCCGTGCAGTTCGGCAAGCGCGCGAAGGCCACGCGCCTGTCGTGGTTCCCGTCGATCTTCCTCGCGCCGTTCGCGCTGGTCGCGGGCTCGCTGTCGTTCTTCGACGCGGGCATGCAGAACAACCTGCAGCTCATCCTGCTCACGTTCATCTACATGGCGTGGCAGATGGTCTGGATGAGCATCGGCGGGGCCGCGCTCATGGTGGCCGTCACGCTGGCGGCCGAGAAGGTGCGCACGGGCCAGTCGCTCGACTTCGGTGCCGTGATCGCCGAGACCGGTCCGCGAACCCTCGACGTCGCCGGCCCCCACGCCACGCGCGTGCAGGCCGTCACGGTGGGGATGCAGGTCATCATCCCGGGCATCTTCTACATGCTGCAGCTCGCCTTCGCCGACACGATCGCGGTGCTCAAGCCCGAGTCGGCCGCGCTGAAGGAGTCCGGCCAGCTCACGTGGGGCATGCGGCAGCGGCTGTTCAAGCTGTTCCTCGCGCTCACCGTCGCGACGATGCTCGTGCACTTCCTCCTCGTCACGGCCGTCGACGGCACCGACCAGGCGCTCGCGTACTTCATCGACCCGCGCAACATGAGCTTCGCGTCGTTCGCCCTCGGTGAGATCCTGTGGGCGGTGTACGCGTGGATCCTCCAGGTCGCGCTGCTGCTGATGTTCCACGACCGCGTGCGGTACCTCGAAGAGCGCCGCGCCGAGCGCCGCGCCAAGCGCGATGCCGAGAACCCGATGCGCCGCGAGTCCGCTCCCACCCTGCCCGGGCCGGCCTGATCGACTTGCAGGGGTACCTCGACAGCGCTTCCGAGCTGGAGGGCGTCGGGTGGGCAGGTCTGCCACTCGATGCCGTGGGCTTCCTCGTGTCGCGGCTCGACCCCGACGGGCGCTGGCTCGTGGTGGTCGACGAGCCCGATCGGGCCGACCAGCTCACGCGTGCCGCGCGGTTCTTCCACCCCCGTCCCGAGGTCGTCGAGCGGTTCTACGCCGACGACGGGCGCCCGTACGACGGCTTCTCGCCGGAGCGGACGCGCGCGCAGAACCGGATCCGCGCGCTCCGTCGCGTGCAGGTCGGCGGCCCCGTGGTGGTCGTCGCGAGCGCCCGGGCCCTGCTCCAGCGCGTCCCGACCGCCGAGGTCCTCGCGAAGGGCACGCGCACGGTGCAGACGGGCGACACGCTCGATCGCGACGACCTCGTCCGCTGGCTCACCGATGCCGGGTACCTCTCGACCCAGACCGCCGAGATGGTGGGCTCGTTCGCCGTGCGCGGCGACGTGCTGGACGTGTGGCCCAGCGCGAGCACGGCGCCGGTCCGCATCGACTTCTTCGACGACGAGATCGAGGGGATCCGCGCCCTCGACCCCGAATCGGGCCGCCCGAGCGGCGCCCGCAAGCGGGTCGCGCTGCTGCCGGCCCGCGAGGAGCGGGTCGACGCCGAGGCCCTCGAGCGCCTCCAGGACGAGCTCGGGCGCCAGGTGACCGCCCAGCAGCGGGGCATCCGGCTCAAGCGCCGGGTGGTGGAGGAGCTGCGCTCGGGCATCCGGTTCAGCGCGCTCGAGGACTGGCTCCCCGCGCTCGTGCCGACCGAAGGCCCGCTCGAGGCCTTCGCGGCGCTGCGGACCGTCGTGTACGAGCCGGCCGACGTGCTCGCCGCGGGGCGCGAGCTGCTCCGCACGGCCCGGCAGCGCTGGGAGGCCCTGGAGGACGAAGAGCGCCCGCTGGTGCCGCCCTCCGAGCGGTTCGACACGCTCGACTCCCTCCAGGCGCGGGTGGAGGCGTCCCAGAAGGTCTGGCAGATCGCCGCTGACGGCGCGGCGCGCTTCGAGGTCGCCACGACGGATGGCTTCGGCGCGCGCGGCACCGACCTCGCGCCGGTCGCCGGCAAGCTGCTGAAGCTGATGGATCGGGACTGTCGCGTGGCGCTCGTCGCCGATACCCCTGCCCGCGGCGACGCCCTCGAAGAGCTGCTCGGGCCGCACGGCATCCAGACCTCCGGTGCGACCGAGGCGCTCGGCATCGAGCGCGGGCGGATCTCCCTGCTGGTCGGCGATCTGCCGCGCGGCTTCGTGGCACCGCAGAGCGGGTGGGCGTTCGTGCCGGCGCACGTGCTGCTCGGCGGTGCGGGGCGCGCGAAGCGCACGCGGCTGGAGCGTATCCACGCGCTGTTCGAGACCGAGGTCACCGACATCGCGCAGCTCAAGGTCGACGACTACGTCGTGCACCGGCTGCACGGCGTGGGCGTGTACCGCGGCATGAAGCGCGTGCCGATCATGGGGGTCGCGCAGGACTTCGTCCGGCTCGAGTACCGCGGCGGCGACACGATGTTCCTGCCGGTCACCCGGCTCGGCCAGCTCTCCCGCTACACCCCGGCGAACAGCAACGCGGCCGTGAAGCTCGACCGGCTCGGCGGCGCGACGTGGCTCCGGCGCAAGGGCAAGGTCCGCGACGCGCTGCTGAAGATGGCGCAGGACCTGCTGCGGCTCTACGCCCGCCGCGAGCTCGCCACCCGCACGCCGTATCCGCACCCGGGGCCGCTGTATCGACAGCTCGAGTCGCGCTTCCCGTACGACGAGACCGTCGACCAGCTCAAGGCGATCGAGGCGGTGAACCACGACCTCGACCGTCCGTTCCCGATGGACCGCCTGCTGTGCGGCGACGTGGGGTTCGGCAAGACCGAGGTCGCCATCCGCGCCGCGGCCCGGGTGGTCGAGGGGCGTAAGCAGGTCGCGATCCTGTGCCCGACGACCGTGCTGGCCTACCAGCACTACAACACCTGGCGCGAGCGGTTCGAGGGCCTGCCCGTCCGCATCCGGATGCTGTCGCGGTTCAACAGCGCCGAAGCCGAGCAGGAGGCCATCGCCGGCCTGCGCGACGGCACGGTCGACATCGTGGTCGGCACGACCAAGCTGCTCGGGCGCGACGTGAAGTTCGACCGGCTGGGCATGGTGGTGGTCGACGAAGAGCACCGCTTCGGCGTCCGCCAGAAGGACCAGCTCAAGAAGCTCCGCGCGGCGGTCGACGTGCTGTCGATGAGCGCCACACCCATCCCACGCACGCTTCAGCAGGCGCTCGGCGGGCTGCGCGAGATGTCGGTGATGGCGACCCCGCCGGCCGACCGCCTGTCGGTCGCGACGAGCCTGGCGCGGCTGTCGGAGAGCCGCGTGCGCGACGCGCTGATCACCGAGATCGAGCGCGGCGGGCAGGCCTTCGTCATCCACAACCGGGTCGAGACCATCCAACGGTTCCGGTCGCAGCTCGAGGCCTGGGTGCCCGAGGCGCGGTTCGACGTCGCGCACGGCCAGATGGACGACGAGCAGCTCGAAGACGTGCTGGTGCGCTTCATCAACCGCGACATCGACGTGCTGGTGTGCACGGCCATCGTCGAGACGGGGGTCGACCTGCCGAACGTCAACACGATGCTCATCCATCGCGCCGATCTGTTCGGCCTGGCGCAGCTCTACCAGCTCCGCGGGCGGGTGGGGCGGTCGCACGTCCGCGCGCGGTGCCTGCTCCTCACGCCCGAGGACATGACCGCCGAAGCGCGGAAGCGGCTCCGGGTGCTGGTCGAGAACACGGAGCTCGGCGCGGGGTTCCAGGTCGCGAGCGCCGACCTCGAGCTGCGTGGCGGCGGCAACCTGCTCGGCGCCGCGCAGTCCGGGAACATCGACCAGGTCGGGTACGAGGTGTGGGTCGAGCTCCTCGAGGAGGCCGTGCACGTCGCGCGTGGCGAGGCGGCGCTCGAACAGATCGAGCCGGAGATCGAGGTCGGCGTCGACGCGTTCATCCCGGACGCCCTGATCGCCGACATGCGCGAGCGGCTCGCGTGGTACGCGCGGCTGTCGAACGCCACGAGCGTGGGCTCGGTCGAGCAGCACCTCGACGACCTCGAGCTGCTCGTGGGCGACCTGCCGATCGAGGTCCGCAACCTGGCCGGGCTGCTGCAGGCGCGGCTGCGGTGCGTCGATCTCGGCATCCAGCGCTGCTCGTGGCTCAAGGTGCGCGTCGAGCTCGAGCTGCACCCGTCGAGCCCGCTCGGCCCGGACGCGCTGAACCGCGTGATCGCGAAGCACCCGAAGCGGTTCCGCGTGCGCGAGGGCACACCCACGAAGGTCGACGTGCGCTTCACGCCCAGCGAGGCCGAGCAGCCGTTCCGGTACCTGCTGTGGGTCTTCGGCCAGCTCGATCGGGCCTCGCGGGGCTGACCGGTCGGACGGGTCGGACCGGTCGACCCCGAGTGCCTCGGCACCGGTAGCGCTCGGATGCTCCCGGAATCGGCACGGGCGCAAGCGCCCGCACCGGCGCAGAAGGCGCAGAAGCCGCGGAAGAACGCAGAAGAAGAAGATGGGGAGCCGTCCCGACCGCGGACGGGAGGGCGTCAGCGGGCGCTCACCCGAGCAGCCCGAAACGCTCGCCTGCTCTGGTGAATCCCCGATCCGGTCCGCGGGGAGGCCCTCTCTGTCGACCCGAACACCGAGACGGCCCCTCTCCCCGGCCCTCCGAGGTGGACGGGGAGATCGTTGGCGGGTCCGCTCACCCGAGCAGCCCGAAACGCCGGCCTGCTCTGGTGAGTCCCGAATCCGGTCCGCGAGAAGGCCCACTGTCGACCCGAACCCAGCCGTCTCGACACCCCGACCTCGGCAGTCTTGTCGGTGCCATCCCTCGACACGTTCGGGGACGCGAAGACGCTCGACCCGCGACAGCCTCGTTTCTGCGTCATCCGCGTCCTTCTGCGTCATCTGCGTGAGGCCCTGAGACGCTCGGAGCTCGACGCCTTCCGACACAGCGCGCTGTGGCTCCCTGTGGTCGCTGTGCGAGACACGGGGATCGGCAGCGCTGTCGCCTCGTGGGCTCCGGGCCGACGGCGTCGCGACGGTCCATGCTCCCCGCATCGCCGCGCGTCCGGCCGACTCCGGGCTACGAGGGCGGACCGGGAGGACCCGGCGCGCCCGGCGGACCGCCCGGCACACCGGCCGCGATCCTCGGAGCCGCCGGTGCGGAGGCCTTCGCGCCCGCGGGCTTCGGCGGGGCCGCGTTCGTCGGCCCGCCCGCCACGGACAGGAGCGCGCTCGCGACCCCGTAGCCCATGCCGACCACCAGCACGCCGCCGATCATGTCGCCGAGATCGTCGGCGATGAGGTCGAACGACATGTAGAGCCCGACCGCCGCGAGGATGTTGTCGAAGATGGACAGCAGGAAGCGCGTGATGATCGCGCCGAGCACGTCGGTGCCGACCCACAGCACCAGCGCGACGCCGGTGATGCGCAGGTCGACGATGCGCGGGTTCTGGGTCGAGCGCCAGAGGACGACGATGCCGAGGGCCGCGATGCAGACCCACCAGACCAGGAGTGCGACGAAGCTCGTGAGGCTGTCGACGTAGAGGAGCAGATCACCCGCACGCATCGGCTACGCCAGGCTGCGCACGATGAGCCCGCGGACCTCGTCGAGCATGCGCTCCTGCCCGTAGCCACCCTTGCGGATGACGCTCTCGACGTGCTGCTCGAGGAAGGCCATGCGTGCCGGCGGCACGTCCATCGCGGTGAACACGACGACCGGGATCTCGCGCCACTCGTCGCGGCACTGCAGCTCGGTGATCACGTGGAAGCCGTCGACCTCCGGCATCATCAGGTCGAGCAGGATGAGCACCGGCGGCTCGTTGTCTTCGAGCCACTCGAGGGCCTTGCGGCCGTTCTCGACCGACGTGGTCTCCCAGCCCTCGGCGGCGAGCATGCGGCTCGTCACGTCGCGCGTGGCCTCGTCGTCTTCGACGATGAGGATCGGGCCGCTGCCCATGGCCGGCTTCACGCGGCGCATCACGGCGATGAGCGCGTCGCGGCGGATGGGCTTCGGCAGGAAGTCGGCCGCACCGACCGCGAGGCCGCGCGTGCGGTCGTCGGCGACGGTCACGAGCACGACGGGGATGTCGCGCAGCTCGGGGTCGCGCTTGAACGACATGAGCAGGTTCCACCCGTCGACATCGGGCAGCACCACGTCGAGCGTGACGACATCGGGGCGGTGGGTGCGCGCCAGGCGCTGGCCCTCGACGCCCGAAGCGCTCGCGATGACGCGGTATCCGGCGCGCGTGAGGTAGCTCGCCATCTGGCGGCGCAGCGTGCTGTCGCCGTCGATCACGAGCACCGTGGCGGGCTGCGGAGCCGGCTCGGGCGGCTCGGTCTCGAGCTCGGCGGGCGTGACGCCGTGCCACGTGGGCGGCGCGGAGGGCAGGGTGACCGTGAAGGTCGAGCCCTGCTGGAGGGTGCTCTCGACGCCGATGTCGCCGCCGAGGAGCCGCGTGAGCTTCAGGGCGATGGTGAGGCCGAGGCCCGTGCCGCCGTACTTGCGCGTGGTGGACGCGTCGCCCTGGGCGAACTCGCGGAAGATCGTGCGGCTCTGCTCGGCGGTCATGCCGATGCCGGTGTCGGACACGCGCACGTGGAGGCCGCTGTCGTCGACCGCGATGTCGACGCGGATCTCGCCGTTCTCGGTGAACTTCGACGCGTTCTCGAGGATGCGGCCGAGCACGGTGTCGAGCTTCGCCACGTCGGTGACGATGTCGATGCCGGGGATGTCGCCCGTGATGACCTGGTTGCCGCGCTTGCCGGCCTTGCGCTTGATCTTCTCGAGCGCGTTCTGGATGAGCGGCTGCAGCGGGGTGGACTCGTAGTACACCTCGGCCTTGCCGGCTTCGATGCGGGCGAGCTCGAGCACGTCGGAGATGAGGCCGAGCAGGTGCGTGCCGGCGTTCCGGATGCGGTCGAGGTCGCGCAGCATCTCGGGATCGCCATCCGCCGCATCTTCGCGGAGGAGCTCGGCGTAGCCGAGGATCGCGTTCAGCGGCGTGCGCAGCTCGTGGCTCATGTTCGCGAGGAAGGCGGACTTCGCGCGGTCGGCCTCGGTCGCCTGCTCGCGGGCCTGGTGTAGGGCCATCTCGCTGGCCGCCAGGTCGGCGCGGAGCGAGCGGTTCGTCTCTTCGAGCCCGCGCAGACGGGCCTGCTGGCGCTCGGCGGCCGCGCGCGTGTCGGCGATCTTGCGGAAGTGGTTGGCCGCGCGCTCGACCGCGGCGACCAGCGGATCCATGTCGCCGGAGCGGGGCCGCGCGACGTGGTCGAAGGCGCCTTCGCGGAGGAAGCTCAGCTCGGTGGTGAGGTCGTCGACCTCGCCGAGCACGACGACCGGCACGTCGTCGTCGATCTCGCGGACGCGGCGCAGGATCGCCTGCCCGCCGAGGTCGGGGAGATCGACCTCACAGACCACCACGTGCGGCAGGGTGTCTTCGAGGATCCGCAGACCGCTGGCCCCGTCGGCGGCGCTCGAGACGCGCCAACCGAAATCGGTGAGCACGCTCGTGATCTCGCCGCGAAGACCCTCGTCCTCGACGACGACGAGCGCGTGTCCCGACCAGCTGTCCAACTCCATGCGACTCCCGGCCCCGTTCACTTCGTACAGCGGAACGTGGCAAAGCTGTTCGCCTTCTTAGGGTCGTTCACGGGAATTGGCGAACCGTCTTCCATCAGAACCACGAATCCGCCCGATTCGGCGACCCGGTATTCCATGTTGGGATCGGGCACGGCAGGGGGGTCTGCCACGCCGGGGAGCGCGCGGCCCGTCCACTTGCAGTACGTCGCGGCGGCGAGGCCGTGCACGTTGGACACCGGCTTGCCCGCGAGATCGGCGGGCGGCTCGGCGCCGTTCCAGCCCGACAGGTACACCCCGTCGGACGACGCGCGCTTCCCGCCGCGCTGGTAGTCGGGGTTGTCGGCGAGGAAGCGGGCGAACTTCGCTCCCGTCACGAGGCCCGTCGTGCCCCCGCCGCCCGACGGCTCGGGCTTCGGTGTGGGGACGGGTGTGGGGCGGGGCTCCCCCGGCGTCGGCACCGGCACGGGCGCCCTGCCCGCGAGCACCAGGCCGAGATCGCCTTCCTGGACGCCCTCTCCGGCTGCGACCTCGACGATCCGCCGCGTGGACGCGCACCCCTTCGGACAGTCGCCGCGCTCGGCACACCCGATGGCGGGCTCGGGACACGTACCGGCGTCGACCTCGAGCGCGTGGCGGCCCGGAGGCACCTCGAAGCGCAGGGCCCCGTCGCTCGCGCTGCCGGGCCGGCCGCCGAGCGTCGCGCGGGCGAAGGCCTGCAGGTCGGTCTTCAGAGCCACCGCGCGCGGCGCGGGCATCGAGAGGTTCAGGCGCAGCATCTCGGTGCCGTCGCCCGTGCGGACCTCGTCGGTGGCCGTGCCGGCCGGGCACCACGCCGGGCACGAGGCGCCGGGACACTCGTGGAGCGGGCACTCCTCGCCCATGACCCAGTGCAGGGTCACCGGCCCGGGTGGGATCGCCGCGAAGGTGGTCGACATCCCCGACCCGATGCCGGGCGGCTGGCCTTCGACACGCACCTTCACCGTGACGTCTTCGGGCACGCCGAGCACGAGCACCTCGACGGGCCGCGTGGTGGGCAGCTCGGGCCCCGTGTCGGCGGGCAGCGCGAAGTACGCCAGCACCGCGCCGAGCCCGCCCATCGCGAGCACCAGCACGAGCCCGGCCACCGCGAGGATCGCGACGGGGAGACCGCCTCGGGCCGGCTTCAGTGACGGATGCTCTTCGGTGACCCAGGTGTCGGCGATGGCCGCTGGATTCTCGGCTGCCCGCTTCGGCGTGCGGTCGCTCGTGCTCTCGTCGAGGCCGAACGCCGCGAGGTCGACCTCCATCGGGGCGAGCGTGACCCCAGCGTGCCGGCCATCGGCGCTCAAGGCCTGCAGCCGCTGCCAGAGCGCGTTCGCCGAGCCCAGGCGCTGCTTCGGGTCGGAGCACGTCGCGGCCTTGATCAGCTCCCGCACGGCGGCGGGACAGCCCTCGCCGGGGTCGAGCGGCGGGTGGTTCTGCTTGCCGACGATGACCTGCATCGCCTGCTGTCGCGCGCTGCCCTGACCGCTGGCGGGGAACGCCATCTTCCCCGTGATGAGCTCGTAGAACACGACGCCGACGGCGTAGACGTCCCAGGACTGCGGGTCGAGCGTCTCGGGCGAGATCCACTCGGGCGGCGCGTACGAGACCGTGCCGAACGCCATGCCGCTCTGGGTGATGCGCGTGCGGTCGGCCTCCATCGCGAGGCCGAAGTCGACGAGCTTGAGCGTGTTGTTCTTGTCGACGAGCAGGTTCGCCGGCTTGATGTCGCGGTGCCGGATGCCCTTGGCGTGCAGGTAGGCGATGGCGCCCGCGGCCTGCTCCATGAGCTCGATGGCCTGGCCCAGCGCCATCGGCCCGCGCTGGAGGAGGTCTTCGAGCGCCTGGCCCTCGACGAACTCCATCTCGAGGTACGGCGGGTTGAAGTCGGTCCGGACGTTGCGGACCTTCACGATGTTCGGGTGGTCGAGCTGGAACAGGATCTCGGCTTCGCGGACGAAGCGGGCCTCGGCGTCGGGGCTCGCCCGGACCGCGCCTTCGAGCACCTTCACCGCGGCGAGGATGCGGGTGGCGTTGCGGTTGTGACATCGGTACACCGAGCCCATTCCGCCGCTACCGAGCGGCTTCTCGACGACCCAGATGTCGATCTGATCTCCGGCCTGGAGCACGCCTCCTCCGGGCGCGAGCCTAGCAGGGTTGGGCCGCGCCGGACAGCACTCCGCGGATGACAGGGCGGGCCCGAAGCGAGTACCGTGCACCCATCAGGAGAGCCGTGCAGCAGCAGGTCACGAGGTCCCCGAGGCCCCTGATGGCAGGGGTCGTCCGGAGCGCCGTGTGGATGATCGCCCTCGGATCCGCACCGATGGCGGCCGCACAGGAGGACATCCGCTTCGACGCCACGGGTCCCGACGCTCCGCCGCTCGTCGGAGACGGCCCGGTGACGCTGTGGTCGGCCGACGGGATGCGCCGCGGCGAGACCCGGTTCTCGGGGCTCTTCGAGGGGGCGGGCGGCCTGCTCGAGCTGACGAACGCGGCGGGCGAGGATCTCGCGCGCGGGGTGACGTTCGCATCGGGCCTCAACCTCTCCGGCGCGTGGGCGCCGATCGATCGCTTCGGGCTCGGGGCGACGGCGTCCGCGTGGACGCTCGCTCCGGGGGGCCGCATCGCCGTCGGGGCGCTGCGCCTCGACGCGCCCATCCGCGTGGTCGCGTCCGACGAGGACTTCGCGCTGTCCGTCACGCCCTGGGTGGCGCTGCCGTTCGGGTCGGCCTCGCGCGCGGTCGCGAGCCCGGGGCTATCAGCGGGTCTCGTCGCCGCTGCGCGGATTCCGCTCGGCCCGCTCGAGGCGAACGCCAACCTCGGCGCTTCGGCCCGTCCGGGCGGGGATTTCCCGGATTTCGCCGGCTTGCAGCCGACGCAGCGCATCGGCGGGCCCAGCGTCGACTTCGGCGCCGCACTGGGCGTGCGTCCGGGCCGCTTCCAGGCCGATCTGGAGCTGCGCGGCGCGTGGAGCGTCACGGCCGGCTCCCTCGTCGAGCGCGACGACGTGCCCGACGCCGACCTGTTCTCCGAGGTCCTCGTGTCCGCCGGATCGGAGATCACCGACCGCCTGTCGTGGAAAGCGGGTGTGGGGACCGGCCTGTCCGTGGGAATCGGCACGTCGGTGGGGCGCGGCTTCCTGGGCCTCGTGTGGCGCGACCGGCCCACCCGCGAGCCCGAGATCGTCGACCGGCCCGACCCCGATCGCGCGTGGACCGTCGCCGTGATGGGGGAGGGGAGCCCGCTCGTGGGGGCCATCGTGCTCGTCGGGGGCGAGGAGGCCGGCCGGACGGGGGCGAACGGCGAGGTCTCGCTGAAGGGGATCGACTGGAAGGCCGGGCTGGCGGCCGAAGCGCCGGGATTCCAGCGGGGCGTCGGCGCGAAGCCGGCGAAGGGCACGCGCGTCGCGATCGACCTCGCTCCCCAGGCCATGCCCGTGCCGATCACCGTCCGCAGCGCTGGCGGCGACGCCCTCGCCGCGGCTCTCACGGCGACGGCCGACGGGCGTGAGCCGGTGAGCGCGGGGCCCGACGACCTCGCGCTGCAGCCCGGTCGGTGGACGCTCGAGATCGCCGTGGAGGGCTACGGCGCCCAGACCCGCCAGCTCGTCGTGGTGCCCGGCGTGCCTCCGGAGCCCATCGAGGTCGTGCTCCAGGAGTCCCAGGGCGAAGCCACGCTCGTCCACACGGTGCTCGACGCCGACGGCGCTCCCGTGGCCGGCGCCACGGTGCTGATCGACGGCCTCCCCGTGGGGACGACCGGCGAGGACGGCACGATCCAGATCGCCGGGCTCGCAGAGGGCGAGCACGTCCTCGCCATCCAGCACCCGAGCTACACGGCGACGGAGCAGCCCGTCACGCTCGGGTCCGGCAAGCTCGACGTCCAGACGCCGCTCGCGCGGGTGCCCGGCACCGTGAAGGTCGTCGCGCGCGACGGCGGCGGAGAGCCCGTGCCCGACGCGGTGGTCCGGTTCGCCGGCCCGCGGCGGCTCGCGCCGATGCCGCTGGGCTCGCGGGGCGAGCGCACCGAGGTGCTCGGACCGGGCACGTGGCAGCTGCTCGTGAGCTCGATGCAGTACGGCTTCCAGCAGCGCGAGCTCGTGGTCCCCGAGGACAGCTGGGATCTCATCGAGGTCGACGTGGTCCTCCAGCCCTCCGAAGGTGGCGCCGCGCGGCTCGACGTGCGGGTGGTCGACGTCGACGGCAAGCCGGTCGACGATGCCACGGTGACGCTCGACGGCCAGGCGTACGGCACGACCTCGACGGGCGGCGTGCTGTCGCTCGAGGGCCTGAACGCCGGGCAGCGCGAGCTCGCCGTCGGCTCGGAGCACCACGTCGAAGCGGCCGTCACGCCGGTCGTGCTGGTCGACGGCCTCCAGGAGGAGGTCGTCACCCTCGCGTGGAGGCCCGGCACCGTGCGCGTCCGGGCGCGCACGCCCGATGGCGTGATCGGCGACGCCCAGGCGCGGTTCGCGGGCCCCGAGCGCATCGCGGCGACCGACCTCGGCGCGACAGGCACGGCGTTCTTCCAGGTCCAGCCGGGCGACTGGAGCGTGCTCGTCACCTCGCCGACCTACGGCATCCAGCAGCGCGAGCTCACCGTGTCCGATGCGCCGGGCTCGCTGCACGACGTGACCGTGGTCCTCCAGACGAGCGAAGGCGGGCTCGCGAACCTCGGGCTCTCGGTGTCCGACCCCGACGGCCGCAGCGTCGACGGGGCCCGGGTGTTCCTCGACAGCATCCCGCTCGGACAGACGACCGTGGGCACCCTTCGCGCCGAGCAGCTCGCGGCGGGCAAGCGGCTGCTCGAGGTCGAATCGCCGTTCTTCCAGCCCTACAGCACGAGCCTCGACCTGCGCGCGGGCGACACGCAGCACGCCGTCGCGATGAAGTGGGGTCCGGGGGCGGTGCGGGTCAAGGTCCGCGACAACCAGGGCCGGGCCGTGAAGGACGGGCTCGTCCGGCTGCTCGGGCCCACGTCCGTCCCGCCGTCGCCGGTCGACGCGAAGGGCGAGCGGCTGTTCGCGCTCGGTCCCGGCGAGTGGCAGGCGCTCGCGATCAGCCCGACGCTCGGGATGACGCAGGTGCCGGTCGTCGTCACCGACGCGCCGGGCCTCCAGGTGGTGGTGGCCGAGATCCGTCCCATCCAGGCGGGCCTCGCGGACGTGGTGGTGCGCGTGGTCGACCGTGCGGGCAGGCCCGTCGCGAACGCCAGCATCTCCGTCGACGGCAAGCAGCGCGGCACGACCGAGGGCGGCGGGGTGCTCGTCGTCCGCAACCTCGTCCCCGGCGTCGTCGCGCTGGACGTCACCGCGCCGAAGCACGCGAAGGGCGCCGCCGAGATCGAGGTCCTCGAGGGCAGCCAGGTTCGCTACCTCACGCTCGACGCGCTCCCCGGGCGGCTCGACGTGACCGTGACCGACGAAGCGGGCCATCCCGTCGATGCCGAGGTCTCGCTGATCGGTCCCGAGGACTGGATGCCGATGAGCACGGGCCCCGACGGCGTCGAGCAGTTCGTCGTCGCGCCGGGCGCGTGGCAGGTGGTCGCGACCGCGAAGGGCCTCGCGGCGGGCCGTGCCGATGCGACCCTCGAGGCCGACGGGCAGGCGAGCGTCGCGCTGAAGCTCGGCGCGAGCCGCGTCGAGGTGGCCGACACCGAGGTCGTGCTCCGCGATGTCGTGCTGTTCGACTTCGACGCTGCGACGCTCCGCGCCGATGCCGCGCCGCTGCTCGACGAGGTCGCGAACACGCTGCTGTCGAACCCCGAGATCATCCGCGTCGAGGTCCAGGGCCACAGCGACAACGTCGGGAACCTGGCCTACAACCTCACCTTGTCCCAGCGCCGCGCCGAGTCGGTGAAGCGCGCGCTCGTCGATCGCGGCGTGGCGCCCGAGAAGCTCGCCGCGCGGGGGTACGGCGCGCAGCGGCCCGTGGCGACGAACGACTCCGAGGCCGGGAGGGCGGCGAACCGCCGCGTCGAGTTCGAGATACGGAAGTAGCCATGGGACTCGTCCTCGAGCTCGAAGGGCCGCCGGGTCACGTCTTCGCCGAGATCGTCCGGCTGCTGCCCGACGGGCGGAACTGGCTCATCTCCGACCCCGAGGGGGCCGTGGTCATCGCGCGGGAGGAGGGCAACCTCGTGCGCGAGGCCATCTTCACGGCGCTCGACGACGGCACGTACGACATCGAGGTCCTCGCGGGCATGGGCGTCAGCGAGATCGCGCTCCAGGGCCTCGTCGGCACGGCCCTGTTCGCGTGCGTGCTCGCCATCGTGGGCGCCTGGATCTGGGGCCCGACCGGCCTGATGGGCCTGGCGGTCGGCGTCTGCCTGGCGGGCACGGTGCCGGCGATGGTCCTCGCGGTCGGGCAGCGGATGCTCGACCCGGGGCGCGACGCCGGCGCCGAGAAGCAGCTCGAGCGGGCCATGCGCATGGCCATCGCCGAGTGCAAGCGCGCGAAGCTGGTGTCGGTGGAGTGACCCGGGTCGGTTCCGGCGGGTCGCGGTGTTCAGGGGAGAGATGGGCAAGCGCGGCTGTGGAGCACTGATCGCCGGAGGCACCTCGATGGGGTGCGCCGGGATGGTGGGCGTGGGCGCGGTCGCGGCGCTCGGGCTGCTCGCCGTGGTCGCGGGCGGGGTGTGGTGGCTCGGCACGCAGTGGGAGGCCACGCTGCGCGCCGCCATCGTGACGCCCACGGGCGGCGAGGTGGACTTCGAGAGCGTGCGCCCGTCGTTCGGCGGGGTCACGGTCACGGGCCTGGTGGTGCGGGCGGCCGACGGGGAGCCCGTGCTCGAGGCCGACGCGCTCGTGGCGACCGGGAACCCGTGGAGCTGGACGACCACCCACGTGGGCCTGGACGCGGCCGAGCTGCGCGGGCTGAAGCTCGTGCTCCGTCGCGAGGGCGACGCGTGGGCCCTGCCGACGACGACCCTCGACCTGCTGGCGGGCCGCGCGCAGGGCGCGTCGCTGCCCGAGCTCACCGTCCCGCGGCTGGTGGTGACGGACGGCGTGATCGAGGTCCGCGCGCCGGAGGGGGCCTTCGACGTGCGGGTGGACGCCGGCATGCTCACGGCGCTGCGCGCGGTGCCCGGTGCGTCGCTCGAGGTCGGCGGCGCATCGGCGTCGACGCTGGCGTTCGCGGTGGGGGACGACGACGAGCTCGTGCTGACGGGGCTCTCGGCGAAGACGGCGCTCCAGGGCACCACGTCGCTCGCGCTGTCGGACATCCGCGTCGCGTCGCTCGAGGGGACGGTCGGGCGGGGCGGGTGGACGCTGCCCGAGAAGCTCGTCGGGACCCTGTCGGGCGGCGAGGGCATCGCGTGGCCCGCCATCGCGGTGTCGGGCGCGAAGGTGGGGGAGACGACGCTGCGCGCCCGGGCGGGTGGGGCGCGGCTGCGCACGGGCGAGGTGGAGGTGGGGGACGCCGCGGTCCACCTCGGAACGGGGCTCGAGGTGAGCGTGCCGGGCACCGTGAAGGTCGGCGGGGTGCGGCTGGTGGGCGCCGATGGCGCGGAGCTCGCCTCGACGCCCTGGGCCTCGTTGCGGCTCGAGCCGTGGGGCGCGGAGAGCGGCCGGGTGCGCGTGGCGTCCCTGTCGACGGGCCTGGTGACGGCGACGCTGCAGAAGGACCCGACGCTGGGCGTCCCGGAGGCCACGTACGCGCTGCTGAGGGCCGGTGGCCAGGGCCCGGTTCGCGTGGGGCACGCGTCGCTCGAGAGCACGGCGCTCACCCTGTCGACGGGGACCGGGCCCCTGCGCATCGAGACCGGTGCGGTGGAGGCCTCGGACATCACCGCTCCCGCGCGGCTGGCGGTGGGCTCGGCCACGATTCGCGGCGCGCGGGTCGACGATTCGGGGACGACCTTCGCGCGCGGCGACACGGTGACGTTCGGCGCGGACGGGCGCCTGGCGGTGAGCGGGGGCGAGGTGTGGACCGAGGTGCGCGCCGACCGGACCCTCGCGCTGCCCGCGGGCGTGAAGGACCACGCGCCCACGTGGCTCGGTGGGGTGTCGACCTCCGACGGGGCGCCGTGGTTCGGGGTCTCGTTCACGGAGGCGCCGTGGCGTCCGCAGCGCATGACGGCGACGGGCGTGGTGGTGCACCTGCGGGACGGAGCGCTCGTGCAGCCCGCCGTCGACTGGACGATGCGGTTGGAGCGGCTGGATCTCGGGCCGATCGCGGGGGACGTGCTGCCGATCTCGGGGGTGCTGGCGGTGGCGGACGGCACCGCGGACCTCCAGGGCCGGCTTCGTGTGGGAGGCGCGCTTCGCCTGCAGGTCGACGGGAAGGGCATGTCCGCGGTCGCCTTCGAGCCCTATGCCGCGAAGACGCTCGACGACCTCGGCGTGGATCTGGTCGGGGGTGTCGTGAAGTCCGACCTGCTCGTGCGTCTCGTGGGGTCGGAGCTCGACGTGACGGGCGATGCGAAGCTGAAGAAGGTCGCGCTCGACGGGCGGAACGCGACGGGCAAGGTGCTCGCCCAGGCGGCGGGCCGGGTGGCGTCGATCGACGTGGAGGTCGACGTACACGGGGATCTCACGGACCCGGAGTTCTCCCCGGTGAAGCAGGTGATCGGGGCGGTGGTCCGCGGTGCCGTGTCGAGCGTGAAGGGCGATGCAGTCGCCGGGGTCGCGGGGTCCGAGGCGGCTGCGGGCGTGCGGAACACGGCCGGGAAGGCGGAAGACCGCGCGAAGGACGAGGCGGAGAAGGTGAAGGGCGCGATCGACGACCTGGGGTCGAAGCTGGGCATCGGGAAGGGCGGGAAGGCGAAGGCGAAAGCGAAGTAGAAGGCGCGAGTAGAAGGCGGTGTCAGAGCAAGCCCGAACATGCGAATAGTCGCTGTTCAAAGAGAAGGAGCGGTGTCAGGGAGCGGTGTCAGAGCAAACCCGAACATCGCGAAGAATGAGGTACTACGCTAAATCTGGAGACCTCAACTCGTGGGGCCGGGCTGGTTCGGGGGGATGCGAAGGGCGTCGCACGAATTCGATATCCCAGAATAATCTCCGTCCAACGCATCTTTCGTGAATTGTCCCGCAGGCCGATGGAGCGGGCCGGCGAGGTCTCCGCAACGGCTTTCGAGGCACCGTCGAAAGTAGAAATCTCCAAAGAGTCGATATCAGGTCGTAATCGAAATGTTCGGGTTCGCTCTGACACCAGATTCGGTGAGGTGGACTACAATCTCCCCTCCACCACCGGTGGCCCCCGCTCCTCCAGCCGCACGACCCACACGCAATCCGGCCCGAGCACCGCGAGCCGCGCGCCGTCCAGAGCGAACGCGAACGCCCGGAACGGCCCGATCACACGGAGCCGCGCCAGATCCAGCGCGCCCACGAGCCCATCCGGACCCGCGACATGCCAGTCGGGTCGCGGCCCCGCCGTGCCACACGCGCCGACCGCCGCCTGGACCCCCGCCCGCACGTCGTACGGGCGGTGCTCCGCGATCGGGCGCACCTCGCTCGTCGCCGCGTCGAAGCTCCACTCCGGATCCTCGTCGAGCCGCAGCGTCCGCAGCACGTTCCCCGCCACGTCCACCAGCGCCCCGCCGTACCCGGCGTCCGACATCCAGCACAGCGAGCCATCCGGCGCCCAGGCCTCCGCCGTCGGGCGGTCCGACCACGTGCCCACGCGCACCCGGGTCCCCGCCAGCGCGTCCACGAGGAACGCCTCTTCGGGCTGCTCGTGCTGCACGAGCCGACACGGCAGACCGTCCGGCCATGTGTCCAGCCAGCCCGAGTCCAGGTCCAGCACCGCGACATCCAGCACCGTCCCGTCGTCCACTGCCGGGTACGGCCCGAGAGCGACCACGTACCGCCCCATCGCGTACGCGATCCGGCACAGGTGCGGCGGCCAGGTCGCGCGCGTCTCCCCATCGGGCCCGAGCAGCCGGAGCCCCGTCGCCTCCTGCACCAGCACTCCGTCCGCCAGCCACAGCAAGGCCGCTTCGCAGGCCTCGCCCGGGCCGAACCACGCCTCGCGGTCGCCCAGCCGAATGCCGTCCACGGCGAGCGGCTCCACGGCCACGACCGCCTCGCGCCCCTCGACGAGATCGAAGACCGCCTGCTGGAGGAAGTCGTGCTCGTTGTCGAGGATGACGTCCGGTGCGTTCAGCTCGATGAGCCGCTGGAGCCGGTTCGACAGGTTCACCACGCGCCGGAGCGCGCCGACCATCGGATGCGCGTGCCGAACGAGGCTGCCATCGGCGCCCAGCCGCAGCGCGTCGGGCCGATCGCCGGGCGGAGGGACCGGCACGAGGTCGATCGTGCACCCCTCGGGCAGGTCCGCCAGGCGCTCCCCGCCACCCCCCTGGAGCCGCGTGCCGAACGGACCCAGCTCCCGCTGCAATGCCGCGCGGAGCGCGTCCTCCGCGATCCCGAGCTGCACCGCCGCCCGCCCCACCGCCGCCGGATGGAGCACGGCGCGCGGCAGCGCGATGTGCCCGAAACGCCAGTCCCGCACGGATGGATCCCCGCACTCGACACCGCACTTCGAGCAGATGCCGCCGCCCCTCTGCGCGCCGCAGAGACACTGGTCCTCGTCCACCGGGCCGAAGATGCGGCAGCACTCCAGCCCGCCGTGCTCGGGCTTCCCGGTCCGGCCGTTGCGCGTCTCCGGGCTCCGGACCCGGCCGAAGCTCCGGTCGCGCTCCCGCGTGTCCGGCGACCGCGACGCGGCCAGCGCCGCGCGGATCTCCGCGATGTCCGTGCCGTCGAAGAACGCGTCGAGCCGGCTCCGCGGACGCCCGCCTTCGATCGACCTCTCCCAGGCGGTGCGATCCGCATCCGCGATGCCCATGAAGCCGGCGAGGGCGGCGAGAGCCGCGGCGGCCTCGAGCGTCGCCACTGAGCCCGCCTCCTCCCGGCAGGCGAGCGACGTCGCCCACATCCGCCGCGCGAGCTCCCCGCGGTCGGAGGGCGCGCCGTGACGGGCCCGCGCGCCGAACCCCGCGGCGACCGGGGGTCCGGTCGTCGCCACGCGCTCCACCACCGCGTCGTTCGCGAGCTCGCGCGCTTCCTCCATCCGGCCAGCCTCCACGAGCCGCGCCACCTCCGCGAAGCGCTCCGCTGCGCTCGCGCCGGCCCGATCGAAGGGCAGGGCGGCCCGCTCCGCCTCGTTCGCGGCCTCCCACACGTCGACGAGGCTCGCGAGGAGCGCGTGCTCCGTTCGCTCCCCCGTGCGCCGTACCGCCGCGAACGCCTTGACGGTCAAGACCTCTGTGCCCCCGGAACGCGGCGTTTCAGCCGCGTTCGCAGGGGGTACTGAGGTCCCGTCAAGACGTTCAGTGGTTGTGATTCCGTCGGGACGACGCCCGCTTGCGGGCGGTGGCCGATGGAATCCCGTCTCGAGCTCGACCACGCACAGCTCGGAGCCCCCGAGGTCCGCGCTCGCCACGACCTCCCGCACGTCGCGGCGGGCGAACGGCGCTCCCGTCAGGATCCAGCGCACCGCCGAGAGAGGCACGGACACTCGCGCTCCGATTGCATAGGCTTGGACATGCTCGCTCTCGCCCTGCTCGCCTGCAAGTCACCGCCAACGGAACCCATGCCGGAGACCGATCCGCCCACGCCCACCGACACCGACACCGGCCCCGAGCTCCCGGTCGTCGATTGCACGAGCGTGGCCGTCCCTCCGTTCGATGTCGGTATCCTCGAGGCACCGCGCGCCTACCACGGCATCGCATTCGACTCCCTGGGCCACCTCGTCGGCTCCGACGGCTTCGACATCGTCTCGGCGACCAGCCCCTCCGACGCGGCGGTCTGGATCCCGAACGCCGGGTACACCCAACAGCTCGAGTTCCTGCCCACGGGCGAGCTCGTCACGTCCACATCCGGGGAGATCCGGAAGTACACCCCGGACCAAGAAATGCAGGTGCTCGCCACTCAGATCGATGCCCACGGCGTGACGATCGGCCCCGACGGCAACATCTACACGGCGAATGGTGAAGAGATCCACCGCATCGATCCGGTCACGGGCGACGTGGAGGTCTACCTCATGAACACGCCCGCCAACGTGCTCGACTTCAGCGTCGACCACCAGACGCTGTTCTACGGAACCCGCGGCGATCACGGCAACATCTACGCGGTTGCCCTCGACGAGGGTCTGGAGCCGATCGCGAATCCGGTCCTCTTCTCCTCGACGCCCGGGACGTTGCACCACACGCTCCGGGTCGATGCCTGTGGACGCCTCTACGTCTCGGAGTACGACACCGCCGTGCTCTACGTGATCGGGCTCGACGGCGCGCCTCAGGCGCTGCTCGAGTACTCGAGGGAGTTCTACCCTCACGGCCTGAGCTGGGGCTCCGGCGTGGGGGAGTGGGACGACCACACCCTCTACATCGCGCTGCCCTCGAACCAGAATCGGGTGGGCACCTTCGACGTGGGCGTGCCCTACCGGAGCTGGAACGGAGGGGCGTTCGAGGTGATTCGGTGATCGCCCGCTCGGGGAGAGACACTCGCGCGCCGATCGCGTAGCCTCGGACATGCTCGTTCTCGCCCTGCTCGCCTGCAAGTCGCCCGCGACCGACCCCGATACCGACACCGACGCGACCGACACCGCGCCGCCCACACCCACGGCCGATACCGCGCCCGAGATCCCGGTCATCGACTGCACGGTGTTGCCCGGTCCGCCGTTCGATGCCGCCCAGCTCGCGGCCCCGCGCGCCTACCACGGCGTAGCGTTCGACCAGCAGGGCCGGCTCGTGGGCTCCGACGGCAGCAACTTCGTCGCCGCGACCAGCCCCGACGACACGACGCTCCTGATCCCGAACGCCGGGTACTCCGAGCAGATCGAGTTCCTGCCGACGGGTGAGCTCATCACGTCGACCAATGGCCAGATCCGCAAGTACACCGAGGGCGGCGGCATGCAGGTGCTCGCCAACCAGATCGACGCCTACGGCGTCACGATCGGCCCCGACGGCAAGATCTACACCGCCAACAACGACCGCATCCACCGCATCGATCCCGTCACCGGGGATGTAGAGGTCTGGCTCGACTTCCCGCCGAACATCAGCCCGAAGGTGCTCGACTTCAGCGTCGACCACCAGACGATGTACGTCGGAACCCTCAGCGACAGCGGCAACGTCTACGCGGTCTCGCTCGACGCGAGCTTCGACCCGGTCGGCACGCCGACCTTCTTCGCGTCCACGCCGGGCAACTGGCACGACGGGCTGCGCGTCGATGCGTGCGGTCGCGTGTACGTGGCCGAGTACAACACCACGGCGCTGTACATGATCACGCCCGACGGCACGAGCCAGACGCTGCTCGACTACCCGTTCGACCTCTACGGGCACGGCCTGAACTGGGGCTCGGGCGTCGGCGAGTGGGACGACCACACGATCTACGTGCCGCAGCCGTACGACGGGAACCGCGTGGGCAAGCTGCACGTCGGCGTGCCCTACCGCACCTGGAACGGCGGCGTGTACGAGGTGATCCGGTGAGAGTCCCGGTCCTCGCCCTCGCGCTGCTCGGGTGTGGGCCCGGCCGCCAAGAGGGGCCCGACGGCTTCGACCTCGAGGCGTTCGGCGACGCGTTCGTGCCGATGTACTGCGACGCGTTCGCCGTGTGCGACACGGCCGGCCGCGCGTGCCCCGTCACGTCGACCGACAGCGTCGCCGACACCTGCCAGTTCGACCCGGTCGCCGCTCAGACCTGTCTCGACGGGCCGTTCGACTGCGACGACACCATCACCGGCTTCGAGGTCGTGCTGGTGCACGAGGCGTGCTCGCGCGTCTGCCTGTGACGCTCAGCAGAGCCGGTTGAGGCCGTTGAGCGCCGCCACGCGGTAGGCCTCGGCCATCGTCGGGTAGTTGAACGTCGTGTTCACGAAGTACATCAGCGAGTTCGCCTCGCCCTTCTGCGCCATGATGGCCTGCCCGATGTGGACGATCTCGGCGGCCTGGTAGCCGAAGCAGTGGATGCCGAGGATCTGCAGGGTCTCGCGGTGGAACAGGATCTTCAGCATCCCCACGCGCTGGCCGGTGATCTGGGCGCGCGCCAGGTGCCGGAACAGGCTGTGCCCCACCTCGTAGGGGACCTGCTCGGCCGTGAGCTCGCGCTCGGTGCGGCCGAGGCTCGAGATCTCGGGGTCGGTGTAGATCCCGGTCGGGATGTCGGTCTTCAGCCGCTCGTCGCTCTGGCCGTCGAGCAGGTGGCCCGCCGCGAACCGGCCCTGGTCGTAGGACGCGCTCGCGAGGCTCGGGTACCCGATCACGTCGCCCACGGCGTAGATGTGGGGCACCTGGGTGCGGAAGTGCGCATCGACCTCGAGCTGGCCGCGCTGGTTCGCCTTCAGCCCGATGGCGTCGAGATCGAGCGCGTCGGTGTTGCCCGTGCGGCCCTGCGCCCACAGCAGCACGTCGGCGCGCACCTTCTTGCCCGACTCGAGGTTCAGCACGATGTGGTCGGCGTGGGTCTCGACGGACTTCCAGTTCTCGTCGTGCCGGATGGTGACGCCCTGATCGCGCAGGTGGTACGCCAGCGCGTCGACGATCTCGTCGTCGAGGAACGACAGCAGCTCGGACCGGCCGTTGATGAGCTGCACCTTCACGCCCATGTTGCGGAAGATGCTCGCGTACTCGCACCCGATCACGCCGGCGCCGAAGATCGCGATGGTGCGCGGGGTCTCTTCGAGGCCGAGGATGCTGTCGCTGTCGCAGACCCGCGGGTGCGAGAAGTCGATGCCCTCGGGCTGGTACGGCCGGCTGCCCGTCGCGATGACCACGTGGTCGGCGCGGAGGTGGCGCGTCGTGCCGCCGTTCGGGCTGTCGACCTCGAGCGTGTGGCGGTCGAGGAAGTGCGCCGTGCCGTGCACCACCTCGACGTGGTTGCGGAGGTAGAAGTCGCGCCGCATCTGCGTCTGCTTCTCGATGACCGAGCCCGCCGCGTCGAGCAGCCGGGGGAAGGTCAGCTGGAGCTGCCCTGCGAGGGGCGCGAACAGCGGCGACTGCCGGAAGGCCAGCAGCTGGCCGACGGAGTGCCGCAGCGCCTTGCTCGGGATGGTGCCCGAGTGCGTGCAGCTACCGCCGACCTCCTCGCGCGCGTCGATGATGGCCACGCGCTTGCCGCCCTTGGCGGCCCGCATGGCGGCGCCCTCTCCACCGGGACCGGCGCCGATCACCACGACGTCGAAGGGCTCCGGGCGGACGTGGATGCTCAACTCCCCTCCATCAGCGCGTCCCGCGCTTCCATGATCGCGAACCCGAGCCAGTTCGTGCCGCGCCACTGGTCGATGTCTTCGCAGGCGGGGTCGTCGGGCTTCAGGCCGATGCCCCAGATCGCGTCGTACGGGCTCGCTTCGACCAGCACCTTGCCGGCCGTGCCGCGCAGCCACTCGCCGAGCTTCTCGTTCTGGCGGAACTTCTGGACGTTCCCCTCGCGGACGAGCGCGTAGGCGGCCGCGTTCCAGCGCGCCTCGTCGAAGCCGCGCACCTTGCGCCCGACCTTCTTGACGTTCGCGGGGTCTTCCATGGAGAGGATCACGTCGACCGCGTCCTCGTCGCCGAACATCCGGGCCTTCCCGGCCATCATCCAGTGCTCGGCGGTGGGGTAGTGCACGCCGTCGACGTCGAACCCCGCGGGGAACCACTGCGAGCAGCAGGACTTGTCGGGCACGCCCTTCACCTTCTGGCGGTGCCCCCAGAAGAAGATGCCCTCCCAGGCCCCCTTCGCGCGGAGCCAGGCCACGTCGTACCTCATGCGCGCTCGACCGCCGCGGCCCAGCGCTTGCGGGTGGCCGCGAGCTCGGCCGGGTCGCCCTTCGGCGTGAACCGGCGCTCTTCGGACCAGGCGCGGACGACGTCGTCCTTGCTCTCCCAGAAGCCCACGGCGAGGCCCGCGAGCAGGCCGGAGCCGAGCCCCGTGGTCTCGAGCACTGCCGGACGCACGCACGGCACGCCGAGCAGGTCGGCCTGGCGCTGCATCAGCAGGTCGTTGCGGGCGGCCCCGCCGTCGACGCGGAGCTCGCGGAGCGGCTCGCCCAGGTCGCCCGCCATCGCGCGGAGGATCTCGTCGATCTGCAGCGCGATGCCGTCGAGCGTGGCGCGCGCGATGTGGGCCTTGGTCGTGCCGCCCGTGATGCCGGTGAGGATGCCGCGCGCATCGGGACGCCAGTGCGGCGCGCCGAGGCCGGCCAGCGCGGGAACGAACGTCACGCCGCCGCTGTCCGGCACGCTCGCCGCCAGCGCCTCGACCTCGGTGGAGCTTTGGATGATGCCGAGCCCGTCGCGCAGCCACTGCACCGCGGCACCCGCGATGAACGCGCTGCCCTCGAGCGCGTACGCCACCTCGCCCTTCAGGCGCCAGCCCACGGTGGTCAGCATGCCCGTGTGGCTCGTGGTGGGCGCGTCGCCCGTGTTCAGGAGGATGAATGCGCCCGTGCCGTACGTGCTCTTCGCCATGCCGGGGTGGAAGCAGGCCTGGCCGAAGAGGGCGCCCTGTTGATCGCCGATGACGCCCGCCACCGGGATGCCGTCGGGCAGGAACCCGAGACCCTTCGTCTTCCCATAGATCTCGCTGCTGTCGCCCACCCGCGGGAGGACCGCACGCGGCACGCCGAGGATGCCGAGCAGCTCGTCGTCCCAGTCGAGCCGGTGGAGGTCGAAGAACAGCGTGCGGCTCGCATTCGACGGGTCGGTCACGTGCACGCCGCCGTTCGCGCCGCCGGTGAGCTTCCAGGCGGTCCAGGTGTCGATCGTGCCGAACTGCAGGTCGCCGGCCTCGGCCTTCGCGCGCGCGCCGGGCACGTTGTCGAGCAGCCAGCGCGCCTTGGTGCCGGAGAAGTACGGGTCGAGCACGAGGCCGGTGCGCTGCTTGAACAGCGCCTCGTGGCCGGCATCTTTCAGGGTGCGGCAGAAGCCGGCGGTGCGGCGGTCCTGCCAGACGAGGGCGCGGTGGATGGGCTCGCCGGTCTTCCGGTCCCAGAACAGCGAGGTCTCGCGCTGGTTGGTCACGCCGATGGCCGCGATGCGGGACCCCTCGATGCCCGCCTGCTGCAGTGCGCCCGTCACGGCGGCCCGGATCGAGTCCCAGATCTCGTTCACGTCGTGCTCGACGTGGCCGGGCTGGGGGTAGTGGTTCGGGAACTCGACGTTCACGGAGGCGACGACGTTGACGTCGCGGTCGATGATCAGCGCGGTGGAGCCGGTGGTTCCCTGGTCGATGGCCAGGACGTGGTCGGACATGCGTACACCCCTGCGAAGGGGCGCAGCCTAGCACGCCCGCGGGCCCTCACGGCGCGTAGCGCACGTCGGCGTCGAGCCCCTCGCCACCGGGGCTGCCGTCGGCCCCGTAGGACACGTACACGGCCTCGTCTCCGCTGCCTTCGACGCGGATCGGCATGCCCCAGCCGTCGAGCGGGTCGTTCAGCGGCTTGCCGGCCCGCGCCGCCGCCCATGCGTCGTGCAGCGCGAGCAGCGTCGCGAGCCGGCGCCCCTCGTCGTACAGGCAGGAGGCCGCGTATACGCGGCCCTCGCGCCGCGCCCGGTCGCTCGCGAAGTCGATGACCCGGGCGCCGAGCACGGACTTCACCTTCAGCGTGGTCTCGGGGGAGAGCGGCTGGTTCACGCCGCGGGCGTCCTTCCAGCAGGTCTCGAGCGAGGCGAGCCACTCATCGGGAACGGGGACCTTGCGGCCCTTCATCACGATGGTCGCGCCCGTCGCGCAGCCGTTGCTTCGCGGACACGCCCAGAGCGGCTCGATGTCGCGTGCCCCCGCGGGGAGCTCGAAGGTCGGCCGCATGTCGGGCTGCTCGTCGAGGATCGCCCGGAAGACCTCGGTGCGCTTGGGCACGGGGAGCGGACCGAACGGAGCGAAGCGGATGATCGAGCCGTCGCCGAACGGGCGGACCTCGGCGATCGGTGCGCGCTTCGGCCCGAATGCGATGCCGCCGTCGTCGAGTGGGACCGCGGCCATCTCGGTCAGGCCCAGCTCCGTCACCCAGGTCTCGGTGGCCGACGCCGCCACGTCGACGGGGAGGGAGAGGCGGTACTGGTTGCTGCCCAGGTCTTCGGAACCCCAGACGATGGGCGCCGACTGCGCACCGCGCACGAGGCCCTCCGCCGTGAGCCCCTCGAAGCCCAGCAGCGTCACGGCGCCGACGTCGACGAACGCGATGCGGCCCTGGCGCTCGACGCCCTCGGAGTTGTGGGGGATCCGCGCGTCCTCGGCGCGCTGGCCCAGCGCCGCGATCTGGTAGATGGACTCGGCCGACTTCGGCGCCCGGCGGAGCACGCCGCGCGCGAGCTCGCCCGAGACGCCCGGCTCGACGTAGCGGAGCCGGTCGGCGAGCTGGAGCAGCCGCAGGCCCTCTTCGACGCGGCATTCGTCGCATGGCAGGCCGGGGGGCTCGGGCGCCCGGCTGTACACGGTGCAGGCATCGGCGGTCGAGCGCACCCCCACGTCTTCGGTGAGCGACACCACGAGCCCGTCGTAGCCGGGGCGTGCGGTGCCCGCGGCCATCGCGACCTCCTGCGGGCACGCGCCCTCCGACCGGCGGACCGACAATCGCGTCGCGGCGGCCGCGGAGCTGCGGTAGTGCGTCCACCCGAGCTCGTCGGTCTCGAGCTTGTGCCACGCATAGCGCGTGGGGCCCGACAGGAACCCGTCGAGCGCCGTGGGCTTCGCGGCGAAGTCGTTCGTCTGGGCGCGCCGCCACGGGGAGTCGAGGTCGGGACGCTCGTAGCTGGCGCGCGCCCAGCCGGTCGGGCACGCGAGGACGCCGACGGCATGGCGCGGATCGCGCTCGACCGTCGCGGCGAGCGTGCACTCCGCGGTGGTGTGCTGTCTGGCGAGCTTCTTCCACGCGGCGTCGTCGCCGGGCTTCTCGATCGCCTCCGCGAGCTTGCGTGCGTCGGTGCGCACGGTCTTGAGCTCGGGCGAGATCAGCTCGAGCAACCGGGCGGAGTCGTGGGCCTCCCAGGCCTGGTTCCAGGCCTTCTCGGTCGCGGCGAGCGCGTCGGGGAGGGGAGTCTGCGCGCTCGCGAGGGCGAGCCAGGCGACGACCATCGGCTTCGTCTCCGGGAAGGGCGCCACTCTACCCGAAGACGGCGCGGTCAACCGCCGGTGAGCTGGGTGAGCAGCCAGATCTGCGGCCGGAACAGGATCCCCGTGTGGGCAGTCCGGATGGTGCCGTCGGGCCCGATGATCACGGTGGTGGGGAACGTGGACACGCCGTACGCGGCGAGCGTCTCGCGGTCGGCCATCGCGAGCGGGTAGTCGAGACCCAGATCCTTGGCGGTCTTCCGGACCTTCGCCGGGTCGTCGTCGGCCGTCATCCCGATCACGGTGACATCGGGATTGGCCTTCGCGAACGCCGCGAAGCTCGGTGCCTCGACCATGCACGGACCGCACCAGGTGGCCCAGAAGTTCAGCACGACGGTGCGCCCCCGGTGATCTGACAGAGCGACGACATCCCCGTCGGGACCGCGCAGCCGGAAGGGCGGCGCCTCGTCGGGAAGCGCGGGCGCGCGCACCCATCCGATGCCCTGCCACAGGACCACGAGCGCCACGAGCGGCAGCATCCACTCGAGCAGCACGCGCTGCCAGAGCGGCTTCGTGGGGACGTCGGGATCGACGAGCGGCTCGTCGTCTTCGGGCTCGGCCATGGAGGCCCCCTATCCGCCGCGGTCGACGGTCGCCGCGCCGCGGTGTACGACGGGAGGACCATGACGCCTTCGTAGCACCTGCCAGCCCCGCCACCTCTCCCGCCGCTCGCGTCCTCCGCGAGCGGTCCACTCGTCGTGTGCGGGGCCGCTGCAGGTCCGATGGCATCCATTGCGACGAGACCCCGCGGAAGGCTCCGCCACGGCCCTGGCCGTCGGAGCCGTCGTGTCCGCACTCCATCTCGTGCACTGGTCCGTGCACCTCGATTCGTCCGTCCTGAACCGTCGCTGCCCCCGCTGCGACCTAGTCCGCGCGCACACCTTCTCGGGGCGCGCGCGCCTCAACGCCAACGGCAGGCACCTCGATGCCTGGCTGCTCTACACGTGCGCGCACTGCTCGCGGACCGCGAAGGTCCCCGTGCTGGAGCGCGCCCCCGTCCGCTCGGTCGACCGCGCGCTGCTCCTGGGGCTCGAGTCCAACGACCCCGCGGTGCTCGGGCCGCTCTGCGCCCGCCTCGTCGGGGGCGACGCGTTCAGCGTGCGCGGAGACGACCTGCCGTCCGGGGGCGTCGTGGTCCTCCATGTCGCGGCGGGCCTGTCCGTGCGGCTCGATCGCGTGCTCGCCCGTGGGCTCGGCTGCAGCCGTGCCGAGGTGTCCCGCCGCTGTCCCGACGCCCCGCTCCGCCGGTCGGCGGCAGACGGGCAGCGGGTGCGGGTCCTCCCGCGCGCCTGCAACGAAACGACGCGTTCTGACGGGGTCGTGCCGGCATACGGAACGTCCAGGAGCCCCCGATGACGGACCTGCTCGCCGCCCGCTCGCAGATGGCCCTGTCGCTCGGGTTCCACATGATCTTCGCGACGCTCGGCATCGGCATGCCGCTGTTCATGTGCGTCGCCGAGGGCCTGTGGCTGCGCACGGGCGACGCCGTCTGGCTGAAGCTCGCGAAGGCCTGGAGCAAGGGCACCGCCATCCTGTTCGCGGTGGGGGCGGTGTCGGGCACCGCGCTGTCGTTCGAGCTCGGGCTGCTGTGGCCGCGCTTCATGGAGGTCGCGGGCCCCATCATCGGGCTGCCGTTCTCGCTCGAGGGGTTCGCCTTCTTCTTCGAGGCGATCTTCCTCGGCGTCTACCTGTACGGGTGGGACCACGTGAAGCCGGTCGTGCACTGGCTCGCCGGCGTGGGCGTGTTCGTCAGCGGGCTGATGTCGGGCGTCTTCGTCGTCACCGCGAACGCGTGGATGAACACGCCGACCGGCTTCGAGCTCGGCCCCGACGGGTCCGTCGCGATCGTCGAGCCCCTCGAGGCCATGCTGAACCCGAGCGCGTTCGGCCAGGCGCTGCACATGTCGGTGGCCGCGATCCTCGCCACCGCGTTCGCCGTGCTCGGGGTCCACGCGTGGCTGCTCCGGCGCGACGCGAGCGTCGCCTTCCACCGTCGCGCCCTCGCGCTGGCGCTGTGGATCGGCGGCGTGGCGACCGTCGCCCAGCCCATCACGGGGCACTTCGTGGGCGAGGCCGTGGCGCACAACCAGCCCGTCAAGCTCGCGGCGCTCGAGGGCCTGTGGGAGTCGCACCCCGAGGGGGCGCCGTTCTCCATCGGCGGCTGGTCCGACGAAGAGGCCGGCGAGGCGTGCTGTGCCATCGAGATCCCCTACATGCTGTCGGTGCTCGCGTACGGCGACCCGTTCCACCCGGTGATGGGGCTCTCCGAGGTCCCGCCCGACGAGCGTCCGCCGGTCAACGTCACGCACACCGCCTACCAGATCATGCTCGGCTCGATGGGCGTGATGGCGCTCACCATCGGGGCCGCGGTGCTGCTCGCGATCCGCCGGCGCGGCGTGCCCGACCACCCGGCGTTCCTCGCGTGGAGCATGTTCGCGGGGCCCTGGGGCATCCTCGGCATCGAAGCCGGGTGGACGGCGACCGAGGTCGGCCGCCAGCCCTGGGTCATCCAGGGGGTCATGCGCACGTCCGACGCGGTGACCCCGATGCCCGGGCTGTACGCCCCGTTCGTGCTGTTCGCGGGGCTCTACCTCGTGCTGGGCGTGCTCTGCGCGGCCCTGCTGTTCCGGCAGTTCGACGTGCACAGCCCCGGCGGGTCCCATGGCTGAGGTCGTCGTCGCGGGCATCCTGTTCGTCGCGCTCGTCGTGTACGTCCTCACCGGGGGCGCCGACTTCGGGGGCGGCGTGTGGGACCTGCTCGCGACCGGCCCGCGCGCACCGGCCCAGCGTCGCGTCATCGCGCGGGCCATCGGGCCGATCTGGGAGGCCAACCACGTCTGGCTGATCCTCGTGATCGTGCTGCTGTTCGTGTGCTTCCCGTCCGCCTTCGCGCTCGTCGGGACCGCCCTGCACTGGCCGCTCACCCTGATGCTCGTCGGCGTCGTGCTCCGCGGCAGCGCGTTCGTGTTCCGCACGTACGACAGCCGCAGGGACTCCGTGCAGAAGCGCTGGTCGCGGGTCTTCGCATCGGCGAGCGTCTTCACGCCCGTCATGCTGGGCATCTCCGTAGGGGCGGTCGCCTCGGGCGCCATCCGCACCGAGGGCGGCGTGTACACGAGCGGCTTCTTCGCGCCGTGGCTGCAGCCGTTCCCCATCGCGGTCGGCCTGTTCACGCTGGCGCTCTTCGCGCTCCTGGCCGCGGTCTACCTGGCGGCCGACACCGAAGAGCCCGAGCTCCAGGACGACTTCCGCCTCCGCGCCCTCGGGGCATCCGCTGTGGTGTTCGTGCTGGCCTGGGTGACGTTCTTCACGGCGCACACGGGCGCGCCGCACCTGCGCGCGTCCCTCGTGGGCGGGCCCATCGCGCTGGGGATGCAGGGGGTCGTGGGCCTCTGTGGCCTCGCGCTCGTCGGCTCGCTGTGGGCGCGGCGCTTCCAGGTCGCCCGCATCCTCGCGGCGGTCCAGGTCGTGCTGCTGATCGCGGGCTGGGGTCACGCGCAGTTCCCCTGGATCCTGATGGACGAGCTCACGATCCACGACGCCGCGGCGCCGCAGAACGTGCTGGTCGGCACGGTCGGCGTGCTCGGGGCCGGCGCGGTGCCGCTGCTCGCCGCGTACGGATGGATGATCCGGGTGTTCCGCCGGTCGAGGCTCTCGGGCGCACCGAGCCCCGAGTCGATCGAGGCGAACCCCGAGTAGCGGCCCGTCGGTGTCATGGAAATGTCTCCGTTGCCACGGAGCTGCCCTCCCGGAGTACGGTGCGCGTGGAGGAGGAACGTGCGCGACCCGGCCCATCGCGTCCTTCGGCGCGTGCTGGCCCGCGCCGAGGTCAGGCAGGTGCTCGACGCGCTGCCTCCCGTGACGATCGCGGGGGCCTCGGGGAGCGCGCTGTACGGCGACGGGAGCCTCGACGCAGCCGAGGTGCTCGAGCTGCGTGGACGCCCCGTGGCGCGCGTCGCCGGGCCCGGTGCTGCCGCGGCCTCCGCCATGCTGGCCGTGATGGTGGACCAGCAGCTCGAGACCCGCGCGATGGGCACCGAGGTGCTGCGGCGGTACCGCGAGCTCAACGCGCTGAGCTCCCTCGAGCGGCGGCTGGCGACCTGCTTCACCGTGCAGGACGTGGCCTCGACGACCCTCGACGAGCTCTTGCGCTTCTTCGACGCCGAGGCGGGCGTGGTGCTCGAGTGGCCCACCGGTGCGGCGGTGCCGACGACCCTCGCGCGCCGCGGGGCCGTCGGGTCCGACGCGATGGCGCTCGCGCACCGCGTGGCGACCGCCAGCCACGGCGAGCACGTGTGCGCGGGGGTCCGGGCGATGCTGTGCGCGCCGCTCCTCGACCGCGACCAGGGGGTCGTGGTGCTGGTCGGGTCCGGCTGGAGCGAAGCCGACCTCACGCCGCTCCAGACCGTCGCCGGGCGGCTCGCCGCCGCCCTCCGGTCGGTCGAGGCCCACGAGCGGCGCGCCCGCGTCAGCCAGGCGCTGCTCGAGATGCAGCGCACCCGCGCGCTCGAGGAGAGCCGCGCGAAGAGCACGTTCCTCGCGAACATGAGCCACGAGCTCCGCACGCCGATGAACGCCATCCTCGGGTACGCCGACCTGCTGCGCGAAGAGGCCAGCCACGCGCCCGAGATGGCGTGGATGGTCGAGGACCTCGATCGCATCCGGAGCTCCGGGCAGCACCTGCTGGGGCTCGTCTCGGCCGTGCTCGATCTCGCGAAGGTCGAGTCGGGCGGGGTGGAGCTGGCTCCGGCCCGCACCGACCTCCGCTCGCTGTGCATGCAGGTCGCGTTCAGCGTCGCGGGAGTCGCTGCGGAGCACGGCAACCGCCTCGAGATCCGCGTCCCCGACGGTGAAGAGCTGCTCGTGGACGCCGCGCGCCTGGAGCAGGTCCTCCAGAACCTCCTGTCGAACGCGGTGCGATTCACCGAGAACGGGCAGGTGGTCGTGGGCTTCGAGCGGGCCGACGGGACCGCGCGGATCCGCGTTTCCGACGACGGCGTGGGGCTCTCCGAGGCCCAGCAGACCGAGGTGTTCGACGAGTTCGCCCAGGCGCGGCGCCGGGTCCGCCCGGGGGACGGGCGCACCGGCCTCGGGCTCGCGATCTCGCGCCAGCTCTGCCGGGTGATGGGCGGCGATCTCACCGTCACCAGCGAGCCGGGAGCGGGGTCGACGTTCGTCGTCCACCTGCCCGAGGGCGGCCCGCCCCCCTGACCGGTATGCTCGGTCCGGGAGATTCGCTGAACGTTCGCGACGCATCGCTGATCGCTGCGGCTCAGGCGTTCCTCCCCGGCGTGATCGCGGGGAGCCTGGTGCTGGGCACCGGTCTGTCCGACCCCGGCGAGATGGGTGCGATGGCGGTGATCGGGTCCGTCCTCCACCTGCTGGCCTCCCGCGCCATCCGCGACGGCTGGTACGCCCGGATCCACGTCCCCGGCCCGTGGCACTGGGAGGAGCTCGACGACGGCATCCGGGTGCGGTGGATCGACCCGGCCGTGCAGATGACCGAGCAGCTGCCGATCGCCCTGGGCTTCGCGGCCGGCTGGGTGCCCGCTGCGCTGGCGTTCGCGCCGGCGAACGACCGACCGGGCATCCTGCTCGCCTCCAGCATGCTCGCGGGGCTCGTCGGCCTCGTGTCGTACTTCGCGATGCGCGAGCGGGGCTCCCGGCAGGTCGTGCTCCACAACCGCACCCTCGACATCGACGGCGAGTCCGTCGTGATCCTCGATCCGGCCGACCAGATCGCGCGCTCGGGCGACGTCCTCGTCCTCCGCGACTCCACGCGCACGCTGCGCCTCCAGGCCCGCGAAGAGCTCGTCGTGCGGCTCGAGGCGCGCCTCCACGCCATCCCGCCCCGCGCGGGCGGCCCCGAGGACGTTCCGGCCCCGCTGCGCGCGCTCCAGTCCGACGGGGCGTCATGAGCGAAGCCCGCGCGGACCTGCACCTCTCGACCCCGCTCGGGAGGCTCCTCCTGGCGACGCTCCTGATGGCGGCGAACCTCCCGTTCTGGGGGGCTGTCGCGGTCGGCGTGGCCGTCGCGTTCGTGCATCCGATCCCGGGGCTGCTCGTGATGGCGTGCGGGCTGCCCCTGTCCGCTGCCGTGGCCGGTTGGGTCGCTGCGCGCTTCGGCCGGGTCGGGGGGAACCTCGCTTTCCTGCCCGGCGTGTCCGAGCTGGACGGCAAGCGGGTGGTGGGGCTCCGGAACTGGTCCGTCGAGGACGGGTGGCTGGAGGCGGGGACGCGAACGGGCCCCGAGATGCGCTTCGGATCGCGGGAGGAGGTGGGCGAGGCCGTTCGCCGGCTCTCGGTGTTCCCGGGCGTACAGAGCCACCTCGAAGACCGCATGGACGGCTTCACCGGCGCCTGTGAGGCGCGGGAGGCCCGTCTGGACAGGCTCTTCGCGATCCCGTGGGCGGCGCTGTCGGTCGGGTCGGGGTTCCTGCCGTTCGTCTTCGTGGAGCCCGGCGACCCGGTGTCGATCCTGATGCTCGGAGCCCTGCTCGCGTTCCTGACGCTGATCATCGCGCTCCCGGCGGCGGGCGCGGGCGTGATGGTCGCCGAGATCCTGGCCCGGTACCCGAAGGTCTCGCTGTCGATGCGGGGGAACCTGCTGGAGATCGAAGGGCCGCTGTCCACGACCCGCCTCCTCGTCGACGACCCGCGCGGGGTCGTGTTCACGCCCCACACCGCGGGCACGTGCGTCGCGATCCCCACGAAGGACGGTCCCATCCGGCTCGTCTGCACGCGGCCCTTCGCCGCGGCGCTCCAGGAACGCCTCGGCCGGCTGCGCCCGCTGGAGGGCAGCATCGAGCTCGTGCCCGAGCCGCTGCGCCGGGTGCGCGCGGCCGCATCGGAGTGAGCGTGGCTCGCGGCGCGCGCCTCCCTTAGGAGTGCGTGTCGCCCGGAGTGAACGTGATCGTCATGAAGTTCGGCGGGACCAGCGTGGGGTCCCGGGAGCGCCTGGAGCGCATGGCCGGCCTCGTCGCCGCGGACGCGCGTCCGAAGGTCGTCGTCGTCTCCGCCATGGCCGACACCACCGACCGCCTGCTCGCCGCAGGCCGACACGCCGAGCAGGGCGACTGGCCGGCCGCGCAGCGCGAGCTGTCGACAATCGAGGCCCTGGCGCTCGGTGCGACCGACGACGCGTCGTGCCAGGTCGCCACCCGCGCGCTGCTCGCCGAGCTCTCGGGCCTGCTCCACGGCGTGCTGCTGCTCCGCGAGCAGACGCCGCGCAGCCGCGCCCTGCTGGCCTCGTTCGGCGAGCGGTTGTCGGTGGGCATCGCGAGCGCGCACCTGCGTGCCGTGGGCCTGCGCAGCCACCCGGTCGACGCGCGCGACATCGTGCGCACCGACGCGACGTTCGAAGAGGCGCGGGTCGACCTCGACACCACCGGAACCCTCGCGCGCAGCGCGCTGCTGGGGGCCGTCGAGAACGGCGAGGTGCCCGTCGTGACGGGGTTCCTCGGGTCCACGGCCGACGGGCTGACCACCGTGCTCGGCCGCAGCGGGTCGGACTACTCCGCGGCCCTGCTCGGCGCGGTGCTCGGCGCGGCCGAGATCGTCATCTGGACCGACGTGGACGGCATCCTCACGGCCGATCCGCGCCGGGTCCGCGAGGCCCGCACGCTGCGCGCGGTGAGCTACCGCGAGGCCGCCGAGATGTCGTACTTCGGGGCCAAGGTCATCCACCCGAAGACCATGGTTCCGGCGATGCACGACGGCATCCCGATCCGCATCCGGAGCACCTTCGAGCCCGATCTGCCGGGAACCGTGATCAGCAGCCAGACCTCCGACGTGCCGTTCGGCGTGAAGACGGTCACCTCGGTCGACGACCTGTCGCTGATCACCGTCGAAGGCCGCGGGATGGCGGGGCTCGTCGGCATGGCGCGGCGCATCTTCGACACGACCGAGCGCGTGGGCGTCAACGTCATGATGATCAGCCAGGCGAGCAGCGAGCAGTCCGTGTCGCTCGTGGTGCGCCAGGCCGACGCGAAGGCCCTGCACGACGGGCTCGCCGAGACCTTCGCGCTCGAGATCGAAGCGGGCCTGCTCGAGGGCATCCGCCAGGACGGGCCGGTCAGCGTGCTCTCGATCATCGGGCAGGGCATGGCCGGCACGCCCGGCGTGTCGGGCCGCCTGTTCGGCGCGCTCGGCCGGCTGCACGTCAACGTGCTCGCCATCGCGCAGGCCGCCAGCGAGCTGTCGATCTCGGTGGCCGTCCGCACCGACCAGGTCGCGCGGGCCGTGCGCGCCGTGCACACCGAGTTCGGCCTCACGCGCATCGTGCACCTCGCGGTCTTCGGCGCCGGGCTCGTCGGTCGCACGCTGATGCGGCTGCTCGACGAGTCACGCGCGAGCTTCCCCGACCTCGACCTCCGGATCTCGCTCGTGGCCGACAGCAAGCGGTACGTGCTCGACGAGGACGGCATCGATCCGTCCACGGCCGCCGAGCGCCTGGCTGCCGGCGAGCCCCGTCCCGACGACGCGGTGCTCGTGGCGATGCTCGCGAGCCGCCGGTTCACCGACACCATCGTGGTCGACGTCACCGCCGCGCCGACCCAGCCCCTCCACAAGGCCGCGCTCGAGGCCGGGTTCCACGTCGTCACGGCCAACAAGGTCCCGCTGTCCGGCTCGATGGCGTCCTACCGCGAGCTCGTCACCGCGCGCGACGCGGCCGGCGCGCGCTACGGCTACGAGACGACCTTCGGCGCGGGCCTCCCGGTCCTGCACACCCTGAAGGAGCTCGTCGCCACGGGCGATACGCTGCGCTGTGTCGAGGGCTGCTTCTCCGGCACGCTCGGGTTCCTCACGAGCCAGCTCGACCACGGCGTGCCGCTCGCCGAGGCCGTGCACGACGCCAAGGCGCGCGGCTTCACCGAGCCCGACCCGCGAGAGGACCTCTCCGGGCGCGACGTCGCGCGCAAGGCCCTCATCGTGGCGCGCGCCATGGGGCGGCGCCTCGAGCTCGACGACATCGCGCTCGAGCCGATGGTCCCGGGCCTGGAGGCCGGTCTCGACGTGGCGCTCGCGGAGTACGGCCCCGAGCTCGAGGCGCGCGTCGCCGAGGCCCGCGCGCGCGGCGGGGTGCTGCGCTACGTCGCCCGGATCGACGAATCCGGCGTGGCCGTCGGCCTGCGCGAGGTCCCGGCGACCTCGGCCATCGGGTCGCTGCAGGGCCCCGACAACATCCTGGTGTTCACGACCGCGCGGTACGCCGCCAATCCGCTCGTGGTGCGGGGGCCCGGCGCGGGTGCCGAGGTCACGGCGGCCGGGGTGTTGGGGGACGTGCTCAAGATCGCGCGCTGATCGACCGAAATCCCGTGCGCGCGCCCGCGCCCGTGCGCGTTCCCGGCAAGGGCGCAGGGCACTCGACACCCGGGACCGGCACCCGACACGCTCCAACGAGCGGTAGAATGACGGGATGTGGCTCTTCGCCCTGGCGTTCGCCGCGGATCTCCCGCTGCCCGACCCGCACCCACCGCCTCGGTGGGGACGGCGGGACGTCGCCGTGGGCACGGCCGTCTGGCAGGTCGGGGAGAGCCACCGCCACGAGAAGTGGGTCGGCCGCGTGAACGTCAACGCGACGTACACCGCCGCGGTCGCGGGCCGCTGGCGGTTCGGCGTGCACGTCGGCTTCCAGAGCGTCCCGTACGGGCCCCCCGACGCCATCGTCCGCGCGAACGTGGCGCGAATCGAGCCACGATTCGGCCCCCGTCTGGGCAGCGGCGGGGGGCGGCTGGACGTGGACCTCGCGCTCGGGGTCTCGGTCGAGCCGGGGCCGATGCCACTCGGCCCGGTGCTCTCGGTGTCGCCCAAGCTCTGGCTCGGCGAGGCACGGCGCACGTTCCTGGCGCTCGAGGCGAGGCTCGCGCCCTTTCGCTCGGTGACCTACGCCTACAGCTCCTGCCTGGAGTGGTGCGACGACCGGATCCTCACCAACCCCGGCGGGACCGGGCTGCTGGTGTCCGTCGGGCGATCCAGCCCGCGGGTCCAGGCGGTCCGACAGCCGGCCCCGTCTCAGTCGTTGTTGCCCATCGACAACAGGTAGGACTCGGTGCACGACCAGGCGCCGTTGAGCACCTCGACCTCCACGAAGTGCAGGTTGCCGTCGTTGCTGCCCCACACGCCGGTGTTCTCGACCGACAGCACGCCGTCCTGCCAGGACGAATCGGTGTCGACGAGCACGGGCTCTGCGAACACGTTGTTGCGGTAGAGCCGCAGCGTCAGCTCGACGCCCGGCGGGATCGAGTCGATGCGCGCCCACGCGCGGAAGTCGTCTTCGAACAGCGGGTCGGGGTCGTCGAACGTGTCCATCTCGAACCAGTCCGCTGCGTCGTCGGGTCCCGAGATCGTCGGCTGGAGCGTGGCGATCTCGTCGTCGTCGGCCACGCGGGGCGCGTCGTCGATGTCGTCGTTCGGCTCCCACGCGTCGCGCCAGGGGTCGTTCGTCACGCCGGAGCAGTCGTTGTCGAGCGCGTCGCACAGCTCGACCGCGTCGGGATTCACGTTGGCCCGGGTGTCGTCGCAGTCGCCGCCGCACACCGACCAGCCGTCCTGGTCGTCGTCGACGTTCTCGTCGAGGTGCGTGCCGTCGCAGTCGTCGTCTTCGAGGTTGCACAGCTCGGGCGCACCGGGGTGCGTGGTCGCGGAGGAGTCGTCGCAGTCGGTGTCGTCGGCCACGAAGCCGGCGGGAGGCGCGCACGCGTCGACCGGCGTGGCCTGGGCGTCGCCGTAGCCGTCGAGGTCGCCGTCGGGCCAGAAGGGCTCGGACGCCAGGCCCGGACCGTCGTCGAGGACGCCGTTGCAGTCGTCGTCGGTGCCGTTGCACGTCTCGGCGGCCCCGGGATGCACACCCGCATCGGCGTCGTCGCAGTCGCCGCCCGCGTCGGGACCGGTGCCGAGGCACCCGATCGTGAGGACGCTCTCGTCGCCGTACCCATCGCCGTCGGCGTCCGCGAAGCTCTCGATCCCGTCGACCGGGAAGTCGTCCGCGATGCCGGAGCAATCCTCGTCGACGCCGTCGCAGTGCTCGTCGGCGCCGGGGAAGATCGCCGGATCGGCATCGTCGCAGTCGGAGTCGTCGAACACGGCGTCGGCGGGCATCGCGCAGCTGGTGGACGCCGCGCCCGCGCCGAACCCGTCGCCGTCGACGTCCCGGTGCCACGCGACCGCCGAGCCGTCTTCGTCGATCGCGTCGTCGCAGTCGTCGTCGATGCCGTTGCACTGGTCGGGACGCCCGGGAGACACGCTCGGATCGAAGTCGTCGCAGTCGCCCGACACGCTCGAGAAGCCCGGCGGCACCTCGCACGACTCGCGCGTGCTGGTGATCACGCCGAACCCGTCGCCGTCGCGGTCCTCGAACCAGAGCGAGGCCTCGCAGTCGGGCACCACGTCCTGATCGCGCGGGCCGGAGCACGTCACGAGGAGGATCAGCAAGACGAGCAGGATCATCGGTTCTCCCGGGCCTCATGCTACCCCACCTCGGCGCGACCCACCCCGGCCAGCGAACGGGTCGCGTTACGGCTAGGGTCCGGTCCGGAGTCCTTCCCCTTGCGCGTGCACGCCCATCCCCGATCGCCCCTCGTCCTGCACGTCGCCCTCGCGGTGCTCGCGATGGCGGGCTGCAAGCCGAAGCAGCCGGAGCCGCGGCCCCAGATCCTCGTCACGCCCTACGGCACGCCCGAGGTGTCGGGCTGCATCCCCGAGGTCGAGGTCCCGCTGCGGGCCACCGTCGATGCGGAGTCCGTCGGCCTCGCTGCGCACTTCGAAGTCGACGGCGTGGTGCTGTGGGAGGGCACGCTCGTCCGCGACCTCGAGCTGACCGTGCCGTTCGCGACCTCCCAGAGCAGCGTGACCGGCACGTTCGTGTCGGGCGAAGCGCGCGGTGGCATCGTGTTCCCCGTGAACGTGCGGCCCGCAGAGCCGCCGACCATCGTGGCCTTCGGGCTCTACGACGGCGCGAGCATCGCCGAGGCCGGCGACGTGCCGCTGCTCGAAGAGGTCTCCGCGTGGCCGGGCTCCGTGTCGGTCGACCCCTACGGGTCGCTCGCTGCCCTGATCACCGACAGCCACGCCGATCTCGGCAGCACCTTCGCGCTCGAGGTGCGGCGGTGCCCGACGGATGGCCCGTGCGTGCCGATGGAGGTCGAGGCGCTCGAGAACGCCTGGCTCGTCGATCTCGAGCCGGTCGCCGAAGCGCGGTGCCTCGATCCCGCCGACCGTTCGCGCGACCGCTTCGAGCTCGAGGTCACCGGCACCTGCGGCACGAGCACGGCGTCGGTCTCGGCGCGCATGGTGCACGACGACTGCGACGGCGACGGCCAGCCCGTGGCGACGGACTGCGACGACGAGCAGGCCGCGCTCACGGGGCCCGGCGACATCGCGGCCGACGGCGTGGCGGCCGCCACGATCGAAGAAGCGCTCGCGGCCTCCGAGATCACCGTGTGCGGCGGCACGTTCTCGGGCGGCTGGGTGATCGACCACGACCTCGTGCTGCGCTCGACCGACGGGAAGGCCGTCATCGCCTCTCGCCCCGACATGCCCACCATCCGCATCGCGGCGGGCGCCGTCACCCTCGAGTCCGTGATCGTCGAGGGGGGCGACGGGGGCGCGGGGGGCGGCGCGATCGACGCGGCCGACGCGACGTCGCTGGTCCTCCGCGACGCCGAGCTGCGCGACGGCACCGGCATCGACGGCGGAAACCTCCGCGGGCCGACGACCGGCGACCTCACGCTCGAGCGGGTCGTGATGACCGGTGGCTCCGCCGAGCGCGGCGGCAACGCGTTCATCTCGGGCGGTACGCTGTTCGAGGTCGACTCCACCGGGGGCACCGCCACGCTCGATGGCGGCGGGCTCTACGCGCAGGGCGCCTTCACCCTCGAGCGGGGCCTCTTCGAGGCGAACGTGGCGGCGCGCGGGGCCGGCGTGTTCGTCGACCACGCCGAAGCCGGCATCGGCGGCGTGTCGTTCGTCGAGAGCCACGCGACCGACGCGGGCGGCGCCATCGCCGCCGAGCTCACGGCCGGCCAGGTGCTCGAGCTCTACCCGGTGCCCGGGAACCCCTTCCAGTACGTCGACTTCGAGGTGTGCACGGCCTCCGAGGGCGGCGCGGTCTGGGTGTCGGGCGGCACGCTCGACTCCAACTTCACGGGCGTGTACGAGGCGGCCGCCGACGTGGGCGGGGTGTTCCGCACCATCGGCGCCACGTGGACCGACCGTTCCAGCGTGGCGCTCGCCGCCGAGGCCGAGCTCGACGGCGCGTTCGCGGCCATCACCGGCGGGACCGCCTCGATCCGGTTCTCCGACGTGCTCGCGTCGGGCGCCGACCGAGGCGGCGTGTTCGTCGACGGCGGGGCGGTCGTCGGTCTCGACTCCGTCGTGTTGAACGCGACCGGCTGCGGCGTGTGGATCGAGAGCGGCACCGTGACGAGCGACGCGGTGTCGGGCATCACCGACCCGGCCGACGTGTGCGGGCCCGCCTTCGAGAGCCCGTACGCGTTCACCTGCACCCAGCTCGGCTGCCAGTAGGGCCTACGGCACGTCGTCCGCGGCGTCGTTGGGGTCGGTGCCCGCGAGGACCTCGGCGCCGTCGTCCACCCCGCCGCCGTCCGAGTCCGCCGCGTTCGGGTTGGTGGCGTAGACGTTGATCTCGTCGCCGTCGTTCAGTCCGTCCTGGTCGGTGTCGGCGGAGGTGGGGCTCGTCCCGTACAGATCGACCTCGTCGCCGTCCAACAACCCGTCGGAGTCGGAGTCGTCGTCGAGCGGGTTGGTCCCGAGCTGGCGGACCTCCTCCCCGTCGGTGAGGCCGTCGCCGTCGGTGTCGGGGTTGCTGACGTTCGTGCCCGCCGCGATCTCGTCGGCGTTGTTGAGGCCGTCGCCGTCGGTGTCGCAGGGGCCGCCCTGGACGCCCGCGTCGTCGTCGTCGATCGCGTCGTCGCAGTCGTTGTCGACGTAGTCGCAGACCTCGCTCGCGGCGGGGTTGATGGTGGCCGCATCCCCACCCGTGTCCTGGCAGTCGAGGGCGTTGAGCGACTCGCCGTCGGCGGTCTCGCAGGCGGCGTCGGCGGACTCGACCGTGTTGTTGCCGCTCTCGCGGCCGTAGCCGTCGCCGTCGGCGTCGACGTAGCAGAGGATCGTGCCGGAGCAGTCCTCGTCGACCGTGTTGCCCGGGACCTCGGTGGCGCCGGGATTCACGAGCGCGTCCTGCTCGTTGCAGTCGCCGCCTTCGGTCGCTTCACCGACGTCCAGGCAGTCCCCCGACCCGTCGTCCGGCACGACCGTGTCGCCGTAGCCGTCGCCATCGGTGTCGGACCAGCAGGTGATCGCGCCGTCGCAGTCCTCGTCGACGGCGTTTCCGGGGATCTCGTCCTCGCCCGGGTTGATGTTCCGGCCCTGGGCGCCCGGCGAGTCGTCGCAGTCGCCGCCCTGGGCGATGGTGTTGTTGGGCTCGTCACCCGGGCACGCGTACACGACCGTCGCCGGGTCGCCGTACCCGTCGTTGTCCCGATCGCGGAACCATGCCTGGAGGCAGCCCGTGTCGCCCGTGTCGGCGCCGATCCCCGTGTCCGCACCCGTGTCGGAGGCGGTGTCCGTGTCGGCGTCCGTGTCCGAATCCGTATCGGAATCGGTGTCGGAGTCCGTGTCCGAATCGGTGTCGGAGTCCGTGTCCGAGTCGGTGTCGGAGTCCGTGTCCGAATCGGTGTCGGAGTCGGTGTCTGAGTCCGTGTCCGAATCGGTGTCCGTGTCCGAATCGGTGTCCGCGTCGGAGTCGGTGTCCGCGTCGGAGTCGGTGTCCGCGTCGGAGTCGGTGTCCGCGTCGGAGTCGGTGTCCGCGTCGGAATCCGTGTCGGTGTCGGTGTCCGACTCGGGGACGTCGGTGTCGGTCTCGCCACTGTCGCCCTTGCAGCCGATCAGCACGAGCCCGAGCACGAGGAGGGGAAGTCGCATCGGGGCCTCTCTTCGTCGGACGGTAGCAGCGGCCCGCGCCGCTCACGGGCCCCTGCCTTGGTCGCCCCTGCAGAGCCCCATGCTGGTGGGCGGATACGCGGATGGCACCGGGATTTCAGCGGCCTCCGGGCGCTTCGGGCCGCCCGAGGTGGGGCGGGCGGAACCGCCGCCGGGGATCTGCGGTCCAATACCCCCCGAGGGGGAGCGCGCATGTGGTGGACGGTGGCCTTCGCGAGCCCGGTGGTGGGTGTGGTCGACGCGGCGGGGCCGCACGATCCGGCGCCGCGCCACGAGTTCCCGGCCGACCGGTTCGACGGCTGGCTCTACGCCGACCAGGTCGTGGCGGACGGCTTCGTGTCCGCCCGCACGCGGCAGGGCTTCCGGGCCCCTGCGCACGGGCGTGTCGTGGAGGGAGACCCGGGAACGCTCGTCCTCGAGCACCTGTTCTACGAGGACCACCACAAACGCCGTGTGCGATCGGTGTTCCCGCTGGTGTCGGACCTGGCGCCCGGTACCGAGGTCCAGCGCGGCGAGGCGCTCGGCGAGGGCAGGGGAGCGTGGTCCCTCCGCGACGCGTCGGACGCCGACCCCGCCGCGACCCCGGTGCCCGTCGAGGATCTCGACCCCGACCGGTTCCACCTCGGCCGCGAGACCCTGTTCGTGCCGCAGGACGAGGGCACGCTCGCGATCGTCTCGCACGACGACTACGCGCTGCGGATCTACGGCGACGACGGGCGCGCCGTGTACGACGTGAGCTTCGGCCAGGCGAAGGGCGAGAAGGCGCAGCGCGGCGACAACCGCACCCCGAAGGGCATGTACTTCGTCGTCGAGAAGTCCACGGGGCCGTTCACCGGGGCGGTCGGGCCGTACTACGGCGGGTTCTGGACGAAGCTGAACTACCCGAACCGCTACGACGCCGATCGCGGCGTCGAGGAGGGGTGGATCGACGCGGCGACCGCGCGGGAGATCCGACGGGAGTGGGCCCAGCGCCAGATGACCCCGCAACGGACCCGTCTCGGCAGCGGCATCGGCTTCCACGGCTGGGCGTACGAGTGGTCCAACGACAGCTGGCGGCACCTCTCGTGGGGCTGCATCGTCACGCACGTCGCCGATGCGGGGGCCATCTTCGAGGCCCTGCCGATGGGCACGATGGTCGTGCTGCTCTGACGGTCAGAGCAGGTCCGCGGGGTCGACGTACACGTCGGCCATCCCGAAGGGCGTGGACAGCGCGGTGATCCGCCAGTCGCCCGGCTCGCCGGAGAGGTCGAGGTAGGTCGCTCGCAGCGTGCGCCCCACGACCGGGCCGCCGGGCGAGGCGTGCAGCGGCGCGTCCGCGCGGACGTTCGGGATGGAGCCCCACCCGCAGGAGACCCCGCCGCACCGCGAGTGGAAAGAGCCGAAGCCGGAGAACGCGTTCCGCCGGATGTCGTCCTCGTGCACCCAGGCGTCGATGGGCCAGTCGTCGGCGTGGAGCTGGACGCGCACGTGTCCACGGGACTCCTCGACGACGTACGCCGAGAGGCTGAACGTCGCCTGCTCGCGGGGCAGGGTGAAGGCGAACGGCTCGCCGAGCGGGCCGTCGAGCAGCGCCACTTCGTTCTTCACCTGGACGAACTCGCCCGTCGTGTCGGGCTCCCAGGGCTCGGGCGCGTCGTCGGAGTACCAGAACTGGTCGAGCGCCGTGTCGGGCGCCCACGTGTCGAGCGCGATCACGCCGTTCTCGGCCTGCACGCGGGTCTCGCCGTCGCGGTGGTCGACGGGCTCGAGCGTGGTGCCGGCCGGCACGCGCGCGCCGCCGATCCAGGTCGTCACCACCGGCACGGTCGCGAGATCCCCACGATCGAGCCACACCACGAGCTGCCAGTCGCGGCGGTCGAGCACCACCCCCATCCGCTCGTCGGCGTCGACCACGGTGTAGTCGCGGAAGTGCCCGCCGTCCCAGGTCTCGCCGTAGAGGGGCTCCGTGTCGCCGGGGAGCAGCGTCGCGCGCGCCTGGTCCAGCACCCGCGTGCGCTCGGCGAACGCGATGCTCGGGGTGTCGACGAGGTAGGCCGACATGTCGTCCGGCGCGTCGGAGAAGGCGAGCGTCGCGCCTTCCGGTGCGCAGGCGGCGAGGGCGAGGGGCAGGACGATGAAGCGCATGGGGGACCTCCGTCGGCGGGCGATGCAGGACTCGACCCCTCGCCCCGGTCCCGGTTCGTCAACGGTGCGTCAGGCCTCGACTCCGGCCGTCTCCGTGCCCATACTCGTGGTCGGAGGTCGATGTTGACGACGCTGTTCGCCGGGCTCGCGCTGCTGTTCTTCCTGATCTCGGTCCCGCTGGCGGCCGGGAAGATCCCGCCGAACCGCCTCTACGGCTTCCGCACGCCGCGCACCGTGAAGGACGAGCGCGTGTGGTACCCGACGAATCGCATCGCCGGGCGCAACGGCATCGTGTTCGCGATGGCCCTGGCGCTCTCGGCCGCGCTGTCGGGCTTCGGCATCCTCGGCGGCTGGCTGGTTCCGGCGCTGGTGCTGTTCTTCCTCGGCGGGCTGATGAGCACGTTCGTGAGTGCGTCGAACATCGTGAACCAGGTCGACAAGGGCGGGCCGCTCATCGACTACCGCTCGAGCTTCGAGCGCAACCGCCAGCACGATGCCGGCAAGGCGCGCGACAAGCTGCTCGACAAGCTCCGCAAGGAGTAGGGCCTACGTCAGGCGCTGGAGCTGCACCTCGCGCCGCCCGCCGTGGATCACGAGCTGGCACCCGGCGAGCACGTCGCGGCCGATGATCGCGACGATCCGGATCGTGTCGAACCGCGTGTCGAGGTCCTGATAGCCCACGAGGCGCCCCGTGATGGGCGCGAACCGCGTGGCCGGGAAGGCGATCTCGCCGTCGAAGCACCCCGCCGTGAAGTCGGCCACGGGGCCGGGCCGCGTGAGGCGCATCGTGCCCGCCGGCGCGAGCTTGAGCCGGATGGCGAGGTCTTCGTCGATGCCCGTCAGGTCGGCGCCCGTGTCGACGATCGCGTAGCCGTGGGCCTCGAACGCCGTGGTCTCCTCGACCTGATTGCCCTGACGCAGGATCACCGGGACGATGGGACCCGCTTCGCGATGGACCGTGCCTCGTACGATGCCCGTGATCACGTACGGATGGTACCCCACACAGGGGCGAGCGCCTCGAAGTCCTGCTCCAGCAGCCCGTAGCGCACCATGTCGTGGTACGCGCCGGCGTGGAAGTACTCGTCGCGCAGGTGGCCCTCCGGCACGAAGCAGAGCTTGGTCGCGATGTGGGCCATGCGCGCGTTCGTGGCGTAGTGCACGAGCCACACCTTGTGCAGGCCGAGCTCGAGGAACGCCCGTGCGCACAGGAGCTTCAGCGCCTGCTGCCCGAGCCCGCGACCCCGACCGCGCGCCGCGCCCATCACGAGCCCGAGCCGGCCGTTCTTCGCGGGCCAGTAGATCTTGTGGATCCCGGCGTTGCCGAGGTAGCCGCCGTCGCGGTCGACCACGGCGAACAGCCGGTCGGTGTCGCTCGCGAAGGTCGCCTCGAGGAAGGCGGCCTCCTGCTCGCGCGTGATCTCGCCGGCCATGCCCGCGAAGTTCCGGGTGACCTCGGGATCGTTGATCCACTCCATGATCGCGTCGAGATCGCCCGAGGTGAGGGGGCGGAGGCCCACGTCGAACCCCGGAAAGGTGAACGGCTCCATCATGAACTCCTCCGGGCGTTATACACACGGCCGCTGGAGGATCCCGATGCGCGTGGCCATTCCCCGTGAGACCTTCGCCGGCGAGCGTCGTGTCGCCGCGACGCCCGACACGGTTGGCCGCCTGAAGAAGTTGGGCCTCCAGGTGCGCGTCCAGACGGGCGCCGGCGCAGAGGCCGGGTTCTCCGACGACGCGTTCGCCGATGCCGGTGCCGAGCTCGTGGATTCCACCACGGCGCTCTACGACGGCGCCGACATCGTCGCGAAGATCCGCGCTCCCAGCGACGCCGAGATCGCCGAGCTCCCGAAAGGCGTCGTGCTCATCGCGCTGCTCTGGCCGCTGCAGAACCCCGACCTCGTCGAGAAGCTCGCTGCGGCGGGCCTGACGGCCATCTCGCTCGACCGGATCCCGCGCATCAGCCGGGCCCAGAAGATGGACGTTCTGTCGTCGATGGCGAACATCGCCGGCTACCGCGCGGTGGTCGAGGCGGCGAACCTGCTACCGCGGTTCATGGGCGGCCAGATCACGGCGGCCGGAAAGACGCCTCCCGCGCGGGTGCTCGTGATCGGCGCCGGCGTGGCGGGCCTCGCGGCGATCGGCGCCGCGCGCGGCATGGGCGCCGAGGTCTTCGCGTTCGACACCCGCGCCGCGGTGCGCGAGCAGGTCCAGTCGATGGGCGCGAAGTTCCTCGAGGTCCAGATCGAAGAGTCCGGCGAAGGGGCCGGCGGCTACGCCAAGGTGATGTCGAAGGAGTTCATCGACGCCGAGATGGCGCTGTTCCGCGAGCACGCGCCGCGCACCGACATCGTCATCACGACCGCGCTGATCCCCGGCAAGCCCGCACCCAAGCTGTGGCTCGCCGACATGGTCGAGCGCATGCAGCCCGGCTCGGTGGTCGTCGATCTCGCGGCCGCGCAGGGCGGCAACTGCGAAGGCACCGTGCCCGACGAGGTCGCGAAGCACCACGGCGTGTCGATCGTCGGGTACACCGACCTCACGAGCCGCCTCCCCGCGCACGCGAGCCAGTTCTTCGCGCGCAACATCGTGCACCTGCTCTCCGACATGGGCGGGGGAGAGCTGAAGGTCGATCTCGACGACGAGGTCGTGCGCGCGGCCACCTGCGTGCACGCCGGCGAGGTGCTGCCGCCCCCTCCACCCCCCGAGCCGAGCCCACCACCGCCGAAGCAGGAGGAGCGCGCGCACGTCGCCGGGCCCAAGAAGGCCGAGGTGGCGCTGCCCGAGAACGTCCGGTGGGCGTTCGCCGGCCTCGGCGCCGTGCTGGCGCTGTCGATCGGGATGTACGCCCCCGACGACTTCGTGCAGCACTTCACCGTCTTCATCCTGGCGTGCTTCGTGGGCTGGCAGGTCGTGTGGAACGTGACGCCCGCGCTGCACACGCCGCTGATGAGCGTGACGAACGCCATCTCCGGCATCATCGTCATCGGCGGCTTCATCCAGGCGGGCGCGAATCGCGATCAGACCGCGACGTGGCTCGCCGCGGTCGCCATCCTGTTCGCGTCGATCAACATCGCCGGCGGCTTCCTCGTGACCGAGCGCATGCTCGCGATGTTCCGGAAGGGGGCGTAGATGGGCAACCTCCTGACGGTCGCGTACCTCGTCGCCGCGACGCTCTTCATCCTCTCGCTCGGCGGGCTCTCCACGCAGGAGACCGCGCGCCGGGGCAACTACTTCGGCGTGTTCGGCATGGGCGTGGCCCTGCTCGTCACGCTGTTCCACCCCGACGTCGGCACGTACGGCTACGTCTTCGGCGCCACCGTGATCGGCGGGGGCATCGGCGCCCTGCTCGCCTCGCGCGTCGCGATGACCGCGATGCCCGAGCTCGTCGCGCTCCTGCACAGCTTCGTCGGCGCGGCGGCCGTGCTCGTGGGCTACTCGACCTTCCTCGCGCCTCCGCACGAGCTGGCGGGCGTCGAGAAGGTCATCCACGACATCGAGATCTTCCTCGACGTGGCGATCGGCGCCATCACGCTGACGGGCTCGATCGTCGCGTGGGGCAAGCTCTCCGGGCGCATGGGCGGCAGGCCGCTCCTGATCCCCCAGCGCCACACCTGGAACGCGGCCGCGGCGCTCACGTGCTGTGCGCTCGTGATCCCGTTCAGCTTCGGCGGCGAGGGCTTCGGGCTCGCCATGCTCGTCGCGATGACCGTGATCGCGGGGGCTCTCGGGGCCCACCTCGTGCTGGCCATCGGCGGCGCCGACATGCCCGTCGTGGTGTCGCTGCTCAACAGCTACTCCGGCTGGACCGCGGCTGCGGCGGGCTTCATGCTCGGCAACGACCTGCTCATCGTGACCGGCGCGCTCGTCGGCTCGTCGGGCGCCATCCTGTCCTACATCATGTGCGAAGCGATGAACCGGTCCATCTGGAACGTCGTTTTCGGCGGGTTCGGCACCGGAGAGGCCGTCGCGGCGGGCCCGCGTCCCGACCAGCCGCAGGGCGAGGTCGAGCCCATCGAGATCGACCCGCTCGCCGAGCTCCTGCGCGATGCCGAGAGCGTCATCGTGGTGCCGGGCTACGGCATGGCCGTCGCCCAGGCCCAGCACGCGGTGCAGGAGTTCTCCGAGGGGCTCCGCAAGGCCGGGAAGCAGGTCCGGTTCGCGATCCATCCGGTCGCCGGGCGCCTGCCCGGGCACATGAACGTCCTGCTCGCCGAAGCGGGCGTGCCGTACGACATCGTGCTCGAGATGGAGGAGATCAACGAGGACTTCCCCGAGACCGACGTGGTGCTCGTCATCGGCGCGAACGACATCGTGAACCCCGGTGCGCTCGACGACCCGACCTCGCCGATCTACGGCATGCCGGTGCTCGAGAGCTGGCGCGCGAAGACGTGCGTGGTGCTGAAGCGCTCGATGGGTGCGGGCTACGCGGGGGTCGACAACCCGCTGTTCGTGCACCCGCACACCCGGATGCTCTTCGGCGACGCGAAGGACTCGATGAGCCGCCTCGTCTCCGCGCTCCGTGGCTGAGGCCGGCCCCTTGTCTTAAGGGGCGCGGGTCGATTCCGGAGGGTCTCTCATGCGCGGCGTGTTCCTCGTGCTCCCGTTCTGCCTGCTCGGCTGCAACCCGCCCTCGTCGGGCTCCCGCGCGGTGCTCGAGCTGTACATGCACCCGAACGGGCTGTCGAACTGCGTCGACGAGCACGACGGCAAGTGGACCGCCGACCCGAGCTGCTGCCCCGCGGGCTTCGAGGTCGCCGGGTTCTCGGCGCCCGCCGCCACGGCCTACTCGAAAGAGAACAAGGATGGCGAGGAGAAGGAGAACCGGCGGATCTTCCGGCACGTCGTCTGCCTCGAGATCCAGCAGACGCCGGGCGCGCCGCCGAAGTAGCGGTCAGTCCGCGGGCACGTGCTTCGTGCGGAAGAACTCGCCGAGGCACTTCGCTTGCGGGTCGGGCGCCAGGTTCGACGCCACGCCGCGGTCGAGCCAGCCGTACAGCATGAAGTTCACGGACTGCAGGCTGTCGAGCTCGTAGCGCTCCACCCGCCCTTCGAACCCGTCGGCCGCGAGCCAGGCCTGCACCCGCTCGGCGGTGACCGTGCGCAGCAGCCAGCCGTAGTGCGCCGGGTCGCGCACCCACAGCCCGACGTTCGCGTGGCCCCCCTTGTCGCCGGACCGCGCGCCGCAGCGGTCGCCGAGGCGGATCGTGCGGTCACCGGGCGGTGCCTCCGGCGGGAAGCGGCTCGTCGTGCGCTCGTGGCGGAGCTTGCCGGTGGGCGGGTGCGCCACGTCGTGCACCTCGCCGTCGAGATGCACCTGCATCCGCGCCTCCTCGCGCGGGATGAGGGTGGGCCAGAACACCCCGACCGGCCGGGGTTTCTGCGGTGCCGTGGTGAACGTGAGGCCGGGGATGCTCGCGAGCGCGAGCCCGACGAGCGGCGCGGTGAACCTCGTGCCCACCTTCTTCGGGTCGGGGTCGCGGACCGAGAACGTCAGGAAGGACAACGCCTCGCCCGGGGTGGCGGGGTCTTCGACGCGCGACAGGAACAGGTCGGACCGCGCGGCCTCGAAGCGCGCCTTGCCCCCCACGGCCTCCCATGCGGCGGTCTCGAAGGCCCGCGCCTTCCGCTCGGCGTCGTAGCCCCCGATCAGCGCGGTCATCTCGTTGCGGTGGCCCGTGGCCAGCGTGACGCCGAGCTTGAGCGTCGGCGGCGGGGGGCTGCCGACGACCCCGTGGATCCGGACGCGGTCGGGCCCGTCGTCGGACAGCGCGATGGTGTCGAAGTGCGCGATGGCATCGGGCGAGATGTACTCGGGGCCGCCGATCTCGTAGAGCAGCTGGGCGGTCACGGTCTCGCGCGTCACGGCGCCGCCGGTGCCGGCGTGCTTGGTGATCACGGCGCTGCCGTCCTTCGCGATCTCGGCGATCGGGAAGCCGGGCAGCCCCTCGACCTCCTCCCAGAAGCTGAAGTTCCCGCCGGTCGCCTGGCAGCCGCACTCGATGACGTGCCCCGCCACGAGCGCCCCCGCGAGCGCGTCGTAGTCGTCGGGCGCCCAGCCGTGGTGCCACGCCGCGGGCCCCATCACGACGGCCGCGTCCGTGACGCGCCCCGTGATCACGATGTCGGCGCCGCGGTCGAGCGCTTCGACGATGCCGCGGCACCCGAGGTACGCGTTCGCCGTGAGCGGCTGTCCCGCGATCATCGCCTCGCCGGTCTCGGCATGGGGCAGGGGACGCCGCTCCTTCTGCCACTCCATCAGCTGGGCGCGGAAGTCGTCGCCGGTCACCACCGCGATCCGCGGCGCCAGCCCGAGCCGATCGGCGACCTCCTTCACCGCGGCCGCGAGCCCGTGGGGGTTGAGGCCGCCCGCGTTGCTCACGATCCGGATGCCCTTCTCCATCGCGGCCGGCAGCACGTCGCCCACCTGGCTGACGAACGTGCGCGCGAAGCCGCCGCGCGGGTCCTTCAGCTGGTCCATCGCGAGGATCAGCATCGTGAGCTCGGCGAGCCAGTCGCCGGTGAGGACGTCGATCGGCCCGCCCTCGACCATCTCGCGCGCGGCCGACAGCCGATCGCCGTAGAAACCACTGCAGTTGGCGATGCGCACGCTGCCGCTCATCCGACCTCCCGGGCGCGCATGATGCCTCACATCGGTGACCGTTGCGTCGGCGTGGTGTACCGTGCTGACCGAACCCCGAGAGTCGCGTGGAAAGAGAACGACGCCAGTACGAGGTCCGGGCCCCCGTGGGGAAGGGTGGTTTCGGCACCGTGTACGAGGCGCGCCTCCTCGGCGAGGGCGGGTTCAGCAAGCGCGTCGCGCTCAAGGTGCTCCACGAGAACCTCGACGACGCCGAGGACGTCGCGCAGCGCCAGCGCGACGAGGCCCGCATCCTCGGGCTGATCCGCCACCGCGCCGTCGTGCACGTCGATGGGCTCGTGAAGCTCAACGGCCGGTGGACCGTCGTGATGGAGTTCATCGACGGCATGGATCTGAACAAGATCATGCGCGGCCACGGGAAGCTCCCTCCCACCGTGGCGATCGGCATCGTGAGCGAGGTCGCGGGCGCGCTCTACGTCGCGTACCACACCGACGGCCCCGACGGCCGGCCGCTCCGACTCCTCCACCGCGACATCAAGCCCGGCAACATCACCGTCACCACCGCGGGCGAGGTGAAGGTGCTCGACTTCGGCGTCGCGCGCGCCGACTTCGACCTGCGCGAGGCCGAGACGCGGTCCGTGCGCTTCGGCTCCATGGGCTACATGTCGCCCGAGCGCCTCGAGGGCGAAGACACCTCGGGCGGCGACATCTACTCGCTCGGCGTGCTGCTGTGGGAGGTGCTCTGCGGCACCCGCTTCGGCCAGACCCAGCTGTCTCGGCAGAAGCAGGAGGAGCAGGTCGATCGCCAGATCGAGATCATGCGCACCCAGGTGGCCGAGCCGAACGACGGCATCGCCGGCCTGCTCCGCGACATGCTGGCGTTCTCGCCCGAGAAGCGGCCGAGCGGGCGCGACGTCGAGCGGCGGTGTGGCGAGCTGCTCAGGCAGGTGAAGGGCCCGCTGCTGCGCGACTGGGCCGAGCGCGAGATCCCGCGGCTGCGCCACGGCGTGAAGCCGGTCGACGACGAAGAGGGGATGAGCGGCAAGATCCTGGTCGAAGGTGACCTGTCGGCCCGCGAGCCCATGACCGCCGAGTCCCAGCTCGCGGCCGCTTCGGGGGGCACGTCGATCCTGATGTGGGTCGTCGTCGCCATCCTGTTCCTGTTCCTGCTCGTGTTCGTCTTCGCGATGGTCGTCGTCGCGGGCGCGCTGGGCGTCTTCCTCGGAGGGATGTTGTGAGGCTCGAGGGGCGGAGGGTGCTGATCACCGGGGGCACCCGGGGGATCGGCGAGGCGATGGCCGACGCGATGCTGGCGGAGGGGGCGCGCGTGGTGGTGTGCTCCCGCAAGCAGGAGGGCGTCGACGCCGCCGTCGCACGGCTGAAGGCGAAGCACCCCGCTGGCGACGTGGTCGGCGAGGCCCTGCACATCGGGCAGATCGACGCCATCGCGCCGTTCTTCGCCCGCGTCGAGGCCTCCGGGCCGGTCGACGTGCTCGTCAACAACGCCGGAACGAACCCGTACTTCGGGCCGATGCTCGGGACCGAGTGGTCGGCCTGGGACAAGACGTTCGAGGTCAACGTGAAGGGCCCGTTCGAGCTGACGCGGGTGTTCTGCAAGAGCTGCTTCGACCGCGGCGCGGCGGGCTCCGTCATCCTCACGAGCTCGATCCTCGGGCAGCACGCGGCTCCGTTCCAGGGCGTGTACGGGATGACGAAGGCGTCCCTCATCTCGATGGCGAAGACGCTCGCGTTCGAGCTCGGCGAGACGGGCATCCGCGTGAACGCCATCGCGCCCGGCATCATCGACACGCGCCTCGCGTCGGCGATCACCTCGAACCCGCAGCTCCTCGAGATGGTGCGGGGGCGCACCGCGCTGCGCCGGGTGGGCGAGCCCGACGAGGTCGCCGGGATCGCGGTGTTCCTCGCGAGCGACGAGAGCCGCTACGTCACGGGGCAGACGTTCTGTGTCGACGGCGGATTCTCGGTGAGCTGAGCCGGCCCTGCGCCGGGCCGTAGCGTCGTCGGACGGTCTGTATTCGTCGTTCGTGATCTTTTTTTTCACATCGACGTTAACGGCCGACGGGTACCTTCACACCATCCACCGCATCGGGTTGGTGTCATGGATTTCCAGCAGCTCTTCTCCCGCATCCTGCAGACCGTCGACGAGGAGTCGTACTTCACTCCCGTCGATCACGTCGATGCGGGTCAGCGCGCCGCGGCAGAGGCCTTCCAGAAGGCCATCCAGCAGCCGGATTTCGATCCGGCCGTGGTCCGCGCGCTCGTCGACAAGCTGGCCGATCGTGGGCACTTCGACCCGGTGATGCGCCTGTCCGCGCTCCACGTCGTCGCCTGCCACCCGCGCGTCCGCGACTACGAAGAGGCGGCCCGCCTCGTCGGCGAGCAGGAGTACGCGGCCCTCGAGCTCGGGGGCGCGAACCTGCAGGCCAACCTCGCTTCCGTCGATCGCCACCGCGGCGTGCTGGCCTTCCTGAAGGGCCACCACGAGGTCGCGCTCGACTACTTCGCTCGCGCGCTCGAGCGGCAGCGCACGGCCGAGAACGTCGGCAACGTGCTCTGCACGCTCTGTGCGATGGGCGAGATCGAAGAAGCCGCTTCGCTCCTCGGCCAGGTGCGCGAGGCCTTCCCGAAGGCCCTCGTCGACCAGCTCAACGATTCCATCTCGCGCGATCCAGATCTCGCGCCCTTGCGTTCGGAGGCACCCCATGACCTTCATTGAAGCCCTGATGCTGTGGTTCATGGCTGTCACCGGCAGCCAGCCTCACCCCGACGAGACCGTGGTCAAGATGCCCGGGGGCTTCGAGGTCGTGGTCAGCCAGCGCGAAGGTACCGACGAAGACGACAAGGAAGAGGATCCGGGTCCCGTCTTCGAGAAGATCAACCTGGGTCGTCGCACCACCCAGAAGATCTCGAACGGTCTCTGATCATGGCCGACCGCACCCACATGGCGGGTCAGCCGCCTCTGGAGATGCCGACGGGCGATGCGTTCCGCGACCAGCTCGCGCGCATCGCCTGCAACCGGCACTCCCCCGAGGCCGCGGCCCTGTACCGCGTCCTGTTCGACTACGTGCAGAAGCGCGTCCGGCGCACCGCCGCCAGCGCGCGTCTCCAGGTCAGCGAGCAGGAGGAGATCGTCGGCGAGGTCCTGCTCCAGCTCATGAAGGGCAGCCTCGCGAGCTTCCGCGGCGGCTCCCTGCCCGAGCTGCTCGGCTTCGTGCGCACCATCTCCGATCGCGCCGTCTGGCGCGTCGTCCGCTCCCACGAGCGCGAGCGCAACGCGCTCGAGACCGCGGGGATGGACGGGATGGAGCGCTGGACCGGCGAGCCCCCGAAGACGGCCGACTCCGTCGAGGTCCTCGGCGAGAGCCCCCTCGAAGAGAAAGACCAGCAGTACCTGCTCGAGCTGCTGCGTGCCGGCAGCAAGGCCGAGTACGCCCGTCGTGCAGGCGTCTCACGCGCCGCGGTCACCCAGCGGGTGAAACGCATCCGCGACCGTATCGAGAGCCTCACGCGCGGCGAGCAGCTCGCCCACGAGGTCTGGCTGGAACAGCAGGCGAGGGCGGTGGCCGCCTTCGAGGACTGACCTCATGGCGTACGAACAGATCCTGGGCCGCCTGCATCGGGCCGTCCAGAGGGGAGAGGACTATCTCGTGCCCGTGGACCGGGTGCCGGTCGCGGCCCGCGCCGCGGCGGCCCAGATCACGCGCACCCTCTCGGACGAGGGCCCTGCGGCGGCGCGCGCGAAGGTGCAGGAGCTCCACGACGCCGGCGCCATCGACGACGTGACCCGGCTCTCCGCGCTGCAGGTCATCGCGGCGAGCCCCCAGGTCCGCGATCTCGCCGAAGCCAGCCGCCTCGCGAGCCTGCAGGAGTACGTCGCGCTCGAGGCGGGCGGGCCGGACCTCCAGGACCGCCTCGCGAGCGCAGACCGGCACCGCGGCGTCGTGGCGTTCCTCATGGGGCGCTACGAGGTCGCGCTGGACTGGTTCACCCACGCCTTCGAGCGCCAGCGCACGCCGGAGAACGTCGGCAACGTGCTCGCCACGCTGCTCGCGCTGGGCGACCGCGGTGAGGCGGCCGACCTGCTGAGCACCGTGCGGACGCGGTTCCCGGACAGCTTCGCGCGCGAGCTCGACCACCGCATCCAGTCCGACACGGACCTGCGGGAGCTTCGGGGTTAAGGCTGCCGGGTGGCGGGCCGACGGTTCGAGATCCTGGAAATCCCCGGCGGTGGCGCCCACGCCACCGTGTGCCTCGCGCGCGACATCACCCGGCCGGGCTCCGCGCCGGTCGCGCTCAAGGTCCTGAAGACCGAGTACGAGGCCTCCAGCAGCGAAGCGAAGCGCGCGCGCGACGAGGGCGTGCTGCTCCAGGCCCTCGACCACCCGAACATCGTGCGCGTCGTGGCGTCGCACCGCATCGCCGACCGCCAGGTGCTGGTGATGGAGTGGGTCGAAGGGCCTCCGATCGTCGCGGTCGTGCGCAAGCTCGGGCGGCTCCCGGTGCCGGTGGCGCTCGAGATCCTGCGGCAGATCGCGGGGGCCGTGCAGTACGCCTTCCACTTCGAGCTGCGCGGCAAGCCGCTCAACCTCGTGCACCGCGACCTGAACCTGTCGAACGTCCTCATCAGCATCCGCGGCGCGGTGAAGATCCTCGACTATGGGCTCGCGAAGGCCGAGTTCGACGGGCGCGAGGCCGACACCCTCGTCAGCCTGCGCGGCACCGCCGGGTACATGCCGCCCGAGGGCGTGCACGGGCACCCGTCCCAGGACGTGTACGCGCTCGGCATCTGCCTGTTCTACATGCTCACGGGGCACCTCCCCATCCTGTCGCGCCAGCGCATGGCCCACGACGAGGGGCTGGCCGAGCAGCTCGCCTGGATGGACAAGGAGCTCACGCGCGCGGGCGACGACCCCGCGCCGCTGCGCAAGCTGATCCGCTCGATGTGCGGCTGGGATCCGTACAAGCGCCCCACGATCGACGAGCTGGTCGCCGAGCTCGAGAACCTGCTGCCCGAGCCGACCGATCTGGTCGCCTGGGCCGACGCCAACGTGCACCCCATCCACGTGGGGCGCCGACGTGTCGAGCCCCGCGAGCACCTCTCGTGGGACGAGCTCGAGTTCCTCGAGGGCGAAGACGAGGACGAGATCGCACCGACCGACGAGGTCGACGACGACGCGTTGCTGCGCGCGATGCTCGCCGACCCCACCTGGCACACGCGGCAGGCCGACCTGAAGCGGTTCCTCTCGGCCCACCCCAAGTGGACCGCCGCGCCGCTGCTCGAATACCTCGCGCCGCTGCGGAAGCCCTGGTGGCACGTGCTCGCGAAGCGCCCGGCGAACGAGGCGTCGCGCACGGCGCTCCGGATCCTCGCCCACCGGCGCACCGAGGCCGTCATCGCGTTCGCCACGGGCCTGCGTCGTCACCGCGACCCCACGATCCGCGAGCTGGCGCGCGCGATCGTCGAAGGGCGCGACGTGACGCTCGGCGCGAGCTGATCTTCTGGAGAAATAAACCGGAGCCATGTAAGGAACTCCATGGGCCAGCGTTTGTCTGGCATCACCGGAGGTGCCCGTGACGACCTGGATCCTGTCGCTCATCGTTCCGTTCATCATCGCCGTGCTGTGGCACGGGTTCTCGCTGCAGATCGCGTCGGTGCTGGCGGGCGAGGAAGCTCCGCGCTTCACGCGCGCCGTCTGGGTCTCGTGGCTCGGCGGGCTGCTCGGCGGCGGCTCCGCCATCCTGTGGACGTACAGCTTCGGGCTGATCGTCTCGCTGTTCATCAGCGCCTGGCTCGCCACGGCGATCGGCTTCGGCATCCACCTGTTCGTGGTGGGCGCGACCTACAAGCGCGGCCTGCGGTTCTCCACCCCTACGGCGCTGGGCGTGGCGGGCATCCACATGATCCTGTCCTACGTCGTGAACGCCGTCCTCGCCTGGCTCACGCTCACGTACCTCTGGGCGTAGCGCCGCTCTGGCGGGATAGGCGAGGCGCATGCTGATCCTCGCCTTCGCCGCCTGCACGTCGACGCCCCCCGAGCCTCCGGCGCCCGTCGCGGAGCCCGAACCCCCCGCGCCCCCGGTCGCGGAGGGGCAGGGTCCGTTCGGCATCCAGCTCGGCATGTGGGAGGGGCGGTTCGCCTCGCAGGGCGGCCCGATCCGCTTCCGGATGGAGATCGGGCGGGGTTGCGAGACCACACTGCACGCCGCCGGCCAGACCTTCCCGACCCACGCGGAGTGCGAAGCCAGCGCGCTCTCCCTGCGGTTCCCGCCCTACCTCGGCAGCCTCACGGCCGTCATCGGGCCCGACGGGCGCACGCTGCGCGGCCAGTACGACTTCCAGTCGAACGGCGAGTGGCACCACCTGCCGTTCGAGGCCGCGCCGGCTGGGCCTCCCGGGTTCATCGAGGCTCCCGACGGTGCGCCCACGGCGGTGTCGCTCGAGGTCGAGGGGCGGGGTGCGGTGCTGCTCGAGCTCCGCGAGGGTCCCGACCGCACGTACGGGGCGATCAGCGCGCCGACGGGCGACTGGGGCCCGCTCGAGGGCGGGTGGACGCCCGATGGCCTCGAGCTGTCCGGTTTCGACGGGGCCCACGCGTTCCTCGTGAAGCTCGCTCCCGACGAGGAGGGGCGGCTGGCCGGGCTCGTGTTCTCGCGCGACGCTCCCGGGCGCCCGCTGCGCGAGACGACTGCCGCCGCCGACCTCGACGGCTGGGACGCCCTCGCGCTCGACCGCGTCGATCTCGGCAGCGTGTCGCTCCCGCGGGCGGGATTCGAGGTCGAGCCGCTGCCGTCGGACGGTCCGCGCATCGTGCACCTCACGGGCACGTGGTGCCCGAACTGCAACGACGCCGCACCCGTGATCGAAGCGCTTGCGAAGGACTTCCCGGAGGTCGCCGTGCTCTCGCTCTCGTGGGAGGCCGGCGCCGTGCCCGCGAAGGCCGACCGGCAGATCGGGTACTTCCGCGATCGGTTCGCCATCACGCACCCGATCTACCGGCTCGACGGCATGCCGCCTTTCCTCGACCCCGTCCCCGCGTGGCCCACCACGCTGTTCCTGCGCGCTGACGGCACCGTGGCGGCGTCGCACGTGGGGTTCCTCGGGCCATCGACGGGCGAGCGGTTCACAACGCTCGTCGAGCGGTACCGGGCCGAAGCGGCGTCGCTCGCGGGCCGCTGACGGGCTAGAGAGGCGCGCTCGGAGGCCTCGCATGCTCTGGATGCTCGTCGGAACCGCTCTCGCCACCGCTCCCCCCACCGAGCGCGAGGTCGCGCTGGGTGTGGGGGCGTTCTTCAATGGCGGTGGCACCTTCATGACCCAGCCGCAGGACCGCACGGGCTTCGGCCTCGTCGACCTGCCGTTCTCGGGCTTCGCGGGCTTCTCGCCGGGCGGTGGCGTGTCGGTCGACTTCCGGTGGCGCGACATCGTCGGCGTCGAGGTCGACCTCATCCGCAGCATCGACACCGCGCAGTCCGAGTACGGGATCAACGGCGTCGACTACCGCTTCAAGGCCGTCGTGCCGAGCTGGCACATCCCGATGATGCTGAAGGCCGGCATCCCGTCCAAGGGGGTGAGCCCGAACCTGTTCTTCGGCGTCAACGTCGTGGTGCCGGGCGAGCCCGAGATCCAGCTCCCCACGCCGAACGGCATCCCGTGGCAGATGACGGCCCAGACGAAGACGTACTCCCGGATGTTCTTCGGCCTCGGCTTCGAGGGGCGGCTGCCGATCGACGGCGTCGACATCCGCATCCCGTTCACGCTCCGCGGCTCGATGGCGACGAGCTACCCGAACAGCGCCATCGAGCGGGCCGAGTACGACATCCGGAACAACGTGCTGTTCGGCATGGAGTACGACCTGCGCTGGCAGTACCACGCCGCCGTCACGCTGGGCGTGTCGTACTACTTCCTCTGAGCGCGGACGCGCGGCGCCGGAGGGCCCGGGCCGCGCGTCGGTCGCGTCGGGTGCGGGGGCCGGTTCAGCCGCCGAACTCCTGGTTGAGGTACGCGAGCAGGTCGGCGAGATCCTGGTCGGCGAGGTCGCCGTTGCTCGGCATCGAGCCTTCGCCGTCGATCACCACGGTCAGGACGGCCTCGTCGGTCGACGCGGGGATCTCGGTCACGAGGCTGGGGCCGATGCCGCCGGAGCCGTCGGCGTTGTGACAGGACGCGCAGCGGGCCGTGTACACGTCGCCGCCGGTCGCGGCATCGCCGGTGAGCGCGAGGATCGTGTCGACGCGTTCGGAGGGCATCTCGGTGGGGTTCTCGGTCGGGCAGCCGGTCGACAGCGCCACCATCAGGGGCAGCAGCACGCGCTTCATGGGGTCTCCTCCTGCGGGACGGCCCTCGGACCGACCGCTCCCCGTTCTTACGTCGCCCCGGCACGGCTCGCCACCGCTTGTTGCGGCGTGGCGGAACGTCCATCGGTGCTCTAGGGTTGCGTGATGATCGTCCTGTCGGCGCTGCTCGCGTGCTCGACCTGCGAAAAGCTCGAACCGGCGCCCTTCACGCCCGAGCCGTGCCCGGATCTGTTCGATCCGGGCCGGGTTCCCGCGTACTCCATCGTGATCGCCCCCGAGGAGTGGGCGGCGCTGCAGGACGAGTACGCGAACTGGAGGGAGCGCGAGCGAGACGGGCTCGAGGTCAAGCCGTACCACCCGCTCGTCACGTTCCGGTACGGCGACGAGGTCGTGACCGACGCCGTCATCCGGCTCAAGGGCAACCCGTGCTGCTCGTGGGACACCGAGCGCATGCAGTTCGTCATCGCGTTCAACCAGGTCGACCGGGACGGCCGGTTCCACGGCCTGCGCAAGATCGCGCTCGACGCACCTGGCTACGATCCGTCCGCGCTGCGCGAGCGGGTCGCGCTGTCGTACTTCCGCGACGCGGGCTTTCCCGCCTCCTGCGCGAACCACGCCACCCTCACCGTCAACGGCGAGCTCTACGGCACCTACACGAACATCGAGCCCGTCGACGACGAGCTCCTCCAGCGCAACTTCCCGGACGAGCCCATCGGCTCGCTGTTCAAGTTCGACTACATCACGCAGCGCTGGCAGAACCAGAACGACGACAGCGGCATCGATGCCGTGCTGGCGCTCTACGAGCTCGACGACGATCTCGAGGGCACCGTCGAGGCCTTCGACATCGACTACGCCCTGCGCTTCTGGGGCGCCGAGGCGGTGATCAACCAGTCGGACGGGTACTGGGCGGGCTCGATCAACTTCCTCCTCTACCAGCACCCCGAGCGCGGCTGGATGCCGCTGCCCTGGGACCTCGACAACGCCATCGACTACTGGGGCGCCCGCCGCAGCCCCTTCCGCCGCCAGGACCACCACGGGCGCGCCGGGCACCTCGACGTGATCCTGGAGGACGAGGTCTGGTCGGAGCGCTTCCGCGACGCCGTCGCCGACTCCCACGCGCGGCTGCAGGCCGACGTCCTCATCGAGCGCACCGAGCTCTGGGACGCCCAGATCCGTCCCCACCTCGAGGCCGAGCCCGCGCTCCCGTACACGCTGGACGAGCACGATGACGCTGTCGACTCGCTGCGGGCGCATCTCTCGGTGCGGGACTTCTACCTGTGCCAGCTGCTGCACTAGGCGGATCGGCGTCGGCGGGTGTTGGGTGTTGGGTGTTGGGTGTTGGGTGTTGGGTGTCGGGTGTTGGGTGTTGGGTGTTTGGGTGTGAGCTACTTCACCGAATTCACAGGGAGGAGTCAGCGGCTTCAAGCCGCTGAAGGCTCCCGGTCGGGGGAATTCGGTGTCAGAGCGAACCCGAACATCGCGAGAGCATCGCTCTTGCGTCTCTTTCGGGACTTTCGTTCGGCATGGTCCCCGCGCCGGCGGGCGGGTCCGCGGCGCGACGCCCGCCTCGACACTCGACACTCGACACTCGACACTCGGGCCGACCGCGACCGCGAGCGTCAGCGACTGCCGCCGGCGCGGCCCCAGGGCCTCCGGACCCGCACCCCGACGGCCAACAGCACGAGCCCCAGACCGCCCCACGCGGGGCTCGTCGCGCAGCGGCGGATGTCTTCGGCCACCAACCCGTCGCAGTCGTTGTCTTCGCCGAGATCCTCGGGCGCTCCGGGATGCACGCGCGGGTCGTCGTCGTCGCAGTCGTCGCCGCCGCACGCGAGCGCCGTGAACCCGTCGCGGTCGGCATCCCAGGTGGGCTCCGGCCACTCGCCGCCGAACAGCGCGGTCCACAGCGGCGCTTCGTTGTCGAGGTCGGTGCAGTCCTGCCGGGACTCCACGACGGCCACCAGCTCCCGGTCGAAGCTCGTGGGTGTGAAGGCGATCGGCCCGACCTGCACGACCTCGCCGGAGTCGAGGGTCCCGATCGTCTCGGACCACACCTCCGCTCCGCCGCGCATCACGCGCAGGACGACCTCCTCGGCCGCCTCGCCACCGCGGTTCAACACCGTGAACCGGAACTCCTGCTGGTCGGCGGTGCACGTCGTGAAGCAGGCGTTCACCCTGTGTACCGCGGCATCCGCCACCGAAGCGCACGTCGGCTCGATCGCCACCTCGGGCAGCGAGGGACGGTAGTCCTCGCAGAGCAGCACGCCGTTCTCCTGGGCGAGCGCGAAGGGGAGCAGGAACATCGGGCCTCCTCCCAGAGGCTACCGGCTCACGGCAGGATCAGCACCTGCGTGCGCATCGACTTCGGCAGCTCGGCCCGCAATGCGTCGATGTTGGCGTCGTCGAGCGCGACGCAGCCGAGCGTCCAGTCGGTCGATCCACCCCCGCCGTGCAGGAGGATCTTGCCGCCGAGCCGCGTCTCCATCGGCGGGAGCGTGCCCTTCGCGTGCGCGCTCTCGATCTCCGCCGCCTGATCGGACGTGATCAGGCCCTGCTTCACGCCGCGCTTCGCGTCGGCGACGCCGGGGTAGTGCACCGTGATCGCGCCGTAGAACATCGACCACGGCCGATCCGAGGTCGCGTACCAGCCCTCGGGCGTCTTCATGTCGCCCATGCGCTGCTTGTGGCCCGCGGGGTACCCCGAGCCGAGGCCGGCCTGCCAGCACGCCGGCGTTCCGTCGGGCAGCGTCACGAGCTCGCCCGCGTCGAACAGCATCACGCGCCGCTTCTCCTTGAGGACGACGATGATGTCGTCCTTCGCCCAGCGCGGGTCTTCGGCGGTGTGGTAGCTCGAAGCCGGGAGATCGGCGGCCTTCGCCACGCAGCCGTCGGGCAGCTCGGCACGGGCGGACAGGGCGAGCAGCAGGACCATCTTCACCTCACCTGGACCGGTGGGACACCTCCGGATGCAGGCGGTTCCATGCTTCGACCAGCATCGCCGCGGCCTCGGCCACGTCGGCGTCGGTGGTCGAGCGGCCGAGCGAGAGGCGCACCGCCCCGAGCGCGTCGGGTTCGGGGATGCCCATCGCGAGCAGCACGGCGGACGCGGACTCGCCGTGCGCGTGGCACGCGCTGCCCGTGCTCGCCGCGAGGTCGGGACAGGCGGCCAGCAAGGCGTTCCCGCTCACCCCGGGGAACCGGACGTTGAGCGTGTTCGGCAGCACGGCACCCGCGCCGTTGCGCGCCACCCCCGGCACGCCGTCGCGCAGGCGCGCCCACAGGGCCTCGCGCTGCCCCTCCAGACGCGCGGAGAGGGCGTCGAGGTCGGCTCCGGCGCGGGCACAGGCGGCACCGAGACCCACGATGCCGGCGACGTTCTCGGTGCCCGGACGGAGCCCGCGCTCGTGCCCGGCCCCGCGGATCACGGGCTGCAGCGCCACGCCGTCGCGCACGTAGAGCGCGCCCACGCCCTTCGGCGCGTAGAGCTTGTGGCCCGCGATGGTCAGCAGGTCGACTCCCAGCGCGCCGACGTCGACGGGCACCTTGCCGAGGCTCTGCGCGGCATCCGCGTGCACCACGGCCCCCGCGGCGTGCGCGAGGTCGGCCAGCGCGCGCACGGGCTGGAGCACGCCGGTCTCGTTGTTCGCGTGCATCACCGACAGCACGGCCGTGTCGGAGGGCAGGGCGTCGGGAACGACGATGGCGCCGGACCCGTCGACGCCGAGCACCGTCAGCGGGGCGCCCTGCCGCTGCAGGTGCAGGGCCGGCTCGCGGGTGGCCGGGTGCTCGACCGCGCTGATCACCACACGCCCGCCGCGGAAGGCCCCGCGGATCGCGAGGTTGCTCGCCTCGGTACCCGACCCCGTGAACACGATCTCGTTCGGGCGTGCGCCGATCAGCGCCGCCACCTCGGCCCGCGCGCGGTCGATGGCCGCTCGCGCCTCGACGCCCGCGGGGTGGCTGCTCGACGGGTTCGCGAAACGCTCGACGAACCAGGGCCGCATCGCCTCGAACACCTCGGGCAGCACGGGCGTCGTGGCGTTGTGGTCGAGGTAGATCACGGTCACTGACCGTAGAGGTACATGTGGTCGACGAAGCCGTTCGGAAGGCCGCTGTCGTCGTCGGCCCCCAGGTCTTGCGCCACCATCCCGATGCCGTCGTAGAACATCTCGCGGACCATCATCTCGCCGCCCACGTCGGCCAGCAGCAGCCGCTCGGGGTGGCCCAGCGAATCGAGGAAGCACGCCACGTTCGCACCGATGCCGACCCCGTCGATCGTGGCGCCGGTGTAGGGCGGGAACAGGTGGATGCGGTCGGTTCGCGCGCCGGGGTCGGGCTCGTCGTCGCGGTCGTCGTCTTCGAACAGCCCGTCGATGCCCAGCTCTCCCCACGTGCAGTACACCAGCTCGGCGTCGAACGTGGTGGTGACGCAGTCGACGTCGTCGCCGAGCGCGGTCACCATCTGCGCGAAGGTGTCGTTCGCGCACGCGCCGCTCGCGCACCCGCGCCCGATGTCGATCGGCGGTGCGCCCTCGACGGGGAGGGGCTCGCACGCCGGCAGGGCGTCGAGCGCGTCGTCGATCTGCGGCGGGAACTCGAGCAGCGGCGGGTAGCAGTGCCCGTCGTCGTGGAGGGCGGTGCCCTCGCGGCAGACGGGATCTCCGCCTTCACAGCCCAGCAGCAGGAACAGGACCAGCGACACGACAACTCCGGGTCAGGGTCTGATAACGTCCCGCTCCGGCGTCCGCGCGGAGGATCCCTTGGCCGAAGCCACCCTGTACGACGTGTTTCCCTATCGGAGCCGCAGCTACGTCGAGTCACACATCGACCAGCTGTACACCGTGGGGCACCTCTTCGGGATGAAGCCCGCGCCGGTCGAGCGCTGTCGCGTGCTCGAGATCGGGTGCGCCGACGGCGGCAACCTCGTGCCCATGGCCGAGCTGCTCCCCGACAGCGAGTTCGTCGGCATCGACCTCGCCGAGCGCCAGGTCGAAGACGGGCTGAAGTGGATCGAGCCGCTCGGCTTGAAGAACATCGAGCTGCTCCACAAGAACTTCAAGCGATTCCCGGCGAAGTACGGCAACTTCGACTACATCATCTGCCACGGCGTGTTCAGCTGGATCCCGGTCCCCGAGCAGCCGAAGCTCCTCGAGATGATCCGCTCGCGCCTCACGCCGAACGGCATCGCGTACGTCAGCTACAACACGTTCCCGGGCTGGCACATCCGCCGCACGATCCGGGATTTCCTGATGCAGCACTCGAGCGGGCTGCGCGACCCCGACGAGCGGGTGGCGCAGGCCCGCAACCTGCTGCGGTTCCTCCACGACGCATCGAGCGACGAGACCTCGTACGGCAAGCTCGTCCGCGGGCAGTGCCAGGGCCTGCTCGGCACGCCGCCGCAGTACCTGCTGCACGGGTTCACCGCGGAAGAGAACCACCCGATGTACTTCCGCGACTTCGTGCGGATGGCGGCCGAGCAGAACCTGCAGTACCTCGGCGACGCCGAGTTCGGCCTGATGATGCCCGACCGCCTGCACCCCGAGGGGCGCCGCGCGATGGAGAACGTGCCGGGCGGCATCATCGAGCACGAGCAGGTGCAGGACTACCTCATCAACCGCGCGTTCCGCCGGTCGCTCGTCATCCAGCAGGATGTCCAGCTCGAGCGGTCCATCCCGTGGGAGGTCGTCGAGTCGCTGTACATGTCGGCCCGCGCCCGGCTGCTCAAGGGCGAGATCGACGGCGTCGGCGAGGCCCGCTTCGACGGGCCGGATCACTGGTTCCAGACCGACAGCCCCATCCTGAAGGCCGGTCTCTCGGTGCTGGCCGCGCACTGGCCCGACAACATGCCGTTCGACGAGTGGGTCGCGCGCACGGCCGAGCGCACCGAGCGCCCCGGCATCGAGGTGCGCGGGATGCTCGGCCGCAACGTGCTGCCGATGTTCGCGAACGGGGTGCTCCGCCTGCACCCGCGGTACCTGGGGCTGGCGACCGAGGTGTCCGACCGCCCGCTCGCCTCGCCGTGGACGCGCCGTCGCGCCGAGCTGTTCCGGTGGGTCACCGACCTGCGGCACGGGATGCGGAACGTCCCGCCGGTGCCGCGGTTCGTGCTCCAGCACTGCGACGGCAAGAACACGCTCAAAGACCTGCGGAAGAAGCTCTCCGACGAGCACCGCCTCGGCCGGCTCACCGTCACGCCGTCCATCGAGCAGGGCCTGAGCGACGCGCTCGAAGGCCTGCTGGAGCGCTCGCTTCTGCGTCGGAACGAGCTCTGACCTAAGGGCAGACCACGTGCCACCCGAGCTCGGCGAGGCACACCTCGGTCGGGCCGGCGACCTCGAGCTTCATGCAGCTCGGCTTCGTGGGAGGCGGCTCCGCGCGCCACGGGGCGAAGAACGCCTCGGTCGCGGCGGCATCGAGGGGCGTGACCTGCCCGCTGGCGTCGGGCGTTGCGGCGCGGCGGATGGGGATGGGCTGGGTGGCGCCGTCGGCCGCGCAGGTCGAGAGCGTGAAGGACGTGGGCCCCGTCCCGGCCCAGCGCTCCGCGTTGCTCGCGTCGCCGGGGATGTGCACGAGGGCCGCGCGGCACGAGGCCGGCGCCTTGCCCGCGGCCTCGGGAGCGGGCCACTCGAGCTGGAGCGCGCTGCCGGCCGCGCCACACCAGGCCGTGGCGGCATCGGCATCGGTCAGCGCGGCGGGATCGCCGGACGGCACGCGGATCGTGGGCGTCCAGTCACTCCGGGATGCGTTGAAGGACGCGACGATGGCGTGCTGGTCGCGGTCGGCGGCCTTCAGGTCGACCTCGATCCACGCCGCCTTCGAGAAGTCCGGCTTCGACAGCGTCCAGCTCGCGATGCGTCCGCTCCACTCGGGGTTCGCGGGCCGCACGACCTTCGCGCGGTCGCGGTGGTCCCCCAGATCGAGCGTGATGGCGACCTCGTCGGGCTTCTTGCCCCAGCTCGCCGCGGGCGAGAGCGCGTACACGAGCTTGCGGTCGGCCCCGCGCGGCAGCGGGTCGGCCGGCCCCTGCGGACGGGAGAACAGCAGCTCGCCCTCGTACGACATCCGGATCTCGGAAGGGCCGGACGGGATGGTGAGATCCGCGGTGCACCAGTGCGTCACGGCGCCCCCGAGCGCCTCGAACGGCGTCGCCATCCGCTCGCCCTCTTCGATCAGGCACGGCACGAAGGTCCCGTTCGACAGGATGCGCACGCTCGCGGCGGCGTTGCTGTCCCGGTACGCCCCGTCCGCCCCGCCCGAGGTGACCGGCACCGAGAACCGCACCACGGCGGCCGGATCGGGGTTGTGGAGCTGGTACGTCGCGCGGACCTCCACCTCTTCGAGGCTCAGGAGCCGGATCTCGAGCTCCTCGTGCACCATCCGCACCCGGTCGGTCCCGACGCGCATCTCGCCGATCGGCGTCCGACCCGCCGTGCGGGCCGGGCCATTCGCGAGCGCGATGCCGAGAAGGAGCGTCACCAACGAGGTCTCCGTCTGACCGCGAGCAGAGCCAGCAGGCCCGGGAGTAGCACAGGCGAAACCCCGGTGTGGCAGCCGCACTTCCGCGGTTCGCCCGTATCGTCCGTTCCTCCTGGGGTATCGGTGTCGGAATCCGCGTCGGAATCGGCGTCTGCGTCGGTGTCGGTGTCGGAATCCGCGTCGCTGTCGGCATCTGCGTCGGAATCCGCGTCGGTGTCGGCGTCGGAGTCCGTGTCGGCGTCGGAGTCCGTGTCGGCGTCGGTGTCGGAATCGGCGTCGGTGTCGGTGTCGGCGTCTCCGCCCGTGTCGGCCGTGGGGAGGGGAGGGACCGCCGTGTCGGCCGTGTCGGCGAGGCCGCCGCCGAGGTCGGCGCTGGCGCCCTCGACGGCGGGGGGACGCGTGCCCGCGCCGTCGCTCGGGAACACCGCGTAGTAGAGGACACCCGGGTTGTCGGCGACGAACGTGCGGGGGGCGCCGGGGGTGGGGGACGCGTCCATCTCGAGGACCTCGCCGTCGCTCGGGCCCGTGGGAACGGTCGTGTTGCGGACGAGGACCGTCTCGGCGAGCGGCACGACGAACGGATTCGTCCACGTGACCGTCACCGGGCCCGGCCCGTCGGACGCGACGAGGTCCGTCACCGCGTAGTGGCTCTCCGGGTCGGCCAGGGAGACGACGCAGACGTCGTCGAGGTTCCAGCCCCCGAACGCCACGCCCACGTCGGACGCGAGCGTGAACGCCAGCTCGACCGTCCCACCGGCCTGGTCGCGGAGGTCGACCGTGAACGGGACCCAGGCGGGGTCGAAGAGGTCGTCGTCCGGGTTCTCCCAGAGGGCGACCCCTGCGGGGAGCGCCGTCACGGTGGCCTGATCCCAGGCATGGGACTCGAAGGACGCGAACCGGTGGGCCTCGAGGCGCAGCAGCGTCGCGGCGCCCTGCACGTCGAGGTCGACCGGCGGCGTGCGGGCGTGCTGGTGGTTCGAGTGGGCGTAGGGCCCGTCGAGACGGGTCGCGAGGATCTGCGTCCCGCCCCAGGGGAGCGGGGGATTCGGGAAGTCGCCGGCGGGGGTGCCGACCTCGAACTGGTCGACCCAGCCCGGGTCCGGCGTCTCGCCCGGGAGCCCGGCCCCGTGCGGCCAGGACAGCCCGGCTTCGAAGTCGTCGCACCAGATCGGCGCCGCGTCGCCCACCTGGAAGGACCACGCGCCGCTCGCCGGCACGCGGATCTCTGCGCCGTTCGGGTGATCCCACGTGATCCAGTAGGACACGGTCGTGCCGACCGGCACCGGCGGGATGGAGGCCGTGTAGTCGCTGCCCGTGCGGGTCGGGGCGAGCGGGAGGTCCGCGCCGTCGGCGGTCCAGTGCACCACCGCGGAGTCGGGGTCGAACGTCGAGCATCCCGGTGTGGCCTGTACGAGCGCGAAGTCGACGGGGTACCCCGCGAGCCCGGAGCCCTGGGGACCGAGGGGCACGTGGTCGAACACGACCAACCCCATGCCGCCCGAGCCGATGCCGTGGGCGTCGAGGCGCGCGACGAGGTCGCAGTCGTGGGGGGTGCCGTTCGACAGGTCGCCGTCGTCGTCGTCCGCCGCGAGCACGGCCTCGGTCATGTCGGGGAACGCGGGCCCGTAGCGCAGCGTGGTCACCAGCAGCGCGTCCGTGCGGTGCACGCCGTCGGGGTACAGCGCGTCCCAGTCGGTGCGCAGGTCCCACAGCAGCGACGACCAGATGCGCCCGTCGTCGTGCACCGAGCCCGTGAAGTCGTCCGGATAGACCCGGTTCGTCGCGATCTCGCGAAGCGGGGCGCCGACGCCGTACAGGTCGCGCCCGACGACGGGGTCGCCCGTGTTCGTCGCTCCGACGTAGTCGGCGCTGCCCTCGGACACGTCCACGGCGAACGTGCCGCCGATGAGCCCGGCAGCGTGGACGCCGTGGCCGAACTCGTGCTGCACGATGTCGGCGTACTCGTTCGTCGGGTTGCAGTAGCCGGGGACGCCCTCCGCGAAGCGGATCGAGCCGTTCGAGAACTGCGCGTTGCACCCGCTCGCCCAGTAGCCCGGGACGGCCGTCGTCACGAAGCTCAGCCAGTTGTGGCCCGGCTCGACGTCGGCGAGCCAGCGCCGCGCTTCGAGCGCGTGGTGCGCGACCGTGCGGGCGCCGATGTCGAGGTCGGCGTCGCCGAGGTGCTCGTCGTCGACGCCGGACACCGAGAGCGGCGTTCCGGTGGGGTCGATCAGGCGGACCTCGGGCCCGTCGAACGTCACGTCGAGCGGCGGGGTCAGCCCGTGCGTGCCGAGCGCGTCGGTCACCGCGGAGGCCGTGGCGTCCTGCACGGGCATGTACGCGACGGGCACGGTGACGTCGGGGCCGAGCGGGTCGCGCGCGCGCACGCCCATGTCGAGGTCGAGCGTGCGGGTGTACGTGCGGACGGCCCTCCCGGCGCGGTCGCGGAGAAACACGGCGTCGCCCGTGTCGTCGACGGTGACCGGGACGTACGCGTAGCCCCGCTCCGTGGCGAGGATCGCGATCCGTTCGTGGCCGCGGGTGGATTCCGTCAACCGGACCCGGTGCAGCTCGGCACGGACGTAGTGGATGCGGCCATTCAGCGCGAAAACGTCGATGCCGGCGTCCTGAACGGGCACCCCGTCGTGCAGCAGGCGCCAATGGGTCCCCGAGCGCGCGCCCGCGGTGCGCGTCCCGCCGCGCTCGAGGTCGGCGGGATCGACGCCCGCGAGGCGCGCGATGTCCACGACGAGGCCCTCCGCTTCCTCCAGCGGCACCGCGGGACCGATGAGCGCCGCGGGCGTCGCGTTGCGCTCGTCCCACCGGATGCGCCACGGGCCCCAGCGCTCGCGGAACCCGTGTACGGCGGCCGTCGCGGACAGGGTGTGCTGGATGGAGCCGTCCACGGTGTCGACCGGAGCGTCGAGCGGCGCGAGGGGGAGCGTGACGGCGAAGGGGAGCATCCCCGAGAGGATACCGGCCCCGCGGCGTCGCGCGTCGCAGAAAGCGGCCCTCCGGATCCGCATCGGGGCACGACGCGACTGTTCCGGCGCCCTCCTCCGTGTGGAAGGGATCGAGCTTCGAGCGTCCCGAGGCATCACGCAGATGACGCAGAAGGACGCAGATGACGCAGAAACCAGGCCGTCACGGGTCGAGCGTCCTCGTTTCCCCGGAGCGCCGAGGCGGCCTTCTTGCGGACCGGATTCGGGACTCAACCGAGCAGGCCGGCGTTTCGTGTTGGTGGAGGGGGGCTGGGAGCGAACGGGCGACAGGCTCGATTGGAAGCCCGCTCCGCAGCCCGATCCCGCCCCGTAGCCCCCGATCCGCTCGTACGGGCCGCCACTCCGAGGACTCGTGCGCATTCCCTGCCACGCCATGGCGGCGATTCCGCACGTCGGTGCGATCGGCGTCTCGCAGGCCGAGGGCCCGCTCGTAGGCCGGGGGCGGGTCTCCCAGGCCCAGCATCGGCCCTCGAGTGCACGCCCGGCGGGGGCATCGCCGAGCGAGTGCACGTCCACCGCGAGCGGGTTTCGGGCAAACGCCGAAAATCACACAGCCCATTACGTACGGACCGTCCCGGAAGCCCGAATCCGTGCACTCACCCCCCGATGCCTCCGGCCGGTGTGCATTCGACAGCCGATGCCGCCCACGTCCAAGGCGTGCCCGCCGGCCGCAACCGCCAGGGCGGTGTGACCGGGTCGGACGGCACCCCCGTTCCTCCGAGGTGGATCGGGAGGACGTCGGTGTGTCCGCTGACCCGAACAGCCCGAAACACCGGCCTGCTCTGGTGAGTTCCGAATCCGGTCCGCAGGCCGCTCTGTCGACCCGAAGCCGAGACGCCCTCGAGCCCTGACGTCGCGGGTGGCGGTCCCGGGGTGCAATCCCCGTCGATGGTGCTCGGGGAGACGACGACGCTCGAACCCCGACGGCCTCTTTTCTGCGTCATCTGCGTCCTTCTGCGTCATCTGCGTGAGGCCCTGAGACGCTCGGAGCCCGACCCCTTCCGACACACAGAGCTGTGGCTCGCGGTGCGAGACCTCGATGCGTACTAGTCGGGGACCCAGATCGCCTCGAGCCGCACCGTCCAGCCGCTCTTCGGGACGAGCGCACCGGCGGGGTTGTGGAGCTGCGTGCGCAGGCGGTAGTGCTTCTCGAGGCCGTGTCCGATGGGCCGCTGGCTCGTGACCACTGCGCCGAAGTGGTGCTGGGCGATGGCCGCGTCGAGGCGCGTGAGGTCGTCGTGCAGCGGGCCGTGGGCGGTGTCGAGGTCCATCACGGCGATGGCGTGGATCTGCGGCGCGTGGCCGGCGTAGGTGGGCAGCCAGACCGCGTACGGCGACCACACCGGGCCCTTCAGGCCCTTCAGGGTCTCGACGAGCCGGTCGCCCGCGGCGCGGTCGGCGTCGGTCGGGCGGAGCGCGGCGTGGTCGGTGTCGAGGTGCTGGAGCCCGAGCTGGGCCGCGAACAACGCCATGGCGACGCGCCGTGGTGCGCCGTCGAGCCCGCCGAGCGCGAGGCCGGCGCCCACCGCCGCGAGCCACCAGAACGGGATGTGCACGTTCGCGAAGCCCCCCGAGTGCGCGCGCATCCACACGCACATCCCGAAGGCGCTCGCGCCGAGCGCGATGGCGAGCGCCGCGTCCGACGACGCGGACCGGTAGGCGAGCCGCACCACCCCGTGCGCGGCCGCGGCGCCGATCGCGACGAGCCCGAGCCACGCGGCCCAGGGGCTCGTCTGGTAGCCCCCGACCGCCATGAGCTCCGCGGCCAGGGCGAGCGCCACGCCGAATCCCATCGGCCCGCCCACCGTCACGGCTCGCGGCACGCCGGGCAGCGCGTCGGCCCCTCGCGCCATCCAGGCCACCGCGGCCCCCGCGAGGCATAGGGGCAGGGCGTTGGCGAGCTCGTGCGCCGCGCCCGGGAACAGGCGATCGCCGACGAGCGGGTGCGAGGCGGGCACCGCGACGAGGTACTGCAGGAACAGCCCGTCCCCGCCGAGCTGGAAGACGCCCACCGCGAGGAGCGTCGGCACCGCCGCGGTGGCGGCGTGCTCGGTGGCGGCGCGCCATCCGTCGCGCATCGCGATGCCGAGCACCAGGGCAGGGCCGAAGAACGCCGCGTTGTGCTTCACGAGGCACGCGATGCAGAGCAGCAGCGCGCTGCCGAGCCGGGCGTGCCGGTCGCCGGGCACGAGCGCCAGCGCGACGGACCAGGCGAGCACGCCGATCAAGAGCCCGTCCGGGCGGACGAGGTCGTAGAACGCGCCGCCGTACGTGTAGCAGCCGAGGAACACGGCCCCGGAGAGCGCCGCCGTGACGGCGTCGCGGTGCGGTCGCCACACGATCCACGCGGCTGCGGCGGCCGCCGCGAGCGTGCCGAGGATCGAGACCAGGCGCCCGACCCACGGCGCCAGCCCGAACACCCGGCCCAGCGCCGCCACGACCGTGGGGTAGCCGGGCGGGTAGACGAACGGCGCGAAGTCCGGCCCGGGGCGCACGTACAGCGGCTCGCCGTTCGCCAGGCGCCACGCGTGCGCCAGCATGCCGCCCTCCATCCACTCGAGGTCGTAGGCGTACGTCAGGCGCGCAGCCCACGTGAGCGCGAGCGAGCCGACCACGAACGCGGCCACGGCGAGGGCCAGCAGATCGGCGGGGCGTAGGCGGGGCGCGGTCACCCCGCCGGGCTATCACCCCGGGTTAGACAGGGCCGGTGAGCGAGCCCTCGCGAGCCGTGGATCTGCCCCGCACCGCTGTCGCGCTCGCGGTGGTCCTCGTGTGGGCACACCAGCTGTTCCTGGTCGACTGGGTGGTCGACGATGCGGCCATCTCGTTCGCCTACGCGCGCAACCTGGTGGATGGCGAGGGGCTCGTCGCGACGCCGGGCGGTGAGCGGGTCGAGGGGTACAGCAATCCGCTCTGGGTGTTGCTGCTGGCGGGGTTCCAGGTCGTCGGCGTCGGGGGCCAGACCGCGGCGAAGCTCATGGCGCTGGGGCTCTCCGCGGTCTCGGTGTGGCTCGCGTGGCGCCTCGCCGACCGCCTGACCGAAGGCCGCGGCGAAGCGCTCGCCGCGCCGTTCTTCCTCGCGGCGAGCGCACAGTTCGCGATCTGGAACGCCAGCGGGCTCGAGAACGCCCTGTTCACCGCGCTGATGCTCGCGGGGCTCGTCGCGCTCGAGCGCGCCGCGCTGGGCTGGGCGGGCCTGGCGTTCGCGGGGCTCGCGCTGACCCGACCGGAGGCCCTGGCGTACGGCGGCATCGCGGGGCTCTGGGCGCTGGCGCTCCATCGGCGGGCCGCGTGGCGCTACTGGGCCGCGCTCTCCGGGCCCGTGGCGGTGCACGAGGCGTTCCGGTGGGCGTACTTCGCGTGGCCGCTGCCCAACACGTACTACGCGAAGCTCGGCGCACCGGTCGAGCGGCTCGACGCGCGCGCGCGGGGCTGGGTGCAGCTCCTCGAGTGGGGGCGTGCGACCGGGGCGGCCGCGTTGCTCCCGCTGCTCGCGTCGGCCCCGTTCGGACGGGTGCTCCCGGGGGTCGTGGCGCTCGGGTGTGCCGCGGGGGCGCTGTGGCTGCCAGACGGCTGGAGGGTAGGGGTCCTCCTCGGGCTGGCGGTGGCGGGGCCGGTCTTCGCGCCCGGCCCGCCCGTGGCGCGGCTGGCCGCCCACCTCGCTGCGGCGGGCCTGGCGTTCGGCGTGTACGCGGGAGGCGACTGGATGCGGGGGTTCCGCTGGATGTCGCTCGTCGCGGGGCCCATGGCCGTCCTGCTCGCGGTCGGCCTGCGCGCCTGGGTGGACGCCGTGGCGACCGTGCTGCCGAGCCGCGAGACCGTGCAGTGGGTCGCCGGCGTCGGGGTCGTGGGCGCCCTCTTCGCGGCGAACCTGCCGCTCACCGCGCAGTTCGGCGAGCAGCCGGTCGACTTCCCCGAGATGATCGCGCGCCGGCTGCGCTACACGAACGCCGTGGCCGAGCGCGTCGGCCTCGACCCGCGCCACGTCAGCACCCTCGACATGGACATGGGCGCCCACATGCTGTGGTCGCGCTACACGCTCGTCGATCTGGCGGGTCTCGTCGACGTGCCCATCGCGCGGCACACCTTCGCCGACCGCGACTTCTTCACGCAGTACGTGTTCCACGAGCGCCGGCCCGACTTCGCGCACCTCCACCGGCACTGGGCGAACGCGTCGGGGCTCGTGCGGTACCCCGAGTGGAGCCGCACGTACGTCCAGCTCCCGCCGTACGACGACGACGGCGAGCCCCACGACGGCGTGTGGATCCGACGCGACCACGTCCTCCGCGCCGCGCGGGAGCCCGTGCTCGCCACCGCGGGTCTCGTGCTCGACGAGGTGACGCTCGTGCACGGCGCCATCGGCGAGCGCGCCCGCGTGCGCATCGGCGTGCACCCCGACACCCGCACCGAGGCGCCGATCCGCGTGCGCGTCGCCGGGGCCGAGGTCCCGCTCGATGCGGGGTGGATTCCGCGGGGGCAGTGGCGCGGCGAGACGCTCGTGTGGACGGACCTCATCGCGGTCGAGGCGGTCGAGGACCCCGCCGTCGTCGAGGTCCTCGTCGACGGCGCCGTGGTCGGCACCTGGGCGTTCCCGCTCCGCGAGCCGCCGGATGTCGCGGCGGTCGAGGCCCTGGCCCGCAGTGGGCCGTGCGACGCGGCAGAGGCGGGCTGGGTCGCGCTGCGGGACCTCGTGCCCTCACGGGCCCGGGGTGCAGAAGGGCCCGTGCGCACGGCGCTCTCCGAGTGCCTGGTGCGCGAAGCGTCCGCAGCACCGGACCCCATCGCCGTGCTGGAACGCGCCCACGCCTGGGACCACCGGGCTGCCGCATACGTCGCCGCGGCCAGACCGATCGCCGAAGCGCGCTACCAGGAGGGGCTCGCCGCCCGCGCCCGGGGCGACGCACCGGCCGCGTACCGCGCCTTCTCGGACGTGTTGCGCATCACGCCGTACCGCGCCTGGGCGCGGCGCTACGCCGAAGAGGCGCGCCTCAGGTGACGCCGTGCCAGTCGACCGGCTCGACGGGGTCGCGCGGCGGCTCGCGGAGCGCCAGCCGGTACCACACGACGTCGCGCCACCCCCCGGCCTTGTAGCCCACGGCCTCGTAGACCCCGACCTTCTCGAAGCCCAGGGACTCGTGCAGCCGCACGCTGCCGTCGTTGGGGAGCGCGATGCCCGCCCACGCGGTGACGTACCCGAGCATGTCGAGCTCGGTGAGGAGCGCGCTGACCAGGACCCGTCCCACGCCGCACCGGTGGTGATCCGCATCGACGAACACGCTGGTCTCGACGGCCCAGCGGTAGCCGGCGCGCTGGCGGTGGGGCGACGCGTAGGCATAGCCCACGACGCGCCCGTCGATGGTGCCGACGAGCCACGGCAGGCGCTTCGTCGGGTGCGGATGCGCTCGGCGAACGCAGCGGCATCCGGAGGCTCGGTCTCGAACGTGACGAAGGTGTCGACGACGAGGGGAGCGTAGATGGATGCGATGGAAGGCGCATCCTTTTCGGTTGCTGGGCGCACGTGGAGCTTCATGGGCTCTCCGGTGAGCTGCCATAATCACCGCCTGGAGAGATCATGCAAACCCTGTGGTGGCTCCTCGCCTGCTCGGGCGGTCCCGGACCCGCGCTGGAAGGCGATTCGGACACCGACACGGATTCCGACGCCGATTCGGACGCGGATTCCGACACCGACGCGGACGCGGACACCGACGCGGACGCGGACACCGACGCGGACGCCGACACCGATGCGGACGCGGACACCGATGCGGACACCGACGCCGACACGGACCCCGCAGAGGCCGTGTGCGCGCGGTGGAACGCAGACCGGCTCCTGACCGGCTCGGGGACGTGGACGGGATCCGTGGGCAGCTGCGACGCCGGCACGCTGTCGCAGGACGCGCGCGACAACACGCTCGTCCAGGTGAACCTCTACCGATGGCTCGCGGGCCTCGCGCCCCTGCCCGAGAACACGGGCGCGCACGACGCGGCGATGGAGTGCGCGCTGATGATGACGGCGAACGGCGCCCTCAACCACACGCCGCCGCCTTCCTGGGACTGCTACACGTCGGCGGGCGCCAGCGCGGCGGGCTCCGCGAACATCGCGTCCGATTCGACCGTCTCGGCCGTCGATCTGTACATGGCGGACTCCGGGAACGGCACCACGATGGGCCACCGTCGCTGGATCCTCGGCAACTGGAACACCGGGATCGGGGTCGGCAGCACGAACAGCTTCTCCTGCATGGTGGTGGGCGGGGCGCTCTTCGGGCCGGGCCCCGCGTGGACGGCCTGGCCTCCGCCGGGCATCGTGCCGGTCCAGGCGCTGAGCACGAGCTGGCAGTCCGTCGATTCGACGGGCTGGAGCGTGCAGTCCGACTCGATGGGCTTCTCGAACGCGGTGGTGACCATCACGCGCAACGGGGCCGTCCTGCCGCACGACGACGTCGTCCTGCTGTCGAACTACGGCAGCGCGAACGCCCTCCGGTTCACGCCCGACGGCTGGTTCAGCGATGCGGGCGACGCGTTCCACGTCGAGGTCACCGGTGTCCCGACCCCCTTCAGCTACGACGTGGAGCTCGTGGATTGCGACCTCTACCCCTGATCCTCGCCCTCGGGTGCTCCGGCGCTCCCACACCGGTCGACAGCGACCCGGTGGTGGACACCGACGCGGAGGCCGACGCCGCGGTGTGTGCACGGTGGTCCGAGGTGACGGCCGACCTCGGCGAGGGCGTCTGGGCGGGCGATATCGCGTCCTGCGATGCAGGAGAGGCGCCTGCCGACGGCGTCGCGCGGGCCATGGCGCTGCTCGGATACGCACGCGAGCTCGCGGGGGCCCCGCCGCTCGCGCTCGATGCCGCGAACGCGGCGCAGACCCAGCAGTGCGCGCTGATGATGCACGCCAATGCGAGCCTCTCCCACGATCCGCCCGACACCTGGGACTGCTGGACCGCCGACGGCGCCGCGGCGGCTGGGCAGTCGCTGCTCGCGCGCGAGCCGTCGGTCGGCAGCGTGCTGCAGTACCTCGTCGACTTCGGGAACGAGACGACCCTCGTGCACCGGCGCTGGCTGCTGAACCCGGGCCTCGAGCGCGTGTCGCTCGGCACCACCGACGCGTACTCGTGCCTGCGGCTCGGCTCGACCACGCTGAACGGCACGGTGTGGGTCGCGTGGCCGCCGCCGGGACGGGTGCCGCTGCAGATGCTGTCCGAGCGCAACTCGAGCGTCGACGCGGAGGGATGGTCGATCCAGTCCGACGACATCGACCTCTCCGGGGCCGAGATCACCGTCGAGCTCGACGGGCAGCGCCTGCCGCAGCTCGTCGAGCCGCTCGTCGCGAACCAGGGCAGCGAGCAGGCCGTGCGCTTCGTGCCGGACGGTTTCGTCGCGAGTGGCGGCGGGCGGTACCGCGTCGAGGTCGAGGGGATCGCGGAGCCGTTCGACTACGAGGTCGTCGTCGTCGACTGCGCAGCGCGCTGACCCCTGCCTCCCCGGGGGCTTGATATGCTCGCCTCCGATGACGGCACGACGACTCGCACTCTGGATCTCGGGCGCCTGGCTCCTCGCCTGCAGCGGCCTCGGCGGCTCGCAGGGCACCAAGCCCGGCGTGAAGGTGAACCCCGACCGCGAGGATCCCGCCGAGATCGCGCGCCTGTCGCGCGAATACAGCGTGGCCGAGGCCATCCTCAAAGACCGGATCCGCAAGAACCCGGAGGATCACCACGCCCACCGGCTGCTCGGCGACGTGAACCTGATGCGCGGGCAGGACTACCAGAAGAAGTGGAAGGAGAACCTCGCTCGCGCCTTCGACAGCTACGCGCAGGCGGTCTCGCTCCAGCCGAAGAACTGCAGCTACTGGTCGCGCCTCGCCAGCGTCGTCGCGATGTCGTACCCCAACGACCAGACCCGCATCCCCCGCACCTCGCTCGAGCGGCTGCCCACCGACATCGGGTGGGAGAACTGCGCGAGCGCCGCGATGCTCGAGGTCGAGCTCGGCAAAGACGCCACCCCGCAGGAGTTCGAAGCGGCCGAGAAGGCCACGAAGAGCGTGTGGGACGCGCTGAACATGGCCGCTCCCTGGCTCCAGGACGCGTTCGCGCGCGTCCCGCTCGACCACGTCTCGTGGACCGAAGGCCCCGGCGACGCCGAGCTCCGGGCGGGCGGGCCGTTCGTGGTGCTCGATCCGCCCCTCACCGCGAAGGGGCAGGGCCACGGCTACGACCGTCCCGTCTCGGGCATCGAGCTGTTCACGCTCGGCCGGCAGTCCGAGGGCAAGGTCATCTTCACGGACAAGAAGTTCCCCGAGAAGATCCCGGCCGAAGCCATCGTCATGGCGCCCGCCTGCAAGCACACTGCCTGGAAGGACAACGGCCCCGACGGCGTGCCCACGGGCACGTGCAGCACGAGCACGTTCATCCGCGGCCAGTCCCCGCTGTACAACCCGTCGATCCTGAAGATCGCGGGTCCCGCCCACTATTCGCACCCCTCCATCAAGCCGGCGACCATCCCGGCCGAGGAGATCATGTGGGAGAGCGTGAAGTGCGTCGGGGGCAAGGTGCAGCGCAAGCTCGAGTACACCCCCACGTGTCCCGTCACGTACGACAAGCCGAACTGGCTCACGCGATGGCTGCCGCGCGACAAGGTGCACGGCGCGGCCGACGACCTCCACGCCCAGCAGATGATGAACGCGGCGGGGATGAAGGTGATCTGGGGTGACGAGCTGTCCGAGCGCATGGTGCGCGGCGATGTCGGCATCGGCATGCCGTACGGCCTGTTCAAGTACGCGCTCCCGAACCTCAAGGGCTGCCAGGGCCGCGCGCTGCTGAGCCTGCACTACATCAACGGCGGCGAGCTCGAGTGGAACTGCGCCCTCGGCGACACGGCGTACACCTTCGTCGACCTGCAGCTCGTGTGGGTGGGGCCGGCGACCGAGCTCGGCACCGAGCACAACACCGCCGTGACGGACGACGACGAGTGATCGCGCTCCTCGCGGTGGCGTTCGCCGCCGAGCACCACACGATCGACGTGAACGGCACCCAGCGCTCGTACTGGATCCAGGTGCCACCGAACGCGAAGAAGCCCGGCAAGCGCGCCGCCGTCGTGGTGTTCCACGGGGCGGGGCCCGATCGGTCCGACGACAAGGGCGCGAAGTTCGCCAAGCACACGCAGATGGCCCGTGCCGCCGGGGACTACGGCGCCATCACCGTGTTCCCGGACGGCGTCGGCGGGGCCTGGTACCCGCCGCAGTGGGCGCCCGACGGCGTCGACGACATCGCCTTCGCGAAGGCCCTGCACCGCGTGCTGATCGAAGACTACGGCGTCGAGCGGGGCCGCGTGGCGGCCGTGGGCTTCAGCTCGGGCGGACACATGGCGATGCAGTGGGCCTGCAACGACCCGGGGCTCGGTGGGCTGGTCGTCGTCGCAGCCGGGCTGTCCGACATGCAGGCGAAGAAGTGCGACTGCACCGCGCCGATCCCGACCCTCCTCGTGTTCGGCCGGAAAGACCCCGTCAATCCGTACGGCGGGGGCCAGGTGCAGGGCGTGCGCGCCGAGAACGACGCCGCGGCGAAGGTGAAGTCGGCGGCGGCATCGGGCGACTACTTCGCGAGACAGAACGGCTGCACGAAGCCCGCCGTCGAGGCCCCGCTGATCGCGCCCAACGGCCAGGCCGTCGGCACGCGCTCGCTCCACAAGGGCTGCGGCAAGGGCAAGGTCGAGGTCGTCACGGTGCCGGGCGGCCACGTGTGGCCGATGGGCGGCACCCCCAACGCGGCACGGGGCGCGTCCGCCTACATCGCGAAGTTCCTGCGCAAGCGGGTGTGGTCCAAGCATCTCCGGGGTTAACGGTCCGTTCATGCGACCCAATCGAGACGATCGCGTCCTGATCGTAGGCGCCGGCCCCGCCGGCCTGATGACCGCCATCGCGCTGCGCGACCTCGGCTACACCCACGTCACCGTGGTCGAGAAGGAAGACGGGGTGGGCGGCAAGTGCCGGTCGTTCGTGTACGACGGCATCGCGTACGACCTCGGCGCGAACCTGACGACGCCGCGCTACACGACCATCCGCCCGCTGGCTGCGAAGCTGGGGCTGCGGATGCGCAGCCTGCCCGAGCGCCGGGTGGTGAACCTGGGCGAAGAGAACGTGCCCACGTTCACCGATGCCGCTCCGTGGGAGAAGCTCGCGCTGCGCGCGGCCGGGGCCTACTACGTGGGGCTGCGCAAGCGCTCCGGCATCGAGCGCGACGGCCTGCACGACCTGCCCGACGCCGTGAAGCTGCCGTTCCGCGAGTGGCTCGCGAAGTACGGGCTCTCGCCGTTCCGCGAGATCTTCGCCAACCTGTTCATCGCGTACGGGTACGGCGTGATGGACGACCTGCCCGCGGCCTACGCGCTGAAGTTCTTCGACCGGGTGCACCTGTTCACCGCGATCGAGACGATCATCGGCGAGAACAAGCGCACCACCAAGGTCTTCGACGACGGCTTCCAGGCACTCTGGGAACGGGTCGTCGAGCACTGGCACCTCGACGTGCGGCTGGGCGCCGAGATCACCGAGATCACCCGGTCGCCGAACGGCGTGCAGATCGTCTACGACTCCGCCGACGGCGGCGTGCGCGAAGACTTCGACGTGCTGGTGCTGGCGTGCCCGCTCGACGCGTCGCTCGGCTTCATGGACGTGACCGACGCCGAGCGGCGGCTGTTCCAGCAGATCCAGTACTACGACTACTACGTCACGGCGGCCCGGCTGCGCGACGTGCCCGACATCAGCACGTTCCTGTACCCGTACAGCCGCAAGTTCACGCCGGGCTGGCCGACCATCTTCTACCCGCCGGTGCCCGAAGACCCCCACGACGTCTTCGTGTTCTACAGCTACGGCGACGAGGAGACGACGGTCGACAAGGTCCGCGCGAACCTGCGCACGGTCATCGGCCACCCGAAGTTCGCCGGCGAGCTCGAGGAGTTCCTCGTCACGCACCACTGGCGCTACTTCCCGCACGTCGCGACCGACGCCATGCAGGCGGGCTTCTACGACGACCTCGACGAGCTGCAGGGCCGCTGGCGCACGTTCTACACGGGCGAGCTGCTGTCGTTCCCGCTGGTCGAGCTCGTCGCGCGCAACAGCCAGACCCTGGTCGATCGCTTCTTCAGGTGATGGGCTCGTCGCCGGCGGGCTCCGGCTTCTCCGGCTCCTTCCCGCCGAGGCCGCCCATCATCAGGAAGGTGCCGGCACCCGCGAGCCCGAAGATCATCGCGCCTCCGACCACCGCGAGCATGAGCGGGTCGATCGACCAGCCCGCGTCGTCCTCCACGTGCTCGTCGGGGTAGAACGCGCCCGGCGCGCGGAACGTCGGAGACAGCGTGGGCTCGGGCTTCGTTCGCTTCGGCTGCTTGGGCGCGGGCTTCTCGCCGCGCTTCGCGGCGTTCTCTTCGCGGATGTGCGCGCGCATGGCCTGCATGTCGAGCGGCTCGTCGCCGACGGCCTTGCGGGCGGCGGTGTCGAACAGCGGGTCGCAGGCGCCCACCCAGTTCAGCACCACGAAGATCCCGCTGACCGTGCTCGCGACCGCGACGATCTGCGTCGCCAACCTCCGGCTCTCGCGACTCAAATTCCACCCCCCCGAGCGTCATTTGGTCCGATTGTAGACGCGATCGCCGGGGCGTACAGGGTAATCTGGCGCCGGAGGTGTCCGTGGCCCTGGTGAGCTGCTCCGTGTGCGCCGAGCTCGTCGACGCTCGTGCGTGTGTCTGCCCCCACTGTGCGACCCAGCTTCGCGTCTGCACCGGGCGGGTCTCGCGGGCGGCCGGGGCCGCGCTGCTCGGGCTCTCGCTCGCGGGCTGCGACGGCGGCCCGTTCCCCGAGCCGCAGCCCGAGTACGGCGTCCCGTTCGTCGACGACGACCAGGACGGGTACGAGGCGGGCGTAGACTGCGACGACACGGATGCCAGCATCCACCCCGAAGCCGAAGAGACCGTCGGAGACGGCGTCGATTCGAACTGCGACGGCGAAGACGACACGTGAGGGCCCGATGAGCATGACCAGCTGTCCGTTCTGCGAGGAGCTGTCCGCTTCTCCCTGCCGCTGCGACCACTGCGGCGCGACCCTGAAGTCCTGCAAGACGATGCGGTCTGCGGCGGCGGTGGCGCTGGGGCTCGCGCTCACGGGCTGTCCGCCCGTCGGTCAGGTTCAGCCCGACTACGGCGTCGGCGACACCGGCATCTTCGACGACGACGGCGACGGCTACAACGAGCGCGACGGCGACTGCGACGATGGCGACGACACGATCCACCCCGACGCGACCGAGACGCCCGGCGACGGCATCGACTCCAACTGCGACGGCGACGACGACACCTGAGGAGCCCTCCATGGCGATGATCCCCTGTCCGACCTGCGCCGAGCTCACCGTGGCCGGTGCGCGATGCGACCACTGCGGTGCCTCGCTGGCGCCCAGGCGCGCGGCCCGATCCGCCGCGGCCGCGGCCCTCGGGCTCGTCCTGACGGGCTGCCCGCCGGAGTCGCAGGATCTCTACGGCATCCCCGCGACCGACGCGGATGGCGACGGGTACTTCGAAGGCGACGACTGCGACGACTCCGACGACACCATCCATCCCGACGCGACCGAGACGCCCGGCGATGGCGTCGATTCGAACTGCGACGGCGAGGACGACACGTGATCAGCTGCCCCGACTGTCGAGAGCTCACCGCGTCCATGGCCCGGTGCGACCACTGTGGCGCCTCCCTCGGGGCGCGCTCGGCGGCGCGGTCGGTGGGGGCCGTGGCCCTCGGGCTGGTGGTGCTGACGGGGTGCCCGCCGCTCATCGGCAACAAGTACGGGGTGCCCGACACGGGCTTCCTCGACCGCGACGGGGATGGCTACCTCGAGAACGTCGACTGCGACGAGACCGACATCACCATCCACCCCGACGCCGAAGAGACGCCCGGCGACGGGGTCGACTCGAACTGCGACGGCGACGACGACACGTAGTCAGGCCTGCGGCCAGGGCTCCTCGATGATCTCGAAGCGCCCGAAGTCGTAGGGGATGCCCTCGGCGCGCTCCTTCTGCACGAGCCGCTCGCGCTTGCCCTGCTTCTTGAGGGTCGCGGCGCGGTGGTAGCAGAATGGCATGTTGCCGCGCCTCCCGAGCGTGCAGTGCGCCGTGAACGAGCAGCCCGCGCGGCACTCGTCGGCGTAGTAGCAGCTCTTGCAGAAGCCCCAGAGCTCGTCGGTCGTGCGCGTCTCGACGAAGTTCAGCTCGGGGGTCTCGAACCAGATCTGCTCGAGCGAGAGGTCGCGCACGTTGCCGCCCACGTAGGGGGCGGTCGGCAGGCTGGGGCAGGCCTTGATCTTGCCGTCGCTCTCGATGCCGATCGTGTACCGGCCCGCCTGGCAGCCGCGCCAGTAGGCCTCGAACGTGCCGGGGTTGCTGCGGAGCAGGATCTCGTGGGGCCCGTAGTACCCGATGTTGTTCGACGCGAGGATGTTGAACATCCGCTTGGGCGCGAGGCCCTGGGCGTGGGCCTGCTCGGCGTACTCGATCTGGAGGGCGGCGAGCTCGTCGACGACGTCGAGGATCTGGTAGGGCTCGAGGATCCAGTCGGGGCGGTCGGCGGCCCGGCCCATGGGGACGGTGAGCTGGCACCGCCAGATCCGCGCGCCCATCTCGTGGAGGAACGTGGCGGTCTCGCGCAGCCGGTCTTTGTTCAGCCGGTTGATCTGGCTGTTCGCGGTGACGATCAGCCCGGCGTCGCGGGCGTTCTTCAGGCCGGCGGTCGCGAGCTGCCAGGAGCCGGGGCGGTCGCGGAGCACGTCGTGCACGTCGGCCGGGCCGTCGATCGAGAATCCGACGGCCTTGAGCCCGGCCTCTTTCAGGCGCTCGGCGCGCGCGGGCGTGAAGCCGAGCCCGCCGGTCTGCATCGTGACGCGGATGCCGAGGTCGGTGAGGCGGCGGATGATGGCGGTGCAGTGGGGCGAGAGGTACGCCTCGCCGCCGATGAGCGTGACCTCGCGGCACCCGAGGCCGGCGAGGCTGTCGCAGATGCCGAGCAGCTCGTCGCGCGACAGCTCGTCGGGGCGCTGGAAGTTGCCGGCCCGCGAGCCGCAGTGCGCACAGGCGTGGTCGCAGCGGATGGTGAGCTCCCACACCGCGTAGACGGGCTTGTTCTTGTCGGCCTCGGTGACGGTGCGGACGCTGCGGCGCGGTTCGGTCATCGGCTCTCCCCGTACGGCCATCTATCGGCATGGACGCCGGAGAGCCCGCGGCGTCCCGTGCGTGGAAACACCCGGGTTCCTTGCCACGCGGAGCTGCGGGTAGCGTGCGGCGATGTGGCTCCTGCTGCTCGCCGCCCGTGCCGAAGAGCTCCCGCGTCGCTTCGAGGTCGACGCAGGCGTCGCGGGGATCACGGTCATCGGGCGCAGCACCGCGGATCAGCCCGTGCACACGGGCTTCACGCTCGATTTCAGCCACGTGTACGACTGCCGCGGCGTGTTCGAGAAGTCCGTGCCGGACTGGATGAAGGACCACTGCAACGCCTTCGACGAGGCGCGCCATCAGCCGCGGTGGCTCGCCATGCTCGTGCCCGAGGCGATCTACGTGTCGCCGCCGGGGCTGTGGCCGGGCAGCGCCAACACCGGCACGTACGGCGCCACCTGGACCCCGCTCGACTACGGCATCCGCAGCGGCTCGCGCGACTCGGTGATGCTCACCCTCACCGCCGGGCTGGGCCTCACGACGCTGTGGCTCGGGTCCGACCGCTGGGGCGACACGTTCCTCGTGCGCCCGCACCTCGAAGGCGAAGCGGAGGTCGAGGTCCCCGTGTCGGACGCCCTGCACTTCCGCTTCGACTTCGCGCAGCTCGTGTTCCCGCCGCAGCGCGTCGGTGGCGGGCCGTTCACGTTCGGACCGCTGCGCGAGAGCGTGATGACGGCCTCGCGCTACAGCGTGCGCGTGGTGGTGCGCCCCCGCATGCGGCCGTTCGTGTACGAGCCCCGCTACTAGAACTCCGCGGAGCCCGGCGTGCGCGGGAACGGGATGGAGTCGCGGATGTTGTGGATGCCGGTCATCCACATCAGCATGCGCTCGAGGCCGAGACCGAAGCCGCCGTGCGGCGTGGTGCCGAACTGGCGCAGCTCGAGGTACCACCACAGGTCGTCGGGCGGCGTGTGGTGGAACTCCATCTGCTCGACCAGCTTGTCGAAGCGCTCTTCGCGCTGCGATCCGCCGATCATCTCGCCCACGCGCGGCACGAGCAGGTCGGTCGCGGAGACCGTCTGCTCGCCGTCGTCGAGCCGCATGTAGAAGGCCTTCTGGTCGCGCGGGTAGTTCGTGACGAACACCGGGCGCTGGAAGTGCTCTTCAGCGAGGTAGCGCTCGTGCTCGGCCTGCATCGAGGTGCCGTACCCGACGGGGAACTCCCACTTCCGGTCGACCTTGGCGAGGATCTCCTGCGCCTCGGCGTACGTGACGCGCGCGAACGGCTGCGAGATGGCGCTCTCGAGCTGCTCGAGCAGGCTCGGGCCCTTCTCGAGCTTCGTGCGGACGAACTCGAAGAAGGCGAAGTCGCCGGGCAGCTGGTCCATCACGTTCCGCGCGACGGTGCGCACGAAGTCCTCGGCGAGCGCGATCACGTCGTCGAGGTCGGCGAACGCCATCTCGGGCTCGATCATCCAGAACTCGGCGGCGTGCCGGGGCGTGTTGCTGTTCTCGGCGCGGAACGTGGGCCCGAACGTGTAGACGTCGGTGTGCGACTGCGCGAAGCACTCGACCTCGAGCTGGCCCGACACCGTGAGGAACGTGCGCTTCCCGAAGAAGCCCTCCTCCTTGTCGCCGGCCGTCACCTCGAAGAGCTCGCCCGCTCCCTCGGCATCCGACGCCGTGATGATGGGCGTGTGGATCCAGTGGAACCCGCGGTCCTGGAAGTACTTGTGGATGTGCCACGACAGCGCGTTGCGCACGCGCACGACGGACTGGTGCGTCTTGGAGCGCGGCCGGAGGTGCGCGATGGTGCGCAGGTACTCGAGCGACGTGCTCTTCTTCTGCAGCGGGTAGCTCGACGCATCACAGTCGCCGACGACCTCGATGCTCTGCGCGCGGATCTCGAACGCCTGGCCCGCGCCGGGGCTCGCGACCCACTCGCCCTTCACGCGCAGCGACGCGCCCACGCCGAGGCGCTTCTTCAGCTCCTCGTCGGTCTCGTCGCCGAGCACGATCTGCACGGTATCGGCGGACGACCCGTCGTACAGCGCGACGAACGACACGTTCTTCGAGAAGCGCGAGGTGCGGATCCACCCGGTGACCTCGACCGCATTGCCCACCGAAGCCGTCTCGAGCAGTTTTGCGATGGGGACCCTGCGACCGACTCCGCGCGTCATGATGCGCCTCCTTGTGGACGCGTTCCATTACTCCGGCGCGACCCATCGGTCACTGCTCCCTCGGGCAGCGCCTATTCGAAGTCGAACCGCATCCGGGTCGTCTCGGTGGTCGGCTCGCCGTCGATCGTGGCCGCCTCGAAGCGGGACGCCTGCACGGCGGCGTAGACCGAGACGTGGAGCGGCTCCGGGCAACCCGGGAGGATGACGACGCGGGTGGGACGGCCGCTCGGACCGATGGTCGCATCCACACTGCACTGCTGTGGGCCCCCTTCGTCGAGCAGGGCGCGGATGGCCTTGTCCAGATGGGGCTTCCCGGGCTTGAGCACGCGGACCGGCGTGGGGGCGGTCGCCGTGTGGACACGGCTCACGACGCCGCCGACGACCCCGCCGACGACCCCCCCTTCGACGCCGCCCTCGACGCCGCCGATGCCCCACTCGGCCCCCTCGGGCTCCCGCACGGTGCTCTTCAGCTCGACCACGAGGTCGGCGGGCTCTGCGGTGTCGCGGGTCGTGCTCCCGATCCCCACCCCCGAGAGGCCAATCCCTCCGACCCCCTGCACGTCCTCCTCGAACCCCTCGGCCAGCACGTCCGCCAGGCCCACGAAGTCGGAGTCCCCGCTCCCCGACAAGAAGCCGATGACGCCGTATTCACGCGACCGGGAGCCTTCAGCGGCTTGAAGCCGCTGACTCCTCCCTGTGGATTCCTCGGAGTCCGGGCCGCTCGAGCCGATGATCTTCATCACCATCTTCGAGTGGACCTCCTCCTTCAGCTCCACCACGTCCTCGATCGCGTAGACCTCGTCGACCCAGGCGTCGGGAGGAGGCGGCGGCGGCTCGTCCTCCCAGGCGACCTCGTCCACGGGCGGGGGAGGGGGAGGGGGAGGTTCGAGATCCCAGGCGGGCTCGTCGTCGACGAGGTCGTCGATCCCGTCGTCGAGATCGACCAGGACGACCTCCTCCTCGATCATCCGCCGCACGACGGTCGTTCGGAGCTCGACCACGACCGGGTTCGGGAGCAGGACCTGCGCCAGCGCGGGTGGGAAGAACAGCGCCAGCAGCCACTGGACGAGGAAGTGGAAGATGCGGGAGATCAGCGTGTACAGGAGCCACGCGGTGCCGGCCGTGGTCGCGCCGCTCGCCGCCAGCAGCACGGCGACGCTCCACCGGAACCAGTAGGCGCTGTCGAAATCGAACCGGACGCGCTCGAACATCACTCGAACCGGTACGTGAGCGTGGCGGGGCCGGGCTTTCCGGCGGTGAACCCCGTGCGGTTCGCGGCGTCGACCACTGCGGCCTTCAGCTCGGCGGGACACGTCTGCACACGCACCTTCTCGGCCGCACCGCTCTCGCCGACGGTGACGGACACCCGGCACACCACGCTGCCGTTCGCCTCGATGTACGCGCGCTCGGACGGGCCGAGCTTCGGCGTGACCCGCGCGATCTGCGTCGGGCGGCCCGTGGTCGTGCCGAGCCTGCCGGACCCCGAGCCGTAGCCCTGGCCGGTGCCCCCGCCGTGGCCGATGGTCCCGATGGTGCCGAGCCCGCCCAGCCCCTCGGCCGTCCCACCGCCACCGAGGCCCGAGCCGCGGGAGCCGAGCCCACCGGCACCCCAGGCGTCGCCGGTCGCGCCGATGAGCCCGCCGATGCCCGACAGGCCGCCGAGATCGCCGTCGAGCGTGTCGAGCCCGCTGCTACCGAAGATGTTCGCGATGCTGTTGTCGTTCGACGAGCCGAGGATCGCGAGCAGCCCCGTCATCTCGGAGATGCGCAGCTCGGCCTCGCGGAGCGCCGGGTCGGGAGGAGGCCGGATGGCGGCGAGATCGAGGTCCGGCACGGGGTTCGGGTCGAAGTCGCCCATGTCGCCGAGGTCGACCTCCACGACCTCGACGGCCGCCATGCGGTCGCGCTGCATCACGCGCTGCGTGAGCTCGACGGTGAGCGGCGGAGGAGAGACGAACAGCGGCATCAGGATCGGCGGGAACAGCCACTGGGCCAGCCAGGCCGCGAGGAACCACGCGATGCGGGACAGGAGCTCGACGAGGAGCCAGGCGGCACCCAGCGCGGCCGCTCCGCCGCTCGCGAGCAGCACGGCCACGGCGCCACGCGTCCAGTACTGGCTGTCGAAGTCGTCGCGGATGCCGGCGAACATCAGAGGTCCTCGTTGAAGATCGAGCGCGCGAGCGCCTGGATCTCCGACACGTCGCCGGGCTCGAGGTGCCCGAGAAGTGCCTTCACGTTCGGAAGTGCGGCGCGATCGCCCGAATGCACGAGGGCCCCCGCGAGCTCGAAGCGCAGCGTCGGATCGGCGGGCACGGGCAGGGCCAGCAGGCGGGTGAGGACCTCTTCGGTGGGCGCGAAGCTCGCGAGGGGGATGCCGATGTACCGGGTCTCTGCGCGATCGAGCAGCGCCGGGACCGCGTCGGGACAGCGGAGCGCGATGGCGGTGCGGAGGACGCCGTCGGCGCTGCCCAGCGGGGGCTCGGGGAGCAGAGGGCCCGCGAGCGCGGGGCTCTCGCGCAGCTTCTCGAGGATCAGGGCCTTCTGGCCGACCTCTTCGGGGGCCATGGGCGCGTCGGCGCCGGCGCGGACGGCCATCCGGGCGGCGCGCAGCGCGGCAGGGCCGCGGGCCCCCCGCTCGACGACGTCGACCACGGGGTCGCCCGAGGGCTCGAAGTACGCCTCCCACGCCAGCGCGCACAGCGCGGCGGGGTGAAGCGCAGGGGCCTTCTCGAGGCGGGCGAGGGCGCGGAGCAGGGCGGCGGTCGGGGATCGACGGCCCTCGGACAGGATCTCGGCGAGGGCGCTGGTCTTGCGGCGCGTCGAGCCGCGCACCGACGGGGCGTCGGCCGTGACGCCCGCGAGCGCTGCGCCCATCGCGACGGCCTCTTCGGGATCGTCGACCCACGTGGCGGGATGGCCGGGGGTGAGGAGATCGAGAGCGCGCAGCAGGCGCGGCGACCCATCCTCCATGTCGATGCGCAGGCCCTCGGCGATCTGGCGGGCGGTCTCGTCGAGTGCGTCGGGCGGCGTGCTCGCGAGGACCCAGGCCACCAGCACCTCGTCGTCGCGGTCGGCGGCCAGCACGGTGCGGAGGTGCGTGCGCGTGAACGCGCCCAGCCGCACGAGCGCATTGGCGGCATGCCGCCCGTTCTCGCCGCCCAGGAGGGCCTCGAGCGCCGGCGTCCACGCGCCGGGCGTGGCGGGTGCCAGGCCCAGCTCGGTCGCCATATCGACGGACCACAGGTGCTCGGGGCCCAGCGCGTCGCGCATCCACGCGTCGAGGCCGTCGGGCAGCAGCGCCAGCATGGGCGCGACGGTGTGCCGGCTCGTCGGGAGGGCCGTCGGCAGGCCGCGGCCCAGGCGCTGCAGCCGGGCCCACGACCCCACCGGGCCGCTCTCGTCGGCCAGGGAGCGCAGGGTGTCTTCGTCGTGGAGCCAGGTGGGCATGCGGGCTCATATCCGCGCGGGGCGCGGCGGTCGCGGCCGGATATGACCGTGGGCCTGCGCTTGGAGCCCCGTGGAGACCACCGGTCCCGGCATCGCTTTGCTCGCCGCGGGCTGCCTGTTCGGCGGTCTGCTCGTGGAGCGCGTGTTGCTCGCCATCCGCTGGCGCCCGTACTTCCGCCTCGGGTTCCCGCTCGGCCAGATGCCCGTGCCGGTCGCGCGGATGCCCGAGGGTGCGGGCGAGACGCGCTCCGTGAAGTGGGAGGTGCGCGGCGACGAGGTGCTGTTCTGGGCCGAGCCGGGCTCCCGCGCCGCGCCGATGGGCCTGCACGGCCACGTCCAGCTGGCGCCGGCCCGCGGGCGCGTCGCGCTCCACGTGAGCTGGGCGCCGCCGTGGAGCCCCGTGCTCGCAGCGCTGTGGCTCGCCGTGCTGGGGCTCGTGCGCGGCGAGGGATGGCTCACCGTGCCCGTGGGGTCTGCCATGTTGGTGGGCATCGCCGTGTTGTACTGGCGGAGTGCGGTCATGGCGGCCCGCGAATTACGGTGGGCGTTCGTGAAGGGAGACGAGTGAATGTGGGTGTGGGTGGCCATCGCGCTGGCGGGCCGGGCGGACGGGATCCAGAAGCTGCTGGACACCGGGCGCCTCGAGGATGCCCAGGACAAGTGCGAGAAGGCCTCCGCGTGGCTGTCCGACACCGAGCCCGAGCTGCGCGAGGTCTGCGCCGAAGCGATGTGGGCGAAGGCCCTGAAGGACGACACGTTCGCGGGGTGGGTCCGCTTCCAGACCGACTGGGTCGGCACCCAGAAGTCCAAGGCCGCGTTCGAGATGGAGGCGAAGGCCCGGCTGCGCGACATCGGTGACGAGGGGTCCGAGACCGAGTACGCGGGGTTCCTCAAGAAGTACGGCGAGACCAGCGCGGCGGTCGACGCGCGCAAGGCGATGGCCCGGGTCGCGCTGAAGTCCGTCGAGACGGCCGATCAGGCGAAGCACGTGGCGCGCACCTACCCCGACGCCGAAGGGCTGGTCGACATCGTGCGCCGGTACTTCGACGCCTTCGTGGCGCTCGAGATCGACGGCGACCGGATCAGCGCGAAGCTCGACCCCGAGGTGCGGCTACCGGGTGCGTTGCTCACGGCCCAGTGGGGCGTTCGGCGCGCGAACGGCGTCCAGCCCTGGGTGGGCGCGGCGGTCGGGCACCTCGACGAGCTGAAGATCCCGCGGGCCACCACCGAGGGCCTCGCGCGCAAAGAGGAGGGCAAGCTCCCGTACCCGCCGTGCGATCTGCCGGGTGAAGAGCTCGGCGTCTGGGTGAAGTACGGCGATCTCGAGGCCTTCCTGCCGCAGTCCCGCCCGTGCGGCGGGAAGGATCCCGCGTTCGTCGCGGTCCGCGACGGGGCCATGGTGGGCCTCACCCTGCGCGCTGGCGTCGACTACCGCTTCGGCACGCCGGCCGACGCGTACGTCCAGTGGGTCGACGGCGACAGCCGGGTGAACGTGCCGCTGCTGGGCGAGGCCGAGCCGCGCGTGTTCTCGGTGGGCCCGGTGCTCGGGCAGAAGGTCGGGCGGCTCTACCTGCTGCACCCGCTGGCGGGCGGCTTGCCCTGGTACGTGGTGCAGGGTCCGCCCGACACGGCGCTCGAGCTGCCCGGCGACCCCGCGAGCGTCGTGGTGCCCGCCGACGTCCGCATCACGTCGACCACGAACGGCGACACGCTCATCGAGCGCGGCGACGCGAAGACCTGGTCGCGCACCCTGCCGGCCGGCTCGGTACGCGTGTGGTCGCCGCTCTTCCAGGAGCTGACGGGCCTCAGCGACCAGAACCCCGCGTTCCGCCGCGTCACGGCCGACACCCTTCCGGCGGGATTCCAGGTCGAGGGCTCGGCGCCGGTGGTGCTCGAGAAGAACTGGCAGCTCGAGCTCGAGCAGGAGCTCGGCGACTTCCGGATCCAGATCGAGAAGGCGTGGCAGCTGCAGCTCGAGGCCGATCCGAAGCTCGAGGTGGTGTTCGAGGGGCTGGCGAACGGCAAGCGCGTGAAGGGCGTGATCGACCCGCGCGAAGGGTCGGCGGCGATCCAGGTGTTCGTGTTCGAAGACGTGACGCCCGGCGCCGAAGAGGCCGTGCTGTTCCGCCACCAGAGCCGAACCTGGTTCGGGTGGAAGACCGGAACGCACCTCGAAGCGCTGCACTTCGACGGCCGCGGGCTCGTCCGGTCCTGGACCGAACTGTGATCGGGCCGATATCATGGGCCGCCGGTGGCGGAGAACGAAGGTCGGGATGTGGTTCGTACTGCTCGCGTTGAGCTCGGCATACGCCGGTGAATCGGCCACCGATCTCACCTCGCCCGAGGGGCGGCAGGCCGAGTACGTCCGCCTGGCCGAAGAGATGTACCGGGCCACCAAGCGCAACAACTGGACCGCCGTCGAGCGCCTCTACGGCCAGCTCGACGAGATGGGCATGCCGCACACCTTCCAGGTGCTGACGAACGCCGCGCACGCCGCCCGCAACCGCGGCGACATCACCACGGCGCGGGTCCGGCTGATCGAGGCGTCCAGGATCCAGGACTCGAAGGAGATCAAGGACTGGCTCTGGGACATCCAGAACGACTTCGGCCCCGTGAAGCTCGCCGCCGATCTGCCCGCGAACTACCGGCTCGAGTGCCCGGGGATGCCGTTCGAGCCGCTGCACCGCAAGGCCGTCGAGTTCGCCCAGCAGGAGATCATGGAGAAGTCGTACTTCGAGGGGATCCTGCCGCGCACCGACTACGTCTTCCGCCCGTACGGCGAGTCCGACGAGTCGCGCCGTACGTTCAAGTTCTCGCTGCGCGCCGACAAGCAGACCTTCGATCTGCGCACCCACGACGAGCCGACCCGCGCCGACCGCAAGAAGCGCGAGCGCATCGACCGCAAGATCGCGAAGCAGGAAGCCCGCGAGCAGGGGTAGCGCTCAGGCCCCGACCACCCGCGTGCCGGCGATGTGGTCGTGGAGCGCCTTCCCGTCCTCCTGGAACACGAGCATCGCGTTCAGGATCGTCAGGAACGGGACGGGCATGCCGGTCAGCGCCATCAGGATGGAGTCGCCGAGGCCGAGCATCCACACGCGCTCGACGACGCCGTGGAGGAACCCCGGCGCCGTGCCGTCGTCGCGGACGATCTTCAGGCCCATCGCGCGCTTGCCGAACGTCGTGCCGTCGGTCGCCGTCCGGTAGAGGTTCCAGACCGCGAAGGCGATCGCCGCCACGACGCCCAGCGCGCCCCCGATCACGACGGGGAGGTCGTGGAAGCCCGGGATCACGAGCCCGATGCCGATCGGAGCCGCGAGGACGCTCGCTGCGCCGACGAGGTCGAGGAGGCGCGCGCCGCCGCGCCGGGCGATCAGGCCCGCAGGTGCCAGGGTGGACGGGAGCTCGGTGGCGAGGGAGGCAGACATGGTGACCTCTCGGTTTCGCACCCGGTAGCCCTGGCCTCGCCTCCCGCGTCGCCCCTGTAGCGAAGCTGTTGCGAATGCAGCTACTGCTGCGCGCCGGACCCCACGCTGCCGTGATCGGCCTCGGCGCGCGCCTGCACCGACCAGCTGCGCGCGAACCGCGGCCCCTCGGGTCGGGCGAGCGACCCGTTCGGACCGAAGCTGTCGGCGATGTGGCCGAGCTCTTCGAGGGACCGCGGCGAGTGCGGCCGGAGCGGCTCGCTCGGCGTGGACTCGAGGTAGACCGACGTGCTCGGGAACGCGAACGACACCCCGAGCTGCTCCGCGAGCCGCATGAACTCGAGGATGTTCTGGCTGCGCGCCTTGAGCTCCTCGTGCCAGCCGGGCACGACCACGTGGTAGTAGACCAGGATGTCCACGCTGGACGCGCCGAGCGTGTAGACATGCACCTCGTAGGTCCGCTGCACGAACGGGTGGGCGGCGAGGATCGCGCGCACGCCCTCCACGTAGGCCTCGAGCTTGTCGGGCGGCGTGTCGTACGTGAGCGACAGCATCATCTTCACCCGCCGTCGCGGGCGGAGCCCCATGTTGTCGACGTTCGCGTTGGTGATCTGGCTGTTGGGGATGGTGACGACGGAGTTGTAGAACGTCCGCACGCGGGTCGAGCGGAAGCCGACCTCCTCCACGACGCCCTCGACGCTCCCGATGATGACCCAGTCCCCGATCTGGAACGGCCGGTCGACGAAGATGTTCACGCTGCCGAACACGTTCGCGACCGTGTCCTGCGCGGCGAGCGCGAAGGCCAGGCCGCCGATCCCGACGCCCGCCGCGAGCTTCCACACGTCGATGCCGATGGCGTCGGCCAGGTAGAGCACGCCCAGCACGAGGACCACGACCTGCACGGACTGCCGCACGAGCGGGATGAGCTGGTCGTCGAGCCGGTTCTCGGTGCCCGCGGCCCAGGCCTGGGCCACGCGCGACCCGACGTTCACGAACCGGCTCGCGAGGAACAGGCCGCAGAGCACCATCGCGACGTTCAGCACCCCGTGCATCACCGCAGAGAACCCGATCCCGAGCTGCAGATCCGTGATGCCCCAGTAGAGGACGCCGAAGATCACGAGCAGCACGATGGGGCCGTTCGTGCGGGCGTACTCCTGGTCGTCGAGGCGAAGGCCCATGCGCTTCACGGCGCGGAGCACCTGGTTCCGCAGCAGGATGCGCGCGACGGTGCCGATGACGAACGCCACGACCACCAGCACGAACGCGTAGAGCATCTGCCACAGGTAGAGCCCCGCGATGCGCGTGTAGAAGACGGGCGGCAGGGCCGACTGGAACCACTGGCTGACCGGCGAGAACGTCGATGCGTACAGGCCGGGCACGGCATCCATCGTGTGGCGGGAGTACAGCCAGCGGCCGTCGTCTGCGCGCTCGAGCGCCAGCGTGGGGAAGTCGTCGGGCATCGGCACGACGCGGGCCTCGCCGTCGTCGTCGAGGAAGTCCGGCTTGTTCGGGATCGAGGGCACGGGGACCCACAGGCCGCGGGCGTCGAGCACCTGCTTGAGCTGGATGGCGAGCTGCTCGCGGTTGGCGCCGGGCGCGATGTCCATGCACGCCGAGGCCTTCGCGAGGTCGAAGCTCCCGGGACGCGTCCACTCGAACAGCGAATCCGTGGCTTTGCGCGGGTTCTCGCACTGCGCCCAGGCAGACGAGGGCGCGACGAGCAGCGCGAACAGGAAGAACAGCAGCGGCATCCGGGCCTCCTCGGCCGGGGGGCTATCCGGCCGGGATACACTTCGCTCGGAGAGCCCAGGACTGCAGTACCCGACGCACTACGGCAACTACATCCTCCTCGAGCGCCTCGGGATCGGGGGCATGTCGGAGGTCGACCTCGCCCGGCAGCGCATGGGCGACAAGGACTTCGTGCGCTTCGTGGTCATCAAGCGCATCAAGACCGACCGCAGCGCCGACAAGTCCTTCATCCGCATGTTCAAAGACGAAGCGCGGATCACGTCCGAGCTGCACCACGAGTGCATCGGCCAGGTCTACGACTTCGGGCGCCAGGGCGACGAGTACTACCTGGCGCTCGAGTACGTGCCGGGCGTCGACGTGCGCGGGATCATCAACACGCTGCGCGAGCGCGGCCAGCGCGTGCCGATCCGCGTGGCGCTCCGCATCCTGTGCGACGTGCTCGACGGCCTCGACTACGCGCACCGCAAGCGCGACGCCTTCGGGCACGCGATGAAGATCGTGCACCGCGACGTGAACCCGCGGAACATCATGGTCTCCATCCACGGCGAGACGAAGCTCATCGACTTCGGCGTCGCGAAGGCCTCGGGGCGACTCGAGCGCACGAAGACCGACCACGTGAAGGGCAAGTTCTCGTACATGGCGCCCGAGCAGATCACCGGTGAGTCGATCGACCACCGCGCCGACCTGTTCGCCGTCGGGCTCACGCTGCACGAGTTCATCGCGGGATACGGTCCGTTCTACGGGCTGAACCAGGTGCAGATCGTGCACCGCCTGTTGCACGGGCAGGTGCCCGAGATGCCCGCCGTCCGCGACCTGCCCGACGACGCCGAGCTGCGCCGCGTGCACGACAAGGCCCTCGCGCCCGACCCGAACAAGCGGTACGCGACGGCCACCGAGTTCCGGAAGGACCTCGAGGCCATCGCCGACTCCGTCGGTGGCCTGCCGTCGCGCGAGCAGATCGCGCGCTTCCTGCAGAAGGTCGACCCGCAGCTCAACGAGAAGCTGCAGGAGAAGATGCGCGTCTACGCCGGCGAGCTCGACCTCACGACCGAGGCCGGCGTGGCGCGGCCCGTCGCCATCGTCAGTGAAGAGGTCTCGGGCACGATGGACTCCGCGGTCTCGGTGGTCCGCCAGCCCCCGATGGTGCCGGAGCACACGGGCTCGCAGTACACGGCGACGCAGACCATGACCGGTGTGGTGGCCGGCGGCATCGTGGGCGGCACGGTGTTCGGCCTCGCGTTCTTCGCGGTGGTGGTCGTTCTCGGCGGCATCCTGCTGTGGCTCTTCCCGCCGTTCCAGCCGGTCGCGCGCAATCCCGAGCCGATCCCCGACGCCATCCCGCTCGACGTCGAGCCCGTCCCGCAGCCCACGACCGAGCCCGCGCCCACGCCCGGTCCGACGGCCGCTCCCGACCCGACGCCCTCGCCGAAGCCGCAGCCCGTGCGTCCGCGCCCCACGCGTCCGCGGCCGGTCGTCCCCGACCCCACGCCGGTCCCCGAGCCCGAGCCGCAGCCCGAGCCCGAGCCCGAGCCGCAGCCCCAGCCGGTCGTCCCCGCGCCGACGCCGCAGCCCACGCCGAAGCCGCAGCCCACGGTCGACCCGAGCCTGTTCGGCACGCTGTCGATCGCCAGCGACCCGCGCGGAAAGCTGATCAAGGTCGACGGAACGCCCCGTGGCAGCACGCCTCAGCAGCTGCGCCTGCCGCCCGGCACCTACACGGTCGAGGTCGAGGGGTATCCTGCGAAGACCGTGCGGGTCTCGTCCCAACAGATGACGCCGGCGGTCTTCAAGTAGATGTCCCTGCTCCTCACCCTCACCGCCGCTTTCGCCGTCCGACCCGACGTGGCCGTCGTGATCTCGGACGACCTCGACCCCTACGAGGCGCCCGCCGAGGCGTTCAAGCAGGCGATCGGCGTCCCCGTGCAGACCATCAACATCCACGGCCGCGAGATCGAGGCCGAGGTCGAGATGAGCGCGCTGCGCGAGTCCTCGCCGAAGGTGGTGTTCGCGATCGGCGCGAAGGCCGCGTACGCGGCGCGCTTCCGGCTCCCGAGCACGCCGCTCGTCTACGCGCAGGTGCACGACCCGGCCCGCTACGGGATCCCGGGCAACCAGACCACGGGCGTGGGCGCGCGCGTCGCCGCCGTCACGTACCTCTCGCAGGTGCAGTCGTACTTCCCGGCCGTGCGCTCGATCGGCGTGATCCGCGCGCCCATGGCGGCCGGCGAGAAGGCCGAGCTCCAACAGGCCGCGCAGGACGTGGGGATCACGCTCGAGGTGCGCGAGGTGTCGAGCCCGCGCGAGCTGCGGCGGGCCTTCAACCAGCTCGTGGCGGACGTCGACGCCATCTGGCTGACGCCCGAGCGCGACATCCTGAAGCCCGAGGCGTTCCGCACGGCCGTCCAGGAGATGAAGCGCCGCCAGAAGCCGCTGCTCGCCGACACGGCGAACATGGTCAGCGCCGGGGCCGCCTTCGCCGTCACGCCCGACACGGCGGGGGTGGGCCGCCAGGCCGCCGAGATCGCCGCCCGCATCCTCGACGGTGCGGCGCCCGCCATCATCGAGGTGCAGGCTCCTGTCGAGCTCTCCACGGCGCTCAACGTCCGCACCCTCGAGACCGGCGCCATCCGCTACGAAGAGCTGATGGTCGACTTCGCGAACCTCGTGGTCGAGTAGGTCACTCCCGCGTGAGCTGCCCGACCACCCGGTGGACCGCCTCGGGGTCGAGGTACGCGAGGTAGTACACCCACATCGTCGCGGTGAACGTGCCGACGGGGATGCTGACGTACAGGATGCCGTGGAACAGCATCGCGGCGGGCACGAGCCACCCGTGCCAGCGGCGGACGAACAGCGCGAAGGGCAGGAAGTACTCGAACGCCACGACGAACCACGCCGAGAGCATGCAGAACAGCGCGAATCCGGGCAGATCGATGGGGTCGGAGCCCGAGTAGAAGTGCATGAACACCGCTTCGAGCTGGTCGCCCGACAGGAAGCGGACGTTCGTCTTGTCGAGCGCGCTGAAGAAGTAGACCGCGCTGCACTGCGCCCCGAGCAGCGGCACCGCCCAGAGCGGTCCGCGCTCCGCCGGCGGCGAGGCGCCCGTCGCTTCGGCCCTGCGGACCGCGAGCCACCGATCGAAGCTGAACGAGCGGTCGCACGGCGTCAGCGCGAGCCACACCACCGCGATGGTGAGCGTGTAGGTGTGGTGGTGCCGCCAGGGCTCGTGGTCGCCGAGCCAGCCGAAGCCGGCCCACATCGTCCACAGCGTGGCGGCCGTCATCGCGGTCGCGAGCCGCGCGCGGACGCCGAAGAACATCGCGGTGGTCGACGTGTAGAACACCGCGGCGAGCGCCCAGTACGCCCAGTGGTCGTTGCGCAGCGGCATGAGCTCGTCGGCCCACCGGGCCCAGCACAGCGCGGCGAACAGCACGCGCATCAGCCCCACGGCGCGGGTGCTGCCCTCGTGGTCGAGGTGGGCGCTCCACGCGCGGATCAGCGCCTGCACAGCGGCTGCTCCGGGCGAATCGCGACATCCCAGCCCTCGGCGCCCGCGCAGCGCACGGCCGCGCGCAGGTCGGCGCCCTCGCCGAGCCGCTCGCAGAGCTTCGCGGCATCCTGGCGCACCGCCTCGACCCCGACGGCCTCCCACAGCGCATCGCGCGGGAGACCCAGGATCTCCTGCCGATCGATGCGGATCGTGCGCCCCTCGCCGAGCACCTGCGTGTAGCGCACCTCGCACAGGCCCCGCCCGACGCCCGTGTACATGCGCCACGACCGCGTGAACGGGCCGAGCGGCCCGCCCAGGATCTGCACGTACGTCGGCCCGAACAGGATGAAGCCGAGCCCGGCGGCGAGCACGAGGCCCCGGAGCCTGCGGAGGGTGGGCCCGGTCACCCGTCCTTCCCGAAGTCCCAGACGATGCCCACGCCGCCCAGCAGCGGCCACGGCACACCGACCGAGCCGCTGTTCCGCAGCGGGATCATGACGCCGGTGAAGAACTGCGCCTTCACGCTGGGACCGCCGATCCGCACGAACCCGACGGGCTCGAACGTCGTGATGTCGCCGATGGGCTCGTCGGCTTCGCTGTCCGGACCGTGGAAGACCGCGTGCTCGACGAAGCGGAGCTCGCCGCCCGCCGCGAAGTACTCGTCCTCCCAGCCGATCTCGAAGGTCTCGTTCACCTGGAGCAGCGCGCCTTCGAGCTGGTACACCGCGGTCGTGGTGCTGTTCGACGACGTGACGGTGATCTCGCTGCGGCCGCGGCCGTAGCCGGCCCCCACGTCGACCCAGCCGGCCAGGCGGAGCCCGCCGCGCGCGTAGTACGCGCCCACGCCCGTCGTGACGAGCCCGTAGCGCACGACCTCGCCGTACTGGCCGTGCACACCGGCGCGGATCCCGAGCACCCGTGCGGGAGCGAAGGCCGCGTCGAGCTGGAAGCCCTGCATGCCGCCCTGGGCCGAGAGCGACACGTCGCCCGGCGCCTGGAGCTGGGGCGCGCGCACCATGTTGGGCACGTACACCGGGGCACATCCGGCGATCAGCACGAGGGGGACGAGGCGCATTCGCGCCCTTAACGTCGGCGCTGCACGGGTGTCAGGACTTCGGGACGCGCCGGTACGGGGCCGGGTCGATGGGCTCGCCGTCGACGCGGAGGACGAAGTGCAGGTGGGGCCCGGTGCTGCGGCCGGTGTTGCCGGACAGCCCGATGACCTCGCCCTTGCTGACCCGGTCGCCCGCGGACTTCTCGGGCAGCGCGGAGAGGTGGCAGTACGCGGTGCGGATGCCGCCTGCATGCTCGAGGATCACGTACTTGCCGCTCACGCTGTCCTCGGTCGCCGCCACGATGCGCCCGGACTGCGCGGCCCGCAGCGTGGTGCCCACGGGCACGGGCAGATCGACGCCGTTGTGGAACTTGCGGGTCTTCGTGACGGGGTGGACGCGGTAGCCGAAGGGGCTGCTGATGCGGACCGTGGGGTCGACGGGCCAGTGCAGGTCGAACACCGTCGCGAGGGACAGCACGGAGTCGACCAGGGACGCCGCGTGGAGCTCGACGTCCTCGGGCAGGTAGCGCCGATGGGACTCGAAGTGCTCGGGGTCGGGCTCGCCGGCCGCCCGGGCGCGCTCGATGGCGCGCTCGCGGAGCTCGGGACCGATCGCTGCGACCTCGAGCGCACCCGCCGCATCGCCGTCCCAGTTCTCGTCGAGCCACACCAGCAGGCGGTCGGCGGCGGGGTCGTCGCCCGGGCCCAGCAGCTCGACCGTGTGGGCCGGCAGGTCGTCGGGGAGGGCGTAGCGGAGCGCTGAGCGGTAGGGCTCGGGGAATCCGTCGCCGTAGTCGGCCGTCTCGGGCGGGAGCGCGGCGATCGGCTCGTCGAGCCAAGCCTTCTTGGGGCCCTCGCTGCGGAAGAAGCCGAGCAGGGTGGGCTGCTCGCCATCGTCGCCGCGGAGCCACGCCACGCCCCACTGGCCGAGCCCGCCCACGGGCGTGCGCGTGTACACGGCGTAGACCGCGACGAGCACGACGAACAGGTCGACGAAACCGAGGCGCCTCACAGCCAGCCCCAGATCGGCAGGCCGAACCAGGCCGCGTAGCTGCCGACCACCGCGAGGGGGACGGCCCAGAGGATGCCTTCGGTGCGGCGCTTGGGGATGGGCGGGGAGATCAGGAGCTGCACGAAGCCCGTGCCCGCGAGGCGCCACGCGACCACACCGCCCACGACGTATCCGACGACCTGCGCGGCCGTGCCGTGGGGCAGCGCGTCTTCGACGGCCATCGCGATGGCCCAGCTGCCGGCGAGGCTGACGGGCAGCCAGAACAGCGGACCGAGCACGTTGTGCACGCTCGCCCGCTGCCCCCACTCCTTGACGCTGGTGACGCGGTTCTCGGCGGTGCGGGCGAGCGCCCAGAGCGCCCAGAGGGCGACGCCGAGCTCGAGGCTCAGCGCGAGCCAGCCGCCTGCGGTCCACGGGGTCTGGGGGTCGGGCCAGGCCACGGGGAGCTCGGACAGGAAGCGCGACAGGTCGTCGTCGAGGCGGTCGGCCGCGAGGTGCGTGCCCAGCAGGACGAGCGCGAGCTGGCCGAGCCAGTGCCAGAGCGGCCGGGTCACGGCCAGCGAGGCATCGAGCTTCGCGACGACGTTCATGGACGGTACGACCTCGGCTTCGGGTTCCGGTTCCCCGAACGTAGCGGACGCCGTCGACTTACGGGGGTCTCGAGATGTCGGGCTACGATCCGCGGCTGTCTTCGAAGGCGGCCGTGTGGACGATCAGCATCGCGGGCACCTCGGGTGGGCTGTCGGCCACGATCGCGCGCACCTCGCGGTAGAACCGTCGCTGCGCCTCGCGGACGCGCTGGAGGTCTTCGCGGCCGATCGCGAAGATGTTGAAGCTGAACAGGTCGCCCGGCTCGCCGCGCTGGATCCGCTCGGCGCCGACGGTCGCCCAGTGCGCGCGGATGGCCTGGAAGTCTTCGGGGGTCGCCTGCACCTCGACGGTCGTGGGCGGCGCCGGGCGGTAGCTGCCCCGCACGCGGAGCGCGGCGCCGGCCGCCACGAGCACGTCGAGCAGGTCTTCCGCTGCGGGCTCGGGGATGCCGATCGCGCCGGAGAGATCCGCTGCAGCGGTCGCCACGGGTACCTTGCCGCGCGTGTCGAGCCAGGCCTGGGCCGCGGGCGACCACGGGTGGGACACGGCGAGCCGCGCGAGCGTCGTGCGGACCGCCGCCTCGCGCGCGAGCGACGCGACCTCTTCGATCGGCACGAGCGCGCCGACGAGGTCGGGCAGGCGCCCGGTCATCGCGTCGAGCAGGGCCATCACCTCGGGCAGCCGCCCTCGCGATCGGCCCGACAGCATGCGGCCGATCTGCTGGCGCGACAGGCCCGAGCGCCGCGCGAGCGACGCCTGGTTGGACCGCCCGCGCAGCGCCATGAGCCAGGGCCCCAGGTCTTCGGGATCGTACCGCTCGGCGCTCGCGGCGTGGAACCGGGCGAGGGCCGCGGGCACGTCGATCCCGCACCGGCTGGCCGCGCGCAGCGTCTCGGAGAACGTCGGGAAGCGGTGCCCGCCCTCCCACTTCGCGGCGACGTTGCCGCGGTAGCCGAGCCGGCGGCTGAACGCGACCTGCGAGCGCTTGCCGCGGATGGCCCGGATGAGCTCGCGGGCGGCCTGGTCCATGGTGGAGTCCATGCCCCATGCTATCCCGGAATCGAACGGACGGCGCCGGATTCGGTGTACGGATTGTTCGTATTCGGCACGGTTTTCGTGGCGGGTCGGGGAGGGGGCCCCTATTCTCTGGACATGAAGCGCATCGCCCTCGTCAGCTCCGTCCTGCTCTTCGGTCTCGCCTGCGACCCTGCGGGCTTCGATCCCGATCCCGTCGATCCGGTCGGCGACACCGACACCGACACCGACGTGCGCGACACCGACGACCCCAATCCGATCACGCAGGGCGTCCAGATCGGGTCCGAGGGCATCATCAGCGAGTGCACCACGCGCTCGGTCGGGGCCAACGACACCATCGCGGGCTTCTCGGGCACGGCCCAGCAGGTCACCGACACGTCGCTCCAGCCGGTCGACGGCACGCTCGACGGCGCGGCGGCGGGCGTTCCCGCGACGCTGTCGACCACGGCGGTCTCGTGGGCGGCCGTCGAAGGCGATGGGTGTCCCACCCTCATGCTGGTCGGCGTCGACGCCGACCTCTCGGCCGACCCCGAGCTCAGCGCCACCCTTGCGGGCTGGGCGCTCATCGAGCCCGATCGGTCCTACACGATCGGGCTGTGGGCTTCGGCCTGGTCCGGTACCGCCACGCCCGTGCTCGACCCGGCCGACTACGACACGGTCGAGCTCCGCATCGATGGCACCCGCGACGTGGCCGGGTTCGTCGGAAGCGTGGGCTTCGAGGCCTGCGTCGGCGGCACCTGCACGCTCGAGCCCTACGGCACGCTCGCGGACTGAGCTCAACGGGGGAGCCCGGCCTTCGGCCTGCGAGCCCGGCCTTCGGCCTGCGAGCCCGGCCTTCGGCCTGCGAGCCCGGCCTTCGGCCTGCGAGCCCGGCCCTCGGCCTGCGAGCCCAGGGCGCCCATCGCGCCGACGTGCGCAAGTGCTGCCAGGGCGTGGCAGGGAATGCGCACGAGCTGTTGGACCAGGCGTCCGTCGCCGGCACGCCTTGGGACTCTCGGGGGCATCGGCGGTCGAATGCACGCCGGTCGCAAGTATCGCGGGGTGAGTGCACGGATTCGGGCTTCCGCGACGGTGCATTCGCACGGCCTCGTGTGATTTTCGGCGTTCGCTGGAGACGCGCTCGCGGTGGACGTGCACTCGCTCGGCGATGCCTCCGCCGGGCGTGCACTCGAGGGCCGATGCTCCGGTGAGGAGCCCGGCCTTCGGCCTGCGAGCCCGGCCTCCGGCCTGCGAGCCCGGCCTCCGGCCTGCGAGCCCGGCCTCCGGCCCGCGAGCCCAGGGTGCCCATCGCGTCGACGTGCGCAATCGCTGCCAGGGCGTGGCAGGGAATGCGCACGGATCGGCGGAGGGGGGATGCGTCGCGGCCGGTGGCACGCCCTGGGAACTCTCGGGGGGCATCGGCGGTCGAATGCACACCAATCGCAAGCATCGCGGGGTGAGTGCACGGAATCGCGCTTCCGGGGCGGTGCTCTCGGACGGGTTCGCGTGACTTTCGGTGTTCGCCCGAGGCGCACTCGCGGTGAACGTGCACTCGCTCGGCGATGCCTCCGCCGGGCGTGCACTCGAGGGTCGATGCTGGCCCGGACCTCGGGCGCGAGCCCAACCTTCGGCCCGGCCAGGTCGTCGGACTGCTCTGGTGAGTGTCGCTCCCGATCCGTTTCCAGTCCACCTCCGCGGTCCGCTCACCGGAGGAGCCGCGGGTGGACCGTGGCATCCTGGCGGTCCTGGCAGTGCACATCCCCTCGACGGAGTCCGGGGATCCGAGGAGGCCCGGCACGCGACGGCCGGCCTCGTTTCTGCGTCATCTGCGTCCTTCTGCGTCATCTGCGTGAGGCGGATCCGGCTCGCTCCCGCCGACTCCGCAGCCCGAAGCCGATCCCCCGGCTATCCCGTTTTCGAACCAAGCCCCCGATATCGGCCCACGGTTTGTTCGAAACCGGGTAGCTGCCCACGACGCCGGACCGTACTCTCCAGACATCGGAACAGGAGAGAACCATGCGGCTCCAGAACCCCCTCACCGCGCTTTCGGCCGGCCTCGTCGTCACCTTCTCGCTGGCCTGCTACGGCGGCGCGAGCCTCGACGGCAACGACGCCGGCTCCGACGGCTGGCTCGACCACGTGTCGCCCGTCGGGTCCGAGATCGACGACCTCGTCGGCGATGGCCGCTGCGACTGGCTCGGCCGGCCGTACGTCACCGTGAGCGTCGAGCGCGTCTACACGATGCTCTACTCCGACCACACCTCCGACTGCACGACCACCAACCAGGCCGATCGCAAGGTGGTCTGGGCGCTCCACCCGTCCATCGGCGCGCAGCCGATCGTCGACGTCTCCGGCCTCGAGGACGTGCGGCTGCTCGACACCTCCGAAGGGATGCTGTTGATGGGCGAATACGGCGACACCGAGCACCTGTGGCGCATCGACCACGACGACCTCTCCGTCCTCGCCGAAGAGACGCGGGAGGTTCGGTACTGGGGCACCCGCACGTCCCCGTCGCGTCGGTGGGTGGCGGCGGGCGACAACCGCACCTCGGACCTCGACCTCCACCTGATCGACCCGCGCACGCTGGAGTCCGTCCGGGTCGACGACGACGCGGTGTGGGCCGAAGCGATGTGGATGAAGGCCGAAGACGTGCTGGCCGCGATCTTCTTCGACGCCTCGCTCGACCAGGCGCGCATCGAGATGTTCGACTTCCGCGGCGCCGACACGGCCGACGCGCTGGTCACGAGCCCGCGCCTCACCACGTTCGTGCAGGGCGTCTCGCCCAACTTCTTCGTGAGCTACACCTGGATCGGCATCGACCCGGCCGGGCGCTACGCGGTGTTCCCGGTGCACGGCAACGACAGCGGGCAGTCGCTCCTCATCGTGGTCGATGTCCGCGACGGCACGAGCCGCATCGTCGAGGGGGTCGACGGCCCGCTGCGCTTCACGCCGGACGGGTCCACCATCGTGGGCTGGAGCATCGCGCAGCCCGGCACGCTCGTGCTCGTCGACCCGGTGACCCTCGAGACCACGCCCGTCGACCTGCCGCTGAACGGCACGCCCGAGTACGTGATGGGCTTCGGCGGCAGCCAGCTGCTCGTCGCCAACGCGATGGGCGGCGAAGACCTCGTGATCTACGACATCGACGCCGACTCGAGCATCGTCCTGCCCGTCGCGGCCTCGCTGCAGACGTTCACGACGCGCGACGAGCAGGTGTGGATGATCGAGAGCGGCCAGCTCTGGCGCATCGACATGGACGACGAGACGGCCGACGCCATCGACCTCGGCTGGACGCCGCGCCACGTCGTGTGGGCGCCGCAGTCGGACCTGCTGTTCCTCGACGACGCGCAGGCCCCGCGGGTGCGGTTCATGGACCCCGACACGCTCGGCGTCGTGCACTCCGAGGTGCTGCAGCCCGACGCGCAGCCGGCGCTCGATCTGTCCGTGCGGGCCGTGCTCGAGCGCGAGGACCGCGAGATCACCGCGGCCACGCGCCTCTGACGGCTACTGGAAGTCCGCGAGGGCGCGGCGGGCGGCCTCTTCGGTGAACCCGAGGCCCAGCACCGTCGCGCCGTTCGCCTTGCGGCGGGCCGCGTACAGCGGGAGGTTGCCGCCATCCAGCCGGATGAGCTCGACCCCGTCGGCCTTCGCGAGCAGCGGCTCGCGCGGCGAGTACAGCAGGGCCAGCGGCGGGGGCAGCAGGTCGGTCTCGGTGTTGATGTGCAGCACGGCGAGCTGGCGGTCGGACTGCGAGAAGCCCGACACGCCCGTGGGGGCCGAGAGGATCGGGTTCACCTTGTAGCCGGCGGGCGTCGCCACCCGCGCCTCGGTGAGGTCGGTCGGCCAGCCCTCGATCTGCGCGACCGCGTCGGCCGGCGACCCCGCGGTGAGCAGGACGGCCTCGGCGCGGGGCTCGTCCTTGAGCAGGCGGGCGTCCTGCCGCGCGTCCTGGGAGCCCGTCAGCAGGCGGTACTCCATGCGGGTGAGGCGCGCGACATCGGTGTCGACGGCGTCGAGCAGCGACAGGGCGCCGGTCCCGAAGACGCGGCCGGCCGTGGCGGAGAACGCGAGCGCGCTGCCGTCGGCCTCGCCGTGCAGACGGGCGAGGTTGATGCTGTCGCGCGCGGCCTCGTCGAACAGGCCGGCTTCGGTGCGCAGCTGCGCGCGGATGCCGAGCATCACGGGCGACGCGACGACATCGGCCTCGTGGTACTGCAGCAGGGCGAGCAGGGCGGTGGGGGGCGCGACGGCCATCAGCTCGTCGACGGTGAGCGGCCAGCCCTTCACCCGCTCGCCGAGCCCGGCCCGCTGGCGACCGAGCGCCTCGTTCTCGTCGTCGAGCGCGAGGGTGGCGACCTGGTGGAGCTTCTTCGCCGCGGCGACGTTCGTGGGCTCGAGGTCGCTCGCACGGCGCGCCGCTTCGAGCGCGAGGTGCAGGCGGCCCGCCGTGAGCGCGTGGTCGGCCGCCGCGACCCAGCGATCCGGGTCGTCGTGCGCCAGCCGCGCCGCGGCGAGGCCGTATTCGAGGGCGTCGTCGAAGCGCCCGATGCGGCTCATCGCATTGGCGAGGTGACCCGCGACGATCGGGTCGGACGGGGCCTGCGCGGACAGCTTGGCCGCGCGCTCGACGACGGTGGCGTTGGGGAAGGTGGCCGCGAACTGCGTGAGGTGCAGCGCAGAGGCCTGCGGCGTGTCGTTGGGCAGGAGGTTCAGCGCCTCTTCGGCGTCGCCCCCGTGCGTCAGGGTCCAGTCGGCGATGGCGAGCCGTGCGCGGTCTTCGACGTCACCCCCGGCGGCACCGGCCTTCTCGGAGAGCTGCTTCAGGATCTCGTCGGGGGCCGTCCAGGCCTCGGCGCCCTCTTCGTCTTTCGTGGGGTCGGGCTTCTCGAGGGGCTGGTTCGCGAGCTGCGACAGCAGGCCCTCGGCCGACGTGTCGGGCTCGGGGGACTTCGCGAGCACGGCGCCTTCGGTCCACGCGAGGCGCTTGAAGCCGTAGCGGTCCATCGCGCGCATGATCGCGACGCGGTCCTTCTCCTGCTCGATGTCGACCATGTCGCGCAGCACGACCCACGGCCGGTTGTCGCCCTTGTCGAGCCAGCTCGCCATCTGCGGCGCCAGGTCGTCGACGGACATCGAGCCGAGCGCCGTCTTCATGATCTTCCCGGCCTTCTTCCGGTTCTCGACCTGGAACCACAGCAGCGCTTCGAGCGCCACGCGCTCGGCCTCGGGCAGGTCGGTGGTGGCGAGGCTCTTCACGACGGCCGGCGAGGTGGGTGGGAACAGGAGCACCTCGACGCCGATGGGGGCCTGCTCGGCGAGGAACCGCGACGCGGCGGCGTCGCGCGACGACGTCGTCGTGCTGTAGGGCCGCTCGACCTCGGTGGACATCCGCAGCCGCGGCCCGGCGCGCTCGGCATTGCGGTCGATCAGCGCATCGGGGTCGTACGCGGGCGACGGGTGCGTGTTCGCGACGATGAGCAGGTTGCTCGGGCCGGAGATGTCGATGAACTCCTGCACCCGGATCTTCGGCGGCAGCCACGCCGCCATCGCGGGTGCCATGACCGGCGCGATCTCGCCGCGCATGCCGGCGCCGAACCGCTTGAAGACGCCGTCGTCGTGGCCCGACACGGTGATCTTGAGCGGCTTGTACGGATCCTTCGTGCCGCTCGACGTGATGGCGAAGCGGTCGAGGTTCGGGCGGGCCTGGTTCGCGAGGCGCTTCAGGGCCTTCTGCTGGCCGTCGTCGTCGAGGGGCCCGAGGCGCCGGCGGATCCACTCCATGCCCGTGCCGGTCGCGTCGATCGACGCGCTCCACGTGACGTTGCCCTTGCCGTCGATCTTCGCCGACGTGTTGATGACGACGGTGCCGTCGACGACGGTCTCGTTCATCAGCGTCGTGGGCAGATCGCCCGGCACCCAGACCGTCGCGCCCATGAGGGACGAGGGCAGGGAGGGCACCGAGACGTAGTCGCCGGACGGGTCGATCCAGATCGTGCGGCCCGCGCGATCCGTCGCCTGGACCAGGGGCTCGGTGAGCATCGCCGGACCTGGCACGGTGATCGGGAACGTGCCGCGCGTGCGCGCCGACCGGAAGGTCGCAGGACGCGCCTCGTAGCCCGCCGCACGGAGCAGGGAGATCAGCACGACGCCGCGCTCGGCGGCCGAGCCGGAGCCCTCCTCGATGACCTGGGCAGCCGATCGAGCCGTCTCCCACGTGCCCGTCTCGCCGGGGTTCTGCTTGATGAGCTGGAACACGCGGCGCGCGAGCTCGGCGAGGTTCGACGACTTGAGGTCGGCCGCCATGTCGCGGCCCATCTCGTTCTTCGAGGCCATCTTCGTGTCGACGGCCTTCTCGAGCTCGTCGCCCGCGGCCTGCCAGTCGCCCCACGTCGACCACACCACGCGCGCGGGGTCTTCGGGCGGGACGTTCTGCCACGTGATGGTCGCGGTCTTGCCGGACCGGGTGTTCCAGTTCGGGTCGCCCTTCGGGTCGGCCCAGAACGTGAGGTCGGACGTGGCGGGCGCGGCGATCTGCACCTCGGCCTTCTCGACGGGGAGGTCGGGAGCCGTGCTGAACACGCCGGAGTGGAAGCCCCGCGGGGCCTGGGTCGTGGCCGTGAGCGTGAACACGTCGCCCTTCTGGGCGGTGGCGGGGACGATGAGCAGGTCTTCGAGGACGAGCGCTTCGCCGTCGACGGCGCCGTCGAGCCCGGACGGGGCGATCAGACCGGCCGCACAGCCCGCCGGGTCGTCGATGCGGACCACCCAGGTCTGGTTGCTCGTGAGGCGGCGGCCCGCGTCGACGCGGACCTGGACCTTGTGCTCGAGCACGGTCGCGGGCGCGTCGGCGAAGGCCGGGAGCGCAAGGACGACGAGGGCGAGCACCGAAGAGCGGAACAACGCGATACCTCCAACGGGCGGGAACCTACCACGGAGCGCACGGGTGAAAGCATTGACCGGTCAACATGCGACGCGTGCCGCCGATTCCCGGCTGCCGGGGGTCCGCGCGTGATCGCGCTGGCCTGGCTCGTTCCGGCGGCGTTCGCGTGGCCCGCCGACGGCGACTGGGTCGTTCTCGAGCGCAACACGATCGCGTACTGGGACGAGGCCGACGACGTGCTCGGGGCCGACCCCTCCATCGACCTCGTCGGGGTCGACCCGGATGGCGTGGTGTACTGGTCCGCCGACGTCGACGCGATGTTCCTCCGCCTCCGGCTCGTGGGCGACCCCCAGGCGGCGCCCGGCGTGCTCCACGACCGCGTCTGGGGCTTCCTGGTCGAGACGACGGGCAACGGGGTGGTCGAGCAGGTCGTCGTGGTCGAGGGGTCCGCGGGGGAGCTGAGCGCCTACCCCAACCAGGGCGGCGTCGCGGGCACGCAGCCCGGCTTCGCGGCGTACGGGGCTCCGCTCGCCATCGGCGACCTCTCCACGGGCGACGTGCGGCGGATGGCCGCGCCAGACGGCACCTTCTTCCTCGACGTGCGCGTCCCCGTGGCGTCGCTCGACGCCCTCGGGGTGCCGCGCGACGCCCCGCTCCGCCTCGCAGCCGTGACGGGCACGTCGCTCTACCTCCCGTGGTCCGATCTCTCCGCCTGCGACGAGTCGCCCGCGGTGGCGGCGTGCTCGAGCTTCACGAACGTCCGAGCGCTGCCGTTCGTCCTCGACTCCGACGCCGACGGCCTGCCCGACCTCGCCGAGGATGCGCTCGACCTGGATCCGTTCGACGTCGACTCCGACGACGACGGCATCCCCGACGGCGCCGAGGCGCTCGAAGACACCGACGGCGACGGTGACATCGACCCACTCGACTGCGACAGCGACAACGACGGCATCCGCGACTCGGTCGAGAGCGGCCTCGTGACGGGCCTCCCCGACACCGCCGCCAACGGCTGCTTCACCCCCGACGCCGACCCGTCCACCACCACCGATCCCCGCGTCGTCGATTCCGACGGCGGCGGCCTGCCCGATGGCATCGAGGACTGGAACCGGAACGGCGCCGTCGACCCGTGGGAGACCGATCCGACCGAGGCATCCGACGACCTCGACACCGATGGCGACACGATCGCGGACGTGCTCGAGCTGCTCGCTCCCGACGGCTCCATCGACGACGAGGACAGCGACGGGGACGGCCTCTCCGACTTCGACGAGCGCCTCTACGACGTCGACGGCGACGGCATCCCGAACTTCTTCGACGACGACAGCGACGGCGACGGCCTGCCCGACGGGGTCGAGACGGCGGGCGACCGCGACAACGACGGCTGGGCCAACTTCGAGGACGCCGATGCCGATGGCGACGGCATCCCCGATGCCGTCGAGGGTCTCGACGACCCCGACGGAGACGGGTCCGGCAACGCGGTCGACCTCGATTCCGACGGCGACGGCGTGCTCGATCGGTTCGAAGGCGCGGGCGACCCCGATGGCGACGGCATCCCGAACTACCTCGACGACGACAGCGACGGCGACGGGCTCACCGACATGGTCGAGGGCAACCGCGACCCCGACGACGACGGCGTCCCCAACTTCCTCGACCTCGACAGCGACAACGACGGCCTGACCGACGCGTTCGAGGGGGATGGCGACCCCGACCTCGACTTCGTGCCGAACTTCGAAGACCGCAACAGCGACGGGCAGGGCGCCACCGACGGGGCGGAGGGCCAGGGCGACGGCGACTGTGACGGCATCCCCGACTGGCTCGACACCGACGAGGAGGACAGCTTCTGCGACCCGATGCAGCCGCTGCCGGAGATCGATCCCGACGTGCCGCCGGAGCCGGGCCTCGACCCCGCGATCTTCGGCGAGGGCGACTGGACCGGCGGGAGCTGCAGCACCTCGGGCAGCGGCTTCGCGTGGCTCGGGCTGATCGCGGCGTTCCTCGTGCGGCGACGCGTGGCCGTGGGCCTCCTCGCCTCGGCGCCTGCGATGGCACAGGGCGTCGACGCGCAGCGCTTCCTGCCGTCGGTCGACGGGCAGACCTTCGCGAAGGTCGAAGACCTCGACCTGCGCGAGGCCGGTGCCTCCACCTTCGCGGCCTGGGTCGCGCACACCGACGACCCGCTGGTGTTCCGGCCGACGGGCGAGCGGGAGGTCGAGGTCCTGGGGTCCGTCACCACGACGATCCTCGCGGCCTCGCATAGCTTCGGGCCCGCGCGCGTGGGCGTCGCGACGCCGGTGCACCTCGGGGCGTCCGGCTACGGGCTGTCGGCGCCGGTGCACCTCGGCGACGTGCGGCTGTCGGGCAAGCTGCGGGTGGCGACGCTCGAGGTGGGCGAGGGGATGGCGCTGCGGCTCGGCGCGGCGGCAGACGCGATCCTCCCGACGGGCACGGCCTCGGCGTGGTTGGGCAGCGATCGGCCGTGGGTCCGGGCAGCGCTCGTGGGCGAGCTCGCCGCGGCGAAGTGGCGGGTGGCGCTCGACCTCGGTGGGCGATCGGGCACCGGGGGCGAGCTCGGCGCGCTGCGGCAGGGCGCGGGTCTCGCGTGGGCGCTCGGTGGGGCGTATGCCATCACGCCGCAGGTGTTCGCGACCCTCGAGCTCGACGGCGACGCGTGGTCGGGCAGCGGCGCGAGCGGCGTGCCGATGGAGTGGCTCGCCGGATTCCGCTACCGGCCCGAGCGGCCGTGGGCGCTCGCGGTCGCCGGCGGCACGGGGCTCGGCCGGGGCATCGGGGCTCCGGAGTACCGCGCGGTGGGCGGCGTGACGGTCACGCCAGTCCGCCGGAGCTTCGACCAGGCGGAGCTGTAGGAGCCTGCCGCGCGAAGCGCGGCCCAGGCTCCTCCCGTGCGCGTGCGCGTGCGCGTGCGCGTTCCCGATTCGGGCGTTCGGAGCGTGGCGGGAGTGGGGGGATCGACGGCATTCCATACCGGCGATCTCCGTCAGGGATCTCCGGGCCTCCGGGAGATCCAACGCCCGATTCCGTCGGCCACCGCCCGCAAGCGGGCGTCATCCCGACGGAATCTCAACTGCTGAACGTCTGGACGGGACCTCGGTACCCCCTGTGAACGCGTCTGAAACGCCGCGTTCCGGGGGCACAGAGGTCTTGACCGTCAAGACGCTCGGGCGCGGGCACGCGCACGCGCACGCGCACGCGCACGGGTGGATCTGCTGATTCCGGCTCCTATCGGAGCGCCTCGATCGCCATACGCTCGCCGTCGCGTACCGCCACCCACATGCGCCCCTCGAACCGCACCTCGTGCGGCAGCCCCGGGAACGCGGGCTCCGGGTGGTCGGGGTGGCCCGGGAGCACGAGCTGCAGGCCTTCTTCGCCGAAGTGCATGATCGGCTCGATCGGGCGGTGCGGACGCACATCCGCCGCAGCCAGCACCGCGTCGACCGAGCCGTGGTCCGCGAGCTCCTGCAGGGTCCACCACGTCGGCGGGGCCGTCGGGAACACGTCGAGCGAGCCGTGGGCGATGGCCCAGGCCGGGTCGATCCACCGGCTGTCGACCGTCTCGACGTCGTCGTGCTTCCCGTGGGCGTCGGCGCGTGCGACCAGGAACCGCGTGTCGTAGCGCTTCGGCTCGGCCTCCGGCGTGATCCACCAGCTCCACAGCCGCACCTGGTCGAGGTCGACGGTCGCGTCTTCGGCGTCGAGCAGGGCGTCGAGCGCGAGCTCGCCGTTGTTCAGCGGCGCACGCGTGGCCCACGGCAGCTCGCCGGAGCCGAGCCAGATGCCCGACTCCTCGAAGGTCTCGCGCACACCGGCCACGAGGTACGCGACGGCCTCGTCGCGCGACAGGCCCATGCGGGCGATGACGCCCTCGCCCCCGCGGATGCGCGGGTTCGCGGCGAGGCGATCCCCCGCGTCGACCCGCCCGCCCGGGAAGACCCACGCGTTCGGGAGGAACCCCGCGCGGCGGTGCCGCTGGAGCATGAAGACCTCCATGCCCGACGGCGTGTCGGCGTCGCGCAGGAGGAGAATGGTGGTCGCGGGACGGGGCTGGCTCATGCCGCGCTGTTAACGCGAGAACAGGCCCCGGGGATTCTCGTGCGTCTCTTCGTCCTCGCGCTGTTCGCGGTCGCATGCAAGCGGGTCCCGCCGGATCCCGGCTTCGGCGCCGACGCTCCGCTCGACGTGGTGCTCGTGCCGGGCTGTCCGAGCCGCGACGACGGCACCCTCTCGGGATGCCAGTGGCAGCGGGCGATCTGGGCCGCCGACCTGTGGGAGGACGGGGTGACCGGCGCCTTCATCACGTCCGGCAACGCGGTCTACAACCGGTACATCGAAGCCGAGGCGGTGAAGGCGGGCATGGTCGCGCTCGGCGTCCCCGAAGACCGGATCCACCTCGAGACTCAGGCGCTCCACACCGACCAGAACGCGGGCTACGCGCTGCGCATGATGGATGCGCTCGGCTTCGAGACCCTCGGCGTCGCGTCGCACGGGGGCCACGCGCGCGGCGCGCGGGCGATGCTGCGGGGCTGGGGGCACGGCGCGGTCGCGCTGCAGATGGACATGGAGCGCGTCGGTGCACGCATGCGCGAGGGCCTGCCCACCGTGCGCACCGAGCCGGTGCCCGAAGACGAGTGGATGCCGCTGAAGGCGCGCGAGAAGCTCATCGCCCGCCGCACCGGCCGCCTGCTGCGGCGCCCCAACTCGGTGGTCGTCTACAGCTGGAAGGCGATGGTGGGCGGGTTCACGAAGCAGCACCCGCCCCGTCCGCCCACGTCCGAGCCCACGCTCGACGGCGCGCGGCACCGCGTCGACACCCGACCCTGGTCGACGACGGTCGACGCCCGTCGGCGTCGCGAACGCTAGAACCTGGATTATCATCCGGAATGCCGCTTGCTCTCCGCCGCCGCGGAGGTGAGCCGTGGAGCTCGTGGAGTTCTCGCTGGGAGGCGCCGTGCGCCCGTCCTTCCGGTACGACCTGCTCCGCCGCGTGCGGCGCTGCGCGGACGCCCGGGACGTGCGGTTCATGGGGTTCGCGCTGGCCGCGCGCGCCGCGCTGCTGCTCGAGGGCGACCCGGAGGCGGTGGTGTGCACGGTGCAGGCCGTGAAGGCCGGCACGTCCCGGGCGCGCGGATCGGGGCCGCTCGGATCGACGCGCACGTATGCCGTCTACGACCCGCTCGGCGCGCTCGTCGCGCTGCACCGCCACCCCGACGGCCCGCTCGCGAGCCCGTGGACCTCGCACCGCGACCTGATGGGGTTCCGCGAGGCGGACTTCTTCGATCGCTCCGTGTGGGCCGGCCGCATCGACCCGCGCCGCGTGCACGTGGACGCGGGAGGTGGGCCCCTGCCCCGCGGCTTCCCGCCGCCCCTCGAGCGCCGCGTGTGGCCGGCCTCTGCGGCGGACGTCGCGCTGTGCCTGCGCGTGTCGGCAGCGGTGCTCGGGGTGGTCCCCGAGAGCCGTCGTGCGCTGCGCCTGTTCTCCCACCTCGGGCGTCACGCCGGGTACCGGCAGGTCGACCTGGCCGACGCCGTGCTGCTGTCCACGCGGCGCATCCGCCAGCTCCAGCGCGAGGACGAGCCCCTGCTGGCCGTAGCGGCCCGGTCACTCCGGGATCGGCGGCTCCGGCGCGTCCCCTGAGGGCTCGACCTCGGGCTTCCACAGCTTCAGGATGACGCGTGCGCCGGGGCTCAAGCCCGGGGACTCGAGCGCGTCGTCGATCTGCGCGGGCGTGAGCGCGGCCATGGCCGGCGGGACGGGCTCGGTCGCGGTGCCGTCGTCGGGGGCCATCGCGAGCACGAGGTCGTTCGTGGGCTCTTCGGCAGCGATCCGCAGCTCGCCGCGTAGCCCGCCGCCCTTCGCGACGACCGTGCAGGGCAGCCAGGCGGGCTGTCGGACGAAGAGCACGCCTTCGTCCATCAGCGCCTCGTGGCATGTGCCGGACAGCGCGAGCTCGGCCGGCCCGCCCTCGACCGTGACCCGATGCTCGAGCAGGCTGCGCGGCTCGACCGTGCACACGCCGGCCTCGCCCGGCCAGGCATCGCGCCAGACGGCCACGGCGACGGGATCGGTGGCGGAGACGCCGATCGGCGCGGCGCCGGCCGCCTCGGGCACGGTGGCGCGGATCACGTCGCCCGTGCGCTCCTGGCGCGACGCCCCCCAGAGCACGGCGCCCCTGTCGATGCCGTCGGGCAGTGGACAGCCGATCACGCCGTGCCCGGCGGCCTCTCCGACCGCCTGGAGCGCTTCGTTGACGTACGCCACGCGGGGGTCGGGCTCGGGCTCGGGCTTCAGGTCGAGGGAGCCCAGCTCGGGCCGCTCGACCGGATGGTTCCGCCCGTACGGGCCGGACGGGGGCGCGGGCGGCGGCGCGTTCAGGCGCGAGCCCACGGCGCACAGCAGCGAGACGACCACCATCAGCACACCGACGGCGAAGTATGCGCGGTTCTCGGTCACATTCCTCCGAACTGCTTCCACAGCGAGTACAGGAGCCCGCTGCACGACACCGTACCCGCGCTGATCATGCCGAACACCGTGAACAGCGTGCCGACGATGTAGACCGGGTTGAACAGCGCGCCCGTGCGCCACCGGTGCCAGAACGTGTAGAGCTCGCGGAACGGGCTCTGCGTCATGAGGCGCGCCCGCCCGCGGCGCGCGAACTCGTCGGCGATGCCCTGGGAGAGGTTCTGGTTGCGGCGGCTGTGCACGGTGGGCTGCATCATCCCGCCGATGGCGCCCATGATTCCGCCCCCGGCGGCCGCCGCGCCGGCCGTGGCAACCGGCCCGGACACGCCGACACCGGGCGGCCCGCCGCCCACGATCTGGAAGCGCGGCCCACCGGGCGTGCCCACGATGATGCTGTCGCCGGACTTCACCTGGACGGCGCTGTTCACCGGCCACATCTGCGGCGAGCCCTGCTGCACGACGAAACACTTCGCGCCCATCTCGGTGGGGGCGAAGTGGTAGAGACCGCCGGGCGCCTCGGCCAGCGTGGCGTGCACGGGGTACACGCCCTGGCTGGCATCGAGCACGATCTGGCAGCGACGCGAGTCGCTACCCAGGTGCACGATGCCTGCGAAGGGTCCGAAGCGCAGTGCGCCCTGCTCCGGCGGGAGCTGGAGGTACGTGGCTGCCATCCGCGCTCAGTCTAACCACGTGAGGCGGAACGATGCAGGACGGGCCCGTGGACCCGCCGCACCGCTACTTCTTCTTCGCGGAGCCCTGGCGCGCCTTGAAGCGCGGGTTGCTCTTGCAGATGACGTAGACGCGGCCGCGCCGACGGACGATCTGGCAATCCTTGTGGCGCTTCTTGAGGCTGCGGAGGCTGTTCGAGACCTTCATGGGTCCCCCGTGGGCATGGATTCTAGACTCCCCGAGGTATTCGGACCCCCGGGGTCAGTCAAGATCACCGGGCAGCCGGATCGTGCGGGCCTGGCTCGGGACGCCGAGGAATCCGAAGCGGTCGAAGGCCGCGACCCTCCACCAGGCGCGATCGCCGCGGTCGTAGGGCAGCATCAGGATCCGCGTGTCGTAGCGCGCATCGGGCACGTCCTCGGCGTAGGCCACGTCGCCGAATGCCTCGTCCAGGGCGATCTCGATGCGGTATCCGAGCGCGCCGTCGACGGTGTCCCAGCCGAAGGAGGGGCGCACGAGCGGCGTGGCGTCGGGCGGCTTGCGAAGCGCGCCCGTCACGAGCAGATCGACGGGATCCGAGGGGACCTCGCCGGTCTTCACCCGGCTGCCCTGCCCGGCGGCCAGCGCGACCTCCTTGCCGGCGCCCTGCACGGCGACATCGGCGTAGAGCGCCTCCGTGCGGGCCGCCTCGGTCTCGACGGTGACCCGGTAGCCGCCCGCCGCACCGGTCGTGACGCCGGAGGGCGTGACGACCGTGACGTGCCCACCGGCCTCGCTGACCTGCACGCGCACCGAGCCCTTCGTGACGCGGAGCACGGTCGAGCGCGCTGTCGCCGTGGAGAACGCGGAATCCACCGTCACGCAGGTCGAACCCGAGAGCAGCACGTCGTCCGTGAGGCTGCCGTCGTCGTTGCAGGTGGAGGCGAGGCGCAGCGTGGCGAACCCCGGGTCGCCCGTACACACGGTGGATCCCGCCTCCAGCGCCTCGAAGGTCCCGACGGCACGGGGCTTCCCGCCGGGGGGCGTCACGGTGGCGCCGCCGCGCAGGGCGACGAGGAAGGCCTTCTGCTCGCCGTGCGGGCCGTCCGGCGGGGGGACCTCGATCAGGGTGCCGATGGGCGGCTGCTCGCCCGGAGCGAGCCCGTTGAGCTCGCGGAGCGTGGGAGCGAGCGCCGGGTCGCCGAGCGCCGCGGCCAGGCTCTCGATGGTGTCGCCGGCCCGCACGGGTCGGACGTCCGCCGCGAAGGCGGCGAGGAGGAGCGCGATCACGGGGCCTCCACGGGCAGGATCACGGCGGCGCGCTGATCCTCGGGCGAGAGATCGGGGTAGGCCCGCGAAGCGCCCACCCGCACGCGCTCCGCGGCCACTCCGGCGGCGATCAGCGCGTCGGCGACGGCTCGCGCGCGCCTGGCCTCGAGGTCGCGGTTCACGTTCTCGGTGCCCTCGGGTGACGCCGAGCCGTGGACGTCGAACGTCCAGTCGCCCGCGAGCCGCGCGACCTCGGCGATCCGCGCCCGGCTCTCCGGCGTCAGGACGGCGCTGCCGGGCCCGAACCGGATGCGGGTCGCTTCCGGGCCGTCCAGCACGAGCCACACGACGTGCCCGTCCGCGAGCCCCACGGGCCACGAGAGCGTTCGCCCGCCGCCCGTCGCGACGACGTCCGCACGGCCCTCGGGCAGGTCGGTCCACGCGTAGCCCTCGGCGAGGTCGAGCGTGACGCCGTCGACGGTCACCCGGTCGCCCGGCGAGCCCGCGACGAACAGGCGGGCGGCCTGGTCTCCGGCGCGATCGGGGCCGCGCAGCAGGGCTTCGCTGATGACGTGGACCTCGGGCAGCTGGAGGCTCAGGCGCTCGAGCTCGGCGTTCGCCTCGTCCGTCGGGAGCCACTGGCACACGGGGTCCGGCACCCACACCATGCCCCTCGCGTCCACGCGCGTCGGCTCGATCACGGGCTCGGGCTCGGGTGGAGGCGGGGGACCGCGCCGCCCGATCTGCATGCCGACCGAGAGCAGGCCGCGCGACTCGCCTCCGGGCGACGCGAGGTACTCGAACTGCAGGCGGGGACGCGGGCCCTCCGACTTCAGCGCGTCCATCGCTGCGCCGACGGCCACGAAGCCCGGCGTGCCGGGCGCGATCTCGATGCCTCCGCCGGCGAGCAGCGACAGGGCGGGCTTCTCGGGGGGCCCGAGGAACCAGCGCACGCGCGGCCCGACGCCGAACCAGGCACCGCGGCCCCACCGCCCGCCACCGTCGATCGCGGCTTCGAGCTGGAACCGCTTCCACGGCGCGTAGGCGATGGACCCGCCCACCCCGACGAGCGTGGGGATGTCGCGGTTGGCGCCGAAGCCCACCACCTGGCGCACCGCGACCTCGAGGTCCCCGCGCGGCGCGGCGAGCGCGAGCGCGACCCACGCGATCACGGGGCCCTCCGCAGCACCAGGGTACGGACGCCGCCGGCCTGGTTCGTCACGCGGCCGGCCAGGCGCCCGTCCGACTCGAGCGCGAGCTCGTAGTGGGCGTCGTCGTCGCGCAGGGCGAGGGATCGGGTCAGGGCGTCCCAGGTCCCCGAGAGCCGCGACGACTGGGTGTTCGGCCCGAAGGTCGAGGTGAACGTCCCCGACACGTTCGAGCCCGTCGCGGTGAGCACGACCTCGACGACGATCCCGCCGAGCGTGCCGCCCCATGCTCCCGCGACGGGATGGCGCCCGTCGGGCCTGGGGGGCGGCGCGGCGACCGGCACCGGCGCGGGGACCGGCTCCACGACGGGCTCCACGGGCTCGGGCACCGGAGCGGGCTCGGGCACGGCCGGCACGGTGGGCGCGGGCGTCTCGGGGATCGGGGCCGCGACGACCCCGTCCGGCTCGGGCGTCTCGCCGAGCTGCATCCCCGTCCACAGGAACAACAGCGCGACGACCACCAGGGCCCCCACGGCGAGCAGCACGGCCGGGCTCGTCCACGGCTGGCCGAAGGGCTCGGGCGGCTCGCCGATCGCCGTCTCGGCGCCCGTCGTGGGCACGTATGCGGCGAAGCCCGCGGGCACGGGGCTCGTGCCGGGGCCATCGGGGCCGACCGTCAGGTTGTGCTCGAGGTAGCGCAGGGCCTCGGCGGTCGCTTCGGCGTCGGGCGTGACGGCCGTGGGCACGCGGAAGGGGGGCGCCACGGCGGACCGTTGAATGGGGATCGGCGTGTCGAGCAGCGTGGTCTGGAGCAGGTCGGCGAGGGCCCCGGCCATCTCCCCGGCGTTCGCCCAGCGCTCTTCGGGGTGGCGCCTGCACGCGCGGCGGATGATGTTGCGGATCGGCTCTGGGACGCGTTCCCAGCGAGGCGAGTCCTCGTCGGCCATGAACAGGTCGACCGGGTTCTCGCGCGTGATCAGCGCGAACAGCGTGGACCCGGCGGCGTAGATGTCGGCGGCCGTCGTGACCCGTGCGGCGTCGAGGCGCTGCTCGGGCGGCATGTAAGACACGGAGCCCATCGCCACGCCGGTACGCGTGCGGCGCTCGTCGTCCGAGAGCAGCGCGATGCCGAAATCGGCGAGCTGCGCGCGCCCGTTGCGGTCGAGCAGGATGTTGTGGGGCTTCACGTCGCGGTGGACGATGCCCGCGGTGTGCGCGGCGGCGAGCGCGGAGAGCACCTGCACCATGATGCGCGCGGCGTCCTGCGGGTCGAGGGGGCCATCCTCCAGGCGGTTCTGGAGGCTGCCGCCCTCGGCGTAGTCCATGACGACGTAGTCGAGCCCATCCTGCACGCCGACGTCGTGGATCGCGAGGATGTTCGGGTGCTGCAGGCGGGCCATCGCGCGGGCTTCGGCCTTCAGCCGGCGCCGGACCGTGTCGCGCTTCGCGCTGCCCGGGACGAGGATCTTCACGGCCCGATCGACCCCGAGCTCGCGGTCGAAGGCGAGGCACACGACGGCCATGCCGCCCTGCCCGAGGATCTCCCCGACGATGTAGCGCCCATCGTCCAGCGTGCCCGGCAGGTGGTCGGAGAGGTCCATCACAGCAGCGACCAGGGCGCTCCGAGGGGGGTGCGATCGGCCAGGGGCGACGCCACGAGGCCGTGCGGCAGGACCCGCCGACCGGCACCGGGCTTCCACTGGAGGGCGGCCTGCTCGAGGGCCGCGACGTAGGCGTGCGCGCGGTCGGTGGCCGTCTCGAGGTCGTCGCCGCGGGCGAGGCGCGAGGCGATGGCGGTGGAGAGCGTGGAGCCCACGCCGCGGAACCCGACGTCGTCGGGCCGGCTGCGCTTCCAGCGGCGCATGGCGGGCCCGTCGACGAGGACGTCGACGACCTGCGTGCCGTGCCCGAGCACGAGCAGCGGGCACGGCGCCTGGGTCGACCAGGCCTCGACCGCCGCGCGCTCCGCGCCGACATCGCCGAGCAGGGCGGCTTCGGCGAGGGTGGGGGTCGCGAGGGCCGCGAGGGGCAGCAGGTCGTCGCGGATAGCCTCGACGGTGGCGGCGTCGACGAGCGGATCGCCCGTGTGGTCGAGCAGTGCGGGGTCGACGACGATGGGCGGCGGATCGGCGAGGCCCGAGAGCAGCTCGACCAGCGTGTGGGCCTGGGCCGCGCTGGCGAGCCGGCCGATCTTCACGACGTGCACCGGGAAGTCCGCGAGCACGGCTTCGATCTGGGCGACCAGGGCGGGCTCAGCGACGACCTCGACCCGCGCGGACCCGCGGGTGTTGCGCGCCACCACCATCGTCAGCGCGGAGAGGCCGTACAGGCCGTGGTCCTGGAAGGTGCGCAGGTCGACGGGGACCCCCGAGCCCCCGTCGGACTCGGCCGCCCCGATGGTCAGCCCGACCGGCACGCGGTCACGCGTGCTCGTGGACATGGCCTTCGACGCGATGGATGACGACGACGCGCCCGACGAGCGCCTCGGCGACCTCGACCTCGGGGACGGTGAGCTGGATGCGGGGACCGACGCCCTGAACGACGCGGATGCCGGCGGGCGTGCGCACGAAGCCCTTCGCGCGGATGGCGTGGTGCGACGCGACCTCGGCGAGCACGGCGGACTCCTCGACCACGCCCGGGAACTCGATCTCCGTCGTGTTGAAGGACTCGTGCACGTGCGGGTGGCTGGGCGCGTCGGGGTCGCGGCGCGCGAGGCGCAGGCCCTCGGGGTCGGGCGGGTAGAGCAGCGTCGGGTCGACGTCGCACTGCACGGTGCGCATGACCGGCTGCCCCCCGGAGAGGTCGTCGAGACGGGCCTCTGCGGCGTCGAGCCCACTCGCGTCGACCAGGTCGCACTTGTTGAGGAGCAGCAGGTCGGCGGCTTCGATCTGCTCGAGGAAGGTCTCGTCGAGGTCGCCGTTCGCGCGCTCGGCGTCGACCACGACGACCACGACCTCGTCGCTGATGAGCTGGCGCAGCGGGGGCCGCCAGAACTGCACGACGACCTCGCCGGGCAGCGCGACGCCGCTGGTCTCGAGCACGAGGCGGTCGGGCTTCACGGTCGTCAGGATCGACTCGAGGGTCTCGGACAGGGCGTCGGAGAGGCGGCAGCACACGCAGCCGCCGTCGAGCTCGACGAAGCCGTCCTGGCCGGCGTCGAGCAGGGCCCGGTCGATGCCGGTGTCGCCGAACTCGTTGCTGACGATGGCGAGCTTCACGCCCCGCGCGACCGCGTCCTTCAGCAGCCGCGACACCAGTGTGGTCTTGCCGGAGCCGAGGTAGCCGCTGACGATCAGCGCGGGCACGCTCACTTCGGCCATCCCTTGAAGATCCAGCTCGCCTGCAGCCCGACGAGCCAGCCCTGCGCCTTCAGGTCGCCGTTGCCCACGATGGCGCCCTCGCCGCCGCGGTTCAGCACGTCGACGTACACCTGGCGCACCTCGGAGTCGCGGATCTCGAACCCGGGGAAGAAGATGCCGGCGAGCGCCCCGTCGAGCCGCAGCCGGCCGTCGAGGGGCCACAGGCTGAAGCCGGTTCCGAGCTGCACCTTCCACGGGTCGACCAGCGCGACGCTCATGCCCTGGGGCTTCACGGAGCCGTTCTCCCAGAACCCCCCGGCGCGCAGCTCGATCTCGTCGTTCACCCGCCACTCGCCGCCGAGCCGCACGCTCACCGTGTCGCGCAGCCCGGCGGGGAGCTGGAACTCGTCGGGGATCTCGGTCGGCTCGGGGCTGCCGAACACGTAGATGTCGGGGTCGATCCCGGTGAGCGTGATGTCCTCGAGCTTCTTCCAGTTCTGGTAGACGACGGCCGCTTCGATCTCGAGCTCGGGGGTGGGGCGCACGGCGACGCCGGCGCGCACCACGAGCGGCAGCTGGATCTCGAGCCCGATGCCGTCTTCGGAGCTGCACGGGTCTTCGGGGTCGGACGGGTTCAGCGTGCAGCCGCCGTCCTGGTACACGGGCTTGTCGACCACCGCGCCGAGGTTGCTGTTCGACAGGTCGAGCGATGCCGTGCCCTTCGCGTCGAACCGGGTGGCGGGCTGCACGGCGAGCCCGATGGTGACCTGCTCGATCGGGTCGATCAGCACGCCGAGGTTGATGTTCGGCGTGAACGGGTCGGACGCGCGGGCCGTGACGAGCAGGTCGCCGCCCGGATCGAGCGCGCCGGACGCGCTGACCGCGAGCGTCTCTTCGAGGATCAGGACCTTCGCCTGGAGCGACAGGCCGAACGTGACGTACTTGATCGGCCGGTACGCCAGGGAGGGGCCGTACGAGAACTGGTAGATGCTCGTGCGGATTATGCTGTAGCGCTGCTCGCCGAGCGCGTCGTAGTCGGACGACGGCGCGAACGGGCTGACCATCCCGACGGCCAGCGCGAGCTTGCCCTTCACGAGCGGCGTGGCGAAGCCCAGCTGCGGCACCACGAACGGCGCGGCCTGGTTCTTCACGGGCTCGAGCAGCCCGGCCTCCTCGTCGAGCCGGGCGAACGAGATGTGCTGCTGCACGCTCGAGAAGCCGACGTTCACGGTGGGGTGCTCGATGCGTACCAGCCCGGCGGGGTTGTAGTACTGGGCGAACTGCGTGTCGGCCCCGGCGATGAACGCGCCGCCGCGCCCCGCCGCGACGATGCCGGAGTCGCTGTAGAAGTACCCACCGGCGAGGGCCGCGGAGACGAGCGCGATCATGGCGTGCCCTCGCTGTCGGCGTCGGTCGCCGGCTTCGTGATCTCGGGGTCGATCTGGTCGGACCACGTGTCGCGCAGCAGGATGTCGCTGTAGAACCGCGCGGCCTGCACGGCCTGGCCGAGCACGTTGCCGTGGATGCCCTTGCGGAGGTTCACGAGCACGCGGCGCTCGACGTGGTAGCGGTCCCACTGCTTCGCGGCCCGCTGGGCCTTCTTCGCCGCGTCGGCATCGACGGTCTCGAGCGCGTTCCACAGGGTCTCGCGCGTGTAGCCGAACGTCTCGAGGTCTTCGTCGAAGATGCGGTCGATGCTGCGTTTCAGCAGGTCGATGCGCTTCGCGTTGCCCTTGACGCCGAGCGCCCACTTGTCGAGCGACGCTGTGTTCGGGCGCGTGTCGGCGTTCACCCCGATCGGGTCGCCGAGGCCCTCGACCTCGAGCTTCGTGTTGCCGTACTCGACCATCCCCGCGTCGAACGGCATCTCGGCATGGGCGCAGATGCGCTGCAGGTGCGCTTCGGGGTCGCTGACGAGCGCTTCGTACGAGACGTGCACGTGCTCGACCGGCGCTTCGCGGATGAAGCGGGCCATCGCGGGCACGTAGCGCTCGAGGATGGGGTTGTGCTCGTGCGCGGCCTCCCAGTCGTCGTCGAAGAACGACTTCGCGAACGAGCTGAAGATCGCGAACGGGTGGCGGGTGAGCACGACGTACTTCGCCTGCGGGTAGAGCTTCGCGATGAACGGCAGGACCAACGCGTACGCCGGGGTCTTCTCGACGAAGTACCGCTTGCCGGAAGGCTCGAGCATCTTGCCGTACAGCGTGTCGGAGTAGGCGCGCAGGGCCTCGAGGTAGTCGGCTTCGCCGTTCGGGAGGTCGGCGACGTACTGCTTCGCCGACATGGCCGCCTGGTAGGGGTCGTACGACGCCTTGTCGACGTGCGCGTAGTACCCGAGGTGGGCGAGGGGCGTGAGCAGGTGGGGCTCGGGGCGCGTGTAGATGTCGGGATGGGCGTTCAGCATGCGCATCAGCAGCGTGGTGCCGCTGCGCGGCGCGCCGATCACGAAGAACATCCGTTGGGCCATGTCGAGCAAGGTCAACTCCCGGGGTTCGGCCCTCTATCGCCTCCGAACCACCACCGGAAGCGCTTCAGATCGACGCGGTCGCCCTTGAACTCGATCCCCTCCGCTTCGAGCAGGGCCCGCTGGAGCGTGGCCCGCCCGGTGTCACCCCGATGGCTGATACGGCCCTGGGCGTTGATGACCCGGTGCCACGGCGCCTCCTCGTCCTTCATGGCCGCGAGCGCCCAGCCCACGTGGCGCGCGACGCGCGGAGAGCCCATGGCGGCCGCGACGTCGCCGTAGGTCGTGACGTACCCCTCGGGCACCGTTCTCACGACGGTGTAGACGCGGCGGTGGAATCCGGGGGAGACGACGCGTGCAGCCATGCCGCACGATACTGCCGACCCGGTCACCGGCGCCAGAAGCGGCGGTTCGTCGTCTCGGCCTCGTCCTTCGTCTCGTCGCGGTACCCGTGGGTCTCGCTGTGTCCCGGCGCCGAGACGTTGACCTCGCCGTACTGCGTCGAGGAGGCCGACGAGGTGCGGCGCTCGCTCGACTCGCCGCCTGCGCGGAACATGCCGCCGATGCCGTCGATGGCGCCCAGCACGCCGCGGCCGTTGGCGGCCGGGTCGTCCATGCGGGCGAGGACGGGCTCGGGGGCGCTCGGAGCGACCGCGACGGGAGCCACGGGCGCGACAGGGGCGACGGGCGCGGGAGCAGGCCGCGGACGCGGGGCCGACGCGGCCACCTCGCCGACGCGGCTGAACACCTTCTGCTTGGCGACGTACTCGAGCATCAGGCGGCGGCCGGGCCGGATGGCGATCTCTTCGCGCGCGACCTCCTTCGTCCAGGCGTTGAAGACCTGGACGAGGTGGGCGCCGGGGGCGAGCCGGATGGTGTAGTTGCCGGTGCGCTGGTCGATCTCGAGCACCTGGCCGTCGACCTGGAGCTGGACCGCCGCGAACGTGTGGATCTGGAGCTCGCCGGTCCGGTCGTCGGTCTCGACGGGGGCCGCGGCCGTGCCGCCGTGGCGGACGGAGGCGACGGGAGCGGCGTCGGAGACGGGCGCGTCGATGGGCGTCGCGAGGAGGAGCCAGGCTCCGAGGCCACCGACCGCGACGAGCGCGACCGCACCCGTGCCGACGAGGGCGAGGAACAGCGTTCCCGCGATCATGCCGAGGAACGCACCGAGGAACTGCTTCATCTTCCACCTCCTGCGCGCCCCTATGGCGGTGCCGTGCCGGAGCCTGGTGTTCTTTCGGTTCCTTTCGGATGGCGCACCGGGCGTTCGTGCGGGCACGATTGAGGTGAACCCGCTCCGCGCCACGGTGTCTCACGGGCCATGCTCACGCTGCTCTCCATCGCGCTCGCGGCCGACCCCGAAGCCGACCTGGTGCGGCCGACGTACAGCTGGGTGCACGTTTCGGAGGTGGTGTACCGCAAGCGGCCGGACGACGCGCTGGAGCGCCGTCGCGCGGTCGAGGCCCGGCTCGAGAAGGCCGGTGGACAGCGCCGCGTGCGCCTGCTGCGCGAGAGCGCCGACCTGCTCGTGGCGGCGTCGGACGCCGTGTGGGTCGCGGAGCTGCGCCGGCTCGACAGCGCCTGGGCGCTCGGCGAGGATGCCGCGCTCGACACCGAGGCCGCCGATGCGCTCCGCGACGAGGCGCTGCGGCGGTACGAGTCCGCGATCGAGGCCGGCGGCGCGGGTCTGGCGGGGGCCCGGCTCGCGGCGGGCCTGCTCCGAAGGGAGCGGCGCGAGCTCGACGCCGCGCGCGTCCACCTCGCCGGGGTCGTCGAGGGCCCCGCGCCCCGGCGCCTGCGCCGCGCCGCGGCGGTCGAGCTCGGCGAGATGGAGTTCGAGGCTGGCGACGTGGCGCTCGCGCTCGAGGCCTACGAAGCGGCCGCCACGTGGCCCGGTCCCGACGACCTGGAGGCCTACGCGGCCTACCGGATCGCGTGGTGCCAGTTCAACCTCGGCGAGTTCCGCTCGGCGACGGGGAACCTCGTGCGCGCCGCGCGGACCAGCCGGGATCGCGCGCTCGCCGAAGAGGCCCGCCGCGACGCGGTGCGATTCGCCGCCCGGCTCGACGTGCGCGAGGCGCTCGAGGTCGTCGAGGAGGTGTGCGACGACGACGCCTGCGTGGTCGACCGACGGGCAGAGCTGGCCGCCGCGCTGGACGAGAACGGTAGAATACGCGCCGCCGCGGAGGTCCGGTCGCTGGAGCCCTGACCGTCCGCCGGAGGACGGATGCCGGGGATGTCACGGGGAGCAGTCGGGAGTCGCGGGAATCCTGCGGGAGGAGGCCCGCTCGGGCGTGTTCGTGCCCGTCCCGGGCTCGCGTGGGCGCTGGCCTGCCTGGTGTCGACCGGGTGCCCGTGGTGGAGCCCACCCGGGGTCACGAGCCGGTCCGGGATCGCCGGACGCGTCGTGGACGTCGGTGGCGCGCCGGTGGCCGGGCTCCTCGTCGAGACGGTCGAGTCGACGGTTCGCACCGACGAAGACGGCCGGTTCGGGCTCCACTACAAGCCTCCCGACACCCACGTCCACTTCGTGCACGAAGAGGCGTGGTACCGCCGGCAGTACCTGCCGGAGGACGACGGGACGGTCGTCGAGATCGCGCTCCCCGCCACGCGCTCCCTCGACGTCGACTGCGGCGCCTACACGTGCGCCCTGCAGCTCCAGTGGGACCTCGGCCCGGGCTACACGGCGAAGCGCACCGGTCGCTGCGAGGCCGGCAAGACCACGACGCTTCCGGGCTCTCCGCCCGGCCAGCCCACCGTCAGCTGCCGCGAGAAGGTGACCGAGCCCGAGCTCGAGCACTCCGCGCGGATGACGGGCGACCTGCTCGAGCTCCGGCCGCCGCTGCGCGACGTGACGGTCACGCTGCAGAGCGACGGCAGCCCCGCGGCCTGCCAGGTCTACGTCGATGGCGATCAGCTCGCGTCCCGCGACGACGGGTCGTTCACGGGGTCCGCGGCCGGCGAGGCCGTGGTGCAGGCGGTCTGCGACGGTCGGGCCGCGATTCCCGCGGTGCTCGCTGGCGACGCGACGGCCCTCGAGCTCCCGTGGACGGCCGAGGGCCCCATGCTCCGCCCGCCGCCCGGCATGGAGCTCGACCGGCTCACCCTCCAACAGTCCGGCGGGTGGACGCTCGTGCACCGCGCCGAGCCGTCCGGCGGCTTCGCGCTCCCCCCGCTCCCGGCGGGCGACTACGCGGTGCTGCTCTACACCAACGAGCCCTCCGCGGCGCCTCCCGGCAAGCCGTCCGACCTGAAGCCCGGCGTCGTCGTCGGCCAGCTCCTCCCGACCGGGCAGTATGCTGCGCACCTCACGCTCGAGCGCGACATGGGCGATGGCGTGCTCGAAGCCACCCTCACCGGAGAGTGAATCGGATGACGCTCCTCACGCTGGCCCTGCTGGGCTGTGTCCCCAAGGCCAAGTACGACGCCGCCCTCGCCGAGTCCGCGACGAAGGGGCAGGAGATCGACCGCCTGAACGCGCGGATCGCCGATCTCGAGGCGTCCGAGCGCAAGCTGCAGACCGATCTCGCCCAGGCGAACGAGGCGCTCGAGTCGAAGCGCCGCGAGCTCGCGCGGATGGCCTCGGAAGCGGGCCTCCTCGCGAAGAACGTCGAGGAGATGGAGCAGGCGCTCAAGGAGCTCGAGGAGCGCCGCGCCCGCGCCGAGGCGAACCTGAAGGCCTTCCGCGACCTCGTCGAGCGGTTCCGGTCGATGATCGACGCCGGCACGCTGAAGGTGAAGGTGATCGACGGTCGGATGATCGTCGAGCTCGCGACCGACATCCTCTTCCCGCCGGGCGGCGCGAGCCTCTCGGCCGACGGGAAGAAGGCGATCACCGAGGTCGCGTCGGTGCTCGCGTCGATCCCCGACCGCGACTTCCAGGTGGCGGGGCACACCGACAACCAGCCCATCGCCACCCAGCAGTTCCCGAGCAACTGGCACCTCGGGAGCGCCCGGGCCATCGAGGTCGCGCGGGTGCTCGTCGATGGTGGGCTCGCGCCCGAGCGCGTGAGCGCGGCCAGCTACGCGGAGTACGTGCCGGCCGACTCGAACAAGACGAAAGAGGGCCGCGCGAACAACCGCCGCATCGAGATCATCGTGGTGCCCGACCTCACCTCGATGCCGGGCTTCGACGAGCTCAAGGCGCTGGAGAAGTAGCCGAGGGCTGCACCCAGAGCATCACGATGCGCCCGTCGCCCTGGGCGATCAGCACGAGCTGCTCGTCGCCCTTCGTCGCGGCGACGGCCTGGGCCTGCGCCTCGGGGCCCTGCGCGTCGGCGAGCGTCCAGCCGGCGGCGGCGACCTCGGTGCGCCAGGCGTCGAGCTGCTTCGAGGCGTCGGGGCTCTGCGCGACCACGAAGGCCGTGCGCTTGCCCTCCTGATCGGCGACGCCCGCGTGCTGGACCTTCGCGCCCTCGGGGACGGGCAGCGGGAAGCCCGCTGGAACCTGGGCATCGGGGCCGCTCTGTACCTCGAGCCCGTCCATCTTCAGGTCGATGCCGTCGTCGGTGATCTCGAACATCTCTGCGTCGAGGCCCTGCTCGGCGACGTACTCGAGCATCTCGCGCTCGATCGCCTGCTGGACCTCCTTCTTCACGCCCTCGATGGCGTCGCGCTTCGCGGCTTCGAGGCGCTGGCCGGCGCGTTGCTTCGCCTGGTCGACGAACCCGCCGCAGGCGAGCGACAGGGCCACCCCGACCGCGAGCAGCGCGCGCTTCATGCGATGGTCGGCAGGCGGAAGAACTCGGTGAGCACCTTCGCCATGCGGGGGTGGTCGGCGGTGCCGCACATCTCGCGCGCGGAGTGCATCGAGAGCATCGCGTTGCCCACGTCGACCGTGCGCACGCCGAGGCGGCTCGCCAGGATCGGGCCCACCGTGCTGCCGCACGCGAGGTCGGACCGGTTCACGAACCACTGCACCGGCACCTCGGCCCGCTCGCACAGCAGCAGGAACATGGCCGCGGTGTCGGCGTCGGTGCCGTAGCGCTTGTTGGCGTTCTGCTTGATGACCGGGCCCGCGCCCATCTTCGGCATGTGCGTGCCGTCGTGCATCTCGGACCGCGCGGGGTGGACGGCGTGCGCCATGTCGGCCGACACGAGCCAGCTGTGCGCGAGCGACCGGCTGAACGTGCCCTGGCCCTGCGGCTCGGCGTTGCGCAGGATCATGCGCAGCACCTCTTCGAGGGTGCGGCTGTTCGCGCCGCGTGCGGTCTGGCTGCCGATCTCTTCGTGGTCGAAGAGCGCCAGGATGCTCGTGGACTCGGGCACGCCGTGCCACAGGCTCGCGATCAGGGCCTCGAGGCCGGCGTGGCACGAGGCGAGGTTGTCGAGACGCGCGCTGCACACGAACTCGTCGTGGGCACCGATGATGCGGGCGGGCGTGAGGTCGTAGAGCGACAGGTCCCACGTCAGCACGTCTTTCGCCTGCACGCCGATCTCGGCGGCGAGGATGGCGCGCAGGGGGTCTTCGGACCCGTCGTCGACGAGGCTGAACACCGCCGGGAGGTCGGTGTGCGCGTTGACCTTCAGGCCCTCTTCGTTGACGGTGCGGTTGAGGTGGATGGCGATGTTGGGGATGCGGCACACCGGCTTGTGGACGGTGACGAGGTGCTGCCGGATGCGCTCGCCGTCGCGCACCGCGACGATGCCCGCCATGCCGAGGTCGCGGTCGGTCCACGTGGGGTTGATCGGCCCGCCGTAGACCTCGACCAGCAGCCGGACGTAGCCGTGGCTGCGGACGTACGGCTGCGGCTTGATGCGGAGGTTCGGGCTGTCGGTGTGGGCCGACACCATTCGGAACCCGGTCTCGACGGCCGGCTTGCTGCCGACGTGGAACGCCACGAGCGACCCGCTCTTCGCGAGGTAGCCGCGGAACCCGGCCGGGAGCTGCTCGGGCGGGTCGCCGAGGTCGATCTCGGAGAAGCCGTGCGCGTCGAGCACTTCGACGGTGGTGCGGACCGCGTGGTTCGGGGTGGGCGAGGCGTCGAGATAGGTCAGGAAGCGCTGCAGAACGGGGTCGATGTCCATGTCCGGCCGCTATCCGGGTGCTGCCGGGGTTGCCATGGACGGGGCCCTGCTTACCCATTGCCGCGTGGTTGGAGGCGCCCCCGACGCGAGGCGGCGCTGCGGTCCCGACGTCACGCCACGGAGACAGAGATGACGGTACAGCACGGTTTCAAGGCAGAGGTCCAGAAGCTCCTCGAGCTCATGATCCACTCGGTCTACTCCGACCGCGAGGTGTTCCTCCGCGAGCTCGTGTCCAATGCGGCCGATGCGCTCGACAAGGCCCGGTTCATGGCGCTCACCCGCACCGACCTGGTCGAGGCGCACGCGGTCCCCGGCATCCGCATCACGGCCGATGCCGAAGCGGGCACGGTCACCATCGAAGACGACGGCGTCGGGATGACCGAAGAAGAGGCCGTCGAGAACCTCGGCACCATCGCGAAGTCCGGCACGAAGGCGTTCCTCGAGGCCGTGAAGGACCAGGAGTCCGCGCCGAACCTCATCGGCCAGTTCGGGCTCGGGTTCTACTCGGCGTTCATGGTGGCCGACGAGGTCACCGTCGAGTCGCGGTCGGCGCTGCCCGACGCCCCGCCCGTGAAGTGGGTGTCGCAGGGCGAGGGCACGTTCGAGATCAGCGAGGGCAGCCGCGAGACGCGCGGCACGAAGATCACGCTGCACCTGCGCGAAGACGCGAAGGACTTCGCCGAGATCCCGCGGCTGAAGCACATCGTCCGCAAGCACAGCAACTTCCTCGCGTGGCCCATCGAGGTCGACGGCGAGCAGGCGAACTCCGGCAAGGCGCTGTGGGCCGAGCCGCCGAGCCAGGTGTCCGAAGACGAGGCCAACCAGTTCTACAAGACCGTGGCGATGGACTGGCGCGACCCGGCGCTCCGCATCCACCTGTCGGTCGACAGCCCGTTCCAGTACCACGCGCTGCTCTTCGTCCCCGCCGAGCGCCCGTACGACCTGTTCAACCCCGAGGCGCCCCGCGGTCCGCGGCTCTACGCGAAGCGCGTGCTGATCGAAGAGCACGCCCGAGAGCTGCTCCCCGACTGGCTGCGCTTCGTTCGCGGCGTGGTCGACTCCGAAGACATCTCGCTGAACGTGTCGCGCGAGATGGTGCAGAAGACGCCGATCGTCCAGAAGATCAAGAAGGCGCTGACGAAGCGCATCCTGAAAGACCTCAACACGTTCGCCGAGGCCGAGGTCGAGGCTCCCGAGTCCGACGACGACGAGGCGAAGGCCACGTACGAAGACGTGTGGCGCCAGTTCGGGGCGCTCCTCAAGGAGGGCTACTACCACGAGCGTCAGCTGTGGTCCGACCAGCTCCTCCCGCTGTTCCGCTTCAACACCACCGCACACGACGACGAGACGGGCCTGATGTCGCTGGCCGCGTACAAAGAGGCCATGCCCGAGGGCCAGGACGCGATCTGGTACCTCACCGCCGAGTCCCGCCAGGCCGCGCTGTCGAGCCCCCACCTCGAGGCGTTCAAGAAGCGCGGCTGGAACGTGCTGCTGCTCACCGAGACGGTCGACGAGTGGTTCGTCAGCGCGCTCACCGAGTTCGACGGGCTCCCCGTGAAGTCCGTCGCCCGCGGCGAGCTCGACCTCGAAGAGGAGGACGACGGCGCCGAGAAGGCCGATCTGTCGGGGCTCACGCCGTGGATGGCCGAGGTGCTCTCCGACGCCGTCTCCGGCGTCCGCGCGTCCACGCGGCTCACCGACAGCGCCGTGGTGCTCGTCGACGACGACGCGGGCCTGTCCTCCAACATGGAGCGCATCCTGCGCGCTGCGAACCAGGACGTGTACGGCGGCGCCAAGCGCATCCTCGAGCTCAACCCGCGGCACCCGCTGATCGTGAACCTGGCCAAGCTCCACGAGACCGATCGCAAGGACGACGCGGGTCAGCTCGCCAAGCTGCTGCTCGACGACGCGATGCTGCTCGACGGCACCGTGAAAGACCCGACGGCCATGGGCCGGCGCCTGCAAGACCTGCTGGTGAAGGCGTCAGAGGCGGCGCTCTCGCGGTAGGCCGCGCGGGGCGACCTACTCGTCGTCGTCGGAAGACGCTGCCGGATTGGGACGGCGGCGTCGGCCGATGCGGCGCACCGTCTCGGGGACGCGCATCTCGATGGTCTTCTCGTCGTCGTCGGAGCCCATCGGCATGTGCATGACCGTCGCGACCTCGGTGGGCTCGTCGGTGGCGCGCAGGGCCGTCTTGCCGTCGACCGTGTAGGCCTCGATCGACCCGACCTGCATGAGGCGCTGCAGCGACTGGCGGCGCTCGTCGGGAGACTCGGGGATGGCGTGGCCCTTCCACCGGTGGATGAAGTAGTGCGCGCCCACGAAGCCGCCGCCCGCCGAGAAGTGCGCCTCGGCCCGACGCAGCTCGCGGAGCACCTCGTTGTCGATCGAATCCGGCGTGGCCGGCTCGATGGTGGAGGGCTCGATGGGGGTCTTCGCGAGGTCGGGGTAGGAGAACTCGTCGAGGTGGTCGAGCAGGTTGATGTGGCTCCACGCGGAGCGCGTGAGCGAGCGGGAGAGGCCGAAGTCGCCGAACGTCGCGATCCAGGCCTTCTTGCCGAGGCCGTGGAGCGCCTCGAGACCCGGCGCGATGTCGAGGTCGCCGGAGAAGACCACCGCGATGTCGAACGCGTCGCGCACGGCGAGCATGATCATGTCGGACACGAGCGACGTGTCGACCATCTTCTCTTCGGTGTACGCGATGACGCCCTTGCAGTGTGGGCACTCACGCGTGGTGGCGCGGCGGTTGAACCGCTTCACGAAGAAGCCGGGCTTGCGCTCGAGCTCGTCGAGCAGGTCGGACAGCGCGTGCCGGTCGCGGTTGTCGTCGTGGGGGTTCGGCACGCCCGTGTAGTAGTAGGCCGCGTGCAGCTGGTCGCCGTCGACACACTTGACGACCCAGCTCGCGAGAGCGCCGTGGTCGAGCCAACGGTCCTCCGCTGTTCGGCGGAGGTCCTTCATGTGGTTCTTCCCATCGAAAAACAGAGCGACGCGCTGCATAGATCACACCTGAGGCATATCCGTGCCGTAGTAACCGGTTCGGCCCCGTCGCGCCGGCTCGTTCCGCCGTGCGAAGATGCGTCCGTGCTCGAGTTCCTCGCCCTCCTGATCGGGATCACGCTCCCGGTCTCGATCGTGTACGTGATCTTCCGCCGCGGGAAGCGGCAGTTGGATGCGGCGATCGCCTACCGCCAGGTCGCGATGAACCTCGGGCTCAACGTCGACACCCGCGGCGTCAGCGTGCAGGGCCACCTGGGCGACCGCCGGCTGTGGGTCGGCGAGGTGCTGCTGGGCCACGGCCCCGACCGCCAGATCACCATCTGGGGCGTGGTCGACATGCAGCGGCCGCTGGGCCTGGGCCTGCAGGTGCGGCGGAGAGGCCTGTCCGAGCGCGTGTTCCGCAGGGGCACGGGGCGTGGCGTCGAGCTCGGCGACGAGCTGCTCGACAAGCGCATCGAAGCGCTGGGCGACGACCCGAACCGTGTGCGCGGGCTGCTGGGCGACCGCGACGTGAAGTCCGCCCTGCAAGACCTGATGGCCCGCTGGCCCGACATCGTCGTCACCGATTACAGCGTGCGCGTGCACCTGAAGACCGCGGAGACCAGCGAGCGCGGGCTGCAGGGGCTGGTCGACGGGATGCTGCGCCTCGCCGCGGCGCTCGAGGTCGCGCGGCGCCAGGTGCCCGTGCCCGACCGGCTCGTCGCGGCGAGCGAGAGCTGGGGCGCGCTGGCCGCCGAGCTCGGGTGCGAGCTCGAGCCCTGGCTGCCCGCCGTGGTCGGCGAGCTCGATGGCCGACGCCTGCTCCTCACCGCGTGGCGCGCGGACCAGGGCTACCAGGGCGACCTGCGCATGTATTTCCGGCCCCACCGCGAGCTCGGGCTGCGCATCCGGCACCAGGTCGAGCCCGACGGCTACTGGAGCGTGGGGCAGGACATCCAGCTCGACGACCCGGGGTTCGACAAGCACTTCGTCATCAAGGGCTGGGACCCGATGCGCGTGAAGGCGCTGCTCGGCCCCGAGGCGCGGAAGGCGCTGCTCGCCGCCCAGGAGTGCGGCAACGTGCACATCGACGACGAGCGGCTGCACCTGCGCGACCTGCCGCTCGAGGCCGACCGCGTGAAGGAGGCCATCGCGCGGGCCACGCAGCTCGCCGAGGCGCTCGGCTGGTGACGCGATCCGCCCGTGCGAGACGGACGGATCAGAACGCGATGACGGTGCCGGCGTTGACCTGCGGGAGCAGGCCGCTGTTGCCGACCGTGGGCTCGACCAGCGTCCAGTTCTTGCCGGTCCAGCCGCCGACCGCGAGGTTGGCGTTCAGGCCGAAGTTCTTCGTGAACATGAAGTCGGCACCGCCGCGGACGCGCGCGCCACCGGCCCAGTCGGCACCGACGTCGTCTTTGTAGTACTGGACGAAGATGCCGTCGGCGCCGATGTACGGAGCCACCAGCGTGCCGGTGTTGATCTTGTACATGAGGCCCACGTTCATCGGGTAGATCGTGTTCCACTGGTAGATCGGCTGGCCCGGGATCTGGGCGGCAGGCGGCAGCTCGCGCTGCACCGAGTAGGACTCGAGCCCGGCCATCGCCATCACGGCGCCCGGGCCGGCCTTCTTCACGATCGGCACGCCGAGCTCGAGGCCGGCGGTGATGAAGTTGAACGTGTAGTACCGGCTGTACCCGCCGCGCACCGTGAACTGCATGGTCTTCGGTGCGGCGAGGTCGAGGTTGGCGGAGCTGTTGCTGCTGCCACCGGCCTTGTTCTTCTTCTTCTTCTCTTTGCCGTCGAGGTCGAGCAGGCTCGGGTCGGACATGGCCGCGAGCTCCTGCTCTTCGAGGGCGAGGTCGGCGGGAGCGTTGCCGTTGTACGGAGCACCGACGGGCGCAGCGCCGTAGTTGTTGCCGTAGGCCGGCTGCGAGCCGTAGCCGGGCGCGGGCGTCGGAGCCGGCGCGTAGGCGGGCTGCTGGTAGCCCGTTGCGGGCGGCGCGTAGGTGTTGGTCTGCGCGTAGGAGTTGGACGGCGGCGCGTAGGCGGGGGCCGGCGCGGGCGGCGTGTAGCTCGTGGGCGCGTAGGTGTTGGAGGGCGCAGGGGCCGGCGCGCCGGTGGGGGCGCCGAAGCGGATCACCGCGTTGATGTCTTCGGCGCTGATCTGGTCGGCGCTGTTCGCGAACGAGATCTGCCCCATGTTGGGAGCCGAGCTTATCGCGCTGTTGGCGGCCTGCTGGCGCGCGGCTTCTTCCTGGGCGCGGCGCGCGGCCTCTTCCTGGGCGCGGCGCGCGGCCTCTTCCTGGGCGCGGCGGTCGGCCTCGGCGCGCTGGCGGGCCTGCTCTTCGGCCTGGCGACGGGCCTCGGCCTCGGCGGCGGCGCGACGGGCATCCTCTTCGGCGCGGCGACGGGCCTCTTCTTCGGCGCGGCGGCGGGCCTCTTGCTCGGCGCGCATCCGGGCCTCTTCTTCGGCGCGGCGGCGGGCATCCTCTTCGGCGCGGCGACGGGCTTCTTCTTCGGCGCGCATCCGGGCCTCTTGCTCGGCGCGCATCCGGGCCTCTTGCTCGGCGCGCATCCGGGCCTGCTCCTGCTGGGCCTGGTAGGCGAGCTCGTCGGCGCTGGGACCGGCATCGACGAGGCCGTCGAACCCACCGCCACCCATGGCGGGAGCCGGGGCGGGCGCGGGCGTGGAGGCGAAGAAGTCGTCGTCGTCGCCGAGGGCGTTGCTGAACGTGTCGGCGGACGGAGCCGCGGCGGCGGCCTTCTGCTGGGAGCCCTTGCCGGTCATCATCTCGTTGAGGATGCCGGTCATGGCGTTGGCGATCTGGGTGGCGTCGGACGACACGTTGAACGCCTTGCGGCGCACGATCTGGCCGTTCTCGAAGTACACGAGATCCATGACCAGGTTCTGGCCCTGATCGGTGAGGACGCCGGTGAAGACGGCATTGCCGCCGTGGGCGCTCGCGATGCCGCCGAGGCAGCCGGGGTTGCTCACGCAGTCGGTGGTGAGCGAGGCGGGCCGCGGCGCGGCCTCTTCGAGACCTTCCACCATCGGCATGAACTCCAGCTCGGAGCTCATGAGGTGGAAGATGTTCATCAGCTGCTTCTCGTCGGCGCCATTCGAGACCATGGGCGTCAGCACGACCGTGCTCGCCGACGCGGTGTTCCCGAGTGCCAGGGCCGCCAACAGGCTCATTCCGGCTACGGTGGTATTGCGGTTCATGGACGTATCCTCTTCGCCGAAACCGTATAACCCTCGCCCCGGGATTTGCGTCCCCGAACGAGAATCTGGCGATCGGTTCTGTCGTGACCGGCAGGCTTCAGCGTCGTGGGACCGCTGAGTCCTCCCGGCAAGATAGTCTACCCTCCCGACGGTCGACCGTCGAAGCCGAGGAACCCCCAATGGACAAGGCGTTGGAGCGACTCCGTGACCCAGAGGGGCGCGCCCTCACCGATCTGGCGCGGCTCGTGGTGGACGAGACGACCGCCACACCGCTGAAATCCATCGCACATCCGCGGTGGATCGCATCGCAGCTCGCGACGGCGCTCGAGGCGCTCACGCGGGGCGATCTGGCGCGTCAGTTCGTCGAGCGCCGGGTCGACCAGGGGCGCGAGCGGCTCGAGCAGGAGCAGGATCCGCTCCGTGCACACTGGCCGGCCGAGGTCGACGGGCCGCTCCGCGAGGTCCTCTCGCACGAGTGGACGCCCGACGAGGACATGGTCTTCCGGATGCTCGACCAGCCGGCGATGCGGTCGCTCGTCGCCGAGATCCTCACCACGATGCTCACGCGGTTCCGCAAGCGCATGCGCAGCCTCGAGCCGGGGTTGCTGAAGGGCCTCGGCGGCCGCGCCGCGAAGCGCGGCAAGAGCCTGTTCGGCGGCATGGCCGGCAACCTCACCGGGCTCGCCGAGAACGTCGTCGGGGCCGTGAAGGACGAGGTCGAGCAGGGGCTCGACGAGCTCGTGCGCGAGTTCGTCGAAGGCGCGACGCGCGACACCGTGCGGTCGATCGCGGGCTACATCGCGGCGTCCGAGCACCAGGGGGCCTTCGCCGATCTCAGGCTCGGCGTGCTCGACGTGATCCTCGACACGCCCATCCACGAGCTGGTGGGCGAGCTCGACAAGGCGCGTCCGATGGAGCTCGTCGACGTGGTGCTCGGCGGCGTCCGCGCGGCGATCTCCGAGGAGGGGTTCGTCGATCGCGCCGAAGAGCGCATCGCGCAGGTTCTCGACGAGGCCGGCGACGGCACGCTCGGCGCCTGGCTCGATGAGGTCCAGCTGCGGGAGGTGTGGGCCCAGACCACCACCGAGCTCGTCGCCCAGCGGCTCACGGCGGTGGTGCAGACCCCGGCGTTCGAGGCGTGGTGGCGCGAGCTGCACGCCGACTGAGCGCCGCGATCACGGCGACGTGCGCGGGCCCCATGCCGCAGCACGCACCCACGACCGAAGCCCCGAGGCCCAGCCAGCGTGCGAAGAACGGCGCGATCGCGGAGGCATCGGGTGCATCCCAGCCGAACGGCCCGCCCCGCGCGCCGGCATTCGGGTAGACCCCCCACGGGAGGCCCGTCGAAGCGAGCGCTTCGCACCAGGGGTCGCAGCGATCGACGGCCGTGCAGTTCACGAGCACCACCTCGGCGCCGCGATCCACGGCGGCGCGCGCCATCCCGAGCCCCGTCGGCACGTCGACGAGCGAGCCGTCCGGCCCGGCGGTGAACGAGGCCCACACCGGGAGCCCCGTGCCCACCGCCTCCTCCACGGCCACCGCGAGCTCGGTCGGGTCGGCGAAGGTCTCGACGAGGATCCCGTCGACCCCGGCGCGCTGCAGGCTCCGGGCATGCGCGCGGTGGGGGCCGCGCACCTCCGTCGGCGTGTCCTGCGGGCGGTAGCAGTCCGCGAGGGGCGCGAGGCTCCCCAGCACCCGGTGTCCCGACGGCACGCTGTCGCGGCAGATGCGGACGGCCTCCGCGGTGAGCCGGGTCGCGTCGGCGCCCGCATTCCACGGACCCGTCCGGAAGGTCGCCGCCGTGTGCACCGTGGCCCCCGCGGCGGCGTACTCCGCGTGGATCCGCGCCAGCAGGTCGGGCCGCGCGTCGATGGCCGCGCCGCTCCACAGCGGCTCGCCGAGCGCCATCCCGAGCGCTTCGAGCCGCGTCCCGACGGGCCCGTCGAGCACGTATACGCTTTTTCTTTCGGTCGTCACGCGGTCACGGGTCCAACGGGTACACTGTACGTACAGGGGGCAGTATGCGCGCACTCGCCGTCATCACCATTCCGCTCGTCCTCGGTCTCGCGGCCTGCTCCGCACCGGGCGACGCCACCGACTTCCAGTACCGCCAGACGTTCAACAAGCGCACGAACGGCCTGATCCTCCACGAAGACGGCGAGGGCGGCCACGCCGGCATGTTCGGCACGAACTGCCCGTTCGACACGCGCAGCGGCGCCGTCACGGGCGACTACGACCTCCCCGACGAGGGCGAAGAGGTCCAGGATGGCGAAGAGACCGAGCTCGGCGAGGTCACGCTCGCGGCCGTGATCCCGGGCACCGTCCACGTGCTCGACAAGACGGGCGGCATCTACACACACGTCCCGCTCGAGGTCCCGGGCGTGGTCGAGGCCCGCCTCACGTTCGACGGCGTCGTCGCGCTCACGGGCGACTGCCACCTCACGTGGATGGGGCTCGACGGCGTGCAGCGCGCCGATCTCGGCGTCCCGGCGTGCGGCGGTGGGCTCGAGGTCGACCCGATCAGCGGCGTCGGCGTGGTCGCCGACCCCACGTCCACGGTCGTGGTCGACGGGCAGTCCGTCGTCGACGCGGCGGTCACGGGGGATCTCGTCGCCTTCGACCCGCTCACCGACGCCTTCTACGTCGCGCAGACCGGTGAAGCGGCGGTGCACGCCCTCGAGACCGACGGCAGCCTGCGCTGGTCGGTCGAGACCCCGGGCCTGGTCACGGCGCTCGACGACGGCGGGGCCTCCGGCGCCGCGGCCGTCGTGCTCGACATGGGCGACGGCAGCGGTGCGGTCGCGTTCTACGACGGCCTCACCGGCGCGCAGATCCGCTACGCCGACACGCCTTCGCCCGCCGAGGATCTGTCCGTCTCGGGCAACGGCGAGGTCATCGCGCTCGTCCGCCCGGCACAGACGTACTTCTTCGAGCTGATCGAGTGAGCATCCGCGCTATGCTCTCGGTGTGAACTCCGACCGCCAGGCCCTCGTGCTGGGGGTCGTGCCCGCGCGCGCGACGCTCGAGTCGGCCGTCCCCAGGGAGCTCGTCGAGGCCGAGGCCTCGCTGGCACGGCTGTACGCCGAGGCCTGCGCGGCGTCGGGTGGCGAGCCCGTCGAGGCCCCGGTGGTCGGCTCGGTGTTCGCGTTCCCGTCGGTCGACGCGGCGGTGGCGTTCTGCGAGCGCGTGCAGCGCGGAGCGATCGACATCGCGTGGCCCGAGCGGCTGCTGCTGCGTCCCGAGTGCGCCGTCGAAGACGCCGGCGGGCAGCGCCTGTTCGCGGGCCTGCGCATCGCCACGGCGGTGGATCTCCAGTACCGCGACGAGGTCGGGCTACACGTCCTCGCGCGCCTCGCAGCGATCACCGCGCCGGGTCGCGTCGTCCTGTCCCACCGCGCGGCGGGAGCGTGGCAGGGCGAGCAGCACGAGCTCGGCGCGCACGAGCACCCCGGCCTGCGCGGCGCGCGGCCCGTGTTCGAGGTCCGGATCGAGGGCCTCCCGCGCGACTTCGGCCCTCCCACCCACGACCCGTGGCCCTCGCCGCGATGGCCGCTCGTCGGGCGCGAAGGCGACCTCGCGGCCCTCGAAGAGCTCACGTCGCTCGGCGTGCGGGTGGTGTGTGTCGCTGGCGAGCCGGGCATCGGGAAGTCGCGCCTGCTCCGGCGCTTCACGCGCGACAAGGCGCGGCGCGGCAGCCCTGTCGTCGCGATCGACCTCGAGCACGCCGTCGACCGGTGGGACGTCCTCGGCGCCCTCAGCCGCGCGCTGGGCGTGCCGGTGCGCGAGTCCCGCGGCGACACGCAGATCATCCAGCGCCTCGCCGCGGCGGTGCTGGCTTCGCCGGGCGTCGCGATCGTCGTCGATCACGTCACCGAGCCCTTCGCCATCGAGGTGCTGCGCGAGATCGTGCGCCGGGCGCCGGGGTCGCGGTGGCTCGTCGGGGGGCCCGAGCGCCTCGGGGTCGCGGCCGAGGTGGGCTATGTCGTCGGTGCGCTCGCCGAGCGCGACGCGGGCGCGCGGCTGTTCGAAGACCTCGCGTGCGCGGCCGACCCCGCGTACCAGGCGTGCTCGGGGTCCGAGGCCGTCGCGATCGCCGCCGAGCTCGAGGGCAACCCGCTGGCGATCGAGCTCGCCGCCTCGTGTGTCGGTGCCGTCCGGCCGCTGGCGCTGTTCGACCGGCTCACGTCCAGCCGGGGGCCGGCGCTGCGCGTGCTGGATCTGGTGCTCGCGGTGCGCTCCCAGCACGAGCTCGACGTGCTGCACCGGCTCTCGGTGTTCCGCGGTCCGTTCAATCTCGACGGCGCGATCTCGGTCTCGGGCACGACGCCCGAGATCCTGCGCAGGCTCCACCAGGTCGGCCTCCTCCAGCGCGTGCAGCCGCTCGAGGCGCCCGGCGCGCTGTTCTCGCGCCTCCATCCGCGGCTGCGCGACGCCCTTCGCGAGCGTCGTCCGCCCGAGGCCGACGTGCACCTGCGCCTCGCCGAGTGGCTGGCCGCCCGCTGCGACGACTGGTGCGAGCAGCTGTGGACCGACCGCTCCGAGGCCGTGCTCGCGCGGATGTCGCTCGACCGCGAGACGCTGCGCGCCGTCATCGTCCACATGCAGGAGCGCCCGCGCCTCTCGGCCGCCGAGATCACCGTGCTCGCGGCCCTCCTCGAGGGTGCCGTGCGCCTCGGGATGTGGGAGGGGTCGGTGGGCCCGCTGCTCCCCGCGCTCGAGCGCGCCTTGCAGGCCGTCGGCATGTGTCTCGACGCCGATCCGCTCGTCGCCGTGCGCCTGTTCCGCACCCGCGGCATGGCGCGCGAGTTCCTCGGCGAGGGCGACGGGGCGCTCGCCGACCTCGAGCGTGCGGAGTCGCTCGCGGAGCGGTGGGCCGACCCGATGGAGGTCGCCCGGTCGCGCTTCCACATCGGCAGGCTGCGCCACGCCGGGTCGCGCTACGACCTGGCGCTGTCCGAGCTGCGTGGCGCCGTCGACGGGTTCGAGGAGGTGGGGGCGCGGCTGTGCGCGGCCGAGGCGCGCTACGAGCTCGCCCGCACGGCCCTGATGACGGGCGACGTCGCGACCGCGATGGCCGAGGTCGACACGGCCGGTCGCGACGCCGTGGCGGGCGGTGCGCAGTGGCTCGTCGCGGGCATCGCCGAGGTGCGTGCGCTGGTGTGCCGTCGGAACGGCGAGGCCCGGGCGGCGCTCGGGGAGTACACCTCTGCGCTCGGCATCTGGATGCACATCGGGCGCTGGGACGAGGCCGCGCTCACGCGGGTGCAGCTCGCGCTGATGTTCCAGGCGCTCGGCGAGCTCGAGCCGGCGACGGATCTGTTCGTCGAGGCCGAGACGCTCGCGCGGCGGTGGGGCGACAGCCCGCGGCGCGGCGTCGTGCTCACCCAGCTCGGGCTCGTGCAGCTCGAGCTCGGCGACCGGGCCGCGGCCCACCGCAGCTTCATCCAGGCCGTGTCGGCGTGCCGGGCCGGCGGCGACCGCGCGGGGCAGGGCGCCGCGAAGGGCTTCCTCGGGCTGCTGCACCACCTGGCGGGCCGGCTGGAAGAGGCGCGGGACGGGTACCGCGCGGCGCTGCGCGACCTCGAGAGCGGCGGCGACCGGCGGTACGGCGCGCTGTTCCACAGCTGTCTCGGCGCGGTCGAGGCCGAGCTCGGCAACCTCGAAGAGGCGCGCATCCTCGTCGACCTCGCCAAGCTCCAGCTCCCCGACGCCGACCCCGGGCTGCGCGAGGCCATGTTGCTGTTCCACCGCTCGCTCGACCTCGCACATGCAGAAGCGGCCGAGGGCAGCGGGGATTCCGCCACGGCGAAAGACCTGCGCAGAGGCGTCGACGCCACGCTCGCCGAGCTCGGCGACCGCCGCGACAACATCTACATCCGCTTCGCGCGAACCCATCTCGCGTCGCTGGTCGGAGGCAACCGGTGAAGCTCGTCTTCACGCTCCCGGGCAACTGGACCAACCCCTGGATCCTGCTCCGCCTGCTCGAGGTGGTCGAGAGCCCGTGGCGCGCCACCGAGCTCGGGTTCACCAACCCCGAGACGGGCGACCGCGCGTCGCTCGCCTACGCCGCGGCGGTGCCGCAGGTCGCGCGGGTGTTCGCCGACAGCACCGACCCCGTCCGCCCCCCGATGGACGACGACCTGCTCGAGCAGATCCGCGAGCACAAGTCGATCTTCCAGCTCACCGCCGACTTCGAGCCCGCGCGCCCGCTCCAGAGCCTCCGCTCTGGCCTGCGCGCCGCGAACGCCGTGGTCGACGGCGGCGCCCTCGCGATCCAGATCGGCAACAGCGGGCTCGTGCACGGCGCCGACGCGTTCCAGGCCCTGATGGCGGGCGTCGACGCGGCGGGGGAGGACGAAGACGCCCTGCGCAGCGCGCTGTTCCAGGTGGTCGCCCGCTTCGTGCTCGGCCAGCAGTCGATGACGCTCGGGATGCACACGCTCGGGCGGCCCGACGTGGTGCTCATGGAGCCGGTGGCCGCGGATCGCGCCGTGGGGCGGATGGAGCGCCTCGCGCTCGGCACCGACCCCGCCAACGCGGTCGACACGCGCGAGCTGCCCGAGGTGGTCCGGAATCCGATCGGCCTCATCCTCGATCCGGCGCCGCCCGGGCTCTGAGATCGGGCGCTTGCGGAGCGATTCCGTCGGGCTGGCGCGATGCTTCGAGCGCCCCTTGCATCACGCAGATGACGCAGAAGGACGCGGATGACGCAGAAACGAGGCCGTCGCGGGTCCAGCGTCCTCGTTTCCCCGGGCGCCGTCGAGGGGATGGCGCAGCCAGTTGTTCGGATGGAAGTTCGGGACGGATGGTCCAGCCTGAGCGGAGTGCACGACGGATTGCATCGGCTCCACGACCCCCGTCCTCCTTCCCACCTGGATGGGGATCCACGTTTCACGCAGCTTCAACAGATGGAATCTGTCGATGGTTCGGCCTGGGACCGAAGCGAGGTCACCCCGAAACGCCGGCCAGCTCTGGTGAGTCCCGAATCCGGTCCGCAAGAAGGCCCGCTCTGCGACCCGAACACGCGTCCCCATCGAAGGTGCCCCGGGGAAACGAGGACGCTGGACCCGCGACGGCCTCGTTTCTGCGTCATCCGCGTCCTTCTGCGTCATCTGCGTGATGCCTCGGGACGCTCGAAGCTCGATCCCTTCCACACGGAGGAGTGCGTCCTCCGCGGCTTCTGCGTGAGGCCGGATCCGGTTCGCCGCTCCGTCGCCCTACGCCAGCACCATGGCGACGACCCACGCGAGCGCACGCGCCGCAACGGCCGACCCGAGCGACGTGCGCCCGGCCCAGCCGAGCGCGAGGCCCAGCACCAGGCCCGCGACCGGGTCGAACGGCGCCATCACCACCGCGAACGCGAGGGCCGTGGGGATCCAGCCCGCCCGCTGCTGCATCCAGCCACGGAACCAGGCCTCCTGGGCGAGCAGGACGGGGACGGCGACGAGCGCGGGCGGCACGAGCCCTGCGTGGAAGCGCGCCGCCGCGGCGGTGACCCAGGGATTCAGCGACGTGGCGCCGGGCGCCAGGGCCAGCGCCAGCCCGCCCACGACGCCCGCACCGACCACGGTCGGCCAGTGGAGCCCGCCCAGACGGGGTCGATCGGCGGCATGCGTCGCGCGGAGCATGCCCACGCCGGCCAGTGTCGCGAGGAGCGCCGCGCCCGCGATGAGGCCCCGCTCGACGCCGAGGATGTCGGTCATCGCGGGGTTCCCCGCCCAGCCCCACAGCACCGGGCCGGGCACCACGGCCCACCACACGCCCATGGTCGTCGCGCCGTCGATCACGGCCCGCAGGGGCTGGACGCGGCGGGTCTCGCCGTAGGGGACGTGCTGCTCGAGGTCCCGCGCGGTGCCCACGAGGAAGAACGCCGTGGCCGCGGCTGCCGAGAGGATGCCGACGATCGTGGGCAGCCACGCGCCGTCCCAGAGATCGCCGGCCGCGAGCAGCGCCCCGCCCAGCGGCACCGCCGCGCCCAGCACGGGGTGGACCTCCTGCAGGAGCCACGCGACGAACCCCGTGGCGCCCAGCACGGCGGGGAGCACGCGCAGGCTCACGCTCGTGCCGGCGATGACGTCCTCGGTCCGGCGCACGAGCCACAGCCCGAGGGCCACGGTGAGCGCCGGCACCATCGGCACCGCGAGCAGCCAGGGACCGGCGGGCTGGGTGCCCCCGATCAGGGCCGCGATGGCGGCGATCATCGCGCCGCCCGCGCCGAAGGCGGTCCAGGCGAGCCACTTGCCGAGCACGATCTCCATGCGCGTGACCGCGGCGGAGAGGAGCGCGAGCAGCGTGTTCCGCGCCCGCTCCCCGCCGATGCTGGTGGACACTGCGCCGGTCAGCGTGGACGCCGAGACCAGCGCGAACAGCAGGGACCGCTTCGGCACCCGCGGGGGCCGGGTGACGGCCTCGACCTTCACGGCGGGCGCGTCGCCATCGAGCGCTTCGCGGATGGCGGGCGGCACGGACCACGCGTAGACGGTCGTGACGCCGTCGACGTCGCGGAACCCCGTGCCGGTACGGGTCTTCCGCACGCCGGGGACGGCGAGGACGGCATCGGGCACCGCGCCGCGGACGGGCAGGTCCTCGACCTCAGGCGCCGGCATCCGCAGCAGCGACGCCGGGAGGAGCAGGGCGAGCGCGATGATCGGCAGCCCGAGCCCCTGGCGGCCCGAGAGCTCCATGCGCAGGTCGCGCTGCGCGATCGCGACGATGGGACCCCACCTCATGCGCGCGCCGACCGGAACGTGAAGAGCGCGATGGCCACGGCGCCGAGGCCGAGCGCGCCGCCGAGCGGCAGCCAGCCGGTGCTCGCCGTGAGCAGCGACGCGACGGGGAGCAGCCGCCCGACCGCGGGCAGCGCGGCACCCGCCGCCGCGAGGCCCGTCGCGATGGACAGCCCGGACGCCAGCGGGCCGGAGAACCCGGACTTCAGCCCCGCCCGTCCGACCACGAAGAGCCCGATGGCCACGGCCCCGGCGCACGCCGCCAGCCCGTTCCGCCCGACGCGCAGGGGGTCTTCGATGCCGAGGATCGCGTGGAGCACGGCCATCGCGAGCAGGTAGTGGCCCGCGAGCACGGCGGTGCCGGCGATCCAGCGCGCCGTGCCGTGCACCCACCGCCGCACGCCGAGCGCGAGCTGCGCCTCGAGCGTGCCGTCGTCGCGGTCGCGCGCGACCATGCCCGCGCCGAACACGACCCCGAAGAGCACGAACAGGACGCCGATCACGCCCATCACCCGGCCACCCTGGCTCTCGTCGGCCTTCGGGGGAGGGGGCTCGGCGACCTTCCACGAGGCGCCGCGATGCTCGCGCAGCACCCGCTCCACCTGGAGCACGCGCCCCCGGATCGCGCCGGCGTACACGGTCTCTCCGTCGGTCCCGCTCCGGAAGCCCCCGTCCGCCACGGCCGCGCGCGCGTCGGGCACGCGGGCCACCTGGAACCCGCCCTCCTCGAGCGCCGCGACCACCGCCGGGTCCACGCCGTCCTGCACGGCCACCGGCCAGTCGCCCTCGAGCCAGACGAACCCGAACACCGTGAACATCAGGGTGAGCGGGACGAGCGCGATCGGCCACAGCAGCGAGCGGACCACCTGGGGCTCGCGGAGCAGGCGTCGGGCCAGGTCCGCGGTGATCCACGTGAGCGCGCGCAGGTCGTCGGTCATTCCGCCGTGAGCGCCAGGAACGCGTCGTCGAGCGTCGTGGCCTTCGCGGCCGCGAGGACCTCGGGCAGCGTGCCCTCGGCCACCAGCGTGCCGTGCGACACGACGCCGATGCGGTCGACCACGCGCTCGACCTCGCCCATGATGTGGGACGACAGGATCACCGCGCGGCCCGCCTTGGCCTGCTCCCGGACGAGCGTGAGGACCTCGCGGCGGCCCGGCACGTCGAGCCCGTCGGTCGGCTCGTCGAGCAGCAGCACGCTGGGCTCGTGGACCAGGGCGCGGGCGAGCACCACGCGCCGCTTCATCCCCGTCGACAGCTCGCCGCACGGCCGATCCGCGAAGGGCAGCGCGCCCATGGCGCCCAGCAGGCGCTCGGCGGTCTCGACGGGCCTGGCGACGCCCTGGATACGGGCGAACAGCCGCACGACCTCGCGCCCCGAGAGCCGCTCGGGGAGCCCCGCCTCGGCGGGCACGTACGCCAGCTTGCGCCGCACGCCGAGCGGGTCGCTCTTCAGCGACACCCCCGCGAGGAACGCGTCGCCGTCGTCGGGTGCGAGCAGGGTGGCGAGCATGCGGAGCGTGGTGGTCTTGCCGGCGCCATTGGGCCCGAGCAGGCCGTACACCTCACCGTCGGACACCGTGAACGTGACGCGATCCACGGCCTTGAAGCGCCCGCGTCCGGGTGCCTCGAAGTGCTTGGTGAGCTCGCGGACCTCGATCGCCAAGTCAGTCCAGCAGGACCTTCGTGTCGGGATCCCAGCCGTCGGTGACGGGCAGCAGCAGGTGCCCGGCGCCTTCGATGTGCGACGACGGGAACCAGCGGGCGGTCTCGACGCGCGTGCCCTCGGCGTCCTCGACGAGCACGTCGTACGGCTTTCCGACCGGCGCCACCGGGCGGAACCGCGGCTCGCCCACGGGGAGCACCGCGCCGTCGGCCTCGACCGCGTAGCGCTGCCACATGCCGCCCGTGTCGGCGCGCAGGCCGGGCAGGGCGTTCAGGTCGGCCGTGCGCCGCGCGAGGTGGTGCCAGGTGTAGTCGCTCACCCAGACCGGCGAGCAGTACGACATCACGTCTTTGTTGGCGTTCGGGTCGACGAGCTCGCCCGTCTCGATGTTCCAGCCCCACGTGCCGAGCGCGGCGCCGGAGTAGGGGAAGCCCGGATCGACGCCTGACGCACCGCCGCAGGGGGCGTGATCGCGGCCGTGGGCGTGACCCACCTCGTGCGCCATGGTCTCGAGGGCGGTGCGGCCGGGGAACCCGATGCCGATGCTCGCGCGCGTCTCGATGTCGCCGAGCGTGCCGAAGTTCGACAGGCCGAGCACGCAGCCGCCCCCGCCGCACCACACCGCTTCGCTCGGCGCTGCTTCGAACAGGCCGTAGAAGTACGTGTTGGGCGGGAGGTCGGCCGCGTCGAGCCGCATGTCGGAGATGCGGCCGAGCAGGGACTCCCAGCCGCCGCCGTTGGGCTGGATGGTGCTGCCCCAGTCGAGCGGGGGCTCGACCACGAGGTCGATCCCGGTGACCGGGTACATCCCGCGCATCGTGGCCGCGATCTCGGCGAGCCGGGCAGGGGAGGTGTCGGGCGTGCGCGCCGACCCGTCGGCCGTGTAGCGGACGGGCACGACGTGGAGGTGCATCACGCCGGTCTCGAGGACGGTCCACGGCTCGTCGCGCAGGTCGAACCGGGCGTTCTCGTCGGGATCCTCGTCGGTCTCGACGGGGTCGGGGTCGTGCAGCGTGACCGTGAAGAAGCTGCCCTCGGCGACGAGACGCGCGGGGACCTCGAAGTCGAACGTGGTCTCGGGGTAAGGGCCGAGGCCGTCGCCCTCGACCCACATCGAGTGCGCCTGGCGCTGGATGCCGCGGACGCCGCGGAACTCGACGACGGCGACGATCTCGCGCGGCTCCCACGTCGATTCGTCGATGTCGACGGCCACCCGCAGCAGCCCGTCGCGATCCTGCACCACCGCGGGCTGGCCGAACGGCTTGCCGTAGCGCGTGTCGCGCAGGACGTGCGAGACGCCCTGGTTGAAGGTGAGACGCCCGATCGAGATGCCCCGCGCGAGCGGGTCGTCGGCCGAGGGGGCCTGGGACCAGTCGCTCGAGCGGCCGCAGCCGATCGCACTCAGCAGGCCGATGCCTGCGATCACGTGGGTGGTACGCACGGCCGAAACGTAGGCTGGCCGTCGGCCGCCGGCACCTGGAGGTTCGTCAAACGAATCTCAAGGCGAGGCACCTGCCCGGCGAGCTGACAGGACGTGACCGGGGGAGCGTGGACAGCCCGCGGCGGACCGTGTCAACCTCGGCCGCCAGAGGTGCGTTGCCGTGTTCGTCTTGCTCGTCTCGTTGCTCGGTTGCCCCGCCGACCCGCTCCAACACCCGGACTTCCGGCCACCCACCGACGGTGACGTGCGCATCGAGCTGCGGGCGCCCGAGAACGCCCGTGTGGGCGGCCCGATCGACGTGGTGGCGAGCGTGACGACCCTCCCCGATTCGCCGGGCGAGGTGCTCGACATCCACGGGAACACCCTGCTCGGGCGCGGCGGTGACGACGTGTGGACCGTCCGGCTGACGGGCGGGTGGAGCGATCCGAGCCCGTGGTGGCAGGACTCCTCGCCCCGTCGGATGACGCCCGACCCGAAGCGCGTGGCCCCCGAGGCGCCCGTCGAGTGGACGATCCCGCTCGACGAGTGGGTGCGGTTCGACCAGCCCGGCACCTACGCGCTCCAGCTCGAGACCTCGCGATCCGGCCAGTCGGTCGTGCGCTCCAACAAGGTCGCGATCCGCGTCGCCCCTCGCGATCCCGCCGCCGACACGGCGCGGGCCGACGAGCTCCTGTCCGCGCTCGAGACCGCGACGGGCGGCGAGCGCGCCTCGCTGTTCATCGAGCTCGCGACCGTGGGCTCCGACGCGACGTGGCGCCGCGCGCTCGACAAGCTCGCCGAGGGCTCGGACGACGAGTCGGGCTGGGTGTTGGTGCTCGCGATGCACCCGCTCGCCGAGGCCGTGCAGGGGGGCATCACCAAGGCCCTCGCCGCGCCCGAGGTCCCGGTGGGGCTCGGCCACCTGCGGGCCTTCGAGGCCGTCGCCTACGACGCCGAGTTCCGCGAGGCGAACGGCCGCCAGCCCTCCCTGATGGACCTGCCCGCGCTCGAGGCCCACCGCGCCCGGCTCGCCGAGCGCACCGCCTTCCGCGACGCTGCGCGTGGGCGCGCCTGGGAGGCCGCGTGGAAGGCGCTCGACCAGAAGACGCCCGAGGCGCGGGGCCGCACGCTCGGCACCCTCGGGCTGGCCGCGATCCGCCACGAGATCGCGGGCGAAGAGGCGCTGTGGCCCGTGCTGCGCCGGGATCTCGCCCAGGTCCCCGACCGCACGGTGGTCGAGCTGCTGGGCCGCTACTGGGACGACGTGCGCGATCCGTCCGTCGTTCCGGCCCTGATCGCGTTGGTCGGCGCTCCCGCGACCGGCGAGGAGGCCCGCTCCATCGCGCTCCAGCGGCTCGCGAAGCTCGATCCGGTCGCCGGGCACGAGGTCATCGAGGCCCTCGTCGCCGATCCCCGGCGCAAGGTCGCCGACAGCGATCTCGCCCTGCGATCCCTCCCGTCCGTCTCCGATGCGACGCAGGCGGCGATCGTCGCCGGCCTCGCGACGGCCGCCGACCGCACCCAGCAGGCCCGCCTGCTGGCCTGGTACGTCTCGGCCGACCACATGGCCGCGGTCGAAGCCGCGTGGGCCGCCGAGCCCGCCGACGTGCCCACCGAGGTCGTGGCCGGGTACGCCGCGTACTTCCAGAACCACGCGCCGGCGAAGGCGAAGCCGCTGCTCGCCCGGTGGGACGCCGACCACTACATGCTGATCGAGTGGGTCGGCGAGCTCGTCCGCGACCCCGGCGCCCTCAACCCGCTCGCGCTGAAGGGCCTGACGAGCCCGCACCAGCCGATCTTCTTCAAGTCCTCCGACTACCTGATCGAGCACGCGACGCCCGATCTGCTGCCCGAGCTGCTGGCGCGGGTGCCCCGCACCGAAGACGAGCACCAGCAGGCCCTGTTCGGCGTCCTGTGCGCCAACCGCAACTGGTTGCTCGACGCGAAGACGAAGCACGCGCTGTCCCAGGCCGTGACCGACCGGCGGTCCGACATGATCCTCACGAGCACGCTGGGCTCCGAGCCGCCGAACATCCTCGTCGAGGCGGGGCTGCGCGAGGGCGAGCCCATCTTGACGATGAACTACCGCGAGTACGTCGGTGCCGCGGCCATCACGAAGAAGCTGAAGCAGTTCCGCGTGGGCCAGGAGATCCGGTTCATGTGGAAGGGCGCCACGCCCGACGAGGGCGAAGCGGTGTTCGGCCCCATCGTGGCCGAGGCGGGGCTCAGGCTGTTCCGCCCGTCGGAGTGATGCGGGCGTAGAGCCGCTCGAGCCGGGCGGCGCGCGCGTCCCACGTCCAGTCGGCACGCACGGCGTCCCTCGCGGCCCGTCCGAGCGCCTCGCGCCGTGCCGGGTCGGCGAGCAGGGCCTCGATCGTCGCTCGCAGCGCGGCGGGCGCGGTGGCCACGACCCCGGGCAGGTCGACGGCTGCGGACTGGAGCATCACCGTCGGCACGCCCATCCCGAGCTGGTTGAGCAGCTTGATGGGGAAGCCCGTGCACGCCTCGCGCGGGATGACCGCGAGCGCGGCGCAGGACAGGGCGTCGATCGCTTCGCGGAAGTCGGTCGATCGCACGACCGTCACGTGGTCGGGGAGGGGCGCGTCGCTGCCCGTCACGACGAGGAGGCGCGCCGGGCTCCCGCGCAGCGCCTCGACCAGCGCGTCGACGTTCTGGTACCGGTCGAGGTTGCCGGTGTACACGACCCACGGCGCACCGCCGAAGCGCTCTGCCGCGTCGGGCCTCGCGACGAGGTCGGCCGGGTCCACGCCCGGGCCCACGAGCTCCACGGGGAGCCCCGCGTCGCGGAAGGCCCGCTCGGCACGCGCGGAGATCGCGCACCCCGCGCTCGAGGCCCGCATCGCGAGCCGGTCGACGACCGCGCCGAGCGGGGGACCGAGCCACGCGAGCCGCGGGGGCAGGTGATCGCCGAGCTCCTCGGCCATGCGCGTGTGCAGGTCGTACACCACGGGCAGGCCGGTGCGCGCGAGCCACACGGCCAGCGGGCCCTCGACGTTGTGGGCGTGGATCACGTCGGGGCGCAGGCGGCGCGCCAGGCGGCGGGTCGCGCGGGCGAGCGCGAGATCGTGCAGCGGGCGCGACGGATGCAGGCCGCCCCCCGCGAAGTCCCCGCCCGGGAAGCGCCGCGCGCGGTGGAGCGTCACGCCCGGCAGCTCGCCCCCGGCCCCGGCGCCGTAGACCAGCACGTGCACGTCGTGCCCGCGGCGCGCCAGGGCGGTCGCCTGGCCCGCGAGGTACGCCTGGGATCCCTGGTGGGACGGCCATGGGAACGGCCCGACGAACAGCACCCGCATGCGGCCCCGCTAACCGGTTACTCGGGCGGCCCTGGGAGGTGTGGTTTGCAGACGTTGCGCAGTTTCCTCAAGGGCGAGTGGGTCGCTGGATCGGGTGCCGGGCGCGCGCTGCACGACGCGGCGACGGGGGCCGAGGTCGCCTCGGTCGCCTCCGACGGGCTCGATCTCGGCGGTGCGCTGGCGTGGGCCCGCGCGGTCGGCGGTCCGAAGCTCCGCGCGATGACCTTCGCCGAGCGCGGCCAGGTGCTGAAGGCGATGAGCGCCGTGATCCACGAGCACCGCGAGGCGCTGATCGACGTGTCGCGCCACGGCGGCACCACGCGCGGCGACGCGAAGTTCGACATCGACGGCGCAGCGGGCACGCTCTCGTACTACGCGTACGTCGGCAAGGGCCTCGGCGAGCAGCGGTTCCTGCTCGACGGCGAAGCCGAGCCGCTCCTGCGCAGCAAGCGCTTCGTCGGGCAGCACGTGCGCCTCCCGCGGCGTGGCGTGGCGGTGCACATCAACGCCTTCAACTTCCCGGCGTGGGGCATGGCCGAGAAGGCCGCCGTGGCGCTGCTCGCGGGCGTCCCCGTGGTCTCGAAGCCCGGCACGCCGACGGCCCCGCTCGCCGTCCGCATCGTCGAGCTGTGGCACGAGGCCGGCGTGCTCCCCGAAGGCGCGTTCCAGCTCCTCGTCGGTGGCGCGGGCGACCTGCTCGACCACCTCGGCGCGCAGGACTGCGTCGCGTTCACGGGCGGCTCCGAGACCGCGCGCAGCATCCGCGGCCACGCCAACATCGTGCGCCACAACATCGCCGTGAACATCGAAGCCGACTCGCTGAACGCCAGCGTGCTCGGCCCGGATGTCGAGGTCGGGTCCGACACGTGGCACATGTTCGTCAACGACGTGTCCCGCGAGATGACGCAGAAGTGCGGGCAGAAGTGCACGGCCGTGCGCCGGATCTTCGTCCCCGAGGCCGTGGCCGACGACGTGGTCGCGGCACTCTCCGACCGCCTCGCCGCGGCCGGGGTGGGCGATCCCGCCGACAAGGACACGCGGGTCGGCCCCGTCGCGAGCGCCGGGCAGCACCGCGCCGTCCAGGCGGGCCTCGACGCGCTGAGCGCCGCCGCCACGCGCGTGTGGGAGGGCTCCGCTCCCGATGGCGCCGGGTTCTGGGTCAAGCCGAGCCTCTTCCGGTCCGACAAGGGCCTCGACACCGACTTCGTCCACGAGCACGAGGTGTTCGGGCCCGTCGCGACGGTCCTCCCGTGGGACGGCTCGGTGGCCGGCATCGCGGCGCTCGTCGCCGCGGGCGGCGGTGGGCTCGTGTGCTCGGTCTACTCCGACGATCCCGAGTGGGGCGGAGAGGCCGTGCTCGAGATCGCCCCGTGGAACGGCCGTGTCCACTGGGGTTCCCGCAAGGTCCACGACCAGAGCCCCGGCTCCGGCACCGTCCTCCCCAACCTGATCCACGGGGGCCCCGGCAAGGCGGGCGGTGGGTCCGAGCTGGGCGGGGTGCGCGGCCTCGAGCTGTACATGCCGCGAACCGCGATCCAGGCCGACCAGGGGCTGCTCAAGCGCATCCTCGGTTGACGTCTCCCGTCGCCGTGTCGTAGAAATCCAGGGTGAGCTCCCGGTTGGGGGGCTCCCCGTTGTCTCCGCGCTCTGTCTGTACGCGATTGTTCTTCGGCCGCCCGTTGGGTGCGGTCGACTTGAGGCGGCCTGCCGCCTTTGCGTTGGAGACCCGATGTTCCCGCTCACGGAATGGCTCGATCGCGACGACGTCACCGAAGACGACCTCGTGCCCCTCACGGCCGAGCTCGAGGTGTACGACTGGATCCGCGACACCCCCGTCCCCGACCAGCAGTGCCCCGACTGGCTGCCCCGCCACGAGTGGCAGCCGCGGCTGCAGCGGCGCTCGGTGCGCCCGCGGGCCCGCGCCGCCGGCATCGCCTGGGGCTGGGTCGCCGGAACGCTCGTGGTGGCGGCCATCCTGGCGCTGAGCTTCATGGCGTCCGCGGTCGGAGTGGCTTTCGTCACGTTCGTCTGAGGTCCGTCGACCGGTCCCGGTCCTCGAACGCACACGCCTTTTGCATCGGACCCGCGCGGACCCGGATACGCTTCCGTGTCCTGGAGGGATCCATGCTTCGTCTCGCCTCTCTCGCCGCGTTGCTCGCGGCCGGCTGCACCGATGGAGGCTCGTCGGGCCCCGACGGCCAGGGCGACCTGACCTGGCACGGCGCCGTGGCGCCGCTGATGGCCGAGAAGTGCGGCGACTGCCACTACGACGGTGGGCCCGCGCCCTTCGACGCGCGCGACCTCGAGCAGGTGCGCAGCTGGGCCCCCGCGATCCTCGACGCCATCGCCACCGATCGCATGCCGCCGTTCGCGGCCCGGCGCACCGACGAGTGCCAGCCCGACGTGTGGTTCAAGGACGACGGCAGCCTGTCCGACGAGCAGCGCGCAACCCTCGAGGACTGGGTCGCGGCCGACATGCCCGAGGGCAAGGCGAAGAACGCCCTCCCGGTGCCCGAGCGCGTGGTCCACGATCTCGTCGACCCCGACGCGGTGCTGGGCTTCCAGGAGCCCTTCGCCGTGGGCGGAACGTCCGACGTCTACCAGTGCTTCCGCGTCGAGGTGCCCGCCGACGGCGACCGGTGGATCACCGGCATGCAGGTGCTCCCCGGCAACGAGAAGGTCGTGCACCACGTGCTCGTGTGGAGCGACCCGGGCGACGAGAGCCTCGCGCGCGGCGGGGCCGACGGCACGTACCCCTGCTCCGGCGAGCCCGACGTGTGGCCGACCGAGCTGATCGGCACGTGGACGCCCGGCGGCTCGCCGATGATCACGCCCGAGAACACGGGCGTGACGCTGCGAAACGGCTCGTCCATCGTCGTGAACGTGCACTACCACCCGACGGGCGTCTCGACCGAGATCGACGACACCCGCATCGCGCTGAAGTGGACCGACGAGCGCCCCGAGAGCTTCGCGACCTGGTACCTCGTCGATCTCCCGTTCGGCGCCCAGGAGGCCACGGCTCCCTTCGAGATCCCGGCCGGCGCCGAGGCCCACGTCGAAGAGGTCGTGTTGACGAACCCGCTGCCCTTCGACGTGCCGATCTTCGCGATCGCACCGCACATGCACTACCTCGGCGAGGGCATGAAGGTGACGCTCGAGCACGGCAACCAGGACACGTGCCTCGTGCACACGCCGCGCTACCGCTTCGACTTCCAGCAGTCGTACTTCTACGACGCGCCGATCAGCCAGCTGCCCGTGCTGCGCTTCGGGGACCGCGTGCGCGTGCAGTGCACGTACAACAACTCCATGTCGAACCCGTACATGCCCCTCGCGCTGCAGGCGACGGGCACCGATGCGCCGGTCGACGTGACGTGGGGCGAGTGGACCGCCGACGAGATGTGCATGGCGATGGCCGGCCTCGTCTCGCCCGTCGAGATCCTCGACCTGCTCGAGCTCTTCTAGCCCTTGTCGCGCCGCGCCTGGGCCGGGCTCGCGCTCGTCGCGGCGCTCGTGCTGCTCGTCTTCTGGTGGACGCGTGGGTCCGGGTCCGAAGGGCAGGTCGCGATCGGGCCGGACGGCCGCGTGCGGACCGTGTTCGACGGGGCGCGCGAGGTCCCCGACATCCCCGGCACCCGGGGCCCCGAGGTCGTGGCGTCGGGCCAGGGCGTGCTGGGGCTCGAGGCGCACGGGACCGACCCCGAGACCGTCGTGACCTGCGCGGTGGAGCCGGCCATCGAGTCCGTCTCCGCCGAGGTGATCGACGATGCGCTGCCCGACATCCCCGAGGTGGCGCGGATCGCGGACGGCATCCTCGTGCTCCCCGCGCCGCGGAAGAGCGGATCGGGTGTGCTGAAGGTCGAGGGCTACGTCCCCGTGCCGTTCACCTGGTCGGACGGGCGCTGCGTCGAGGAGCCGCTCCACCTCGTCGTCGGCGGAGCTGCGATCGTGGGCAAGGTCTTCAATGCGGACGGTGAGCCCGAGGGCGCGGTCCGCGTGTGGGGGTGCGGCAGCTCCGTGAAGACCGACAGCGACGGGAGCTACTACCTCGAGGGGATCCCCGGCCGCGCGTGCACCGTGCAGGCGACCCGTCAGGACGGGGTCTTCACGGCCAACAGCCCGGAGGTGCCCGTCACGCCGAGGGTGAACGACGACCAGGTCGTCGACCTGCACCTGCCGCCGTTCCGCACCGCCGGGCTCGGCATCGTGGTCCGCGAGACCGAGCAGGGCATCGTGGTCGACCGCGTGCTGTCCGGCGGATCCGCGTCCGACGGCGGGCTCGAGCCCGGTGACGTCGTTCTCGCCATCGACGGCGAGGACGCGGAGATGCTGTCGCTCGAGGAGTTCGTCGAGCTGGCGCTCGGAGAGCCCGGCTCGGAGGTCGAGCTCGAGGTCGAGGGCCCGGGCGGCGTCCGGAAGGTGACCCTGGATCGGCGGGAGATGTAGGTCCTGAAGGGCCGGGGTCGGCGGGGGCGACTGCGAGCCCGGAGACGCCGACATGCGGAAACGCCTTGACGGTCAAGCCCCCGGAACGCGGCGTTTCAGCCGCGTTCACAGGGGTACCGTGGTCCCGTCGAGACGTTCAGCAGTTGAGATTCCGTCGGGACGACGCCCCGCTTGCGGGGCGGTGGCCGACGGAATCACTGCCATCGCGTGGCAGGGAATGCGCACGGATCGTCGGAGCAGGGGCGGGTCGCGGCCGGCGGGCGTGCCTGGGAGCGTTCGGGGGGCATCGGCTGTCGAATGCACACCGGTCGGAAGCATCGGGCCGTGAGTGCACGGATTCGGGCTCCCGGGACGGTCCACTCGGACGGGCCAACGTGATTTTCGGCGTTCGCCCGAGACGCGCTCGCGGTGGACGTGCACTCGCTCGGCGATGCCTCCGCGGGCGTGCACTCGAGGGCCGATGCCTCCGCGGGGCGTGCACTCGAGGGCCGATGCCTCCGGCGGGCGTGCACTCGAGGGCCGATGCCTCCGGCAGGCGCGCACATGAGGCCGGCTGGGCCCGGGAGCTCGGCCTGCGAGCCCGACCGGTGGCCTGCGAGCCTGGCCACTTGGGCCCGTGCGGCGGGTCCAACGCTGACAAGGACTTCGGACGGCGAGCCCGGGTCCACGAGATTTCCCGGAACCGCGGAAGCGCCGCGTGGTCGACCTGTACATCGGAGGTCACCATGCGTTTCGCCCTGCTCACCGCCACCCTGTTCGTCTCCAGCCAGGCGTTCGCCTGCGGCATGTACATCCCCGCCGAGATGAAGGTCGCGAGCATCGGCACCGTGATGGACCTCATCGACGAGCCCGTCGAAGACGACGGCTTCGCGGCCGATGTCGTCGCGGCGGACGTGGAGGTCGTGCCGGTCGAGGCCGTCGGGTTCGAGGGCATCGAGATCGAGCCCGCGGACGCGGACGCCGACGAGGGCAAGAAGAAGAAGGACCGCAAGGCCCGCAAGAACGCGCCGAACAGCTGATCCCGCGGCGCCCAGCCCTTAGAATGCGCCCATGAAGCGCATGCTCCCCGCCGCGGCTGCGGCGGTCGTCCTCGGTTCGCTCACCCTCGCGACCGCCCAGCCGGGCGCCGCGCCGTCGCCCGCCGCGGCGAAGGCCTTCGCGAAGGGCAACTGCAACCTGTGCCATGCCGTGCCGGGCATCGACGTCGCGACGAAAGACGAGTCGTGCACCGGCTGCCACATCTGGATCCGCGACACGAGCCGCGACCCGGCCAAGCGCGAGACCGCGATGCAGTACTTCCCCCTGTGGGAGCGGTACGAGAAGAACGTCGCGTCGTACCTCGAGGTGCCGTCGCTCTCCGCGGCCATGGCGCGCCTCGAGCCCGCGTGGATCGAGAGCTACCTGGCCGATCCGCACGACGTGCGCCCGGGCCTGCCCGAGGGCATGCCGCGTTTCGGGCTGGATGCCGCGGATCGGGCCGCCATCGCGCAGGCCTTCGCGACCCACACCGCGACCGTCGACAAGACGCCGAAGCCCACGAAGAAGAACCTCGACAAGGGCAAGGCGAAGCTGGTCACGTCGGGCTGCACGGCGTGCCACGGCTTCGGCGCGGCGGTGCCGGCGTCCCCGGGCATCGCGATGGCCCCCGACCTCGCGCACGTCCGCGCGCGGATGTCGCCCGACATGACGGTGGCGTGGATCATGGACCCGCGGAAGATCGCGCCCTCGTCGACGATGATGTCGTTCGGCGTGTCGCTCGACGATGCGGTGGCCATCCGCGACTACCTGTTCCTCGCCGACCCCGAGTGGACGGATCCGCCGCCTCCCACGGCCGATCCGCAGCCCACGAAGGATCCCGTCACCTGGGCGCAGGTCGAAGAGCGCGTGTTCGGGAAGATCTGCGCCCACTGCCACATGGACCCGTCGCTCCCCGCGAACCAGGGCCGCCGCGGGCCCGGCAACGCCGGGGGTTTCGGGTTCCCCGAGACCGGCATCCACCTCCAGTCGCCCGAGGGCATCCGCCCGCACGCCGAGAAGATCGGTCCCGCCCTGCTGCGCCGCCGCCAGGAGGCCCAGCGAGACACCGTGCAACGCGGACAACAGCCGAAGTCCTTGACACGACCGGAGAAACCTGGGATGCCTTTGGGGCTGCCACCTCTGCCCGACGAGGACATCTCCCTGGTCCTCGGCTGGATCGAGCAGGGGATGCCCGAGTAGCCGAACCCCTCCTCCCGCTCCCTCCTCCTCCCCCTTCCGCCGCATCCCTCCTCGCGGCACCGGAGACATCCATGAACCGATTCGACCCACCCGGTGGGCGTCCGTGGGGCCTGTTCGCCCTGTGCGGCGCGAGCATGCTCCTCAACGTCGTGCTCGGCACGCGCATGCTCCTGTCTCCCGGCACGCACGAGCCCGCGGTGATCGCACCCGAGATGCCGGCACCGGCCGCCGTGGTCCACGAGATCGCCGACCCGCCCGTGCCGGTCCAGCCCGTCCAGCCCATCGAGCCCGTCGAGGACGAGGCCTTCGCCGAGATCGAGCCCGAAGTGCCCGCCGAGCCGGCCGCTCCCGAGATCCCCGACGACGTGCGCACGGCATCGCTGAAGATCGAGCACAGCCTCGCGCGCACGTTCTCGAACGGCATCGGAGACGGCGGCGACGAGGTGGCGGCCGTCGTCGCGCGCCTGTTCGTGTGGGACCTCGATCTGCGCCGCGACCTGCAGGCCGGCGACCACGTCACTGTCGCGTGGGAGGGCTCCGGGCCGGGTCTGCAGATCCCGGCCGCGCGCTACCGGTCGAAGAAGCTCGGGACGCTGCGCGCCTACCGCTACACGGCCGAGGGCGACACCTGGCCGAGCTGGTGGAACGAAGAGGGCGTCGAGGTCTCGCGGGCCCTGAAGGACAGCCCGATCGAGGGCTACGAGCAGATCACGAGCCTCCTGAAGGACCGTCCGCGGCACCGCGGCATGGACTTCAAGGCGCCCGAGGGCACGCCGATCGTGTCGCCCCGCGACGGCGTCGTGACGCGGGTCGACTGGAACGTGAAGAACAACGGGAACTGCGTCGAGGTGAGGTACCCCGACGGCACGCTCGCCCGGTTCCTCCACCTGTCGCAGACCGACGTGAAGGAGGGGGCTCGGGTGGCCAAGGGCTCGGTCGTCGGGCTGTCCGGCAATACCGGCCACTCCACGGCGCCGCACCTGCACTACGAGCTCGAGAAGAACGAGCAGGTCGTCGATCCGATCGACTACCACGGCCTCACGCGCCGCACGCTCGATCCGGCGGAGCGCGCGCGCTTCGATGCCCGGATCGCCCGCCTCGACGCCTGGCTCGAGGCGGCTGACCGAAAGTGACAGCCCGGGCGGGCTTGTCCGGCCTCCCACCGTGTTCAGGAGAGAGAGCACGGTGGCGGCTGGCCCGCCTTTCCCTGTACGATGAGACGAGCGAGGGTGGTCACATGGCCAACAAGTGGGTCGAAGCGCTGGAGGATCTCGGCAGAAGGGCCAAAGAATGGCTCGCCGAGCTCGAAGCCGCGCTGAACCCCGAGCCCGAGCTGGTCCCGGTTCCGGTGCGTCCGCGCCCGAATCCGCAGAACGGCGACCGCCGCCGGTGACCGACCCCCTGACGCTCGCCACCGCGAGCGTCGCCGCTGCCGTCTCCTTCGCCATCGGCTGGCTGTCGTGGCCGCGCTCGCCCGCGCTCGACGGCGAGCGGATGTTCAAGACGGTCCTCGCGGAGCTGCTCCTCGGCAGGGTGACGGCCGAAGGAGGCGACCAGGACGCGTGGATTCGCGCCGTGGTCGCGAACGTGCCGTACCACCCGGCCGGCCGCTTCCCCGAGAAGAAGGTCACGGGAACGGGCCTGTCCGACCTCCCGGCGTCCATCGAAGGCGAGAAGGCGCTGATCGAGCGCCTCGCGAAGCTCCCCGATCTCGAGGCCCGCTGGCGCCTCCTCTACGAAGAAGACGAAGCGGGGCTCGCGGCGCGGCTCGACGATCCGATCGAGCTCGGGCCCGACTACGACCCGTCCAGCCGCCTGGGCACGGCGGCCACCTGGCAGGCCCTCGAGGCGTGGGGGGCGGGCGAGAAGGCGCCTGCCGACGGCCCCGCTGCCGACCTGTTCCCCGAGACCCTGAAGCGCAGGGTGGGGGCGGTCTGGATCCTGGTGGAGGGCCGCGAGCCCGAGCCCGTGCTGGACGCGCTCGCGGGCATGGTGCGCAAGGCGTACCGCGTGCCGTGGGCCGATCTCGCGACCGACGCGCTGGAGGACGTGGCGGGCGAGGCGATGGAGGATCCGGCGGCGCGATTCGTGCTGGTGGGCGCGGAGGCCGGCATCCAGGCCGTGCTGCGCCTGATGGTCGACCGGGCGCCGCTGCGCGATCGCACCCTGGCCGTCGTGTCGATCGGCGGCATCCTGCACGGCGACCCCGAGGCCGACGGCCCGCTCGGGGCGGTCGCGCTCGACGCGTGGATGGCGAAGCATTTCACGCACCACGAGCTCGACACCGAGGTCACGCGGAACACGCCGTACTTCTGCATGCAGTGGCTCGATCGCACCGCGGATCCCCCGGGCGCACGGGGGCTCCCGGTGCAGCGTGCGCGTTTCCCCGAGCCCCTGTCCGAGGCGCTGACCCAGGACTACGTCGAGGTCGTCGATCTCGGCGTGCTGTTCGAGGGGACCGACCCACAGCTCGTGGCGCGCGGCCTGTGGGCGACGGTCGCGTTCTGGGTGGCGGGATAGAGGGAGGCTCGTCCGCACCGGGAGGGCCCATGCGCAAGATGCATCCGTTCCACCGCACCGAGCTGCTCGTCGGCGGCGACGGGTTCGATCGGCTCTCCGCCGTGAGCGTCATGGTCATCGGGCTCGGCGGCGTCGGGTCGTACGCGGCCGAGGCACTGGTGCGGTCGGGCGTCGGGAAGGTCGTGCTCATCGACTTCGACCGGGTGTGCGTGACGAACGTGAACCGCCAGCTGCACGCCACGCGGAAGACGGTCGGCAAGTCGAAGGCCGAGCTGATGGGCGAGCGGTGCGAGGCGATCAACCCGAAGTGCGAAGTCGTCGTGCTGCCCACGTTCTACGACTGGTCGACGAGCGAGGAGATCCTCGCGCACCGGCCCGACTACGTGCTCGACTGCATCGACAACATGACCGCCAAGCTGCACCTGCTCGAGGCGTGCGTGAAGCGCGGCATCCCCGTGATCAGCGCGATGGGCGCGGGCGGGCGCATGGATCCGACGCGCATCCGGGTGTCCGACCTCTCCGAGACGCGTATCGACCCGTTCGCGCGCATCGTGCGCGAGAACCTCCGCACGAAGGGCATCGAAGCGGGCTTCGAGTGCGTGTGGACCGACGAGCCGCCGAACGACCTCGACGCCGCGGCCCAGGCCGCCTTCCGGTGCATCTGCGCCGAGAAGGAGAACGGCAAGCACACGTGCGACATGCGCCTGCAGGTGCAGGGCTCGGTCGCGTGGATGCCGGCGATGTTCGGGCTGACCATGGCGGGCACCGTGGTGCACCGGCTGCTCGGTCGCCAGCTCGCGAGCGACAAGAAGCCGAAGCCGCGCATGAAGGCGATGCAGGGCAAGCTCTCCGCGGCGCGCAAGCGCGAGCTGCTCGCGCGGGCCGAGCAGGCCGCGGAGCCATGAGCGCACCCGGCCTGTTCCTCGCGTTCGCGCGGGTCGGGCTCTTCGGGTTCGGCGGCGGGCCGAGCATGCTGCCGCTGATGCAGCAGGAGTGCGTGGGCAACGGGTTCGTCACGGACGAGCAGTTCCTCGAGGGCCTCGCCGTGGGCAACAGCCTGCCCGGCCCGATCGCCACGAAGATGGCGCTCTACGTCGGGTGGCACGACGCCGGCGCGCTCGGTGCGGCGGCCGCGTTGTTCGGCGTGCTGGCGCCGAGCTCCGTCCTCATGGGGTTGCTCGCGGGCGTGTTGATCCAGAACCGCGAGAATCCCTACGTGGCCGGCGCGCTCAAGGGCGTGAAGCCCGCGATCGTCGGCATGCTCGCGTTCGTGGCGTACGACCTCGCGCCGACCGGCATCACGGGCTGGGTGGGCGGAATCCTCGCCGTGCTCGCGTTCGCCGCGCTCGTCGGCAAGGTCCATCCGGGGCTCGTCATCCTGGTGGCCGCGATCTTCGGGGCGCTCGCCCTGAGGTCCTGAAAGCGCGCGTAAGCGTGCGGCCCGGGCGCGGGGGCTACCGGAGAGCTGGAGGTTCCGCATGGTCCTGCTGCTCGCCACCGCATTCGCCAATCCGCTCTTCAACGGCGCCTGGACGCTCGATCCGAAGGCGTCCGAGTCGATGGGGGCCATCCTCGGCGCCCAGGGGCTGAGCTGGATCGAGCGGACGCTCGCGGAGAGCGGCACCCCCACGCACACCATCGAGTGGAGCGAGGACCGCGCGACCGTCTACGTGCAGAGCGGCTGGTACCGGCGGATCGACGAGCACCCGCTCGACGGCGTCGCGCGCAGCGTGGCGTATCCGCGGATCGGCGCGGTCGACGTGAGCGCCGAGATGCGCGGCGACGTGCTGTACACACGCGGCGACCTGACGCTGCGCGACGGCCGGCCGGGCATCCTGGAGTCGTTCCGCGAGCTCGCGGATGCCGAGACCCTGGTGATGACGATGCGCTTCACGTCGCCCGACGGCGAGGTGCTCGAGGCGAAGCGGGTGTTCCGGCGGGAGTGAGCTACCGCCGCTCGGGAGGGACCAGGGTCGGCTCGATGTGTGCCGGGAGCCCTTCGTACCGCGCCAGGCGGTAGCCGACGCAGGGCGTCATGTTGTCGCCCCACTCGTCGTCGCCGAGCGGCACCGAGCCCAGGGACGACCGGAAGCTCACGGTGCACGCCGCCGCGCTGTCGGCCCAGCTGCCCCCTCGGATCACGCGCTCGTAGGCCTCGGTGCCCGGCGGCGCCCCGGTGTACGCGAGCGCGTCGTAGAGGTCGGCCGTCCACTCCCAGACGGAGCCACACATCGCGTAGAGCCCGTAGCCATTGGGTCGCGTGGTGCGGGGGTCCGCCAGCGCGAAGTCGCCGAACCGGCCGAAGTCCATCTCGCCGGGCGCCGGCTCTTCGTCGCCCCAGGGGAACCGGCAGCCGATCCGCCCACCGCGAGCGGCGCGTTCCCACTCCGCCTCGGTGGGCAGGCCGTACCACACGCCGTTCCCGGAGATCGCGCGCGCGGTCGCCTCGGCGTCCTGCCAGCCCGCCGTGACCAGCGGCTTGCGGCCGTAGGCGCCGGGCTCCCACCGCCGGTCCTCGCCGTCGGCACAGTAGTACCCGCGGATCTTGTAGTGGTTGCCCTCCTGGAACTGGCTCCAGCCCTCGGGCTCCGGCGACGGCCCGCCGTTCGGCGGCGGCTCGAACCCCCGCAGGCGGTTCTCGTCGGCCCAGGTCATCGGCGTGTCCATCAGCCAGAACCCGTCGACGCGCACCGGGTGGACGGGCCTCTCGTCGGGGTCGCCGTCCCGCGAGCCCATCAGGAAGGTGCCCGCCGGCACGTAGCGCCAGACGAGCCCGTGCTCGCGCACCTCCAGCCGGCTCAGGACCTCGGCCCGCAGCCGCTCCGTCCGCTCGTTGCGCGGATCGAGGCCGTACGCGCGGTCGAGGGCCGCCGCGGCGAGCCGGTCGTCGCCATCTTCGAGAGCCCGATCGGCGAGGACCAGCGCCGCGCCGGGGTCCTCGCGCGGGTCGAACGCGTCCAGCACGCTCACCCGACCTCCACGTTCGCGAGCGGATGCTGGCCCCGGCCCGCCTCCCACGCGTCGAACCAGGGGTCCGGCCCGTCGAGATCGCCGGAGAACGCCTGGCTCCGCGCGCGGCACCCGCCGCGGAACCCGTTCTGCGACGGCGCCCGCAGGCGGCGGAAGGACCCGCCCTCGTCCCAGATCTCGCGGAACGGCCGGGCCCGAACGTTGCCCGCGACCGTCCCGGCGCCGAGGAAGCTGCACGGATTGACGTTGCCCGACACGTCGATGCTCGCGACGAGATTGGCGGCCCCGCAGCCGGGGCCCGTGTACGTGCGGGCCTGTGCCGGCGCGCGGGAGGTGGGCGCGAAGGCGTCGATGGCGCCGAGGTCTCCGCACGCCGAGAGCCGCTCGAGGGCGCCCGAGTAGGCGTCGAATCCGGGCATCTGCGCGGTCGACGCAGCCCCGACGGGGTAGAGCGGGCGGAACACGGCGTTGGACGCGCCGAGATCCCGGGCCAGCGCCGCGGCCTCCTCGACGCGTTCGCTGTTCGCGTCGGTGATCGTGAACGCGAGGGTGTAGCGGGCATGCTCGGCGAGCATCCGGAGCTTCGCGCAGACGGCCTCGAACGTGCCTTCGCCGCGGACCGGGTCGTTCGTCGCGGCGTCGGGGCCCTCGAGGCTCACGTTGAGCCACACGAGCCGGCGCTCGCCGAGGGCCTTCGCCAGCGCCTCGTCCAGCAGGAGCGCGTTCGTCGTGAGGCACGGATGCAGCCCGTGAGCGAGGGCCCGATCGAGGATGTCGAGCAGATCCTTCCGGAGCAGCGGCTCTCCGCCGGTCAGGCCCAGCCGGTACGAGCCGATGGCCGCGAGCTGGGCGAACAGCGAATCGAGCTCGTCGAGACCGAGCGGATCGCGGTGCCGGGGGAGGGGCATCGCGAAGCAGTGGGTGCAGGCGAGGTTGCAGGCGCCCATGATCTCGAGGTGCACGGCCAGCGGCCCGGTGAGGTGGGCTTCGGGCGGCTCCACGTCGAGGCGCGTCAGATCGAGGCGACCGTCGAGCGTGGCGTGCCCGCGATCCTCGAGTGCCTGGAACAGCCCGACGACGCCGGGGCGATCGGCCTCGGGTACGTCATCGAGCACGTCGTAGACGGGCTTCGCGGCGAGGGCTTCGAGGAGGGCCGTGCTCTCGGGGTCGAACGGCAGGTACCGGCTCGTGTGCCGCTCGAACAGGAGCGAGCCGAAGTGCTGGGGCACGAGGACCGCCGTCATCCCGGCACCTCGAACGTGTCGCGCAGCCACAGCGTCGGGCCGCCGGTCGCGACGAGCATCGCGCCCATGTTCTCGACCTGGCGGAACCGCCATTCGCGCTTGCCCAGATCGACGCCCACGGCCGGCGTCGCGGGCCGCCAGCGCGTGTCGTCGAACCGCGGCTGGGCCCAGCCCTCCTCGTGGGCGTGGCGGATCCGCGTGCTGGCGCCCGTCGCCCAGACCAGCGCGCCCGGCCGGAGGTACTGGCCCGGACCGGCGAGCCGCAGCGCGAGGGCGATGGCCGGCGAGGTGGCTCCGGTCAGCGCGACGGCGATGCTGTGTGTGCCGGGCTGCAGCGACAGCGTCGGCGAGACGAAGCGCCCGTCGACGAGCACCTGCAGGTCGCCGTCGGCCGCGACGACGAGCTGCAGCGGCACGCCCTCGGACGGGTCGCGCCAGCGCAGCACGACGCCGCCGCAACCCGCGGGCACCTCGCAGTGGCTGTACTCCTCGAGCACGAGCCGCGGAGAGTGCTTGGCGAAGCGGTGGAGGGTGTTGAGCTCGAGGTCGTCGTCTCCCGCCACGGCACTCTCCTCTGTGTCAGGCTACACCAACCCCGGGGAGGCCTGATGTTCTGGATGGCGGCAGCGCTCGCGCACACATGCGAGGACGTGGGGCTCGAAGAGATCGTCGCGCGCGGCGCCCCCGCGGTCATCGTGCTCGGCGAGCGCCACGGGTCCAAGACCGACATGAAGCGCGCGCTCTCCGTGGTCCAGTCGCTGGCCGACAAGGGGCCCGTGACGCTGGCGATGGAAGCGGTCCACGAGTCCAACCAGGGCGTGCTCGACGCGTTCGCGAAGGGCGACGTGAAGGCCGGCGCGCTCCCCGCCGAGCTGAAGTGGAGCGAGACCTGGGGCTTCCCGTGGAAGCCGTACAAGAAGCTCGTCACCTCCTCGAAGAACGGCGTGACCGTGATCGCGGCCGGGCTCGACCTGGGTCCGAAGCCCGAAGAGCGCGAGATCGAGGTCCCCGAGGGCTACGACGCCTTCCTGAAGGAATCGATGGGCGCCCACGCGCACCAGATGTCCGAAGAGGTGCAGGCGCGCTTCGCCACGTCGATGGCGTGGCGCGACTTCCGCATCGCCGAGCTCGCCGCGACCCCGTGGAACGGCGAGGGCTACCTGGTGGTGCTCGCCGGCCGCGGCCACCTCGAAGGGGGCCTCGGCACGAACTGGCAGCTGCCGAAGCTCGTCGAGGCGCCCGTGTTCAGCGTGGTCCTGAACCACGAAGACGCGCGGTGCCTCGAAGGAGACCGGGTGTGGGCGGACTAGGGCTGCACCACGAGTACCTGCTCTTCGCCCTGCACGACGTGACGGGGAAGTCCCTCGTGGGCGGGTTCTACGCGACCTACGCGCTGGCCGGGGCGCTCGTGGCCGAGATGCAGGTCACCGAGCGACTGGTGGCGGTGAAGGCGAACACCTTCGCGCTCCGCCCGGGGCCGCGGTCGCCCGGCGCGCTCGGGATGGCCGAGGAGCGCCTCGAGGGTCGGCAGCTCACGATGAAGAAGTGCATCGGGGCCGTGTCCCACCGCTTCCTCTCGGGCATCGGGTACATCCGGGCCGCAGCGCTCGAAGAGCTCGCGTCGAAGGGCATCGTGAGCCCCGTGCAGGACCGGTTCCTGTTCGTCCCGTGGCGCATGCGCTACCCCGAAGTCGACGGCCAGGCCGAAGAGGCCATCCGCAATCGGCTGCGTGAGCACATCCGCGTGGTGGGGGATGGCGACGCGCCCGGCCGGGACGACCTGTTCCTGTCGCTGCTCCGCGTCAGCAAGCTGCTCGGGAACGTGTGGACCGACGCCGAGCTCGAGCGGCTGAAGCCCGCGCTCGAGGAGCGCACGAAGCGCGCGCCCATCGGCAAGCTCGTGAAGGAGCTCGTCCGCGACGCCGAAGCCGCAGCGGCCGCGGCTGGGGCGGCCTACACGTGTCCGGCGGCCTTCCGGGACTTCGAGGACGAGTAGGGCGGGAGTGGCCGGGGGCGTGGACCGGCCAGCGTGTCGTAGTCGGCGGGCGTGGCTGGAGGTCGCGTGGACCGTGGACCGTGGACCGTGGACCGGTCAGCGTCTTGTAGTCGGCGGGCGGGCGTGGCCGGAGGGTCGCGTGGACCGTGGACCGCAGCGTGTCGTAGTCGGCGGGCGTGGCTGGAGGTCGCGTGGACCGTGGACCGTGGACCGTGGACCGGTCAGCGTCTCTCGAGGGGCCGACGGGGTCGATCCCCGACCTCGGTCGGAGCCGATTCACGGTCCACGGAAGCTCGCGTTGACCGTAGACCGTGGACCGGTCAGCGTCTCTGGAGGGGGTCGATCCCCGATCTGGGGGGCGGAGCGGGTCGATCGCGAGCGCGGGGCTCGCCGTTCTCGAACCGCTTCACATTCCCCGGTCGCCGGTCGCCGGTCGCCGGTCCCCGGTCCACGGTCGCCGGTCCCCGGTCCCCGGTCCCCGGTCCCCGGTCCCCGGTCCACGGTCCACGGTCCACGGTCCACGGTCCACGGTCCACGGTCCACGGTCCACGGTCTACGGTCTACGGTCCACGATCCCCGGTCCCGGTCCCGGTCCCGGTCCCCGGTCCCCGGTCCCCGGTCCCCGCTCCACGCTCCACGCTCCACGCTCCACGCTCCACGCTCCACGGTCCACGGTCCACGGTCCACGGTCCACGGTCCACGGTCCACGGTCCACGGTCCACGGTCCACGAGTCCCGGTCCCGGTCCCGGTCCCGGTCCGGGTCCCCGATCCCGGCCTACCGGTTCCCGAAGAGCAGCTTCACGTCTTCCAGCACCTCGTCGGGGTGCGCGCCCACGATGATCTTGTCGTTGTACTCGACCACGACCTTGCCGTCGGCGTTGAGGACGCGCGTGCGGCGCTTGGGGTACTGCTGGTTCCGGTCGTCGGCGGCGTCGTAGTAGAGCGCCAGCGCGCGGTCGTCGTCGCGCCAGATCTCGTACTGGAAGCCCTGGCTCTCGACCCAGGCGCGGTTCGTCTCGACGTCGGTGAACGACACGCCGACGATTCGGACGCCGAGCGCCGCGAATTCCTCGTAGTGGTCGCGGTATCCGCAGCCCTCGACCGTGCACCCCGACGTGTTCGCGGCCGGGAAGAACCACATCACCGTGGGCTTGCCGAGCAGGTCGGCCTGGTCGCGCGGCGTGCCGTCGTGCGCGGTGGCGCGGAAGGCGGGGATCAACGGTCGCGCTTCGGGGGGCCGGGTGCCGTGGAGCATGGCGTCGATGTCGACCGCGGGCGGAGGCGCCGGCTTCTTGCAGGCCGCGACGAGCGCGACCGCATACAGGAGGATTCGCATACCGAAGCATACGCAACGGCGTCGCTGCGGGCTATTCCGGGTGGCGGAGGACGCATGCGACCCGGCACCCATCCCGCGATCGACCCCTCGCTCTCCGGCACCGTGGTGGCCATGGCGCCTGGCGAGGCCACCGTGCACCTCGCGACGATCCCGTCCATGCGGGCCGACGACCGGGGCCTCGTGCACGGCGGGTTCGTGTTCTCGGCGGCCGACTACGCGGCGATGGTCGCGGTGAACGACCCGAACGTCGTGCTCGGCTCGGCCGACGTGCGGTTCGTCGCGCCCGTGTCGGTCGGCGAGACGGTGGCGCTCGCCGCGCGCGTGACGGGCGAGAAGGGTCGCAAGCGCGTGGTCGAGGTGCGCGGCACGGTGGGCGAGCGGGCCGTCCTCGAGGGCACGTTCACGACGTTCGTGCTCGATGCACACGTGCTGGACGGGCGTTCGTGAAGCGTCCGCTGCTCGTCGGGCTCGCGGTCGTCGCCGCGCTGGCCGCGGGGGCCGCCGTGTTCCAGGCCACCCGTCCGAAGGGCCCGCCGCCCCTCGCGCATCCGAATGTGCTCATCGTGCTGTGGGACACGGTCCGCGCCGACCACCTCAGCGTGTACGGCCATCCGGTCGACACCACGCCGAACCTGAAGGCGTTCGCCGAGCAGGGGGTGGTGTACGAGAACGCCGTGTCGCCGGGCATGTGGACCGTGCCGAGCCACGGCTCCATCTTCACGGGCCTCGCGCCCACGACGCACGGCGCGAGCTTCGAGTGGCGGTGGCTCGACCAGCACCACGTCACCCTCGCCGAGCACTTCCAGCAGAACGGGTACGACACGTTCGCGTTCTCGGCCAACCCGAACCTGTCGAAGCGCGGCGCCAACCTGCTCCAGGGGTTCGGCACGATCGAGACGAGCTGGCGGGAGTGGTGGCCGCTCGTCCGCAAGGCCACGCGGATGAAGCTGCTCCCCGACGACGCGTCCACCGAGATCTCGCCGGCCTTCGAGGGCAAGCGTCCCGGGAATGCCTACTACAACGGGGCTCCTGCAACGGGGCGGGCGCTGTTCCGCTGGCTCGACAAGGGCCACGACCCGCAGAAGCCCTTCCTCGCGTATCTGAACTACATGGAGGCCCACAAGCCGCGCGTCCCGGGGAAGGAGCACCGCGACCCCGTCATGGACGAGGCGCGCCAGCAGCTCGCGCTGAAGACCGACGTGACGTTCGTGAACCAGCTCGCGTACGGCTACGGCGCCGTGGAGTTCACGGGCGACGAGATCGAAGCGACCCGATCGGTCTACGACGCCTGCCTGCACGAGCTCGACGACTGGACGAACCGGCTGTTCTCGAACCTCGAGAAGCGCGGCGTGCTCGACGACACCATCGTCGTGGTGACGAGCGACCACGGTGAGTCGCTCGGCGAGCACCGGCGCTACGGCCACCGGTTCGGGATGTACCAGACGCTCCTGCACGTCCCGCTGATCATCCGGTACCCGAAGAAGCTGCAGCCCGCGCGGGTCGCGCAGCCCGTCACCACCCAGGACCTCTTCGCCACGCTCACCGACCTCGCCGAGCTGCCGCCCGCACCGACCGCGACGGACTCGAAGTCGCTGCTCGGCACGCTCCGTCCCGCGCTGTTCAGCGAGGTGCTGTCGTTCGACTCGGCGGGGCTCGATCTGGTGCGGTCGTTCTACCCGCAGATCCCCGCAGAGGGCTGGGAGAACACGTTCCGCGCGATCCGCTCGGCGAACCTGAAGCTCATCGTCGACGCCCACGACCATGCCGAGCTCTACGACATCGAGACCGACCCGCTCGAGACGGCCGACCTCGCAGAGGCCCGTCCCGACGAGGTCGCCACGCTCCGGTCCGCGATGGAGGCCCACTGGGCCAGCCTGCCCGCGTACGACCCGTCGAAGCGGGCCGAGAGCGACCACCCGGTGTTCACCAAGAAGGAGAAGAGCATGCTCGAGGTGCTCGGCTACGTGGTGGACGACGAAGAGGGCAAGGAGGGCGTCGACGACGAAGCGGTCGAGGATCCGCCCGAAGGCGGGCCCGCGCTCGACGACGGGCCGGAGATCCAGCCCGACTGATGCGCGCCGTCTGCCTCTCCTGCGGCGCCGCGAAGTGGGGCGCGCTCACCGCCTGCCGCGCGTGCGGCGCGCGTCCCGGAACGCTCGAGGAGCAGGCCCGCGCGATGCTCGCGAGCGAAGACGAGCTCGACGACGCGGGCCTCGAAGCGCTGGCCGAGCGCGTGCGTTCCGGCGGGGACGTGGTGTTCGACGCCGAGGCCGTGGAGAGCCTCGTGGCGGACCTCGAACGCGTGCCCGTCGCCCCGCTCGGCTGGACGCTGCTGGTCGTGGGTGGGCCGTTCGTCGCGCTCGTCCTGCTCGGTGTGCTCGCGATCGCCGTCTGCGCTGGATAGCCGTGCGAGATGCCCCGGTCCGTGCACCAGCTCCGCACCTCTCGCCGCGACACGGTGCCCGTGCTCGTGCACGAGGCGTCGGCCGGGCCGGTCGTGGCGATCACGGCCAACATCCACGGCGACGAGGCGACGGGTGTGGCGGTGGTGCAGGAGCTCGACCGGTGGCTCGCCGAGCGCCTGCTGAAAGGCGCCGTCGTGCTCTACCCGAGCCTGAATCCCGCGGGGCTGTCGAACCGCACGCGCGTGCTGCCGCCCGACGGGGCCGACCTGAACCGGCTGTTCCCCGGCCATCGCGACGGCAGCGAGTCCGAGCGGCACGCGGCGTCGATCTGGAAGGACCTCGCGGCGCGTCGGGTGGGGCTGGTCATCGACCTGCACGCCGACAGCGCGCGCTCGATCCCGTACGCCATCGTCGATCGGGCGCTGGCGCGGGGCCGGGGAGCGAAGCTCGCGCCGATGCTCGAGAAGTACGCCGCGGCGAGCGGGCTGACGGTGCTGCGGGAGTACCCGGATGACCAGTATGTCCGGTACTCCCTCGATCGCAGCCTGGCGGGCGCGATGGTGAACCGCGGCGCCGTGCCCGCCATCACGGTCGAGGCGGGGCCGCGGCGGTGGATCTCCGCGCCCGCCGTGGCGGCGGCGGCCGACGCCGTGAGGGGCGTGCTCGGTTGCCTCGGCCTGGTCGACTTCCCCGGCGTGCGTCACCCCACGCGCGTGGATGGCGGGCCCTGGCGGCGTGCACCGGCTCCGCGGGCCCGCGTGGGCGGGATCTTCCGCGAGCGCCTCGAGCCGGGGGCGCGGTTCGACAAGGGCGACGTGCTGGGGTCGCTGGTCGATCTCTCCGGGGCCCAGCTCGACGAGATCGTCGCGCCCGGCGAGGGGGTCGTGATCTCGTGGGCCGAGGTCACCTGGGTCGATGCGGGGGCGGTCCCCGGGACCGTCGGGCTGCTGGAGGCGTGATGCGGGCCGTCACCGTGAACGGGTACTCGGCGAAGTGGCTCCGCAAGGGCTTTCCGTGGGTCTACCCCAAGGAGGTCGTGAAGGGCCGCGGCAATCCCGGCGAGTGGGTCGAGCTGCGCGACGAGCGCGGGGAGCGGCTCGGCGTGGGCATCGCCGACAGCGGCTGGCTCGCGGTGCGGGTGTTCGGGTTCGGCGATGCGCCGGGCGACGCGACCACCTTGCGGGGCCTGCTGGGCCGGGCCGCCGCGCTGCGCGACGCCGTGATCGGCCCGGAGACCACGGGCTATCGGCTGGTCCACGCCGAGAACGACGGGCTGCCCGGCGTCCGCGTCGACTGGTGGAGCCACCATGCCACCGTGGTCCTCGACAGCCCGGCGCTCGCGCCGATCCTGCCGGTGCTCGTCGAGTGGCTGATCGAGACGCGTGCGCCGCGCGGGATCCACCTGTGCTACCGCACCGACCCGCGTGACGCGGCGCCTTCGCGCTTCGACCCCGCGCCGGGCCTGCTGGACGGCCACGTCCCGACGGACGACGTGCGGGTGCTGGAGCGGGGCGTGACGTACGGGGTCCGGCCGCACGATGGGCCCGACGTGGGCCTCTACGCCGACATGCGCGACGTGCGGGCCTGGCTCGAGCCGACCTGGGGCGGCACCCGGGTGCTGAACACGTTCGCGTACACGGGCGCCTTCAGCGTGAGCGCCGCGTTCAACGGCGCCGCCGAGACCGTGAGCGTCGACCTGTCGCAGAAATACCTCGACCGCGCCGAGGCGAACTTCCGCCTCAACGAGCTGGCCCTCGACGCGCACGAATTCGTCGCCGAAGACACGTTCAAGGCGCTCGACCGCTTCCGTCGCACACAGCGGATGTTCGACCGCGTGATCCTGGACCCGCCGAGCTACTCGCACAGCCGCGAGGGCACCTGGTCCGCGAAGAAGGACCTGCCGCGCCTCGTGGGTGCCGCGGCTCGCGTGATCGACGCGGACGGCTGGGTCGTCGTCGCCTCGAACCAGGGCGAGATGAGCCCGCGGGACTTCCGGGGGCTCGTGCTCGAGGGCTTCAAGCGCGCCGACCGCGTCGCCCAGGAGATCTGGGTGGGCAGCCAGGGGCCGGACTTCCCGGCGTCGAGCCGTTTCCCCGAGGGCCGCTACCTGAAGGTCGCCGTCTGGCGCCTCGACTGACGTGCGCTACCCGTCGCGCCTCGTCACCGGGCGGCTGGTCGAGCGCCGGAAGCGGTTCTTCGCGGACGTCGTGCTCGACGACGGCACGCCCGTCACGGCGCACCTCGCGAACACGGGCGCGATGACGGGCTGCTGGGCGGCGGGCGCGCCGTGTCGCCTGTCGCACAGCGACGACCCGAAGCGGAAGCTCGCGTGGTCGGTCGAGCAGACGTGCATCGACGGGCACTGGATCCTGGTGAACACCGCACGTCCGAACCGCATCGTCGAAGAGGCCCTGCGGGACGGGCGGATCGCGGAGGTCACGGGCTTCGCCGAGCTGCGTCGGGAGGCGCCGTTCCCCGGCGAGGGCCGCGCGGACTTCCGCGCCGACCGCACGTGGATCGAGGTGAAGAACGCGACCCTGCGCGAGGGCAGCACGGTGTGGTTCCCGGACAGCGTGACGGAGCGGGGCGCGCGGCACCTCGACGCGCTGGCAGCCCGTCTGGACGCGGGGGATCGCGCGGTCCTGCTGCTGCACGTGGGCACGGAGGGCGGCGAGGTCGTGCGCCCGGCGCGGCACGTCGATCCGGGCTTCGCCGCGGCGCTGGATCGGGCGCTGGGGAAGGGGCTCGAGGTGCTGGCGTACAGGGTCCGGTTGTCGGAGACGGAGGCCACGCTGGGCGAGCGCATGGCGTTTCGTCCGGCGTAGCGGCCCTGTCGGGTGTCGAGGCTCCGGGCTCCGGGCTCCGGGCTCCGGGCTCCGGGCTCCCGGCTGGCGCCCTGAACATCAGTGCAGTATGTTGCGGGCCCTGGAGGCTCTCATGTCCATCAAGCTCTACCACCACCCCTGGTCCCGCGCGGCGAACGTCATCTGGATGCTCGAAGAGCTCGGCGTCCCGTACGAGCTCGAGTTCGTCGACATCCAGAAGGGCGCCCAGAAGGCTCCCTCGTTCCTGGCGCTCAACCCGATGGGCAAGCTGCCCACGCTCGTCGACGATGGCGTGGTGCTCACCGAGAGCGCGGCCATCGCCCTGTGGCTCGCCGACCGCTACTCCCTCGGGAACCTCGCGCCCGCGCTCGACGACCCCGCGCGGGCCACCTACTACCGCTGGATCCTGTTCGGCCCGTCCGTGATCGAGCCCGGCGCGACGGCCCATGCGGGCAAGTGGGAGGTCCGGCCCGGTGCGGTGGGCTGGGGCACGTGGGAGTCCATGCACGACACCATCGAGCACGCCATCGGCGACGGGCCCTGGCTGCTCGGCGACCGCTTCACGATGGCCGACGTGTGCTTCGGCGGTACCGTCGGGTTCATGCTGCAGTTCGACATGATCGAGAAGCGGCCGTCGTTCGTGGCCTATGCCGAGCGGCTCGCCACCCGCGAGGCCCGTCAGCGCTCGAACGCCATCAACCAGCGCATCACCGCCGAGCACCACATCGGCGGCTGACGCGTCACCACCCGAGGGCGGCGAGCAGCTCCTTCACCGACTGCGTGGTGCCGACCTCGAGGGCGCGGCAGATCTGCGCGTGGCCGATCGACACCTCGTCGAGCCCGTCGTGGTCGGCGATTCCGGCGAGGTTGTGGCGATCGAGGTCGTGCCCGGCGTTCACACCGAGCCCGGCGTCGCGCGCGGCCGTGATGCACGCGCGCAGGCGGGCCACCCACGCCGCCTGCTCCGGGGTGCCCCAGGCCCACGCGTAGGGCCCCGTGTACAGCTCGATGCGGTCGGTGCCGGTGTCTGCGAACAACGGGATCTGCGCGGGCTCGGCGTCGGCGAAGCAGGACGTGCGGATGCCGAGGGCCTTGAGCGGCTCGATCACGGCGCGCAGCCGGTCGCGGTCGGCCACCGGGTCGTAGCCGTGGTCACTGGTGACCTCGCCCGGCGTCACCGGGACGAGAGTGCACTGGTGCGGCCGGATCTCGCGGACCATCGCCAGCAGGTCCGGGTCGTCCTGGCACTCGATGTTCAGCTCGATTCCCGGGTGATGGGCCGTCAGGTGGGCCGCCAGCACGGGGACGTCGTCGAAGCGGACATGCCGCTGATCGAGCCGCGGGTGGACCGTGATCCCGTGCGCCCCCGCGGCGATGCAGACGCTCGCCGAAGCCGTGAGGCTGGGCTGGTCGTGACCGCGAGAATTTCGGAGCAAGGCGTACTTGTTGATATTGACCGAGAGCTTGGCGTGGGCCACGCGCACCTCCGCTGCAACCTGCCGATAACGGATCGAGACAAAGCGGGTCGACGGGACCAACGCAACCGATGTAGCCTAGGTCGCCCGGACGAACGGTCCGGCAGGAGAGCGCTTGGGTACCGTCACACGGACGGTCTGCTTCACAGACCTCGCCAACTACACCGCCAAGGTCTCCCGGTCCGACCGGGAGGGTCTGCGCAAGATCCTGGAGGAGCACGAGCAGCTCGTGCGTCCGATCGTGCAGCAGTACAACGGCCGGATCGTGAAGAACCTCGGTGATTCCTTCCTCATCCTGTTCCAGGCTGCGACCGACGCGCTGCGCGCGGCGCTCGACATCCAGCACGAGGTCCACGCCCGCGGCAGCACGTCCATCCGCCTCGCGATGACCACGGGCGACGTCGAGGAGATCGAGGGCGACGCCTTCGGCGAGGCCGTGAACCTGGCCGCCCGCATCCTGGCCAAGGCGCCGTCCGAAGAGATCTGGTTCGGCCCCGGCACGCGCGTGTGCATGAACGCCGCCGAGATCCCGTGGGAAGAGGTCGGTCGCTTCTCGATGAAGGGCATCCCCGGCGAGAAGCAGGTCTTCCGCGCGGTGCCGAAGCACAAGTGCTGGCTGCCCGAGCCCGTGAAGCTCGCGGCGAAGAACCGCAACCTCGTGCGGCTCCGTCGCGGCGCGCGTCCGCCGCTGCTCCCGCCCGATCCCATCCTCCTGTTCGAGGGGTTCGCGCCGGGCTCCGCCGCGCTGGCCGAGGCCGTCGAGTCGCTCCCCGTCCTCAATCCCGCGTCGATGTGGCTCGTGGGCTACAACGTCGCGAGCGAAGACCGCAAGGAATGGACCGAATCGGGGCGCGGCCTCGTCATCGGCACGCCCGAGGCGGTCAACGCGGCGATCGAAGACGCGCAGAAGGTGCAGACCCGCACCTCCGGCTCCGACACCATCGTGCTCGACGTGGGGCTCAACCCCGACCTCGAGCTCGTGATGTGTGGTCTGGCGCTGCCGGCGGTTCCGCTGTCCGACGTGGTGGCCAGCTACTTCTACGAGATGCTCCCCGACGGGCGGTGGGTGAACAAGTCCGACCGCTCCGTCATCCGCGTCGAGGTCACGCCCGAGGGCGTGTGGATCCAGGCGCTGGTCACGGGCGTCAGCATCGACGGGCGGCCGCTGTCGTCCGGCGACCGCACGCTCGTGAAGGCGAGCGTGGCGATCTCCACCTCCACAGTGGGGCTCCGCTTCCAGGAGGTCGGGGCGCCCTACGCGGGCCTGCTGCTGGCCGACACCGAGATGCGCCTCGGCGTGATGGAGGGCCACACCGCCACGCTCGGTCGCGAGCCCGCCCACCCGGGCCTCGCGTACCCCGACCGCCGCGGGCAAGACAACATCCGCTGGTGCAGCGGCCCCCGCGCCGCGCGGGCCCGTGCAGGCGGCTTCACGCTCGACCGCGCGCTGGCCGGGCGTCACCAGGCTTCCATCGCGCTGAACGGCAACGACATCGTGGTCCGCCAGATCCACGAGCGCTGCCCGACCTACCTGTTCCGCGGCGAGAACGTCCCGATGACGAAGCTCTCCGTGAAGGATCAGACGGTCAACGCGAGCATCGGCGAGCTGATCTTCGCCGGCACCACCGTCGTCGGCCTCCGCGCTCCGGAGTAGCGCGGGCTCCGCTCAGGTGGTCGCTCTCACTCCACCGTGGAGGGTGGGGGTGCGTCCCGCCCGCGGAGGCGCATCCTCGCCGAGTAGCGCAGCCACTTGCGGAACCTGCGCTTGCTCGGGAACTTCGCGGCCATCGCGTGCCGATCGACGCCGAGCCCCGTCAGCACGGCCTCTTCGGCGGCGACGATGGTCTTGCGGCGCTGTGGAGCGGGCTCGCCCAGGCGCAGGCTCGGCTGCGGCACGCCGAGGCGGCCGAACGGCGTCTTGATGGCCGGCGGCACCAGATCGATGCCCCAAGTCGAGGGGCCCACGTCGATCTCGATGCCGTCCGCCAGGCCGAGCTCGATGCCCAGCACCGGTGTGTGCAGGGCGAGACCCGTGCGGCTGTCGGACAGGCCGACCCAGGACGGCACGCGGCGGCCCACGGCCCGCTCGGTGAAGTCGTGCCCGACCCGCGCCTGCCGCATCACCCACATCGCGTACGAGTTGCTGTTCGGGCCGGAGAGCACGTAGCGATCCTGGCGCGGGTACGTGTCGGGGCTCGGCTCGAGGACGTCGATCAGGCGCTCGGCCCGGGCACCACGGTACTCGCGCACGAGCCGCGCCGGACGCAGCCAGCGCGCGTCGAACGACGCATCGGGCTCGAACCGGTCGCGCAGCACGCGTTTGCCTTCGCGCACGCCCGCGAACAGCTCGATGCGGTGCCAGGCGCCGTCGCCCGCCGGGTCGAAGTACACGAAGAAGTAGTGCTCGCCGATCGGCCACACGACGTCCGCACGGCGCAGGTGCACGACCGGCTCCGTGGGCCGGGCGACCCCCACGTCCGGGTACAGCACGCGCGGCCGGCACGCCGTGGCGAGCGCCACGAGCACCAGCAGCGCGGCCCACCCGACGCGGGTCATCGCGTCACTTCGCCCCGGGCTGGGGGACGTAGACCTGGCCGCCCTTCGCGCGGAACTCCTCGGACTTCTCGGCCATCCCGGCCTCGACGGCCTCGTCGGCGCCGTAGCCGTTCTGGGCGGCGTACTCGCGGACCTCCTGCGTGATCTTCATGCTGCAGAAGCGCGGGCCGCACATCGAGCAGAAGTGGGCGACCTTCGCCGCGTCTGCCGGCAGCGTGGCGTCGTGGTAGTCGCGGGCGGTCTGCGGGTCGAGCGACAGGTTGAACTGGTCTTCCCAGCGGAACTCGAAGCGCGCCTTCGACAGCGCGTCGTCGCGCTCGCGGGCACCCTTGTGGCCCTTCGCGAGGTCGGCGGCGTGGGCGGCGATGCGGTAGGCGATGAGGCCCTGCTTCACGTCTTCCTTGTCGGGCAGGCCGAGGTGCTCCTTCGGCGTGACGTAGCAGAGCATGGCGCACCCGAAAGACCCGATCATCGCGGCCCCGATGCAGCTCGTGATGTGGTCGTAGCCCGGCGCGATGTCGGTGGTGAGCGGCCCGAGCGTGTAGAACGGCGCCTCGTGGCAGTGCTCGAGCTGCTTGTCCATGTTCTCTTTGATGAGGTGCATCGGCACGTGGCCGGGGCCCTCGATCATCACCTGGACGTCGTGCTCCCAGGCGATCTTCGTGAGCTCGCCGAGCGTCTCGAGCTCACCGAACTGGGCCGCGTCGTTCGCGTCGGCGATGCTGCCGGGACGCAGGCCGTCGCCGAGGCTGAAGCTCACGTCGTAGCGCTTCATGAGCTCGCAGATGCGCGCGAACTCGGTGTAGAGGAAGTTCTCGCGGTGGTGGTGCAGGCACCACTTCGCCATGATCGAGCCGCCGCGCGAGACGATGCCGGTGACGCGCTTCGCGGTGAGCGGCACGTACCGGAGCAGGACGCCCGCGTGGATGGTGAAGTAGTCGACGCCCTGCTGGGCCTGCTCTTCGAGGACCTCGAGGAACAGGTCGATGTTCAGGTCTTCGACCTTGCCCTTCACGCGCTCGAGGCACTCGTAGATCGGAACGGTGCCGATGGGCACGGGGCTGTTGCGGAGGATGGCCTCGCGCGTCTCGGGGATGTCGGGCCCGGTGGACAGATCCATCACGGTGTCGGCGCCCCAGCGGGTGGACCACGTGAGCTTCTCGACCTCGTCGGCGATGGACGCCTTGACGCGCGAGTTGCCGATGTTCGCGTTCACCTTCACGAGGAAGTTGCGGCCGATGATCATCGGCTCGAGCTCGAGGTGGCGGATGTTGGCGGGGATGATGGCGCGGCCCGCGGCGATCTCGGCGCGGACGTACTCGCCCTCGACGCCCTCGCGGACGGCGACGTACTGCATCTCTTCGGTGACGATGCCGCGCTTCGCATAGTGCAGCTGGCTGAAGTTGGTGTCGCCGCGGGCCTCGCGCTTCGCGACCCAGTCGGCGCGCAGCTTCGGCAGGCCCTGCTCGGGCGCGAAGCCCTGGGGACCGCTCGAGTCGTAGATGTGGAGGCGCTCGCCGTTCGTGAGCGGGATCTCGCGGAACGGCACCCCCATCTCGCCGACCTGCACCTTCTTGCTGAAGCCGCCGTTGAAGCGCTCGTAGCCTTCCATCCTGTCCTCCGGTCCCGCAGCGGGAGCCCCTCGCTTAACGCGCGGCGGGGACCTCTGGACCGGTGACCTCGCACTCCACCGTCCAGGCCGTCTCGCGGTAGTGCAGGTGGCACGCGCTGTGGCCGCCGGGCGTCAGCTCGATACCCCCGTGGTAGCGGAGCTTTCCGTTGTCCTGGATGTGGACCTCGACCGCCGGGGGCTCCTGGCCGAGCGCCTGGAAGCCGTGTGCGGTGGAGTCGAACGGCACGACCACCCCCGCGATGCGCACCTCGCCCGAGATGTCGGAGAGCCCCGTGATCACGAGGCTCGCGGTGGGGGAGTCGGCGAGCTGCACGTCGGGCTTCTTCGGCACGGGGCGGGGCTCGGGGGCCGGCTCGGGCTCGGGCACGACGGGCGAAGACAGCGGGAGGCGATCGATCTCGGCGACCGTGCGCGTGGCGCGGTCGTACGCGACGCGCAGGCGCTCGTCTTCCCCGAGGTCGAAGATGGCCTCGGCGAGCACGGCGCCCATGAAGCTGCGGATCTGGATGCGGTGCGGGCCCGGCGCCAGATCCTTCGTGTCGATGAGGGTGCCGGCGATGCCCGCGGGCGACCCGTCGATCGCGACCACCACCGGGCTGCGCGCCGAGACCTGGATCTCGCTGGCGAAGGCGGCGGTGAGGGCGAGGAACGGCAGCATCGGTGCTGTCTAACCCCGCGGGCGCGCCTCGCGTTCCGGCGCTGCGGCGAACGCGTTACGACGGCGTCTCTGGAGGGGTCGGTTGCGGCTGGTCATCGCCGAGAAGCCATCCGTGGCGCGGGATCTCGCGCGCGTGCTGGGCGCCGGGTCCCGCCACGACGGGTACCTCGAGGGCAATGGCCTCCGGATCACGTGGTGCTTCGGGCACATGGCCGAGCTCGCGCCGCCCGAGACCTACGACCCGGACTGGAAGCGGTGGCGGCTCGAGACGCTCCCGATGGTCCCCGAGCAGTTCGACGTGCAGGTCCGCTCGGGCGCCGAAGACCAGATGCGCGTGCTGCGGCGGCTCCTGGCCGACGACGGCGTCGAGGCCGTGGTCAACGCGTGCGACGCGGGCCGCGAGGGCGAGCTGATCTTCCGGTACGTCATGCAGCTCGCGAACAGCCAGAAGCCCACGCTGCGGCTGTGGATCAGCTCGCTCACCGACGCCGCGATCCGCCAGGGCTGGTCGAGCCTGCGTCCCGGGCGCGAGTTCGATCCGCTCGCCGATGCGGCCCGCTGCCGGTCCGAGGCCGACTGGCTCGTGGGGCTCAACGCCACCCGCGCGCTCACGTGCGCGTGCCCCGACCCGGGCGGCGTCCTCTCGGTGGGGCGCGTCCAGACGCCCACGCTCGCGATGATCGTGACGCGCGACCGCGAGATCGAGGCGTTCGTCGCGGAGCCGTTCTGGCAGGTGAAGCTCGACCTCGAGGTCGAGCACGGCGGGAAGAAGCACGGCTGGACCGCGACGTGGTTCGCCCGCGACCGCCAGGACAGCAAGGACGGCCAGGCCGCACCCAGCTCCGAGCGCATCCTCGATCAGGCCTACGCCGACAGCCTGCTCGCCGCGGCCGAGGGCCAGGTCGGCACCCTCCAGCTCGCCGACCGGTCGCGAAAGCGCGAGCCGCCGCCGCTGCTCTACGACCTCACGGCGCTCCAGCGCCGCGCCAACCAGCGCTATGGCCTCTCCGCGCAGCGAACCCTCGCCATCGCGCAGGAGCTGTACGAGAAGTACAAGCTCATCACGTACCCGCGGACCGACGCGCGCTACCTGACGCCCGACCAGGTGCCCGAGCTGCCCGACGTCGTGCGGGGCCTCGAGCCGCTGCCGCCGTACGCGGCGTGCGCGCAGGACGTGCTGTCGCGCGGCATCCAGGCCAACAAGCGCTACGTCGACGCGAGCGAGGTCGGCGACCACCACGCGATCATCCCGACCGGCCGCACGCCGTCCCGCGATCTGCCGCCCGACCACAAGCGCCTCTTCGATCTCGTCGCGCGGCGGTTCCTGGCGGTGCTCTGCGAAGACGCCTGGTTCGACGTCAGCACGCTGATCGTCGAGGTCCCCTGCAAGACGCCCCTGTCCGACGGCTCGCTCGAGCCCCAGCCGTACCGCGCGAAGGGCCGGGTCTGCACCCAGGAGGGCTGGCGTGCGATCGACCCGCCGCCCAGCAAGAAGGGCGACGTCGACCTGCCGAACCTGCCGGCCGGCTCTCCGGCCGACGTGACGGACGGCAAGGTGCACGAGGGTGCGACGCGTCCGCCGCGTCCGTACAACGACGCCTCGCTCCTGCTCGCGATGGAGACCGCCGGCAAGGAGCTCGACGACGCGGCCCTGAAGCGGGCGATGCGCAGCTGCGGGCTCGGCACCCCCGCGACGCGGGCGGCCATCCTCCAGACCCTGCTCGACCGGAAGTACGTCCACCGCCAGGGCAAGGACCTCCTGAGCCTGCCGCGGGGGCGCGCCGTCATCGACGCCGTGACGGTCGAGGCGCTGAAGAGCCCCGAGCTGACGGGCCGGTGGGAGGGGCGCCTCGCGAACGTCGCGGAGAACAAGGCCGATCGCGCGACCTTCATGTCGGACGTGTGCCAGTACGCGCGCGAGGTCTGCGACGCCATCGTCGCGAATCCACCGCCAGCGCTGGCCGATCCGAACGACCACGGGAAGAGCCTCGGCGACTGCCCGGCCTGCGGGCAGCCGGTCCGCCAGCGCGGCGCCGTGTTCACCTGCGACTCGGGCCGGACCTGCGCGTTCGTCGTGTTCACGAAGATGGCGAGGCGGGCGATCAGCGCGAAGATGGTGAAGCAGATGCTCACCGACGGGCAGAGCCCCTACGTGAAGGGCTTCAAGAGCCGCGCAGGCAAGGAGTTCACCGCGGGCATCGCCTGGGACCCGGGCGAGCAGAAGGTGCGGTTCGTGTTCGAGCCCCGCGAAGACGACCACCGGGGTGGCGGTCCGCCGGCGGGGCTCGCGGGTCCGCCGGGTCCGCCGGGCCCTCCGCCGGTGCGCGAGGGCGACGCGTGCCCCGCCTGCGGCCAGGGCCGCGTGATCCGGGGCAAGCGCGCGCTCGGCTGCAGCCGGTGGCGCGAGGGTTGCGGATTCCGCGCAGACGCCTGATCCTCCCGGTACGAGGGGGAGCTTCGTGAGCCAGGGCGATCTGCGGGCCGAGATGCGGCTCGTCGAGACAGGGGAGGGCTGGGCGACGGCCATCGAGCCGGACGCGTCCGCCGTCCACCGCTTCAGCTACGGGCTCTCGGCGGTCTTCATCGCGGTGGTGGGCGCGAGCCTGTGGCTCGGGCCGATGGTCCTGCTGGCCATGGGCCTGACGTTCCCGGCCATCCTGACGCTGGTCTACGTCCGGTGGACGCACGTCCGCCTGCGTGCGCACGGCATCGAGGTCGGGGCGCTGCACACGCGCGCCGTCCCCACGCCCGAGCAGGTGCGCGAAGGCCGCGATGCGGGCGGCCTTCTCGTGCCCGACCGGAAGCCGGCCCGCATGCTGCCGTTCTCGGAGATGACGGACCTCGGGTTCACGGACTGCTCGGTGTGGTTCGCGATGGGCGCCGAGCGCACGGAGATCTCGCTGCCCTCGGTGTCCCGGGCCGACATCGAGCGCCTGCACGACGCGATCCGCGAGCCCTGGGCGCGCTACCGCGCCGGGCTACAGGGCACCGAGGCCGAGGCCGACGCCCGCCGGCGCCAGCTCGCGGCGCTGCACGAAACGCGCTGACTACCGGAGCGAGGCCGCGCCGTACGCCTCGAGCACCGCGTTCATCTCGGCGATGCGGTCGCGTGCCTCGGGGTCGGTGACGAACGGCTCGATCCGACGCAGCGCGTCGTGCCAGCCGCCCAGCTCGAGGCCGAGGGCCCACGGTTGGCCGGGCACCGTCGCCCACGGGCCGCGGGGGCACGGGCGGACGATGCCGGTGGCCGCTTCGACGCGGGTGCTGTGGCGTTCGATGGCCGCGGCCGTCGACGCGTCGATCCGCTCGACGGAGGCGGGGCCCCGAGGTCAGTTGCTGCCTTCGGTCTGCCAGGCCGGGCCGCGGCACGCGATCGGATCGTCGGCCTGGCACCCCGCCGCGCAGAGCGCTTTCGCGCGCTTCTTGTCTTTCTTGCCGCCGAGGCCGAACCACAGGAGCCGTGCGAGGCGGCGGTGGGCTTCGACGTTCTTCAGCGCGACGGCCTTCTCGAACGCGTCGCGGGCCTTCGCTTCGTCTTTGTCGGTGCCCGCACCTTCGACGTAGAGCTTGCCGAGCCGCAGGCACGCTTCGCCCACGCCCTTCTCGCAGCCCATGTCGTAGAGGCCGAGGGCGCGCTTCGCGTCGCGCGGGATGTTGGTGCCCTCGTCGAGGATGACGGCCGCCTTGTGACAGGCGTTCGGGAAGCCCGCGTCACACCCGAGCTGGTAGCTCGCGACGGCCTCGGCATCGTCTTCGGCCACGCCCACACCCTGATCCAGCAGGTCGCCGCGGCGGTCGCACGCCTCGCCCCAGCCCTGCGCGCAGGCCCATTTGTAGTAGGTGGCTGCGAGGGTGCGGTCGCGCTCGCCGCCCGCGCCGGTCTCGTACAGGTCGCCGAGCACGAAGCACGGCCGCGCCGGCGAGGTCTTGTCGATGCAGGACTGCTTGAGCAGCGACCGGGCCCGCGCCGTGTCTTTCTTCAGCGACTCGCCCTCGAGCAGGGCGAGGCCCAGCACGCTGCACGCCGTGGCGTTGCCCCCGCGCGAGCAGGCGACCTCGAACGCGTAGCGATCCTGCTTCACGCTGCCGTCGGTGCGCTCGGTGACGATGAGGTCGACGAGGCCCGTGCACGACGTGATGTCGTTCGACATGCACGCACGCCGGTAGAGCTTCGCGGCGGTGGCGTCGTCGGCGTCGGCCAGTGCCGCAGTCGCGGCGGCGGAGCACGACTGTGCGTGCCCCAGCTCGCAGCCGAGGTCGAGCAGGCTGCGTGCCGTGCCCTTGCTGGGCTCGGGACGCTCGCCGGACAGGTAGGAGGAGGCCATCGCCCAGCATGCGTCGACGCCGCCCTTCTGGCAGAGCTCGGTCTGCTTCGCGGCCATCGCGTCGGCCTTGCCGCCGATGCGGGCCTGCTCGTAGCAGCCGTGCGGATCGCCCGCCGAGCAGGCCTTGTTCGCGTAGCCCTTCGCCTTCTCGGCGTCGGCCTTGACCTTCACGCCGTCGAACCAGATGCGCGCGAGGACGGTGCACGCGGCGCCTTCGCCTTCGTCGCAGGCGCCTTCCCAGCGGCGGATGCCGAGGCGCGGATCGGCCGTGACCCCGAGGTTGTTGAACAGGATCGCGCCGTACTCGTAGCAGGCGTACTGGTTCTTGTCGGAGTCGCAGAGATCCTTGTACCGGCGAGCAGCCGCCTTGTACTCCTCGGCGTCGTTGGCCTTCTGTGCGGCGGCCTCGTGCGACCAGCCCTCGGCGATGCACGCCGCCTGGTCACCGCCCTTGCACGCGCGGGTGAAGGCATCGGCACCCTTCTCGAGCGACGACATGCCGTCGTCGTGCCAGGACGACGCCTCGCAGGCGAGGGGCCAGCCCCCGTCGCACATGGCCTTGTAGCGCCCGGCGATCGCCGAGCGCGGCAGCGACAGCCCGCGGCGGTTGAAGTCGCCCGCGAGCATCTCGAGCGGCTGGAGCGTGTCGGCGATCTGGAACTCGAGCTTCATGGGCCCCGCGGTGGGGGTCATGGGCTTCGGCGGCTCTTTGCCGGTCGCGGCGCACGACAGGGTGGCCTTCGCGCTGCAGAGCCACTCGGAGCTCTCGAAGCCGCCCTGCTCGCACTCGCAGTCGGAGTACGTGGGCTCGCCGGCCGTGCCCATCTTGCGCTCGCACTCGCGCGTGGCGGCGCCGAGCGCGTCGTCTTTCGCGGCCTGGCACGCGGCGGGCTGCTCGGGGAAGTACTTTCCGGAGGACCCGTCGATGACCAGCTCGGTCGTCTGCTGGGCAGACGCGGTCGACGCGAGGCCGACGGCGAAGAGGAGGGCGAGGGTCGGTCGGGTGAAGCGGTGGATCATGGTCTCCCTACGGCGGCGCCGCATTCTCCTACACCTGAGGTCGTTGCTCCAATCCCCCGTTAGTGGGGAGGGCCGGAGGCTGGTGGGATGCGTCGTTTCGAGTACCTCGTCGTTTTCATGAAGCACGACCGCGTGTTGACCGCGAACGGGCACTGGCAGGGCGAGACCCCGCACGACGAAGAGAGCTGCCCGTCGTTGTTCGAGTACCTCTCGTCCGCGGGGGCCCAGGGTTGGGAGCTCGTGGCGGTGGATCCGGAGGAGACCGGTACGGCGCAGCTGTACTTCAAGCGTGAGCGATGACGCTCGCCTACGTCGACCACGAGGAAGACCCCGCCGGGTGGGCGAAGTCCCTCGGCGTGTCGGTCGAGGCGGTCGAGCTCCTGCTGTCGGCGCACTTCATCGATCTGCACTGCGACATGGAGGTGCCGATCCGCGTCCTCGGGTACGACCCGGCGACGACCCACAGCAAGCCGCGTCGCGTGCGGCCGATGATGGGCCACACCGACTACGGCCGCATCCGCGAAGCCGCGATGACGGGCGTGGTCTACGACATCGCGACGAATCCGTTCCGGCCGAAGCACAACCGGCTCGAGACGACGCTCTCGAACATCGACCGCGCCATCGCACGCATCGAGGCGCACCCCGAAGAGCAGCGGGTCGTCGCGACGGCGGGCGAGTACGACGCGGCGCGCGCCGAGGGCCTCACGGGGTACTGGCTGGCGCTGCAGGGCGGCAATGCGATCTCCGACGATCCGTCCGTGCTCGACGGGCCGACGGGGCGCCGGCTGCACCGCATCACCCTCGTGCACCTCACGAGCTCCGATCTCGGCGGCACGAACAGCCCGGCAGGTGCCGATCACGGCGTGACGCCGCTCGGCCGTGACGTCGTCGCGGCCTGCAACCGCAACCGGGTTCTCGTCGACCTCGCGCATGCCGGCAAGAAGACGTTCTGGTCGGCCCTCGAGGCGCATGCACCCGATCTGCCGCCCATCGTGAGCCACACCGGGGTCGAGGGCGTGCGCAAGCACTGGCGCAACATCGACGACGACCAGATCCGCGCGATCGTCGAGCGGGGCGGCGTGGTCGGCATCATGTACCAGAGCCGCTTCCTGGCGCCGGTGCGGTACGCGTGCAGCCGCTCCGCGATCCTCGATCACATCGAGCACGTGCTGGCCGTGGCGGGCGAGGGGAGTGCCGCCATCGGCACCGACTACGACGGGATGATCACGCCTCCCCACGACCTGCTCGACGTCACGCACCACCCGCTCCTGGTGCAGGACATGCTCGACCGCGGGTGGAGCGAGGCCCGTATCCGCGGCGTGCTGGGCGAGAGCTACCTGCGGGTCGTGCGCGCCATCCGCCCCTGACCGGTAGGATTCGGGTCGTCCCGGTCCGGAGGTCCCCGCATGTTCGTGATCGCCTTCTCGCTCGCCCTCGCCGCGCCCGATTGCCGCGAGACCCCCACGGAGGCCTGTCTCACCGAGATCCTCGCCGCGGAGAAGGGGTTCGATGCCGCGGTGGTGCGTGCAGCCCTGACCGACGACGCCGCGCTCGATGCGGCCGCGTTCGAGGCGGCGGGCGCAGGGTCGATGAAGGAGTTCCAGCTACGCGACGCCGCCCGGATCGCCGCCACCCTCGGGGACGTGGACCAGGCCCGACGCCACGTCCAGGCCATCGACCCGTCCCGTCCGGCACACTGGCAGGCGCGGCTGGCGGTGGCCGGTGTGTCGGGGGCCGACGCCGTCGTCTTCGAGCTGCGCAAGGTCCCGTCCACACAGCGGTTCGTCGCCGATCTGCGTGTGGAGGCCATCGGCGAGCTGTTGCGCCTGGGGCGGCCCGACCTCGCCCACCCGATCGCGCTGAAGGCTGCGTACCACCCTGCGAATGGCACCAACGACGCCGATACGCTCCTGCTCCGCATCGCGTCGTGGTACCTCGGCGAGGGCCGTGTCGACGACGCGATGGCGCTCCGTGACGACTTCGACGATCAGGGTCGGTTCGACGCCGTCGTACGCCATGTCGAGCCCGGCTCGGCGAAGGCGGCGATCGAGGCCGCGGTGAAGGCGCCGGTGGCGGAGCGTCCCCAGGCGACGCTCGCGCTCGCCCATGAGCTCGCGCTCGCCCGGAACCACGCTGATCTCCAGGCGTTGTCGGACGCGTTGGAGCCTGTGATCGGCCGTGTGGACGGCCGGATCGTGAAGGAGCAGGTGCTGGCGTGGGCCGCGCACGGGCGGTTCGACGACGTGGAGCGCGGGGTCGCCGCGACGCCGGGATGCTGCGCGTTCGAGCGGTACGACCTCGTCGTACAGGCGGCCCGTGCCGGTCGCGTCGACGTGGCGCGGAAGCTCTATGCGGGAGGGCCGGCCAGCGGGAAGGGCGACGCGCTGGCGCTCGGGATGCTCGTGCTGGCGGCCCGCGAGCCGTAGGCCAGGAGCCTGCGCAGCGCGCCAGGCTCCTCCCGTTCCCGATGCGGGGCGTCGGGATCGGTTCGACATACCGGACCGTGGACCGTGGACCGTGGACCGTGAACCGGGTGTCGCGCCAGCGGGGCCCGACCGGCCTCCCAACACACCCGGGGAGAGAGTCCCTTTGCCCCTGCGAATGGGCGCGTCGGTCTACGGTCTACGGTCTACGGTCTACGGTCTACGGTCTACGGTCCACCCGACGCCACGTCGACTTGGATCGAGCGTCTGTTACCGCCGGAGGAGCGGGGCACGGGAGGAGCCCTAGCCCTCCCAGGTGCCCTCGGCCTTCTGCACCGCGACCCGCGCCGCCCGGCAGATCGCGTCGCGCTCGAGGACCCAGTCGCCCGCCGCACATGCCGCGGCGTGCTCGCCTTCGGGGAGCAGCGCGGACCACAGCCCGAGCACGTGGACCAGGCCGATCAGCAGCCCGATCCGGCGCGAGACACCGGGCCCCGCCGCGATCCCTTCGCGGAGGTGGGCGAGCATCCCGGCCTCGGGGGAGCCGTCGGCCGCCGCGTGCGTCTCGGTGTCGGCGAGGCCCTCGCGGTCGATCTCGCCGGCCCGGAGGATGTTCTTCGTGGCCAGTGCCGTGACCACGCGCTTGCGGACGGCGCCGAGGCGGGTGTCGAGCGCGTGCAGCGCTTCGTCCACGGTGCACGCCTCGGCCTCGAGGAGGGCGCGTGCCGCGAGGAGCATCAGCATGCTGTCGGTGTCGGGCGGGTCGTCGACGAGGCGCAGCGCCCCGTCGCTGCGGACGCGGATGGCGCCGCGGAGCAGCAGCTCGCCGAGGACCGCGGCCGACAGCGCCTCGTCGAGGCCGAGGAACGCCGCGGAGTGGACCGTGCCGCGCGCGTCGTGCAGGGCGAACAGCAGGAGCGCTTCGGGTAGGGACAGCATGGCGCCTCCGGCTCGATGCTACCCTGCGCGGGTGATCGTCCTGCAGCTGCTCACCGCTCTCGCGGGCACCGCGACGCTGCACGTGGCCGTGCACCGCGACGCCGGCACCGTGTACGACGTCGCGGCCGACGGCGCCGACGGCCAGTGCGTGGTGCTCGGCACGAGCTGGGTGGCGTGCCCGGCGTCGGGGCCGGTGACCTTCCGCTGGGGGCCGCGTGGGGACTGGGCCATGGAGGGCCAGACGGTGGTCGGACCCGGCGAGACGGGCGAGGCGTTCGTGCTCGCGCCGGATGGCTCGCTGGCCGAGCGCCGGGCGCAGCTCCAGGGGGAGGTGACCCCCGAGCTCGTGCGGGAGCTGTTCGTGCGCACCGGCGACCGTCCCATCCCGCCCGTCACACCGGGGTTGTTCGAGGATCTCGTCGCCCTCGCCGGACACCCGGACTGGAAGGTTCGCCGCGAGGTCGTGCGCGCGCTGGTGCCGTACGCCCGGCACACGGCCTCCGACCCGTTCCCGTCGGACGCGCCGAGCCTCATTCCCGACGGGCTCATCGAGACGCTCGGCCGGGACGACGACCGGCGGGTGCGGCGGCGCGTGCTGGCCCTCCTCGTCCGCGAGATGGGGCCGGAGGACCCGCGCGGCGAAGAGGCCGGAGAGCTGCTGCGGGCCGGGCTCGAAGACCCGAACCCGGGCGTGCGCCGGCTCTCCGTGGTGATGATGGCGAAATCCGCCCAGGAGGGCGGGGAGATCGAGCCCGTCGAGGCCTGGAACGCCGCGCTGGCGCGGGTCCCGACCCCCGGCGCGCCCGGCCGCGCCGCGTGCAACGCGCTCGCGAAGCTGCACGACTCGGTCGACATGGCGGACGTCGACGCCGACGGCACGCTCGCCCTGATCCTCCAGCACCACCCCGAGCGCGCGTGGCACTACTGGGCGGCCTGGAAGCGCGAGCTGCCCTTCGATGCGGCCCGTGCGGAACGGCTCCTCCGCGACACGGTCGGCCTCTCGCAGGGCCTGCTGCGGGAGTGGGCCGAGGAGGCACCGGAGCAGCTCGCCGCGACCGTGCGGCGCTGGGAGCCTGCCGAGCCGCACTCCGAGCGCTTCCGTGTGGTCGCGCAGTGGCTCGATCCGAAGGCCACCGATCCCGGGCTCCGCGCGGCCCTCGCGCTGGATGACAGAATGTCAGACCCCCCGGGGGCCCCGGTTCCCGAGTGACACGTTGTCCGTCCCGCGATTCGGATCGTTCGAAGGGGACGTTCGTTCCGCGGTGATCCGCGGTCGCGATCCTGGCACGGTCCTTGCTTCTCCTCCCCTGGAGTCGAGGAGCGCGCATGTCGCGGACTTTCCCCATCGTCATCCTGATCGTGTCGACCCTCCTGGGAGGAGGGGCGGCCATCCTCGCGAATACGGCGATCCGGTACCTCGTCGCCCTCCCCGATGGCGCGGTCGTCGAGAAGCCCGATTCGGGAGCGGTCGCCGACGGCGGTGACAACAAGGCGAGCCCCACGCCGCGCCCCACGGTGGCGCGCGGCCCGAGCGAGCAGGACTACCTGAAGGCCCTGCTGTGCCGGAACCTGTTCGACACGACCAAGGTCGGCCAGTGCGACTTCGACAAGCCCGACAGCGAGGACACCGAACCGGGCGTCCAGTTCACCGACCTGAAGGTGACGCTCCTCGGCACCCTCGTGGCCACGCCCGAGCAGTACAGCTCGGCCCTCATCCTGGTCGACGGCGAAGACCGCGCCCAGGGCTACTCCATCCACGACCGCATCGCCGACGCCGAGATCATCCGCATCGAGAGCAAGCGGGTCATCCTCCTCCGCAAGAACAAGGAGGAGGTGCTGTCGATGGACGAGGACGCCGAGGTGAAGTCCCCGGGCTCCACGGCCTCCTCCGACGAGAAGGGCGACGGGGGCGACGACGAGGTCACGCAGCTCGGCGAGAACAGCTACGCCATCGACTCCTCCACACTCGACAAGTACCTGTCCGACCTCGAGGGCATCTCGCGGATGGGCCGGGCGCTCCTGCACCGCGGCCCCGACGGCGAGTTCGACGGCTACCGCCTGTCGGCCATCCGGCGCAACACCATCGCCGACAAGCTCGGCATCCGGAACGGCGACATCATCCACACCGTCAACGGGCAGTCGCTCAACAGCATGCAGGCCGCGATGGAGGCCTACAACACCATGCAGAACGAGAAGGCCTTCGAGTTCGAGGTCACGCGGCGCGGCCAGAAGATCAAGATGTCGTACGAGGTCCGCTGACGCGCGGCCCTCGCTCCAAAGAATCCTTTCTCACTGATTTGTCGGCACGTCCGACCCCTCCACGAGAGACCACTCCTTGAGCCTCACCACCCACATCCCGCGAACCCTCCTCTTCGCCCTCGCGCTCGGGCTGGGCGTTCCGTCTGCGTTCGCCCAGGACGACAAGCCCGCGCCGGAGCCCGCCGCCGACGAGGATCGCCAGAAGCCGAACGAGATCGGGCAGGGCTCGTACAAGCTCGATTTCGTCGACAAGTCGCTCTACGACTTCACGACCTGGGTCGCGGATCTCAAGCGGATGAACTTCGTCATCGGCGACCCGAAGGAGCTGCAGTCCAAGAAGGTCACCATCATCTCGCACAAGCCGGTGCCGCTGAACGCCGTGTTCGAGGCGTACCTGGCCGCGCTCGAGGTGAACGGCTTCACGCTGTCGGTTTCGGGCAACAACGCGAAGATCGTGAAGTCGTCGGAGGCCGGGCAGAGCCCGATCCAGGTGGGCCGCGGGTCCGACATCCCGGCGTCCGACCGCATCGTGACGCAGCTCATCCCGCTCGAGAACATCAGCGTGTCGGACGTGAACTCCATCGTCACGTCGATGGCGTCGCCGGGCGCGAAGGTCATCGCGTACCAGCCCGCGAACACGCTGATCATCACCGACGTCGCGCACAACCTCCGCAAGGTCTACGAGGTGCTCGCCGACCTCGACGTGGCGGCGCCCAAGAGCACGCTCGAGATCGTGCCGGTGCTCTACGCCGACGCCGCCGAGATCAAGGACCTCATCGAAGAGCTCTACGGCACGGCCGAGAGCACGCCGGCCACCTCGACCCCCGCGTCGCGCCGCACCCGGCGGCCCGCGGCCCGCACGCCCGAGCCGGCGAAGACCGAGTCGGCGACGGCCGGCGACAAGGCCAAGTACATCGACAAGGTGCTGTCCGACGAGCGCACGAACTCGCTCATCGTGCTCGCGAACGAGGTCGGTCACCAGACGGTGCGCGACCTGCTCGCGAAGCTCGACGTCGACGAGACGGGCCTGAACGAGTCGCGGATCTACGTCGTGCGCCTCGAGAACGCGAAGGCGGAAGAGGTCGCGAGCGTGCTCTCCGAGCTGTCCCAGGCGGGCAGCGGCAGCAGCCAGAACAACGCGCGCGGAGGGGCCGCGGCGAACGCGCGGAACGCCCGCAACCAGCGCAACCAGCCCGCGGCGCCGGCCGAGGAGAGCGCCGATGGGGGCGGGGCCATCGCGGCGTTCGACTCCGGGATGCGCATCGCGTCCGACGAGAACACGAACTCGCTCGTGATCATCGCGAAGCCGCAGGACTACGAGGTCGTGAAGAGCGTCATCGACAAGCTCGACATCGAGCGGCGCCAGGTGTTCGTCGACGCGACCATCCTCGAGATCTCCAGCGAGGACACGTTCGAGCTCGGCCTCGCGGCGCACCTCCCGACCCAGCCGGGCCGCGACGCGACGGGCTTCGTGGGTGGGCAGTTCAACGCGAGCTCGCTCGGCCTCTCGACCGACGCGCTCTCGGGCCTCGCGGTCGGCGTGTTCGGGCCGCTCGTCAGCATCCCGACCGGCAACCCGCTCGCGCCGACGCTCGACGTGCCGGCGTTCGGCATCGTGCTCAACGCGCTCCGGTCGAACCAGAGCGTCAGCATCGTGTCGAACCCGACCCTCATGATGCTCGACAACGAAGAGGCGAAGATCGTCGTCGGCCGCAAGGTGCCGTTCCCCACGCAGATCAGCGGCCTCGGCGCGCAGTTCGGCGGCATCCCGATCCAGTCCTTCCAGCGCGAGGACGTGGCCATCACGATGGAGATCACGCCGCGTGTGAACTCCAGCAACAACGTGACGCTCGAGATCAGCGTCGAGGTGCAGGAGATCGAGGAGGACGACTCCGGGCTGTCGGCCCAGGGCGGTGGTCCCGTCACCTCGCAGCGCAAGGTCGAGACCGTCGTGCTCGTCGGCGACAACCAGACCGCCGTGCTCGGCGGGCTCGTCGCGAACACCGCCACGCAGGTCGAGACGAAGTTCCCGGTGCTCGGCGATCTGCCCCTGCTGGGCGCGCTCTTCCGCGGCAAGCGCGATGTCGAGCGGAAGACCAACCTCATGATCTTCCTCACGCCGCACATCATCGACGACTCCGAGGACATCGTCGAGGTGCAGCGGGTCAAGGAGGCGCAGCGCCAGGAGTTCCTGCGCCGCTTCTACGGCCGGTCGCGCGAGAAGCAGATGCAGGAGCTGCGCAAGCTCATGCAGTACTCGATGAACTTCGTCGACGAGCCGAGCGTCTGGCGCGGTCCGACCGTCATCCCGTCCGAGTGGGAGGACTCCGGCGAGCCGCTCGACGACCAGACCCGCAAGGCCATCGAAGACGCCCTGAACGAGGTGGACGGGGGCTCGCCGACCGACGGGCTCGCCGTTCCGGCCGAGGAGAATCCCTGATGGCGATCCGACGCGGAGGGCTCGATCAGCTCCTGAAGGACCAGGGCGTCGACGACGGTACCCTGCAACAGGTGCGCGCGGTCGCGGAGAAGCAGTCGCTCCCGCTTCCCGCCGCGGCCCGCCGGGTCACCGGGGTCGACGCGAAGGCCGTCGCCAAGGCGCTCTCGCGGCTGTCCGGCCTGCCCGTGCTCGAGGCCGTCGACACCGAGGTCATCGAGCTCGAGATGATCCGGAAGCTCCCGCTCTCGATCGCCCGCGACGCCGGCATCCTGCCGCTCTACGTCGCCGGCGACGAGCTGGTCGTCGGCCTCGCCGACCTCGGCGCCTTCGCCACGCTCGACGACCTGCGCGTGATGTACGGCATGCACGTACGCCCGGTGCTCGTCCCGTCCGACGTGCTCACGAAGGCCACGAACGACGCCTACAACCGCGCGGCCACGAGCGCCGACGCGATCATCGCCGAAGCCGACGAGAACGTCGAAGAAGAGGCGGACTTCAACCTCGAGGATGCCGAGCTCCTCGACGACCCGAACCAGGCGCCCATCATCCGGTTCGTGAACGCCGTGATGTCCGAGGCCATCAAGGAAGGCGTCTCCGACATCCACATCGAGCCCTACGAGAAGGAGCTGCTCGTCCGGTTCCGCCTCGACGGCGTGCTGAAGGAGACCATCAAGCCGCCGGTCAAGTTCAAGAACCCCATCGTCGCGCGCATCAAGATCATGGCGGGACTCAACATCGCCGAGAAGCGGCTCCCGCAGGACGGCCGCATCCGCAAGCGCATGGGCGGCCGCGAGATCGACATGCGCGTCTCGACGGTGCCCGTCCGGCACGGCGAGCGCGTCGTCATGCGGATCCTCGAGAAGGGCACCGTGTTCTCGCTCGACGCCATCGGGATGCCGGCCCACGTGCTCGAGTCGTGGCGCAGCTTCATCCACCGCCCGCACGGCATCCTGCTCGTGTGCGGCCCGACGGGCTCCGGCAAGTCCACCACGCTGTACTCGGCGATCTCCGAGATCAACAGCCCGAAGCTCAACATCCTGACCATCGAGGATCCGGTCGAGTACGAGCTCGTCGGCATCGGCCAGGTGCAGGTGAACCACAAGATCGAGCTCACCTTCGCGAGCGCGCTGCGGTCGTTCCTCCGGCAGGACCCCGACGTCATCCTCGTCGGCGAGATCCGCGACCGCGAGACCGCGGGCCGCGCCATCGAGGCCTCGCTCACGGGCCACCTCGTGTTCAGCACGATCCACACGAACGATTCGGCGGGTGCCTTCGTCCGCCTCGTCGAGATGGGCATCGAGCCGTACCAGGTCACCAGCTCGCTGCTCGGCGTGCTCGCCCAGCGCCTGCTCCGCCGGTTGTGCAACCACTGCAAGCAGCCCTACGAGCCCACGGATCTCGAGCTCTCCGAGATCGGCGTCACGCGCGAGGAGCTCGGCGGCCACACCGTCTACAAGCCCGTCGGCTGCGAGCACTGCAAGGAGCGCGGCTACAAGGGCCGCATCGGCATCTACGAGTTCCTCCGCGCGTCCGACCCGATCGCCGCCCTGATCCTCGCCAATGCCGACTCCGGCGCGGTGAAGCGGAAGGCCGTCGAGCTCGGCATGCGCACCCTGCGCGATGACGGCGTCGAGAAGGTGAAGGCCGGGGTTACGTCCTTCGAAGAGCTCGTGCGCGTCACCGCGGATGACTCGGAGTAAACGGCGATGGCGGTCTTCGAGTACAAGGGTCTGGACAGCAACGGGGGTGCCGTCGCCGGCATCATCGACGCCGACTCTGCGAAGGTCGCCCGGTCCCGTCTCCGCAAGCAGGGGGTCTTCCCGACCGACGTGAAGGAGCAGGTCGAGGGCGCCACGCGCGGCTCGGGCCTCTCCGTCGAGATCGACGTCGCGAAGTACCTGCAGTTCATCTCGAAGCGCGACGTCTCCATCCTCACCACGCAGATGGCCACGCTGGTCGGCGCGCACGTGCCGATGGCCGACGCGCTCGCGGCGCTCGTCGACCAGGCCGAGAAGGAGAAGCTCAAGGTCGTCCTCTCCAAGGTGAAGGAGAAGGTGAACGAGGGCATCCCGATGGCCGACGCCATGGCCGAGCACCCACGCGTCTTCGACGACCTCTACGTGCAGATGGTGCGGGCGGGCGAGAAGTCCGGCGCGCTCGACGAGGTGCTCCGGCGGCTCGCGAAGTTCTCCGACTCGCAGGTGAAGCTGCAGGGCCAGGTGGTGAGCGCGCTCGCGTACCCGATCCTGATGACCATCGTCGGAACGCTCATGCTGATGGGCCTGTTCATCGGCGTGCTGCCGCGTGTGCGCACGCTGTTCGACCAGCTCGGCGGCACCGAGGCGCTGCCGCTCATCACGAAGGTCGTGTTCTTCATCGGCGACACGCTCACCAGCTGGTACGCCATCTTCATCCCGATCACCGTCGGCCTCGTGTACTTCGGGTGGAACCGGTGGGTGCGCACGAAGTCGGGCCGCGAGCGGTGGGACCGCATCCTGCTGCGGGTGCCGCTGTTCGGGAAGATGAACCGCCTGGTCGCGGTGTCGCGGTTCTGCCGCACGCTCTCGACGCTGCTGCTCTCGGGCGTGCCGATCCTCCAGGCGCTCGCCATCGTCGAGCGGGTCGTCGGCAACGTGGTCCTCGCGAAGGCCATCGGCGAGGCCGCGCACAACATCCGCGAGGGCCAGTCCATCGCCGTGCCGCTGAAGCAGTCCGGCGAGTTCCCGCCGCTCGTCACGCACATGATCGCGATCGGCGAGAAGACCGGCGAGCTCGAGTCGATGCTCACCTCGGTGGCCGACGCCTACGAAGAGCAGGTCGAATCGACCATGGCGGCCGTCACCTCGCTCATGGCGCCGCTGCTCATCATGCTGATGGGCGGCGTGCTGTTCTTCATCGCGCTGGGCTTGCTGCTGCCGATGATGAATCTGTCTTCGATGATTCGCTGATCGGCAGGGTCGGTCACGTGATGTCTCACCTCGAATCGAAAGAATCCCAGGATCGTAAGTACTTTCAAGGAGTCCCCGGTATGAGAGAGAACCCCATCCGCCGTGACTGGCGACAGAGCGCAGTCTTCTCCGAGCGCCCGCTCGGCACGAGCGACTTCACAGTCGGGGGCGCTCGGAGGCAACTGGTGGGGGCGGGCCGGATCCTCGGCTCCCGCCGCGGCATGTCGCTCGTCGAGGTCATGGTCGTCATCGCCATCATCCTCACGCTCATGGGCATCCTGACCTGGGGCATCTTCCAGGTCTTCAGCGACAGCCAGGTCGACACGACCAAGCTGCAGATGACCCGTGTGGCCGAGCGCGTCGAGATCTACAGCCTGCGCAAGAAGCTGCCGACGAACAGCGACGGCCTGCGCGAGGTCTTCGGCGAAGACGTGCCGAAGGACTCCTGGGGCAACGACTTCGTGTACGTGACGCCGGGCCCGAACGGGAAGCCGTTCGACCTGATCAGCCTCGGTGCCGACGGGCAGGAAGGCGGGTCCGGGAACGACGAAGACATCAAGTACTCCGAGGTCCACTGACGTGAGCATCGAGCCGCGAGCGCTGATCCGGCGGGAGCCTGGAGCCTGGAGCCCGGAGCCTGGAGTGGCTCCGCGGCGGGTTCCGGCGTTCCCGGTGGCCGGCGAGCGTTCGCGGCGGGAGCCTCAAGCCCGGAGCCCGGAGCCTGGAGTGGCTCCGCGGCGGGTTCCGGCGTTCCCGGTGGCTGGCGAGCGCTCGTGGCCGTGGACGCCGGCGATCGTCTCCGTCGTCTCTGTCGTCTGCGTGGGCATGCTCGCGTCGCTGCCGGCGATGACGTTCTGCTACGTCGACAGCCAGGTCGACACGACGAAGATGCAGATGACGCGCGCGGCCGAGCGGGTCGAGATCTACAGCCTCCGCAAGGGCCGTCTTCCCGACGGCCTCGCGGCGGTGTTCGACGAGGCCCCGCGGGACTCCTGGGGCAACGCGCTCCTCTACGTCCGAATCGGCGACGGGTTCGAGCTCGTCTCGCTCGGTGAAGACGGCCGCCCCGGCGGGTCCGACAACGACGAGGACATCTTCTACTCGGAGGTCCACTGACGTGAGCGTCGAGCTGCGAGCACTGATCCGGCGGGAGCCTGGAGCCTGGAGCCTGGAGTCTGGAGTGGCTCCCGGGCGGGTTCCGGCGTTCCCGGTGGCCGGCGAGTGCTCGGGGCTCGAGGCCGCTCCGGCCCGGCAGGACGGGGCTCCAGGCTCCGGGCTCCGGGCTCCGGGCTCCGGGCTCCAGGCTCCGGGCTCCAAGCTCCCGGCTCCGGGCTCCAAGCTTCGGGCTCCGGGCTCCCGGCGCCGCACCAGCCGGCGCGGCCTCACCGTGACCGAAGTGGCCGTGGTCCTCGTCATCGCCATCGTGCTGATCGGCGTGATGATGCCGACGCTGTCGAACATCTTCATGCTCGAGCAGCGCCAGGCCGCCAAAGACCTCGCCCTGCTCTACGAGCAGCTCCACGACGAGGCCGTGATGCGCAACGTCACGTTCCGCGTGGCGTACGACCTCCGCTCGAACACCTACGAGGTCCAGGTGGGCGAGCCGGGCGCGCTGATCTTCGACAACCCCCGCGCCCGCGAGGAGTTCGAAGAAGACCTCAACCGCCGCCTCGCGCTCATGTCCGAGGAGGAGAAGGCGGAGTTCCAGAGCAAGCGCAAGCCGTTCGAGTCGCTCGGCGCGCGCTTCAAGACGAAGTTCGAGCTCCCGCGCAACACCGTCATCGGCGGCGTCTACACGCCCCAGTACGGCGACATGGTGAAGCGCGAGGACGTGATGGACGACGAGGACGCCGAAGGGAAGGTGTTCAGCTACATCTTCCCGAATGGCCAGGCCGAGCACGCCGTGATCTGGATCGTCGACCAGTACGACGACGAAGACGGGTTCACGGTCGAGATCGAGCCGCTCTCGGGCTCGGTGCACCTGCACCGCGAGCTCATCGACTGGGAAGACTCCTACGACTTCGTGCCCAACGAGGGCCCGGATCTGCCGAAGCTGTGATGAACACGAACCGCCAGCTCGAACATGGAATGGCCCGCCGGGGGCGGCTCTCCGGTCCACGGTCCACGGTCCACGGTCCACCCCGCAAGACGCGCCGCGGCTTCAACCTCCTCGAGGTGATGGTCGCGCTGTCCATCCTCGTGGTGAGCCTCGTCATCCTCGTCGAGACGCAGTCCACGGCGGCGTTCGCGACGCGCGAGGCCGAGCGCGTGGTCACCGCGACGGATCTCGCCGAGGCCGTGATGGCCGAAGCGCAGATGCGCGTCGAGATGGAGGGCTTCTCGGGCGACGGCGAGATCTTCGAGAAGGGCGACTTCGACGACCTCGGCGACGAGGCGCTGAACGTCGAGATGGGCGACGAGCTCGAGGACTACCACTGGGAGTACGCGGTCCAGGAGATCAACGTCGCGCTGGCCGGCGACATCGCGCAGATGGCCCAGGGCCTGTCGGGCGGCGCGGTCGGCGGCGAGGGCAACCCACTCGACTCCGAAGCGCTGGGCGCAGCGATTCCGGGCGGAGCCGGCGGGCTCGGCGCGCTGCTGTCGCCCGACATGATCAGCCAGATGCTGACGCCGTACATCCGCGAGCTGAAGGTGCGCGTGTGGTGGGGCGACAGCAGCGACAAGGCCGAAGAGGACGGGACCGAGGTCATCCTCGTGACCCACGTGATCAACCCGAGCGGCGACATCGCGAACATCGGTGCGGGAGCGCTCCCGCAATGAAGACGCTCCGCCACATCCGGCCCCGCCGCGGCATGACCATCCTCGAGATGACGGTCGCCATCGCCGTGCTGCTCGTGATGAGCCTGATCGTCTACCAGAGCCTCGCGAGCTCCATCGAGTTCAACCAGCTGCTGTCGAAGCGCGATGCGACGACGCGCACGGCCCGGGCGACGCTGTCGAAGCTCCGACGGGAGATCCAGCTCGCGTACCTCACGCCCTCGCGCGAGGCCGTCGAGACCGTGCAGACCGTGTTCGTCGGCATGGACGAGGAGCCCGACAAGCTCTACTTCGCGACCCTCGCGCACCAGCGCCTCTACGTCGACTCGCGCGAGAGCGACCAGGCCGAGATCACCGTGTGGGCCGAGTCTTCGCCGCGCGACGTGGGCGACGGATACATCCTGTACCACCGCGAATCGCCGCGGGTCGACCACGAGCCCGGCGAGGGCGGCCGCGTGTACCCGCTCGCCTACAACGTCCGCTCGTTCAACGTGCGGTACCTCGACCCGCAGACCAACGAATGGCGCGACGAGTGGGACACGCGGAACACCGACACGCTGTACCGCCTGCCGCGGGCCGTCGAGATCGGGCTCGTGCTCATCGCCGAGGACCCGGACGACCCCGACCGCACGATCGACGTGCCGTTCCTGTCGCGGTTCACGCTGAACTACGCCCAGAACCTCGCGAAGGAGTTCGTCGGGCTCGACCAGGTGGCCACGGGCACCGACGGCATCCAGGGCAACGTGGATGGCGCCGGCAACGCGCTGCCCACGAACAACTCCCCGATCCCGCCGCTCGGCGGCGGTCGGATGCCGGGCGGCAACAACTGGGGTGCGCAGGCCGGCGGGGGCAGCCGCACCCGCACGCAGACCTCGCGTCCCACCACGCCCACCGGGGGCGGCGTCGGCCAGCCGCGCATCCCGGGTGCGAACTTCGGCCTGCCCGGTGCGGCCGGCGGCGGAGGTGGCAAGTGAGCGCGATCCGTCGGCTCTGGCGCGAGCTGGTGCGCCCCCGCGGGCACCAGCGGCACCGCTTCTACCGCGTCGGGCGCGGCTCGCGCGCGGGTGTCGCGCTCCTGATGGTCATCACGAGCATCATGATGCTGACCATCCTCGTCACCGAGATCTCCCACGGCGCCGCGGTGCGCACGCAGCTCGCCCGGCACCACCGCGACGAGGTGAAGGCCGAGATGCTGGCGACCTCGGGCGTGCAGATCTACCGGCTCGTGCTGATGGCCAGCAAGATGCTCGGCAGCAACCCGATGATCTCGCAGTTCTCCCAGATGATGGGGATCAACGGCGATTCGCTCTGGCAGATGATCCCGTTCATCAACACGCAGATGATGCGGATGATCCTCGTCACCGGCGGCGACGTCGAGGACATCGGGGCCGGCGGGCTCACCGACGAGCAGGTCGCGAAGTCCCGCGAGCGCTCCAGCGCCTTCGACAAGAACTTCCTCGACTTCGACGGCGACTTCCAGGCCCGCGTCGACGACGAGAACCGCTTCATCTTCGTCGGCAACTTCTCGGCCCGCGACCTCGAGAACCTGCAGCAGAGCGCGGTCACGCAGCAGCTCATGGGCCTGATGACCCGCGAGAACTACGACCAGTACCTCTACGACAACAACCTCGAGAAGATGGAGCTGATCGCGAACCTCGTCGACTGGACCGACCCCGACGACACCCGCCTGTGGGAGGGCGGTCGCGAAGACGCCCTGTACGAGCGGCTCGACAGCCCGTACCGCAGCAAGAACGCCCCGTTCGACACGCTCGACGAGATCCGCCTCGTCGACGGCTGGCACCTCGACGGCGTGTGGGAGCGGATGGGCCGGCACCTGACGATCTACGGCGGCGGCAAGGTGAACGTGAACACCGCCCACCGGCCCGTCATCTTCGCGCTCATCCAGGGCTACACCGACGTGCAGTACCCCGACCAGGTCATCTCGGACTGGGTCGACGTGTTCATGCAGTACCGCGGCCTGCCGATGGCCGAGGGCGGCCTGTACGTACGGAACGGCCAACAGTTCTACCAGTTCATGACCGAGCAGGTCGGGGTGCCCCTGCGCGAGGAAGTGCAGAACGTCGTCACCGGCGAGAGCACGACCTTCCGGATCACCTCGTCGGGCGAGGTCGGTGACGCCCGGGTCGAGATCACGGCCGTCATCGACTACTCGCGCAATGCCACCGGGGACATCCTCTACTGGAAGGTGAAGTAATGCCGCTGCTGATCGGCGTGGACCTCGGGTCGCACGCAGTGAAGGTCACGACCTACCGCAGCGCGGGCCGTCGCGTGGAGCTCGAGCATCGCTTCAGCTACCCCGTGCCGCAGTCCGGAGGGGTGCCGCCGCTCGCGGCGCGCCTGGCGGCGCTCGAGGCCCTGCTCGACGAGAACCCCGGCTGGACCTCCGCGACCGTGGGCCTCGTGCTCCCGGGCGAAGAGGCGTCCTTCCGCCCCATGTCGATGCCCTTCACCGACCGCGCGCAGGTCGAGAAGACCCTGCCGTTCGCCATCGAGGGCGAGGTTCCCTACGACCTGGACGACATGGTGCTCGGTTGGCGGTCGGCGCGCGACGGCGACAAGTCGCGGGTCATGGCCATCCTCACGCGGCGCGACGTGCTCCAGCGGTACCTCGCCGCGATGAAGGAGCGCGGCGTCGACCCGCGGGTCGTCGTCCCCGACGGCGAGCTGCTCGGGGCCTACGCGACCTCGGGCACCGTCGCCGTGGTCGACATCGGGCACACGCACACCATGGTCTCCGTCGTCCAGGACGGCGAGGTCCGCGCGACGCGCGCCGTGAACGTCGGCGGCTGGAACTTCACGCGCGCCATCCAGGGGGCCCTCGGCTGCGAGTGGGGCGAGGCCGAGGCGCTGAAGCACGGCGCCGTCCACGACGACGATGCCACCGAGAGCCTCGAGGCGCGGTCGGGCTACGCCACGCTGGCGCCCGCCGCGAAGGCCGCGATGGACGGGGCCGTCGGCCAGCTCCTCGCCGAGATCCGCTCCACCCTCATCCGCTTCGAGGACGAGATCGAGCTCGACATCGAGGAGATCCGGGTGTCGGGCGGCAGCGCGCGCATCCCCGAGCTGCTCGAGTACCTCTCGGGCGACCTCGGGCTGCCCGTCACGCCGGTGTCCGACGACGACGGCGCCATCCCGCCGGCCTTCGCGACGAGCCATGCCATCGCGCGGTACGTGTCGGGCCTCTCCGAGGCTCCGGCCGTCGATCTGCGCGTCGGAGAGCTGTCCTTCACGGGCGGCGTCAACACGCTCCGCGCGGTCCTGACCTACGGCACGGCGGGCGCGGCGTTCTTCGCGGTCGCCGCGGTCGCCATCTTCGCCTTCCAGTACGTCAGCCTGCTCGGCGAGCTGTCCGAGGTGAACGGGCGCATCACGTCCGTCGTCACCGAGACGTTCCCCCAGGTCCCGGCCGACATGGCGGACTCGGGCACGAAGGCCGTCGCGGTCATGACCGAGTTCACCGGTGACACCGTGTCGCGCTCCGAGCTCCTCCCGCCCGCGAACCCGGGCGAGCCCCGCACGGTCGCGCGGCTCTACGAGCTCACGAACGCGTTCCCGCCGCACGCCGAGGTCGAGATCGAGCTCACGAGCCTCGAGGTGCTCCCGACGCTCATCGTGTTCGAGGGCGAGACCGCCGGCTTCGCCGAGTCGGCGAAGATCGAGGAATCGCTGCAGGGCCACGCGAAGTTCAAGAGCGCGAACAAGGACAGCGAGAACCGCACGACGGCCGGGAAGGTGAAGTTCAAGTTCAGCATCCCGCTCGACGGCAGCGGCGAGACCGACGAGGAGGCAGGCTGATGGCGACCGGAATCCGCGGGGCCGTCGAGGCCCAGCTCGAGAAGATGTCTCCGCGTGACAAGAAGCTGCTCACGGGGCTCATCCTGTTCGTCAGCTTCGTGGTGCTCGCGCTCATGACGTACACGCTCGTCAGCGTGCGGCAGGGCCTCGAGTCGAACGTGCGCAGCGCGAAGACCACGCTCATCGAGGTGCAGCGCCTGCAGCGCGAGTACGACGTGGCCGCCGCCACGCTGAAGGCCCAGGAGTCGCGGCTCGAGCAGTACGCCGGCCAGCAGCTCTCGGCGTACGTCGAGCAGCTCGCCGACGAGCAGGGCATCAAGGAAGGCCTGCGCGACGCCCAGCGCGTCGAGCAGATCGAAGAGAACGGCGTCACCATGACCAAGTGGAAGGTCGTGCTGAAGGGCCGCAGCTACGACGAGGCCATCCGGTTCCTGCTCGCGCTCGAGAACAACGGGTACCCCCTCAAGGTCGAGACGGCGCGGATGAAGCGCGTCACCGTGAAGCGCGAAGCGGCGGTCGACCTCACCATCGAGCTCTACACGTTCAAGGTCGCCGAGTCATGAAGCGCCTCCTCGTCCTGTTCGTCGGCCTGATCTGGGCCTTCGTGCTCTTCCTCGTCACGTTCCGGCTGACCTTCCCGAGCGACGCCGTGGCGGAGCGGGTGGAGTACCAGGTGTCGACCGCGACCCGGGGGAACTACGCCCTCGATCTCGGCTCGGTGGGCCCGTGGTGGCTCGGCCTGTCGACCGACTCCGTGAAGCTCTACACCCGCGAGAAGCGCACCGATCCGCCGAACAAGCTCATGCTGCTCGCCACCGACGCGCGCATGGCGGCGGGCGTCTTCAGCCTGATGCGGCGCGAGCCGCGCGTCTCGGGCTCGATCACGCTCGGCCTCGACGGCACCCTCGACTACGTCATCGGCACGTCGATGGACGACAAGGGCAAGCAGCTCATGGTCACCGAGGTGCTCCTGAACGGCGAGAGCTTCCCGATCGGCGAGCTCCTGGCCCTCGTTCCCGGAGCCGAGATGGACGCGAACGGCGCCATCGACCTCGAGCTCGATCTCGACGCGCCGGAGGGCCTGTCGAAGGCGGACGGCGTCATCGACATCACGGGCAAGGGGCTGACGCTGATCAACCCGACGATCATGGACTTCCCGCTCGGTCGCGACGTGGTGCTCGAGGAGATCGAGCTCAAGCTCGACGCCGACGAGGGGCGGGCCCGCGTCGAGCGCGGCCTCATCAAGAGCGACGTGGCGAACCTCCGCATCACCGGGGACATCTCGCTCAACAACGACTTCGCGCGCTCCAACCTGAACATCGACATCGAGGTCGAGCTCGACGAGTCGATGAAGGCCTTCGAGAGCATGCTCAAGTCCGCCGAGAAGGGCGGGAAGTACGTCTACGAGTGCCGCGGCCCGCTCAACGCGCTCGACCGCATCTGCCGGCCCGCAGGGGCCACGGCGAAGGCCCGCCCGGCGCGTCCGCGTCCCACGGCGGGGGCCGGCGGTGGCACCGACGCGGTCCGCCCGGCGCCCGCGCAGACCGACGAAGAACGCGAGCAGCGCCGGAAGGAGCTGCAGGACCGGCTCGCCAAGCGCCGCGAGGAGCGCCGCGCCCAGCGCGAGGCCGGCACCGGCCCGAAGCGCCCCGGCGAAGACGTCGCGACGCCCGAGGACGAAGAGCTCCCGCCCGAAGAAGACCTTCCGCCCGAGGAAGACCTTCCGCCCGACGAGGAGGAGGTCCCGCTCGACGAAGGGGACGACGGCGAGTTCTTCGAGGAGTGACGCCCTCGGCGTGGATGGACCTCGAGGTGAAGCTCCACACGGGCGGCATCTCGCGGTACGCGAGGATCCAGCTCCGGATCCGTCCGGGCTGCCCGGCGATCGACGGGTCGCTCGTCGACCAGGACGGGAATCCGGCGGAGGCCATGCTCCTGCCCGCGCTCGCGGCGCTGGAGCAGGCGGGCACCGACGCCGGCCAGACCTTCCAGGTCCACGTGGAGCGGGTGTGGGTGCATCCGATCGACACGCGACCGGACGACTTCGAGCGGCTGCTCCGCGGCGCCGTGCGGCTCGCGTCCCGCTACGGCCTCGGCGGCGACCGCGCCTGGGGCGAGGCCTGGTCGCCCGCCCGGTGGTTCCGGGTACGGTGCGTCAGGCCGTGAGGAACGCGCGGATGGCCGCCGCCGGGTCGTCGGCCTCGCAGACGCCGCGGATGACCGCCCACGCGTCGGCCCCCGCCGCGCGGACCTCGGGCACGCGCTCGACCGTGATGCCGCCGATGGCGACGAGCGGCAGCGCGGTGCGCGCCCGGGCCTCGCGGAGCAGCGCAAGCCCGCGGACGGGCTTCGGCCGGGAGAGGTTCGGGGTCGCGTACATCGGGCCGACGGCCACGTAGTCGGCGTGGGGGAGGGAGGATGCGAGCTCGTCCGGCGTGTTGTTCGAGATCCCGATGAGCACGTCCGGGCCGACGATTTCGCGCACCTCGGCCGCGTGGCGGTCGGCCTGGCCGACGTGCACGCCGTCGGCGCCGACGCGCGCCGCGATCTCGGCGTGGTCGTTCACCACCAGCAGCGCGCCCGCGGGTCGCGTGAAGGCGAGACACTCGCGCGCCACGGCCTCGATGTCGCCCGGTGCCCACCCCTTGCAGCGCACCTGCACGATGCGACACCCGGCCTGCACGAACGCGCGCGCGAGCAACGCCGGGTTTCGATCGGAACCCGCGTCGGCGATGGCGTACAGCCCGCGCACACGGGCGCGATTTCGTTCGCGAGAGTGGACAGATCCGCGCGAAGCTGACAAAGTACGGTCCTCCCCTCCGCGGACTCTCCCCCCTGTCCGCAACCTCCCGCCCCATACTCCCCGGAAAGCGCCATGACCACGCTCCTGACCTGGCTCGTCCTCGCCATGCCTGCGTTCGCCGCCGAGGCTCCACCCGAGACCGAGCCGGCCGACGCGTCCGATGACGCCGAGGCCGTCGAGCTGGAGCCGGGCGCGGTCGACGACCTCCCGGCGGTCGAGGAGGGGCCCGACTCCGACGCGCCGGCCGAAGACCCGCCGTCCGATGGCATCTGGCAGTGGGTCGAAAAGCTCGACGGCGAGATCCCGACCGACGAGCAGCTCGAGGCCCTCGTCGAGTCCGAGCGCGAGCACCTCTCCGAGCAGTCGCTGCTCGACGAGCTCCTCGCGCAAGACCCCCCGACGCGCATGTACGACGACCCGGCGGGCGTGCTGTACGTCGACCCGCTGTTCCTCGATCAGGTCGACCCGAAGGAGTTCGACATCCCGGTCGAGGTGAACGGCGCGGTCGAGAAGTGGGTCGAGTACTTCACGGGTCCCGGCCGCAAGTACTACGCGCGGTGGCTCACGCGCAGCACGCGCTACCGCCCGATGATGTACGAGAAGCTCGACAAGGCCGGGCTTCCGCGCGACCTCGTGTACCTCTCGATGATCGAGAGCGGCTACAACGCGCACGCGTACAGCCACGCCCACGCGGCGGGGCTCTGGCAGTTCATCCCGAGCACCGGCAAGCTCTACAAGCTGCGCGTCGACTACTGGGTCGACGACCGCCGCGACCCGGCCCGCTCGACCGATGCCGCCATCGCGTTCCTCGGCGAGCTGCACCAGATGTTCGGCGACTGGCGCCTCGCGTGGGCGGCCTACAACACCGGCCCGGGCCGCGTGCGTCGCGCGGTGCGCAGCTCCGGCACGAGCGACTTCTGGAAGATCGCCAGCGGCCCGTACCTCGCGGCCGAGACCGACAACTACGTGCCGAAGATCATGGCCGCCGCCATCATCGGCAAGCACCCCGAGCGCTACGGCTTCACCGACATCGCGTACCAGGACGTGCTCGCGTACGACGAGGTCGCGGTCGAGGGCTCCGTCGAGGTGTCGATCCTCGCGAAGTCCGCGGGGATGTCGGAGGACGACTTCCGCTTCCTGAACCCCGCGCTGCGCCGCTACGCGACGCCGCCCGAGGGCCACACCATCCGCGTCCTCGCCGGCCAGAAGGACACCTTCACCGCGGCGCTCGCGAAGGTCCCGAAGGACCAGCGCCTCGCCTTCACCCGGCACACCGTCAAGAAGGGCGAGACCCTCTCGAAGATCGCCGCCACCTACGGCGTGAGCACGGCGGCTATCAGCCGCGCGAACCGCCTGGCGAACGTGAACCGGATCTACGTCGGCATGCGGCTCGTCATCCCGCGCGGCGGCTTCGACCCGTCCGACATGGTGGCCGACGACACGCCCGCGCCGAAGGCCTCTTCGGGCAGCACGTCGACGGCGGTTTCGGTGCACACGGTGCGGAAGGGCGACACGCTGTCGGGCATCGCGGCGCGCTACGGCACGTCGACCACCACGCTCCGCGCGCTCAACGGCATCTCGGGCAGCCAGATCTACGTCGGCCAGAAGCTCAAGGTGAAGGGCACCGCGAAGCCCGCGTCGACCTCGTCCACCTCGGTGGCGCGCACCACGCTGCACACCATCCAGCGCGGCGAGACGCTCTCGGGCATCGCGGCGAAGTACGGCACCAACACCGCAGCGCTGCAGAAGCTCAACGGCATCCGCAACGCCTCGTCCATCCAGAGCGGCCAGAAGATCAAGGTCCCGGCGAGCGGGGTCGCTTCGTCCTCGTGGAGCACGTACACCGTGCGCGCGGGCGACAGCCTCGGGAAGATCGCGTCCAACAAGGGCTGCACGGTCGCCCAGCTGCAGGAGTGGAACGGCCTGAAGAGCACGACCATCCACCCCGGCCAGCAGCTCAAGGTCCGGAACTGACCTTCGGCAGGGCGACGGTGAACGTCGAGCCGACGCCCACTTCGCTCTCGACGCGGATCTCGCCGCCCATCAGCTCGACGAACGCGCGCGTCACGGCGAGCCCGAGCCCGGTGCCCTGGTGCTCGTCGGGCCTCACCTGCTCGAACGCCTCGAAGATGTGACCGAGCCGCTCGCGCGGGATGCCGCGGCCCGTGTCGGTCACCGAGAGCTCGATGCGGTCGGGCCGTTCGCGGGCGGCCAGCCGGATGCGGCCGCTGCGCGTGAACTTCGCGGCGTTGCCCACGAGGTTCAGCAGGCACTGCTCGAGCCGCTTCGGGTCGCCGAGCACCGCGCCGGATACGCCGTTCTCGACCTCGAGCGCGTTGCCGCCGCGGTGGGCGAGGGGCCGCGAGGTCGCCACCACGGCGTCGAGCAGCGCGTCGACGGGGACCTCGCCGATGACGAGCTGCATCCGGCCCGCGTCGATCTTCGAGAGGTCGAGCAGGTCGTTGATCAGCGCGAGCAGGTGCCCCGCGGCGTGCAGGATGCGGCGCAGATCCTGCTGCTCTTCGCCTCCGGCCTCCTCGGCGAGCATCTCGCCGTAGCCGATGATGGCGTTGAGCGGCGTGCGCAGCTCGTGGCTGACGTTCGCGAGGAACCGCCCGCGCGCGGCTTCGGTCTCGCGGGAGATGGCGGCATCGAGGCGGGCCTGCTGGAGCGCGTTCTCCGCGGCCTTCACGTCGCGCAGGTCGCTCACGACGAGCAGCACGCCGTCGAGGCGCTCCTCCACCGCGATGGGCACGATGCTCCACCCGGCCTCCACGATGCCGAAGTGCCCCTCGACGGATGCCGAGCTCTCCGTTCGGCCCGACAGCACGTGTGCGCGGATGTCGACCGGCTGACCCTCCGCATCGTACAGGTCGACCAGCGCGGCCAGCGCGGCGCCCGACGAGACGGTGCCGAGCAGGTCGCTCGCCTGGTCGTTCGCGAACCGGATGACCAGGTCGTCGTCGGTGTACACGAGCGCCTGCGGCAGCGACTCGATCATCCGCACGAGGCGCTCGCGGTCGGCGGCGAGCTGGCGGGAGAGGTCCTCCATCTCGCGGCTCGAGATGTCGAGCGCGCGCTGCGCGGTGTAGCGCTCGTCGTCGTTCTGCGCGTACGTCGCGTCGACGCGCGCGAGGAACCGCTGCCACTCCTCGGGCGTGGTCGGGCCGGTCTCCGGGTCGATCCCGCACTTCCGGAGCTGGCGGACGAGCGATCGGTGGAGGTCGGCCACTACGCCCGCACCTCCGCCCACGTGGTCACGGTCATGGTCTGGTTGTGCAGGTCGCACCCACCTTCGATGCCGGGCGAGAGCTCACCGTAGCTGTAGAAGCCCGTGAGCCGGCTCCCGGCCGGAAGCCGCTCGAGCGTCTCCTCGACCTCCTCCTCGGTGCGCTCGCCCAGCACGAGCCGGCGGCCGACGCAGCTCACGGCGAGCCCGAGCACGGGCCCGTCGGCGCGGACCGCGTGCGCGGCGGCGTCACCGGCGGCATCGACGAGGTTCTCGGAGTCGGCGCGCATGAGCTGCACCTTCGAGCCCTGCGGGATGTCGCCCGCGAAGGTCATCGTCTGGGCGGTCTCGTCGACGGCGAGGATCGTGCGGACGATGTCCAGACGGGCCCCGTCGCGCAGGCTCAGCGGGAACAGCAGCCCCGTGGCGGGCAGCCCGCTGGCGCGGTCGCCGAGGTACTCCTTGTAGAGCGCCAGCGCCGGGCGCCCGTCGAGCTCGTACAGCACGTTGCCGATCGACCGCGTGACCCGACGCTCGACCCCGAACGGTCGCCAGCCGCCCTGGGAGCCGTGCCCCACGACGAGCGCGTCGCCGTAGAGCCCGATGGCCCGGATGACGCCCGAGCGCGCCTGCTCGCCGTCGAAGACCCACGTGCGCTCGAACCGCGCCCCGTCTCCCGCCAGCCCGCCCGTGACGACGATGCCGGCCGGCAGCGCGTTCTGCACGCCCTTCGCGAGCTCCGAGCCGTTGACGCCGAGCCCGTCGGAGAGGAGGAACACGTGCCGCAGGTCGGCGCCCTTCTCGAGGAGCGCGGCGGCCAGCGCGGCTCCCGCGCCCTTCGAGTGGGAGGCGTCGGTGATGGGGTGGGTGACGCCCTCCGCGCGCACGCGGTCGAACGTCACGATCGCGGCCACCAGGGTGCCCTCGTGGACCGTGTCGGCCAGGATCTCCCCCGACGAGCTGCATCCCGCCACGACGGCATCGGGGTACGCCTCGCAGAGCGCGCGCAGCGGCGCGGGCGCGTCCATCAGCGCGGTGTCGCCGAACGCGAGCACCACCGTTGCATCCGTCGTGGGCAGGGGGGCGTCCCACCCGCCGTTCCAGTGCCGTAGCTCGACCTTCATCCCGCCTCCCGATACCGAATCGTCCCATCCCCAGGTGCGCAATGCTCGAGATCCAGGACGCCGTCACCCGCATCCTCGCATGTGTTTCCACTGTGGAAGCCGAATCCGTGGCGATTTCAGGGGCCTTTCGTCGCGTGGCGGCCGAGAGCGTATCGTCGGCGGTCGACGTGCCTCCGTGGGACAACTCGGCGATGGACGGGTTCGCGGTGCGCGCGGCCGAGGCGTCGGCGGGGGCGCGCATTTCCATCGTAGGGGAGGGGGCTGCCGGACGCCCGCTGGAGGGCGCGCTCCCCGTCGGGAACGCCGCGGCCATCATGACCGGCGCACCCGTGCCGGAAGGGGCGGACGCCGTGGTGATGGTCGAGAACACCGACGGGGGCCGCGACGGGTCCGTGACCATCGAGGTCGCGCCCGCGCCGGGCGCCAACATCCGGCGCCGCGGCGCCGACATCGCCGTGGGGGACGTGCTCGTACGGGCCGGCCAGCGCATCACGCCCGGTGTGGCGGGGCTCCTGGCGAGCGCGGGTGTGGCGGAGGTGAAGGTCCGCAAGCGGCTCCGCATCGCGCTGCTCGCGACCGGCGACGAGCTCGTCGAGCCCGGCGGGACGCTCGGTCCCGGCCAGATCTACAGCAGCAACCCGGTCGCGCTGGCAGGGCTGATCGAGGAGGCGGGCGGGGAGCCCGTGCTGCTCGGGGCGGCTCCGGACGACCTCGACGGGCTGGTGGAGCGGATGCGCGTCGGGCTCGACGCGGACGCGCTCCTGACGACGGGCGGCGTCAGCGTGGGCCGATACGACCTCGTGAAGGACGCCTTCGAGGTGCTGGGCATCGGGATGGACTTCTGGAAGGTGCGGATGAAGCCGGGCAAGCCGCTGGCCTTCGGCGTGGCGCGGCACGGCGGGCGGGACGTTCCGGTGTTCGGCCTGCCGGGCAACCCCGTGAGCTGCATGGTGAACTTCCTGGAGTTCGTGCGGCCGTGGATGCTCGCTTCGATGGGCGTGGAGCAGCCGTTCCTGCCCATGGTGGAGGCCGTGGCGCTCACGCCGATCCACGAGACGCCCGGCCGGGCGAAGCTGTTGCGCGTCACCCTCGAAGAGACCCCGCTCGGCTGGGGCTGTCGGAGCACCGGGTCGCAGAGCAGCGGCGTGCTCACCAGCATGGCGCGCGCCCACGGCCTGCTGTTCCGGAGCCCCGAGCAGGGGCCCGTGGCGCTCGGCGAGCGCGTCCGGGTGCAGCTGTTCGACCCGTCCTTCCTCGATCGCGCGGACCCCGGCCTGTGAAGGGCTACGTGCTCGCGGGGGGCGCGTCGGAGCGCATGGGCTCCGACAAGGCGCGCCTGCCGCACGGCACCGTGCCGGCGGCCGTCCATCTCGTGCAGGTGCTCGAAGCCGCGGGTCTCGACGCGGCGATCGTGCGGCGCGGCACACCCGACGGGCTGCCCTGGCTCCGTGACGACGGGACCGCGGTGCGTGTGCTGTACGAGCCCGACGACGGGGACCGCCACCCGCTGAACGGCGTCGTCGCCGCGCTGGAGGACGCCGCAGGGCCCGTATTGATCGTGCCGTGCGACGTAGTGGGCCTCACCGCGCCCACGCTGGTGGCCCTCGCCCGGGCTCCCGGTGTGGCCGAGGCCGAGCGCGTGCACCCGTTGGTGGCGCATCTCCCGGCGGATCGGCTCGCGACGGCGCGGGCGCTCGTCGCGGCGGGGGGCGCGGCGCACGCCCTCGTGGAGGGGCTCCCCCGGATCCCGGTGCCGGCTGCCGAGCTGGTCGACCGCAACACCCGCGACGGTGCGTGGCCGATGGAGGCCCTGCGCGACCGGCTGGCGTGGCTGCCCCCCGGTGCCTTCGCGCGGATCGCCCGGTCCGAGCGGACCCGTCAACGTGTGCGCGGGGTGGTGGACCCGTCCGCGAACCGGTATGCTCTGCCGCCTCCAGGGAGTGATCGCGGATGACCGCCCTTTCCGTCCACGTGCTTTCCGCCGGCCCGGACGGCGACGCGCTCGCGGATCGGCTCGCCGATGCGGGCTTCACGGTCTCGGGGCCCGACGCGGCGCCCTCCACTGCCGCCGAGCTGGCCCAGGCCATCACCCACGCGCCCGGTGCCGACGTGGTGTGCGTGGTCGGAGAGTACGGCCCCTGGTCCGAGCTCGCGGTCGTGCTCGACGCCGTGTTCGGCAGCCGGCGCCCGGGCTACGGCGAGGCCTACCGCCGCGCGCTCGCGGCCACGGCCCCCGGCGAGGCCGTGCTGGCACGGGTCGAAGCGGGTGCGGTCGGCAAGCGCCTCGTGTTCGCCGTGCCTTCCGACGCCGAGGGCATGGAGTGCGCCCTGGCCGTGCTCGTCCCGACCCTGCGCTCGCTCCCGTCCCCCGACGACGCGCCCGTCCCGCAGACCGCCGCCATCCCGTTCGGCGGGGCGCGCTCCTCCAGCATGGGCCTGTCGGTCAGCGAGAACCGCGAGCCCGAGCCCGCCGCGAAGAAGGGCGCCGAGCCCGAGCCGGGCGAAGCGGCTCCCGAGCCCGGCTGGATGCGCGCGGTCGCGGCGCTGAAGGCCGAGGTGCTCGTCGGGCGCCGCGAGGATCTGCCCGAGTCCATCGAGAAGCTCGCGCCCGTCGTGAACGTCCTCCACACGGCCGGCGAGACGGGGATGATGAAGCTCCCGTCCGGCCGCCGCTACAGCCTGTGGGGCTGGCCCGACCTCCGCCGGGGCAACGCGAAGGTCCTCGCGGTGAGCTGGGGCGAGCCGCTCGCCGAGGTCGTCGCGCTGCACCGCCATCCGCACGAGGCCGGCACGTGCATCGAAGAGGGCAACGGCCTGCTGCCCGGCGCCGGCACCGACATCGCCGAGATCTGCACGAAGATCACGGGCCGCGCGCCGCCCAACCCCGAGGGCACGCTGTTCGCCATCTCGGCGGATGCCGTGTGGATCCTGCGGTCCCGCCGGGTCTTCAAGTGGGACGGGTCCCGCGAGAAGGACGACGGCAACCCGAAGCAGGTGCTCGCGTCGCTCGCGCTGCACTGGAGCAATCGGTAGCGCATCGAATGACGCGCCGTGACGGCCCCGTCCGGCCATCGGCGTTAGGAGGCCGCGGGTCCGGGGAACGCCCCGCCGGCTGAGAGGCACGCATGCGCAGGAATCTGGGATTTGGGCTGGTGGCGTTGGCGGCGCTGAGCTTCGCCGGCGTCACGTGGTTCGCCTGGAAGGGCGCCATGGGGCTCGTCGGCCTCGTGCTCGTGGTGGTGAGCTTCGCGGCCTACATCGGCTCCAGCTTCCTGCTCGACCGCGACACGCGCAAGCCGCTCGACACCGTCGCGAAGGTCGTCTTCACCATCGTCGGCATCCTGGCCCTCCTGCGCCACCCGATCGACGCGAACGGCACGCCGCTCCCGCTGTACGAGGCCCTGTGGATCTACGTGCAGGAGGTCGACCCCACGACCTTCGTGATGTGGGGCCTCGCGGCGATGGCCATCAAGTTCGTGGGCGTCATCAGCTCGGCGTTCGCGTGGCACATGCTCCTCCGCGGCCAGGGCGTGCAGTACCCGTTCTGGTCGAAGATCATGACGGCCTTCCTGATCGGCCGGTTCATCGGCACCTTCCTGCCGTCGACCATCGGTCTCGACGGCTACACGCTGTACGAGGCGGGCAAGTACAGCAACCAGTGGGCGCGCGTCGTCACGGCGAAGGCCCTCGAGAAGTTCATCGGTGTGACGGGCCTCTTCCTCGGGATGGTCATCACGCTGCCCTTCGGGTACCCCGTCATCGTCGACGTCACGACGCACCTCGGCGCGCCCGACTCCGCGCCGATGCTCGCGGCCGCGATCTTCGCCGTCGCCGGCGGGATCAGCGCCGTCGTGGTGGTGGGTCTCGTGTGGCCCATCGTGCTGGTGCACGTCATGCAGGCCGTCGAGGCCGTCGCGGGCAAGCTGCCGATGGGCGACAGGGTCGGCGGGCGCGTGGTGAACGTGCTGCGCGGGTTCACCGGCGCCGTCGGCGCGTACAAGGGCAAGGTCGGCGTGCTGATGCTCGCCCTGCTCGGCAAGTTCGTGACGCACTTCACCACGGCGGTCGTGTACTTCTTCACGGCGCTGGCGATCGGCGTGGTCGGCGCGAAGTTCTGGCCCATCGTGTTCGGCTCGACCATCCAGATCCTCGCCACGCTGCTCTCGCCGACCATCGCGGGCGAGGGCGCGCGCGAGGCGTTCCAGGCGCTGTTGCTGTCGAAGCAGCTCAACGGGGTCGCGCCGGCCGTGCTCTCCGGCGCGCTCGGGTTCATCGCGGCCGAGGCGGCGACGCTGTGGGGCGGCGTGTTCCTGTGGGTGCGCACACCCGACTGGCGGCCGGCCTACGCGCTCGTCGACGGCAAGCAGGTCGACTACGCCTGGATCACCGACGACGACGAGGGCTTCGACGCCGAGAAGCTCGCGGCGATCCGCGCGGGGCACCGGCCCGACGCCGAGTAGGCGCTCCGATCCCCGGTCTCGCACAGCGACCACAGCGGGCCACAGCGCTCTTCCGCCCCGGGAGGGATGCCGCTTCGAGCGTTCTCGTGGCATCACGCAGATGACGCAGATGGACGCGGATGACGCAGAAACGAGTCCTTTTCCGCGTCGGGCGTCCTCGTGTCCCCAGACTCCGTCGATGGGATTCGCGCCAGGCGGGATGGCGGGGTCGGACGGCACCTCTCCCCGAAGTGGACTGGGAGGGCGTCGAGGGGGCATCTCACCCGAGCAGCCCGAAACGACTGCCTGCTCCGCCACCGGCGCCCGGGGACACGAGCCCGCTCGACCCGCGATGGCGTCGTTTCTGCGTCATCTGCGTCCATCTGCGTCATCTGCGTGATGCAGAGGCGCCCGGGGATTCGGCGTGTCCGAACCCGAACGCACTCCCGGCTCCTGGCGCTCCAGGCTCAGCCCAGCCAGACCCTCGCCGCGATGCGAGGCCCGGTGTGCCAGGAGTCCGTCGCCATCGACGCGCGCAGCGGCCCGTCTTCGCGGGACCGCAGTGCTTCGGCGAGCACGCGCCAGTTGTCGAAGCCCGGTGCCTCGCCGCCGTCGAGGACGTGCTCGAGATCCGCGAGGGCCGCGCGGAACAGGGGTCCATCGCCCAGCCGGTCGCCAAGGACCGCCGACAGGCCGGCCCGGTTCGCGTGCTGCCCCGTGCTGATGCCGTCGGACGTGGCGCTCTGGAGCACGTCGGCCGCACGTCGCCATTCGCCCGCGGCCGCCTCGATCTGCGCGGCGAGCTGGGCCCGCGCGCGCTCGAGCGTCGCGCTCGTGCGCTGGGCGAGGCACGCATCGAGCTCCGCGAGGCTCCGTCGCGCCTCGCCGAGCGTGCCCTGGTCGACGGCCGACGAGCCCAGCGCCCCGAACACGAACGCCCGGCGGAACGGGTCGCTCACCCGGTCGAGGTACTCGCGCAGCAGGGGCTCTGCGACCGCGTGACGGCCCGCGTGGATCGCCGTGATGGCGTAGCGCTGGAGGATCGTGTCGAGCGCATTGGCGTTGGCGTGCAGCCGCGCGTCGTCGAGCCCGCGCTCGAAGGTGCGGACCGCCTCCTGGTGTAGGGAGCGCTGGGCGAGGTCGGTGGCGCGGATCATGGTCAGCACGGGGAGCATGCGCTTCTCGGGGACCCGCTCCAGCAGCCACTCCAGACGGTCCGCGAAGCGCTTCGTCCACTTCGTGAGGCCCAGGTTCTGGCTCGCCTGGGCGGCGAGGGTCACGCCGCTCGCCGCCAGCGCGAGCTCGCCGCGGGCCACGAGCGTCTCGACCTTCGCGTTCATGGCGGCCAGCGGGTCCTCCGGCGGGGTGCCGTGCAGGATCTGCTGGTAGATCCAGAGGTTCTCGCCGAGCGGGTGGGGAGCCGGGGAACGCCGCATCTCGTCGAGCACCGCGAGGGCCTCCTCCGGCCGGCCCTGGATGACCAGCGTGTACGCGATGTGCGTCTGGCACAGCGACGCGCGGAGCGGATCGGACCCACGCCAGTGGGCCTCCGCGGCATGGAAGCACTCGCGGGCCCGGTCGGGACGGCTCCGGAGCTCGAGCATGCCGAGCGCGTAGTCCAGCTCGGCCTGGCGCTCGGGGTCGTCGCGCAGGGCCTGGCGGGCGGAGGCCAGCGTGCGCTCGCGCTCCTCGCGGGCCCCGCGGAATCGGTACAGCCCGTCGAGCCCCAGTGCGAGGTCGGCCGCTGCGGCCCCGTCCGCGTGGGACAGGGCAGCGGCGAGGTTGCCCGCCTCCTCGGAGAGCTTCGCGAGCGCATCCAGGGCGTCCGCCCCGCCGAGCCGGGGGTACCGCTCGCGCGCGAGCTCCGCGAAACACGCGACGTGGGCGGCCTCCGCGCGCCTCCGCACGTCGGTGGGTCCGTGCGCCTCGACGAACAGCCGCACGCTCTCGAGCAGGCGGAACCTCGTGCCGTCGCGCTGCACCAGCGAGCGGTCCTGCAGGTCTTCGAGGACCATCGACACGTCCACGAGGTCCCGGCCGAGCACCCGGGCGGCCGTCTCGCCGTCGAACCCGCCCCGGAAGACCGCGAGTGACGTGAGCGCCCCACGGAGGCCGTCGTCCAGGGCCTCCCAGCTCCAAGCGAGCGCGCGCCACAGGCTCTCGTGGCGGGGGTCGGGGTCGTAGGGCGCGCGGCGCAGCCACTCGAGCCGGCGGTCGAGGTACGCCTCGAGCTGATCGACGCGCAGGCTCCGCGTGCGCGCAGCGGCGAGCTCGATGGCGAGCGGGAGCCGATCCAGGCGCTCCAGCAGGGGGTCGATGCGATCGAGCGGCGCGGGGACCCCACCGATCGCGTGCGCGCGCTCCAGGAACAGCGCGCGGGCCTCGTGTGGACCGAGCGGATCGACCGGCACCAGCGCCTCGTTCACGACCTCGATGCGCCGCTGGCTCGTCACCAGGGCGGCCAGCCCGGGAGCGGCGTCGAGCCATGCCGTGACCACGGCGCCGAGCGCGTCGAGGTGCTCGCCGTTGTCCAGCACGAGCAGGGTGGGCGGACGGGCCGCCAGGACCAGCCCGAGGCGCGCCACGGCGTCGTCGGTGTCCTGCAGCTCGACGCCCGCCGCCGCCGACACCGCGAGGCACACGCCCGCGGCGTCCCGCGCCGGCACGAGGTCGCAGAACCACACCTCGACGAACCGCTCGGGCGCGGCCCGCGCGAGCTCCCGCGCCAGGCGGGTCTTCCCGGCGCCCGGCGCGCCGAGCAGCGTCACGAGGCGCCCGCCGTCCAGCGCGTCGGCGATGCGCGCGAGCAGGTCGGCCCGCCCGAAGAACCGGTTCGGCGCGGGCCCGACGTTGGTCCGGCGCGCGGTGGCGGGCTGCAGCCGGTAGCCGTCGCCGCGGCTCGTCAGCAGGTGTTCGGGCGCGGTCGGGTCGCGCTCGATCTTCTTCCGCAGCCGCGTCATCGCCATGTCGACCGCACGGGTCCCGGCCGCCGCCCGCGCGTGTCCCCAGACCTGCGTCAGCAGCTCCTCCCGCGACACGTCCCGCCCCTCGCGGGCCGCGAGGTAGGCGAGCAGATCGGTCTCGAGGCGCGACAGCCGGACCTCGCCGTCGGCGGTCGCGAGCACGCGCGCCGCGAGGTCGATCGTGCCGAGCGTGAGCGGGACCGTCCCCGCCCGTCGGCTCGTGCGGACGGCCTCGATCGCGGTGCGCAGCGCCTCGGGCTCCGGGACGTCGACGAGGTAGAGCGGCTCGAACGGCGCGCGCTCGTCGGGCTTGGCGGTGCCGTCCATCGCCACGACCGCGGGCGTGGTGTGCCCCGCGACCCGCCACGCGCGCAGCCGCTCCCAGTCGGGTGGGAGGACCACCACGTCCGCGCGGGCCAGCGCGTCTCCGGCGCCGTCCCAGCGCTCGTGGGCGATCCCGGCTGCCGTGAGGGCGTCCGAGGCGGCGCCGATGGCGAGGACCGTGCTCACGCCGGGACTCTAGCGCAGGAGGTCAGAACGCCTGCGTCCACAGCAGGTAGATCTCGGGTACCGGCCGCAGGGGCTCCGCGTAGCCGAGCCCGTCCTGCCAGAGGAGCCACCCGCCGGTGAGCCCGAGGAACGACGGCTCCGCGCCCGCGATGTCGCCGATGCCGCCGATGCCCAGCGTCGCGCCGAGGGCGCTCGCGTCCCCGGCGAGCATGTGGCCCGCGGTCGCCTCGAGCCCGGCGGTGACCTGGAGCTCGGTCCACCACGCGACCCCGAGCGGCACGCTCATCCCGCGCAGCGGCGCCACGCGGTACTCCAGCGCGCCGAACACCGCCTCCCGGGCGACGTCCGCACACGGATCCGCATCGCCGTAGCAGGGCCGCAGCACGGGGAGCGACCGCATGGCGCCCAGCCCACCGAGCGTGAGCAGCTGGTCCTCGCGCGAGGCCCGCGCGATGTCGGCGCTCGCGCGGACCGCGATGGCGTGGCGCGGGTGCGGCGAGGTGATGGCGGTGGCCGAGATCCCCGCACTCGCCCAGCGCGACGCCGTCCCGGGGAACGTCCCGCCGCCGACCGACAGCGACAGGCGGCGCCCGCGGAGCGGGAAGTCCGACGAGACGCGCGTGTCGTAGGCGTACGACAGGCTCGCGGAGGTCGAGAGCGGCCCGTCCTCCTCGGAGAGGAACGCGGGGTCGATGATGCGCGGCCCGGCCGCGAAGCGGAGCCGGTGCTGACGGCTGATCCCGTCCTTCAGCGGCCCGAACTTCCGCGTGTACGAGAGCGTCACGCCCACGAGGCTCGCACGGCTCGAGTACAGCGAGCCGGAGAACAGGTTCTTCGTGTCGTACCGGCCGCGCACGTACAGCGCGCCCGACCCGCTCACCCGGAAGCGCGTCAGGTTCAGGTTGTCGATGAACGCGGTCGCGACGACGCGGATCGGGCGCTGCGGCCACGAGTCCCGGGCCCGCGAGGTCTGGAGCGCGTGCCGCTCGGGGTCGATGCGGATGTGCTCCGGCCGCTTCATGGTGACGCTCTCGCCGGGGAGGAGCGTCAGCGGGACGCGCCCCTCGTCCGTGCGCACCAGGACCGTCTCGGGCGGCGCCCCGGGCTCGGCGACGCGCGTGACGGTGGCCGTCTCGGGGCCGATGTCGAGGACGTAGTCCTGGGCGGGGATGGGCTCGCGCCACCCGGCCGCGAGGTGCGGGTCGGCGCCGGCGTACTGGAGCGCCTGGGACAGGTCGAGCCCCTCGTGGAGCGCCTGGTTCACGGTCTCGCTGGTGCCGGGGCCGTAGCGGTCGTCGAGCTGGACGCGCACGCTCGCGCCGTGCCTCCGCGGGGACAGCATCTCGACGAGGTCGTCCTGGACGGGGTCTCCGGAGTGCACCTCCTCGAAGAGCTCGCTGTAGAAGGCGATCCGGCGGGAGGACAGCAGGTAGTCGATCTGCGGGACCCACGAGAACGCGCGCGTGATGCCCGTCGCGCCGGCCCCCTTGCGCGCGGCCTTCCACTGCGCGGCGCGGATGGCGCCATCGAGCTCGCGGGTCATCGCGTCCGGGTGAGGGCTCGCGGCCGTGGCGACGCCCTTCGCGAAGCCGTGGTCGTGGTAGCTCTGGAACGCCGGGAACAGGCGGAAGATCCGGTCGCTCACGAGGGCCACGCCGTGGGACGGGCGCACGAGACGCCGCCGGAGCGGGGCTTCGACGAGGACGACCTCCGGCTCGCCGAGGCGGACCTCCGCCAGCGTGGTTCGGGCCGCGCGCACGAGCGCCCGGCGCGGACGGCCCTTGCCCACGAGGGTCACCGCGGTGTCGCCGGCCTGCACGGACTCGACGCGTGCCCGGCGGGGGAGGGCGAGCAGCACGCGATCGGACCGGCCCTCCCACGCGAGCGTGCCCGTGCCCACGGTGGTCCCCACGACCCCGAGCGCGTCGCCGGGCAGGCGGATCTGCACGGTCCAGGTGGTCTCGGGGACCTCGCCGTCGACGAGCGGCTGCGGGTAGAACCCACCGGACGCGTAGGTGCCGTGCGCCGTGTGCCCGATGCCGCCGAACCGCTTCGGCAGGCGGGTCTCGAAGGCCCAGGTGCCCGGGGATTCCTCGGTGAAGCGCATCTCGCCGCGGTCGGGCGCGCCCGGGAAGGTGCGGAGCTGGTTCAGGTCGTCCGGCGCGTCGGGGAGGCGGGCGAGGGGATCGACCACCTCGGTGCCGGGCGGAACGGTGAGGGTGCCGCGGATCGTGCCGTCGCGGCGGACCTCAGCGGTGAGCGATGCGGTGAAGCCCGCCAGCGCCGGGAGGACGAGCGCCCACACTCAGAACGTGAAGCCCATTCCGGCGGTGGCGGTGGGCAGGGTGCTCCAGGCCCAGCTGCCGGCGAGGCGGAAGTGGACGTTGCCGTTCGTGATCTGGAAGCCCGCGGCCACCTGCGGGATGGCGATGGGCGGCAGCGCGTCGGGCTTGCCGCGGCGGTACGTGGCCGCGCCGACGGTCTCGATCACGCGCGTGTCGACGGTGGGCGCCGCGGAGACGCGGAGCAGCGAGAAGTTCGCGAACGGCTCGAAGCGGCCGGTGTTCATGCCGGGCGACGAGCCGACGGCGAACTGCGAGCCGAGGGTGACGCCCATGTCCATCACGCCGAGCTCGAGCTCGTCGTTGCCGATGTAGCCGGAGTAGCCGATCTGCAGCGTGAGGTCGGGGATGGGCTTGTAGCCCTCGACCACGGCGACGCGGCCGTAGACGGAGGCGAGCCCGGTGCGCGTGAGGCCGATCCACCCGATCGACCCGCCGATCTCGGTCGACAGCGGCAGGCCCTTGCGCGCCGAGAACGTCGGGATGAACAGGTAGGGCTCGGCGTCTTCGCTCGGAACCGCCCGATCCCACGGGCTGATCTCGGAGTCGCGCTCTTTCGCGTCGGTGAACACGAACGTGTTGTGGATGGCGAACTCGAATCCGTACGTGCCCGTGGTGCTCGCGGGGAGGATCTGCTTGTTGGCGACGGCCGTGCCGAGCTCGGCGACGAGCTCTTCGTAGCTGGCGGAGAGCAGCGCCGAATCCACGACCTTCACGCCGTCGTGCTCGACCATGTTCGAGAGCGACGGATCCTCCGGCCAGGCGGCCTGGGCGGTTGCCAGGAGAAGGGCGAGCACGGAACCTCCGGCGGCACAGTACCAGCACGCTCGGGCCTCCGTCGAGCACTGTGACGGCGGGAGGTGCACACAGGGGGGCGGCCGGCATAAGGACGCCTCCCGGAGGACACGTGGCCGACATCGATCCCCTCAAGCTCGTCGAGCCCGCAGCCACCCGCGTGCGCGACCCGGTCTCGGGCCGCAGCGTCTGGCTGGCGGGGCTGCTGAAAGACCCGAAGCTCACGGCGGGCGGTCTGCAGATCGGCGTCGCGTACGACGAAGACCACACGTCCGACGACCGGAAGTCCATCGAAGACGCGATCCGCGCGAACCTCGTGGGCCTCGGGTACGACGGCAAGGTCCTCTTCCTCCCGACGGGCGCCACGCCGCAGGCCCAGCAGCCCGCGCCGCCCAAGAAGGATGCGGTCCCCGGGATGAGCGGCCCCGGCATGGGTCCGCACGGCGGGCCGATCCAGAAGCAGAAGCTGCCCGGCGTGAAGCACATCGTGGCGGTCGCCAGCGGCAAGGGCGGCGTCGGCAAGAGCACGGTGAGCGTCAACCTCGCCATCGCGCTGCAGAAGCTCGGATACACCGTCGGGATCCTCGATGCCGACGTGCACGGCCCGAGCGTGCCGCGGATGATGAACGTCCAGAGCCGCCCCATCGTCGACCCCGACAAGCGCATCGTGCCGGTCAACAGCTACGGCGTGCGCTGCATCTCGATGGGCATGCTCGTCGACGAGGCCGAGGCGATGATCTGGCGCGGCCCGATGGTCATGAGCGCCGTGCGCCAGTTCCTCCAGCAGACCCGCTGGAACGGCACCGACTACCTGATCGTCGACCTGCCGCCCGGCACGGGCGACGCGCAGCTCACGCTCATCCAGGCCGTCGAGATCGCCGGTGCGGTGATCGTCACCACGCCCCAGGATGTCGCGCTGGGCGACGCGATCCGCGGCATCACGATGTTCCAGAAGCTCGACGTGCCGCTGCTCGGCCTCGTCGAGAACATGGCGTACTACCAGCTCCCCGACGGCACGAAGGACTTCGTGTTCGGCGAGGGTGGCGGCCTGCGCATCGCCGAGCGCTACGGCACCGACGTGCTCGCGCAGATCCCGCTGCGCACGAACATCCGCAAGGGCGGCGACCAGGGCCTGCCGGCCGCGCTCGACACCGACGACACCGCCGGGATCTTCGAGCGCCTCGCGCGCTCCGTCGCCCAGAAGCTGCCGGCCTAGCCGTGCTTCCCGCGCCCATCCCCGGTCTCGAGCAGCCTGCCAGCGGGCCGCTCGTCGACCGCTTCGGGCGCGCGCACACGTACCTCCGCGTCAGCGTCACCGACCGCTGCAACTACCGGTGCACCTACTGCATGCCGGCCGTCGGGCTCGACTGGCTGCCGCGGGCGCAGGTGCTGTCGTACGAAGAGGTCGCCCGGCTGGTGCGGGTCTTCGCGTCGATGGGCGTGTCGCGGGTGCGGCTGACGGGGGGCGAGCCGACCCTGCGTCGCGGGATCGTCGACCTGGTCGGGATGATCGCGCGCACCCCCGGCGTGACCGACCTGTCGATGACCACGAACGGCCACGCGCTCGCCGCGCGCGCGAACGACCTCGCGGCGGCGGGGCTCACGCGCCTCAACGTGTCGCTCGACACCCTCGACCCCGAGCGTTTCGCGGCCATCACGCGCGGCGGCAACGTCGCGGCGGTGCTCGCCGGCATCGATGCAGCGCTCGAGGCGGGCCTGCAGCCCGTGAAGATCAACTGCGTGGTCATCGCGGGTCAGAACGACGGCGATCTGCACGCGATGGTCGACCATTTCGCGGGGCGGCCCGGCACCCAGCTCCGGTTCATCGAGTACATGCCGTTCGAGGGCAACGGCGGCCAGAAGCAGCACGTGCCGGCTGCCGAGCTGCGACGCCGTCTCGCCGAGCGGCACACGCTGACGCCCATCGAGCGCCAGGGCGGCGGCCCGAGCCGCGACGTGCGGCTCGACAACGGGCTCGTGGTCGGCTTCATCTCGCCCATCACCGAGCACTTCTGCGATGCGTGCAACCGACTCCGCCTCCAGGCCGACGGCAGCCTGCGCACCTGCCTGTCGCGCGACGACGCGCCCAACCTCCGCGACCTGCTGCGCGGGGGCGCCGACGACGCGGCCCTCGAAGCGGCCATCCGGGCGCAGGTCTTCGGGAAGGTCGCGGGCCACGAGGCCCACGTCGACGGGGACTTCCGGGTGTTCGAAGGCGTGATGACGCGGGTCGGGGGCTAGGCTTGGCCCGCGGGCCGGTCGTGATCCGCGGGCTCCTCCACCCGGCGTGCGGTCCGGTCGTGCGGGTGCACGTCGACGGGCTCGGGTCCGTGCGTGGCGTCGGGGTGCTCGACACCGGGGCGTCGATGTCGGTCATCGACCGCGACCTCGCGCGCGAGCTGAAGCTCGAGAGCCCCGGCGCGGCGGAGTGGGCGGGGGTGACGGAGTCCGGCGAGCGCTCGCTGGCGGCCCTGCGCCGCACGCGCTTCGGGATCGCCGGCGATACGCGGCTGTTCGAGCTCGACCTGCTGGAGGCGGGCGGCGTCCGCCGGTCGGTCGCGGGCCTCGACGTGCTCGTCCTCCTCGGCTGGGACTTCCTCGGCGCCTGTCGGCTCGTGTGCGACGGCCCTGCCGGTGCCTTCGAGCTCCAGCTGCCCCCGGCGCCCCGGGGAGCGCATCGGCGACGGTGAACGACGGGAGCCTGTCCCGATAGTGCCAGAGCCTCCTCGAAACGCCCTCCAGCACGGGAGAATCGGGTGTCCCAAAAGGGTCAGACCCAAAAAGGACACCCCGGGGAGCGCAACGGCGACGCTGAACGACGGGAGCCCGCGGCTGCCTGTCCCGATCGTGCCAGAGCCTCCTCGAAACGCCGTCCAGCACGAGAGAATCGGGTGTCCAAAAAGGGCCAGACCCAAAAAGGACACCCCGGCTCCCGGCTCCCGGCTCCTGGCTCCTGGCTCCGGGCTCCTGGCTCCCGGCTCCGGGCTCCCGCTACAGGTCGGACGCCGAGATCGTCCGCAGGACCGTGCCCGTCGCGGGCATCCGCGCTTCGAGCGCCTCGGCCATCGCGGCTACGGGCGTCAGGACGCCGAACCGCTCGGGGAGCCGGTCGCGGTCCTGCGCCAGCGCCAGTGCGCTCTCGCCGACCCACTTGCGGGTCATGCCGTAGCCCGGGTCCTCGTCGCCGCGGATCTCGGCGTAGACCGTCTGGCCGCCGCCCTGCCCGATGAACACGACGCGGAACCAGCCCTTCTCGCGGGCCGCCTCGTCGGGCCCGGACCCAGACGGCCACTGCGCCTCGAGCCACGTCGCGATGCCCGGGATCTTCGTCGCCAGCACGACGGCGCCGACCGCCAGGCCCCCGCCGATGAGGTAGCGCTTCGTCTTCACCTTCGCGTAGTGGCCGTACTCGAAGGACGATCCGTAGCGCAGCGCACGCGCGGAACGCACCACGATCACGGGGTCGATCGTGGGCAGGGGCACGGCCCACGCCTTCAGCGCGCGCTCGCGGTGGAGCTTCGCGCGGATGCGCGCCGGATGGCCGTCGCGGGACCCGGTTCGCTTCGGCTTGCCGGGCTTCAGGTCGCGGAACGTGTTCAGCGCGCTGGCCCACGTCCCGCCGGAGAACCCGCCGCGCGACGACACGAACCCGTCCACCTTCAGCGCCGCGTCCGCGGGGAGGTGCTTCACCGTGAACCACGCGCCGAGGTCGTGCGGCAGGCTGTCGAACCCACAGCAGTGGACGATCCGCAGGCCCTTGTCGCGCGCGGGGCCGTCGAAGCGGGCGATGCTCTCGGAGACGAAGCCCGGCTCGCCCGTGATGTCGACGTAGTCGCAGCCGCCTTCGACCGCCGCCGCGACGACCGGCAGCCCGTGGCGCTCGTAGGGACCCACCGTCGTCGCCAGCACGCGCGACTTCTCGGCGACTGCGCGGAGCGAGGCGGGGTCTTCGCTCGTGCAGACCTCGATGGGCACGTCGTGGCCGAGCTCGTCGCGGAGTCGCTCGAGCTTGGACCGGCTGCGGCCCGCGATGCAGAACCGCGCGCCGCGCTCGACCAGCCAGTGCGCCGCGAGGGCGCCTGTGAACCCGGTCGCGCCGTACAGGGCGACCTCGTAGGGGCGTTCGCTCATGCATCGGTGGATATCCGGCCTGGGGTAGCCTCGCTGCATGGACATCGACGCCATCGAGCTCGCGTTCGACGAGAACGCGCTCGCCGTGCTCCAGATCGCGCTCTCCGTCGTGATGTTCGGGGTCGCGCTCGACCTCGGCATCCAGGACTTCGTGAACCTCGCGAAGGACCCCCGCGCGCCGCTCGTCGGCCTGTTCTGCCAGTTCGTCCTGCTCCCTGCGCTGACCTTCCCGCTCGCGATCCTCGTGGCGCCGATCCCGAGCATGGCGCTGGGCATGATCCTCGTCGCGGCGTGTCCCGGCGGGAACGTCTCGAACTTCCTGACGCAGCTCGCACACGGCCGGGTGACCGTGTCGGTGGGGATGACCGCGGTGAGCACGGTCGCCGCGGTCTTCACCACGCCGTTCAACCTCACGTTCTGGGGCTCGCTGCACCCGAGCACCGCGAAGCTCGTGACGGCCGTGTCCCTCGACCCGTTCGCGATGCTCCAGAGCGTCGCGCTCCTGCTGCTCGTGCCCGTGCTGCTCGGCATGGGCTGCGCGGCCTATGCACCGGCGTTCGCGGCGCGCCTGCGCCCCGTGATGAAGGGGTTCTCGATCCTCTTCCTGCTCGGCGTGCTCGTGTCGGCGTTCTCGGCGAACCTCGGGATCTTCGTGCAGGCGATCGGCATCGTCTTCGTGCCGGTCCTCCTGCTCAACGCGCTGGCGCTCGGGCTGGGGTACGGCGCGAGCCGGCTCGCGGGGCTGCAGGAGGACGAGCGGCGCGCCGTGTCGTTCGAGGTCGGAATCCAGAACTCCGGGCTCGGGTTGGTGTTGATCTTCAGCTTCTTCGACGGGCTCGGAGGGATGACGGTCGTGGCGGCGTGGTGGGGCATCTGGCACCTGATCAGCGGGTTCTCGCTGGCCGCCTTCTGGCTCTGGAAGGACCGGAGGAAGCCGTGATCCTGTGGTTGCTCGCCGCGTGGACCGTCCGCGGGCCGGAGGGGCAGGGGACCGACCGGGAGCTCGCGCCGGCCGAGGTGTTCGCGCCCGACGCGCCGTCCGTCGCGCTCGCCACGGATCCCGCCGCCCTCGCGAAGGTGGCGGCGGACACGGCGCGGTTCCTGCGCGCCCACCCCGAAGACCCCGCAGCGACGGGGTCCCTCGTCCATGCGAACGGGAAGACCCCGGCCGACACGCTCCGCACGCTCGATCGGCTCGCACGCGGCGAGCCCCTGGATCTGGCGTCCTTCGAGGCCTGGCGGTGGACGCCCGACGCGGTCGGCGCGAAGGCCGCAGGCCTGAAGGTCACGGACCGCATCCGGCTCACGAAGTACCTCGTGTACGAGAGCGAAGGCAGCGCCGAGCGCACCGCCGCGCACGACACCGCGCTGTACGCGGTCCCCGACGATCCCGTCGCGCTGGGGCTCTCGCGGCAGGACGTGTACGCCGGGGCCTACGAGCCGGGCGGCGCGCACGCGGGCAAGGCGAAGCCGCTCGTGTGGATGTCGCGGCGGGACGTGAACCGCGCCATCCTCCAGGGCTCGGTCCGCGTGGAGCGGCCCGACGGCACCGAGGCCGTGTACAACGTCCACGTCGCGAACGGCATCCCGTACGACCGCGCCATCCGCGATCCGAACCTGCAGGCCCGGTACTGGTACTTCCGCGAGGTCGACGGGTTCCTCGGGTACGGCGATGCGAGCGACAAGGTCCGCGTCGAGCCCGGCGTGACGGTGGCGGGCGACGTGTACGGGCTCGGCCTCGGCACGGTGCTGCTCGTGTCGGACGGGAAGGTGGGGCGGGTCGTCGTCTTGGGCGACACGGGGGGCGCGTTCCAGCCGAACCTCTACCAGCTCGACTTCTTCGCAGGGGCCTTCGAGAGCCACGAGGCGTTCGAGGCGGGGACGAAGGCGCTTCCGACGTACGCGGAGGCGTGGGTGCTGTTCGCGCGCTGAGCTACGCGAACCCCGCCACGTCACGCACGACCTCGCGAACCCCGCGCCGCCCGGCCTTCCACCCCAGCTTCAGCGCATCGAGCTCCCGCTGGAGCGATGCACGCACCGCGATGTCGAGCGCCGCGACCGCCGCCGGGTCGCCGGGAGCGCCGACCGCCGGGATGGGCTCCGCCACCCGGAACCACAGCCGCTGCGGCACGGGGACGTGCGGCCACGGGCCGAACGCCAGACCCCACGGGACCGAGAGGTGCAGCGGCCAGATCTCCGCGCGCGCTGCGCGGTTCAGCCCGACCGCCCGCGCGAGGCGGTGCCCGTCGGCCAGCACCAGCAGGGTGTGGTGCGCGCCGGCCCCCGCGACGGGCACCACGGGCAGCCCGTGCGCGAGGGCGAGCTGCGCGTAGCCCGTGCGGCCCGCGAACTTCACGGTCCACCGCTCCGTCCACCGCCGCCACACGTCGCGCTCGCCGCCCGGCGTCACGAGCAGGTCGGCGCCCCGCGCCACCACCTCCTCGGCCGCCTCGCGCGACGCGCGCAGCACGCCGCGCTGCGCGAAGAACCGCGCGGTGGCGTCCGTCGTGAACAGCAGCTCGTGGCCGAGCACGTAGAGCGGCCGCTCGACCCCGAAGTGCGCGTACCACGACGCGAGCAGCCCCCACACATCCGGGACCGTCGTGCCGCCCGAGTGGTTCGCCACGAGCAGCACGGGCCGGTCGGGCACGTGGGTCCAGCCGTCCGTGCGCAGGTCGAACCACCGGTGGGGCCCGAACAGCCGGCCCGACTGCACGAGCGTCTCGAGGACGCACGCGGGACGGAAGGCCTCGGGGTCGCGCCCCCACGGCCGGTTGCCCGCGTGCCGCCGGTCGGCCCAGCGCGACAGGGTCGAGCGCCGATCGTCCATCCCCTGGACCTCCCCACCCGTCGGTTCTACCCTCTGAGCGTGGACGAGGCCCAGCGACTCCCCGGCACCCAGCTGCTCCGCGCGGCCGAGACGTTCGGCCTGCGCGCGCTCGAGTCGCAGGGGTTCCGGCGTCGCTTCGTCCGCACGGAGCACGGGCGGCTCCACCTGCTCGACGCGCCGGGCTTCGGCGAGGGCCCGCCGCTCCTCCTCGTGCACGGGCTCGGCTCGGCGTGCATCGACTGGTCGCCGCTCATGCTGCGCCTGCGCCCGTACGTCCGTCGCCTCATCGTCCCCGACCTGCCGGGGCACGGCTGGAGCCGCATCACCGAGACGCCCGACCGCGTCGACATCCACACCGCCGTCACCCAGGCCCTCGACGCGCTCGTCATGGACCAGGAGATGGTGGCCATCGGCAACAGCCTCGGCGGCTTCGTCGCCACGCGCTGGGCCCTCGATCGGCCCGACCGCGCCAGGGCGCTCGTGCTGCTGTCGCCCGGAGGGGCGCCCGGGGCCGAGCTCCAGCAGCTCCTCGGCTCCTTCGCGCTGCGCGATCAGGAGGAGGCCATGGCCTTCATCGACCGCGTCGTGGGCGAGCCGAGCACGCCGTTCGTCCGCTGGCTGCGGGGCTGGGGCGTGCGCCGGCGGCTGGAGGGCGAGGGGCCGCGTGCGGTGCTCCAGCGCGCTTCGCCCGACCACATGCTCCGCCCGGAGGAGGTGCGGTCGATCCGCTGTCCGATGCTCGTGGTGTGGGGGCAACGCGATGACGTCCTGCCCGACAGCCACCGCCGGTTCTGGCGCGAGAACCTCCCGGAGCACGCGGTGATGGAGGAGCCCGCGACGTACGGCCACTCGCCGTACCTGGACGATCCGCGCGGCCTCGCGCGCCGGATCACGCGCTTCCTCGACGATCTGCGTCAGTCGCCCTGACGGACGGCCAGCAGGCCCTCGTGGAAGCCGGACTCGTCCACGGCGCTCCACGTCGGCTCCACCACCCACGCCCCTTCGCGATCGAGGATGCCCCACCGGAAGCGCTTCTCGACGACCAGGGCGGCCACCGCGCGCCCGTCGGCGAAATCGCTCACCCGCGCGAACACCTCGGGGATCACGGGCTCGACCCGCGTGTCGACGAAGCCCCAGCGGTTGTCCCGCATCACGGCGCCGAGGCCCTCGGCGTGGGGACGCACCCACTCGAATCGGGGCCCGACGGGCTCCCCGTCGATGCCGTGGTACCCGGTCGGGCCCGCGAGGAGCCCCTCGGACGCGCCTTCGGCGAAGCCGTGGGCCTCTTCGACCGCGAGGGTGCCGTCGCGCGCGATGACGGCCCAGCCCCGCCCGCCCGCGACGCCGGCGTAGCCGTTGCGGAAGGGGAGGGCGCCGAGGAAGAAGGGCTCGATCACGAGCGTGCCCGCGCGGTCGACGTAGCCGTACCGACGGCCGATCTCCACGGCCATGAGGCCCTCGGACCACGGGCCCGCCTTCGTCCACGCCCCGGCATCACCGCGCGGCCGGACCGGCACCACGACCTGCCCATCGCTCGCGATGAGGCCGAAGTGGACGATGTCCTGCGGCGTGTCGTCGCGCCCCGGCACGCTCCCGACCACCTCGCCCACGGCGGCGAGCCCGTCGGACATCGGCAGCGCGACCGCCCAGCGGGGCTCGACGACCCAGGCGCCCGTGGCGTCGATGTAGCCCCACTGCCCGTCCTGGGCGCAGGTCGGCTCGGCACCACCGAAGTCGCACAGCTGCGTGAACCGCGGCTCGACGACCCACGCACCGGTGCGGTCGACGAAGCCCCAGCGCCCATCGCGCATCACGGCGGCCCGGCCCCCGTGGAACCCGCGGGCCCCCTCGAAGCCGAGCGGCACGACCACCGCGCCGTGTGTGTCGACGAATCCCCAGCCCGCGACGGCCGCTTGCGGCCCGCGCCCCGCGAAGAGCGCCGCCGCCGCGACGAGGGCGAGCCCTGCGGCGCCCACGGCGAGCCAGGCCGCCCGGCTCACTGGCTGTTCACCCAGGACTTCCACACGTCGTCGCGCATCTGGTCGGTCGCATGGCGCGCCAGGGCGCGTGCGACGGTCTGGGTGCCGGTGTGCGACATGTACGCCGTGCCCGCGTCGATCGCGGCGGCGACGTAGTCTGCGCCGCCGTCGGCGAACGACAGCACGCCCTTCAGGTTCGACATGACCTTGTCGTGCGTCAGGCCGCGCTCGCTCACGAAGCGGCCGACCCAGTCGCCCGTCTGCTCGACGGTCTTCAGGATGAAGGCGCGCTTCTCGGCCGTGCCAGAGCCGGGCAGTCGCTTGCCGAGCTGCTGGAAGACGGCGTTGTTCGTGAGCGAGTCGTTGCTCGCGGCGGCCGCGAAGGTCGACAGGATCTTCTGGAGGAAGTCGGGCCCGAGCGGCACCATGCCGTCGTACACGACCCACGCGGCGATGCGCAGGAGGTCGTTGCGGCCGTAGTCCGCGAGCGCGCCCGTGAACTTCGCGAGCGCGTCGGGGTCGGCGCTCGGCATGCCGTTGACGAGGCCGAACGCCACGAGCTCCGCGACGAGCTTCACGCCGGCGTCGACGCACTGCGTGGTCTCGGGCTTCGGCGTGTACTGCTTCAGGAAGCCGAGGCTGCCGAACAGGTCGGTGACCTTGCCGGCCATCGCGGCGCCCGCCGCGACCTGATCGACCGTGTCGACCAGCTGGTAGACCTTCAGCGCTTCGGCGTAGTGGCTCGTGTTCGCGAGGTCCATCGCCTGGGCGCGCGACCGGATCTGCGCGACGACCCCGGGCTTGTCGATGCCTGAGACCTCCTGGATCAGCGCCGTGAAGTCGCGGGGATTGCTCCACTTCCCGGGGACCGCGAAGTCGAGCGCGTTCAGCGCGGTGACGGTGAGCCCGGTGGCGGGCAGGGCTTCGAAGGTCGCGATGATCGACATGGGCTCCTCACGTGGGAGGAGCCCATAATCCACCGGCCGGCCGCCATCAGCGTCCGACGACGGGCGAGTGGAGCGCGAGCCGTGCCCGGCGCTCGACACCCACCCGTCGCGGGGCGCTCCTACTTGAGCAGCTCGTCGCAGTAGCGCTGGACCGTGGCGTCGGTACCGGCGTCGGTGCGGAGCATGTTCGTGATCGGCTCGATCGCACCGGCGCTCCGGGCGTAGCGCAGGGTCTTGCGCCACGCCTGCACGGAGTCTTCGGTCACGGCACCCTCGGTGGGCAGGTTCGCTGCGAGATAGCTGGCTATCTCGGTGATCTGCGGCTCTGAACGGCTCATGGTTGCGTCTCCTCTCTAACTGTTGGCGCGTCAACGCCTCACATGAAGCATCGTATCAGAGATCGTGGGAAGAGGGAACGGAGCGCATCGGGTCCGCGCCCCGCGGTGGCGCGCGGTGGATCCCGGATTCGCGCCGGGCTATCCGGGGCCGGATGCAGATCGTGACCGTCCCATCCGTGCGGGTCGAGCCCGGTGTGCGCTGGCAGGACCCCGTGGTGCGCCCGCGTGCCCGTGCCGTGGCGCGCGCCATCGATCGCGCCGCGACGGTGAGCCCGGCGCGCCACGACGGGCCCCGCGCCGGCTGGCTCGCGGCGCTGGCGTACGGCGTCGCGTACACGTACGGCGGCTCGGTCGACCGAAAGGCCCTCGCGCTCGCGGCCGTCGTGCTCGAAGGCGCCAATGCCTTCGTGTTCACCGACCGCTCGGGTGATCTGGTGGCCATCGCGCGCCTGCTGGCCGACGAGCGGCTGCGCACCACCGCGCAGCGCCTGACGCGCGAGCGGGCGGAGTGGCTCGAGTCCCTCGCCGCGCGGCTCCGCGCGGGGCGCGTGGGCCGACGGCCCGTGCCGGAGGGCGTGCTGTCGGCGCGCGCCGCGGTGCTGCTCGGTGGGCTGTGCGGCGGCGTCGATCCCGCGCTCACCGCGTCGCTCGACGAGGTCGCCACGTGGATCGGGCTCGCCTGGGAGCAGGCGCAGGGCACGCTCGACGACGTGGGCTGGCGCGGTGCGTGGGAGGCGCTGGGTCTCGAGCGCGACCGCACCTGCCCCGTGCGCGGGGCGCGCGACGCGCTGTCCGCGCTCCCGTACAGCGCGCTGGTCGAGCAGCTCGACGACGCGCTCGCGATGACCCCGGCGCCGGGCCGCGTGTTCCAGGCCTGGCGCCCGCACCCGGTCCCGCTGTCGACGCGCGAGCCCGCCACCGAAGGGCCGCTGGCCGCGGCGGTCGAGGCCGCGATGGACGCCGTCGTGGGCGAGGGGCCCCCGCTGTTCGTGGCCAGCGCGCGGTACCTGCGCGTGCAGGGCGGCAAGCGCGTGCGCCCGCGCGTGGTGCTCGCGGCGTGCGAGGCCTGCGGCGGCGCGCCCGAGCGCGCGGTGCTCGCGGCGGCCGTGATCGAGTGGCTGCACACCGCGTCGCTCGTGCTCGACGACATCCTCGACGACGCCCACGTCCGGCGTGGCGGTCCCACGCTTCACCGCGCGACCGATCGGGCCTTCGCGGTCGCGGTGTTCGCGTGGCTGCTCGACCGGATCCTGCTCGCCACGCGCGATCTCGACGCCGACACCGCGCAGGTCGTGCGCACGGCCGCGGAGCGCCTCGCAGACGGGCAGGGAAGCGAGCTCGCCGAGACGGGCCGTCCGGGCCTCGGGCGCACGGCGTACCACCGGATCATCGCGACGAAGACGGCCTCGCTGTTCGCATCCGCTGCGGAGGTCGGCGCGCTGGCCGCGAACGCGCCGCCACCGCGGGTCGCCGCGCTGCGGCGCTACGGGCACGCGGTGGGGCTGGCGTTCCAGATCGCCGACGACGTGCTCGACTACACGGCCGACGAAGCCGACTTCGGCAAGCGTCCCGGCACCGACCTGCTCGCCGGCAAGGCCACGCTGCCCTGGCTCATCCTCCGCGACGCGGCGACCGACGCCGAGCGCGCGCGGCTCGACGCCGACCTCGGGCGCGGCGCCGACTGGACCTGGATCCGCACCCAGGTCGTGCAGAGCGGGGCCGCCGAGGCCGCGCTCTCCGACGCCCGCGTCCACCGCGACGATGCGGTCCGCGCGCTCGATTCGCTGCCCGCCGGCCCCGCGCGCGACGCGCTCGCAGCGCTCGCCCACCACGTCGTGGAGCGACGGACATGAGCGAGAGGCCGCCCGGCGCATTCGGCGACCGCAGCCTGTTCGATCACCTCAAGCGCATCGCCATGTGGGGGGTGAGCGGGCTCACCATCCTGTCGGGCTACGGCCTCGCGAAGCTCGAGCCCTACGCGTCCGAGCGCCTGCTCCCGCTCACCGCGCTCGACAGCGCCGTGCCGCTCGTGCCGTGGACCGTCTGGATCTACGGCTCCGGCACGCTCGTCTGCCTGCTCGCGTGGCTCTCGGTGCCCGACCGCCTCGCGGCGCGCCGGCTCTACGCCAGCCTCACGATGTCGGCGCTGATCTGCTGGGTCTTCTTCTTCGCGTTCCCCACGACGTATCCGCGCGATCTGTGGCCGCTGCCCGCGGGCGACACCTACACGTTGCTCGAGTTCGCCAGCCTGCGCGCGAGCGACACGCCGTCGAACTGCTTCCCGTCCCAGCACGTCGCGCTCGCGTGGGCGCTGGTGCTGTGCTGGATCGACTGGACGGAGCACCGCTGGTTCAAGCCCGTCGCGGTCCTGTGGGCGGTCGCGGTCAGCGTCTGCACGCTCACCACGAAGCAGCACTACCTCGTCGACATCCCGGGTGGCTTCGCGGCAGGCGTGGTGTCGTGGTGGGCGGTCCGCACGCAGGTCGTCGCGAAGGCCCGCACGGCCGGGCTCGAGCTCACCCGACCCCGCGACCGCGAGGTGCTCGAGGGCCTGCTCGCGAAGGTCCGCGCCCACCAGTGGTCCCTCGACGACGTGCCGTGGCCGTCAGGCCCGCTCCCGAAGCTCCCGACCGAGATGGCGCGCCTCATCAACCAGACGGTCTACGTCGAAGAGATCGCGGGCCTCAACTTCGAGCTGCTCGAGCGGTCCACGCCCGACCCCGTCATGAAGGAGATGTACGCGCTGTTCGCCGACGAGGAGCGCCGCCACGCCGATGGTCTCCGGCGGGTCCTCGAGCTCCACGGCCACCCGGTCGAGCCGCCCGGACTCGGCACCGCGCTCGTCCTCGACCAGTTCGACACCCTCGACGCGGACGACCGCGCCGACGCGGTCCTCGTGGCCGTCTCCACGCCGGTGTTCGAGACGTTCCTCGACGCCGGCACCATCCCGTTCCTCAAGAGCCACCCGGCGCTCTCCAGCCCCGCGTTCGACGCGCTGGTCGAACGGATCGACGGCGACGAGGGCGCGCACCTGGCGCTCAACTGGCTCGTCTCCCGCCAGGCCGCGCGCGACCACCAGGGGCTCTCGGGGCTCAAACTGCTGCTCAACCCGAACGTCTACCGGGGCATGGTCGCGGTCCCGTTCATGTCCCTCGAGACCTACAGCCTCGCGCACGCCCTCGGGTACGACCTGCGCGGTCTCTATCCGTCGTTCGGTCGCTTGTGGCGGTTGCACCGGAAGTTCCCCGAGCTCAACACGTTCGCGCTGTGGGGGATGTACCGGCTGTTCGTCATCAGCGGCGCCGTCGCGACGTTCGTGGCGTCTTCGCTCGCGCGCGCCGGCCTCCTGGTGATCTCGTTCTGGACGCTCTTCACCCGCGTCACCGACCACTTCGCGTGGTGGCTGTTCGGGCCCGCCCTGCTGGAGCGTCGCCGGATCGGGGACCGCGTCCGCGCGGGGGTCGTCCCGCTCGGGTAGGGTGCCCAATCGGTTCTCCCGACTCGGACGGAGGGATCGTGCTTCGAGCGTCCGCAGCATCACGCAGATGACGCAGAAGGACGCAGATGACGCAGAAACCAGGCCCCCACGGGTCGAGCGTCCTCGCCCCTCTCCCCGACCTCGGGGGTGGACGGGGAGGACGTCGGCGGGTCCACTCACCAGAGCAGCCGAAACGCCCGCCTGCTCTGGTGAGTTCCGGATCCGGTCCGCAAAGAGGCCCGCTCTGTCGACCCGAACACGGAGACGCCCCTCACAACGCCCGGGCGCTGCGGGTCGACTTGGCGGGGGTTGCCGCTCGGCAGGCGGTAGCGACGCAGGACGTAGCGCTCGGTGAACCGGGGCGCGCGTAGAGCTCGCGGCCGGCAGGACCGTCTGGGAGTTCCACAACCCGAACCGCGCCGGCGACAAGGGCCAGTTCGTGGCGATCATCCGCGATATGCTTCGGATTCCGAAGGGCTGGGTCGAGTTCCTGTGAGGCCGACCCGGTCCGCGAAGAATCGACTCCAAACGATCGACCCATGTCTTCCTGGGGTCAGACCCCACAGAGACATCGGTCGATCGCTTGAAGTTGGGTTGTCGCGATTCACGGCGCCGTAGCACCCTTCTTCACCCAGAGCGCCAGGCCCCGGGGACGCGGAGGCGCTCGACCGCAACGGCCTCGTTTCTGCGTCATCTGCGTCCTTCTGCGTCATCTGCGTGAGGCCGATCCCGCTCATTCGCCGGACCCCTCCCCGGAGCCCGAAAGCGCGCCCGCTCAGTCCTCGCCCATCTGCACGAACAGCTCCCACAGCGTGAGATCGAGCGTCATCGCGAGCGCCACGGTGCAGAACACGGACGTCACCGGGAGCAGCAGGGCGACGGGCCAGCCGGACCCCAGCGGGTTGCGGTGCGCCTGCCACTTCGGGCCCGGCGGCGCGGGGAACCGCCCCCGCGTGTAGCCGAACGCGAACACCAGCGCGAAGACGACGCCCACGAAGGGCGCGACGGACGCCAGCAGGTGGAACGACCCCATCCCGAGCGACCCGAGCAGCGGCACGTTCCCGCGCCACGCGGCCGCCACGACCCCCACGAACCACGCCACCAACGCGCTCACCACGCCCGCGACGATGAGCGACTGGGTGAGGAGCAGCGCGTGGCCGATGCCCGCCGCCTCGAACATCCAGGGCGCCCCATAGGCCACGATCGACGCGCCCATCACGGCGCACGCCGCCAGCGCGAGGACCGCCGCGAACAGCACGCCGACGAGGCCCGTGAGGTTGCGGAACCGCTTCTGGCGGGCGGCGGTCTCTTCGCGCTCGTGGCGCTCGGCGTCGAGCTTCTTCCGGTGCTCGGCCTGGATGGCCTGCTTCTTCGCCTGCTTCTTCTGCTTGTTCTCGGCGGCCTGGCGGCGTTTCTCCTCCTTGTCGCGCAGCGAGCGGGCCTTCGCCGCCGCGGGGCCCTCGCCGTCGAACCGGACGAACCACTCGCGCACCTCGCGTGGCGGGTGCAGCGCGCGCCACACGGCGTCGGGCAGGTGGACCTGAGAGTTGCAGTACTCGCACGGCGTGATGCGGCTGCGCTCGTGGCCGATGCTCAAGCCGGCGCCGCACTGCGGGCACTGGAGCACGACCGGCTTCGGCGGCTCGGCGGGGCGCGAGAGGTCGTCGGAGCCGCCGATGACGAGAGCGGCGGTCTTCACGCCGGCCCGGCAGTCCCGAGGCACCTGGAACACCGGGACGGCCGTCTGGCACGCGCCACACGCGACCTCTCCGGCCTCGGGGGCGTCGGGCAGGGCCTCGCCGCACGAAGGGCACGCGGGCGCCTCGACGGGCGCGGCGGTCCAGCGCCACGTGATGTCGCCGCGCACGATGGTGCCGGACCCCTGCGAATCGGGCCACTCCTTCTCGAAGTCGCGGAACAGGTCGGCGATCATCGGCGCCGGGACGCCCACGGTGTGCCCGCAATCGGCGCAATCCACCGTCGGGGCGGGCCCGTTCACGGGGAGGTGCGCGCCGCAGCGCGGGCAGTCGGTGCGCAGGCCGAAGCGGCCGAAGCGCGGATCGTCGTCGACGTTCATCGCGCTCCGGTTATCATCCTGATGGAACCGACGGGGAGACCCGTGGTCCATCGAAGGCAGGAGGAACCCATGACCTCGCGTGTACAAACCGCTTGAGCCGTCAGCGAGCCCCGCGATTCCGTCGCGAACCGGGCTCTCTCCTCCTCTGAAAAGTCCTGGATGTCCTCATGGACGACAAGCTGCTCGCCCAGCTCCGCGCCCTGTGCGCCGAGCCGGGCCACGACGACGGGAAGCCCCGTCGTGGCGAGCGTCGCCGTCGGGATTCGGGGGACCGCAAGCTCCGCCAGCTGTGTGGAGCGGTCTCCCGGACCGTCGGCCTCGCGCTCGGGGCCAGCTCGGACCCGTTGCTCAACGCGTGTTGGGTGGACGGGGTCGAGCCGGCACCGGACGCGAGTCGCCTCCGCGTGCGTGTGCAGACCCTCGATGGCGTGGACGTGAAGGCGTTCGTGGCTGCTTTGCGCAGCGCGACGCCCTGGCTCCGCACCGAGGTCGCTGCTTCGCTCCAGCGGAAGCGGACGCCGCACCTGGTCGTGGAGTGGGCCGGTCCCACTCCGCGTCCCTGACCGCATGACGGCGGCGTCGGAGCCCGCGTGCTCCGGCGCCGTCAGTCGCGCAGGCGGAAACGGACGAACGTATTGCCGAGGATGAGCTCCTCGCCGCCGTAGAGGCGACGCGGGAGGTCGGGCTCGAGCATCTCGCCGTTCACGAGCGTGCCGTTCGCCGACTTCAGGTCGATCACCGCCCACGAGGCGTCCAGGCGGACGATCTGGCAGTGGTACCGGCTGATCTTCGTGTCGCCGCGGAGCGTGAGGTCGTTCTGCCCGCCGCGCCCGAGCGAGGTGACGTCCGTCAGGGGAGCGACGACCTCCTCCTCGGTCCCCTCGGACACGACGATGTAGGCGTTCCGTGGCGTGTCGAGCGCCTCGACGTCGGGCTCGGGGAACAGCTCGAGGACGTCGTCGTCGAGGTCGAGCGGGTCCTCGGCGTGCAGGCGGATCTGCGCGCGGAGGTGCTCCCTCACGCGCTTCGCCCAGGCGGGCGAGCAGCGCCAGGCCTCGCGCTCGAAGCGCTCCAGCTTGCGGGACAGGATGGCGGGGTCTGCGATCATGGAACCTCCCGCCGTCCCGCATCGCAAGCGGAGTGCCAGGCCCGGAGGCCCGTGGACACGGGGCTGTCGACGCATCGGGGTGCCGCGCGCGCGCCCGGGTGCGCGCCCGCCGGGGTGCGCGCGCGCCGGTCGCGGAGCCCGCCGGGATACGCGTTCTCCGTGGACGACGAGATCGAGCGCCAGCTCCAGGCCATCGCCGAGCGACACGGCTTCTCCGACGCCGCGCGCACCGAGCTCCGCGCGTGGCTCGGCGACCTGCTGGCCGTCACGCGCGACCCCGCCGACCGCGAGACCGTGCTGGGCGCGACGCGGCTCGCGGGCACGTCGGCGGAGACGCAGCTGCCGGCCCACACCGACCGGTTCGAGTTCCGCGCGACGCTCGGTCAGGGCGCCCAGGGCGAGGTCTTCCGCGTGTGGGACCGCGGGCTGCGGCGCAGCATGGCGATGAAGACGCTTCGGTCCGACCGCGCCGACGCGACCGCGGTGCTCGCGCGCTTCGTCGCCGAGGCCCAGCTCACGTCGCAGCTCCGCCACCCGGCCATCGTGCCGGTGCACGAGCTCGGCCGGCTGCCCGACGGGCGGCTGTACTACACGATGCGCGAGGTGCGCGGCACCACGCTCGCCACGCTGATCCGCGGCGTGCACGAGGCGTCGGGTGACACCTGGCAGGCGTCCGCACAGGGCACGACGCTGCGCGATCTCGTCGCGGCGTTCGCCGGCGCCTGCGAGGCCGTCGGGCACGCCCACTCACGCGGCGTCATCCACCGCGACCTGAAGCCGGGCAACCTGATGGTCGGGGAGTTCGGCGAGGTGCAGGTCATCGACTGGGGCATCGCGAAGCGCATCGGCACCGCGGAAGACCCGGTGCAGACGGCGCGTGACGACGTCGAGGACGAGACGCGGCTCGGCGAGGTCGTCGGAACGCCGGCGTACATGGCGCCGGAGCAGGCCTACGGCTGGAACGACCGCGTCGACGCCCGCTCGGACGTGTACGCGCTCGGCGCCATCCTGTTCGAGATCCTGACGGGCCGTCCGCCGTACGAGCCGCGGCCCGGCCAGCCCGTGCTGTCGCAGGTGCTCGAGGGGCCGCCGGGCGATCCGGGCCGCGCGGACGGGCCCGTGCCGCCCGCAGCGCTCGTGGATCTCGTGCGGGTGTGCATGGCACGCGAGCGCACCGCGCGCCCGGCGGACGCGGGGGCGGTGCGCGAGGCCGTGCTCCCGTGGCTCGCCGGTCAGTCCATCCCGTAGCGCGCCATCAGCCGCCGGAGCTGGTGGCGGCTGCGGAGCCCGAGCTGCGCGGCGGCCTTCGTCTTCACGCCGCCACACGCCGCGAGGGCCTCGCGGATGGCCGCTTCGGAGATGTCGTCCGTCACGGGGCTCGGCGGGCGCGCGCTGACGGCGCCCGGCGCGTCGAGCCAGTCGCGATCGGCGCGGGCCGCGGCGTCCCACAGGATGGCGAGCAGCTCGCGCACGTGGCCGGCCCACGCGTGGCGCACGAGGTGCAGCCAGAGCCGCGGCGTGACCCGCGGCACGCCGTCGCGCACGAACCGCTCGAAGCCCGGCTGGCGCATCAGGTGGGCGACCAGCAGGCCGAGGTCTTCGGGGCGCTCGCCGAGGCCCGGCGTCGCCATGCGGTGCGGGAACCGCGCGGCCACGTCGTGCTTCAGGGCCTCCGCACCGCGATTCGTGGCGCCCACCACGCGCAGGTCGACCGTGAACGGGCGCGGGGCGCCGAGCTGCTGCACCTCGCCCGAGTCGAGCAGCCGCAGCAGCTGGGCCTGGAGCGCGGCGGGCAGCTCGCCGAGCTCGTCCACGAAGAGCGTGCCGCGGTCGGCCTGCGCGGCGAGCCCCGTGCGCGCGGGCATCCCGGGGTTCGGGTAGTTGCGCACGTTGCCGAACCACTCGGCGGCCGCGACGCCCTCCGGGATGGCCGCGGCATTGCAGGTGACGAGCGGTCCCGGACGCCCGGAGTGGGCGTGCAAGGCGCGCGCGACGAGCTCCTTGCCGGTGCCCGAGGGCCCCGTGACCAGGACGTGGCCCGCGAGCGGGGCGACCCGCCGCAGCTCGCTCCGCAGGCGCCAGATCGTCGGCCCCTCGCCGACGAGCCCGTCCGCACAGGGCTCTCCGAAGCGACCCGCGCGCAGGTCGGCGACGTCGGCCACCGGGCGCCTGCGCTGCACCAGCAGCACGACCTCGCCGTCCAGCTCGAGCACGGAGCCCTCGACGAGCTGGGCGTGCCGCGTGGGGTGCCCGTCGACGCGCAGCTCCAGGCGGCCCACGTTGCGGACCTCGACGCTCGCGGGCCCGAGCGGACGCAGCTGGAGCTGGTCGCGGCTCACGTACGTCGTGCGGATGCCCTCGCCGGGCGACGGGCCCCCGGGCCGGTCGCGGACCCAGGCGAGCCGGTCGGGCGCGGCACCGCCCACGCGTCCGAGCACGCCGCCCCCGCGCAGCCAGGCGACCTCGCCGGCCACGCCGGCCTGCCGGCGATTCCACAGCACCGTGACGCACCATCCCGCCGGGTCGCGGCTGTCGCGCGGCTCGAGCGAGTCGGTCCGCCGATCGAGGGTCTGCTGGGTCACCCGCCGATGGTACGCGGGATGTGAAAGCCCTGTCACCGCTTCCCGGTCCGGGCGCGGACCGGCTAACGTCTGGGGGTCGACGAGAGGTGTTGCCTTGCTCCGGATCCTCGTACTCCTGTTCGCCCTCGCCGGGCCCCCCGCACACGCCACGACCGTCCTCGCGGTCGACGTGCAAGACCAGGCGCTCGAGTCCGACGCGCTGATCGAAGCCGTCGTGGGCACGTCCCACACGTTCGCGGGCGACCGGATGGTGTACACCGACACCGAGCTCTCGGTGGTCGGCGTCATCGGCGGCGAAGCGCCCACGAAGCTCACGATTCGCCAGGCGGGCGGCACGCTCGACGGCCGCACGACCTTCCTGCCCGGCGATGCCCGGCTCGAGCCTGGCCAGCGCATCGCGGCGTTCGTCCGGAAGATCGACGGCCAGTGGTACTTCACCGCCCTCGCGCAGAGCGTGTGGCACGTCGAGGGCGAAGGCCCGAAGGCCGCCGTGCATCGCGACGTCGACGGCTCGCACTTCATGGAGCGCAACGGCGACGGCGCCATCGTGCCGGCCATCCAGAGCCCGCTCGAGTACGCCACGTTGAACGAGCTCCTCGAGGCGTCGAAGGGCCTGACCTTCGGTGGTGCCCTGTGATTGCGGCCCTGCTGCTGCTGTCGCCCGACGCGGCGGCGTTCCAGCACATCGCGTTCTGCGGCAACACGCCCACGCACTGGAACGGCACCACCACGTGGCGGCTGACCACGTCGGGCGGCACGATGTACTCGGGCCTCACGAACGCCCAGGTCGAAGCCGCGATGGGAGCCGGGTTCGACGTGTGGCGCGACACGACCACGTGCTGCTCGGGCTTCACGCACCAGTACGGCGGCACCACCACCACCGGCTACTCGAGCCAGGACAACACGAACGCCATCGAGTTCGAAGAGTCCAACTGGCCCGCGTCGTTCGGCTCCGTCAACGTCACCATCGCGGTCACGCTGCCGCAGTGGGGCGGTGGCTGCGCCATCCAGAACTCCGACCAGCTCTACAACGCCGTGGGCTTCGACTTCACCGTCGTCAACAACCCCGGGTTCAACGACACGGATCTCCAGTCGATCGCCGCCCACGAGCACGGCCACTGGCTCGGGCTCGACCACTCCGGCGTCGGCGCCGCGACGATGTTCGCGTCGTACTCGGGCGGCATCGGCCCGCGCTCGCTGCACGCCGACGACGAAGCGGGCGTGTGCGACTCGCACCCCGGCACGTGCGGCCCGATGGAGACGAGCTGCGACAACAACGCCGACGACGACAGCGACGGCCTCGTCGACTGCGCCGACCCCGACTGCGGCGGCTTCGGCGGCTGCACGTGCCCCGTCGACGGCTTCGTGGGCTGCGACAACAGCGTCTCCGGCACCACCGTGGGCGGCTTCGACACCGTCGACTCGTGGAGCTGTGCCAACTGGCAGACGACCGGCCCCGAGGCCGTCTACACCTTCACGCCGAACGAAGACGGGCCCGTCACCGTGACCCTCAGCGGGCTCACCGCCGACCTCGACCTGTTCGTCACCACCGAGAACCAGGGCGGCTGCGAGCCGAGCAACTGTGCGTCGAGCGGCCAGCAGGGCACGACCACCGAGCAGATCACGTTCAACGGTTTCGCGGGCGTCACGTACGCCGTCGTGGCCGACGGATACGACGGTGCGCAGTCGGGCTTCACCATCACGACCGACTGCCCCGACCCCCAGGGCGGCGGCGACTGCGACCCGCTCGGCGGCACGCTCCCGTGCAACGGCTCGGTCCAGGGCAGCAACTTCGGCTTCTCGAACAACGTGCAGGACTACAGCTGCGCGGGGTGGGAGACGACCGGTCCCGAGGTCGTGTACCAGCTCACGCCCACCGCGTCCGGCACCGTGACCCTCGGCCTCACGAACCTCACCGCCGATCTCGACCTGTTCGTCACCACGAGCGCGAGCGGGCAGTGCGATCCGGGCAGCTGTCTCGGGGTGAGCGGCAATTCCGACGCCAACCCCGAGTCGCTGAGCTTCAACGCTACGGCCGGCCAGACCTACATGGTCGTCGCCGACGGCTGGGATGGCGCCACCTCGAACTTCACGCTCTCGGCGACTTGCCCGGGCGGCGGCGATGCCGACGCGGATGCCGACTCCGACTCCGATGCGGACTCCGACGCCGATGCCGACAGCGACGCCGATGCGGATGCCGACGTCGACACGGATGCCGACTCCGACACCGACACCGGGTCGGTCGGCAACGTCTACGAGCCCGTGCCGACCTGCGGCTGCAACGCGTCGGGCCCCGGTGCGGCGTGGCTCGCGCTGCCACTGGCCCTGCTGTTCGTGCGCCGCCGCTGAACGCGCGATGAAGCCCGCGAGGACGCCGTGTGAAACGCCGTCCTCGCGGTGGACCCCGCCCGGCTCCCGCCATACCGGGCTGCCATGGGACCCGACACGCTGATCGCGGCGCTCGAGCGCCGTGCCGAGCTGCTCGATTCGCTCGACGACACCGACTGCGTGCGGCTGCTGCACGGGATCGTCGAGGGCTGGCCGGGGGTCGCGGTCGACCGCTACGGGCCCGTGCTGCTCGTGCAGACCTGGCGCGAGCCCCTGGCGCCCGGCATGCTCGAGGCGCTCGCCGCGGTCGTGCCCTTCGACCTCGTGCCGGTGTGGAACCACCGCGCGGGTGGCGGCAGCCCCGGCCCGGTGCCCGACGAGGCCGTGGGCACCGAGCACGGCGTGCGGTTCGACGTGCGACCGCGACACCGGGGCAGCGACCCGCTGCTGTTCCTCGACTTCCGGGTGGCGCGCCGCTGGATCCGCGGGGCCGCCGGGGGCCGCAGCGTGCTGAACCTGTTCGCCTACACGTGCGGCATGGGCGTCGCGGCGGCGGTGGGCGGCGCCACGCGTGTGCTGAACGTCGACTTCGCCGCGTCGTCGCTCGACGTGGGGCGCGCGAACGCCGCGCTGAACGGCGTCGAGATGGGCTTCGTGCACGACGACGTGCACCCCGTGGTCCGCCAGCTCGCCGGGCTCCCGGTAGGGGGGCGACGCGGGCGCCAGCCCCGCTACACCCGCGTGTCCGCCGAGCTCTTCGACATCGTGGTGCTCGATCCGCCCCGCTGGGCGCGCTCGGCGTGGGGTGCGGTGGACGTCGTGCGCGACTACCCGAGCCTGTTCAAGCCCGCGCTGCTCGCGACCGCGCCGGGGGGCTGCGTGCTCGCGACGAACCACGTGCCGACCGTCCCGCTCGACGCCTGGCTCGCCATCCTCGAGCGAACCGCCGCGAAGGCCGGGCGCCCGCTCGCGGGCATCGACGTTCTCGAGCCCGATGCCGACTTCCCGAGCTTCGACGGCCAGCCGCCGCTGAAGATCGCCGTGTGTCGGGTCTGACGTGCCGGAATGGACGACCGGGCTGTGGCCCGCGCTCACCGCCGTCTCGTTCGTCTTCGGCGTCACGACGTTCGTGGCGGCGCTCTTCGGGCTGCCCGTCGTGCTGGCCCGGATCCCGGCCGACTATTTCGTGGCGGAGCAGCCGCCGATCGCGACCTCCACCCGCGTCCTCCGCAACGCCGTGGGCTGGCCGCTGCTCGTGCTGGGCCTGATCCTCATCCCGCTCCCCGGGCAGGGCCTGCTGACGGTGCTCGCGGGCCTCGTGCTCGCCGATGTGCCCGGCAAGCGGGCCCTCGCGCTGTTCCTGCTGCGCCGGGGTCCCGTGCGGCGCGCCGTCGACGCGATGCGCGGTCGTCGGGGTGTGGAGCCCCTGTTGCTGGAGTAGCGATCGGTCTGGTACGATTCCCACAGCGGCATGTGGTCGCGTTTGTTGTTTTGGAGTTTGTGATGCGTTCTCTGTTCGTGTGCGCGGGTCTGTTCGCGCTCGGTACCGCCTGCAGCGACTACGGGGTCCACAGCTTCGAGCCCGGCGCGGATGTCGGTCCTGTCGGTCCCGATGAGGTCGACGAAGCACCCCCCGTCGACGGCGTCGTGTCTCTCGGTGGCGTTCGCGGGCGCGTGTGCGGTCCCGACGGCTCCAGCTGGGTGTCGGGGGCCCTCGTCCGCGTGCAGCACGCGCAGGGCCTCTCCGAGGCCGTGACGGATGGCAACGGCTGGTTCCTCGTCGACGGCATCCCGACCGGACAGGTCGAGGTCGTCATCACGAAGGGCTCGTTCTCGACGTTCTTCGTGATCGACGTGGTCGAAGGCCAGATCGCCGACCTCCCCGAGGAGGAGTGCCTCGAGCAGGGCACCACGCAGATCGCCGTGGTCACCGGCGAGTACGACCACATCCAGGAGATCCTGAACCACGTCGGCCTCACCTACGACACGATCAACGGCGTGAATCCGGGCACCAGCACGGCGTTCCTGCGCAACCCCGCGCAGCTCGCGGCCTACGACGTGATCTTCTTCAACTGCGGCATGAGCGACGCCTGGCTGCAGTACGACGCCGAGGTCGCGCAGAACCTCCGCACGTTCGTCGAGAACGGCGGCTCGATCTACGCGAGCGACTGGGCGTACTACCTCGTCGAGGCGAGCTTCCGCGACCAGAACCGGTTCAGCGGCGACGACTACCAGCCCGGCTCCGCCTACGTCGGTCTGCCCGGGATGATCACGGCGAACGTCATCGACCCGAACATGCAGCAGCTGCTCGGGAGCAACGTCGCCCAGATCAACTACGACCTCGACAGCTGGGCCGCGATGGTCGACGCGAACGGCGCCGAGGTGCTGATCGAAGGCCAGTACGAGTTCTGGAACCAGGACTACTGGAGCACCGGCACCCGCTACGCCCCACTGGCGTCGCGCTTCCACTACGGCCAGGGCACCGTGATCTACACGAGCTTCCACAACGAGCAGCAGACGACGTTCGACATGGACCTCATCCTGCAGGACATCGTGCTCAGCCTCTGACCGTATCCATCGACGGTACGCTTTGTCGGCCGGTTCCGCGCGGGTCCGGCCTCCGTCCGGGTACCTCTGTACCCAACGGAGGGCGGAATGCGCGTCGGACTGCTGGTGCTCGGGCTCGTGGGATGTGGGACGGACGCGGAGGTGGTCGAGACGCTCGATCTCTCCGGCCTGCTCGGGGACGAAGACCCCGGCGTGACGGGGGTGGACGTGACCGGCGACGGCGCGATCGTCCTGTCGACGTGGACCGACGGGCTGTGGCGCATCGAGGACGGCGAGGCCGAGCAGCTCCTGACGGTGGGCGCGATGGTGGACGCGGGCCTGCCGAGCTCACTGACCGACGTGGCCGTGCTCGGCGACGGGCGCATCGCGATGACCGTGCCCGGCATCGGGCTCCTCTACGACCCGGCGGATGGCTCGGTCGTGCAGCACTTCTGCTACGAGCCGGGCGACTGGGGCGACTGGGAGGTCCAGCGGCAGGAGACCGACAGCCTCGCGTACGACGCCGCGACGGACCGCCTGATCGCGCAGCCGGTGACGCTGACCGACGAGCGGCCCGATCGCGCCGACGTGGCGGAGTTCGACCGCACGACCGGCACGCCGCTCGCGTGGCACACGCTGGCCGACCGCCGATTCCTGGCGTCGGCCCTCGCCGTCACGCCAGACGGCATCCTGCTCGCCGAAGACGGCGTGCTGTACGACTACGCGCTCGGCGACGACGCGCCGGTCCGCCGCACCGACCTCGGGAGGGTCGGCCTGGCCCACGTCGAGGGGCTCGCGGTCACCGACGAGAGGCTGCTCGTGCTCGACGGTCGGAGCTACGAGATCGCCTGGGTGCGGGCCTGGTAGGGGTTCCGATTCCGTCGGGACGACACCCGCTCGCGGGCCGTGTCCGACGGAACGGAAGCGGGGGAGCCGGTGGCTTCGTGCCACCCGGCCCCCACCCGCAGGGGTCTACCAGCGATCGTTGCGGCGGTCGTCGCGACCACCACGGCGATCACCGCCACGGCTGTCGTTGCGCTGCTGGGCTTCGTTCACGCGGATCGTGCGACCGTCGAGCATGCTGCCGTCGAGCGCCTTGATGGCCTGATCGGCCTCGCTCGCGTCGTTGAACGTCACGAAGCCGAAGCCGCGGGAGCGCCCGGTGTCGCGGTCGCTGATGACCTTGGCCTCGCTGACGTCGCCGTACGGGCTGAACGCTTCGGAGAGGGCATGATCGTCCGTGCCCCAGGAGAGGCCACCTACAAACAGTTTCTTCATTTCACTTTCTCGTCTCTGGCGCCCGGTGGAGCCGGGTGCCTTGATGTCGGACAGGAGGTCCGATCTCCGAGGCGGTCACTCGCCGCCACATCCAGACCGCCACTGCATTCTCATGATGCGGCGGTTCGGATGGACCCTCGTACCCCGGTTCGTGCGCGCGCGCTCCGAATTTCCCTCGACCGGGAGCCTTCAGCGGCTTGAAGCCGCTGACTCCTCCCTGTGAATTCGTTCGGAAGCCTGCATCGGACCGGGTCGGATCAGCGCACGCGGATGGCGACCTTTCCGCGGATCCGCCCCGTCTCGCCGTACGCATGGGCCTCGGCGATCGCGTCGAGGGGGAAGACCCGGTCGACCACCGCCCGGATCGCGCCCTGCTCGACGAGGGCGGCGATCTCGGCCAGCTCGTCGCCCCTCGGCCGCTTGACCACGGTGGAGGCGTCGATGCCCATGCGCCAGCCCTGCACCTTGAGCTGGAGGATGTGCAGCCCGGTGGCCGCGACACCGAGGTTGGCCCCGAAGCGCTCGGTGTTCTCGGGCAGGCCGCTCACGATGCTCGCGAGCCGGCCGCCCTTCTTCACCAGCGGCAGCGCGCGCTGCGTCTCTTCGTGGCCCATCGTGTCGAGCACGAGGTCGAGGTCGGAGAGCACGTCTTCGAAGCGCGTGGTGCGGTAGTCGATCACCTCGTCGGCGCCGAGGCCCCGCACGAGCTCGGCGTTCTTCTCGCTGCACGTCGTCGCGACCCATGCGCCGTGGTGCTTCGCGAGCTGGATGGCGAACGAGCCCACGCCACCCGACCCCGCCATGACGAACACCCGCTGGCCCGTACGCTCGCGGAGCTTCGGCATCAGGCACTGCCACGCCGTGAGCCCGACGAGCGGCAGGGTGGCGGCCTCTTCGTGCGTGAGGTTGGACGGTTTCTTCGCGATCTCGGCGGCTTCGACGACCGTCTGCTCGGCGTAGCAGCCCGGGGCGGTGTGGGCGGGCGACCCGAACACCTCGTCACCCACCGCGAAGGCCGTCACCGCCGATCCGATCTCGCTCACCACACCCGAGAAATCCATGCCGAGCGCGCGCGGGAGGCGGTAGCGCACCGCCCCGCGCTGCTTGCCGGCGCGGATCTTCCAGTCGATCGGGTTGATCGAGCTGGCGTGGATGTCGACCCGGACCTCGGTGGGCCGGGTGAGGGGAGGGGCGTCGACCTCGCGCACGACGAGGTTCGATGGAGGCCCGTATTCGTCGATGACCGCTGCGCGCATGCCCCCGTCTATCCCCCTGGGGTAGGCTGGGCGCATGACCGGCGCCGAATCCCTGCGGGGCGAGCTCGCGGCGTCCATCGACCGGACGCTGGTGGCCGAGGCTCGCCGCAACGAGCTGACCATCGCGCTGGTCCGGTTCGCGACGGCGCTCGGGATGATCGGGTTCGAGATCTGGCTGTTCGTCGGGGGCTCGAAGCTCGACGGCGCCATCGTGCCCGCCGCGGGCCTGACCATCGGATTCGCCGTGTGGGCGGGCGTTCTCGCGGCCTACCTGCGGCAGGGCCGGTGGAGCCCGGTGATCCCGTGGCTCGTGCCGTGCGTCGACCTCGTGTACTTCGCGATGCGGCAGGGGCTGTCGTTCGCGATGGTGGGCGTCGCGCACTTCAAGGACGTGCAGGACCTCACGACCGTGTTGGGCTTCGCCGCGGTGCTCACGCTCACCGGGGCCTACCGCCTGAGCCAGCGATCCGTGGCGCTGGCCGCGGGGCTCGGATTCGCGATCTACGTCGTGTTCGCCGCGCTGATCGAGCTGCATCCGTTCTTCGCGCTCATCCATCTGCTGCTGCTCGGTGCCATGGCCGGCGCGGCGACGGGCCTGACGGCCATCGTCCAGCGCGCCGTGCACGGCGAGGTGACGCGCCTCACGCTCGCCCGGCTCCTCCCCGCGCCCGTGCTCGAAGCCGCCGATGCCGACCCGCTCGCCCTGCTCGCCGAGCCGCGGAGCCTCGAGGCCACCGTGGTGGTGACCGACCTGCGCGGCTTCACGCACTGGGCCGAGCACCGCACGCCGCTCGAGGTGCTGGCGTTCCTCAACACGGTGCAGGGCGCGCTGGCCGAGGTGGTGCACCGCCACGGCGGCACGGTCGACAAGTTCATGGGCGACGGGATGCTCGCGGTGTTCGGCGCGCCCGAGCCGTGCGCCGACCACGCGCTCCGCGCGGTCTCGGCGGCCCGCGAGATGCTCGGCGTCGTCGAGCGCATCGGCACGGTGCAGCTCGGCATCGGCATCCACTCGGGCGAGCTCGTGGTGGGCTGCCTGGGCTCGGGGGTGCGCATGGAGTTCACGGTGCTCGGCGACACTGTGAACATGGCGTCCCGCCTCGAGGCCGCGACCAAGGAGCACGGCGTGCCGGTTCTCGTCAGCGGCCCGACCGCGGCGCAGGTCCCGCCGGACGGGATGCGCCGGGTGGGCGAGGTCGCGATCCGCGGCCGCGACGCCCACATCGAGGTGTTCACCCTCGTGTGACGCTATTCGTCGACGTAGCCGAGCGCTTCGAGCTCTTCGACGATGGCGGGGTCGAGCGGCTCGGTCTCGCCGGCGCCGAGCTCGGTGGCGCGCTTGGCGTGCAGGGCGTTCAGGGCCTCGATCTGGGCGGAGAGCTCGGCGACGAGGGCCGGATTGGCGTCGGCGATGTCGTGGAGCGCGTGCGGGTCGGTGCGCAGGTCGTACAGGTCGTGGTCGCCGGTCTCGCGGAAGATCAGCTGGTGCGTCGACGTGCGCAGGGACCACTGCATCGGCTCGTTGCCGCCGACCTTCAGGTCGCGCAGCTGGCGGCGCGAGAGGCGCGAGAGGATGGGCCGGTCGTTGCGGTCGGCCAGCACGTTGCGGCCGCTCGCCGGTGCGAGCAGGGCGTCTTCGCCGGGCAGGTCGCCGACCGCGGCGAGCACGGGCAGCACGTCCTGGGCCGTGGTGAGGGTCGCGATGCGCTGCGGAGCCGTGCCGGGCGCCTTGATCACGAGCGGCGCGGCGAGCTGCTCCTCCCACACGAGGCCGTGCTCGAGGTGCCCGTGCTGGCGCAGCCCCTCGCCGTGGTCGCCGGCCACCACCACGATGGTGTCGTCGAACCCGCGCGCGGCGAGGGCCTCGAGCAGCACCTTCAGCTGGTCGTCGATGTACCGGATCTCGGCGTCGTAGTTGTTCACGGCATTCGCCGCGCTGCGGTTGCCCTTCTTGCCGAGCGGCGTGTTGTCGATGCCGCGCTCGGCGAGCCAGCCGTCGAGCTCTTCGGGACCGCCGAAGGTCTTCTCGTACCCGATGGGCATCGTGTAGGGCGAGTGCGGGTCGTAGACGTGCACCCACAGCAGGAACGGGCGGTCTTCGGGGGCCTCGGCGATCCACGCCTTCGCGCCCAGCGTCGTGTCGATCGCACGCCGCCACCGGCCCTTCGGCTCGCTCCAGTCCTGGAAGCCGTTCGCGATGCCGCTGTACTGCTTCACGGGCGACGAGCTGACGAACGCCGCGGTGCGGTAGCCGGCATCGGAGAGGTGCCGGGCGAGCGGCGTGAGGTTCGCGGGGGGCACGAAGCGGCGCGAGCCGGACGCGGAATTGCCCGTCACACCGTGCTCGTCGGGATGTACGCCGGTGAACATCGAGACGTGGGACGGCAGGGTGGTGGACTGCGGCACGATGAAGTGCTCGAACAGCAGGCCGTCGCCCGCGAGGGCGTCGAAGGTGGGCGTGGTCTGCCGGAAGTAGCCGTACGCCGAGACGTGGTCGGCGCGCACGGTGTCCCACGTGACGAACAGGATGCGCGAGCCCTTCGGAGGGGGGCCCTCGGGCGCCTTCTCGAGGTGCTTCAGGGTGCTGGCGCCGGCATCGTCGGGCTCACCGAGCGCGATCGCAGCCACGCGCATCGGCTTGATCTGCACGCCCTTGCGTGCCAGGCGCGACTGCAGCGGGCTGCCCTTGATCTTGGCGCGCGAGAGCGGCGCGGCCGCCGGAGCCCCCACGGTGGGCTTCGGGCCCCCGTCGTCGGCGACGTAGAAGGCGATGCCGGCCGCGACGAGCGCGAGGGCGAGGACACCCAGCAGGGCGAGGTTGTTGCGTTCCATCCCGACCACCGTGCTACGCCCGCGCCGTACGTGCAAACGCCGGCAGCGCATCGCGCAGCGCACGCACGTGCGGGTCGGGGTGACCGAGGCGGACCAGCGCGTCGTCGAGCTCCACCAGGTATTCGAGGTTCGACCCCGACGGGCCGTGCGAGCCGGCGATGTGCGCCGACATCGCCTCGAGGGGAGCCGGGCCGAGCCAGCTCGGGTTCCCGGGGGCCGCGGCGTACAGGGCACCCTCGACGCGTCGCCCGTCGACGAGCGCGACGCGCACGGACTCGAGGCGGTACCCGGCCTGCTCGCGGTGGTCGAGGGCTTCGAGGATGGCGTCGCGGCCCTCGCCGGGCAGGCGGTATGCGACGACGCCGATGGACGCGGCCTCGTTGGGCACGACGGTCACGACCCGGCCGGGCGCGTCGGGGGTTCCGCGGTGGTCGGGCGAGCCCTGCCAGAAGCGGCGCTCCCAGCCGTGCAGCACGCCGGGCACCGCTTCGACGGCGGGGAACGCCGGGCGCCAGATGAGCGAGCCGTACCCGACGATCCAGGTCACGGCGAGACCACCACGCTGTGCTCGACGTGGGCCGCGATGTCGTTCGGGTCGGTGTAGAGCGGCACGGTCTCGCCGAGCACGAAGGCGTCGAAGTGCGAGGCGTACGCGGGCGAGAGCGGCTGCCCACCCTGCCCGCCGGGGTACACGAGCGTGCTCTTCGAGAGGTCGTCGAGGGGCATGACGATGCGCAGGCTCGCCATCCCGCGGACGCGCCAGTCGTCCGCGGTCCAGTCGAAGTCGGCGGCCGCGACCGTCGCGCCGCTGCCGTAGAACGGGGTCTCGGGCAGGTTCCACGCGGCCAGGAGGTTCGACTTCGTGCCGAAGGGGTGGTTGAGGCGGAGCGGGTGGAGCGCGCCCCACGACCATCCGTCCGGGTCGCCGAGCTCGGTCGCGAGGCGCTCGCAGGTCTTCGTGAGGGCCGTGCGCACGGTGTCTTCGCGCGGCTCGATGAAGCGGTCGATGTCCGCGTCGAGCAGGCTCCGGCTGGTGCTCGAGACGTCCATCAGCCACGCGACCTGCTCGGCGGTGAGGTCGTCCGACAGGGCCGTCTCGAGCAGCTCGACCTGGAAGACCTCCCACACGGCGGCGCCCTTGCTCTCCGCGGTCGCCTGGCGGTCCCACGCGCGGAGGACGTCGAGGCAGATCGCGCCCTGCCCGGTGGCCTCGACGCCCTCGAGCAGCCGGTCGAGGTGCCGCACGGCGCCCATCTCGCGCACGTCGTTCTGGATGCGCGACATGTCGGCCGGACGGGCTTTGGGCAGGTCGCGCAGCATCTCGCGGATGCGGTCGTAGCGATGGGGCGGGCACCACGCCGTGCCGATCGCGTCGGCGTCGGGGTGGTCGGGCCGGGTGTTCGCGGTGACGACCCAGTGCTCGCGATCGGCGTCGGCCTCGGTGCCGGAGGGGCCGAAGCGCCCCGGCAGGTCGGACCGGAGCCCCGCCCACCCGTGGTTCGGGTCGGTCGCGGGGTAGGGGAGACGGCCCGTGTGCCCGCGCCGGACGGGGATGGCGCCCGCGACCTGCCAGCCCCAGTTGCCCTCGACGTCGGCCATCGCGACGTTCTGCACCACACCGGTCTCGAGCGGGACGAGCCGATCGCGCAGCTCGGGCGCGGACGTCGCGGTCGCCATGGCGTAGAGCGCCATGGGCGTGCGGTCGGGGATCTCGAGCGCGGTCCACCGCAGCACCATCGCCATGTCGCCGCCGCGGTTGATCACGGGGCCGAGCCGCGTCCACGGGATCTCGCGGGTCACGGGCTCGGCCTTGCGCGGCCGCGCGGTGACGCTGCGCATCTCGACGGGCTGCAGGTCGGACTCGACGATCACGGAGTCGCCGTCGCGCGTGAGCAGCGCCACGTCGACGACGTCCGCCATGACGTTCGTGAGGCCCCACGCGACGCGCGCGTTGTGGCCGACGGGGAAGCCGGGCGTGCCGGGCAGGGTGGCGCCGGCCACGTCGAGCCCGCCGCCCTTCACGTGCGCGACGTACCACAGGCTCGGCACGGTCTGGCTCAGGTGCGGGTCGTTCGCGAGGATCGGCTTGCCGCTCTCGGTGCGGTAGCCCCCGACGACCCAGTTGTTCGACGCCTCGGCGCGTGGCTGCCCTCCGAGGGCCTTGGTGAAGCCCTCGAACTCGGGGGTGAACGTGCCGAAGTCGCGCGTGCGGAGATCGCTCCAGTACGGGTCGAGCGGCGGCGCCTCGGGCCCGGTGCGCAGCAGGCTGTCGAGGATCTGCGGGTCGACGTCCTTCATCAGCACCGCGGCGAGCTCGTAGCGCAGGTTGGTCGAGAGGTTCCAGCTCTGGAGGAAGGTGATGCCGAGGCAGTCCTCGGGCGTCCACGGCTCGAAGTCGACGCCCAGCAGGCGGTACTCGACGGGCAGCGTCTTCAGCGACGCGGCCCCGGCGTTCAGGCCCTCGGTGTACGCCTGGAGCATCTTGCGGGACGGGTCGTCGAGCCGCGCGACGACGGCCCTCCCGAGGTCTCGCAAGCGCATCGACCCCACGAACAGGTCGGTCTCGACGGCCGATTCGCCCACCCACTCCGAGATCCGCCCGTGGGCGAGGTGCCGCGTGAGGTCGGCCTGGAACAGGCGGTCCTGCGCGTGGGCGAAGCCGAGGCCGAACCACGCGTCGTGCTCGGTGGTCGCGTCGACGTGCGGCACGCCGAACACGTCGCGGTGGATGCGGAACGTCTCGTCGACGCGCTCGGCCTGCAGCACCCCGTCGACCCGCGGGTGCGACCGCTTCGTCTGGGCGAGCGTGAGCAACGCACACCCGCCGAGCAGGGGGAACAGGGCGACCGCGGCGCGCATCAGGTGCCCGAGAACTGCACGTCTTCGAACAGGAGCGTCGGGGAGCGCACCGAGCTGTGGACCCACGGGTCGTTCGCGACCTCGACGAGCTTCTCGAAGAGGGTCGTGATGTTGCCCGTGACGTTCATCTCGGAGAGCGACTGCGTGGGCTCGCCGTTCTCCCACAGCACGCCGCGGATGCCGAGGCTGAAGTCGCCAGTGGCCCCGTTGCTGTTGCCGCCGAGGAACCCCGTGACCTCGATGGCCTTGGGGTGGTCTTTGGCGATCGCCTCGACGGACCGGGGGCCGGGCGGGATGACCCAGTTGGATCGGCCGCCGGAGGTGGGCTCGATGCCCATCTTGCGCGCGTGGTACAGCCCGATGTTGTACTCCTTCAGCACGCCCGCTTCGACGATGGTGCGCACCCGCGACCGGAACCCGTCGCCATCCCACGGCCGGCTGCCGAGGCCGCGGGGGATGGTGGGGTCGTCGATGATGGTGAAGTGCTTCGAGCCGATGGTCTTGCCGAGCATATCGGCCATGCACGACCGACCCTGGTGCAGCGCGCCGCCCGAGAGCGGGCCCGCGAACGCGCCGAGGATGCGCCCTGCGCTGCGGCCGGGCAGGATCATCGGGTACAGGCCCGTCTCGATGGGCTTCGCGCCGAGCCGCTCGCGCGTGCGCTTCACGATCTCGGCCGCGATGGCGTCGATCGAGGGGAGGTCGGTGAAGTAGCGCTGCGCGTAGTACGCCGCGGACTCGGGCCGCTTCTCGCCCTCTTGCAGGGTCATCTCGCCGCCGGCGGCGAACCAGGCGCCCTCGTCTTCGCCGCTGAACCCGTTCGACATGACGCGGATGGTGTGCGACCGCCCGTCGGCGCTGTAGACGGCGCTGCTGATCACGTCGGGCGTGTGCAGCGCGGTGAGGGCGTTCTCGAGGGCCTCGGCGTAGTCGGCCCGGTCGCCCGCCGTGCGCTCGTACCAGTACGGGTCGTCTTGATCGAGCGTCTCGGCATCGACGCCGCGGCCGCACAGCGCGCCATCGGCCTGGCGCCGCGCCGGGTCGGGCTCGAGGAACTTCGTGGACTCGACGGCCCGCTTCACGAACGGCTCGAGGGCCTCGGGACGCAGATCACTCGTGCCGTTCGAGCTGTAGCGGTCGTCGCAGAGCACGGCGAGCGACAGCCCGCGGGTCGTGGCCTCGGTCGCCTGCTCGACCTTGCCGCCGCGGCGCTGGATCGTGACGTGCGAGCCCTCGGACACGGTGCAGGACACCTCGTCGGCGCCGAGCTTCTCGGCGTACCGGACGACGCGCTGCGCGAGATCCATCAGGTCTTCGGCGCTCATTGGCGACCCCCACCCACCGAGAGGTTCGCGACCTTGATGGTCGGCATGCCCTGGCTGACCGGCACGCCCTGCCCGTCTTTCCCGCAGGTCCACCCGCCTTCGTCGATCTCGAGGTCGTTGCCGACCATCTCGATGGACTCGAGCACACGGGGCCCGTTGCCGATGAGGTTCACGTCTTTGACGGGCTTCGTGAGCTTGCCATCCTCGATGAGGTACCCGTGGCGCACGTAGAACGCGAAGTCGCCCGCGCCGATCTGCACGGAGCCGTTCGCGAACGTCTCGCAGTACAGGCCCTTCTTCACGCTCTTGATGATGTCTGCGGGCGCGTGGGGGCCGGGCTCCATGTACGTCGCGCGCATCCGCGGCAGCACCGGGTGGCGGAAGGACTCGCGCCGGCCGGAGCCCGTGGGGTCGACGCCGTAGTGCCGCGCGCTGATGCGGTCGTGCAGGTACGAGCGGAGCGTGCCGTTCTGGACGAGCACGGTCTTCTCGGTGGCGCTCGCCTCGTCGTCGCAGTTGATCGACCCACGTGCGCCGGGCAGCGTGCCGTCGTCGACGATGGTGACCTCGTCGGGCGCGATGCGCTTGTTCATCTTGTCGGAGTAGATGCTGATGGCCTTGCGGTTGAAGTCGGCCTCCATCCCGTGCCCGATGGCCTCGTGCAGCAGGATGCCCGACGAGCCCGCGGCCATGACGACGGGCATCTCCCCGGCGGGCGGGCTGCCGGCCGCGAGCGACTGCAGGGCCCGGTCGACGGAGCGCTCGACGAGACGGCTCTGGCGGTCGGCGTCGTAGTACGAGAGGTCGCCGCGGGCGGCGACGTTGTAGGAGCCGGTCTCGCGGCGGTCGCCCTCGAGCGCGGTGATGGCGAGGTAGGCGCGGGTCATCGGGCGGTAGTCGGCCACGATGGTGCCGTCGGCACGGGCGATCAGCACGTGCTTGTCGGTGTCGGCGAGGCTCACCTCGACCTTGTGCACCCGGCTGTCGCGGTCGAACGCGCGGGCCTCCCAGTCGCGAACGAGCGGCACGCGCTCGGCGAGATCGACATCCTCCCAGTGGCGGGACACCGGGTAGTAGTCGGGCAGCTGCAGCCGGACGGGCGCGATGACGGGCCGGCCCGTCGCGTGCCGGGCGATCTCGGAGGCCGTGGCCGCGGCCTTCTTCAGGCTCGCGAGGCTCAGATCCTCGGTGTACGCGTAGCCGACCTGGTCGCCGACCACGACGCGCACGCCCATGCCGAGGTCGATCGTGGTGTGTGCGCGGTTCACCTGGCGATCCGACAGGCCCACGGCCGTGGAGATCGAGTGCTCGAAGTACAGATCCGCGTCGTCGGCGCCGTGGCGCGTGGCCTCGGCGAGCACGGCGCGGAGCACCTCGTCGGTGATGCCGTACTGACCGAACCAGTCGCGGGTGGAGTGCTGTTGGACCATTGGGTTCCTCGTCCGGAGCGTGAACCCTAACCCCGGAGCCCGGCGCGGATCGCCCCTTCTGTACGTGGTGGCGCGGAAGCCGCGGCGGATGCGTCCCGCCGCGTCGGTGGATACCCGGAAGGGGTGAAGCGTTGGCTCTGGTTCTTCGTGCCGTTCACCCTGGTGAGCGGGGTGGGCGTCGCGGTCCTGACCTGGCTCTGGATCGCGGGGACGCCGTGCGATTCCTACACGCCGGTCGACTTCTTCGACCTCGAGCCCACCACCCGCTGCGTGAAGACCAGCGGTACGGCGCACTACGAGGTCGTGGTGACGCAGGTGGTCGAGGGCAACGGCTTCTTCGACGACCAGACCTACTACGTGTACGGGCTGTTCCCGCCGGGGAACACCGACGAGCGCGAGATCCGGGTCCTCGTGCGCACAGGGCGTCCCGCCGAGCGGTACGTGTCGTTCGAGGACATGGAGATCGAGGGGAAGCTCCTGCCGATGGACTACCGGAAGATCCCGTTCGACACCGAGACGCGGATGGGCGCGAAGTCGAACTACTTCTTCTCGGACCGGGTGCTGCTGCTCGAGCCCGACCGCATCGCCGTCGACGGCGAAGACGACTGGGTGCGGCCGCGCTGACCTACAGCGGGTCGGCGCAGCAGCGGAATCCGGTCGAGTAGTCGTGGTAGCCGAAGGCGTGTGCGGTCGTGGTGTAGGTGCAGCCCGCGCCGTTGATGCTCGCGTCGACGTAGAACCCGCCGAGGAACGTGCCGTTCGGGTCGGCGACCCACTCGTGCAGGTTGCCGTGCATGTCGAAGACGCCCTCGGCGGTGACGCAGCCGGAATACGCGCCCGACGCAGCGAGGGAGTCGGGCAGCTGGTTGAGCCCGGGGTCGTTCATCTGGGACGACGACCAGTTGGCCGCACCGCCGAACAGCTCGATGACCGGGTGCACCGAGCGGCCCTCGTTGCAGGTGCCGGACTGGTAGGTGTTGCCGTAGGGGTACGTGGTGCCGGCCGGGCCCTGGCACGCGCGGCGCCACTCCGTCGTCGCGCAGAGTCGCTTGCCGGCCGCCTGGCACGCGGCCGACGCGACCTCGCCGGAGATGTAGCCCTGGGGCACCTGCCCCGCGGCGTTCGCGGCGACCCCGGCAGTCGGCACTGCGTACGGCGACTGGCCGACGAGGTGCGCTTCGTACCGGTCGATGCAGAAGCCGTCGATCGCGACCATGTCCGGCGGGCACGGTGCGCCGGTGTCGCCCGTGGGCTCCGGGACGTCGGTGTCGGCGGGGAGGTCCGTGTCGGGGAGGTCCGTGTCGGCGGGGAGATCCGTGTCGGGGACGTCGGTGTCGGGGACGTCCGTGTCCGTGGGATCGGTGTCCACGTCGGTGTCTTCGGGCTCGTCGGGCACGAGGACACCGCCGGCCGGGGGCAGGGGATCGCAGGCGAGGAGGAGGGCGAGCCAGCTCATGCGGGCGTCGGTAACCCGGGACCGTCGGGAGGCGTTCGGCGTTTTCGACGTCTTTCGCCGGCCGCTCAGGCCCCGCGAGGCTCGAGGATGGCCGTCAGGACCTCGCGCGTGATGGCGTAGAGCGGCGGGATGCCCTCGATGGCCGACATCGACGAGGACAGCGACGCATCGTGCCGCAGCGGCAGGTCGGACACGTAGTACAGGAAGCGGAGCTCGACGTCGTCGCGGAGGATGCCGAGCTCGCGGCTCTCGACGAGCTGCCGGGCGTAGAAGCTGCCCTCCATCTCGAGGCCGATGCAGTCCCAGAGCTTGTCGTAGGTGTGCAACAGCTTGTCGTTCTGGAGGATGGTGCCGAGCACCGTGAGCACGCGTCCGACGAACACCTGCCGCTCGGGGATGCGCGCCTTCAGCCGCTCGATGTCGAGGTGCACGGGCGGGCAGAGCAGCGCGTCGTCGAGCTGGGTCACGAAGGCCGTCGCGACGAGCAGGTCGCCGCGCTCGCCCCGCAGGCCGCCGGCCTTCCCGAGGATGTTCACGCTGCGGATCCGGCGCCCGAACAGGTTGACGAGGTTCGCGATGATGGGCTCGGCCTGCTGGCCGAACGCGTAGTCGATGTTCACGACGAGCCCACTGCGCCCACAGTGCGGCAGCTCGGCGTCGAGCGAGACACGTCCGAGCTTCGCGAGGTCGATGAGCTCGACCGCGATGCCGGTGAACGCGGTCTCGCCCAGCGAGATGCACACGTCGCGGTCGCGCTGTGCGCGCTCGAGCGCGGCCTCCGGGTGGCTCTCGAGGTACGGCCGCAGGAGCGCGATGAGGCAGTCGGCGGGTGTGGTCCACGGCGCATCGACGAGCTCGGGCCGGTGCGCCCGGCCCCACGCGAGCAGCCGGTCGGCGTTCTCGGCGAGCCAGGGCGACAGGCAGTTCGTCACGCTGTGCGTGTTCGACGAGATGACGTGCACCTCGTAGTCCTCGGGCAGCTCCCAGGGCGCGGTGCCGAGCAGGCGGCTCGTGGCCGCGGCGATCTGGTGGGTCCAGGTCTCGGCGTGGGCGGAGTTGTAGTTGTTCGTGCGCTTGTAGCTGTGGACCGTGATGTCTTCGTGGTGCATCGAGATCTCGGTCAGGCGCTGCGCGACCTCGCCGGGCCACAGCCGCTCGAGCTCTTCGCGCTCGCGGGGCGTGAAGACCGCGGCCAGCGTGGCTTCGGCGGCATCCGTCGACAGGGCGACCAGCACGTTGGCGTTGCGCAGGCGGCGCCGGAGCTTGCGGGCCTCGATGGCGTACGTGCACAGGCAGGTGACGAGGTCGAGCAGGTCGGAGAGGCCGTCCCGCAGGAGCACGAGCGACTTGCCCGGGATCATCTCCCAGCTGACGCGCCGCCGGGCCTTCGCCGTGACGTCGGTGAACATGCGCGCCGCGGCTTCGGCGTAGTGCGGCGGGCAGTCGTCGGTGACGAACCACACGAAGGTGCGCGACACGTTGTCGGGCAGGCGTCGGGTCGCGTACTGCAGCGCTCCGAAGTCGATGTCGGGCCGGTTGCAGTGGCGGTGCAGGGCCGGGTGCAGGCGCTTGTACGCGGGGATGAGGCGGCCGATGACGATGTGACCGCGGCTCGTGCCGAGCTTCACCTCGGCGAGGAAGCTCGTGAAGTCGGTGAACATGCCCTGCTTGTCGCGGAGCACGAACGTCAGCGCGTGGGCCAGCGACCGCTCGCTGCGCACCAGCGCCACGAAGTCGTCGCCCGAGAGCGTGGCGGTGCGGCAGTCGGTCTGGGCGCGCACCTCGACCGCTCGCGGCTCGCCGAACAGCGCGGGGCGCTCCCCGAAGTAGTGCCCGGCCTCGATCTGCCCGACCTTGGTGTCTGGGCCGAGGCGGTGGTCGATGATGTCGACCGTCCCCGATTCGAGCAGGAACACCCGGTCGTCGGTCAGGTCGCCCTGCTTGACGAGGGCGCGGCCCTCGGGCCAGTCGGTCCACACGAGCTTGCTGGCGACGCGCTCGCGCGCCTCGCGGCCCAGGTAGCGGAAGGGGAGGATGTCGAGGATGTCCGGCATGAACCCGACTCTAGCAGGCTCAGCGCGTGTCGATCCGACCCCTCCGGATCAGATCAGGCCCCTCCGGCGGAACCACGCCAGCCCTCCGACGAACGTCAGCACCATCGTCCCGATGGCGAAGTAGTAGCCGTACTTCGTGTGCAGCTCGGGCATGTTGTCGAAGTTCATCCCGTACAATCCGGTGAGGAACGTCAGCGGGATGAACAGCGTGGCGATGACCGTCAGCACCTGCATCGTCTCGTTCATCTTGTGCGACAGGCTCGACAGGTGCAGGTCGATCATCCCGAGCACGAGGTCGCGGTGCATGTCGATGGCTTCGACGACCTGGGTGGCGTGGTCCTGCAGGTCGTTCAGGAAGGGGCGGGTGTGCTCGTCGAGGTGCTCCGACCGGCGCCACGCGTTCAGCGAGTCGCGGATGGGCCAGGCGGCGCGCCGGAGCTCGGTGAGCTCGCGGCGGAGCACGTAGATCTCGCTGATCTCGACCTCGCGCGGCGTGTCGAGCAGCGTGGCCTCCATCTTCTCGGCGACCTTGCCGAGCGCCTCGACGACCACGGCGTAGTCGTCGACGATCGCGTCGAGCAGGGCGTACGCGAGGTAGTCGGGACCGCTCGTGCGGATGCGCTTGATCCCGGCGCGCAGGCGGCGGCGCACCACGTCCCACGAGTCGCCGTCGCGCTCCTGGAAGGTGACCACGAACGACGGGCCCGACAGGATGCTCGAGTGCTCGAAGTCGAGCACCGGGTGCTCTTCGGCGTCGAACGACAGCCGCACCATCTGGGCGACGACGAGGAGATTGCGCCCGAACTCCTCGGCCTTCGCGCGGGTGGACGTGTTGAGGATGTCCTCGACGGCGAGCGGGTGGATCTGGAAGGCGTTGCAGAACGCGGTGATGGCCTCGACGTTGTTCAGGCCGGTGATGTCGATCCAGCTCGTCTGCGTCGACTGCAGGCAGCGACGGGCCTCGGCCAGGTCGGAGATCTCGCGCTCGACGAGGGTGTGGGCGTCGAACTCGATGACCCGCACGCGCATGCCGGCGTCTTTGAAGTCGCCCGTGTAGACGGGGGCGCCGGGCTCGAGGCCGGCGGTGTCGCTCGCGCTGTGCTGGGCCATGGCGGCACGTAACCGTCGGGCCCCGCGCGGCACGAGGTCAGGTGGGCTGGCGGTAGGTGATCTTCGCCTGGTCGACCACGTGCTCCACGCACATCAGGTAGAAGGCGTCCTGGGTGAATCGCCTTGCCCAGACGGGCTCTTCGCGGATCGACTGCCTCGCCTCCTCCGCGTCGAGCCCGAACGGCATGGCGACCTCTTCGAGGCGCTTCTCGAGCTCGGCCTCGGTGAGCTGCAGCCCGTCGCGCTTCGCGATGGCGCCGAGCAGCAGGCCGATGTGCAGCCGCCTGCGCACCTGCTCGCGGATCTCGGCGTCGCGCAGCCACGTCGCGAAGGCGAGGTTCAGGTCGGCTTCGCCCGAGCCGAGCTCGAGCATCACCAACCCCTCCTTCTCCGCCCATTCCCGGAAGATCTCGGCCTCGATCAGCGGGCCGGGGATCTCGACGGGAGAGCGCCCGCGCAGCAGGTCGAGCACCTCGTTCGCGGCCGTCGCTTCGAGCTGGCGGGTGAGGGTCTCGATGTAGTCGTCCCGCAGGGCCTCCATGAAGGCCTCGATCGAGAGGTCGAGCCCGAGCTGCTCGTAGAACCCGGGCGCTTCGGGGTCGGGCTCGCGGAGCGCCTCGATGGCCCGGATCCGCACCCGGTAGTGGCCGGGCACGCCGCGGAGCCAGGGCACCGGGTAGTCGGGCGGGAATGCCATGGAGAGGTCGACGATCTCGAGGGGCGTCGTCCCGACGAGCCCCTCACCGATGCCCGGAACGACCCACGGCTCGCCGGCGACGAGCCACTGGCGCGCGGCCGCGGTGCGGGTGATCGCGCCTTCGTTCGCGATGAACACCATGTCGACCTGGACGAGGTCGCCGCGCCGCGCGAACTCCCCCGGGGCGAGCGTGCGGCTCGGGGCCAGGCCGCGCACGCGCTCGACGTAGATCTCCATCAGCCTGTCGGCGGTGAGATCGAGCGCGTCGGGGAGCGGCGGGACGGACACGCGCAAGCCGTGCAGCGGAGGGGCCTCCACCTCGGGCAACGGGAGCTGGGGCGGCGTGGGGTCGGCGAGCCACGCCCTCAGGTCGTCGGCGAGCATCGGGCCCTACTTGTTCCACCAGAAGCGTTGGGCGAGGTCGGCGGCGATCGAGCCGACCGCGCCGATCTGCGAGACCACCGGGATGTTCGTGGCCGACAGCAGGGAGCCCGCTGCGCGCAGCCCGCTCGTGAGGGCCTTCCCCGTGCTCGCCTTGCCGTTGCGCCAGTCGTTGAAGTCGCTCGCGGCCGTGTAGGTGTCGGTCGCGGCGATGACGCCGTTCAGGCCGGGGATGAACTTGCCCGCGCCCTTCCCCACGCCCTTGACGCCGTTCTTCAGCGCGCGGGCATCTCCGGCGCCGTTGACGATCTTCTCGGCGACCTTCGCGTACTTCGCGGCGCCCTTCGCGGCGCCTGCGCCCTTCGTCGCCTCCATCGCCGTGCGGTTGGCCTTCAGGACCTTGTTCACGTCGCGGCCCTTGGTACCGGCATCACGGGCCGCCTGCTTGATGGCCATGCGGTCGCCGCCCTGGATGGCAGCGCCCGCGGCGGCCTGGGCCTGCTTCAGCGGCGTGCCCGCCTGTGCGGCCTTTCCGGCGATGCTCTGCTTCGCGAGCGCGGCGCCGCCCTTCGCGGCCAGACCCGTCGCCTGGACCAGGGGGCTGGCGAGGTTCGTGCCCGCAGCCACCCGATCGCTGACTCCGGCCGGGCTGCCGTCGGGCTTCACGCCCTTCACCAGCGTGTCGTAGTTGCCCTTGGCCTGGATCGCGGCGCCCGCCACGCCGAGCGCGGGGTTCTGCGTGGCGGTGCCGATCCCGCTGACGAGCGCACCGGTGTTGTCGTGGCTCGCGGACGGCTTGCCCGAGAACGCTTCGCGGTACGTCGTGGTGGGTGCGAGCGGGTGCGGACCGCTCGGCGCTGGCGGCGCGGGAGGGGGCTTGCCGAGGACCGCCGTGGGCGATGGGTTCGTGAGGACCGGCTGGTTCTCGTGCGCCACGATCGTCGGCACCGCGGACGGACCGTCTGCGATGGGGGTGAGCCCGCTCTTGTACGTGGGATCGGCCTCCATCTTCGGGATTGCGGGGTCGGGACCGGTGCTCCAGCGGGTGGACGGCAGCGCCCCGAACGGGCTCGAGGGCCGGATGGTGAGCGGGCGCGGGTTGTTCTCGCCCCACTCGGTCGGCCCGGAGGAGCCGGGGCTCGTGAGCGGGTTCGGCCCGAGCGTGTCGGGGCCGGGCGTGACCGAGGTGCCGGGCGTCGGAGCCGTGCTGCCACCGGCGAGCGGGTGTGCCGAGTTGCCGGCGGTGGCGGGGATCTGGCCCGCTCCGGTGGTGAGGGCGGTCTGCCGCTCGGCGTTGGACGGGCCCACATCGGGGGCCTTGGGGGCCGGGGTGGGCGCCTGCTTCGGCGCGGGCGGCTCGCGATCCCGCGCGGCGGGCTCCAGATCAGACATCAAAGCTCCAAATCAAATCAATCGGGGAAACAGCCCCACTCGGGATCCCAGCAGCACGTGGGAAGCGGTACGGACGGACTTCGCACGGCGCCCGTGCCGGCGGCCCTTCTCGGAGGTCGCGCGGGGAGGTGCAGCAGGGATGGCGCGCGGCGCGGCGGCGATCGACGGGCCCGTAGCGCATCCGCGGGAGACGGTCAGCGCACCCGCGTGGCGCCCCACCGGTCGTGGAAGCCCTGGCCCAGCGGGCTGTTGCGGGCGCCGATGGCGATGGCGATCCACGCGGCCATCGCGAGCAGCGGCCCGACGAACGGCACGGCGCCGACGAGCACGAACGCCTCGCGGGCCGCCGCGCCGCCCCAGCCGGGTCGACCGCCGTCGACCGACTCGATCGAGAGCCCCAGGGCGCGCTTGCCGAGCGTCGCCCCGAGGAGGACATCGCTCGCGACGAAGTATCCGTAGATCAGGAGCGCGTGCACGACGAGCCAGACGAGGCCGTAGTCGAGTAGCCAGCCCCAGGCCGCACCGGCGAAGGCGAGCAGCAGCGCGTCGATGAGCCGGGCAGAGCCGCGGCGCAGCAGGGTGGGGTTCTCTGGGTTCAAGGTGCATCCTCGAGCGCGCGATAGGCGGGGTGCACGCCGGGGACGAGGCCCAGCGAGCCCGCGAGCGTGCGGAGCAGCCCCTCGAGCGCGGCGCGGTCGCTCGCCGTGAGCGACGCCAGCAGCTCGGCTTCGAGGGCGTGGGTGAGCGATTCGATCCGGCCGAGCATGGCGACGCCTGCGGGGGTGGCGAACAGCAGGTTGCTACGGCGATCGGCCGGGTTGGTGCGCCGCTCGACGAGCCCGCCGGACTCGAGGTGGTCGAGGAGGGGAACGAGGCGGCTGGCGGGCACACCGAAGCGCTGGCCCAGCGCGTTCTGGGTCAGCGGATGGTCGCCGGTCGCGACGATCATCCGCAGCAGACCGGCGTGCTGGGGCGCCAGGTCGAGGGCCGTCAAGCGCGCGGCGAAGCCGTCGGCCGCGAAGGCACCGAGCTGGGAGAGGAGGAAGGAGGGACCGATGTACGGCAATTCGTTCGATGCTCGAATAGTTCCACTCGTGTAACGAATTTCGCGCGCCCGGTCCAGCGCCCATGCCCGTGGCGGGCGCGGCTCGTATCGGCGATGATGCGCACGAGGGGTCTCCGGATGCTGAGCGCGCTCGTCCTGCTTCCGTCGGCACACGCCTGGCTCGGGAACGACGGTGTGTACGACTGGTCCGCGTCCGGAGCGGTCGATCCCGACGCACCGACGCACGTGTGGGTCGACGTCCCGAGCTACCCGGGCGCGATCCAGCTCGGGGTGTCGTCGGTCGACGACGACACCGAGAGCCTCGCGGCCCTGGGCGCGCAGACGTTCCGCTTCTACGGCTTCGAGTACGGGATGGACGCGATCTGGGTGTCCTCGAACGGCCTCCTCGTGTTCGACGCATCCGGCTCCTACGTGCAGAGCTACTGCTGCAGCGGGGAGTCCATCCCCACGCCGCAGCTCTGGCAGTCCGCGATCGCCGCCTTCTGGACCGACCTGAACCCGTTGTCCGGCGGGGAGATCTGGGCCGTCGCGACGCCCTCCGAGACCGTCGTCTCGTGGGTGGGGGTGCAGTTCTACGGTGTCGGCGGCTCGATCTCGGTGCAGGTGGGGCTCCGTCCCGACGGCAGCTTCCGGATCTCGCTGAACGACCAGCAGGGCACCGGGAACCCGGTGGCGATCGGCCACCAGCGCGACCTCTTCACGGGCAACGGCGTCTTTGCGGGGATGACGGCTCCGTTCCCGAAGACCTGGCTGTTCGTCCCCGACGCGGTCGACGACGACGGCGACGGGTACACCGACGTCGACGACTGCGACGACAGCGATCCCGCCGTGCATCCCGGTGCGGTCGACACGGCCTGCGACGGCGTGCTGGCCGACTGCATCCCCTCCGGCGACGAGGACGACGACGACGGAGACGGCTCGTTCGTGTGCGACGGCGACTGCGATGACACGTGGTCGCTGGTGTACCCCGGTGCGCCCGAGCTCTGTGACCAGGTCGACAACGACTGCAACGGCATGGTCGACGAGAACCTGCCGCTCACCACGTACTACGTCGATCTCGACTTCGATGGTTGGGGCGACGTGAACGGCGCCACGCTCGACGCGTGCGGGCCCTTCTTCGGCTACGGCCCTCCCGGCGACTGCGACGACACCGACTGGTCCATCAGCCCGTGGCAGTCCGAGGACTGCGACCCCAACGTCGACCGGAACTGCGACGGCGACCCCACGCTCGATGCCTACGACCAGGTCCCGTACCGCCCCGACGCCGACGGCGACGGCTACGGGCCCGACCCCGAGCTGCTCACGTGCGTCGTGCCTCCCGATGCCGCCACGCAGTCGGGCGTCGACTGCGACGACGCCGAATCCACCGCGTACCCCGGGGCTCCCGAGGGCTGTGACGGCATCGACAACGACTGCGACGGGCTCGTCGACGACGACGACCCCGACGTGCTCGCGACGACGACCTACCACCCCGACGACGACGGCGACGGCTACGGCAGCGCCTCCGATCCGGGAGGCGCGTTCTGCACGCCGCCCTCCGGCTGGGTGACCGACGCCACCGACTGCGACGACGCCGAATCCACCGCGTACCCCGGCGCTCCCGAAGCGTGCGACGGCATCGACAACGACTGCGACGGGCTCGTCGACGACGACGATCCCGACGTGATCGCCCTGCTCTACTACCCCGACGCCGACGGAGACGGACGCGGCGACGCCAACGCCACGGGGGTGCTCGCGTGTGTGGCTCCGTCGGGCATGGTCGACGACGCGACGGACTGCGACGACTCCAACGCGACCGTGTCCCCTGGCCAGATCGAGGCGTGTCCGGACGGCATCGACAACGACTGCGACGGGCTCGTCGACGCGGACGATCCCGACTACACCGACCAGGGCGTCGAGCTGTGGTTCGACCAGGACGGCGACGGTGTCGGCACGCCGGGTCTCACGCTGGTCGCGTGCTCTGCCGACGTGCTGCCCGGCTACGTCTCGCCCGGCTTCGGAACCGACTGCAACGACGGCGACCCCACGGTGAGCCCCAACGAGCCCGAGGTCTGTGACAACGTCGACAACGACTGCGACAACCAGGTCGACGAGGGCAGCATCTCGAGCCCGTACTACCCGGATGCGGATCTCGACGGGTACGGCGATTCCTCCGTGCTGCCCGTCCTGTCGTGCCTCCCGGTGCCGGGTGCCGTGAACAACGGCAACGACTGCGACGACACCGACCCGGCGATCAACCCCGTCGCGACCGAGACCTGCGACGGCGTCGACGAGAACTGCTCCGGCATCGTCGACGACGGCCTGCCGATGACCACGTGGTACATCGACGCGGACGACGACGGCTACGGCGACGCGGACGACGCGGGGACCACGACCTGCGCGACGCTCACGGGCCACGTGACCGAGAACACCGACTGCGACGATGCCGAGCCCGACGTGAACCCCGGCGTCGACGAGATCCCCGACGACGGCATCGACAACGACTGCGACGGTGTCGCGACCGACACACCGGTCGTCGACTCCGATCGTGACGGCATCCCCGACCCGATCGACCCGGATCCGCTGTCCGATGGCGACGTCGCTCCGCCGGCCGACCCCGATCCGGACTTCGGGTGCGGGGGGTGCGCTTCGGGCGCGCCTGCGTCGGGTCTCTGGGCGCTGGGGCTCGGACTGCTCGCGCTGCGCCGGCGTTAGCGCTCCGACTTCAGCGCCGTCCAGAGCCGCCCGTGGATGTTGGCGCCATCGCGTGGAGCAGCCTCACGCGCCCACCGCGCACGCGCTCGGCGTCCGACCGCGCTGCTTGTTGCGCTCGAGGTGACTCAGGGCCTCGTCGAGCGTCAGCCCCTGGTGCCGGGCGTACAGCTCCACCTCCATCCGTCCCGCGCGTGCGGCGAGCTCCATCCGCTCGAGCGGGGACAGGGCCTGCAGCCGCCGCCGGTCGTCGTCGCGCAGAGCCTCCCGCAACATCGCGCCTCCGTCGGGATCGTAGCTCACCGCGACCGCGCCAGCATCGCGGCGGTCCCAGCGGACAGCAGCGCGACGATGGCCGCGAGCGCCGCGAACGCGGTGGACGGCCCGACCCGGTCCACGAGCGCCCCCATGGCCACGGCGGGCGCGCCGAAGCCGATGTAGGCCGCCAGGAAGTACCCGCTCACCGAGCGCGCGGGGGACGCGAGGCCCGTGACCTGCGCGAGCCCACCGAGGTAGCCGTAGCCGTGGGACGAGCTCCCCGCGATCGAGGCGCCGAGCAGCACGGCGGGCACGGACCGGAACGCCACCCCCGCCGCCAACACGGCCGTCCCCAGCGGGAGGAGCAGCGCGCCGATCGCCAGGGACCGGCGGCCGGACAGCGTCCGCGCGTGCTCCTGGGCGACCACACCCGAGAGGAGCAGCACGAACAGCACGACGCCCGACCACGCCCCGCCGAACGGCTCCAGCACGCCCGGGAGCACGGCCACGACGATGCCCGCGACACCCCAGCCCACGCCGATGGCGAAGCCGGGCACCCGGCTCCCGGGCGGGAATGCCGGCGGGCGGACGAATGCGGCGTCGGGCGCGGCGACCGGAGGCACCGGGAGGCGCGCCACGGCTGCGAACACGCCCACCAGCGCGAGCGCCCAGAGCCAGTACGTCGCGGGGACCCCGGTGGGGACGACGCTCCGCCAGGCGGCCGTCGCGAGCGCGCCGAAGCCGAAGCCCGCGGTGCTCGCGAGGCTCGTGAGGCGGGCCGAGCGCTGGCCGCCAGCGAGCTCCGTCATCCACGCGGTGGCGGCGCCGAAGCCCAGCGCGACGCCGAAGCCCTGGAACCAGCGCGCGACCGCGAGCGCCGCGACGCCCGGCGACAGAGCGACCAGCAGCGTCGCGACGAGCGAGCAGGTCATGGCGGCGAGCACGACGGGGCGCCGTCCGAGCCGGTCGGACGAGCCGCCCAGCAGTACCAGGGAGGGCATCAGCGCGCCGACGTACCCGGCGAGCAGGAGCGACATGCCTCCCGCGTTCAGCCCCGCTTCTCCGGCGTACCGCGCGTACAGCGGGAGCTGGAGGTTCACGGCTCCCGCGATCAGGAACACGGCGAGCGCGAGGGTGCGCAGTCAGTTCCCTTCGCTGGACCGCGCCGTGAAGATCCAGGTCCACGTCATGAAGAACAGGAAGAACGCGAACAACAGGCAGCACAGGATGACGAGGGGGAAGCCCATGTCGTCGGCGTTGGAGGTCGTGCGGAACCCGAGCTCCCACAGCGAGCCGCCGATGCTCTGGCCGTCGAGGTCGCGATCCATGCCGCGGCGGGCGGGCACGGTGAGGCGGTCGCCGGTCTTGATGATGGCGTCGAAGCTGTAGCGGACGATCATCACGTAGCTGATGGCCTTCGCGAAGAGCCCCATCTCCTTGACCTTCACGATGAGCCCGCCGAACGTGATCTGCGGGATGAGCAGCAGCGGCAGGGTGCCCACGGCCGCTTCGGAGCTCGAGAACAGCGCGCTCATCAACAGGCCGAGCGACATGCCGACCCACCCGGTGAGCACGCTGACGAACGTGAGCTGCAGCCAGCTGAAGCCGAGCCCCCACATGCCGAGCATCACGAAGTTCATCGTCGCGAGCAGGAAGCACTGCAGCCCGACGATGAGCCCGAGCACCGTGATCTTGCTCGCCATGTACGGACCGCTGCGCAGGCCCACGCGCGATTCGCGCCGCCAGATCGGGCGCTCGGCGATGAGCTCGCGCACCGAGGCGCTGGCGCCGAACCACAGCGTGGAGAGCGCGAGCATGAAGCAGCTGTTGATGTCGGCCGCGGGGAACACGATCCACATCGCGACGCCGAGGATGGGCGCCTGGGCGAGCAGCACGAACATGCCGCTCCAGTCGCGCAGCTTCACCCGCGCATAGCGCCGCGAGAGCGTGAAGTACTGCGAGAGCCACGACTTCTTGCGGCGGTTGCGGGGGTCGGCCGAAGCGACCTCGACGCCATCGAGGCCGAGCAGGTGCTCGCGCGTGCGGACGTACTTCCGGCTGGCCTGGCTGTCGCGGTAGAGCTGGCCCCAGTCTTCGGGGGTGCGCTCGGTGAGGCGGCCGAAGATCTCGTCGGGCGAGTGCACGCCGAAGTACTGGCAGCCCTCGGTCGGCGGGCCGAACCACGCGAGCCGGCCGCCGGGCGCGAGCACCATGAGGTGGTCGATCAGGCCCATGATCGTGGGGTTCACGTCGTGCGTGACGAGGAACACGATGCGCCCGCCGTCGGCGAGCGACCGGATGAGGCCGACGATGTCGGCGGCGGTCTGCGGGTCGAGGCCGCTCGTGGGCTCGTCGAGGAACAGCACGCGGGTCGAGCGCGTCAGCAGCTCCTGGCCGAGGTTGACGCGCTTGCGCTGGCCGCCCGAGATGCCGCGCCGGACCTGGCTCCCGATGCGGCTCTTGCGGATGTGCGCGATGTCGAGCTCGTCGAGCACGCGCTCGACCTCGTGGTTGATCGCGCGGCGCGCGGTGCCCGCGGGGAACCGGATCTGCGCGGCGTAGCGCAGGGCCTCCTCGACGGTGAGCTCGGCGTGCACGACGTCGTCCTGCGGCACGTTGCCGATGAGCGACCGGTCGGCGTTGAGCAGGGCGTGGAAGTTCTGGCCGTCGAGGATGACGTCGCCGGAGTTCGGCGGCGCGATGCCGGCGATGGCGTTGAGCAGCGTGGTCTTGCCGGCGCCCGACGGCCCGACGACCGCGATGACCTCGCCCGAGAAGCACGTGAAGCTCACGTCGTCGAGCAGCGCGGTCTTGCCGATGCGGCGCTTGAGATGCCGCACCGACAGCGCGCTGAACGAGCTCTCGCCGTACGCCGTGAGGATCTGGTGGGTGGGGTCGAGCTCGAGGGTGTAGCTGCCGACCCGCAGGGTCTGCCCGTGCGCGAAGGGCGCGGACGTGATGGGGTTGCCGTCGAGCAGCGTGGGCCGGCCCGAGTCGATGTCGACCACGCGCCACTGGTCGCCCGCGCGCAGCAGCTGGCAGTGGCGGCGGCCCACCAGGGGGTCGGGCAGGCGGATGTCGGCGGCCGACGAGCTGCCGATGACGTACTGGTCGGCGGACAGCTCGAACTGGAAGTCGCCCGTGGCGTAGCGGCTGTCGTGCTTGCGGAACAGCGCCGAGACGAGCATGGCGTCGATGCCGAGCTGCTTGGCGGCCTGCTCGAGCTGGCCGATCTCGGTCTTGTCGATGACCCCGTCGACCGCACAGATCGAGAACCAGGCGTCGAGCAGCAGCAGGGCCTCGGCCGAGCCGTACCGCGCGGAGAACCCCGCCAGGTCGAGCTCTTCGGCGACCGCCGCGCGCAGGGCCTGCTCGGCGCCGGACCCGAAGCGGGCACCGAACGCCCGCAGCCCGTCTTCGTCGATGGTGTCGCGGTGCTCGGGGCGCATCGCGAGGTCGATCAGCGTGTCGATCTCGTCGCCGGCGAGATCGCTGCGCGCGCGGATCGCTTCGCCCATGCGGGCCATCGCGTCGGCCGGGCTGTCGGCGGGCACGATGCGCGCGAGCAGCCCCGCGAACTGCGTCGCGAAGCGGATGGAGTCGTGCCGCTCGGGGCTCCAGCGCTCACCGAGCGCCTCGCGAAAACGGTCCTCGAGCTGGGCGGACAGCACCTAGGGGCTGGTCACTTGTACGTGACGGCCATCGCCACGCCCGCCCCGTCTTTCCGCTCTTTCAGCTCGCGGAGGTAGAGCACGACGTAGTAGGTCGCGGTGGACGACGGGGTGTAGCTGAACATCGGCTCGCGGTCGGTGGCCTCGTCGCGCGACAGCAGGTTGCCCTCGGTGTCGTAGAGCAGCACGTCGAGGTTGGTGACGCTCTCGTCGCCGCAGGCCTGGATGCGGTACTCGTTGCCCGCGTAGAGCGTGACGAGGTAGTTCCGCGTCTTGCCGGGCGCGAGGGTGGTCTTGGTCATCGTGCGGACGCCCCAGCCGTCGCCGTAGCTGTCCCAGACCTTGGTGTTCACGCACTCTTCGGCCTGCTTCTCGTCGGCGAGAGCGGGGCTGGAGAGCAGAGCGGTGGCGAAAGCGGCGGTGAGCATGGGCACTCCGTCAGAGCAGCGCGAGGACGTCGCTCGTCACCTTGATGACGCTGTCGATGTCCGCTTCGGTCAGGGGTTCCTTCTTCTCCGCCAGACCCTTGAGGGTGTTGAGCGATTCCTCGAGCTTCTCGGCGACCTGGACCGGGGCCTTCTCGGCGCCCTCTTCCTTCACGTACTTGAGGAAGTAGTCGACGACCTGGGGCTGCTTGAGCAGGCCGTCGGCGGCGTCGGGCTTGCCCTTCTGCTTGACCGCGCGGGCCATGAGGTTGGCGCCCTCGAGCCACGAGCCGGCCTCGATGAGGGGGACGACGCGTTCCTGCCCGTTGAACTCGAGCTCGGGGATGACGGCGCCGGAGAGCTCGTCGAACTCCTTCAGCAGCTCGTCGCGCCCGATGGCGTCGGTCTTCAGCGATTCCTGGTAGTCGACGAGGATGGCGTCGATGTCGGACCCGCCCTTGAGCTGGTTCATGCCCTTGCGGACCGCCTCGAGGCGCTTGATCAGCTCGTCTTTCTCGGCCGACTTCACGGTGAGCATCATGTCGGCCAGGTAGACGCCCGAGCGGACCGCGGCCTGCTCGAGGTCGCCGTTGTCGAGGTCGAAGTCGTGGGCCGGGATGAGCGTGGCGAGCTGGGTGTCGATGCCGGCGGCCTCGAGCGCGCGCTGGGTCTCGATCGGGGAGGGCACGAGAGCCGTGTTCTCGGCGCTGTTCTTGAGATCCTCGGGCGTGATCTCGGGGGTCTCGGGGACCGGCTCGACCACGACCTCGGGCTCGGGCTTCGGCTTCTCGGTGCTGCCCCCCGAACAGGCGGCGAGCAGGCTCATCAAGGCGATCCAGCGGGTCATGGCATCCTTCCGGTCGGGGCAGCGGCGAAGACTACCGCTTCAGCCGGGGCGGCGCAACCGGTGCGTCGGCCGTCAAGAGCACCGCTGGAGCGGTCGTGTCGGCGAATCGAGCGGGTCGGAAGCGCGCGGCCCGGTGGACGCGCGCGAGGGCGTCCTGGCTGCGGCGGATCGTGGGCCAGCGCAGCAACCGGTCGAGGAAGTGCTGGTCGGCGCTCTCGGACAGCGCCGCGGTGACCACGGCGCCGTGCTCGTTCAGCAGCCCGCCCGCGGTGGTGAGCAGCGAGACGGCGAGCCGGTCGGGCATGTACTCGAGCAGGCCGTGGATGATGACGAGGTCCTGCGCCTGGTACGTGTGGCGCATCCGCCCGACGGCGAACTCGGCCAGGTTCTCCTGCACGGCGACGACGTCGATGTTCGCGTCGATCGGCACGACGTCGGTGTCGAGGAACGAGAGGGCCGAGCGGGACGGGTCGACCACGGTGATGGTCGTGGGCGCCTGGTCGAGCTGGTGGGCCAGGCGGGCCACGAGGCTGCCCGTGCCGGCGTTGAGCAGGAGGACCCGGCGGTTGCGGTTCGTGGGCAGGCGCTCTGCCGCGGCGGCGGGGATCGACGACGTGAGCTCGCGGATCGCCGTGAGCGTGGGGCTCCCGAGCAGCCACTGGTCGAGGATCTCGCCCAGGCGGCCCTCTCCGGAGGCCCGGCCGACGAGCACGTGGGACAGGGTCTCTGCGGTCGCCACGACGCCCTGAGGCCGGCGGATGCTGCGGTCTGCGAGGGTCGATCGCACGAGGTACGGGTGCAGCTCGCGCTGGAGGCCCTGGGTGACCGCGTCGCGCGCCTGGGCCTCGGGCCACGCCTCCATCAAGTCGTTCAGGCGGTTGCGGAGGTTGTTGAGCTCGTCGCGCAGGGCCTCTTCGGCGCCGGCGTCGTTCGGATCGATGCGGAGCTGGGTCTCGCTGCGGAGGAGCGCAGCCTTCACCATGTCGGCGAGCGCGCGGCCCTCGGCGTGGGCGCGGCCCCCGGCGGCCTCTTCGGCGCGCTGGCTGATCACGCCGGTCATCGCGGTGTGCGTCGCCCGGCGCAGGCGCGTGGAGGCGAGCTGGGCGACCGTCTCGTAGAACGCCGCGGCGAACACGGGCTCGCGGCGGAGCAGCGCACGCAGGTCGTGGTGGGCCCAGCGGAGCACCACGGCGTCTTCGGCGGCGCGCACGTCGGCGGAGCGCGGGGAGCCGTCGAGGAACGCCATCTCGCCCACGACGGCGCCCGGCGCGAGCACCGAGATGATCACCTCGGGCACGACGCGATTGTCGACCGCTTCGAGCTTGCCGTTGCGGACGAGGAACAGGTCGCCCCCCGGCTCTCCACGCCGGAGCAGCATCTCGCCGCGCGGCACCTCGAGGACCTCTGCGGCCGCTTCGAACAGCCTGCGCTGCTCGTCGGTGAACGCCGCCATGAATGCCACGCCGATCCCTCCCGCAGTGCGCGTTGGTAGCGAGCCGATGCGCAGGATACCCACACCAGCCGGAGGGTGACAGGCGATGGGCAGATTCGACGCGCTGGACGAGCTGGTCGCGAAGATCGGGGCGGCGAAGCCGTCCGAGTGGGATGCACTTCGGTCCCGGCTCCTCGAAGCCACGAAGGGCTTCGCGGACGTGAAGGACGTGATCGAGCATCTCGAGTCCGCGAAGCGCTCCATCTCCAGCCTCGAGGCGCGCTGGGAGGTCGACGAGGTGATCGAGGCGATCACGCCGCCGCCCGAGCCCGAGCCGTCGAAGGAAGAGAAGCCCGACCCGAACAAGCCGCTCACGTCGGCCGATCTCGTGCTCGTCTACGACGATCCCCGTGGCATCCGCCTGCACAAGAGCAAGGTCGGAGAGCGCTGGTTCCTCACCCAGGTCGATCCGCGCACGTACCAGCCGCAGACCTTCGAGCTCCGGCCCGAAGAGGTCATCCAGATCAAGCAGCAGCTCGACGGCAGCCCGTACTGGATCCTCGGCGCGGGCGCCTGATCGTCTCGGCGCGGTCGCCGCTTCACGTCTCGAAGACCGCCTCGACGGCGTCGTACCACCCGGCCTCGACGCGCACCGACGGCACGCGGTTCTTCAGTCGCCGGAAGGCCGATTCCGCCTCGGCAATCGAAGGGCCGGGGCCGGTCTGCCCGTACTTGCGGGCCTCCGCGAGTGCGATGGACGGCCGGTGCACGAGCTCGACGCGCTGAACGGTCATGCCGCGGCGCAGGGCCTCCAGCACGGTCCGGACGGCCATCGGTGGCAGGACCAGCCGCTCGAGCCGGGGCAGGCGGAACACGCCCTCGCGGAGCGCCTGAGGCACCCACGCCGCTGCGTAGCCCGCCGCGCGCCCGTGGATCTCGCGCACGTTGCACACGCGCTCGCCGAACAGGATCTCGCCGAGTGTGCGGGCGTCCTCTGCCCAGCGCACGACCTCGACGTTCCGCGCGACGTCCAGCACCTCCTGCCAGGGCGTGGGCCGCCCGTGCTCCCAGCTCACGGTGGTGTCGAGCTCGAGCTCGCGGAACAGGCGCCACGCTGGATCGCCCAGGGCCGACGGCACCTGTCGCGCCTGCTTGAAGACCACGCGGGCACCCGTCGGCACGCCATGGTGGAACGCCAGCCCCGACTGCAGCACGTGGGGCGCGAGGTCGCCCATCCACGACAGGCCGTGCTCCTTCTCGAGCTCGCGCACCCGGCGCTTCGCCTCGCGCCCGGTCTGCCCGGAGAGCGCGATGGACACGAGCTCGCCGCGCGGGTCGTCGTCGGACACGAGCAGGTCGGCGAACACCGCCAGCGCCTCGCGGTCGTCGGGATCGCGGGCGATGCGCTCGAAGAGCTCGGCGCGCAGGGCGTCCTGTGCGGCGTGCGCGCGCTCCGCGGCGGCGATGGCGGGCTCCAGCGCGGAGAGGTCGATGGGTGCGGGGTCCGGCCAGGACGCGCTCTCGGCCTGCGCGAAGCTCCACACGCGCTGGCTGATGAAGCCGTGCAGCTCCCACGGCATCGAATCGAGCCCGCGCGCGAGCCGCGGGTTCAGGCGCGGGTCGGCGGTGTGGGCAGCGAGCTGGAGCACGGCCTGCCAGAACTCCCGGCCCGACAGGAACGGTGGCGCGTCGAGCCACTGGAGGAGGAGCGGCGTCCAGCGCGGGTCGCGCGGGCGCTCGACCTGGGCCTCGAGGATCGCGGTGGCGGCCTTGTGCTGGAGCTGCGGCAGGTGCATGCGCAGCCGGCCCTGGAGGTGCTCGGCGGGCATCGAGGCCGTCCTGCGGGCCTCGGCGAGCGCCGACCGCCCGAGCGGCACGACGCGATCGAGCGCAGAGAGGCGGTCGATCGCGTCGCCGAGCGCAGCGCTCGGGTGCGCGCGCCACGCGGCGATCAGCGCGTCGATGGCGCCGCGGCGGTCTCCCCGTGCGAGGGCGGCCGTCGCCGCGTCGACGGTCATGCGGGCAGGGGCTCCAGGAGCTCGCTGATCTCGGGGATCACGCCGGCCCAGCCGCTCTCTTCGAGGGCTTGCAGCGTGTGGGCATCGGCGAGCTCGCCGGCACCCGCCGCGTCGCCCGCCCGGCGGCGGAGCAGCGCCAGCACGCCGCGGAACAGCTCGCCGGCCTCCATGGTCAAGAGCTGCTCGCCCATCGCGCGGGCCGCCTGGTCGCCATCCTTGCGGAGCACGAGCAGCAGCCGCACCGTGTCGATCTGGCCCTGCACGCCGTGCGCCTGCTCGGCGCCCATCGCGTCGAGCACCGCGGCTTCGGCCTCTTCGAGGCGGTCCTGCAGCACCCGCACGAGCGCGAGGCCCGCCCGCGCGAACGAGCGCCCCGGCTCGCTCGCGATGGTCTCGTAGTACCGGGCGGCGCCGTCGAGGTCGCCCTCGGACAGCGCGAGCATGCCGAGGTTCAGCCGCGCCGTCGTCCGGCCCGCGCGCGTCGACATCCAGCCGACCTCGAGCCGCTGCAGCAGCTCGCGCGCCCGCGCCGTGTCGCCGGTCTCGAGCGCCTCGAGCGCCGCGGTGAGGGTGTGCGACGACGCCACGCGGCGCGCTGCCCACCCGAGCCCGAACCCGCCGGTGCCGAAGAGCACGGCCGGAACGAGGCTCGACGTCGCGACGGACCCGACCACGACGAGCGCGACGAGCGCCGGCACCGCGAAGGCCATGGGGATGGCGAACAGGGCGGCGTGTAGGGGCCGCTCGTGGCGCCCGCGCTCCGACAGCACGGCGGGGCGGTGCTTCGCGCGCGCCCGCTCGACCTGGAGCGCGATGCCCCCGGCGATCGTCATGGCCGCGATGGACCCGATGCCCAGCGGCGTCGCGACGCGCGGGTCGAAGCCGAGCACCTGGGAGGTGAGCCCGGCGGCGAGGCCGATGACGCCCCCGCTCATCATCCACGCGAGCAGCACGGTGCCGGCGAGCGGCGTGCGGGCCGGGGCCTCGGAGGGAGGGGCGAACGCGTCGGTGTCGTCGTGCATCAGGGCTCCTGGGCGAAGTACCCGGGACCGTCGCGGAAGTGGAATGGACCCAGCTGCGCGTGCAACACCTTCGCATGACCGGTCAGATCGCCTTCGAGCACGGCCTCGAGGTACCCGAGGCTGCTGGCGTCGAGCTTCGGCGGGCGCGGGGCCGCCTGGATCCACGCCTGCTGCTTCTCGTAGTCCGCGCCCTGCCAGCGGTCGCGAACGTCCGGCCAGATGGGGCCGAACGCGGCCAGCGCGACCATCTCGGCGCGGTCGGCCTGCTCGAATCGATCCTTGATCATCTTGTAGATGTCGGCGCGCTGCGCGATGGAGACGGACAGCACGCCATCGCCCTGCACTTCGTGGCAGAGCGAGGCGTACGAGATCCAGGACTCCATGTCGACTTCGGTCAACGCCAGCTTCTCCTCGTCGTCCCGTGCGTAGACCGACAACGCGGGCTCGAGGATGTTCCACAGGTCGGCATCCGAGCGCCGGACCGGGCCTTCGTCGGCGATCGTGCGCCACACCTCGCGGGCGCGCTTCTCGGCGCCGTCGAGGCCGGGCGAGATCTCGATGTCGCGGGCGACCTTCCGCGTGTCTTCGAGCCACGCCAGCGTCGCTTCGGGGTCGGTGAGGAAGCGCTGCTTCACGAGGTCGATGCCGGTGGCCGTCGTGCCCGCGGGCAGCGGCCTCCCGGCGAGGATCCGCAGGTAGCGCGTGGGGATCTTCGCCTGGCCGCACGTGAGGGCCGTCTCGTCCTCGAAGACCAGCACGGAGGCGTCGTCTTCGCAGGCCGAGGAGGGGGGCGCGGTGCTGCAGGCGGCGAGGAGGGGGAGGAACCACATGGGATCTGCGTATCGCTCGTTGGGGTCGTGTGCTCCGAGTGTAGCGCTTCGGCGGGGTGCTAATCCCCGAGGTGCCACGCGTGGGCGAGGGCCAGGATCGCCGGGAGGGCCGCGTCGCCCTCGAACGGGAGGAATGCCTTCTTCGCGGCTTCGACCGCCTTCTTCCCGGGGACGAGCGCGTGGGTGGAGCCCTGGACCTGGACCTGGCCGCTGCCGAGGTGGATGCGCGCCGGGCCCTTCGGACCCTGGACCACGAGCCACGGGTCGTCGAGGGCACACGCGTCGCGCAGCGTCGTGCGCGGCAGAACGCGCGCCAGCACGTCGCGGCGCGTCCGGCCGAGCGGCGAGAGCGGCCCGAACGCGAGGTCCTCCCAGTCGAAGCCCCGCGGGAAGCCCGTGGTGGGCGCCCGTGCGCCAGCGCTCGAAGCGGCCACGAGCCCGTCCACCTCGCGGAGCACCTCCGAGAGTGCCAGCGGGTCCACGTCCGCGAGCCGGAGCGGCCGCCCGTCGCGGCCCTGGAACCGCACCTGGCCCGACACGACGTACGCGAACACGTAGTCGTCGCCGGAGTGGGGGACGGGCTCGGCCTCGAGCTCGACCTCGAGCTCCGGGAGGACGAGCGTCGGCGCGTTCCAGCTGTCCCAGTGGCCCTGGATCTGGTAGCGCCAACCGCGCTTCTGCGCGTGGTCGTACAGGCGGCGCTGGTCGAGCAGCACCCCCGCGTAGCGCGTGGACACCGCGGCTCCGGGCTCGTCGGACGCGCGGTACACCTCGCGCCACAGCTGGCCGAACGGCTGCTCGATGCCGAGCTCGTCGAGCCGATCGCGCCACACGAGCTGGCGCTCGGCGTCCCCCAGCAGGGGGTGCCAGAGCCGGGCCGGCGTGTCGTCGGGCACGTTCACGGGGTTCCCGCCGATGTCGGCGAGCGCACCGTCGTGCCAGAGCGCGGCGAACGGCTCGCCCGACGCGGGCTCCAGCCACCACAACAGGCGCCGCGCGACCTGCCCGACCACCGGGTGCGCGAGGTACCGGTCGGCGAGCGCCTTCACGGGCAGCACGCGCCCCGTGAGCCAGTGCTGCTCGATGCGGCGGGCCTGGGTCGCCGCGAGGGCGCCGAGGTTCTTCAGGTCCGCCTTGAGTGCCTTCAGCGCGGCGGGCTCCGCGTCCTTCACGGCCTTCGGGACCGACTTCTGGGGCTTGCCGTCGGACTTGCGCCAGGCGAGCGTCGCGATGCCGTCGGACAGGCGCAGCTCGGCCTCGAAGCCCGCGAGCGGCACGCGCTTCACCCCGTCGGCGTCGAGCCCGAAGGTGGGGATCGCGATCTCCTCGATGTCCTCGCGGCTCTGGCCGGATCGCTCGCTCGCCGCGTCGAGGGCGCGCTCCACGAGCCGCCGCGCGGACGCATAGCGCACGCGGTTCCCGAGGCGCGTGAGCTGGGCGACGCCGGCGCCGTCCGGCATCGCGCCCAGCACGGCCAGCACGGCGTTCCCGAGCTTGGTGCTCGCGGCGCCGTACCCCTTGATCTTCTTGAAGGCCCGCTCGCCGAAGTCCGCGAGGGAGGCCGCGAGCGCCTCGTCCGGGACGAGCACCGCGAACCAGATCAGGCCCTTGAGCAGATCGGCATTGGGGTCGACCGGACCGTATGCGGGGTCCCAGCCGGATCGCCGCTGCCACGTGAGGTCGACGTCGGGCAGCCAGCCCACGAGGGCCGTGGTGAAGCGCTCCTCGCCGAGCGCGTCGAGCAGCGGCCGGGCCTGGGTCTCCCAGCGCGGGGTCGGGCGCGCCTTCCCTGACGAAAGGGCGGCGTGCGCGAGGATGGCCTCCCACGCGGGGCGCTCGGGGCCGAGGCCCGTGAACCAGCGGTGCATCCGCTGTCCCCACGGATCCTCCACCGAGAACGGGCTCGCCGCGGCGCCCGGGGTCTCCGGCATCACGAGCGCGCGCAGCCGGAGCTCCACTTTGCGCTCCTCGTGGTACCCCGACTCCTCGAGCCGGGTGACCCAGCGCTGGATGGCGTCGACGAGCGGCGCGGGCAGCGCTCCTTCGGCGGCCCGTCGCTCGATGGCCCCGACGACGTTGCCCGCGGGCAGCTCGCGGTTCGTGGTGGCCCAGACCGACGCGAGGCGCACGAGGTGGTCGTCCGTGAGCGGCAGGCGCGCCCGGGCGAGGCGCAGGCCGATGCTCTGCCCGAGGTAGGCGAGGCGGTAGTCCGTCGAGGCGGTGTCCTCGAAGGCCAGCACGAGGGCCGATGCGCGGAGCTCGGGCGATGCCTCGAGCAGCGGCGCGGCCTCCGGTCCCGCCAGGTTGCCATCTCCGGCGTAGAAGGCGTCGAGCAGCGCGCGCGCCGGGTCTACGGGCCGGGGCACCCGGGCCCCCGGGAACGGGATCACCTGCCGCATCGCGTCCACCATGTCCTTCCAGCCCATCGGTCCTCCGCGGAGGGAGGATGCGCCGGAGGCTGGCCGGGATCCACGAAAAAACCCCGGAGTCTCGCGACGCCGGGGCTCTTCGGTTCGGTGGCCGGATCGGACTACAGCTTCTGCGAGTAGAACTCGATGATGGCCGCTTCGTTGAGGTCGAACGGCAGGTCGTGCCGATCGGGCTTCGTCGTGAGCTTGCCGGTGGCCTTGGCCGGATCGAAGTCGAGCCAGGACGGACGCGGGAGACCCGCGGACTGCTCGATCACCTCGGTCACGAAGCCCTTGGTGCGGCTGCGCTCCTTCACGGAGATCTCGTCGCCGGCGCTGACCTGGTAGCTCGGCCGATCGACGCGCTTGCCGTTCACGAGCACGTGACGGTGCACGATCAGCTGACGCGCGGCGGGGATCGTACGGGCCAGGCCCATGCGCCACACCAGGTTGTCGAGCCGCGACTCGAGCAGCAGGATCAGGTTCTCGGCGGCGTTGCCGCGCATCCGGGACGCCTTCTTGACGTAGCCCTGGAACTGCTTCTCGAGAATTCCGTAGTGGAAACGGGCCTTCTGCTTCTCGAGCAGACGGACCTTGTAGTCACTGGGCTTCGCCCTACGCTTGGTTCCGTGCTCACCCGGGGGGAACGGACGATCCAGGGTCGGAGTCGTCGTCAGACCGGGAAGCACCGTGCCCACACGCCGGCACTTCTTCAGCCGGGGTCCACGATAACGCGCCATGATTGGCTCCTCGTTTGGTGCTGTCGCGGTGGAGTTCCGCGACGTTGGCGTTCCGGGGGCTCGATCCGAGGATCGTGGGCCGGAACGCGGGGTTGGCTACTTGATCTCGCGATGCAGGGTCTGCCGACGGAGGTACGGGTTGTACTTCATCAGCTCGAGCCGCTTCGGAGTGTTCTTCTTGTTCTTCTGGGACGTGTAGCGCGACATGCCGGGCACACCGGAGTCTTTCTGCTCGGTGCACTCGAGGGTGATCACCTGCCGCGCGACGTTCTTCTTCTTGGCCATCTGGGCCCCCTTGGGATCCGGATCCGAACCCAGCGCACTTAAAGCCTGTGCGGTACCCGCGCAAGCGTCGTGCTGCGGACGTCCGGGCGGCGACGTGCTAACCGCGGGAGCATGTGGACTCTCCTCCTCTTCGTGGCCTGCAAGAGCGCTCCCACCCCGACCGACACGGATCCGTCGGACACCGACACCGTCGACGACGCCGCGATCGTGGCCGCGCTGCTCGACGGCACGGGTACCGCGTCCGAGGTCCTGGGTCAGGTCGCCTGGTCCGGCGGCTGGCCGGTCCAGAGCGAGGCCGGGTACGTCTTCCTGATCGACGGTCCGGGGCCCTGGTCGCTCGTCGGCGACTTCAACGACTGGGTCGCGGCGCCGATGGACTGCTCGGCCGGGTACTGCGCGATCGAGGTGGCGATCGCGGGCGACCCGGCGGGCATGAAGTACAAGTTCACCGACGGGGTCGAGTACATCGAAGACCCGACCGCGCGATCGTACGGCTACGACGAGTTCGGCGCCGTGTCGTACGTCCGTCCGCCCACGGCCACGTGGCGTCTCGACCGGTGGCCCGCGGCGACCGACGGCACGGTGGGGCCCCGCACGTTGCGGGTGTACGTCCCCGCGGGCGCGGGTCCGTGGAACGTGCTCTACGCCCACGACGGGCAGAACCTGTTCGACCCCGACGCGATCTGGGGCGGTTGGCACCTGCAGGACGCGCTCGTCGGGAACGACGCGCTGGTCGTGGGGATCGACAACACCGCCGCGCGATTCGACGACTACACCCACGTGCCCGACCAGCTCGATTCGCTCGGGCCCGACCCGCTGGGCGGCGAGGGCGACGCGTACGCGGCGTTCGTGCACACGACGGTGCGGCCGCACATCGAAGCGACGTACGGGTCCACCGGGGTCGACGGGCAGCTCGGCAGCTCGCTCGGCGGGCTGATCGCGCTGCACGTCGCGCACCGCTACCCCGGCGAGTACGACTTCGCGGCGAGCCTCTCGGGCACCCTCGGCTGGGGGCGGTTCGGCGATCTCGGCGACGCGATGGAGACGCGCTGGCTCGCGTCCGACCCCGGTGGGGTGGTGTGGCTGTCGAGCGGCGGGGGCCCGGGGCCCGACGGGGCGTGCCTGGATCCCGACGGAGACGGGTTCCCCGAAGACGACCCCGACAGCAGCGACAACTACTGCGAGACGCGCCAGATGGCGGACGCCCTCGCGGCGGCGGGCCGCACCTGGGATTCCGACCTGTTCCACTGGCACGCGCCCGACCAGCCCCACAACGAGGCCGCGTGGGCCGCGATCGTCGACATGCCCATCGGGATCTTCGCGGGGCTCGATCCATGACCGATGTCCTTCTGGGGTCTGACCCCAGGAAGACATGGGTCGATCGTTTGGAGTTTCGGGAGCCCGGCGCTCGCGGGTCGAATGGAGGAGGAGGCGCCATGCTGACGAGAATCGCCGTGATCGCGGTCGCGCTCGCGACCCTCGGCTGTGGGTGCGCGGTCGGCGATCGCATCGAGCTCGAGCACGACGGGAGCACGCGGAACTACTTCCTCGTCGTACCCGAGGGCGTGCCGGCCGACGCGCCGCTCGTGCTCGCGCTCCACGGCGGCGGGCCCGCGGGCACCCACAAGGGCCGGCGCATGGGCCGCTACACGGGCCTCGCCGATCTCGCCGCCGAAGAGGGCTTCGTGGCGGCCTTCCCGTCGTCCCTCGAGGGCAACTGGAACGACGGGCGCGAGATCGAGAACCAGTTCGTCACCGAAGACACCGACGACGTCGGGTTCATCGCGGCAGTGGTGGCGGACGTCGCGAGCCGCGCGTCGATCGATCCGGCGCGGGTCTACGTCACCGGCGAGAGCAACGGCGGGTTCATGACCCAGCGGCTGCTGTGCGAGCGGTCCGACCTGTTCGCGGCCGGGGTGAGCTTCATCGCCACGATGCCCGACGGGTACACGTGCACGCCGGCGCAGCCCGTGGGCGTGATGTTCGTGCTGGGCACGGAGGATCCGCTCGTCCCGTACGAGGGCGGCGACATCGGGGAGGGCGATCGGGGCGCCGCCATCGCGGCGGACGCGGCCATGGCGTTCTGGGCCGCCGCGAACGGCTGCCAGGGCGAGCCGACCGCAGAGGCCCTGCCGGATGTCGACCCCGACGACGGCTCCACGGTCACCCACGAGCGCTGGCCCGGCTGCGCGGCTCCCGTCGAGCGGGTGGTGATCGACGGGGGAGGGCACACGTACCCGAGCGGGCCGCAGTACCTGCCGGAGCGCCTGGTGGGCACCGTGAACCGGGACGTGCGCGGGCAGGACCTGTTCTGGGGCTTCGTCAGCGGGCAGTCCGCGCCTTCGAGCCCCTGAGGCCCCCGGTCGGCCTGTCCGCGACCGACCTGGTGATCACTCGCGCAGGTCGGCCTCGCGCCGGTCGCGCTCGCCGATCCCGAGCTCGGTGGCGAGCGCCGTGTTCGCCGTGTCGACGAGCGCATCGGCCTCGTCGGGGGTCCAGTAGTTCACCGGGTACTTCTGCCGATTGCCGATGCCGAGGCCGATGTACGCGGGGAGGACCGCGACCGCCGGCCCGATGAGGCACCCCCACACCGGCGCGAAGCGACGGTTGGAGGCCTTGTCCCAGCGCGGGTCGCTCACGTCGTAGCGGTCGGGGTTCGGCCCCGTGACGCCATACAGCGCTGACCCTGCACACACGGCACCCGCCCCGCCGAGGCTACCCCAGATGAGCGTCTTCGAGATGGACCGGTGGCGGTCCATCTTCTCGAGCGCGGTGGCGTCGTTCACGCGCTCGGCCGCGTCGCGCGGGAGCACGAGCGTGCCGCCGCCGTCGTACAGGGCCCACGTCTTGATCGTCGACACCGCGGCCTGCCCGCCTCCGGTCGTGAACGTGAGATCGCCGCGGCGGAGCCGGCGGAGCTGGTACTTCTTGATGTTCGTGAGCCGGTCGACGTAGGCGGCCTCCTGCTCGTCGATCCGCCGGCTGGCCTGCAGCGCCTGGTCGAGCGAGAGATCGCGGACCTCGAGCTGCACCTGCGTGCCCATCGACGCGAGCAGCTTCGTGGCGATCTGGTTCTCGAGCGCGAAGAACGACTCGGTCGGGCCCGCCGCGCTCACGGCGTGCGTGACCTCTCCGGACGCCACGTCGACGAGGCGCGCGTCGATCCGCATGCCCTCGACGGCCGACGTGATCGAGCCCGTGACGAGCAGTTGCGCGCCGAGGCCCTTCCCGACCTCGACCGCCGTGGCCGGGTCGACGTAGCCGGACGCCTGGAGGTCGAGCTCGCGGAGGATCTCGGCGAGGCGGCGCCGCTCCAGGACCTGGATTTCCGGCGCGTTCTGGAGGTCGGTGATCAGCATGTCCGCGATGCCGCGGCCCAGGGGCTCCAGGTCCTGCTCCAGCCCGTTCGCGTCGAAGTAGAGGACGGCGAGCTTGTCTCCGGCCGAAGCAGTGGAGAGCAGGGCGAGCAGGGACGCGATCATCGGGACTCCGTGGCGCCGCATCCTACCCCGTCGTCGGGGAGCGGGCCGTGGGAGCCACCGTTGTCGCCGACCTAGACCGTGAACGACTCGCCGCAGCTGCAGGAGCGCTTCGCCGCGGGGTTGTGGAAGACGAAGCCGCTTCGGACCAGCGTGTCTTCGAAGTCGAGCTCGATGCCGTTGAGGAACAGGTAGGACTTCTTGTCGACGCAGACCTTCACGTCGTCGAGCTCGAAGAGCTTGTCGCCGTCGTTGGGCGCAGCGACCCAGTCCATCTCGTACATCATGCCGCTGCAGCCGCCGCTGGTGACGCGGAGACGCAGCCACGACCGGTCGTCGTGCTGCGCCACGAGCTGGCGGACGCGGGCTTTCGCATTGTCGGTGAGGGAGACGGCCATGGAGTCAGGGTAACTCCGTCGCCGTGCGGATTCACCCGGTCAGGCGAGGGTCGCGTCGAGCTCGCCGTTCTCCACCGTGATCCACACGTCGAGCGCGCCGTTCGCCCCCATCCCGCGCTCGCGCGAGAACGCACAGACCTGCTGGCCCCAGTGGGACGCCTCGCCCGGGCGGTTGTGCAGCACCAGATCGTCGTCCATCCGGGCCTCGAACCACACCATCACGCCGGCGACCGGGCCGGGCTCGTCGACGGGCAGCGAGACCTTCACGCGGCCCGCGGGCGGCGGACCATCGAGCAGATCGAGGTCGAACACCGTGACGGGCGGGCCCACGGGCTCCTCGGCGAGCGTCACGTACTTGTGGGACGCGTCGGCCTGCAGGCCCTCGATCACCGGCGCCAGGTCGAGGTCGAAGCGCTTCGCGAAGCCCGCGACCTCGCGCAGCGCCGCACGCGCCTCGCGGGCCGAGTCGCCCGCGCGCACTGCGGCCGCGTAGACGGTCAGGCGTCGCGGCGCGAGCAGGCCGCCCTCGCGGACCCAGGGCCGCGTGGCCCGCGTCACCTCGACGACGCCTTCGTAGAACGGGTCGGCGTTGAGGAGCTCGGAGAACGCGACATCGACCCTTCGCGGCTCGAGATCCTCGATGCGCCCGCGGAGCACGGTGACCGGCAGCGCGTTGTGCTTCATCAGGGCCTCGGCCACGTCGGCGATCTCGGTGGGCTCGACCGCGTACACGTGCTTCGCGCCGAGCCGCGCGGCGATGGCCGAGAGCAGGCCCGTGCCGCAGCCGACCTCGAGCACGCGGTTCCCGGGTGCATGGCGCGTGAGGAAGTCGACCAGCACGGCGTTCCGCGCGTCGTCGCTCAGGAGCCGGATGTGCTCCCAGGGGTTGCCGAAGATCGAGCCGTCCATGGCGGGACTGTAGCGCCCGGCTTCCGGATAGGGGGGACGCCATGGACGTGTACCTCGACAACCACAGCACCACCCCGTGCGACCCGCGCGTGCTGGAGGCGATGCTCCCGTGGTTCACCGCGCAGCCGGGCAACGCGGCCAGCCGGTCCCACAAGTGGGGGTACGCGGCGCGCACGGCGACCGAGCAGGCCCGCGGGCAGCTCGCCGAACGGCTCGGGTGCAGCCCCAAGGAGCTCGTGTTCACGAGTGGCGCGACCGAGGCCGACAACCTCGCCGTGCTGGGCGTCCTGCGCGCGAACCGGGCCCGCGGGAACCACCTGGTGACGGTCGCCACCGAGCACAAGGCCGTGCTCGACGCGGCGAAGCACGCGACCACCGAGGGCTTCGAGGTCACCGTTCTCGCGCCGGAGCCCGACGGCACGGTCGATCCGGCGGCCGTCGAAGCCGCGCTCACCGACCGCACGGTGCTCGTCAGCGTGATGTGGGCGAACAACGAGGTCGGCACGCTCCAGCCCATCGAGCGCATCGTCGAGGTCTGCCACGCGCGCGACGTGTGGGTGCACACCGACGCCGCGCAGGCGCTCTCCACGTGTGCGCTCGACGTTCGCGCCGTGCCCGTCGACCTGATGAGCCTCTCGGCGCACAAGGCGTACGGCCCGAAGGGCGTGGGCGCGCTCTACGTCCGGCGCGGGCGGCCGCGAATCGCGGTCGAGCCGCTGCAGTACGGGGGCGGCCACGAGCGCGGGATGCGCTCCGGGACGCTGCCCGTGCCGCTGATCGTGGGCTTCGGCGCGTGTGCCGCGCTCTTCGACCCGTCCGAGGTCGAGCGCGTCCGGGGCCTGCGCGACACCCTGCGCGACGGGCTCCTCGCCGTCGGCGGGGTGCACGTGAACGGCTCTGCGCACCGCCTCGCCGGCAACCTGAACGTCGCCATCGAGGGCGTCGAGGCCGAGGCCCTGATGCTCGGGTGCCGCGACATCGCCATGTCCTCGGGGTCCGCGTGCACGTCCGAGAGCCTCGAGCCGTCCTACGTGCTGCGCGCGATGGGGCTGGACCGCGACCGCGCCGCCAGCTCGCTCCGCTTCGGGGTCGGGCGGTTCAACACCGAGGCCGAGATCGCCTACGCGGTCGAGAAGCTCACGGCGAAGATCGCCGAGCTCCGGTCGATGGCGCATCTGTACGAGTAGGGGAATCTCTCGCGGGCGTCCCCGTGGAGAGGGCGCTCACGATTGGCGGGTACTCGGTGTCGGGTGTCGGGTGGGGCCGCTCCTGGCTCGAGAGGAGTCGGCGACCCCCGAACCCCGACCACCCACTACCCAACACCCACTACCCAACACCCACTACCCAACACCCACTACCCAACACCCACTACCCAACACCCAACCCCCACTACCCACACCGCTACCGCGAAACGGCGTAGTCCCCGTTGAACGCGAAGCCGACCGCGATCAGCGGGAGCCCCTGGGACTGCTCGTCGCCCGCGCGGTACGGGTGCTGCAGCCACCACTGGGCGAGCACGAACAGCGTGGGCTGGTTGAAGCGGGCGCCGGGCGCGCGGTCGAAGAACTGCCAGGCGAACAGGGGGCCGACGCGGTGCTGCGCGATTCCGCCGTCCGTGCCGCGCTGATCGCGCTGGAGCGAGTCGGAGAACGTGTGGCGCACGCCCGCGCGGAGCTTCTCGCGCACGAACAGCACGTCGAGGTCGTTGAGGACCATCCACCCGCCGTCCGGGGCGAGGCGATCCCAGAACTGGTCGTAGAAGAAGGTGCCGTCGTCGGGACCGAGAGCGAGGTCGATGCGCGTGACCTGGGGCGTGGTCCGGGCGGCGATCGGGCCCACCTTGGCCTGGAGCGTCACGCCGAACGTGGCCGTCCACCCGACGGCCCCGCGGGCCTCGTCGCCGCGGGCGTCGATGGAGCGGTCGGACCAGCGCGCGTCCGCGTCGAACGCCAGGACCTGGTCGAAGGTCCCGTAGTACCCGGTGCCCGTGATCTCGCCGAAGACCCGGAGCACGGCGAGCGGCTGGACCTCGCCGTAGACGCCCAGACGGGAGTACGCGGGGGTGACGAGCGCCGAGAGCCCCGTGAAGGCGTACGTGTCGGAGAACAGGACGCCGGGTTTCGTCGACAGCCGCCGCCGCCAGCCGACCTTGTGGGCGTCGACCAACCCGAGTGGATTCACCCGGACGAACGTGGCGTTCGTGTACCAGAGGCGGTCGCGGGGCGCGGGTGTGGTGGAGGTGACAGCATCGTCGGGACGGGCCCCGCGGTCCTGCGCCGAGGCCGAGAGTGCAGCGAGAATCGGTAGCATCCGCGGACTCTAGTACACGCGGCAGGCACACTCCTCGACGACGGCGTACGCGTAGGCCTCGAAGCGCGCATCGAAGCCGGCGAGCGCGGCCAGGAAGGCGTCTTCGTGGGTCGCGGCCTCTTCCGGGCCCCAGCTGCACGAATCGACCGCCGGGGTGCACTCCACGAAGCCGGCGGGTTCGTTCGCCCAGCACGACATGCCGGGGACCGCGGCCTCGAGCGCGGCCTCCAGGGCGTCTCCGTCGATCGGGCCCTCCCAGACGGCGCGGAGCATGGCGCCCGAGCAGCCGTGCGGGCCATCGGCAACGGGGTCGGAGTCCTGGGGGGACGAACAGGCGAGGAGGAGGACGAGCATGCCGGGAGGATACCCGCGGCTCAGCCCGTCATGCTCACCGATCGGACGAGGGCCTCGAACTCCGCCTCGACCATGTGCGGCGCGCCGCGCTGCACGATCAGGCTGCACACGAGCAGCGCCTTGCGGCCCTGGACGAACACGAGGCGGCGCTTCTCGGGGATCAGCCGGTGGTGCGAGACGACCTCGGCGCAGGGCGTGCCGTCGGGGTGCTCGAAGGCCTTGTGCTCCGGCGGCCCGTAGGACTCGGACGGCCCGCGGAACAGCAGGTCGTAGGCATCGGCCGCGGCGGGCGCCTGCTTCTCGAAGTCGAAGCCCTTCAGCGCGACGAAGCACCCGGTGCCGGGCTCCCACTCCCAGTGGCCGACCTCCTTCCAGTGCCGCTCGACCTCGAAGGACAGCGCGGGGCCCATGACCTGGCGCTTCTCGAACACGTGCAGGCGGGAGCCGTCGGCCAGCTCGCCCATGTCGCGCGTGGCGACCTCGCGCACACGGGGCTTCGAAGGGGGCGGCGGAGGCGGGGCCATCGGGATTCCGCCGGGGGTGTAGCGCGAGTCGTCGGACATGAGGAGACCTCCCGCCCTCCGCCTATCCGGGAGCGACGGGTGGTCCCGGAGCCTTTCGGGGGCTTTCGCCACGCCGGGGGTGTCCCAATCGGGTCTGACCCGAATTGGACACCTGATTCTCTCGTGTGGGCGGGCGTTTCCGGGAGGCTCTGGCACGATCGGGACAGGGGGATGTATGGCTCGAATCTGGGATTGTCGAGCGAGAACCTGTCGAATCGATCGTGTGACCGGAAATCTGGGCGGCGTGCTCCTGAACCCGGCGTTCGCGCTCGGCTCTCGGAGCGCTCAGCGCGGGACGAAACGAACGGGCAGCGGATGGGCCGGGCGCAGCGTGACGTGCGGCTGGCCGCGGATCGCGCCGTCCCACATGGGCTCCATGCGGGCATGGCGTACGAACGCCGCAGTGACCGCCGCGAGCTCGAGCATCGCGAAGTGGTTGCCGACGCACACGCGCCGCCCGCCGCCGAACGGCACGAACGCGTAGCGGTGCAGACCCGCGAGCGAGCCGTCCATCCAGCGCTCCGGCCGGAACGTGTGGGGGTCGTCGAACCGCCGCGCGTCGCGGTGGTAGGCCCACAGCGGGAGCAGGATCTGCGTGCCCGCGGGGATGTGCATGCCGCGCAGGTCGAGGTCCTCGACGGGCTCGCGCCCGCTCATCCACGCCGGGCCGTACATCCGGAGGCTCTCTTCCAGCACGGCCTTCAGCAGCGGCGCCTCGCGGAGGGCCGTGGCCGTGAGCGGGACGCCGGAGAGCTCGTCGTACAGGCGGTCCTGGAGGTCGGGGCGCACGGCGAGGCTCGCGAGCACGAACGCGAGGGTCGACGCGCTGGTCTCGTGCCCGGCGACGAAGAGCGTGATGACCTCGTCGCGGACGTCGCGGTCCGAGAAGGCCTGGCCGTCCTCGTCGCGGACCGCGAGCAGCCGGGCGAGCAGATCGTCCCCACCGGGGCGGGCCCGGCGCTCGGCGATGAGCTCGTAGACCACGCGGTCGAGGTCGTCGATGGCCCCGCGGTACCGCCGGCGCGCGGCGGTCGGGACCCACTTCGGGAGCAGCGCCTTCGGGCTCGTCTGGTAGGCGACGAAGTGGTCCTGCCCGGTCTTCAGCGCGTTCTCGACGATGGCGAACCGGTCGCCGAGATCGAGGCCGAACAGCGAGGCCACGGCGATGCGCATCGCGATGTCGAGCACGAGCGTGTGGAGCTCGGCGGACGACCCCGCCTGGGCGAGGCCCCGCTCGGCCTCGGCGAAGAACGCCGCCGTGTACTGCTGGACGGCCGTGGGCGTGAAGCTCGGGGACACGAGGCGGCGGTGGCGCTTCCAGTGCTCGCCTTCGCCGGTCAGCAGGCCCTCGCCGAGCGCCTCGGCGTGCATCCGGACGACGCGGTGGCGCTTCGAGAGCCGGCCCGGGCCGGTGTACAGGGCCTCGTAGTCGTCGGGGTCGTAGAGGAACACGAACCGGATCGGGCCGAGGCGTGCCGCCACGCGGTCGCCGTACGTCTCTCGCAGCCAGAGCTGGAACCCCAGCCGGTCGCGCGAGAAGCGACGCAGGGCGCGTGCGAGCCCGATGCCGCGGGGCCCCGGGAGGGTCGAGGTCACTCGAGGGCCGCCAGGGCCGACTCGATCTCGCCGATCGAGCGCTTCGCCTCGGCGTCGGTGGCGTCGGCGAGGACCTCGAGCCCACGCTGCCACGTGGCGATTGCGCGGTCTTCGTCGCCCGCCTCCTCGAACAGGGCGCCGTACTGGAACCAGCCCGCGCCGCTGTGGGGATGCACGGCGAGCAGCGCCTCGAAGGCCTGCTCCGCCTCGTCGAGCGCACCGGACTTCTTCAGCTCGAGGGCGACGCCGTACAGGGCGAGGCGGTCGCCCGGCTTCTTCTCGAGCCAGGCGCGGTAGTGATCGAGGGTGCTCACAGGGACCTCACGTAGTCGGCGAGGAGGGTGACCTCCGCGGGGTCGGCGGGCGCGTCGACGTGTGCGGAGATGGCGTCTTCGAGGGTCGCCGCGCTGCCGTCGTGGAGGTACGGCGCGGTGTCCCAGGCCCCGAGGAGGGTCGGCGTGTCGATGCCATCCAGCGGACCGCCGAGTCGCTGCCCGCTGGCGGCGGTCAGGGTGCCCACGTCGTGCCGCACGTCGAGTGCGCTGTCGGTGAACAGGGGCGGTGGGTGGCAGGTCTCGCAGCCCGAGGCCGCGAACAGCGCGTCTCCGCCGGGCGGAGCGGGGTAGGGGCTCGCGGGCGTCTGGTCGAGGGAAGCGACGTAGGCCGCGAGCGCGTCGAGGTCGGCGGAGAGCCCGGCCTTCGGGGGCCCGAGCGGGGTGTCGGCCTGGGCGAACTGGGCGTCGGTCATCAGCCCGGTGCCCTGGAACGGCCCGCGGATGTCGTGCTCGAAGTCCTGGATCTCGTCGAAGTTGCCGGTCCAGTGGACGGGGCCCATGCCCGTGCCCGCGCGGCCCAGCAGCGTGGTGGTGTTGCGGAGGCCCTCGCCGCGGCCGGTGAAGTCCCAGACCTGGCCGTCGTGATCGCCGTCCGGGTGGCACACGGAGCAGCTGACGTAGCCACTCATCGCGATGCGGGTGTCGCGGGCGTCGTTGAACAGGCGCTTCCCGAGCAGCACGTCGGGTGCGAGGGGCTCGACGTCGACGGTGGGCCAGCTCCACAGGAGCGGGGAGACCACGAGATCCGTCACGTCGTAGGCGCGGATCTCGCGATCGAGCGCGGCGTTCACGTAGAGGGTCCCGCCATCGGGGGACAGCAGGAGACCGTCCACCCCGCGACCCACGTCGAGCAGGCTGCCCGTGAGCTCGCCCGTGAAGGCGTCGAGGACGAGGATCGTGTGCGTGGCGGGGAACGCGACGTACAGCAGGTTCCCCAGCGGGCTCGCGACCATCGGGCCGGCGTGGCCCTGATCGTCGAGCTGCCGACGGAAGCGTCGCGCTCCCGTGGGGACGTCGACAGCGCTCACGAAGGCCCGCACGGTCGTCTCGAACGTGAGGTCCTGCCCGTCGCGGTAGGTGCCGCGGGCGGTGTTGGAGAGGGTGCCCGACACGAACACGGTGTCGCCGTCGGGGCTCGCGGCGAGCGTGAGCAGGTTCGGCACGCCGCGGTTGCCGGTGTCGCTGTCGGGGCCGGTGTCGTAGGGGAGGGGGAGGACGCCGTCGGGACCGTAAAGCACGCCCCCGTCCGCGGGGCTGCGGAACCGCGCGGCCACCGGGCCGTCGGTGCCCTCGACGAGGGAGCGGGGGTCGGGGCCCACGTCGGTCAGCGTGACCTCGACGTCGTTGCGGATGCGCGCGATCTGCCCCGTGGCGGCGAGGGTCACGAGCCAGTCCCCGTCGCGGTGGAGCAGCGCCGAAGGCCGGCTGTGCGCGGGCAGCGGGACCTCCTGCACGAGGTTCGGGCCGTAGGGGAAGTGCACGAGCTTCGGCGCGTCCCCGCCGCAGAGCACGCTCACACGCGGCAGGACGGTCAGGCCGACGGGCTCGCTCCCATCGAGGCACGCGACGATGGGCACGCTCGCGTCGGCGCTCGCCGTGAACAGCACGTTCGCGTCCTTCACGAGCCCCCACACGCGGCCCTCGGGGTCGAGGGCGAGGGTCCCCGCGGTCGCGGGTGGCACCTCGGCGAGCCGGGGATGGACGGTGACGCGGATGCTCGCCGTGCGGGTCGAGCCGTCCTCACCGGTCACCCGCAGCACGGCCGTGCGGTTCCCGGGCGTCGTGTAGATGTGCGTGGGCGCGCGGGTCGCGTAGGTCGTGCCGTCCCCGGCGTCCCACAGGTACTCCACGGCGCCCGTCGACGCAGAGCCGTCGAGCTTCACGGCCACCCCCACGGGCACGGTGCGCGCGGGGCCGGCGTCTGCGACGAGCTCGACGGGGTCGGGCCGATCGGGGTTCGGGGTCGTGCAGGCGAGCAGGGCGCCGAGGGCGAGTGGGGACACGGTGGCTCCGCGCTACCCGACCCTCCGCCAGTCGCCGTCGAACAGGCGCTCGTGGGGTCGGTACTGCGCCTTGTAGTTGAGGTGCGCGCAGTCGCCCACATACAACCCCAGGTACAGGAAGTCGCGCCCGGTACGCCGGCAGAGCTCGATCTCCTGCAACACGCTGTAGACGCCCGGCGACAGCTTCCCGAGCGCGGGATCCGGGTCGAAGTAGAAGTACACGGACGACATCGACCTCTCGCCGAGATCGACGATGCCCACGCCGACCAGGCGGTCTTCGAAGAAGTACCGCATCTCCATCGTGGGGAAGCAGCTGTGGACGAGCCACGAGGTGTACCCGATGGCGGTCATCTCGGTGTCATCCGTGGCGACGAGATCGCGCTGCTTCTTGTGGCGATTGAACAGCGCGAGCTTCTCGGTCGAGAAGGTGGGCGGGCCGTACTCGATGCGACCGGCCTCGCCCCAGCGGTTCAGGACGCGGCGCTGCGACTTGCTGGGCGCGAAGTCGGCGACGGGGATGCGGAGGCCCTCGCAGGCCGTGCAGGTCGGGCAGGCCGTGCGGTACAGGCAGGCGCCGACGCGGCGCTCGGCGTTCGCGAAGCGCTGGTCGGCCTCGGCGAGCGTGAGCCTGCGCAGCTGCCGGTACAGCGGCATGCGCGCGATCTGCCCCTCGCGGTACGGGCAGCGCTGGAGGCCGTCGTAGACCAGCTTCTGCATGCAGGGATCATAGCGCGCCCGTCCTGGGGGGCGCGGGAATCACGACGCGTTGCGCGCGGCCTCGGGCGGAGCGAGCTGGCCGTCGAGCCACCCGAGCACCTGGCCGCGCCGCATGGGCCCGATCTGGTTCAGGACCACGGCGGCGAGGACGAGGATCGACGGGTGCGAGTCGAGCGGATCGGCCGAGAGCAGTGTGCGGAGGTTGCCGAAGCACTGCGTGAGCCGGCGGTCGCCCTGGTGCTGGAGGCTCGCGACGACCCAGTCGTGCAGCACCAGCGCCGGGCCGAACGGGCGGTTCTCGAGCATCGCGTGCACGGCTTCGGCGGCGCTCTCGACGTCGTCGAGGAACAGGCGGAGCAGCGTCCAGCGCAGCAGGCAGACCTCGCTGTCGGCGATGCGCGGCGTGCCCATGCCCCAACCCATCCACAGCGAGACGGCGCCGTCCACGGCGGCCGAGACGTGCGGACGCATCACGGACAGCACTATGGCGGCGGTCGACAGCCGCAGGCGCTCCGACGGCGGCGCGGTGTCGATGGTCTCGTCCTCGACGAGCAGCAGCGCCCCGACCATGTAGTCGGCGAGCGGCTCGGCCCACTCGGGCATCTCGCGCCCGCCGCGGCTCGCGAGGATGGCGATGGCCAGCGCCTCGCCGGCAGCCTTGAACGCACCGACCTTGTCGCCGAAGCGGAGCTGGATCATCAGCCGGGCCATCAGGCGGGGGTCGGGGAGTCGAGCGGTGTAGGGGTCCATGCAGCCCTCCTCGTCACCATGACAACCACCGTACGGAAGAGGGTCTCCGGATCTTTGTCCGAGGTTGTCTCCCGATGTCTACCAGTTGGTCGGCGCTTCGCGCCTCGCAGGGGCTCTGCCCCTGCATCCCCGCCGGGGCTACGCCCCGGACCCCGACAATGGGTGGTGGGCGGGTCTTGGCTTTGTCGGGGCCCGGCTGGTCGTTGCGGGAGCTCGGCTTCTTCCTGCCCCGATCGGGTCACGGGGGCGGAGGGGCGGGCGGGATCCGTCTCACGCGGATGACGCAGACGGGAGCCGAGTCGATCGGGAGAGCGGTGGTCCTCCCCGTCATGCACGTCTGCCTGCTCTGGTGAGCTCCGAAGTCGATCCGGTGGCAGGTGCCTGCTCTGGTGAGCTCCGGCGTCGATCCGGTGGCAGGACCCTGCAGCCCGAAACGCCCGCCTGCTCTGGTGAGTCCCGATTCCAGTCCGTCGGGAGGCCCTCCCTGTCGACCCGAACACGGAGGCGTTCCTCGAGACACCCGGACACGTTGGCCCTCGACGGTCCGGGGACACGACGACGCTCGGCCCGCGACAGCCTCGTTTCTGCGTCATCCGCGTCCATCTGCGTCATCTGTGTGAGGTCGGGTCCCGACCCGGCGCGCGTCCGCCTGCTCTGGTGAGCTCCGAAGTCGATCCGGTAAAAGGACCCTGCAGCCCGAAACGCCCGCCTGCTCTGGTGAGTCCCGATTCCAGTCCGTGGGGAGGCCCTCCCTGTCGACCCGAACACGGAGGCGTTCCTCGAGACTCCCGGACGCTGCGCGTGGACGTTGGCCCTCGCCGGCGTCCGGGGACACGACGACGCTCGGCCCGCGACAGCCTCGTTTCTGCGTCATCCGCGTCCATCTGCGTCATCTGCGTGAGGTCCGGTCCCGACCCGGCGCGCGTCCGTCTGCTCAGCGCTCCCCGAGGATCCGGGACAGGAGCTCCGCGTCCTCGAACCCGCGTCCACCGTCCCCGAGCCGGACGATCACCAGGTCCTCGCTCGGGATGACGTACAGCCGCTGGTCGTCGTGCCCCGCCGCCGCGACGAGGTCGGCGGGACCCTCGTTCCAGATGATCCGACCGTCCTCCTCGAGGCGGGACTCCGACACGAGCTCGACGTCGTCGTCCACGTCCTCGTTGAGCCACCACGTGCGGCCGTACGCGGGATTCGCGTCGGAACCCACGAAGCAGGAGTGCAGCCCACCCTCCGGGAGCACGCGCTGGCCGAGGAATTCGCCGTCGTCCCGCGCGAGGACGCCGTACTTCGCCCACTCGTTCACGGTGGTCCACGCGCCCTGGGAGAGCTGCGGGTTCCCGGCCGGATCGCGCGCCCAGCCCGCCGTCTTCAGGCCGATGGGGTCGAGCACGCGCTCCTCCAGGTACGCGAGCGGGTCGCCGTCGAGCTTGCGCGTGACGAGCTCGCCGAAGACGTTGAAGTGGGACGGGCCGTAGTCGAAGACCTCGCCGGGCGCGGTCTTCCACGACTGCTCGATCGCGTAGGCGTACTTGTCCTCGATGCGCTGGTCGACGAGACCCGCGTCGAGCGTGAGCGCGAGCGGCTGGCGCATGCCGCTGGTGAGGTGGAGCAGGTGGTCGGTCGTGAGGGCGTCGGCCGCGTCGGGCAGCTCGGGGATCGTGTCGCGGACGCGCTCGTCGGCGGTGAGCAGACCGTCGGCCTCCGCGGCGACGAACAGGGCGCAGGTGAAGGACTTGGTGCCGCTGAACAGGTGGTGCGGCTCGTCGAGGCCGTGGCCGTTCTGCCCGGTCTCGAACACGACCTCGTCGCCCTCCAGGATCATGAGCGCCCAGCCGCGGTGGGCCTCGGAGTAGGCCGCGGCCTCCTCGTACCGGGCGAGGGTGTCGCCGGTCGCGAGGTTCCGCGCGAAGGTGTCGTCCACCGGGATCGGGTCGGTGAACGCCATGCGCTCACGGCATCCACAGCCCACGGCGGCGAGCACGGCGAGGCAGGCGAGCGGGCGATTCATGCGTCCTCCTTCACGGTCCGCACATTGGACACGCGAGCGACGCGAAACGGAAAGGGCGTCGTTAAGGCTGGGACGTGGAGGGGTGGGTGACCCACGAGATCCGGGTGTTCGGCAGCTACGGGAGCGTCGATGCGGCCGCGTGGGACGCCGTGATCGGGGACGGCAGCCCATTCCTCGAGCACGCGTTCCTGCACGGCCTCGAGACGTTCGGGTGCGCGGTGCCCGACACGGGGTGGGTGCCGCGCCCCATCACCGGCTGGGAGGACGGCGAGCTCGTCGCCGTCGCACCGGGCTGGGTGAAGCTCCACAGCATGGGCGAGTTCGTCTACGACCACGCCTGGGCCGACGCGGCTCACCGCGCGGGCTTCGAGTACTACCCGAAGCTCGTCGTCGCGGCGCCGTTCAGCCCGGTCACCGGCGACCGGCTCGTCGTGAAGGCCGGCCACGACGAGGCGGCGTGGCGGGCGGGTCTCGTCCAGGGCCTGCGGGCGGCCTCCGAAGACTGCCACGGCATCCACGTGCTGTTCGACACGGCCGAAGAGGCACGGGCGCTCGAGGGGCTCGGCGGCTTCACGCGCACGCAGTTCCAGTTCTGGTGGTTCAACGAGGGCTACCGAACGTTCGAAGACTTCCTCGTCCGGTTCCGGAGCAAAGACCGCAACAAGATCCGCCGCGAGCGGAAGGAGGCCCAGAAGCTGCGGATCGAGGCGGGAACGAACCCGGGCCCCGACCAGCTGCGCGCGCTGCACCGCTTCTACCGCAGCACGGCGCGGCAGTTCGGGCCCTGGGGCCGGGTCTACATGAGCGAAGCGTTCTTCCTGCACCTCGGCGAGGTCTGGGGCGACCGCCTGCACTCGGTCATCGCGTGGGACGGCGAGAAGCCCGTCGCGGGCGCGTTCAACGTGGTGAAGGGCGATCGGCTGTACGGGCGGCACTGGGGCTGCACCGAAGAGCATCGGTTCCTGCACTTCGAGGTCTGCTACTACCAGGCCATCGAGTACTGCATCGCGCACGGCCTGGCGGTGTTCGAGCCCGGCCACGGCGGCGGGCACAAGTACAAGCGCGGGTTCGTGCCGCAGACGACGTACTCGTCGCACTGGTTCCCCGGGAACGCCGACCTGCACGAGGGTCTCGCGCGCTACACCGCCCAGGAGCGCGCCCAGGTGGCCGCGCGCGTGCGCTCGCTGCACGGCGAGACGCCGCTGCGCCCCCTCGACGAGGAGTAGGGCGCGAGCCCAGCGCGTCTACTGGCCCGACTTCTCGGCGGCCGCCGCGGTGTCGCGGTGGTTGTACGGCGGGTCGTACTTGCGGTTCTCGGGCTGGATGGGCGAGGCATCGCGCCCGCGGCTCGCGTAGCTCGTGGTGTAGAAGTCGGTGCGGCGGTTGGCCGCCATGCCGGACGCCGTGGAGTTCGACGCCACCGGGTACTTCCACCCGAACGACTGCGTGTAGACCTTGCGGTCGGGGTTGTGCTTCGCGAGCTCTTCTTTCACCGCGTCGGCGCGGCGCTGGGCGAGGTCGGCGTTGTACGAGAAGCTGCCGGAGGTCGACGTGTGGCCCTCGAGCCAGATCTCGTCGATGTTCATCCGATCCATGTCTTGGGACGCCTGGGCGATGACCGCGAGGCCCTCGGGCGTGATCACGTCGGAGTCGTACTCGAACGGGATCTGCGGGAGATCGAGCTTCTCGGGCACCTCTTCGGGAGGCGCGGGCGGCGGCGTGGGCTGGGTGTCGTTGATGTCGAGGCCCTCGTGGGCGACCTCGAGCGTCTCGACGGCGAGCTCGGACGCACCGCTCTTGAGGTTCGGACCCTCCCACGACACGGGCCAGCCGTTGCGGAAGTTGAACCGACGGATCTCGTCGCCAGCCTCGTTGTACATGATGATCGCGCCGTCGCGGCGGTCGCGCCAGTTGTCTTGCAGGAACTGGTCGCGCCACTCGAGGAGCTCCATCGAGGTGTGCGTCGAGGTGCGGAGGACGATGTTCTCCCACCGGGACTGGCCGGGGCGCTTGTGCGTGCGGCCGTTGAGCCCGCCTTCTTCGATCTCGAAGACCTGGGCGGCGGACTTGAGGCCGGAGCACTCGTGGAAGTGCGCGACCTCTACCAGATCGCCCCCGTTCTGCTGCCCCTTGAGCATCAGACCGAAGTAATGGGCGCCATACGGGTCATCGCGAAAAGCCATCTCGCCCTCCCGGGGATGAGGAACCCCACAGAGATTCTGCGCGAAATCGCGACCGATTGCCAGTCGCGAGGCGTCACGATCGTGTGGAGGGGCGTGCCGGCGCCCCCCGTCAGCCGAACAGGCCCATCAGCCAGGCGCGATCGATGCCGAGCACCTGGAGCACGGCGGTGACGACGCCCGTGAGGCCCTCGCCCGCGATCAACCCGCTCGCGACGGCGAATCCGAGCGAGTCGGCGCTCTTCGTGTCGACCCGGCGCCAGATCTGGAAGGCCACCATGCCCGCGAACATCGCGATGCTGAAGTACGCGTGCACGATGAACGCGACGCCGACGGCGAGGCCCGAGGGCAGCCAGACGGGGTTCTTCGCGTACTTGCGGATCACCGGCACGGCGATGCCGAACGCGAGGCCGCACAGCACGGCGTACTCGGCGTTCGTGGGCAGCGCGTCGAGGCCCTGGGCGAGCACGCGCGCCATGCCGGCCCACGCGTGCGCGGCGGGCGCCGGCATCGACTTCAGCGGCTTGCCCGCGGCGTCGAGCTCGCCGACCCCGCCGATGTCCCACGCCGCGTCGAACAGCAGGAAGATCGGCACGCACACGAAGATGCCGGCCGTGATCCCCGAGAGCTGCGCGATGATCTGCTTGCGCGGCGACGCGCCGAGGAGCCAGCCCGTCTTCAGGTCCTGCATCATGTCGCCCGCCTGGCTGGCGCCGGAGCCCGTGATGGCCGCCGTCATCAGGTTGGTGGTGACGCTGCCCGGCGCGATGCCGCCGTACACGAGCTGCGTGACCTTGCCCATGCCGCCGATGGGGTTGATGTCGGTCTCGCCCGTCGACCGGACCGCGATGGCCGCGAGCACCGACGAGAGCGCGACCGCGAGCACGGTCATCAGGGGGTGGATCGCGAACAGGTACCAGGCGGAGACGACCGTGAGGGTCGCGGCGGCCGCGAGCCCGCCCATCCACCAGCTGTTGGGGATCATCTCGGAGCTGTCGCTCGTGTCGAGGGCGCCGTCGGAGCCCCCGGAGGCGGCAGCGCCGGTGAAGGTGTTGAGGATGGTGCGCCACGACAGGGCGAGCGAGGTGAGCGCGTCGGCGACCATGATCGCCACGCCCGGCCACAGGACCCAGCCGCGGGCGCCGTGCTCGTAGTCCATCGTCGCGTCGCGCGGCGTGCGCGGCAGCACGCCGGTCAGGAAGTCCGCGGTGCTCGCGAGCGCACCCGTGGGATCGGCCAGGGCGACGACCTCGGCGGGCTTGAGGAAGTGGCCCTTCCACGCGGTCACGAGGAGCGCTTCGGTCACGTACGTTCGGTCGCGCCAGCCGATCCACTCCACGAACGGCGCGAGGAAGCCCCACGCGAACAGGGCGCCGACGAGCAGGCTGATCGCGACGCGCGGCCCGATCAGCACGCCCGCGCCCCACATCAGCGGGCTGTTGTAGAGCAGGATGCTGTAGGACGCCGGCACGGTGAGGATCGCGATCGGGATCCACTCCTCGAGCGGGGGATGCGACAGCTCGCCGAAGAAGTGGTTCGCGAGCGTGAACAGCCCGGCTGCCAGCGCGAAGGCCAGCATGTACTGGCTCTTCTTGAGCGCGTCGGCCCCCTCGGAGAACATCGCGAGGATCGTGTTCGCGGTCGCGGTGCCCGTGGGGAAGCGCAGGCGCTCGACGAGCACCATCTGGCGCCGGAGCGGCACGGCGAAGAACACCCCGAGCCACGCGACGCTCGCGGCCCACAGGGTGAGCTCGAAGTACGAGAGCGGGCGCTGGTCGAGGATGCGCAGCGCGGGGATCGGCGCGAGCAGGCCGGCCGCCGAGGTCATCGAGCCCGCCGCGGATCCGGCGGTCTGCGCGATGTTCACCTCGAGCCGGGTGAGCGGCTCGCCCCCCGTGATGCCCGTCACGACGCGGAAGAACGAGAAGCCGAGGATCGCCGCGATCAGCGACCCGCCGATGCTCCACCCCGTCTGCAGGCCGAAGTAGATGTTCATCGCGCAGACGATGCCGCCGAGCGTGCAGCCCGTCGCCACGGCGCGGAAGGTGAGCTGCGCCTCGCCCTCGTGCGGCGTGTAGAGCGGTTGGTCCTCGGCGGTCGCGGTGGGCTCGTCCGACATGCATCTCCCCGGGTCCGGGCCGGTCTAACCGCCTCGGTCGGCGGGGTGCTCGTCAACCCGGCCGCGTCGCGCTATCCCGCGGGCGGAGGTCCCCATGTCCACGGTCACCGTCGTCGATCACCCGCTCGTCCAGCACAAGCTCACCCTGATGCGCGACAAGACCCGGTCCACGCGGGGGTTCCGCGAGCTCCTCTCCGAGATCGCCCTGCTGCTCGCGTACGACGCGACGCGCGATCTCGACCTCACGACCGTCGAGATCGAGACCCCGCTCGAGTCGATGGAGGCGCCGATCCTCAAGGGGCGCAAGCCCGTGCTGATGAGCATCCTCCGCGCCGGGAACGGCCTGCTCGACGGCATGCTCACGCTCATCCCGTCGGCGCGCGTCGCGCACATCGGCCTCTACCGCGACCCCGAGACGCTGCAGCCCGTCGAGTACTACTTCAAGGTGCCCGACCACATGGAGGAGCGCGTCGTGCTCGTGGTCGATCCGATGCTCGCCACGGGCCACTCCGCGATCGCCGCGGTGAAGCGCCTCAAGGAGCTCGGCCCGCGCTCCATCCGGTTCATCTGCCTGCTCGCCGCGCCGGAGGGGATCGCCGCTTTCCAGGCCGCGCACCCCGACGTGCCGATCTTCACGGCCGCGATCGACCGCCAGCTGAACGACCACGGATACATCTGTCCGGGCCTCGGCGACGCTGGCGACCGGATGTACGGGACGCGCTGACCTCCGACGCTGTATGATCGACGTGGAGGTGTTCTTTGCTGCGTCGATTCACAATCCTCATGTGCGTCGGACTCACCGGTTGCCAGTTCCTGGCCGACCTCTTCTCCACCGACACGATCATCGAGGCGAGCTGCATCGGTGACGACACCGTCGTGGTCGACGGCCGCGATCTGTGTCAGGAGTACGAGCGTTTCGGGCGGGTGAAGTGCGATGTGGGCTACCGGATCCGGCTGAACGGCGACCAGGTCTGTCCGCCTCCCTTCGGTGCCGAGAAGATGGAATAGCCGACGGGTCCGTGCCGTACGCGCGTTAGAGCGTCGGTCCGGAGGCTCCGAATGCGGTTCCACGAGCAGGTCATGGGCGTCTACTTCGACGACCTCGACCCGTTCCACATCCTGCACAACGCGCGGTACCTGCTGCTCTTCGAGCGCACGCTGGGCTCGTTCTGGCGCGTGCTGGGGCTCGGTGGGATGCAGGATCCCGACTCTCCCGACCGCTTCCACCTCGTGAAGACGAACCGGATCGAGTACCTCGCGCCCGTCCGCGGCGAGCAGGAGGTGCGGGTGCGCGTGTGGATCGAGCGCCTCGGCACCACGAGCCTGACGTTCGGCTTCCGGCTGATGCCGATGGACGAGGACCGCGACTGCGCGCGGGGCGAGCGCACGGTGATCCGCGTCGACCCCGAGACCTTCCGCCCGACCCCGTGGACCGACGAGCTGCGCACGCGGCTGGCGCCCTGGGTGGGGTGACGAGGTGCTCGCGCTCCTGGCGTTCGCCCTGGCGCAGGACCCCGCGAGCGCGCCGGTCTCCGCGGCCCGGTCCGAGGAGTCGTTCGACTACGAGATCGTCGTGTACGGCGAGCCCGCCCTCCGCCAGGCCCGCTGGGACGCGATCATCGCGCTGAAGCGGCTCGGCTGGGAGCCCGTCGACAAGGCCGGCGGGTGGACCGTCTTCAAGCCGCCGCGTCGGTGGATGGGGCGCGCCCGGCTCGACCCCGATGGCGATCTGACGTTCGGGTACCCGGTCGTCGCGTTCCAGAAGGCCCAGCTCGTCGAGAGCACGTCGATCGAGGCGAACCCCAACCTGTCGCGCGACATCGCCGGGAACGTGGTGGACGTGGGTGGGAAGAACGTGTCGACGCTGCCCGCGGGGTCGGCGGGGTTCTGGGTGCTGCCGTCGCGCGCGGTGCTCGACGCGGCGTACGCGAGGGTGCGCGAAGCGGTGCGTCCCGAGCTCGACCAGTACGCGCGGATCCGCCGCGACACCGCCATCCGTGCCGAGCTCGACGTGCTCCCCGACCAGCTCGACGCGCTGTGGAACGACGGCATCCCGCTGGTCGGCAGCACGCCCGTCGAGAGCGAGAAGGCGCGCAAGGCCGCCGTGCTCGGGTTCTGGGCCACCCGCGCCGACACGTTCGAGGGCCGGCAGGTGACGAAGGCGACCGAGGCCTGGATCCGCAACACGCTCGTCGATGCGCACGCGATCACCGACGCCGAGCGCGAGAAGGCCGAGTCGTTGCGGCAGGACGGGCGCAAGCTGCCCTGAGGCGCGCGACGGGCGGGGCGTCCTGCCATTCCTGCGCCCTCCTCTGTGTCGGGAGGGGATCGAGCTTCGAACCTGCCGAGCATCACGCAGATGACGCAGAAGGACGCAGATGACGCAGAAACCAGGCCGTCACGGGTCGAGCGTCCTCGCTTCCCCGGGCACCTTCGACGGGGATTGAAGACCGCCGGTGACGTCAGGGCTCTCGAGGGACGTCTCGGTGCTCCGGTCGAAGAGGGGGCCTTCTTGCGGACGGGATTCGGGACTCACCAGAGCAGGCCGGCGTTGCGGGCTGTTCGGGTCCATCTGCGTGATCTGGGTGAGGCCCGGAGACGCTCGGAGCCCGACCGCTTCCGCCACACCGAGTGGCGCCCCCCTCGCGCGTGTGCGCGTTTCGACATCGGTCCGCCTCCGTCTCGTCATTGGACTCGGGCCGATGCGTGCCCGATGCTGCTCCGAGCGCATGGACGAGATGGCCGACCCCCCTGTTCCCGACCTCCCCCCCGACCCCCTGATCGGCCAGACGGTCGCCGGACGGTACGTCGTGAAGCGGCTGATCGATCGCGGCGGGATGGGGCGCGTCTACGAGGCCGAGCAGCAGCCGCTCGGGCGGGCGGTGGCGCTGAAGACCCTCGATCTCTCCGACCCGACAGGGGAGTTCCAGAAGCGGTTCTTCAACGAGGCGCAGACCGCGAGCCGGCTCACGCACCCGAACACCGTTCGGATCTTCGACTACGGCCGCAGCGAGGACGGCCGGTTCTTCCTGACGATGGAGCTGCTCGAGGGCGATTCGCTCCACGCGGTGATCAAGCGGTCCGCGCCGCTCGAGCCCCTCCGGGTCATCGAGATCGTGCGCCAGGTCTGCGGGGCACTGAACGAGGCCCACGAGCGCGGCATCGTCCACCGCGACCTCAAGCCGGGCAACATCTTCCTCACCCGGCACGGCAAGGACCTCGAGTTCGCCAAGGTGCTGGACTTCGGCCTCGTGAAGGACCTGAAGAGCGACGTCGAGCTGTCGCAGACGGGCCAGATGCTCGGGTCGCCGCTCTACATGTCGCCCGAGCAGGTCACCGGGAAGGACGTCGACCACCGCAGCGACATCTACAGCCTCGGCCTCGTGATGTACGTCGCGCTGTGCGGACGGGTTCCGTTCGAACGCACGTCGGTGTCGGGCATCATGATGCAGCAGGTGACCCGGCAGATCCCGACCTTCGCGCGGATCACGCCCGACGTGCGCATCCCGGAGTCGCTCGAGTGGGTGGTGCGCCGCTGCATCGAGAAGGACCCGACGAAGCGCCTCGCGACCATGGAGGAGCTGTCGGTCGCGCTGAAGGTCTGCGCGCGCGAGCTCCGCGACGAGGTGGAGGGCGGCATCCCCTGGGCGCTCGACGCCAGCGGCTTCCTCGACATCCCCGCCGAGCTGATCGAAGGGGAGGACACGTCCACGGGGAAGGAGCGGTCGAAGAAGAAGCCCGCGGCGCCCGAGCCGATCGGAGCGCCTCCGGTCGACCTCCCCAGCTCCCCGACCCTGAACCGCTCCGGCAGCGCGGGGTTCGCGGCAGGTGCGGCCCTCGCCGGCGGCGGGATGCTGCTCGTGGGCGGAGGCGTGGTCGCGGTGCTCCTGCTCGTGGGCCTGGTCGCCGGTGTCGTGTTCACGCGCTCCGCGCCCGAGGTCGAGCCCGCCGTCGTGCTGGATCCGGTGCCGATCGCGGCTCCCGTCGCGACCGTCCCGGAGCCGGTCGCGGAGACGCCGTCGGTGGTGCTGGAGTCGGACCCGCCGGGCGCGGAGGTGTCGAAGGACGGCGCGTTCGTCGGGGTGACGCCGCTCGACGTGGAGCTCCCCGACGGCAGTGTCCGCCTGACCGTGCACGCCGACGGCTACGAGCCCCGCGAGGTGCTGCTTGACGGGACGACGGAGCGGACGGTCGTGCCGCTGAAGCCCGTCCGGCGCGTGGCGCGCCCGGATCCGAAGCCCGTCCCGGCGCCGGAGCCCGATCCGGCGCCGGTGCCGTCGCCCGGGCTGGAGCTGCCGAAGACCGATCTGCGGGACCCGTTCGCCAGGTGACTACTCCAGCTTCTTCCGGTGGCTGACGGCGCGGGAGCCCGCGTCGGCCCACCGCCAGGGGAGCGCGCGGTGCGCGGCCTCGGCGTAGTCGATGCCGACGCGCGGCCCCCGGACGAGGGCGTCGGCCGGGGTACCCGCGAAGAGCTCGATGCCGCCGGGCTCGTAGAACGGCTGGCCCGTGGCACGCGTGTCGATGCCCAGCGCCTGGCCGACCTTCCCGGGGCCCGCGAGGGCGTCGGGACCCGTCCGCCCGCCGCGGCGCTCGGCGACCAGCGCGTGACCGTCGACGATCTCGGCGGATCGCACGAGCACGGCCTGGGCCGAGCCCTCTTCGCCCGTGACGATGTTCAGCATCTGGTGCAGGCCGTAGCAGAGGTACACGTACGCCGTGCCCGGTGGGCCGAACAGGGCCTCGGTGCGCGGCGTGCGGCCGTGGCGTGCGTGGCACGCGGTGTCGCCGGGCCAGCGGTACGCCTCGACCTCGGTGATGCGCAGGCGCACGGCGCCGTGGCCGACCTGCATTCCGACGAGCGCCGGCGCCACGTCGAGCACGTCGCGCGCGAAGAACGCGCGGCCGAGGCGGCTCACTCGAGGAACGCGGCGAGCTTCTCGCGGTAGCGGTGGGTGCGCACGACGAGCGCCGCGTCGGGCGCCTTGTCTTGATGCAGCAGCTTGTCGGCCGTGCCGCGCGCCTCGTCGTCGCGCCCGAGCCCGACGAGCGCCTCGCAGTGCTCGAGCGCCACGCGGAGCTGGTTGTCGCCCCACGCGCGGGCGAGGCCGAGCTTGGTGCGGGCCAGCGCGTCTTCGTAGCGCTTGGCGTCGTTCAGCAGCCCGGCGGCCTCGAGCAGGAAGGTCGGGTCGTCGGGGTGGGTGCGCGTCAGGCCGTCGAGGAACGCCACGGCGCCGTCGAGATCGCCCGACTTCGCCCGGAGCGACGCGAGGAAGGTGAAGTGCGCGCGATCGAGGAAGTCGTCGCCCGAGAGGGACGCCTGGAGCGTGACGTACCCGGCGCCGTACAGCGTGCGCTGGTCGGCCTCGTCGGCGAGCTGCGCCGCGAAGTACAGCAGGTCGGCGGCCTCGAAGCCGTCGGCACCCGGGAGGGCGCGCTGGATGGCCTCGCGCAGCGGGCCCTTCGCGGCGTCGGTGTCGCCCCAGGGCCCCGCCCACGGGACCCACTCGAGCGCCTCGTCGGGCGCGTTCGTCGCGAGCCAGGTGGCGTCGTCGGGGTTCGGGTCGAGGCGGAACCGCGCGAGGTGCCCCGCGGCGGTGTCGCTGTCGGCGCTCGCGTCGAGCCAGGCTTCGAGGCCCTCTTCGACGTCGTCCTGCACCTGGGCCCACAGGCCCTCTGCGGCTTCGTCGGGCGTGAGCGCCTTCGGGTCTTCGGACGCCCAGTCGCGCTTCTCTTCGTCGGCCGCCGCGAGGAACGCGAGGAACTCCTCCTTCCCGGGGTAGCCCACCACCCGATCCAGCTCGTTGCCATCGGCGTCGACCACGACCACCGTCGGGTATCCGCCGACCTGGTAGCGGTCCTTGAGCGCCCAGCTCGTGGGATGGTCGACGTCGACGACCGCGAGCTGGAAGCCCTCGAGCAGGACGTCGGCATCGCGTGCGTGCAGGACCTCGGCGGCGAGGAGGTTGCACGGCGGGCACCACACCGCGGAGAAGTCGAGCACCACGAGCTCGCCGGTCTCCTTGGCCCTGGCGAAGGCGGCGTCGGCCCCGGTGCGGGCGTCGGTGTTGAACTCGGGCGCGGCGTGCGCGGCGCCGGCCTCGGCCACGGTGAGCGCGATGCGGCCCTTCTTCGCGTCGGGCGCCGTGCCCGAGAGTGCGAAGCGGCCGGGCGTGCACACGCCGCTCGCCTTGTCGCACAGCTGCAGCGACACCTCGCCCTCGAGGGTGCGGCCGCGCACCGCGCCGACCGCCATGCCGCCCGTGAGCTCGCCACCCGAGCCCGCGACGGTGAGCTCGCGCCCCTCCCACCGGAGGACGAGGTCGGCCGGTGCGTCTGCGCTGATCTCCATCCCCGCGGGTGCCGTGACGACGAGCCGCGAAACGTCGCCCTTCCAGCCGATCTCGGCCGTCGGTGCCGCCGCGAGCGCCGCGGCGATGGACCCGAGCAACACCACAGGACCTCCATCCGAAGGCGACAACATAGTGCGCCAGCAGCGCGTGGAGCTTGAAAGGAATCGTCGCGAACGCCCGGTGTGGGTCGCCGCGACGGGAGGGTCGCGATAACCGGGTCCGACGATCCCGGAGGTCTACGTGCGTTTCCTTGTGTTGTCCTCGCTCCTGCTCGGAGCGTGTGGTGGTGGCGGCGGCGCCACGAGCGTTCCCGGCGACTTCAAGCCCACCGGCGAGAAGCTGCTCACGGTCGACGGGAAGTACGACATCACCCAGGACATGGTCGACGCGGTCACCCGCCTGACCCCCGAGGCAGAGATCGAGTCGCTGAAGCAGTCCGGCAGCTACTCCACGATGGTCGAGCAGATCGGCCTCGGCGAGGTGCTCTACCGCGAAGCGCTGAAAGAGAACCTCCACAAGGATCCGGCCATCCAGAAGGCGCTGATGATGAAGGAGCGCGAGGCCTGGCCCAGGAGCTCCTGTCGAAGCGCGTCGAGTCCCGCATCACCCCCGAAGCGGTGCAGCGGCTCTACGACGAGCGCGGCGTGCAGTACAAGCGCCCGCAGGCGCGCGCCCGCCACATCCTCGTGCAGGAGGAGGCGCTCGCGAGCGAGATCATGAAGAAGCTCTCCGAGGGGGCCGACTTCGCCGACCTCGCGAAGGAGTACACGATCGACGCGCGCACCCGTGGCGAGGGCGGTGATCTCGGCTGGTTCCAGCGCGACAAGCTGATCGAGGAGGTCGCCGCGGTGGCCTTCGACGGCGAGATCGGCCAGCCCCAGGGCCCGGTCGAGACGCGCTTCGGCTTCCACATCATCGAGCCGATCGAGCGCCGCGACGCCATCCCGCTCGACGAAGTGCGTGGCGAGCTCGAGAACGAGCTCCGCAAGAAGGAGTACGGCGCGGTGATCGAAGAGGTCCGTGCCGGCCTGGCCTACGAGCGGTTCGGCGAGGTCAAGGAGATCCACGACAAGACCAGCGCGTGGGGCGCCAACGGCCCCGCGATGCCGCATCCCCCCGGAGACCACTGACCATGGGTCGTCCCTGGATCTGCATCCTCGGCGCGTCTTCGGGGTTCGGTGCCGCCACGGCCCGCGCCTTCGCGCGCCAGGGCTACGGGATCTTCGGTGTGCACCTCGACCGGCGCAGCACGATGCCGGCGGTCGAGGCCCTCGTCGCCGAGCTCGAGTCGGCCGACGTGCCGGTCGTGTTCCACAACGCGAACGCGGCGGGCGACGAAGACCGCGAGGCGGGGCTGCAGCGCCTGCGCATGGCGATGCAGGAAGGCGACGACGTCCGCGTGCTGCTGCACTCGCTGGCGTTCGGAACGCTCCGCCCGCTGTTCACCGACGACGGCAAGCCGCTCGCCAAGCGCCAGCTCGAGATGACGCTCGACGTCATGGCGAACACCCTGGTGTACTGGGCCCAAGACCTGGTGACCGGCGGATTCATGCGCGAGGGCGGGCGGATCTTCGCGATGACGAGCTCCGGGTCCATCGCGGCCTGGCCGGCGTACGGCGCCGTGAGCGCCGCGAAGTGCGCGCTCGAGTCCTACATCCGGCAGCTCGCCGTCGAGCTCGCGCCCCACGGCATCACCGCCAACGCCATCATGGCGGGCGTCACGCTCACGGCGGCGCTCGACAAGATCCCGGGCAACGACGAGATCGCGCGCCGCGCGCTCGAGCGCAACCCGTCCCGGCGCCTCACGATCCCCGAAGACGTCGCGCAGTGCCTGGTCGCGCTGAGCGGCCCCGGTACGGCCTGGATGACGGGCAACGTCCTGCGGGTCGACGGCGGCGAGTCGGTCTCGGGCTAGGTCGGAGGGCAGCCACGTGGTCCCGCCGTACCTCACCGATCAGGAGCGCGCCGAGCGCGTCGCCATCCTCGTCGCCACCGAGATCGCCCGCATCGTCGACGATCTCGAAGACCGGCAGCAGTTCCTGCTCGACCTCTGGGGCCGGCACCGCGAGCGCGGCCCGTTCCTCGACACGATCTTCAGCCGCTTCAGCTCGCTCACCTTCCGCGAGCTGGCGTTGCTCGAGCCCGACCTGATCCTCAAGGTCCAGGAGTTCTACCGCGAGCTCGAGGACTTCCGGATGTACCTGCTGTTCACCGAAGCCATGCCCACCACCATGGGCGAGGCCTACCGGTGGCAGCTGCGGCGCCTGAAGGCGTACGCCGAGCAGGCCATCGACGCGCTCGGCGGCGAGCCCGAGCGCCCGGTGCTCGAGTTCCCCGAAGAAGAGGACGACGGCGGCAACGAGGCGCCGCTCCTCCACCTCGCGGCACTCGCCGACGAGGCGTCCGAGGAGGTTGCGGCGGGCCCCGACGCCGCGCCCGACACCGACGACGACGACGAGCCGGACGAATGACCGGCAGGCCCGCCTAGGTCCCCGTGGATCCGTTCGTCTACCAATTCGTGCTCGGCGGCGCCGTCTTCGGCGCGGGCATGCTGTACGCGTACGCACAGGGCTACCTGTCGCTCTCGGGCGAAGGCCTGCGCAACCTCGTGCTGATGGTCGGCGGGCTCGCGCTCATCGCGGCGGTGCAGGGCTATCTGCAGTACGCCCCCATGACCGTCGCGCCCGAGGTGGCGTACGACGGTCCGCCCATCGAGAAGCGCGTGCTCGGCACGCCGCTCGACTACGGCATCATGGTCGCGTACTTCCTGGCGATGCTGTTCGTCGGCACGTTCTTCGGGCGCGGCCAGACCAGCACGAAGGACTTCTTCTTCGCCGGGCAGCGCTTCTCGTGGTGGCTCATCGCCGTGTCGCTCGTGGCGACGACCATCGGCAGCTACTCGTTCGTGAAGTACAGCAAGATCGCGTTCGGCTTCGGCCTGGCGAGCACCCAGACGTACCTCAACGACTGGTTCTGGCTGCCGCTGCTGCTGTTCGGCTGGCTGCCCATCCTGTACTTCGGCCGGCTCACGAGCATCCCGGAGTACTTCGAGCACCGGTTCGGCCCGACCTCGCGGCGCGTCGTGACCGCCATGCTGCTCGTGTACCTGGTGGGCTACGTCGGCATCAACCTGTTCACGATGGGCGCCGCGCTGCACGTGCTGCTCGGGGTCGACGTGCTCCAGGCGGCCATCGTCGTGGCCGTGATCAGCGCGATCTACGTGACGTTCGGCGGCCAGACCTCGGTCATCATGACCGACCTGTTCCAGGGGCTGATGCTGCTCGCGACGGGCCTCGTCATCCTCGCGCTCGGTGCCGACCGCCTCGGCGGCTTCGACATGCTCTGGGTGCACCTGCCGCGCTCGCACCGGATGGCGTTCCCGCCGTTCAACGCCGATCCTGCGTATCCGGCCGTCGGCATCTTCTGGCAGGACGCCATCGCCAACTCGGCGATGTTCTACTTCCTGAACCAGGGCATCCTGATGCGGTTCATGGCGGCCCGGTCGGTGCGCGAGGGCCGGCGCGCCGCCATCGCCGTGCTCGCGCTGCTGATGCCGCTCGCCGCGATGGTGGTGGCGTCGGGCGGCTGGGTCGGGCGCTCGTTCGTGCACGCCGGCCTGCTGCCCGACGACATCCCGGGCGACGACGTGTTCTTCGTCGTGGCCGAGATGCTCGCGATGCCCGGTGTGTTCGGGCTCATCATGGCGGCCCTCACCGCGGCCCTCATGTCGACCGTCGACTCGCTCATCACGGCGATCGCGGCCATCGTCGTGAACGACGTGTACCGGCCGATCTTCCCGAAGGCCACCGAGGCCGAGCAGCTGCGGATGGCGCGCATCGCGTCGGTCGCCGTGACGCTCATCGGCGTCCTGCTGGTGCCGGTGTTCGCGGGGTTCGACAGCATCTACGCCGCGCACGGCGCGTTCACGGCCGCCATCACGCCACCGATGGTCGTCGCGCTGCTGTTCGGCGTGTTCTGGCGGCGCTTCACGCCGGCCGCGGCGCTCGCCACCATGATCGGTGCGGGCATCGCCATCGCGCACTCCATCTTCTTCCCCGAGGTCATCGCGCCCTTCGCCCACGGCGTGCCGATGAAGGGCGAGATGCTCACGGCGGCCGAGCGGATCGCGCTGTACCAGGCGGCGCTCGCGAACGGCGACTTCGGCGTGCTGCTCGAGGGGGCGAAGGCCTACAAGTTCATGCGGGCCTTCTACGGGCTCGTCTGGGCCGTGGGGATCGGCGTGATCGTCACGATGGTCACGAAGCCCCGGTCGCTCGCCGAGATCCGCGGCTACGTGTGGGGCACGGTGCCCGACGCGCTGCGCCGCTACAAGGGCAGCGACGGCACCGAGACGTACTCGGCGTTCGTCGCCGCCGAGACCAAGACGGGCCCCGATCGCCGGGATGCCGACCTCGACCTCCCCGCGGCTCGGCTGTCGAGCGCCCTGGCGGTCGAGCTGACGGCCGGGGTGGGCGACCTCGTGTACGTGTGCGACCGACGCGCGTGGCTCGGCGGGCTGCGGTCCCGTCACTGCGTCGTGAGCGAGGTGGTGCGCGAAGGCGGGAAGTGGATCGAGGTCCCCGCCGCAGTCGTGGACGAGGTCGGGAGGGACGTCCGGGTTCAGCGAATGTACTGACGTCCGCGCCCGAGACCCGTATGCTGCGCCCATGCTGCTGTTGTCGTTCATTGCGCACGCCGCCGATTTCTGCGTCCCGACGGACTTCGATCCGGTGGCCGGATGCGTGGCGCGGGCGACCCTCGAGCAGGCGCTCTCCGACGCCAGCCCGGGCGACACGATCTGGCTCGATCCGGCGGTTCCCCTCGACGAGCCGGTGATCCTCACCGAGTCCATCACCATCCGCGGCACCGACGTGAACGCGAAGGGCCGCGTGGTGTGCGCCGAGGGCTCCGGAGACGGCGGCGCGATGAAGATCACGGGCGGCACGGTGTCGCTCGAGTTCCTCGAGTTCACCTGTGAGAAGGATGCGCGGGCGATCGAGATCGATGGGGGCAACGTCACGATCCGGCGGTCGGTCTTCCAGCGCGAGATCCCCGGCGAGGCCACGTCACTCAACGCCATCCTGTTGGTCTCGGGCTCGCTGTCGGTGGTCGCCAACACGCGGTTCCGCGAGTGGAACACGACCGGAGAGGCCGCCCACATCGGCGCCACGGCGCCCCTCGTCCTCGAGGACTCCTATTTCGAGGATGCAACCGGAATCGGGCAGGGTGGGGGCTCCGTCCACTTCCGCGCCCCGGGAGGGTCGCTCTCGATCACCCGCACCCAATTCGCGCGGAACTCCGCAGCCGGCGAGGGGGGCGGCGCGTTGTACGTGCGAGATGCGGCCGACGTCCAGATCGTCGACTCGATCTTCACGGCGAACCAGAGCACCGGAACGCGGGGCGGCGGCGCCATCTACGTCCACAACGACGGCGTCTCCATCGTGGGCTCCACCTTCGATGCCAACGGATCCACGCTCACGGGCGGGGCCATTCGACTCAACCAGACCGGGCAGAGCACGTCGATCGCAGACTCCACCTTCGTGGGCAACACATCGGCCGCCGTGGGTGCGGCCATCTACGTCGTCGCAGGTGAACTGGTTTCGTCCGGCAATCGGTTCCAGGGCAATGCGGCCGTCGGCAACGGCGGCGCGCTCGGCGTTCTCGGTGTCTGGACCTCGACGGACGATCTGTTCTGCGACAATACGGCAGCCTCGGGGGGCGCAGTCCTCGTCTCCACCGCAGCCGACGTGGACCTGCTTCGGCCGATCTTCGCGCGCAACCGTTCCACGAATCCCAGTGGCGGCGGGGCGGTCCACCAATCCGACGGGAACGCGGTGTTCGAGCACGCCACGTTCCTGGCGAACGATGGTGTGGGGTCGGATCGCGACGGAGGGTGGTGGAACACGGCCGGTGGCCTCGGGATCACGGTCACGAGCTCCGTGTTCGCCCACCACGAAGACGGAGCCGTGCGCGCGTCCTACGGCACGTGGGAGAAAAACGCCTTCCTCCACAACGGCGACAACTGGGTCGGTGGCGTCACCCAGACCGCTCCGGTGACCACCGGCGAGGCGCGCCTCAATCCCCTCCCGGCGTGCACGCGCGATGCGTTCGCGATCGCGGCCCCCGACTCCGCCCTCATCGGCGCCGGGCTCGCCGGCTCCGACATCGGTGCCATCCCCTGGAACGGGGCCGACGATCCGGATGGCGACGGGTGGCACGGCACCGCCGACTGCGCGCCGGGCGACGCGAGCGCCTTTCCGGGGGCGCCCATCGGGCCGTCCGCCGGGGGGGACGGCATCGACCAGGACTGCAACGGGTTCGACGAGTGCTTCCTCGACGCCGACGGCGACGGCTACGGCTCCACGCTCGTCGACGACCTCGAAGGCGACGGCTGCGTCGGTCCCGACGAGGCGGCGGAGGGCGGCGACTGCGACGACCAGGACGCCGACGTCCACCCGGGCGCCGCCCTCGACGCGTCCGATGTCGACGACGGCCTCGACCGCAACTGCGACGGCCGCGACGAGTGCTTCGAGAGCCTCGACCTCGACGCGGTCGGCTCGGCCGTCGTGATCGACGACGACGGCGACGACATCTGCAACCCGGCGGCCGGCGAGGCCGAGATGACCGGGGACTGCGACGACCTCGACCCCGACGTGTTCCCGGGCAACGCCGAGACCTGCAACGGCGTCGACGACGACTGCGACGGCGATGTCGACGATGCCGACGCCGACCTGACCGCGTCCCTGTGGTACCCCGACGTCGATGGCGACGGCTTCGGAGACGACGCCGCCTCTCCCGTGGCCGCGTGCCTCCAGCCCTCCGACCACGTCGCCGTGGCGGGCGACTGCGACGACGCCGATGCCACCGTGTTCACCGGGGCTCCCGAGGCCTGTCCCGACGGACTCGACAACGACTGCGACGGCCTCGTCGACGCGGCAGACCCCGACTACACCCCGGATCCCGTGGCCTATTGGCTCGACGACGACGGGGATGGCGTGGGCACGTCCGCCACCGAGGAGATCGTGTGCTCGGGCGCCCAGTCCGAGGGCTTCGTCCCCGCGTCGGTGGGGCTGGACTGCGACGACACGGACCCGGCGGTCAGCCCGCTCGCGGTCGAGGCCTGCGACGGCATCGACAACGACTGCGACGTGGCGATCGACGAGGACTTCACGCTGATCCCGACGTGGCCGGACCTGGATTCCGATGGCTACGGCGACGACGCCGCGCGGCTCGACCTCTGCGCGGTGCCGCCCGATCGCATCACGGTCGGCGGCGATTGCGACGATGACGCGCCCGCCGTGAATCCCGGGGCCGACGAGATCTGCGACGGGATCGACAACGACTGCGACGGCACGACGGACGAGGGGATGGTGACGGTCACCACCTACGCCGACAGCGACATGGACGGCTTCGGCGACGACGCGACGGAGCGCGTCGAGTGCGAGGTGCCCCCCGGGCGCGTGGATCGGGCGGGGGACTGCGACGACGCGGACCCCACGGTGTACGTGGGCGCCGAGGAGCAGTGCGACGACGTCGATCACGACTGCGACGGCGACGCCTCGCCCGACCAGCCGTGCGGCCGGGCGACGGGTTGCCGCTGCGACGTGCCGGGCGGTCCGGCGGGCTGGGTGCTGCTGCCGATCATCGCGCTGACGTCGCGCAGGCGCGCCACCGGCTGCTCGATCCGCTAGCATCGGGGCATGCTGACCTTTCTCCTGTCCTCGGCGTTCGGCGTCGAGACCGTCTGTGCTTCCGGCTGCAACCACACCACCGTGCAGAACGCCATCGCGGCGGCCTCCCAGAACGAGGAGGTGCACATCCTCGAGCCCGGCGTCTACGACACGAACGTCGTGAACTTCCCGGCCAACGGCATCCACGTGATCGGGATGACCGCGGGGATCCGGCTCACCAACTTCCGCATCGGCACCGTGCGCGGAGGGATGGGCCTCGAGCGCGTGTCGATCGACTGTGGCGGCAACCGGCTCGCCGATCTCGGCGGGAACGGCGACTCGCTCATCCTCGACTTCGTCGAGGTCACGAACTGCAGCTCCTCGAGCGGGGGCATCGCACGCACCACGCACAACGGCGCCTCGCTGACGATCCAGAACTCCTGGGTCCACGACGTCTCGTCGACCGGCTCGGGCGGCGTGGTGACGCAGGACCGCGGCACCGTGGTGCTCCAGCACAACCTCGTGTGCGACGCCTCGGCCACGAACAACGGCGGCGTCGTGAACCGCACGTCCATGGCGGGCAACCTGACGCTGCGGCACAACATCTTCGTGGGGAACACCGCGGCCGAGGGCGGCGTGCTCCTCGACGCGGCGGGCAGCGGCGCGAGCGTCACGGCGAACACCTTCTTCTCGGGCTCTGCCGGCGCCAACCGGGGCGGTGCGCTCAGCCTGCCCCAGACGAACGTGGCGGTGGTCGACAACGCCTTCGCGTTCAACGCGGCAGGCGACGCGCTGGCCGACGTTCCGACCGGCACCTACACGAACAACGGCTGGTGGAGCAACACGGCCGAAGACGTGAACGGCGGCGGCTCGCGCGGCACCGCGGCCGTCACGAGCAACCCGGGCTTCCCCGCGGGAGCGCCGGAGTGCGACCCGCACACGGCGGCGCCCACGGCGGCCGCCTGGACGACGGGCTCCAGCAACGGCGGCGAGATCGGCGCGTTCCGCGGCGGGATCGCGATCGGCATCGGTCCGTTCGCGTGGGACGACCTCGACGGCGACGGCCGGATGGCGATCTGGGACTGCGACGACAACGAGCCCCTGGCGAACGACCTGCAGGCCGAGCTGCCGTGCGACGGGATCGACAACGACTGCGACGGCTTCGTGGACGAGGGATTCACGACGTACTACCCGGATCTCGACGGTGACGGGTACGGCACGGGTGCGGGCCAGGGCACGTGCCCGGCCACCGCGTTCGCGCTGGTCGGCGGCGACTGCGACGACGGCGCGCCCGCCGTGAATCCCGGGGCCAACGAGATCACGTGCAACGGCATCGACGACGACTGCAGCGCCGGCACACCCGACGAGCAGGACCTCGACAACGACGGCGACGGCTTCTGCACCGACTGCGACGACGGCGACCCGGACAACAGCTCCATCGGCACCGAGGTCTGCGACGGGGCCGACAACGACTGCGACACCGTCGCCGACAACGGGCTGACCTTCGACACCTGGTACCGCGACGGCGACGGCGACGGGTACGGTCGGATCCCGGGCCCGCAGAGCGCGTGTGCGCAGCCGCCCGGCTGGGTCCTCGTCACCGGCGACTGCGCCGACAACGACCCCGCGGTGAACCCCGGCGCGTCCGAGCTCACGTGCAACGGCGTCGACGACGACTGCAGCGCGGCGACGCCCGATGGCGAAGACCTCGACGGAGACGGCTCGAACGAGTGTGCCGACTGCAACGACAGCGACCCCGACAACTTCCCGGGGAACGTGGAGTCGTGCGACGGGCAGGACAACGACTGCGACGGGCTGGCCGACGTGGCGGGCCCCGGCTCCGAGCTCGATGCCGACAGCGACGGCGTCCGCCGCTGCGAGAACGACTGCGACGACGCCGACCCCACGGCCTACCCCGGCGCACCGGAGCTCTGTGACGGCGTCGACAACGACTGCAACGGCACGGCCGACGCCGCGGGCGGCGAGGCCGACAGCGACTCCGACAGCTGGCGCACCTGCGACGGCGACTGCGACGACGCCGATCCGTTCGCGTACCCCGGCAATCCCGAGGTGTGCGACGGCGCCGACAACGACTGCATGGGCGGCGTCGACGACGGGCTCGTGTTCACCGACTACTTCCCCGACGGCGATTCCGACGGGTACGGCGTGGCTCCGCCCGTGAGCGCGTGCTCCGCGCAGGCCGGCCACGCGCTCGTCGGCGGCGACTGCAACGACGCGGCGGCGAACGTGAACCCCGGTGAGGTCGAGATCTGCGACGCCATCGACCACGACTGTGACGGCGATCCGAGCAACGACGTCGTCGATCGCGACTGGTACGCCGACCTCGACGGCGACGGGTACGGCGACCCCGGTGCCTTCCTGGCCACCGACTGCGCCGCGCCGCCAGACTCTGCGGCCGACCACTCCGACTGCGACGACGGCGACGCCAGCGTCCACCCGGGCGCGACCGAGGTGTGCAACGGCGTCGACGACGACTGCGACACGGCCGTCGATCAGGGCCTGCCCGTGTCCGACTACTACCCGGACGTCGACGGCGACGGCGCTGGCGACGACAGCGCGAACCCCGTGAGCGCCTGCGGGCCGGTCGCGGGGCTCGTCGCCAACAGCGACGACTGCGACGACTCCGCCCCGAGCATCTACCTCGGTGCGGCCGAGGTCTGTGACGACATCGACAACGACTGCGACGGAACCGCCGACGAAGGCCTCCCCCAGCAGACCTCGTACGTCGACACCGACGGCGACGGGTACGGCGACGACGCGACCCTCGTGCTCGATTGCGCCGTGGCGCCGGGCCTCGTGACGGTCGGAGGGGACTGCGAGCCGGCCGACGACGCCATCCACCCCGGCGCGGCCGAGGTGTGCGACGGCATCGACCAGGACTGCGACGGCGACGTGGACGACGGGCTCGCGACCTTCGACCTCTACGCAGACCTCGACGGCGACGGGTACGGCGCGGGCGCGTCGATCGGAGCGGACTGCGCCGTGGCGCCCGACACCAGCGCGACCGCGGGCGACTGCGACGATGCCGACGACACCACGTACCCGGGCGCCATCGAGCAGTGCGACTCGGTCGACAACGACTGCGACGGCGTCGTGGACGACGACGTGGCCACGACGGACTGGTTCACCGACGCGGACGGCGACGGGTACGGCGCTGGTCCGGCCATCCCGGACTGCCTCCAGCCCTCGGGGACGGTGGCCGTTGCCGGGGACTGCGACGACGCCGACAGCGCCGTGAGCCCCGGGGCTGCGGAGATCTGCGACTTCGAGGACAACGACTGCGACGGGCTCGAAGACGACGACGACCCCGACCTCACCGCGCCGGCGGTCTACCCCGACAACGACCTCGACGGCTACGGCGCGTCCGGCGTGGCGGGCTTCCCGGCGTGCACGGTGCCTCCGGGCTACGCCACGTCGTCCACCGACTGCGACGACCTCGACGCCGACATCCGGCCCAACGCGGTCGAGGCGTGTCCCGACGGCATCGACAACGACTGCGACGGCCTCGTCGACGCCGACGACCCCAGCTACTCCGAGCAGCCCGTCACCTTCTGGTTCGACCAGGACGGCGATGGCTACGGCACGCCCGCGCTCACGTTCACCGGCTGCTCGGGCGACGAGCCGCTCGGCTACGTGTCGCCGGCGAACGGCCAGGACTGCGACGACGCGGAGTTCTCGACGAACCCCTTCGCGGCCGAGGTCTGCGACGACATCGACAACGACTGCGACGCGCTCGTCGACGAGGGCATCGCGACGATCGACTACTACCCGGATCTCGACGGGGACGGGTTCGGAGACGGCGGCGCCGCGCCGGAGGCCGCGTGCAGCGCGAACCTGCCTCGCGTGCTGGGCCTCATCCCCGACAGCCAGGACTGCGACGACGGCGACGCGCTCATCAACCCGCTCGCCCCCGAAGACGACTGCGACGGCATCGACGAGGACTGCGACGGGCTCGTGGACGAGGGCCTCGGTGACGCGGTGTGGCGCGACGCGGACGGCGACGGCTACGGCGACCCCGGCGACTCGGCCTTCCAGTGCACCATCGAGCCGGGCTGGGTGCTCAACGACGAGGACTGCGACGACACCTCGGCCGAGGTCGCCCCGGACGCTGCGGAGCTGTGCAACGGCGTCGACGACGACTGCGACCTCGACATCGACGAGGGCGTCGACATCGCCGACCAGACGCTGTTCTGGCCCGACGCGGACGGGGACGGCTTCGGGGACGCCGGCTCGCCGCCGCTCGCGGCCTGCACGATGCCCGACGGGTACGTGACCGACAGCACGGACTGTGACGACAGCGACCCCGATCAGAACGTCGAGTGCGAATCGAAGCGGGGCACGGGCTGCAACTGCGACACGTCCGGCGCGCCTGCTGCGCTGTGGTTGCTGGCGTTCGCCGGGCTGGCGGCGTTGCGCCGGCGGAGCGCGTAGCCCCGGTCGAGGGCATCCGGCGCTCGGCGACCGACCCAGAGGCTACGGGCAGCCGACCGATGCGAGCAGCATGCGGTCGGCGCCGTCGATCAGCGTGACCGTGCGGCCCAGCAGCTCGACCTCGACGCGGCCGAAGTCGAGCTGGCGCCCGTTGCGGCGGCCCGAGAGCGGGCGCGGCTCTTCGCCCGGCCGCGTGATCACGCCGGAGACCGTCGTGCTCGCGGACAGCGACAGCTCGAGCAGGGTGCCGTCGTCGCCGCGGTAGCAGGTGGCCCCCGCGACCGTGGTGCGGTCGAGGTGCGTGTTCTCGGGCAGGGTGCGGTCGGTGGGGCGCGCCTCGCCGCACTGGCAGGCGAAGAGGGCGAAGAGCGCGATCATCCCGTCTCCCCGGTGTCGCTGGAGGCCGTGTCACCGGGGCTCGCCGTGTCGCCCGTGGGCGCGAGCCCGGTGTCGGCAGCGGGCGCGGTGTCGGAGAGCCCCGTGTCGCTGGTGTCTGCGGGGAGCCCCGTGTCGTTCACGCCGTCGCCACCGGTGCAGTCGTCGTCGATGCCGTTGCCCGGGATCTCGGGGGCCGCGGGATTCACCGCTGCATCGGCATCGTCGCAGTCGGCGCCATTCGCCACGGACCCCTCCGGACGCTCGCCATCGCAGCTGACGAGGTCGATGGGCGCCGACCCGTCGCCGAACCCGTCTCCGTCCGCGTCGGGCCAGACGCGCAGGAGGAACCCGTCGTCGATCTGCCCGTCGCAGTCGTTGTCGAGCCCGTCGCACAGCTCGGTGGCGTTCTGGTTCACGCGCGGGTCGCTGTCGTCGCAGTCGCTGCTCTGCTCCCAGCCGTCGCCGTCGTTGTCGATCCAGGCGTTGGTGCAGTAGAACAGCCGGTCGAAGTCCCACCCGCGGAACGCCGCACACGCGGACTCCGAGCCGATCGGGTCGAGCGCGCTGACGGCGGAGGTGCGGAAGCGCACGATGCCGCTGTGGTCGTACCAGGGGACCGGCAGGTGGTTGGGGTACGGGTTCACGAACTGGCGCACCCGCCACTCGTAGACCGTGTCGGGCGCGAAGCCCTCCTTCGCGCACAGGTGGACCGCGCCGGAGCCCGCGTAGGCGGCCCAGTAGTCGACCTCCTCGCCATCGAGGGTCTGCAGCACCACGGCCTCGCGGAAGTTCGGGCCGGTGGGGACCGGCTCTTCGCCCCACCACTTCATCAACAGCGGGTGGTTCGGATCCCAGTCCTCGATGACGACGTCCGTGCGGATGCAGGGGGCGCGGAGATCCCACTGCTCGCGTGAGGTCGCGAGGGCGGCCGCCGAAGCGAGCACGAGCACGATGGCGCGGCGGGGCATGCCCGATGGTACGCTACCGCCATGCCATTTGCATGCCTCTGCGACGGGGCCGACACCGCTGACGTGATCTACTGCTGCGAAGCGCTCGTCGCGTGGGCGGAGGCCCGCTACGACGCGGCCTGGATGGCGGCCGAGCGCGCGCTGTCGGCGGATCCGGGCCACTCGCCGAGCTGGCTCCTGTACGCGTATGCCCGCTACAAGCGCGGCCATCGCGCCGAGGCCATGCAGATCCTCGAGGGCCTCGCGAGCGACCCCGACGTGGGCAAGCGCGCCCGGCGGGCCCTCACGCTGAACCACCACCGGCACGACCGCAACCAGGTCCACGTGTCGATGGGCATCGAAGGCGGCCTCGGGGCGGCCCCGCTGCTCGTGGTCGACGTGCCGCTCACGCGGCGGATCGGCGTGCGGATGGATGCCCGCTACGCGAGCTGGTTCGCGAACGACCTGTTCGGGCCGGGTGGCGCGCTGGGGCTCACGTGGAACGCGACGGCCGGCGTGTGGCGGTTCCAGCTGGCCGGCAGCGTCAACGGCTTCGTCGACGACCAGCCGAGCCGCATGCGCGCGGGAGCATCGAGTGGGATGCGCGTGGACGTGCGGTTGTTCCAGGGCGTCGGGCTGGGGACGGAGGTCGGCCTCGGCGTGCAGGACGGGGAGAACGGCGCGTGGGGATATCCCTACGGGCGCGCCTTCCTCACGGTGTTCGCGCCCGCCCGCAGGTACTACTGACCCGATCGGAAGCCGTCGGGCTCCGAGCGTCTCATGGCCTCACGCAGATGACGCAGAAGGACGCAGATGACGCAGAAACGAGGCCCCCACTGGATGCGGATCCGCGTTTTGCGCAGCGTCAACGCCTTGAATCTGTCGACCATTCGGCCTGGGAGCGAAGCAAGTTCACGCGACCAGCCCGAAATGCCGGCCTGCTCTGGTGAGTCCCGAATCCGGTTCGCAAGAAGGCCCGCTCTGTCGACCCGAACACGGAGACATCCCTCGAGAGCAGCCCGAAACGACCGCCTGCTCTGGTGAATCCCGATTTCCAATCCGCGCGAAGGCCCTCTCTGGCGAAACAACCATCGAGCCCCGGACCCACGTCGGCCCCATCGAAACCTCCGTGCCCTCCGCCCCTCCGCGTCCTCCGTGCTGAGAGAACGCGCGCCGGAGCGCCCCGGTCTCCGAACGTCCCGCCGGAGAGCCCGTCCTACCGGGCCGATTCTCAGCACGGAGGATCGGAGGACGGGAGGGACACGGAGTCGGTCGTCGTCAGGCCGAGCGTCCTTCTTCGGTCCCCGAAGACGAGGAGTACCAAGGGCCCGATACCGGCGCGCGCGTGCTCTGGTGAGCTAGACCTTCGAGGCCGTTGCAGGCCCCCGGAACCCCGGACCCACGTCGGCCCTATCGAAACCTCCGTGCCCTCCCTCCCTCCGAGCCCTCCGTGCTGAGAGAACGCGCGCCGGAACACCCCGATCTCCGAACGTCCCGCCGGAGAGCCCGTCGTTGCGGGCCGATTCTCAGCACGGAGGATCGGAGGACGGGAGGGACGCGGAGTCGGTCGTCGTCAAGCCGAGCGTCATTCCGTCCCCGAAGGCGAGGTGGGTGGTTCCTCACTCCAGGGCGGCCTCGGAACGCCCGATTGGAGGCCCGCCCCTCGACCTCCGTGCCCTCCGTCCCTCCGAGCCCTCCGTGCTGAGAGAACGCGCGCCGGAACACCCCGGTCTCCGAACGTCCCGCCGGAGAGCCCGTCGTTCCGGGCCGATTCTCAGCACGGAGGATCGGAGGACGGGAGGGACGCGGAGTCCGTCATCGTCGGGCCGAGCGTCCTTCGGTCCCCGAGGACGAGGGGGACTGGGCCCGGATCCTGGCTCCAAGGCACCAGAGCAGGCCAATGTGGTTCCTCACTCCAGGGCGGCCTCGGAACGCCCGAAGCTCGATCCCTTCCACACGGAGGAGGGCGCAGGAACGGATGCGTCGTGCCCCCCTCCTGGACGTTCCGCGCACGAATCAGCGTCTTCTGAACTCCGTGATCGGCGGATGCGGATCCGGTGGGGGCCGTCGCGGGTCGAGCGTCCCCGCTTCCCCGGGCACCGTCGTGAAACCGAAGCCGGTGCCAGGGTGAGACCAGGGCCCGGTCCCGACCGTCGGAAGCTCGCCCCGGGCCGTCCAGATCCAACCAGAGCCGGGTCCAGAGTGACTGCCGCGGAGCAGAGTCCGGCTGAGAGTGACTCCACAGACGCTGCGGGCGCGCGCTGGCGATCCGCTCGACAGTCGAAGCTCCACAATTCTCTCTGGGGCCCTCGCGACAACGGACCCGACCGGGCGCCCCGGAGGCGTCGTCCCGGTTCCGCTCACCCGAGCAGCCCGAAACGCCTGCCTGCTCTGGTGAATCCCGACTCCAGTCCGCGGGGAGGCCCTCCCTGTCGACCCGAACATCGAGACGTCGCCTGGACGCCAAGCGGGGCAACCCACTCGGCGCTCCGGGGACGCGAAGACGCTCGACCCGGGGCGGCCTCGTTTCTGCGTCATCTGCGTCCTTCTGCGTCATCTGCGTGATGCCTGGGGACGCTCGAAGCTCGATCCCTTCCCCGCGGAGGGGCTGACGCGCTCGCGGCGGCTCAGAAGAACCGGCGGACCGCCAGCACCGGGCCGCCCGTTCCCGCCCCGAGCGCGGTGAGCCCGACCTGGGCGCCCACGTCCAGCGTGAGCGGCTCGAAGTCGAAGCGGCCGAGCACCCGCCCGGTCAGCGGGACCGGGTCCACCATCACCTCGAGCTCCGCGACCACCGACGCAGGCCCGGCGATGGGCTGCACCGTCGCGATGCCGAGCTCGGCGACGAAGAACGGCGACGGGTAGCGGCTCAGCGACTCGAAGGGCCCCGTGCGGAACCCCAACGACGTGCGGAACACCCACGGCCGCTTCGGGACCAGCGCGACCGCGCCGACCGCCACGACCTCGCCGGCCCGCACCGTGTCGCGGCGCACCGTCGCCCAGCTCTCCGCCGTGGCGCCGTTCGGTACGTACTGGAAGGCGCCCTCGAAGCCCAGCGTGTAGATCGTGTCGATCCGTTGCCCGAGGTGGACGTAGCCCCCGAGGCGCAGCTGGCCGAGGCCCCAGCTCGTGCCCTGCGCACCGCCGGTGAGCACCAGGGGCGTCTCGGCGGCGATGCTCGCGCGCCGCCCGACGTTCGTGCGGACCGCGACGGTCGTCTGGCTCACCCAGGCCGCGTCGATCGCCGTGGCCTCGCGGAGCTCCACCGAGCGCACGGGCAGCGCGGGGCCCACGCGAAAGCCGCCGGGCGTGGCGGCGAGCGCCGCTGTCGTCAGCAACCACATGCCGCGATGCTACATTGCCCACACGATGCTCGCCTGGCTCGCCATCGCCGCCGTCCACGCGGCCCCGCCCGAAGCCCCCGGCCCTGCGCCCGCCACCGAGGCCGCGCCCACCGAGCCGGAGTGGGGTGTTCCCGTGCGTTTCGCGCCCACGAAGCCGGCCCTCGACACGTCGCGCGGCCTGCCGCTGCCGCGCAACACGCGCCTCAACCCCACGGCCCGCAACGCGGGGCTCGTCGTCGGCATCGGGGCTGCGGTGCTCGCGACCTTCGCGGGGTCCGCGGCGCTCGGCGTGCTGTCGCGCGACCCCCTCCCGCGGGATCCCGTCAGCCTGCCGGGGGCCCAGTTTTGATGTGGCTCCTGTCGTGGCTCGGCTGCGCGACGGCCGCCCCTCCCGAGGATCCGGCCGCGCGGGTCGACCGCATCGAGAAGATGTACGACGACTACCGCAGGCTCGGCTTCGCGAAGGTCCCCGACATCGAGCCCGATCAGCTGTCCACCCTCGAATCGCCCGTCCTGGTCGACGTCCGCCCGCCCGAGGAGCGCAAGGTCTCCATGATCCCGGGCGCCATCACGAAAGAGGAGTTCGAGGCCGACCCCGAGAAGTACCGGGGGCACACCATCGTCCCGTACTGCACCATCGGTGCACGCAGCGGGATGTACGGGAAGAAGCTGATGAACGACGGGTGGGAGGTCCGCAACCTCAAGGGCTCCATCCTGCTGTGGACGTACACCGGTCAGCCGCTCGAGGGGCCGCAGGGGCCGACGCACGAGGTCCACACCTACGGGCGGCGGTGGGCGCTGGTCGCCGACGGGTACCACGCCGTCTATTGAGGCAGCGGCGGGGGCCGCGCGTCGTCGCGCCAGAACAGGCGGTACGTGTGGCGGGGCCCATCGACGAGCACCACACGCGCGCAGCCCGCCACCTCCACCGGGTCGTTCACGGCGGCGATTCCGCAGCCGAGGGCCACGAACCGCCCGGCCACGAGCCAGTCGTCGGCCTCGGCGCCCACGGCCCACGCGATGCCGGCGCGCTCGAACAGGGCCTCCATCACCGTGCGGTGCGGTCGACCCCGCGCGGGCAGCACCCACCGGCGGTCGCCCACCTCGGCCAGCGACACGGTGCCGCGCCCGGCGAGCGGATCGCCCGGCGGCACCAGCAGCACGGTGCCGACCTCGCGCAGCGGGTGCGTCGCGAAGCCCGGGCCGGGGTCGGTCGCGACGCCCAGCTCGAAGCGCCCCGTTCGCACGCCCTCGATCGCGGTCGGGCCGTCGGCCGTGACGGGCTGCACGCCGTGCGCGCGGATCCAGTCGCGCAGCTGGTCGGCGAGCCACCACGTCCACGCGCCGCGGCCGGCGGCGAGGCGCACGGTGCGGGGCGTGCGGGAGAGGAAGGCGTCGCGCTCGGCCACCACGCGTCGCGCGAGGGCCGCGAGCTCGACGCCCCGCGGCGTGAGGCGCAGGCCGCGCCCGTCGCGCACGTAGAGGGGCCCGCCCGCGGCCTCGGCCAGGCGCTTCACCTGGCCGTGCACGGCGGGCTGGGTGAGCGCGCACCGGCGCCCCGTCTCGGTGAAGCTCAGCACCTCGGCGAACACCGCGAAGGTCGGCAGGAGGTCGAGGTCGATACTCACGAGAGTCGATAGCCCATCACGAATCATCATGCGACACGATGATGGTCGCGAGGCATGCTGGAGCCAGAGGAAAGAACGATGGATCTCGTACGAAAGAGCAAGAAGCTCTCCTGGCTCCTGCGCCACGGCGCGCTGGAGGCCCGCCTCCCCATGGACGAGGCCGGGTGGGCGTCGATCGCCGACGTGCTGCGGCACACCGGTCTCACGCGGCCCCAGCTCGACCGCGTCGTGGCGGAGAACAACAAGAGCCGCCTCGAGGTGCGCGGCGACCGCGTGCGGTGCTCGCAGGGGCACTCCCTCGAGGGCATGCCCGTGACCCTCGACGCGCTCGAGGCGTCGTGGACGCGGCTCGCCCGCACGGCACCGCTGTTCCACGGCACCCGACTCGACCTCGTCGAGCCGATCGTGCGCGGCGGCATCCAGCCGATGGGCCGGACGCACGTGCACCTCGCGGACAGCCCCGACAGCACGGTCGGAAAGCGCGCTTCGGTCGCGGTGCTGCTCGAGGTCGACCCCGAGCGCCTCGAGGGGCTCTGGGTGAGCGCGAACGGCGTCTACCTGACGCGACGCGTGCCGAGCGCGGCGATCGTCGGGTTCCGGCCGGTCACGCGGCGCGCGCACGAGCAGGCGCCCCAGCTGCGGGCGCTGATCGCGAGCCGCACCTGAGCGCACGGGATGGCGGCGGGCGTCATCCGCTGTCGTCGATTGTCATCGCGGCGAAGGACGGCCGGGCCGGGGCGTCGAGGGAGCAACGAACCCTGGAGGAACGATGCGAACCCTCATCCTCGGCCTGGCCCTGCTCACCACCGGTTGCTCCGCCGTCCACGCGCAGGAGGAGCCCGCCACCCTCGCCATCCCCGTCTCGTCGCTCGAGTCCGAGCTGCTCGAGACGCGTGGCGCCCTCACCGCGGCCGAGGCCGAAGCCGAGCGGCTGCGCACCGAGCTCGCCTCCACCGGCTTCGAGGACTCCGAGGCCCTCGCGAGCACGGCGGCGAGCCTCGGACGCGCGCAGGCCGAGCTCGGCGCGCTCCGGTCGCAGATCGCGGCTCGCGACGCGCAGGTCGACGCGCTCACCGCCCAGCTCGCGAGCGCCCGCAGCGCCGAGATGAGCGCCCAGGAGCGCGCGGCGTTCGACGCGCAGATCACCGGCCTCCGCGACGAGGCCCGCCAGGCGCGTGCGCTGGCCGACCAGCTCGCGATCACGCGCGCCGAGCTGTCGTCCGCGAACACCGAGCTGAACCGGGTCCGCGGCCGGCTCGCCGGCCTCCGTCAGGAGAACCAGGCCCTCTCGGCGCAGCTCGCGTCGACGTTCTCCCAGGAGGACCGGCTCCAGGCGCGGATCGCCCAGCAGCGCCACGAGATCACCGAGCTCCAGGGCCAGCTCGGCGCGACGAGCCGCGCCCTGGCCGCGGCCAGCGGGCACGAGCGCGAGGTGCGCGAGCAGGAGCGGCGGATCCGCGACCTGCAGAGCCAGATCGCCCAGCTCCAGGCGGGTCAGCAGAACCTCGCCCAGCTCCAGTCCCAGCTCGGCCACGTCCGCGCCGAGAACGAGCGGCTCCAGGCCCGCGTGTCGTCGCTCACGTCCGACAAGCAGCGCGTCGAGGACCAGCTGCGCGCCGCCACCCAGCGGATCCGCGACCTCGAGGCGAGCCAGGCCAGCGGCGCCGTGGCGACGGGCCAGGTGCGCGATCTCCAGCAGCAGCTCGCGCGCTCGAAGGACGAGAACGACAAGCTCCTCGCCCGCATCGCCGAGCTCGAGGCCAAGCTGGGTACCGAGGCGCCGAACGCGGCCCCGCCGCGCGACGCGGGCAAGCCGGATGGCGGGATGAGCCGTCCCCCCGGCGACCGTCCCGCGGGCGGGGAGCGTCCGGGCGGCCGTCCCCCGCGCTGACATCGGGTTAGCCGGAGGCCGTGCACGAGGTCACCGAGAAACAGGTCGAACGCCACGTCGGGCAGCGCGCGATGAAGCGCATCCGGTGGTACGAGGTCGACGATCCGGTCCGGCGGGGCAACCGCATCCAGGGCCGGGTCGCCGGCTTCCTCGTGAGCGCCAAGCTCGACGAGCCGCTCACGTCGCGGTGCTCGTGCCTGTACCGCACGGCCTGCGACCACGCGGCGGTCCTGCTGATGAAGTGGCTCGCGGACCCCGACGTCTTCAAGCTCGAAGAGGTCGAGCGCATCGAGCTCCCGACCGACCCGCAGGACCTGAAGGACTGGCTCGAGACCGAAGACCCCGAGCTGCTCGACGAGACGCTGGACGAGCTCGTGCAGCGCGGTCACTTCCTGCCCCGCAGCCACCCGCTGTGGCGGTGGATGGCCGAAGAGCTCGGGAACGCGCTCGACGGGCTGGCCGTCGAGACCCGCCAGGGGCGCGTCGATCCGGCCGAGGCCCTGCGTCCCGTGCTGGGCGAGCTGCACGAGCGGGTCGCGCGTCGCCGGGCCCGCCGCGAGGCCATCGCCCGCGCGTCGTCGTGGCGCGACCGACCCCCGGCGGAGGAGGCGCTGGTCGAGCTCTGGGAGGCCGCGAGCGCCGCCTTCGCCGCCGAGGATCGCGAGCGCGTGCCGGGTGCGCTCGGCTCGGTCCAGCTCAAGCCCGACACCGACGAGCTCGTGTTCCGCCTGCGGTCCTCCGCGACCATGCCGCTCGTCCTGCCCGTCTCGGTGCGGCTCTTCGACAACCTCGGGCAGTTCTTCCGCTCGGAGGTGGCGGGCGTGGTGCTCGACAGCGTGATCGGGCCCATGGCGCCGGACGTTCGCGAGGGCGTGCTGCGCGTGCTCCAGACGCCCACGTGGCAGCGGGCGCTCGCGCGTCTCGACGCGGCGCTGTCGCTCGAGGGCCCGTCGGCGGACGACAGCGTCGGCTGGAAGATCACCGACCAGGAGGGGCGGATCGAGAAGATCACCCCGGTCCGCCTGACTCCGTTCAAGACGCGCCCCGGCTTCCGGACCCGGGCGCTCCCGTCGCACGAGCTGTCGGATCTCCCGCTCCCGTCGGACCGCGCCGCGCACGCCGCCCTGAAGTCCTCGCTGCCGCCGGCCCTCGTGCTCGAGCACCTCGTCGATCACCCGCGCGTGGTGGGGGAGGACGGGGAGCTCGTCCGCGTGCGGCGGTCCCAGCTCGAGGTGGCGGTCCGCGAGCGCGACGGGCTGTCCGTCGAGATCCTGCTGGACGGGGAGGCCGTCCCGGCGCCGCTCCTGGGCGCCCTCCGGCCGAGCCAGGGCCTGGCGACCGTGCGCATCGGGGGCATCGTGGCAGTGGTGGCGATGGGCCCCGTGATGGACGGCCTCACCGACGTGCTGCACCGCTACGGCTCCGACTTCCCGCGGGCGGCGCGACGCCCACTGATGCTGCGGCTCGGGCTGCTCGAGCAGTCCGTGCCCCTGCGGCTCGACGGCGAGATGCGGGGCGTCCAGGTCCACGCCGATCTCCGCCCGGTGTTCGTGCTGATCCCCCTGTCGGACGGGGCCCTCCGCGTGGAGGTGCGGCTCCGGCCCCTGCCCGACGGGCCGCCGTACCGGCCGGGCGCGGGGCCCGCCGAGGTGGCGCGGGTCGTCCGCGGGGAGCGGACGTTCGCCGAGCGCGACCTGCGCAGGGAGCCGGCGCGCGTCATCACCCAGCTCGAGCGCCTGCCCCTGCCGCTCCTCCACGACTGGGACGGCACGATCGACGACCCCGACGACGCGCTCGACCTCGTGCACGCGCTCCGGGCCCGTCCGGACCTGGTCGTGGAGTGGCCCGACCGCTCGCTCCGCGTGGCGAACGGCGCGGGCGAGGCGACGCGCCTGCGGGTCGCGGTGAACCGGTACCGCGACTGGTTCGGCGTCGAGGGCGAGCTCCAGGTGGGCGGCACGCGGGTGAGCCTGACGGAGCTGCTCCGCGCGATCCGCGACCAGCGCCGGTACGTGCGGCTCGACGACCACGGCTGGCTCCAGCTCACGGTCGGGCTGCAGGACGCGCTCCGCACCGCTGCGGGCATCGCGGCGCTCGACGAGGGCCCGCCGCAGCTCCCCGCCCTCGCGATGGCGCGCGCCGTGCTGGAGCTCGAGCGGGCCGGGGCCCAGGTCGAGGCTCCCGAAGAGCTGCAGGACCACCAGGCGCTGATCCGCGCGGCCGACGCGCTGCATCCCGAGGTGCCGGCTGGCCTGCGCGCGGAGCTCCGGCCCTACCAGCTCGAGGGGGTCACGTGGCTGCGGCGCATGGCGTGCTGGGCGCCGGGCGCCGTGCTCGCCGACGACATGGGCCTCGGGAAGACCCTCCAGGCGCTCGCTTTCGTGCTCGGACGGCAGGAGAAGCCGGCCCTGGTGGTCGCTCCGGCGTCGGTGAACCTGAACTGGGTGCGCGAGACGGGGCGATTCGCACCCGACCTGCGGGTCGCCCTGTACCGGGGGGCGGGGCGGGAGTCGCTGCTCGAGGCGCCGAAGGGCCTGCTCGTCACCAGCTACGACCTGTTGGTCCGGGACCAGGCCATCCTCGCGGAGGTCCCGTTCGGCACGGTGATCTTCGACGAGGCGCAGGCGCTGAAGAACCCGCTGTCCAAGCGCGCCCGCGCGGCACGCGCGCTGGACGTGGACTTCGCGCTCGCCCTGTCCGGAACGCCCGTCGAGAACGACCTCGTCGAGCTGTGGAGCCTGATGCGCTGCGTGGCTCCGGGCCTGCTCGGGCCCCGCGAGCACTTCCTGCAGCGGTTCGGCACCACCGGCACCCGTGGCGACCCCTATGCCCACGGCCAGCTCGGGCGCCTCGTGCGGCCGTTCATCCTCCGCCGCACGAAAGCCGCGGTCGCACCAGAGCTCCCGCCCCGCGAGGAGTCCATCGACTGGATCGAGCTCACCGGCCCGGAGCGCGTCGTCTACGAGCGCATCCGGCAAGCCGCGGTGGGCGCGCTGAAGGGCCAGAAGGAGCCGAACCGCATCGAGGTCCTCGCGGCGTTGACGCGCCTGCGCCAGGCCGCGTGTGCCGCCCGGCTCGTGGAGCCCGAGGTGCAGGGCGACAGCGCGAAGATCGCGCGGCTCGTGGAGCGGGTGCAGGAGGTCCGCGAGAACGGCGCGCAGGCGCTGGTGTTCTCGCAGTTCACGTCGCTGCTCGACCTCGCGCAGGAGGCCCTGCTCGCGCGGGGCGTCCGCATCCTCCGGCTCGACGGCTCGACGCCCGTGAACCGGCGGCAGGCGCTGGTCGACGACTTCCAGCGCGGTGAGGCCGACGTGTTCCTGATCAGCCTGAAGGCCGGCGGCACCGGGCTGAACCTCACCGCGGCGACGACCGTCATCCACCTCGACCCGTGGTGGAACCCGGCGGCGGAGGACCAGGCGTCCGACCGGGCCCACCGCATCGGGCAGACCGAGCAGGTCTACGTCATCCGCCTCGTCGCCGCGGGCACGGTGGAGGAGCAGGTGCTCGCGCTGCACGAGGAGAAGCGCGCGCTCGCGTCGATGGTGCTCGAGGGCACGAGCGAGACGCACCGCATGCGGTCCGAAGACCTGCTCGCCATCCTCGAGGGCTGATTCACTCCCGCGACGCGACGTATCCGAGCACACCGACGAGCGGCACGAGCGCGAGCCACCCCCGTCCGCCGCGGGATGTGGCACCCACGACGGAGACGAGCCACAGCGTGCAGAAGTCGAGCGCCATCACGTGCACGAACTGCTCGGTGCGCCAGGCCGCCGCGAAGGCCGCCGGGCTCCCGGCCCACAGGCCCCAGGCCATCAGGCCGAGCGTCGGCACCAGCAGGACCGCGGCCAGCGCCCGCGACCCGACCCACCGCTGCCACTCCGCCATCGGCAGCGGCCGTCCGCCGAGCGCGAGGCCCGGCACCAGCACGAACGCGCCGAGCGCCATGCTGCCGAGCGCGAACGGCCACAGCGGGACGGGCTCCCTGCGCAGGTCCGCCGCGAAGAGCCCCGCCAGGGCGAGCGGCCAGACGCCCATTAGCATGAACAGGGCGACCACGAGGGGCTCCTCGCCGGCCCAGTCGCCCGTCGACAGCCGGAAGAGCCACGCCCACTGATCGGGGCGCGGGGGAGGGGAGAGCAGCAGGGCCTCCCCGAGCAGCGCGACCCAGGCCGCCACGAGCACGAACCGCGCAGGTGCGGTCATCGCGGCCTCAGGGCGTGGAGCGCTCCACGAACACGTAGGATTCGTCCGATGGAGGACTGTTCCGGTACGCCCGATCGGGCTTCGCGTCCCAGTGCCCCTCCCACCACACACGCCAGTACCCGGGCGCGACCTCCGGGAGCACGTAGAACGGCCGCCGCAGGAAGCGCTTCCGGGGCGGGACCGCGACGCTCGCGCCGGACTCCGAGACGAGCACCAGCCCCTCCAGCAGCCACTCCGTCGAGCGGGCCGCGGGCCCTCCGGGCGCAGAGGAGCTCGAGACGCACACGTAGCGGAGCTCGGTCCCGGGGGTGAGCGCGGCGAGGCGTCGGCCATCGAGGTCTATGGCCTCGCAGGTCGTGACGGCGGTGGCGAGAGCGGTGGCGAGGAGCAGCAGCATGGCCCGAAGACGCTTTCGACGCCGCGGTATTCAACGCGGGCTCAGCGGCCGTTCAGGACGTGCTGGGCGAACGCCGCGGCCTCCATCGACCACGCCATCCCCAGGTGCAGCATGATGCCGCCGAGGATCGACTTCGACCGGAGCGCGAACACGCCGAGGATGTAGCCGCCGATCACGCTCCCGATGGTCTCGGGCACGGGCTTGCCGAAGTGCAGCACGGCGTACATCGCGACCATCGGCAGGACGGCGTTCCGGCCGAGCCACTTCGCCATCCCGATGACCAGGAACCCGCGGAAGAACATCTCGACGAACGAGAAGTCGAAGCCGTACACGAGCTCGTAGGGGAGCACGGTCACGAGCGGGTGCACGCCGAGGTACTCCTCGACGCCGGTCCACGGCTTGTACGTCGGGTAGGTGCGCAGGAAGGCCGGCTGGAACGAGGCCCACGCGACCAGCGGTGCGATGACAGAGAGGCACATGAGGTAGGGCTTCACGTCGAAGCCCTTCGTGGTGAAGCCGTAGAGCCGCGCCACGCCGCGCGGGCGGTCGAAAACAACCCACCAGATCGCCATCGGCGTGAACCAGCACAGCGTGGACTTCATGTTCCACAGCATGCCGCGCACCCAGGAGCGCGCCGGGGGCGGCGCCTGGTCGACGAGATCGAGGTGGTAGGGGAACCAGTCGACGAACGACACGACGAACAGGGCCATCAGCGCCATGCGGACGAAGTCGCGGTCGATGGGGTCGCCATCGGACTGCAGCCGGCCGCGCGCGGCCTGGAGCAGGACGACCGAGAGCCACGGCACGCCGTAGAACACGGCGAACGAGAACATCTGCAGCGGGTCGTGGGTCGTGCGGGTGAGCGCGTCGAACGCGTCGTACTGGTAGTTCGCGACCATCAGGCCGCCGATGAGCAGCGCCGTGCCGAGGTAGACGACCCAGTCGAAGTCCTCGCGCACGAACGCGATCAGCATCAGCGCGAGCTTCTTCATCCGTGCAGCCCGACCCCGCGCGCCACGGCGGCACCGATGCCCGCGGACGCCTCTTCGTACGCCAGCGCGGCCTCTTCGTAGCGCCGGCGCTCGACCGTGATGCGGTTCGTGATCCCCGACACCTCGTGCTGCAGGTTGGCGCGCGACATCTGCGTGGACGGGTCGTCGGCCGGGGGCAACGTGCCGAGCGCCTCGGCCATCGCGAGCCCGAGCGCGTCGGAGGCCGCGAGCTTGGCGTCGATCGTGTCGGCGGCCTTGAGCGCGGCGGCCTTCGCGGTGAGCTCTCGCGCTTCGCCACCCGCCAGCGCGACGAGCTGCGGGGCGAGCGCCGCCTGGCGGTCGAGCACGGTCTCGAGGTTCTTCTCGGCGTGGCGCTTCGCGGAGAGGGCTTCGTCCATGCGGGCGTCGGCCGAGAGCACGACGATGCCCGTGACCCCGGAGATGCCGACGAATCCGAGCCCGAGCGCGGCGAGCAGGGCGACACCCGCCATGCCGAAGCGGGCGCGCGTCTTCGAGGCCTCGGCGGCCTCGGCCTTCTCGCGGCGCGCGTCTTCTTCGCGCTGGGCCTTGAGCTGGTTGATCGCGCGGTCGACGTAGGCCGGGTCGATATCGAGCTCGGCGGCCACCTTTCGTACGTCGTCGACGCTCGCGACGGGCTTCGCGTCGACATCGGCATCCTGCAGCCGGGCCGCGATCTCGATGATGTCGTCGATGTCCTCGTCGGGCACGTCGGGCCGGCGGACGAGCGTTTCCCGGGTGGACATGGGGACCTCGCGCGGGCCTTGTATCCGGATCCTCGCGCGCTGTGATTATGCTTCCGGCACGGAGGTGAGGGACCCTTGATCACGTGGCTCGCAGCAGCGTCGGCGGCACCGTCCGTCACGAATCCCCGGCCGGCGAACGAATGGGTGAGCGACGCGGCCGGCGTGATCGACGCTGGCGACGAGCGTGCGCTGAACGCCCGTCTCGAGGCGCTCTACCGCGACGCGGACGCCGAGATCGTCGTGGTGACGGTCGCTTCGGTGGGGTCCGAGACGCCGAAGGACGCCGCCACCGCGCTGTTCGAGCAATGGGGCGTGGGCGACCGGGAGGCCAACAACGGCGCGCTGGTGCTGCTCGTCGTCGACGCGCGCCGGGTCGAGATCGAGGTCGGCTACGGGCTGGAGCCCGTGCTCCCGGACAGCTGGGTGGGCCAGGTGATCGCCGACCGCATGATCCCGGGCTTCAAGGCGGGGGACTACGGCGGCGGGCTGGTGTCGGGCGTCGCGGCGATCGACGAGCGGCTGCGCGCGGATCCCGGGTCGGTCCGCGAGGGGACCGGCGGAGCCGTCGGGGGCCGCGAGGCCGTCGCGGCAGGCGTCTCGCTGTTCACGGTGGGCGCGCTGTGCGCGGTGTCGATGCTGCTCGGGCTCGCGCTCGTGCTGTCGGTGCTCGCGTGGCGGTGGTGGGTCCGGAAGCAGCGCACCTGCGAGAAGTGCGACGTGTACATGCCGCTCCTCGACGAACAGGCCGACGACGCGCACCTGACGCCGGGCCAGATCAAGGAGGAGCAGCTCGGGAGCGTCGACTGGCAGGTGCACCAGTGCCCGCAGTGCCAGGCGGTCCGCACGTTCGAGAAGGGCCGCTGGTTCTCGGGCTATTCGCGGTGCCCGCAGTGCCGGAACAAGACGAAGACCTCGCGCTCCGAGACGTTGCGCTGGCCCACGCAGTACTCCGGCGGGCTCGTCGAGGTGACGGAGAGCTGCGCGTTCTGCTCGCACCACCGGCGCTACCGGCGGCACACGCCTCCGCTGCCGCGCGTCCATGTGAGCTCCGGTGGCCGCGGTGGCGGCGGATTCGGCGGCGGTGGGTTCGGGGGATTCGGCGGTGGTGGCGGCGGAGGCGGGAGCTTCGGCGGCGGTCGCTCGGGTGGCGGAGGTGCCGGCGGGTCCTGGTGACGGCGTATGGAATCCGGGATCAATGACTGATCCGAAATTCCAGATGGCAGAACGTCCATGCTGCCGGGGACGTGATACAATGCGGGTGCGCGACGCCGCGCTTGCTTGTTGTTTTTGAGGTTTGTGATGCACGAACCGGGTCTGCACCTCACCCGTCGTTCCCCTCCGCTGGAGGAGGGCTGTCGTATCGCCGGGCGCTATCGCCTCGGTGGCCGTGTCGAAGCCCGCACGGATCTCCATCAGTACGAGGCCTGGGACGAAGAGAACGCGCGATGGGTGCTGCTCGTGGTCGAGCACACGCCGTCCGTCCGTGATGCCCGTCTCGTCCACCACGGCATCGCGCAGCGCGAGGACGTGGGCTGCATCGGCGAGTGGTTCGTCAGCGTCATCGATCCGGGCCCGGGCGAAGGGCTGCCGCGGCTGCTGGGCCGGCTGGGCGCCGGCACGCCGCTCGACCTCGAGAGCACGATGATCGTGGGCCTCGGCCTGTGCGAAGCGCTCACGCACGTCGGTCGCTGGGGCCTGTACCACGGCGATCTCAGCGCCCGCGCGCTGCACGTGAGCCCGCAGCTCGACCCCGTGCTGCTCGACTTCCCGTCCAACCCCGGCGGGCGCCTGTCGCCTGCCGCGATCCCGTTCGCGAGCCCCGAGCGGCTGCTGGGCCACGCGGGCGACACGCGCAGCGACGTGTACGCGATCGCCGCCCTCCTCTACACGCTCCGCGTCGGGCACCCGCCGTTCGGATGGAACGAGCACCAGGCGCGCGAAGGGCACTTCTACGACGCCGTGATCGCGCATCCGCGCATCCCCGAGCCCGTGATGGAGGTGCTGCTCACGGCGCTCGAGAAGCCGCCGCGCCTGCGCTACCCCGACCCGCACGCCCTCGCGACCGCCCTCACCGAGGCGTACGAGCGCGCGGCCGGCTGGTCCGAAGACGAGCCCCTCCCTGGCTTTGGTGGGGACGAGACGGAAGAGGTCCCGCTCGAGGAGGCGGAGACGGTCCGTGCCCGTGCGATCCCCGTGCTGTCGCCCGATCCGGGCACCACGTGGGAGTCCTTCACCCGCGACGAGCCGCTCGAGCTCCTCCCCACGGCCGACGATCTCTCGCTGCCGGCGGCCCTCGCCGCGGATCCCCTGTCGGAGATCGAGCTCGAGCTCGACGACTCCGACGACCGCACGCTCGAGCTCGGGCCCGACATGCTCGACCTGCTCGCCGACCAGCCCGAGCTGCCGCGTGCCGAGCTGCCGCGTGCCGAGCTGCCGCCGACGACCGGGCGCCGCTTCCCGGGCGACCGGTTGGCGCGTCCGGCGTACATCCCGGCGGCTGCGCCGCCGCCCGCGCCGCGCTCGGTGCCGTACTTCACGTCTCCCGCGCCGATCGCCGCGAGTCGGCAGCCCGTCCGCCGGCGGATGGAGCCCGACTCCCTCGAGATGGAGATGGACCCGGCCGCGCCGGACGACGTCTACCTCGGCCAGCACCCCGACGAGTGGGTCGACACGCTGCCCCCGGCGCGTCCCCGCGAGACCACCGTGATCGAAGAGGAGTCGCTGCCCCTCATGGTCCTCGCCGCCGTGTGCGCGCTGGCCGTGGGCATGGCGAGCGCCGCGTCGGTGCTGGCGTTCCTCCTGGCCCAGATCACGCTCTGACCGATGTCTCTCTGGGGTCTGACCCCAGGAGGACATCCGTCGAGCGTTTGAAGTGGGGCCAGCCCTGGATCCTCGAGAGCTCGATGTCGAGATGAATTTGGTTGTAACTTGCTAATCGAACGGCCCTCGGTGAGGGCGGGACGACCGATGTCTCTGTGGGGTCTGACCCTGTAGAGACATCGGTCGATCGTTCAGGGTTCGCGGAGCGCGGCGAACCGCGGGTCGAGGTCGGCGACCCAGTGCATCGAGTAGGCCCGCGCGAGCACGGTGAGCGGCAGGAACACGACCGCCGACATCCCGGGCAGCAGCATCAGGCAGAACAAGAGGCACGACACCATCACGGTGAGCACGCTGATCGCCGTGCCCAGCAGCAGGCGCACGAACAGGAACTCCACGAGCCCGAGCAGGCCGAAGCCATCGGCCTCCCGCACGCTGCCGAGGGCGTGCAGCACGCCCTCCTCCTCGACGTACATCACGGGCGCCGCGAGCTCGCGGACGAAGAAGTCCAGCACCATGCCGAGCAGCAGGATGGGCCCGAGCACCGCGGCGATCGCGGCGGCGCCGGGCACCCAGGCCCCGGGCTCGTCCACCGCCATCGACCCGATGCCCATGAGCGCGATGCCGACCGCGCCGAGCCACCCGAGCCCGAAGAGCGCCGCGCCGAGCCGGAACCGGAACCACGCGAGCGCGTCGGCCCGGTGCGCGACGGTGTTCCAGTGCTCGAGCCGCGCGTCGTTCGTCGCGATGCCGTGGATGAGCATGAACGTGCCGCGGCTCGACAGGAACGTGGCGATCGCCCACACGAGCAGGAACGCGACGAGCGCGGCCATGGCCAACGCCACCACCGCGCCCGCCGTCGCGCCCGCCGCTGCAGGGCTGTCGGAGAGCAGGCCCGCGATGTCCTGCATCCCGCCGCCCTCTTCGGAGCTGCTCGTCTGGAAGCTCGCGTCGGGGCTGGAGCAGTTGGCGAGCCACGCGAACAGCGCGAAGAGCACGTACTTCGCGAGGTCGAACGGGCGGAAGAGGATGGCGACCATCCGCTCCGCGGCGCTCGACAGCGCGGAGATCGAGGATCCGGGCATGCTTCCCTCCGGAGATGCCCGGCTCTCTACCCGATCACTGCAGCCCGAGCCGCATCGCGCCCTGGATGGCCTGACGGAGCTCCCCGTCGTCCTCGGCGTACTCGGGACGGACGGGCAGCAGGTCGTCGAGCGAGGAGAGCGCGGGGCCGGGGTGCATGCGCAGCCGCTCCGCAAAGGCCGCAGCGACCACGGCCACCCGCGTGTCGTCGGACGCTTCGCGCAGCGTCTCGCGCGGGGTGCCGACGAGCTTCATCGCCCGCTCCACCGCCGGAGCGCCTTCCGCGCCGGGCGCCTCGTAGCGCACGCGCAGGTCGCCGAGCACCGACGACACGGACGGATCGACGAGCTTCACCTCGTACAGCGCGGTGACCTGGTGCCCGGCGCCCACCTCGCCCGCGTCCACGCGGTCGTTGCGGAAGTCGCGGTCGGCGATCTGCCGGTTGTCGTACCCGATCTGGCGCCACTCCGAGACGACGGCCGGGTCGAACTCCACCTGGAGCTTCACGTCGCGCGCGATGGTCTGCAGCGTGCCGGTGAGCCCGTCCACCAGGACCTTCCGCGCGTCCTTCTCGTTCGCGATGTAGTGGTAGTGGCCATCGCCCTTGTCGGCGAGCCGCTCCATCACGTCGTCGCGGTAGTTGCCGGTTCCGAAGCCGAGGGTCGTGAGCGTGATGCCCCGGTCGGCCGCGGCGCGGAGCTTCTGCGCGAGGCGGTCGGCGTCGGTCTCGCCGACGTTCGCGTCGCCGTCGCTCGCGAGCACCACGCGGTTCACGGCGCCCGGCTCGAGCGTCTGCGAAGCGAGGCCGTACGCGAGGTCGATGCCGGCACCCATCGCCGTGCCGCCCGACGACGCCAGGCCGTCGATGGCGCGCAGGATGGTCGAGCGCTCGGTGACGGACGTGGGCTCGAGCGCGATGCGCGTGTTCCCGGCGTACGTCACGACCGCCACGGTGTCGCCGTCGCGCAGCTCCTGGACGAGCATCTTCAGGCCCTGCTTCACGAGCGGCAGGCGGTCGGCCGACTGCATCGAGCCCGACACGTCGACGAGGAACGTGAGGTGCACGGGCTTGCGCTCGAACACGCTGATCCGCTTGCCCTGCACGCCGATCCGCACGATGTGCCGGTCGGCGTCGAAGGGCGAGGGCACGACCTCGGTGCTCGCCGCGAACGGGCCGCTCGTCGGCCCCTCGTAGTCGTAGCGGAACGCGTTGACGAGCTCCTCGGTCCGCACCTCGCCGGGCTGCGGGAGGTAGCCTTCGGAAATCGCCCGCCGCGACCGGGTCCACGCGCCGGTGTCGACATCCACGGAGAACGTCGAGAGCGCGTCGGTGGTGGTGAGCGTGTGTGCGGGCCGCCAGCCGCGGGCACCGCCGGAATTCCCCTGGACGAGCACGTTCGCGAAGCGCCCGTCCGCGTCGACGTACCCGAGCTGCGAGAGCACGTCGGCCACACCGTCGCCGTTCCGGGGCGCCCGCTGGGCGTACCCGAGCGCCTCCTGCCAGTCTCCGTCGTCGTCACCGTAGCTGCCGCGGTTCCGGCGCACCTTCCCGTCCGCGACCTGCTTGTCGAGCAGCGGGTGGCTCGAGCTCGCGTTGGACACGCCCGTGGGCTCGACCAACCGGTCGAGGTCGTAGGAGTGCCCGCTGGCGTCGCCGCCCGACGGGAGCGTCGTGGTCGTGTCGACCGCTCCGCCGAGCTGGAGCCGTCCCGGCGAGGGAACGAGGTTCGAGGCGTTGCCCTGTGCGTCCCCGTTGGAGTCGAAGGGGTTGCGCGGCTCGACCAGCCGCTCTCCGGCGATGACGCCCTGGCCCTGCTGGCCTCCCCGGTTCTTCTCGCCCGTCGAGGGCACGTCGGTCCACGCCTCGAACCCGAGGTCCGCGACGGCATCGCCGCCCGGAGCGCTCGTCGCACCCGTGCCCGGCACCTCTTCGATCGAGAGCTGCGAGAACCGCTCGGGCACCGGCTCCGCGCTGCCCGTCACGAGCATCGGCGCCGTCCCCACGGCCACGAGCGCGGCCGCAGCGGCCAGCCCGACCACGCCGAGCCCGAGCCAGGCTCGGTACCCCCGCGTGTCGTTCGCCGGACGCCGCTCGGCCGAGGCGGGCTCGGCCGCGGTGTCGGCCTCGGCCTCCATCGCGAGCAGCTTGTCGAGGAAGGCCGGCTCGGCCTCGTGATTCGCGTACCAGTCCTGGATTTCGTTGTCGAGATCGCTCACAGCAGCACCTCCTTGGCGGTCTCAGCATCGAAAGCCGCGAGCACCTTCTGGCGCGCGCGGTGGAGGAGGGAGAGGACGGTGTTCCTCGGGGTGTTCGTCAGCTCGCCGATCTCGGCGGCCGTGTGGCCCTCGACGGCGTTGAGGTAGAGCGCCTCGCGCTCTTCGGGGCGCAGGACGGCGAGCGCCTGGGCGAGCAGCTGTCTGCGGGCGGCGTGGGTCTCGGCGCCCACCAGCGCGCTCGCATAGAGGTCGGGCACGTCGGTGGGCACGATGGACACGACCTTGTCCCGCCTGCGTTCGTCGAGGAACGCATTGCGGATGGCCGCATAGAGGTAGCCCTTGTGTCGCGGGCCACCCGACTTCAGCACCCTGGCCCAGGCTTCCTGCAGGAGGTCCTCCGCCTGGGCCTTGTCGTGGGTCAACGACAGGGCGTAGCGGAAGCCGTTCTGCAGGAGGGTTCGCGTATCCATCGCCACTCCCGTCCGACTCGGCCCCCAGACGGATGGACCCCGCGGGTGATTGCGGGGTTCGCGTTTTTTCTCGATCAGACGCGGCGGCGGAGCGCGAGGAGCCCGACCAGCACGAGCCAGCCGGCCGACGGCGTGCCCGTGTCGCAGGCGCACCCGGCGGTGGGCTGCGGCTTCGTGCCGGGCCCGTCGTCCCCCGCGCTGAAGGGGTCGGGGTCGATGTCGTCCGGGATGCCGTCGCCATCGGAGTCGAGGATGGGCTCCACGCCCGTGTCGCCGGTCTCCTGCGGCACGTACCCGATGCCGTCGCAGTCGTTGTCGATGCCGTCGTCGGGGTCTTCGACCGCGTTCGGGTTCACGTCGGCGTCGGTGTCGTCGCAGTCGCCGCCCAGGGTGAGCCAGCCGGGGATCTCGGCGCAGGTCTCGACGCCCAGGGCCTCGTTGCCGAAGCCGTCCTGGTCGCTGTCGGGGTAGTACCAGACGCGGGTGAGGCCGTCGTCGGCGACGCCGTTGCAGTCGTTGTCGAGGTTGTCGCAGACCTCGGGCCGCCCGGGATGGATGACGACGCGGGTGTCGTCGCAGTCGGTCGCGACGACCGAGTAGCCGGGCACCGGCTCGCAGGCGCTGATCGGCGTGCCGTTGGGGTCGCCGTACCCGTCGGCGTCGGCGTCGGGGTAGAAGTCGGCGAAGCTCAGCCCGTCGTCGGCGACCCCCGAGCAGTCGTTGTCGATGTTGTCGCAGAGCTCGACGAGCAGCGGGCTGATCGAGATGTCGCCGTCGTTGCAGTCCTCGCCGATGTTCGGGGAGACGTAGCCCAGGGGCTGGTCGCCCGAGCAACCCTCGAAGGTCGCGGCCGGCGTGCCCGCGCCGTCGCCGTCCTGGTCGAACCAGAAGGTGACGGGCTGGTCGGTGTAGTCGGGGTCGGCGTCGTCGATCAGGCCGTCGCAGTCGTTGTCGATGCCGTCGGGGCACGCTTCGACGGCGAGTGGGTAGATCGTGGCTTCGTTGTCGTCGCAGTCGCCCTGCTGGATGGCGGTTCCGGCGGGCTGGGTGCATGCCACGACGCCCGGGTCGTTGTCGTCGCCGTAGTTGTCGGAGTCGCTGTCGACGTAGAACGTGGGGGCGATCACGTCGTCGTCGGCGGCGTCGACGAGGCCGTCACAGTCGTTGTCGACGCTGTCGCACTGCTCGCTCGCGCCCGGGTAGACCGTCGAGCTCGCGTCGTTGCAGTCGGTGTGGTTGTCGACGGTGCCCGACGGCTGCATGCACCCAGTGCTGACGAACGTGCTGCCGTAGCCGTCGTTGTCGCCGTCGGCGTACCAGTCGGAGGTGGGGACGCCGTCGTCGATCTGGCCGTTGCAGTTCTCGTCGCCGCCGTTGCAGGTCTCGGCCGCACCGGGGTGGATGAACGAGTTGCCGTCGTTGCAGTCGGTGTTGTCGGCCACCGTGCCGGGCGGCTGCGCACAGTCGTCGCCGAAGTAGCTGTTGCCGTACCCGTCGCCGTCGTTGTCGTTGTACCAGGACTGGGTGGTGACCCCGTCGTCGACGAGCCCGTCGCAGTCGTCGTCTTCGTTGTCGCAGGTCTCGATGGCCCCGGGGTGCGTGCTCGCGGACCCGTCGTCGCAGTCGTTGCCGTCGTCGACGTAGCCGGAGGGGGCCGCACACGCCGAGACGGGCGTGCCCGTCGGATCGCCGAAGCCGTCGCCGTCGGTGTCGGGGTACCAGTCGGTCGTGGAGAGGCCGTTGTCGGCGACCGTGTCGCAGTCGTTGTCGGCCTGGTCGCAGACCTCGGGGTTGCCCGGGAAGTTCGCGCTGTCGGCGTCGTCGCAGTCGGTGCACGCGCCCACGCCGTCGCCGTCGTCGTCGGGCTCGTCGATGGTGCCCGAATCGCAGTCGTCGTCGATGCCATTGCAGGCGACCTCGGTGTTGCCGGGGAACCGGGACGCGTTCGTGTCGTCGCAGTCGCCCGCGCACACCGACACGCCGTCGGAGTCGGCATCGGGCGCGTCGGGCAGGCCGCCGCAGTCCTCGTCGATGCCGTTGCACGGGATCTCGGTCGCGCCCGGGTAGATCGTGGGGTCGGCATCGTTGCAGTCGGTGCCGATGGGCGAGCCGTCGCCGTCGCCGTCGGCATCCCACCAGTCGGGGTCGAAGTCGGGGCCGCCGAAGTGGCCGGCATTCGCGATCGAGCCGTCGACGTCGAGCCGACCGGAGACCGAGGTATCGAACACCCCCGCCGTGGCGTAGGCGTAGAACAGCGCCCCGCAGTCGTTGCCCGCGGCGTTCATCATCTGGGGGTCGTCGTAGATCTGGGCCGCGGCGCTGATCGTGCCGGCGACCGTGGGGCCGCTCAGGACGTTGTGGTGCGCCGTCGGGTTCAAGATCGTCGCTTCGAGGCCGATCCCGCTCGAGTCGGTGACGACGTTGTCCTCGACGGCGGCGCCACTCGTCCAGATGCCGCGGTCGAGGTCGCCGACGAGGGTGTTGTGCGCGAACAGCCCGGCATCGCCGGCCCGGGCGCTGTGCGTGCCGATGCCGAGGGTGCCGTTGTTCGCGAACAGCACGTTCTGCACGTCGCCCGTGGCGTTGTTGCGGACCGTGAGCGCGTGGCCTTCGTTCTCGGTGGCGCTGTTGTTGCACAGGAATGCGTTGCGCACGTAGAGCAGGGTGCTCGCGTTCTGCCCGTAGAGCGCGCCGCCGCGCCGGGCGAGGCCGTCGAGCACGATCACGCGCTCGGCGTCGACCGTGGCGCCGTTCCGCGCCGAGATCGCACCGCCCTCGTTGTCGGCCTGGTTCTGGGTGAACAGGTCGTCGAACGCGTACACCGTGCCGCCGCCCGCGTAGACCGCGCCGCCGTTGCGGCTGGAATAGCTCGCGTCGATCTGGGTGTTCGTGAGCAGCAGCGTCGTGTCGGGGCTGCGCAGCGCGATCGCCCCGCCGTCGCCACCTGTGGACGTGTTGCCGGAGAAGTACGATTCGTCGATCTCGACCGCGGAGTTGTTCTCGGCCGACACCGCCCCGCCGTCACCGCCTGCGCTGTTCGAGAAGAACAGCGAGCCCAGGATGACGATCGACGAATCGGTGCGCGCGTTGACGGCGCCGCCGTTGTTGTTCGACAGGCACGACTGGAACGTCGCGCCGACGGCGACGAGCCCGCTGCGCTCGAGGCCGACGCAGCCGCCCTGGGAGTCGCTGCCGTTCACGAAGACCACGTTGGACGCGGTGACCAGGGAGTCGTTCTTCGCGCTGATGCCCTGCCGTTGCGTCTGGCCGTCGATCGTGACGGACTCGACGGTGAGCGACGACGCGTTGTCGAGGTCGATCACCGGCGCGAGCCCCGTCGACACGAACGTCACCGAGCCGCCCGGGATGGCTCGGACCGTGATCGACCGCCCGTCGGCGAGGCCGAACCCGGGGTGCGTGCCGGATTGCATCTCGAAGACGTCTCCCGAGACGACCTGCGTGCTGGCGAGCCCAGCCTCTACGGTCGCGAAGTCGCCCGGAACCGTCCATGTCGCCGCCAGCGCGGCCGATGTCCACCACATGCCCCAGACTACCCCGACCGGGCCCCGCCTGTAGAATCCTCGCGACCGGAGTTCCAAGATGCATCGATCCCTGGCGTTCCTCGGACTGCTCCTCAGCAGCACGGCCCTCGCGGACCTCCGCGTCGCGGTCGTGCCGTTCGACAACGGGGGAGGGGCGGCCCTCGAAGGCCTCGGCGTGGGGCTGCAGTCGATGGTCACCACCGACCTCTCCCAGGCGGACGAGGTGACCGTCGTGGAGCGCGCGCGCATCCAGGATCTGCTCGCCGAGATGAAGCTCGCGAAGGATGGCGTGGTCGACCCGAAGACCGCGGTCGAGCTCGGGAAGGTCGCGGGCGCAACGCACGTCGTGGCCGGGTCCTACACGGTGATGGGCGACAAGATGCGGCTCGACGCGCGCCTCGCCAACGTCCAGACCGGCGAGGTGACCGTCGCCGAGGACATCTCCGGCGAGAAGGACGCGTTCTTCGAGCTCGAGAAGGAGCTCGTGAAGAAGCTCCTCGCGAGCATGGGCGCCGAGCTGTCTCCGAAGGAGCGCGCCGCCGTCGGGCGTCTGCACACGGCCGACTTCGACAGCTTCACCCGGTTCGGGCAGGGCATCGCGCTGTTCGACGCCGACCGGTACGACGAGGCGGTCGCGATCCTCGAGGGCGTCGCGCAGTCCGACGCCGACTTCACCCTGGCCGCGATGACGCTCGCCGACATCAAGGCGGTGCAGGAGCAGGCCGAGAAGAAGGCGCGGGCGGCCCGCGTGGCCGCGGCGGAGGAGGCGTTCGTCGTCCACCAGGAGTCGGCGCAGCGGCAGGCCGACATCCTCGCGCGCCTCCAGAAGGATGGCACCGACCCGAATCGCAGCTGGCAGGAGCGGGCCACGGCCAACCTGCTGCTCGTCACCGCGGCGGGCACGGTACGAACGAACGGGGGCCTCTACACGCTGCGGCAGGTGGCGGACATCTTCGCGCTCCGCCGCATGGGCGAGCGCGCCTGGCAGGCCTACTGGGCCGAGCTCCGCGAGCGTCCGCCGGAGTTCTACCCGATCTACCGGGACTGGTGGACCAACCTCGACATGGAGAAGTACACCTACGAAGAGCACTTCGAGCACAACCTCTCGCGGTTCTTCACGGGCACGAACCCGAACTACCTCGTGTCGTCGTGCCGCGGCGGCGGGTACGGCACCGAGCAGATGAGCTGGCTGTGGGTGCCGCGGGCGCGCCAGCTGGAGCTCCAGGCCGCGCTGCTCCGGGACATGCGCGGATGCATCGGCGACGAGGGCTACTTCGGCAAGCTGCTCGACGTCGCCGAGGCGATGGAGGCGGAGGGCCGCGTCGCGGCGTCCACGACGCTGCTCAAGGAGATCTCCGACAGCTCGCAGGACGAGCGCCTGCTCACGAAGGTCGCGACGCAGGCGAAGGAGAACGCCGAGCGTAAGGAGGCGCTCGACGCCTTCGCGGTCGGGACCCCCGAACACGAGCTCGTGCTCTTCGGACGCCAGCGGGTGGACGACGTGAAGCGCGCTCAGGCCGACGGAGACGTGCTCTCCGACGTGAGCTACTACGTGCGTGCGAAGTTCGATCCGGTCTGGGGGCCGCTGTTCCTCTCGGGCGTGCCGGTGTGGCCGGCCACGCGGCTGGATCGGTGGCTCATCACCGGTCCGCGGACGGGTCGGGACGAGACGGCTTCGGTGCGGCACTACGACGAGCCGCACAAGGGCGTTCCGCCGGGGTCGAACCTCCTGCTCACCGGCGTTCCGCGACGTGACGGCACGGTCCGCGTGACCCTCGACTTCCGGCCCGCGAAGGACTGGTGGCCGATGCAGCGCCGCGGCGCCAGCCCGGATGCCATCGCGTCGTGGAAGCCCGTCGACTCGCGTCCGACCGCTGGAATCGTGCTCGCGGTGCGCGAGGTCGAGACCGACCCGATCTGCGATCCGGTCGACAAGACCAAGATGACGCCGGTGCCCACCACGGGCTTCGGTGTGCTCGTGCAGGACGGCGAGCTCGTGCTGGCCGAGCTCGAAGAGACCTTCGACGAGCCCGACCGCTGCAACGCCTCCCCGAACGACTTCAACCGGTTCCGCGTGAAGACGGTGCTCGCCAGCAAGGCGCTGTCCGGCGACCGCTTCGAGCTCGTCGCGACGGTGAAGGGCAAACGCCTGGTGGCCAGCGCGGGCAAGGTGAAGCTCGAGGCCACGCTGCCCGACGAGCGCTCGGGATTCCCGGGCCTGTACGCCGAGGGGGCCGGCTACGTCGAGCTCTCCGCGTTCGCTCTCGAATCGGGGGGCTGACGGTCTCCCTCCCCGCAGGGGTGCAGGATCGCATCGACCCGCTGGAGCAGCTCGGCAGGGGTGAACGGCTTGGCGAGGAACGCGTCGCCCGGGCGGGGGCCGCAGTCCTCGAGGCGCGAATCGCCGGTGTAGCCCGACACGAACAGCGCGGGGAGCGCTTCGTGGCGGGCCTGGAGCCGCGTCACCATCTCGCGGGCGGGCATGCCGGGCATCATGACGTCGGTGATCACCAGCGCGACGGGGTCGTCGGCCATGGCGAGCGCCGTGTCCGCGTCGGTGGCTTCGATCGTCTCGTACCCCGCGTTCTGGAGCGCGCGGACGATCATCTTCCGGACGCCGGTGTCGTCGTCCACGACGAGGATGCGGCGCGCGTCCGCCCGGGCCCCCGCCACGGGGACCCGGCTCGACGGCGCGTCCGGGGGCAGCGAGACGTCGACGAGGGGCAGGTACAGGTCGAACGTGGCCCCGCGCCCGGGTGCGCTGTCGACGGTGATGTGCCCGCCGCTCTGCCGGATCGTGCCGAACGCGGTCGCGAGCCCGAGCCCCGTGCCGCGGTTGCCCTTGGTCGTGAAGAACGGCTCGAAGATGCGGGACCGCGTGGTCTCGTCCATGCCGTGGCCCGAGTCTCGGACGCGGATGCGGGTGTGCAGGCGGGGCTCGCCGAGCTCGCGGGGCAGGACGGCACACGAGGTCTCGACGGCGAGCGCGCCGCCCTCGGGCATGGCGTCGCGCGCGTTCGCGACGAGGTTCAGCAGCACCTGGGAGAGCTGGTTCGGGTCGACGGAGACGAGCTCCGGGTCGCCGAGGGTGGTGCGGATCGCGATGGCATCGCCCACGAGCTGGTGCATCAGCTTCTCGAGGGACCGCACCACCGCGTTCACGTCGGTGGGCTCGGGCTGGAGGACCTGCTGCTTCGAGAACGCCAGCAGCGAGCGCGTCAGCACGGCGGCGCGCTCGGAGGCGTCGCGGATCAGCGCGACGTCCTCGGTGGCGAGCTCGTCGCCCTGGACCGCCGCCTCGACGAAGTCACAGGAGCCCTGGATGACCGTCAGCATGTTGTTGAGGTCGTGGGCGAGGCCGGCGGCGAGGCGCCCGACGGTCTCGAGCTTCTGCGAGTGGAAGAGCTGCTTCCGGAGCATCTCCTGCTCCGTCACGTCCTGGACGATGCCGATGATGCGCGCCGGCGTGCCGTCGGCGTGGCGAACGACGTCGCCGCGGCTGTGGATGGCGTGCTCGGAGCCGTCGGGGTGGCGGACGTTGTACATCACGTCGTAGGGCTCGACCCCGTGGTGCTGGACGGCGTCGAGGCCGTTCCGGATGGCGTCGCGGTCGGCTTCGGTCGTGCAGATGGCGACGACGTCGGCGGGCGTGGGGGTGACGTGCGGCGGGATGCCGAGGATCCGGAACGTCTCGGGAGACCAATCCGCGATGCGGGAGGCCAGGTCGAGCTCCCAGCTGCCGATGCGCGCCATGTGCAGCACGTTGGCGAGGCGGCTCTCGAGCTTCGCGAGGTCGCGCTGGCGCTCGCAGAGCTCGGCATTCTCGGCTTCGAGCGCGCGTACCCGCGCCCTCAGCGCGGCGAGGTCGGGGGAGTGGAGGTCGTCGTCAGCCATCGCCACGTCGACAGTAGAGGCACCGTCGGACCCTGGCTATGGCCGACGCATGTCACGGCGTGCCGGTGTCGCCCGTCTCGCACGTTCCGGGGTCGAGGCCCGCCGCCACGTCGCAGCTGTCGATGCGCCCGTTGGCATCGCAGTCCGGCGCGCCCTCCTGCAGCTCGCACACGTCGGAGCGCCCGCTCCCGTCGCAGTCCCAGAGGTCGTTGCACACGCGCTCGACGGCATCGATGATGGCACCGGAGAGGTCGGTGTCGGCCTGGCTGATGGCCGCGTGCGAGCCGCCCGTGAGGGACGCGAGCCGCTGCGCCTGCGCGATCACCGCGGCGCTGCTGCCCGTGCCGGTGAGCGGGCTGACCGTCACGCCGTGCGCGTTGGCGATGGCCGCCGCGTACGTGATCACGTCGTCGTCGGCGCCGGGCGCGGTGACCGGATCGCCGCACCACGGCCCTTCGTCGCCCATGGGCACGAGGAGTCGGAGGGCGCCGTTCCGCCACGGATGGTGGGCCGCCGCGAGCGCCACGCCGCTGCCCCAGCTCTCGGACGGCACCTGGCTCCCGCCGGGGCACGCCAGGAAGTCCGCGCCGATCGAAGCGGGCGGCGTGTCGGGCCACGCGGTGCCGTAGCGGTTCGGGACCGTGTCTTCGAGGCACGGGTAGTTCGGGAGCGCTGCCGCGGTGAGCCCGAGCACCGTGGCCCGCGGGCGGTAGCCCTCGACGTCGAGCAGCGCGAGCACGGCGCCGATCTCGTTGCACAGCGCGGTGCCCTCGTCGTCCATCGACGTGCTGTGATCGACCAGGAACACGACGTCGACGGGCGGGCAGTCCGCGCACGTGTCGATCCGCCCGTCCCCATCGCAGTCCTCGGCGGCTCCGGACGCGATCGCGCAGCTGTCCAGCACCCCGTCGTCGTCGCAGTCGAGGGAGGGGTCGAGCTCGAGGTCGCACACGTCCGCCACGCCGTTGCCGTCGCAGTCCTGGGACTCGGCCGGGTCGCACCGCGACAACACGATCACCTCGTTCGTGGCCGACAGCGCGATGCGCAGGCCGTCCCGGTCGACCTCGACGCCGCCCCAGCCGGATGCGGGGAACGTCGTGAGCAGCGGCGTCGCGACGCCCGTGACGGGGTCCACGCGGTAGACGGCGTCGCCGACCTCGTCCGCGACCAGCAGCGAGCCGGTGCGCGGGTCGGTGGTGACGGCCGTCACGGAGCCGAGGGACGGCGACAGGGTGAACGCCGTGAAGTCCCCGGTCCCGTCCCAGACGAGCAGGCGGTCGGTGTACCCGTTGTCGGCGACGAGCAGGCCCTGGGCGGTGAGGCTCACGTCGACCGCGTCGATCAACGCGGACGCGTTGCCCGCGAGCAGGGACTCCCCGCCCGGGGTTCCCGCAGTGAACGAGAACAGCCCGTCGGGCCCCCCGGAGCCCCGGTCCGTCACGACGCCGTCGCCGAGCGCCCATCCACCGGCCTCGCCGGGCCACGGGAAATCCAGGCCCGCGGGGTCGTCGTCGCCGGAAGCGAAGACGTTCACCCAGTTCGTCTTCGTGCCGTCCTCCTCGAGGCGGTACACGATCCCGTCGTAGTCCTCGGCCCAGAACACGTGCCCGCCATCGTCGACGGCGAGCCCGCCGGGCTGATCCGCCGCGGCGGCGCGCAGCGCGAACGTGCGGTTCACCACGCGGTACACGCCTCCACCGTTCGCGGGCGTCCGGCGGGAGGTGGCGTACAACGCGCCGTCCGGCGCCCAGGCCACCGACCAGACGTTCGCCAGCGGGACCCGCCGCGTGACCGTCCAGCCGGGCTCGAACAGCACACTGCCATCGGGGAGCTCGAGGGGCTCGGGCGGAGGCTCCGCCGTGTCGCCGGTCCCGGTCCCGCCGGTGTCCGTCGTTCCGAGGCCGGTGTCGCCGGTCGGGGAGGGTCCCGTGTCGGCGGCGGTGTCGGAGGCCGCGGCGGTGTCAGCGGATGCGGCGGTGTCCGTGTCCGCGTCGGTATCGGCGTCCGTGTCCGCGTCGGTGTCGGAGTCCGTGTCGGAGTCCGCGTCGGTGTCGGAATCCGCGTCCGTGTCCGCGTCGGTATCGGTGTCTGCGTCGGCATCCGTGTCGATGTCGGTGTCCGCATCCGCGTCGGTGTCCGTGTCGGTGTCGGTCTCCGGCTGGTCGGTGTCGTCGGGCGTCGCGACGCCCTTGCACGCGGCGAGGAGGAAGAGAGGAAGGACGAGCTGGATTCGCATGGAGCCCCCGAACGGGCTCCATGGCCGATCCTGGCCCGGGTTGCAAGCCGCCCCTCCCGGGGGAGAGGCGGGGGACGCCCGATCAGCCCGCGAGCACGGCCTCCATGCGCGCATACGAGGCTTCCATCCCGTCGACCATGCCGGTCGCGAGGATGGTGTCGCGGAGCTCCTTCGACGGGTACTCGATCAGGAGGTCGATCTGCGTGCGGGAGCCGGGGCGCGGCGTGAGGACGAGCTCGTTGCGCGTACCCGGGCCGCCCATCCCGATCATCTGCTCGGTCGTCACCGCGCGGCGGGGTGCCGTGGACTCGAGCAGCTCGCCCTCGAAGCCGAAGCGAGCGCCCTCGGCTTCGTTCTCCCACTCGTAGCGGTACGACTGGCCGACCTCGGTGGCGACGATGCAGACGGGCATCGTCCATCCGTCGGGGCCCAGCATCCACTGCTTGATGAGCTCGGGCTCGTGGTGGGCGCGCCAGACCTGGGTGAGGGCGCCGCGGACCTCCCGCGTGACGCGGGCGTGGGTGTCGTCGACGATCTCGACCTGCGTGGCGCGGGTGGACTCGCGGAGGTCGGCGAGCACGTCGTCCATCTGGGCGAGCGCGAGGGTGAGGCCCTCGATCATGCCCATGGCCACGAGCTGTTCCATCGCTTCGATGCTCGCGAAGGTCGTGACGCCGACGAACCGCGAGCCCGAGGGGGTGGCTTCGAAGGACATCTTCATCCGGGACATCGGCAGATCCTCGTTCGCGTTGCCGTCTTCGTCGGCGAAGCCGTCGCGGACGGTGAACGAGCGGGGTGCGTCGACCGCGTCGTAGAGCCAGTAGCCGCGGGCCTGCTCGCCGTTCGGCCCGGTCATCGCGTACTCGCTGCGGCCCCCGGCCTGCATGTCGTGGCGCGTGAAGGTCGCGGGCCACGCGGGCGGGCCCCAGAACCGCTCGAGCTGGCGGGGATCGGCCCAGGCTGCCCACAACCGCTCGACGGAGACGGGGTATTCGCCGATGGCGGTGAGGGTGAGGGACTCGGGGTCGGACGTGATGGACACGATGGGCATCGGGCTACTCCAGGTCTTCAGAGAGGATGGCGTCGAGGCGGTCGAGCCGGTGCCGCCAGAGCGACTCGAGCTCGACCAGGAGGCTGCGCGCGCGGGCGATCTGCTCGGGATCGGCGCGGACGAGGCGCTCGCGGCCGGACGTGGTCTTGTGGACCAGCCCGGCGGCCTCGAGGACCGCGACGTGCTTCTGCACGGCTGCGAACGACATGTCGTACGCGCCCGCCAGCGCGCTGACGGAGGCCTCGCCGACGAGCGTGCGGCGGAGGATGTCGCGCCGGGTGGTGTCGGCGAGGGCGCGGAAGAGCTTGTCGAGCTCTTCGTCGGTGATGTCGAGACGTACAACCATTTGGTTGTAGGTTAGCGGGTCGGGGGTCGACGTGCAAGGCGCGGGTGCGTGCGGTCGTGCGCCCGTCGGTTAGTCAGTGGGCACGCTCCCGTAGCTCAGTTGGATAGAGCATCGGCCTTCTAAGCCGACGGTCCCGCGTTCGAGTCGCGGCGGGGGCGCTCGTTTCTCGGCGACCACGTGACCGGGCAAAATCCGTAGGCGTGCCGACACGGGCAACTACAGGCTCAACTGCCTCGATGCGGCCAACGTCCGCCGGTGGAAGACTTCAAGACCAAGGAGGCCGCCGAGACGCCTGGCGGGTCGGGCCGGCGCCGAGCTCTTCAGCGCCGATGGAACCGCGAATGTCGACATGCTCATGTTCACGGGACACGACACGACGCGCGAGCGGATGCAGGCCGCCTTCGACGAGAAGCGGGTGGTGATCGCCACGATCAACAACGACCCGCGGAGCGACAATCGCGAGGGGCTCCCGGACACCCATGCGTACACGGTCCTCGGCTTCGACCCCGCGGCCGACACCGTCGAGCTGCGCAATCCGCACGCGAAGAACGAGCACGACGGCCCGGACGGGCAGCCGCTCGACGGCAAGGAGGACGGGAAGTTCACGCTTTCGATGGAAGAGTTCAACCGTCTGTTCTCGAACGTCGCGTACGGTGGGGCTCCGTTCGCCTCGAAGGAG
>JACKET010000010.1 GCA_020632875.1 Alphaproteobacteria bacterium
TCGCGCATCGCGCACCTCGGCGAGTGGGCCAGCGCGCTCGCGGGCCTGCGTCCGGGACGCGTGCTCGCGGCCCTCGCGCTCTCGGTCGCGTCGCCGTGGTGCCTGGTCGCGGCCTACCACCTGTTCTTCGGCACGCTCCTCCCCGACCTGCCGTCGAGCCGGATCGCGGCGTTCGTCCTCCTCTCCCGCTTCGGTCGCGCCGTGCCGCTCCAGCTGTTCGGGCTGAACTCGGTCGAGGGCTCGATGTGGCTGCTGGGGGAGGTCCTGGGCATCCCGCGGGAGATCCTGGCGCTCTCCCTCGCCACGAACTTCCTCGACAAGACGACCCACAGCCTGCTCGGCGGTGTGGTCGAGCTCGCAGCCAACGGGACCGAGCTGTTGAACCGGGTGGTCCACGCAGAGCCCGACCCCGACGGCGTGGCCGAGCCCGCGCCAACGGAATAGCCGCGCCACATGGCGAAGACCGCTGCCCCCGAGACCCTCACCGTGCTCGTGCCGTGCCTCAACGAAGAGCACAACCTGCCCGAGACGGTGGCCGACATCCTCGCCACGGCGCCGGGCCTGCCCGTGAAGGTCGAGATCCTGCTCATCGACGACGGGTCGACCGACGGCACGCGTGGCGTGATGGAGCGTCTCTGCGCCGCGCACCCCGAGGTGTCGATGCGGGTGAACGCCGAGAACCTCGGGCTCGGGCGGTCGGTCATGCAGGCCTACGAGACCATCCCGGACGGCCACTGGGTCACCGTGATCCCCGGCGACAACGAGTACATCTTCGCGTCGATCCGGAACCTGCTCGCCGTGCGCGGCGACGCCGACCTCGTGCTCGGGTACTTCCAGAACCCCGTCATCCGCACGGCCACGCGGCGGCTCGCGAGCCGCTCGTTCACGCTCGTGATGGGCGCGCTGTACGGCTTCTCGTGGCGCTACCTCAACGGCATGAAGCTGTACCGGGTCGAGGTGATGCGCGGGCTGTCCGTCCGATCGGGCGGGCACGCCTACACCGCCGAGCTGATCGCGAAGGCGCAGCTCCGGAACCCGATGCTCCGCATCCGCGAGGCCCCGTTCGCCGCCCGCGGGCGGGCCGCCGGCCAGACCAAGGCGTTCCGACCCGCGGGCATCTCGCGGGCTGTTCGCGAGGCGTGGGTGGGCTACCGATCTGTGCAGCGCTACCGCACCCAGCTGCTCGAAGAGGCCGGCGGCGACGGGTCTTCAGCGACCCCGAGCGGCGAGTAGCCCCGGGAACCACGGGGGGAAGAACCCCTCTCCCGCGGGCGCGAGCGCCTCGAAGGCCGCGGGGTCGTGGACGCGTCGCCAGAGCGCGTACGGGACCGTCGCGTTGCCGATGCGGCGCTTGAACGCCAGGAGGCTCTCGCTGCCGCCGCCGAGGTGGACCCGCGCGGCGCCGCGGTCCCGGGCGAAGGCGATGGCCTCGTGGAACAGGAGGTTGTTGGGACGGCGCGGGAGCGCGTCCGTCGCGCTGCAGCCGAGGAAGTAGAACCACGTGGCGCCGGCGTCGAGGAACAGCGCGGCCGCGTCGACGCCCTCCCCTTCGACGAGCGCGAGGTGGACGCGGGGGTGGTCCATCGCGGCCTCGAGCGTGGGCTCGGGGAAGCGGAACACGCCGTGGGCGCCGACCCGGCCCATCGTCTCGCGGTAGAGCGCGAGGAACGCGGCGCGATCGGCCGGCGCGGACGCGTCGGTCATCCGGAAGCCGAGGCCCTCGCGGACGGCGCGCCGCACGAAGCGCTGGTGGGTGCCGCTCGCTTCGACCCCGTCGCGCCCGAGGTCGGCGAGGACGTGCTCGCTGTGGGGCCGGGCGTCCGGCGGCAGCGGGCGGTACGGGTGGAGGCGGCCGAACTCCGTGACCACCCGCCACTCGGCCCGGAGCGCGCCCATCGCCTCGTCGAACGCGGGCAGGAGGGCGGGATCGGTCGCGAACGGCCCGCCGAAGTCGTAGGCCACGCGGAGGTCGCAGCGCCCCGCGCCGCCCGGGAGCGCGTCGAGCGGCACGCGCACGACCGGGTACAGCACGGTGCCGCCGGGTGAGGTGCCGCGGATCCCGAAGGCCGCGCCGAGCTCGTTGGAGGCCCAGCGCGCGGCCCAGTCGAGCGTGGCGTACGGGTCGTCGACGCCGAGCGCGGCGACCCAGGCGTCGAACTCCGCGGGGACCGCGGTGACGTCGAGCTTCACGCGCGCGCCAGGGCCGCGCGCACCGCGTCGGCGCGGGGGTCGTCGCGCGTCGAGGACGGGAACGAGGCGGGCAGCGCGGACGGATCCGGGACCAGCGGCGCGAGCGTGCCGTGGACGTCGGCGCAGAGCGCGGCGTAGTCCAGAGTGACGACGCGGTCCGGCAGCGCCGCGGCGGCGGCGGCGAGGGCGGCCGTGCACCGGGCCACCTGGAACGCGACCTGATCGGCTGGCGATGCGGCGAGGTCGACGCCGGGGGGCTCGATGGACCACCAGCGGCCGGCGTCGCCATGGACGCGCTCGCGCATCGCGAGGATGGAGAGCGCCGTGTCGACCGGGTCGCGGCGCACCCAGACGAACCGCGCGGTCGGCAGGGCCGCGGCCAGCGCCGGAACCGCGAAGCACAGCAGGTTGCTCTTCAGGAGGAGCGGACGGCCGGCCTCGCGCTCGAAGGCGCCGAGACGTGCGGCGAGACCGGGCTGCACCGCGAAGTGCCCGTGGTGGGCGCCGAAGGCCAGCTGCTCGCGCCAGAACCAGCTCAGCTCGTGGGGCCCGCTCCAGCCCTCGGTGTTCCCGGCATTCGAGCGGTACGCGGGCACGGGCGGCGGGAGCAGCGGCCCCAGCACCGTCGCCAGCCGCGCGCCGAACGCGGGGGCCTGCCAGAACCGCGCCACGAGGTTCGAGGGGTACGCGAAGGCCCCGCTGGCCGCGAGGAGCTGGTAGGTGAGCGTGGTGCCGCTGCGCGGCGCGCCCACCACGACGGTGACGGGGAGCGCCGGCCCTGCATCGGACTCGTGCCAGCCGGCGATCTCGGCGTTCAGAGCCACCAGCAGCGCGTCGACGTCCACGGGCCTACCCGAGCTCCGGACGCCCATCGAGCAGGTCGGTGAGCGCCAGCAGCGGCACCGGCTCGTTCCCGAGGCGACCGACGTGCACCGCGGCGAGGGCGGTGCCGAGGTAGAGCCCGAGCTCGCGGCGGGCGCCGAGCTCGCCGGCGATCAGGCCCGACAGGAACACGTCGCCCGCGCCCACGTTGTCGACCGCCACGGCGTCGAAGGCCGGCAGGAAGTCGGAGCCGAGGCGCGCCTCGTCGCCCTCTGGCGGGCGGAAGAGCACGGCCCCGCGCGCGCCCATCGTGATGACGAGGCCCTTGGCGGCGGTCTCGCGGTAGTACGCGAGCGCCAGGTGCGAGACGCCGCTCTCGCGGTCGCCGAACGCGAAGCGCAGCTCCTGCTCGGTGGGCGCGGCCAGGCTCGGACCGCGGAACTTCAGGATGCTGGCGCGCTGCCCGCCGCTCACGTCGGCGAACCAGGGCGTGCCGGTGGCTTCGGTGATGCGGTGGATGGCGTCGGCGAGCGGCTGGCCGACGAGGCCGTAGCCGAAGTCCGTCACCACGAGGGCGTCGGCGCCCTCGAGCAGGTCGGCGAGGCGCGCCTGGACGAGCTCGGCCTCGTGCGTGGTGAGCTCGCTGCGGCGGCCGCGGTCGACCTTGAAGACCTTGGTGCCGTCGACGAGGTACCGCGTCTTCACGAAGGTCGGGCGGCGCTCGGACGGCACGACCTCGAGCGAGACGCGCGTGCGCGCGAGCTCGGACCGGAAGCGCGCGGCATCGGCGTCGTCGGAGAGCACGGTGACGAGCGTGACGTCGGCGCCGAGCAGCGCGAGCTGGCCCGCGATCAGCGCGCCTCCGCCGACGTAGACGGTCTCGGAGGTCGGGGTGACCGACAGGATCGGGGCCTCGGACGCGACCTCGGCGGCCTCGCCGTGCACGTACACGTCGAGCAGCGGGTCGGCGAAGACGACGACCTTCTTCCCGAGGAACGAGGTCAGCGCGGTGTCGACGGCGTCGCGCGTGATGCCGTGGCGGCGGCAGAAGAACGCGATGCGGTCGCGGTCGAGGTCGAACTTCTGGCGGTAGCGCGAGATGATGGCCGAGCTCGAGAACACCACGTCGCCCGACCCGAAGATCACGGTGCCGCCGTAGTCTTCGACGAGCGAGCGCTCCTTGAGGAACCGCGGATCCTGGTTGGTCTCGTACTCCTTGCCCTTCACGTACACGTCGGGCTTCACGGCCTCGAGGATGGGCCCGGCCCACGTGTGGTCGTCGAGCACGACGTAGTCGACGAACTCGAGCGCCGCGAGGTTCTCCATCCGGAGCTCTTCGTTGATGTACGGCCGATCGAGGCCCTTGCCGACGACCGCGTCGCTCGACACGCTCACGACGAGCACGTCGCCCTGCTCGCTCGCGAACCGCAGGTAGCGGACGTGGCCGGGATGCACGATGTCGAAGCACCCGTGGCACTGCACCACCCGCTTGCCCTCGGCGCGCAGCCGCGCGCGCACGGCCTGCAGCTCGGACAGCGGGAGGATCTTGGTCATGCGTCGACCCGCCCGATGGCGCGGGTCACGTCGAGCACCGCCTCGATCACGCGGGCCCGGCCGGACGCGTCGAGCTCGGGGGTGACGGGCAGGCTGACGATCTCGTCGACGACGCGCTCGGTGACCGGCAGACCGCCGTGCGCGAGGTCGGCGAACGGCGCCATCTGGTGGATGGCGACCGGGTAGTGGCTCTTGGCGTCGACCCCGCGCGCGGCGAGGCCCTCGACGAGCGCGTCACGGCGGGGGTGGCGGACGACGAAGGCCGAGTAGACGCCCTTCTCGCCGGGCTTCTCGACCGGCGGCAGGCGGACGGCCCCGGCCAGCGCCTCGCGGTACGCCGCGGCGTGCGCGCGGCGCGCGTCGATGAACGCGTCGAGGTGGTCGAGCTTCACGCACAGCATGGCGGCCTGGAGCGCATCCAGGCGAGAGTTCCCGGAGATGTGGGCCGCGACGCCCCGCCCGGCCAGCCCGAGGTTGCGCCACTGCCGCAGCTCTTCGTCGCGCGACCGGTCGGGCAGCGTGACGAAGCCCCCGTCGCCGAGCGCCGACAGCACCTTCAGCGGGTGCAGCGACCACGCGCCGATGCCCGTCGCGCACACGCTGCGCCCGGCGTGCTCGGCACCGATGGCCTGGGCGGCGTCTTCGACGAGCTGCAGGCCGTGGTCGCGGCAGAAGGCCCCGATGGCCGTGACGTCGGCAGGGTGCCCGTTGAGGTGGACCGGGAGCACGGCCTTCGTGCGCGGGGTGACCGCGGCGGCGAGCTTCGTCGGGTCCATGCACATCGTGTCGTCGTCGACATCGACGAAGACGGGCGTGGCGCCGAGCAGGCGCACGGCCGTCGCCGTGGCGACGAAGCTGTGCGACACGGTGATCACCTCGTCGCCCGCGCCGACGCCGGCGGCCCGCAGCGCGATGAGCAGCGCGTCGGTGCCCGAGTTCACGCCGATGACCGTGGGGAGCCCGAGCCGGGTGGCGAGCCGCGACTCGAACGCGTCGACCTCGGGACCGAGGATGTACCAGCCGTGGTCGATGACCCGCTCGACCGCCGCGAGCAGCTCGGCCTTCAGCTTCCGGTTCTGCGCACCGAGGTCGACGTACGGGACCTCGATGCTCACAGGGTGGCCCCGGTGCGCCAGAATCCCGGGAACTGCTTCATCCACACGACGTTGCGGTACCAGGCGTCGTCGACGTTCGGCACGTCGCCGCGCTCGAAGGCCGCCTTGAGGTCGGAGACCGCCTCGCCGAGCGAGTGATTCGGCGCCCAGCCGAGCGTCTCGCGGAGCTTGGCCGCGGACAGGTGGTAGCTGCGGTTGTCGTTCGTGGGCTCGACGTCGATGGGGAGCGACGGGTCGATGGCGTCGCGGATCATCTCGGCGAGCTGCATGACGCTCGCGTTCTCGGCGCTGACGTTGAACGCCTGGCCCTGGACGAGGTCGCGGGGCGCCTCGACGAGCGTCACGTAGAAGTCGGTGAGGTCTTCGATGTGGATGTTCGGGCGCAGCTGCGACCCGCCGAACACCCGGATCGCGCCGCGCGTGAGGGCGTGCGACGTGAGGATGTTGATCGTGAGGTCGAGGCGGAGGCGCGGGCTGTAGCCGCAGACCGTCGCCGCGCGCACCGACACCGCGCAGAATGCGTCGTCGACGAGCCCCGCGAGGATCTGCTCACCGGCGGCCTTGTACTTCGCGTAGAGCGTGATGGGCTCGAGCTCGAGGTCTTCGGTGACGTCGGGCGTGTCCTTGATGCCGTACACGCTCGCCGAGCTGGCGTAGAGGAAGCGCTTCACGCCGTGCTTCTTCGCCGATGGCATGAGGTGCTCGATGGCCGTGAGGTTCACGCCCGTCGTGAGGTCGGCGTCGAGGTCGGAGCTCGGGTCGTTGCTGATGGCCGCGAGGTGGACGACCACGTCGAATCCCCGCGCGAGCACGGCATCGACCTGATCGTGGTCGCGGATGTCGGCCTCGACGAGCGTGAAGCGCGGGTGCGCCATCACGGGCTCGAGGGGCTTCGACCCGAAGAGCAGGCAGTCGAGGACGGTCACCTCGTAGCCCTTCGCCAACAGCTTCGGGACGAGCACCGCACCGAGGTAGCCCGCCCCACCCGTCACCAGGATCTTGGTCGTCATGCCGGCCCTCATAGCGCCCTCGCGCCCGGGTGTCGCCGCCCCGAGGAGCGCTTCGGCGTCCAGTCGCGAGACGACCCGGTGTGCACGGGACAATCCGTGGTCCACCCCGCCCGCCGCGAGCCCGATCACCCGGCAGCCCGCCGCGAGCCCCGCCTCGACGCCCACGGGCGCGTCCTCGACCACCCAGCAGCGGGCGGGATCGACGCCCAGGCGGCGCGCGGCCTCGAGGTACAGGTCGGGCTCCGGCTTGCCGTGCTCCACGTCGTCGCGGTCGACGATGACGGCGAAGCGCTCGAGCAGGCCGGCCGCACCGAGCAGGAGCTCCGGTGTGCGGCTGCTGGTCGCGATGGCGTACGGGATGCCGGCCGCATCGAGCGCGTCGAGGAAGGCCGTGGTGCCCGGCAGCGGCGCGAGCCCGTGCACGTCGAGCCATTCGCGCACGAGCTCGACCTTCCGCGCCATCAGCCGGGCCATCCGGTCGGGCGCCAGGTCGCCGAGCACCTCGCGCAGCACGGCGTCCCGCGAGCGGCCGAGCGCGACGGCCTCGTAGTCGGCCGGGCCGAACGCCACGCCCTCCTCCGCGAACAGCGCGGTCCACGCGGCGGCGTGGGCGGGCGTCGAGTCGACGATCACACCGTCGAGGTCGAACAGCACCGCGTCCGGACGCCTCACGGCGCGTTCCAGACGAAGGCGCCGCGCTCGATCCACGCCTTCACCTGGGTCACCGAGTCGGCCGACTTCCGGTGTACGGCTTCTTCCGTGTTGAACGCGTTGTGCGGCGTGAGCAGCGCGTCGTTCCGCCGCAGCAGCGCGAGCGCCGCGGCCGCCGACGGGGTCTGCGGCGGCGCGCCCGACCGCAGGGCGTGCGCCAGGTCGCGCTCCTCGTCGTACACGTCGAGCGCGACCCCGCCCAGCCGGCCGGCCTCGAGGGCCGCGAGCAGGGCGGGTGTCGGCGAGATCTCGCCGCGGCTGATGTTCACGAACACCGCGCCCGGACGGGCCTTCGCGAGCCTCGCGGCCCCGAAGTACCCGATGTTGTCGCGCCGCAGGTCCATCGCGCACACGATGGCATCGGCCCGCGCGAGCGCTTCGTCGGGCGACACGTACGGCACGCCCTGGCGCCAGGGGTCGATGTCGACGCCGATGGCCGTCATGCCGATGCCGTGCGCCACGCGCAGCACCTCGCTGCCGATCTCGCCGACCCCGAACACCGCGAGCGTCCGCCCCCTCGCCTCGCGGCCCGTCAGCCCGTCGCGCTCGAAACGGTGGAGCTGCTCGGTCTGCGCGGGCAGCCGGCGGAGCAGCGCCAGCACCATGAGAAGCGCCTGCTCGGCCACGGAGGTGGCGCAGTACTTCGGCAGGTAGCCCAGCGCCGGGACCGCGCTCCACCGCTCGCGCAGCGCCACGAGGTGGTCGTATCCGGTGCTCCGCGAGAGCCAGGCGTCGAAGCGACCCTCCCAGGCATCCGGCAGGACGGACTGGGTGCGTGTGGAGATCACCGGCGCGCGGGGCCCGTCGTGGCGGGCCTCCTGGATGGTCTCGGCGCAGAACCCCGCCTCGACGCCAGGGGGCAGCAGCGCGCGCAGCGCCTCCGCCTCCTCTTCGAAGGCCTCGTAGAACCAGACGTGCATCACGGCGCTCCCGGGTCGTCCCCTGGTGTCTGACACGCTGGGCCGCACGTCGCACCTCAGAGGCTCCGCATGCGGCTATGGTGTGCACCCCGCGCGAGGTCCCCATGTCGCTGTTCGTCCTCGGACTCCTCCTCCCCACCGCGTCCGCACAGCAGGAGTTCGGCGGGTCTCCGCCGAGCATCGACCCCTACAAGAGCGTGTACTTCGCCGACTCGGCGCCGCGGCTCCGGCTGCTCGAGCCCGACCTCACCGCGTACCGCGAGGAAGACCGGCGCAACGAGGGCCGCAAGGACATCCCGTGGCGCTTCGGCGTGAAGCGCTCCGTCGACCTCGGGCTCGACGACCAGGGCGCGTGGACGCAGCTCCCCGACGGCTCGATGGTCTGGCGCCAGGCGGTCCGGTCGCCCGGCGCGAAGACCCTGCACCTGCAGTTCGACCGGTTCGATCTGCCGCCCGGCGCGAAGCTGTGGCTGCACACCCCCGACGGCGCGGTGAAGGGCGCGTTCACCGACTACAACGGCGGCGCGAAGAAGCTCCTCGCGACCGGCGAGATCCCGGGCGACGAGGTCATCGTCGAGTACTGGGAGCCCGCCGACGCGGCGTTCCCGGGCGACGTGCACGTGTTCGAGCTCACCCACGGCTACCGCACGGCCGACGACTACCTGGTGCAAGACAAGGCGTTCCTCTCGTCCCTGACGTGCAACAACAACGTCGCGTGCTCGTCCGGCTGGGAGGACGAGATCCGGTCGGTCGCGATGATCACGACCTTCAACGCCGGGTTCTGCTCCGGCGCGCTGATCAACAACACCAACGAGGACGGCACGCCCTACTTCCTCACGGCCAACCACTGCCTCGGCGGCGACGACCCGTCGTTCTGGAGCTACCGCTTCAACTGGCAGGCCGCGACCTGCGCGACGCCCGGCGCCTCTCCCGGCTACGACGAGGTCTCGGGCTCGACCCTCCGCGCGAACGCCTTCGACTCCGACTTCGCGCTGCTCGAGCTCGATACGCCCGTCCCCGTCGGGTACAACCCGTTCTTCGCGGGCTGGGATGCCACGGGCACCACGCCGCCCGGTGCGGTCGGAATCCACCACCCGAGCGGCGACATCAAGAAGATCAGCTTCGAGAACAGCGCGCTCACGTCCGACGACTACAACGGCGGCGTCCAGACGCACTGGCGCATCAACAACTGGGACGACGGCACGACCGAGGGCGGCAGCTCCGGCTCGCCGCTGTTCCACAGCCAGAGCCACCGCATCGTGGGCCAGCTCCACGGCGGCCAGGCGGGCTGCAACATCACCGACTGGTACGGGAAGCTGTCGCGCTCCTTCTCCGACGGCTCCACCGCGGCGACGCGGCTCCAGAACTGGCTCGCCCCCGGCCAGCCGGCCACGCTCACGCTCGACGGCTTCGATCCGAACGTCGCCACGGGGCCGCTCGACGCGAGCATCACCGAGGTCGTCTTCCCGACCGACAACACGTACACCTGCACGACCTTCGCGCCCGAGGTCACGCTCACGAACCGCGGCTCCAACACGCTCACGTCGGCCTCGCTGCAGTACCGCTTCGACGGCGGCGCGTTCCAGGCGGGCGGCGCGTGGTCGGGCAACCTCGCGACGAACACCTCGACCGACGTGGTGATGAACGCCGTCACCACGACGCCCGGGGTGCACACCTTCGAGGTGCGCAGCAACGCCCCGAACGGCGGTACCGACGGCAACCCGGCGAACGACAGCATGCTCGTGAACATCGAGGCCTGGAACGACCAGAGCCCCCTGTTCCCCGTGTCGGAGGGCTTCGAGTCGTCGACCTTCCCGCCGACCGAGTGGCTCGTCGCGGACTTCGACCAGGTCGAGACCTGGGCCCGCACGACGACCGCGGCCAGCAACGGAGTCGCGAGCGCGGTGCTCAACAACTACGACGCGAACTTCAGCGGCGAGGAGGACTGGCTCGTCACGCCGTTCGTCGATCTCACGGGCACCTCGACGGCGACGCTGACCTTCGACGTGGCATACGCCCCGTACGACGCGACGCTCTCCGACCAGCTCATCGTGGCCGTCAGCGACGACTGCTCGAACACCTACTACAGCGTGTACGACAAGTCCGGCACGACGCTCGCCACGGCCCCGGCGCTCGCGGGCCAGTTCGTGCCCGCCGCGAACCAGTGGCGCACCGAGACCGTCGACCTGACGCCGTTCGTCGGCAGCCGCGTGCAGGTCGCCTTCGTCAACGTGTCCGGGTACGGCAACCTGCTGTACGTCGACGACATCCAGATCTTCGGCGCGGGCGGCCCGAGCGACACCGACACGGATGCCGACGCAGACGCCGATGCCGACGCAGACGCAGACGCGGACTCCGACGCCGACGCGGATGCCGACGCCGACACGGATGCCGACTCCGACGCGGATGCCGACACCGACGCCGACACGGATGCCGACACCGACACGGATGCCGACACCGACACGGGCTTCGAGCGCGAGGAGCTGCTGTGCGCGTGCGGCACCACGTCGCCGGTGCAGGGCGTCCTGCTGGTGGGGCTCGCCGGGCTGCTCGCCCGCCGCCGTCGCTGACGCGCGAGGCCGGGAGGGGTAGAGTGGTCGCGGCCACCGCCGGAGTCCGAATGCGCCGCCCCACCCTCCTCCTCGCCCTCCTCCCCGCCTTCGCGTACGCCAATCCGGCCGACACGGACTGGGATCTCGCGCCCGATCTGCTCGAGACGGCGTCGGGCTCGAGCCCCGTGCTCGCCGACTCCGACGCCGGCGGCGTGGTCGACTCGCTGGAGCTGTTCCTGGGCCTGAACCCCACGAACCCGGTCGACGACCTGATCTTCCTCCTCGGCGACGCCGACGCCGACGGGCTCGACGACGTGAACGAGGCCCCCGCCAACCCGTTCAGCCCGGTCTCCTCCCTCGCTCCCGACTCCGACTTCGACGGGCTCCCCGACGGCGTCGAGCTCTTCGTCACCGGCACGAACCCGGCCGACTGGGACAGCGACGGCGACCGGATCAGCGACGGCACCGAGATCGCGCTGCTGTGCAACCCGAACGACCCGCGCGACATCCGCACGGGCGCGTGCGGCGCGGGCTTCGTCGACAACGACGGCGACGGGCTCGACGACATCGACCAGGCGTTGCTCGGCCTGGTGGGCACCGATCCCGACGCCGACGGCGCGTTGAACGGGTTCGAGCTCCGCAGCATGCGCAATCCGGCCGTGCTGGACGTTCCCTGCATCGACCTCGACGCCGACGGGATCTGCGCGACGACCGACTGCGACGACAACAACGGAGCGGTGGGCCCGCACATCGACGAGTACGCGAACGCCCCGATGTGGGGCGACGGCATCGACAACGACTGTGACGGGCTCGATGGCCAGCTCGGCCTGCTCGGCGTGCAGCCCGGCGAGATCGTCGTCACCGAGGTGATGCAGAACCCCGCCATCGTCACCGACGCGGCCGGCGAGTGGTTCGAGGTCGCGAACCGCGGCCCGTTCCACCTCGACCTGTTCGGGCTCGAGATGGTCGACCTCGACACCGACGGGCTGCTGGTCGAGGCCAACGTGTCGGTGCCACCCGGTGGCCTGGCCGTGTTCGCCCGCGACGCGAACCCGCTCACGAACGGGGGCGTGATCGCCGATTGGGGCTGGGGCACCGCGACGGCAGGCGCCTACACCCTGGCCAACGGCGACGACGAGGTGATCCTCCAGTACGGCCAGTCCCCCATCGATGCCGTGGCCTACGACGGCGGGCCGGCGTTCCCCGACCCCACCGGCCGCACGATGTCGCTGATGCCCGTGTTCACCACGGCCGCCGACAACGACGTCGGCGCCAACTGGTGCGAGGCGATCGCGCCGTTCGGCGACGGGGACCGCGGCACGCCCGGTGCCGTGAACACCGACGTCGACAGCAACGGCGACGGCATCTGCGACCCGCTGAACGGCACCTGCGGCGATGCCTTCGCGATCACCGAGAACGACTCGGTCACCTCGACCACCGTGGGCTCTCCGGTCCAGTCGACCCCGTCGTGCGGCACCGCGGTGACCTCGCCAGGCGTCTGGTACGAGCTCACGTCGGGCGCCGACGGCGTCGTGACGCTGTCGACCTGCGACATGGCGTCGTTCGACACGAAGATCACCGTCTACGAAGACGGGTGCGGCACGCTCACGTGCGTCGACGCGGCCGACGACGTGGCGGGCTGCGGGAGCTTCACGACCGAGCTCACGATCCCCGTCACCGCGGGCGTCCCGTACCAGGTGCTCGTGCACGGGTTCCAGTCGCAGTCCGGCACCTTCACGCTCACCTCGACGTTCGACACCGACGCCGATGCCGACGGGGTGGGCGACGCGACCGACAACTGCCCGATGGACGCCAACCCGAACCAGGCCGACGCCGACAGCGACGGCGTGGGCGACGTGTGCGACCTGTGCTTCGGCGACGACGCGACGCTCGACTCCGACAGCGACGGCGTCTGCGACGACCGCGACGCCTGTCCCGGGCAGGACGACGCGGTCTTCGACCTCGACAGCGACGGGATCTGCGACCCGGCCAACTCGCTGTGCGCCAACGCAACCCCCATCACCGAAGGCATCACGTCGGGCACCACGATCGGCGCACCCGCGCCGACCTCGCCCACCTGCGACACCACGAATGGCCAGAACGGCGTCTGGTACGAGTACACCGCGACCGCGAACGGCACGCTGACCGCGTCGCTGTGCGGCGGTGCCACGTACGACACGAAGCTCGGCGTGTTCAGCGGGGGCTGTGCGGCGCTCGCGTGCGAAGCCGGCAGCGACGACGCCTGCGGCCTGCAGAGCGAGGTCGTCACGCCCGTGACGGCCGGCACGGCGTACCAGATCCTGGTCCACGGCTTCACGACGGCCCAGGGCGACTTCGACCTGTCCCTGTCCCTCGTGCCCGACGGCGGAGACGCCGACACGGATGCCGACACCGACACGGATGCCGACACCGACGCGGATACCGACGCCGACACGGATGCCGACACCGACGCCGACACCGATGCGGACTCGGACAGCGACACCGACGCGGACTCGGACAGCGACACCGATGCGGACACCGATTCCGACACCGATGCGGACACCGATTCCGACACCGATGCGGACACCGACTCCGACACCGATGCGGACACCGACTCCGACACCGATGCGGACACCGACTCCGACACCGATGCGGACACCGACTCCGACACCGATGCGGACACCGACTCCGACACCGATGCGGACACCGACTCCGACACCGATGCGGACACCGACTCCGACACCGATGCGGACACCGACTCCGACACCGATGCGGACACGGATTCCGACACCGATGCGGACACCGACTCCGACACCGATGCGGACACCGACTCCGACACCGATGCGGACACCGACTCCGATACCGATGCGGACACCGACTCCGACACCGATGCGGACACCGACGCCGACACCGATGCGGACACCGACTCCGATACCGATGCGGACACCGACTCCGATACGGACTCCGACACCGACGCCGATACCGACACCGATGCGGACACCGACACCGCGACGGGCACCGGCGACACGGGTGGCGACGCGGACACCGACGCCGATACGGACTCCGACACCGACACCGACACCGACACCGACACCGGCACCGCGCCCACCGGCGACACGGGCGTCGTCGCGACCGGCGATACCGGTGGCGATGCGGACACCGATGCCGACACCGATTCCGACACCGACACCGACGCCGATACGGACTCCGACACGGACGCGGACTCCGATTCCGACACCGATGCGGACTCCGATTCCGACACCGATGCCGATTCGGATGCGGACTCCGACACCGATGCGGACACCGACTCCGATGCGGACACCGACTCCGACTCCGATGCGGACACCGACACCGACACGGACGACACCGACACCGACGAGGATGGCGAGTACGGCGGCGGGGGTTGCAAGTGCTCCACGTCCACCGGCGGTTCGGGGGCCTGGCTCGTGCTGCCGCTGATCGCGCTGGCCGCCCGGCGCCGTCGCTAAAACCGCCCTAAGCGATGGGCCCTGCCACCGAGCCGTCACCGGGCTCCGGGGTAGAGTACGCCACGAATGAACGCCGACAAGACGGACCAAAGCGTGCCCCAGACGCTCGGGCGCGCGTTCGAGCTGCACGAGTGCCTCGGCCGCGGCGGGTTCGGAGAGGTGTATCGAGCGACCCTGGTCTCGCCGTCGGGGGTCCGGAAGACCGTCGCGGTGAAGCTCCTGCGGCAGGGGCTCGACCCGTTCGGGCAGTCCGTCGAGCGGCTGCGCGACGAGGCGCACCTGCTCTCGGCGCTCGACCACCCCGCGATCCTCAAGGTGCACGACCTCGTCATCCTCGACGGCCGCGTGGGTCTCGTCACGGAATACGTCGATGGCGTCGACCTGAGCGTGCTGCTCAAGGGCGACAACGACGTGAGCGCACGGATGCTCGCGGAGTGCGTGGGCGACGTGGCGAGCGGCCTCGACGCGGCCTGGTCGACGCCGGGCTCCGACGGGCGGCCCATGCAGCTCGTGCACCGCGACATCAAGCCCGCGAACATCCGGATCTCGAAGCACGGCCAGGTGAAGCTGCTCGACTTCGGCATCGCCCGGGCGAACATCGAGCGCGAGGCGTCGACCACGACCGACACGCTCATCGGCACGTACCAGTACATGGCGCCCGAGCGCTTCGGGAACATCACCGGCCCCGAGGGCGACGTGTTCGCGCTGGGGTGTGTGCTGTTCGAGGGCCTGTCGAAGCACCGGTTCCTGAACGGGCTCTCGCTCCAGCAGCACTACGTGGCCGTCGCCACCGAGTCGAACTACGGCCCGCTGCTCGACCAGCAGATCGCCGAGCTGCCGGCCGACGTGCCGACCACGATGCGCGACCTGCTCCGCCAGGTGCTCGCGTTCGACCGCACGATCCGCCCGTCGGCCTCCGAGCTCGCGACCCTGCTCGAGACCGAGTCGGGGCTGCTGCGCGGCAGCTCGACGCGCCAGTGGTGCCGCGAGCACGCCTTCACCCCGCCGCTGCGCGACGGAGAGCTGTCCGGGCGGCGGATCGTCGAGAGCACGCCCGTGCCCGCGCGGCCCGACGACGACCTCCGCCCGCCGGAGACCGAGACGGGGCGCCTGCCGCCGCGGCCCGCCGCGAAGGTCGACGAGCCCGTGTCGGTCGAGACGGTCGACCGCACGATCAGCGCGGTGCGGCGGCGCGGCGGCGGCACCCCGTGGTGGGTCTGGGTCGTGCTGCTGCTCGCGCTCGGCGCGCTGGGCGCGGGCATCACGTCGATGTTCGCCGGCGTGATGCTCGGGCAGTCGCTCGTCGGTGGCGAGACCAGCGAGACCCGCCCCCGGCCGACCCCGCGTCCGGGTCCGGTCGAGAAGCCCGCTCCCACCGGGCCCGAAGCAGCTCCGCAGCCTACCGAGCCCACCGATCCCGAGCCTCCCACCGACCCCGAGCCTCCCGAGCCCACCGACCCCGAGCCCGAGGTCACCGCGCCTGCTCCCCAGCCCGTCGCAGAGCCGGTGGTCGCGACCGGCCTCGTGAAGGTCGACTCGCCGGTGCCCGTGCAGCTCGTGGGGAGCGCCGGGGCCCGCGCGGCACGCGGGAGCCTCCCCGCGGGCGAGTACCGCATCGAGGCGGACTTCGGGAACGGCTACGTGCGGTCCGGCTCCGGCACCATCACCGCCGACCGGATGAACACGGTGCGGTGCAAGCGCCTCATGCGCACCTGCACCATCGAATAGCTACCGACGGCGCGAGGCGAGCAGCCCGAACAGCGCGAGCCAGCCCGCCGTGACGGGCGCCACCGCGCAGGCGCGGCTCGGGTGGACCGCCGGATCGACCCAGGTGTCGCAGTCGCGGTCGGAGCCCCCCACGTCCTCGGGCGCGTTCGGGTAGATCGTGGCGGACGCATCGTCGCAGTCGCCCCGCGCGGTCACCCGACCCGGCGAGGGACAGGCCTCGAAGCGGGTGCCCGGGTCGCGCTCGTCGGCGTACCCGTCGAGATCCCGGTCGTTCGGGAACACCAGCACGGGCAGGCCGAGCTCGGGATCGGAGTCGTCGCAGTCGTAGGCCGCGTCGATGCCGTCTTCGTCGGCGTCTCCGGTGCCCACGCCCGCTTCGGGACCGGAGAAGGCGCCGATGTCTTCGCCCTGGTTGCTGCCGGCCCCGATGAGCGGGCTCTCGGGACGCAGCCGGTAGTCGTCGAGCCGGCAGCCGACCGGGGGCCACACGTGCAGCAGCGGGTCGCGGCTCTCGTTGCCCCCGAGGTCTTGCACGCCCCCCTGCGCGGGAAGGGTGTTCTCGTGGTAGCCGTTGTTCGAGAGCGTGGCGTTCGCGGGGTTGTTCGCCGCGACCAGCGTCTGCCCGTCGTCGTGGCCCGCGACCAGCGTGTCGATCAGGAGGAAGTTCGAGCCCCGGACCGCCGCACCCGTGGGGTTGTGGTTCGCGACCAGCGCGACGTGCTGGATGGTCGCCGTGCCCGATGCCACCGCCACCCCGCCGCCCTGGTTGCCCAGCACGAGGTTGTTGGTGAACGCGACGCTCGAGTCGGCGAACCGCACCCCGCCGCCGTCGACGGGCGCCTGGTTGTCGCAGATCTCGGTGCGCACCACCCGCCCGGTGGCGCTGCCGAGGTGCACGCCGCCCCCGCCCGTGTCGGACACGTTGCGCTCGAACCGCGAGTCGCTCACGTCACACGCCGCCGACAGGCACTGCAGCCCGCCGCCGGAGCCCACGGAGTGGTTGTCGCGGAACACCGTCGTGGCGATGGTCGCCGCGCCCGTCTCGACGCTGACCGTGCCGTTGCCCGAGGTGTTGTCCCACAGCTCGGAGCCCGTCAGGGTCAGGGTGGACGCGTCGCGCATCGAGATCGCGCCGGCATCCTGGCCGCGGTTGGCGGCGATGGTCGAGCCCTCGATGGTCACCGTGGACTGGCTCGCGAAGACCGCCGCACCCCGCCGCGCCTCGTTGTCGGCGACCACCGAGCCGCGAATCGTCAGATCGGCGCTCTCGACGTAGATCGCACCCCCGAGATCGGCTTCGGACCAGGCGAGCACCAGGACGCAGTCGTCGAGGAGGACCGAGCCGCGCACGGCGTCGATGTGCGCCGCCCCCGAGTACGACGTGGCTTCGACGAAGTCGGTGGTGGTCGCCTCGAGGGTGCCGCCGCGCACGCGGATCACCGCGCGGTGATCCTGGAAGTCGGGGATCGGCTGCACCTGGTCGAACCGGCGGCCGCGGACCGAGACCCGCTCGAGGGTCACCGTTCCGAAATCCCCGATGTACAGGGCTTCTTCCTGGTCGTCGGTCTTCTGGAGCGTGAGGTCGGTGAGCAGCAGGTGCCCGGGGTTCGCCTCGTCACCGCCGACCTCGACCGAGTCGTTGCTGACGCGGAGGCGCGTGCGCCGCGTGCTGGTGCCGCGGATCTCGACCGTGCGGCCCTGCAGCCCGAACCCCACGTCGTACGCGCCGGGATCGACCAGGATCACCGTGACGTCGGGCGCGGCGAGCGCATCGCCGATGGTGGTGTAGGGCTTGTCGGCCCCCACCTGGACCTCGATCGCGAAAGCAACGGAGAGAACGAGCCACATGCGACGAGCCTACCTCACGTGGGGCTCATCGCACCACGAGCCCGAGGGCCAGGCCCGCGTCGAGGACCGTCTGGCGCAGCGCGCGGTCGCGATCCGGGAGCTGCTGCTCGAAACCCCGCGAATGCCCCCCGACCTCGAGGCCGATGCGGAGCAACCCGGCGCCGGCGTCGGTGCTGTAGCCCGCGCGGGCGCGGACCCGTGCGCTGTCGAGCCAGCCCGCCACCGTGAGCCCGGCGTCGAAGGAGTCGTCGAGCCACCGCACGCCGAGGGCCGGCAGCAGGTCGAGGCGCTGCCGGTTCTTGCCGCCCTCGAGCAACGGCGTGAACGACGCCATGGCGCCGGCCTCGCCCACGACGGGGCCCAGCGCCACGGTCGCGCCGAGCTCGACGGATGGATCGAGCCGAAGCCCGCCGCCCGACAGCCGCCCGACCTGGAGGGCGAGGGCACCGCGCGTGAACGCCCCGACGGAGTCGACCCAGAGGCGCGCTTCGCCGGCAACCGTGACGCCGACCGCGAGGCGCTTCGCCTCGGGCAGGTAGTCGCCGGGCTCTTCGGGGTGTTGGCGCATCCACGCCACGCCGGGCGTCGCGCCCGCGTAGAACCACCGCGTGCCGAGCTCGATGGGCTCGCGGATGGCCTTCACGGGCCCCGAGCTCGTCCAGCTCTTCGGGACCGAGCTGGAGAGCGTGCTCTCCCATTCACCGTCGACCACGCGCTGGACGACGTGATCGCCGGCCAGCGGCGGGAGGCGCGTCACCCGCGCACCGTCGAGGTACAGCTCGACCCCGGACGGGACGGAGTCGCCGCCCTTGCGCGTGGGGGTCTCGATCTCGGCGAGGAACGGCGGGACCTCGACGCCCGGATCCACCGTGCGGGCCGTGCCGAGCGGGGCGGAGACATCCTGGCCCTCGGCGAAGCGGACGATGGCGTCGAGCACGAGCATCTCGGCCCACGACGCCCTGGGGACGGGGCCCGCGAGGCACGGCACGCGGCGCGAGAGCTCTTTGTACTGGCCCCGGAAGCCCGCGACGTCGTCGTTGCCGACAGCCGCGCTGGCCGCCGACACGATGGACTTCAGCTCCTTCTCGGTGAGCGGCTCGGTGCAATCCGAGGCCCACGCCAGGCTCCAGACGAGGAACATGCGCGCATCTTGGCACACCCCGGGCGCCCGGCGACGCGCTCAGTCGGCGAGCGACGCGCTCCAGAGCTGCTCGTGACCGCCGATCCGCACTGCGAGGAGGTCGCGGGACACGAGGGGGCGCGGCGGCCGCGGATCGCGGACGAGCGCCACGGCGACGGCCTCGGTCTCGAGTCGCGCCTCCCAGAACGCGATGGCCGCATCGCGATCGATCCAGTCGTCGCCGCCCACCGCGAACAGCCAGTCGGCAGCGCGTGCCGCGTCGCCCATGCCGCACCAGGCCCGAGCGGACGGGGCCGCATCGCCCTCGACGCGCGCGATCGACCAGTTGTCGCGGAGCTTCAGGGCCCGGCGCAGCTCGACCTCGAGCGCCGCGTGCGGATCGGCTTCGACGCGGTACCACGAGGGCTCGTAGCGCTGCACCTGCTGCACGACCTCGTCGCACGTGTCGACCAGCGCGAGCAGCTCGCCGTAGCGCGGGCCGTCGGCCATCGTGGAGAGCAGGCTCCACACCGGCTTGTCGTGCGTCCAGTAGTGGCGATCGAGCAGGATCATCGGCGAGATGGCGCCCGTAGTGCCGTAGTGGTTCTGGCAGGCGTCCTGGAAGATCTCCTGGATGGTGCCCGCGCTGCCGGGCGCGAAGACCACACCGTGGCTCGCGACCGCGAGCACGCCATCCTCGCGGATCGAGTTCGCGAAGTACTTCGCGATGTGCGTGGCGAACGGCGTCGGCGGCTCGTGCCCGTACAGCCAGGTGGGGATGCCGACGCTGATCGTGTCCGTCACGCGCGGCCAGGCCTCGCGCACGCGCCACGCGCGAACGAGCCAGTCCGGATCGGCGTACTCGGCGCCCGCCCGCGCACCTTCGGGCCGCTCGGCGAACGGCCCCGCGAGCACCTCGTCGACCGCGCTGTCGGGCCGGCCGGCGAGCCAGGCGCCGAGGTGCGTGGCCTCCATGGCGCCGGGCCCGCCGCCGGAGACCATGAGGTAGCCGCGCTGCGCGAGCTTCTTCGCCAGACGCACGACCACCGCGTAGCCCGGGTCGCGCCGCTCCATGCCGTGCCCACCCATCACCGACACGACCCGGCGGCCCTCGAGCACCTCCAACAGCGCATCCGAGATGCTGTGGTCGTGCAGGCCCTGCCACAGCCCGACCGAGATGTCGGCCGGACGCCCTTTCCCGTCGAGCAGGAACTGCCGGTAGATCCGCTGGTCGAGGCAGTCGTGGAAGGACTCGGGCCGCTCCGGGTCGAAGACGTCGTAGAGCTCTTCGGGCGCGTAGAGGCGCGAGCGGTGCACGGTGGCGGCGCGCCCGTCGAGGTCGGGGACCACGATCGCGCCGTGCTGGACGAGGTGCCCGGCGACGTGCGGGTCGAGGCGGCAGGCCAGGAACAGCGTTCCGGGACACCGCAGCGCCTCGAGGGCCGCGCGGCGGTCGCGGAGGTCGAGGCCCTGCACGGCGGCCGGCTCGCGCGGCGCCCGGGCCCAGCGGTCGAAGACGTCGAGCGCGTCGATCTCGATCATCGCCCGTCGACCAGGGTGCCGACGGGCTTCCAGTCGTCGGACCACAGCGTGAGGTCGGCCACCCGCCCGGCGGCGAGCTGGCCGACCCGCGTCTCGTCGTGCGCGGCGTACGCGGCGCCGGCGGTGAACGCCCCGACCGCCTCGGCGTCGGAGAACCGCTGCTCGGGGAACCACCCTCCCGCGGGGTTCCCGTCGGCGTCGGTGCGCGTCAGCGCGGCGTGCATGCCGAGCGCCGGCTCGTGCGACTCGACCGGGAAGTCGGACCCGAACGCCACGTGTGCGCCGGCCTTCCCGAGGGTCTGCCACGCGTAGGCCCAGCGCACGCGCTCGGGGCCGAGCCGGGCTTCGGCCCAGGGCATGTCGGAGGTGGCGTGGGTCGGCTGCATCGACGCGATTGCGCCGAGCTCGGCGAAGCGCGGCACGTCGGCGGGCGCCACGACCTGCGCGTGCTCGACGCGCAGCCGCACGCCGGCCTTGTCGGGATGCGCCGCGCGGGCGGCGGCGAACGCCTCGAGGGTCGCGTGCACCCCGGCGTCGCCGATCGCGTGGACCGCGAGCTGGGCGTCCTGGGCGACGAGGTCGGTCGCGAGCGCGGTCAGGGTCTCCTGGGAGTCGATGGGGGTGCCGCGGTGGCCCGGGCGATCGGCGTAGTCGGCCGACAGCCACGCACCCCGCGAGCCCAGCGCGCCGTCGGCGAACGCTTTCACGCCGACCACGCGCACGCGGCCCTCGCCGAACGGGCCCGTCTCCACCAGGGTCTTCGCGGCATCCGTGCCCGGGCTGGCGTACACCCACAGGCGGATCGGCAGCTCACCGCGCGCGTCGAGCGCCTGGTACGCGGTGATCTCGGCATCGCCCGCCCCCATGACGTGCACGCCGGTGAGCCCCGCCTCCCGCGCGGCCTGCGTGCCCCGCTTCGCCCACGCCAGCCGCTCGGCGGCGGTGGGCTCGGGGGTGGGCACGAGATCCATGGCCGTGTCGACCAGCACGCCGAGCGGCGCGCCGTCCGCGCCCTTCAGGATCTCGCCGCCCGCCGGGCTCGGCGTGTCGGCCGTGATGCCCGCCGCCGCGAGCGCCGCCGCATTCACCCAGACCGCGTGGCCGTCGACCCGGCGCAGCGCCGCCGGACGTTCGCCCGTGACCGCGTCGAGCTGTGCCGCCGTGGGCCAGTCGCCTTCGAGGTCGGACCAGTCGTTCTGATCCCAGCCGCGACCCAGGATCCAGCCGTCACCCGAGGCCGTGCGGACGGCCCCCAGCGTGGCTTCGAGCGTGGAGAGCCCCGTGAGATCGAGCTCGACGAGCTTTCGGCCCAGTCCCGACGGGTGCGCGTGGGCGTCGACGAAGCCCGCGGTGATCCGGGGCGCATCGACCACGACGGTGTCGGGCCCGATGTACGGCGTGGGGTCGTCGACGACGTCGCGGATCCGGCCCTCGGCGATCAGCACGGCCCCCGGCCGCCCTCCCGACGCGTCCCAGAGCTCCCCGCGGACGACGCGCTCGGCCGGCTCGATCCCCGTCCCGCAACCGAGCAGGCTCCACACCAGCACCATCCGACCTCCGAGCCCGCCTCTGTAACAGACCGTAACGGCCGCACCAGCCGCGCTCTCTGCGCGTGACCCCTCAGCAGAAGGAGGTCTCCCCCATGCGACTGACCCTCGCGCTCGCCCTGGTGCTCGCGGCCTGCAAGAGCGGCCCCGCCGACACCGACAACGCCGAGTCCGACACCGACACCGACTCCGACGCCGATGCCGACACCGACACCGACGCGGACACCGACTCCGATGCCGACACCGACTCCGACTCCGACGCGGACGCCGATACCGACACGGACACGGACTCCGACACCGATGCAGACGCCGACACGGACGCGGACACGGACTCCGATGCCGACACCGACACCGATCCGTGCACCACGCCGGTCCAGTGGTGGCCGGACGTCGACGCGGACGGCTTCGGGGACCCGAACGGCACCCCCGTCGAGGCCTGCGATGCCCCGTCCGGGCACGTCCAGGACGCCACGGATTGCGACGACGACGCCGCGTCCGTGAACCCCGGAGCGACCGAGTCCTGCAACGGCACGGACGACGACTGCGACACCCTGACCGACGAAGACGTGCAGTCGACCTTCTACCTCGACGCCGACGGCGACGGGCACGGCGATGCCGCGCTCACGGCCGAGGCGTGCACCGCCCCCAGCGGACACGTCGCGGACGGAGACGACTGCGACGATGCGGACGCGGCGCGCTTCCCGGGCAACCCCGAGATCTGCGATGCCCTCGACAACGACTGCGATTCCGCCGTCGACGACGGACTCCTCGAGGACTGGTGGCCCGACGACGACGGCGACGGGTACGGCGATCCGTCCGTCGCGCCGGTGTCCACCTGCGACGGCCCTCCGTCCGGCCACGTCGCGGACGCCACCGACTGCGACGACACCGATGCCGCGAACTTCCCCGGCAACCCCGAGATCTGCGACGGCGCGGACAACGACTGCGACACGGTCGTCGACGACGGGCTCCTGGCGACGTGGTACCCCGACGCGGACGCCGACGGCTTCGGCGACGCCATCAGCGTCGGCGAGCTCACGTGCGCGCCCGCCGCGGGCTGGCTCCTCGACCACACCGACTGCGAGGACCACGACGCGTTCGTGTACCCCGGAGCGCCCCCGCGCTGCGACGGCCTCGACACGGCCTGCGCGGGCGCGGTGGAGGAGCTGGAGCTGCCCGACCCGATGCTGTACCCCACCGTCCAGGACGCGGTGAACGCGGCGGTCGACGGCGACCTCCTCTGCCTCCAGGCCGACACGTACCCGGGGCGCGTGAACACCGGCGCGAAGGCCATCACGATCGAAGGGGTCGGCGGATACGCCGAGCTGGACGGGCTGTTCCAGGGCAATGTGCTCCGCGCGGACGGCGCGGGCGGGCTGGTGCTGCGGCACGTCGCGCTGTTCAACGGGGTGGCGACGAACGGCGCCGGCCTGCGGCTCGCGGGCGGCACCATCACGCTCGACGACGTGTGGGTGCGGGACAATGCGTGCACGAACCAGGCGTGCAAGGGCACCGGCATCTACATGACCAGCGGGGCGAACGTCACGATGCGCAACGTCCTGGTCGAGCGCAACACCGCCATGACGGTGGGCGCCGAGGTCCTCGAGGGCGCGGGGCTCTACAGCTACTACAGCACCCTCACCGCGGACGGGCTCGACTTCTACGACAACCTCGCCGAAGGCGCCGCCTGGATGGACGGCACGGCGTACGTCCAGATCGGCGGTACCGCGTCCGTGCGGGACTTCGTCGCCGCCGGCAACGTCGCGAAGGCGCCGAACCAGCCGCGCGGAGCGGCGATCCGCGTCTACCAGGGCGACCTCGACCTCACCGGCGCCCTGATCACCGACAACACGATCGACGGGAGCCCCAACGCGGGCGGCGTGATCGCGCTGCTCTCGTCGGGGACCACCAACCTCGAGAACGCGCTCGTCGTCGACAACCAGGTGGTCAACAGCACGCAGTCCTACGGCATCGGGCTCTACATGTTCGGCCACACCGCGACGGTGACGAACTCGACGATCGCGGGGAACCACACGACCGCGCCGAGCTCGTACGGGCTGGCTGTGCACCTGTTCCCCAACAGCACCGCGACCTTCCTGAACACCGACGTGTCGGGCAACACCGGCGCGGCGCCGAACGGACACGTCCGCGCCCAGGGCACCGCCGTGCTGACGGCCTCCTACAGCAACTTCTGGCCGAACGCGTTCGACAGCATGACGAGCCCGGTCGGGAGCAACGGCAACGTGAGCGTGGACCCGCTCTACGGGGCCGACTGGACGCTGCCGGCGGCCTCGCCACTCGTGGACGCCGGCGACCCGGCCGTGCTCGACCTCGACGCCACGCGCAGCGACATCGGCCACCTCGGCGGCCCGAACGGTCAGTGAACGTAGCGGGTAGCGGGTCGAGCCCTTCTGCTCCCCAACCCCGGGCGGGCTCCTCCTTCTCCCGCTACCCGCTACCTCACTTCTCGAGGCAGCAGCGCACCAGGAGCGCGAGCAGGCGCTCCGACTCCACGGGGTCGAGCGCGAGGATGGCGTCGCGGTCGAGGCCCCGGTCGACGCGTCCCGGCCCGAGGCGCTCGATCTCCGCCAGCACGCGCTCCCGTTCGGCGCCCTGGACGCGCGGGAGGAGGTGGAACAGCGTCAGGGTGTCGGTCGGACGGGCGAGGCGGAGGAGGTCGTCCATCGCGCCGTCCGGATCGGACTCCGCGCGGTCGGCGGCCGCGGAGAAGGCCGTCGACGCGGTGAGATAGCGCGGCAGGCCGGGAGGCTCGCCGGTGCGCATGGGCGCCCAGCTGCCCTGGACCACGGTGGTCGTGCCGTGCGCGCCCTCCAGCGCGACCCAGCCGGACTGCACGGTCAGGCGGCCCGCGCCGTCCGCGTCGATCGCGAGGTCGTACTCGCAGCCGAGGTCCACCGCGTCGGCCGCGGGGGTCTCGACCACGAGCAGGCGCGGAGGCGCCACGACGCTCGCGTGGATGGCGCCGCGCTCGAGCTCGAGGCGGTGCTCGCGCTCGCCGGTGGCCTTGATGCGCACGCGCGAGGCGGGGGCGACGTCGATGTGCCCGATGTCGGCGACCTGGAGGCGCGTGGGCTCGGACGCGTCGAGCCACTCGCCCACGGCGAGCGTGCATTGCGGACAGCTGGCGCTCTCGAGCGTCCATCCCGCTTCGCTGCCGGGGAACAGCGCCCAGGCGAGGCCGGCGACGATCAGGACCGACGCCGCGAGCAGCAGCGGGCCCCAACCGCGGCCACGTCGGGGCTCTCGCGCCTCCGGAGCCTCCCGATCGTAGCGGTGCTCGCGGAGCAGCCCTTCCAGACGGGCGACTTCGGGGTCGACCTCGCCGGAGCCGTCCCAGAGGTAGTCGTCACCCATCGCTCACCCCCAGCTCCTCCTTGAGCTGCTTCATGCCCTTGTGCAGGTTCACGCGCACGGACCCGTGCGTCATGCCGAGCCGCTCGGCGATCTCGGGACCGGTGAGGCCCTCGACGAGCCGCAGGGTCAGCGGAACGGCATAGGCCTCGGGCAACCTCCGGATCGCGGCGAGCACCTGCTCGGCCTCGGCGGTCCGGCGGGGCTCGACGCTGGCTTCCGGCGCCTGGTCGAGCGCCACGACCTTCCGGTTGGCGCGGTGCCAGTCGACGGCGAGGTTGCGGGCGATCTGGAGCACCCAGCCGCCGAACGCGCCGTCCTCGCGCAGGCCCGAGAGGCGCTCGAGCACCGTGAGGAAGGTCTCCTGGACCAGATCCGCGGCGATGCCGGGCGGGACGCGGGCCAACAGCACGCCGTGCACGACGCGCGCATAGCGGCCGTGCAGCGCGACGAACGCGGTGCGGTCGCCCTCCCGAGCACGCGCGACCAGGCCCTGCTCGTCCGTGACGGGCCGGTCGGCGGCGGGAATCGGGCTTCGGACGGCCAGGAGCGCTCCCAGGTTCGCCTCCGTCCACAGGACGGCGCGAAGCCGGGAGGTGTTAGCCGATTGGTCGTCCGGGGTCCGAGGCTTGACGTGTCAACCGAGAAGTAGAACGAGCTGAACACCGCGTCGAATGCAGACTCACGCGATGTTCGGGTTCGCTCTGACACCGGATTCGGTGAGGTGGCTCACACCCGCCGACGGCGGAAGAACAGCGGCGGAAGCAGGAGCACCGCGAACGTCGCACCGGCGCCGGTGGCCGTGCAGCCCTTGGGGCCCTCTTCGTCATCGCCGGTGTCCTCGTCGGTGTCGCCGGGACCACACCCGATCTCCGCGCCGTCGCAGTCCTGGTCGATGCCGTCGCAGGGGTCGGGAGCCCCCGGGAACACCGACGGATCGGAGTCGTCGCAGTCTCCGGGCTCGGCCCAGCCGTCCCCGTCGAGGTCCGTGTCGGGAACGCAGTTCGGGTCCACCAGACCATCACAGTCGTTGTCGACCCCGTCGCAGATCTCGGCCGCCGCCGGGTTCACGGAGGGGTCGGTGTCGTCGCAGTCCACGTTGCCCGCGAAGCCGTCGCCGTCCCGGTCGTCGTCGGTGCCTCCGCCCCCGTCGACGCCGTCGCAGTCCTGGTCGATGCCGTCGTTCGGGATCTCGGGGGCGCCGGGGAACACCAACGCATCGAGGTCGTCGCAGTCGACGGGCGCGGGGAAGCCGTCGCCGTCGAGGTCGGACTGGGTGCCGGGCTCGTCGGGGTCGAGGTACGCGGGGATCCCGTCGCCGTCGGCATCGACGATGCCCTCGACGATCGTGGGGATGCCGTCGTTGTCGTCGTCGGGGTCGAGGTAGTCCGGGATGCCGTCCTGGTCCCAGTCGCGGCTCGGCGCGCCCTCCTGGCCGTCGGAGATGCCGTCGCCATCGGCGTCGAAGGGATTGGAGCCCTCGTCCACCTGGCCGTCGCAGTCGTTGTCGAGCCCGTCGGGGACCTCGGGGGCCCCGGGGTGGACGGCCGGATTCGAGTCGTCGCAGTCGCCGCCCTGCGCCGTGAAGCCGTCGTTGTCGAGGTCGGTGCCTCCCCCGCCCTGCTCGTCGAAGTCCAGGTAGGCGGGGATCCCGTCTCCGTCGGCGTCGACGGCGCCCTCGACGATCGTGGGGATGCCGTCGTTGTCGTCGTCGACATCGAGGTAGTCGGGGATGCCGTCCTGGTCCGTGTCCAGGTTCGGGGCACCCTCCTGGCCGTCGGAGATGCCGTCTCCATCGGCATCGAACGACGTGCCGCCCCCGTTGTCGACGAGCCCGTCGCAGTCGTTGTCGATGCCGTCGATCACCTCGGGGGCGCCAGGGTAGACGGACGCATCGTTGTCGTCGCAGTCGCCCCCGCCCGCGGCGAACCCGTCGCCGTCGGCATCCTGGATCGGCACGCTCCCGCCGCCCTCGTCGGGGTCGAGGAACGCGGGGACCCCGTCCCCGTCGGCATCGATGAACGGGCCCGCCTGGGAGGAGAAGTCCACCTCGTCGGGGTCGCTCACGCCGTCGCCATCGGTGTCGGCGGAGAACGGGTCCATCCCGATGCTGTTCTCGAAGTTGTTCGGCAGGCCGTCGCCGTCGGAGTCGAGCATCGGGCCGTCGAAGCCGTTGCAGTCGCTGTCGACCCCGTCCGCGAAGACGTCGGGGGCGCCGAGATACACCGTGGGATCGGCGTCGTTGCAGTCCCAGGCGGCATCGAAGCCGTCTCCGTCGGCGTCTGCGGCGTAGGCCCCGAGCGGGGCGATGAAGGCGAGGGCGATGGGCAGGCGGTACATGTTTCCTCCGTCGCTCTCCAGAACGGACGGGCGCCGGATCCGTGGACTGGTTTTTTCTGGTCCACATCTTCGCGCGCCGCGCGTTCTGATGCCTGATGATGCCCGCGACCGCCCCCGCCAGCGACGCCGATCTCGTCCTCGCCTTCCAGAACGGCGACGACAGCGCATTCGCCGAGCTGTACGCGCGCTGGCGCCCCCGGGCGACCGCCTACGCGGTGCGGATGGTCGGTAGCCCCGAAGAGGCGGAAGAGCTCGTGACCGAGGCCTTCGTGACGCTGGTGGAGGGCCGCTTCGCGCCCACGGGCAGCTTCCGGAGCTACCTGTTCACGGTGCTCCAGCGGAAGTGCCTCGACCACCTCCGCCGCCGCGGCACCCGCGGGAAGGTACTGCCCCTGCTGGCCCCCGAGCCCGTCGAGCCCGATCTCGAAGGCGCCATCGACGGCTTCCGCGATCGGCGCCGCGTCGAGGCCGCCCTGCAGTCCCTGCCCGACGAGCACCGCTCGGTCGTGCTCCTCTACTACGCGCACGGGCTCGCGAGCCGCGAGGTCGCCGAGGCCACGGGGCTCTCCGACCAGCAGGTCCGCAGCAAGCTCTCCTACGCGCGAAAGACCCTGAAGACGCTCCTCGAGAGGGAGGACCCATGACCCCCGATCCCCGAGACCTGATCGGCCTCCGCGACGACGACCTCGATCCGAGCGAGCAGGCCGCGCTCGAAGCGCTGTTGGCGCGCGATCCCGCGGCGCGCACCGAGCACGCCGACGCCCGCGCCCTCGAAGAGGTGCTCGGCGCCATGCCCCCGGTGTCCGCGGGCCCGTCCGCCGCGGAGATCCTCCAGCGCGCGCGGTCGAAGCCGCCCATCGAGCCGCCCGCGCGATCCGGGTGGGGATGGGCCGCGGGCCTGCTCGCGGTCGCGGCGGCGGCGGTCGTCGCGGTGGGCCTGTCGACCGGAGACGGCACGCGGACGCGCGGGTCGGGTGTCGACGCGGACGTCGCGCTGCGCGCGGTCGCGGAGGGGCGCGGGGTCCGCGAGCTGTCGGACGGCGGGGCCCTCTCGCAGGGCGAGGCGGTCGTGTTCCACGTCCAGACCACGCGCGCCGGCAGCCTGACACTGGTGGAGCACGGTCCCGCCGGGGCGAAGGAGGTGCTGCGGTGGCACGCCGACGCCGGGAGCGCGGCCCTCGGCGGCAACACGCCCCTCGCGTGGACGCCCGACGACGCGGCCGGCGGGCAGCGGCGCTACGTGGTGGAATGGTGCGAAGACGAAGGAGGCACGTGCGTGTCGGACTCGCTGGTCCTGCACTGGCCCTGATCCTCGCGGCCTGCGCGCCCAGGGGCGTGCGGACCAAGGGGCTCGAGCCTGCCCAGAGCACGGCGGAGGCGCTGCAGACCGCCCTCGCGCCGCGCCGTCTCGCGCTCGTGGCCGGCGTCGACGCGTACGACGACCCCGCGTTCCCCGACCTGAAGCACGCGAAGCACGATGCGTCCGCGCTGGCCGAGGTCTTCGAGAGCAAGCGCGGCGGGGGCTTCGACCAGGTCGTGACGCTGGGCGACCCGACCCGCGAGGGGCTGCTCGACGCGCTGAAGACGCTGCAGGGCGCGGCCCGCCGCGACGACGTGGTGGTCGTGTACTTCAGCGGCCACGGCACGCGCGTGCCGGATGCGGAGGGCTGGCGCCGGTTCCTGCTGTCGAAGGACAGCCAGCCGAGCGACCTCGAGCACACGGCCATCGACCTCGACGCGCTCACGACGTGGTTCTCGACGGTCCCCGCGGCGCGCAAGGCGCTCGTGATCGACGCCTGCTTCAACGGCGACGGCAAGAGCGCGGTCCGACCGGAGCACCGTACCGACGCGCCCGTCGCGGGCTCCCTCGTGAAGCGCGCTTCGCTCGATGCGGGCGAGGCGCTGTTGTTCGCGACGACCCCCGGTCGCCCGAGCGTCGAGGACGACCAGCTCGGGCACGGCGTGTACACGTACTACCTGCTCGAAGCGCTCGGCTGGGGCTTCGCGGAGGCCGACCGCGACGGCGATGCGGTGGTCACGGCCTGGGAGGCGCACGACCACGCGCGGGCGAAGACGCTGGAGCGCACGAACGGCGCGCAGGTGCCGGAGGCCGCGCTCCGCGTGGTGGGCATGGCGGACGTCGTCCTCGCCGGCGAGCCCGACAAGCGGCGCGAGCGCGACCGCTCGCTGGTGTACCTGTACGCCGGGACGGATCACGCCCTGGCCGGCGCCGAGCTCGTCGTGGACGGGCGGACGCGCGGGGTGCTGCCCGGCACGGTCCCGCTGGAGCCCGGCCGGCACCACCTGGCGCTGCAGGCCCCCGGCGGCGGCGTGCTGGCCGAGGGGTACGCGACACTCGCCGAGGGCCATGCGTACCGGGCGGACGACCTCGCGCGCCTGGTGGACGGTCCGCGGTTCGGGGTGACGGTCCGCCCGGCGTTCGTGACGTCCCCGCCGTTCCGGCGCGCGATGGGCGTGGGCTCGATGGGGCTCGAGATGGGCGTGTGGCGGCGGGACGACGACCCGCCGGGCCGCAACCAGGTGGTCGCGGTGAGCCTCGGGGTCGCGAACAGCCCGGGCCGGCCGGGCTTCGCGACCTCCCGCGGGTTCGGGTGGCTCACGATCGAGGGCGGCTGGCAGGCCGACTGGCGCCGGGTCCGGGCGCGCGCGACGTGGACGCTGTCCGGCGTGCTGATCCCGCCGAGCTACCCGGACGGCCGTCCCGACGGCGTGCCTCCGGAGCTGCTCCCCGACCAGGCGGGCTGGGTGTTCGGGACGACGGGCCCGGGCCTGCAGGTGGGCTGGGTGCTGTCGGAGGTGTGGAGCGCACACGCGATGGCGCGTCCCACGGTGACGGCGCTCGACACCGATGGGCGCGGGGTGCGCGCGGTCCCGTGGGTGACGACGGGGGCGGGGTTCGACGCGGTGTTCTGAGCGCTACGCCATGGCCGCGCGGACCATCCGCGCGTCCTCGTCGGACTCGATCACGTAGAAGTGCTCGCCGGAGTCGCAGTACATGCACGACCCGATCCCGATGCCGCCCTGAGCGACCCGGCACTGGGTACACACCCAGCAGGGCCGCGCCTTCGTGTCGAGCGCCGCCGAGAACGACTCTGGCGGGAGTCGGGGGACGCTGGCGACCTCACCGTCCCAGTCGGTCTCGAAGGCCTTTCCGGCGGCGAACATCGCGACGACCGCGCCGAGGAGCACCATCGCCGCGCCCACGCCGACGAGCCACGGAATCCACCAGCCAGGGGTCAGCACGCCCGCACCGACCATCGCCGTGGCGAGCCCACCGACGACGAGCGCGCCCGCAGCGACGAAGCCGAGAACCGCGGCCGGAAGCGTCTTTCGGTTGAGTGTCGGCATGCCCGCACGTAGCGCTGGGACTGTCGCGTGTCGACGGACCCCACCGTCCTCCCCTGTCCCGATCGTGCCAGAGCCCTCTCGAAACGCCGACCCACACGAGAGAACCAGGTGTCCAATTCGGGTCAGACCCAGATGGGACACCCTCGGAGGGCGACTCGGCGCGGGCGCCAGGGGCGCACCGCCCGCTATGTTCCCCGTGGAGGCGGGATGGGCATCTTCGACCGGATCGCAGGCAAGGTGGAGCAGGGCAACGTCGAGGCCGTGTACGTGGCCGAGCTCCAGCGGCTCGATGCGCGAATCGCCGAGCACACCGACCTCCTCGCGTCGCTCCGCGCGAAGCGGGCCCTCGAAGCCCGGAAGGGCGACGGGCACGAAGCGGGCTACGACCCGCTCATCGCGGAGGCCGACGCCCTGCTCGCCGCCCTGAAGACCCAGCGCCGCAAGGTCGACCAGGAGCGGCTGGCCGCACCCGCCCACAAGGCCGTCGCCGAAGCGCGCATCGCGGTCGACGACCAGTCCGGCACGCTCGGCACGTCCGCCACGGCGCAGGGCCTCGGCCGCGTCCGGGACGCCGTCGACGCGCTGAACCGCCGCGCGAGCCCAGGCTACCTCGACGCCGACGGAATCCCGATCCACGGCCGCCAGGCGAAGCTGGGCGCGAAGTCCGCCGAAGAACGCGCCCGCGCCGAGCTCGCGCAGCTCAAGGTCGCGATGGGCCTCGCGCCTGCGGAAGACCCGACGGAGACGGAGCCTCCGGAGGAGTAGCGCGCCTCCACCCCACCGCGACGGCCACGGCGACGAACGGCACCGCGAGCACGTCGGTGGGGTCCTGGGTGAGCCGCACGGTCGCCAGCCCCGGCACGTCCGCGCCGACCAGAGCGGCGAACAGCGCGCGGAACGGCCACTGAAGCACGCCGAGCCCCACGCGATAGGCGTCCGCGGCCCACTCGAAGAGGTTCGTCGAGCCGAACACCAGGCCGGTGGCCACGGCACACGCGATCAGCGCGGAACGCCGCGGCCGGAACGGCTCCCGACGGTCGGCGAGCTCGACGAACGCCTGGAGCAGCAGCGGGAAGAACACCATGCCCGCGATGTCGCTGAGCTTGCCCGTGACGAGGCCGCCGTACGCGTGCTTGAGCCAGTGGTCGTTCACCACGAGCAGCGCGATCGCCGCGATGGGCACGGGGTGCACGAGCCCATCGGCCCGCGCTGGCGCGTCGCCCGCCACTACAGGATCGTCTTGCCGAAGGCCGAGAGGATCAGCCACACCGCCAGCTCGCCCGTCTTGTTGCGGTGGTCGAGCGTCGGGTTGAGCTCGACCATCTCCATCCCCAGCAGCTTGGCGTGGCGGTGCACGGTCTCGCAGATGAGGTGCGACTCCCGCACGGTGAGCCCGCCCGGCACGGGCGTTCCGACGCCCGGAGCGTGCTGCGGGTCGACGCCGTCGAGGTCGAACGACAGATGGATGCCGGCCGTGTGCGCCGTGACGCGCTGGATGGCCTCCGACAGGCACACCGCGGTGCCGCGCTGGTCGAGCTCGCTCATCGTGTACACGCGGACCCCGAGCTCCTTCACGAGCCCGACCTCCCCCGCGTCGACGTCCCGGGCGCCGATGATCGCGACATCCTCGGGCCGCAGCGCGGGCTGGTCGCCGGCGAGGCCCACCAGCTCGGGCCGGCCGTGGCCGAGCAGCGCGGCGAGCGGCATGCCGTGGATGTTCCCCGTGGGCGAGGTCTCGGGCGTGTTCATGTCGGTGTGGGCGTCGACCCAGATGACCCCGACGCGCTGCTCGCGCTCGCGGTAGACCCGCGACAGCCCCGAGATCGTGCCGATGGCCTGGGCGTGGTCGCCGCCGAGGACGAGGGGCGTCCACCCGTTGCGGGCGCCGGCCTCCACGCGGTCGGCGAGGCGCCCACAGGTGCGCGTGATCGCCTCGAGGAAGCGGGCATTCGGGTCGCCGGGGTCCTCGATGCCCTCCTGGTTGTAGACCTCGATGGGCTCGACGAGCGCGAGGTCGTGACCGCACGCGCGCAGACGGGGCACGAGCCCGGCGACGTGGATGGCGGACGGCCCCATGTCCGTGCCGCGCCGCCCGGCCCCGAGGTCGAGGTGGACGTTGGTGATCTCGATCTTCATGGGGTCTCCGGAGTGGGTGTCGGAGCGGTGCCGGCCCCGACGGATTCGGATGCGTGGAGGCGCGCTTCGAGCGCGGCGAGCCCGGGGTCGTCGGGCCAGCGCTTCAGCGCTTCGTCGAGCCGCGCACGGGCGCCCTCGAGCGCCCCGGACTCGAGCAGGGTGGCGATGAGCGCGGCCGCTTCGACGGGGTGCCCGAGCTTGCGGTCGCGCGCCGGGTCTTCGGGCTTGGCGAGCTTGCGGACCTCGGCCTCGTGGGTGCCGAGCTTCTTCAGCTGCTTGAGCGCCTTGTCGCGCAGGCGGGGCTGGTTCAGCTTGTCGGCCTCGCGCACCAGCGCGACCAGCACCTCGCCGTTGTCGCGGGCCAGCGCGAAGGCCTCGTCCTGGAGGGCCTTTCGGGCCTGGTCGTCGGCGCGCACGGTCTTCCGGAGGATGGCCTTCACGCGCTTGACCTTGAGCCCGACGAGCCAGCCCGGCGCGAGCGCGAACGCGAGCAGCACGCCCGCGATGGCGAGCACCCACGGAGGCACGAACTGGGCGATCGCCCGCAGCAGCTCGCCGATGGCGCCCATCAGATGCCCTCGTCGTCCTCGCCGACCCAGCGCACCTGGTACAGGTCCTTCCGGCGGTCCTTCCAGTTGTGGACGGTGCCCCGGAGCCGGTGGCGGCGGAGGTCCTGCAGGTCGAGGTCGTGGCACAGCACGGTCTCGACGTTGGGGTCGGCTTCGGCGGCGATGCCGCCCCGCGCGAACGACATGTCGGACGGGGTGAGCACGGCGGACCGGGCGTAGTGGGTGTCGGCGTTCTCGACGAACGGCAGGTTGCCCACGCAGCCCGCCGTCACGGCGAAGAGGTGGTTCTCGATGCAGCGGGCGGCGGTGCACACGCGCACCCGGTTGTGGCCGTAGACGTCGTTCGTGTTGTAGGGCACGAACAACAGATCCGCCCCGTCGGACGCGAGCTTCCGCGCGAGCTCGGGGAACTGCGCGTCGTAGCACACGAGGAGGCCGATGCGCGCGCGGTCGGTGTCGATGACGTTGAGCGACTTGCCGCCGCGAACGCCCCACCAGCGCGCTTCGCTCGGCGTGACGTGCAGCTTGTCCTGGCTGTCGACGCGGCCGTCGCGGTGGAAGACGTAGGCGACGTTGTAGAGCCCGTCGTCGCGGATGGTGAACTGCGAGCCGCCGATGATGTTCACGTTGTAGCGGACCGCCAGATCGCCCATGAGCGCGAGGTACCGCGGGGTGAACTCGGCCACCCGGCGCGCGGCGGTGCCGGGGCGCCCGGGCTCGAGCAGCGACAGGAGCTGGAGCGTGAACAGCTCGGGGAAGAGCAGGAAGTCCGCCCGGTAGTCGCCGGCGGTGTCGACGAAGAACTCGACCTGGCGGGCGAACTCCTCGAACGACGTGATGGGACGCATCTTGTACTGGACGAGCCCGACGCGGACGCGCTGGGTGGCGCGGCGCTGGCGGCGCGAGACGGGCGGGACGTAGTCCTCGTTGACCCACTCGAGGAAGGTCGCGAAGCCCGCGGAGTCCTCGTCGCTCGGCAGGTAGTCGGGGATGATCTCGCGGAGCTGGAACCCGTTCGCGAGCTGGGCCGTGAGGACGGGGTCGAAGAGCTGCTTGCCCATGACGGCGTGGACGTACTGCTCGGCGGTCATCGCGTGCTGGTGCTCGGCGTAGCCCGGCATGCGCCCGCCGATGCGCATGCTGCGCAGGTTGCGGTCGCGGCAGATGTCCTTCCGCGCGTCGTACAGGCGGCGCGTCAGCTTCATGCCGCGGTAGTCCGGATGGACCTGCATCTCGATGCCGTAGAGCGTGTCGCCCTCGGGGTCGTGGTTGCGGATGAGCCCGCCGTCCGCGAGGTCCATCCAGTCCGACCAGGACTCGTACTCGTCGGAGTCGACGATGAGGTGGGCGGCCGACGCGACGAGCCGGCCGTCGAGGAAGAGCCCCAGCTGGGACTCGGGCCATTCGTTCAGCTGGCTCCGCAGGTGCTCGTACTTCCACGGCGGCATCGTCGGGAAGCAGAGCTGCTGCAGGGCCACGAGCTCGTCGAAGTCCTCCAGCGTCAGCGGGCGGAGCTTCACGCGAGCGACGACCTCTTCGGGGTTCACCAGTGCCTCCAGATCAGTGGTGCCCTGCTCCCGTATCCGGGCCGAGCAGGTCTTCGTGCATCCACTTCTTGAGGAGCGGCGACAGCGCGAACATCACGACGGACGAGAGCAGCGCTGCGATGGCGATCTGGCCGAACACGCCGCCGTAGACGTGCACCGTCTCGGACGGCACGGGGATGAAGTTGCCCCCGCCCTCGCCGTGCCCGACGCCCGTGAGCGCGGCGATGATGGCGGCGAGGTAGTTGCTGAACGCCGTCGCGAGGAACCAGGCGCCCATGACCGTGCTGACGAGGCGGGCGGGCGACAGGCGCGTGACCATCGACAGGCCGACGGGCGACAGGCACAGCTCGCCGGTGGTGTGGAGCAGGTAGCCGAGGAGGACCCAGGTCATCCCGGACATGCCGCGCTCGTCGGCGATGCTCGCCCCGTACCACATCGCGACGAAGCCGAGGCCGAGCTGGGCGAGCCCGAGGCCGAACTTCACCGGCGTGCTCGGCTCGAGGCCGCGCTTGCCGAGGTAGCCCCAGAGGGCCGAGAACACGAGCCCGAAGATCATGATGTAGATGGGGTTCGCGGACTGGAACGTGGAGGCCGGCACGACGCTGCCGTTCACGCCCATCCCGACGTGGTGGTCGGCGACCACCCACTGCCGCTCGAGCTTCTCGGCGGACGTGAGCGCGTCGAGGCCCGTGAGCGTGAGGCGATCCTCGCCGCGCATCGCATCGAGGGTGCCGTCGAGGTCTTTCTGCTTCGTCGCGCGTTCCTCGCCCTCGAGCTCGGCCATGCGCTCTTCGAAGTCCTTGCGGATCTGCGCTTCGATGTCGCCCTTGAGCGACGCGTCGCCGATCGGGTACCCGAGCTGCTCCTGGCTCACGAGGATCGTGACGGTGGTGCCCACGTCGGAGGCCGTCAGCACGCGCTCTTCGAAGACCCGGTCGATGTTGCGGTCGGTGAAGTTCGACACGCTGGAGCCCGCCTGCTCGAAGAAGGCCCAGAACAGCATGCTGAAGATCATCATGATGAGCACGGCGAACATCCGCTCGCGCTCGACCTTCTCGCTGCGGAAGGCCTCGATCAGCAGGTAGGCCGTCGCGATGATGCCGACGATCAGGAGGATGAGGCCGGGCGGCGTGGAGACCTCGTGGAGCAGGAAGCCCACGAGCTCGAGGCCCGTGTTGCCGGAGTCCTCGAAGGACTTCAGCACGGCTTCGGGCACGACCTTCACGGTGCGGGCGCTCCACACGAGCGCGCCGAGCAGCGGGACGACGAGGAACGTGCCGAAGTACACGGCCCACTCCATCGGCAGGACGCCCTCGTGCTTCGGAGCGCCGGCATCCTCGGGCAGGCCGCCGCGGCCGAGCGCGATGAACGCCGAGACGCCGGACGCCACGAGCGCCAGCGCCACGAAGCCGTTCACCGCGACGAGCAGCGCGCCCTCGGGCACGAACACCATGCCGACCGCCGTGAGCAGCGCGGCGCCCATGATGAGGAACTGCGCCACGGCGTTGGGGACGATGAACACGGCGAGGCCGATGAGCATCCCGATGGTCGCGAGGCCGAACCCGAAGTGCCAGCCGTAGGTCTCACCGACGTATCCACAGAGCAGCGGAGCCATCGCCGCGCCCAGGTTGATGCCGATGTAGAAGAGGGTGAAGCCGGCATCGCGGCGCGGGTCGCCCTCTTCGTAGAGCCCGCCGACGATGGTGGAGATGTTGGGCTTGAAGAAGCCGTTCCCGCAGATGAGCAGTGCGAGGGCACCGAAGAACGCGGGGCCGTTCTCGAGCGTCATCAGCAGGTGGCCGGCCGCCATCAACAGGCCGCCGAACACCACGGCGCGACGGGCTCCGAGCAGCTTGTCGGCGAGCAGGCCGCCGAAGAAGGGCGTCATGTACACGAGCGCGGTGTACGCGCCGTAGATCGTGTAGGCCTCGCCGTCGTTGTACCCGAGGAACCCCTTGATCATGTAGAAGACGAGGAGCGCCCGCATGCCGTAGTAGGAGAACCGCTCCCACATCTCGGCGAAGAACAGGTTGAACAGCCCGGTCGGATAGCCGAACAGCTCAGCGTGCTTGGAATCGGTCGACATGCGGAAAGCCTCCATACAAACCAGGGAGGAGTCGGCGGGCACAGCACGCCGAACGGTCCCGACACCTGGATCCGGCCGCCCTTAACGCCGGGTCTGCCGAAACGCCGGTGGAACCGCCGCGGGATCCGCGGACGGGACGCTATTCGAGGTCGCGGGCCACGTCGGTGAGGCGGTCGCGCAGGGACTCGAGCTCGCGGCGCAGCCGGTTGCGCTCGTCGAGCAGGGTCTTCGGGCACTCTTCGACGGGCCGCTCGAGGCGGTAGACCACGAGATCGAGCTCGCGCGAGATGTCCTCGACCTGCATGAGCGACTTGCGAGAGCCCATCTAGAACGCCTGCATCACGCCGAAGATGCCGTAGACGAGCGCGGCGTTGAGCCCCGCCGCCACGACCCAGCGCCACCGCGCGTCGGCGTCGCCCTCGGAGAGCTTCACGAGCGCGGGCTTGGTGCCCATGCCCACGAGCATCCCCTGGAGCACGACCGCGAGCACCCCGAGCCACAGGTACGGCGTGCCGAGCGGGAACCCGACCGCGAACCACGCCCCTACGCCCAGGAGCCCGATGATGCCCATCAGCGCGGGCTCGACGCGACGCCCGAGCACGACGCCGGCCTTCACGAGGCCGGGCTTGGGACCGGTGAGCGCATTGACGAGCGCGAGCACGACCGAGATCGATGCCGACAGCACGAGCAGGTACGCCAGACCGGAGTGACCGTGGATGAGTCCCGTGACCATTCGCCGCCCTCTCTCGGCCCGTCGGGTAACGAGGCGCCGCGCCTCGCGCACTCCCCCGTCCGGTCCGAAATGTGAAGTGAGCTACATTTTTTCGGGGCGGACATCCGTTGTCCCCATTCTCCCCAGACATAGGTAGAAGCTCGATTCTCGTCCGAATCAACAGCTGTGGAAAAGTATGGGGGCGACAGGGGACGGCTTTGGGACAGCGCCGCGGCAGGATTCCCGCAGACCTCCGGACACGCCCGACTGGCGGGGTTCGTCCGTTGTCCGCCCTGTGGAAGAACGGGCGGTTCAGCGCGAGCCCACCCACAACATGTTGGGGTTGCTCTGATTTCCGACCACTAGATATTGTGTCTGGGCTTGAGGCGAACACCTTCCGTCCCTCGCGTCCCCGGGCGTCCAGCACGGGGTCCACCGGGACATCGCCCCCGCAGAAGCCGTTTCGGCACCCACCACCTACATTCCCGAACTCCCTACGAGGTGACCATGCGCGTCCATCGTCGCTACACCATTGGCCTGGACTCTCCTTACGACGGACTGAAGTTCGAGCCCCGTCGGTCCGAGATTCGAAACCCCGATGGCACCGTGGTCTTCGAGAACCCCGAGGTCATGGTCCCGAACAGCTGGTCCCAGGTGGCGACGGACATCCTCGCGCAGAAGTACTTCCGCAAGGCGGGCGTGCCCGCGGCGACGAAGACCGTGAAGGAGAAGGGCGTCCCGACGTGGCTGCAGCGGCGCGTGCCGGACGAGAAGGCCATGGCCGGCCTCGCGGAAGACCGTCGGTTCGGCGGCGAGACCGACAGCCGTCAGGTGTTCGACCGCCTCTGCGGCTGCTGGACGTACTGGGGCGTCAAGGAGGGCATGTTCGACACCGAAGAAGACGCCCAGGTCTTCTACGACGAGCTCCGCTACATGATGGCCCGCCAGATGTGCGCGCCGAACAGCCCGCAGTGGTTCAACACCGGCCTGCACTGGGCCTACGGCATCGACGGCCCCGCTCAGGGCCACCGGTACGTCGATCCCGCGTCGAACGAGGTGGTCGCCTCCGCCTCGGCCTACGAGCGCCCCCAGCCCCACGCCTGCTTCATCCAGGCCATCGGTGACGACCTCGTCAACGACGGCGGCATCATGGACCTGTGGATGCGCGAGGCCCGCCTCTTCAAGTACGGCAGCGGCACCGGCACCAACTTCAGCAACCTCCGCGGCGAGGGCGAGCGCCTCTCGGGCGGCGGCAAGTCCAGCGGCCTGATGAGCTTCCTCAAGATCGGCGACAAGGCCGCCGGCGCCATCAAGAGCGGCGGCACCACGCGCCGCGCCGCGAAGATGGTGTGCCTCGACCTCGATCACCCCGACATCGAGAGCTTCGTCAACTGGAAGGTCGTCGAAGAGCAGAAGGTCGCGGCGATGGTCACCGGCAGCAAGCTCAACGAGCGCTGCCTGAACGCCATCCTCCAGAGCATCCACGACGCGAAGGCCCTCGGCGACGAGCGCTTCGACCCGCTCGCCAACCGCGGCCTCGCCCTCGCGATCCGCGAGGCCCGTCGCTGCGCCATCCCCGACAACTACATCTTCCGCGCCGTGCAGTACGCGCGGCAGGGCGTCACGCACATCGAGTTCCCGGTGTTCGACACCGACTGGCAGGGCGAGGCCTACAACACGGTCTCCGGCCAGAACTCCAACAACAGCGTGCGCATCCCGAACGCGTTCATGGATGCCGTGCTGCGCGACGAGCCCTGGAAGCTCATCCGCCGCACCGACGGCACCGTCCACAAGACCATCCGTGCGCACTCCCTGTGGGACGACATCTGCAACGCCGCCTGGTCCTGCGCCGACCCCGGTGTCCAGTTCGACTCCACCATCAACGAGTGGCACACCTGCCCCGCCGATGGCCGGATCAACGCCAGCAACCCGTGCTCCGAGTACATGTTCCTCGACGACACGGCCTGCAACCTCGCGAGCCTGAACCTCACGGCGTTCTACGACCCGAAGACCCGCGTCTTCGACCTCGACAGCTACACCCACGGCGTCACCCTGTGGACGACCGTGCTCGAGATCAGCGTCGCCATGGCGCAGTTCCCGAGCGAGGCCATCGCCCGCCGCTCCTACGACTACCGCACGCTGGGCCTCGGCTACGCGAACCTCGGCGCCCTGCTGATGGTCATGGGCGTGCCGTACGACAGCAGCAAGGGCCGCGCCATCGCGGGCTCCCTGACCGCCATCCTCACCGGTGAGTCCTACGCGCAGTCGGCCCGCATGGCCGAGCAGCTCGGGCCGTTCCCGCGCTACGCCGCGAACCGCGAGTCGATGCTCCGCGTCGTCCGCAACCACCGCCACGCCGCGTTCAACGCGCCCAGCAAGGCCTACGACGGCCTCACCATCCGCCCGGTGCCGATCGACCCGACCGAAGCGCCCGCCGACATGCTGTCCGCGGCCCGCAAGGCGTGGGACGACGCCCTCGCCCTCGGCGAGCAGCACGGCTTCCGCAACGCCCAGGTCAGTGTGCTCGCGCCGACCGGCACGATCGGCCTCGTGATGGACTGCGACACCACCGGCGTCGAGCCCGACTTCGCCCTCGTGAAGTTCAAGAAGCTCGCGGGCGGCGGCTACTTCAAGATCATCAACCAGTCCGTCCCGCCGGCCCTCTCCGCGCTCGGCTACACCGACGCCCAGGTCGAGGAGATCGTGAAGTACGCCACGGGCCACGGCACGCTGGTCGGCGCTCCGCACGTCAACCACGACGCGCTCAAGGCGAAGGGCTTCGACAACGCGACGCTCCAGCGCGTCGAGCAGCAGCTCGTGTCGGCGTTCGACATCAAGTTCGCGTTCAGCGTCTACACGCTCGGCAAGAGCTTCTGCACCGACATCCTCGGCATCGACGCCGCGCTCGTGAACGACCCGACCCTCGACGTGCTCGAGGCCATCGGCTTCACCCGCGCCCAGATCGACGCCGCGAATGCCTACGCCACGGGCACCATGACGCTCGAGGGCGCTCCGTACCTCGAGGCGCGGCACCTGCCGGTCTTCGACTGCGCCAACCGCTGCGGCCGCATCGGCAAGCGCTTCATCGGCGTCGATGGCCACATCCGGATGATGGCCGCCGCGCAGCCGTTCATCTCGGGCGCCATCAGCAAGACGATCAACATGCCGAACGAGGCGTCCATCGACGACGTGAAGCACGCCTACATGCTGTCCTGGCGCCTCGGCCTCAAGGCCAACGCGCTGTACCGCGACGGCAGCAAGCTCTCGCAGCCGCTGTCCAGCATGATGGCCGCCGATCTCTTCGCCGCGGTCGACGCCCTCGAAGAGGATGCGCCGCTCACGCCGCGTCGGTCGCCGCGTCCCGACCCGGTGCGCATCGCCGAGCGCGTGGTCGTGCGCTACCTCGCGAAGCGCCGCCGGCTGCCCGATCGCCGCAAGGGCTACACGCAGAAGGCCATCGTGGGCGGGCACAAGGTGTTCCTGCGCACCGGTGAGTACGACGACGGCTCGCTGGGCGAGATCTTCGTCGACATGCACAAGGAGGGCGCGGCCTTCCGCAGCCTGATGAACAGCTTCGCGATCGCCATCTCCATCGGCCTGCAGCACGGCGTGCCGCTCGAGAAGTTCGCGGATCAGTTCCTCTTCAGCCGCTTCGAGCCGAACGGCATGGTGATGGGCAACGACCGCATCAAGATGGCCACGTCGATCATCGACTACGTGTTCCGCGAGCTCGCCATCACGTACCTGGGCCGCGACGACCTGGCGCACGTGTCCGAGGAAGACCTCCGCCACGACACGCTGCACAACGAGGGCCGCGAGCCGGAGTACCACGAAGAGGTCGTCCTGGGCGGCGCCCCCGCGCTCCCCGAGGTCGCGCACCACCTCGAGGTCGACGTCGACGCGTACTACGACGAAGACGACACGGTCGACAAGCCGAAGCCCGAGCCCGAGCCGGCCGCCACGCCGCGTGTCCACCTGGTGACCCGGGCGAGCAGCCACAAGATCCAGGCCGTGCTCGACGCGAAGGCGAAGGGCTACGAGGGCGATGCCTGCGGGGATTGCGGGGCGATGACGATGGTCCGCAACGGGTCGTGCCTGAAGTGCATGAGCTGCGGCGCGACGAGCGGCTGCTCGTAGGAGCCCGGAGCCCGGAGCCTGGAGGAGCGGCTCGTCCCGATGGGGCGGGCCGTTTCTGCTCAGAGCGGCCTCGCTCCGGCTCGAATCTCGCACAGCGGCCACAGCGGGCCACAGCGCTCGTTTCTCGGAGGTCCAGGATGAAGACCACCTACGCCGGCGCCTGCCACTGCGGCCGCTTCCGCTTCGAGGTCACCGCCGACATCGACCACGTGCGGGTGTGCGACTGCTCCCTCTGCCACATGCGCGGCGCGCTCATCCATCGTGTGCCCGAGGAGGACGTACGCCTCGAACGCCGTGCTCTGCGGAGACTCCGTTCACGGGCTGGTCGGTCAACACACGATGCCTCGCGGGCTTCGACCCCGCGTCCGTGCGTACGAAGCCCGTCTTCGGAAGCCGGCTTCGACTTCCGTAGGCCAGGATCGTCAGGTCGCGAGCCGCTCGTTCGTTCGATTCATCCGGGTGATCAGCGCCGAGTCCAGGGCACCCGCGGCGAGCGCCTCGTAGACGGCGTCGAACACGGCGATGACGTCGCCGTCCATCACATCGGGGAGCCCTACCGGCTCCGCCGAGTCGTCCTGGGTGCGCAGCTCCGGTCGAACCGCCTCCACGGCGCGGTCGAGGTCTCCCGTGCCGAGCCACGAGAGCACGGCGCCCACCTCCCGTCGAGGGTCCTCGAGAACACGCTCGTACGCGACGACGTGGACCGGGTACCTCCGGATGCTCGCGTCGTGGATGAGCGCGTAGATCTGCTTCCACCAAGCGATCGCGGGGTGGAGGGCCTCCCGGGACCGGGCGTGGTGCGCGAGCCGGTTCGCGAGGGCGTCATCGGGGAGGTCCCCTGCCCGCACCCGCTCCGACATCGACGCGTTCTCGATGTCGATCAGGCGCTCGAAGCTCGTGCAGAACTGGCGCCAGGGCCGAAGGGTCGCCACGACCCGATCGATGAAGGCGTGGTCCGTGCGACGCAATCCCGCGATGAAAACCTTGAGCACATGCTCACGCGTGGCCATCGGATGCAGGTAGACACCGGAGCGCGGGTCGGGATTGGTCTCGAAGTACACGCCGTGCCGGAGGCGAGACTCGAAGAACCCCGCGGGGTTGGCCTCGTGGATGTCCCGATAGACATCCGGAAACGCGTCGCCGAGGGTCGGCAATCCCGCAGCACGGAGGATCTGCATCCACATGCTCGTTCCGGAGCGTGGCGTGCCCGTGACGAGGATCATGCGGCGGCTTCACTCAGGAGCAGTGCAGCCGCGACGGGACGGATGACCGCGTCGAAACAGTAGCGGGCGGCCGCGAGCTCAACGTCCGAAGCGAGCAGGCCGTAGCCGGGGAGCGGGTCACCCGAGGCCGAAGCATGCCAGGCCGGCTCCGACGCGAACGTCGAGGCAAGGGCCTCACGAACCTGTTCGCCCCCCTGCTCCAGCGCCCAGGCGAGGATCGCCCACGCCAACTCGGCATGCCGTGTCTCTTCCTCCGCGATGGTCTGGAGGACGCGGCGAACGTCGGGATCCGTCGCGGACTCGAGGCGAATCCGCGCGATCCAGGCTCCCAGCGTCTCTCCGATGGCGCCCTCGACCGCCGTGGCGACCGCCAGCTCGACCAGCGTCGAAGCCCGGAACGCGGGTATCGGCATCGGCCCGGGGCCCACGGGCTCGCCCGCATACACGCTCGCGAGAGCGAAGCACCCCTCCGCGTGGCGGATCTCGTCCGCCGCAGCGCTCTGGACCCCATGGAGCAGCTGGGGGGGCGCGCCGAGCGCGAGCAGGTCGAGACCGAGGCGGAAGAAGCCCGCCACCGAGCTGTGCTCGCCACATCCCATGCGCATCCAGTGCTCGCCGAGCCGTGCGACTTCTGCAGGATCGAGCGATCCGTGCGACGAGGCGTCCTCCCGCCCCCACCCCGGAGCCGGACCGGCAGGCGCGAGGACGACTCCCTCGGCGGAACGGAGCGGACGCCCCAGACACGAGAACCAGACCTCGCACACGAGCTCATACGTGCACTCGAAGTCGCTCTGACCCTGGAGGCTCACCCCGAGCATGTCCTCGACGACATGCATCGAGTTGTTCCAGTAGGGGATGTCCCAGCACGTCGGAACGGGCTGCAGCCACGCTCCTCCCTGGAAGGGATCCGCCGGACAGATCAACGTCGGAGGGCTGAGGATCCCGGTCACCGTGGTCGTGCCGGACCCCAGGACGCCGTGGGAGTACTGGCACGGCGTGCCCTCCCAGGCGGTGTCCGTGTCGGCATCCGAATCCGAGTCGGCATCCGAATCCGAGTCGGCATCCGAATCCGAGTCGGCATCCGAATCCGAGTCGGCATCCGAATCCGAGTCCGTGTCGGCGTCGCTCGGGACCCTGGTCTCGGAGGTCACGCACGACAGGGTCGACGACAGTGCCCCGAGCGCCAACAACAGGCGCTGCCGGAAGACCGCAGCCCAGACCGACCGCGCGTGAGCATCGGCGTGCTCCGCCCGCAGCGGCAACGGGTGCTCTGGAATCGCCACCTTCACCCCCTCGACCGACGATAGCCGGCGACGTTGCTGCTCGGCGCGAAACGTGGGTGCGATGGGGTCGACGCGGACAGATCGATATCGACGGACACGACTCGCACGAGGGTCTCGCGCTGCCGGACCGCCTGGGCGAGCCGATGCAGACCATCGAGCACGAGCGTCATCCCTTCGATCTCGGCGACCCGCAACGGCCATCGCAGCTCCGCTGCGTCGATCCGCGCCGTGTGACCAGGGAATCGCGCGGGGTCGGCCAGCACGTCGCGGGGACGGAGGTCGAAGATCCGCTCGGGAGGCGCGCTGGCCCAGTACGCGAGATCGAGGTGCGGCTCCAGCGCGGCGACCGGCACCGACCTCACGTCCCCACCGAGCGCATGCAGCGATTCGTCCGTCCACCGCAGCGCGAAGTACACCTCGGCGACCTCGGCGGGCAGCTGGTCCGCCAGCCTCACGCGCGGCGCGCGACGACCACGATGTCGCCCTCGGCCTCGTAGGGCCGGCCGTCGAACCCGCTGGACCACCGCAACGGCGTGAAGCCCGCCCGCACCAGGAGGTGCTCCAGCTCGTAGCGGAACGTCCAGCGCATCACGAAGGACGAGCTGCCGAGCACCTCGCCGGTCTCCGGATCCACGAAGTCGAAGTGGACCCGGTTGTGCTGCAGCACCCGGTCCCGCGTGATCGTGGCCTTCCGCAGGACCTGCCGGCCCTCCCACGTGAACGTCATCTCTCCGCGCTGGACGTCCTGCGCGAAGCTCTCGAGCTTGGGCTCGAACACGTCCAGCGCGACCCACCCGCCGGGGCGCAGGTGGGCGTGGACGCGCCCCAGCGCCTCCAGCTGGTCGTCGGGCGTCTCGAGGTGCATGAACGACCGGAACGGGAAGGTCGCCAGCGCGAAGTCACGCCGCGGCAGGTCGAGGGACTCGGCCATCCCGCGCACCAGGGTCGCGCCCGCCGGCAGCCTGCGCCGCGCGATCGCGAGCATGGCCTCCGAGGGATCCACCCCGACGACCTCGTGACCCGCCTCCGCGATGGGGAGCAACACGCGCCCCGTGCCGCAGCCGATCTCGAGGACGGGGCCGCCGCACGTCGCCGCGAGGCCCGCGTAGAACGCCCGATCGCCGCTCGGGTCGCGCACGGTCGCGTTCACGGCGTCATACGTCTCCGCCAGCAGCCGGTCCATCTACCCCCCGATCCCCGCGAGCCACTCCCGCTCCAGGGTCTCCAGGTCCGCCCCATAGGCCTCGCGGAGCCGCTCGTGCACCGAACCCTCACCGTAGTAGACCGTCAGGAACGTGGACATGTCCCCCCGACAGAGCAGGAAGGCCACGAACGACCCCGCCACCGGGTACGTCAGCCTGTCGTCGACCTCTTGGAACGAAGTGAGGAGCCTGGACAGCGGTGGCAGACGCCCGTCCTCGCGGAACCTCCGCACCCAGACGTCGAGCCCTTCGCCCATCCACTGCCCGCTCATCGCGACCGCGAGGCCCTCCACGAGGAACGGGCTGTCGCAGCGGCCGTTCTGGCGGGCGATCACGTGGACGGTCTCGTGCGAATCGACGGGCCACAGCGAGTGGAGGGTGTGTTCGTCGGACACGTGGGCATTGCCGGCATTCCCCGTCAGGCACGTCTTGGTCGCGCGGTCGGGGTACCGGAAGTAGTCGATCGGCTCGGACGCCCGGAGGCCGAGCCGCCCTTCGAGCTCGGCGAGGATGGCGCCGTTGCGCTTTCGCTGGGCCTCCGTCATCGGCCCTCCGGGCAGCGTGTGGAAGCGATGCCGCGTGGTCTCGGTCACGGCCCACTCGGGCGCGGGGATGCGCTCGGCGGACACGTCGTCGACCCACGCCGTGCCCGTCATCGATACGAAGAGGACCACGCGGCCCGAGACCGCCCCGTCCGGCACGGCCGCGCAGATCGACAGCCGCGTCCAGTCCTGATCCGGCGCCGCCTGAACCGCCTGGACGGGCTTGCCGCCCACCTCGACGATCTCCCCCTTCGCATCCTCGAACACCATGCCGAGGTAGCGATTGTCGAACTGACCGCCCTCCCTGCGCAGGCCCTCGGTCCGCACCCACCCCTCGACGAGGAACCGATCGCCCAGCGCAGCCGGCTCCGCGCGCGACAGGACCACCGGCCAGCGCTCCACGTCCCCCCTCCCCACGAACCGCAGGGCCTGCGAACCGTCCCGCCCTTCCGGAACGATGCCGATCGAAGGCTCCTTGTCGCCGCTGCCCGTCGTGGCTCCGACCTGCGTCGACCAGCCCGCGGGAAGCACACCGGGCACGTCGAATCCCGTGGCCACGACGGGCTCGGCGAGCGCGACGGCGACGAGAAGGACCATCCGCCCAGTGTACCCGACATCGCGCAGGCGGTAGGGTCGTCGCGGAGGAGCCATGGACGGACGGAGCGCCCTGCTCGGGTTCGCGAGCGGTGCAGTGGTCGGCGGAGCCGTCGTGGCGGCCCTGCTGGCAGGAGGCCCCGCCACAGCCCCTGATCCTCCGGCAGCGGAGGCGCGTGCACCGACGCGCGACGTCCCGTCCGCGGGCGTCTCGCCGACCCCGACCCGCGCCCCGCGCCCCGCGGTGCCCGCAGCCAACGAGCTCGACGCCCTGCGGCTCGAGAACCAGCTGCTGCGCGGCCAGCTCGGCGCGCTCGGAGGGCTCGAGATCCCGTGGCCCTCCGACGTGGACGACCGCCTCCGCGCGGGCCGCATCACGCCCTGGGTCGAAGCCGGTGTGGCGTCTCTCGACGGCATCGCGCGAAGCGCATCCAGGTCCGACACGAGGCGCTGTTGGGCGAGTGGATGGAGTAGTCCCCTCCCTCACGGGCAGGCCACGTCGCCCCGAAGTGCCGTGACCCGTCCGTCGACGGCGTAGTGGACGTACGACGCGGCGAACGCGTCGTCGCGCTCGGGCTCCTGGCCCCACACCCACGAGCCCGGACCGCCCGCCTCGACCTCGATCAGGGCGTCGAGCTGGCTGTACGTCTGCCACACGTACAGCGCACGGTCGAGGATGCCGGCGTCGCGGTCCGCCACCTGGAGCGTCGGGACGATGCGGCTGTCCGAGCCCATCGACGTGTGCAGATCGAGCAGCCACATCATGCGCGCCGGTGCGCCGTACTCGCCGCGGATGCGGTGCGACAGCCACAGGTCCCGGCCTCCCGGATACGAGGCGGCGGCGCAGTAGTCGTCCGCCGCCGCGTCGAGCTCGGGGAGCACGATGGCCCCCGCCTCGAACAGCGCGACGAACGCGGGCTCCAGCTCGGCATACGACACGGCGCTGTCGGGCACCCGAACGCCCCAGCGCCCCCGCCAGTGCGGCGACCCGGCGAGGAGGTCGGCCGCGAGGGCGACGGTGTCGAGCGTCTCGGGGGTGAGCCCGTCGATCAGCACGGCGTGCGGCCGCTCGTACAGGAGCAGGGTGTCGACGGTCTGCGCGAGCAGGTCCGCATCGTCACCGGCGTCCACGATCGCCGCCCAGTCGTCGGGGTCGAGCCCTTCCGGCCGCACGGCGCTCGCCGGCATCGTCGACCCGTAGAACCCGTAGGTGTAGCGGATGGCGTCCCACGAGGCGGCATCCCCGTCGAAAGCGTGGAAGCTCACGGGCCGCGGATCCACGAGGACGGGCGCTGGATCGGGCTCCATCACGGGGACATCCGGGACCACGGCGGGCGGACCCTCCACGGACACGGGGACTTCGGGCGCACAGGCGAGCAGGAAGAGCGACAGCATGGAGCCTCCAGAGCTGGCCCCGATGTAGGCCGTCGGGCGGGCGGAGGGGTCCCACACGGATCCCACGGGCTCAGGTGCGAAGGGCGATCTGCCGCTCCATCCTGGCTCTCGCTTCGCCGTCCGCACGCGCGGCCGCACGGCGCAGCATTCGGAGGCCGTCGGGCTCGACCGTCTCCGCGGGCAGGGCCTCGATGCCCGTGAGCCAGGGCTCTACGGGCTCTGCGCGGAGGACCGCGATCTCCAGGCGCCCGCACAGCGCGACCCACCGGACGATCGGATTCGTCTCGCCGGTCATGGCGAGCCCCGCATCGAACCCCTCGCGGGCCTCGTCCAGACGCCCCTGCTCGAGCCGGACCATCGCCAGGTTCAGCACGAGCGCGGGCTGGTGCTCGCCGAAGAACCTCCGGCTCTCCTCCAACGCCAGGCCGTAGCTGCGCTCGGCGCCCACGTAGTCCGCCGCGAACCGGCACAGCTCGCCGGACACGAGCGCCACCTCGCCCTTCAGGAGCGGGCTGCCCGTGCGCTCGGCAGCCTCACCGGCCAGGCGGATGGCATCGCGCGCCTCGTCGAGCCGCCCGAGCTGTCCGAGGTCGTAGGCCAGAGAGGTGAGCAGGTCGACGCGCGCGCCGTCCTTCGGATCGCCCGCCAGGGCCCGCCGACACACGGCGATCGCGCCTTCGATGTCCCCGGTCTCGGAGAGCAGGTGCATGGTCTCGCTGTCGAGGTCGAGCTGCACGTCGTAGGACAGCGGACCCAGGGCCGACGCAGCGGACAGCGCCTGCCGTGCCTCGTCGAGGTGCCCGCACATCCGCGCGTTCAACGCGAGCTCGGCGAGCGCGCGGGCCTCCAGCTCGACGTCGCCGTTCGCGCGCGCCCACGCGAGCCCCCGTCGCGCCAGGACCCCCGACGGCTCGTAGCGCGACTCGAGCCGGTGGTAGCGGGCCGCCGAGAGCCACGTTCGCGCCCACTCGCGGTCGACCGGGCGCTCGGCCAGCGCCTCGAGGCGACGCTCCAGCAGCGCCCGCGCGGCGCCGGGATCGTGCATCCCCTTCTTCTGCGCCGCGTCCCACAGCGGCTCGAGCGCCTCCTGGGAGCGCCCGGCGGCGAGCAGGTGCATCGCCCGGCGCTCGGGATCGTCCCCGACGGCCTTCGCGGCGGCGACATGCCAGCGCTCCGCGCGACCGCGCCCCCGGATCCGCTCCAGCAGCGTGTCGCGGAGCATGCCGTGCACGAACGACCAGCGCTGCGCGGGCTTCTCGGGGTCGAGCCGCGCGAGGCCCGCGCCGACCAGCTTCAGCACGACGCCCCGATGGACCCCCACCCCCGCCGCGGCACACGCGGCGTGCCACTCGAACGCATGGACCTCCCGCCCCAGCACGGCGGCGATCTCCACGCACTGCCAGGCCTCCGCGGGCACCACCTCGTCGAGCCGCCGACGCCACAACGCCTCGATCGCGTGCGGCAGCGTGTCCTCCGCGCCGACCACGGTGTACACCCCACGCGCGTCCACCAGCGCGGACCGGCTCACCCAGTCCTCGACGAGCTGGACGGCGAACAGCGGGTTCCCGCCGGCCCGCTCCACCACGCGCTCGACGGCGGACCCCTCCAGCGGCAGCAACGCGCCCACCAGCGCGCGCTCCTCCTCGGGAGGCAAAGGCCCGATCTCCATGGACTCCACGCGGGGGTGCTCCTCGAGCGCGTCGAGGGTGTCGTCGGCGATCTCCTCCTCGCGTGCGGTCAACACCGCTGTCAGCGGCGCACCGGCGTCGAGCGCCCAGCGCACGAAGCGCACGGCCTCCGGACCGGCGTGTGCGTCGTCCACCAGCAACAGTGTGGGCCGATCGCCGTGCAGCGCGCGGAGGAGCTGGCCGAACGCCGCGAACCGGGCGAGCCGACCGCCGGACCGCCCCGCGCAGAGGTCGACGATCGCGCTCCGCGCCCACGGGTCGGCGACGCGCCAGCCCACGACGTCCTCGAGCTCGAGCGGGTCGGCGCCCTCCACCTGCAGGGCGCGAATCGCCGCGCCCTCGAGCCCGTCGCTGCGCCCCGACCCGTGGGTGACCCGCACCACGCCGACGCGTCCGGCCGCGTGCCCGCGGCGCGCCAACCACTCCGAGAGACGCGTCTTCCCCACACCCGCCACGCCGCGGAGGACCACGGCGCCCGACGTGTCGAGACGATCCCAGAGCCGCTGGCGCTCGGCAGCGCGCCCCACGAACGGCGTCTCGCGCGCCCCGAACAGGCCGAGCCCCACGGGCCCCGGAGGCTCCGGGTCGAGCGTCGGCGCCGCGCCGAGCGCCTCGAGCGCATCCGCCGCGCGCTGGAACCGATGGGCGGGCTCCGGCGCGAGCAGGGTCGCGAGCCAGCCCGTCACGAAGCCCGGAAGCGGGAACGGCGCCTCGACCGGGCCGAGCGCGCCACCCGGATCCGGCGATCGGCCCGTGAGCATCCGAAGCGCCGTCGCACCGACTGCGTAGAGGTCGGTCCACGGCCCCTGATCGCGCCACAGGTGCATCCGCTGCTCGGGCGGCATGTAGCCGGGGGTGCCCCCGGGGAGGCCCGGCCGCGCGCCCCCGAGCACATGGGCGAGCCCGAAGTCCGACAGCCGGATGCGCCCGTCTCCACCGCGCAGGATGTTGCCGAGCTTCACGTCGCGATGGAGCACGCCACGCGCGTGGGCATGCGCGAGCGCGTCCAGCACGGGGACGAGCACCGCACGCACCTCGTCCCAGCTCCGCGGGCGCTTCGGGACGGCGCGCCCCTGGCACAGCTCCATCGCGAGCCAGGGCGAGCGGGTCGGGATGTCCGGGTGGACGGGCAGGCTCGGCGTGAGCCCCGCGTCGAGCACCTGCACGACGTGGGGATGCACGAGCGACGCGACGGCGCGGATCTCCGCCTCGAGCGCCTCGACGCTCTCGGGAGAGGCGACCTCGGGCTTGAGGACCTTCAACGCCGCGGGCAGCCCCGACGCTTCGTGGACCGCGAGCCACACCGTCCCCATGCCGCCGCTCGCGAGCGGCGCGGTGACCTCGTAGGGACCGATCACGGCGGGGACCTCGGCCATCAGTCCTCGAAAGCGACCCGATCGGACTGGCGCAGGCTCAGGCCCACCTGCCCACCCCCGACCTGGACGAGCGGACGTCGCACCCCGAGCTCCTTCAGCCGGTCGCGCAGCCGAGCCAGGGACATGTCGAGGCGCTTGCGTGCCCGCATCTTCCACAGCTCGGGATCCTCGTCCTTCTCCCGAGGCCACACGCGTCGGGCGAGCCGGGCCCAGCTCACCGGCTCGTCGAGCCGCAGCAGCTCCGCGAGCAGCAGTCCGAGCCGCCCCTTGACCCACACGCGGACATCTCCATCCGGGCCCGAGAGCTCGACGCCCTCGAGGGTCACGCGGAACGCGAGCGACTCGGCCCACGGGACCGTCGGCGCCACGGGCGCCTCGGGCTCGTCCCCTTCGATCGCGCCGACCCGCAGCTCGACCCCGGGCGCGAGGCGGACGACGACACCGGGCTCGAGGACGACCTCGGCGACCTGGGCGTCCCCCACGAACAGCGGCCCGCGGAGGGCCTGCAGGACGAGCCCGCCTTCGCGCGGCGACACGAACGCGTGGGCCTCGGAGACGTGGTCGTGAGCGATCTGCACCGCCGCAGTCGCCGCCCTCCCGACGAGCTCGCCTCCCCCGATCGACCACGTCTGTCCGCCGAGATGGACTTCGACCCGCACGCGTCCTCCTCGGGGATTCTAGGGGAACTGTGGGATCGGTGTGGGTTCTCGCGTCGGCCGCCCCCGCCTACGGGAGAGGTGGAGGTCGAAGCCATGATCCGCACCCACCGTCCCCTCGCCGCGTCCCGGACCCCGACCGCCACGGCAGGCCTCGCTGCAGCGTCTCCCGGCTGGGGCAACAGCGACCTCGCGGCCCTGATCGACGGCGGCGCGGAACAGGAGGAGGTCGCGGGCGCGGAGGGGCCGACGGAGTCGCCGTGGTGGGCCGAAGCCGCGCCGGAAGACGGAGCCGTCGAGGTGGACCATCCCGGTCGTCCCCTGGATCCCGCCGAGCGGGAGGGCCTCGAGCTCCAGCTCGGCACGGACCTCGGCGATCTCCGCATCCAGGAGCCGACGGAAGGCGCGGAGCACCGCGCGGCACGCGACGCGAAGACCCTCGTCCAGGGCGGACACGTGCGCGGCAACCACAGCAAGGCGCCCGGCACGGCGGGCCCGATGCGGCGCAAGGGCGGCGGGAGCGCCCTCGGCACGCTCGCCACGCGGGCTGCCCGCGCGAAGACCCTGCGGGCCGCGAACGCCGCGCTGAAGCCCCTGCTCGCGCGCGCGAAGGGGGCCCGCGGCCAGCTGCGCATCGCCCGACTCCTCCGCAGCCGCCTGAAGACCGGGCGGATCCCCGGCGCCCTCGACGCGGCGCTCCGGATGCACCAGGGCAGCGCGGCGGGGGTGGGTCTCGCGAACCGGCTGGTGAAGCAGACGCGGTCGGCGCGGGCCCGGCAGGGCGGGGAGATCTTCGCGTACGGCCTGTTCGGGCACGGGCGGCCCGGCCAGCAGAAGGAGCCCATCGACGTCGCGGCGAACCTCACGCTCGTCCGCGAGGCGAAGAAGCGCGGGAAGAAGGTCCGGTTCGGCCTGGATGGCTGGAAGGGGGCCGACGGCATCCGCTCGCCCCTCGAGACCCTCGTCGCGAAGGGCGTGAAGGAAGAGGATGCGCGGAAGCTCGTCGGGCGGGGAGGCGCCGGCACGAGCGCCAAGGTGTCGAACGAGATGCTCGGCGACTGGCTCAGGAAGGAGCCGGTCGCCCGGATCGCCGAGCGGTTCGACGCGCTGCTCGATGCCGGCTGGGGACAGGTCCACGTCGACGAGCTCGACGAGAAGCTCGACAAGCGCCAGATCGCGAAGCTCTCGAAGCTGATGGCCCGGTACGACAAGGCCGATCGCCTGAGCTTCTTCTTCTCGCCGGCCGTCACGTCTCCGATGGGGTCCGGCAAGCGAGCCGAGAAGCACCTGAAGAAGCTCCGTCCGTTCCTCGACATCGCGAAGAGCCGCGCCAACCGACTGTTCTTCGAGATGTACCCCGGTGCCGGGCCCGCCTCGAAGGGCCTCGACGCCCGCACCAGTCGCGACCGCGCCCTCGTGGACCGCCGGATGCGCGCCGTGAGCGCGCGCCTCGACCGCATCTCCCCCGGACTGAACGCCGCGTCGACCTTCGCGCTCGGCCTGACGAACGAGCAGCTCCCGAACGTCCGGCACTTCAATCCCACGCTCGGGCGGAAGCGCGCCGACATCCGCCGCGGGCTCGGCAACCAGCTCGATCTCGCGGGACGCGGTCGCCACGGCGCGCACCAGGCCGATCTCGCGCTCTACGCCCTCGGCCGGTACGACCGGTTCCCGGGCGGCATGAGCAACGCCGACCTCGCACGGTTCATCGCGCGGAAGGCGTGACCTACCAGCTCCCGGAGGCTCCGCCGCCGCCGAATCCCCCGCCGCCGCCGCCCCAGTCACCGCCCGAGCCCCCCGAGCTGGAGCTCGACGAGCTCGACGAGCTGGAGCTCGACGAGCCGGGGTCGTACGGCGTGGACGTGTGCCCGCCGGAGCCACCGCCACCGCCTTCGCTCATCGCGCCCCCGTCGAGCGCCAGGTACGCCGTCGCGAAGATGCCGATCATCGCGATGCCCAGCCAGCCCATCGGGTCCTGGAAAGCCTCCTCCGCCCAGACGCCGAGCGCGATGCTCGCCGCCACCGCGCCGACCGAGAGCCAGAACTTCAGCCCGTTCTCGGCCCACGCCGCGGGCAGCGCGACGAACGCGCCCAGCGGCAGCCCGAGCATCAGCGCCGAGGACTGCCCCGCGAGCACGAAGCCGAGCCCGCCCAGCTCCGCGGCGAGGAAGGCACTGGCGAGGAGCATCGACAGCCAGCCCGGAGGCAGCCAGGCCGTGAGGCCCCGTGGGGCCCCGCGCAGGAACGACAGGAGCACGAACAACAGCGACGCGGCACCGACGCCCGCCTGGAGCCCGAACAGGCGCGGCCCGCGCGGAATCACCCGCAGCACCGCGCCGATCGCACGGTACGGCGCAGGCACGGCCTCCCCGGCGACCAGCGTGTCGACCTGCTGCCCGATCCCGTCGATCACCCCGCCGAACGCGCCCGCCCAGTCCTCCGCGCGCAGGGCGGGCACCGCCTGCACGAGGAGCTCGCCCGCTTCGGCGTCGGTCAGGTAGCCCTCGAGGCCGTAGCCGACCTCGATGCGCGACAGGTGGTCGGAGGTCGCGAACAGGACGAGGATGCCGTCGTCGCGGCCGCTGTCGCCGCCGCCCCAGCCCTCGGCGATCTGCAGCGAGAAGCCCTCGAGCGTCTGGTCGAACGGCACGACCGCCGTGGTGAGGAGCGCCACGTGGACGCCGGTCTTCTCGCGGATGGCGCGGATCTGCCCGTCCAGCACGGCCTCTTCGGCGGGCGTGAGCACGTCCGAGAGGTCGGTGACCGGGTCGCGGATCGCGGGGACCTCCGCGAGCGCCAGGCCGACCAGGATCATCGGCCGCGCCCGCGGCCCCGGCCGCGCCCTCCGCGCCCTCGCGACGGGCCGCCACGCGACGGGCCGCCACGCGACGGACCCCCGCGCCCTCCGCGGCCTCCGCGACCGCGGGGAGGCCCGCCTCGCCCCCGCGACGGCTTCTTCGGACCGGCCTGTGCTTCGGACATCGGCGTGGACCCCAGCGCCTCCAGCACCAGGCGGAGGTCTCCGTGCAGCGGGGCCCGGACGGCACCGGCCCGCGACACGTGGAGGAAGGGTCGCACGAGCCCGGCCTTCTCCGCAAAGAAACGGGCGGTGCGCGGGTCCTGGCCGGCCACGCGGTGGCTGCGGCGGGCGAGCGCCGCCAGCGCGTCGTCGAGGGGGCCGTCGAGCGTCAACCGACACAGCGTGTGGCTCGCCACGGACGCGATCGGCGCCACTTCCGCCGTCCCGTAGCGCCCGGCGCGCACGCTCCCGACGAGCAACGCGAGCACCTCGTCCGGCCGCCCGACCGCGCCGGACGGCTTCCCGCGCCACGGCCCCTGAACGGTGCCGTTCGCCCACTTCTGCAGGGCGGGGCCCCGCTCGAGCGTGACGACCGACTCGACCTCGGCGGTCTGCGGGAACAGGTCGATCGGCTGGATGCGGGTGGTGCGCAGCCCGTGCGCGGCCAGGGTGTCGAGGTCGCGCGCCAGCGTCTCGGGACCGCAGGAGACGTACACCGCGCGGGCCGCGAGCTTCGCGATGCGGGCCAGGCTCTTCGGATCGCTGCCCCGCCGGGACGGATTGAGGACGACCACGTCGAACGGCCCGTCGAGACGGGTGTCCTCGACGCGACCCTCGAGGATGCGGACGTGCTTCGGCGCGCGCTTCTGCGCCGCCTTCACCGCGTGGGGCACCTCCTCGACCGCCAGCACGCGCTCGCAGCGGTCGGCGAGCATCAGCGCGTAGGCGCCGACCCCGGCGTACAGATCGAGGGCCGAGCGGGCATCGCCGACCGCGTCGCGAACGAGACCGTGCAGCACCTCGGCCTGGCGCGGATCGATCTGGAAGAACGAGCCGGGCAGGAGGTCGTACCGCGTCGTGCCGATCGCCTCTTCGAGCGTGTGGGTGCCCGCGACGACCCGCGGCCTCGCGCCCATCACGCGCTTGCCGTCGGGATCGGCCCGCGACACCGCGACGCTCACGATGGCCGGTTGTTCGCGGAGGAGCGCACGGGCCGCGCGTGGACCGCCGTCCAGCTCGCCCCCGCGGCACGCGAGCACGAGCTGCAGCTGCCCGGTCGCCCGCGACACGCGCAGGTCGACGGAGTGCACGCCCTTCCGCGCCTGGAGCCACTCCAACAGCCCCGGCAGCGCGGCGCGCAGGCCGTCCGCGAGCACGGGGCAGTCCGGGGTGTCGAGCACGGTGCGGCCGTCCGCCGCGTAGAGCCCGATCGACACGTGCCGCGCGCCCACATGGATCGGGAGCTTCAGCCGGTGGCGGTACGCCTCGGTCCACGCCGATCCCACGATGGGCTCGGGCGCGGGCAGGTGGGGGAAGTGCCCGAGCGCCGCACGCAGCCGGGCCTCCTTGCGCTCGAGCTGCGCCGCGTACGGCAGGTCGGCGAGCGGACACCCCGGGCAGCGCGGATGGTGGCGACAGTCCATCCGGGGCTCGTAGGCGGGCAGCGCCCTCCGCGCAACGGACCCCGCGATCTATCGATCGCAGACCGATCTACGAATGCCGGACGCCTACTCCGACCACGGACCGGGATCTCCTCCCTGCTCGGGTGAGCGGTGAGCCTGCTTCCGATCCGCTCCGCGTCCACCCAACACCCAACACCCAACACCCAACACCCAACACCCAACACGGGACACCCGACACCCTCGACGCGGACAGGCGACACCGACCGTAAGCGACAGAGCCCCCGCGTCGTTTACAGACTGAGAACCGCAGACACCGACTTCATGGCACGGCCTCTGCAAAGCCAACGGGCAAGGAGTTGCTCATGACCCGCCGCATCCGTCCCCTCGCCTTCCTCGATACCGCCGCTCTCACGGCGCTCAGCGCGCTGGTGCTCGCTGCTGCGAGCTGGACGAAGCTGGTCGTACCCACTCCCGGCATCGCGCTCGTGGATCCGGATCCCCATGTCGCGGTCGCGCAGATCGTCGACACCGGCATCGATACCGACGAGCGGTTCGCGGACGAGTGAAGGCGAGGCCCGGAGGGCCGGTGACGGGCGACGGCCCGGAGGGCCGGTGACGCGACAGGCCCATCGCACCGGGGCGGTGGGCCGATCGAGGCCGATCAGTCGCGCTTGACGTAGGGGAGCAGCGCGATCTGGCGAGCGCGCTTGATGGCGTTGGCCACCTGGCGCTGCTGCTTGGCCGTGAGGCCGGTCGCGCGGCGGGGCAGGACCTTCCCACGCTCGGTGAGGAAGCGCTGGAGCCGACGGACATCCTTGTAGTCGACCTTCTCACCGGGCTGGAGGGGGGAGACCTTGCGACGAGCCATGTTCTACCTTCCGTTTTCGCTCTTGGTTTGGAGGCCCGGGACCGCTGCCCGGACCAAGCGACCCTCACGACTAACCGCAACCCCGGCGGCGCGCATCATCGCTGACACTGCGGACAGAAGTAGGTGGTCCTCCCCGTCTGCTCGATCGTCGCGATCGGCGTGGCGCAGACGGGACATTCCTCGCCTTCGCGCTTGTAGACGGCGAACGGATTGTCGACCTCGCCGCCTTCCGTCATGTAGACGATCTCGCCCGCGTCCTCGCCGTCGATCACTTCCTGGAGCTGGATGGGGATCACGCGGGCCAGCTCGTCCCACTGACGATCTGTCAGCGCGCTGCACGCCGTGCGCGGGTCGATGCGCGCCTTGAACAGCGCCTCGGCGGCCTGGATGTTGCCGATGCCGGCGAGCTTCGCCTGATCCATCAGCGCGACCTTGATGGCGCGCTTGCCCTTCAAAGCGGCCTTCAGGCCGGGCCCGTCGAGCGCTTCGTCGAGCGCGTCGGGGCCGTGCCCGTCGCGCATCCCGGCATCGAGGTCGGCGCGGTCGACCACCACGACACAGGCGAAGCGCCGCTGGTCGACGAACCACACGACGTGCTCGCCGCGGAACCAGCCGATGCGTGCGAATGCAGGTCTCTCCTCGTCGATCCGGCGCTGGACGAACTTGCCGCTCATCCCGAGGTGCACGAGCAGCGCCTTGTCGCCCCAGGGCCATCCGAGGCGCTTGCCATGGCGGACGGGACGCTCGGGAGCCGCACCCAGCAGGCCGTTCAGGAGGTCTCGCCCCTTCGCGGCGGCCATCGACGGCTTCGTCGACAGCTCGCGGCGCACCGCGGCGGTGTCGAGGAGCTCGACGCGTTCGACAGGTTGTCCAGACAGCCAGCGGTGGAGCTGGCGACCGGCGATCTCGGCTTCGGGGAGCTCAGGCATCGGCGCATGCTACCCTCCGCCCCTTTCCTGGAGGATCCATGTTCCTGCGCAGTGACTCGTTCACCCCGTACGCCCGGCTCGATGCGCGGCTCGCCTTCGGGCAGCACGACCCCGCGAGCCACTTCCGCTTCGGGGGCAACCGCAATCCCCACCTCCAGTGGGGCGGCGTGCCGGAGGGAGCGAAGAGCTTCGCGCTGATCTGCGTCGACCACGACGTGCCGAGCGTGGGCACCGACGTGAACCAGGAGGGCCGCAGCGTCTCGGTCGACCTCCCCCGCGTGCCGTTCTTCCACTGGGTCCTCACCGACCTCCCGCCCACCCTCCGCCACATCGCCGAGGGGGCGCACAGCGAGGGCATCACGGTCAAGGGCAAGCCGGCCGGTCCGACGCCCGATGGCGGGCTGCAGGGGGTCAACGACTACACGGGGTGGTTCGCCGGCAATCCCGACATGGGCGGCACGTACTGCGGGTACGACGGCATGGGGCCGCCGTGGAACGACGAGCGTGTGCACGGCTACCGGTTCCGCGTGTACGCGCTCGACGTGCCGACGCTCGGTCTGTCCGGCGCGTTCACGGGGCCGCAGGTGCTCGACGCGATCGACGGACACGTGCTCGCGCGCGCCGAGATCATCGGGCTCTACGCGATCAACCCGAACCCGAAGTAGTCGCCTCGGAGCCCTGACCTCTGGAAGGCCTGCGGATCTGGCTCACGCGGACGACGCGCGAGCCTCGAGCGTCCCAGCATCACGCAGATGACGCAGAAGGACGCGGATGACGCAGAAACGAGGCCGACGCGCATCGGTCCTCGTCGTGTCCCCGGACTCCGTCGACCGGGAGTCGAGAGGGACGTCTGGGTGTTCGGGTCGACAGAGAGGGCCTTCCTGCGGACGGGAATCGGGACCCACCAGAGCAGTCGGGCGTTTCGGGGCGGCTCGGAAGCGGCCCCGCCGACGCCCTGCCAGATCACGGAGTGGACCGATCGACTCGGTGGCTCCGACACAGAGCCCCGCCGAATTTCACAGTCCGCACGCAGAGCCCCGGCACGTCCGCTCGTCCCGGTCACACCGTTCGCCGACCCGTCGATCCGGCCAGGCACGTCCGCAGGGTCCGGTTTCCCCACGCCCCGCCGAAACGCCCGGAACCAGGGCGGAAACCGGATCCTGGGACTGCCGGGTCTCCCGACCGCAAGGCCGCCATAGGCGAGCCGCGCAGCGCGCGAAGCAACGGTAGACGACAGGCACGTCCGCAGGGTCCGGTTTCCCCACGCCCCGCCGAAACACCCGAACCCCCAACGGAAACCGGATCCTGGGACTGCCGGGTCTCCAGACCGCAAGGCCGCCGCAGGCGAGCCGCGCAGCGCGCTTGCGCGCGAAGCAACGGTAGACGACAGGCACGTCCGCAGGGTCCGGTTTCCCACCCCTCGCCGAAACGCCGGAACCCGGACGGAAACCGGATCCTGGGACTGCCGGGTCTCCCGAACGCAAGGCCGCCCTAGGCGAGCCGCGCAGCGCGCTTGCGCGCGAAGGAACAGGTAGACCGCGCGTTCACACCCGCAGTCCCCGTCCTCTACGACGAGCCGCTCCTCGATCCCGACAGGCACGTCCGCAGGGTCCGGTTTCCCCACCCCTCGCCGAAACGCCGGAACCCGGACGGAAACCGGATCCTGGGACTGCCGGGTCTCCGGACCGCAAGGCCGCCATAGGCGAGCCGCGCAGCGCGCTCGCGCGCGAAGCAACGGTAGACGACAGGCACGTCCGCAGGGTCCGGTTTCCCCACCCCTCGCCGAAACGCCCGAACCCCGACGGAAACCGGATCCTGGGACTGCCGGGTCTCCCAACCGCAAGGCCGCCATAGGCGAGCCGCGCAGCGCGCGAAGCGCGCGGAGTAACGAGATTACGCGAGAGCGGCGGTGATCCGCGCCGTGACCTCGTCGGGCGAGCCGACGCCGTTCACGCGCTTCACGAGCCCGCGGGCCTCGTAGAACGGGATGATCGGCGAGGTCTGGTCGTGGTACGCGCCGAGGCGGGTACGACAGGCCTCTTCGGTGTCGTCCTTGCGGTGCACCAGGCGGCTCATGATCTCCGCCGGCGGCGGGTTGAACTGCAGGTGGTAGATCTCGCCGGTCTCGGGGTCGGAGCGGCGACCGACGATGCGGCTCACGATGAGCTCGTCGTCGACCTCGAGCACCAGCACCACGTCGAGACCCACGCCGGCGGCGTCGAGCGCCTCGGCCTGCGGGACCGTGCGCGGGAAGCCGTCGAGCATGAAGCCCTCGCTGCAGTCGGGCTCGGCGATGCGCTCCTTCACCATGCCGATCACGACCTCGTCGGGGACGAGCTGGCCGGCCTTCATGTACCGGTCGGCCTCCTTGCCCATCGGCGTTCCGGCCTTCACCGCGGCGCGGAACATGTCGCCCGTGGAGATGTGGGGAATCGCGAACCGCTCGACGAGACGGGCCGCCTGGGTACCCTTGCCCGCACCCGGCGGACCGATGAAGATCATGCGCATGAGGTCTCCCGAAACAGGAACCGCCGGTATCGGAGCCGGCCCTTGCCAGCAAGGAAGCCGGTGACCCACCCGAGCGGCCAGCCCTGGGGCCCCGCCGATCGGACGTGCGGCGAGTGCACCTGGCGCGCGACCGGGGCCTGCGTCGCGGCCCGACCGTATGGCGAAGCGCCCTTCCCCACCCCGGGAGACACCCGCGCCTGCGCGCTCTTCGAGGTGGTGCCGAGCTGCGACCCCTGCGGGGCCTGCTGCCGCGAGGCGTTCGACGCGGTGCCGGCCGACGGGGGCGGGCTGCCGGAGTCCCACGTGCTGCGCTGGGACGCGGACTTCACGACGGTCCGGCGCGTGCCGCAGGGGCGCGGCACCCGGTGCATCTGCCTCTACGGCGACGGCACCAACGCCCCGTTCCGCTGCACCCACTACGCCGTGCGCCCGACCGCGTGCCGCGAGCTGGAGCGCGGCGAGCCGAACTGCCTGCTGGCCCGCAGGCTCGTGGGGCTGTCGGCCGACCCGCACAGCGGTTAGCAGGCCGCCCCACCCTGGAGGCACCCCATGGCACGCGGTCTTCGCTTCTCCCAGTTCGAGGTCGGCACCGAGTACGTCACGCCCGGCCGCACCGTCACCGAAGCCGACGTCGTGAACTTCGCGGGGCTCTCGGGCGACTTCAACCCGCTGCACATCGACGCGACCTTCGCCGCGAAGACCCCGTTCGAGCAGCGCATCGCGCACGGCATGCTCGCGGCGTCCATCTCCACGGGCCTCGGCCAGCTGCTCGGCATCTTCGAGGGCACCACGCTGGCGCTGATGAGCCAGACCTTCGAGTACAAGGCGCCCGTGTTCTTCGGCGACACGATCCGCCTCCGCCTCACCGTGCAGGAGACGAAGGCTTCCTCGAAGGGCGGGAAGGGCGTCGTGACGTTCGCGAGCGACATCCTGAACCAGAGCGACACCGTCGTGGTCGCGGGCAGCTGGGTCGTGCTCTTCCGCGACTGAGGTGCGGCGGGGTTTCTGTGCCGATCGCGTGACATCCGGATACCGTCCAGAGGTTTCGCGGAGCCCGCATGTCCCTCCTGCTGCTCGCCCTGTTCGCCTGCAAGTCCGACGACGCGGAGACCGATCCGCCCGTCGACGTCGACCTCACCGCGCGGCTCGGCCCCGGAGAGGTCCGCGCGGGCGTCGTCACCGACGAAGCCGCCCTGTTCGGCGGCGTGAGCGCCGAGGGGCGCGCCGGCGACATCAAGATCTACAACGACCGCGTCCAGTTCGTGATCCAGGGCGCGCGGTCGGGCTCCTACTACCTGCAGACCGGCGGCGGCGTGATCGACGCCGACATCGTGCGGCCCGAGGGCGAGGTCGGCCGCGACATCGTCGACGAGTGGTGCGTGATGCTCGGCTTCGGCCGGCTGCTCGAGCCCACGTCCGTCGAGGTCGTGAGCGATGGCACCGACGGCGCGGCGGTCGTCCGCGTCACCGGGCAGGACGTGCCGCTGGCCCTGCTCCTGGGCGTGCTCGAGAACCCCGCGTTCTTCCCCGCACAGGGGCTCGACGCGGTCACCGAGTACCGGCTCGAGCCCGACTCCTGGCTGCTCGAGGTCACCACCACCGTCACGGCCAGCACGCCCGTGTCGAACTTCGCGATGGGCGACCTCATCATGGGCGCGCCCGAGCTCGCCGACTCGTGGCGGCCCGGCACGGGGCTCCAGCCCGCCGACGGCCCGCGCCAGCTCACCGGATACATCGCCCACCACAATGACGGCGCGGTCGCGCTGATCGGCAAGGGCCAGCCGCTCGAGGCCGGCGGGGCGGCCGATCTCATCGCGGCCCTCGCGGATCTGGTGCTGGGCTTCGAGCCGTCCGCCGATCTCGCGGCCGGCGAGACCCGCTCCTGGACGCGGTACTACGCCGCGGGCCCCGACCTCGCGACGCTCACCGACGCCGCGCTCGGCGGCGAGGCGCTCACCGGCGTCGTGACCGCACCCGACGGCCCCGTGGCGGGCGCCCGGGTGCACGTCCTGCGCAACGGCGCGCCCTACACCATCGCCGTGACGGATGCCGAGGGCGCGTACTCGGCGCTCGTCCCCTCCCTCGCGGAGGCCTCGGTGGCCGTCGATGGCCGCGGCCGCGGCATGTTCTTCGATCTGCCCGAAGGCTCCGCCGCATGGCCCGCCTTCGCGTCCGACCCCGTGTTCGAGCGCGCCGCGGCGACGCTGACCGCCGGGTCCCCGCGTCCTCCCCTGGCCCAGGGGCGCGGCGTCGATGTCGACGGCACCGACCTCGGCCAGCCCGGCACGGTCACCGTCAGCGTCGCAGACGGCCTGCCCTTCACCGTGCGCATCGGCTCGCACGCGCCCGACTCCGAGGATCGGCGCCTCGTGCGCGGGCGTCCCGATCAGCTCGCCGCGGCGGGCTGGTCGCGCGGCGGCCCGATCACCCTGCAGGTCGAGCCGGGCACGTGGGACATCCTCGTGCACCGCGGCATGCGCTACGAGATCGACACCGGCACCGTCGACGTCGTCGCCGGCGGCGGCCAGCACTACGCCGCCACGCTCACGAAGGCGTACGAGCACCCCGGCTACCTGCTCGGCGACCCGCACTCGCACGCGAGCCCCAGCGGCGACGGCGAGGTGTCGATGGACGAGCGCATCCTCGTCACCGCGGCGGGCGGCGTGCAGCTCCACTTCGGCAGCGACCACGACCGCGTCGCCGACTACCGGCCCCTCGTCGCGGCCCTCGGGCTCGACCCCGTCCTCACGAGCGTCGTGGCCGACGAGGTGTCGAGTGTGCTGCGCGGGCACATGAACACGTACCCGCTCGAGCCCGACCGCTCGCTCGACAACAACGGCGCCGTGGCCTGGTGGATCGACATCCCGGCCGACACCGAAGACCTCGTCCGCAAGATCCGCGAGCGGCACGGCGATGTCGTCGTGCAGTCGAACCATCCGCTCGACAGCGGCGTGGCCGAGTCCGCCGACTGGTCGCCCGGCTACATCGGCAGCCCCGACTTCTGGAGCACCGAGCTCGACGCCATCGAGGTCCTCAACGACGGCCAGCACGACGACTACTTCCAGGTCTACGTCGACCTCGTGAACCGCGGCTACATGCTCACGCCCGTCGGGGTGAGCGACTCGCACGGCCACTTCCAGAGCACGCCCGGCATCAACGGCACGTTCATCGGCCTCGGCACCGACGACCCCACCGCGTACCGCAACGAAGACCTCCTGCACGCCTACGCGGCCGACCGCACCATCGCGAGCCTCGGCGTGTTCCTCGACCTCTCGATCGCCCCGGGCAGCGTGATCTCCACGCCCCAGACACTCCAGGTCACTGCGCGCACGCCGAGCTGGATCACGGTCGATCGCGTGAAGCTCCTCGTCGACGGCGTCGAGGCCGAGGTGGTCCCCGGGAACACCGCGACCTTCACGCTCGACGCGCCGCAGGATGCCAGCTTCATCGTCGTGGCCGAGGGCGACACCCCGATGCAGCCCGTGACCGGCCGCCGCCCGTGGGCCGCGAGCGCCGCCATCCGCCTCGACGTCGACGGGAACGGCTGGACCCCGCCGCTCCCGCCCCTCGAGCTCGACTGATGGACCGGCGGGTCGTCGGGGTCCTCGGGGTGTCGGCGGTGCTGCTCGGCCTCGGGCTGATGTTCGCGCTGTTCGGGGGCGCGCCCGAGGCAGCGACTGCCACCCCGGAGGGCGCGGCGAAGGAGCGCAAGGTGACGCGGTTCGCCCCGTCTCCGTCGGGCCCGGAGCGCGGTGAGGCCGCGTCGGCACCGAGCGGGAAGGCGCCACCCTCTCCCGAGCAGACGGAGGCGAATCCGGATGGGGACCCCGTCGACGCGGGCGAGCCGGACGGGGACGCTCCGGAGGTGCCCGACATCGGCATCGAGGTGAGCGCGTGGCCGGTCTCGGCGGACGGGATCAAGGGCGCGATGGGCGAGGTCACGCCCGCGATCAAGGGCTGCTACGACACGCACCTGGCGGACGTGCCGGACCTCGCAGGCCGCCTGGCCGTCGGCTTCACCATCGAGGAGGTCGAGGGCGTCGGTCGGATCACGGCGGTCGAGGCCCGCGAGAGCACCGTCGACGACGGGCCCCTCGAGGCGTGCGTGCTCGACGTCGTCCGCGCGCTGCAGTTCGACGCGCCCGAGCACGGCCAGCTCCACGTCAACTACCCGTTCCTCTTCTCGAACGAGTAGCGCCTACCGCTCCCAGAGCGCGATGCGCCCGACCTTCCCGGACTGCTCGTAGAACGTGAGCCCGAGCCGATCGTAGTACGCGGTGCGGTCGAGCCCGTAGAGCGGGTCGCTCACGAGGTCGGACGGCGCGCCGAGCGCGCCCTGAACGGCGTCGAAGGGCTTGCCGACCGACACCCCCTTCACGGCGAGGTCGCACGGCGTCCAGCACTCGAGGCCCACCACGGCATCCGCGCTGAACAGGGCGCTGACGCCCTTGTCGGTCCACAGCCAGTAGACGTTCAGCCCGATGTCGTCGCCGTCTTCGACGCTCGGGTTGCCCAGGACCCCGCGCACGGCCTTCGGATCCATGCCGAGCGCCAGGGAGCCCAGCGCCAGCGCGTCGCCCGACACGGGGGCCTCTGCCGGAGCGCCGAGTCGCGTGAGCGCCGCGCGGGCCCGGTCGGTCATCCGGCCTTCGGTGAGCAGCGCCTTCCACAGCGCCGCGGCGGCCTTCGCGTCGCCCCCCTGCTCCGCGAGCACGGCGAGGTTCGCGCGCGCGTGCGGGTTGCCCGGATCGGCTGCGAGCGCCGCGTCGAAGCGCTTCTTCGCGGCTGCGGCGTCGCCCGACGCGGCCTCGACGATGCCGAGGTCGACGAGCACCGCGGCGTCGGCCCCGCTGCTGAGCGCGTCGGCGCGCGTGAGGAAGGTGCGGGCCTCGTCGAGCCGCTCGGCGTGCCGGGCCATCACGCCCAGCATGACGAGGCACTCGGGCGCGTTGGGGTCGATGGCGAGGGCCTTGCTGCACGCGTCGCGCGCGCGATCCATGTGGATCGACCCGCCCGCCCGGAGCGTCACGTCGTTGCGGATGCGGACCGGCACCCGATCGACCCACGTGTCGTTCGCTTCGGCCAGGCCCTGCTCGAGGTGCGCCGCCGCGAGGTTCGACCAGCCGGCGACGGACTTCGGGAACAGCGTCAGGAACTCCTGGAACGCCTCGACGGCCATCTCGTCGAGCCCGGCCGACAGCGCGCTCAGGCCGACGTCGAACTTGCGGTGCGTGGTCTCCATCGCGGCCCGCCCGCGGCCGAGCTCGGCGATGCGGTCTTCGAAGGAGGGGTGGTTCGCGATGTCCTTCATCTCCTCGGGGATCGGGCCGACCGCCTCGTGGAGCTTCTTCATCGCGCGCTCGGCGGCGGCCGCCGGGACGCCCGCCCGCACGGTGTAGAGCTGGCCGTACAGGTCGGCCTCGAACTCGAGCTGGCGCCCGTAGCGCGCCATCATCCGCTCGATCTCCATCGCGGCGGCCTCGGCCTGCCCGCGGTCGGCGGCGTTCATCGCCGTCTCGGCGACCGACAGCGTCTCGGTCGCCATCCGCAGGTTCTCGGTGGTCGCGTAGTGCCGCAGCAGCACGTGGCTGATCTCGTGGGCCAGCACGAACGTCAGCTCTTCGTCGTCGAACAGCTCGACCGCGCCGCGGTTCACGACCAGGAACCCGCCCGGGTACGCCGACGCGTTGATCTCGGGGGAGTCGGACACGATGACGTTCACGACGAGATCCGGACGGTCGCTCGCGGCCAGCACGCGGCGCGTGACCCCTTCGACGCGCCGCACGATGGCGGGGTCGTCGATCTTGCCGTACAGCCAGCCGGACAGCTCGACGTAGCTCGCCCCGATCCGGTAGTCGTCGCTCGCCGTGAGCGCGTGCGTCGACACCAGGTCGGCGAACGCGTTCTGCGCAGAAGCCGCGAAACCGAGGAAGAGCAGCGGGACCATGGTCACCCCCGCTCCAGGCTTAACGGGCCATCACTCGACCAGCGCGCACTTGAAGTCGACGCACTCGGCGGCGGGCTTGGCGCACTCTTCCGCCTTGCACTCGACGGAGGCGCACGCCTCGGCGGGGCGCTTGTGCTTCGCCGCGACGGCCTCGGCGCTGCTCTTGTTGGAGGCGACCACCTTGTGGCCGCAGCAGCAGTCGAGATCGACGACGGTGCAATCGGCGTTGCCGAGACAGGTCATCTGGTTCGTCTCGAGCTCGACCTCGAGGGGAGCGAGCTCGCCCGCGGGCTCGGGAGCAGGTGCGGGCGCTTCGGTGGGCTCGGGCTCCGCGTGCGGAACGGGCTTCTCGGCGGGCTCTCCGCCGCACGCCATCAGCGTGGCGGCGAGCTGGAACGGGAACATCGAGCCTCCTCGGTGGGTCTCGGAACGCGCCCGTCATACCTCAGCCCATCCGGCGTATGCCATGATTCGCCCAATCTGGAGGAGTCGGATGGATGCCCGAATCGGCTGGAGCCTGTCCGCCGTTGGCCTGGTCGTCATGTTCATCGGAGCGCGCATCTACGTGGGTCGCGCCATCGAGCGCGAGGCCACCGAGGCCACCGGGAGTGGCCCCGCTGCACCGCTCGCGCCCCGTCCCGCGCGGGTGAAGCCCGAGCGGCCCCCCGACCCGCTGAACCCCCTGAAGGACGTGTACGGCCGCGTCATCGGGATCGGCGAGGACGCCTCGCCCGAGTCGATCGCCGACGCCCATCGCGCGCTCGACGACGCGCTCGCCCTGCCGATCGAGTGGACCCCCGACCTCGCCGAGCGCGCGCAGAAGATGCTCGACGACCTCGAGAACAAGGTCGACCGGCTGCCCGTCGCCGACGCGAAGCTGAAGGCCCACACGCTCGACACCCGCGTGAAGCTCGCCGAGCGGGCAGGCGCCCCCGATGCCGACGCCGCGGCGAGGCTCGAGGCCCTGCGCGCATCCGACCCCGAGGCGTTCCGCTGGGAGTGACGTCCGACCGGTTCGAGGTCCTGCACCGGTTCGCGGCCGAAGCGCCACGCGACGTGCAGCGCACGGCCGCGGGGCTCCGGATCGCCTTGAAGCACGCGCCTCCTGTCGTGATCCACGACGCGCAGTGCGTCGTGACCTGCCGCGGCGAGCGCATCGCGCTGGAAGAGGTCGTCGGCGTGCACATCGCCTACGAGACCCGGATGTTCGAGCCGCAGATCCTGGCCCAGCTGTCGCTCCGGACCCGTCGCGGCCGGGTGGCGCTGTTCCCCGCCCCGGTGGTCGTGTACGCGCGCGGCCAGGCGCACAATCCACCCGGCCACCTGCGATGGATCGCGCAGCAGATCGCGCGGGTCGCCTCGCGCGCGAGCGGCGCCGAGGTCGTCGTGTCGCCGGCGCGCAGCGAGCAGCCCGTCCCCGAGCCGCGCTGGACCGAGCTCCCCGCCGCCCTGGGCCCCGAGCTGCCCAGCGACGCGCGCGAAGACGGCGCGGCGCTCGTGTGGGTCGACCGGTCGTTCGCGGGGCGGTTCGCTGCGATGGGCCTGCTGGTCGCCGTGCTCGTCATCGCGCCCGCGACGCTGGTCGGGCTCGCGGCGACGCTGTCCCTCGCCTCGCAGCTCGGTGTGGACGCGGACGCGCTGGTCCTCCTGTTGTGGGCAGCCGCGGGCCTCGTGGCGTGTCTCGGCCTGCTGCCGTTCGGCTGGCTCGCGATCCGCGCACGCACGCACCGCGCCGACGCGAACGGCATCGCGCTCGACCGCTCTCCGACGGAGCGGATCGCATGGCCCGCCGCGGATGGCCTCGTGCTGACGGGACGCGTGGGCAGCGCGGTCGACCTGCGCACCCGGCGCGGCCACGTCCTCCACACCTGGCGCTCGACGCGGTGGAGCACGTCGCCGCGCATCGTCGACATCCGCGCGTTCGCCGAGCGGCTCGCGGCGCTCGGCGGTGTCCCGCTCGACCTCGAGCTCCCCGCGCCGGAGGCCTGGCGCGAAGCCGAGCAGGAGCGACGCGATGGAGAGGCCCGAAAGGCCTGGTGGATCGACCTCGCGCTGCCGATCGTCTTCCACGACCAGGAGCACGCGGCTCCCGTCGAGCCCCCGGGCGTCCAGATGAACCCGGAGGGGTGGTCGCTGCCGATCTCGAGCGCCAGCTGGGTGCGCATCGGCCGACAGCCGATCTCGTGGAGCCGCGCCATGACGACCCGCGTGAACGCCGACGCGACGGGAGTGGGGACGGGCAGGCACCGTCGGCCGTGGAGCGAGGTCGACGGCTTCCACCTCGCGTGGCGCGCGTGGAAGGCGGGCAAGCGGGCGGACGTGGAGCGTCTGGACGGGCGGATCGAGCTGCACACCCGCGGGCGGCGGGTGCAGCTCGGCCCCTGGGTCCCCATCCGCTACGACGGCCAGGACCTGATCCCGCCCGGCGAGCTCGTGTGGCTGCGCGACACGCTGCGCGCGCTGCACGCCCAGTACGTCGGCCATTCCGAGGGCCGGGGCACCGCGGACGACGTGCCCGAGGCCCTCCGCGAGATCGCCAGCCGGCCGCGCCAGGCCGAGACGGGCTGAAGCCGGGCTACCGCACCCGGCCCGTCGCCACGAACAGCCGCCCGCCGAAGACCCACGGCGAGCCGGGGATCCAGTGGTGCGCGTAGCCCGTCGTGCGCGCCTCCAGGCCCTCGGCGAGCGGGCGGTACAGGTCGGCCTGCGCCATCAGCGCGACCATCGTGGTCTGGGGATTCCACCGCTCGCAGCGCACGTCGAAGATCCCGAGCACCGCGCCGCCCGGCAGCGCGGCGCAGACCTTGTCGAGCACGCCCTCCCAGTCGGGGAACGTCGAGAAGCCGAGCGCACAGAACATCGCGTCCGCACCGGACAGATCGGCGTCGGCCACGTCCCCGTGGCGCACCTCGACGTTGTCCCAGCCACCCCGGGCGATGCGCTCGCGCGCGACGCCCAGCATGCCCTCCGAGAGGTCGATGCCCACGACGCGCCCGTCCGGGCCGACCGCTTCGCGGAGCAGGTCGAAGTTCTGCCCGGTCCCACAGGCCAGATCGAACACCGTGCTGCCCGGCGCCAGCCCGAGGTGCCCGATCGCCGTGGTCCGCGAGTCCCGGTACAGGTTCTCGAGCGACGCGTCGTAGAACCGCGAGAAGGTGTCGTACCAGCTCATCGCCGCAGCCTCGCCGTGAGCCGCGAAGTGATGGCGCGCAGCTCGCCGATGCCCAGCAACCACGCGGCGACGCCGTACAGCGCGGCTCCACCGACGATCCCGAGCACGAACCAGCCCAGGTTGGAGGCCGTCAGCCCCTCCGACCACACCCCGTGCGAAGCCGCCCAGAACGCGAAGAGCGCCAGGGGCACCGACGCCGCGATCATCTTCGCGAGCGGCACGAGCAGCTCGAACAGCGGCATCCGGTCGCCGAGCCGCAGGCGCAGGATCGCGAGGTACATCGCCAGCTGCGAGACCGTCGCGATCGACAGTGCGATGGCGAGCCCGTTGATGTCCATCCCCATCAGCAGGTACCCCACCACGCCGGTCACCACGACGCCGATGGCGCCCACGACGAGTAGGCTGTTGCGCTCCTCGAGGGCGAAGAAGACCTTCTTCACGATGTTCACGCCGGCGACCCCCAGCATGAACGGCGTCATGAGCTGGAGGCAGGTCGCCGTCCACGTCACGTCGTCGAGGGTGAAGCGCCCGCGCAGGAACACGAGGGACGTGAGCGGCACGGCGTAGACGAACAGGCCCACGGCGGCGGGCACGAGCAGGAAGGCGGCCAGGCGGAACGCCCCGGTGAGATCGGACCGGAAGCGATCCCAGTCCGCGTTCGCCACGGCGGTCGAGATGTTCGGCAGCAGCGCGCTGCCGATCGCCACGGCGATGATGCCCTGCGCGAGGTCGACGAGCCGGGTGGCGTACGTGTAGCGCGACACGGCGCCATCCATCATGAAGCTCGCCATCTGGCGGAGCACGAGGATGTTGACCTGGGCGAAGAGCCCGATCACCACGACCTTCCCGAGCTCCCGCACCACGACCTGGAACCGGTCGCCGCGGAACCCGAAGTCGAGCCCGACCGGCCCCCACAGCCGCCGCGTCCACGGCAGGTGGATCAGGATGTGCGCGATGCCGCCGACCCACACGCCCGCGACGAGCGCCCAGGCGGGCTCGTCGAACGCGTTGGCGAACAGCACGGCCACACCGGCGATCCCGGCGCTGACGAGGCCCGGCGCCACCTTCGGCACGAAGAAGTGCCCGCGGTGGTTCAGCAGGCCCTCGAAGAAGCTCACGATGCTCACCATCGTGAGGAACGGCATCAGGACCTGCGTCATCCCCACGGTGAGCGCGTACTTCTCGGGGTCGTCGGTGAACCCGTAGGCGAACGCGTAGACCAGGGCCTCCGGGAACGCCACGCCCAGCGCGACGATGCCGGCGTTGACCAGCAAGAGGGCCGTCAGCACGCGGTTCGCGAGCGTCTGCGCGCGAGCGGTACCCTCCTCGGCCTCGGCCCGCGCGATGCCCGGCACGAGCGCGCCCGTCAGGCCCTCGTCGGCGACGAACCGGCGGAAGGCGTTGGGCACGGTCCACGCCATCCAGAACGCGTCGGCCGTCGCGCCGGCGCCGAGGTAGTTCCCGATGACGACGTCGCGCACCAGCCCGAGCACCCGCGAGAGGCCCGTGCCGAGCACGCTGGCGATGAACGCCTTCACGAAGGACTGACGCGCCATGCCGGGGACTACCTCATGCGCCCGGCAGCGTCACGGTGAACACCGTCTCGCCGGGCCGGGAGCGGACGGCGACATCGCCGCCGTGGGTGAACGCGATGGCGCGGACGAGCGCCAGACCGAGGCCGCTCGAGCCGCCACCCCGGTTGGTCGTGAAGAACCGGTCGAAGACCTTGTCGAGGTTGGACGCCGAGATACCCGGCCCGTCGTCGATCACGGCGAACCCCGTCGCGCCCTCGGCCACGAACGCCTCCACCCGCGCGGCCCCGCCGTGCACCCGCGCGTTCTGGAGCAGGTTCACGAGCACGGTCTCGAGCTGGGCGGGGTCGCCGGACACGCGCCCGGCGCGGCCCTCGACCGGCGCGTCGAAGCGCGCGGCCACGGCGCGCACGAGCCCGTCGAGCTCGATCGGCTCCGCGCTGCCGCCCTCTTCGGCGCGCGCGAGGCTCAGCAGGCCCGTCACCATGCGCTCCAGGCGGTCGACGGACTCGCTGGCGTTCGTCAAGAAGCGCTGGCGCTGCGCCGGGTCCATGTCGGGGTCGTCGCCGAGCAGCTCGAGCGTGCCCTTGAGCGTCGACAGGGGCGTCTTGAACTCGTGGGACACGTTGCTCGCGAACTCGCCGATGTACGCGAGCCGATCGCGCAGGCGCACCGCCATGGCCTCGACGTTCCGGGAGGCCTCGCCGACCTCGCGCAGGTGCGAGCCCTTCGGTGCCGCGAGCTGCTCGAGGCCGTCGAAGTGGCCCTCTGCGATGCGACGCGAGCCGATGGCGAGGGACCGGAGGCTGCGCGACAGGATGTCGGCGGAGAACCACGCGAACATCGCAGTGACGAGCAGCGCGAACACCGCCCCCACGAGCAGGCCCGAGGGCGCCATCTGGTACAGCGCCTGCAGCTCCTCGCGCGGCGTGCGGCTCACGACGACCGCGCCCAGCACCTCGCCGTGGACCTCGATGGGGTACGCGACGAACACGCGCACGTCGGCCCGGCGCGACTGCCCGCCGAGCGGCACGTTGCGCACGGCCTCTCGCGGCCGGATCTTCACGGCGGCCCGCCCGGCGAGGGCCTGGCGGACCTCCACGTCCGACGCGAGGCTGTCGCCGAGGCTCTCGCCCGTGCCGGACGTGGCGACCACGCGGCCCTGCGCGTCGACGACGCGGTAGCCCGAGAGCGTCTCGGCCTTCGCCTGCCGCAGGTGCTCCGACAGCTCGGCCGTCAGGTCGGGCAGGGTCGCGGCGGGCGCGACGCGGCGGGCGCCTTCGACCTCGTTGCCCGCCAGCATGGCCACGAGCGCGGCCTGGTGCTCGAGGTCCCAGCGCGTCTGGTTCACCAGATCGCGGCCCAGCGCGCCGGTCGCGAGCACCGCGGCGACCGGGAACGTCAGCACGGCCAGGTACGAGAAGCCGAGCCAGGCGCGCAGCGGGAGGACCGGGAGCAGGCTCGACAGGCGCATCAGGGCGCTTCGGTCATCCGGAAGCCGATGCCGTGCACGGTCTCGATCAGCCCGTCGGCACCGGCGTCGCGGAGCTTCGCGCGCAGGTTGCGGATGTGGCTGTCGACCGTGCGGTCCGACACGTGGTGCGGCCCGTCGTACGCGAGCCCGACGAGCGCCGACCGCGCGAAGGCCCGGCCCGGGTGCTTCACGAACGCCTGCAGCATCCGGAACTCCGTCACCGTGAGCGTGAGCTCGTCTGCCCCGACGAAGGCCCGGTGCCCGGCGGGGTCGATGCGGACGGGCCCGTGCTCGAGGCCGCTCGCCGACTCCGCCGTGGGCGCGACCCGCCGCAGCACGGCCCGCACGCGGCTCACGAGCTCGCGCGTCGAGAACGGCTTCGTGAGGTAGTCGTCGCCGCCCAGATCGAGCCCCATCACCCGGTCGACCTCCTCGCCGCGGGACGAGAGGAACAGGATGGGCACCGCGCTGGTCTTCCGGATGCGGCGGCAGACCTCGAGCCCGTCGAGCTCCGGCATCAGCACGTCGAGCACGAGCATGTCGGGAGGCGCCGCCTCGAAGGCCGCCAGGGCCTTGAGCCCGTCACTGGCCTCGCGGACGGTGTGCCCCTCCCGCGCGAGCGCGTACCGGACGACCTCGCGGAGGTGGGGGTCGTCGTCCACGAGGAGGATGTCAGCCATGGAGCCCGGAGACCTCGTCGATGGCCTCCGCCCGGGCGAGCAGCTCGGAGAGGCGCTCCCGGACGGACGCGGCGTTGCCGTGCAGGGCGGCGAGCCCGATCTGCAGGCGCAACTGTACCACCTCGTCGAGCACGGCCAGCAGCTCTCCTGCGGCGGCCTCGCGCGCCGAGCGGAGCGGCGTCGTGTCGGTCGGGCCGGCGTCGGCGAGCAGGCGGTCGACGAGCCCGATGCGCTCGTCCGCCCGGGACAGCGCCGTCCGGAGCCCACCGAGGTCCGCCGACCAGGGCACCTCCTCGGCGGCGGGGTCGGCCAGCGTGCGCTCGAGGGCCGCGAAGACCTCGCCGATGCGGGTCGCGTGGGGCCCCGGGCGCTCGGACGGCCCGCCCAGCAGGGGCAGGAACACGGGCCAGGCCGCGAAGGCCCCGACGCCCGCGGCCCAGCCGAGCCGTCCGCGGAGCCGCCACACCACGACACCCCCCGCCACCACGTAGGCGAGCCCGACGAGCTCGAGCAGCCCGGGCTCGGGGCTCACCGTCCGCCTCGCTGCTGGAGCATGCCGCGGGTCTCGGGCTCCCACTCCTGGCTGTAGTCGCCGACCGCGGAGCGCGTCGTGGCGCCGAGGCTCGAGAACACGTCCTCCTCGATCGGGCGGAGGAAGGTCACCTCGCCCGCCGGACGCGCGACGAACGGGCGGAGCAGCCAGCCCGTCTGGGCGACGCACAGGCCGAGGACGACGAGGCTTCCGGCCATCGCGAGCCAGCGGCGCTTCCCGCCCGCGGGCATGGCCCGCGCGACGACCCCGAGCCCCGGGAGGCCCACGGCGGCGAGCGCGGCGGCGAGGGCCAGCACCGACACGTGGTACCCGGGCGACAGGGAGTAGTAGAGCCACAGCACGGGCCCCGCAGCGGCGGCGAGGATGGCGGTGCGCGCCATCGCGACGAGCCCGGCGAGGGCGACGCGCGACCACGGCACCTCGACCTCGCAGGCCATCCACAGCGCGCGGGCGGCAGGGAGGGCGAGCGCGACGGGGATCCAGAGCAGCAGCGGCATCTTCACCGCGGCGTACACGAGCTGGATGCCGCCCCGGCTCGAGCCGACGACGGTGCCGAAGATCATGCAGCCGACCACGGCGATGCCGAGCAGGCGCGGAGCGAGCTCCTGCAGCGCGTCGGGGTCCTCGCTGCGGTCGACGATGGCGATGGGGTCGCGGAGGACCCGGGCGACGAGAGAGAAGATCGAGGTCATGGCTCACATCCCGGCGAGGTGGAAGCCGAGCCGGAGCCCGACGAGTGCGGTGAGGACCATCCAGCCCACGACGAGGAGCTGCATCTTGGCGTCGCGGACCACGCGGCTCTTCGGGTCGCCCGCGGCGACCTCGGCGGCGCGGAGGCCCGTGAACGCGTCCGAGAGCCCCATGAAGGCGATGCCCGCGAGCGAGAGGACGAGCAGCCCGGGGGCCAGGCCCGACGTGGCGGCGAAGAACAGGAGCGCCGGGCACAGCCCGAGCGCCACGGCCCCCGCGCGGCAGAAGGCGTGCGCGAGCACTCCGGCGAGGCTCGGGACGGGCGCGTCGAGCCCGAGGTACTGGTGCCCGACTAGCAGCGCGGGCCCGGTCAGGACGAGCGCGCCGAGGTCCACCACGAGCGCGGCCGGCAGGATGCGGCTGGCGCCGGCGATGTCCGCGGAGCCGAGTGCGGCGCACAGGCCCAGCAGGCCGAAGCCGAGCACGGCCCGGCCGACGGTGGCCGCGTCGGGGAGCGCGCGTGCGGCGTCCTCCTCGGCGGGTGCCGGCGCGAGGGCGACGGCGGGGACGGCGTGTTCCATGGGTCCTCCTTCGATGGAGAGAACCTACGGCACGGGGTGCGGGGCTCCCGCACAGAGCGCGTGCAGATGCGGTGCAGCTACCGGACGTCGACGAGCTCGATCTCGAAGATCAGCTCGGACTTCGGCGGGATGCGGGGCGGGTGGCCGCGGCGGCCGTACCCGAGCTCCCACGGGACGCGGAGCTGCCGGACGCCGCCGACCCGCATGCCGAGCACGCCCTCCTCCCAGCCGGCGATCACCATGCCCCTGCCGACGCCGTAGCTGAAGGGCTTGTCGCGCTTGTAGCTGCTGTCGACGATCGTGCCGTCGGGGAGCCAGAGCGTGTACTCGACCGTCGCGGTGCGGCCGGTCATGGCGATCGGGCCCTCGCCGACGGTGAAGTCCTGGTAGCGCAGCCCGGAGTCGGTCGTCACCAGCGCGTCGGCCTCGCGCGGAGCGGCGGGCGGGTTCGGCCGGCCCGCCTCGAGCCCGAGCAGCTCGATCTCGAAGATCAACGTGCTGTTCGCGGGGATCTTGCCGCCCACGGTGCGGTTGCCGTACCCGAGCTCGGGCGGCACCACGAGCCGCCGGCGGCACCCGACGCTCATGCCCTGCAGCCCGATCTCCCAGCCCTCGATCAGCGCGCCCTTGCCGAGCGTCGCCTTCAGCGGCTGGCGGCGGTCGTACGAGCTGTCGAACTGCGTGCCGTCTTCGAGGCGCCCGGTGTAGTGCACGGTGACCTGCGTGCCCGCGGGGATCTCGTCGCCCTCGCACTTCACGAGGTCTTCGATGCGCAGCTCGCCCGCCCACGCCGCGAAGAGGGCCGCGATCACGGCCGCTCCCCGCCGGTCTCGGGCGCCGGCTTCGTCTCGAGCGCGTACACCATCTCGAGGTTGTTCTTCACGTAGTCGTCGGAGAAGCCGAGCCGCTGGGCGTTCTCGAGGGCCTGGCGCGCGTCGCCGCGCTTCTGCTCGGCCAGCAGCAGCCCGTAGTACTTCCAGGCGAGCCCGTCGTCGGGGTGCGTGTCGAGCCACGCCAGGAAGCGCTCTTCGGCCTGCTGCAGCAGCCCCATCCGGAACCGGAGCGCGATGCGGAGCACCGCCACGCGCCGATCCTCCGGCGAGAACACCTCCGCGCGCTCGGCGTAGCCCTCGAAGTCCTTCGGGGCCTCCCAGAGCGCGAGCTCGGCGAGCTCGAGCAGCACGGGCACGTCGGCCTCGGCATCCTCGGCGTCGAGCTTCGCCTTGCGCTCGTCGACCTGGGCCTTGCGCGCGTCGGCGTTCCAGGCGGGCGAGAACGGCGGCGGCGGCGCGGCGTTCGGGTCGGGCTCGGGCTCGATGGGCTCGGCGGTGCCGCGCTCGGGCTCCGGCGGCACGGCGAAGCTCACATCCTGCGGCATGAGCTTCGGCTCGCGGATCTCGAGGCGCTTCGGCGGCGGCGGCGGATCCTCGAAGTCGACGGCCTCGAGCACCGCAGCCCCCGCGGCCTCGGCCAGCACGGCGATCGCGTCGCTCACGAGCTCGGACTCGGGCGGCAGCGGCAGCGGCTTGCGGTCGAGCGCGCGCACCTCGTCGCTCACCTCGACCCGGCCGAGCTCGGCCTCGGGACCGATGTGCGTCGGGACCCAGGTGCCCTCCTGGAACACGCGGAAGTCCGACGCGTACGTCGTGTCGTGCGACAGGGTGATGTCGAGCGGACGGGTCTTCTGCTCGCCCGACCCGAGGTCGACGATCTTCACGCTGCCGGCCATCCGCACGGCCACCGCGGTGCGGTGATGCGCGTACTCCACCTCGACCGGGTCGGTGCAGATCGCCTCCGGGTCGTACAACAGGGTCTCCTTGTCGCACTCGACCAGCATCCGCCCTTCGACCGTGCGCTTGTCTTCGGTGGTGCTGGGCTCGTCGACGACGGCCTGCGTGATGCGCCCCGTCACGCGGACCCGGTGCGCCGGGGGGTTCTCGACCTCCGACACGACGTCGGCCGCGAGCAGACGGACGAAACGCGACCCCTGGCTGTCGAGCTCGCGCTCCAGCAGGTCGACGAGCATCGACGCGAGCGCCGTCTCGCCGTGGTGGAACTCGACCTCTTCGGTGACCGGCTCGACGTGGATGCCGATGCGCGCGCAGTCGGCGGCCTTCTTGCGGTCGGATTCGAGGTTCGGGTCGCCCAGCACGTCGCCGGCGCGGTCGAAGTAGCCGACGGCCGTGCGGCACTTCTCCTTCGACAGGGCGTAGCGCCCGAGCGCGGCGTCGACGGCCTGCGCCCACTCGCCCGAGTGCCGGTCGCCCGCGAGGTCGTGGCTCTCGCGGAAGTGCAGCGACGCGTCGTCGTAGCGGTGCTTCGCGAGGTCTTCTTCGGCCCACAGCAGGTACGAGAGCGCCTGCTTGCGCTCGAGGTCGGGGAACCCGGGGCGCAGCTCGCGCACCTTGTCGAAGTGCTGCTCGGCCTCGGCCCACGCGGCGCGCTCGTCGGCCTGCACGCCCGCGACGAACTCGGCCTTGGCCCACGCGTCGACGCACTCGGTGTGCTCGACCTTCACGTCGTCGATCGGCCACGTCAGCTGCTCGACGCTCTCGAGGTCGTCGGCGAACAGGAACATCTCCTCGTACACCGCGGCGGCCTCGGCGTAGCGCTTGCTGGCCTCGTGCTCCTGGGCGAGCGAGCGCTGCTGATCCCACGCGAGCTTCGCGTAGCGCTCGAGCTTCGCGCGGGGCTTGACCTGGTAGATGTCGTCGTCGAGGGCCGTGATCCACAGCTTCGCGGCTTCGTGGAACTGGCCGTCGTTCGCGGCCTTCACGCCCATCCGGTACGGCGTGGGCGGGCATCCTGCGAGGGCGACGAGCAGCAGCGGCAACCAGTGCGGGCGGTTCTTCATCTCCGCAACGCTAACGCACCCTCACCCGAGGATTCTCTGACGGAGTGCTGACGCCGCCACCGACAGGCGGTCGACACCGCGATGCACGAGCACGAGCGTGCGACGCAGCGGGGTGCGCGGATCGGGTCGGTGGGCCAGCCGCCCCTCGGCGATCGACACCTCGACGGCGCTCGCCGGGACCAGCGCGATGCCCACGCCGGCCGCGACGTTGCCCTTGATGGCGGGGATCGACCCGAGCTCCATGCACACCTCGGCCTCGGCGAAGTGGCGGTCGAGCAGCGTGCGCAGCGGGCTGCCGGGGACGAACGTGAGGAACGGCGGGCGCTCGCGGTGCTCGTCGGGCGCCTGCACGAGGACCAGCGGATCGTCGCGCCACACCTCGACGGTGAGCCCGGCAGCTTCGGGCGGCGGGCGCTCGCCTTCGAGCCGCGTCGCGATGCCGAGGTCGAGATCGCCCGCGAGGACGGCCGCTTCGACGTGTGGCGTGCCGAGCTCGCGCAGCCGGTAGCGCACGGTCGGGTGGTCGTGCTGGAACCCCGCCAGCACCTCGGGCAGCAGGTACGTGCAGGCCGTGGCCCCCGCGCCGACGGAGACCTGGCCGCGCCCCAGGCCCAGCACCTCGGCGACGGCCGCCCTGCCCTCTTCGACCGCGGCGCGGGCGGCCCGGGCGTGGGGCAGCAGCGCGGCGCCTGCATCCGTCAGCACGGCCCCCTTGCGATCGCGCACGAGCAACGGACCGCCCAGCGCGGACTCGAGCCGCTGGATGCTCGCCGAGAGCGCGGGCTGCGTGAGGTGGGCGCGGCGTGCCGCCGCGGTGAAGGTGCCCTCGCGGACGACCAGGAGGAAGTTGCAGAGATCTGCGTACATCAGCTCGACCTATGGATGTCACAGATAACATCGATTGGAAACATGCACCGGGGCAGGCGAAGAATCCTCCAGGAGGTCGCCATGCTCGCTGCCCTGCTGCTCGGAATCGCCGCCGGAGCGCTCACCACCGTCTCGGGCCTCGGCGGGGGACAGCTCCTGCTGCTCGGCCTCGCGGCGCTGTGGGACCCGCGCGCGGCGCTCACCGTGACGGGTCCCGCGCTGCTCGTGGGCAACGTCCACCGGCTGGCGCTGTTCCGCGGGCACCTCGACGGGCGGGTGGTGCGCCCGTACGTGCTGGGTGCCCTGCCGGGCTCGCTGCTGGGCGGGCTGGCCGCGGTGTCGGTGCCGGAGGGCGTGCTGCACGTCGCGATGCTCGGGATGGCGGGGCTCGCCGCGCTGCGGGCCGCGACGGGCGCGCGGTTCACGGCCCCTCCGGGTGCGCTGGGCCCGGGAGGCGCGGTGGTCGGGGCACTCGCGGCGACGGGCGGCGGGGCCGGCCTGATCGGCGGTCCGCTGCTGCTGTCGGCCGGGCTCACCGGGCCCGGATACGTCGCAGCGGGCGCGGCGGGTGCCATCACGATGCACATCGGCCGGATGACGGCCTACGGCGCAGCGGGCTGGATGACCCGCGAGTCCGTCGGCACGGGCCTGCTGCTCGCCGTGGCCGTGATGCTCGGGAACGCCGTGGGGGTACGGCTCCGCGCGTGGGTGCCCGACGACTGGTCCGGGCGCGTCGAGCTCGGCGCGGTGGGGCTGTGCGTCGGGCTCGCCCTGGTGGCCGGTTCTACTTGATCCCCAGCCGCTCGACGCGCAGCTCTTCGGAGTAGCGCCGCGCCCAGGAGCGGCCGGGGTCGGCGTAGAGCGTGTCGCGGAACCAGCCGTACGCCGCTTCGATGTCGCCGGCCTCGCGCGCGGCGAGCCCCTCGGCGAACCAGGCGTCGGCGAGGTCGCTGCCCACGCGCAGCACCACCTCGTGCACGCGGTCCCAGTCGTGCGCCTTCCGGATCGCCGCGACGGCATCCTCGCGGGTCGCGGCGCGCTCGGCACGCAGCGCCCAGCACGTCGCGATGGCGTTCTGCACACCCGGCCGCACGCTCGCCTGCCAGTTCAGCGACACCATGTAGTGCGCCCGGGCGTCCTCCCAGGCGACCTCGGCCTGCTCGCACTGGAGCCGGTTGCCGTGCTCGACCGCGCGTCGCAGGTCGGCGCTCGCGTTCTGCTTCACCTGCTCGGGTGGCATCACGCGCACGAGGTCGGGGAAGTACGCCTCGCCGCGCGCGTAGTGCGGCTCGTGGTCGATGGAGCCCGCGGGGCCGGCCTCCTCGGCGGGCAGCACGCCGTCCGGCCCGATCACGACGACCGCGATGCCGTACCGACCGTGCGGGACGTCGGGGCCGAGCGGCAGCGTCACGCGGCCGAGGAAGACCTCCCCGTCCTTCCACTCCGTCACGGGGTACCACTCCTCGAGACCGAGGGGGACATCGAGCGGGACGACCTTCCCCCCCTCCCCGACGAGAACGGCCAGCACGCGGATGGGCGCGTCGGGACGGGGCCGGGTGGACAGCCCGATCTCGAGGAACAGCCAGGACGCGGGCTGGACCTCGGGCGCCCGCACGTCGAGCCCGTGCAGCACGACGCCGTCGGCGAACCGCGCCGAGCGGTCGGGAGAGCCCGTCCACGCCGGACCCATGAACAGGCTCTTCCGCACGAAGTTCCCGGTGTGGAGCTTCTGCCCGCCGTACCCGGGGAACTCGACGTAGTCCTGGAACCGGCGGGGCGCGCGACGCACGGCCCGACCGCTCGACGCGTGCGCGTGCGTGAGGTCGAACGGGTGCTCTTCGTAGGCGTACTCGACGATGAACGGCGCGTTCGCGTGGTGGAGGGCGAACGGGTAGTCGATGAGGCCCTTCGAGTCGCGGATGATGCCGAGCTCGCCGCCCCAGTAGAGCATCGCGCCCATGTCGTGGTCGATGATGTCGGCGCGCTCGATGTGGAGCTGGCGCATGGCCCAGGCGTAGTGGTCGACGCGCCCCTTCACGGCGAACGGCCCGACGTCCGGCTGGTAGACGATCTGGTAGCCGATCTGCGGCGCCACCCCGCCCACGAACAGCAGCAGGCCCGCGGCGATGCCCGCGTAGCGCCAGCGCGGCGTCTCGCGGAACCGCGCGAACGCGCCGGCGACCTCGGCACAGCCGAGCCCGAACAGCACGGAGCCGGGGACGACGGCGAGCGACATCCACCGGTAGCCGCGCATCCAGTCGCCGGTGCTGCGCAGCGCGAACCCGATGGCGACGAGCGCCATGCACCACGCCATCACGCGCACCCGCCAGCCCTTCGACCCGAGCGCGAGGAACGGGACGACGCCCGCGATCAGCGCGAGGCTGACGACACGCAGGGCGATCCAGGTGCGCGGCGCGGGGAGGTCGGGCCAGCCGAGCATCCGCATCCACGGGGTGCCCGGGAACAACAGCACCACGCCGAGCCACAGCGTGAAGCCCGCCACCGTGACCCCGCGCCAGCTCCGCAGCGTCAGGGCCCCCGCGAGCAGCACGGGCAGGAAGAACGCCCGGCCGGTCTCGAAGCCGTAGTCGCGCACGTACCGCCACGCGCGGGACTCCCACGCGAACGGGTCGAACCGCGCGTCCTCGAGCTTCGAGTAGTACGTCGCGGGGAACTCGAAGGCGAAGTAGTCGAAGCGCACGGCGTGGTACGCGGCGAACGGCACCCAGAAGACGGCGAGCCACACGGGGATGCGCCACCACCGCCGCGTGCCGGCCCCCTCGAGCACGAGCGCCCAGAAGCCGCCGAGCGCGGCGTACACGATGCCCTCGGGGCGCGTGAGCGCGAGCCCGAAGAAGCACACCGCGGCCCACGGGAACCCACCGACGTCGGCCTCCCGCAGCGTCCGCCAGCAGCCGAGCGCCAGCAGCGCGCAGAACAGGCTGTTCTCGAGCCCGCAGGCCGACCAGATCGCGAACTGCGCGTCGAGGGCCAGCACCCACGCGGCGGCGAAGGCCCAGTGGTCGCCGATCTCGGCCCGGCGCGCGATCAGCCAGGTCGCCGGCACGGTCACCACGGCCCCGAGCACGTACGCCATGGCCTTCGCGGACGTGAACCCGTCGACCCCGACGAGGTACCAGCCGGCCATCAGGAAGACCCACAGCGGGTTGCTGTAGCCCTCGACCCGCTCGTCGCCCGGGAAGCGCACGAGGCCCCAGCCCTCGGCGAGGTTCCGCGCGAACGCCATGCTGATCGCGGAGTCTTCGATGTACCACCAGTACAGGGTCGCCTGGCAGACGACGGCCGCGATGCTGGCGGCGAGAAGGACGAGGTGGCGGGGCTGGAGGCGCTTCATCGCGCCGACGCATATCTCCTCAGCCGCGCGGATGGGTCTCCCTGCACGGTGACGACCCCCGACAGATGGGTCGCGAGGTAGTCGCGCTCGGCGTCCCTGAGCGCATCGACGAGCCCCAGCACGGGCACCTCGACGCCCGAGCGGTCGAGCGCCGCGAGGGCCAGCAGCAGGTCGGAGAGATCGAGCGTATCCGGCAGCACCACCGCGCCGGGCCGCTTCTCGAGGGCCTCGCCGAGCAGATGTGACGGAACGGCCCGCACGATCGGGCCCTCTTCGACGAGTGGATGCAGACACGCCGGGATCTCGGCGCCCACGACGACGAGGCCCGCGGAGGCCTCCTGGCGGGCGTGCTTCGCCACCACCCGCCGCACGGCGTCGCGGTCGATGGGCTTCACGAGCACCTCGCGCGCGCCCGCGTGCACCGCGCGATCCACCACGTGGTCGGCCGAGATCATGACCACGGGGATCTCCGAGACGGCCGGGTCGTCCTGGAGCCCTTCGAGCACCTCGAAGCCGTCCATGCCCGGCAGGGTCACGTCGAGCAGGATCAGCGCGGGCTGGTGCTGCCGCGCGAGCTCCAGCGCGTCCGAGCCCGAGCCCGTCGCCACGACGGAGTGCCCGTCCGCGACGAGCATGCGGTCGAGCAGGCGCCGGAGGACGGGGTCGTCGTCGACCACGAGCACCGTGAGATCGGCGCCGGTCGCCGGCGACACGGCGAGCTGCACGGCGTCGGGGATGCGCAGCTCGAACACGGTCCCGCGACCCGGCTCGCTGCGCGCGTCGAGCTGGCCGCCCAGCACCCTCGCGACCTCACGGGCGAGCGCCAGCCCGAGCCCGGCGCTGCCGTACTCCCGCGTCGAGGCCTCCGGTGCGCTCCCGAAGGGCTGGAGCAGGCTGGCGAGGACCTCGGCGGCGACGCCTCCGCCGGTGTCTTCGACACAGAAGACGATCCAGCCGTCCGGCTCGCCGGCCTCCTTGCGCACCGACAGCGTGACCGTGCTGCCCGGCGTGAGCTTCACGGCGTTGTCGACGATGGGGACGAGCGCTTCGCGGAGGCGCTTCGCGTCGCTGACGACCTCGTCGACGGCGACGTCGCCGACCCGGACCGTGACCCCGCCGCCCCGGGCGGCGCGCGCGACGTGCTCCTGGACCTGATCGAGGACCGCCGCGACCGCGACCGGCTCGAACAGGGGGTTCACGAGCCCGGCTTCGAGGCGCGCGAGCGCGACCACCATCTCGACGATGCCCATGAGGCTGCGGCCCGACCCGATGATGTGCTCGGCCTCGCGCCGACCGCCCTCGACGTCGAGCATCTCGCGCAGCCGCTCGGCGTAGCCCACGATCGCCTCGAGCGGCGTGTCGAGCTCGCCCGCGAGGCTCGACAGGAAGCGGCTCTTCTCGCGGACGGCGGCCAGCGCCAGCTCGCGCTGGCTCTCGAGCTCGCGCTGGTTCTGCGCCAGCAGGGCGTTCTCGGCCTCGAGCTGGAGCTGCAGCTCGCGCGCGCGCTCTTCGAGCTCGCCGACGCGGACGAGGTACGCCGCGGAGTCGGTCCGCAGCCGCTCGAGCTCGACGCCGATGCCTTTCTGCAGCGACTTCCGCCACGTGTACGCCACGTCGAGCGCCCGCCCGACGTTCGCGGACTTCGCGTCGAGGTCGATCACGTCGCGCACGCCGACCCGCATCGCGCGCATGACGTCGGCCGATCCGGGTGACCGGGCCGCCATGACGACCGGCCGGGTGGGGTCGCGCGCGAGCACCGTGCGGCAGAACGCCAGCCCGTCGGTGCTCAACGTGGTGAGCACGACCTCGGGCTCGAGGTACGCGAGGCCTGCCGTGACCTCGTCGACCGACTGGAAGGCGTGCACCTCCCACCGGGCGGGGAGCTGGAGCTGCGTCAGCATGCCGTCGGGGTCGAGCAGCAGGATGGGGAGCGCGTCGGGCAACCGGCCTCCGGGCCCAGTCTACAGGGCGCGGCGCCTCGCGCGCCCCTCGATCGGGGTGATGGGGCAGCGCACGTCGCGCACGCGGCACAGCTCGACGAGCGCGTCCATCACGTTGGCCGACGCCGCGAACCGGCGCTCGCGGAAGATTCGCTGGCCCTCGGGCGCGACCTCGTGCGGCGGGGGATCCATCAGCGGGTCGATGTGCATCGCGTGGTGCACGTCGATCGCGACGACCTCGGTGGAGAGGTGCAGCAGCAGCCCCTTGCCGAGGGCGTCGGGCACGCCGTCGGGGAGCGCGATGCCGGGGAACCAGAACGGGCCGACCCACGAGCGGGTGAGGCGGAGCACGGAGCCCTCGGTGTACTCCTCGATCTGCTCGCGCAGCGCCATCATCGGGCTCACGAAGTGCCGGGTGAGGAGGTGCTGCAGCAGCGGGTCGATCTCGAGCTTGCCGTTGCGCAGGATCCGGAACGGGCCGAAGCGGTTGACGTGGCCGGGCCCCTCGACGACGAACCGGATGCGCAGCCACCGCCCGTCGGGCGCGAGGCGGTCGTAGGCTCCGGCGACCTCGGTGCTGCTGCCCATGCGCCGCAGCTCGCAGTGCAGATCGGTGGCGGGCAGCACGTCGTTCTCGCGCAGGTGCACCCGCAGCGTGCGCCGGTGGGCGAGCCGACGGGCGAGGGCCGGATCGAGCCGCGAGGCGCGCTCGATGTCGTCTTCGGACGGATCGGCACCCTGCGCCGAGAGCTTCTTCTCGGAGATGGAGCGCTGCATCCAGGTGAACCCGGGCATCCCGGTGCGGTCGTGCACCTCGGCCGGCGCGAGCAGATCGCCCGACAGGGCCGGGTCGAGGGACTTCAGGTGGGCCAGCGCCGGCATCAGCGGCACGAAGTCGCCGTGCGGGGCGAGCTGGTTCAGCCCGGTCGCGAGCGCGCGGACGTACGGGCCGACGCGGGCCTCGGGGAGCTGCACGTCACTTCCCCTTGTTCAGCCAGTCGTCGACCTCGGCGGCCGCCGCGTCGCGCAGCGCGCGCTCGGCCATCCGGCGGGACCGCTCGCGGCTCACCTCTTCGAGGGAATCCTGCGTCTCCGCCGCATCCATCGCCGCCTCGGCCTCGAGGCGCTTCGACAGCTCGGGGAGGACCTCGGCGATCATGTGGCGGCTCGACTCGACGTAGAGGGCCGTGGCCTCCATCGCCGTGTTGAGCTCTTCGATCGAGGCCTGCAGCTCGGAGACGACCACCGGCGCGTCGGCCATCATGCCGAGGCCCTGGATGCGCCGGCCCGCCGCGTTGACCGTGGCCGTGGCGGAGAGGACGTACTTCGCCATGTCTTCGTGGAGCTCGAGCACCGTGTCGCGCAGCGTGCGCGCGGGCTCGAGGTGCTGCTGGCACTGCACGGCGCTCGCGTTGAACAGGTCGAGCGCGATGGTCTCGGTGCGCAGCTCGAAGGTGAGCTGGTCGCGGATGCGCGCCTTCTCGGCCGCGTTCAGGTCGGACCGCGCGTCGAGCCCGGCCAGCTCGCCTTCGATCGCGAGCACCCGCTCGGCGGCGAGCTTCTGGTTGTGGATGGCGGCCGCGTGGTCGCGGTGCAGCCGGTCGACCTCATCTTGCATCTCGAGCGCGCAGAGCTTGAGATCGTCGGAGAACGCGGTGGCTTCGCGCAGGCGCACGCTGACGCCCTCGTACTGGGCGAGCAGGGCCTCGGCGACGCTGCGGCGCGCGAGGGCCACACGGCGCGCGGTGAACGGCCGCATGATGGTCGCGAAGATGCCGGTCTGGCTCTCTTCTTCGCGGATGCGGTCGAGCTCGTCGCCGTGGCTCTTCATCCGCTGCAGGCCCTTGCCGAGCTCTTCGCTGATCTCGTGCTGGGACGTGTGCAGCTCGGTCACCTGCCCGAGCGCGCGCTGGTGGCGCGTCTGCACCTCTTCGCGGCGCTTCGCGAGGGTCGCATGGGTGAGCTGGTCACCGACGTAGGCGGGACGGGCCATGGAAGGAATCTGACTCGCTACGAGCGGAAGGGCAACCGCGGTTCACGGCGTCCGGGGATCGGAACGACGCACCGCGTCATGTCCCATTGTGTCGCGGATCGGATGTCGATGGCGCCTCGGGTGTCCAAGCAGTCGAGGAGTCGCCGACAGAGGGTCCGGTCCCCGCCGCTCATCACCAACCCCCGTCGCGAGGCGGTCGGGGACCGGGCTCTCCATCGGACGGCGCACCCGTCCCACACCAGTCGTCCTCCCGCCTCCCCTGGTGGTGGACCTGGACGACATCACCGCGCGCGTCGATCAGCTCGACGCAGTCGCCCTCGTCGTTCCACACCCCGGCCGCGCGTCCCCAGAACAACGTGTCGGGGCCGTCCACGCCCGTTCCGGAGTAGACGCGCAGGCCCTCCCCGCGGTGGACGCGCGCGCCCTCGGGGAACGTGTAGACGAGCCCCGCGCGGTTCCGGATCCGCCAGCCCGACAGGTCGACGCGCCGCGGGCCGGCCGTCCGCACGCCGACCATCACGAACTCGTTGTTCGGGTAGCGCCCGTCCTGCCAGCCCATGCCGCGGAACCCCGTGATCCGCACGTCGCCACGGGCGTCCGCGGTGCTGCGACCGCTCGGGCGGAACAGGAGCGGCGCTTCGCCGTCGAGCCACATCCACTCGGCGTGGCGCAGCGGCAGCCGGAGCGTGGGGTCGGGGGTGTCGGCGTCCCAGCCGTAGGGGTCGATCGCCACGGGCCGGCCGCGCTCGTTCAGCTCGAAGACCCCGAAGTGCAGGTGCGGGCCGGAGCTGCAGCCGGTGTTGCCCGAGTGCGCGACGACCTGGCCGGCCGCCACGCGGTCGCCGGCCTTCACGACCACCGACGAGAGGTGCAGGTAGGCCGTGTGGATGGCGCGCCCGTCGACCTCGTGGCGCAGGCGGACGCGGATGTCGTGCTCCACGGGGCGCCCGCCGCAGTTGGTCGGCCCGACGTCCCCGGCCTCTTCGACCACTCCCTCTGCTGCGGCGAGCACAGCGGTGCCCTCGCGCATCGGGAAGTCGTACCCGGCGTGCCCGGCCTTGCCCCACGTGCGCACGCCCCAGGCCGTCAGCTGGCGGTGGTCGTTGACGGGCGGCGGGGCGCGGTGGTCGAACACCCCGCTGTTCGGGAAGTCGCCCTGGAACGGACGGTGCAGGAACGGCGTGGCGGGCGAGGTGTAGCGGAGCGCGGCCTCGGGGAGCCCGTCTGCGGCGAGGGCCGCGAGGACCGCGATCACCACGAGAGCGTGCCGTCCGGCCCGATCTTCACGCCCGTCTGCGGGAAGTCGGCCGCCGTGAGCTCGCGGATCTGCTCCCATGCGGCGCCGGACGGGTCGGGATGCGGCACCCCCTCGTCGTCGAGGGCCATCGGGTGGATGCGCGCGGACACGAGCACCCCGTTGCCGGCGAGCTCGGCGTCGAGGATCGCGGAGGTGCCGCCGAACCCGCCCTGGGTGCCGAACTGCCGGAACCCCACGAAGTTGCCCATGCTGTACGCCACGAGCCGGCCCCGGTAGACCTCCATCCCGCGCAGGACGTGGGGGCCGTGGCCGATCACGAGATCCGCGCCCGCGTCGATGGCCGCGTGGGCGAGCGCCTTCACGTCGCCCCGCTTCTCGCCCCACGCGACCTCGGTGCGGCCGGGCACGTTGCGGGCGCTGTACCCCTCCGCACCGCCGTGGAAGGACAGCACGACGATGTCGGCCTCGCGGTCGGCCAGGCGGACGGCTGCCTGGATCTCCTCGATCTCGTTGACGTTGAGGCAGCAGGAGCCCGAGTGCGCCGCGAGGAACGCGATCTTCGTCCCTCCCCGCTCGAGCATCGCGACATCGCCGTAGCGCCCGGCGTGGGCGATGCCCGCGGCATCGAGCGCGTCCATCGACGCCTGCTGGCCCGCCGCGCCGAGGTCGGATGCGTGGTTGTTCGCGAGGCTCGCCACGTCGATGCCGGCGCTCACGAGCGCCTTCGTGTAGCGGGTGGGCGTGCGGAACGCGTAGCAGCTCGTGCTCTTCGGGCCGCACTTGGTGCTCGGCAGCCCGTCGGCGAGCGGCCCTTCGAGGTTCAGGAACGCGATGTCGGCGGCCGACAGGATCGCCTTGCTGTCGGCGAAGATCGACTCGCCGTCGCCGGGCGCGAGGCCCTCGGGGCCCTTCTTCAGGTCGGAGCCCATCATCGTGTCCCCGGCGGCCGCGATGCGTACCCTGCCCTCGGAAGGCTCCGTGGACACGGGGTCGAGCGGGCCCTTCACCGTGGCGAGCTCCTTGCGGGTGCGCGCGGCGCCGAGCCAGTGCTGCAGCTCGTCCTTCTTCGGATCGAGCGCCTCGACGCGCTTCCAGGCGGTCTCGGCGGCCGCCCAGTCCTTCAGCGTCCAGCACGCCCAGCCGAGCTCCCACCAGGCCTCGCTGTTCGCGGGGTCCGCCGCGGTCGCTGCGGAGAGGTGCTCCTTCGCGACGTCGGGCTTCCCGGACTGGAGCGCCGCCAGCCCGTCTTCGAACGCACCGGCATGGGCGAGGGACAACATCCAGAGCACAGACACCTCCGCAGTGGGGACCATCCTACGACGCCCGATCCGCGTCCGCGCTTCCCTGGCGTCCGCTGCCGGGAGCGGCGTTATGGGAGACTCCTCCCGGGGGTCACACCATGTCGAAGCCGTCTCGCCTGTCGCGTCTCGCGAAGCTCGGTGGGCTCACCAGCAAGGTGACGGGCAGCTTCATCGGGAACAAGGTGAAGGATGCCTTCCGCAATGAAGAGATGCGGAAGAAGGCCCGAGAGAAGCTCCAGATCGACAATGCGAAGGAGATCGTCGCCCAGGTCTCGAAGATGAAGGGCGCGGCGATGAAGCTCGGCCAGCAGATGGCGATCGCGGCCGACGCGCTCGACCTGCCCGACGAGGTCGCGCAGACCCTCGGCACGCTCAACAAGGATGCCGAGCCCATCCCGTTCGCGCACATCCGCGAAGACCTCGAGAGCGAGCTCGGCAGGCCGATGGCCGAGCTGTTCGCGCGCTTCGACGAGGTGCCGATCGGCACGGCGAGCCTCGGTCAGGCCCACGGCGCGGCGCTCCCCGACGGCACCGAGGTCGTGGTGAAGGTGCTGCACCGCGGCGTCGAGCACAGCGTCGACACCGACCTGCTCGCGCTGAAGGCCGTGCTGCTGTCGAGCCGGGCGATCCGGCGGCCGAAAGCCGAGGTCGATCGCATCTTCGGCGAGATCCGCGACCGCCTCATGGAAGAGCTCGACTACCTCCAGGAAGCGGCGAACATCCACGTCTACCAGAAGCTCTTCGAGGGCGAGGACTGGATCCGGATCCCGACGCTGCACCAGGGCTACTGCACCGAGCGCGTGCTCACGATGGATCGCCTGCCGGGCGTGCACATCGACGAGTTCGTGCAGACGGGCTCGCCCGAGGCCCGCCAGCGCGCCGCGGTCGGCCTCGCCGAGCTGTACTACCGCCAGGCGTTCGAGTTCCGCACGCTCCACTCCGACCCGCACCCGGGCAACTTCCTGTTCGAGCCCGACGGGCGCATCGGGCTCATCGACTACGGCTGCATCAAGCGCTTCGACGAGTTCTGGATCGGCACCTACGCGCGCTGCGCCGAGGCGATCTACCGCAACGACCGCGACGAGGCCCTGAAGCAGGCCGTCGAGCTCGGCTCGTGGGACGGCAAGGGCGACAAGGCGGGCGACGTGCTGTGGGCCTACCTCGACGCGATCGGCTGCGGGTTCAGGCAGGGCGTCATCACGCTCGGCGCCGACGACGAGCAGTTCGTCGAGCCGGTCGTGAAGGCCGGGCGCCAGCTCGTGAAGTACCCGAACATCACGCTCCCGCAGGACATCATCATGCTGCACCGGGCGCTCGGCGGGCTCTACACGCTGTCGCGCCACCTGCGGGCGCCCGTCGACTACGGGCAGATCGTGCTCGGCTACTCCGGGCGCGCGATCGCCCGCGCCGAAGGGCGCCTGTAGCTCACGTACAGGGCGGCCCGACGTACTCCGAAGCGGGCCGGATGATCCGCCCGGTCGCCCGCTCCTCGGCGACGTGCGCGAGCCACCCGACCACCCGGCCGGCCGCGAACATCGGCGTGAACAGGCGGCGGTCGAGGCCCACCGCCTCGAGCAGGATGGCCGTGTAGAACTCGACGTTCGCCCGCAGCGCGCGGTCCGGGTGGCGTGCGGCCAGCGCGGCTTCGGCGGCGGCCTCGACGGCCCGGGCCAGCGCGAGGCGCTCGGTGTGCAGCCCGCCCACGGCCCGCTCCAGCACGGCCGCACGCGGATCGCGGACCCGGTACACGCGGTGCCCCATCCCCATGATCCGCCGGCCCGCGTCGAGCTCGGCGCGCACCCACGGCTCGGCGCGATCGAGCATGCCCACCGCGTCGAGCATGTCGAGGACCGGGCCCGGCGCGCCGCCGTGCAGCGGCCCCTTCAGCGCGCCGAGGGCCGCGGTGACCGCACTGACCGCGTCGGACCCCGTCGACGCCACCACGCGGGCCGTGAAGGTGGACGCGTTCAGCCCGTGGTCCATGACGGTGCACAGGTAGGCGTCGAGCCCCTCCGCCTCGGCGGCGGTCAGCGGCCGACCGACCGCCATTCGCCCGACGTCCGCCGCATGGGAGAGCGCCGGATCCGGCACCAGGGCCGGCCTCCCCGCGAGACCCGCCGCCACGCGGCCCACCGCCACGCCCACCTCGGCGATCAGCTCGGCCGCGGAGCCCGTCTGGGCGCCCGCGACCAGGGCGCGCACGCCGTCCATCGCGCCGCTCGGCACCGGAACGCCGGCCTGCCGCGCGAACGCCTGCACCCGCAGCGGGCCGAGCCCCTCCACCGGTGCGTCGAGCACCAGCGCTGCGGCGGCTTCGAACCCGCGGTCGGCCACCGCCTGCACGGGCACGCCGCGGAACCACAGCGCACCCCCCGTCCCATCGACCCGACTCACCGCCGTCCGCGCGGCGACGACCCCCGCGAGACCCGGAATCCACGCGCCCATCTGGCACCTCCGTGGTAGTGCCAGAACATGACGACACATCGATCGACCAATCGAGGTATCTGGCTCGACGCCGACGCCGCGACCGACCGGCTCGGCGTGAAGAGGGCCACGCTCTACACCTACGCGAGCCGTGGCTGGGTGCGCACGCGCAGCGCCGGCGGTCGCACGCGGGAGTACGCCGCGGCCGACATCGACGCCCTGGTCGCGCGATCGGCGGCGCACGCGGGGCGCGAGGCGCGGGCGTCCGGAGCCCTGCGCTGGGGCGAGCCCGTGCTCACGACCGCGATCAGCGGCATCGACGCCGACGGCCCGTACTACCGGGGCATCCCGGCGGTCGACCTGGTCGACCGAAGCCTGCACGACCTGGCCGGGATCCTGTGGGACACCGAGATCCCACCCTGGCCAGAAGCCAGGAACGACCTGGCCGACGACCTGCTCGACCTGCGCATGCGCATCGACGTCCTCGCGAAGGAGGACGCCGATCGCGCCGTCCTGGTGCCCGCCGCCGAGCTCGCGCGGGCCGGGCGCATCGTCGGTACGCTGGTCGCCGGAGCCGCGCTGCCCGCCCACCCCGACGTCACCGCCGCCCTGGCGCTCACCGTCGACCACGGGCTGAACGCCTCGACCTTCACCGCGCGGGTGGTGGCGAGCACGGGGGCCGACCTCTACGCGTGCGTGTCGGCGGGGCTCGCCGCGCTGTCGGGGCCCCGGCACGGCACGGCGAGCCTCGAGGTGCGCCGGCTGCTCGACGCGCTCGAGGCCCACGGTCCGGGAGCGGTGGTCGCGCGCGCCCGCGACACCGGCGGTCTGCCGGGCTTCGGGCACCCGCTCTACCCGAATGGCGACCCGCGGGCCGAGGTCCTGCTCGAGCGAACCGCCTCTGCGGCCGGTGTGGCACCGCTGCGGGCGCTGATCGACGCCGTCGCACCGCTGGGGCTCCGCCCGAACCTCGACGTGGGGCTGCTCGCCGTGTGCATGGCGCACGATCTCCCCGCCAGCCGGGCCTCGCTGCTGTTCGCGGCCGCCCGCTCGGTCGGCTGGATTGCCCACGTGCGCGAGCAGCGCGAGCAGCCGGGCATCCTGCGCCCGAACTCGGCCTACCGGGGGTGGGGCACCTGAGTCCCAGAAACACGAAACCCCGCCGAGGAGGCGGGGTCTCAGTGTGTCAGGAGCGGGAGCGGATCAGGCGACGTTGCCCTTGGTGTCGCCCATCTTCAGCGCCACGGTGCCCTTGGTGTCGCCCATCTTCAGCGCCACGGTGCCCTTGGTGTCGCCCATCTTCAGCGCCACGGTGCCCTTGGTATCGCCCATCTTGAGCGCCACATCGCCCTTGGTGTCGCCCATCTTGAGCGCCACGGTCTCGGTGCCCTTGGTGTCGCCCATCTTGAGGGAGACGGTTCCGCCGATGGCGAGGGTGGCGACGAGAGCGAGTGCAGCGAAGCGAGCCATGGTGGCCTCCAGACGCCCAGGAGTAAAGCAATCGTCATGCCAATGTCAGGAGCCCGTGTTCACGGGGCTTTTCGATCGAAGTGCGACATTGATACCGCACCAGGACCGGACAGGTGGGATCGATCCACCACACGAACGGGCGCGTAGTAAGCTCGGCTCCGGAGGTCCCATGCTGGTGTGGAGCCTGTGCGCGGCCTGGGCCGCCGACCCCCTGCTCGCGGAGAAGACGCGCGAGGCCGTGGCCCGCCGCCTCGCCGACGTCACGGTCGAGATCGTCGAAGCCGAAGCCGAGCTGGCCGTGCTCCAGAGCCGCAACAGCCCGGCGACCATGATCGAGCTCGCCCTCGCCCTCGACAGTCCCCACCTGGTCCCGCTGGTCGAGGCCGTGGCCGCCGCCGAGTCCGACCTGGCGCGGCTCCAGACGGTCTACGGCAACAAGATGCCCGAGGTCGTCGCGGCGAACGCGCGGGTCGAGAGCCACCGCGCCATCCTCCAGCAGTCGGTCGAGACCGAGCTCGCGTCCCGGGCCATCCGCGTCGAGATGCTCCACGCGACCGAGCAGGCGCTGAAGAAGCGGCTCGCGACACCGTGAGCACGGGGGGTGTGGAGGGCGGCGGGAAGGGGCCCCCTTCCTTCCCGCCGTTCTCCCTCCAGGGCACCATGCCCACTTCGTACGACCCCACCCCCGGGCCCGGGTTCCTCGCGAACGTGTCTTCGATTGTCACGTAGACTGCGGCCCATGAACCGTCTGTGGCTGGTGCTGCCCCTCGCGGCCTGCACTCCGAAGATCCCGCCTTCTCCCTCGATCTCCCAGGCCCCGTCCGCGATCGATCGCGAGGCGCTGCCCGAGGTCGTCCTCCGCGGGGCGGTCGTCGCCACGACGAAGATGTCCCGCCACCTCGCGGCGATGGGCGGCGAGAAGACCGACGAGCGCGGGCCCGTCCACGTGTTCGCGCTCCAGCACCCCACCGAGGGCCTGGTGTTGATCGACGCGGGCTACGGCCGCCGCACCGCGGTCGATCCGTTCGACCACCCCGGTCGGCTCGCCGCGAAGCTCCTCGATCTCGAGATGGGCACGCCGATGGCCGACCTCCTCCCGGACATCGGGGCCACCGATCGCGACGTGTCCGCCGTGATCCTCACGCATCTGCACGACGATCACGCCGCTGGCGTCGAGGACTTCCCGAAGGCGATGCTCTGGGCGGACCGCGCCGACTGGCGTTTCGCCGATCGTCCCCGCCTCACCCGCGGCATCGATCCGGAGCCCTACCAGGGCCGCGACTTCCGCCACCCGACGTACAGCCACGGGCCGTGGGGGCCGTTCGAGCGCCACACCGACCTGTTCGGCGACGGCACCGTGCTGCTGTTCCCCGGTCCCGGCCACACCCCCGGGAGCATGCTGGTGCTCGTGAACACGCCGTCCCACAGCTGGCTGTTCCTCGGCGACGCCGCGTGGACGGACGACGGCTGGAAGGACGGCGTCCACCCGAAGGGCTACCTGCCGCGCAACCTGATCGAGACGGACTGGCGCGAGGGGACCGACGTGCTCTACCGCGTGCGGACCCTCATCGGGCGCGACGATCTCACGATCGTGAGCGGCCACGAGCCTGCGAATGCGGAGCGCCTGCCGGAGTGGCCCACTCCCTGGTGAGGGATGTGGACCCCTGAGACCGACCCGGCACGAGTCTGGTGGTCGAGGCCGGATCCGTCTCACGCAGATGTGGAAGGGATCGAGCTTCGAGCGTCCGAGGCATCACGCAGATGACGCAGAAGGACGCAGATGACGCAGAAACGAGGCCGACCCGGGTTCAGCGTCTTCGCGTCCCCGGAGCGCCGAGTGGGCCTCGTTGCGGATCGGATCCGCGACTCACCAGAGCAGGCCGGCGTTTCGGCGGATCCGGTGGGCGCACCCGCCAACGGCCGCCTACCTCGGGTTTTGGGGAGAGGCACCGTCCGACCCGGCGACCCGGTCTTGGCGGTCTTGACGGTGCAATCGGACGTTTGGCCCATCCAGGCAGTGGATCTCGGCGAACACCGACAGATTCCAGTCGTTGAACGCGGGGGCCGTCGCGGGTCGCGCGTCCTCGTTCCCCGAGCGCTCTCGAGGGGGATTGCACTGCCCCGACCGCCAGGACGCCAAGGTCCACGCGCAGCGTCCGGGTGTCGCGAGGATGTGTCGGCGTTCGGGTCGACAGAGAGGGCCTCCCCGCGGACCGGAATCGGGATTCACCAGAGCAGGCGGGCGTTTCGGGCTCCTCGGGTGAGCGGGCCCGCCGACGGCGTCCTCGGGGGAGGGTGCTGCCCGACAGCGTCGTCCCGAGCTGCGCCAAGCCGACGCAGAGCCCCTCCGAACCGCGCCCGGCCGACGCAGAGCCCCTCCGAAATGCGCCGAGCCGACGCAGAGCCCCGCTGAACTGCGCCAAACGGCCGCCCCCGCGGCCACGGGGCGGACCCGGAAACGAACAAACGCCGACAATCCGAGCGAAGCAACGCGCCCGTCGCCCGCACGCCCTCCCGAGGCGCAGTTCGACCGGGCTCTGCGTCCTGACCGCGCAGTTCGACCGGGCTCTGCGTCGTCCCGGCACGGCTCCAGACACCGAAGGGGCTCTCGAGATCGCTGCGCGATCCCTGCCACGCCATGGCAGCGATTCCGCACGCCGCAAATGCCGCCCTACCGATTCGAGTCCGCGGAAACGGCCGTGGCTGCCGACCTGAACACCGAGACGTCCCTCACGACCTGGGCGCCGCGGTGGACCTGGCGGGGGCACGATGACGCCCGGCGCGCGACGGCCTCGTTTCTGCGTCATCCGCGTCCTTCTGCGTCATCTGCGTGAGGCGGATCCGGTTCGCTCCACGAACCACGTCCCTTCGCAGCCATGCCGCTCGACCACCCCCGGTCCACGGTCCACGGTCCACGGTCCACGCTCCACGGTCCACGGCCTACGGTCCACGCCCTACGGACAGGCGGTCAGCCCCGCGATCCACTCCGAGAGCACGCCCGTACCGACGTCGTCGACGACGTGGCTCGCGATCGGCGGCATCCGGTAGGCCCCGAGGTCGCGCGTGCGCGCGAGGAGCACGGAGCTGGCGGGGTCGCCGGGCGCCACGATGCGCGGGTCGGCGATGCCGAGGTCGCCGTTCTGTGGCACGCCGCACAGGTTCGTGTCGGCGAGCGCCGTGGTGAGGCGCATGTCGAGGTCGCCCTGGCCCGGGCCCCCGGGGCGGTGGCACTGCGAGCAGTTCACGTGCAGGTAGGTGCGCGCGCGCTCCTCGACGGACGCCGCGGCGTCGTCGACCGCGGGGAACGGCGTGACGGCGGGCGGCTCGGCGAGCATGCCGATGTGCACGAGCGTGTCGATCTGCGGCGCCTCGCGGTTGGTCGCCGGGTAGATCGCCGTGCGGTCGAGCTGGCCGAGCTCGATGCCCAGCGAGCGCCCCGCCGCCGCGGTGTGGCACTGCATGCACGCCGCGCGGGACGGGATCTCCCAGTCGACGCCGCTCGCGTCGACCACCTCGCTCGACCGGAGCAGGTCGGCATCGGAGCCATCCGCGCGCCACTTGTACGTGTACCCGCCCCACTCGTCGGCGTGCCGCATGAAGAGGCGCGTCTCGGTCAGCTGGCCGTTGACGGTGAACTCCTTCATGAGCACCGTGCCCACGGGGAACTCGAGGTCGCCGTCGGCCGCGAGGGTCATCTGCGTGCCGTCGGGCAGGGCGAGCCAGCGGCGCTTCGCCGCGTGATCGGACCAGAACGGGTGGTTGATGTCGTACGGGATGACGCCCGACGCGACGCGCTGCGGGTTCGCCGGATCGACGCAGCCCGTCGCGGACAGCGTGGTCGGGAAGTCGGGCTCGGCACCGCCGTCGAGCGGGTCGATGCGGAAGATCCGGCCGGTGTCGTGGGTGAGGTAGTACACCTCGCCGTCGTTGCCCTCGGCGAAGTGCACGATGGTGTGCCCCGTGTCGAGGAGCACGGTGCGACCGGGCTCTCCGGTGGTCGGGTCGTACACGATCGCGGTGATCTTGCCGTGGTAGTAGTCGGTGAAGAGGTACGTGCCGACGAGGCTCGGGATGGCCGAGCCGCGGTACACGACGCCGCCCATCACCGACCGACCGCCGTACGCGCTGTTCTGCCGGTACTGCACGACCGGGTCGATCACGCCTCCGGCGTCACAGGGGTTCGTCGCGTAGCAGTCGTTCCCCTCTTTCAGGCGCCAGCCGTAGTTGCCGCCGGACTGGATCCGATCGACCTCCTCGATCGCGTTCTGACCGACGTCGCCGGCCCACAGCTCACCCGTGGACGAGTCGATGCTGAACCGCCACGGATTGCGGAGCCCGTACGCGAAGATCTCTTCACGGGCGCCCGCCACGCCGACGAACGGGTTGTCGGGCGGGACGACGTAGGGCGGCGTGTCGACGTCGATCCGGAGGATCTTGCCGAGCAGCGTGCCGAGGTTCTGGGCCCGGTTCTCGGGGTCGCCCGCAGAGCCGCCGTCGCCGAACCCGATGTACAGCATGCCGTCGAGGCCGAAGGCGATGTTGCCGCCGTTGTGGTTGCTGTACGGCTGGGAGACCGTGAGGATCGTCTCGAGGGAGGCGGCATCCCAGTCGGCACCGCCGTTCGACGTCTGCACCGACGCGATGTGGCTCACCGGGCCATTGGCCGTGTACGACAGGAACACCTTGCCGTTCGTCTGGAAGTCGGGGTGGAACGCCAGGCCCAGCAGGCCCATCTCGCCGCCCGACGCCACGGGGCCCGTGATGTCGAGCACCACCTCGGCCGCGGGGCTCGCTTCGGTGCCGTCGAAGCGCTTCACCCGGCCATCCTGCTCGATGACGTACCAGTGATCCGCGTCGCCGGGCGCCTGGTACAGCCCCACCGGGCTGTTCAGCGAGACGCTGTTGAACACGCGGTTCACGTCGATCGCGGCGTCTTCGACGAGCCGCTCGCCGGGCGCGACGCACGACGGGTTCGCGGGCCGCTCGTCGTACCCGAAGTCGGCCTGCTGGATGTCGGTGTCGTCGGAGTCGATCTGCGTGTCGCCGTCCGACTTCTTGCAGGCGACGAGGACGAGAGCGAGGGCGGCGATCAGGCGCATGGAACGGGCCTCCAGGGTCCTCACGGTACCGCGCGGGACCCGGGGTTGCCACGTACCCGCTTACGGCGTCACGAGGATCGGGAGCCCGGACACCTCGTCGCGCTCGCTCACGCCGTCGCCCGATTCGCCCGCGTAGCCCGCCAGCTTCGCGAGGGTGCCCTCGAGCGCTTCGATCAGCTCGAGCTCCTTGCCGAGGTCGGGGTCGCCCGCCGCCCGGAACCGATCGCCGAGCGCCGAGACCAGCTGGTACGCGCCGACCTGGTCGTTCTCGCGGTGGTGCAGCATCGCGACCTTCTTCAGCGTGGTGGCCTCGTCCACGAGCAGGCGCCCGCGCGTCAGGCCCACGGGCTCCGCGCCCTTGGCGAGCGTGAAGCCCATGGTGGCGGGCTCGACCGCACCGTCGCGCGCCGTGTAGCCCAGCGTGGCCGTGCCGAGCGCGCGGCCCTTCACGGGCAGGTCGCCGGACGGCGCGAAGCCGACGTAGATCCCCCCGCGGTCCTTCGACAGGAACACGGTCTTCACGCTCACGACGAGCGATCCGTCCTTCCCCCACTCCACCGCGTCGCCCGGGATGCCGTAGATCCCCGCGATGCGCGTGCCCGGCGCCGGCTTCACCTCGAGCTCGAGGTCGTAGGCCAGCTCGGTCACGAACGTGTCGAAGTCCTCCGCGAACTTCTCGCGCATGGTCGGCGCGTCGGGGAAGAAGAAGAGATTCCCGCCGCGGACGCTGGAGATCTTCGTCGCGAGCTCGGCGCCGAACTGCACGCCGACGCCGAACGTCGTCATGCCGATGCCGTCCTTCGAGCCCGCCTCGGCGATGCCCATGAAGCCCTCGGCGTGCGTGTTGCCCACGTTCGGGCGCTCGTCGGTGAACAGCATCACGCGCGTGGCGCCGTCGAAGCTGCGCCGCGAGGAACGCGCGATCTCGAAGGCGTGGAGCAGGCCCGCCTCCATGTTCGTGGAGCCGTCGATGTGGATGCCCTCGATCGCCCGGCGCATCGCCGCGCGGTCGCGCGTGGGCGACAGGTGCGTCGTGACGCCGCTGCCGTACAGCACGATCGAGAGCTGGTCGTCGTCGCCGAGCTGGCCGACCATGGCGTCGAGGCTCTGCTTCACCATGTCGATCGGCTGATCGCTCATGGAGCACGACTGATCCACGACCGCGACGAGGTTCAGCGGCGGCCGGTGGTACGTCTCGGGCGTCAGGCCGCTGGCGAACCCGATCTGGCCGAGCCAGCGGACGTCGTCCTGCGCGAGGAGCCGCGCCTCGCCCGCCGCCGTGACGGTGCACAAGAGCCGGTCGCAGTCGCCATCCGGCAGCGGCAGGTCGTGCTCGGAGAACAGGCCCTCCGGCGTGATCACCTCGGGCAGCGGGATCTCGCCGTGCTTCGCGCGGTCGCGGAAGTACCCGATGTCCTGCGCGCCGCCGGGCGTCGCGCCGAAGCTCGCCTTCATCCGGCCGAAGCTCGGGGACGGAGCCGAGAACTCGATCATGTCCTCATCGTCGTCGGGACCACCGGCCACCGCCACCAGCGCGAGAATCGAGAGCCACATGTCCAACCTCCCAGGCCTGGGACGGACACGTGGGAGCCCGGTCGGTTCCCTCGGGCTACTGCCCGAGGCCCGACGCGACCTTCGCCGCCTCTTCGATGGTGCGGGCGAGGATGCTGCGGATCCGCCCGTCCTCCATCGTGAGCAGGCCGGCGATCGTGCAGCCCGCGGGGGTGGTGACCTCGTCTTTCAGCGCGGCCGGGTGGCGGCCCGTCTGCAGCACGAGCCGCGCCGCGCCCTGCATCGTCTGCGCGGCCAGCTCGACGGCCACGTCGCGCGGCAGGCCCATCCGCACGCCGCCATCCGCGAGGGACTCGAGGATCACGCAGGCGAACGCGGGCCCCGAGCCCGACAGCGCCGTGACGACATCGAAGTGCTTCTCTTCGAGCACGGCCACCCGCCCGACGGACGCGAACAGGCTCTCGCACAGCGCCAGCTGCGCATCGGTGGCGCCCGGGCCACCCGTGAGGACCGTCATGCCCTCGCGGATCAGGGAGGGCGTGTTGGGCATCGCGCGCACGATGGACGCGCCCGGCGCGAGTGCGTGGAGCTGCGCCGTGGTGACGCCCGCGCAGATGCTGACGAGCAGCTTGCCCTCGAGTGCGGGGCCGAGCTCCTGCAGCACCTGCTTCGCGATCTGGGGCTTCACCGAGAGCAGCACCACGTCGGCACCCGCGACCGCGACGCGGTTGTCGGTGAGCGCGTTCACGTCGAGCTCGGTCGCGAGGCGCTCGGCGACGTGCTGCCGACGCGTCGTGACGGCCACCACGTCGACATCGGGGTTGTCGCGCAACCCGCCGATGATCGCCTGCCCCATCTTCCCGCACCCGATCACGGCCAACCGTGCAGCCACGAAACCCTCCCGGTCGCTGGGCGACCCCTCGGGTGCTCGTTAACGCGGCGCGTGGCCCTGCATCCCGCACTCCGCGCTCGCGTCACCGTGGTCCTGGCTCTGGCCGTGCTCGGGATCTCGAGCTCTGCCGTGCTCGTGCGGCTGATGAGCGCGCCGCCCGTCGCGGTGGCCGCGTGGCGCTGCCTGTTCGCGGCCGTGCTGCTCTCGCCGGCCCTGCGGTACGCCAAGGGCATGACGGGCCGCGACCTGCGGTGGATCGGGCTCGCGGGCGTGTTCCTCGGGATGCACTTCGCCGCGTGGTTCGCGAGCCTCGACTACACGACGGTGCTGCGGTCGACCGTCCTGGTCGCGCTGGTGCCCGTGTGGACGGGCCTGCTCGAGTGGGCGCTGACCGGCCGCCGCCCCCCGACGCCGTTCTGGGTGGGCATCGGGCTCGCGCTGCTCGGCGTGGCGTCGATGTCGACGGGCGAGCAGGGCACGGCGGGCTGGAAGGGCGATGCGCTCGCGGCCTTCGCGGGCGTGCTGTGGTCGGTCTACCTGCTCGTGGGCCGCGACGTGCGCCAGCGCGTGCACATCGGCACGTACATGTGCCTCGTGTCCGGCTTCGCGAGCCTGTCGATGTGGCCGCTGGCCTTCGCGACCGGCACGCCCGTGTGGGGGTTCCCGCTCGCCACGTGGGGCTGGCTGGTCGTCGCGACGCTCGGCCCGCAGCTCATGGGCCACCAGGGCTTCAGCTACGCCGTGAAGTACCTGCCGGCCTCGACGATCGCCGCGATCATGCTGCTCGAGCCGGTCGGGTCCTCCGCCCTCGCGGCGGCGGTCCTGCAGGAATGGCCGCCCGCGACGGCCCTGCTCGGCGGGGCCATCGTGATCGCGGGTGTGCTCGTGGCCCTGCGCGCGGCCCCCGTCGCAGACGAGCCGGACGCCGAAGCCGCTTAGGGGGCCTCGCTATCCGCGGGCCTCGGGCTTCAGCAGCGCGTCGACGTACATCTTGTTGGCGAGGCCGCCGAGACAGTCCTTCCAGAGGTCGTTCTCGTCGAGCGACTCGTCTTCGTCCATCGCGGCGAGCTTGTTCTTGACCTGATCGACGCACATCTGCCACGCGACGATCGCGAAGCCCCCGAGCGCACGGACCTCGCGCGAGCTGCCGGCGATCGAGTTGATCGCGAGGATCGACTGCGGGTCGAACACGAGGTCTTCGTGCAGGCCGACGAACGGGTGCGCCGCGACCGACTCGCGCGTGGGGACATCGAGCTCGTAGGCGAGGATGTCGACCATCGCGGTGGCCTTGTCTTCGACCGACATGTTCGGGTCGGTGAGCTTCGGGTGGTTCTGGATCTGCTTCGAGATGAGGCGGATCTCTTCGGTGACGTTGCGGATGGTGTCGCGCTCGTTGAGCGGGGTCTTCGAGGTCTCTTGCGCGGCGTCGCGCTGGAACGCGGCGAGCGACTCGGGCATCTGCTCGGCCGCTACGAGGGCGCGGACGGCACCGGTCTGCTCGTCGAGGACCTCTTGCTTCACGTCGCCCTGCTTCACGAGCATGGCGGCCTTGTCTTCTTCGGAGAGGCCCGCCTTCTCGGCATCCTTGAGGATGTTGAGCTCTTGCTCGGCGAGGGCACCGGCCGACATCTGGGCCTTCTTCTCGTTGAGGAGCGCGAGCTCTTCCTGGGGGGCGAGCCGGCGGCCGCGCTGGCTGTCTTTGTCGGCCTGATCCTTGGCCTCCTGGCGCTTCGCGTCGTCGTCCTGCGTGTTCGCCGCGAGGACCCGCGCCTCTTCTTCCTCTTCGTTCTGGTTGGACCGGACGACCTCTTCGTCTTGCCACCAGCTCTGATCGACCGCGCTCTCGCTGGTCTGCTCGGTCGCCATCGCCGCGAGCAGGCCCGCTTCGGAGCCCTGCTGGGCGAGCGCGCTGGAGGTGACATCCTTGATCTGCTCGTTGCCGTGCCGGCCGAACAGGTTCTCGGGCTTGACGGCCTCTTTCAGAGCTTCGGGAGCGGCGATCTTCTTGTCGAGATCCTGCCCGCCCTTCTTGCTGTTGCCGCTGTTGTTCGCCATCTCGGGCTCCCCGGTGGGGCAGAGAGGAGGACGACCCCACACCCTCCAAGCGTACCACACCGGTACGCCCCTCCGGGTCAGCGTTCGTCGCCTTCGTCGGCGGTGTAGCCCAGGATCTCCAGCATCCGCCGCGTCTCCGGGTCGGCGAGCTGCTTCGCGTTGTCGTCCGGCTGCCGGTTGGCGGGGTCGTAGGCGGGCGTGGCGGCCTCCCAGGCGCGGAGCGCTTCGAGCAGCCGCTCGCGGGTCGTGGGATCGCCGTCTGCCAGGTTGTGCACCTCCTCCGGGTCGTTCGCCAGGTCGTAGAGCTCGTGCCGGTGGTCACTGGCCCGGACGAGCTTGTGGGAGCCGTCGAACACCGCGTGCAGGCTGCGCTGGAACTGGTCGGCGGGCAGGTCGGGGAACGCGCGGCGCACGACCGGCATCACCTCGTTCGGGTCGCGGAGCTCGCTGAAGATCAGCCGCGGCTCGGGATCTGCGACGAGGCTCGGCGCGACGCCCGGCAGCGGCGGCGCCCCCGCGAGCTCGAGCACGGTCGCCGGCACGCTCGCGACGCTGACGGTCGTGGCGATGCGGGCCGGCCGCATGCCCTTCGGGTAGCGGACGATCAGCGGCACGCGCACGAGCGGCTCGTAGAGCGCCCAGCGATGGCTGTAGAGCCCCTTCTCCCCCAGCATCTCGCCGTGATCGGCGGTGAGGATCACGATCGTGTCGTCGAGCAGGCCGCGGCGCTCGAGGTCGCCCATCATCTGCTCGAACGCGCGGTCGAGGTCGAGGATCGCCGCGTCGTAGGTGCCGGCCATCGCGTCGAGCTCGGGCCGGGTGTACGCGTGCTTTCCCGACATGAAGGACATCAGGGCGAACAGCGAGCTGTCGGTGTCGAGCGCGAGCTGGATCGACGCCTCGTCGAGCAGCGCCCGCCGCGACTGCAGGCTCGGGACCCGCGGCTGGTGGGCCTCCATCAGGTTCACGAACGCGAAGAACGGTGCCGAGCGGTCGTGCTCCTCGTCGAGCCAGTGGTCGAAGGCGCGCTGCGCGACGGGCGCCGCGTCCTTGAACAGCGTGAGCTTCTTGCTCCAGCCGTCGCCGTGCCCGTCGGGCGCCCACGCCGGGCTGATCTCGGTGCTGCGGTCGCGCGGGATCAGCTTGCGTGCCGTGGCCTTGCGCGCGGCGGCCTTGTACCGGCCGCGGAACGTGTGGTCCTGCACCCCGAAGCCCTGGAGCATGTTCACGAAGTCGCTGACGAAGCGGTTCCCCGTGAAGGCCCAGGTGTCGTAGCCGGCGTCGGACAGCTGCTCGGCCAGCGTGACGTAGTGCTGGTCGAGCCACTTGTAGTGCGTGTCCATCCCGTGCGTGCGCAGCGGGAGGCCCGTGAACAGCGAGGCGTGCGTGGGCCCCGTCCACTCGCTGGACGCGATGGCGTGCTCGTAGACCACCGCCTCCTTCGCGAAGCGCTCCAGGAACGGCGTGGTGTCGCGGGAGTGCCCGTACAGGCTCATCCGGTCGGCCCGCACGGTGTCCCACACCACGAGGAGCACGTTCGGGCGGGCGTCTCGCGAGGCAGGCCACAGAACGGCCGACACGGCGAGCGCCACCGCGACGACGCCCACGAGGCCGAGGAGGGCACGGCGCTGCCCCTGGGTCACGGCGCCCCCATCGGGTCTTCTTCGTCGTCGGCGCCCTCGTCGTCTTCCACGTACCCGAGCTGCTCGAGCATCTGCTTCATCGCCTTGCGCTCGGTCTTCGAGCCGCGGCCCTTCTTGAGGTCGGCCGCGTTGCGCTTCGCGGGATCGGCCTTGGGGACGCGCGCCCGCCAGCTCTCGAGCTTGCGGATCCACGTCTCGGCCTCGGGGTGGCGGGCGAACAGGTTCGCCTGCTCCTCCGGATCGTCGACGAGGTCGTAGAGCTCGTGGGCCCCGTCGCTCGCGTGCACGATCTTCACCCGGCCGTCGATCATGGCGTCGAACGTGCGCAGGAACGGGGTGAAGTCGAGGTCGGAGTACCGCTTGCGGAACGGGCCGAGCTTGCTCGTGTAGGGGTCGGTGAGCTGCGTGTAGACGGGCAGGTTCTGCTTCTTCCGGCGGAGGCTGCGCGGGAGGATCAGCCCCTCGGGAGGCGGCAGGCCGAGCAGGTCGAGCACCGTCGGGTACACCGCGGCCGTCGAGACGGGCTCGTCGACGCGCCCGGGCTCGAGGCCCCGCGGGTACCGGATGATCAGCGGGACGTGCACCAGCGTGTTCCAGACGCCGTACCGGTGCTCCCAGAGCCCGTGCTCTCCGAGGCTCTCGCCGTGGTCGCTCGTGAGGATCACGATGGTGCGGTCGAGCGCGCCCTTCGCCTCGAGCTCGGCGATCAGTGCGGTGAACGCGCGATCGAGCTCGACGAGCGTGGCGTCGTAGACACCGCGGACCGCGCGCAGGTCGTCGTCGGAGTACCGGTGCTGGCCGAGGATCGCGCTCACCTCGGTCCACAGGCTCACGTCGGTCTTCAGCCCGCGGTTCAGGGTGGCCGTGTCGCTCACCACGGCCTTGCGCGCCTCCATCGACGGGATGCGCGGGCTGTGCGCCTCCATCAGGTTCACGAACGCGAACCACGGGCGGTCTTTGTCGGGGCGGTTCGCGAGCCACGTCGTGAGGCGCTCGTGCGCGAGGCCCGACGCCTCTTTGTAGACCGCATGGCTCCACGCGACGTTCGGGTCGCGCTTCGCGTAGGCGGGCGAGACCTCGGTGCTCGCGTCGGACGGGAGCAGCTTCTCGCGGAACGCCGCAGCCGCCGCGACCTTGTCCTCCTCCCAGGAGTACCGCTTCACGTCGAAGCCCTGGAGCATGTTCGTCATGCCCGACACGTAGGGATTCGCGCTGTAGGCGTACGTGGCGTAGCCGTTCGCGGACAGGTGCTCGGCGAGCGTGACGTGGTGGTTGTCGACCCACCGCCAGCTCGCGTTCGCGCCGTGGGTGCTCACGGGGAGCCCGGTGAACAGGCTCGCGTGGGAGGGCACGGTCCAGGTTCCGGGCGCGATCGCGTGCTCGAACACGCGCGCCGACTTCGCGAACCGCTCGAGGCCCGGCGTCGTGGGGCTGCCGTGCCCGTACAGGCTCATCCGATCGGCCCGCACGGTGTCCCACACCACGATGAGCACGTTCGGCATCCGCTCGCCCGGCGGCGGTGCCACGGGACGCGCCTTCTTCTTGCTCTTCGCCTTCCCTCGAGCCGCTTGCGGCGGATCGGGCGGCGGGGGCGGGCTGCCCGCGAGCCAGCTGCCCAGCGCGACGCCCACGAGCAGCAGGGCGACGGCGGCCAGCGCGGCGAGAGCGGTGCGGCGGTTCATCCCGCACGCCCTATCATCGACGCCGCGACGGTCCCAGCGAGCGGGTTATCGTCGGGGCCGGATGAACTTCGTCCAGATCGAGTTCGTGGGCTTCATGGCCCTCGTGTTCACGGCCTACTGGCTGCTGCGCGAGAGAAGGCTGCAGAACGCCCTGCTCGTCGCGGCCAGCGCGGTGTTCTACGGCTGGGTGCACCCGTGGTTCCTGATCCTGCTGTACTTCAGCGCGACCCTGGACTTCCTGATGGGCCGCGCCATCGAGCGGTTCCCGCACCGCCGGAAGGCCTTCCTCGCGCTGTCGCTCGCGGGGAACCTGACGATGCTCGGGTACTTCAAGTACTTCGACTTCTTCGTCGACAACGTCGTCACGGCGCTCGAGAGTGCCGGCGTGCGGGCAGACCTCACGACGCTCGGCATCTTCCTGCCCGTCGGCATCAGCTTCTACACGTTCCAGACGATGGCCTACACGATCGACGTGTACCGCGGCGAGCTGAAGGCCCGGCGCGACTTCCTCGACTACCTCGTGTACGTCAGCTTCTTCCCCCAGCTCGTCGCCGGGCCGATCGAGCGGGCCGGCCGGCTGCTGCCGCAGGTCGAGGCTGATCGGAAGCTCGACTGGACGCGCGTGGCCTCGGGCCTGTCCCTCGCCATGTGGGGCGCGTTCAAGAAGGTGTGCATCGCCGACACCATCGCGCCGTACGTCGACAAGGTGTTCCTGCTCGACGACCCCGCCGGGCCGGTGCTGTGGGCGGGCGTGCTCGGGTTCATGGCGCAGATCTACAGCGACTTCAGCGGATACACCGACATCGCGCGCGGAACCGCACGCATGCTCGGCTTCGAGCTCGTCGAGAACTTCCGAAATCCGTACATGGCCGCATCCACGCCGGAGTTCTGGCAGCGGTGGCACATGTCGCTGTCGACCTGGATCCGCGACTACATCCTCGCGCCGCTGCTGGGCGGCGTGCACCACATCACGCTGGCGCGCTTCGGCTTCGCGGTGACCGTGACGTTCGTGGTCATCGGCGTCTGGCACGGCGCCTCGTGGAACTTCGCGGTGTTCGGGCTGTTCCACGGCTTCTGGATGTTCGTGTACTCGGCGATCGAGCGCTACCGGCCGGCCTGGTTCGACCGCGTGCCGCTCGGACGGCCCGTGGCCATCGCGTTCCATTTCGTCGCCGTGTCGATGGTGGGGTCGCTGATCTTCCGGGAATCGCGGCTCGACCGGTTGGTCGAGCACCTCACGACCCCGCCGTTCCAGGGCTCGCGTGACGACTGGGTCGCGGTCGCCGTGATGCTCGGCATCACCGCGACGGCCTGCACGCCGTATCTGCTGTCGTCGCTCTACCTGCGGTTCGTGCACCCGTGGATCGAGCGCACGGTGTGGTTGCTGCCCACCCAGACCACCGGCTGGACGATCGCCGCGATGGCGATGTTCGTCTTCTACCGGGTGAGCGCGTACGACTTCATCTACTTCCAGTTCTGAAGCGTCACGCCACCGCGCGATCGGGCGCCATCGCCGCGCGGATCGCGAGCTTCAGGTCTTTCGGCTTCGCCTGGCGCAGCACGAAATCGTCGTAGCCCAGCTCACGCGCCTCCTCGCACGCCGCCTCGTCGCCGCGCCCGGCGAGCAGCAACACCGGCACCCCGAGATCATCGAGGCGATCGCGAGCCTCGTCCCCCTCCCCGATGACGAGGTTCACGTCCACCAGCAGGACGTCCGGCTCCAGCGCCTCCGCCCACACCCCTACGGCACATGTGGTGTAGGCGGTTCCGACGACCTCGTACCCCGAGACGAGCAAGCGGTACTCGAGCGTCAGCGCGTGGAGGCTCTCGTCTTGCACGAGCAGCACTCTGATCATGATTCCCTCCCCAGGTCTTCATGGATCCATCAGGCCACGGGCGGGGGGAGACTTCGATGACGGGCTGACATCACGCGTAGAAACGGGCTTGCAGCAGGCCCCGATCGCGTTTCGTCAGGCCAGCCGACGCCACGCGAATACGGCGCGGAGGGAGCTCTCGAGCTCGGGCGAGCTGTCGGGCCTCGCGATCTTCAGGAGGGCCGCATCGACGTCGTCGAGCGCTCCGGTGTCCTCCTCGGCGTCGATCAGGACCAGATCCGGATTCAGGGCTGCCGCCCAGACCGCGCCCGTCGACTCGCTGTGCGCCGTCCCGACGACCTCGAAGCCGAGCTGGATGAGCCGGTGCTCCACCACGACCGCAGCGGCTTCTTCCCGCTGGACGATGAGAACTCTGGTCATGGACACCTCCCGTGATGTTTCCATGACCTCACGGATCCGCTGTGGCAGCTATCACAGCCCGATGGCAACGTTTGATTTCCACGGTCGGGGCTCCACCACCCTCCGACCCCGGGAGGCACAGGCGGCCCGGAGCTGGCGCTCGAGCTCCGGCGCGCTGTCGGCGCGCGCCAGACGCACCACCGGGCGGCCCAGCCCCTCGAGCTCGTCGAGCCCCTCGAGCGATGCGTCCACCACGATGAGGTCGGGGTCGAGGATCCGGGCCCAGTCGACCACGGTCGCGCCGGACAACGGCGTGCCCACGATGCCCACGCCCATCCCGAGCAGCTGGTGCCGGATCGCGATCCCCCCTCCGTCCCTCTGGACGATCAGCACACTGCACGCCATGGCTTCCCTCCACGCTCCTCCACACATGGCACCCGATCCGCCCGACCCGGTATCGCAGTCGAGTGGCAATTCCGATCTCCCGGCGTTCGACCCATCGCTTTGCCCGCCCGAGCCAACGGCCCTGCAACGAAAGTGGAGAAGGGGCGCTCCGCCCCGACGACACGCAATCCAGCGGACTTCCCTCCTCCAGCTACGCGATCCGCGGGCTCGCCTCTCCCGCGAATTCTCGGGGAGAACTCCACTGCGACATCGAGGTGACAGGGGCAGCCATCGCCGCACGCCGTACGCTCTCCAAATGAGTGGATTCGGAAGCCGCAACGAGACCTTGATCCCGCCGGGGATGGGCGAGCTCGACATCTTCGAGCTGCCGAAGGCCCCGTTCGAGGGCGAGGAGCGCATCGTCGTGCTCTCTGCGACGAAGCCCCCGCGACGCGCGGCTGCGCCGTCCACGACCCCCGTCCAGGCGACCCGGGAAGTCGCCCCGGAGACCGAAGAGGTGAAACCCATGGTCGCACCACCGAACGAGAAGGTCGATCTGGTGGCCGAAGCGCTCGAGGAACCGTCCCTCGCGCCGCGAACGCCGTCCCCGATGGACTGGAGGCCCGAGGTCCCCGAGGATCACGAGTACGAGCGTCCCGGTGACCAGCTCGAGATCAAGGCCGAATACGTCGCGTTCGCCGCCTCGTTCGTCGCGGTCGTCGGCATCGGGGTCGCGGCCATCTTCACGCTGTTCTAGGGCTGCGCGGATCGCGAGGCGCTATGCGGGCGCCATGCATCACGTCGTCGTCCTGAACGGCTCGATCCGCGGTCCCGAGGGCAACACCGCCTGGCTGCTCGAAGAGGCGCTGCGCCGGGTCGAGGGGCCCGTCACCTCAGAGCTGCTGCACCTCTCCGAGGTCGACCGCGACATGGATCAGCTGGTCGAGAGCCTGCGCCGCGCGGATGCGTTCCTCGTCGGCTCGGGCGTCTACTGGCACAGCTGGGGCTCGCCGCTGCAGCGGTTCCTCGAGGTGCTCACGCCCTACGAGAACACCGATGCGTTCTTCGGGAAGCCCGTGGGCGTGCTCGTCACGATGGACAGCGTGGGGGGCGCCGAGATCTGCGCCCGCCTGCACAGCGTCTTCAACCAGTTCGGCTGCACCGTGCCGCCCTGCTCGAGCCTCGTGATCGGGCGCGTCGCGCTCGAAGCCGCCGAGCGCGTGCGTCCGACCGGCGAGCACGATCCGAACGACGACGTGTGGATGCTCGACGACCTCGACGTCGTCATGCACAACCTGCTCGCGGGGCTCCGCGACGAAGCCTGGCGCCCGTGGTCGTTCCGCCCGCTCATCGCGCCGAAGGGCGCCTTCCCCGCCGCGGGCCGGCTCGATCTCGGCTCGCCGCGGTTCCTCCCGCCCCGGTGACCGCCATGCGCGCGCTCCTCCTGCTCCTCGTGGCCTGCAAGCCCTCCGATCCGGTCGTCGACACCGACACCGACACCGACACGGACGCCGACACCGATGCGGATGCCGACACCGACGCGGATGCCGACACCGACACGCTCGAGCCGCCGCTCGACGGCACCTCCGGAGGCTCGGGCGGCGCCGTCCACGACGGCGGCCAGGTCGGGATCGCGGGCGTGGACGTCGAGCTCGTCGCGCCGGCCGCTCGCGACGGCAGCCTGCTGATCGTCTACTCGGGCGTCGAGGGCGCAGCGCAGATGCGCGCCAACATCGTGAACCTCGCGCCGTTCGTGGGCCTCGAGCCCACCATCGTGGCGGTGCTCGACGGCACCCAGCACGACGCGGCCGACGGAGAGGCCGTGCTGGACGGGCTCCGCGCGATGTACGACATCGACAACGACCGCACGTGGCTGCTCTCCGAGTCCGCCGGCACGAGCGAGGGCCTCGCGCTGGGCCTGCGCCGACGCCAGGCGTACTTCGCCGCGTTCTGGGCGAACGACGTGAACGACGCGCTCACTCCGGGCCTCGACGCGGCGGCGCTCGGCTTCGCCCCGTGGGGCAACGCCGGTCCCGGCGGCGACTTCGCCGACGCCACCGCGATCGTCGACGGGATGGAGGCCGCCGGGTACCGCCTGCCGGACGACGCGCCGTACAGCGGCCCCGGCGCATCCGTTCACGGAAGCGTCGACCAGTTCGTCGTGGCGTTGGGCTTCTTCTCCGGGCGCACGCGCGACTGAACGCGGCCTGACACCGCCCTGCGCCCCATCCCGCGCGTCGGCCGCCTATACTCCGGGCATGCTGCTGCTGGCTCTGTTCGGCTGCCCCTACCTCTTCGGCAAGCCCGACTACTCGAACGTCGACGGCCCCGGCGAGACGGGCACCCCCGACACCGACACCGACACGGTGCCGGACACCGACACCGACGTGCCGCCCTGCGTCCCGGGAACGGCGTGCGAAGCGACCGTCCCCTGCCCCGGGCCCGGGATCTGCGACGCCGACGGCGTGTGCCGCGGCGACCCGCACGCCTGCGGCGACTGCGCGGGCAACTGCAACGGCGCGTGCGGGGCGGCCGACTGCTGCGCCGACAGCTGCCGGAACGCATGTTCCTGCGACGACGACTGCCCGTGCGCGCTCACCTGCCACCGGAACGACGGCTGCGATGTGACGTGCGACCCCGGCGCCTCGTGCAGCATCGACGGCAACCACACGCGCGACAGCGTGACCGTCACGTGCGGAGACGGCGCCGTGTGCGCCGTCGACTGCACGGATGTCGATGGCGACTGCGGAGGCACGTGCGCCGCCGGGTCGAGCTGCGCGTTCACCTGCGACGGCGTGCTGGGCGCGTGCGAGCCCGTGTGCGAGGGCCTGTGCACGCTCGACTGCAACGGGGCGGCCGGAACGTGCGGCATCCAGGGCTGCCCGGCCCCGGAGTCGTGCGGGAACGGCATCGAGGTCTGCGGGCTCCCCTGCCCGTAGGTCAGGGCGCGTCGATGCAGCCCGGGTCGAGGCCCTCGGCGACGAGCACGTCGGGCGCGTACGGATCGTCGGGGAACACGGCATCCAGGTCGATGTCGTCGAGCGGAATCCCGAGCGTGTCGCGGATCGCCCCGGTGAACCGGTTCGCCAGCATCGCGTAGCCCGTGTCGGAGAAGTGCAGGCCGTCGGTGCCGAGCAGCCCCGCGAAGCGGCCGACCCCCAGGGTCGTCCCGCCGACCTCGATGCCGGTCGGCTCGATGCTCGCGACATACGCCGCCGTCTCGACCAGGTGGACGTTCGCGTGCCGGTCGACCGCTGCGGCGAGCATCGCGTTGTAGTCCGCCATCACGTCGTCGACGGAAGCGATCAGCGCGTCCTGCTCGGCGGCCACCGCAGCGGCGGCCGCATTCGGATCCTCCCCTGCGTCGAGGGCCGTCGCGCGGGCCTCGTCGACCGCGCGGGCCCGCAGGGCCGCCGTCGCGGGGAGCAGGGAGGGGCGCGGCAGGTTCGCCACGAACACCTCGGCCCCGGTGGCCGCGAGGCGGTCGACGAAGCGGTCGATGTCGCCCTGCATCTGCTCGGGCGGCGTGATCGCGTCGAGCGAGAGCCGGTCGCTGGAGACGAACGCGCCGATCACGTCGTTGCCGAAGGTGTCCGTGGAGATCACGAGCGTCGGCTCGGCGGCCTCGAGGAGCTCCATCTGCGACACGGGCACCGGATCCGTGATGCCCCCGTACGGATCGAGCATGAGGTGCGCGACGAAGTCGATGCCGCTCTGGGAGCTGCCGTCGAGCACACCGGAGAGGTTCATCCCGCCGATCGCCAGGTTCTGCGGCGCGATGTCGGGGTCGAGCCGGCCGTGCTGGAAGCCGAAGTCGCCCGTCTCGGGGTCGGAGAGCGAGCCCAGCACCTCGAACGCGTTCCCCATCGCGAGCTCGGTGGCCGTGGGGCCCTGGCACTCCGGAGGGGGCGAGATGTCGCCGCCGCGAAGCTCGGGGAACAGCCCCGGCCGGAGGAGCGCGAGCGGGTGGTACGCGCCGGCCGCGCGGGCCAGCTGCGACGAAGGCGCGTGGAGCTGCCCATGGTAGGACGGCACACCGCCCTGCACGCCCTGGGTCAGGCTCGCGCCCACGGCGAAGAACCGCGTGAACACGGGGTCGACGGGAGGTGCGTAGGTGTAGGCGCCCGCGAACACGTGCTCTTCGCCGGCCGCCGTCACGACGAGGTCGACGGGCCCGGCCACGGGCGACCCCTGGTCGAGGAACGACAGGCGCCCGTCGTCGACCGCGAGCTCGAGACCCGGGTTCTGCCCCAGCCGCACCGCTTCGACGGTCGCCGGATCGATCGCCGTCTCGAGCAGGTCGAAGGTCAGGCGTGCATACCCGGACATCGGCCCGGACGCGGGCTCCACGGCGGGCGGAGCCGGCCGGCACGCGAGCAGCAGCACCAGCACGTCAGCCCCCGACCAGGTCGCACACCACGGGGTGGTGGTCGAAGTACACACCCGCGTAGACGGGCGCCGTGCCCGCCGTGACGCCCGGCGTGAAGCAGTCGCCCACCAGCGTGTCGCTGGCCATGTGGTCGATGGTCACGATGCCCTGGTACGACGGCTCGGAGTCGGGCCCGACCGCGGTGATCCAGTGGAACCCGGTGCCCTCGCCCACGTGCGCGTCCCACGCCGCGGCGCTCGTGTCGACACCCACCCAGCGGCCCGGGTCGGTGTTGAGGTCGCCGAGGATCAGGTTCACGTCGCCGCTGGCGAGCCCGCCGGGCGCGAAGATCGCCTCGACCTGGGCGGCCCGGCAGGCCTGGTCGGCCTCGGCGAGCCCGCTGTTCCCGTGCACGCTCACGACCGTCGCCACACCGGGGATGTCGATCCGCGCCACGCGGGCGCCGCTCCCGCAGCCCTCGACCTCGAATCCCTCCATCGGGCCGGCGATCGCGCCGAGCCGCTCGTGGACGGCCACGCACTTGTCGGGCTTCCCGGGATGGCAGACGACCTGGTAGTCCGCACCCGTCACGTGCTCGGCGACGGTCGCTCCGCCGTCCCAGCCGTCGCAGTAGAACCCCGCCTGGGCGTCGGCCGGGATGGTGGCGCAGTCCGCCGGGTCGAAGATCTCCTGGAACGCCACGATGTCGGCGTCGGCCCCGGCCAGGAACGCCGCGACCGCGTCGACGGCCGGCGCCCAGGCGAGGCCGTCGCCGTAGTACTGGTCGGACCACGCGGCCTGCACGTCGCCGTACCCGTCGAAGGTCGGGTCGTGCGCGAGGCCCTCGGTCGTGCCCGTGTTGAAGGTGATGGCCCGGAACGACGCGGGCTCGACGGGGTCGGTGGCAGACGGCCCGGAGCACGCGACGAGGAGGGCCGCGATCATCAGTCGTCGAGGTCTTCGAGCTGGTCGAGGTCGACGTCGAGCGCCGAGCGCTCGGTGAGCGACGAGGTCGTGGTGCCCACCCCGAAGCCCACGTCGCTGCCGGGCGCGAAGCCGGTCGCCTCGGGCAGCGTGGGGTCGCAGAGCTGCACGTACCAGTCGCGGACGACCTTGTTCTCCTGGTCCATGAACTGGGCGAACCGCGGCATCGTGTCTTCGGCGTCGAGGTAGGCGACGGCGGGCGTGGCCTGCTCGGACCGCACGCAGTGCACGAACTTGTTCCGGATCTGCGTGGTCTTGAGGTAGCTCTGCACCTCTTCGCGGCACCGGCCCATCTTCTTGCGGTTGCCCTTCTCGCAGATCTCGAGCTGCGAATCCGCGAGGAAGCGCCACCACTTCTGCGACATGGCGTCTTCTTTCGCCTCTTCGGTCTTCCCGACCTGCACGGCGAGCTGCGTCTCGGTCTCGCGGAGGCGCGTGGACGTGGCGACCAGCGCTTCGGTGAGCTGCCGCTTCTCTTCTTCGGCCTGGAACAGCTGGCGGGTGACGGACGCGAGCTGGTCGCGCGCCCCGTTGAGCTGGCGCTGCAGGTCGTAGATCTCGGCCTCGAGCTCGGTCGCGCGCTGCTGCGTGATGCCCGCGGGACGCTTGCCCTCCGTGTCGGCGGCCAGCGAGCTCGCCTTGGTGCGGCGGGTGTCGAGCTTCGCCTCGAGCGCGAGCACCTTCTGCTCGTACTCGTCGCGCTCGCGTTCGAGCGCCGAGATCCGCTCGTTCGCGGTCTTCAGCTCTTCGCCGCGGATCTGGCCGCACTTGAACTCGATCTGGTCGGCGCTGAACGCGTCGAGCTGCAGCCGGGCGACCTGCTCGTCGGTGGGCGCCACGGTCTTCGGCTTCACGGCCCAGCCGACGCCGAACCCCACGCCGACGCCCACGAGGAGCCCGATGATCGAGGTGACGATCGGCAGCCCGATGGCGAGGTTCGCGAGTTCGGATCGGGAGAGCTTCGGCACCGCGGCTCCTTTCGCGACGGTGTCTATCCGGATTCGCCGATTGTGGCTGCTACTGGTCCGCCCGCGGCGGCGGGCCCCGGTGCTCGGTGGCGTCCTGCGGCGGGTGCGTCAGGCCCATCGCGGTCCACATGATCGCCGCGCCCACGACCAGGGCCCACAGCGCGACCAGCGCGTGGGTGACGGGCGGACGGAGGTACCACTCGACCTCGTCGACCGGCGTCGCGGCCGCGGCGAATGGCGCCTCGGCCGCGGGGAGCGTGGACAGGAGGATCGCCGCGATCTCCTCGACCGAGGGACCGCCGATGAGGCGTGCGATGGGGACCTCGAACCCGCCGTCGTCGAGCCCGTTGCGGACCTGGACCGCCATCAGCGAGTCCATCCCGTAGTCCCCGAGCGGACGGCCCGGGTCGACGGGCGAATCCGCGGGGATCCGCAGGACGTCGCGGGCGACGCGCTCGATCCACACGAGCAACGCCGCGTGCCGGTCGGGGGCGTCGAGGATGCGGTCGCGCTCGGACCGTGACGCCTCCGCCGCAAGGGACGGGCGCCTCCACCCGAACGCCTCGACCAGCGGCGAGCCCTCGGCGGGGACGAAGCGACTCCAGTCCATCGGGAGGACGAGCGTGTGGGCGCGGCCGGACGCGAGGAGGCGATCGAGCGCGACGAGGCCGTCGGCGACGGGGAGCGTGCGGATACCCCGGGAGCGCTGCGCGGCCTGGAGGCGGGCGTCCATCGCGGCGGCCATGCCGACCTCCGCCCACGGTCCCCAGCCGATCGACACGGCGGGGAAGCCCTCCCGACGCCACCGGGCCGCGAGGCCGTCGAGCGCGGCGTTCGCCGCGGCATAGGGGACCTGGCCCGCCGAGCCCATCGTCGCGGAGGCCGAGGAGAACAGCGCGAAGAAGCCGTCCGGGTCGGCGAGCCCGTCGGGGAGCGCTTCGTGGAGGGCGAGCGCACCGCGGACCTTCGCGCGGAGGGCGTTCGCGATGCGCTCCGGCGTCTGGGACGCGAGGGCCGCATCCTCGAGGACCCCGGCTGCGTGGAGGACCCCGCCCACCGGGTACTTCGCGGTGGCGAGGGCCTCGCGGACCGAAGAGGCGTCGGACACGTCGCAGGCCAGGCCGCGGACGGTGTCGGGCAGGCCGGCGAGCGCTTCGGGGCGGGGGTTCCGCGACAGGAGGAGGACCTCGCCCGCACCGCGCTCCGCGAGCCATCCGGCCACGGCGAGCCCGAGGCCGCCGAACCCGCCGCTCACGACGTAGGACCGGTCGCCGTGGATCGCGACAGAGCCGTGCAGGACGGACGCTTCGCGGAGGCGGGCGGCGCGGACGCCGTCGGGGCCGACACGGAGGTGCGGCTCCCCTTCGATCAGGCCGTCGACCAGGGCTTCGGCGCTGCCCTCGAGCTCGACGAGCACCGCGTCGCGCTGCTCGGCCCACGCCGCCCGGAAGAACCCGCGGACCGCGAGGGCCAGCCCGTCGCCCCGCACCGCCACGACGCGCGGGCCCGGGGTGCCCTGCCACGCGGCGAGGAGCCCGGACAGCGCGGCTTCGAGCGCATCGGCATCGTCGATCGGACCCACGATGTGGATCGGCATCCCCTCTGGAGAGGCCCGGCCCGCGGCGGTGAGCGCGGCCTGCACCTCGGGATCGTCGGACCGGAAGGGGCCTGCGAGCCTTGGCCCGTCGACCGGCACCCAGTCGAGCTCGAGCAGCGCGTCGTCGAGAGCGCCCGCGAGCCCGGGGTACTCCGGCAGGTCGAGCCAGCAGCGGACCCGCGCGAACGGGGTGGTGGGCAGCTCAACCGGCCCGGGGTCGGGCAGCTCCGGCGAGAGGTCGACCGCCACGCCGTCCGTCCACAGCGCACCGGCCGCGTCGAGCAGCTGCGCGCGGTCGGCGACCTTCCGGTGGAGCGAGCCCACCGCCATCGCGCCCGGCACGAGCTGGAGCACGTGCCCCGCCAGCACGGGATGCGGGCCGACCTCGAGCCACGTCGTGATGCCGGCGTCCTTCGCGGCGCGCACCCCGTCCGCGAACCGCACGGCGCTGCGCACCTGGCGCGCCCAGTAGCCCGGCTCCGGCGGGGTCTTCGCGAGAGTACCGTCGACATTGCGACCCACGGGGACCCGCGCCTCGTGCCACACGAGCCGGCTCGCGACCTCGGTGAGCCCGGCGAGCATGGGCTCCATCAGCGCCGAGTGGAATGCGTGCGACACGGTGAGCTCGCGCGACCGCGTGCCCTCCGGGAGCCGCTTCAGCAGGGCGCGCACCGCGTCGGTTCGCCCGGAGACCACGACCTCGTCGGGGTTGTTGATGCCCGCGATCTCCACACCCGCGTCCAGCAGCCCGCCGACGACGGCCTCGCTCGCGAAGACGGCCGCCATCGCGCCGTCGCGTGGCAGGTCTGCCATGGCATTCGCCCGGGCGCACACGAGCTCGACGCCGTCCGCCAGCGACAGCATGCCGGCCCACGTCGCCGCGACGAGCTCCCCGACCGAGTGGCCGAGCACGACGTCGGCCTCGACGCCCCGCTCGCGCCACCACGACGCCAGGCCCCACTCCACGGCGAACAGGGCGGGCTGGGTGAACCGCGTGTCGTCGACGGCGTCGTCGGCCATGGCCTCCCACAGGGGCCGCGGCAGGAAGCGGTCGGCCAGCGCGCACACGTCGTCCACCGCAGTGCGGAAGACCGCGTCGGCCTCGTACAGTGCGCGCGCCATGCCCGGCGACTGCGCCCCCTGCCCGGTGAACAGCAGAGCGACGCGCGGAGCGGGATTCGCGCGGCGCACGGGGCCCGGCACGCCGTCCACGAGCACGGCGCGGTGGTCGAAGTGCCGGCGCCGCCACAGGGCTCCGGCGACCGCACCGCTGCCGAGGGCCTCCAGCGCGGGCTGGATGCGCTCGATCTGCGCGAGCACCGCGGCCTCGCCAGGCGCCGAGACCGGGATCAGCGCGGCGTGCGAGCGCACGGGCGCCGGGCGGGCCGCGCCGGGCGCGACCACGACGTGGGCGTTCGTCCCCGAGAGCCCGAAGCCCGACACCCCGGCGTTCTGCGGCCCCTCCCAGAGCGTGGGTGCGGTGGGGATGCGCATCGCACCGAGCGCGATCTCGGGGTTCAGCTCCGCGAGGTGCAGGTGCGGCGCGATCTCGCCGTGCTGTTGCTGCAGCACGACCTTCATCAGCGCGGCGACGCCCGCGGCCTGCTCGAGGTGCCCGATCTGCGTCTTCACGCTGGCGAGCCACAGCGGCGCCTCGCCGAACACGCGCTGCAGCGCGCGCACCTCGATGGGGTCGCCGAGCTTCGTGCCCGTGCCGTGGGCCTCGATGTACGTCACGTCGCCAGGCTGCAGGCCCGACCGCCGCAGCGCCTCGGCCACCACGCGCTCCTGCGCGGACCCGTTGGGCACCGTGAGCCCGCTGCTCGGCCCGTCGTGGTTCACGGCGGTGCCCTTCACGACCGCGAGCACGGGCATCCCGCGCGCCTCGGCGTCGGAGAGCCGCATCAGCGCGAGCATCCCCGCGCCCTCGCCGCGCCCGTAGCCGTCCGCTCCGGCGTCGAAGGTCTTGCACCGCCCGTCCGGCGCGAGCGCACGGAGCTGGGAGAGGTACACGTGGTTGTCGGGCGACAGCATCAGCGAGACACCGCCCGCGAGGGCCGCGTCGCAGTCGCCGCTGCGCAGGGCCTCGGCGGCGAGGTGCACCGCGACCAGGCTCGAGCTGCACGCCGTGTTGAAGGCCACCGCGGGGCCGTGCACGCCGAGCGAGAAGGCGATCCGCCCCGCCGCGAACGACGCCTCGTTCCCGGTGCCCGCGTACTCGTCCGGGTAGAACGGAGCGCCGGCCGCCCGGAACCGGTTCAGGTAGCTCGACTCGGGGATGCCGCAGAACACCCCGATGCTCGAGCCCTTCAGGCCCGAGCCCGCGAGCCCGGCGCGCTCCAGCGCCTCGTGGCTCACCTCGAGCAGCAGGCGCTGCTGGGGGTCGAGCGAGGCGGCCTCGCGCGGCGACATCCCGAAGAACAGCGGGTCGAACCGGTCGATCCCGTCGACGAACGCGGCCTCCCGCACGTAGGACTTCCCGGGGGTCGCGGGCTCCGGGTCGAACCACCGATCCGCGTCCCACCGGTCCGCCGGGACGCGGGTCACGGCGTCCCGACCGCTCCGGAGCAGCTCCCAGAAGGCCTCGGGCGTGTCCACCCCTCCGGGGAACCGGCACGCCATCCCGACGATCGCGATGTCGGCGTCGTCGACCCGACCGAGCATCGAGGCCGACAGGACGGGGGCCTCCGCGGGCTGGAGCCATGCGACGACCGCCTCGACGGACCCGTGCTCGAAGGCGATCGTGCCCGGCACGTCGCGGCCGAGGTCCTTCGCGAGACCGGCCGCGAGCTCGACCGCGGTGAGCGAGTCCATGCCCGCGTCGAAGAAGCCCTGGCGAGGATCCAGCGCCTCAGGCTCGAGCCCGAGGACCCGGGCCGCGCGCCGCCGCACGAGGTCGAACACGTCGTGGGCGACCGGCCCGGCGCGCCGCTCGGGCCGCGGCGGGAGCACGTCCGCGAAGAGGGCCGGAGCCCGCATCACCGCGCCGAACACGTCCCAGTCGACCTCCGCGACCACGCCGTCGCAGGAGAGGATCGCTTCGGCCGCCACACGCGGCGACAGCGCCTTCAGCCCGCGCGCCGCGAGCCAGGCTTCGCCCTCGGCGTCCAGCAGGCCGCCCCGCACGGTCCCGAGCGCCACGACGCGCGCGAGCTGCCCACGGGCACGGCGCCCCGCGGCGATCCCGTCGAGCGCGGCGTTCGCGGCGGCGTAGGCGACCTGCCCGGCGCTCCCCCAGACCGCCGCGATGCTCGACACGAGCACGAAGAAGTCGAGGTCCGGGAACAGCGCGTCGAGGGCCCTCGCGCCATCGACCTTCGCCGCGAACACGGCCCGCAGGCCCGCTTCGTCCTCCTCGGCCCACGGCACCCGCCGGCCCGTGCCCGCGCAGTGCACGACGCCGCGCACGTCCCGTCCCGCCAGCCCCGCGCGCACGGCCTCCGCATCGGAGAGGTCCGCGTTCACGACCTCGATGCCGTCCCAGGGCTCCGCGGCGCGCGACAGCACGACCACCCGCGCCCCGCGCGCTCGCCAAGCCTCGGCCACGGCGCGCCCGATCGCGCCGGACCCGCCCGTGACGAGCACTTCGCCGTCCGGCACGGGCAGCCGCCCCACGGGCTTCGCGCGGACCAGGCGGCGCACCCGACGGTCCGGGAAGCAGCCGACCTCCCCGCCCGACACGTGCGCCAGGCCCGTCTCGAGCGGCACATCCGGGCCACACACCACGAGACCGCCCACCCGTTCGGGCTCTTCGAGGGCCAGGGCGCGCGCGAAGCCGACGGCAGCGCTCCCCTCGCGGGTCACGATCGCGAGCGGCCGCCCCCGCGCGGCGGCGTCCCGCACGGCCTCGAGCAGGCCCCCGGGCGCGTCGCCCTCCTCCATCCACACGTCCGACGTGCCGGGAGACGCGGGCTCCGCGGGCTCCGCGCGCCACTCGGCCCGATAGACGAGGCGCTCCGGCACGGCCGGCGCATCCGCCTCCCGGTCCACCCAGTGCCGGACGCGGTGGAAGGGCGTCGGAGGCAGCAGCCCGGGCCGCGATGCGCCCGTCACGGCCGCCCAGTCGGGCTCGACGCCCGCGGCCCACAACGCCCCGACGGCGCGGTACAGGTCCGCCGAGCCGCCATCGAGCGTCAGGGTCGAGACGAACCGCCCCTCGACGGTCCGGGCGGCCATCCGCGAGAGCACGGCGCGCGGCCCGACCTCGAGGAACACCCGCGCCCCGAGGTCCACGAGCGTCTGCATCCCAGCGCCGAAGTGGACCGCCTCGCGGATCAGCCCGGCCCAGTGCGCCGGATCGTGGACCCGCTCGCCGGCCCGGGCGCCATCCGCATTCGTGACGAACGGGATGCGCGGCGTGCGGAACGACACCCCGGCCACGGCCTCGCGGAACGGCTCCACCGCCGGCTCGACGAGGCGCGAATGGAACGCGTGGCTCACCTTCAGGAACCGGGCCTCGACGCCCAGCCGCGCCACGACGGCTTCGACCGCGGCGCGCTCCCCCGCGAGCACGGTCTCGATCGACCCGTTCAGACCGGAGATGTCGACCGGATCGTCGCCGATCGCCGCGCGCACGCGGTCGGCGTCGCAGAACACCGCCGCGGACGTGCCTCCGGCGGGCAGTGCGCCCATCAGCTCGCCGCGGCGGATCACGAGCCGCAGCGCGTCGTCCGCATCGAGCACGCCGGCCGCGACCGCCGCGCTCCACTCGCCGAGGCTGTGGCCCATCACCAGGTCGGGCTGGAGCCCGCGCGACCGCAGCCAGTCGGCGAGGGCGAGCTCGAGGGCGAGCGTGCAGGGCTGGGTGATGGCGGTGTGGTCGAGGTCGTCGCTGTCGAGCAGGGCGCGCAGATCGAGGCCGTGCTCGGCCATCACCGCGGCGCAGCGCTCGAAGGTGGCCGCGAACACGGGCTCGTCGAGCAGAGCGAGCCCCATGCCGCGCCACTGGGCGCCCTGGCCGGTGAAGAGCCACGCGACCTTCCCCTCGACCACGGGCTCGGGGTCGGACCACGCGCCATCGACGGCCCAGGTGCGGACCGGGGCGGGCCGGCGGACCTCGCCGAGCGCGCGGGGATCGGCGTCCTGGCGGTTCGCGATGGCGGCTTCGACGGTCGCGCCGCTCGCGACCAGCAGCCGGTGCGCACGGGGCGGGGCCGGGTCGTCGGCGAGGGCCGGGCCGCGCTCGAGCACGACGTGGGCGTTGGTGCCGCTGATCCCGAAGCTGCTGACCGCCGCGAATCGCGCGCTCCAGTCGGCCTTCGCGGTATCGATCGCGATGCCGTCGAGCGCGAGCTCGGGGTTGGGCGTGACGAGGTTGCGATGCGGCGGCACGACGCGGTGGTGCAGCGCGAGGGTCGCGCGCAGCAGCCCCGCGACGCCGGCACCGGCTTCGAGGTGGCCCACGTTCGTCTTGATCGAGCCGACGTGCAGCGGCTCGGCGCGGTCCTGGCCGTCGACGTAGACCGAGCGTGCGGCTTCGATCTCGATGGGGTCGCCGAGGCGCGTGCCCGTGCCGTGAGCCTCGAGCAGGCCCACGTCGGCGGGGTCGACGCGGGCATCGGCGAGGGCGGCGCGGATCACGGCGCGCTGGGCCGAGCCGTTCGGTACCGTGAGCCCGCTGCTGGCGCCGTCGTGGTTCACGGCGCTGCCGCGCACGACGGCCCAGATGCGGTCCCCGTCGGCCTCGGCGTCTTCGAGGCGCTTCAGGACGAGCATCCCGACGCCCTCGCCGCGCCCGTAGCCGTCGGCCGAGGCGTCGAAGGTCTTGCACCGGCCGTCGGGGGCGAGCGCGCGGATCTGGGACAGCTGGACGGTCGTGTCGGGCGCGGTGATCGCGTTCACGCCGCCCGCGAGCGCCACGCGGCACTGGCCGGCCCGCAGCGCCTGGACTGCGAGGTGCACGGTGACGAGCGAGCTCGAGCACGCCGTGTCGACTGCGATGGCGGGCCCCTGCAGGCCGAGGACGTAGGCCACGCGCCCCGCCGCGAAGCTGCTCTCGTTGCCCGTGCCGGAGTACGGATCGGGCTCGGCGTCGACGTCGAGCGGATCGAACCGCCGTCCGTACTCCGAGCGACCGATGCCGACGTAGACCCCCGTGAGCGCCCGACCGAGTCGATCGGCGCGGATCCCCGCGTGCTCGAGGGCCTGGAGGCTCGCTTCGAGGACGAGCCGCTGCTGCGGATCGAGCCGCGACGCCTCGCGGGGCGCGATGCCGAACGCCGCGGCGTCGAAGCGCTCGATGTCGTCGAGCAGGCCGGCGTGGCGGACGTAGGTGCGGCCAGGGGTCGCGGGCGTGGGGTCGTACAGCGCGTCGATGTCCCAGCGATCGATGCGGCGCACGCCATCCCCGCCGGACACGAGGAAGTCCCAGAGCGCGTCGGGCCCCTCGACCCCTCCGGGCAGCCGGCACCCGATCCCCACGATGGCGACGGCTCCACCCGTCGCCGGGCCAGCTGCGACCTCGGCGACGGCGGGCTCCTCGCCGCCCAGGAAGCGCACGAGCGCCGCCCGGCTGGGATGGTCGAACGCGATGCTCGCGGGCAGATCGCGGTGCAGCGCCGCGGCCAGCCGGGTGCGGAGCTCGGCCGCCATGAGCGAGTCCATGCCGGCGTCGAAGAAGCCCTGGTCGGCGGGCGGCGGGTCGGAGCGACCGAGAACGCGGGCGACCTCGCGCGCCACGAGCGCCGGGACGTCCGTGGGCTCGGCGGGCTCGGCGGGTGCGGGCGGAGCGAGCTCGTCGAGCACGGACGACGGAACGGCGCGGGCCCAGCGCTCCCAGTCGAACGGCGCGACGACGAGCACGGGCTCGGCGCTGCCGCGGACGGCGAGCACGAGATCGAGGCACTCCCCCACCCCGAGCTCGCGGGCGCCGACGCTCGCGAACCGGTCGGCGAGGCCCGCCGTCATGGACGTTCCCGCGATGGGACCGGGCGCGACGCACCAGGTACGGGCCCCCTGTGCGGTGCGCCAGCGCGCGAAGCCCTCGAGCCACGCGTTCGCCGCGGCGTACGCGGCCTGGCCGGGGTTGCCGAGCACCGCGGCCGCCGACCCGACCAGCACGAGCTCGGCGTCGGGCGCGACCTCGTTGAGGCGCCAGGCCCCGTCGACCTTGGCGTGAAGCGCGGCTTCGAGCGTGTCGGCGTCCACGGCGTCGGACGGCGCGTCGTCGCGGGCCCCGGCGAGGTGGAAGATCAGGTCGGGCGGGACCTCGGCGGCGAGCGGCACGAGGTTGTCGGTCACGTCGCCCTGGACGCTGCGGACGTGCGGCCCGAGCCGCAGGAGCTCGTCCTCCGGGATGCCGGACCGCGAGACGAGCACGAGCGAATCGACCTCTTTCGCGAGCCGACGCGCGAGCTGGCGCCCGAGATCGCCGCTGGCGCCGGTCACCCAGACGGTGCGCCCGAGCGGCGGGGCCTCCGGCACCCCCGCCCTGCGGAGGCGGGGCACGCGACGCGCGGCGCCGAGCAGCACCTCGGGCGTGCCGCTCGCGATCTCGGCGAGCAGCCGGCGCGCCTCGACCCCTTCGCCGACGTGCGCGAGGGTGCCGACGCGCTCGGGATGCTCCGACCGGAGCACCCGCACCAGGCCGGGCAGACCGGAGGGCCGATCCGCGGGGACCACGACGGACACGGGCGCCTCGGCCACCCGCGCCACGGCGAGCACGGCCAGCAGGCCGTCGCGCGACCGCACGGGCTCGGTGAGGCCCCACAGGACGAGCACGCCATCGGGCCGCCCGGCGTGGGCCCGCAGCCACTGGAAGTGCGCCGGATCCCCGGGGTCGACGGTGATCTCGTCGCCCTCGCCCTCGAAGTCGGTGCCCGGCCGCACGCGGAGCACGCGCACGCCCGATGCCGCCAGGGCGAGCTCGACGTCGGTCGGGCCGTCGGCGAGCACCCACCACACGCCCCGTGGCGCGGCGTCGGGAGGGGCGGGCGCCTCGACCCACGCGAGGCGGTGCGTCGCGTCGGAGCGGGCCCCTGCGACGGCGACCGGCACGTCGAGCCAGAACCGCTCCTCCTGGAACGGCATGGTGGGCAGATCGAAGCGCGGGTGGACGCGCGTGGGCCGCGTGATCGGGATGCCCGACGCCCACAGCTGGCCCACGGACTCGAGCAGCTCGACGGGCGCGTCGCCGTCACGGCGCAGGCTCGCGACGAAGCGGGCCTCGGGCAGCGTGCGCGCCCCCGCCGCGGTGAGGACCGGGTGGGGCCCGAGCTCCAGGAACACCCGGCAGTCCATCATCGCGAGCAGGCCGTCGGCGAAGCGCACGGGCTCGCGCAGCTGGCGGACCCAGTAGTCGGGATCGGTCGCCCGCTCGCCGAGCAGCTCGCCGTCGAGCGCGCTGACCACGCGCAGGCGCGGGGCCGCGAGCGGCACGCCTCGCACGACCTCGCGGAAGGCGTCGAGGATCGGGTCCATCAGGGGCGAGTGGAACGCGTGGGACACCGCGAGCCGGCGGGTCTCGAGGCCGAGATCCGCGAGCCGCTGCGCGAACGCGGCCACGGCGGCCTTCGCGCCCGACAGCACCATCTGCGCCGGGTGGTTCACCGCCGCGAGCGCGACGCCCTCGGGCAGATCGGGCACCGCGGAGGCAGGCGCGAACACCGCGAGCATCGCGCCGGCGTCGTCGGGCAGGTCGCCCATCAGGCGCCCGCGGGCCTCGACGAGCCTGGCCCCGTCTTCGAGGGAGAACACGCCGGCGTACCAGGCCGCGGCGAACTCGCCGATGCTGTGCCCGAGGAGCGCGGTGGGCTCGAGCCCCTGGTCGGCGAAGGCCTGGGCGAGCCCGCACTGCAGGGCGTACAGCGCGGGCTGGGTGTAGCGGGTGTGCCCGATGCGCGGGTCGCCCGAGAGCCAGACCTCGCGCAGGTCGAGCGCCATGGCGTCCGCCACGCGGTCGACGACGGCGCGGAACCCGGCGTGGCCCTCGTAGAGGCCGCGCCCCATCGCGGGCCACTGCGACCCCTGGCCCGTGAACAGCCAGCCGAGCTTGCCGCCATCCGCGCCGCGCCGGACGGCATCGCGCAGCCGCTCGCCGGCCTCGGCGCCCGTGCGGGCGGCCACAGCCACGCGCCAGGGCAGCGCGGCCCGCCCGTGGAACGCCGTGTCGCAGGCATCGGCGAGCGAGCCCTCGCGCAGCGCGCCGGCCGTGCGCTCGGCGAGCTGGGCGAGCGCCATCTCGGATCGGGCCGACAGCACGAGGAGGTGCGGGCCGTCGGGCTCCGGCTCGATCGCGCGGAGGGGCGGCGCTTCGAGCACGACGTGCGCGTTCGTGCCGGACAGGCCGAAGCTCGAGACGCCCGCACGCCGCGGGAGCCCGTCGGGCCAGGGCTGGTGGGCCGTCGGGATCTCGAAGCCCACGTCGTCGAGGCGGATCCGCGGGTTCAGCTCGTGGAGGTGGTTGTGACGCGGGATCGCGCCGTGCTCGAGGGCCAGCGTGGCCTTCACGAGCCCCGCGACGCCCGCGGCCGTCTCGGTGTGCCCGAAGTTCGTCTTCACGGAGCCCAGGCGGAGCGGGGTGTGCCCGCCGAACACGGCGCGCAGCGCGTCGACCTCGATGGGATCGCCGAGCGGCGTGCCCGTGCCGTGGGCCTCGATCAGGCCGATGTCGGCGGGCACGAGCCCGCCATCCGCGAGCGCGGCGCGGATCACGGCCTGCTGGGCCGTGCCGGAGGGCGCGGTGAGCCCGTTGCTGCGGCCGTCCTGGTTGACCGCGGTGCCCCGGATCACCGCGCGGATCGCGTCGCCGTCGCGGATGGCGTCGGAGAGGCGCTTCAGCACGACCACGCCGACGCCCTCGCCCCGCCCGTAGCCGTCGGCCGCGGCGTCGAAGGTCTTGCAGCGGCCGTCGGGCGCCAGTGCCTGCAGCCTCGCGAAGTAGGCCGTGGGCATGGGGCTGATCACGAGGTTGGCGCCCGCCGCCAGGGCCAGGTCGGCATCCCGCGAGCGCAGGGCTGCGACCGCCAGATCCGCCGCGACGAGCGACGACGAGCACGCGGTGTCGATGGTGAGCGCGGGCCCCGTGAGCCCCAGCGTGTACGCGATCCGGCCCGCCGCGACCGAGAGGAACGTGCCGGTGCCGCTGTACGGCGTCAGCCGGGTGGGGTCGCCGCCCAGGAAGTGCCGCCGGCCGTAGTCCGACAGGCCGAGCCCGAGGTACACCGCCGTGGCCGTGCCCGCGAGGCCGGTCGCCGGGATGCCGGCATCCTCCAGCGCCTCCCACGCGACCTGGAGGAGCAGGCGCTGGGCCGGGTCCATCTCGAGGGCCTCGCGCGGCGAGATCCCGAAGAACCCGGCGTCGAATCCCTCGATGCCGTCGAGGAACGCGCCGCGGCGCGGCACGGCGCCGTCGCGGTCCCACGCGAGCGCGTCCCAGCGCCCCGGCGGCACCTCGGTGGTCGCGTCGACGCCGTCGACCAGGGCCTTCCAGAAGGCCTTCGGCCCGCGGACGCCGGGGAAACGACAGCCGATCCCGACCACCGCGATCGGCTCGCTCTCGCCGGCTTCCAGGCGAGCGACCTTCTCTTTGAGCTCTCGAACCGCGATGAGTGCGCGCTTGAGCGGTGAGAGCTCCTCGCGTGTGCCGGCCATGGGCGGCAGATATAATCCAGGCATGGAGGACCGTCTAAAACTGCCGGTGGCCGCGATGCTTCCGATGGTCCTCGCGGCGTGCCCCGGTCCCGTTCCGTCGGGCGTCCCCACGCCGGATCCCCCCGGATTCGAGGTGCGGGTGCGCCCCCTCGTGTGCGGCGACCCGGCTGCGCGCAGCGCGGGGGCCTTCGAGCGCGTGCCGCTCGACCTCCCGCCTCCCGCCCGGCAGTACCTGTGGGCGGCCGCCGCGGCAGCCGGGGATGTCGACGGAGACGGGTGGATCGACGTGATCGCGCTGTCCGAGGCGGGTCCCGTGCTCTTCCGGAACCCGGGCTGGGAGGCCGAGCCGCTCGCCGACCTGGGGCTCCCGATGGGCGCAGCCCTCGCCGACCTCGACGGAGACGGCGATCTCGACCTGTACGTCGCACGCCACGCCGCGCCCGACGCCCTCCTCCGCAACGACGGCACCGGGTCCTTCACCGACGCGAGCGACGCGCTCGTCGGGAACGCGGCCCGGAACACGAGCAGCGTGTCGTTCGCCGACATCGACGGCGATGGCGACCTCGACGGCCTCGCGCTGTCCGTGGGCGACTTCGTCGACGACGCCACGACGCCCGTCCGCCACTTCCCGCCGTCCGCGCCCGCCCACCTGTGGGTCAACCAGGGCGACGGCACGTTCGTCGATCGCGGCGACACGCTGCCCGAGGCTGTCCACGCGGGCTTCTCGCTGGCCGGCGGTCTCCACGACCTCGATGGAGACGGGCTCGTCGACCTCTACGCGGTGAACGACTTCGGCGGGGCGCACGGCGCGAACGCGTGGGCGGTGGGCGACGGTGCCGGCGGGTTCGCCCTGCCCGCCGCGGGGCACGGGCTCGACGTGGCGACGACGGGCATGGGGCTCGGCGTGGGCGACGTGAACGGCGACGGCGTGGACGACGTGGCGATCGCCTACTGGGGCGGCGTCCGCGTGCTCGAGAGCGCGCCCGGGCCCCTGTGGTTCGACACGACGCTGCAGCGCATGCCCGCGGGGTTCGCCATCGACGACGTGGCGTGGGGCGGCGACCTCGAAGACCTCGACAACGACGGCGATCTCGACCTGTTCGTGTCCTTCGCGCACGTGGGCTTCGAGAACCGCTGGCCCAACCCCGAGCGCCAGGACGATCGCCTGTGGCTCGGCGGGCCCGGGGCCTGGGAGGAGGTCGGTGCGGAATGGGGCCTGGCCGACGGCTCCGTGACGCGCGGGGCGGTGCTGGCCGATCTCGACGACGACGGGTGGCTCGACCTGATCCGCCCGAGCCAGGACGATCCCGTGCTGCTGATCTCCCGCTGTGGCGCGGCGAGGGGCCTGCGCGTGGCGCTCGAGCAGGCCGGTCCGAACCGGTTCGCGATCGGGGCGCGCGTCGCGATCGCGTCCGCCGGAGCGCCCACGGCGCGCACCGTACGGGCGGGGGGCACGAGCTACGGATCCGCCGGGCCTCCCGAGGTGCATTTCGGCGTCGGAGCCGACGAAGTGGTGGATCTCGAGATCACGTGGCCCGACGGCACGCGCTCGTCCCACCCCGCCATCCCCACCGCGAGCCACGTGACGATCGTCCGACCCGATGCGGCGAGCACACAGGATCTCTCTCGATCGACGGCCGTCGATTGACGACCGGCTCCCAGCGTGACAATAATTATCTCGTCACTGGGGAAAATTTTTCATGAGCGATCTCACCACCAACGAAGAGGGCGCGACCGCGATCGAGTACGGCCTCATCGCGGCGCTGGTCTGCATCGTGATCATCAGCGGGCTCCTGGTGCTGAACCAGGCGATGAGCTCGATGTACTCGAGCATCACCGACACCGTCGACAACGCGATGGGGTCGTAGCGCTCCCTCCCCGGCCCAGCCGAGGCGCCTACTCGGCCCAGCCGAGCGCCTACTCGGCCCAGCCGAGGCGCCGGCGCAGCTCGGCCTCGGCTTCGTCGTAGCCCTGCGCCTCGCGGGCGTCGTCGCTGCGCGCCCGATCGCGCGCCACGATCTCGAGCCCCGACTCGAGGATGCCGCGTGCCCCGCGGGGTGTGATCTCGGCGAGGCCGACGAAGGTGTCGACGTACTCGGGATCGGGCGGTGACGCCGGATCCTCGATGCGCGTGATCGCCTTTCGCCAGGCCTTGCGGGCCGACCCGAGCTCACCGGCCTCGCGCAGGAACCACCCCTTCACCGACCACCCGAGCGGGTCGTCGGGGTCGAGGGCCACGAACCCGTCGGCCAGCCGGGCCCCGTCGCGCAGGTCGTCGAGGTCGGGGTCGATGGCGTGCAGGGCGATGAGCAGGACCAGCGCCGTGCGGAGATCGTCGGCCAGCTCGGCGGCACCGGGCTCGCCGGCCTTCTGGCCGCGCGCGACGAGCGCGGCCGCCACGCAGAGGTGCTCGATCATCGCCTCGTCGCTCGCCGCATCGGCGGCCTCGAGGTGCGCCATCGCGTCGTCGATGCGCGAGGTCTCGGGGGCCGCGCGGCCCACGGAGCAGAGCAGGACCAGGAATGCCAGCATCCGACGATCCTATCACCCGGACCGGGCGCGCAGGGGCTCGCCGGGCAGCGTCGCGAACTCGGATTCGCCCATGCAGTGTGGCGCGAGCGCGGCGACCCACGCCGCGGCGTCGTCGAGCACGAGCTCGATGCGCCACGACCCGCCGACGCCGTCGGGACGGTCGCCCCCTTCGATCACGAGCCGCCCGGGCCCGGTGGAGCGGACGCTGCGGAGCTTGCGGCCCCCGGGCCCCACGTCGACGAGCACCCCCCGCGCGGACCCGACGAGGAACCGGTCGGCCGTGAGCACCAGATCGCCGCGGGTGCGGTTCGCGCGGCCCGGGTTCATCCCCGGCAGGGTCACCTGCCCCTGGGTGAGGATGCGGAGGCTGACGCCGCGTGCCTGGCGCACGACGGAAGCGGGGTCGATGCTGCGGACGATGCGCTCGCGACGGGCCCACGTGAGCCCCTGCAGCAGGGCTCCTGCTCCGATCACGACCGCGAGCACGACAGCGAGCGACTGCAACATGACTTCTCTCCCCGGGGATGCGCCTAACGCCATCGGACAACGGGTGGGCGCGGCGGTTGCGGGTTACCTCGCGCGCGGGAGGACGAATGGGACGTCCGAGTGCTCCGCTGCTGTCGTGGCTGCGGGACATGCTGAAGCAGAAGGGTCTGAACACGGCCCACGTGGCGGATGCGAGCGGCATCCCCCGCGCTCGGATCCGGCGGATCCTCGACGGCACCGAGGACATGACGGTCGACGAGCTGATGCTCCTGTCCGACAGCCTCCAGCTCGACCCCGCCGACCTGTCCTCGCAGGCGATCGCCCAGGCCGAGGCGAAGGCCGACGCGCCCGTCATCGAGCCCGAAGACACGCTCGGCGTCGATCCCTGGGGCAACCAGCCCGAGCAGCTGTTCCGCATCGCCTTCGGCCTCGGCTGCGACTTCTTCTTCCTCGCCGACACCACGCAGCTCGAGGGCTCCGGGGTCCCCGAGACCGTGCTGAAGCAGTACAACGGCCGCGAGCTGCCCATCAAGCTCGACGCGGCGTACCACAAGTACAACGACCCGAAGTACGGGCCCGACGGCATCACGCTCACCCTGTCGTTCGACCAGCTCTACGACTGCACGTTCCGGTGGCCGGCCATCAAGCAGTTCGTGCTGTTCCCGCTCGCTCCCGAGCCCCCCTCCGACACGGACGAAGCGCCCGGTGCCGACGAGCCCAAGGGCGTCCCGCACCTCCGCCTGGTGACCTGAGATGGGCATCCGCACGCTCTCGTTGGCCGACTGGACCTCGCTCGACCCCTCCCGCCGCGCACGGTTCGTGCGCGAGCTCGGGCTGGGCCTCGAAGAGCACGGCTTCGTCGCGATCGCCGAGCCCGGCCTCGAGCCCGAGCTGCTGCGGCAGGCCTACGCGATGGCCGAGGCGCTGTTCGCGCTGCCCGAAGCCGAGAAGCGACGCCACGAGCACCCCGAGATCGGCCGCCAGCGCGGCTACACGCCGTTCGGCACCGAGCACGCCAAAGACCAGATCACGGCCGACCTCAAGGAGTTCTGGCACGTCGGCCGCGAGACCTCGGTCGAAGATGGCCTGCCCGCCAACGACTTCCCGTCGGAGCCCGACGCCGGGCCCGTGTTCACCGCGCTGTTCGCGGCCCTCGAGCGCGTGGCGGGCCACATGCTCGATGCGATCGGCCTGTACCTCGGCCAGCACGACGGGTACTTCGCCGAGCTGACCGACCACGGCAACAGCGTGCTGCGCGTCATCCACTACCCTCCGCTGCCCGAGAGCGTGCCGGTGGGCGCCGTGCGCGCCGCGGCCCACGAAGACATCAACCTGATGACGGTGCTGCCGGTCAGCACGTCGAGCGGGCTCGAGATCCAGCTGCCCGACGGCTCGTGGATGCCCGTGGATGCCGAGCCCGAGACGGTGATCGTCGACACGGGCGACATGATGGCGTTGCTGACGGGCGGCCGGCTGCCGGCCACCACGCACCGCGTCGTGAACCCGACCGAGCCGACCCTCGCGCGGCGCGCGCGCTACAGCCTGCCGTTCTTCGTGCACCCGCGTCCTGCCGCGCGGCTCACGCCGTTCGACGCGAACGAGCCGGGCCCGACGGCCGCGGAGTTCCTCCACGACCGCCTGGTCGCGATCGGCATCGCCGGCTGACCCGTCGGCTCGACGGGCCTGGCGATCAGTTGATCATCACCATGGCGCCCTTGACGATCGCCGTGGCGCCGCCTTCGAGCTTGGCCATGACGCCACCCTTGGCCGTGAGGTTCATCTTGCCCTCGGCCTTGAGGTTCATCTTGGCCTCGGCCGTCCAGTTCATGTCGGCCTTCATGGTCGTGTTCATCTTCGACTTCGTGTCGAGGTTCTGGTCGGCCGTGAGCTTGTAGTTCATCTTGGCGTGGTGGATCGTGTCTTTGCCCGACTCGCCTTCGATGTTGTTCTTGGCGATCCACTTGATGTCGTTGCCGGCCTCGATGTAGATGTCGTTCTTCGACCGGATGTGGATGTCGCCCTTGCTGTTCGCGAGGAGGATCCGGGCATTCGTCGAGTCGAACACGAACGACAGCTCGTGGTTCTTGTCCCACATCTGGATGCTCTCGGCACCGCTCGAGTCGTCGAAGACCATCATCGAGCCCGAGCGCGACTTCCAGAAGCGGCGATCGTTCTTGGAGAGATCCTGCGAGCCCTTCTCGAAGGTGTCTTTCGACCACTGGCCGCCGTCGATCTTCGTCTTGTCGGGACCGGGCAGGCCATCCTTGGCCTCGGTCGGCGGCTTGTCTTCACCGTTCCAGAACTGGCCGATGATCACGCCGACCTCTTGCGAGCCCTGCATGAACATGACCATGACCTCGTCCTGCTTCTCGGGCAGGGCGTACAGACCGCGTTCCTTCCCCGCCATCGGCGAGGACTGCCGGATCCAGAACGAGAGAGGCTCGTTGTGGAGCGTGGGGAACTTGCAGCGGATCCGTCCGAGCTCGTCGGGATCCACGTTGTCGTCGACGATGCCGACGACGCAATTGGACATCTGCCCCGAGTGGGGCTGTCCTCCCATGTTGGTCAGCTTGGCCATGAGGAGACTCCAGAACCGGGAGAAAGAAGAGAGAGCGCTTCACACCCACCGATAGGATACGAGCCCCGGCGAGGCTCCGTCAACCGCTCAGAAGAGACGCCGTGCGGGGCCGCGGAGGCAGCGTGGGGATCTCGGTCAGGTCGGGAGAGGCGAAGGTCGTCGACTGTGGAACCGTGACGGGATTCATGGGGCATCCGATCGTCCTGGACATCCAGGATCCGGTCGATCTCGTGGTCGAGTTCGACTTCTACACCAACGAAGACGTCGAGGATGTCGCCGTCGCCGTATCGTCGTTCGGCAACCAGATGCGGCTCGAGTGCACGAACTTCGACAAGGCCGACGGGCGGGGCTCCGCTCAGCCCGTCCTGGTGGGCGAGGTCGGCGACACGCTCGTGTTCCTCCACTTCCGGGTCTGGCTGTACGGGCGCACCGACGATCGCACCCTGCACTACACGCTGTTCTCGGTGAAGAAGGACGACGTGGGCTGGACGCCCCTGGCGGACTAGTACAGGCGGCCGGAGGCCCGATGCACGACGAAGAAGCGCGCCAGCTCGCCGAGCTGCTGGACGCCCCGCCCACCCCGACGCGCCGCCCGACCGTGCCGGCCCTCGAAGCGCAGCTGTTCCGCCCGGTGCCCCTGCTCGACCACGGCTTCGTGCGCGTGATCGACTACATGGGCGACGACGCCGCGATCGTGCAGGCCGCGCGGGTGTCCTACGGAAAGGGCACGAAGAGCGTGATGAACGACAGGGGCCTCATCCGGTACCTGATGCGGCACCGCCACACGACCCCGTTCGAGATGTGCGAGCTCAAGCTGCACGTGAAGCTGCCGATCTTCGTCGCGCGGCAGTGGATCCGGCACCGCACGGCGAACGTCAACGAGTACAGCGCGCGCTACTCCATCCTCGACCGCGAGTTCTACCTGCCCGCCCCCGAGCACATGGCCGCGCAGTCCACGTCGAACCGCCAGGGCCGCGGCGACGTGCTGACGCCCGAGCAGACCGCCGCGGTGCTCGACGTGCTCCGCCGCGACGCGACCACGACCTACGCCACCTACGAGGCCCTGCTGAACGACACGGGCGACGGCACGCCGCGCGATCCGGGCGAGCCCCAGGTGGCCCGCGAGCTCGCGCGGATGAACCTCACGCTGAACTACTACACGCAGTGGTACTGGAAGATCGACCTGCACAATCTCTTCCACTTCCTCTCGCTGCGCGCCGACAGCCACGCGCAGTACGAGATCCGCGTGTACGCCGACGCCATCGGCGAGCTCGTGAAGCACTGGGTTCCCGCGGCCTGGGGGGCATTCGTCGACTACCGCCTCGGCGGGAGCTTCCTGTCGGGCGAAGAGATGCGCATCGTGCGCACGGCCCTCGCGGGCGGCGACATCCACGCGCTCGTCGCGGGGTCGCGGCTCTCGGGCCGCGAGAAGCGCGAGCTGCTCGCGAAGCTCGAGCTCTCGTCTCCGTCCTGATGGCCACTCCCCTCTCCGGCTACGAGGTGGTCCAGGCCCTGCAGCGACTGGGCTTCACCAGAGCACGGCAGCGGCACCCTCGCCGGCGTGCTGCGCCAGGCCGGGATCTCGCGTCAGGAGCTGGATGCCGCGATCTGACCTTCAGCTGGCGACGGGGATCTCGACCTCGACCTGAGCCAGGAGCACCTCGGGGGTCGTCGCAGGAGCGCCCGTCACCTCGAAGTAGAGCTCGAGGGCCTCACGGAGGTTCGCGAGCGCCTCTTCGACCGATTCACCCTGACTGGCCACGTCGATGCCGACGCACTGAGCGACGAAGCCCCCGACCTCGGGATCGCGCGACACGGTGGCGGAGAACGTACGTGTGCTCATGAGGCCTTCTAGCCGGCGGCACGGCACGGCGCCCGCGATCCGGCTATGAGAGCGGCTCGCTCGGAGGCAGGGATGGACGCAGCAGGCGCCTGGGACAAGCTCACCGCAGAGATCCGCGAGGTCTCGCTGTTGTCGGGGGCCGCCGCGAGCCTCGCCTGGGACCAGCAGACGTACATGCCGAAGGGCTCGGGCGGGCTGCGGGGCAAGCAGATGAGCATCCTGTCCCGCCTGTGCCACGAGCGTGCCGTCGCGCCGCAGGTCGGCGAGTGGCTCGACACCCTCGGCGCCGCCGACCTCCCCGAGCAACGCCAGGTCGCGATCCGCAAGCTCCGCCGCGACTACGACCGCGAGGTCAAGCTCCCCGGCTCGCTGATCGAGCGGCAGGCCCTGGCGCGCACGGCGGGCTTCGAGAAGTGGATGGAGGCGAAGACCGCGAAGGACTTCTCGATCTTCCGCCCCGCGCTCGAAGAGCTCCTCGCCATCTCGAAGGAGAAGGCGGCCGCGATCGACGCCGACCGCCACCCCCTCCAGGTGCTGATGGAGAAGTACGACCCGGGGGTCTCCATCCCCGCGTTGCAGAGCACGTTCGCCCGCCTCCAGGAAGGCCTCACCGCGCTGATCACGGGCGTGGGCGACGCGCCGGCCCGCGAGCTCGGGGGTCACTGGCCGCTCGAGGCGCAGAAGGCGCTGCACACCGACGTGGCCGCCGCGCTCGGCTACGACTTCGCCACCGGCCGCATCGACCCGGCCGAGCACCCCTTCACCATCTCGCTCGGCCACGGCGACACCCGCATCACCACGCACTACTACGAAGACGACCTGCTGGCGGGGCTCGGCGGCACGGTCCACGAGACCGGCCACGCGCTGTACGAGCAGGGCCTGCCGTCCGACCTGTTCGGCACGGGCCTCGACTCCGCGGCGTCGTTCGGGCTCCACGAGTCGCAGTCGCGCTTCTGGGAGAACGCGATCGGCCGCAGCCTGCCGTTCTTCGAGTGGCTCCAGCCGCGCCTCGACGCCCGGTTCCCGGGCAACGGCAAGCAGGCGGTCGACCTGTACCGCGCCGCCAACCGCATCCAGCCCGGCTTCATCCGCGTGCAGGCCGACGAGGTCACGTACAACCTGCACGTCATCGTGCGCGTCGAGCTCGAGCTCGCGCTGTTCGAGGGCCGGCTGGCCGTCGCCGACCTGCCCGACGCCTGGAACGAGAAGTACACGAAGTACCTCGGCATCACGCCGCCCGACGACGCCGTGGGCGTGCTGCAGGACGTGCACTGGAGCAGCGGCGCCTTCGCGTACTTCCAGAGCTACACGCTCGGGAACCTGTACGCTGCGGCCTTCCTGGCGACCCTGCGCCAGGATCTGCCCGACCTCGACGACCGCGTCCGCGCGGGCGAGTTCCGGCCCATCCTCGACTGGCTGCGCGACCGCGTGCACCGTCACGGCCGCACGCTCGACGGCCCCGAGCGCGTGCGGGCCGTGGTGGGCGAGCGCGACTACGTCGAAGACCTGCTGTCGTACCTGTGGAGCCGGCACGGCGCGCTGTACGGGCTGACGCGACCCGCCTGAGGTCGCGCCGCCTTCGCGCTATTCGTCGCCCTCGAGCTCGGGGTCGCCCTCGTCGTCGGACGACAGCATCAGCCCGCCACCGGGGATGGGCTCGATCGGATCGAGCACCGCGGGGTCGGGCACGTCGAGCTTCACGGCCGGGTCGTACTCGCGGGCGTCGAGGTACTGCGACAGCGTCGAGAGGCCGTGACCGACGTAGTCGATGCGGACCTTGTTCTCGTTCATCGTGTACTTGATGCCGCCGAACACCTTCTTCGGACGAGCGACGAAGTAGCTGTCGAGCCCGTCGAACTGCATCACGTCGAGGAACCGGATCGCCTCGCGGGTGGACGTGTCGTACTTGCCCTTGGCCTCGGGCCGGTGCTTGGACGCGATCTGGTAGGCCGCTGCGGTGCCCTCGCTGTAGCAGAAGGTCTGCATGGCGGGGAGCTCGTTCGGGAGCTTGTAGTAGCCGCCCACGAAGTCGGGCCACGGCGACCGGGCGCCCGTCCACTGGTAGTTGTCGATCATCCAGTCGGCGACCTCGAGCCCGAAGTCGGCGGCCCGCTTGTCGCCCGTGAGCTTGTAGTACTGCTTCGACGCCATGACCGACCACGGGCCGAACTGCACCAGGTCGAGGCGGTCGTTGTCGGCGTAGGTGTTGTGCGGCCACCGGCCATAGGGGTTCTTCCGGACGGCCCGGGAGCGGAACCACGGCGTGTAGAAGTCGAGGAACTTCGGGAAGAAGTCGAGCCACTCGGGCTCGTCGAAGTACTCGGCCACCATGCCGAGCGCGAGCGCGGCCTCGCCGGGCACGATGTCGTTCTTGTTGCCGTAGTAGCTGTGCGTGCGCGGCACGTTGTACGCCTCGAACTTGCCTTCGGGCGTCTGCTGGCTCGCGACGTACTTCGCCATCTTGCGGATGTTGTCGTCTTGGGAGTGGTCGCCCGTGGCGTCGGCCCAGGCGATCCAGCCGAGCAGGGCGACCGCGACCGTGCCGAGCTTCTGGTTCGGCTCTTTCTTGGTCTGCTTGGACATCTGCTCGGCGACGCTCGGGTAGCGGAACAGCATCGTGCCGGCGGGCGGATGCGGGACGGGCGCCTTCGCGTCGACCGGGTCGTCGCCGTAGATCGCGTACCGCATCAGCCATTCCATGCCGCGCGCGGCGCCGCGCAGGTACCGATCGTCGTGGCGGTAGCGCCACGTGTCGGAGAGGTCGCGGGTGGCGAGGATGTGCCGGACCTCGTTGTAGTCGTCGGACCGGCGGTTCTGCGTGGGCCAGTACTTGTACTCGAACATGTTGTTCGGGAGCAGGTTCTCGAGCCACCACTCGCCGCCGTTCACGAGCATCTGGCGGATCTTCGCGTCGGTCAGCGATTCCATCGTGACGTCGGGCATCCCGCGGACGAGCTTCACCGCGGAGCCGCCGCCGAGCTCGGTCTCGAGGAAGTGCTGCGTGCGGATCATGTCGAGCTCGGTGGTCGTGTCTTCCCACGGACGGCGATCGCGCCAGCCGAACTGCCCGACCATCTCGCGCAGCATCTCGTCGACGCTGTGCCAGCTGTGCGTGGTGAGCTCGCTGCCCGGCATGTACGAGAACTTGCGGTCTTTCACGCCTTCGCGGTGCTGGAAGATCGCGCCGTCGACGCCCATCTCGAACAGCTCGAAGATGGCGCCGCGGTCGCGGGGCTCGACGGGCGCCCGCTCCATCACGACGTGCACCTCGAGCCGGATGTCTTTCATCCGCTCTTCGAGCGAGCCGATGCCCTGGGTCTCGATCTCGCGCTCCCAGGTGCGGATGAGCTTCGACGCGAGGTCGTTGAGCGTGGACTCGAGGTTCTTCCCGACGGCGTGGCGCATCACGAGCGTCGCGCCCTGCAGGCGCATCACGCCGATCAGGCGCACGGCGGAGGGGCTCCAGCGCTGACGCGGGATGGGCGTGCCGCTGAGGCGGGCGCGCAGGCCCTTGAGCAGCGAATCGCCCGTGGTGGTCGGCACGCGCGAGGGGGTGGACCGCACGCTGTAGACCATCATGTCGGGCGTGACGTAGCGGAGCTGGAACCACTCGAGCCAGTCGTGGTGGGCGAGCCGGGCGAGCACCACGTTGTCGCGATCGAGCGCTTCGACGAGATCGCGGTGCACCATCACGAGCTCGAAGCCGGACCCGCGGATCACCTTCGCGGCCTTCGCTTCGTTCTGGCTCATGAGGGCCGAGCGGATGTCGGGCTTGTCGTCGAGCTTCGCGGCGTTCTCGTAGCCCTGCACGCGCCCCACGAGGAAGGGCGTGCGGGTCTTCGCGAGCTCGTCGATCTTCTTGCGCGCGGTGTTCGAGAGCTGGACGGGCGCCACCTCGGCGAGACAGGCGGTGAGGCGCTCTTCGGGCTCGCCCGACAGGGACCGGCAGTAGGCCTGGCGCTTCGCGACGACGATCGGGTTCAGGTTCTCACCCCCGTCGTCCCGGCTCTGGTTCGTATTGAAATAGACGAACCCGCCGATCGCCAGGATGATGGCGAGGCCGAGCCAGATCCAATCCCACTTCATTTGGTTCCTCGTGTACGAAGGGCCGTCGCATATCCGCCCGAGGGAGCCATGTCGCCTTGACACGGCATCGTCTCGCGCTAGATCCGTCCGGTCGGAGGTGTGCGGGTCGACCCGTCGGGCCGCGCTCCGCTCGAATCCTTTCGTACCCGAGAGAGCATCCAATGGCCAAGAAGAGCGCCATCAACAAGCAGAAGCGTCGCGAGAAGCTGGTCCGCAAGTACGCGGCCAAGCGCGCCGAGCTCAAGCGCCTCGCCGGCGACCAGAGCCTGACCCCCGAGCAGCGCCTGGCGGCCCGCGAGAAGCTCGCGAGCCTCCCCCGCAACAGCTCGCCCGTTCGTCTCCGCACGCGCTGCATCGTCACGGGCCGTCCGCGCGCCGTGTACCGCAAGCTCATGCTCTCCCGGATCGCCTTCCGCGAGCTCGCCCACGCCGGCCAGCTCCCGGGCATCCACAAGGCCAGCTGGTAGCCCAGCCGGTCTGAACCGCCCCTCCCGCCCGCCGCGGGCAGAGGGGTCGGCTCACTCCTCGTCGTGGACCTGCTTCAGCGGGACCCGCGGCGCGAGGAGTCGCTGCATCCCGAACACGACGACCGCGAACGTCGGGATGAAGAGGCTCCACCACAACAGCGGCGGGATCGGAGTCACGTCGACATCGACGGCTTCGGTGCCCGACGTCGCCTGGGTCGTCTCGTCCACTGCCAGCTCCGTCAGGACGGCGAGACGAGCCGGATCTCGTCGGGCAGCGGGAACCAGCGCAGCGACTCGAAGTTCGTGGTGAGCTTCGGCCCGTCGTCGACGGGTGGGGCGGCGTTCGCAAGGATCTCGCGGGCCGCGGCGAGGTAGTCGACCAGCGCGCTCTCGGGCTCGGTCGCGTGGCGCGAGCGGTACTCGAGGCGACCGCTGCGGTAGGTGTTGTCGGTGAGCCGCATCGCGGGGTCGGGACGGCCGTGACGGTGGCGCCACATCCCCGTGCGCTCGCAGAACCGGTACTCGGGCAGCAGGCGCCAGCCCTCGTTCGCGACGAGGTCGACCGCGTCGAGGATGAACTGGAACACGTCCTCGCTGATGAAGTAGTTGAAGTTCACCCGCACCCAGCCGGGCTTCACGCCCTCGCAGCCCCGGGTGATCTCGCGCTGGAACTCGCGGCTCGTCGACAGGTCGATGCCGAGCAGGCGGTGGCCGTACGGCCCCGCGCACGAGCAGCCGCCGCGCGCCTGGATGCCGAGCAGGTCGTTGAGCAGCGCCACCACGAAGTTGTGGTGGAGGTACTTGTCGCCCTGGTAGCGCACGACGAAGCTGACGATCGACAGGCGCCAGGCGTCGCGGTTGCCGAGGATGCGCAGGTTCGGGTTCTTCGACCAGCGCTCGATGGCGCGCTGGATGAGGTCGTGCTCGCGGGCCCGGATGGTCGCGCAGCCCACGGCCTCCTTCAGCTGGAACACGAGGCCCGCGCGGATCGACTCGACGATGGCGGGCGTTCCGCCCTCTTCGCGGTGCACCGGGTCGTCGAGGTACCGGTGCTCGACGCTGCTCACGTAGCTGACCGTGCCCCCGCCCGGAACGCTCGGCACCCGGTTCTGGAAGAGGTGCCGCTTCGCGACCAGGAGCCCCGGCGTGCCGGGCCCGCCGATGAACTTGTGCGGGCTGATGAAGATCGCGTCTTTGTACACGAGGTGCCCATCGGGCCCGTCGTCGTGCATGTTCATCTCGATCTTCACGTACGGCCCGGCCGCGGCGAAGTCCCAGAACGAGAGCGCGCCGTGCTTGTGCAGCAGGGCCGCCGTGTTCCGCGTGTCGCTGCCGATGCCGGTGACGTTGCTGGCCGCCGAGAAGCTGCCGATCTTCAACGGCCGATCCGCGTAGAGCACGAGCTTCTCTTCGAGGTCGTCGAGGTCGATGCGGCCGTTCTCGTCTTCGGGGATGACCACGACGTCGGCGATCGACTCGCGCCAGGGCAGCTCGTTGCTGTGGTGCTCGTAGGGCCCGATGAACACGACGGGACGCTCGTTCGCCGGGATGTGCGCCTCGAGCCCGTAGCGCGCGTCGAGGTCGGCGGGGATGCGCAGGTTGAGCACGTCGATGAGCTTGTTGATGGCGCCCGTGGCGCCCGAGCCGCAGAAGATGACGCAGTCTTCTTCGCTCCCGCCCACGGCCTCTTTGATGATGCGGCGGGCGTCTTCGCGGAACCGGGTGGTCTGCAGGCCGGTGCCGCTCGTCTCGGTGTGCGTGTTCGCGTAGAGCGGCAGCACCTCGTTGCGGATGTAGTCTTCGATGAACGTGAGGGAGCGGCCCGAGGCGGTGTAGTCGGCGTAGGTGACGCGGCGCGGACCGTACGGCCCTTCGATCGCGTGATCCTCACCGATGATGCTGTTCCGGATGGTCTCGACGAGCCGGTCGGACATGCAGGCCTCCCTTCCGGGGGTCATATCCCGTCGGCTATGTTTCGCCTGGGAGGTGGGGTGAGCAGCCCATTCCTCATCTCGTTCGTCGAAGCCGTGGTCACGCAGCTCGTCGAGAACGAGCAGATCGAGATCCGACCCGGCGAGACGGGCTCCGTCGTGGGCAACGTCGCCGCCCGCCTCGGGGCGGCGTCCGAGGGAGAGTCCCTCGTGTCGACCCTCGTGAAGGCCCTCCTCGCCTGTGACGCGGTGGAGGAGCTCTACGTCGACGACATGGAGCTGAAGGACCTCATCACGTCGCTCCCCGTGGGGACGCTTCCCCGGGGAGGCGCCCGCTGATCGAGCTCGTCGAAGAGGGGAGCGCCATCGCGTCGCTCCCCTTCCCCCGCTGGGTGCGCCGGTTCCAGGGCGGGGCGGCGCGGGTGCGTGGACGCATCGACGACCGGGACCTCGGGAGCGGCATCGCGGTGGGCGCCGGCGAGCTCGAGGTCGCGTTCACCTTCGAGGGCGGCGAGGAGCCCGAGCTGCTCGCCATCGCGCTCGTGGGCGACGTGCGCGTCGGGGACGTGCAGGGCCGCGAGCTCGACGCCGATATCGACGGCACCCAGCTCGATGGGGTCGACGTCACGGGGCCGATCCGCATCGACCTTCTCCTCGAGGCCCTGATGCACGGGCTCTCCGACGTGTCGGCGTGGGCCGAGGTGTTCCCGGCCGGCGAGCTGCTCGTGAAGTTCCAGCACGGCGTGCAGGTCGCCATCTCGCCGCACGCCGTGGTGCGCCTCGAGGGCGCCGCGGTGGGCTCGCCTGCAGCGCTGCGGCTGTCGGAGCCCCTCGTGCTGTCGGTCGACGGCGAGGGCCTGCGCCTGTCGCACACCCGGTTCCACCGGCTCGCGAGCCTCGCCGACATCCGGATCGAGGGCGCCGCGCTTCACCCCGACGGCGAGGTCACCCTGAAGGGCGGCGCGAACGCGGCGCTCGATCGCGTCGTGCGCGGGGGCCTGAAGCGCGCCAGCGCCCGGCTGTCCGAGCTCGTCCGCCAGTCCCCGCGGTTCGCGCGCGTGCGCAGCTTCCTCCGCGCCGACCGCTGAGCTCTCGGGGCGCTTCAGGGCTCGTCGGGCTCGAAGGCGCCGCGCGCCTCGCGCACCCACATCACGCCGCGGTAGACGCCGAGCGCGACGAGCACGAAGCCGCCGACCGGGCTGCCCCCGACGTACACCGACGCGCCGACCCCGAGGAACGCGACCGTCGAGACCGCGCCCAGCAGCAGGCTCGCGCGCGGACCGAGCCCCCGCATCAGTGGCCGGGGTGGAGCAGGGCCCAGTACGCCATCGCGTCTTCGGCCCACGTGTCGCACTCGGGGTGCGGACCGGGCAGGAGCCCCGACACGAACGGGAGATCGAGGGCGTCGCGGTAGGCCTTGAGGCGCTCGAGGGCCCGGCGCGGACCGATGTCGACGTCGAGGTGCGCAGCGAGGTTGAGCGCGCGCGCCGCCAACATGCCGAGCACGGCGAGCTGGACCGTGGTGGGCAGGCCCGAGAGCCGCTCTTCGAGGACCCCGGCGGCCCACTGCACCTTGCTGGCCTCTTCGGGCATGGCGGACGAGGCGAGCAGGTCGTCGGGCGGGGCGAGCAGCTCGAGCAGCTCGGCGACGGCCGGGCCCCACGACGGGACCTCGTGCCCCACGCGGAGCCTCGCGAGCTCGCCATCCGCGTCGCTGGCGTCGCGCTGGAGCGCGGCGAGCGGGACCACGTCGATGTCGTCGATCTCGACGGGGGCCGGCGGCTCGGGCGCGGTGACGTTGTCGGGCTCGGGGATGTCGGTCTGCTCTTCGTCGCCGTGCAGCTCGCCTTCGGTGAACAGCGGCAGCGCGTCGCCATCGATCTCGTCGGTGTACCAGCCGTCGCTCTCGAAGTGCGCGCGGTCGGTCTGCACGTCGACGGGCGTGAGCGGAGCGAAGGTCGGAGCGGCCCGCGCGAGCTCGTGCACGTAGCGCCCGATGTCGCGGAACAGCGAGTCGAGCGCTTCGGCGATCTCGCCGGTTGGATCGCCCTGTTGGGCGATGAGGGCCAGGGCGTTGTCGGCTTCGCCGAGCAGCTGGAGGAGTCGGGGGTCTTCGAGCACGGGCATGGCGCGATGCTACAGCAACCCGCGGCGCAATGCCCGCTCCAACGTCACGACCGCGAGGGCGTGGTCGACCTGGCCGCCGTCGAGCAGCGCGGGGACGGCGCTCGCGGGGTGGAGCTCGACCTCGATGTCCTCCTCGGCGTCGGGCTCGGGCGCGCCCAGGCGGCTCGCCGGGCGCACGAGGTACATCCAGGTGCGGTTCGTCTGGATCGCGGGGTTCGACCACACCCAGCCGAGCGGCTCGACGGGGCCGGTGTACCCGGTCTCTTCGCGGAGCTCGCGCAGCGCGGCGTCTTCGGGGCGCTCGCCGGGATCGACGCAGCCGCCGGGGATCTCGAGCGTGACCACCCCCGCACCGGACCGCGGCTGGCGGACCAGCACCACCTCGGACCGCGCCGTGACCGCGAGGATGTTGACCCAGTCGGGCATGTGCAGGCGGGCGTGGTCGCGCACGCCGATGGGCGTGTCGACCGGCACGGTGTCGATGCGCACGATGGGATGTTCGAACAGCCAGGGTCCGTCGGGCATGGGAGAGCGTTATCCAGTCCACCATGCAGAATCCCCTGCCCGACCGGATCCGCCGCGCCCACGACGCCGCCGTCGCGACGGACCGCGCGGGCTACCTCGACCCCGACACGGGCCTGTTCGTCATGACGGCGCGCACCCTGTCCGACCGCGGCTATTGCTGCGGCAACGGGTGCCGGCACTGCCCGTGGCCGCCCGACGTCCAGGCCGCCGCCGGGAGGCCGCGTTGAGCGCGAAGAAGAAGCCGATCCCGCCGTTCGAGACCGAGATCGTGAAGCTCGGGCCCAAGGGGGTGGGCGTGGGCACCGCGCCCGACGGGCGCCCCGTGCACGTGCGCCGCGCTCCGCCCGGTGGCCGCGTGCTCGTCCGCCCGGCGGGTCGCCGGAAGGGCCTGTGGCGCGGGTACCGCACGGCGCTCGTCCGCCCGCCCGCGGATGGCGCGACGCCGGCCTGCCCGGTGTTCGGGCTGTGCGGCGGGTGCGTGCTGCAGGAGCTCTCGCTCGACGCCCAGCGCGCCCACAAGCTGGCCCGCGCGATGGAGGAGGTCGGCGAGGCCGACTGGCGCGGCGTGCGCGGGAGCCCCGACGCGTACGGGTTCCGGAACAAGATGGAGTTCTCGTTCGGCACGAAGCGGTACGCCTCGGAGAACGAGATGGCCGCGGGCGGCGTGTCGCTCGACGGGCGCTTCCTCGGCCTGCACGCGCCGGGGCGCTTCGACCGCATCGTCGACGTGGCGGACTGCCCGCTGCTCGACGATGCCGGGAACGCCGTGCTGGCCGCGACGCGCGACGTGCTGCTCCGCCGCGACACGTCGATCTGGGACCTCCGCACCCACGCGGGGTTCCTCCGGCACCTGCTGATCCGGCGCGGCGAGGGGTCCGTGTACGCCGGGCTCTTCACCGCGTCGCCCGCCGATCACCACGACCAGGAGGCCATGGACGCGTGGTTCGAGCGCATCGAGGCGATCGGCGCGGGCGTCGAGGTGAGCGCCGGCTGGTACGTGAACGACGGGCTCGCCGACGTAGCGCGCGGCGTGCTCCGCAGCCAGGTCGGCTGGCCGACGCTCGAGATGGCGCTGCTCGGCAAGCGCTTCTCGCTCGCGCCGCTGGCGTTCTTCCAGACCTCCACCGCCGGTGCGGCCGTGCTGATCGAGACGATCGGCGAGGCGCTCGGCTCCGGCCACCGCACGCTGCTCGATCTGTACTGCGGCACCGGCGCCATCGGGATCTGCCTGTCGGGCCATGCCGCGCAGGTCGTGGGCATCGAGGAGGTCGAGGCCGCCATCGACAACGCCCGCACCAACGCCGCGGCGAACGGCGTCGCGGCCACCTACCGGGTCGCGAAGGTCGAAGACGCCCTCGACGCGCTGGTGGGCGGCCCCGGGGTCGCGGCCGTCGTCGATCCGCCGCGGGCCGGGCTGCACCCGAAGGTCGCGAAGAAGCTGGCCGAGACGCCGCTCGAGGTCCTGGTGTACGTCGCGTGCAACCCGGCGTCGCTGGGCCGCGACCGCGAGCTGCTCGAAGCGGGCGGATGGCGGCTGGAGGCCGCGTGGGCCGTCGATCTGTTCCCCCAGACCGGCCACCTCGAGGTCGTGGGGCGGTTCGTGCGATGAAGCTCCTCGTCACCGGCTTCGGGCCCTTCCTCGACGTGCGCGACAACCCCGCGGCGCGCGTCGCCCGCGCGGTCGATGGTGCGTCCGGGCCGGGCTTCCGCGTCGTCGGCCGCGAGATCCCGGTGTCCTACGCCCGCGCCGTCGAAGAGACCGTGCGACACGCCCGCGAGCACGGGGTCGATTGCGTGCTGGGGGTCGGCGTCGCCGGCACGCGCACCGCGCCCGAGCTCGAGCGCTTCGGTCGGGCCCGGCTCGGCCAGAGCCCCGACGTCGACGGGGTCTGCGCGCCTCGCCTGCCCGGTCCCGACGTGCTCGAGAGCTCGCTCGATGTCGTCCGCTGGGCCGGGGCCCTCGGCTGCCACATCTCCGAAGACGCCGGCGGGTACGTGTGCAACGCGTGGCTCCACCAGGTCCGGCAGCGGCTCGACGTGCCCGTGGGGTTCCTCCACGTGCCCCCCGACGGCATCGCGGCGTCCTGGCTGATCGCGGGGCTCGCACGGCTCGTCACAAGCGCAGACGCCCCGTGACGGGCCGTCTCGGGTAGAGTCCCGCCCGAGATTGGAGGACCCCCGGTGCACGGCGTCGCGATCGAGTTCGATCAGGTGGCCCGCAGGTTCGGGCCCCGCTGGGCGCTCGGCGGGATCACGCTGTCGATCGGGGCCGGCGAGGGCGTGATGCTCACGGGTCCGAACGGCTCGGGCAAGTCCACGCTCCTCCGGTGCCTGTCCACGGCCCTCAAGATCCACCACGGCGAGATCCGGGTCGGCGGGCAGGAGCTGTGGGCGAACCGCCAGACGATTCGGCCGTCCATCGGCTTCCTCTCGCACGCCGGCTACCTCTACGACGACCTCTCGGGTGCCGACAACCTGCGCGTGTGGGCGAAGCTCGGCGGGATGACGGCCGATCCCCACCCCCTGCTCGAGCGTGTCGGGCTGCCGCCGAAGCGCCTCGACCCCGTGCGCACCTACAGCCAGGGCATGCGGCGGCGGCTCGCGCTCGCGCGCCTGATGCTGCAGAAGCCGAAGATCGTGCTCCTCGACGAGCCGTACACCGCGCTCGACGCCGACGGGCGGCGCCTCGTCACCGATCTGGCGCGCGAGTTCCGGGAGAGCGGGGCCACGCTGCTGATGGCGACCCACCTCGTGAGCTACGCGAGCGAGGCGTGCGACCGCCACATCGCCCTGCTCGACGGCAAGCTCGTCGACGACGCACCCGTGGAGACCGAATGATCCGGCAGACGTGGGCCGTGCTGTACAAAGAGCTCCTCACCGAGCTCCGCCAGCCCGCGCGCATCTCCGGCATCTTCTTCTTCGCGCTCGCGCTCGTGCTGCTGGTGGGCGTCGCGAGCCCGTCGGGCGTGGTGCTCCAGAAGATGGCGGGCGCGACGCTGTGGCTCGGGCTGATGCTCGCGAGCACCCGGGCGCTCGACCAGTCCTACCAGGTCGAGCTCGAGCACAACGCCCTCGAGGGGATGGTGCTGTGGCCGGTCGATCCGCGGGCCGTCTACTACGGGAAGGCCGTCGCCAACGCGGTGATGCTGCTGCTCGTGTGCTGTGCGCTGACCCCGTTCGTCCTCGCGATGTGCGACGCCGGCATCGCCGGGAACAAGCTGTTGTTCGTGGCCTTCCTCGCCGCGGGGTGCTCCGGGCTGGCCGCCCCGGGCACGCTGTTCGGGCTCATCACGGGGCAGGCGCGCGGGTCGTCCGTGCTGCTGCCGCTCCTGCTGTTCCCGATCGTCGTCCCGATGCTGCTCGCCGCCGCGCGCGGCACGATGCTCGTGATGGAGGGCGGCCCGTCCGCCGAGATGGAGGGCCCGGGCTGGCTGAAGGTGCTGCTGGTGTTCAACCTGCTGCACTGGTCGCTCGGCGGGATCTTCTACGGGTACATCATCGAAGACGGGTGACGCCGCGCGTCAGTACCAGTTCGTGCCCGAGAGCGAGCCCGACACGCGGTCGTAGATGCCGAACCACACGCGATCCGAGCCCGGGAACGCGACGTCGGGATGGACGACCACGACGAACCGGTCGAAGTCGTGGCCGTACGGGTCGTCTTCGGGGTCGGTGAGCTCGTACACGAGGGACGGATCGAGCGCATCGATCGCCTGCTCGAGGGTGTTGCCGCCCATGGCTTCGACATCCGCGCCGTACTGGCCGTACCAGTAGGCGAGCGTCGGCTCGAGGTCGACGACGAACCGGTCGGCGAGCGGGACCTCGGAGGGCACGACCATCGCCGCCTGGCGCAGGCGGCGCAGCGCGGACTCGCCGACGTACGGGACCGCGGCGAGGGCCGCGAGGTCGGCGATGGGACGCGCCGCGACGATGCCGTCGGCGGCGCGGCTGTCGAGGCCGAGCGTGTCGTCGAGCCAGGCGTGCTCGGCTTCGTTCGCGAGGCGCAGCGTGGCGTCGGCCTCGGCGACGGTGAACGCCACGCCGTCGTACACGCCCAGCAGGTCGTCGTCGTGCAGGACCCAGCCCGCCGCCTGCGCGTAGGCCGAGAGCCGATCGAGCGCGGCAGGACCGACGTACTTCACGGCATCGACCTCGGCGATGGACGTGTAGGGCCGGTCGTCGGCGGTGCCCTGCCGGCCGTCGGCGCCGTCGCGACGCGCGACGAGGCCGCGTGCAGCGCGCACATCGAGGCCCGCGTCGTCGTCGAGCAGGTCGACCGTGGTGCCCGCGTCGTTCAGGAGGGCCAGCACACCGTGCGCCTCGGGCGAGCCATCGACCAGCGCGCGGTGGGAGGCATCGTCGAGCATCGGGCCGGCGCCGGGCTCGAAGGGGGCACAGCCGACGGCGGCGAGGGCGAAGAGCACAGAGCGGAGCACGAGACCTCCAAAAACAGAATCGACATTCTGATAACCGGGAGGTCTGGAGGGCGCCACCTGGCGGTTGGAGTGCCCGAAGGGCGTGGGCGGGGCGGGCCGGATCCGCGGCCTCACGCAGATGACGCAGAAGGACGCAGATGACGCAGAAACGACGCCGTCGCGGGTTCGAGCGTCTTCGCGTCCCCGGAGCGCCGAGTGGGCCTTCTTTCGGATCGAATTCGAGACTCACCAGAGCAGGCCGGCGTTTCGGCTGCTCCGGTCTCGGGGAGGCAGAGGGGGCCTTGGACGGATCGCACGCTGTGGATCCCTGCGGACCGCTGTGCGCGATCGACCCGCCGGTCCGGCCCTCGGGAGCCCGTCCCCGCTCGGATCACGCACAGCGACCACAGCGGGCCACAGCGCCGGAAGGTCGGCGACGTTCACCGGGCCCGCTCACCCGAGCAGCCCGAAACGCCTGCCTGCTCTGGTGAATCCCGACTCCGGTCCGCGGGGAGGCCTTCTCTGTCGACCCGAACACCGAGCCGGCCGTCGAGAGCCCTGCCGCCACGGGTGGAACCTGGCGTCCTCGACAGCCTGGGTGCAAACCCGGTCGACGGTGCCCGGGGAGAGGAGGACGCTCGAACCCGCGACGGCGTGGTTTCTGCGTCATCTGCGTCCTTCTGCGTCATCTGCGTGAGGCCTTGAGACGCTCGGAGCCCGACCGCTTCCGACACGAATCAGCGCCTCCTAGAGGCCCAGGACGGCCCCGGCGAACACGATCAGCGCGGGCCCGCCGAGCTGGCCGAGCTCTTTCAGCACATCGTCCTTCCGGAACCGGCCCTGGTCGTCGAACAGCGCGGGCGGCTCGGCCCGGCCCTCGGCGAGCGCGACCTTCAGGCGCTCGAGGCCCTCGCGGAACACGTGCTCCCATACCCACTGCAGGTCGACCGGCTCTTCGTGCGTGTCGGTCATCATCACCAGCCGCCCGTCGCGCGCCCCGACCCCGAGCTCGAGGAAGTCGAGGTTCAGGATCGGCACCACACCGCCGCGCTCCACCGCGATCTGGTCGAGCCAGCCCGTGTCGGTGAGATCGGGCACGATCAGCGGATCGGCCAGTGCGGGCGGGCAGTTCCACACGAGCCCGATGAGCCGGGCATCGATCTCCTGCGTGTAGAGCTGCTCTTCGCGGGTGTCGTGCAGGATGCGCCGCGCCTCGCGGTCCTCGAACGAGTCCTCGCCGAGCTCGGTCCACGTCCACGGGATGCCCTCGCTCTCGTCGTCGTAGCCGCTCATCACCGGTCTCCTTCGACGGGATCGAGCTTGAAGAGCTGGATGTTCGCGACGACCACGTGCTCCTCCGGGTGCGAGCCCGCCACGATCTGGCGCAGGGCCCGATAGTACGCGAGATGGAGCTCGCGGATCCGCTCGAAGTCCTCGGCCGAGCACGTGAACACGTTGTAGCTGAACTGGCCGGGTGCGCCGCCGTCGATGCGCTCGACGCCCACGTTGGCCCAGTGGGACTTGAGCTGGCGCCCGACGCTCGGCTGGAGGCGCGTGTCGACCGCGGTGGTCGCGGGGCGGAATCGCCCGTCCACCCGCTCGACCTGCCCCGTGAGCTCGAGGTATTCGAGGCAGGAGAGCTCCTCTTCGAGCGGGATGCCGATGCGCGCCGCGATCCAGCCGGGCGCGTGTGCGGGGAGCGCGAGGTAGTCCGCCACCTCGAGCGCGCGGAGGATCGCCTGCGTCCACGGGTAGCGACCGGCGCCCTGGCGGCGGGCCTCGAGCCGGCGGTACTCCTCCGCCACGCTGGGCACCGCCTCCGGCGGCACGAAGCTGGTGACGAAGTCGACGAGGCGGAGGCTCGACGCATCGAGGAACGTGAGGAAGTCGGGGAGCCGCGGCTGCGTCTGGCCCACGAGCCAGCGGGTGACCGAGTAGCGCGACAGGCCGGCCCGTTTCGCGACGTCGGTGGTGGAGCTGCGGCCCTTGAGGTCGGTCATGAAGGCCGCGGTGGCGTCGACCGACGCGAGGTCGGCGTGCTCGTCGAGCCACTGCCGCGTCTCGTGGCCGTAGAAGCTCTCGAGGCACGTGCGCAGGTCGAGACCCGACCGTTGCACCGCCCGGAAGGTCTCGGCGATCGTCGGGTACCGGCGGCCGGCCTCCCAGGTGTACGCGACGTTCGACCGGTAGCCGAGCCGACGAGACCAGGCGACCTGACTACGTTTTCCTCGGAGCGCGATCAACAGCTCGCGGGCGAGCTTCTCGGTGTCCATGCCGAGACTCTATCGTTTCTGCACACTGGTGGGCACAACCGGTGCACGGTTTGTGCGATCCCGACTTGCTGACGGTCGGAGCCCATGCCACTCTGGATGCAGGGAGGAGGCCCAGAAGCCCATGTACCGCACCCTGCTCGTCCTGATCGCCCTCGCCGGTTGTGGCTCCGAAGAGGGACCCGTCCGCGCCGACGGCGACGAACGTGCGCGCGTGGGGGTCCCCGACCGGAACGGCCCGCGCGAGCATCCCCTCGGCCGCCACCGCCCTGCAGGCCGCACCACGCCCACCGTCCGCACGGTGCTCGGCGGGCAGGAGGGCGAGCCCGTCTGGACCGGCGGCGACGCGCTCACCGGCGTCGACGACCCCGACTCCGACGGCATCCCCGGTCCCCCGCCCGCGTCCGGAGACACGAGCGACACGAGCGACACCGGACTTCCCTGACCCGCTCGGTTAGGCGCGGTCCATGGGAGACCCCGCGAGCCGCATCCGCGTCGACTTCGTGCTGTCGCGGGTGCTCGCCATCGTGCTGCCGCTCGGGCTGCTGGCGTTCGGCTTCGACCACCTGGTGTCGACGCAGACGCGCGATGCGAAGCGGCAGCTCGAGAACGCCGGCCAGCTGCTGAACGGCGAGGTGCTGAAGATCCCCGTGACCGAGGCGATCCACAAGCGGATGTCGCTGAACCCGGAGCTCGTCCTCATCGGCAACAGCTTCGCGAACACGAACATCCAGGTGGGGCAGCTCGGGCACGAGCTCGGCATGGAGTCCGGCGCGACCGTGCGATTGTCGATCCCCAACACGATCGGCGCCCACTGGTACGCCCTGCTCGCGCACCGGGTCTTCGTGCCGGACTACCGGGCGCCCGACGTGATCGTGATCGTGAGCGACCTGCAGAGCGCGCTGCTCACCCAGCCGCTCTCCGAGGGCAGCTACCGCAACCTGCTGTCCCTGCTGTCGGGACCGGATCCCGTGGTGGACGCGAAGGTCGAGGGCTCGCGGAACTTCGTGTGGGAGCAGATGCTCGAGAACCGCGCGAAGGTCCGGCGAAACGCCGTGAACAGCGTGCGCGACGCCGCGGCGCGACGCGTCCTCGCGGTCCCGCGCGGCAAGGTCCGCAAGCAGACGAACGAGGCGATGGACCGCGTCTTCCACGCGTCCCGCGTCGATCCGACCCTGCGGGCCGTGGCGATGCCCGTCTCGGTCGGCGAAGAGGACGCGCAGATCGACCTCTCCCAGCTCCCCGAGGCGGGAGACAGCTTCCTCCCCGACATCGCGCGGCTGTGCCACGAGCACGGCGCGCGGCTCGTGATGGTCCGCAACAAGGAGTCGCCGCTGATGCCGCCGGGCCAGGGCGACATCGTGCCGCCCGGGCGCGTGGCCGAGGTGCGCGCCCTGCTCGCGGAGTGGGGCGGCGTGATGATCGACATGGACCCGGTGCCCATGGTCTCGGCGCACTACGACAACCTCGATCACATGACCGACGACGGCAGCCGGCGCTTCACGAGCGCCCTCGCCGAGGCGCTGAACGACCTCGGCATCGCCGAAGACCGCGCGCGGTACGTCCGGCCGCTGCCCCCCTCCGCCATCGAGGTGCCCACGCCGTCCGAGGCGCCCCTGGCGGGCATCCGCCGGAGCTGGCGCGCACTCGACGCCGGCGCGACGGCGACCTGGCGCTGGGACGAGGCCTGGCCGGGCGCCTCCGACACGTTCCGCGTGCGCGGGGTGTTCGAGGGGAGCGGGGAGCCCCCGGTCCTCACCGTCGACGGCCGGCGCGCGCCGGTCCTCGCGCTCGGCGGCCGTTGGATCGCCGAGATCACCGCCCCGCCCCCCTCGGGCCCCTGGGAGCTGTCCGTCACGGCGTCCGGCCCCGTCACCATCGAAGGGCTCGAGGTCGGCACGGGCTCGACGCCGCTCTACCTGGCCGGGTACCGCCCCGACGTCCGCGGCCACCGCCTGGAGCTGCTCGGCCGCCTCGAGGTGTTCGACGGCGAGCTGTACCGCGACGCCATCGCGCCCGTGTTCCCGGCCTCGACGCCGGCCCTCCCGGCGCTCCCCGCGCTCCAGAACGGCCCGGGCCCCACCGTGTTCGTCGACACGCCCGAGCTGGAGGCGCTCTCGGACTCGCGCACGCGCGTGTTCACGCCGCTGCGGGCGCGGTGCAGCCCGGTGCGGGTCCGCGAGAACGGCATTCCGCTCCCGCACGCGAACGTCGGCTGCAAGGAGGTGCGCGAGCTCGGGAAGGGCCGCATGTGCCACACCGACCGCAAGGTCTTCTTCACGGCCAGCGACACCACCCATCCGACGCGGAACCGACGGCGGTACGGGCTCTTCCTCGATCCCGAGCGGGCGTGTGACGGCGGCTTCTGGATGTACCCGGGCGACACGACGCGGCTCGAGGTGCCGCCGAATCGCCTGCGCGAGCTGCGGGACGGCGTGCGGGCGCTCGAGATGCGCATCGGCATCGCGGAGGCCGGGGAGGGTTTCGCGCTGAACCTGCGCATCCGGGTGAACGGGGAGATCCGCGTCTCCACGACGCTCGACCAGGCCGCGACGCGCGGCGACATCGCGGTGCCCATCGAGCCTCCGATCGGCCCGGACGACACGGTGCAGATCGTGCTCGAGAACCCGACCGACGCCTACCTCGTGGTGTCGCGCGCGGCGCTCGTGCCTCCGCCCATCGTGTGGGAGAGCTTCTAGGGACGGAGCCCGGCGCGCATGCGGACTGCTCCCGTACCCGTTCCCGTTCCCGTTCCCGATCGGGGACGCCGGGAACGTGCAGTCGGCCGGGGCATCGACGGCGCGAGGCGAGCCCGAGCGCCGCTGCGGGCCCCATCGGGAACGGGAGCGGGAACGGGAACGGGAACGGGAGGAGCCTCGCGCTGTGCGCGGACTCCTATTCGTAGTCGACGATGTGGTGGAAGCCGAAGCCGAGGCGCTCGGCCTGCTCGCGGCGACCGGCATGCCCCCCGACGCCGGGCGGCAGCTCGAGGCCCTCGCGCGCTGCCGCGCTGACGAGCAGCTCGCCGCGATCCTCGCCCAGCACGGCCAGGCGGAGCGCGCGGGCCACGGGCACGCCCAGCACGCGGCCGTCGGGCGCGAGCAGCACGTCTCCGCGGTCGATCCCGAGGGCCAGCAGGCCATGGTGCGCGTGACCGTGGGCGTCTCGCGCGGCCTCGACCTCGCGGACCAACGCCAGCGCGGCCCGCAGCGCGGGGAGCGCCCCGTCGAACCGCGCGAGCCCGACATCGGTGCCGCTCGGGCAAGGCACGCCCCCCTCGGTTCCGGCATGCACCGCGAGGAGCTGGTGGACCCGCGCGACGAGCCCCGCCATGCGGACGGCATCGCCCTCCGCACGGCTGTAGCCGCGCAGGGTCACCGCGAGGATCGCGGTGCCGGCGGCCACCTCGGGATCAGTTGGCTTCGTTGATCCGCTCTTCGATGTCGCGGAGCAGCTGCTGCGCGGGGCCGGTGCGGTTGTTCTTGATGCACTTCTTGTACGCCTTCCAGAGGTCGGCGAGGAAGACGTCTTCGACCAGGCGGTGCTCGTCGGTCAGGTGGTCGGCGCAGGGGAGATCCATGCCTGCGATGCAGCGACGGCTGTGGAGGTTCCGGAGGGTGCCGATGAAGAGCTCGTTGGCGTCGGGCTCGCCGCGACGGCGGAGCTCGACGAAGGTCTGCCAGGCGACGCTCTCGGGCAGGCACCCGTCGACCTTCATCGTGGATCGGAGGTTCCGGATGAGCTCTCGGGAACTCAGGTTCGTGTCCACCAGCTCGTTGTACATCAGCCCTCCTGATCGGTAATCCAAAAACGAAGCCGAGATCGGCCCGCCGCGGAAACTACCACGATCCAGGCGATCCGACACGTTCCCGTCACCGGAGAGCCACGTGGCAACGTGGACAGGCCCACACCGACGCGCTGACCACCGATTGTCCACACTTCGTCAGGATTGGGGTCGCACCTCCGCACTCTCCGGAACGCCCCGGCCGGTGGTAGGGTGCGCCATGCGTCAGTGGTTCCCCGCCGGCCTGCTCGTCTGGGCCCTGCTGCCCACGCCGGCCCGCGCCTTCCCCTACCCCGTCCACACCCGCACCCTGCCGAACGGATGCGAGCTCGTCGTCGTGCCGATGCCGTCGGAGGGGGCCGTCGCGACGGCCATCTGGATGGACGTCGGGTCCCGCAACGAGGTCGAGCCCGGGAAGACTGGGTTCGCCCACTTCTTCGAGCACCTCCTCTTCTCGGGCACCGAGAAGCTCGCGCAGGAAGACCGCGAGAAGGAGCTGATGAAGCTCGGGATCGGCGACAACGCGTGGACCTGGCTCGACGAGACCGTCTACAACGCCGTGTCCGACACCGAGTCCCTCGACGCCTGGATGGGCATCCAGGCCGACATGGTGCAGAACCTCGCGCTCACGCCCGACCACGTGCGTCGCGAGGCCGGCGCGGTCTACGGCGAGTACCGCAAGACGCAGGCCGATCCCGCCTTCCACCTCGAGCAGAAGGTGCGGGCGACGGCGTTCACCACGCATCCCTACGCCCACGACACGCTGGGCTACGAGGCCGACATCGCCGCGATGCCCGGGGCCTACGACTACGCGCGCACCTTCTACGCGCGGTGGTACCAGCCCGAGAACGCGCGGGTGCTGCTCGTCGGCGACATCGAGCCCGACGCCGGGTTCGCCCTGCTCGAGAAGCACTTCGGCGGCTGGAAGGCCCGTCCCACCGAGGTTCCCGCGGTCCCCGTCGAGCCCGCGCAGGAGGCGCCGCGCCGCACCGTCGTGAAGTGGGAGGGCGACGTGCCGCCGCGCGTGATGATCGCGTGGCGCGTCCCTGCGCACGACCCCGCCGACCCCGAGCTCGCCGCGCTCGAGCTCGCCCAGGCCATCCTGCTCGGCCCGGCGGGCCGCCTGACGAACCGCCTCATCCGAGAAGAGGCCATCGCGCTCGACGTGCGCGGCGGCCGCGAGGGCACCGTCGATCCGGGCCTCTTCACGATCGAGGTCGAGCTGAAGCCCGGCGCCGACCCCGAGCGGGTCGAGGCGATCGTCGACGAAGAGCTGTTCGCCATCGTCGGCGGGGTCGAGCCCGCCTTCCTCGAGCGGACGCGGAGCCACGCGAAGTACGGCGCGCTGGTCGAGCTCGACGACCCCGAGAACGTGCTCTACGTCGTCGGCTCGCGGCTGCGCAGGGGGGCCGACCCGAAGGCCATCGACGCATTCGACGCGCTGGTGGGCTCCATCGACGCCCAGGCGCTCGCCGAGGCCGTGTCGAAGCACCTCCGCGAAGACAACCGCACGACGGGGTGGCTCGTGCCGGAGGCGCGCGATGCGGACTAGCGCCCTGCTCCTGCTGCTGTGCGGGTGCATGCCGAAGATCGCGCGTGGGCCCGTGCCGGTCGAGGTCGATGCCCAGCCCGCGCACCTGGTCGAGCAACCGGACGAGCGCGCGCCGAACGTGTACCTCCAGGCGGTCGTGCGGATGGGCTCTGCGTCCGACCCGTCGGGCCGCGAGGGCCTCGCGGCGCTCACGGCACGCGCGATGGTCGAGGCGGGCGCGGGCGAGCGGACGGGCCAGGAGGTCCGCGACGCGCTGTTCGAGGCGGGCACGGGCTTCGAGCTGGTCGTCGACCGCGAGCTCGCGTCCATCCGGCTGAAGTGCCACCGCGACCACGCCGACCTGTGCCGCGAGCTGTTCACCGACGTGCTCACCGCGCCGCGGTTCCGCGACGAGGACGTGAAGCGGCTCGGCGAACAGGCCCTCAACGCCGTGACCGCCGGCCTGACGACCAACGAGGAGCGCCTCGGCGAAGAGGTCTTCCACGGCATCCTCTACGAGGCGCACCCCTACGGGCACCCGGTGCGCGGGAGGGCCGGCGTCCTGCCGCTGCTCGATGGTGCGGCCACGCGGGCGTTCTGGGAGGCGCACGTGCGGCGCAGCACCGTGACCGTCGGCGTCGCGGGGTCGTACGACGGGGCGTGGCTCTCGGAGCTGAAGGAGGGCCTGCTCGCCCTCCCCGCGGGGCCCGGCCCCGAGCTCGTGCTGCCGTCGCCGAACCACCCGGAGGGGCGGGGGCTCGTGGCGGTCGACACCGACACGGGGGTGACGGGCTTCCACATCGGCCACGACCTGGCGATCGACCGCAACCACCCCGACTGGCCCGCGCTCACGGTCGCGATGACGGCCTTCGGCGCGCACCGCCAGTCCTACGGGCGCCTGTACACCGTGCTGCGCGGCGACCGCGGGCTGAACTACGGCGACTACGCGTACGCCGAGCCGTTCGTCCAGCGCGGCTGGACCGTGCTCCCCGAGCAGGGCGTGCGCCGCCGCGACAACCACCTGATGGTGTGGCTGCGGCCGACGAGCGACGAGAACGCCGCATTCGCGGTGAAGCTGGCGATCGACGAGCTCGAGAAGCTCGTCGCCGACGGCCTGACCGAAGAAGAGCTCGCGAACACCGTGGCGTACCTGTCCCGGCACACGCGCCTCGAAGCCACGGATCCGGGCCGGAAGCTCGCCTACGCGCTCGATGCCGAGGTCAGCGGAACGCCCGACGTCCTCGACTACCTGCCCCGCGCGATCGCCGATCTCGATCTCGGCCGGGTGAACGCCGCGATCGCCCAGCACGTGCACCCCGACGACCTGTGGATCGTCGCCGTCTCGGGCGACGCCGAGGGCCTCGCGAAGCGCCTGATCGAAGAAACGCCGACGCCCATCGTCTACGCCGATGTCACGCCCGGCGAAGCCCAGGCCGCGCGCGACGCCGAGGTGGCGAAGAAGTCACTCGGCCTGGATCCCGAGCAGGTATTCGTACTCCAAGCCGACGGAGTCTTCCGATGAAGCGCGCCCTTCCGATGATCCTGGTCCTCCTCACCGGCTGTGACGAGCTCGATCCGTTCCTCCCGAAGATCTTCTTCGACACGCTCCAGGTCGAGGAGATCGACTTCCAGCAGGCGAAGATCGACTTCGTGTTCCAGGTCGACAACCCGAACCCCGTCGAGGTCGGCCTGTCGAGCTTCTCCTACGACCTCGGGCTCGAGGGCATCCACCTCCTCGCCGGCGACAACGAAGACGGCTTCACCCTCGAAGCGGCCGACGCGAGCGAGCTCCGGCTGCCCGTCGACCTCGGGTGGAAGGACACGTGGGACACCGTCCAGGCGACGCGCGGGCTCGACACCGTGGGGTTCGGCCTGAAGGGCCACTTCGGCTTCGACACGCCGCTCGGCGAGGCGCGCCTGCCGTACGACGAAGGCGGCGACTTCCCCGCGCTGCGCACCCCGAAGTTCCGGTTCAAGAACCTGCGCGCCACGGGCCTCGACATCTTCACGCAGACCGCGAGCCTCGAGCTCGACCTCGGCATCGACAACGAGCACGCCTCGAACCTGTTCTTCGACCGGTTCGACTACGGCCTGACCGTCGACGGGCAGCCCCTCGCGTCCGGCCTCGTCAACACGTTCGAGGTCCAGGGCGCCGAAGAGGGCGACCTCTGCCTGCCGATCCAGGTGAACCTGCTCACCGCGGGCGCGGCGATCGTGAGCGCCATCACGAACGGCGGTGCGCTCGACATCGGGCTCGGCGCCAACATGGATGTCGAGACGCCCTTCAAGGACCTGTCCGGCAACCCGGTCATCGTGCCGCTGTCGATCGACGAGGCCGGCGCGCTGAACGTCCAGCTCTAAGCGGCGCTACCCGAGGAACAGCCCGTCGGCGATGATGCCCGCCGCATCGACGTGACCGATGCGATCGGTGTCGTTGCCGACATCCACGATGTTCGTGAGCAGGTCGCGGAGGTTGCCGTGCAGGCGGACCCGGCGCATCGCGCCGACCGGGATGTTCGCCTCGAGCACGCGCCCGTCGACCACCATGTCGAACGCGCCGGTGCGGATGTCGATGCCTGCGGGGTCGATGTCGTCGACCTGGAGGGACGGGCCGCCGATCTCGGTGAGCAGGGCGTTGAGCGAGCGGGTGCCCGACCGCATCAGGAGGTTGGACGGGCCGAGATCGTCGCCCCAGCAGTGCCCCGTGGGACGCGTGTCGAGCCGGCGCGCGGTCTCGGGGTCGAGGAAGCGCGCGTCGATGCGGCCCTCGCGGATCAGCGTGAGCGGGACGGGCGGCACGCCGCGGTCGTCGAACATGCGCGTGCGCAGCGCGCCCGGCCGGGAGCCGTCGTCGACGACGTGCAGCTGCTCGGACAGCACCGGCACGTCGCCTTCGGACGGGCTCAGGAAGAACGCGTCGCTCGTGAGCCGGTCGGGATGGAAGTGCTCGCCCAGCATGCCGACGATGCGGCTCATGGGGAGTGGCGGCAGGACGACGCGCACGGGCCCCGGGTCGAGCGTGCGGCCGGCTTCGAGCAGCTCGGTGCCGCGGCGCACGAGGTTCGTGCCGATGGGCAGGGACGCGATGGACGAGAACGACCGCGTCTCGATGTGCTCGCGCAGCGCGAGGCCCTCGCCCTTCACGCCGCCGTCGAGCCGGTAGCGCGTGGCGGACTCTTCGAGCGCCAGGCCGCGGCTGTTGACCAGGCCGCGCCACAGCTGCTCGTCTTCGTACTGGAACCCCGACGGCACGAACGGCGAGCCCGCCGACCGCGCCTGCCGCTCGGCGTCGGCGATCACCTCGAAGCGATCGTCGAGCTCGAGGTTCGGGTAGCGGCGGTCGTAGGTGCCGAGGCCGCTCTGCAGGCCGCCGATCGAGGCCATCGGGCCCGCGTAGGGGCTCTCGGGGCTCTCGAAGGTGGCGGCGAGCGCCTGCCCGACGAGGTCGTGGCCGTCGGCCCAGCGGCCCCGCATCCGACCGACGCGGCCGCCGTCGACCCAGACGCGCACGTACAGCTCGTCGCGCTCGGTCACGCGCTCGCGGGGGCTGTTGCGCGGCTTGAGGTCGATCGACCAGCCGCTGCCCCGGATCACCAGTACCTCTGCTGCCCGCGCACCCTCGGCCAGGGCGCGCTGGACCAGCGCTTCGAGATCATCCAGTCCGATCGTCATGCGGCAGCCTACCCGATGCGCGCGATACTCGGGGCGCGGAGGCTCCATGACACCCGTCGCCGTCGCCCTGCTCGTCGCCTGCGCCGAGCCCCCTCCCCCGCCCCCCGCGCCGGCACCGGCGCCCGAGGCCCGCACCGACGGGGCTGCCGCGCTCCCCGCAGCCGAGCAGCGCGCCTCCACCGGGCGCCGGATCGTGGCGATCGGCGATCTCCACGGCGACCGCGACGCCACGCTGGAGGTGCTCGCGCTCGCGGGAGTCGCGGATGCGCAGGGGCGCTGGATCGGCGGCGACACCGTGTTCGTGCAGACCGGTGACGTGACCGACCGCGGGCCCGACAGCAAGGGCGTGATCGACCTGATGCGCAGCCTCGCGGAGCAGGCGCCGGCCCACGGCGGCGAGGCGCACCTGCTGAACGGCAACCACGAGGTGATGAACCTCCAGGGTGACTGGCGCTACGTCAGCCCCGAGGACATCGCCGGCTTCGGAGGCCGCTCGAAGCGCGCCATCGCGTTCGGGAGGAACGGCGACTACGGGAAGTGGCTCGCCACGCTGCCCATGGTCGCGAAGGTCGACGACACGATCTTCGTGCACGGCGGCGTCACGCCCGAGATCGCCGACCTCGGCGTCGACGGCATCAACACGACCGCGCGCGAGCACTACTTCGATCCGCCGGGGCCCGACGGCCACCCCATCAACGGCGACCGCGGGCCCACGTGGTACCGCGGCTACGTGCAGGATGCGGAAGCCGAAGCCTGCGCCGAGCTCGAGAAGGCGCTCGCCACGCTGGGCGCGAAGCGCATGGTCGTGGGCCACACGACGCGCCGCGACGGCGTGGTCGAGGCCCGGTGCGGCGGGCGGATCACGGTGATCGACATCGGGATCAGCGCCCACTACGGCAGGCACCTCGGGGCCTGGGAATCGCTCGACGGCGACGCCCGCGCCCTGATGCCCAGCGGGCCGGTCGACCTCCCCGATCCGTAGCCCCGTCCAGAGTGACGTTGTGCCGGGTGGACGGGGCCAGACCGAGGGATAGACTGCCGGCCCAGCCCGGAGGCCCCATGTCCCTGTCGACCGTGCAGTCCTCGTCCAAGAGCAAGATCCAGTCTTCGCTGAAGCGGTGGAAGGGCGACCTGGAGCCCGAGGAGATGGACCTCTTCAAGGCCTTCGTCGACGAGGCGGTGCCCCGCCTGCGCGGCCCCTACCTCGCCGCGCGACGCCCCCGGCAGGTGCTCGAGGATCTCGAGCGCGCGTTCCGCTTCGCGACCGAGCGCACGGTCGACGTGAAGGTCGAGATCACCGAGCGCGAGAAGGGCGTTCGGCTGTTCGGGAACATGAACGACCAGCCGTTCATCGTCGACACGATGCGCCTGTTCCTCCGCAACAGCCGCGCCGACTACCTGGGCGGGTTCAACCTCGTGCTGGCCATCACGCGGGACGCGAACGGCAAGCTCGTCGGCGTGGGCGGCGACAAGGGCACGACCGAGAGCGTGGTGATGCTCGAAGCCGACGGCGGGCGCGTGCTGCACGACCCCGAAGCGGCGCTCGAGACGCTCCGCCAGCAGCTCACCATCGCCCGCGTCACGGTGCGCGACTTCAAGCCGATGGTGCGCACCATCGAGCGCTTCGTCGACAAGTTCGAGGCCCAGGCCGAGCACCACCCCGACGACTCCGACACGTGCCGCGAGACGGCGGCCTTCCTGAAGTGGCTGCTCCGCGACAACTTCGTGTTCATGGGCCTCGACGCGGGCGAGCCCCTCGGCATCCAGACCCTCGCCACGCACGCCACCGACCCGGCCGGCGACTGGCCCCAGCCGCACGCGCCGGGCACGGTCCGCGTGCGCAAGAGCCGGATCGAGTCCCCCATCCATCGCTCCGGCCGCATCGACGAGATCCTCGTCACCCTCGGGCGCGGCGACGATGCGCAGACCCTGTTCGCGCGCGGGCTCTTCACGTACCGCGCGGTCACCCAGCCCTGCCGCACCGTGCCGATCCTCCGCGGGGTGCTCGCGCACATCCTCAAGGATGCCGCCAGCGCGCCGGGCTCGTACCGCTACAAGGGCATGGCGAACGTCTTCGACAGCCTGCCGACCGAGCTGCTGTTCACCGCCAACCTCGAGGCCATCGGCTCGATGGTCGACCTCGTGTTCGAGGCGGAGCAGGCGAGCGACGTGGGCGTCACCTTCATCAAGACCAGCGAGGATGCGGCGTTCTGCCTCGTGGCGATGCCGAAGGCGCAGTACAGCGAGAACCTCTCGCGGGCCATCGAAGACATCATCGTGCGCGGCCTGCACGCGACGTACACCGACCACGGCCTGTTCGTCGGGCGCTACGACACGGTGCTCGCCCACTGGTACCTGACCGGCGTGCGGCACGCGGGCGACGCGTCGCTCCAGAAGCTCTCCGAAGAGGTCCGCCAGCTCGCCACGCCGTGGCACGCGCGCCTCTGGGCCTCCCTCTCCGAGACGATGGACGAGCCCGAGGCCGACCGCCTCGCCGACACGTACGGCCGGGCCTTCCCGCCGTCCTACATGCGCGGCACCCCCGCCGACCGGGCCGTTCGCGACATCCTCAAGCTCGACAGCCTGTCGACGCGCCAGAACGTGCTCGCCGACCTGTTCGACACCGAGAAGGGCCTGTACCTCCGGCTGTACCAGGCGCGCGACGTGTTCCTCACCGACATCCTGCCGGTGCTCGACAACTTCGGGCTCGTGGTCCGCCAGTCCTGGGCGAACGAGGTCCGCTCCCGCGGCGGCCGCCTCTACATGGACAGCTTCGTCCTCGACCCCACCGACACGATCCCGAAGGAGATGCTCCTCGAGCGGCAGCCGCTCCTCGAGAGCGCGATCGAGGCCGTGTTCGCGGGCGCGGTCGAAGACGACCCGCTGAACCAGCTCGTCCTCACGAGCGGCCTGAACTGGCAGGAGGTCGACCTCATCCGCGGCTACATCGAGTACAGCCGCCAGCTCACGGTGAAGCTCTCGGGCAACCGCCTCGTCGAGATCCTCCTCAAGAACCCGCAGATGTGCCACGCGCTGGTCGACTTCTTCCACGCGCGCTTCGACCCCGACATCGAGGGCGACCGCGCGTCGCTCCAGTCCCGCGCGGCCGAGCACGTCGAGAAAGAGCTCCGCTACATCCTCTCGCACGACGAAGACCTCGTGTTCTCGACGATGTACGAGCTGCTCAAGGCCACGATCCGCACGAACTTCTACCGGACCGATCGGAAGTTCCACTACATCAGCTTCAAGCTCGACTGCAGCAAGGTCGACAGCATGGGCGTGAACCGCCCGATGTTCGAGATCTACGTCCACCACCGCGAGGTCGAGGGCGTGCACCTGCGCTTCGGCAAGGTCGCCCGTGGCGGCCTCCGCTGGTCCGACCGCGACGACTACCGCACCGAGGTGCTCGGCCTCGTCACGACCCAGCTCGTGAAGAACGTCGTCATCGTGCCGACCGGCTCGAAGGGCGGCTTCTACCTCAAGCGTCCCAGCCCCGACGGCAAGGTCCGCCGCCAGCAGGCCGACCACCACTACAAGACGTTCATCCGCGGCCTGCTCGACCTCACCGACAACACGGTCGACGGCAAGACCGTGCCGCCGCCCCGCGTCGTCCGTCACGACCCCGACGACCCCTACCTCGTCGTCGCCGCGGACAAGGGCACCGCGCACCTGTCGGACACCGCGAACGGGATCAGCCGCGAGTACGGCTTCTGGCTGGACGACGCCTTCGCGTCGGGCGGCTCCGTCGGGTACGACCACAAGGGCGTCGGCATCACGGCGCGCGGCGCGTGGGTGCTCGTGCGGCGCCACTTCGCCGAGTGCGGCATCGACCCCTACCTCGAGGACTTCACCTGCGTCGGCATCGGCGACATGGGCGGCGACGTCTTCGGCAACGGCCTCATCGAGAGCAAGCACACGAAGCTGCTCGCGGCGTTCAACCACCTCCACATCTTCCTCGACCCCGACCCCGACCCCGCGAAGACCTGGGTCGAGCGCAAGCGCCTGTTCGACTGCGTCGGTGGGTGGGACCAGTACGACACCTCGCTCGTCTCGAAGGGCGGCGGCGTGTACGACCGGCGCGCGAAGAGCATCCCGCTGTCGCCCGAGGCCCAGGCGATGCTGGGCATCCACAGCGACGAGGCCGATCCGAACGACGTGATCAACGCCATCCTCCGGATGGACGTCGACCTGCTGTGGAACGGCGGCATCGGCACCTACATCAAGGCGTCGACCGAGACCCACGCGCAGGCCGACGATCGCAGCAACGACGCCGTGCGCATCGACGCCACCCAGCTCCGCGCGAAGATGCTCGGCGAGGGCGGCAACCTCGGGCTCACCGCGAAGGGCCGCATCGAAGCGGGCCGCCTGGGCGTGCGCCTGAACACCGATGCCATCGACAACTCCGGCGGCGTCGACCTCTCCGACCACGAGGTCAACCTCAAGATCCTGCTCAACCTGCCGCTGTCGCGCGGCGAGCTGACGAACGAGCAGCGCAACGCGCTCCTCGAAGAGCTCACCGACGAGGTCGCCGATCTCGTGCTCGCGAACAACGACGCCCACGGCCGCCAGATCTCGCGCGACCAGATCCGGAGCCAGCAGGACATCTTCCAGTTCGGACGCGCCATCGCGTTCGTCGAGCGGAACTTCGGCGTGCGCCGCCGGCAGCTCTCGCTCCCGACCGACGCCGAGCTCGCAGAGCGCGCCGAGAAGGGCGAAGGCCTCACGCGGCCCGAGCTCGCCGTGCTCTCGGCGTGGGTGAAGATGTACGTCTACAAGGCCCTGCTCGAAGGCGATCCGAAGGCCATCCCGGGCTACGACGACCTGCTGGTCGAGTACTTCCCGAAGAAGGTGCAGGGCCGGTTCCCCGCCGACATCCGCAACCACATGCTGGCGAACGAGATCGCGATGACCATCGCGACCACGAAGATGATCGCCGACGCTGGCGCCGCGTTCTTCCCGATGGTCCTCGAGACGACGGGCGCCAGCGTGCCCGCCATCGCGACGGCCTTCCTGAAGGCCCAGGATCTCGCGCAGACCGACACGCTCCGCTCGACCCTCGAAGAGCTGCGCACCAGCGTCAGCCTGTCCTCGCTGTACCGCAGCTGGGTCATGGTCGACGCCGGCGCGCGCGAGGTCGCGAGCTACTGGCTCTCGGCCCGCGGCCGCATCCCGACCGACGACGAGCTCGCGAAGATGCGCGAGGCCGCCCAGCAGGTCTACGAGCTGCAGGCGAGCGAGGTCGCGGCGCGCAACGAGCACCTGCTCCGCCAGCTCGAGGCCGACGACATCCCCGAGCACGTCGGGTCGCTCATCCTCAAGGCGCAGTACCTGAACATCGCGCTGATGATCTGGGCCGAGTCGTACCGGATGAACGTCGACTTCCCGCGGATGGTCGTGCAGCACCTCTCGGTCGCCCGGGCGAGCCGCCTGCAGCAGCTCCTCGAAGACCTGGGGTCGCGGCCCGCCACGGGCCGATGGGACCCGATCGCGCTGCGGATCCTGAACCACCGGTTCCACCAGCTGCTCCGTCAGCTCGTGCAGGTCACGCCGATGCACGACGAGAACGACAGCGTCGACGACCTCGTGCCGCGGCTCGAGCAGGGCTTCCTCGCCGACGTGCGCGGCCAGGTCGACGAGATGCTCGACGGCGAGGCGCCGAGCGTCGCCACGCTGCTCGTGATGGAAGAGCGGATCGCAGGCGCGATCTCGCGCCTCACCGCATAGGCGGCTCCAGGTCCGAAACCGGCCTGACAGTCGGGGGATCGCACGGTTACAGTCGTCCGTCGCTCCGCGCCCGTGCGCGGAGGTCGGAGGATCTCCATGCGCGCGCTCGCCCTGCTCCTGCTGCTCCCGCTGGCCACGTTCGGATGCAAGAAGTCCGATCAGCCGTCCGAGGCAGAAGCCGACGCCGACACCGACGCGGATGCCGACTCCGACACCGATGCGGATACCGACACCGACTCCGACGCCGACACCGACTCCGGTGACTCGGGCGGCGGCGGCTCGGGCGGCTCCGGCGGGTCGGGCGGCGGCGGCTCGGGCGGCTCCGGAGGGGGCACCGGCGGGCTGAACTGCGTCGACGACAACCTCGAAGACAACGACTCGCCGGCCAACCCGACCACGGGCGTGACCAACGCGTCGGGTCTCGAGTCCATCGACAACGACGACGACTGGTTCGAGATCGACGTTCCGGCCGGCGCGATCGTCGAGGTCGAGATCTTCTTCATCGACGCGCAGGGCGACATCGACCTGCGCCTCGAAGATGCCGGCGGCGGCTTCCTCGCCAGCTCGACCTCCGTCTCCGACGGCGAGTTCGTCACCTTCACGAACAACACGGGCGCGGCGACCACCTGGTACGCGAACGTCTACATGTTCACGAACAACGGCTGCAACACGTACGACATCGAGATCCGGGTCGGCACGCTGGGGCCCGAGATCTGCGACGACCTGTTCGACAACGACGAAGACGGCGGCGCCGACTGCGACGACTACGAGTGCCTCGGCGAGCCCGCGTGCCTCCAGGCGTGTCCGAACGAAGACAGCTACGAGACCAACGACGATCTCGGCGACGCGACCACGGGCTTCACGTCCGACACCGACCTCATGGTGCACCCGCAGAACGAAGACTGGTTCGAGATCGTGGTCGACCACGACGAGCTCGCCACCGTCACGCTGTCCCACGACCCCACGCTCGGCCGGGTCGACGCCTTCCTCGTCGACGCCACGGGCGCCACGCTCGACAGCGACACCTCGTCCGACCCCGACAAGATCGTCCAGGCCGTGAATACGTCCGGCGCGACGCAGACATGGTACGCCCGCGTCCACGCGGCCGGCTCGTGCAACAACTACGATCTCGCCCTCTCCGCCGGCCCGATCCCCGACGAAGACTGCGGCGACACGTTCGACAACGACCTCGACGGGTTCGTCGACTGCGACGACTACGACTGCCTCACCGACCCCGGGTGCACCAACTCGTGCCCGCCCGAAGACGCGTTCGAAGACAACGACAACATCGCCCAGGCCGCCACCGGCGCGTCGAACGAGACCGGTCTGATGGTGCACCGCCAGGACGAGGACTTCTTCGAGCTCGTCGTGGGCGCCGGCGAGATCGGTCGGGTCGACCTCACCTTCGTCCATGCCGACGGCGACATCGACCTCCAGCTGCTCGATGTCGACGGCAACGTGGTCGACGCCAGCGGGTCGACCAGCAACGCCGAGAGCGTGCTCGTCGTGAACGACGGCCCGAACACCGAGACGTTCTACGCCCGCGTGTTCGTGTGGAGCGGCAGCGCGAGCGACTGCAACACCTACGCGATGAACCTGTACACCGGCCCCATCCCCGACGAAGACTGCGCCGACGGCATCGACAACGACCTCGACGCGCTGTCCGACTGCAACGACTACGACTGCATCGACGACGCGGCGTGCATCGCGATCTGCGGCGCCGGCGAAGACGCCTCCGAAGACAACGACGACCTCGCGACGGCCGCGCCCATCGGCGCCGGTCCGTACACCATCCACGCCCTCGACGACGACTGGTTCGTGGTCGACGTGCCCGACGGCGAGCAGGTCATCATCGACATGACCCACGACCACCTGGTCGCGGTGCTCGACATCCGGCTCTACGACGCAGCCGGCGTGCAGGTCGACTCCGACCTCTCGTCCGCCTCCGACACGAAGCAGGTGTCGACGGTGAACAGCACCGGCACGGCGACCCAGTACTTCCTCGAGGTCACGCACTGGAACGGCCAGCCGTGCAACACCTACACGCTCGCGACCAGCGTGGCGCCCGTGCCCGACGAGGCCTGTGACGACACCACCGACAACGACCTCGACACGTACGCCGACTGCGACGACTACGACTGCCTCGGCGACGCGGCCTGCGTGGGCGTGTGCCCCGACGAAGACGTGTACGGCGGCATCAACGCCGATCCGGCCATCGCGCTGCCGCTCGCCAGCGCCACGGGCCTGTCGACGCACGTGCAGCGGCCCGACTGGTTCCGGATCACGGTGGGCTCCGACGAGCTCGCCACGGTCGACGTGACGTTCACCCATGCCGACGGCAACCTGAAGCTCGAGATCTACGACGAAGACCTGGTGCTGCTCCAGACCGTCGACACCGCGACCGACGACGAGTCGGCGCTGGTCCTGAACGAGACCCCGGCCTCCGCCGACTACTTCGTGAAGGTCAGCACCTCGGGTGCCGCGACGATCTGCAACAGCTTCGACTTCGCGTACACGAGCGGCCCGCTGCCCGACGAGGTGTGCGACGACACCGTCGACAACGACCTCGACACGTTCACCGACTGCGCCGACTACGAGTGCGGCACGACCTTCGCGGCCTGCAACTGCCCCACCGAAGACCTGTACGAGCCGAACGACACGCCGCCCACCGCGACGCCCGGGCTCTTCGCCGAGACCGGCCTCGCCGTGTTCCGGCAGCGGTCCGACTTCTTCGCGTACACCGTGCCGGCCGGCAGCACGATCGACATCACCGTCACGCTGGTGAACGCCGATGGCGACATCGACTTCTACCTGCGCGACGACCTCGGCACGGGCATCGACTTCGGCGACTACCTGATCCGCGCCTTCACCAGCGGCAACATCGAGACCGGCACGTGGACGAACACGGGCACCGACCCCGTCGACGTGGTCCTCGAGACGCGCCTGTGGGCCGGCAACCTCACGTCGCACTGCAACGACTACGATCTCGCCGTGACCATCACGCCCTGATGCCCCGCTGGACCTTCCTCCGTCACGGCGAGTCCGTGGCGAACGCCGAGGGTTGGCTCGCGGGGCACACCGACGCCCCGCTCACGGCGAAGGGCGAGGCCCAGGCCATCGCCCAGCGCGACGTGCTGAAGGACGTGCCGTTCACCCGGGTGCTCGTGTCCGACCTGCAGCGCGCACGCCGCACGCTCGCGCTCGCACTGCCCGACTGGAGCGGGCCCGTCGTGGTGTCCGACCGCCTGCGCGAGCGCACGATCGGCGACTGGGACGGCATGACCGCCGATGCGCTCCGCGCGCTCGGGGGTTTCGACGTGCTGGTGACGTGGGACGGGCGCCCGCCGAACGGCGAGAGCCACGCCGACCTCGCGCGCCGGGTCATCGCCGAGCTCGACCGGCTCGACGCCGACGAAGACACCCTGGTCGTCTGTCACGGCGCCCTGATGCGCGCGGTGCTCGGCGTGCTCGACGACCGGCCGAAGGAGGCCATCGGTCTCCTGCGCTACCCCAACTGCGCCCTGCAGACCCGGCAGGTCGAGCGCGGCGGGTGGGCGCGGTTCCTGTGACGCTCGGCAGAGCGGTCCTCCGTTCGTCCCGTTCCAGCCGGTCTTCTCGCGACACCTGCCACTGACCTGTGAGACCCCTGACGGTAGGGCGACATCGGTCCGTGAGCAGATTCTGGTGACATGGAAACATCCCGGGGAGGTTCCATGGCACGCATCCTGATGATCGAAGACGAGGCGCTCATCGCCCTCGCGCTCGAGCATGCGCTCACCGAGCGGGGCCACGAGATCGTCGGGGTGGTGCCCTCCGCGATCGGGGCGGTCACGCTGGCGGGGGCCGCGGACTGCGACGTCGTGCTCGCCGACGTGAACCTCGGCGCCGGGCCGGACGGCCTGTGGGCCGCGGAGGAGATCCGCCGCCACCACGACCTGCCCTTCGTGTTCCACACGGCGTGCCGCACGGCCGACGTGAAGCAGCGCGCGGCGGCGATCGGGTGCCCGATCGTGCTGAAGAAGGGCACCGACGTCACGCTGCTCGACCTCGTGCTCCGCGCCGTCGCGCACCCGCGGTCTCCCGCCGTCCCCGTGGCCGTCGAAGCGCGGGAGCGCCTCGCCGGCTGACCGCCCGGGCCGGCCACGCGTTACGGGACCGCCCCGTCCCGAGCGTGCCGATGTCCACCGATCTCCCTGCCTCCATCCCGTGCGCCGACACGCGATGCGAGATGACCTTCATCATCATGCCGCAGCACCTCAACGCGCTCGACAGCGTGTTCGGTGGCCAGGTCATGGCCTGGATCGACGTGTGCGCTGGCGTCTCCGCGCAGCGGTTCGCCCGCGGCATCGTCGTGACGGCCTCGATGGACCAGGTGTCCTTCCAGGCGCCCATCCGGAAGGGCCAGGTGGCGGTGCTGCAGTCCCAGGTGAACTGGGCCGGCACCACGTCGATGGAGGTCGGCGTTCGCGTCGAGGCCGAAGACATCACGACCGGCGAGCGGGTGCACACGAGCACCGCGTACCTCACGATGGTCGCGCTCGACGACGCGTTCCGGCCGCGGCGCGTGCCGAGCCTGGTGCCGCAGACCCCGCTCGAGCAGCGGCGCTTCGAAGACGCCGAGCACCGCCGCCAGGTGCGGCTCGCGATGCGCCAGCGCGAGAAGGACCGGGAGACGCCATGACCCTCGTGCTCGCCAGCGGCTCGCCCCGCCGCCGCCAGCTCCTCGCCTGGGCCGGCATCCCGCTCGAGGTGCTGCCCACGGATGTCGACGAGTCCTGGGTCCCCGGCGAAGACCCGACCGACGCCGCCGAGCGCCTGGCCCGCGCCAAGGCGTGGGGCCCCGACGGGCGCGTGGTCCTCGCCGCCGACACCGTGGTCCACGTGGGCGACGTGCCGTTCGGGAAGCCCGAAGACCGGCAGGATGCCGTCGAGATGCTCCGGCGCCTGGCCGGGCGCTGGCACGGCGTGACGACGGGCGTGGCGATCCGGTCCGCCGACCACGCCCTGGCGTCGTTCCGCGTCACCACCGAGGTGCGGATGCGCGATGTGTCCGACGCCGAGATCGCGAAGTACGTCGCGACCGACGAGCCGCTCGACAAGGCCGGCGCCTACGGCATCCAGGGCATCGGCGGGATGCTCGTGGCCGAGGTCCGCGGCGACTGGACGAACGTCATGGGCCTGCCCCTCGAAGCCACGTTGCTCGCCCTCGCCGCGCACGGCATCACCCCGTGAAGACCGTCGCGAACGCGCTGGAAGACGTGCGGCGTCGCCTGTGTGCCGCCCTCGTCGAAGCGGGCCGCAGCCCCGACGCCGCCGAGCTCGTCGCGGTGTCGAAGACGCACCCCGCCCAGCGCATCCGCGAGGCCGTGGCGTGCGGACAGACCCACTTCGGCGAGTCGTACGCCCAGGAGCTGCGCGACAAGGCGCCCGAGCTCGCCGATCTGGGCGTGCGCTGGCACTTCATCGGCCGCATCCAGAAGAACAAGGCGAAGTACATCGCGCCCCTCGCCTTTCGCGTGCACGGCGTCACCCACGTCGAGCAGGCCGAAGCGCTCGCACAGCGCGCCCCGGGGCCCCTGAAGGTCCTGCTGAACGTCGACGTGGGCGGCGAGGAGAGCAAGGTCGGCATCGACCCGGCCGAGCTCCCGGCCCTCGCCGACGCGGTCGCGCGGGTCGCGGGCATCGAGCTCGTCGGGCTCATGTGCATCCCGCCCTACACCGAAGACCCGGCGGAGAGCGGGCCGTATTTCGAGCAGCTCGCGCACCTCGCCGCGCGCGAGAACGCCCGCGGGCACGCCCTCACCGAGCTGTCGATGGGCATGACGCACGACTTCCCGTGGGCCGTGCGCCACGGCGCCACCTGGGTGCGCGTGGGCACGGCGATCTTCGGCCCGAGAACGTGAACCGCTACCGCGGCTCACGCCTCTAGAACGTGAACTCGACCGGCGTGGTTCCGCCGCCCTTGAGGTCGACCGTCTGGGTCTGCTTGGACTGCGGCTGGCCCGGCAGCATCGCGCTGACCGTGCGCGCGCCTGGGTCGGCCTTGTAGGTCTTCGGCGTGTAGCCGACCGCCTTGCCGTCGACGTAGATCAGCACCTTGCGGTTGCTGCGGATCTTCAGCGTGCCCATCGTCGCCGCGGCATCCTCGACCGGCTCGGGCTGCGGCACCGGCTGCGGACGCACGGGCTGCGGGCGCACCGGCTGCGGCTGCGTGGAGGGCTGCGGGTCGGGCTGCGGCTGCGGCTGCTCTGGCTCGGGATCGGGCTCTGGCTCGGGGTCGGGCGCGAGGGGCTCGGGCTCGCCGCTGGGGCGGAGGCCATCCTGCACCTTCACCTTGATGCCGGAGCGACCCTCGAGCTCGGAGGGGTTCTCGACGCCGTCGGTGCCGGAGACCTCGCCCGTTCCGAACAGACCGAGCGCGACGGACGCGAGTGCCAGCAGGCCGAGGCCGCCGCCGACCACGACGAGCCCGATCAAGGCGAGCATCATCGTGTTCGGGCCGCCACCGCCGCTCTCGATCTCGTCCTGCCGCTTCTTGATCCGCCCGGTGATGTTGCTGGCCGGTGTGGCCTTGCGCATGATCTCGGGCGCCGGAGGCGGCGTATCGGCGAGGTACGACGGCTTCACGTCGCTGCCGCGCGAGGTCGAGGTGCGCTGCGCGGCGCCGGCCGGCGTGAAGCGGTCGAGGATGCCCGGGATGGGCGGCGGCTCGGGCACGTTCATCGGCGCCATGTACGGCTGCGACACGTCTTGCAGCACCGCCGAGGGGACCTCGTCGGTGGGCGGCGGCGCGTCGTCGAACCCGCCCACACCGTCGAGCATGTTGTCGTCGAGCTGGGCCGAGCCGAAGTCGGCATCGCTCGCGTCGTCGTACTTCACCGTCGAGGCGTCTTGCGGATCCTCGTGGAACGTCGGGGTGTGCGCGTCGAGGCCCCCCGCGAAGCCCGGCGGCTCGGGCGGAGCGGCGTCGAACGGAGCCTCGTCGAACGGAGCCTGGGGCGCCGGCTCGTCGAACCCCGGCTCGTCGAGCGGGGCCTCGTCGTCGGTGGGCTCGTCGGGCTCGAGGCTCGTCTCGGGCCTGGCGTCGTCATCCAGGTCGACGTCGTCACCCTCGGGCCCCGAATACGAGGGATCGCTGCCCTCTTCGTCGTCGGAGTCGTCGTCGCGCTCGGGCGCGGGCGAATCCGTCGACTTCTTGCTGCTGCGATCGGTGAACAGGCTACGGCGGCGACGCTTCGACATGCTAGTCCTGGTATAGCTCGTTCAGGCCGTCGGAATCGGCTTTGCCCGAAGCGAGCTCGCGGAGCTGGGCCTCGCTGTCGGCGGGCACCGTGATGAGAACCCCGCTGGCGGCGTTCTCGATCCGCACGAGCCCCTCGTCCGAGAGCACGTTCATCGCCTCTTCGACGAGCTCCTGGGCATCGAGCGGGAGCCCACGCCACAGGTTGTCCATGCGCACGCGCACGCCTCCGGCGCAGCGGCCGAGCACGAGCCCGATCGCCGCGCGCACGCGCTGGCGGGACTCGTTCTTGTCTTTCGGGAGCTCGGCCCCCTCCCACCAGCCGGTCTCGATCGCGCCGAACGCGGCGAGCTTGGCGACGTGGTCGTCGGTGGCGGCGAAGCCGTCGGAGACGGTGTCGGTGACGACCATCAGGCGCACGACCTCGAGCGGCTCGACGCCGAGGCGGCGGGCGGCATCCGTCAGACCCTTGGGAAGCAGATCGTCGAGCATCAGCCCTCCTCCTCTTCGTCGTCTTCGATCTCGGGCGGGAGCAGGAAGTCGAAGTCGACCTTGCGGGCGGTGAGGCCCAACTTGCCGGCGGCCAGCTCGGGCGCGGACTTCAGGACCGCGTTGAAGCTGTCGGCGAGGAGCTGCGCGAAGTCTTTGCTGACCCCCTCGAGATCGACCTCGACCGCGAGCAGGCCCTGGTGCCCGCCGAACACGGCCTGGGCCCCGGGGAGCCCGCCCTGCTTGGTCGCTTCGTAGATCGCCTGCACGGCGCGGGCGCCGAGGTGCGTCGACAGATCCTCGGGACGCTCGGCCCAGTCGGTGAACGTGACGTCTTTCACGGGCAGGACGCAGATGAGCAGCTCGGGCGTGCCGGACGGCGCGTCGATGCCGTACACGAGCTCGAGCTCGACGCGATCGCCTTCGACCACCGCGGGACCCGCGATCTGGTCTTCGAGGTGGGCGCGGATGCGGTCGACGATGCCGTGGTGGTGCTCGATGATCGCGCCCCGGTAGGACTCGGGGAGCGCCTGGAGCGTCGGCTCGACCTGCGTCTTGAACTGGTTGTACTCCTGGACGAGCGGTGCGAGCTCGCCCTTGGAGAGCCCATCGAGCACGGCCTGGTTGCGCTTCGCGGTCGCCTCGGACGCCTCGGCGGCGCGCGTGTCGAGCTGCGCGGCCTGGCCGAGCAGCGCCGCGAAGATCGCGTCGTACGAGCGGGCGACGACGCCCTCGCTCGCGTCGCGCTCTTCGAGCTGGCCGCGGAAGGCCTCGAGCGAGGTGATCTTGCCCTGCAGCTCGGCGAGGTCGGCGCGCAGCTTCTCGAGCTGGCTGTCTACGTCGACGATCTCGGCCTGGCGGCGTGCTTCCTGTTCGGACCGCCAGCTCGCGACTCCCTCGAGCGCGGCGGTCACGGACTGCATCGCTGTCATCCACATCTCCTGTGTGGCGAACCATACCAGAAGCGGTGGGAGGGAATGGAGCCGGACCGGACGATCACCCGGCGCAGGGTCAGGGACCGACCTCGCAGGCGCCCCACAGACCGATGCCGAGGGCCTGCGCGAGGTCGCGCGCGGCGACGAAGTCCTCGCGGTAGAGCAGGTCGCCGAACTCCTCTTCGAAGATGTAGGCGTGGCCCTCCTGGACCATCTCGACGTTGATGAACCGGTAGTAGTTGATGTCGAGGTCGCCGAGCTCCTCGGAGCCGGACTGGAGCCACGCGTACGCGAGCGTGCGCCCGAACACGCCGGTGCACTCCTCGTCGAACGTGAGGAAGACGTTCTTGCCCTCGATCTTCTGGCGAAGGGCGGTGTGGGCGTTGTCGGCCCAGCACTCGGCCGGCTCGGGCGGGTGGGCGATCTCGGGCGCGTCGATGCCCAGCATCCGGATGCGCTCGCCGCCATCGCCACACTCGCCGATGTCGAACGTGTCGCCGTCGATCACGCACGCCACGAACGCGTTGCGAGGCGAAGCGCAGCGCCCGCTCGGCACGATCGGCACCTCGTCGATCAACGGCAGCGTCGGCGGCCGGTAGCAGCCGATCAGCGCGAGCAGGGGGAGGAGGCGGGCCATGCTCCGTCCTAACCCTTCACGCCGCCGGCCGTCAGGCCCTCGACGAAGTGGCGCTGGAGCGCGAAGAACAACGCCATCACCGGGAGGCTCACGATCACCGCGCCCGCGGCGAACCGCCCCCACTCCGTCCCGAAGTCGCCGACGTAGCCCTGCAGCACGACGGGCAGCGTGTAGGCGTCCTCGCTGCCCATCAGCGTGAGCGCGAGGATGAACTCGTTCCACGCCGTCATGAAGCTGAACAACCCGGTCACGGCGAGGGCGGGACGCGCCAGGGGGAGCACGATGTACCGGAAGGTCATCCAGCGCGACGCCCCGTCGAGCATCGCCGCCTCTTCGAGGGCCACGGGGATGGTGTCGAAGTAGCCCTTGAGCGTGAAGACCGAGAACGGCACCGAGGTCGTCGCGTACACCAGCACGAGCCCGGTCCGCGAGTCGAGCAGGCCGAAGAGGTCGAGGAGCAGGTACAGCGGGATGGCCATGACCACGCCCGGGAACATCTGGGTCACGAGGAAGGCCGCCATCCCCTGCTCCCGCCCGGGGAACGACCACCGCGACAGGGCGTAGGCGGCCGTCGTCGACAGGGAGAGGCCGAGGACGGCCGTCGCGACCGAGACGATCACGCTGTTGAGGAGCTGGCGCCCGAACAGCCAGCGCCCCTCGTCGTCGAACGTCCCGATCACGTCCCGGAAGTTGTCGAGCGTCACCTCGGACGGGATCGGCGAGAGGTCCATCGAGAACGACTGGCTCGGGCTGAACGCCATCTCGAGCACCCAGAGCACCGGGTACAGCGTGACCATCGTGATGCCGACGATGGCGGCGTGCGTCAGGACGACCTCGGGAGTGGACGGACGACGCGCCATCAGATCACCTTCTTCCCGACGAGGCGGTTCGCGGAGCGGGAGTAGACGAGCAGCACGCCGAAGATCAGCACGGCGTAGGCGGCCGCGTAGCCGTAGTGGTTGCCGCGCTTGAACGCCCACCGGTACGCGTCGCTGATCAGGATCTCGGTGCTCGAGTTCGGCTCGCCGCCGCTCACGAGGAAGATCACGTTGAACATGTTGAAGGTCCACACGCTGCCGAGCACGACGGCCGGGAGCAGGGCGGGCTTCAGCATCGGGTACACCACGTGGCGGAAGGCGAACCAGCGCCCCGCGCCGTCGACCTCGGCGGCCTCTTCGAGATCCCGCGGGATCGACTGCAGCGCGCCGAGCGTGACGACCATCATGAAGGGGAAGCCGAGCCACGTGTTCGTCACGAGGTTCGCGCAGAACGCCGTCGAGAACGAGCCGAACCAGTCGAGCTCGAGAGGGCCGTCGCGCATCAGGACGAAGCCGAGGATGGCGTTCACGGCGCCGAACTGGGCGTGGAACATGCCCTTCCAGATGAGCGCGGTGATGTAGTTCGGCACGGCCCACGGGATGATGAGCAGGGCCCGCCACACCGCGCGCAGCCGCACCCACGGCTCGCGGAGCAGCATGGCGAGCGCCATGCCGATGCTCACGTGCAGCACGATGTTCACGGTGGTCCACAGCACCGTGACGCCCAGCGTGAACACGAAGGAGAGCGGCGAGGTGATCGGGAAGTCGCGGGCCAGCAGGATGTCGAGGAAGTGCGCGAGCCCGACGAAGCGCCACTCCCCCGCCCGGTGCGCGAACAGCGACACCGCCGCACCCGTGACGAACGGCAGGATGACGAGCACGCTCATCGACAGGCCCGCCGGCGCGATCCACAGGTAGTCGCTCGCGTGGCGCGACACGCGGGCCCTGAGCTCGGGGTCGCGCGCGCGCTGGGCGACGAGCCCGAGCCCGCCGAGCACGAGGATCGCGAGGAACGCCAGCCAGGGCCGGGGATCCGCAGCGGGCGGCAGCGGACGGGAGAAGACGTCGAAGAACTCCTGGGCGTCGGCGGCGGCCTCTTCGGGGGTGCGAGCCCCGCGCTGCACCGACAGGAGCGAGCGCGCGATGGCCTCGAACGCGCTCGACGTGTTCGGGTCGTTCGGCATGGGCACGGCGTTGCGGGCCTGGGCCGCGAGCGCCTGCACGATGGGGTCGTCGCTCGTGACCGACGCGTCGGACACGGCCTGACCGCCCTGCTCCGACCGGATGCGGGCCCCCTCACCGCGCGAGAGGAACTCCGCGAAGCCCGCAGCGGCGGGCTCGGCGTCGGGGGTGCGGTAGATCGCGTCGACGCCGAGGTACGGCGCCATGGGCTCGCCCGTCTCCGACACGACCGGGAGCGTCGTGGCCCCGATGTCGCGGGCGCGGCCGGGCACGAACCACGAGCCGGAGATCACGTAGGCGGCGCGGCCCTCGTCGAAGAGGGTCTCCATCACGACGTAGGTCGGCTGCGCCGGCACGATCCCCTCGTCGATCGCGAGGCGCTTCGAGAACGCGTAGGCCGCGGCCTGCTCGGGCGTGTCGAGCTTCGCCGTCCCGTCGGGCTCGAGCGCGCGGGCGCCGAACGCGTGGAGGATGGGGCCGTGCGAGTACGGCGAGCCCGCCTCGAAGACGAGCCCGTACACCCCGTCGGGGAGCTGCTTCGCCTGGGCCAGGAGCGCGTCCGTCGTGCGGGCGGGCTCCTTCACGAGGGCCTTGTCGTAGAGGAGGAGGAGGGACTTGTACGCGAGCGGCCAGCCCTGGACCCGCCCCTTCACGGTGAGCGCCTCGATCGTGACGGGGAGGTGGCCTTCGACGGGCGTGGACGGCGGGTCGACCACCCCCATCGCCGACCACTTGCCCAGGTTGTCGTGGCTCGCGACGAAGAGATCGGGACCGTTGCCCCGCGGGATGGTGGTCTCGAGCTTGGTGGTGTAGCCGTCGAACGGGATCTGGACGAAGCTGATCTTGTCGCCGGAAATGGCCTGGTAGGCGTCGCCCGCGGCTTCGAGCGCGTCCTCCTCGGCGTCGCGGTACGCGTGCCAGACCGTGATGTCGGCCCCCCACGCAGCGCCGAGCCAGAGGATCACAGCCGGACCCCGGACTCGCGATCGAACGCGTGCGTCACGCCCACGTCGAGCGGCACGAGCTCGTCGACGCGGACGCGGAGGGGCTCGGGCACCTGCGCCACGATCGTGTGCGGGCCGAGCTCGATGTGCAGCAGCGCCTCGGCGCCCATGGACTCGATCACGTCGACCCGCCCCTTCAGCGGACCCGAGCCGACGACGAGGTCGGTCGGGCGCACCCCGAGGGTGAACGGCCCGCTGCGGTCGAGCGCGAGCGCGCCTTCGACGCCTTCGATGCGCACCTCGCCGCCACTGCCGACCGCGGGGAGGAGGTTCATCGACGGCGAGCCGATGAACTGCGCGACGAACGTGTTGGCGGGGGTGTCGAAGAGCTCGCGCGGGCTGCCGAACTGCTGGACGTAGCCCCCGTTCAGCACGAGGATCCGGTCGGCGAGGGTGAGCGCTTCGACCTGGTCGTGCGTGACGTGCACGATGGTGGTCTCGAGCCTGCGGTGCAGGCGTTTCAGCTCGACCCGCATGTGGTGGCGGAGGGCGGCGTCGAGGTTCGACAGGGGCTCGTCGAACAGGAACACGTCGGGACGCCGCACGATCGCCCGGCCCATCGCGACCCGCTGCCGCTGCCCGCCCGACATCTGGCCCGGGTAGCGGTCGAGCAGGTGCTCGAGCTCGAGCATCTTCGCGGCCTGGAGGACGGCAGCCTCGATCTCGGCGGGGGGACGGCGCTGCACGCGCAGCGCGAAGCCCATGTTCTCGCGCACGGTCATGTGCGGGTAGAGCGCGTAGCTCTGGAACACCATCGCGACGTTCCGGTCGCGCGGCGCCATCTGGTCGACGCGGCGATCACCGATCCACAGCTCGCCGGCGCTGATGTCTTCGAGGCCCGCGATGCAGCGGAGCAACGTGGACTTCCCGCAGCCGGACGGACCGACCAGCACGAGGTACTCGCCGTCGCCGACCTGGACGTCGACATGGTGGAGGACCTTGGTGGAACCGTAGGACTTCTGGATCGCGCGGAAGGACAGGCTCGCCATGGCGCGGGCTATCGGCCGGGAGCCCCGCGGGCAAGGCGTCTCAGAAGGAGAACCCGATCGCGTTGGTCACGAGGAGCACGCCTCCGACGCCCATGAGCCCGTAGCCGGTGCCGTACGCGATGCGGACCTGGCTCGCCGCACGGTCGACGGACGGCTCGTCGGGGAACTGGCGGGACGGGAAAACGACCTCGTCCTGGTAGGCCGCCCAGCCGAACGTGGCGCCGCCCGCGACGAGCGCCGCACCGCCCGCCGCCCACAGCGCGACGGGGCGCTTGCGCTTCTTCGGCCGATCGGGATCGAGCGGATCCGGGAGCGGGCTCGGCACGATGGGGACGGGCGCCGGCACCGGGACCGGGCGCGGCCCGACGGGTGCGGGCATCGGACCCGGCATGACGGGGCCAGGCACACCGGGAGGCGGCGGAGCGCCCGTCTCGACGACGTGATCGCCGGTGACGTCCATCACGTGGGACGCGAAGTCGCCGCCCATGTCGATCTGGAGGAGGTGCTCGCCCTGGAGCACGACCCGGGTGTTGCCGTGGGTCATGGCCTGCCCGTCGACCCACACGCCGCCGCCGCCGTTGATCCCGAGCGTGGCGGTCGAAGTGCGCAGCCGGTCGGACCACGTGTGGTGGAGCTCGGCGAGCTCGGGACCGTACTGGGGCGGAGGTGCGGCGGACGGATCGACGGTGACGGCGCGGATGGTCGCGTAGACGGCGGCCTTGGTGTCCATCCGGGACAGCGCGACGAGGCCGTCGAGCCGGTACAGCTCGAGCAGGGTCAGCCCGTCGACGACGGCCGTCTGGCACCCGAGGTTCTCGACCGCGGACTGGAGGATGTTGGCCGCCTGCTCGATCTCGGCGTCGTCGAACGCCGCGCGCGCCTGGGCGACCTGCGTCGCCGTCGGCGGACAGGCCCAGGCGGTCGACACCAGGACGGCAAACGGAATCGCTCCGGACACGGCGTCACCTTAGCGTACAGCGCGTCATCCGGGACGAGCAGCTGACGACGATCGTCTTCCCGCTCTGCACGACGAGCTGGCCGGCATCGACCGCATCGCGGCCGTTGTACTTGGCTTTCAGCTGGTACGTACCCGGCGGGAGATCGGCGGGGAGCACGTGCGTTCCGCCGGCACCGACGGCCACGGCGACGACCTCGCCCTCCATCTGCACGTGGCCCGGCGGTGGCCCGGTGGGCTCGGGTGGCGGCTTCGGCGCCACGGCGACGGGCTGCGCGACGGGCTCGGTGGGCCGCGGCGTCGGGCGCGGCGGCGGCCGGACGGGCGCAGGATCGGGCGGGGTGGCCTCAGTGGGGTCTGACCCCACGGGCGAAGGCGGAGAATCCGGCACACTGGCCTCAGTGGGGTCTGACCCCACGGGCGAAGGCGGAGAATCCGGCACGCTGGCCTCAGTGGGGTCTGACCCCACGGGCGAAGGCGGAGAATCCGGCGTCACCGTGGCGTCCCAGGGTGCGAGGAACGGCAGCGTGAGGACGCCGAGCACCGACAGCACGAAGACCACCGCCGTGCCCAGGAGCCCGGCGCCACCGACCCCGACGAGCGCCCATCCCCAGAATGCACCGCGCTCGCGGGGCTCCTCGGGGCGCGCGAGGTCGAGCGTCGGCTCCGCGGCGACCGACACGACCGGCAAGGCCGGCACGACCGGCTCGACGGGCGCGAGGGCGCGGGGCTTCGGGCGATCCGCACCGCCCTCGGACAGCGTCTGCCCGTCGAGCTCGCCGGCCACCGGCGCCACCTCGGACCACCGCCGGCCCCGGCAGTACCGCGCCACGGTGGGGCCCTCCATGTGGTCGGCCAGCGCGTCGCAGGCCCGGCTCAGCGCCGCGGGGGACGGCCGCTCCGACGGCTCGTACGCCAGGGCGCCGGTCAGGAGCTCGCGCAGGTCGTCGTCGACGTCGAGCTTCGCCAGCCGCTCCACGAGGAAGTCGGCGTACCGCTCGTCGTCGACCGCGAGCCCGACCTGCATGGGCACCGGCAGATCGCCGTAGAACCGCTCCGGCCCCAGCCCCTCGTAGAGCACCGCCCCCAGCGAGAACACGTCCGACTCGAGCAGGATCGCCTTCTCGAGGAACCGCTCCGGCGCCATGTAGGCCGGGCTGCCCACCATCATGTCGGTGCGCGTGCGGGCCTCGCGCTCGACCGAGTCCGTCCGCGCGATCCCGAAGTCCAGCAGCTTCACGTCGCCGTGGCGCGACAGCCGGATGTTCGACGGCTTGATGTCGCGGTGCACCATGCGGAGCGGCCCGTCTCCACCGGCGGGCTTCGAGGTCCACGCCGCGTCGAGCGCGCTCGCGACGCGCGCGATCACCTGGAGCAACGCGCGGGTCCCGATGGGCTCCGGCGGGCCGAGGCACGACGACAGGTCGTCGCCGTCGACGTACTCCGTCACCAGCGAGATCCGCCCGGCCAGCACGACCAGATCGTGGACCTTCAGGATCGCCGGGTGGTTGAGGCGCGACAGCAGCCGGCCCTCGTCGCGCAGGCGCTGCACGGCCTGACCGTCGGCATCCACGTCCCGTCGCAGCACCTTGAGCGCGACATCCACGGGGAGCCCGCCGGTCCGGGTCATCCGCGCGCGGTACACCTCGCCGAAGCCGCCGCGACCGAGGCAGGCGGAGATCTCGAAGGTGCGGCCGGACGCCTCCATCCCCGCATCATCCGACGGAGGTCCGACCGCTGTCACCCGGGTTCGCCGTTCCGACACCCGAACGCGCCGGCCCGCCCCGCGCTCCACCCTCCGAGATCGCCGGCCGGACGCCGCTCTCGCGTCCTCACCGCGCGCGGGCCACGTCCGGCACGGGGGTTGCTGGAGACCGGCCGAAGGAGGTGCCCCATGCACGCCGCTGCTCTCGTCCTCTGTCCGGTAGACTCTCCGCTCCCCTCTCCACCCGAAGGTGAGCCCTTGCCCCACCTGCAGTTCGAGCGCGACGGAACCGCGCTGTTCGTGCACCTCCTCCGCCCCGGGCGCACCGTGGTGGGTCGGTCCGACCGCTGCGACCTCGCGCTCCCGGCAGACGGCGTCTCCCGCATCCACTGCGTGATCGAGCAGCGCCCCGAGGGCTGGGAGGTCACCGACCGCAGCCGCCACGGCATCCAGGTCAACGGCACCGAGGTGAAGCGCGCCACGCTCGCCGTGGGCGACAAGCTCGGGATCGGCCCCTACACCGCGGTGTTCGGCGTCGAAGGCGACGACCGGCTCCGCGCACCCACCGCCACCACGCCCCTGCCGGCCGCCGTGTACGAAGAGATCGTCGAGATCACCGAAGAGGGCGTCGCGTCCAACCGGGCGCGGCTCCAGTTCGTGCGCGGGCCCCGCGAGGGCGAGTCCGTCGTGCTCGACCGGGCGCGGATGAGCCTCGGCGGGCCCGGGTCCAGCATCGAGCTCGATCGCGTCCTGCCGCGCGCCGCGGCCTGGGTCCGCGTGGTGCGGGGGCGCGTCATGGTCGAGCCGGGCCACGCGCCCGCCCAGCTCGCGGGATTCCGCGTGCGCGACATCACCCCGGCGCTGCCGGGCGAAGAGGTCCGCCTCGGCGAGCACGGGTTCGTGCTCGATGCCGAGCTGGTCAACGAATCGCCGCGCCCGCTCGCCACGTTCGGCGAGATGGTCGGCTCGGCGCCCGGCATGCAGAAGCTCTTCGGCGTGCTGTACCGGATGGCGCTGCACGACGCGCCGGTGCTGATCATCGGCGAGTCGGGCACCGGCAAGGAGCTCGCCGCACGCGGGCTGCACGACGCCGGGCCGCGCCACGAGGCGCCCTTCGTCGCGATGAACTGCGCCGCCATCCAGGAGAACCTCTTCGAGAGTGAGCTGTTCGGCCACGAGAAGGGCGCGTTCACGGGCGCCGAGCGCCGGCAGGACGGGGCGTTCCACCGGGCCGACGGCGGCACCCTGTTCCTCGACGAGATCGGCGAGCTGAAGCTCGACCTCCAGGCCAAGCTGCTCCGGGCGCTCGAGTCCGGCGAGGTCCGCCGCGTCGGCGCCGCGCAACCCGACTACCCCGACGTGCGCCTGGTCGCCGCGACCAACCGCAACCTCGCCGAGATGGTGCGCAAGGGCACGTTCCGCGAAGACCTGTACTTCCGGCTGTCGGTCCTCCCCGTGCGCACGCCGCCGCTGCGCGAGCGCAAGGAAGACCTCGAGACCCTCGCCAACACGCTGCTCGCGCGCAACCACCCCGGCTCGCGGCTCGCCCCCGACGGCGTCGAGGCGCTCAAGGGCTACGACTGGCCCGGCAACGTGCGGGAGCTGCGCAACGTGCTCACCCGCGCCGTGGTGCTCGGCGGCCCTGTCATCCACGCCGGCGACCTCGCCTTCAACCCGTGGGCGTTCGACGGCGAGCCCCGGGATCCGGGCCCGTTCCCACGGGGTGGCGACAACGAGCGCGCCACGATCGAGGCCGCGCTCGACCAGACCGGCGGGAACCGCACGCAGGCCGCGCGGATCCTCGGCATGCCGCGCTCGAGCCTGCTGTACAAGCTCAAGCGCCTCGGGATGATGGAGTAGGAACCCCATCGGCCCGGCGGAGTCCAAGCTCCCGTGCTGTTCCTCGTCGCCATCGCGGTCGCGTCCGACCCCCTCGAGTGCGTGCCCGCGGAGATCCTCGGTCCGGCGGAGCTGTGGATGCCGCCGGGCGGCCCCTCCGAGCTGTGGGTCCGCCCCACGGGCTGCGGCGAGCCCACGGGCTGCGCGCGCTTCTCCTTCCGGGTCGAGCCCGATGGCGCCGTGACGGGGGTCCAGCTCGAGCAGCACACCGCGACGGACGCGCAGACGGCCTGCTGGGCGAAGGGGCTCGAGGCGCGCCGCTTCACCGCCCCCGGGAAGCGCGTCGAGCTCCAGCTGGTCTTCGAGCGCACCGGCCAGCAGGGGCCACTCCAGATCCCCGTCCTGCCCGAGCGCGTGGAGGAGCCGCTCGGGGATGCCGACGCCGAGGCCGTGGCACGTGAGATCGCGCCGCGCCTCGAGGCCTGCCTGCTCTCGTCCGGCGGAGCGGTGGAGCAATGGCCCGTCGAGGGGCTGCTCGCCGCGCGGATCCGACCGGAGGGCGACTTCGAGAAGGCCGTGGTGGAGAGCACGAACGCCACAGGGATGGGCAACCACCTGCTGAGCTGCGCGACGACGTGGTGGGGCGTGCGGATGGCGAAGGTGTCGCGCACACCCCAGATGGTCGAGCTGCGCGTCCGGTTCGACCCCGACGGCGTGACGGTGTCCGACGCCCGGATGATCGCGCCGGACCGGATGACCGGGGCCCCGCGGGACCCAGACGAGGTGCGGCAGATGCAGCACGGCCGCGTCGCCGACCGCATCCGCGACTGCGGCGAGCTCCCCCCGAAGCTCGAGATGTGGGGGACGCTCGACACGTACGGCGCGATGCGCATCGAGCGCACGAAGCCCGCCGTGACCGAGGCCCAGCGGGCGTGCCTGTCGCGCACCGTCCACGCGCGCGTGGCCGATCGGGACTGGGCCGTGCACTGGAAGGTCGCCTTCGGCGAGACCGTCGAGATCCTGGCGTTCGACGCCGAGCCTCTCTAGGGAGTCCGCCCCGGAATCGGGAACGCGCACGCGCACGGGCGGAGCCTCTCTAGAACCGCGTCTCCCAGGAGAGGTCGGTCCACTGGTACGTCGTGCCGGCGCCGAGCTCGAGCAGCAGGCGCCGCGCCAGTGCCCACTCGAGCGAGAAGGCCACGAGGTTCTCGTCGGGATCGGCGAGCGGCTTCAGCACGAGCTGGGTGAGCACCGTCGACGACCACGGGGCACCGATCCGGATACCGCCGTCCGGCTCGATGGTGAGGGCCCCCGTCGCCGCGCCCGACAGCAGCGAGCTCGCGACCAGGGCCGCCGCGGTGCCCGCGATGGCCTGGGCCTCCTGCGTGGCCGCGCGGGACGCGTCGCCCCGAAGCGAGTCGGGCGAACGGCCCGTGAGCAGCATGACGAGCAGCTGGGTCTCGTCGTAGCCGGGCGCGGTGGTCTTGAGCTGGGGCTCGTCGGCCGTGCCCGTGATGCGGAGCTCGACCGGCGTGCCCTCGATGCTCGTGGACCCGGTCACATCGACCTGCGTGTTCCCCACGTCGCCGCCGAGGAACACGACCCGCCCCTCGTCGAGCCGGAACTGGGTGCGGAGGAGCTGCACCGAGCCGTCGACCACCTCGACCTCGCCCTCGAGCAGCGGGTTGCCGGACGGGTCGAGCGCCACGTCGATCTCCCCGCCCAGCCGGGACGAGACGTTCGCGCGCGTGAGGTTCGCCGTGATGCTGCCGAGCTGGTCGATGAACGGGATGGCCGCGATGACCTCGAGGTTCCGCTTCAGGTCGAGGTTCAGGTCGACGTCGAACCCCGAGTAGAACGGCAGCTCGATCACGGGCTCGGACCGGCGCTGCTCGCCGCCGCGGTGGATGACGATGCGCTCGGAGGGCTGCAGCGGGCCGGCGACCTCGGCGCTGGCGGCGTTGTAGATGATGCGGCCGTAGACGAGCTCGAGGTCGTCCTTCGGGCTCTTCACGTGGAGGTTCGGCCACGCGCCGCTCACGAGCAGCTCGCCCTTCAGCCGCGCCGACGCGTCGAAGAGCCCGAGCACCCAGGTGTCGTCGAAGAGCACGCGCGCCGACATCTCCGTCGGGAAGCCGCGCTCGAGGTTCGTCGCGCCGGACACGCGGACCGCGCTCCCCCGCCGCTCGTCGATGAAGCCGGTCTGGTTCAGCGGCGCGGTGTTCGCCTGGAACCTCGTGAGCTTCACCCGGCGCTGCCCGGCCTCCACGTCGGCCTCGACGTTCGACAGCCGGAGCCCGACGGGCGTGTACGTGAGCGCACCGCCCGAGATCGACGCGACGAGGTCGGGATCCGGGTCGTCGAAGGTGCCGGTCACGGTGCCCCGGATGGCGGCGAGCCCCTCTGCGTCGACGATTCCGCGGTCCACCACCGAGAGCAGGCCGAGCGGCACGCCCTCGCCGGCGATCTCGAGCCCGAGCTCGCCCCGGGCCCACTCCGCGTAGTCCTCGCGCAGGTCGATCTGGATGGGGAGCGGGCCGGACACCGTGATCCCGCCGGTCGGGAAGTCGAGCGAGGCATCCACGACGAGCCCCTGCTCCGCGGGGACGAGCGTGAGGTAGGCGCCTTCGAGCGACTCGTTGCCGAGCCCGGGCGAGAACCAGTGCACACCGCCCGCGATCTCGGGTGTCCACGGGCTGCCGGATGCCGTGAAGCCCCCGACCAGCTCGCCGCGGGCCGCGAGACCCACCTGGCTCGCGCGCATCACGCTCTCGGCCGGGAGCCCGTTCAGCACGGCCGACACGGCCATGTTGTCGATCCAGAGCGCGAGGTCGGAGGTGTCGGGCATCTCGGCGCCCGCGAACACCGCGTCGAACACCTGCTCCATGCGCGTCGTGCCGCCGCCCGTCACGTGCACGCGGTCGGACAGGCCCTCCCGCAGCGACGCCCAGCCGTCGATGTCGGACGCGCGCCGGCGGATGTCGACCTCCACGCGTCCCGGGTCGTCCCACCCGCCCACCGCGGTCTCGACGATGCCCGACAGCCGGAGGTCCGGGTCGCCGAGCCGCCCGGAGACATCGACCTGCGCGCTGATCCGACCCGCGCCGAGCCCGAGCTCCTTCGGCGTCACGTGCTCCAGGCGGTCGAGCGGACCGGGCTTGAGGGTGAGCGCCACATCGACGTCCGCGTTCGGGTCGAGGCCGGGAGACGCCAGGTTCGAGACGACCGGGATGGTCCCGTCGAGCACGGCGAGGGGCTCGCCTGCGCTGCCGATGTCGAGGCGGGTCGCCACCTCCCCCTCCCGGAGCTCGAAGTGCCCCGCGAGGTCGAGCCACCGCGCGACATCCTCCATCCAGAAGCCCTTCACGTCGGTGTCGCCCGTCACGACGGGGTCGCTCGCGTCGCCCGAGACGACGGCGTCGAGGTCGAGCAGCCCGGCGACGCCGGGGAACACGTCTGGGAAGAGCTCGGCCAGCGCGTCGAGCTGGAGCGCCGTGACGCGCACCGCTCCGTCGACCGGCCCCTGGGTGGCGAGATCGCCCTTCACGACGAAGTCCCCGTGCAGACCCCTCATCGCGAGCTTCGCGTCGTGCACGCCGCCCTCGACGACCGTGAGCGACACGCCCCCCTCGCTCTTCCACGCCAGCCGGGCCGTCGGCGCCACGCGCAGGAAGTCGGCCTCGAGCCGCGCGCTCGCGAGGTCGTAGGCCCCCGCGGAGGCCATCAGCTCGCGCCCCCAGGCATCGAGCATCGCGTCGTACCGCACGCGGCTGCCGATCAGCCCCACGGTGGCCTTCCCGCCAGAGCCCGGGAACGTCTGCAGGTCGTAGGCGCCGAGCTCGATCCCGGCATCGACGGCCATCTCGCCGACCTTCGGGAGCCGGAAGTCGAACTGCGCGTCGGCCGTCTCGAACCAGCCGAGATTGGGGTACCGCAGGGACTCGAGGTGCGCCGGCCCCACGGCCTGCAGGTCCTTGTTCCGCGAGGTGACGCGCACGTCGCTCGCCTCGAGCGTGCCGATCGCCAGCGCGTAGGCCACGCCGTCCGTGCCGGTCGCGTCGACGTCGAACGTGAAGTCGCTGCCGACGACCTCGCCGCGGAGGTCGGCGACCATGCGCTCGAACCGCACGTTCCCGGTGTACGTGAACGGCGCCATCACGACGCGCCCGCCGACGCCGAAGCGCCCGAGGTCGTGCTTGATGTCGCCCGTGAGGGTGAGGTCGGCGGTGCCGGTGCCGCCGATCCCGTCGATGCCGAGCTCCGCGATCTCGGCCGGGTCGACGGTGCCCTTCACCTTCAGCGCCAGCGGGCCGGACACGAGGTCGATCGTCCCCGTGGCATCGAGCTGGCCGGCGATCCCGAAGAACGCGCCCTTCTCGATGGTCAGCACGCCGTGCTCGATCCGCGCGACCGCGTCGGTGTTCTCGAGGATGTAGAGGTCCTCCACGACCGCCTTGCCGCCGTACGTGATGCCCAGCGCGAGGTCGTCGGGGAACCGGATGCCCGTCGCGTCGAGGCCCACGCGGCCGTCCAGCACGACGGGCCGGCCCGCCGCCGGGTACGCGTCTTCGACATGGAAGTCGAGCGCGTCGATGTCGCCGCCCCAGGTGATCGTGTCGCCCACCCCCGCGCGACCGTCGACCACGAGGGACCCGCGGCTCTCGCCGATGCCCGCGAGCCGCCCGGTGATCGCCAGGGTCTCGGTGGGGCCCTTCACGGCGACCTCTCCGCCCCACGTGCCCGCGATCCCCACGTGGCTGGCGAGCGGATCGAGGGCCGCGAGGTCGACGGAGCCCACCGCGAGGGCGAGATCGAGGGACTCGGCGCCCGCCGTGCCGGACACCGCGATCTCGGACCCGGGTGCCGTGATGGCAGCACCCGTGAGGGTCGCGAGGGCGCCGTCCCACGAGACCGGGCCCTCGGCGCAGGCCACCGTCGGGCCGGGCACCAGCACGTGCGCGCACAGCGCCAGGTCGGACAGATCGAACACGGGGCCGTCCGTGCGGAGCGCGCCCTCGGCCACCACGCCGCGCACGTCCACCGCGGCGTCCTTGCGCACGCGCGCCCCTTCGAGCGTCAGCGCGCGGACGTCGAAGTCGATGGGGAGCTGGAAGGGCTCGGTGCTCCCCGACGGCGGGCCGAAGAGGTCGGCGAGCTTCATCCGCCCGTCGGGGCCGGCGTCGAGGACCAGCGCGAGTCCCGTCGCGTCGAGCTGGTGCACGACGAGCGGACCGTGCAGGAGCGTGCCGGCGTTGTACCTCGCCTTCGACGGACCGAGCTCGACGAGCGGGGCGCCGGTGCCGTCGACGATGCGCAGCCCGTCGATCTCGAGGTCGTACAGGACGTTCGTGTCGAGCCCGTCGATCTCGAACGCGCCCTCCGCCATCGTCGCCGTGACGGCCTGCTCGATGCGGCGCTCGAGCCAGTGGTTGCCGGCGGGCGTCCCGAGCCAGATCGTGAAGCCGAAGCCGCCCGCGAGCGTCACGCCGACCACGCCGAGGCCGAACAGCCCTAGCCCCACGACCCAGCGGCGCCACCGCATCAGATGGCCTCGCCGAACGCGCCGAAGACCATGATCGCCGGGAAGCGCGAGCACTTCGCGAACGCGTGCACCACGTCGAGCCGGCGCCGGTCGTCGTTCACGTCGCACGACGCCGCGTCTTCGTAGGTCTGGAAGTCCTCGAGGTACCGGGGCCGCACCGACACGTCGATCCGCAGCGGGCCGACCGGCGAGCCGTACCGCAGCCCCAGACCGCCCGCGAAGCGGAAGCCGTCGATCACCTGGATGCGGAAGTCCGTCGCACTGCGCCCGGGATTCGTGAGCGTCGCCACGTCGAGGAACGCGGCGTACGTGATGCCGTACGCGCCGTAGTAGCGGATCTCCTGCTGCACCACGGCGCCGAGGTTCCCGCCGACCTGGGCGTACGACACGACGCGACTGTCGCCCTCGCCTTCGACGGTGATGGCGTACGGGCCCATCCGTCCCGACGGGAACCCGCGCATCGAGGTCGCGCCGCCCGGGAAGAACAGCTCGGGGTACGGCAGGTTCTTGTTGTCCCCGATGGGGTAGAGCGCCTTGCCGTGGATGCGCGTGGCCCAGGTGAGCGGCACGTCCTTGCCCACGCGGATGGGCCGGAACAGGCGCCAGTCGCCCGTGAACGCGAGGAACGCGAAGTCGCCCTCCTTCAGCGGGAACGCCGTGCGGAGGGTGGTGTTGAAGAAGCTGCCCCGCTTCGTCGACAGCGGGTCGTCGCGCCAGTCGAGCGTGAACCCGAAGTCGACGCTGGTGATCTGGTACGGGTTCACGAAGCCGTCGCCGAACAGCGCCTCGGCCTGGCGCCGCGCGGGGCGCGATTCGGTGTCGTAGTCGAGGTAGTCGAACTGCTCGATGTGCGGCCCGAGGCTCACGACGACGATGTCGGACGGGCGCCAGATGCTGCGGAAGTCGGCCTCGGGATTGAAGAAGCGCAGCGACCCCTGCTGCACGCCCTGCTCGATGTTGACCTCGAGCTGCTGGGCGACCTTCTGGCCCAGGATGCGCGGGTAGATCACGCTGCCGCGCACCTGCCACGTGGGGGCGAAGGGGCGGTCGCCCACGTTGGCCACGGCGCCGACCCGCGCCAGGAAGTCGAGCCCGATGAGCTGGGAGAGCAGGTTCGTGTGCTTGAACCGCATCGAGACGTTCGGCTCGAAGTTCTGCAGCCCCTGGATCTGGAAGCCCACACCGAAGCGGAGCGCGCGGAACTTCGCCTCGCGAACGCGCACCCGGATCGGCACGTCCTTCCGGGTGGGGTCGGACAGGTCGGGCTCGACGCTGACGAGCGCGAAGGTGCCCATCCGGAAGAGCCGGTTCTGCGCCGCCACCAGCTCGTCGAGGCGGTACGGCTCGCCTTCGACGAGGCGCAGGTTCTGCGTGATGAACCTCGTCTTGACGTCCTGGTTGCCCTCGATCGTGATGGCGCCGTTGTTCGCGAGGATCCCCGGCTGCATCTCGAGCTTCACGTCGACCGCGTGCTCGTCGGGGAAGGCGTCGGTCTGCAGGTCGACGTTCGCGTACGCGTACCCGCGCTGCTTCAGCGTGACCTCGAGCTCGACGCGATCGGCCTCAGCCAGCTCGAGGTCGAACTGCTTCTTCTCCTTGAGGTACCCGGTGCGGAGGACGGTGCGGCCGAGCCCACCCGTGGCGCGGCTGCCGCCCACCACGTCGTAGCTGCGCACGAGGCTCGGCTTGCCGGGCTCGACGATGCCGAGCACGTCGACCACGCCTGCACGCCGCTTCTTCGAGTGCTTCACCCGCTTGACCGACCACCCGAGGAAGTGCGCGTCGAACCAGCCGTGGTGCGCGTACCAGACCTCGAGGCGGTAGGCGTCGCGCACGAGGAAGTCCCGGTTCAGCAGCTTCGGATCGACGAAGTACGTGATCGGGAACATCTTCACGCCGAACGCGGTGGCCGGCTGCTCCATCGCCTTGCGGAGCTGGTAGTCGTTGTGCCCGGAGAGCGCGCCGCCGTTCCCGTGGAATTCGATGCGGCGCACGATGTCGCCGCGCACCTTCCGACGCGCCGGCGTGCACGCGGCGAGCAGGACCAGGAGCCACAACAGCCAGCGGCCGGCGCGCGCGGAAGCCACCATGCGCGCAGCCTAACCCGCGTGGGTTCGCGCCCCACCCTCGCCAGTGCTACACCCGGGCGGGGAGGAACCATGACACCCGCGGTGCGTTCGGTGCTGTTGTTCGCGGTGGGCTGGGCGCTGGCCTGCGCGGCGCTGTTCCTGTTCCTCGCGGGGTTCTTCACGTCGTGGGAGGGCGTGGCCGTGTCGGTTCGCGACGCGAACCCCGATCGGGCCGTGTACAGCGTGCTCGTCGTCGAGCCCGACGGCGACCGGTTCGAGGTCGACTGGCCGAAGTACGCCATCGACGGTCTGAAGCTCGGGATCGATCCGCTCGCCCTGCCTCCGAAGCCGCTGCCCGAGGACCTGCCGACGACCACCAAGGCGCCGTGGGGCATGTCGTTCACCGTCACGACCGAAGGTGGCGGCACCCGCACCGCAGCGACGCCCCAGCCCCAGGCCCTCGCCATCGCCGTGCTCGTGTTCCTGCTCGGCCTCGGCGGCCGCAACATGATGGTCGCCGGCTCGCCGATCTCGATCGAGCCGCGGGGCATCACGCTCCCGAAGACCCAGAAGCCACCGGGCGCGGCGTCGTCCGGAGGGGACGAGGGCGGCGGGTCGACCGCACCGCGGCGGCCGAAGAAGGGCCCCCCGCCGGGCAAGCCGCGCCGCGGGGGCGGGAGGAGGCGCTAGAGATGGGCGGTCTCGCCGGGTTGATCCACTTCGCGGGCGACGCGCCGTCGCGCGAGCGGGTCGAGCAGATGGGCGACTCGGTCGCCGTCCGCGGGCCGGATGGGGAGGGGGCCTTCGCCGAGGGGCGGGTGGCGTTCGCGCACCGCACGCGCAGCCTCGCGTCGCGGCCCATCGTGCAGCCCGTCGTCACCGACGATGTCGTGTTGATGCTCGACGGCTGGATCTACGACCACACCGTGCCGGGGCACTTCATGGGCCCCGCCGCCCCCGAGCCCACCGACTCGCAGACCCTGCTCGCCGCCTGGCAGCGCTGGGGGCGTCGGTTCGTCGAGCACGTCGAGGGCGACTTCGCGGTGGCGGTCTGGGAGCGGAAGGACGAGCGCCTGCACCTGTTTCGCGACCGCTTCGGCATCCGGCCCCTCTTCTGGACCCGGAAGGACGGGCGGTTCGGCTTCGCGAGCACCCTGCCCGCCCTGCTGCACCTCGACTGGGTCGAGCGCGAGCCCGACCCCGATCGACTGGCGGAGTACCTGTCGTTCCAGGTGGTGCACGCACCGCGCACGCTGGTGCGCAGCGTGCACCAGGTCGAGCCCGGCCACTGGCTCACGGTCGACGCGAAGAGCCTCGTGACCCGGCGGTGGTGGGCGATCCGCTACGCGCCGAAGGGCACTGCGCGGCCCCGTGACAGCGAGATCATCGACACGCTGCAGGAGAACGTGGCCCGCGCCGTGCGCCGGCGCGTGCCGAAGGAGACCGAGGTCGGGCTGTACCTCTCGGGCGGCCTCGGCAGCACGGCCATCGCGGCCGCCGCACGCCGGCTGTACCTGAACCTCCCGACGTTCACGCTGTCGTTCGCCGACGACCCGTACCCCGAGCTCCCGTTCGCGGGGCGGGTCGCGCGGCTGCTGGGCCTCGAGCACCACGAGCTCACCGTGGGCTCGGCGGATGTCGCGGCGGCGTTCGTGCCGACCGTCCGCGCGCTCGGCCATCCGATCGGCAATCCCACGGCCATCCTCCAGGGCCTGCTCGCGCGGGAGGCCCGCCAGCGCGTGCGCGTCGTGCTGGCCGGCGACGGGGGTCCCGAGCTGTTCGGCGGCCGCATGCTCGACCGCTTCCAGCAACAGCTCCGCACCCTGAAGGCCGGCCGGATGCTGCCGCGGGCCACCCGCAAGCTGCTCGGCCGCGTGCTGGGCCCGAAGGGCACGGCCCTGACGACGGATCCCGACCGCCTCGCGCTCGAGCTCGGCATCGGCGGCGCGAACCTCTTCTCCGAGGCCGACCGCCGCGCGGTGCTCGCGGATGCCGCGTGGGTGCGTCCCGGGGTCCGGCAGGACGTGCTGGGCCTGTTCCACACGAACCTCGACACCGACCCGATCAACACGGCCCTGCACGGCTTCCTGCGCAGCTGGCTCGGTGAAGGCGCGCTCGCGCGGGCCGATCGCACCGCGACCGCCGCGGGGCTCGACGCCCGCTTCCCGCTGCTCGACCACGAGATCGTGACGTATGCCGCGGGCCTGCCGGGCTCCGTGAAGGTCCGCCGCGTCGGGGGCAGCCTGCACTCGCGCTGGCCCCTGCGCGCCATGCTCGACGGGGTCCTGCCCGCGCCCCTCGTCAACCGGCCGCGCCGCGGCATGCCGAGCCCGCCCGACGGCTGGCTCGCGAACGCAGGTCGCCTGTTCTTCGAAGAGCGCTGGGAGCTGCTGCGCGAGGATCCGCTCGGCCTCTTCGACGCCGCGGGGCTCGAGGGGATGCGCGCGCGTCTCGCGAGCCATCCCGAGGTGTCGCTGCAGTTCTGGGCGCTGTTCGTGCTCGATGCGTGGATGCGCGACCTCCGGCCTTGATAGGGGCCGCTCCAACCCTGGAGCACCCCATGTCCATCGAGCCCGGTCAGCCGATCCCCAGCGCCACCCTCCACGAGGGCACGCCCGCGAATGCCGTCGACCCCGCCGCGATCTTCGCGAAGGGCAAGCACATCCTCTTCGCGGTGCCGGGCGCCTACACGCCTGGCTGCAGCAAGACCCACCTGCCCGGCTACGTCGACGGCTACGCCGGCCTGAAGGCCCGCGGCGTCGACAGCATCGCGTGCGTCGCCGTGAACGACGCGTTCGTGATGAGCGCGTGGGGCGAGGCCCAGGGCGCCACCGGCAAGATCCGCATGCTCGCCGACCCGTCCGCGGCGTTCACCCGCGCGCTCGGCCTCGACGTGAACGCGGCGTCGCTCGGCGGCACCCGGTCGAAGCGCTACGCGATGATCATCGAAGACGGCGTGGTGAAGCACCTCCAGGTCGAGCCCGACGGCTTCGGTCTGTCGTGCTCGCTCGCGCCGTCGATCGCCGACCTCGTCTGATCAGAACGCGAAGCCCACGCCCACCGCTGCGACGCCGAGCCCGAGCAGGCCGAGCCCGCTGATCCGGGTGCCGGCGTGCTCGTGGTAGCGCGCCCGCAGGTCGTCGTAGCTGGTGGCGTCGTCCATCGCGGCGCTGCGCTCGACCGAGACGCCGAGCAGCACGCCGCCCGCGACCACCGCGCCGGCTCCGCCCACGATCAGCGGGTCGATCTTGCGGCGGGGTCGCTCGGAGGCCGGCTTCGGCGGCTCGGGCTCGGGGCCCACGACGGGCTCTGGCGCGGGTGCGGGAGCCGCGGTGCCCGTGGGCACCTCGGTGTCGATGCGCATGCGCTCGTTCGGCGGAACCCACAGGATCTGGCTCCACTGCACCGCGCCGGACGCGTCGGCGACCTGGAGCGCGTGCAGGCCCGACGGCATCTCGACCGGGTTCTCGGCGACCGCCGCGCCGTCGAGCCAGGCCTGGTTGGAGCCGAGCGCGGGCACGAGCTCGACGCGCCCCGCCTGCGTGGACTCCTGCCGCGCGGCGTCGTACTGCGCCCGCATCGCCGGGCCGTAGGCGTCGTCCCACCTTCCGGGGGACGCGCGGTGAGCCGCGGCGAAGGCGTCCGTCGCGGCCTCGGCGTCCTCCTGGACCGTTCGCAGCACGCCTTCGAGCAGCCACAGCTCGGCGAGCACCTCGGGATCGAACCGCTCCTCACAGGCGAGCAGCGCCTCCTCCGCGGCCTTCAGGCGCTTCTCGGCCTCCGCCGTCTCGACGTCGAGCAGGGCGCGGTTCGTCGCCTCGAGCAGCGGGGCGACCGAGCGGCACCCGCCTTCGGCGCCCAGCGCGACGGAGAGCGCGAGCCACAGGGTCATTCCGGCACCCCGAACGTCTCCCAGTCGTGCGGGTCGGGCACGGGCCGCATGCACGCGACGGAGGCCACGGTGTCGGGCGCGGCGGCGACGAGCCCGGTGCCGTCCCAGATCAACGGGCCGTCGGGCACCGGCCCACCCACCGCGGTCCACGACGCGTGCACCGGCAGCGAGCGCCCCGTCACCCAGATCGAGTCGGCGGAGCCTTCGATCGCGCTGCGGGGGCCCCCGAGGAACCCGCCCCACCCGGGCTCGCAGCGGTCTTCGGCCTCGAAGAGCAGCAGGGGATCGTCGAGGACGACGACCACCCACTCGGCCTGCTCGTCTCCGTCGCCGAGGTTCGCGTTCGTCACGCCCGCCGTCACCGCGAGCGCCTCGCCGAACGCCGACGGGCACAGCCCGCTCGTGTCGGCCGTGATCGAGACGGTGGTGTCGTCGCAGTCGAGCAGGTTGTTCACGCGCCCGGACACCGGCTCGGGCGACACGATGGGATCGGCCGCGGGGTCGCCCCAGCCGTCGCCGTCGGCATCGGGCCACCAGGGCCGGTCGGTGCACCCGTACTCCGGGTGGCACAGCGCCTTCTGCCGCTCCACGAACCGATCCTGATCGAGCAGACATCCCGGGAGCACCAGGAGCCACGTCCATCTCATCCGGCGCGCCTCCGCCGCCAGAACAGCCCGAGGGCACCGAGCAGCCCGAACGCGCCCGAAGGCGCCGTCGCGCAGAGCTTCACGCGCGTGTCGACCTCGCAGCGGCCGTCGTCGCGGGCGTCGAGGAAGTCGGCCACACCGTCGCAGTCGAGGTCGCCCTGGCCCTCGTCGCGGTCGAGGATGCCGTCGCCGTCGCTGTCGGCGTCGAGGTAGCTCGGGATGCCGTCGCCGTCGGGGTCGTTCGTGCCTTCGACCGCGGTGGGGATGCCGTCGCCATCGTCGTCGGGGTCGTTCGGATCGGCGTCCCAGGCGTCGGGGATGCCGTCGCCGTCGGCGTCGTCGGTCAGCGGCAGATCGGTGTCGATCGGCACGTCCGTGTCGGTGTCGACGGGCACGTCCGTGTCGGTGTCGACCACGAGGCCCGTGTCGGACGTGTCGGAGCAGACGCAGTCGTCGTAGCAGTCGGGGATGCCGTCCTGATCGAGGTCTTCGTCGGGGGCCCCGGGACACTCGTCGCAGGCGTCGGCCACCCCGTCGCCGTCGGCGTCGAGCGCGTCGTCGCTGCCGGGACAGGCATCGCAGTCGTCGGGGACGCCGTCCCCGTCGGCGTCCGCGTTGTCGGAGCCCCCCGGGCACAGGTCGCAGGCGTCCGCCACGCCGTCGGCGTCGGCGTCGAGGGACTCGGGCCCGATCGGACACGGATCGCAGTCGTCGGGGAGGCCGTCGTTGTCGGCATCCTGGGGAGAGCTGCACGTGTCGCAGGCATTCCCGATGCCGTCGCCGTCGCTGTCGCCCTGGGCCGGGTTCGCGATGTCGGGGCAGTTGTCGCAGGCATCGGGGCGCCCGTCGGCATCGGCGTCGAGCCCATCGTCGGCGCCGGGACACCGGTCGTCGGTGTCGCAGCGCCCGTCGCCATCCGTGTCGTCGGGGTCGTCGAGCGGGCACGGGTCGCAGCCATCGGCCACGCCGTCGCCGTCGCCATCGACCGCGTCGTCGTATCCGGGGCACACGTCGACGTCGCCGCAGACGCCGTCGCCGTCGCTGTCGTTCAGCGCGTCGAACGGGCAGGTGTCGCACGCGTCGGGCACGTCGTCGCCATCGGCGTCGAGGCGATCGTCCTCGTCCCAGCAGGCGTCGAGGATGTCGCAGACCCCATCGCCGTCGGAGTCGTCGGGATTGTCGGTGGGACAGGGATCGCAGCCGTCCGCCACCCCGTCTCCGTCGATGTCCGCGGCGTCGTTGAAGCCCGGACACGCATCCACGTCGCCGCAGACGCCGTCGCCATCGGCGTCGTTCAGGGCATCGGCCGGACACGGGTCGCAGGCGTCCGGGAGCGCGTCGAAGTCCGCATCCGCCAGATCATCCTCGGCGGGACAGATGTCGTCGGAGTCGCAGACCCCGTCAGCGTCGGTGTCGTTCGGGTTGTCGGCCGGGCAGGCGTCGCAGAGGTCGCCGACCCCGTCGAGGTCGCCGTCGGACTGATCGTTCGCGGCGTTCGGGCAGTTGTCGCAGAGGGCCCCGTAGCCATCGCTGTCGACGTCGGACTGGTTCGGGTTCGCGAGGACGGGGCAGTTGTCGCACGCGTCGCCCACGCCATCGCCGTCACCGTCCTCCTGGCCCGGATTCACGACGAGCGGGCAGTTGTCCTCGCAGTCGGCCAGGCCGTCGAGGTCCTGGTCGGGCGCGCTCGCGTCACAGGTGTCGCACGCGTCGCCGAGCCCGTCTCCGTCGGCGTCGCCCTGGAGGGGGTTCGGGTCGTTCGGGCAGTTGTCGCAGGCGTTCCCGAGCCCGTCGCCGTCGCTGTCGGCCTGCCCGGGATTCGCGGTGCCCACGCAGTTGTCGCACGCGTCGTAGACCCCGTCGGAGTCGGTGTCGACCTGGGTGGACGAGAAGTCGTTCGGGCAGTTGTCGCACGCGTCGGGGAACGGATCGCCATCCGCATTCTGCCCGTCGGGACCGAGCGGACAGACGTCGTCGGAGTCGCAGACCCCGTCGCTGTCGTCGTCCGACGGAGGGGGGTCTGCGGGGCACACGTCGCACGCGTCGCCGATCCCGTCGCCGTCGCCGTCCGACTGGCCGGCGTTCGGCAGGGCCGGGCAGTTGTCGCAGGCATCCCCGCGGCCGTCGCCGTCGGTGTCGACGCCGGAGTCCGCCACGTTCGGGCACGGGTCGCACGCGTCGCCGATCCCGTCGCCGTCGGAATCGGCCTGGCTCGCGTTGGCGAGGGTCGGACAGTTGTCGCAGGCGCCGGTGAGGCCATCGCCGTCGGCATCGGGCGGGTTGGAGGGGTCGGTGTCGCACCCGTCTTCGAACGCCAGCAGGCCATCGGCGTCGCGGTCGGAATCGGCGGCGAACGACCACTGCTCGACGCGGTGCTCGTTGCGGCCACTGGCGGGGCCCGTCGAGGCGGTGAAGCCCACCCAGAACGAGTCGCCGACGTGCCCCTGCAGGTCGACCTGGCGCACCATCGCGGGACTACCCGGCTGGGTGGGATTGGTCGCGTGGAAGACCCGGAGCGTCTGGGTGCTCTGGACGTAGTCGACCCACAGGAAGTGATCCTGGCCGCCCGCGAGGTTGGGGCCGACCGGGTACTCCTGCACCGTGTTGGGGTTGCCGTCGAACCCGATGCCGAGGTGGTTGCCGTTCGGGTCTTCGCTCCCCGAGTCCCACGTGTCGATCTCGACGAACAGGCTCGGCTCGATCCCGTCGTAGCCGAGCGGGGTGCCCTGGACGGGGTTCCCCTGCCCCACCGCGTTCGCGCCCTGCGGGTCGGACTGCACGATGAACGCCATCCCCCGCGCCCCGCCCGAGTCGGGCCCGATCCAGAACCGGAACGCGGTGCGGAACGCCTTGTCGGAGCCCCAGTCGACCGGGGTCACGACGAAGGCGGCGCCATCCTGGTAGGGCTGGAAATCGGTGAGCTGCAGGTTGCAGCCCTGGAGGCGGGCATCGCCGTTGGTCTCGATCTGGCCGTTCCCGACCCCACAGAAATCCTGGAAGTCGAGATCGGTCGGCGCAGACCACGCGAGGGAGAGCAACAGGAGCATGCGGCCATTCTGGCACAGCGCCGCGGGCGTTGCGCTACTTCGAGAACGATGCGTGCCAGCCCGATGCCCCGTCGGCGACGGACCACTTGTAGCTGTTCGGGTGCCGCGCCCCGACGCGGATGGTCTTCTTCACGCGATCGACCCCGAGCACCATCTCGACGGTGTGCGTGCCCTCGGACAACGAGTGACCGAGGATCGGCGTCGGACCGAGATCCGTGCCGTCGACCAGGACCCGGGCGCCCCACGGCACGCTGCGGAACGCCACGGGGACGCTGTCGGCCGCGACGACGGGCTGCGGCGTGGGCTCCGGCGCCGGCCGCGGGGTGGGTGCGACGGGCTTCGGCGCCGTGGGGACGGGCTTCGGCGGTGGCGCAGGCGCGGGAGCCGGCGCGGGCTCGGGCGCCACGTCGGGCGCTTCGGGGTCCTCGGCATCCGGCTCGCCCCCGGCGTCGGGATCGCCGGCATCCGGGTCGCCCTCGGCATCCGGGTCGTCGGCGTCGGGCTCGCCGGCGTCTGGATCCGCCACGGCGTCGTCGGGCTCGACCGGAGCGGGCGCGGTGATGGGCGCGGGCTCGACGGGCTGGAGCACGACGCGCTGGGGAGGCGGGTTCGTCGCGAGGAACACGAAGAGCAGGACCGCCGCGAACAGGCCCAGGCTCACGGCGACCAGCACGCCGACCGCCGAGAAGCCCATCAGGCCGGTGCCGAGGAGCAGCGTGCGGCTGACCGACCCCGTGTTCCCGCCGAGATCGCCGGCCGCCGAGCGGAACAGGGTCTCGGAGAGCTGGTGCCCGGCGAGCTTGTCGGCGACGACCTCTTTCTCGGGCACCTGTTTCTCGGCCCAGTCGCGGAGCCAGGGCTCGGGCAGGGTCTGACGCATGCGGCGGCACGCCCGCTCGACCTCGCGCGCGGAGGGCCGCTCCTCTTCGTCGATCCGCCGCATCTTCGAGGCGAGCAGGAGCGCCTGCTCGAGGCCTTCGTCGCCCCGCGCGAGCTCGCGGGCCCGGTCGTCGAGGTCGTGGCCCCGGCTGTCGGCGGGCGCCTCGCCGGTGAGCATGACCCACAGCGAGACCCCGAGGCTGTAGACGTCACCGGCGGGCCCCTCGACGCCCTGGAGTCGCTCGGGCGCCATGTAGCCCGGCGTTCCGGAGATGCTGCGGGTGGTCTCGGACTCGCGGCCCGTGAACCGGGCCCGCGCCACGCCGAAGTCGAGCAGGCGGACCTCGCCGGTCGGCGTGATCTGGATGTTCGCGGGCTTCACGTCGCGGTGCAACAGCTCGAGCGGCCCGCCATCGGGACCGGGGAAGGTGTAGGCCTTGTCGAGCACCCGCGCGATCTCGCCGACGACCTCGACCGCCACGCCGGTCTGGAACGGGCCGAGCTGCTCGAGCAGCGCACCCGCCGACTGGCCGTCGACGAAGTCCATCACGACGGCCCACTTGCCCGACAGCCGGGTGGGCGGGTCGACCGACACGATCGCACGATCGCGGATCAACGCCAGGATCCGCGCCTCGTCGCGGAACCGCGAGAGCAGGTCGGGATCGGGGTCGTTGTCGTGCAGCACCTTGACTGCCACGTCTTTCGTGAACCCCGAGCCGGACTCCAGGCGAGCCCGGTACACCTTCCCGAACCCGCCCGTGCCGACGACACCGAGGATGGTGTAGGTCCGGGACTCCGCCATGCCGGCATGATACCAGTGCGACCGGAGCCGCCCTTGTCCTACCTCGCCATCGCTCGAAAGTACCGCCCGGCGACGTTCGACGAGATCGTGGGGCAGGCCCACGTGACGCGCACGTTGCGCAACGCGCTCGCCAACCACCGCATCCACCACGCGTACCTGTTCTGCGGCGCGCGGGGGGTCGGCAAGACCACCGCGGCGCGCGCCTTCGCGAAGTCCCTCAACTGCGTGAACGGCCCCACGCCCGACCCCTGCGGCGAGTGCGTGTCGTGCCGCGAGATCGCGTCCGGCACGAGCCCCGACCTCATCGAGATCGACGGCGCCTCGAACAACTCCGTCGACGACGTGCGCGACCTGCGCGACAACGTCGGGTACCTGCCCACCCGCGGCAAGTACAAGATCTACCTCGTCGACGAGGTCCACATGCTGTCGAAGGCGGCGTTCAACGCGCTGCTCAAGACGCTCGAAGAGCCCCCGGCCCACATCGTGTTCCTCTTCGCGACCACCGAGCCCGCGAAGATCCCCGACACCATCCTGTCGCGGGTGCAGCGCTTCGACTTCAAGCGCATCCCCATCGCGGCCGTCGTGCAGCGGCTGCAGAGCATCGCCGCCTCCGAGGGCGCGTCGGTGTCCGAGGCGTCCCTGCGCCTCATCGCCCGGGCCGGCGAGGGCTCGATGCGCGACGCCCAGTCGCTGCTCGACAAGGTCATCAGCTTCGCCGGGGCCGGCGCGGTCTCCGACTCCGAGGTCACCGAGATCCTGGGCCTCATCGACCGCACGCTGCTGCACCGCACCCTCGAGGGGCTCGTGAAGGGCGACGCGGCGGCGGTGCTCGAGGTGGTCGACACGGTCTACGGCTACGGCTTCGAGCTCGCGCAGTTCTCCGAAGAGCTGATGGAGGTCGTGCGCAACGCGACGTTCCTCAGGCTCTCCGAGGCCGCGCGCAAGTACGTCGACATCCCCGACGACGAGGTCGCCCAGCTCGCGAAGATCGTCGAGGGTGTCGAAGCCGAGCAGCTGCAGCGGCTGTTCTCGGCGCTGATCGACGTGCACGACCAGGTCAGCCGGGCCGCACGCCCGCGCCTCGTGCTCGAGATGGCGGTCGCCCGCCTCGCCACCCCGCGTCCGGTGGTGCCGGTCGGTGCGCTGGTCCAGCGGCTCGAAGACCTCGAGCGGAGGGCCCGCCACGCAAAAAAAGCCCAGGGGGCCGGCCCGATCGGGCGGCGGCCCCGGACCTGAACGCCGGCCGCCCCCGGCCGCAGCACGATCAGCGTCCCGCTCCGGTCCCCGCCGAGGTCCGCGCACCCGCGCCGCCGCGACGAGAGCCCCCGGCCCCTCGGCCGCCGTCCCCGCCGCGCTCGCGCGCACCCGACATGCCACCCGCTCCGCCGATGATGCGCGAGCCCGACATGCCGCCCGCTCCGCCGGTCCGGTCTCGCGAGCCCGAAATGCCGCCCGCCCCGCCGGTCCGGTCCCGCGAGCCCGACATGCCGCCCGCCCCGCCGATGATGCGCGAGCCTGTTCCGGTCCGGTCCCGCGAGCCCGAAATGCCGCCGTCCCCGCCGATGCGCGAGCCCGAACGGTCCGCCCCGCCGGGTCCCCCGCGAAGGCGCGACCCGTGGGAGAGCCTCGCCAACGAGCTCCGCAAGCTCGGCGGCCCCGCCGCGACCCTCGCAGAGGGCCGGGTGAAGCTCGATCGCGGCACGCTCCTCATCTCGCTGCCCGGCGGCCGCAAGCTCGCCGAGGGCCGACGCGCCGCGAAGCACAATCCGGCGGTTGAGGAAGCCGTCCACCGGTATTACTCCGAGACCACCACCCTCGAGGTCATCGCCCTGCCCGACACCGGGTCGGACCGCGATCGACAGGATGCCCTGGAGCGCCAGGTGCTCGCCGACCCCGACATCCAGCGCATCGTGCGTGCGCTCGATGCCCAGCTGAACCGGGTCGTTCCCCTCACCGACGGAGACTGACGATGGACCAGTTCGACTTTGGCAACTTCGGGGCGCTGCTCGGCGGCTTCCAGCAGAAGATGGCCGACATGCAGGCGAAGCAGAAGGCGCTCCGCGTCACGGGCACCGCCGGCGGCGGCCTCGTCACGGTCGTGGCGACGGGCGACTTCGAGATCGAGAGCGTGTCGATCTCCGAAGAGGCCTACCAGGATCGCGAGCTGCTCGAAGACCTCGTCCGCGCGGCCACCTCCGAGGCGCTGCGCCAGGTGCGCGAGTCGATGAAGGCCGGCATGCAGGAGATGACGGGCGGCCTCCCGATCCCGCCGGGCCTGCTCGGCTTCTGATCGCCGTGCCCACGGCCGACCCCATCGCGCGCGCGGTCCAGCAGCTCAAGCGCCTCCCTGGCATCGGGGAGAAGACCGCCACGCGCCTCGTGTACTGGATGCTGAACGCGCCGAGCGGCACGCCCAGCGACATCGCGAGCGCGCTGGTGGCGCTCGAAGACGGCATCCACCCGTGCAGCCTGTGCTGCAACCTCACGGGCTCCGACCCCTGCCCGATCTGCGCCGACCCGAAGCGCGACGCGCGGCTCGTGTGCGTCGTCGAGCACCCGCAGGACGTGCTCGCGTTCGAGCGCTCCGGCGAGTACCGCGGTCGGTACCACGTGCTGCACGGCTCGATCGCGCCGCTCGACGGCGTGACGCCCGACCAGCTGAAGATCCGCGAGCTGCTCGCGCGCGTCGGTCCCGGCCTCGACGAGGTGATCCTCGCCACCGACCCCGACGTCGAGGGCGACGCCACGGCGCTGTACATCGGCCGGCTGCTCCAGCCGCTGGGGGTGAAGGTCACCCGCCTCGCCCACGGCATCAGCGTGGGCACCGAGATCGAGTACGCCGACGCCGTCAGCCTCGCGCGGGCCCTGCAGTACCGGAGGGAGATGTGATCGTGCGCCTGAACGGCAAGGAGCGCGAGCTGCCCGACGCCAGCACCGTGAAGTCCATGCTCGTCGAGCTGGGCTCCGATCGGCCTGGCGTGGCGGTCGCGATCGACGGGCGGGTCGTCCCGCGCTCGGCACATGGCGACACCACGCTGCATGCCGGCGCCGTGGTCGAGGTCATCCGGGCCGTCGGTGGCGGCTGATCCGCGCGAGGTGTACCGCGACCGGTGGCTGCTGGTGGTCGACAAGCCCGCCGGCCTGCCGACCCAGGCGACCCGCACCGGCGAGCCCGGCCTGTACGAGCAGCTGTGCGCGACCGAGCCGTACGTCGGGCTGCACCACCGGCTCGACCGCAACGTGTCGGGGCTCGTGCTGCTCACCCTCGACCGGTCGGTGAACGCCGCCATCGCCGAGGGCTTCCGCGCCCACACCATCCGGCGCACGTACCGCGCGACCCTCGAAGGCGAGGTGGCCGCGGGCACGTGGTCCTGGAAGGTCGACGGCAAGCCCGCGCGCACCGAGGTCACCGTGCTGCGCCAGGCCAGCGGGCAGACCGAGGTCGAGCTGCGCCTGCACACCGGGCGCAAGCACCAGATCCGCATCCACGCCGCGATGAACGGCACGCCCGTGGCCGGCGACATGCGGTACGGCGGCGACCTCACGCAGCCCGGCCCCCGGCTCGCGCTGCACGCGTGGCGCCTCGAGCTCGTCCACCCGGTCACCGGCGAGCCCCTCGTCCTGACCGCCTGATTCGTCGACGCTCATCCAGAGCCGATCGACGCGGCGCGTGAAGCACGATTGAAGCTGTCGCACCCCCACTCGCGACCCAGGTTTCGGGTGGAGGTAAGACATGAACACGAAGACCCTCTTCTCTCTCGCCCTGCTCGTCCTCGCCGGCTGCACCGCCGGATCCGACCCGGCCGACGGGCCGCGGGTCGAAGGGCGCGTGACCGACCGAAACGGCGCCCAGGCGCGCTTCGCCGGCTCGGGTACCCTGGCGGCCGCGACGCGCGTGGAGGCCCATGCCGTCGGGGCGGATGGTGCCCTGTCCTTCTTCGCGGAGGCCGCCATCGACGCCGACGGCGCGTATGCCGTCGAGATCCCCGACGGCGCCGGGTTCGTCGTGGTGCAGGCCGTCGACGCGGACGGCGCGGTGCTCGGCAGCGCCGTGGTGGAGCCGTCGGACGACGCCGTTCGCACCGCCACGCCCGTCGACGTGGAGTCGAGCGTAGAGGCCCTGGTGTTCCTCGAAGGCGACGCGGATGCGGCGCACTGGACGGAGACCCGGGCCCGCATCGATGCATCCACGGCGCTGGCCGTGAAGGGCGCGGCCGACGCGGACGCCGCCATCGCCGACCTGGCGGACGCCGTCGCCGCGAGCGCCGAAGCGCGCACCGAGTCCTGGACCCGCGCCGGGCTCGACGCCGGAGCGGTGGCGAGCGCCCGGCTCGACGCGGCCCTCGCGCTCTCCGCGGCCCTCGATGCCGGAGACGGCGCGGCATACGACGCCTTCCTCGAGGCCCTCGCCGACGCGGAGGCCGACGCGGGCGCGACGCCGACGGATCGCGTGCACACCGAGGCTGACGCGTCACTCGCGTTCCGCGCGACCCTGCGGGCCCACGGCGACACCGCGCTGCTCGATGCAGCGGCGGCGGGCTCCGCCGAGGCCGAGGCGCGCGCCTGGGCATCGGCATCCGGCGCGCTGCTCGAGGCCGCCGGTGCCACGCAGGCCGTGGTGGACGAGGCGAACGACGCGACGCTGGCACTCGAGGCCGAGCTGACGGCCTCCGCGAGCGCCTCGGCCGCCGCAGACGCCGCGGTGGCGTGGCGCGAGGAGGTCGCGGGCTCGGCGACCGTGCAGGGCTCGCTGCTCGGCGAGGCCGTCGGTGCCGACCTGGTCACCGAAGCCGCGCTGGATTCCGCCGTCGACGCGGCCGCCACCGCCGCCGCATCGCTCGACGCCGCGGTCGAGGTGACCGCCGAAGCCTCGGTCACCGGCCCGGCGTTCGACGCCGAGGCCTTCGCGACGGCCGTGGTGGACGCGATGGACGCGCACCGCGCCACGGTGGACGCCCAGGCGCAGACCCTGCTCGTGGGCGTGCCGAACGCGTCGGCGAGCGCCGCGCTGATCGTCGAAGCCCACAGCTCGTTCCGCGGGCTGTGACGCGATCCATCCTCGGAGGGAGAGAGCCGGGGTTCCCCAAGGCCCCGAGGGCACCGACTACCGTTGCTTCCTCTCGGACCTGGCGGGGTTCACGGGCCACGGTCCTCGGGCCCCGACTCTCACCCTCCGGGATGGGTATGGCGGAGAGAGCGGGATTCGAACCCGCGGTGGGTTGCCCCACACACGATTTCCAGTCGTGCACCTTCGACCACTCGGTCACCTCTCCATAAAGCGCGACGGGTGCGGAGAGAGAGGGATTCGAACCCTCGGTACGCTTACACGCACACTGGATTTCGAATCCAGCGCCTTCAACCGCTCGGCCATCTCTCCATGGAACCCGTCTTCACCGGGAGCGCAGGGCGCGGAAGAATTCCTTCAACTTCGCGCTGCACTCGTCGGCGAGTACGCCATCGACGACTTCGAAACGGTGGTTCAGACCGGGGAAGGCGGACAGATCCGCCAGCGTGCCGAGGAAGCCGCCCTTCGGGTCGGTGCATCCGAAGACGCACCGCTCGATGCGGGACAGCACCATGGCGCCGGCACACATCGGGCAGGGCTCGAGGGTCACGTAGACGGTGCACCCCTCGAGTCGCCAATCGCCGAGGGCCCGCGCCGCTGCTCGCATCGCGATCAGCTCGGCGTGGCCGGTGGGATCGGCGTCGAGCTGCCGTCGGTTGTGGGCTGTGGCCACGATCTGGCCACCCTTCACCACCACGGCCCCCACGGGGACCTCGCCCAGCGCAGCCCCGGCATCGGCCTGGACCAGCGCCTGCCGCATGAAGTGCGGATGCGCTTCGGAGGGGCGGGCGTTCGAGTCGTCGTTCATCGCGTCAAAGATCGCCGGCGCGACGCGCCGTGAGCACCAGAGCAGGTACCCGTCGACCCATCTCACGTCAAGGGGAAGAGGGCGAGCGACCCGGGTGTCTCGATGGGGTCGCGCGCGTCGCTTGTATGGGCTCCCGCATGCCCATACGCTTTCTTCCTGGGGGTTCCCATGACAATCGTCCGGGTCGCGGCCGTCGCCGCCCTGAGCCTGCTGTTCTCCGATGCCTGGGCGGGCACGATCTCGCTCACCACGTCCGACGCGGTCACCCTGTCGGCCGAGCACCAGGGGCGGGGCGATCGCGGGGTGATCCTCGTGCACGGCAGCGGGGGCGACCGCAGCGGCTGGGCCGACATCGCGAAGGGTCTGGCGGGCGCCGGGCTGCAGGTCGTGAACGTCGACCTCCGCGGCCACGGCGCGTCGAAGGGCGAGCCCGACCCGCTGAAGATGCACGAAGACGTGCTGTCGGCCGCGAAGTACCTGCGCGGCAAGGGCGTGAAGCACATCATGGTCGTGGGCACGAAGCTCGGCGGCAACGTCGCTCTGGCTGCGGCCGCGGCCGACCCCGAGATCGAGAGCGTGGTCATGATCTCGCCCGCGCTGAACGCGAGCGGCGTGAAGGTCACGGCGTCGCTGCCGGCGCTCGGCGAGCGCAAGCTCCTGCTCATCGCCGGCGAAGACGACACGCTGTCGAAGAAGGCCGTGAACCTCATCGACAACGAGATCGACACGGGCACCGTGATGGTGCTCGATTCCGGCGGGTCCGGGATGGCCCTCGTGAACCGCGCGTCCGACCTCGAGACCACCCTGATCGCGTGGGGCAAGGGCTCGACCGACGGCAACGCGATCACCGATCCCAAGGCCTCCGTGGGGTCCGGCGACACCTCTGCGATGGAGACCACCGGGACGAAGCTGGGTGAACGTCGCTGACCTGACGATCCCGGCGCCCATCCGCGCCCTCGCCGAAGACGTCCATCGCGCCGGCGGGCGCGCGTGGATCGTGGGCGGCGGGATCCGCGACCACCTGATGGGTCGCGTCGTGAAGGACTGGGACGTCGAGGTCCACGGGGTCGAGACGCCCGCCCTCGAGCGCCTGCTGCGGCAGCACGGCTCGGTGAACGCGGTGGGGCGGTCGTTCGGCGTGTTCAAGCTCCGCCCGCGCGGCAGCCCGTCGAGCGACCCCGAGATCGACGTGTCGATCCCGCGCCGCGACAGCAACGCGGGGCCCGGCCACAAGGGGATCGCCGTCGAAGGCGACCCGTTCATGCCGCTCGAAGAGGCCGTGCGTCGGCGCGACCTCACGATCAACGCGCTGATGCTCGACATCCGCACCCACGCCATCGCCGATCCGGCCGGCGGGATCGCGGATCTGCAGGCCGGCCGCCTGCGCGCGGTCGACCCGCACACCTTCCTCGACGACCCGCTCCGCGCGCTGCGGGTGGCGCAGTTCGTCGCCCGCACGGGCTTCGAGCCGGACGCCACCCTGCTCGACCTCTGCACCCGCGCGCCGCTCGAAGAGCTCCCTGCCGAGCGCATCCAGACGGAGTGGGAGAAGCTGCTCGTGCGCGGCGTGCACATCGCGCGGGGCCTCGCGGTGGCCCGCGACACCGCGATCCTGTCGCGCGTGTTCCCGGAGCGCGCCGATCCCGTCGAGCTCGACGCGGCGCTCGACGGTGCGAAGCTCCACCGCGCCGCGCTCGACGGCCTCGGGCGCCGCTGGGCGCTGATGCTCGCCGTGTGGCTGTCCCACACGCCGCTCGACGGGGCCCTCGCCACGCTCGACCGGCTCTGGCTCCACCGGGTCGGCGGATTCCCGACCCGCGAGCAGGTCGTCGGTGTGCTCCAGCACCTCTCCGCTCCGGCCCGCACCGACGCAGAGCTCCGCCACCTGTCGGTGCACGCCGAGCTCCAGCTCGCGCTCCGCACCCGCGCGGCCCTCGCCCCCCACGACGGCTGGGACGGCCCGCTGCACCGGGCCGGAGAGCTCGGCGTCCTCGAGCGTCGCCCCCCTCCCCTGCTCCAGGGCCGCGACCTGCAGTCCCTCGGGGCGCCGGCGGGTCCCGGCATGGGGGTCCTGCTCAAGGAGGCCTATCGGCTGCAGCTCGACGGCGTGCTCACGACGCGCGAGGGCGCACGCGCCTGGGCGGCCGAGCAGCTCGACGCCGCGCCGTGACGCACGAACGCCTCCGAGCCCGGGCGGGCGCGGAGGCGTGTCGAACAGCCACCCGGACGAACGCCCGGGAGACAGACTAGAAGGCGCCACCCGTGGGGGTGGAGCGGGCGTCGCCGCAGTAGCACTTCTCGTCGTCGTTCTCGGGCGTGTAGTAGTCGCAGTCGAGGCCGGCTTCGCTCTTCGCGTCGAACTCGTCGGTGCAGAACGCCCGCATCGGATCGCCGGAGCAGAACCGCGCCTCGAAGTCTTCGGAGCGCGCCCACGACCGGTCGGCCTCGTACCCGTAGTAGACGAAGCCCTCGGCACCGCCGGGGATGGCCTCACCCATGATGATGCACTCTTCGTTCACGTGCTCGAGCACGCCGGCGATGGCCGGCGCGGCGCGTTCGATCAGCGGGTTGCAGCCACCGTCGGCGAGCAGCAGGCCCAGCGAGAGCCGGTTGTCGTCGGGGGGCAGCGAGAACACGTCGAGGGCGACGGTGTAGCTCACGCCCGGCTGGGTGTTCGAGATCGTGCAGTACTCGGGCGCCCCGCGGCCGGCGTGGGCCGTCGGGTTGAACGTCACGTCGGCGGCGATCGTGCAGGCGACCAGGTTGATCGGCACGGTGTTGCCGAGCGAATCCTGGTACTGCACCGCGAAGTTGCCCATCCGCTCGCCCTCGGTGCCCGTGTAGTACACGGAGAGGCCGGCGTTGAGGTCGACGTCGCCGTCGTCGTAGGGGTTGTCGGGGAAGCGCCACCGCGTGGTGGAGGCGCCACCCTGGGTGCCGACCGCCTGGTTCCAGTACACGAGCTCGGGATCGGCGAGCACGCAGACGGAGCCGCCGGTGCCCTCGAAGTTGAACGTGAGGCCGGAGACCGCGGCATCGCCCGACGGGCCGAGCTCGACGTAGACGGTCGCGCCGCGCACGGCTTCGACCGCTTCGTTCACGTCGGGCGTCGTGTCGTCGTCGACGGGCACGACCACGGGGATGATGGGGCCACCGCCCTCGGCTTCGATGTGGAGGACCGCGGGGACCCCATCGATCGCGCCGGGGAACAGGAAGTCACCCGAGAAGCTGCAGCCGGCCACGAAGGCCAGGGCCGCGAGACCAACAGTCTGGATTCGCATCGTCAGGGTCCTCATCAGTCGATCTGCCAGTTGATCCAGATCTCCGGGAGGTCGTCCGGGCTCTGGTAGATGTAGCCGTAGTCGCCGGTCGCCTCTTGCTGGCCCGCGACCCAGTCGCCGCGGTTCAGCCGAACCGACGGACGGTTGAGCAGGTCCTGGTACACGGCCCCTGCACGGAAGTCCTCGGCGTACTCGTCGACCTGGCGGCCACGCGTCGAGTCGCAGGTCGAGAACGCACCGTCGCCGGGCGCCGGCGAGTCCATGAAGGCCCACAGCGTGAAGCCCTGGCCGTCGGCGTTCGTCGCGTACTCCTGCTGCCAGATGAGGAACTCGCCCTCGAAGTTGCCGTCGGTGCGCTCGACGAAGTCGAGGTCTTCGTGATCGAGCACGCCGTCTTCGTTGCGGTCGCTGGTCACCGTCAGCCCGATCTCGGCGTCACTCGTGTAGTTGAGCGTCGAGAAGCAGGTCTGGCGGATGAGCTCACCCGACGTGATGGGCTGGTCGTAGATGTCCTTGATCGGGCTCTCGAGCGTGTCGGCGAACCAGTCCGCCATCTCCTGGAAGTCGTAGAAACGACCGGAGGGGATGCGGCACGCCATGTCCTTGAGGCAGGCGCTGCGGAAGGTGCCGATGGTGGTGCCGCCATAGGGGTAGGCGTCGCCGATGCTGAGATCGGCGCTGAACAGCGGACCGACCTCGGGGTGCGGGTAGCGCTGGACGGTGTCCTCGGGCTGCACCGACGGGTACAGGCCGACGTAGACGGGGCCGATGAGGCGCACGTCGGTGACCTCTTCGACGGTGCCGTCGGAGCGCTGGAAGGTGCGGGTGGCGGCCTCGCGGGGGATGACCACCGTGCCCGTCATGTTGCGGATCTCGAGACCCTCATCCCAGGCGCAGCCCGTGGCGAGCGCGGGGAGGAGGAGGCCGAGAGCGATGCTGGTGCGGAACATCGGGTGTCTCCTAGAACTCGTAGATGGCGCCGAGCTGCAGGCGGAAGGGATCCTGCCGGTTCAGCAGCACGTAGCGGTTGGTCTGGGCGATGAAGTTCTGGCTGACGAAGCCGCCCGCGCGGTTGTTCGTGATGTTCTGCGCCTCGACGGACAGCTTGAGGCGGCCCTTGCGCACGTCGAACACCTGCTGGAAGCGGACCGAGAGATCCCAGAAGCCGGGCTCGCGGGTGTAGGTGCCGCGGGGGCGCTGGCGCACGCCGAACCCACCGTTGACACCGACGTTGCTCCAGTAGGCCCGGTCGATCGGGTAGCCGGAGGCGCCGACGAAGAACAGGCCGATCTGCTGGGTCCAGGGGTCGGTGGGGAGGTCCCAGATGCCGATGACCCGGACGACGTGGTTCTGCGCGTTGAGCAGGTTGCCGTAGTTGTACTGGGTCTGCGGGTCGTTCGCGAAGGAGCCCGAGAGCGCCGAGTTCGAGGAACCGAAGGCCTGCGAGTACGTGTAGATGATCTGGCCACCCCAGCGGCGGGCCACGACCTTGCGGGCCGAGAGGTCCCACTGGAAGACATCGCGCTTGGCGAGCTGCGGCGTGCGGATGCGGAACCGGTTCGTGTCGGGGTCGCCGAAGCGCGAGCCGATGTTCGTGCTGCCGTTCTCGTCGTAGATGATGTTGATGTCGTCGAACTCGAAGATGTTCCGCGTGAACTTGCCGCTCATCGAGGAGGACAGGGCGAAGTCGGTGATGACCTCGCGCTCGAGGATGAGGACGAGCTCGTCGGTGCGCGGGTTGCGCAGCGTGTCGTGCGACGTGTTGAAGTTCGTCGCCGGGTCGTACTCGTAGTTGAGCGTCTGGTTGTTCAGGAAGCCGGTGCCGTTCGCCGAGCCGAAGTACTCGCCCAGGAAGAGCTTGGCGCCGTAGCCGCTCTGGCTGGTGAAGTCGGCGACGGAGAGGCGGCCGGTGTCGTTGAACCGACCGTAGCCCGTGGCGATCTTCGTCTTCTGGTCACCCCAGGGATCCCAGGCGGCGAACAGGCGGGGACCCCACATGTTCGCGGAGAGCACGGGCTCGCCGAGGTCGTTCCGCATGACGGAGTTGTCGAAGCGGGTACCGTAGTTGATGGTCAGGTTCGGGACCGGCTTCCAGCTGTCTTGCAGGAAGAAGTTGAACTGGCTGCCCGTCGTACGGAACTTGATGGGCTTGCTGTACTCGACGTAGAAGTAGTTCGCGAACGACTCGGGGTCGAAAGGCACCGCGAGGAGGTCGTAGTAGACGAGGTTGCCGTTGATGCCCTGGGTCTGGTCCCAGATGAGCTGGCTGCCTTCGACGCCGAACTTGAAGTCGTGCGTACCGCCCAGGGGGTCTTCGATGGCGAGCAGCGACAGCTTGCTCGACAGGTTGAACCGGAAGCGGTCGTCGAAGTAGTACTGGATGTTGTTGACCGAGTCGAAGGCGCCGAACTGGCCGATGCGACCGGGGGTGTACCAGTCGATCTCGCCCTCGGCCTCGTCGACCTGGCACTTGTTCTGGACGCGGTCGCGGTTGTGCGTACACGGCACCGAGGAGGCCTCGATGAAGGACTTCTGGAAGGTGAAGACCGTGTCGAGGTTGGTCTCGGGCGACAGGAACCACTGCCAGCGAGCCGACGTGACGGCGCCACCCTGGGTCTGACGGCCCTGGGAGTCGTCCTTCAGGAACGGGCTGCCCTGGTAGGTGTTGTCGATCGTGGTCGGGTCCATCTGGAGGAACGCGGTGAAGCGGTGCTCGGAGGACGGCTGGACGGTGAGCTTGCCGAGCACGTAGTGCGCGTCGAAGTCACGGCTCTGGGGCGTGCCCGAGACGGCGATCAGCGAGCGGCTGTGCTGGTAGGACAGGATGAAGAAGGCCTTGTCGCGGATGACGGGGCCCTTCACGATCGCGCCGATCTGGATGGTCTGGAAGGTGTTGTCCCAGCCGTTCGGGGCCAGCGTGGTGCCGTCGGCGGAGATCCGCTCGTCCATCCGGGGGCGCCAGTCGCCGTTCGTGTAGAAGACCGAGGAGTTGAACTCGAGGTTGTTCGAGCCCGAGTCGGTGACGACGTTCACGACGCCGCCGAGCGACACGCCGTACTCCGGCATGTAGCCGCCGAGGAGGACCTCGATCTGCTGGATCGCGTCGAAGTTGAAGTTGACCGAGAACGTGCCCGTGACGGGGTCGGTGATGTTGGCACCGTCGAGCATGTAGGTGTTCTCGTTCTGGGCCGCGCCACCGATGTTCGGGTTGCCGCCCTGGCCCGTGCCGACCGCGACGCCGGCAGCCTGCTGCACGGCGGTCTGGTAGGTACGACCGGAGGGCACGCGCTGCAGGAACTCCTTCGTGAGGACGGAGCCGCGCGAGGTGGAGCTCGTGTCGACGGCCTTCTCCTTCGCCTCGACGACGATGACCTCGCCGGCTGCGACGGTGACGGTCAGCGCGTACTCGCGGGAGATCTTGATCGGCACGTTCTCGACGAGCGCTTCACCCGCGGGGCTCTTCACCTCGACCTTGTAGTTCGAGGCCGGCGGCAGGTCGGAGAAGACTGCGATGCCGGACGAGCTCGTGGTCTTCATCTGAGCGCCGCCGGGGAGGCTGGGGCTCGAGAGGGTGACCTCGGCGTTCGGGATCTCGAATTCATCCGAGTCCACGACGGTGACCCGCAGCGAGCCCGTGGTCTGGGCGAGCGCGGGGGACGCGACGAGAAGGGCGGCAAAGGCTGCGAACAACCTAAGCAACCGCGGAATTGGGAGCTGGATGCGGATCGTGTCCATTTGTCCCCCGGGCGCGCCAGAACGGCCCTTGTTCCTGGTCAACTGAAGAATTTGCCCGGGATGAAATACCCGGCGCAGAACGGCGTAGAAGTACAGGATCCGGCCCTTCCAGTCAACCAATTTCATGGTCTGGACGGGCTCTGAGACCCGGGGGGTGAGACCCCGGGCAATCCGTCCAGTGCGGCTCCTCCGAGCGGCGTTAACGCCGAGGTGTGGATCCGTGTGCGATCCTCTGCCCGATCGCCCGGGGAACATCGGCCAGCACGGGATCACAGGTCGTACCTCACGCCGAGCTGGAGGCGGAGGGGATCCTGCCGCTCGACCCGGATCGCGCGGCCGGTCTCGTCGAGGAACCGCCCCCCGGTGAGCTGGGTCGAGCTGATGCGCCCGCCCGCGCGGTTGTTCGTGAGGTTCTGGGCCTCGAAGGACAGCCGCAGGGAGCCCGTCCGGGTGGGGATCGTCTGCTGGTACCGCACCGAGAGGTCCCAGAAGGGGTCGAGACGCGTGTAGGCATTGCGGGGCGCGATGCGGGCCCCGTACGAGCCCTGCCCGGTGTTCTCCCAGTAGTACCGCTCGACCGGGATGCCCGAGCCCGCCACGAGGAACGCACCGATCTGCGGGGTCCACGGGTCGAGCGGGATCTCCCACAGGCCCACCGCGCGGACGGTGTGCTGCTGGGCGTTCGGGATCGGGCCGTAGTTGAAGGCGGTCTGCGGATCGTTCGCGAACGAGCCGGACAGGGACGACGCGGAGCTGCCGAGCGCCTGGGTGAACGTGTAGGCGAGTGTCGCGGCCATGCGGCGGTGGAACACGCGCCGGGCCTCGAGATCCCAGGTGTACACGGTCCGGCGGGCGAGGGCCGGCGTGCGGACCCGGTAGTACGAGGTGTCGGGATCGCCGTAGCGGCTGCCGATGTTCGTCGTGCCCTGCTCGTCGTAGACCACGGACTGCTCGTCGTACTCGTACAGGTTGCGGGTCAGCCGCGCGCTCGTGCGGCTCGAGAGCACCGTGGCCTTCGCGATCTCGCGCTCGAGGATCAGGACGACCTCGTCGGTGTGGGGGTTCTTCAGACGGTCGTGCGCGGTGTTGGTCGTGCGGTTCGGCTGGTAGTCGAACGACTGGCTCTGGCCGTTCAGGAAGCCGACTCCGGTGCCGTCGCCGAACTGCTCGCCCAGGTACAGCTTGCTGCCGAAGCCCGATCGGGACGTGAAGTCCGCCACCGATAGTCGCCCGGTGTCGTTGAACCGGCCGAAGCCCCCGGCGATCTTCGTCTTCTGGTCGCGGAAGGGATCCCAGGCCGCGTAGAGCCGCGGCCCCCACAGCGCCGCGTCCAGCACGGCCTCGTCGCTGTCGTTCCGGAGGACCGCACGGTCGAAGCGGGTGCCGAAGTTGACCGTGAGGTTGTCGAACACCTTCCAGCTGTCCTGCACGAACGCGCTCGTCTGGGTGCCGGTGGTCTGGAAGGTCAGGGGCCGGCTGTACTCGATCCAGTAGAGGTTCGTGAAGGACTCCGGGTCGAACGGCACGGCGTTGGTGTCGACCTGGAGCAGGTTGCCGTTCACGCCGAACGTCTTGTCCCAGAACAGCTGCTGCACCTCGACGCCGGCCTTGAGGTCGTGCAGGCCGCCCATGGGGTCCTCGACCGCACGCATCGACAGCTTCGTGCCGATGTTCAGGCGGCTCCGGTCGTCGAAGTCGAACAGCACGTTGTTCACGGTGTCGTAGGCGCCGCCGATCCCGTCGCGGCCAGGCGAGTACCAGTCGACCGTGTCCTGGGCCTCGTCGGGCCGGCACTTGTTCTTGTCGGAGTTGCGATCGTGCGTGCAGGGCACGCCGCCGCGCTCGATGAACGACCGCTGGGCCGTGATGGCGGTGTCGAGGTCGATGTCGTCCCCGAGCGCCCACAGCCAGCGGGCGCTCCCCACGAGGCCGCCCTGCGACTGCCGGCCCTGGGCCGCCGCCTTGATGAAGGGGTCGCCCTGGTAGGTGTTGTCGATGGTCGTCGGATCCATCTGGACGAACGCCGTGAAGCGATGCTGGAGCGCAGGCTGGATCGTCAGCTTCCCGAGCACGTAGTGCCCGTCGAAGTCGCGCCGCTGCGGGGTCCCCGAGACGCCGATCAGCGACCGGCTGTGCTGGTAGGAGAGCACGAAGAACGCCTTGTCGCGGACGATCGGGCCACTCACCATCGCGCTGAGCTGGAGCGTCGAGAAGCTGTTGTCGAAGCCCGACGGCGACAGCACCGCGCCATCGGCGGCGAGCCGCTCGTCGAGCCGCGGGCGCCAGTCGCCGTTCGTGTAGAACACGGAGCTGCTGAACTGGAGCTCGTTGCTCCCCGAGGCGGTCACGATGTTGACGACCGCGCCGAGCGAGACGCCATGCTCGGGCATGTAGCCCCCGAGCAGCAGCTCCAGCTGCTCGATCGCCTCGTAGTTGAAGTTCGCCGAGAAGGTGCCGGTGACGGGGTCCGTGATCTGCACCCCGTCGATCGTGTAGGAGTTCTCGTCGGAGGCGGCCCCGCCGAAGTTGGCGTTGGCCCCCCGCGTCACGCCCTGGGCGCCGCCGAGCAGCGCGGTTCCGCCCTCGGTCGTCCGCCCCGTGGGCGCCAGATCGAGCATCTTCCGATCGAGGATCCGGCTGTCGGACGTGTCGCGGAGATCGACGGTCTTCGGACGCTCGACGGTGATCTCCGTCACCTTGCCGAGCTCCAGCTCCAGCACGGTGATGCGTCCGGCCTGGACCGTGACCGGTGGCGACCCGACCTCGCCCACCGGCGCCTTCACGACCACCTCGTAGTCCGTGGCCGGCACGAGGTTGGCGAAGCGCGCCCGCCCGCTCGCGTCGGTCGTGCGGACCTGGGTGCCGCCGACCATGTGGAGCCCGCCGAGCGACACCTCGGCGTTCGGCACCTCGAGGTCGTCACGGTCGGTGACGACCACCTCGAGGGCCCCCGTCGTCGCCGCCCACACGGGCTGGACGAGCGCGAGCAGCGCGAAGAGCAGACAGACGAAGGCTCGAAGGCACACGGACTCCTCCCACCCCGCGGCATCGCGGGTCCCCGTTCGGATTCGGCGGCCGGACGCGCCGGCGCGCTGTGGTGCCCGACGAGGCCGGTGGGTCGCGCACACCGCACCCGCCCCGTCGGGACACCAGGAGGTGGCGGCGGGGCCCGCGGCGTTAATAGGGGGCCGTGATGAAGCGCACCCTGCCGGTCGTCCTCGCGGTCCTGGTCGCCGTGGTGGGGCTCGTCTGGTTCGGGTCGTCGCGATCGACGGGCGGCTCGCGGTACGAGCTCCCGCCGCCGGTCGACGAGCCGAAGGGCGAGACCCTGATGCTCGGCCTCGACGTGCCGTTCGCGTCGCTCGAGATCCCCGACGAATCCCGCGACGGCGTCGAGCCTCCCGCGCAGATCCCCCTCTCCGGGTGGAAGAAGGCCGGGCGCAACGGCCGCGGGATGCACCGCTTCGAGATCCCCGTGCCGTTCCGGCCGCGCGGCATGTTCTTCACGCGCGCGCAGCCCGGGATGGAGGTCCTCGACAACGCCGGTCGCGCGCTGCTCTACCAGAAGGGCGGGCAGTCCAACCAGCCGTTCTGGTGGCACGACACCGAGACGCTCTCCCTGCTGCTCCCGGCCGATGGCGAGCCGCCGCGGCTCAAGCTCGCGTACCCCCGCGCCACGCAGCGCGAGCGGAAGCTCAACTGGAAGACCGCTCACGAAGACGACGAAGCGCTCACGCGAGAGGAGTTCGTGCGCGGCACGGCGGTCACCGAGGGCTGGGTGTCCCGCGAGGGCCTGCTGCTCCCCGCCCCCGCGAAGGCCACGTGGGAGGTCACGCTCCCCGAAGCCCCCGTGCTCACGATGGTCCCCGGGCTCGTGCGGCCCGAGATCGGCGAGCTCGGCACGTCGGACGGCTGCTCGCTCAGCGTCACGATCACCGCCGACGGCGCGTCCGAGGTCGTGTACGAGGCGCAGCTGCAGCCGGGCGAGTACCGCCACGAGCGCGTCGATCTCTCGAAGTGGGCCGGGAGGCCCGTGACGCTGGCGATGTCCACGGCGCCCGGCGCCAGCGCGCTGTACGACTACTGCTTCGTCGGCGAGCCGATCATCGCGCCGCGTCGCACGAACCCGCGCAAGGTCGTGCTGGTGTTCGTCGACACCCTGCGGCCCGACCACCTGTCGCTCAACGGCTACGACCGCGACACCACGCCGAACCTCGACCGCTTCGCGAAGGGCGCGATGGTGTTCGACAACGCGCGGTCGATCGCCCCGTGGACCCTGCCGAGTGCCCGTACCATCGTCACCGGTCGCCAGCCCGAGCTCTACGACACGTCCGTGACCCTCCAGGCGCGCCTCGCCGAAGCGGGCTTCGCGAACGGCATGATCGCGGGCAACGTCTACCTGTCCGCGAACTTCGGAATGGATCGCGACTGGGACCACCACGAGGTGGGCATGTTCCCGCCCGCCGACCAGGTCACCGACTCGGCCGTGCAGTGGCTGCAGGACCACGAGGGCCAGGATGCCCTGCTCCTCGTCCACTACATGAGCGCGCACCTGCCCTACCAGGAGCCCCTCTCCTACCGCTCGATGTGGGCGGGGGTCGGGCCGCCGGGCCTCCAGGGCGGGTTCCACCTCACCGCGGTCCGCCAGGCGGGGCTGCACGCCGACCCCGACGGCCAGCAGTACGTCCGCGACCGGTACGACCAGTGCGTGCGGTGGATCGACGACGAGCTCGAGCGGCTCTACGGCCAGATCGACGACAACGACATCCTCGTCTTCTTCTCCGACCACGGCGAGGAGTTCTGGGACCACGGCGGCTACGAGCACGGCCACACGCTCTACGACGAGCTCCTCCGGGTGCCGTTCGTGCTCAAGGGCCCCGGCATCCCGGCCGGGCGCAGCGACGCCCCGGTCAGCCTGCTCGACCTCACGCCCACCGTGCTCGACCTGCTCGGTCTGCCGCCCATCCCCGACGCCGACGGGAAGAGCCTCGTCGCGCTCGCGAAGGGCGACGCCGCCGCGCGCACCGCGTTCGGGTCGCGCAAGCAGGCGTTCGGTCGCCCGCTCTACGGCTTCGAGCGGTGGGGGGTGCTCGACGGCACGACGAAGTGGACGACCAGCGAGGGCAACGAAGAGCTCTACGACCTCGCCGCGGATCCGGGTGAGGAGGACAGCCTCGTGGAGGCCCGTCGCGACGAGCTCCCGCGGTGGCGGAGCGCGCTCGGCGAGGCGCTCGGCCGGCCCAGCGGCGCGGGGTTCCGGATCACCCCGACGCGCGGCGCGTCCCGCAGCCAGTCGTTGACGGTCCGCGCGCACGTCCCCGGCGGGATCGAAGACGCCTGGAAGGGCGAAGACCCGCTCCAGCGCAGCGCCGTCACGGTGAGACGCGTCGACGACGAGACCGTCGATTTCACCTGGATCGGCGGATACGGCGGCACCCGCGAGGTCTACGTGCTGCCGAAGCTCCCCCTCGAGCAGGTCACGCACGAGATGGCGCTCACCGTCGCGCAGGGCAGCCGCACCTGCCGCCTGCAGGTGCCGCGCAACCTCGCCGCCGAGCCCGGGCGGGTGCGCCGCGTGCTCGCCCAGGCCAAGGTGCCGGGCGGCATGGTGCGCCTCGGATGGTCGATGGCGCCGGGCTTCCCGAAAGACGGCGCGTATCTCGACGCCACCGACGACGAGATGTCGAGCTGGCAGGAGGCTCTGGGATACGCCCACCGCGACGACGAGCCCGAGCCCGAGCCCGTCGCGCCGGAGCCATCGGGCGATCTCTCGGACGTCGAGCCCTGCGGGGGGTAATCTCCCCTTCATGGCCCCGGATCTGTCCCTCGGACCCTTCCAGCTCCTCGAGCCCCTCGCCAGCGGTGGCATGAGCGAGGTGTGGAAGGCGTTCCACCCCGCGAGCGGCGTGAAGGCGGCGATCAAGGTCATCCCGCCGCATCTCGTCAGCGACCCGCACGCCCGCGAGTCCCTCGAGAAGGAGATCCGCACGGCCGCGGGCCTCGATCACCCCGGGATCGTGTGGGTCTACGACCAGGGCACGATCGACGAGCAGACGTCGGTGCGCTCCGAGCGCCGCCTGCTCGCGGGCAGCCCGTACCTCGTGCTCGAGTACTGCAGCTTCTCGCTGTCGCACATGCTGCCCCTGCGCACCTGGTCGGCCACGCGCACCGTCGTGGCGGGCCTGCTCGACGCCCTGGCCCATGCGCACGCCCGCGGCGTCGTGCATCGCGACCTCAAGCCCGCGAACGTGCTGGTGGCCGGTCCCGACGACCTCCGACCCGGGCTGAAGCTCACGGACTTCGGGATCGCGCACGCGCTCGACCAGGTCGACCCCGAGACCGGGCGCCGGATCATCGGCACGCCGCGGTACATGGCGCCCGAGCAGATCGACGGCGGCGCCGCGTCGCTCGGCGCGTGGACCGACCTGTACGCCCTCGGCTGCCTCGTCTTCCGCGCGGTCACCGGCCACGGGCCCTTCCAGGACAAGGGCCCGAAGCTGCTCCTCGCCCACCTCCGCAAGCCGCCGCCGCCCATCGACCTGCCCACCGGCTTCCCGCGCGAGTTCCGCGACTGGGTCGCCTGGCTGCTCGAGAAGGAGCCCGGGCGCCGCCCGTCCAGCGCAGCGGCCGCCATGGAGGCCCTGCCTGACGGGCCCCTCGCCGCGCTCCACCCGACCGAGCTCGACGACGACCCGCCGACCCGTCCCCTGCACGCGCCGCCGACCGTCACGCTCACGCTCACCGGGCTGCGTGGCCAGGGCGAGAAGCGCGGCGCGAAGCCCAACATCCTCGACGTCCCGCCGACGTGGCGCCGGCCGCTCCCGACCCACAGCCCCCGCCTGCACGACGCCGGGCGCGCGCTGTTCGGCCTGCGTCCCGTGCCGATCGCGGGGCGCGAGAAGGAGCGCGATGCGCTGTGGGCCACGCTCCGCCAGGTGAGCAACCGCAAGCAGCCGGCCATCGTCACGCTGTCGGGTCACCCGGGCCTCGGCCGCACCCGGTTGCTGATGTGGCTCACGCAGCGCGCGCTCGAGCTCGGCTGTGCCCTGGATCTCGCGGCCTGGTGCGACCCCGGCCTCCCGCCCGCCACCGTCGCGCGCGGCATGCTGGAGCGGGCGCTCCGCGTGGCCGGCACTGACGACGAGCGCCGCACACGGCGGATCCGCGACCTCCACACGCGCCTCGACATCCGGCAGGGCCCGCTGCTCCTCCATGCGCTCCGCCCCGACGCCGACGTGCACACCGTCTACGCCGCCACCCGCCAGCTCGCGGGCGAGGTCGTGCCGCTGGGCGCCCTGCTCGTCACGATCGACGACGTGCACCACGCGCCCGGCATCCTCGAGCTGGCGCGCGCCCTCGCGTCGCTCGAGGGCCCCGTGATGATCGTGCTCACCACGACCGAAGAGGCGCTCGGCACGGATCCCGAGTTCCGCCGCCAGATCGAGGACCTCTCCGACTGGGTGCACGAGCTCCAGCCGCTCGAAGGGGCCGCGTGCTCGGCCCTGGTGCGCTCGATCCTGCCGATGAGCCCGTCGCTGGCGGCCCGCGTCGAGGAGCGCACCGCGGGCAACCCGCGCTTCGCGGTCCAGCTCGTGCAGGACTGGGTCGAGCGCGACCTGCTCGTCGCTGGCCCCGACGGCTTCGACGCCCCGCCCGACCTCCCCCTCCCCGCGTCCATCCAGACCGTGTGGAGCGTGCGCCTCGCGACCCTGATGGCCGGCCTCGGCGATCGCGCGGCCGAGTGCCTCGAGCTCGCGGCGGTGCTCGGCAGCAACGTGGTGCTCGACGATCTCCGCGCGCTCCGCCCCGACGACGAGCCCTACTGGCAGGCGATCTCCACGCGCCTGCTGCTGAAGCGCTTCGCCGTGCCGACCTCCGACGGCTTCGCCTTCGCGCATGCCGCGTTGCGCGAGGCCCTGATCCAGCGCGCCGAGCACGCCGGCCGGCTGGCGGCCCACCACGCCGCGTGCGCCGCTCTGCTCGCCGCATCCGACGCCCCGCGCGACCTCGCGCGCCGCGGCCGGCACCGCGCCGCGGCCGGCGATCGCTCCGGCGCCTTCGAAGACCTGTTCCGCGCGGCCCACCACGCGCGCACGCACGTGGGGATCGGGCCCGCGCTGGTCTACGTCGACGAGGCGGAGGAGCTCGTCGACGACGACGATCCCCGCAAGGCGCGGCTGATGGCGTTCCGGGCGCGCGTGCTGAACACCAGCCGCAACTTCGAGGCCGCCCGGGGCGAGGCCGAGCGCGCCGAGGCGCTCGCGCGGCGCAACGGCTGGCGGGCCGAGGCCGCGATGGCCCGGCTCCAGCTGGCGGTCTGCGCGTACTACCGGTCCGAGTACAAGGCCTCGATCGAGCTCTGCGAGGAGGTGATCGACGAGCTCGAGCCCGACGGCGATCCCACGACCCTCGGCCTGGCCCACAGCTACATCGGCTGGAGCCAGGTGATGCTGGGCCGCCTCGAGAAGGGCCTTCCCTACTGGGACACGGCGGCGCGCCACCACCGCCGCGAGCCCGGCGTCGAGGGCCAGATCATGGCGCTGATGGACCTCGCCGACAAAGCGAGCATGGTCGGCGACACCGCCGAGATCCGGAAGCACCTCGACGCCGCATGGGAGATCGCGAGCGACCCGCCCCAGCTGATGCGGCAGATCTGGCTCCTCGAGCGGCGGGTGAACCTCGCGTTCGCCGAGAAGGACTACGAGGGCGCACGGGACCTCTGCGAGGGCATGCTCGACACCGTGGCCGCCGTGTCGGCGGGCAAGACGAGCCGCCTGCGCACGCTGCTCGGCTACACGTACGTCTGCCTGGCCGAGAAGGAGCTCGCGCACCGCCAGTTCCTGCGCTGCCTGCATCCCGACGCCCTGCCCGAAGGCGTGCTCGAGCGGGCCGTGGTGTACGCGGGGCTGCTCGCCAGCGCGCCCGGCCCCGGCGTCAGCGCCGAGATCGAGGGCTGGCTGCGCCAGGTCGAAGGGCTGCTCCAACAGTCCAACGCGCGCCACGTCGAGCTCGGCCAGCTGCTCCGGTACGCGCGCGACAACCTGAAGGACCCCGACCTCGAGCCGCGCCTCGTGCGCCTGATGCAGCACCAGCCCGTGGAATAGCGTCCACCTTTCCTACGCACGGAGCGCGCCACCGCGGCCGGCCAATCGACGCCCCAGCGGATCCGCAGCCGCCGAAAGAGATCGAGCTTCGAGCGTCCCGCATCACGCAGATGACGCAGAAGGACGCGGATGACGCAGAAACGAGGCCGTCGCGGGTCGAGCGGGTTCGCGTCCCCGGAGCGCCGTCGAAAGGGAACCCGATTCGGGACTCACCAGAGCGGGCGGACGTTTCCTCGGGTGCGCGGACCCGCCAACGACCACTTCCCCGGGCATCGCCCGCCCAGGCCAGGCCGATACATCGACAATTTCATCGATTCAAACTGCATAAATCGTGGTTTCACGTCCAGTGGGACGCCAGCTTCTGCGTCATCTGCGTCCTTCTGCGTCATCTGCGTGAGACGGATCCCGCTCGACCCGCCAAGCACCCCACCGGAGCCCCGACACCGTGGTCCGCTCCAGGCTCCCGGCTCCAGGCCCCAGGCTAGGGAACGGTGACGATCACCAGGGTGACGTTGTCCTTCCCGCCCCCGTGGTGCGCGGCGCGAACCAGCTCGCGGCTCGCGATGCGCGGATCCGCGTAGGTGTTCATCAGGTTCTCCATGTCGCGGTCTTCGACCTCGCCCCAGAGACCATCTGAGCACATCATGATCTTGTCGCCGGACTTCAGCTCGACGCGGAACACGTCGATGTCGATGTCTTTCTCGGTACCGACCGTGCGGAGCAGGATGTTGCTGTGCGGGTGGTGCCGCGCCTCGTCGGCGGTGATCCGCCCGCGCTCGACCATCTTCTGCACGAGGCTGTGATCGCGCGACACCTGGTGCAGCGCGCCGTCGCGCATCAGGTACCCGCGGGAGTCGCCCACGTTCGCGAGGAACCCGACCTTGTTGTCGACGATCAGGATGCACACCATGGTCGTGCCCATGTCGGTGCCCTTCTCGTCGGCCGTCTCCTTGATCGTGTTGTTCGCGAGCTGGAACGCCTCTTCGACCATCACCTCGAGCGCTTCCAGATCCGGTGACTCGACCTGCTCGCGGCGCAGCGCCTCGCGGCACATCACCTTCACGGCGAGCATGCTCGCGACCTCGCCCGAGTCGTGCCCGCCCATCCCGTCGGCGACGACGTAGAGCTTGGCGCGGTCGGAGAGGCGGATCCAGCCCCAGTTGTCTTCGTTGAGCTGGCGGGTGAGGCCGACATCCGAGATCCCGCCGTGCAGCGGAGGGTGCTCGACCGTCGACCAGTCGGAGAAGAACCGCTCGACCCCGCGCCCGAACGCCACGACGTCGGCGGCGTTGTCGCCCTCTTCGATCGCGTAGAAGAAGTCGCGCAGGTCGTCGGAGTCGACGTTGCAGTACCGGCGCAGGATCTCGCCGAAGCTCGGCAGCTCGTCGCAGCGCCCGTTCACCGGGTTCTCCTGCACCTCTTCGACCTCGAGATCGAAGAGCGACACGGAGTTGTCGGTGTGGATCAGGAGGTTCGCGCGCGTGAGCCACTTCAGCCGCACGCCGTTCTTGCGGAGGAAGGCCACGGTGCCGAGCACGCGCTGCCCGAGCTCGAGCAGGCGCTTGTTCGACAGCGGCGCCGCCTCGTCGAGCATCAGCCCTTCGCCGTTGTACGGGACCACCGAGAACATGACGTTCTCGTGACGGAACACGTCCCACGGGAACGCCAGGGCGGGGTGGTCGAGCTGCTTGGCGAAGAATTCTTCGTAGGCGTCGAAGAGCTCGCGATCCCAGCGCGCGGAGATGAGGAAGCGCCGATCGCGGAAGGGTGTGTTGCACGACAGGCAAGCCGATGCCGTGCGGGGCGAATCCTCGTGGCCGCAGTGCCAACAACGCCGTGTGGGCTGGTCGGGTCGCGCGTCGTTCGCCAGGTAGAACATGCGACCTTCCGCGAGACGCACGAGTCCCTCGATGACGTAGTGCTTGCCGAGGAGTGAGCCTGGGGGCAGGTGCGAGGGGCGATCAGCCATGGGACCCTGACGCGCGGTGCTCCGCGCAAGCCGGAGCCTACGACAACGGTCCCGGACGCATCAAGGGTCGCGCAACAATGCGGTCACGACCCTTCCCCATCGCGTCCCCAACGGATAGACGGCGGCCCTGCCCTTTGGCAGCAGGAGGAACGCCATGACCATCCGCATCAGCCTCGTCGCTCTCGTCCTCGGGTCCACGCTCGCCTGCAAGCGGGGCGGGCCGGATCCTGTCGAGACCGACACCGATACCGACACCGACACCGATACCGACACGGATACCGACACCGACACCGACAGCGATGCGGATGCCGACACGGATGCCGACTCCGACACCGACGTGTGCGGTGTGCCGGCGAACCTCGGCGCGTGGGACGGCCACCCCCTGTTCGGCCTCACCACCACCACCACCCCCTACGCGAACGACGCGGGCCTCGCGGCTGTGTGGGCCGCCGATCCGGGCCCGGGCAACGATGCCGACCTCAGCGCGACGCCCATCGCGATCACCGGCGCGATCGTCACCGCGAAGAGCTACCACACCGATCCGACCATCTGGGTCAGCGACTCCAGCGGCGGAATGTACATCTCGGGCCTCGACGTGGCCGGCCTCGGCACGCTGAACCTCGGCGACGCGATCGACTTCAGCGTCACCGGTGTCACCAACTACTTCGGGCGCGTGCGGATCAACGCGATCGCGGCCGCCCCGACGGTCTCCTCCTCGAACAACCCGATCTACGTGTTCGACGGCGCCACCACGCTCGACTGGGCCACCGCCTCGCAGCGCGGCGCCAACGCCGAGTTCTACGGCGTGCTCGTCGGCGACAGCGGCGACGACTGCGGCTCGAACACCTGCTGGGAGATCTCCAACGGCACCCAGACCCACACGCTCCAGCTGAACGCGAACTTCGCGGGCGGCAACCTCAACCCCGGCGTCGACTGCATGCACTTCATCGCCCCGGTCGAGTGGATCCGTGAGGACGAGCGCTTCAACGGCAACGACCAGTTCGACTGGATCGAGTTCTTCTAGATCGACACGCGACCCGCGCCCTCCGGGGCGCGGGTCTGCGACCCGTCCCCTTCCGCGATAGAATCGTCGTCCGGAGGCTCCATGTCGCGATCCCTCGCCCTGCTCACCGCGCTGCTCGTGGCGTGCGCTCCCGTGCGCGAGCCCGAGGCCTACGACGACTGGTACGGCCCCATGGGCGAGCTCGACGAAGACGTCGAAGAGCCCGTCCAGTACACCGACGCTGGGTACACCTACCCCGAGCAGGGCCCCAGCGTGGGCGGCCTCGCCGACCTCGCCGAAGACTTCACGCGCAAGTACGCGCCCGAAGACCTCCCGCCCGACGCGAGCTGTGGCGACTGGGTCACCACCTCCGACCTGCCCCGCGAGATGTGGGCGATGGTCACCCTGCACCCCCGCTACTACTTCAAGACCGACGGCTGCGACTCCCAGGTCGACGAAGGCGACTCCGAAGAGAAGTACTACGGCAGCTTCTTCATCGAAGACTCCACCGGCGGCATCTTCGTTCTCGGCGACTCGAAGGTCGCGCACTTCGACATGGGCGACCGCGTGAAGATCCGCATCCGCGGCATCCAGCGCTCGTTCGGCCTCAACATGGTCGTCGCGCACGACATCGTCGAGGTCGACCGCGGCCCGTATGCGATCCACTACACGCCCGCCCCCGCGCTCGACTTCTCCGAGTACCCCGACGAGACGTGGCTCGGGAAGACCGTCCGCGCCGAGGGCGTCGTCACGACCGACCCCGACACGTTCGGCGAGTTCTCGATCCTGGCCGACAACGGCTCGACCTACCTCGTCGCGCTCGACTCCGAGCTGAACCGCCGCAAGGTGCACTACCCGATCGGCTCGCGCATCCGTGCGACGGGCCCCGTGCAGCGGGCGTTCGGCGACAAGATCATCATCATGCGCAAGGGCCAGATCGAGGTCCTGTCCACGCCGTGATCCTCGTCGCGCTCGCAGGCTGTCTGAACGCCTACACGCCCGACGAAGAGCCCCCGATCGTCCCGGAGGATCACCCGTGCGCGGGCGAGCCCGCGGGTCCCTGGGCGGGGCACCCGCTCGACGGCGCGACGATCCGGTCCTCGCGCTACACCCACGACGCCGGCCTCGCCGCCGTGCTCGCGGCCATGCCCGCCGAGGGTGAGACGGTCTCCGTGTCGCTTCCCGTGTCCGGAGCCGTCGTCGTGAACGTCGGATTCGACGAGAACACCGGCGATCCACCCCTGTGGCTCGCCGACGGCGCCGGCGGCGTGCGCACGTTCGGCGTGCCGGGCCTCGGCGCCTACGCGCCCGGCGACACGCTGTCGTTCACGGTCACCGAGCTCAAGAGCTACTTCGGCGAGCTCGAGATCACGGCGCTCACGGGCATCGAGGTCACCTCGACCGACGACGCCGTGCACGTCTTCAGCGCCGGCGGAGCGCCGGTGCGCTTCCCCGAAGATCGCGGGCTCAACGCCGAGTTCGTCGGCCTCTACACGGGCGACAGCGCCGACGACTGCGGCGACAACCCGTGCATCGTGCTCGACAACGACGTGACGACCCAGACGCTCGACCTCCGCGTCCCCTGGCCGGGCGGGCTGGTCGCCGACCAGACCTGCGTGCACGTCCTCGCGCCCGTGGAGTTCACCCGCGGCGACGTGCGCATCGGCGCCAGCGCTCTCGACTGGATCCGGTCCTGGTGACTCCCGGCGCGCCGGCCGCCGCACGCGGGGATAGGCTCCTGACCGGAGACGACCGATGCTGATCCTCACCCTGCTGGCGTGCCTCGGGAAAGCCAAGCCCTCGGTCCCCGAGACCGACACCGACACCGACACCGATGCCGACGCGGACACCGACGCCGACGCGGACACCGATGCCGATGCCGATGCCGATGCCGATGCCGATGCAGACGCGGACACCGATGCCGATGCGGACGCCGACGCGGACGCAGATGCCGACGCGGACGCGGATTCGGATGCCGACGCGGATTCGGATGCCGACGCGGATTCGGATGCCGACACGGATACCGACGCCTGTGGCGTGCCGACCGCGCTCGGCCCCTGGGTCGGTCACCCGCTGTCGGGCCGCGCCACCACCTCGGTCAGCTACACCTTCGATGCCGGACTCTCGGCGTTGTGGGCGCAGGTCCCCGCCGAGGGCCTGACCCTCGATCTCTCAGCCACCCCCGTGCAGATCACGGGCGCCACCGTCGTCGCGAAGGACTTCCGGGCCACGAACCCCACGGTGTGGATCGCCGACTCCAGCGGCGGGATGAGCATCTTCGGCGGCGACGTGACGGGCCTCGAGTTCCTGAACGAAGGCGACCGCATCGACATGAGCGTCACGTCGCTCGAGAACTACTTCGGCCAGCCGCAGATCAACGGCATCGCGGCGGCACCGACGATCACGAGCTCCGGCAACCCCGTGTACATCGGGAACGCCGTGAACATCGGCGCGCTCGACTACGGGTCGACCACGCAGCGCGGCCTGCCGCACGAGTTCTACGGGCTGGTGGTGCAGGACAGCGGCGACGACTGCGGGACCGCGAACACCTGCTGGGAGATCCAGACCGGCGGCGTCACGCACACGCTCCACCTGAACAACGGCTTCGGAACCGTGAATCCGGGTGTCGACTGCATGCACGTGATCGCGCCGATCGGCTGGCTCCGCGGCGAGCCGCGCCTCGGTTCCGAGGACTTCGACTGGATCCGGTTCTACTGATCTGGGCGTGGACCGTGGACCGTGGACCGTGGACCGTGGTGCGCAGATGCCGGGTCGCGCCCGGTAGGATCCCCGGTCTTCGGGACCGGTTTGTCTCGATGGGCTCCGCCGGTCCCGTGGACCGTGGACCGTGGACCGAAGTGCGCAGATGCCGGGTCGCGCCCGATCGATCCCCGGTCTTCGGGACCGGTTCGTCTCGATGGGCTCCGCCGGTCCCGCGGACCGTGGACCGTGGACCGTCGACCGTCGACCGAGGTGCGCAGATGCCAGTTCGCATCGGATCGAATCCCCGGTCTTCGGGACCGGTTCGCCCCGCCGTCGTCTCGAGCCTCGGTCGGCCCGTCGGTCCCCCGATTCGGGGATCGGGGAGGCTCGGGCTCCCAGGCCCGACCGCCGGTCCACGGTCCACGGTCCACGGTCCACGGTCCACGCACGGTCCACTCCCGAAGGCGTCCGCGCGTCCGGTCCCCCCTCAGGCCCTCGCGGTTCGGCGGCTCTTCGCGAGCACCACGGCGAGGGCGACCACGGCGGCCGTGCCGACCGCACCGACACCTAGCAGGACCGCGAGCGCGATGGGCGCCCACGTGAGCAGGGCCTCTGGCGCAGCGTCGAAGACGGGCTGGAGGGGAGCGAGGACCGCAGCGAGCGGGGCGAGCGTGTTCATGACGACCTCCTGGGGTTCGCACGTCCTTCTTCGCCCCGCCGTCTGAACGGCCTGCGCACGCCATGTGAAACGCAGGCGTAAACGCGAAGGCGACCTCGCGCATAGCCCCCGTGGAGGACGCCATGGGAGCCTTGGCCCGGATGCCTGCCGAACCCGACGACCGCGACCTGCTGCTCGCCGCCCGCGAGGGGGACGAAGCCAGCCTGGAGGCGTTCTGCCGGCGTCGGTTCACCTGGATGCGGCGCATCGCGCGGCTCGAGCTCGGCGACCCCGTGCGCGCCGAAGACGCCGTCCAGGACGCGCTCGTGCAGCTCGTGAGCCACGTCGGCCGCTGGGACCCTGCGCGCCCGTTCGAGCCATGGCTCGCCGCGATCGTCCGGAACTGCGCGCGGATGCAACGCCGGCGCTGGCGCCCGTGGGAGCCCCTCGTGGAGCGCTTCCGCGGCGCGCGGACGGATCGGGACCTCGACCTGCGGCGCGCCTCGTCCGCAGCGCTCGAGGCGTTCGACCAGCTCGCCCCCGGCCAGCGCCACGCCGTGTACCACGTCGACGTCCTCGACATGGACGTCGACGAGGTCGCCCGGCTGCTCGACATCACCCCCTCGACGGTCCGCGTGCAGCTGCACCGCGGCCGGAAGAACCTGCGCGCCCAGCTGGAAGCGTGGCGCACGCTGCTGGAGACGCCATGACCGAGGAGATCCCGATCGATCCGACCACGCGCGACGCGCTCCGCGAGCCCATCGAGTCCTGGGCCGCCGGAGGCGATTTCGATGCCGCATGGACGAAGGCCCGCGCCGGCCGCCCCACCCGCTGGGTCGCTCCGCTCGCCCTCGCCGCCACGGCCCTGCTCGTGCTGGGCATCCCCGCGCGCCAGGCGTGGGAGGCCCGTCGGCCCCACGTCCACGCCGGTGGGGCCGTCGCCGCGCCCTCCATCGAGCGCGCCGCCGACTGGACCGAGCCCGTGCCGCTCCGCTACCCCTCCCCTCCGCCCACGATCGCCGCGGCTCCCCACCTCCGCGATGCCCTCCGCGGCCTCGTGGCCGGGTCCGCCACCTGGCCCGGAGACTGGCGGCAGGCGCTGGAGGCCACGCCGGAGCCCCTCCGCCCCGAGCTGTACGACCGTCAGTCCCAGGCCGCGATCCTCGTCCGCGACTTCGACCGGATCCGCGAGGCGGGCAAGCGCGGAACGCCCGTCGGGCACCTGCTCGCCGCGGAGGTGCACCTCGTCGATCTCGAGACCGATGCGGCGCTCCCCCTGTTCCGCTCCGTGAAGGACGACCCGATCGTGGGGCCCGACGCCGCGCGCTACCTCGCGATGCTCGATCAGGGCCGCGTGGGCGAGGGCCTGTCCGAGGTCACGGCCCTCTTCCTCCTCGGTGACGAGCGGACCGCGTGCGACCACGTCGCGGAGATCTGGCCCGAGGCCGACGACCGCCTGCGGAGCCTCGCCACGGAGCTGTCGCCGGGCCTCGCCCGCTGCGCGGTGCCCTGACCTACTCCGTCTGCCGGACGAGGCCCTTCAGCGCGTCCGGCACGTCGCCGCCGCGACGCGGGCGCGCCCGCGCTGCGACCTCTTCGATGCGGGACGCGATCCAGCGCATCTCGGCGGCCGCGGAGCCCACGTTCTTCCGCTCCATGATCGGGATGCGCTCGCCGACCACGAGCAGCACGAGCTCCAGCGTGCCCCCGCGCGAGACCGTGACGAACGCCCGGTCGACCTCGGCCACGGGCCACGACAGGTCGAGCACCCCGACCGTGTTCGCGTCCAGCCCGATGGGCTCGATGGCGTCGAGGGACACCTTCTGGGTGGCCGACCGCCCGCGACCGGGTGCGCCGTCCTCGACGTGGTAGCGCTCCTTCTGGAGCTTCGCCCGCGTCATCGGCTGGACCGGGTCCCCCGCGTACACCTCGGGCCACAGCGCCTTCATGGACTCGAGGTGTCCGTCGACCGCCGCCGAGGCCTGGGCGGAACGCGCAGCGCGGCGGGCCTCGAATGCCGCTTCGTCGAGGTCGTCCTGGAACGCGCCCCCCGTGACCGCCGCGATCCGCGCCGCGAGGGCGCGCATGCCCACCGCCGACTGCGCGCCACCCGACCAGGGCAGCTCGGCGCTCGCGACCTCCTCGCCATCCACGGTGAGCACGACCGGCCCCTCGTCCGCCGACACCCGCACGGGCCGGCCCGCCGGGATGCTCCGGCTGGACAGGCGGAAGCGGATCCGGGTGCCCTCGGGGCCGCAGAAGGCGCGCACCTGGCGGTGGGCCCTCCACCAGAGCGCGATCGCGCCGAGCCCGAAGAGCCCGACCGCGCCGCCGAGCCACGGATCCACGATCCGCACGAAGGTCACGACGACCGACAGCCCCAGGAACGCGGCGAAGCTCGACCGGATCGGACGCCGGGAGGGGCCGATCCCGAACGAGATCCGGGACCCGTCGTCGGTGACATCGCCAGGCACGCGGTCGCGCATGCGTGAAGTGTACGTGTCGAGCCGCGTCGGCGGGTGGGTGAACGCAGGGGCGGGTGTTAGTCGGCGCGCCCGCCCACCTCCGGGCGGGGACGAATCCCTGCGAGGCCCGCCCCATGCGCATCGCCGCGTTCCTGATGCTCTTCCCCGGCATCGCTGCCGCCCAGACGGCGCAGACGAACAACGACCTCGAGTACCGCCAGACCGACGTGGGTACGGACAAGAAGCTCGAGGTATCGGGCCAGTTCGAGACCCAGTGGCACGAGTACGACAACCTCGACTTCCGGAAGCTCGACGAGACGAGCGACCAGGCGATCCTCGACAGCGACGACCGCAACAGCTTCGCCTTCACGGGCGCCGCGCTGAACCTCGGCTACCAGCCCGACCCGAAGGTGCGGTTCGTGCTCGGCGCCAGCCACCGGGGCCTGTGGGGCACCGACCAGTTCGGCGGCACGAACGTGTTCGGCGGCTGGGTCTACTTCAACGCCGCGTACGTCGACCTGAAGACCTCCGAGGGCGACAACCCCATCCTCTTCCGCGTCGGCCGCCAGTTCTACAAGATCGGCGGCGTGGGCGGGGCGCCCGACTTCGTGCTCGCCGACGTGCTCGACATGGTGCGCGTCGACATCCCCATCGGCACGATCGGCAAGATCATCCTGGTCCCCATCAACGTCACGTCCTCCGCGCAGACCGAAGACGGCGCGAACTTCGCGCGCTTCATCGGCCAGTCCAGCATCGAGACCTTCGGGTTCCGCGGCGACCGGATGACCCGGCGCCACGGCGCCATCGTCGACCTCACCGACCTGGGCCCCGCCCACGTGCAGGCCTACGGCTTCTACAGCGACATCGGCGCGCTCGGAACGGGCTCCGACATCAGCTACGACGGTCTGCTCGGCAACTTCTCCGACAACGACTGGGTCGCGAACGTCGGTGTGCGCGGCGAGGCCACCTTCGGTCCGGTCACGCCGTTCCTCGCCATCGACGGCTCGTTCGGCATCGACCGCAAGGAGCTCGTGGCGAGCGACGCCGACACCAACGGCTACGCCGGCATGGTGGGCGTCACGGTCGACACGAAGGACGACGACACCGGCGACGGCCTCGACGCCACCGCGTACTTCTACTACTCCCTCGGCCCGACCTTCGGCGCCGACGGCCTCATCCGCTCCCACGGCTACGTGGGCATGAAGGCCCAGCAGGTCGGCGGGCTCATCGCCAACCGGTACATGGGCTGGCACCCCGGCTCGTACGTCGATCTGTTCGGCGTCGACGACTCGCCCCACGACCTCGACCGCAAGTCCGGCACCTGGGTGGCGACGGCCGAGGTCGAGTACGAGCGCGGCCCGATCTACGGCTCGCTCGGCTGGTGGACCATCGGCGACACCGGCTACAGCCAGGTCGACTTCCAGACGCTGAACACCATCACGCCGCCGTTCGGCTACTCCCGCGAGGAGTTCGCCGCGCAGGTGCGGCACGGCCGGCTGCTCGCCCACGAGATCGACCTGCTGGTCGGCGGCCACGCGACCGACCGCGTCGACGTGTACGGCGCCGGCGCGTTCATGCTGCCCGGCGAGTTCTACTCGATCGAGATCTCGCGCATCGCCGGCGACCAGCTGGGCTCGGCCGATCCGCAGTCTCCGTGGGCGGCCATGGCCGGCCTCAGGGTACGATTGTGATCGGGGAGCACGGGATGCGCATCACCCTCGTTCTCGGGGCCATCGCGACGCTGGTCGCCTGCAATCCGGATCCGGGTCACCCGGAGGAGCAGGTGGGCTACCGCGATGGGGTCGACGGGCCGAACTCGGGCGAGCGCGGCACCGTGAAGATCACCGAGATCGGCTGGGCCGGCTCGGTGCGCAACGACGGCACCTGGGATCCGAAGGACGTGTTCGTCGAGATCCGCAACGAGGGCAACCGTCCCATGCGGCTCACCGACTGGCGGATCGAGATGGAGGGCGTCACGAACATCACGTGGCGCATCCCCGAGCACCCGAACCCCATCAACGTGGGCGACTACCTGCTCATCACGGCCATCCCCCACGAGGCCGACGACGCCGACTCCAGCTGCTTCATGAACGCAGACGTGGTGATCGACGACATGTACTTCGGCATGGGAGACCCCTTCCGGCTCACCCTGCTCGACGCCGACGAGCGGCTCATCGAGCCCGCCGGCGACCGCTACATGCCGCCGTTCGCGGGCGTGTACGACGGCCAGGTCACGCGCTCGATGGAGAAGGTCGAGCTGATCTTCGGCGGCCGCGGCAGCGAGCCGCAGTCGTGGCACCACTACACGATCGCCGACGTCGACGTGCCCAACAACACGAACATCGCCGAGCGCTGCCGCCAGCGCACGCTCGCGAGCCCGCGCCGTCCCAACAGCCCCGACTACAGCGGCGCCTTCGCCGCAGGAGCGTTCGACTGATGCGCGCCGGAACCCCGCCCTCCGCGCTCCTCGCGCTGTTCCTCGTCGCCTGCGGTCCGCCCGACGCGAGCGCGCTGTTCACCACCATGCAGGTGCGCACCGTCGGCAGCGAGCAAGACGCGAACGACGCCTTCATCGGCGTCATCGAGTCGGCCGACGACGAGCTGATCGTCGCGCTGCCCCGCATCACCGACACGCTGATCAGCGACGCGATCATCGCGCGACGCGAGGCCGGCGTCGACGTGCGGGTCGTCACCGACGTCGACCAGCAGTCCGACCCCGGCGTGCAGGCACTGCGCGACGCGAACGTGCCCCTGCGCCTCGCCGACGGGGGCATCAGCTACTTCGACTTCTCGCTGAACACCGACGTGTCGTGGTCGAGCAGCCAGGTCCTGATGTCGCACGCGTTCGTCGTCGCCGACCGGTACGACATCCTCAACGCGACCCTCGCCGGCGGCGACACCGACTCCGCCGTCGTGCTGTTCCAGATGCAGGGCGAGGATCTCGCGACCGACCTGTGGCTCGAGCACAACCAGGTGTTCGGCGGGTCCGACGCCACCGCGCTCACCGCGTTCTCGGCGCCGGCCAAGTCCCAGGCCGACGTGAACTGGATCTACCCGACCGACAGCGACGTGCCGGTCGAGATGTGGCTCGGCCCGCAGGAGCGCGTGACGAAGCGCGTGATCGACGCGGTGTACACGGCGCGGAAGTCGATCCGCATCATGTCGAACGAGCTCGTCAACGACGGCATGGTCCGCGCGATTCAAGAGAAGGCGAGCTGGGGCTTCCCGGTCACCGCCATCGTCGGCCCGGCGTTCGGCACGACCAGCCAGCCCCTGTCGCGCGTGTTCCAGAACGAGGCGCCCGACGTCGAGAAGCACCGCTTCACCGCGGCCACCGACCTGCCCACGATCATCCTGATCGACATCGAGGGCGGCGTCGACGTGATGCCCCGCGCGTTCGTCCTGTCGCACGACCTCTACTCGGCGTCCCGGATCTACCGGAACACCGAGGTCGAGACCGATCAGCTGATCGACGGCAACCTCTTCGTGCTCGACGACGATACGTTCGTACGGGGCGAGAAGCCGGATTCGCCGCTGCAGGCCCTCGTCGACCTCTACGAAGACCACCTCGACCGCTCGGGAGCTTTCTGATGAAGCACATCACCCGCCTGGGAATCCTCGGCCTCACCGCCGGGCTGCTCACGAGCTGCAACCCCGCCCCCAGCCAGGCCGATCTCGACGGCACGCGCGGCGGGCGGCTCGACGTGTACTTCAACGAGCCGGGCACCCGCGCCGAGAACATGTGGCAGCCCGATGCGATCGACGTGATGGTCGACCTCATCGACAGCGCCGACGCGTCCATCGACTTCGCCGTCATGGGATTCACGCACCAGGGCGTGATCTCCGCGTTCCTCCGCGCCCACGACCGCGGCGTGAAGGTGCGGATGGTCGGCGACGCCGGGCACCTCTACAACACCGGCTACCAGCAGCTCATGGAACGCCACGTGCCCATGGTCACGGGCAACACGAACCACATCATGCACAACAAGTTCATGGTGGTCGACGACCGGTTCGTGTTCGGCAGCACCGCGAACTGGAGCAACACCGACCTCATCCACAACTCCAACAACTTCTTCATCATCGACCATCCGCTCGTGGCCGACGACTTCCAGGCCGAGTTCCAGCAGATGTTCGACGGCGCGTTCGGCCACACCAAGGTCGAGCTGTTCAACGGCCGCAGCTACGAGGTCGGCGACTCGCGGGTCGAGGTCTGGTTCAGCCCGAACGAAGACGCCCTCGGCCGCATCCTCGAGCTCATCGACGGCGCGAAGGAGTCCGTTCGCTTCACGATCTTCGCCTTCACGAAAGACCAGGTCGGCAGCGCGTTCATCCGGCACATCGACCGCATGAAGGACGAGGGCAAGTTCACCTCCGACGTCGACCCGCTCGACCCCGCCTACCGCGGCATCTCGGGCGTCATCGACCGCAGCCAGCTGCACTCGAACGGCCAGTACCACGAGGTGTTCCGCCTGCTCGGGGCCGACGCCGACCTGCGGATGGACGGCAACGACAACAGCCAGCAGCCCGGCGACTACCAGGCGGGCGGCGGCCGTCTGCACAGCAAGACCATGATCATCGACGCCTACGGCGAGAACCCCGTCGTGATCTCGGGCTCGTTCAACTGGTCGAGCTCCGCCACCGTGTCGAACGACGAGTACATGCTCGTCATGCACGGGCCGCGCGTCGCCCAGGCCTACATGGAGTACTACAAGCACCTGTGGGACAACGGGAAACGCATGGGCGCCGACTGGATCGGTGAAGACGGCATCGAGCCCGGCGACATCGTGATCAACGAGATCCAGTGGTACGGCGTGAACGCGCTCGACATCGACGGCAACGACGAGTTCATCGAGCTGCGCAACACCACCGACCGCGACATCAAGCTCGACCTCTGGCAGGTCGCCAACCCCGACGACTTCGTGCTCGGCTTCCCGCCCGGCGCCATCATCCAGGCGAACAGCACCTACCTCGTGCTCGACCACCAGCTCGAGGCCTACGTCGATGGCGCGCCGCAAGACGAGTACACCGCCTACACGAACGGCGACCTCGTCGTGAACGCCTACAACGACAACCGCCAGGCCCGTCTGTACATCAAGGATGGCCAGATGGAGCTGTTCCTGAAAGACCCCGACAACCAGATCATGGACTACGCCGGCGACGGCGGGCCCGCGTTCGCCGGGGGCCCCTCGGGCAGCAAGGTCTACAGCATGGAGCGGCTCACCCCGCCCGGCGACGGCCGCGCCGAAACGAGCTGGAAGTCGTGCAGCCTCACCGAAGGTGGCGCGAACGTGAACGAGCCCTTCCGCAACACGATCATCGCGACCCCGGGCGAGCCCAACAGCCCCTGAGCGCTGAACGTCTCGACGTTCAGCGCCTGCGCGCGAGCCAGGCCCATCCCGCGAGCCCGTCTCGGGGAGCGACCTCGCAGTTGCACCCCGTCGACGAGCGGCGCCCTTCGTCGGTGTCGGTATCCGTGTCCGTATCGGTGTCGGGCGGATCGGTGTCTTCGAAGGACGTGCGGTCCTCGCCGTCGCAGTCCTGGTCGATCCCGTCGAGCACGACCTCTTCGGCGCCGGGGTGGATCGTGTCGGACGTGTCGTCACAGTCGGTCGCGTCGGCGACGATGCCGGGGACCTCGCCACAGGCCTCGACGGGCGCGTCGGGATCGCCGAAGCCGTCGCCGTCGTCGTCGGCGTAGAACGTGGACGTGGGGAGGCCGTCGTCGAAGGCCCCGTTGCAGTCGTTGTCGCGGCCGTCGCACACCTCGTCGGCGCCCGGGAACACCGCCGCGTCGCCGTCGTTGCAGTCGGGACCGCCCCCGCTGCCCCGCACGACCCCATCGCCATCGGCGTCGACGAGGGACGGCGCCTCGACGGAGGCCACGCCGATGGCGCCGGGCTGCGCACCCCACGGATCGGTGTTGGCGAACGACCCGTTCACGCCGCCGGTCACCACCCGGGGACAGGTCGGGGAGAGCGCCTCGACCACGGCATGCCCGCCGCCCCCTCCGCCGCCCGGCCCGTGCGCGACGCCCGGCGAGACCTGGCCGTCCGACACGTTGCCGCCGCGCCCGCCACCGGCATCGACCACGCTGCACGCGAGCCCGTCGAGCACGCGGACCACGATGGTGCCGCCCGCCCCGCCGCCCGACGCGCCGTCGTCGATGTTGTTGATGCCCGCCCCGCCCGCCGCGCGGATCGTGCCCGACCCGGTGATGTCGCGCGCGCTCACCAGCACCAGGCCGCCCCCGGCGGCCCCGCGCGAGGCGTTCGGGTGGTCGTCGGCATCCGCGCCGCCGCCCCCGCCGCCGAACAGCGCATGGGACGTGTAGTCCGGCTGGGCCCAGCCCCCGCCGAATCCGCCCCGCTCGGCGAGCACGCCGAAGTCCGCGACGTTGCCGCCCCGCCCGCCGTAGCCGGCGTTCCCGCCGCCCCCGCCGCCCGCGTTGCCGCAGTTCGCACCGCCCGCGCCGGTCGTCAGGGTGCCGCGCCCGACCCCGCCGACCCCCGCGATGCCCTCGCCCTTGAACCCCGCTTCGTTGGGGTCGTCCGACAGCTCGGTGCAGACGCCCTGGTACACCGCGGACGCGTCGGGGTCGGCCCCGCGGAAGCCCCGCGCCGACGCGTCGATCGCGCCGTCGAGCTGCAGGTCGCCATCCACCATGAGCGCGACGATGCCGCCGATGGAGCCATCCCATGGAGGCGCTTCGATCACGCCCGTCGCCTCGACGGTCAGCGCGGTGTACTCCGGCACCGCGACGACCTGCGCGCCCGGCCGATAGCCGTGCAGCAGCGGACGGTTCACGACGAGCGTGCCGGCCGTCTGCGTCAGCACCCGCGCGTACTCGTACTGACCCACCTGCATCTGCAGGTAGTCGACCGGCGGGGGCGGCTGGATGAACGTGGGCGTCGCCGTGCCGCCGGTGGTCTGGTGGAGGAGGACGAGCGTGCCCGGCGGGAAGGGCGTGCCGTCGGCGACGACGACCTCGCTCGCCCCGGCCGGACGGGTGCTCGTGACGGGTTGGTACGCGTTCGGCGCCTGGGTGTCGGACACCACGAGCGCGCCGGCTGCGCCGTTGCCGAAGCCGAACACATCGGGGCCCGCCAGCACGGGCGCGACGAAGATCATCCACATGCGCCGAGGATACACCCGGCGCGCGCTACCCCGAGGGCTCGATGTAGCGGCGCACGATCGTCAGGGCCTCTTCGGTGATCCCCGTGTCGGACTCGAACTGGACGACGAAGTCGACCTCGGTGTTCTCGGGGCCCGTCATCGTGCGGATGAAGTCCATCAGCTCGAGCCCGCGCGTGTCGAGGCCATCGACCTCGACGATGAGGTCGCCCGGCTCGAGGCCCATCTCGGCGGCCGGGGTGCCCGGCATCACCGCGAGGACCCGCACGCCCTCGGCATCCGCCTTCACCGACACGCCGAGCCCGCCCGTGCGGGTGCTCGGCAGCTCGAGCTGGACGTAGCGCTCCTCGCCGTCGGGCACGGCGGCCGACGCGGGCTCGGCCTGGGCCCACAGCGCGCCGTCGCGGCGGCCCGCGAACACCTGGCAGGTGCCGTCGATCACGACGTACTCGCGCCAGCCGCGCTGCTCGTGCTCGCAGCCCTGCAGCCACACGCGGGCCCCCTCGGCGGGACGGCCCTCTTCGTCGACCACGTCGACCACCAGGATGCCGCCCGACACCCGCTCGGGCTCGCAGAGCTGGCAGGCGTCGGGGTCGATCATCCCGGAGCGGCACAGCTCGCAGACCTTCGCCTGCATCTCGTCGCCGAGCTCGCCGGATGCCGCCTCGGCGAACAGCCCGTCGGAGTCGTCGCGCAAGGGCACTGCAGCGTTCGTGAAGCGCTCCATGACGCGCTTCTTCACGGCCTGCTTCGCGACCGGTGCGTCGACAGCGGGCGCTTCGGACGCAGGCCAGGCCCACCAGCCCAGCATGGCCAGTCCCGTGATCACCAGTGCCGACGTTGCACGGCGCCTCACGAACACCCCCGTGATCCAAGCATACAGGGCCGAACCCGACCCCGTCCCTGGACCGACAAGATGTGACGCGCCCGGTTCCCCCGGTGATACGTGCGGCCCATGCGACCCATCACCGAGCCCGACGTGCTGGCCGGCTACCTCACCGACGCGTCCAACATCGCAGGCCGCGCAGACGGCCTGTTCCGCCCGACCACCACCGAAGAGGTCGCCGAGATCGTGCGCGAGGCCAACCGCACGAAGACCCCCCTCACGGTCACGGCGGGTCGCACGTCCACCACGGCCGCGGCGGTGCCCATGGGCGGCTGGCTGCTCTCCACCGAGCGGCTGAACGCCATCGAGCAGATCGGCCACTCCACGGCCACGGCGCAGGCTGGCGTGTTCCTGGGCGACTTCCAGGACGCGATCGAGGCGACCGGCCGGTTCTACCCGCCCGACCCCACGTCCCGCCGCGACTGCACGCTCGGCGCCAGCATCGCGACCAACGCGAGCGGGGCACGCTCCTTCAAGTACGGCCCCACCCGCCCGTGGGTCGAGTCGCTCGAGGTCGTCCTCGCGAACGGTGAGATCGTGCACGCCGACCGCAACACGCCGATCCCGTGTCACTGGCCCATCCCGCAGTGGGCCGAGCCCGAGGTGAAGACGGCGGCGGGCTACGTCCCCACGAAGCGCATGCTCGACGTCTTCATCGGCCAGGAGGGCACGCTCGGCATCCTCACGCGCGCCACCGTGCGCCTCACCGACCTGCCGGCCGAGGTGCTCGGATTCGTGGTGTTCTTCCCCACCCGCCAGGCGGCGCTGGCCTTCGTCGATCGCGCGCGGTCCGCACAGCGCGCCGACCCCGAGGGCGCGCTGTCGCCCCGGTGCCTCGAATACCTCGACCGGCACTGCCTGGATCTCGCCCGCGAGCGCGTGGGCGACGTGCCCGACGCCGCGGTCGCGGCCCTGTTCTGCGAGCAGGAGGTGTCCCTCGACGAAGAGACGCACCTCGCGGCCTGGTGGGAGGCCCTCGAGGCGTGCGGGGCGCTGGCCGACGACACCCTCATCACGACCGACGACGCGGGGCGCGAGAACCTGCACGCGTTCCGCCACGCCATCCCGGCCGGCATCAACGAGCAGGTCGTCCGCAACGGCATGCCGAAGGTCGGCACCGATCTCTCCGTGCCCGACGCCGCCCTGTCCACGATCATGGAGGCGTACGACCACGCCCCCATCCGGCACGTGCTGTTCGGGCACATCGGCGACAACCACCTGCACCTGAACCTGCTGCCCACCACGCCCGACGAGCTGGCGCGCGCGAAGGCCTTCTACGACGAGCTCGCCGCGCAGGCCGTGGCGCTCGGCGGCAGCATCAGTGCCGAGCACGGCATCGGCAAGACGAAGCGCGACCACCTGCGCACGATGGTCGGCGACGGCGTGATCGAGCAATTCCGCCGCCTGAAATCCCACCTCGACCCGAACTGGATCCTCGGCCGCGGGAACGTGATCGAACCGCCGCTGTAAGATGCCCCCCGTTCCTTCGTTGGAGAGGCGAGTGAAGGCGGAGTCGCCTGAAACCCGAACCACCGACCTCGTCCCCCTCGAGGAGGAACGCGCTGTGATCGAACGCCTCCAGGCCGGAGACCGGGCTGCCTTCGCCACCCTGTACGGGTGGTACGGCGACCTGATCTGGCGACAGGCCATCCTCCCCCGCCTCCCCATCCGGGAGCTCGCGGAGGACTGCCTGCGGGAGACGTTCCGCACCGCGCTCGAGAAGATCGCGTCGTTCCAGCACGACAACCGCTCGATCTTCTTCTGGCTGCGGCGCATCGCCGTGAACAAGGCGATCGACATCCACCGCCGGCACAAGCGCGACCACGACCTGCAAGAGGCCGTGATGTCCGAGCCGTCCGAGGTGATGCACGCCCAGCCGGCGCGGCCCGATCGCGGATTGGAGGTGGAAGACACGAAACGTCTCGTGGGCTTGTCTCTCGACAAGCTGAACGAACGCTACGCACAGGCACTGAGGCTGCGCCTCATCGAAGAGCGAACCCGGGAGGAGTGTGCCGAGATCCTCGGGGTGACCGTCGGGAACTTCGACGTCATCCTCCACCGCGCCACCAAGGCATTCCGCAAGGTGTACCCGCCATGAACGAGCAACAGCAGGCAGAGCTCCTCGCAGCCTGGCTCGAGGACCCGAAGGGGCCGCCGCCCGATGGGCTGGACGCGGACGTGGTGGAGTCGCTCGTCGCGCTCCGCCCCGAGCTCGCGCCGGCGCCGCGGGTGACGGTGGACGACATCCTCGCGGGCATCACCGAAGGGCCGCTCGCGGTGGCACCCGCCGCAGCGCCCATGCCCGTGGGCGCCTCCATCGGCGCCGCGCCGGAAGACGCGCCCGTGGCGGGCTCGTCGAAGCGTCGCCGCCCGTGGTGGATCGCGGCCGTGGGCATCGGGGGGTTCTCGAGCCTCGTGGCCGCCGCGGCCCTGCTGCTGGTCGTCGGCAGCGTCACGATGAACAGCGGCTCGCCCGTCGCCCGGCAGGAGGCCCCCGCCACGCGCGACGCCGACGGTGTGGCCGTCGTCGACACGGGTGCCGGCGCCGGCGAGGGCCGCGCGCGCCCCGCGAAGCCCCGTCCCTCGATGGCGTACCGCCCGAGCCCCGCGCCGCGGCCCGCTCCGGCGTCCGCCCCGCTCCCTGCCGAGCCCGAGGCCGAGCCCGATGCCGTGGCGCTCGGCGAGGACTTCGACGACTCGGTCGACATGCCGGCCGGCGCGAAAGACCTCGACCCCGACGCCGGACGCCTGCGCGAGCCCATCCCCGAGCTCGCGGCGAAGACCCCGACGCAGGAGCCGATGGAGGCGCCGCCGCGCCCCGAAGAGGCGAAGAAGGCCGAAGAGAGCGCCCGGATGACGGCCGATGTCGACGGGGGCGAAGGCCAGCGCGAAGACGCTCTCTCCGTGGGCGGCGTCGCGCAGTCGAGCCCCGCGAAGGGCGCCCCTGCGCCGAAGCCCGCGATGTCCCGGCCCGCTCCGTCGGCCCCGATGATGCGCCCCGACCCCACGCCCGCCGCGGCGCCCCCTCCGCCGCCGGTCGCCGCGCCCATCACGCCGTCCGACGACGCCTACGGGGCGGCCGAAGAAGACGCGCTCGCCGACGACGCGCCCATGTCGGTGGAGTCCTCGCGGTCCTACGAGTTCCGCCCCGGCCGCGACGCGCTCGAGAAGGAAGAGCGGCGCCAGAAGAAGAAGGACTCCGCAGGCGGCGGCGGGCGAAAGGCGAGCAGCGCACCCTCCGTCGACGCCGAAGGCGGCATGGCGATGGACGCCGAGCCCACCGCGACCGCGGCCGAGCCCGAGACGAAGGCGATGGTCCCCGCGGGCGTGCCGCTCGCGACCCAGGCCCGCCACGGCGTGTCCGGCACGCACACGCCCGAGATCGACGAAGCCATCGCGCGGCTCGCGGCCGGCGACCCGGGTGGCGCGCTGGCGGTGGTCGAGACGGCGCTGGCCGCCAACCCCGGCAACACGCTCGTCCGGCAGTACCTGCTCGTGCTGAAGGGCGACGCGCTCACCCGGCTCGGCGATGCTGCCGGGGCCCGCACGGCGTACCAGCAGGCCGTCGATCTCGCCGCGTCCCGCTGAACCACCCCTGCGTGGTATGCAGACGCATGCCGTTCCCCCCGCGCATCGCGCGTGCGATCACGACCGCGCTCGGCGGCCGCTCGGTGCGTGAGCGCGCCGAGCGCCTGTACTACAGAGACGAAGGCCACGGATACGACCGGTTCGGCCTGCACCCCGACTTCGTGGCCCTCGGCGACGTGATCGGCAAGCCCGGGTACGAGTGGTACTTCCGGGTCGAGTCGCACGGCGCCGAGAACATCCCGAAGACGGGCCCCGGCATCCTCGCCGCGAACCACTCCGGCACGCTGCCCATGGATGGCGCGATGCTGTGGGTCGACGTGCTGCGCAACACCGATCCGCCGCGCTGCAGCCGTCCCCTCGCCGACTACTTCGTGCCGAGCCTGCCGTTCGTCTCGACGCTGTTCGCGCGCTGCGGCGTGGTCGGCGGCAGCCGCGGCAACGCGCAGGCCCTGCTCGAGGCCGGCGAGCTGCTGATGATCTTCCCCGAGGGCGTGCCGGGCATCGGCAAGCCGTTCGCGCAGCGCTACCAGCTCCAGCACTGGACGAAGGGCCACTGCGAGCTCGCCATCCGCCACCGCGCGCCCGTCATCCCGATCGGCATCGTCGGCGCCGAAGAGCAGATGCCGCAGATCGCCCGCATCCCGGTGAAGGGCCCGGTGCCGTACATCCCGATCCCGGCCACGCTCGTGCCCCTGCCCACGAAGTACCACATCCACTACGGCGAGCCGATCCCGCTGCACGAAGAGTTCTCGCCCGACGACGCCGACGATCCCGAGATCGTCCGCAACGCCGCCGCGCGCGTGAAGGCCGCGGTCCAGGCGCTCCTCGAACGCGGTCTCTCCGAACGAAAGGGGATCTTCCGTTGATCAGCGTGCTCGTGACCGGCGCCACCACCACCGTGGGCGAGCGCTTCGTCCGCAGTCTCGTCGCCGATACGCGCGTGCGGCACGTGCTCGCCGTCGCGCGCGAGCCTCCCGAGCAGGCGCTGCCCTTCTCGCACGGCAACCGCCTCACGTACCTCTCGGTCGACCTGGCGCGGTCGCGGCACGTCCGCGAGCTGCTGTTCGGCCCGGCGCGCGATCTGGGCGTCGAGGTCGTCGTGCACCTCGGCCAGCACCGCAGCGGCTTCGGCAAGGGCCGCAAGGTGCACGCCGCGAACGTCGAGGCGCTGCGCTCGATCCTCGACCTCGCAGACCGGCACCCGACGATCCGCCGCCTCGTGCTGAAGTCGTACGCCGTCGCCTACAAGGTCAGCCTCGAGCTGCCGATCCTCGTGCGCGAAGACCACCCGCTGAACCTGTCCCCGAAGGCCCCGCAGTACATCCGCGACCGCGTCGAGGCCGACCTGACGGCGTGTGCGCGCATGGGCCTGTCGAGCTTCGAGACCGTGGTGCTGCGCTGCGCCGAAGCGCTCGGCCCGGGCACCGGCAGCCAGATCTACGACTACCTCGACGCGCCGGTCGCGTTCCGCCCGCTCGGCTTCGACCCGATGGTGAACGTCGCCACGGTCGAAGACATGGTCGTGGCGCTCGAGAAGGCCACGCACGGCTCCGGCGAGGGCGTGTTCAACATCCCGGGCTACGACACGCTGCCCCTGTCCGAGGCCACGCGGAAGTGGGGCACCCCGTCGATCCCGCTGCCGGGCGGGTTCCTGCGGCCGGCGTACAACCTCCGGCACCGCCTCACCGGCAGCGAGTTCGAGTACGGCCTGAACCGCAACCGGCTCCACATCGGGCTCGTGCTCGACGGCACGCGCGCCCGCGAGGTGCTGGGCTACGTCCCCCGCCATCCCATCGACTGGCCCATCGGCGGGCCGGTCGCCGACCCGGCGCTCGACGACAGCCCGGACTGACCGGGTCGTGCCCCCCGTGGGCGGGGTGCGATAGACTCCCGCCCCGGAGGACTCGCACTGGCCCCACAGCTCCTACTCCTCACCGCCGCGCTCGCCAGCGAGGGCGGCGGCGGACACGGCGGCGCGGAATCGCACGGATCGGGCGGCTCCTTCGGCGTGGTGGTGTTGCTCACCATGGTGGGCGTCGCGTACCTGATGGCGCGGTTCGTCGTGAACCGCCTGCAGCGGCGCTTCCTGTTCGTGAGCGGCCTCGAGTACATCCTGCTCGGCGTGCTGCTCGGCCCGGCCGTCGTGAACACCGTGCACGTCTTCGAGGACATGAGCCGGCTCGCGCCGATCATCGCCTTCGCGGCCGGGTGGATCGGCCTGCTGTACGGCATGGAGCTCGACCGACGCCAGATGCACGAGTCCACGGGGGGCGCGTTCCGCATCGCCCTCGCCGAGGTGGGCGGCACGGGCTTCGTCACCACCCTCGCGGGCTACCTGTTCTTCCGCTCGGGCCTCGTGATCGACGTGGTGCCCGAAGACGACGCGCTCTGCGCGGCCGCAGCGCTCGGCTGTGCGGCAGCGGCGGGCTCGAGCTCGGCCGTCGACCTGTTGTGCGACACGTACGACGGGCTGAAGAGCCGGATGCTGCTGCCCCTGCTCCGCCGCACCTCGCGCATCGGCGACCTGCTCGCCATCGCGTCGCTCGGCCTGCTGTTCGCGTACTTCCACCCCGGTGGGAGCGGTGACGCGTGGCTCGAGACCGACTTCGCGGGCTGGGTGCTGATCACCATCGCGCTGGGCGTCGTGATGGGCCTGTTGTTCTCGACCTTCCTCGACAACGACGCCGACGAGAACCACCGGTTCCTCGCCCTCGTCGGGATCATCATCCTCGCGGCGGGCACGGCGTTCTTCCTCGAGATCAGCGCGCTCACCGTCAACCTGATCCTCGGCGCCTGGCTCGTGAACAGCGACGACGGCCCGAAGGTCGCCGACACCCTCGAGACCTCGCTGAAGCCGGTCACCCTCGTGCTGATGGTGTTCGCGGGCGCGATGTGGGTCCCGGTCGATCCGCTCGCCGGGCTCCTCGTCTCGGCGGGCTACCTGCTCCTGCGCGGCGCCGCGAAGGCGGGTGCCGTGTTCCTCGCCGCGCTCGGCACGCCTCTGCGCAAAGACCTCTTCCGCGGCCTCATGGCACAGGGCGAGGCCGCCGTGGCGATCGCGGTCAGCTTCCGGCTCGTCTACGACGGCCCGGCCGCCGAGCTCGCGTACACCGCGATCCTCATCTCCGTCATGCTGAACGAGCTCTTCGCGTCGCGGCTCCTCAAGGGCCTGCTCATCGACGCGGGCGAGCTCGACAGCGACGCCACTGCCTGGGAAGCGAGGGCCTGATGTTCGTCGTCGTCGTCGGTCTCGGTCAGGTCGGGCGCCACGTGGTGCGCACCCTCGAGTGGGAGCGCCACGACGTCGTCGCGATCGACCAGGACGAGAACGCCATCCGCTACGTCGAGGAGCACCACGACGTGATGACGCTGCAGGGCTACGGCGCGAGCCACAAGGTCCTCACGGCCGCGCGGGCCCACCAGGCCGATCTCGTCGTCACCGTCACGAACCACGACGAGGTGAACCTCGTCGCCGCGCTCGCCGCCCGCAAGCTCGGCGCGAAGCGCGCGATCGCCCGCGTCGAGGGCCGCGAGTGGGGCGCCGAAGACGACAGCACCGGCGTCGAGTACGGGTTCCTCGGGGTCGACGTCGTGTTCAACCCGAAGCTCCTGCTCGCCCGCGAGCTGGCGAAGATCGCCCAGTCCCACGGGGCCACGCAGGTCATCGACGTCGCCGACGACCGCATCGAGATCGTCAGCGTCGACCTCGACGACACGTTCCGGCGCACGAACACCTCGCTCGCCCGGATGCGCATCCCCGAGGGCGTGCTCGTCGTGGCCATCGTGCGCGACGGCGAGCTGCGCGTGCCCGGCGGCGCCGACGTGCTCGAGCCCGGCGACCGCATCTACCTGTGCGGCGAGCCCGGCCAGATGCACAAGGCCGAAGACCTCTTCACGAAGAACCGCGAGGCGCAGCGCGTGTGCATCGTCGGGGGCGGCGTCATCGGCGAGGCCCTCGCCGCCACCCTCGTGAAGGACGGCACCGAGGTCGCCCTCATCGAGAAAGACCCGACGCGGGCGCGCGAGCTGTCGTGCCGGCTCTCGAAGGTCACGGTCATCGAGGGCGACGGCACCGACATGGAGCTGTTGAAGGACAACTACGTCGGGAACTTCGACCTGTTCGCCGCCGTGAGCCACGAGGACGAGGTCAACCTCATGGCCGCGCTGCTCGCGAAGCGGGTCGGAGCCAAGCGCACCGCCACCGTCGTGCACCGTCCCGACTACGTCGACATCCACCACCAGCTCGGCATCAACAGCGTGCTCTCGCCCCGCCAGCTCGCGGCGGATCACGTGCTGCGCTTCGTCCGCGAGAAGGCGCTCAAGTCCGTCGCCACGCTCGAGAACGGCAAGGCCCAGATCATGGAGATCCGCGCGCTCGAGGGCGCCCGGGCCGTCGACGTGCCGGTCGCGCGCATGCAGCTGCCGAAGGGCGCCCTGCTGTGCGCGGTCCTCAAGCCCGACCACGTCGAGATCCCCCGCGGCGACACGCTCATCCAGGCGGGCGACACCGTGATCGCGCTCGCCACCTCCCGCGCCTACGACAAGCTCGAGGCGCTCTTCAAGCAGCGGGCGTTCTAGGTTGGCGCTGAAGGCACCCACCACCGCGTACGTCGCGATGCACCGCCAGGTCGCTCGCCCCTGTGGCTTCGTGCTGCTCGGCATGGCGGCGTTCATGGTGCTGTGTGCGCTCGTCGGGCTCGTCTACGACCTGTTCGACCTGCACCGTGACACCCGCGGCGGCGTGCCCTGGATGGTCGCGTGCGGCGCCATCACCGGAGCCAGCGGCGGCGCGATGGTGTGGTGGGGCCAGCCGGCCCGCGGCGTCCAGCTGCGCCGGGCCGAAGCCACGCTCACCACGGCGCTCGTCTGGACCCTCGCCGGTGTCTACGGCGCCCTGCCCTTCGTGCTCGACGGCGGCGTGCCCGTGGCCGACGGCATCTTCGAGGCCGTGTCCGGCTTCACGACCACCGGGGCCACCATCGTCGCCGACATCGAGGGCACCCTGTCGCGGCCCGTGCTGCTGTGGCGCTCCGTCATCCAGTGGCTCGGCGGCATGGGCATCGTCGTGCTGTTCATCGCGGTGTTCCCGAGCCTCGGCGTGACGGGCAAGCACATGTTCCGCACCGAGGTGCCCGGGCACTCGGCCGAGGGCCTGAAGCCCAAGATCACCGAGACGAGCGCCGCGCTCTGGCGGATCTACGCCGCGGCGACGGTCGCCGAGATCGCCGTGCTGTGGGCGCTGTTCACGTGGTGGGTGCCGAAGACCGCCGACACGCACTGGGCCGAGAACCTGTTCGACGCGGTGTGCCACGCGCTCACGACCCTGTCGACCGGCGGGTTCTCGACGAAGAACGCCAGCGTCGCGTACTTCGAGAGCGGGCTCGTCGACTACGTCATCAGCGGGTTCATGCTGTTCGCCGGCGTGAACTTCGGCCTGTACTACGGCGCGCTCATCGTGCGGGCGCGGGCGCTCCGCGAGGGCACCCCGATGGAGCGGTGGCGCGCGCGGGCCCGCGACACCTGGAACGTGTTCTTCCGGTCGGTCGAGTTCCGGGCGTACTGCGGCGGGGTCGCCGTGATGACGGTGCTGCTCACGATCGCGATCCTCCCGAACCACCACGGGAACTGGCTCGAGTCGCTGCGCTACGCCTTCTTCATGGTGGCCACGACCGTCACGTCCACCGGCTACGGCACCGACGACTACATGGCGTATCCGTCCACGGGGCTCGGGCTGATCCTGCTCATGATGCTCGTCGGCGGCATGAGCGGCTCGACCGCGGGCGGCGTGAAGGTGTCGCGCATGGTGCTGCTCGCCGAGAACACGTGGGGCCAGCTGCGCAAGTCGTACCGGCCGAACGTCGTGCAGGTCACCCGGCTCGGGCGCGAGATCATCAGCGAAGACGTGCTGAACGCCGTGGCGACGTTCTTCTTCCTCTACATCACGACGCTCTGCATCGGCTCGGTGCTCATCGCCTACACCGACGGCGTGGGCATCCCCACCGCGTTCGGCGCGATGCTGACGAGCGTGTCGAACATGGGTCCCGGCCCCTACTACGAGGGCGCCGACAACTTCGCCCGCTACACGCCCATCGCGAAGATCCTGTTCTCGTTCGCGATGATCCTCGGGCGCCTCGAGTTCTTCACGGTGCTCGCCCTGTTCATGCCCGAGTTCTGGAAGCACTGATGGCCGGCCACGGATCGAACCAGCCCGTCGACTTCGTGCGCAAGCTGACCATCGTCGCGACGCTGCTCGCCGGCATCGTCTTCCTGCACGCCATCTGGATCCCTTCCGGCGAGTTCTCGACGGGGCTGTTGGCCGTCGGCTTCGTGGTGCTCGCCTCCTACGCGATCGGCGAGCTCGCCGAGGCCGGCAAGCTGCCGCACATCACGGGCTACCTGCTCGCCGGCCTGCTGCTGGGCGGCTCGCTCGCGCACACGCTGCACGACGTCGAGGTCCTGAAGCCCTTCCTGTGGCCCCCGTTCGACAAGGGGCTGCTGAACGACACCGTGCTGAAGCAGCTCGGGCTCATGGACACCCTGGCCCTCGCGCTGATCTGCCTCACCGCGGGCGGCGAGCTGAAGCTCGAGTCGCTGCGATCGGGGCTCGGGCGGATCCTGGCGCTGCTCGGGGCGCAGACCGTGACGATCCTCGTCGGCATCACCGGGCTGTTCGTGCTGATGGCCCTCGAGGGCTCGCCGCTCGCGTACGCGAAGGTCGCGGGCCTCGAGCTCGGCCAGGCCGTGGCGCTCGGCGCCGTGCTCGCCTCGGTGAGCCTCGCGACCGCCCCCGCCGCGACCATCGCCGTCATCAACAGCACCGGCTCGAAGGGGCCGATGACGTCGAACGTTCTGCCCGTCGTCGTGCTGAAGGACGTCGTCGTGGTCGTCGCGTTCTCGGCCACCACCGCGATCGCCGTCGGCGCGCTCGGGGCTTCGGGAGGGGGGAGCTTCGGCGCCGCGCTGATGAACATCGTCGCGAGCATCGTGCTCGGCGCGCTCGTCGGCGGCGTGATGCACCTCTACCTGCAGTACGTCGGCGCGGAGATCCTGATCTTCATCGTCGGCTGGGTCTTCATGACCGCCGAGCTCGCGACCGGCGTGGCGCACTGGATCGACCCCCACGGGCACCCCGAGCTCGCGCTCGTCTTCATCACCGCGGGCTTCGTGACCTCGAACTTCTCGAGCATGGGCGACGAGCTCATCCACGAGGTCGAGCGGCTCTCGCTACCCGTGTACGTCGTGTTCTTCACGATGGCCGGCGCCAAGCTCCACATCGACGACCTGCTCGCGAGCTGGCAGTTCGCCCTGCTGCTCGTGGGCTCGCGCATCGCGATGATCTGGCTCGGGATGCGCATCGGCTCGGCCTGGCCGGGCACCGACACCATGACGCGCAACTACGGATGGATGGGCTTCGTGTCGCAGGCGGGGCTCGCGCTCACGCTCGCGGGCAGCATCCAGCGCACCTTCCCGGGCGAGGTCGGCAGCGGCCTGTTCTCGCTGATCCTCGCCGGCGTCGCGATGAACGAGGTGCTCGGGCCGGTCCTCCTCCAGTTCGGCCTCGGGTTCGCCGGCGAGACCGCCGCGCAGCGCATGGAGGGCGAGCCCGGCCACACCCACGCGACCGACCGGCCCGCCACCGAAGAGACCGACGACCGGCTCGCGCCCTGGCGGCGCCTCGACGCCGAGCCCGACGCGTGGGGCCCCGCCGCCGCGACCGCTTCGGACGAGCTCAACGAGATCGCGACCGACCTCGAGCTGGAGCTGCGCCAGCTCGTGCGGGACCTCGAGCGCGGGCCGATCGCCGAGCTCGGGACGGACGCGCAGGCCTACCTGCGCGCGCTGCGGCGCCACTTCCTCCGCTTCCACCGCCACCTCTCGACGCGCTGGGCGCAGGAGCGCGACGCCACGGCCCTGCCGAGCTTCCTCCGCGCCGAGATGGCCCAGCTGGCCGACCGCTGGCGCGACCAGCTGCTCGCCCGCGCCAGCACGCTCAACCGGCACACGTGGAGCCCCGTCGAGCTGCAGGAGGCCGTCGACGCCACGGCCGTCGCGCTGCCCGTCGAGGTCGACGCCCCGCTCGAAGCCGACAGCGTGGTGCCCCGCGAGAACGAGCCCTTCTGGACGCGGCTCGCGCGCGCCTGGCTCCACGCGCGGATGCGCTTCTCGACGGTGCACCGCCAGGTGCGCGTGCGCGACATCGCGCGCTTCCACCTCCATGGCCGCGTCGCCGGCCGGATGGAGGGCCTCGCCGCGCTCACGGTCAATGCCGAGCTGCACCTCGCCGCGCGCACGTCCGCCCTCTTCGACACGATCGACGATGCGAGCGAGCGCCTCGCCGCCCTCGCGCGCACCGATCCCACGGCCGTCGACGCCGCCATCGAGGCCTTCCGCGAAGAGGTCGAGCAGGACTTCCGTTTCGCGGTCGACGAAGTCGGCTGGGTCGGGAAGGACGCCCATGTCCGCGCCACGCACATCCTCGGCAGCGCGATGCGCGACATCAAGGGCGACCTCCTCCTCTACGACACGCCCGACCTGCCGCCGCGGCACCGCCGGTACGCGCACGTCTACGACGACCGCACCCGCGGGCTCAACGCGCTGACCACCGGCATGGACGCCGCGCGGGAGGCCACGAGCGGCCGCTACGCCGCGCTGGCCCTGGTGTTCGAGGTCGTCGCGCTCGAAGCCCACGTGAAGGAGGCCGTGGACGCGCACGTCGACCGCCTCCGCCGCCAGATCCGCGGCAAGGGCCTCACCCAGCTCGAGCGCGTGCGCGAGTCCCTCGCCCAGCTCATCGGCCACACCGACGCGCTGCTGTCTCCGTCGCCGCGCACGGGCCCCGCCCTCGCCGCCGAGCTGAAGACCCTCGTGGAGCCCGTCGAGCGCATCGTGGAGGACGTGGTCGACACGACGACCACGCTCCGCGACTGGCTGGCGCGCGAGGTCAGCGACGAGCCCCTGCTCGACGGCATCCTCGCCGCGGCCCAGGGCCTCTCCGAGCGGTACGAGGTGCCGGTCCGCGCGCCCGAGTCCGGCGAGTGGGCGCTGCCCGGGCACGTGCCCATGACCGAGATCCCGTTCCGCGAGGTCACGGTCTCGTTCATCGAAGCCGAGATCACGCGCGACCTGATCGACGTGACGCGGCGCCTCTCCACCCAGGTCGACGGACTGGTCGCCGCGCTGCAGGAGATCCAGCGCGTGCTGTCGTTCAACGCCGAGCTCGCGCACCAGGAGCTCGACGTGCACATGGAGGCGCTGTCCGACGACACGCGCCAGCTCGTGCGCGACATCGTGCTGGGCTCCTGGGGACGCGCGCTCGTGCGCCTCGGCGCGACGCTGGATGCCGCACACCCGATCCCCGACACCATCGACACGCTCGTGCAGGACGCCGTGCTCGTGAAGCTCGACACCTTCCGCGCGCAGGTGTTCGACGGGCGCATCACCGATCTCCGGCACACGCTGCTCCGCCAGCTCCACACGCAGCGGGGCTTCTTCGACCGCGCCGGCAGCCTGTCGGAGCTCGTGTCGAGCGCCAGCGAGCAGGTGACCGACGGACTCTCGCAGACGCTGGGCGACGAGCGCATCGCGGCCCTGCGGTACCGCCTGGGCCTCAAGGAGACCGTCCAGGTCGCGAACCCCGAGGCGTTCGCCGAGCCGCTCACGATCGCCCGGCTGCCCACCGTCTACCGCCGCCTGTTCTCCGACCACGCGCTCGAGGCGGGCGACCTGCTCACGGGCCGCGACCTCGAGTACGCCGAGGCGCTCGCCGCGCTGCGGCCCGGCGGCCCCGGGGTGTTCCGCAGCGTCGCGCTGGTCGGCCAGGACAGCATCGGGCGCCGCGCCCTGGCCAGCGCCCTCGTGCGCGGGCTCGGCACCGGGCGCGTCACCCGCCGCAGCCCGACCGCACCGCTCAACGTCGCGGACGTCGACCGCTGGTTCACCGAAGACCCCGGTGGGGTCGTGATCCTCGAGGGTCTGCAGCACCTGTTCGAGGTCCGCCCGGGCGGCTTCGAGCCCCTGCGCCGCTTCGTGCGCGGCGTCGTGGACGACGACGGACGCACCGCCTGGATCGTGCTCGTCGACCTTCCGGTCTGGCACTTCGCCGTGCGCTCGGCCGGCGTCGACACCGTGTTCGCCCAGGCCATCCGGATGCGGCCGCTCACGGCCGAGGAGCTCGAGGTCGCGCTCATCGGGCGCCACAGCATGAGCGGCTACGGCCTGCGGTTCGAGAGCTCCCAGGATCTCGCGTGGCAGATCCAGGACTTCCTGTCGCGCACCGAAGACGCCGGGCTCCGGCACCAGAAGACCTGGTTCCGCACACTCCACATGGCGTCGGGCGGCATCCTCCACGACGCGCTGCAGCTGTGGATGGCGAGCGTGCTCGACGTCGACGAGACCGACGCCCTGATGCGCATGGGGCCCGTGCCGCAGCCGCCGATCTCGCGCCTGCGCCGGCTTCCCGAGCCGACCCTCCTCGCGCTGCGCCAGGTCGCCTGCCAGGGTTGGTGCACGCCCGACCTCTACGCCGGTCAGTTCCGCGTGAGCCGCGAAGAGGCCCGCACCCAGCTGGCCGCGCTGACCCACGCCGGCCTGCTCGTGGTCGAGGACGGGCGGCACGTGCTCGCGCCCCACCTCGCGGCGCCCATCGTGTCCGTGCTGTCGGCGCGGGGGTGGTTCCAGTGATCGCGCTCCTCCTCGCCGGCCTGGCGCTCGCCCAGGATGCGCCCGATCCGCACGGGTCCCCCGCGCCGCCCACCACCGAGCAGCCCGCCCCAGACGGCCCGGACGACGGGCTCCACACCGTCGACGACGCGGGGTCCGAGTCGACGGAGACCGACGCCGCGGTCCCCGATCCCGCGCCCTCCGATCCCCCAGAGACGCCCGAGCCCGATCCGACGGAGCCCGTCCCGGACGCGAATCCGGAGTCCCCCGAGCCCCACGCCGCTCCCGAGCCCGCGGCTCCCGAGCCCCACGTCGCTCCGGAGCCCTCTCCCCACGCCGCTCCCGAGCCGCAGCCCGCCCCCGGGCCCGCGCCGCAGCCGGTCCCCGCGGCCCCCGCGCCGCAGCCGCGCCCGGCACCCATCACCGACCTGTTCGGGTTCTTCCCGGAGCCGCCGGCCCCCGCGCCCCGCGACCTCGTCCTCGTGCCGCAGAGCCAGCCCGTGGCGAACCCCCTCGCCCCGGTCCTCCCCGAGATCGCGCCGCGCAGCTTCTGGTTCGCCATCGGACGGCTCGTGCTCGCGGGCCTGTGCGGGCTGCTCGCGAGCCTGCTGCGGTGGGCGTCGCGCGACCTCCGCTCGTCGGGGGTCCTGCCGCGCGTGCTGAGCGTCGTCGAGCTGCTCGCGCGACTCGCCGTCGCGGTGTTCCTGCTGGGCGCCCTCGCGGCGCTCGTGCCGGAGAGCCTCGCGCCCGCGCTCCCCATCGTCGTCATCGCCGCGGCGTTCGCGATGGGCTGGTCGGCGCGCGACGTGCTCCACGATCTCGTGGCCGGCGTCTTCCTCCTCGTCGAGGGCCAGCTCCGCGCCGGGTCGTGGATCCGCGGCGAGCGCTACTCCGGCACGATCGAGGCGATCGGCGTGCGCGTCACCTGGCTCCGGGACGTGTACGGCCGCCGGATCATCGTGCCGAACCGCGTGCTGCTCGCCCAGCCGCTCGTCGCCGACGACAACCCGTGGCCGCGCATCCAGTTCACCGTCGCCATGCCGACCGACGCGACCACCGACGCCATCCGGTCCGCGCTCGAGGAGGCCATCATCGTGTCGCCGTGGGTCGCGCCCCAGCCCGACTGCGAGGTGCACCCCGACGGCATCCAGGCGGGCCACTGGCACATCGCCGTGCGCCTGCTCGACAGCCAGTACGCCGACCGCTTCCAGGGCCTGCTGCGCGAGCGCGTCGAGGAAATCCTCCCCCGATGACGGGCCGCCCGCTGCTCCTCGGCGTGGCGGTGGCCGGCGCCCTGCTCGGGTTCGTGCTGGAGCCGCTCGTCGGGCGCCTCGTGACGCTCTCGTTCGGCGGCGCGGTGCACGTGTGGGCCGTGTGCATGCTCGTGTTCCAGACGGTCCTGCTGCTCGCGTACGTCTGGGCGCACTTCGTCGCGCGGCGCTTCCCGCTCGCCCACGCCGGCGCGGTGCTCGCGGGCCTCGCCTCGCTCCCGCTGCACGTCGACGCCGCGCCGGACCCCGCGGGCAGCGTGCTCCCGCTCGTCGGCGCCGTGCTGCTCGCGGTGGGCCTGCCGTACTTCGGGCTCGCCAGCGCCGCGGTCGTCGCGCAGTCGTGGGTCCAGCGGCGCGGCCTCGGCCTGCCGTGGGAGCTGTACGCCGCGAGCAACCTGGGCTCGCTGGTGGGTCTGTTCGCCTACCCGCTCGTCGTGGAGCCCCTGTTCGGCCTGTCCGCACAGCGCATGGTGTGGAGCGCCGGGTACGTCGCGTACGCCGGGCTCGTCGCGGTCGCCGCGTGGACGACGCGGAACAGCCCCGCGACGACGGACGCGATCGCGTGGCCCGCGGCCGGGGACGTGGGCCGCTGGGTGCTGCTCGCGTGCGCGCCTTCGGTGCTGCTGCTCGCCGTGACCGGCTGGATCGGCACCGAGTTCGGCTCGTTCCCGCTGCTGTGGACGGTGCCCCTCGGGCTGTACCTCGGCAGCTTCATGGTCGCGTTCAGCGAGCGCGTGCCGGACGCGTGGCTGCGCCCCTTCTGGCCCGACGCGCTCGTCGCGCTGGCCCTGTTCGCGTGCCTCGCCGGGGAGCCCGTCCTCCACGCCCTGCTGTACACCGCGTTCTTCGCGGTGTGCTGGCAGGTCCACGCCGCGCTGTACCGCGCGCACCCCGAGCCCGCGGGCCTCACCGTGTACTACCTGGCGATCGCGCTCGGAGGCTGGATCGGCGGGCTGTTCGTCAGCCTGATCGCGCCGAACGTCTTCCCCGGGCTGTGGGAGCTGCCGATCGGGCTCGCGCTGTGCGCCGTGGCCCTGCTGGCGGCCGGCGAGATCCCCGACTGGCGCTGGTTCACCCGCGTGGAGTGGCGCTGGGCCGTCAGCCGCGGCGCCCTCGTCGGCACCATGGCCCTGCTGACGGGCATGTGGCTGAACATCCAGCAGAGCCGCGGCCCCGTGGCGTCCGTGCGCTCGCTCTACGGGGTCTTCCAGGTGCGCGAGCGCGCCGCGGACGACGGAGCGCGGTTCCGCGAGCTCATGCACGGCGGCACGAGCCACGGCAGCCAGTACCTGCCGCCCGATCCGCGCGCGAAGACCCCGATGAGCTACTACCACCCGGAAGGCAGCAACGCGGAGGCCCTCGCGCGCCGTGCTGGCGGGCGTGTCGCGGGCATCGGGCTCGGCACCGGCGCCATCGCCGGGCTGATGCGGCCGGGCGAGCACCTCGTGTTCTACGAGCTCGACCCGAACGCCGAGACGCTCGCGCGGGGCTGGTTCACGTACCTCGCCGACAGCCCCGCACAGGTCGAGGTCCGCATGGGCGACGCGCGGCTCGTGCTCGCCGCGGAGGACACCACCTACGACGCGCTGTTCGTCGACGCCTTCTCGGGCGACGGCATCCCGACGCACCTGCTGACCATCGAGGCCTTCGAGGTGTACCTCGACCGCCTCGCGCCGGACGGCGTGCTCGTGCTGCACATCTCGAACCGCTTCCTCGACCTGCGCGGCGTCGTCCGCGCGAACGCCGAGACCCTCGGTCTGAAGGGCGCCATCCGCGTGGACGGCCCCGAGCCAGGACGAGATCCACTGTACGGGCCAGCCACGAGCATGATCCTCACACGATCCGATGATCGACTCATCGACTTGTCGGACCAGTGGATCCGTCTGGGTCCCCTCGACGGTCTGCCGCGCCACGCGCCGTGGACCGACGAGCGCCTCGATCTGCTCGAGCCCCTCGGCGTGCGATGAGCGACGCGGAGCGCCAGCGCCGCATCCGGTGGCGGACGGCGGGCGCCGCCCTGCTCCTGTTCGCGTTCGCGGGGATCGCGGGGGGCCGCTGGGCGGAGCGGGAGGCCGAGTCGCGGTTCGGCACGGGGGCCGTGGACCGCGCCCTCGATCGCGAGAGCCGCGAGCTGGACGCGACGATCATGTCGAGCGACGCCACGGAGCGCGGGTGGCTCGTCTCGTACGAGTACTTCTACGACGGCGTGCTGGAGGTCGGGTACCAGCGGGTCCCATCCGACCAGGGACGCCGCCTGCGCTTCGGGACGGGCGTGCGCATCGATGCGATGGAGCACGAGCTGGAGGCCGGCGGGTTCCCCGCGAGCAGCCGCCTGCAGGGGACCGTCCGCGAGCCGACGGCGTGGGTCACGCGGCTCCTACAGGGCAGCCGTCTCCCGCGGTGGCTCCTGGCGCTCGCGGTGGGGCTCGTCGGGCTTTGGTGGCTGGTCCGGCCCGAGTGACGCACTCCAGTCGCCGGGATGCGGATCCACGTTCTACGCAGCTCAACGAGCGAAATCTGTCGACAATCCGGCCCGGCACCGGAGCGAGATCACCCGAGCAACCGAAACGCCGGCCTGCCCTGGTGAGGTCCCGAATCCGGTCCGCAAGAAGGCCCCCTCGTCGACCCGAACACGGAGACGTCCCGCGAGAGTCCTGACGTCACGGGTGGATGCCGGCGGTCTTGGAAGTGCATCCTCGACGGTGCCCGGGGAGAGGAGGACACTCGACCCGTGACGGCCTGGTTTCTGCGTCATCTGCGTCCTTCTGCGTCATCTGCGTGATGCCTTGGGACGCTCGAAGCTCGATCCCTTCCACGTGGCGGAGGGCGCAGGAACAGATGCGTCGTGCCCCTTCTGGGCATTTCGCGCCTTTGGACTAGGGCTCGGGGACGCCGACGAACGCGATCTCCTCGATGCACCCGGGGCCGCCATCGTGGAGCTCGACGATCTCGACGTTCACGAGCTCGGAACCCGAGAATCCCAGCGGGACCCACGGGGGCGCGGCGCCGTCGATGGGCGCGCCCAGCGTCACGATCGCCTCGTCCCACTCCGACGACGTGAGCGCGATCTTCGCGACGCCGCGGGCGTGCACGACGACCGCCGCGACGTCGGAGGGCTGGGCGAACCGCGCCAGGATCTGGTCCTTCCGGCCGCGCTCGCCGCACCAGGCCGTCGCGAGGTCGCCGTCGATGGCGTGCCCGGCCACGTCCCCTCCCCGCTCGCTGGAGGCCTCGAGGCGGGCGATCGACACCATCGCGCACGGCGGATCACACGGCGGCGACCCGGCGCCCCAGGCCGCCTCCAGGCGCAGCGAGCGGGGCCGGTGCACGGCGCGCGGGGCCGGAGGCAGCGGGTCGGGCTCGACCACCTCGAAGGAGACGGGCGGCGCCTCGGAAGTCCCCCCGCAGGCGAGGAGCAGGAAGAGCGCGCTCACGCGGCCCCCTGCGGGCGGCTCCCGGGCCGGACCCACGCCACGGCGCGGCTCCACAGGTCCACGAGCTCCTCGGGGTCGACGAACGCGGGGTAGAGCGCGAGCATCGCCCACGGGAAGATCCCGAGCTCCATCGTGATCGCGAGCAGCAGGTGGAAGATCGCGCCGATCGCCACCCACCACAGGTGCAGGTGCCACCGGTTCGAGAACGCCCGCAGCCAGCCCGGGCGGCCCGGCGTGTTCTTGTACCAGTACCAGAGCAGCACGAGCGGGTAGCCCCACTGCCAGAGCATCGTCACGGCGGTGCCGATCTGGGTGAAGAAGAAGAACGGCTGGCTCGCGAGATAGGCGAAGTCGAACCGCGCCAGCGCCGGATCCTGGAGGATCACGTACAGCGCCGCGAAGTGCCCGATGGGCAGCCAGAGGATGCCGACCTTCTGCACCCCCGCCGTGAAGTACATCACCACGAGCTGGCCGATGATCAGGTAGCGCGCCCACGATCCGACGGGTTGACCATCTCCCGCGAGGCGCCCCGTGCGCATGAGCGCGTCGAGCGAGCCCCACCGACCGCCGCCCGCGAAGACGTAGATCATGAGGATGTTGCGGCACAACAGGTCGATCGCGCGATCCGACAGCGGGCTGTTGAGCTGGATCTGGGCCCACAGCACCATCAGCACGAAGGCGCTGGTGCGCGTGAAGAACCCGAGCCCGAACAGCGCGGCCGAGAGCACGAGGAGCGCGAAGTGCAGCCGCGCGACCCACGGCTCGGCCGGCAGGACCTGGTACAGGAACGGCGGCGTGTCGCGCGCGAGGAGGTCGTTCCACCCGCCGGTGTCCTGCGTGCCGAGCAGCGGCGTGACGAGGTCGTACAGCCAGATCTGCCAGAAGTCGTACAGCACCACGATCGCGAGCAGGATCCGCACCACGCCCAGCACGCGGGGGTGCTCGGTGGCGTCCCAGAACCGGACGTAGCGCTCGACCAGCCCGCGCAGACGCTGCATCACGGCACCGCCAGGCCGTCGTCGGGGAACAGCGCTTCGCGCGTGAAGACCCGCTTCGCGCGCACGACCTCGGTGGGATCGGGCTTCTCCCAGGGCAGCGTGGTGTGGGTGCCGACCATCTGCACGCGCACGCGAGAGGCCTCGGGGTGCGCCAGCAGGGCCCGGCGCGCGACCCACCGCGAGAAGTTCCAGTACACGACGCGCTGCCTGCCGGTCGACCCGTCGTAGATCCCGCGCACCCGGCGGTAGCGCAGGGGCCCGTCGAGGAACCGGAGCTCGGGGTCGTTCCGCCGGAAGATGGGCACCCAGTCGTTCCCCTCGAACACGTAGATCTCGAGGCGGTGCGGGTACGTGTCGGGGCTGGCGAACAGCCCCCAGCCCTGCCCGGTGCCCGTCTGGCGCATCCAGGTGCGGAACGGGCGCTTCATCGCGTTGTGGACGTTGGCCCCGCGGGTGCTCCACGTCTTCACGAGCTCGCCGAGCTCTTCCGCGGTGAGCGCGATCCCGATGCCGTTCAGCATCTCGACCCACCGCCGCACCTCTTCGCGACCCTCGCCGCTGTTCAGGTCGGCATCGTCGACCGCGACGGGAGACGGCAGCGCGTAGATCCCGTGCACGACGAGAGCGAGGCTGATCAGCCCGGCTCGCAGCCAGGCCCGGAACGAAGGAGGCGAGGCGGTCATCCCGGCCCCTGTATCCGGCATCGGAATCGAAGGCGCGGATTCGGGGTCGGTGTTACGCGTCGACCCGCTCGATGCTCCCTGGAGGCGTTCTTGATCCGTTGGCCCACCGCCGTGCTCTCCGTGCTCTTCGTCGCTCTCCTGCCCACGTCCGCGCACGCGGCGGGGTGCGACGCGATGGTGAAGAAGGTCGGGAAGGTGCCGTCGGCCGACCTCTCGGGTGTCTACGGCGAGCTCATCGAGTGCGACAAGGCCCTGGCCACCGAGTCGTTCAACACGTTCATGCGCGCATCCGAAGACACGGGCGTGCTGGTCGACCTGTCGCTCAAGGCCATCTCGTTCGAGATCTACGAGCCCGTGTGGGACATGCTCGAGCAGATCGCCGACTACCAGGCCCGCACCGAGGTGGCCGACCGCGTCGGGGCCCTGTGTCGCGACAACGTCGGCGTGCTGCCCTTCCTGAAGGGCGGCTACTACGCGATGAACGACCGCGCGTTCAAGATGTGGAGCCAGGCGTTCGTCACCTGCCCGAGCGACGAGCTCGACGAGTGGCTGCAGAGCGAGATCGCGAGCCCGCCGAACCGCACGTACGACGACAAGTACGACAGCCTGCTCGGCGCCATCGTGAAGCGGAAGGGCCCGGGTGCGCTCGGTCCGCTGCAGAAGGCCGCCATCGCGGCCTCCGAGCGCGGTGGCCCGTTCACGAACGTGCTCGAGAAGATGCAAGAGGCCGCCCAGCCCGGTGGCATGGGCGCGAAGATGAGCGACGAGGCGAAGAAAGAGCTCGTGGCGTCGCTCGTGCGCGTCGGCGAGCGCGTCCGCCCCGAGCAGGCCGCACTGGTGGCCGACCGCCTCTACGCGTCGGGCCAGAAGACCGAGGCCGCCGGGCTCCTCAAGACGGTCTACGGCGATCGCGTCCAGCCCGACGGGCGCCTGCTCTACGGCGTCACGGCCACCGAGCACTGCGGCGGCGAGGCGCTCATCCACGTGGTGTCGGTGTTCGAGCCCAGCAAGCGCTGGTCGATCCAGGATGACGTGACGGGCCCGGCCCGGGCGTTCAAGAAGCGGCTGAAGTGCGACACGGACGGCGACTGGCCCGTGCAGATCACCACGAGCCCCGTGGCGAGCGAGGCCGACGTCGACGCGTTCGTCGCGACCATCGTGCAGAAATGGTCCGACAAGAACCTCGTCGTGAAGATCCGGAAGGAGAAGCCGATCGAGCTCCCCTGAGGGCGCTTCGGTGTCGGAAGCCGTCGAGCTTCGAGCGTCTCCGGGCCTCACGCAGATGACGCAGAAGGACGCAGATGACGCAGAAACGAGGCCCCCACCGGATCCGCATCCGTCGATCACTGAGTTCAGAGTGCACAAAACGTCCAGAG
>JACKET010000011.1 GCA_020632875.1 Alphaproteobacteria bacterium
ATGGAGGCGCCGGTGCGTGCCCGTCGGTCAGCCCCACCAGGATGCGCGAGAGCGTGATGCCATCCGCGAGGCTGTGGTGCAGGCGCGCGATCACCGCCGAGCCCCCGCGGTAGCCCTGCACCAGGTGGAAGCGCCACGGCGCCCGGTCGAGCTCGAGCCGTCCGCTCATCCGCGCCGACACGAGCGCCTGCAGCGCGGCACGATCACCCGGCGGGTCGAGGGTCTCGACCTCGACGTGCCGCTCGACCGAGAACGCCGGATCGGGCTCCCACCACGGCGGCCCGACGGGCGGCTCGACGATGCGGTGCCGGAAGCGCGGATACCGCTGGACGAGGCGCTCCCCGAGGACCCCGACCAACACGTCGCGCGGCAGCGGCGCGTCGAACCACAGCACCGCCGTGACGACCATCGGGTTCTCGGGCGCGTCGAGGTGCAGCCAGATCGCGTCGAGGGGTCCCAGGGGCTCGGACACGGCGGCCTCCCGAATGGAGGGTTACCACGCGGAGATGACGTGGTCACGGCGCACGACGGCGCTCCGCGCCCTCCTCAAGCGCCTCGAGCGCAACCCGCTGGTTCCCGGGGAGCAGCAGGAGCTCGAGGCCCTGCTCCTCCGCCTCGAGGCCGACGTCGAGGCGCTCGGCGCGCAGGTGGCCTCCGAACGGGCCGACGTGGAGCGGCTCTCGCAGCCCCTGCTGCGCTTCGCGCTGTTCGTGACGGGGCAGCTCGGCACGCGCGAGGCGAAGGAGCAGGGCGAGTACCAGTCCGTCCTCGCGCGCACCATGGCGCTGGGCGACCGGGCGAGCCTGCTGCGAACGGCCCTCGAGACCGTGGGAGCGCCCACGCGGCTCACCGACGAAGCGGTGGTCGAGGCGTTCGCGGGCGTGAAGGAGGCCGACCTCGCGAAGCTCCCCTACCCGCTCCGCCCGCTCCACGTGCGCTGCGCGGCCTCCGAGGAGCTCGCCGCCATCCGGTCGCTCTGCGACCTCGAGCTCGCCGCACACGGGCTCAAGCCGACCCCGCAGTGGCTCCAGGCCCGCCGCAGCGAGCAGGCGCGCATCGAGGGCCGGCTCCGTCGGGCGGGCTTCGCGGCAGACCCGCTCCCCTCCGAGCCCGATGCCGAGGCGCTGGCGAAGCTCCGCGCCGCGCTCGACGCCGCCATCGCGGCCCACGTCGATGGGCTCGCCGCTGCGCTCCGCGAGGTGGTGCGGGCCGCGCGGTTCCCCGCGCTCACCGCCTGATCAGCGGAACCGGATGGCGTCGAGCGTGCACCGGAAGAACTCGCCTTCGCTCTCGAAGCGCGACGTGCCGTAGTGCCAGCCCACGCGGTGCCGCGTGGGGATCGTGATGCCGTCGACGGTCCGCTCGTCCGAGCACGTGCCGCCGAACGGGTGGTACTGGAACCCGCCGCTCGAGAGGTCGCCCCACCGCGGCAGCGAGCAGGCCCGCAGCGCCCCGTCGGCGTCGATCTCGAGCTCGAGGTCGGATGCCTCGCCGTGCGCGCGGATGCAGGCATGCGGGTGGCTGCGGTCGGCCTCCCACCAGCGCACCTCGGAACCGAGCAGGGCGGCGGGCAGCCAGATGGCCTCGGCGTGCATCCGCCCCGCCGCGGCGCGGGCGATCTGATCGCCATCCGCGCGCATCACGGGGAACAGCCCGAAGAGGCGCCACTTCATCTGGCCCTCGCCATCCACCAGGCGGTCGAAGCCCGTCACCGGCAGCCCGTTGACCCGGGCTCTCGCGGCCCAGACGAACCCGCGGTCCCAGCGGATGACCTGCTCCGCGTCGAACCCGGCCCACCCGGAATCGAGCTTGATCTGGCCGGTCATCGTGAGCCGCACCGTGCGCGCGAGGGGCGCGCCGGGCGCGAGCGCGCGGAGGAAATAGCGCCGCACCCCGTCGGGGAGGCCGGCCACCATGGACGGATCGAAGCGCTCGAGCGTGGCCGGCGCGCTGTCCCAGAGCTCTTCGAGAGTGCGGTCGTGCGGCATCAGCGGTAGCCCTCCAGGAACGCCTTCACCGTGGGCCCGTGGGTCGCCCGCCGCTCGACGCACGCGTTCACGCGCTCCTCGACCTCCTTCGCCACCCGCTCAGAGCCCGGCACCGCGTGCTCGGGAGCGAGGAAGAACGCCTTCGCCCGGGCGAAGCGCTCGGGGTCGCACCCCGCGGCCCCGACCCCGACGAGGTGCGGGAGGGCCTGCGGCGGGAGCTTCGCCTTCAGGGTGTCGTAGCTCGTCGTCAGCCACGCGAGCGCCTCGTCGCCGTGCCGGTCGGCGTCCTCGAACACGCTGCCCATCGTCTCGAAGGTCTCGTCGACGGTGCGCTCCTCCGCGAGGGCCCAGTCGAGCGCCCGCGCACGCTCGGCCTCCCCTTCGACCGAAGCGGCGGCCATCACGTAGATCGCCTGGATGCGCGGGTCGTCCGCGTCTCTCGCGAGCGCCCACATCCGGTCCTGGAAGGCGGCATCCTGCTTCCGCGCGTAGGAGCGCATCGCGGGGCCGGCGATGCTGGCCGACACGCTCGCCGGGTCCGAGAGGAACGCGCGGGCCGCTTCGTCCCACAGCCCGAGCACGGCGGCGTGCTCGCCGTGCTCGCCGAGCCAGTAGACGAGGCCCTCGCGCAGCGCGACGCGCTGTGGCGTGTCGGCGTCGGTCGGGTGCAGGCCGACCTCCTCGAGCCGGTCGCCCCACGCCGCGCGCAGGTACGCGGCGAACGGCGCCTCGAGGTCGGTGTCGACGAGGTCCTCGACGGACCCGAGCTCGCCGAGGATGCTCCGCTGGGCCGGGACAGACACGGTGCCCGCGAGCGTGCCGAACAGCTCGAGCTGGCGCCCGAGATCGAGCGCCCCGCCGCCCGTCAGCGCGGCGATGTCCTGCACGAGCGCGATCTGCTCGGCCTCCGACAGCTCTCCGGCCACCGCGACGAGCGCGTCGAGCTCGGCCGGGTCCGCGAACGTCCACACGTGGTAGCCGACCCCGTCGGCCATCGGCAGCATCCACGGCGCGTCGAGCGCGATGTCGGCCTCCCTCCCCTCGATCAGGAAGCGTTGGACGCCGGCCGGCGTGCGCACCACCAGGGGCACCGGCCACACGGCATCGTCCTCGATGGCGCTGCCGAGCTTCACGTAGCGCTGCTGGCGCACGTGGAAGCCCGTCGCGGTGCGCTCGAACGTGAGGAGCGGGGCGCCGGGCCGGTCGAGGTAGGGCACGAGCAGGGCGCCGATGTCCTCGCCGCTCGCGTCCGACAGCGCGGCGAACAGGTCGGCCGCCGTGGCGTTCCCGAACCGGTGCGCGTCCATGTACGACCGGATCCCCTTCCGGAACGCCTCTTCGCCGATCCACTGCTCCGTCGCGCCCAGCACCGCCTGGCCCTTCGGGTACGCGAGCCCGTTGGTCGTGTTGTAGACGTTGGCGGGGTCGACGACGGTGCGCACCGGCCGCATCGTGGCGCGCCCGTCGGCCGACATCGCGCGGAAGGCGCGCCGCACGTACGAATAGCGCCCCGGGTTGTCGGGGAATGCCGCCGCGCGGGCCTTCAGGCCCATCCAGCTCGCGAACGACTCGTTGAGCCAGAGGTCGTCCCACCAGGCCATCGTGACGAGGTCGCCGAACCACATGTGCGCGATCTCGTGGGCCACGACCTCCGCGACGGTCCCGCGGTCCTGGGGCGTCATCGCGGTCGGGCTGACGAGCATCCCGTCGGTCAGCACGACCAGCCCGACGTTCTCCATCCCGCCGTACGCGAACTCGGGGACGATGGCGAAGTCGAGCTTCGGGTACGGGAGCGGGCTGCCGAACCAGTCGACGAGGAAGCCCATGTGCACGGGCACCTGCGCCGCGATCTCGGCCGCGAGCGGGGCCGTGCCCTTCGGCACCCAGACCGTCGACGGCACCGACGTGCCCTCGACCGGCACGGCATCGAACGGCCCGACCACGAGCGCGACGAGGTAGCTCGACATCGGCGGGGACGTGGCGAACGTGTGGATCGTGCGCCCGGCGCGCTGCGTCGCCGTGGCCTCGGGCATGTTGGACAGCGTGACGAGATCGGTGGGCGTCGTGAGCTCGATCGTCCATGGAATCTTGTAGGAGGGCTCGTCGAAGCACGGGAATGCGGTGCGCGCGTCGTCGGCCTCGAACTGGGTGACGATGTACGCGTCCTTCTCGGCGGTCTTGTAGAGCCCGGCGATGTTCGTCTGGAGGTCGTTCTCGAACTCGATGTCGAGGGTCGCGCGGCCCGGCTTCAGCGGCTTCGCGAGGGTGACCGTGAGGAAGGGCCCGTCGACGGCGTGCTCGGCGGCGACCGGCTTCTTCCCGCCCACCCGCACGGCGCCGATCTCGCTGAGGTCTTCGGCGTGCAGCGTGAAGCTCGTGGTCTTCTCGAGCACCTCGAGCTCGATGGTCACGGACCCGTGGTACCGCGTGTCGCGCGGGTCGAGCGTCAGGCGCACCGTCTGGGACGTGGGGCGGACGGTGTTGGAGAGCCGCCCGTCGGTCGTTCCGGCGAGCGCAAGGGAGGCCAGCAGCGTCGTGAGCATGCCGACCGTTATCGCGCGATGCCGGTCAGGGCCGGCAGACGGCGAACGCCCCGGGCGCCGTGACCGCGAGCAGCCCCGTACGCGGATCCGCGGCGACGAGCTGGCACTTCGGGAACGGCGTGGCGAGCTCGCGCCCCTTGAGGTCGACCATGCGGATGCGGCCCCCTTCGAGCTGGACCAGCAGCCGCTCGGGGTCGAGGTACCAGACCCGGGTGAGCCAGTGCCCCGGCCAGGAGGTCATGGACTGCAACCGGCCCGTCGCGAGCGAGCGGATCTCGAGGGAGCCCGAGGAGGCGCCCACGGCGACGGACTGGCCGAAGGGGCTCATCGCGACGGACTCGAGGGACAGGGCGTCGACCTCCCACCGGCTCACCTCCTCCTCGGTCGCGATCTGGCGGACGACGAGGTGCTCGTCCTCCTGCACGACCGCGACCCCCCGCCCGAGCGCGAGGATGCGGGGACCCGCACCGAGCTCGAGGACCCGCTCGCCGGTGGAGGCATCCCAGACGACGCTGCCGCGATCGGCGGACGCGGCGACGTAGCGGCCGTCGAGGTCGAAGCCCAGGAACTGCGCCCCGAGCGGGCTCCAGAGGTCGGGGGCGAGGGGCACGCTCGCACCGGACGCGAGGTCGACGCGCTCGAGCGACGCGAGCCGATCGAGCACCACCACGGCGGGATCGACGGGATGGGGCGCGACGCCGCGCAGCCCCTTCGTGGGGAGCAGGAGCGACGGCTCGTCCTGGGTCGGGTCCCAGCCGACGAGGCCCCGCTCGGTGGCCAGCAGCAGGCGCCCGTCGGCGGTCCACGCGAGCCCGTCGATGATGTCCTTCGTCTCCAGCTCGATGCCATCCATGCCGTCTCACCCGCGTCGTCGGCCTCCATCGTAGGGCATGGGGAGAATCCCGTGGAGCATTCCGCTAGGCTGGGCTCCAGAGCATCACAGGGGGCCCGCGGATGGACGGCGATCTGACCCAGGACGAGCGCGAGGCCCTCGTGGCCCTGGCGCGGCACCTCGTGATGGCCGACGGTCAGGTGTCGAGGAGCGAGCTGTTCGAGATGCTCCGGCTCGAGGCCGAGCTGGGCGACACCTGGCGCACCGCGGTCAAGGCGACCGACGGCACGGTCCGCGACCGCGCCGCCGTGCTCGCGCTCGCGAGCCGCGTCGAGCGCAGGGGCGTGCAGCAGCGCTTCCTCGCCCTCCTCGAGCGTCTGGCCGAGGGCGATGGCGTGCACCAGGAAGAGGTGGCGCTGCTGGCCGAGCTCCGCTCGATCTGGGGATGAGGGTCCGGGTGCTGCTCGCCCTGGCGCTGTGCGGGTGCGAGGCGCCCCGTCCAGTCGCCACGCCGACCGCGCCCCGCGAGGGCTTCGCTCCCGACTACTCCGCGCCACAGGCGGTCCCCGTCCTCGTCGACCCCGTGACCGACCTCGCTCAGGTGCTCGACCCCGCCGAAGAGCGCCTGCTCGACGGGTCGATCCGCGGCATCCGCGCCGAGACGGGCGTGCAGGTCGCCGTCCTCACGGTCGGGCGCCTGCCGGACGGTGAGACCATCGAGAGCTTCTCGCTGTCGGTCGCCGATCGCTGGGAGGGCGGAGGCGACCGTGACGACGGGCTGCTCGTCGTGCTGGCCCTCGTCGACCGCCGGTCGCGCATCGAGGTGGGCTACGGCCTCGAGGGCTACGTCACCGACGCCGAGGCCGGCGAGCTGCTCGAGGCGTCCGTCCCGTCGCTGCAGGCGCAAGACTACGGCGCGGCGCTCGGCGGCATCGTCGAGGGCCTGCACGCCGAGGTCGCGTCCCTCACGCCCGGCGCGTCGATCCCCGTGTGGCGACGGGCCTACGGCGCGGGGGCGGCGTGGTTCCCGTCCGGCATCCCCATCTCTCTCGCCGCCACGCTGCTCGGCGCCCTCGGCATCGTGGCGCTGCGCTGGAGCTGGCGGGGCCACGGGGTCCCGGAGCGGGTCACCCGCGCCCTGCGGGGTCGATTCTGGCTCGTGCTGCCGCTGCTCGCGGCGACGTGGGGGGCCGCGGCGCTCGTGATCGCGGGCCTCGGTGTGCAGTCCGACCTCGTGCGGCTCGTGTGCGGTGGGGTCGTCGGCACGATCGTCTGGGGCACGCTGCCCAACGCGAAGAACGCGCGCGACCTGCGCTGGGGCCTCGGCCTCGGCGGCCTGTGCACGCTCTTCGCGCTCGTCGTGCTCATCGGCACCTGGTCGGAGCCCGGTGCGGACGCGTTCACGGCCATCTTCTACACGATGTTCGGCTTCATCATGGTCGTGGCCGGCAGCTCCGAGGCGTCCGGCGGAGGCGGGGGAGGCGGCAGCTCCTACGACTCCGGCTCGTCGTGGAGCTCGTCCAGCTCGAGCTCGTCCTCGTCCTCGTCGTCGGGAGGCGGAGACTGGGGCGGCGGAGGCGGCGGATTCGGCGGAGGTGGAGCGTCGGGGAGCTGGTGAGCCCGCCGCGTCAGAGCGACGCAGCGAGCTCGGCGATCACGTCGGCGGCGCCTTCCGACACGACGTCGCCGTGGCCCGGGATCAGGCGGACGACCTCGCGGGTCTCGGCCCAGCGCTTCAGGAAGTCGCGGTACGGCGCCTTGCTGCGCGTGAACAGCATCATCATGCGGCTGATGAGCGTGATGCGCGGCCCGCCGGAGCTCCCGAGCAGCCGGCCGTACACGAACCAGAAGCAGCCGGGGCGATGCGGCACGTTGAACAGGCTGTCGGCGAACGCGAGGCTCACGCCGTCGGCGCTCTTCACGATCAGCGCGCCCTCCATGTGCTTCTCGGCGCCGAAGTGCTCGAGACGCACCGTGCCCTCGGGGTCGAGCGAGGCGTAGTCGTCGTAGGTCCCGTCGACGGGCACCTTCTGCTCGACCATGCTCCGCGCCTTCGCGGGGCAGATCACGACCAGGCCGGGGTACCGGGCCTTGTACCGGGGCGCGTCCATGCGGTGCCAGCCATTGGGGACGACGAGGTACTTCGGCGTGCCCAGGGTCTCGAGCTCGGCCATGTGCGCCTCGTCCATCGCGATGGCGCTGTGCAGGACGAGCTCTCCGGCGGTCGTGCGCGCGACGACCATGCAGCGCTCGAGGTCCATGTTCGGCAGCTTGCCCTCGACGCGCCACAGGTTCTCGGCCAGCGGCACGAGCTCGCCGTGGGGGTGCACGACCCAGTCGGTGTCTTCGGCCATCTCTGCCCTCCCGGGCGCCCCGCCTATCCGAACAGGCCCAGCTGCACACGGGATCGCGGCGTCGACGCGGGCGGGTCGGGGTCGACCAGCCGCCCGACGAGCTCGCCGAGATCCAGCAGGAACCGGCCCGCCGGCTCCTCCACCAGGGCCGTGTGCCCCACGGCTCCCACCACGCGGACCTCGATGCGCGCCCCCTCCTCCACCGGCAGCTCCGGCTCGCCGCGCACGGCCTCGCGGGTCTCGCGGGCGAGGGTCGGCATCCGCACGACCTCGGGGAGCTGGAAGAGGTCGTCGTAGTCGGCCCCGGCGACGGCACGCACGTCGGAGAGGACGGACAGCACGCGCTCCGCGGCCTCTTCGGTGCGCATGCCGCCGCGGAGCAGGGCGAGCTTGCGCGAGCGGCGCGCCCCCTCGACGGCGGTGGTCTGCGTGGAGGCGACGTGCTCGAGCTGCTTGATGCGCGGACCCGGCCCGCGCGCCACGCGAACGGCGTAGAGCGGGCCCTGGTCGACCAGCCGGGCCGTCTTCCGCGGGTCGGACGCGGTGCCGACCTTCACCTCGGGCCCCCCGAAGCTCGCGAGGTACAGGTGGTGCGTCTGCAGGCACGCCTCGCGCGCGGACGGCACCAGGCGCGGGCACGCGAAGCCGTCGCAGATCATGCAGGGCCGGAACGTGTCGCGGGCCATGCACGCCGGGCACTGCTTTCCGGTGGCCGTCGCGGCGTCGGGGCAGGGCTTCGGCTGCCGGCCCTCGCGGTACCCGGTGCACCGGCGCTCCCCCACGCCCACGCGGAGCGCCCCGGGGAACGTCCAGTCGAGCGTCTTGCCGCGCCCCGCGTCGGCGCGCACCCGGAGCTGCGGGCGGCCCTCGTGCCAGCCGAAGCCCGTGACCAGCAGGTGGCGCGCGTGCGGCATGCCGCCCCATAGCCGGTAGAGTGCGGCGATGAAGCCGTTCCAGCAGCTCCCGTTCGACGCCCTCCCCGAAGCGCCGCGCCTGCCCCACCCGTTCTTCGCGGCCCCCGCGCACGACGAGGTGCTCCGGACCCAGAGCTTCGGGCCGATCCGCACGCGGTGGCGGACGTTCGGCAGCGGTCCGCCGCTGCTCCTCGTGCACGGGCTGATGACCGCCGGGTACTCGTGGCGCTACGTGCTGGAGCCGCTCGGCGCGCGCTACACGCTCTGGATCCCCGATCTGCCGGGCTCCGGAGACACCGACAAGCCCGATCGTCCGTACCACCCGGACCGGATGGCGGAGTGGATCGGCGAATACGCCGAGGCCATGGGCATCCGCGGCTGTCGGTGCATCGGCAACAGCCTGGGCGGCTACCTCGTGCTGCGGCTGCTGATGCGCGACGCCGGTGCGGTCGGTCCGACTGTCGACCTCCACTCGCCGGGCATCCCGCTCGCGCGGCTGTGGGCGCTGAAGGCCGTGCTCTCGAGCCCGGGCAGCACGGCCCTGCTGCGGGCGCTCGTGGGCCGGGACCCGCGACGCTGGGTGCACCGCATGGTCCACTACTACGACGAGTCGCTGAAGAGCCTCGAGGAGGCACGGGAGTACGCCCGACCTCTCGAGGAGCCCGCCGGCGTGGGGGCATTCGCGCGCATCCTCCGCGAGACGCTCGATCCCGCCGAGATGGCGCGGTTCCGCGACGCGCTCGCGGGGTGGACGCCGCCCGTCCCGCTGATGCTGTTGTACGCCGAGCAGGACCCGGTCGTGCCGCCCCACGTCGGGGACGCGCTCGCCGCGCGGCTCCCGACGGCCCGCTACGTCCGCATCGCCCAGGCCTCGCACTTCGCGCACGTCGACGCGGTCGAGCGGTTCCTCCCGCCCGTCCTGGACTTCCTCGGGTAGGATCGGCAGAGGTCTCGGGGGGGGCGGTGTTCGAGTGGCTGATGCGCCAGGTCCGGGGTCGTCGGCAGGCGCCTCCCGACCTGCTCTGGGGCCCTCCGGCCGACGCGGTCCCCCGCGACCCCGAGATCGAGCGGCGGATCGCCGAAGACCCCGATGACGTCGCGCGTCTCTCGGTCTACGCCGACTTCCTGGCCGAGCAGGGCGACCCGCGCGGTGAGGTGCTGGCGGCGTGGTGTCGCTGCGACCAGGCGCCCGATGCCGAGCTCGAGACCGCCATCCAGCGCTGGCAGTACTTCTACGCGTCGGTCCTGACCCCGGGAGGGTTCACGGCGCAGGCGGTCTCGACCCATCGCGGTCCGCTGCTGGATGCGTGGAACGCGGCCGGGTTCGTCGGGACGCCCGACCTCGCGGGCGTATTGGGCTCGCCGATGGCCGTCGCCCTGCGTCAGGTCTCCGCCGAGCTGCTCTTCCGCGGTGATCCCGCCGTGTGGATCGAAGCCGTTCGTCGGCGTGAGCGACCGTCCGCTCTCCGCTCGCTGCACTTGAATTGGAACTGGCTGCGCGGGGCAGGCACGCGAACCTGGTGGCCCGCGTTCGACGGGCTCGACGAGGTCCGCCTCGAAGGGAACCTCGAGCCGTTGGGGCGCATCGAGGTACCGGGCCTCCGTTCCCTGGCCATCCGGTCGCCGGTCCTCCCGGTCGTCATCGACGCGCTCGAAGCGCCCCGTCTCGAGCGCCTCGATCTCCAGATCCCCCGCACGGCCGACCCGAACGCTCTGATCGCCGTCGTGGGCGCGTTACCGAGGCTGACGCAGCTCACGTTGGCCGGCCTCGATCCGTTGGGAGCCGAGGCCCTGCTCCGTCAGCCGCTCGCCACCCGTGTGGAGCAGCTCACGCTGTCGGATTCGACGAGCGCGCTCAACGCGGTCGCCGCCCACCAGGCCGGCCTCCCCGCGCTGCGCCGCCTCGTCGTCATCGAGCCCGAACAGTCCCGGACGCCCGACCCGATTCGCCGGCGGGTGGAGGCGGCATTCGGCGACCGCGTCACGTTCGTGGCGAGCAAGCGCTAGCGGACTACTGGTAGCAGTCGAAGACCGCCAGACAGGACGCCGGCGGGTCGATCTCCTCCCCGCCGCAGACCTGCTCTTCGGTGACGGCGACGAGCGCGTCGACGCAAGCACGCATGTCGCCCACGGTCGCCACGCACCCCTCGGGCGCCGGCTCGAACGAGTCGACGCATTCCTGCGCGGTGCCCGCGAAACCGACCTCGATCGTGGTGGTGACCCCACCGAAGTCGCAGGTGTACTCCTGCGTGGGCGCCCGCTCGACGAATTCGTCGCACAGCACGACCGCATCCTCGTCGGTGAGGTCGGCGAGCAGTGTGGAGTCGGGGATGCCGCCGCAGCCGGCGACGAAGAGGAGGGCGAAGGTCGCGAGGCGGTTCATGGGAGCTCCTGCGAAGCGGTCCCGACGCTACCCGACATCCGTGGAGAGGTCGAGAGCCACGAGCGCATCGCGCATCGCCTCCGCCGTCGACCAGCGTTCGTCGGGCTCCACGGCCATCGCCTTCACCACGATGTCGGCGAGCGGCCCGAGCAGCGAGGGGTCGAGGTCGTCGCGCAGCGCGCCCTCGAGGCGCTGGACGGCGCCCTCGCCCCGCGTGCGGCCCCGGAACGGCACCCGCCCGAGATGCGCGAAGTACGCCAGCGCACCCACCGAGTACACGTCGGTTCGCGCGTCGACCGAGCCCAGCACGAGCTGCTCGGGCGCCATGAACTCGGGGGTGCCCGCGAAGCGCTCCTGCGCGGACTTCCCGGCGCGCCGCATCAACCCGAAGTCCAGCAGCTTCACGCCGTACGGGACCTCGCCCGCCGCATCGAGCAGGAAGACGTTGTGCGGCTTCACGTCGCGGTGCACGAGCCCCAGCGCGTGGATGGCCGACAGGCCGTCGAGCAGCGCGACCATCACGTCCCGCGTCCGCGCCAGCGACAGCGGCGCGACCTTGCGGACCTCGTGGAACAGCGTGTGTCCGTACAGGCGCTCCATCAACAGGAACGGCCGGCCTTCCTCCTCGCCCCACTCCAGCACCTCGACCACGTTCGGATGCCGGATCTGCGAGGCGTAGTAGCCCTCCTTGTAGAAGAGCTGGCGGTACCGCTCGTCGGCGAGGTGCGGGTGGATGACCTTCGCCGCGAGCTTGCGGCCGGACGCGTCTTCGACCTCGACCACCGCTCCCACGCCGCCCTGATCGAGCTCCGCGACGATCGGCATGCCGCGGATGGACGTGAGCGGGGTGGCTTCGAACTGCTCGGGCAGCGGCTCGAGGATGGCGATCTCGAGGTCGGGCGCGCCGTCGATCACCGCGGCGAAGGCGAGCAGACCGGGCTTGCCGGGGCGCTGCTGGAGCGTGACCACCCGCTCGTAGGCCGCGATCACGGCCTCGACCACCGGCACCGCGCGGTCGTGCACGGCGATCTGCGGCGGACCGGCGCTCGTGAGCGCCTGCTCGGCGTCCATCACCGCCTCGCCCACCAGGCGGATGCGCGGAGGGCCGAGGCGCGTCACGACCCCCGTGCCCACGCCCATGCCGACGGGGATCTGGCGCGCGACGGCCTGCTCCATCGCGGCGAAGGCCGTGGCCCCGTCGGCGAAGGCCGCGGCGATGCGGGTGGACGAGAGCTTCGCGACGCGGTCGGGCCCGGCCAGCTCCTCGAAGATGGCCTGGACCCTCCGGCGCGCCTCGACGTTCGCGCCCTCCGCGACGATCGCCATGCCGCCGAGCGCCTCGCACGACGGGCCCAGGATGGCCGCGGCGAGCGGGTCGCGGATGTCGGGGTCGCGCAGCCAGGACGCCGCGGTGAGCGGGCGGAACGGCCGCCAGGCCCGCACCAGCGTGAGATCGACCGCATCGCTGCGCTCGTTCACGAGCAGGAATCGCACGTCGCCCGGCGCGCCGCGTCCGGGCGTCACGGTGACGCCGTCGTCGGTGTAGTGGACGAGCACCTCGTCGGCCGGCGGATGCTCGGGCCCCACGTCGAACACACCGCGCGCGCCGGCGCTGCGGAGGAGGTGGCGCCCGACGCCGAGCTCGGCCGTGAACCGATGCGAGCCCGGTCGGAACACCTCGCGCACGAGCTCGACGGGCTCGCGGTCGGGGCTCGGCACCCGCCTCACGGGCGCGAAGTCGCCGCGGACGTCCGGACGCGGCCGGAACACGGCCTCCATCGAGTCTTCGGTGGTGACGTCGAACCCGATGCCACACCGCGCGCAGTGCGCCCCTCCGTCCGGGATCCGGTCGCGCTCGGCCGCGCTCATCTCGGAGTCCGGGCACATCAGGATCCACTCGAGATCGAGGAGCCCGGTCGCGACGCCGCGCACGAGCACCGACAGCACGTCGGCCAGCGGGAGCCCCTCCTGCACGGCGATCTCGCGCGGGCGCAGCGTGCTCGTGACGGCTGCCGGTGCCCGCTCGAGACGACGGATCAGCGCTTCCCGCGCCTCGGACGGCCGATCGGCGAGGACCTCGCGCAGGCGCTCCGCGACCGCAGGCGCGAGCGGCTCGGGCCTGAGGACGGCGATTGCGTCCTCGACGAGCGACCCGGCGAGCCACTCGAGCGACTGCTGGAGCTCTCTCGCCACCAGCGCGCGTGTGGCGGGCTGCACGAGGAAGCCGAAGAAGCTCGATGCGAGCTCGACCTCGAGCTCGAGGAAGACGTGGCAACCCGTGGATCGCTCGGAGAGCAGGGCCTCGAACGTGAGGGACCGGGGCTCGGACCCGCCGGTGATACGCCCCCGACACCGGAGGTGAACGGGCGGCGTCGACGGATCGGCCGTCTCGAGCGCGAGGGTCTCGTCGCCCTGGAGCTGTACGCACGGCTCCACGAGCGCCCTCAGGACCTCCGGGCCCGACACGAGGCGCCAGACGAGGTCCATCCCCGCGGCCAGGGTCGCCTCGGCTTCGACACGAATCGCCATCGCCCCGGTTGTACCGCTTCTGCGGCCCGGCCCAAAGGGGAGATCGGACCCCTCCCCGCAAGCCCCGGAGGGAAGCCGAAACGCGGGGGTGGAAAAGGCGCCGGACTGATATGCTCGCGAGCTACCCGAGCACGGAGCACCCGTGAACGCCCTCACCGACCTGGCCATCCGCATCGGCACCATCGCCGATCGGCCCGAAGACGACGAGGCCACGCGCCTCAAGCACCGCTTCCTCATCTACATGGGCGTGCTGATGAGCGGTGGCGGCATCCTGTGGGGCACCATCTCGCTGGTCTTCGGGCTGTGGATGCCCGCCACGATCCCGTACGGCTACGTCGTGTTGACGGCGATCAACCTGACGCTCCTGCGCCAGACGAAGGACTTCGGCACCGCCCGCGGCGTGCAGGTCCTCATCAGCCTCCTCCTCCCCTTCCTGTTCCAGTTCAGCCTCGGGGGCTTCGTCTCGAGCGGCGCCGTGATGCTGTGGGCCATGCTCGCGCTGTGCGGGTCGCTCACGTTCTCCGACACGCGGCAGAGCATCACGTGGCTGGTGCTCTACTCGGTGCTCACGGTGGTGAGCGGCGTGATCGACCCGATGGCACGGGCCCGATTCGCGATCGAGGCGTCCGACGACGTGCACGTGCTGTTCTTCGCGCTCAACTTCACGGTCATCTCGGGCATCGTCTTCGGGCTCATGATCTACCTGACGGCCCGTCAGAAAGACGCCACCGAGGCGCTCCAGGGCGCCAACGCGAAGATCACCGAGCTCAACGTGCACCTCGAGGACGAAGTCGCCCAGCGCACCCGCGAGCTCCGGGCCGCGCTGGCCGAGCGCCAGGCCATCCTCGACAACCTCGTCGACGGGCTCGTGGCGGTCGACACGTCGGGCGCCGTGACGCTGATGAACCCGGCGCTGCAGGCGCAGTTCGGGCTCGTCGGCGCCGACGACGAGAACCCGCACTACGCCCACATGCTCGGGCTGCTCGCCGAGGCCCACCAGTCCGAGACCGCGACGGCCCACGAGATCTCCATGCCGAACGAGCGCATCGGCAGCGTGAAGGCCAGCGCGGTGCGCGGCGACGACGGGATCAGCCAGGGCGTCGTGGCCCTCGTGCGCGACGTGACGCTCGAGAAGGAGGTCGACCGGATGAAGACCGACTTCATCGCGACGGTCTCCCACGAGATGCGCACTCCCCTCACCTCGGTGATGGGATTCGCGAAGATCACGAGCAACAAGCTCGAGGATCGCGTCTTCAACCTCGTCCCCACCGACGACAAGCGCACCGCCCGCGCCGTCGAGCAGATCCGCAAGAACATGCAGATCATCGTGTCCGAGGGCGAGCGGCTCACCGCGCTCATCAACGACGTGCTCGACATCTCGAAGATGGAAGCCGGCCGGATGGACTGGAACATGGTCGACGTCGACGTGTCGGCCCTCGTCGAGCGCGCGTCGAACGCGTCGCGGTCGCTCTTCAAGGAGGGAGGGCCCGAGCTGGTCGTCGAGGTCGACCAGGGGCTCCCGCCGCTCGTCGGCGATCACGACCGCCTGCTCCAGGTCGTGCTCAACCTCATCTCGAACTCCGCGAAGTTCACCGACTCCGGCTCCGTGACCGTCGGTGCGCACGCGGTCCCCGACGGCATCGAGCTCTACGTGCGCGACACGGGCGACGGCATCCCCGCCTCCATGCAGGAGGCGATCTTCGAGAAGTTCCGCCAGGTCGGCGACACGCTCACCAGCAAGCCCCAGGGCACCGGCCTCGGGCTGCCGATCTGCAAGCAGATCGTCGAGGCGCACAACGGCCGCATCACCGTCGAGAGCGCGCTCGGCGTCGGGTCGACGTTCCGCGTCATCCTGCCCACCGACAACGCGCGCACGAACCCCCTCGAGGTGCGTACGCCCACCCCCACCACCGCCCAGCGCGCCGAAGCGCCCGCACCCGCGCCGATCGAGGGCGGGCGCCGTCCGCAGGTCCTGGTGGTCGACGACGACCCGAACCTCCGCGAGCTCCTGCGCCAGCAGCTCTCCGAGCGCGGGTACGACGTGCGGCTGGCCGAGAGCGGCAACGACGCCATCGCGAAGGTGCGCGCCGAACGGCCCGACGTCGTGGTGCTCGACGTGAAGATGCCGGATCTGTCGGGCTACGACGTGGCCGCCATGCTCCGGAACGACCCCGAGACCGAGCGCATCCCCATCATGGTGCTGTCGATCCTCCAGGACCGCGAGCGCGGCGACCGCGTGGGCGTCGACCACCACATGGTGAAGCCCGCCGATCCCGACGAGCTCGCCGGTGTGATCGCGCGCCTGGCGGGCGAGCGCGCCTCGCACCGCCGGGTGCTCGTGGTCGACGACCGGAGCTCGGCCGCCTCCGACTTCGCCCGGCTGCTCGCGACCAAGGGCTACCACGTGCAGAGCACCGACCCGAAAGAGTGCCTGACCGCCGCGAAAGAGGCCCGACCCGATCTCATCGTTCTCGACGCCGCGCCCGGCGAGCACGAAGAGCTCGTCCGCGCCATCCGCTACGAGAAGGACCTCGAGCACGTGCTCGTCGTCCAGCTCACCGAGGGGCTGCCGAATGCGTCGGACTGACCTCCGCAGGATGCTGCGCGGGTCGGCCGGAGACGCCGTGAGGGCGCTCCTCGACACCCACGGTTCGCCCGCGCGTGTCGCCGACACCGACGGTCGCCACCTCGCGGGCGACTCCGCCGCGGCGGGCTCGGCGCACCCCCTCGAGGTGGGCGGCGAGGTCGTGGGCTCCCTCGTGGCGGACGACCCCGCGCTCGCTACAGCACTGGTGGCGATCCTGGCGGTCGAGGCCGAGAAGCGCGCGCTCGCCGACGAGACCCTCGGCCGCTACAAAGAGCTCACGCTGCTGTACGACATGTCCGAGCAGTTCGCGCGGCTGCTCGACCTCGACTCGGTCGGCCGGCACGCCGTCGAGCAGTGCCGCCGCCACCTGCGCGCCGAGGCGGCCGACCTGTTCGTGCTCAACGCCGCGCGCGACGCCCTCGAGCCCCTCGCCCAGGTCGGCACCGAAGAGTCGACGGGCCTCGACCTCGACGCCTCGAACGAGGTGTGTGCGCGGGTGTTCTACAGCGGCCACGCCGAGATCACGTCCGACGGCGACGCGCCGGTGCTCTGCGCGCCCCTGCGGCACGGCGAGTCCGTGCTGGGCGTGCTCCGCATCACCCACCGACGCGGCGCCGAATGGAGCGCGGGCGACCTGAAGCTCGTCACCGCGCTGGCGGCCAACGTCGCGAGCGCGCTGCACAAGGCCCGGCTGCACACCGAGCAGGTCCACGCGATGGCGCTGCGGCACCAGGTCCAGCGCCACACGTCGCCCGACCTGCTCGAGGCCGTGTTCGACGGCGACACCGCGCCCTCGGGTGCCGAGATCGCCGTGCTGTTCAGCGATCTGCGCGCGTCGGCGGGCAACGGCGACAGCCCCGAGGCCGTGCTCCAGCGCGTCGATCAGGCCGTTGCGCAGGCCCTGGCGATCCTCGTCGAGCACGGCGCCGTCGTCGATCTCCCGCTCGGCGAGATGCTCGTCGCGGTCTTCTGGGACCCGGAGGGCTTCGGGCAGGCCGCACAGCGCGCCATCGCGGCCGCCACCACGCTCGAGGGCGGCGCGGGTCTCGGCGCCGGCATCGGGATCGCGGGCGGTGCGCTCGACGACGACCCGGCCGAGCGCCTCGACGGCACCATCAATGCCGCGGCCCGCCTGCACGAGTCCGCCGACGGTCGGGTGGTCGTCGACGCGCGCATCCGGCAGGCGGCCGACGGCTGGCGCTTCGAGCCCTGCGTGAACGGCCCGCTGCCCGAGGGCTGCTTCGAGGTGCGCGGATGAGCGGGCGCGACCGCGACCACCCCGCGACCATGGGCGAGATCACGGCGTTCCTCGAGCGCCACGGCCTGTCCGTCGACCTGCAGCCCGCGCTCGAGGCGTTCGTGTCCGAGACCGCGGCGCGCCGGGTCTCGGTGATGCACGCCAACCTCACGAACCTCCCGTCCCTGTTCGGCGACGACACCGAAGAAGACGACGCCACCATCGTGCAGGCCGGCCCGCCGCGCTTCGACGAAGATGAAGACGAGGCATCGACCGCGCGGATCATCGAGGGCTCCAGCGCGCTCGTCCGCCAGGGGCTGCTCGGCGCCGGTGGGATGGGCAACGTGTACCGCGCGTTCGAGCCGAACCTGAACCGGCTGCTCGCGATGAAGGTGCTGCACGCCGACCTGCGCCACAACGCCGCGGCCAAGGCGCAGTTCCTGCTCGAGGCCAGCATCACGGCGCAACTCGCGCACCCCGGCATCCCGCCCGTGCACGCGCTCGGCGAGCACTTCGGCGCGCCCTGCTTCACGATGAAGGAGGTCCAGGGCCGCACCCTGTCGCACCTCATCCAGGTCGTGCACTTCGGGGCCGAAGACATCGCGCTCGATGCGCGGTCGTGGTCCGAATCGCGCATCCTCGACGTGTTCCACAAGGTCTGCGAGGCCGTCGCGTACGCCCACGCCCGCGGCGTCGTGCACTGCGATCTCAAGCCCGCGAACATCATGGTCGGCGCGTTCGGCGAGGTGCTCGTCATGGACTGGGGCGTCGCGCGTCTCACCGAGCCGGCCGGCGGCACCGGCGAGCCACCCGTCCGCACCGGCCGCACGGGCAACACCGGGATGACCGCGCTCGCGGGCACGCCGTCGTACATGCCCCCCGAGCAGGCCGCCGGCGACGCCGACCTCGTCGGTCCGCCGTCCGACGTGTTCTCGCTCGGCGTCATCCTCTACGAGCTCCTCACGGGCGAGCTGCCGTTCCCGGCGAAGAGCAACCTCCAGCGCGTGCGGATGGCCATGGAGGGCGAGATCGCGCCCATGCGCCTGCCAGCGGGCTCGATCGTCGACGACACGCTGCGCGACATCGTGTTCCGGTGCCTGGCGGCGATGCCCGAGAACCGCTTCGCGAACGCCCTCGGCCTCGCCGAGGAGATCGGGCGCTGGCGCGAGGGGTCCCAGCGACGCGAACGCGCGTTGAGCCGTGTGCGTGACGCCGAAGAGAAGCTCCCCCTCGTCCAGCCCATGCGGGACCGCGCCCGCCAGCTACGGGAGCGCGCTGCATCCGTGCTGGCCGGCCGCACCGACGCGTCGCTGCGCACGGCCGCGTGGGACCTCGAGGACGAGGCCGACCTGCTCGAGCAGCGGGCGAGCCTGGCCCTGCTCGAGGTCGTCCAGACGCTCCACGGCGCCCTGGCGCACGCCCCCGAGCTCTCCGAGGCCCACGACCTGCTGGCCCGCATCCACCGCGAGCAGCACCGCCGGGCCGAGCAGATGCGCGACTGGGCCGAGGCCGAGCGCCAGCAGATCCTCCTCCGGGCCCACGACACGGGCCCGCACGAGGCCTACATCGCGGGGCGCGGGCGGCTGGGGCTCCGCACGGCGCCCATCGCCGAGGTCGCGCTCGCCCGCTACGTCGATCGCGGCCGACGCCTGGTCCCCGAGAAGCACCGGGCGCTGGGCCGCACGCCCATCGTCGACGAGGAGCTGACCGTCGGCTCGTACGCGCTGACCCTGTCCGCGCCCGGCCACGTCGACGTGACCTACCCCGTGCACATCGACCGCACGCGCGGTTGGCGCGGCACCGACCCCGACGACGTGCCCATCGACATCGTGCTGCCGCGCACCGAGCAGCTCCGCGAGGGCGAGGTGTACGTGCCGGCCGGCTGGTTCCTGATGGGCGGCGATCCCGAGGCACCCGGCAGCGCGCCCCGCACGCGCGTCTGGGTCGACGGCTTCGTCATCCAGCGGGCCCCCGTCACCTGGCGCGAGCTCGCCGAGTTCCTCGCGACGCCCGACGGCGCCGAGATCCGCCACGAGGCACTGCACGCGGGCATCGGCCTGTTCCGCGGCACCTGGCCCGCCACCGGTCTGTCGTGGGACCACGCGCGGTCCTACGTCGCGTGGCGTGCGGCGCGCGACGGGCTCGACTGGCACCTGCCCACCGAAGCCCAGTGGGAGAAGGCGGCACGCGGCGTCGACGGCCGCTGGTTCCCGTGGGGCGACCGGCTCGAGCCGGGATTCGCCCATGTCCGCGGGGCTGCCGAGGCACCGGTGCTGCCGCGCAGCTGCCACCGGTTCCCCGCCGATGTGTCGCCCTACGGCGTGCGCGGGATGGCGGGCAACACGCGCGACTGGTGCCTCGACGGGTACGACGCGACCGGGCCGGCATCCGTGATCGGCGCACGCGCGGTGATCCCGCCGCTGGCCGGCGCCACGGTGCGCTCGGTGCGGGGGGGCTCGTTCCGACTCCCCGTGCAGGCGGCCCGCGCCGCCGCGCGCAGCGGGCTCGATGCGACCGTCGGCCACGGCGACGTCGGGTTCCGGATGGTGCGCCCGCTGACGTAGCGCCCTGATTCACGATCGTTCACAGGCCACGAGCCGCGACGAGACCGACCACGGGGGACCCTGCGATTTCGCCCGTCGCGCCCGGCACGCGCCTTGCGATGCACCCTCCCGCATGGGGAGGTTCCGATGGCGACCTACGTCCACCACTTCGAGCTGCTCGCGAGCGTGCCGCTGTCGTGCATCGACGGCCGCGCGCACCGGCCGGTCATCGGCACGCCCGGCGGCTCCATCGGCGAGCTCGTCGTCGTGCTCGGCGCGGTCGAGTCGCTCGGCGGCACGCCGTGGGATCCGCCACGACTGGACGGCCTGATCACGGCCCTCCTGCGTCAGGTCGGCCCGCTCTACATGCACACGGATGCGGCGGCGGCCGTCCGGCTCGCCCACGCGGCGGGCCTCGAGGCGTCCGACTGGCGCGAAGCCCTCGACCTCCTGCTGCACCCTCCCGCAGACCGCGCGAACGCCGTGCTCGACGCGGTGATCGACCCCGCCAACGTCGGATGCGGCCACCTCCGCAGGCTGCTCGAGCGCGAGGGAGACGGCCCACGTCCCGCCCTCGTCGCCGGGCTCGTCCGCGCCGCGCTCGCGGCCTCCCACCGGGGTGAGGAGGGCGTGGTTCTCGAGGTCCTCGAAGGCCACCACGCCGAGGAGGAGGTCGCGGTCTTCCCGAGCTGCACCGCCACCGGGCACGGCCGCGCACAGCCCGTCGTGCCCCGCGACGACGCGGCCGCGCGCTTCGTCTACCACCCGGATGCGGCCCGCTGGGTGCGCCGGCAGCTGTGCCGGTTCCTCGAGGCACGCGGCGAGGTCGACTCCGCGCCGCGGCTGCTCGAAGAGGCCGACCGGCTCGCCACGATCGAGCTCCAGCACACCCTCGACGCCCTCGCGCCCGACCTCCCCCTGCGGGTGGTCGCGCCGGACTGCACCGCCCCCTGACGCGTCAGGACGCCCAGTCGACCGGGAGCAGCAGCTCCACCGTCGTCCCCGCCCCCGGCTCCGATGCGATGGACATCGCGCCCCCCATGAGCTCGCACAGCCCGCGGGTGATGGAGAGCCCGAGGCCCGAGCCGCCGAACCGCCGGGTGGCCGACCCGTCGCCCTGGGTGAACGCATCGAGCACGGACGCGAGCTCGTCGGGCGACATCCCCAGCCCGGTGTCGGCGACGCTGAACAACAGGTAGGGGTCGCGGCGGCTGACGGTCAGCACCGCCCGCCCACGCGGCGCGAACTTCGCCGCGTTGTCGAGCAGGTTGGTGAGGCACTGCGCCACCTTCGTCGGGTCCGCGAACATCCCGCCGATCTCGGCCTCGACGCGCACCTCGAGCGTGCTGCCGGTCGCGGCGAACCGCGGCGCCACGTCGCGCGCGAGGCCCGCGACCAACCCGCGGACGTCGAAGCGGATGGGCTCCAGCTCGACGTGCCCGGCTTCGATGCGGGTCATGTCGAGGACGTCGGTGACGAGCGCGAGGAGGTGGCGCCCGGCCGACAGCACCTTGCCGAGGTCTTCGACGTAGCTCGGCAGACCGTCGTCCTCGGCGTCGTCGCGGAGCATCTCGCCGTACCCGATGATGGCGTTCAGCGGCGTGCGGAGCTCGTGGCTCATGTTGGCGAGGAACCGGCTCTTCGCCCGGCTCGCCGCGAGGGCCTCGTCGCGGGCGACCTCGAGCTCGCGGGCCATCGAGCCCCACTGCCGCTCGATCCGCACCCGCTCGATGGCGGTGCCCACGGCGCGCCCCACCGAGCGCAGCACGTCGGCCCATCGCGCCGACCATTCGGGCGTCGCATGCACACCGAGCACCAACGCGCCCACGAGACCGGAGTGCCCCACCAGGGGGACCGCGAGGAGCCCGTCGCCGAGGGGCGCTGGCGCATCGAAGCCCAGCGTCTCGCGCGCCTGGAGCAGCACGCCGAGCTTGTCGGGCATCCGCGTGTCACGGCCCACCTCGACCCACTCGTCGCCCGCGACGAACAGGGCCGCGCCCTGGTTGAGCTGCAGCGCCGCGCAGGCCCTCACGACCTCGAGCACGCCGACGCAGAACAGGGACTCTTCGCGGGCGTCGCAGACCAGTCGGTCGACCCGGTGCTGGAGCGCGAGCTCTTCGACGCGCGCACGGGACGCAGCGAGCCCGTCGACCTCGGCTTCGAGCTCGAGCACCCGCGCGCGCAGCTCTTCGAGCTCACCCATGCAGACCCGCCATGCGAGATCCCCCCCCCGGGGTCCCTCAGAGGGTACCGCGCCCGATCGCGCGGGCGGTTTTCACCACCCTTTCATCGGCTCGCGACGAGCAACCCGAGCCGCGCGAGCGAGTCGACGCGATCCTGGACGAGGTCGGTGAGCACCCGGAGTCGCCCGTCGTGGTCGGACGGGCGCGCGCCCGGCCAGCCCACCTGGAGCGAGCCGCTCTCCTCCAGCGCGACGAGGCGCGCGGCGAGCTCGGGCACCGTGGTGCGCCCGTCGAGCTCGCGCAGGAACAGCCGTCCCAGCGCCCCGATCCGGACGTTCTGGTGCAGCAGGCTCGGCACGCTCTCGCGATCCGCGAGCTGACGAGCCAGCCCCCACACCCGCGGTCGTGCGCCCGCGCTCGCGGAGATCGGGCTCTTCCACACGTGCAGGCCCACCCAGTCGCGCATCACGCACGCGAGCAGCGTCTGCACGAGGTCGATTGGATCCCGCTGGGCCTCGGGGAGCGCGCCCAGGATCTCGTCGAACGAGGGGCGCTCGGGACACACGCGCAGCAGGTGCAGCAGCGCGAGCTTGCTCGTCGGCGTGCCCGCCGAGAACCCACCGCTCGGGCTCTGGAGCTCCCAGGCGCCGTCGGCGGGTGGCGGCCCGGAGGCCGTGAAGCGCGCCGAGAACCGGAAGGCCCGCATGCGCTCGGGGTCGAACGTGCGGTCGGGCTTCACCTCGGCGCGGACCAGCAGGCTCTGCCGGAACCGGCGGTCGCCGAGGAAATCGAGGTAGCGCCCGGCGCCCACGGGCCCCAGCGGCTCGAGCACGGACTCGACGTCGGGCCCGTAGTTCGCGGGGAGCGAGCGCGGGAGCTGGACGTCGGTGAGGTACGCGAGCCCCGCCGCCGCGGCGCGCGCCACGAAGTCCTCGAACCACAGGGGGTGGTTGAAGGTCTCGAGCCACTCGTGGAACAGGTAGCCGTCTTCGTGCTCGTCGAACTCGGCGACGATCGCGTCGAGGTCGTGGGCCCAGGCGGCGCGCGGCTTCTGGCTCGCCAGGAACCTCAAGAGCTCGCGGGCCTGTGCGATGCGGTCGCGCGGGGCCTCGATCGACGCCGTGTGCCTGAGCAGCAGCTCGCGGATGACGATCCGGTCGGACCACCCCGGGAACACGTTGTACGAGACGTACATCACGCCCGTGGCCGTGAGCCGCGCGGAGAGCCCCAGCAGCGCATCGGCGACCTCGGGCGGCACCCAGCTGAACACCCCGTGGGCGATGATGTAGTCGAAGTCGCCCCACGACGCGTCGATCGTGGTGAGGTCGGCCGCGACGAACCGGATGTTCGACAGCCCGAGCTCGCGCCGCATCGCGTCGGCCTCGCCCACCTGGGCCTCGGAGAGGTCGACGCCGACGAACGTGGCCTTCGGGAAGGCCGCAGCGAGGGCGAGGAGGTTCGCCCCGCGCGCGGTGCCGATAGCCAGAACGCGCGCCGTCTCGGGGTCGGGCGCGTCCACGCCGTGCAAGCGGGCCCTCGCGGCGAGCCCATCGAGGTGGGTGCCTTCGTGGAGGGCGTCTGGGTAGGGCATGTCGGCGTAGGGGTCGGTCATGGCTCCCCCTATGACGTGCGCGGGGAGAAACAACCGCCGCCGCTCCACGTAGGACCGTCGTGTGGTGGTCGATCCTGGCATTGGCGGATCCGGTCGCGGATCGGTGTGTGGAGTCCGGAAGCCTCGATGCGGCCGGGCACGCCGACCTCGTCGTGCTGCGGCGGCGGTCGTTCGCCGAGCCCGACGCCGTGCTCGTCGATGCCGAGCGCTTCGCCGACCGCTGGCCCGACTGCCCTGCGGGCTGGATGCTCGCCGCGGCGATCGAGCGCGCCCGCGCCCGGGAGGACGAGGCCCTCGCGCACCTCGACCGTGCGGCAGGCGTCGCGCCGGACTGGCCGGAGGTGGCGCGCGCCCACGCCGCGGCCCACGCGCGATCGGGCGATCCGAGCCACCTCGCGCAGGCCTACGCCCTCGCGCCGGACGACGCCGAGCTCGAGGTCCTGCGCATCCTGTCGCTGCCCGTCTCGGAGCGCGCCGATCCCTGGCGAGCCCTGATCCAGCGCCACCCCGACGATTCCACCGCCGTCCGTGCCGCCCTGGAGGGCCTCGTCGAGGCCGGACACCCGCTCGAGGCCCGCGAGCTGGGGCTCCTCGCCGTCGATCAGAACGGAGACGGTGCGCTCGCCGAGGTCGTCGCCGGCCTGCGCAGCCCGTACGAGCCGCCTCCGCCGCCCCGCGAGCGACGGCCCGCGGAGTACCGCGTGCTCGAGGACGGCACCACCGAGATCGTCGTCTACAGCCCCGGACGCGCGCGGGAGGCGCTCACGTCCCGCCTCGCCGAGATCGGCTACGGCCACGCCGAGCCCATCCGCGGCGGCACCCGCTACCACAGCGACACCCCCGTCCGGCCGTACGTCGACATCCTCGACGACGGCACCGTCCACGTGCAGGAGAGCGGCGCCGTGTCGCTCGCCGGTCCCCCGCCGCCCGGCATCAAGCTCGGCAACACCGGCGCCCGGCTGTGGGGCCCGATCCTCTCCGTCAGCGAGGTGATCTCCGCACGGAAGCTCCGTCCCGACCGGGTCCGCGTGATGGAGGAGATCTGGCTCGAGGTCACCGAGTGGCGGCAGGCCATGACCCGCCAGACCTTCGCCGGAGCGCTCGGCGAAGCGCTCCCCGACCGCCTGCAGGCCCTCTGGGACGACGGCGAGCCGTTCTACGGCGAAGAGCGGCTCGAGACGCCCGCTGCCCGCCGCGCTGCGCTCCTCGCCCACTGGGCCACCCGCGCCTGCACCGACGAAGGCGACGCCGCCGCAGCGATCGTCGCCCGGTTCCTGCTCCTCGAGGTCGACGCCTCCGAGACGCCCCTGCTCGCCGAGGAGATCGCGCGCGCCGAGGCCGAAGCGGCCTGCGGGCGCACCCTCAGGGACGCCCCTCCACGATGAACACCGCGCCGCGGCCGTCCGTGGCATCGGGGTAGTTGGGCGTGTTGATGAGCAGGTCGGAGTAGCCGTCGCCCGTCACGTCGCCGCCCTGCCCGCCCCACAGGTTGAACGGCACGGAGGCCACGATGCGGTACTCGGCGTCGGCCGGCTCGAGCACGCCTGAGAACGGCCCCATGAACAGGTAGGTCGTGAAGAACTGGCCGAACGGCCCGGCGAGCAGGTCGGCGACCACGATGTCCTGGTGGCCGTCGCCGTTGAAGTCGCCGAGGGGCGCCATGTACACGAGCCCGTTCTCCCCCTGGAAGCGGACCGTGTCGTCCACCGTCCCCACGGCGCCGAGCGGCGAGTCGAGCACGTATCCGTGGCCCTCGTTCGTGAACCCGGTGCACGGGAGCCCGGTGGCGTCGGCCGTCCCCGCGCCGGGCGACGTGACGAGCAGCTCGTTGTCGCCGTCTCCGTCGATGTCGGCCATGCGCAGGGTGCGGCCCAGCTGGGCACATCGGCTCACGCCGGTCACCCCGCCGTCGGCGCGGTCGAGGTGCACACCCGGGGTCGTGTCGAACGGCCCCGTGTACGAGAGCACCGCGCCGTACGCGTCGTACATGCCGTTCGCGACGGGGTCGACGTACTGGCCGGTCACCACGAGGTCGGCGTAGCCGTTGCCATCGGCGTCGGTGCGGTCGACCACGAACTGCTCGGCCCACAGGTTGTTGGGCGCGAGCGGGTCCTCCGAGCCGTAGACGTGCCCCGGGAGCGTGAGCTGCTGCGTGGCGATGGGACTCTCGAGCACCCAGAGGTCGCCGCGGTTCCCGGTGTTGGACGCGTTCCGGGACGACTGCAGCACGAGGTCGTCCTTCGCGTCGCCGAGCAGGTTGCCCGTCTGGAGCAGGAACGAGATCCGGCGGTTCGCGGGGGGCGTGATCTCGGCGACGAACGTGTCGGACGACGTCGGGCCGGTCGGCAGCCCGCTGTACGTGAAGACCCGTCCGATGTCGTACGTGGTGGTGCCCTGCCAGCAGTTGTCGTTCGTGACCAGGTCCCAGTCTGCGTCGTCGTCGAGGTGCCCGATGGCCATGCGCAGGCCGATGCAGCGCGTGGCGTCGCCCTCGAGCCGCGTCGTGACGGTGGCGAGGTCGACGTCCGCCGTGATCGGCCCGTACACGACGTGGATCTTCGAGTGCGACCGGTCGGTCGCGTCCGGCGAGCCCACGATCACGTCCACCACGCCGTCGCCGTTCAGATCCTCGAGGATCAGGCCCGCGCCCGCGGCGTCGTGCGGCTCGGCGCCGATGATCTTCAGCGTGTTCGCATCGATCGTGATCTCGACCTGCGGAGGCGTGATGTCGGTGTCGGTGTCGGCATCCGTGTCCGCGTCGGTATCGGAGTCGGCGTCCGTGTCGGTGTCCGCATCGGTATCGGAGTCGGAGTCGGCGTCCGTGTCGGTGTCCGCATCGGTATCGGAGTCGGAGTCGGCGTCCGTGTCGGTGTCGGAGTCGGCGTCGGTATCGGTGTCGACATCGGACTCGCCGACATCCGTGTCGGAATCCGCGTCGGTGTCGGCATCGCCGTCGGGATCGGTGTCGGTGTCGGACTGGCCCTTGCAGCTCACGAGGGCGAGGATGAGGAGCCAGCGTCGCATCGGCACTCTCCGGGGGACACCCGGCTTGTAGCACGTCGCGCCCCGACTGGCGGATCGGGACCCGGGAGGGCATAGCTCCGGGTGGAGGCCTCATGAAGCCCGTCTTCCTCGCCCTCGTCCTCGCCGGCTGCGCGAAACCCGCCACCGAGCCCGCGCCCGACCCCGAGCCGAGCTGCGTCTCCCGCCTCGTCGGCCTCACACCGGCGGACGGCACCACCGACGTGCGGACCGACGCCGTCGTCGAGGTCCAGCTCTCCGCGCCGCCGGATCCGGGCTGGTCGGTCGGCATCACCGGGGTGTCCGGCATCACCACCCTCGCCCCGAACGGGCTCACCGCGATCTTCGCGCCCGACGAGCCCTTCCTGCACGAGTTCACGTACACGGCGCGCGTCGAGGTGTGCGGTGCGGTCACCGAATCGACGTTCCAGACGGTCGAGGAGCCCGTGTCCGTCGCGCCGGGCGACGCCTGGGAGCTGCCGTTCGGCGAGCTCGTGTGGCACGAGCCCGCTTCGGCCGCCGCGCTCACCGCCTTCGTGGAGTTCGACAGCTTCCTGATGGAGGTCGTCGAGGTCGCGCCCGACGGCGCCTCGTTCGACGCCGCGTTCACGGCGGCGTGGCCGGGCGGTCAGCCCGAGTGCCCGAGCGCCGTGGGCATCTCGGCGGACTTCTCCGAGAACCCCGTGTTCTCGACCGAGGCGAGCCTGATGGAGATCCCCGTCGTCGGGGCCATCGTGCCGCTCACGATCCACATCGACGGGCTGACGCTGGTCGGGCGGGTCACGGCGGATGGCGAGCTGCTGGACGTGCGGTTCACGGGTCGCATCGACACCCGCGACTTCGACGCGCTGCTCGGGCTCCCCGGGGCCACGTGCGTGCTCGCGGCGAACGCGGGCGACACGTGCATCCCGTGTGCGGACGGGGCCGTGAGCTGCCTCGACCTCGACGTCGAGGCGGGGTCGACCGAGCCGACCATCGGGCCGGGAATCGTGGTTCCCTGCGGGCTCTGAAAAGCCCGCCGCGCGACCACCTCCACCCGCGCCCAGCCGAAGGCGGTGCGCGTGCGCGTGCGCGTGCCCGACCGGTGTGGCTGAAGCGTTCGTCTCGGAAGGACGCTGCGGACGCCTGCGCGGTCGCGGCGGACCTTCGGTGTCGGACCGCTGCCGCCATCCGCCGCGCTCCCGACCCCCGAATCGGGCACGCGCACGCGCACGCGCACGCGCACGGGAGGCTGGAGCGCGCTCCGCGCGCCTCCAGCCTAGCGGCGTTTCTTCGCAGCCCTACGCTGGGCGCGGTTCTTCGTCGCGGTCTCGGACGGCGGCATCCCCGACAGCGCGCGCCCCAGCACGTCGGACGGGCCGAGCGCCGCGAGATCCGCGGCCCAGGCGAGCTGATCGAAGCGCCCACCCTCCCGCATGTCGGCGATGTGGTGCGCCAGCACCCGCATGATCTCGTGCAGCGCGGCGTGCCGACGGATCCCCGCCGCACACAGCCGATCGAGCGTCTGCTTCGTGATCTCGGGGGCCCCCGACGCGATCTGGGTCTCGCAGATCGCGTGCAGGGACGCGTGCATCATCCGATTCGCCTCGGCCGTGTGGAGGGCGTCGGGGAACCGCCCCTCGTGCGCGAGGAGGGCGGCCCGGATGCGCGCCTGCTCGTCGAGCGCGAGCCAGTCGGCGACCGTGGGCGCCCGTGCGGGGTCGTAGTCCATGGGCCCCCGGTATCGCGCGGGTTACCGACGCTCCATGCTCGTCGTTCTCGCGCTGGCCTGCACCGGCACTCCCACTCCGCCCCCCGAGGCCCCGCCCCCACCTCCGCAACCGGAGCTGAGCGTCTCCACGCCGTTCGTCCAGGAGACCGACGCCGAGGGGAACACCCGCCTCGGCACGGGATGGCTCGAGCTCACGTGCCCCGTGGGCTGGAATCCGATGCCGCGCACGTTCACGACGCGCTACGTCCGCTGCGTCGCGCCCGAGAGGGCCGGGCAGTGCGTGGGGGCGACCGAGAAGCTCCAGACCGGCACGACCGCCGCGACCCATGCCGACGCGGCCGTGAAGACCTTCGAGTCCAAGGGGGGCCCGGTCGACGCACGCACCGACGAGGCGCTCGATCTCGACGGCCTCGCCCTCCAGCGCACCGACGTGACGCGCGGCGAAGACCACGTGCTCACCTTCACCGCCGTGCAGGGCGCGTGGGCGGGCGTCATCGCCTGCTCCAGCAAGGTCGGGCCGTACGACACGCTGCTGGCCGACTTCGAGCGGATCGGGCGGAGCATGCGCCTGCGCGAGCCCCCGCAGCCCGAGCCGGAGCAGCCCGCAGAGCCAGGGCCTTCCGGAGAGGCGGCGCCATGAGCGAGCGACGACTCTCTCCCGCGGTCCTCGCGGCGCTGGGCCTCTCGGCCTGTGTAGACGGCTGCGACCCCGCCGATCTGCCCCTCGTCGGCACGCTGTTCGACGACGATGGCGGCGACGACGGGGAGGGCCACGACGGCCCGGATGGCGAGATGCATCCGTGCCTCTCGATCGAGACCCCCCCACCGCCACCCCCGCCACCGCCGCCACCACCGCCGCCCGTCCCGATCCAGCCCTGCCTGCAGATCGTCGCGCCGCAGATCGTCCAGCCGGTGCCCGTGGGCCCGTGCCTGCGCCTCGCGCCTTGCCTCACTCCGCGCCGGCCGCTCGACGGGCCGGATCTGTCGCCCTGCCTCTCCCAGGTCGCGCCACGGCCACCCGGCAGCCCGGGCCCGCCGCCCGCGGGCGACCAGGGCGGCGCGATTCCCCGTTCGCGCTCCGACGTGCTCGCGAGCCTCGACGATCCGGGGCTCCTGCCCGACGACATCCGCGACCGCCTGCGCTCCTGATCAGGCGAAGAGGGCGTCGATCTCGGCGATCCAGCGGGCCTTCGCGTCGGACGCCAGCCAGCTCGCCTCGAACGCGTTCACGCCGAGCTGGCGCATCGCCGCGCCATCGAGGCCCAGCGCGCGATGCACCGCGAGCAGGTTCTCGGTCAGGTAGCCCCCGAAGTACGCGGGGTCGTCCGAGTTCACCATCGCGACGAGCCCCGCCGCGAGGAGCTCTCCGAGGTTGTGGTCCTCCAGTCGCTCGACGACCCGCAGCTTCAGGTTCGAGAGCGGACAGACGGTGAGCGGAACCCGCTCGCGGGCGAGGCGCGCGACCAGCTCGGGGTCCTCGAGGCACCGCACCCCGTGGTCGATCCGCTCGACGCGCAGCGCATCGAGCGCGCCCCGGATGTAGGACGGCGGCCCCTCCTCGCCCGCGTGGGCCACCGCCCGGAAGCCGCGCTCGCGGGCGGCCGCGAACACACGCGCGAACTTCTCGGGTGGGTTGCCGACCTCGGCGGAGTCGAGCCCGACCCCCACGACCTGCTCGGCCCACGGGGTGAGCTCTTCGAGGGTCGCGAACGCCGAGGCCTCGGACGCGTGGCGGAGGAAGCAGCAGATGAGCAGGGTCGAGAGGCCGAGCTCGCGATCGGCCCGTGCGCGCGCGGCCTGCAGACCCTCCATCACGAGATCGAACGGGATGCCGCGGTCGGTGTGCGTCTGCGGGTCGAAGAAGATCTCGGCGTGCACGATGCGATCGGCCGCCGCGCGCTGGAAGTAGGCCCACGCGAGGTCGTGGAAGTCCTCGGCTGTACGGAGCACTCCGGCGCCCTCGTAGTACAGGTCGAGGAACGACTGCAGATCCTGGAAGTCGTACGCCGCGCGCAGCGCGTCGACGTCGGGCCAGCGAAGCGGTACGCCATTGCGCTCGGCGAGCTGGAACGTGAGCTCCGGCTCGAGCGTGCCCTCGATGTGCAGGTGCAGCTCGGCCTTGGGCATGGAGCGGATCCGCTCTGCGATGTCGGTCATCTCGCCTCCCGTCTGGCGGATTGTCGCTCGCGGCGACCGGTCGCGAGCAGCCCGGATGCCAGGAGCGCCCCGAGGAGCGCGGCCTCCCGGGCGCCACCCGCCGCCGAGCAACCGCACGCCCCACGGGGCGGCGGGTCTTCCGCAGCGGCCGTGTCCGCGGTCTCTCCAGGCGGCACGAGCAGGCCGAGCCGGAGGTCGCGCTGGGCCTGGTAGAGGTCGGGTGGCTCGAGACCGGCGACGGGCTCCACCCAGGCGCCCGCGGCGTCTTCCATGGGGTCGGCCACCGGGTCGATCTCGCCCACCACGTTCCCGAGCACGGTGCCGAAGTACGGCGGGATGACGGGGTGGTGGATGCCCCACGCGGTGGTCCGCGCCCCGGACGGCGGCCCCGCACACAGGCTCCCGCCGTGGAAGAAGTCCGTCTGCGCGGCGATGTCGGTGAACAGGTTCTCGAACGGCGCGTCGCGGTGGTGGTCGAGGTGCATCAGCGCCGCGCCGGACCCGCGCCGGAAGACGTTCCCGCTGGCGCGGTGATCGACCGTCACCCCGTGCACGAAGTCGGCGTCCTGCACCCAGTCCTGGAACAGCACGTCGGCGGTGCTCGCGATGTTGGTGCCATGGTGCCCCTGTCGACCCTCCAGCCGGACGCCCTCGACCGTCCAGTGCTTGGTGAGCCGGTCCAGCAGCACGGCGTTGTCGGCGTTCACGAACCGCACGTCGCGGATCCAGCCGTCCACCGCGCCATCGTCGACGAAGATGCCGTTGTAGCCGGCCTCGTTCAGGTGCCCGCCGTACGGCACGGCCGGGAACCGCACCGTGAGGTGCTCGATCCCGACCCCCTCGATGAATGGCGCCGCGGCGAGCTCCGGCTCCCATGCCGGACGGACGTCGAAGCGCAGGGGTTGCTGCAGCACCACGGCATCCCCGTCGATCGACGCGATGCGCACGGGCCACTCGAACGGACGGCCCGCGGGCTGCCAGTCGCAGTCCCCCCCGTCGGCCAGGTCGGCGTGCAGGTGCCGCGCGAAGCTGCCGTCGATGTCGAACACCCGCAGCACGACGAGCTGACCGGGGGCCAGGCCTTCGACCGACGCGACGGGGAGGCGGCTGTCGCCGCGGAGCGCGGGGCCCGCCGCCGAGAGCACCTCGCCCACGCCGGGCCCGATCACCTCGACCAGCCCGCCGTTCCAGGACCACTGGGGCTGGGGCCCGCGGAGGTCGGTGAGGCTGACCGTGAAGTCGAGCACGGTCTCGGGGCCCGCGCCGCGGAGCACCACTCCCGATCGGTCGATCCGGAGCACATCGGAGAGCGTGAAGGTCCCGGGACCCAGCACCAGCGCACCGCCCACCGTGCCGTCGAGCGCGCCCTGGAGCAGCGCGGTCGCGTCGGCGCCGTCGACCGGCGCGGCCAGCGAAGCCACGGCGGGCACGTCGGGAAGGGGCTCCCCTGCGCGGTACCCGGCCCAGCTGAAGTCCGGAAGCCGGCCGGTCCGCTCCCAGCGCTCGCCCGCGGCTCCGAACAGCGCCGAGGCCCCCGCCATTGCGGGCGTTCCGTGCAGCACGAGCGCCAGGACGACCATGCGCCAGCGTATCCCGAGACGCGGGTGGACGAAGACCTCACGACGACCGATCATGGACGCGCCTGGAGGCCCGATGACCCTGCTGCTCGCCGTTCTCTCCGCCCGCGCCGACGTACCGGCGCTCCCCGAGGACTGCTCGACGCTCGAGGAGGGCGATACCTGCACGACCGACGCCGGTGATGCGGGCACGTGCAAGGACGGCGCCTGCGTGAAGAACGAGGAGTCGAAGCGGTGCGCGACGGCCTCGGGTGCGGCGGGCGGCATGGTGGTCCTCGCGCTCGGCCTGCTGGCCCTCCGGCGGCGCGACTGACGTGGGCCTGAGCGCAGCCGTGCTCGCGGGGGTCGAGCGCTCGCTCGCACCGCTCGATGCGGCGCGACGCGCGCTGTACCGCGCGTTCGTGCCGTGGCTCGGGCCGTGGATCCGCGATCGCGACGTGCGCGTCGGGCTGCACGGCGCCTCGGTGGTGCTGGGCTCGCTGGTCGGCGCGGTGCTCGCGCCGCTGTGGCTGCTGGCGCTGGGGCCCGTGCTGCTCGGCGTGCCGCACCTGGTCGCCGACCTGCGGTACCTCGTCGCCCGACCTGGCCTGCACCGGCGTCGCGGGGCCCTCGTCATCGGCGCCCTGGTCGCGCTGTCGAGCGCGCTCGTCGACCTGCGGATCGGGCTCGTCGGCGCGGCGCTCGCGCCCCTCTTCGCCCGCGCGCCTCTCGCACGCCGGCTCGCCGCGGCCGTGCCGTTCTTCGCGCTCGCCGGCGTCGCGCTCGTCGCAGTGCGGCCCGCGCACGTCGCCCTCGCGCACGCCCACAACCTCGTCGCAGTGGCCGTGTGGCTGGCGCTCTCCGCGGCGGTGCACGGGCACGCCACGGGTCTCGCGCGCGGCGTGACGGCGACGGGGTTCGGCATCGCGCTCGCCGCCATCCTCGGCGGGGCGTTCGACACGGTCGCGCTCACGGGGCTCGGCATCCCCGGCGGGCCGTCGCTCGCGTACCACGTGGCGTCACTGGCGCCCGGGCTCGACCCCGTGTGGGCGACGCGCTGGGTCGTGGCCTTCGCGTTCGCCCAGTCCGTGCACTACGGCCTGTGGCTGCGCGTCATCCCCGAAGAGGCGCGGCCCCGGCCGAGCCCGCGGAGCTGGAAGGCCAGCCTGCGCGCCCTCCGGGCGGATCTCGGCGATCCCGTGCTGGTCGTCGCCATCGCGCTCACCGTCGGGTTCGCGATCTGGGGCCTGTTCGACCTCGGCGCCTCGCGCGCGGGATACCTGCGGCTCGCGCTGTTCCACGGTCCGCTCGAGCTCTCGGTGCTCGGGCTGCTGCTCGCAGAAGGCCGGGAGGCGCTCCGCCCGGAGACCCCGTGAAGCTCAACATCCTCTGCCAGTCGCCCGTGTCGGAGGGCAGCACGCCCGAGGCAGCCGTGCAGAACACCGTGGCGCTCGCGCGCGAGGCCGACGGCCTCGGCTACCACCGGTTCTGGGTCGCCGAGCACCACAGCGACCGCGCCCTGGCGTCTGCCGCACCCGACGTGCTGATGGCGCACCTCGCCAGCATCACGACCCGCCTGCGCATCGGCTCCGGCGGCGTCCTGCTGCCGTACTACAGCCCGCTCGCGGTCGCGGAGCGGTTCAACCTGCTCGAGGCGCTGTTCCCGGGCCGCATCGACCTGGGCATCGGGCGGAGCGGGGGCTCGGAGGGCCATGCCCCCGAAGCGCTCGGCGTGCGCGGCGCTTCGTTCGAGGCCGTCGACGAGCTGCTCGCGTGGCTCGGCCCGGGCACGGCCGCGCGTCCCTTCGGCGACACGTTCGCCTCGCCCGCCGTCGACCGCTGTGCCGAGCCCTGGGTGCTGGGCACCAGCCCCGCCAGCGCGCGATACGCCGGCTCGCGTGGGCTCCCCTACGCCTTCGGCGGCTTCCTCGACCCGCGCCAGATGATGCCGGCGCTCTCCGAGTACCACCAGAGCTTCCGTCCCGGCCGGTTCGGCGACCGCCCGCGCGTGAACCTCGCCTGGTACGTGCAGGCCGCCCCGACCGAAGCCGAGGCGCACGCGCTGACGCGCAGCAGCGAGCACTGGTTCGTCGAAGCCCTGCTCCGCCGCCGCAACCCCCGCTTCCCCGACCCGGCCACCATCCGCGACGACTACACCCCGATGGAGCGCATGGCCATCGAGATGCGGCGTCACTTTGCGCTCGTGGGAACGCCCGATCAGGTGCTGACGGGCCTCGAGGCCCTCGCCCGCCAGACCGCCGCCGACGAGCTCACGCTCGTCACCATCCCTTTCGAGCACGAAGCCCGCGTCGAATCCTACAGACTGCTGGGACGGGCCGCCTGACGGGCCCATTGGCCTCAGACGACTGTCCACGGACTTTCCCACGCGCGACACCACCCGACCGCGTGCGCTAGAAATGAGCCGTGATGTCGGATGATCCGCCCAAGGTCCAGGGGCACCACTTCGCGGCTGTTCCCATGGACCCCGTCGAACAGCTGCCCTGGATCGGGCCGGCCGCGCCGGGCATCACCGACCTCGAGCGCATCGAAGCCGCGCTGCACCGGGCGCGCGAAGCCGGCGATGCCGAGCGCATAGCGGCCGCAGCGGGGGCGCTCTCCGACCACCACCTCGAGCGCGGCCACATCGACCGCGCCGAAGCCGCGCTGGCCGAGGGGCTCGCCGCCGCGCAGTCCGCCGGGCTCGATGCCGCGCGCGTCCCCCTCGATCGACGAGAGGCGTGGCTCGGGCACCTCCGCGGGGCACCCGACGCCACCACCCGCCTGATGCGTGCCAACGCGCGGGCCACCGAGCTCGGGCTGGGCGTCGAAGCCATCATCACGTCGCTCTACCTCGGCCTGATCCGCGCGCGGATCGGCAAGGCGCGCCAGCTCGCGGCCACGATCTCCGAGTCGCTCGCCCAGCTCCGCGCCCAGCCCACGGTCCTGCCGCGCGTGGCCCTGCTCGCCGCGCTGGCGTTCGAAGAGGCCGGCCAGACCGACCGGGCCCAGGTCGAAGCGCTCCGTGTGCGCATCCTCGCCGACACGCGCGGCGACGCGCGCCTGGCCGAAGCCGCGACCGCCCTGCTCGACCGCTTCGACGGGACGGCGAGCGCCGACGCGCGCATCCAGCAGCTCGTCTCGGTCGCGATCGAGGTCAGCCGCAAACGCGTGCTCGAAGAGGTGCTGCAGACCATCGTGTGGTCGACCATCGAGCTGCTCGACGCCGACCGCGCCTTCGTCATCCGGCCCGGCGCCGACGGCCCGGTCGTCGTGGCGAGCGCGTCGCGCGACGGCGAGCCGGGCGTGCCGTCGATGTCCATCGCGAAGCGCGCGCTCGAGCTCGGCCGCGAGGTCGTCTCACCCGATCTCGGCGACGACTCGGCGCTCGCGCGCGCCAAGAGCATCATGTCCCTCCAGCTGCGCACCGCGATCTGCGTGCCGATGTCCGACGGGGCCAACGTGTTGGGCGCGCTCTACGCCGACAGCCGCCGCGCCTCGAAGGAGGAGCTGCACGACCTCGCCTGGCTCGTCCGTGCGTTCGCGTCGCATGCGGCCGCGGCGGTCGTGAACGCCGAGCACCACGAGGAGCAGCGCCGCGCGGTGCAGCACGCACGCGAGACCTCGCACGACGTGCGCAACCTCGTGTCGACGCTGCGCATGGGCCTCGACACGCTCGAAGAGGAGGCCGGTCTCGAGCCCTGGGCCGAATCCATCGTGCAGGAGCTCGGCAAGGTCTCGCGTCTCATCGAACGCCAGGTCGCCATGCTCCTGTCGGGCAAGCGCGAGGATCCCGTCGAGCTCGAGCTCGACAAGCTCGTCCAGCGCGTGTGCGAGCTGTCGCGTTTCGATGCGCGGAAGAAGGGCGTCAGCATCGAGGTGAGAGACGTTCCGGCGCGAATTCTCGGCCGCTCCGACGACCTCACCCGGCTCGTCGCCAACCTCGTCGGCAACGCGATCAAGTACGCTCCCGAGGGGACGGTCGTGGAGGTCACGCTGTCCCGCCGTCGGGCGAACGACCGCACGTGGGGCGTGCTCCGCGTGCGCGATCGGGGGCCCGGCATCCCGGAGGGCGAGCTGCAGCGCATCTTCGAGTCGGGCGTACAGGCGGCGGGCCACCACGAGGGCTACGGGCTGGGTCTCGGGATCTGCCGGCGGCTCGTCGACGAGGCCCACGGCGGGATCCGCGCGCTGAACGCCGACGGAGGCGGAGCGCTCTTCGAGGTCGTGCTGCCGCTCGCCCCCGGGGGCTGATCGATGCTGCTCCTGTTGCTCGGGTGGGCCCGGGCCCAGACGCTCGACACCCAGGGCCCGGATCCGCTCGTCCTCCCCGAGGCTTTCGCACAGCCGCTGCGGCTGATGTCCGCCGCGAGCCCGGCGGCCGGTGCGTGGTCTGCGGCCGTCGGCCTGCGGGCGGCCGGCGCGAGCCTCACCGAGTTCGTCGACGACGGCGGCGCGGCGCTCACGACACGCGAGCTCGTCGGGCCCGCCTTCGACGCGCAGGTGGGGGGTTCGTACGCCTTCACCGACCGCCTGGTGCTGTCCGCGGCGCTCCCCTTCCGGCTCGCGTCGGGCGGCGAGGAAGGCGGCGGAGGCCTCGGAGACGCCCGTGTGTCCGGGGGTATCGGGCTTCTCCCGGCGGGCGGGCCCTTCCGGCTGCGCGTCTCGCCGTGGGTGCGGCTGCCGACCGGGAGCCGCGCGCGGTACCTCGGCGCGGGAGGGTTCCGGTTCGGGGGGAGCCTCGCCGCGGGCACCGATCTCGGGCCGGTGGTCACCACGGTGGAGCTCGGGGCGGACTGGCGGCCCGAGGGGCTCCTCGCAGGGGGTCCGGGCTGGCGCGTCGGCGCCGGCGGACGCCTCCCCCTCGGCCAGGCCCTCGCGGTGGGTCTCGAGGCCGACGGCTTCGGCTCGATGACGCGGAAGGGCCTCGGGATCGGGAGCGAGCTGCGCCTCGTCGTGGGCGGACGGCTCGGGCGCGTGTGGGCGCAGGCCGGCGGTGGGCCCGCCCCCATCGGGCGCCGCCCGGGCACCGCGCTCGTCGCGGGCGAGCTCGTGGCGGGATTCGAGGGAGGCAGCCGCGAAGCGCCCGTGGCGCGGCTCCCGACCGTGCAGCTCCATGTCGTCGACCCATCGGGGCGCCTCGTCCGCGGCGCCGAGGTCCACCTCGACAGCCTCGTCCTCGCCCAGACCGACAGCAACGGGGTGGTCGAGGTCGACCGCGACACGTGGCGCGGCGATCTCGCCATCCGCGCGGGCGGGCTCGCGAACGTCGCGCTGCCGACGCGCTTCCCCTCGGGCGACCTGACCATCGAGCTGCCGTACCTGCCGACTCCGCTGCGCGTCCGCGTCACCGACCCCGTCGGCAATCCCGTCGAGGCCCGCGCGGTGCTGAAGCGCATCGACGAGCCCGCCGAGGCCCCGCTGCGCTGGGAGGCCCCGTTCTTCCTCGCCCAGCTCGAGCCGGGCGAGTGGATGCTGCACGTCGAGGCCGACGGCAAGGGCGCCCAGGAGCGGCGCATCACCGTCGGCGAGCGCCGCATCCGGCCCATGGTGGTCGAGGTGATCCTGCTCGACGAGGCGGGTGCGGGTACCCTCGCGATGGAGGTCGTCGACGCGGGCGGCAAGAAGGTCGAGGCGGCGCGTGTCCAGCTCAACGGCATCCCCGTCGGGACGACCGGCTCGGCGGGCTCGATGTGGGTGCACGGCCTCGAGGGTGAGAGCCGCTCCGTCACGGTGCGGTCCGAGGACTACGCCGAGTCCGTCATCGACATCGACCTGAGCCCCGAGCTCGACGCGACGCCCGCGACCGTCGACGTCGACTACCTCCCGGGCACGGTGCGCATCATCGCGTCCGGTCCCGACGGGCCCATCTCGGACGGGCTCGTCGCGATCTCGGGCCCGACGGCGTTGCCCGCGATGCCCCTCGGGGAGGACGGCGAGCGCCTCGTGGTGCTCGACCCGGGCGCGTGGAACGTGGCGCTGTCGTCCGTCACGCTCGGCATCCAGGAGCGTGCCGTCGAGATCACGCCGGACTCGCCGAATCCCCTGCTCGCGCAGTTCGTGCTCCAGCGCGACCGCGCGGGAGAAGCCGACCTCGTCGTCCGCGTGCAGGACCGGGACGGGCGCCCCGTCGAAGGGGCGTCGATCCGACTCGACGGCGAGGCGCTCGGCGAGACCTCGAGTGGCGGGACGCTGCGGCTGCGCGGGATGCAGGCCGGCGAGCGGCGCGTCGAGGTCACCCACCCCGCCATCCGCGCGTCCTCCCACGTCCTCGACGCGAGCGCCGGGGTCGAGGAGGAGCTCGTGGTGGTCGACTGGCGGCCCGACGTGCTGCGCGTCACCGCGACCGCCGCGGGCCTGCCGGTCGACGCGGTGGTGGTGCTCGACGGCGCCGCGCAGATCGGGCCGGAGCCGCTGGGTCCGCGCGGCCAGCGCTACTTCGACGGGCTCGCCGCGGGCCCGTGGGTGGTCACCGCGAGCAACGCCGACTTCGGCATCCAGTCGCGCACCGTCGACGTGGTGGCGCCCGCCGCGGGCCTGCCAGAGGCGGTCATCCGCTACGCGGGCGTCGAGGGCGGGCGAGCCACCCTGATCGTCGAGGCCGTCGACGCCGACGGGAAGCCGGTCGTGGGCGCGCCCGTCGTGCTGGACGGCCTGCCGGTCGGGAACACGGGCAGCGACGGCACCGCGACGCTCGAGGAGCTGGCGCCCGGCAACCGCGCCCTGCAGGCCTGCGGGGCGCCGTGGCGCGAGGCCCAGCGCACGGCCTGGGCGCGGAACGACCGCGAGACGCGGGTGAAGCTCGTGTGCGCGTGGGACGTGGGCGCCACCCGCCTCACGGTGACGAACGGCGGAGCGCCCGTCGCAGACGCGCTGTTGTGGCTGTCGGGCCCCGAAGAGCTCGCCCCGCGGGCCCTGGACGCGAGCGGCACCCAGCTCCTCGCGCTCGTGCCGGGCGCCTGGACCGCCACGCTGTCCCACCCAGAGGCCGGCATCCTCGAGGTCCCCTTCGAGGTGAGCGCCCAGGCGCGGCTCAACACCGTGGCGGTCGACATGCAGGGCACCGAGCCCGAGCCGTCGATGCTCGTCCGCGTCCGCACCCCGCGGGGCCGGGCCGTGGCGAACGCCGCGGTGCTGGTCGACGGCGTGGAGCGCGGCGTGACGAACAGCGGCGGTGTCGCGGTCGTCTCGGGCCTCGCGGCGGAGAGCGTGCGCCTCGAGGTGCGCAGCGCCGACCACCACCCCGACACGCCGCGCGCGGTCGCCCTCCGCGACGGGCGCACCGAGAAGGTCGTCGAGCTCGAGCCGCTGCCCGCGAAGCTGTCGGTGACCGTACGAACGCCCGAAGGCACGCCGCTCGACGCGCACGTCGAGATCGTGGGCGAGACGCGGCTGCCCGGGCTCGCCGTCACGGGCGGGAAGGCCGAGCGCGAGGTGCCGCCTGGCGAATGGCAGGTGTTTGCCAGGGCCGCGGGCCGCGCGGCGCAATCGCTCGACATCACGATCGACGAGGGCACGCGCGAGGTGGTCTTCGAGCTCCCGCCCGCCCGCGTGAAGCGCGTCGGCAACGAGCTGAAGGCCGAGAGCATCCAGTTCCAGACGGGCGCTTCGGCCATCGACACGCGGTACGAATGCGCTCGAAGAGGTCGCCGCCCTGATGCTCGCCGAGGCCGACATCCTCCGCATCGAGGCCCAGGGCCACACCGACAGCGTGGGCTCGGTCGCGCGAACATGGAGCCTCCCCAGCGTCGCGCCGAAGAGGTGCGAGCCGCGCTGGTCGAGCTCCGGTGCGCCCAGTCGCGCGTCGTGGCACGGGGATTCGGCCCCACGCACCCCATCGCCGACAACGACTCTGGCCGGGTCGCGCCGAGAACCGCCGCGTGCGTCGCCGTGATCGTGGAGGCGGCACCTGCGTCGGAGGCGCGCTGAGTCCTTCGGCGCATGACCTCCGACTCGTCATGCGACCGGTTCCCCGGTCCGGGACGTCGTACGATGAGAGCGAAATGGTGCTGTTCCTCTCCGCTCGCGCGCGCAGCCACACTCGACGTGTGCGCGTCGGGGTGCACCTACGACCCGGTGGTCGCCGCGATCGACGACGCCACCGATGGAGACACCATCCAGGTCGGCCCCGGCACGTACCTTCGGGGTGCCATCCAGGTCGGCGTCGACGGTACGATCGGGGAGCTGCTCGGATTCTGACCACCCTCGACAGCTCAGGGGCGAACGCCACGGTCGACCTCCAGCAGGTCACCGCGAGCCCTCGAGGGCCTGACCATCGCGGTGGGCAACCAGCGCGCGATCGACGTCCGAGGCGGTGGGTGGTGCTGGACCGACATCCCGTCCGGGCGGCACGGGCCAGTCGGGCGTCGGGGTCCGCGCGACGGGGCGCGGATCTCACCGTCGGCGTCGCGCTTCGAGGCCCTGACCACCAACGGCAACGGTGGTGCCGTGCTCGTCGAGGGCTCCACCACCCAGCTTCGCCATCGAGGGCGTGACGTGCACCGGTACCGACGCTGCCAACGGCGGGTGTGTCGCGATCGACGGGCGTCTGCGACCTCACCGACCTCGTGACCGACGGGCACGGCCTCCACCGCGGAGAGGTGCCGTCTCGGGCGCGCGACTTCGGCTCCGTCGCGATCCGAGGCGGGCGAGATGTCTGGCGGGGCGCGCCGAACGGGGGCACGTCGATGTCGCGCTCGGCGCCAGCCTGACGATCGACGCCACGCGGTTCGTCGGCGGCTCCGCGACGCGCGGAGGGGCTACGTGCGGTTCACCTCGGTCGGCGGGTCTCGATCGACGGCGCGACGTTCGTGGGCAACGTGCGGCGTCCGGAAGACGCGCGGTGTTCGCGACGAGCCTGGCCGAGATCCTGGGCGCGCGGTTCGAGGGCAACCTGCGGTGTTCCTGAGGGCGGCGCCGTACCTCGCCGCATCGACGTGGACGCTCGCGCGCAGCACCTTCGAAGCCAACACCGCCCAGAGCGGGGGCGCCCTCTCGGTGAACTCGGCACGCTCTCGGCGAGCGACCTCCGGATGCTCGACAACCAGGCGTCCGGCACCGGCGGAGCGCTCACCTCGTTCGGCAACGTCGGGCTGAGCGCGAGCTACCTGTGCGGGAACGCTGTCCACAAGGCGCGCCGCGCTCCATGTCGCCGGCAACGCGACCACTGTCCGCAACAGCGTGCTCTTTCGCCAACGCGGCGTCCTCTCCGGAGGGCCGCCCAGGTCGCGGGGGCTCCTGGTGCTCGAGCAGGTCGACGTCGTCGCCAACACCGCACCTGATGGCGGCGGCATCGACGTCGCCGGTCCGTTCTCCGCCGATCAAGCACTCTGTTCAGAGGCCGCCGCCGGATACGCGGTCGTCGCGTCCAGGGCCGTCACGATGGATCCTGGAACGCGTGGTGGGCCAACCAGCCGTCCGACGTGGGCGGTGCCCTCGTCCCCGGACCGCGGCCCGAACACCGTCGAAGGCGACCTCCCTCCCCTGGTCGCTCGACGGGCACTGCGGAGACGAGCTTTCCCCCGCAGCACCGCTCGTCGACGCGATCCCACCGGGTCCGATGCGACGGGAGCGACCGGGACATCGGTGCTTCGGGGTCCTGGTCGAGCTTCGCGGACGGCGAGGGGACGGGTTCGCGTACGCGTTCGACTGTGACGACGCGTCCGCGACGTGAACCCTCGCGCGCCGAGGACTGTGGAAATGGCGTCGACAACGACTGCAACGGCATCGCGGACGACTGCGTGATCCGGCAGGACTGGTACCGCGACGCGGACGGTGACGGCTACGGCGACGCGGCCGACTCCACGTCGGCGCCCACGGCCTCCCCGGGCTACGTCGCGGACGCCACGGACTGCGACGATGCCGACCCCCTCGTCCACCCGGGTGCGGACGAGCGCTGCAACGACGCCGACGACGACTGCGACGGGCAGACCGACGAAGGCATCGATCAGACCTGGTACGTCGACGCGGACGGCGACGGCTACGGCGGCGAAGCGGCGTCGGGCGACTGCGAGGCGCCGCCCGACGCGGCCGCCGTCGACGGCGACTGCGACGACGGCGACCCCGCGGTGAGCCCCGCCGCGACGGAGATCTGGTACGACGGCATCGATCAGGACTGCGACGGGAACGACGCCGACCGCGACCTCGACGGTTTCGCTGCAGAGGTGTCCGGTGGCACCGACTGCGACGACGACGACCCCGCGATCCACCCCGACGCAGACGAGGTGATCGACGACGGCGTCGACCAGGACTGCAACGGCGCCGACGCCATCACGACCTTCGGCGTCGCCGGCAAGCGCCCGACGGGGTGCGGCTGCGCGGCCCCGACCGCTCCCCCGGGCTGGGTGTTCCTCCTGGCGGCCGTGCTCGTCCGCCGCCAGCGCACGCGGTCTGCCCACCGCACACGCGCCACCTGCGGTAGAACGGGCTGATGTACCAGCCCTCCGGCAGCACCTTCATCCCCGGCACCGTCATCGGCGACGTGTGGGAGGTCGAGATCGCCCTCGGCAAGGGCGGGATGGGCTCGGTCTACCGCTGCCACAACCGGCACGCCGGTCGCATCAAGGCGGCGATCAAGCTCCTCGATCCGGCGTTCCAGTTCCACCCCGAGGCGAAGGCGCGGTTCCTCCGCGAAGCCGAGATCCTGTTCACCATCGAGCACCCGAACGTCGTGAAGGTGAGCAACGTCCACCTCAACGCCAGCCCGCCGTTCCTCGAGATGGAGTACATCGAGGGCGACTCGCTCGAGAACGAGCTGGCGGGCCGGGGCGCGGTGCCGCTCGCGACGGCGCTGCGGCGCTGCCGGAAGCTCGCCGACGCCCTCGCCTATCTGCATCGGAAGGGCATCTTCCACCGCGACATCAAGCCCGACAACATCCTCATCCGCGAGGAGGACGGCGAGCCCAAGATCGTGGACTTCGGGCTCGCGATGGAGCGCGGGGCGCGCCGCATCACCCAGCAGGGCCAGCAGCACTTCGGGACCGTGAGCTACTGCCCGCCCGAGTGGATGCAGGCCGAGACGGTCGATCCCATCGCGTGGGACTGCTACGCGCTCGGCGTCGTGTTCTACGAGATGCTCACGGGCACCGTGGGCTTCCCGATGTCGCGCAAGGAAGACCCGCGGCGGCAGGTCATCCTCGTGATGACGCAGAAGCAGACGGTCGAGTACCTCGACCCGGGGCCGAAGTTCCAGCCCGAGCTGCGCGACCTCGTGCGCCGGATGACGATGAAGGAGCGCAAGGGCCGCCTCGTCGACGCGAACGAGGTGGCGCGCGTGATCGACGCGCTCGATCCGGAGTGGGAGGCCACCGAGACGGGCGAAGCGGAGGCGGCGGACGGGCTCGGCTTGATCCCCGATCCGACGCCGGGCACCGTCGACCGAGAAGAGGCTCCGACCCTCTACGCCGTGCCGCCCGCCCGCAGCGCGCGTCGGAGGCCCCTGGCGCTCGCCGCCCTCGGGCTCTTCGTCGGGGCCACCGCCGGGATCGCGGTGCTGGCGGCGCTCTGGTGGGGCTACTCCGGCGGTCCCCGTTCGAGGGACGCCGTCGTCCGCGTCGCGGGGATCGACCCGAGCTGGCCGGTGTCGATCGCCATCGAAGACCTCCCGGCGTCGCGGGTCGAGGGCAGCCGCCACCACTTCGAGGCCGTCCCCGTGGGGCAGGTCTACGCGCGCTACGCCATCGGAGACGGGTGCGACGCGATGGTCGAGGACCTGCCGTCCACCTGCCTCGTCGATTCGACCGTGCTGCGCATCGAGCCCGGCGAGGGGCCGGCCAGCCTGTTCCTCGAGGTCGAGCCGCCCTCGCTGCGCCCCGTCACCGTCGCAGTGGGCACGGCGCCCGCGACGGTCGCGCTCGACGGGCGCACGCTCTCCGTCCAGCCCGACGGGGACGTGCGCTTCGAAGGGGTGCGTCCCGGCCGGCACAGCGTGGCGATCCGCGCGGGGGCCTGCGAACCGGGCTGCGTGGGCGATGCCTGCGGCCCCACGTGCGCCTACGAAGAGCGCGAGCTCGTCGTGTCGGTCGGAGCCGGCGCGCTCGAGGCGCGGTTCCCGGTCTCCGCGCCCGCTCCTCCGGTCGAGGCCGAGCCCGTGGCCGCCGTCCCGGTCCCGGTGCCCCGTCCATCGCCGGTGGCCGCTCCGGCGCCTGCCGGGGTGCCGGCGCGCGTCACGGGGGCCGCCTTCGGCGCGTGGCTCCAGAGCCACCCCGCGTGGGTCCCGGATCAGGCGATCGCCGAGGGCCGCGCCGAGGACTCGTACCTCGCGAGCGCCCCCGAGCGGCGCCCTTCTGGCAGCGGGGCCGCCGTCGAGGTGCCGTACGCGGCCGCGTTCGCGTACTGCGCCACGCGCGGCGGCCTGCGCCGCATCGACGACGAGCCCCACACCTGGAGCGGCACCCCGCTGCACGAATGGCGGCAGGGGCCGGGCGGGTCGCCGATGTGGCGCCGCTTCGACGGGGCCACGTCCGACCGCGTGCGCTCGACCGAAGCCCACATGCAGACCGGGTTCCGCTGTACCGAGTAGTCACGCCGCGCGCGTGGGCCCTGTGACTGCCTCCGGCTTCGCGTAGAATGCGCCGCTGTGAACCTGCTCGAGACCAAATGGGGGCGACTCGCCGCCTTCTTCCTGCTCTACGTGACCGAGGGCCTCCCCCTCGGCTTCGCGGCGGGCGCCATCGCCGTCTACATGCGGCGCGAGGGCCTCGGCATCGACGAGATGGGCGCGTTCATCGCGGCCTACTACGCGCCCTGGGGCTTCAAGTGGGCGTTCGGCCCGGTGGTCGACCTGGTGGGCAGCAAGCGCATCGGGCACCGCCGCGGCTGGATCCTGCTGGCCCAGGGCATCCTGATCCTCACGCTCCTCGCGGCGTCCGGCATCGACTACTCGGCGAACCTCCGCACCTTCACGCTCGTGATGGTGCTCGGCAGCGGGATCTCCGCGCTGCAGGACGTGGCGATCGACGCCCTCGCGGTGTCCCGCCTGAAAGAGGAGGAACGCGGCCTCGGCAACGGGCTGATGTTCGCGGGGGCCTACCTCGGTCAGGCGCTCGGCGGGTCGGGGATGCTGTACCTGGCCGGCGCGATGGGCTCGCTCCAGCCGACGTTCTACGCGGTCGCCGGGCTGGTTGCGTCGGTCTGGCTGATCGCGGCGCTGTTCATGGACGAGGGCGGTGAGGGCCCACCGACGGCCGGCGTCGACGCGTCGGCCGTGCTCAAGGCCATCTGGGAGTACGTCAAGGGCGCCGCGACGGCGATCCTGGGCTCCAGGCAGTCCATCGCGGCCCTCGTGCTGGCGCTCCTCCCTGCGAGCGCGATGGCGATGGGGCTCGCGCTCCAGTCCGCGCTCGCCGTCGAGGTCGGGCTCTCCGACGAGCAGATCGCGACCCTGGGGCTCGCCGGTGCCATCGCGGCGGCCGCGGGCTCGGTGATGGGCGGCCTGATCTCCGACCGCCTCGGCCACCGCCGCACGCTCGCCGTGTACGTCGTCGCCACGCTGGTCCCCACGGCCATCCTCGCCTGGCAGATGCAGCAGCACGGGTGGATCGAGCCCATCGCGCCCGATGCGCCCGACGCACGCGTGCCGGCCGCATCCCTGGTCGCGACGTTCTGGTGGGCCACCGTCGGCTACGGCTTCGCGAGCGGCCTGACGTACGGCACCCGCATGGCGATCTTCATGAGCGTCTGTGCGCCGGCCGTCGCAGCGACGCAGTTCACGGCCTACATGGCCGGTGCGAACCTGGCGATCAGCTACTCCGCCGCGTGGCAGGGCGTCTCGGTCGAGCGCTGGGGCTACCCCGCGACCCTCGCCCTCGACTGCGCGGCCGGTCTGGCCTGCCTGCTGGTGCTGCCCTTCGTGAAGCCGCGGCAGGAGACCACGACCACCGAAGCGCTCGAGGCAGGCGCGAACCCGTACGGGTAGGGGCGGATGGACGACGCACGGGCGACCCGCCGCAGGATCTGGGGCTGGTTCTTCTTCGACTTCGCCAGCCAGCCGTACAACACGCTGCTGCTGACGTTCATCTTCGGGCCGTACTTCGCGACCGTCGTGGGCGACCCGGTGCGCGCGCAGAGCCTGTGGGGCGTGGCGCTCAGCATCTCCGGCGCGAGCATCGCGCTCCTCGCGCCCATCCTCGGCGCCATGGCCGACGGATCCGGGCGTCGGATGCCGTGGATCGTCTTCTTCTCGGTGCTGTACGTGCTGTGCGCGTCGGTGCTGTGGATCGCGGCTCCCGGCACGTCGCAGGTCGTTCCGGTGCTCGTGGCGTTCGGCGTCGGGCTCGTCGCGATGGAGTTCGCGACGACCTTCACCAACGCGATGCTCCCCGACCTCGGGCCACCCGAGGAGATCGGGCGGATCTCGGGCTCCGGCTGGGCCTTCGGGTACGTCGGCGGCGTCCTCGCGCTGGCCGTGATGCTGCTGTTCCTCGCCGAGAACGAAGCGGGCGTCACGCTGCTCGGCCGGCCGCCGATCCTCGGCCTCGACCCGGCGGCGCGCGAGGGCACCCGGTCGGTCGGGCCGTTCGTGGGGCTCTGGTACGCGGTGTTCATGGTCCCCTTCTGGCTCTGGGTCCGCGACCGGCCGGGCGTCGGGCCACGTCAGTCGGTCGCAGCGGGGCTCCGCGACCTGCGCGACACGCTCCGCATGCTCCCGTCGAGCCGCAGCCTGGCGGCCTACCTCGCGTCCTCGATGCTCTACCGCGACGCGCTGAACGGCATGTTCACGTTCGGCGGCATCTACGCGCTCGGCACGCTCGACTGGTCGGTGGTCGACATCGGGCTGTTCGGCATCGTCGCGGCCATCTCCGGCGCGGTGTTCGCGTTCCTCGGCGGCCGGGCCGACAGCGCGCTCGGCCCGAAGACCGTGATCGTCGGGTGCATCGCGGTGCTCCTCGGCGTGGCCATCGTGCTCGTCACCATCTCGCCGACCTCGCTGCTCGGTATCCCGCTGGCCGAGGGCTCGTCCCTCCCCGACATCGTGTTCTTCCTGTGCGGTGCGCTCATCGGTGGGGCCGGCGGGGCGCTTCAGTCCTCGTCGCGCACGATGATGGTGCGCCAGTCCCATCCCGACCGGATGACCCAGTCTTTCGGGCTGTTCGCGCTCGCGGGCAAGGCGACCTCGTTCGTGGCGCCCGCCGCCATCGCGTGGGTCACCGACGCGACGGGCAGCCAGCGCCTGGGCATCACGCCGCTGATCGCCCTGTTCGCGCTCGGCCTCGTGCTGCTCGCGTGGGTCGACAGCGAGCCCGTCACCAGCCCGGGAACGGCACCCGCTTGAGGGTCGTGGACAGGCTCTCGCCTTCGATCTCGACGTAGAGCGTGTCTTCGAGCACTGACAGGCTCCACGCGTTGCGGCGCTCGAGGCGCGACGCGAGGGTCTCGACGAAGGCCGGGTCGAGCAGGACGACGCGGATCGAAGCGGCGCCGTGCACCCGCTGCCCGGCGAGGGACGCGAGCCACGGGTCGGCGCCGCGGTGGCAGTACACCGCCACGCGGTCGGCGGCCTTGCTGGCCTTGTGCAGGCGCGTGGCGTCGGGCGTGCCGACCTCGATCCACGCGACCAGCTGACCGGTGAGGTCGCGCACCCAGACGGCGGGCTCTTCGCCGGCCTTCAGGCCCTGGCTGAACGCGATGCCCTCTTCGAGCTCGAGCACGTAGGCGAGCACACGCGCGACCAGGTAGGCGTCGGACTCGGACGGATGGCGCGCCACGTCGAGCGACACCGATTCGTAGACCCCGCGGTCGACGTCGGAGAGGTCGATCTCGAACTTGAAGACGGTGGAGCCGAGCGCCATGCGGCAATCCTACTCTCTGACGAGGAGTGTGCGGACCAGGTTGCGGCCCGATCTCGCGGGCGATGGCCGCGGTGCCGAGCCCCCTCTCGGCGAGGCGGGCGCACTCGCGGCGGAGAGCGTTCCGGCGGGACGCTTCGAACAGGTGGTCGGGGTCGAAGGTGGACGGCCCGTCGCGCCCGACGCCCGCGTCGCCGAGGTAGGCGAGGTAGCCCTCGACGCCCCCGTGCAGATCGAGCAGCTCGTCGCGGCGGAGCCACGCTGGGCCGCCGTGGACGTAGGCGCGGTGGCTCGTCCAGCGCGCGCGGGCCGCGGTGCGCGCCATTCCGGCGCGGACGGGATTCAGGTGGAGGTACACCAGCAGGTGGCGCCAGTACGCTTCGTCTTCGACGCATCGGTTCTGGAAGCGGCCGCGGAACACCATGCCATCCCACCCTCTGCGTGCGTTGATGTGTTGGACGAACCGGCCGCCCAGCCACTGCATGCCCTCGGACAGCCTCCCGTACCGGCTCTCGACCATCAGATGGTAGTGGTTCGGCATGAGCGCGTAGCCGTGGATGCGGAGGCCGTACTCCTCGGGCATCTCGGCGAGGTACCCGAGGAACAGCTCGCACGCATCGCGTCGGTGGAACATGGGCTCGCGTCGCCTTCCGCGGTTGAAGACGTGGTGACGGGAACCGGGTGTGTCGTTTCGTGGAGGTCGCATGGACCGTACCTACACGACCGCGGCGCTGGTCGACCCAGGTCGGCGTCCAGATTTCCGGTCCGGCCTGTCCCGATCGTGCCAGAGCCTCCGCGAGACGCCGGCCAGCACGAGAGGATCGGGTGTCCAATTCGGGTCAGACCCGATCCGGACAGGGGGTCCGCGCCTGTCCCGATCGTGCCAGAGCCTCCGCGGGACGCCGGCCAGCACGGGAGAATCGGGTGTCCAATTCGGGTCAGACCCGAATGGGACAGGGGGATTCCAGGGTGGTCCGCGCCTCCGCGGCGTACCGGGCGGCGTCTTCGCGGTGGACGGGGTGCTCGCCGAGGTCGAGGGCCTCGAGCTTGCGGAGCGCCACGGCGCGCTGGCCGAGGTGCGCCAGGATGCACGCCTCGAGCGCGTCGAACACCGGGCGCCGCGACTCGCCGCCGAACGCTCGCGTGCGGCCCGCCTCCACCGCGTCGAGCGCGGCCTCGGGGTCGGACACCCGGAACACCCGCCCGAACGCGAGGAGCGTCGAGGGCGACAGGGGGTACGCCTCGACCGCGGCTCGCGCGAGGCCCTCCGCGCGCGGGTCCTCGCGATCCGCGAGGATCTCGATCACCACGTGGACCGGGCCGACCGCCGGGAGCGACGACACCAGCCGCCGGTACCGCTCCAGCGCCTCGTCCGCTCGCCCGCACCGCCGCAGGGCCTCGAGCACGAGCGGATGGTCGTCCACCATCCCGCCGAACGACATCGTCGCCAGGCCTTCGAGGTCCCCGCGGTTCCACGCCCGCTCGGCGCGCACGAACCCGGCGATGGCCACGGCGACCAGCGCGATACCCAGCACGAGCGCCGCAGCCGTGAGCCCCATCACGCCGGCCACGATCGTGCGCAGCTCCGCGTCCGACGCGTCCTCGAGCGGCCCGTACGCAGCCTCGAGCCAGCCGAGCACACCGCCGGCCCCGACGCACAGCACGATCAGCGGCCACACCCACCGCGTCGTCCGGCTCGGCGTGCGGATGCCGAGCCACAGCAGCGGCACGCATGCGAGCAGCACCGCCATGCAGAACGTCACCGGATCGAGCTTCGGACGCGCGATCCACGTGAACGTCGCCACGATCAGCGTCCCGAGCATCACGGCGAGCGGCTCGGTCCGCAGCACGCGCGGCGCCACGACCGCGTCCACCACGCGCCGCGCCCGCCACTGGTGCCGCAGCAGGAACGCCAGGCCCCCGAGCATCCCGAGCGCCGGCAGCACCGCGAAACGCCCGACCCACTCGCCCCAGACCTCGAATCCCGGCATCGCGAACAACGCCGTCGACGACGAGGTCATGGTCGCGACCAGGAACCCGCTGAACGCGTACCACGTCACGCCGACCAGCATCTCGGCCCGGCGCGACCGCGCGACGTCCGCGAGCCCGCCCTCCAGGTCAGTCCCCGGCGGTCTGGCGCGCCAACACGTCGGCCAGCGCGCGCGCGTCGATGTGCTTGACGAGCACCCGGTGGTCGCCGTCGAGCACGAAGAGCCGCGGCGTTCCGTGCACGTCCCAGCCGGCGAGCGCGTCTTCGGCACCCGCGGGACGCGCGACGTGCACGCCCCGCTCGAGGCCCCACCCCGCGAGCGTGTCGGCCCAGCCGGGCTGATCGTCGAGGCTCACCGTGTACACCCCGACCTCGGGATGCTGCGCCAGCACCGCTGCCATCTCCGGGACCTGGCGCTTGCAGCTGCCGCACGCGGGGTCCCAGAACAGCACGACGGTCGCGGGGCCCTGCACGTCAGCGAGCGCGCGGCGCCGGCCCTTCGCGTCGGGCAGGGAGAGGTCGGGCGGCTTCGCCCCGCACTGCGTGGGCGACAGTCGGTCGGCGTTCGCGACGATGCGCGCCACCGTCTCGGGGTCGGCCCAGGTCGCGTCGCCCGTGCGGTACACCGTGTCGACGAGGTGCACGTAGACCGCGTCGAAGCACACGATCTTCGACTCGGCGTACCGGTTCAGCAGCGTCACGGCGACGTACTCGAACACCTCGGGGTTCGCGCGCGCCCGCGACACGAGCTCGCTCACCGCCTCGATCTGCGCCGTGTGGGTGCGCCCGGTCAGGCGGTCGAGGTAGGTCAGCAGCTTCTGCTCGAGGATCGGCGACCGCACGAGCCCCGGCTGCGCGAAGTCGACGCCATCGAAGAAGTGCGCCCGGAACCAGTCGAAGCGCGCGGCCTCGTCGGTGACCTCCGCGGGGACGACCGGCTCGCGCGCCGCGGCGAGCATGGCGGCGGCGAGCCAGTCCGGGTGTTTCGCGATCAGCGCATCCTGCGCCGCCCAGACCTTCGCGCGCACGGCCTCTTCCGCGGCCTTCAGCTCCGGCGAGCCGCGTTCGCCGGCGTGCTCGAGCTGCACCCGGCGCATCGCGTCGGCCTGCTCGGCCTGGAAGCGCGCCAGCTCGAGGAACGCCGCGTTCTCGTCGGACCCGGTGACCTTCGCCGTGCCCCGCCAGTCCGGCGCCGTCACCTGCACCGCGAAGTCCTGGTCGTCCGACACGACGAGATCGACGAGATCGCGGTCGGGAGGCAGCACCACGAAGTAGTGGCCCGGCGCCAGGGGCTCGTCGCCCTCGAACACCACGCGGCCCGCCCCCTCCACCGCCTTCTCGTCGACCACGTAGGACTTCGAGCCCCGGTGGTACCCGAGGATCACGGCCCCCGCGGGCACGGGGCCCCGCAGGTCGACCTCGATCCGATGGCCGCCCGCGAAGGCCGCCGCCAGCAGGGCGCTCAGCATGCCACCCCCTATCCCAGCCGAATGCCTGTCCCCGTGTCTCCAGTCGTCTGCGGAGGTCTCAGGCGTTGCCGCGGAGCGTCAGGTTCTCTTCGACGAGCCCGAAGATCCCTGCGACCGCCTCGAGGAACGCGAGGTCGTAGTCGTCGAAACCCCCGCGTTTGTTGAGGATCTGCAGCACGCCCAGCACGCGCTTCGACGCGTCGAGCAGCGGCACGGCGAGCACGGTCTCGGTGCGGTAGCCCGACGCCTTGTCCCACCGGGCGTCGAACCGATCGTCCTTCAGGACGTCGTTGATGCGTAGTGGGATGCCCGCCATCGCGACCCAGCCGGCGAGCCCCTGGCCGACCTTCAGGCGGATGTCGAGCGTGGAGTCGCCGAGCACGATGTGGGAGCACAGCTCGCCCGTGGCGGGCTCGATCAGGTAGAGCGTGCCGCGATCGGCGCCCAGCACCTCGACGACCTTCTGGACGAGCTCGCCGAGCCCCGCGTCGCGCTCGCCGCTGGCCCGGGCCCGCTTCGCGAGCTCGATCAGCGCGTCCAACCTCTTCTGGGCCCAGGACATGGAAGCCTCCGATGCACCGCTCGTATCGGACGGCCCGCCGGATGGCGACCTACGGGATGGAGGCCGGATCGGGGAGCGGCTCGCCGACGGACAGGGCCGCCGCCAGCGCCTTCACCTGGCGCCGCAGTCGATCCGGGTCCCGGGCGAGCGGGTCGCTCCACTCCCGCACGACGCCCGCGCGGTCCGCGGTGTACACCCGCCGGCCGTCCGGCGAGAACGCGACGGCGAGCACCGCAGCGCCATGGCCGAGCAGCGGACGCCCCACGGCGGGCTCGGTCGTGAGGTCCCACCACCACGCCGTCTCGTCCCAGCTCCCGGTCACGGCCTCGGCGCCGGAGGGCGCGATCACCGTGGCGTGCACGTACTGCCGGTGCCCGACGAGCCACTCGGACCTCCCCCGCCCGCGGAACAGCGTGACGAGGCCATTCACGTCGCCCACCAGCACGGTGTTCCCGCGCGATGCCATGCTGGTCGTGAGGCCGGAGTCGAGCCTGCCGAACGGCTCGCCTCCCTCCAGGGGCCGCAGCAGGCCGTCGGACATGGCGACGAAGCCCGTCTCGCCGTCGTAGCTCGCCCGCGCGACGTTGGAGTCCGTCTCGACCAACGGTCGCGGCGCCTCGCCGGGCACGATCGACCAGATCGTGTCCGCCGGGACGACCAGCGTTCCATCGCCCGCGAAGAAGAGGTCGGTGAGCAGGTTGGCCGCCGGGGTGTCCCAGTTGCCGAGCGGCGCGCCGTCCCGCGCGTCCACCATCCAGACCTCGTCCTGGAAGGTGCCCATGGCGAGCCGTTCCCCGTCCGGTGAGCAGGCCATGACGAGCACGAAACCCTCGATCGGCACGCGCACGTCGGCGCCCACGACCTCGGCTCCCCCGTCGCCAGCGACCCACTCCCGCCCACCACACTCGATCGCCCCGCCGCTCGAGCGGAGCGTGGGGGTCGCCACGCGTCGACCGTCCTTCCAGCGCTCCGTCCCGTTCTCGCCGCCCACGAGGAGGCTGCCGTCCGCCCCCACGCGGACGAAGCGGGCCCGCCCGTCGTAGCGGGCGACGACGCGCCCGTCGGGGCGATCGGTCCGCTGTGCGAACGCGTCCCGGGTTCCGCCGGCGATCAACCACCCGGGCCCCGCGAGGACCGTCGGGAGCGGGGCCTCGATGCTCCCGAGCGGCAGGAGGTCGACGCGATCCTCCTTCACCTCCAGCACCGCGAGCTGGCCCCGATCGGTCGACACCGCCGCTCGACCCGCGCCGAGCGCGACCATGTCGAGGGGCGCTCCACGGAGCCGGAGCGTCTGGACGACCTCCCGACGCGCCACGTCCACCACGAAGACCGCGTCGTCGGAGCCTCCCACCGCCACGAGGTCCCGCCCGAGCCAGGCGCCGACCTCGAGCCAGTTCGCGGGGACGTCGATCGGCGTCTTGCGGAAGCCACCTCCGACGGGCTCGGCGAGGACGAGCGGCTCGGCACCCCCGAGCACCACGACGCGCCCGTCGACCGCGGGCACGAGCCCATACGTCATCCTCCCGCTCGGCAACGTGCGGGCGGGCCTCCCGTCCAGTGGGTGGTGCACGATGCTCGCCTCCCCGTCGGAGACGGTCCACAGCGACCCGTTCGCCGACCACCGGAACAGCACGGCACGCTCGTCGAACGAGTGCTCGGAGCGCCGCCCGTCGGCGTCGACGACGACCACGGCGTCCGCCAGCACGACCGCGAGCCACCGCCCGTCGGGTGAGGCGCCGAGGTCTTCGCAGCGGGACGGCAGCTCGAGGACCGACCTCAGCTCGCCTCCCTCGAGCCGCGAGAGCTGGCGCCCTTCGCACGCGAACACGACGTCGCCCAGGGCCGCGACGCGCGACACGGGCGTTCCCAGTCGCGCCGTCGTGATCCTCGCCAGCTCGCCGTCGAACACGCGGAGCTCCTCGTCCCATGCGAGCGCGATGCGCCCCGAGGACGCCGCGGCATGACGCAGCGGCGCGCCGTCGGGGCCCGGCAGGTGGACGGGCGGCTGGATGGACCACGCCGCCGTCGCGACCGTCCGCACGGTCGCGTCGAACGGCCGAGCCTCCGAGAGCCCCGCCAGCAGCTCCAGGCTCCGCGACGGGTCGGTCGTCATGACCAGCCGGGCCTGCTCGACCGTCAGCGCGTCGAGCGCCTCGCGCTCCTGATCGCGGAGGTCGCCGATCCGTCGCTCGGCCTGCTCGGCCTGGGCCCGACGGGCCTCGGCCACGCGATTCGCCCGTCCCAGCAGGGCGATTCCCACGAGGGTCCCCACGACCAGGACGACGAGGAGGAACGTGGGCACCGGATGGCGCCGCACCAGGCGGAGCATCCGCTCCGAGGGCGAGTAGGCGTACGCGCTCACGAAGCGCCCGGCCTGGAAGCGCTCGAGCTCGGCCGCGAGAGACCGCGCATCGGCGTACCGGTCGGCCGGGATGCGGGCCATCGCCTTCCGGACGACCGCGACGAGGTCGGGGGGGACGCCCGCCAGCGACTCGAGGGACCGCGGCGGACCCGCGAGCACGGCCGTCAGCGTGTCGTCCTCGCCGTCGTAGGGACGGTGCCCGGCGAGCGCGTGGTACAGCACCGCGCCGAGCGCGTACACGTCGGCCCGCTCGTCGACGGACCGGCCTGCCGCCTGCTCCGGCGGCATGTACGCCGGCGTTCCGACGACCGCGCCGACCCGGGTGAGCGACGCACTCGAGCCGCTCTGGCCCCCACTCGTGGGCTCCCCCGCGATCGTGGGCTCGTCGGCGGCATCCAGGTCCTTCGCGAGGCCCCAGTCGATCACGACCGTCTCGCCGAAGTCCCCGACGAGGATGTTGTCGGGCTTGAGATCCCGGTGCGCGATGCGCTGGCTGTGGGCGTACGCGACCGCGTTGCAGGCGTCGATCACGTGGGGGAGCAGGCCGAGCCGCGCGGACAGGCCCTCGCAGGCGGCGATGGCATCGGCGAGCGAGCGCCCGTGCACCAATCGCATCGCGAGGAACGGGAGACCCGCGTCGTCGCGGCCCCCGTCGTAGACGGGCACGATGTTGGGGTGCTGGAGCCGGGCCGTGAGCCGCATCTCGCGGTCGAACCGGGCCTGTGCCGAGCTGGTGTTCGTGAGCAGGCTCTTCACCGCGACCTCGCGGTCGAGCCGGTGGTCCCAGCCGCGGTGCACCCGACCGAGCCCTCCGCGCGCGAGCTCTTCGTCGACGCGGAACCGCGGCCCCTCGTCGGCGGCCGGCCCGGCACCCTCGTGCACGAGGTCGTCGTCTTCGATGTACGTGCGCCGATCGTTGCTCACGGCCCATCCTACACGGACCGTGCGCACCGGAATCGAATCCCGGGAATGCGAGAGGCGACCACCCGTAGAGTGGGGTGAGATGTCCGACGCCCCACCCTTCCAGCACCTGCTCGCCGCCCACGCGCTCCGCGTTCACGGCGCCGCGCTCGGCTTCATGCGCGACGAGCAGGAGGCCCGCGAGACCGCCCAGGACGCCCTGCTCAAGGCGTGGAGGGCCCGCGACCGCTACGACCCGGCCCTCCCCTTCTACCCGTGGCTCTACCGGATCGTCCGGAACACCTGCTTCGACGCGCTGGCCCGCCGCAAGCACCGCGCCGTGCCGGGCCTCGACGCCGAGCGCATCGAGATCGACGCGCCGGACGCGGGCGAGCGCATCGATGCCGAGCGCAGCGCCCGGCGCCTGAAGGCCGCGCTCGCCACCCTGCCGCAGGAGCAGCAGGAGGTGCTGAGCCTCCGCCACTTCCAGGACCTGAGCTACGCCGAGATGGCCCACCTGCTCGGTGTGCCCGAAGGAACCGTGATGTCCCGCCTGTACCGGGCCCGGAAGGCCCTCGCCCGCGCGATGGAGGTCCCATGACCGAAGAGACCCTCGAGGCCCTGATGGTCAAGGTGGTGGACGGCACCGCGACCCCGGCCGAGCGGGAGGCGCTGATGGCGCACCTCGCCGACCACCCCGACCTGCAGAAGGAGCTGGAGATGCACCAATCGCTCAAGGCCATCACCGACGGCTGGGTCCGTCGGCTCGAGCTCGACCTCCTGGAGGACGAGCACCGGACGCGCACCCTGCCGCGGCTGTGGACCAGGCTCGGGCTCACCCTGCTCCTGGTCGGCACCGCGCTGCTCGTGGGCGGCGGGACGGTCGAGCTGTTCCTCGACCCCGAGGTGCCGCTGTGGGCACGGCTCGGCACGGTGGGGCTCGAAGCCGGGTCGCTGATCCTGCTCGCCGCCGTCGGGCTGCGCCGCTTCCAGACCGCGAAACACGACCGCTACACCGAGGTGATCCGATGAGCACCGCCATGATCCGGGCCGCAGCCGACCTCGCCAACCGGCCCGACGACCTGCTGGTCGTCACCCTGTTCCAGCCGCCGCCGGGCTTCCGGATCGCGAGCGTGATCGGGCTCGTGCGCGGCAACACCATCCGCGCCCGGCACGTCGGGAACGACATCATGGCGGCCTTCAAGAGCCTCGTGGGCGGCGAGATCTCCGAGTACACGAAGATGATGGCCGAGAGCCGCGAGCAGGCGCTCGACCGGCTCCGCGCCGAGGGCCGTCGAGCGCGGTGCGAACGCGGTCCTCGGCCTCCAGATCACGACCTCGATGGTGATGCAGGGGTCGGCCGAGATCCTGGCCCTACGGAACCGCGGTGGTCCTCGAGCCCGACCCGGCGCTGTAGGAGCCGCACGCGGTCGACCGCCATCACGAGGGGCCGCGCCGGCGGCGCTCTTCACGAGCAGCCCCGGCACGAGGTCCTGCAGCATGAGCCAGCCGTCGAGCGCGTAGTTCGTCCAGATCCAGAGCCACAGCATGCCGGGGCCCACGATCACCGTGTGGCCCGCGAGCATCGCGGCCAGCGGCACCCACCAGCGCTCGGCCCACCCCCGATCGCGGACGGAGCCACCAGCGCAGCGCCGAGCAGGAACGCGAGCAGGAATCCGCCCGTGTTCCCGTAGAGCTTCTCGATGCCCGCCGTCCCGCCCGCGAACACGGGGAGGCCGGCGAACCTGAGCGCGAGGTAGAGCGCCACCGCCGCCACGCCTGCGCGCCCCCACGAGCAGCGGCACGACCAGCACGGCGAAGGTCTGCAGGGTGAGCGGAATCCCTCGATCCAGCCGAGCTCGACGGGCCCGAGCGCACAGATCGTGGCGCTGCCCACGGCGATCTGGAGCGCGAGCTTCACGGGAGCCGTCATGCCTCGGGCTCCGCGGGCTCCAGCGATTCGACCGGGGCCGGCTCGTCGTTGCGCAGGCGGAGCACGAGCTCGATTCCGGTCGCCAGGTACTGGCGGTCGACGCCGTCCTTCCCGCCGGCGTCGCGCGTCTCCCCACTGGGTGACGACCTCCCACGCATCGAGCCACAGCGCGGTGCGCGGCCCGAACAGGCCGAGCCCGGCATCCCCGCGTGCAGAGACCTCGTGGCGGACCTGGTTTCCGCGCCTGGGCCTGGTGGCGGTTGAGCGTGCGCGCCATCGCCTCGCCGCTCGCCCGGAACCCGAGCGGGCCGAGGGCCTTCACCTCGGCGCGCACGCCGGGACCGGCGCCGATCGCGAAGTAGTGCTTCAGCCGCCCGTCGGCGTCGAAGTCGGTGTTCGAGAACCCGAGGAGCGTCGCGGTGGTCGGGACGTAGAGCTCGACCGTCGCAGCGGGCGTCTCGGCCACGTAGAGCGTCTGGTTCCACCTGCCGCCGAGGATGGCGAGGTCGAACGCGCCGCCGAGCAGCGGGCGCGCGCGGATCGAGGGCGGCGGACTCCGCGCGGATCTGGTCGACCTGGAGGACGCCAGAGCGGTCGAGGAACAGGCGCGCATCGAGCTCCGACCCTCGACCAGCACGCCCGCCACGTCCTCGTCGCGGTCGAGCGTCGCGTCGGCGACCCGGATGGACAGGCCGATCGGCGGGACCTCCTGCGGCGCGAGGGGCACCAGCGGCCGGGTGCCACGGAGGGAACGTAGATCCCCACGGCGATCTGCACGAACAGCCACTCCACCGATTCCACCAGCGCCTCCGGGTCCCCTGCCCTCTATCGCTGTAGGATTCGGTCCACCGGGAGCGTGTGATGGATGCGAGTGCCACGGCGGAGCCCGCGGCCGTCGAGCCGCCCGAGGGCCTCGGACGGATCGCGACCTCCGAGCCCGATCGCCTCGCGATGCCCAGCAACCGCTACGCGTGGGGCTGGATCCGCATCGGCGCCGGGCGGGAGCCCCTCGCCGGGTCGTGTGGCTCGCGATGATCGCGTGGCTGTTCGCGCAGTCCGGTGAGGTCGACGATCGGCTGCTCGGACCGATGCTCCTCAGGCTCCCCGGCCTGCTGGGCGGCGTGCTCCTGGGCGCCGTCATCGGCTGGGCACGCGCGACCACGCGCCATCGCCTCGTCGTGACGCCGCACCGGATCGCGTTCGAGGGTTCGAGCCGCCCGCCGACCTGGCGCCGGCCCGGTGAAGGTGGACGGGAGACCGGCGAGATCCAGCGGATCTCCATCGGCGACGAGGTCGTGGCCGAGCTCGCGCCGGGCACGCGGATGTGGACGTTCGAGCAGGCGACGTGGGCGGCGCGCCGCATCGCGGACCTCACCGGGCAGCCGTTCGTCGACGCGCGCGACCGGGAGCTGTGGGCGCGATGGCAGAGGAACCCGCGTTCCGCGCCGAGGGCGGTGGGACCGCGAGCTCGACGGGAACCGGCGGGCCTTCCCCTCGACCACGCGATTCGGCCTGAGCCGCCGGACTCTCCACGTGATGGACCTCGACGGGCTGAAGCTCCACCTGCCGTCGGGATCCGGCCAGGACGAATTCATCGGGATCAGCCAGACCCACCTCCACCTGCGGGAGGCCTCGGTGCCGCTGCGGTCGATCCAGCGGGTCGCCGTCTTCTTCGGAGTGGTCGCGTCAGCGCGTGAAGGTCGTGCGGCTCCGTGCTCCTCGTGCACGAGAGGTCCGTCGTGCTCGCCACCGAGGTGAGCGACGACCTCACGGCTTCGCGGTTCCTGTGGGTCGCGCAAGAGATCGAGCGTTTCCGCCAGCTCGCGCCCGACGCGCACACCGACCGCGGAACCGCAGCGGAGATCCCGCCCGAGCTGCAGCGGCTCGCAGCGCGTCGCTCGCGCGAGGGGTGAATGCCGGGTCCCCGCGGGGGTATCGTCGCGGGATGCTCGTGTCCGGTCCGCCCCCTCGCATTCGTGTCCTGCAAGACGGCCGCGCCGTTCGCACCGGAAGCCGATGCGGAGCGCGACGTCGACACGGACTCCGATTCCGACGCGGAATCCGACGCCGACGCGGACTCCGACGCCGACGCCGATACGGACTCCGATGCCGACACGGACTCCGACGCCGACACGGACTCCGACTCGGATTCCGACGCCGACGGCGACCCCGCTCCACCGGGCGATACGGGAGGCCCCTCCGACAGCTCCCGGAGCGACACGGCCGTTCCGGTCGACACCGCCGGGCCCGTGGCCGGCGGTCCCACCGGCGACACGGCGTCGCACGACACCGCGAGCGACACGGGGTCCGCGCGCCCACCGAGCTTCCTCCTCGTGCTCGTCGACGACCTGGGCATCCGCGATCTCGGGGTGTACGGCAGCGACCTGCACCAGACGCCTCGAATCGACACCCTCGCGGCCGAGGGCGTGTGGTTCACCGAGGCCTACGCGGCCGCCCCCCTCTGCTCGCCCACGCGCGCGGCCCTGGTGACGGGCCAGCATCCCGCCCGCCTCCACCTCACGGACTGGATCCCGGGCCGCGGCAACCCGACGGGCGCGACGATCCTCGAGCCCGCGTGGACGCCCCAGCTCGATCCCGCCCTCCCCAACATCGCCACGGTGCTCGGTGCGCTCGGCTACCGCACCGCGTGGCACGGCAAGTGGCACCTCGGCGGGCAGGCGCCGGACTACGGCTTCGAACAGGGGGTGCAGGACTGGGCGCTGATGAACGACTACGACCCGATCGACCCGAAGGGCGTGATGGAGGTCACGAACCTGGCGCTCGACTTCATCGGGAACGGCGACCCCGAACCGTTCTTCGTGGCCGTGTCGCACTACTCGGTCCACACGCCGCTCCAAGCGAAGCCAGACAACGTCGCTCTCTACGAGGACCTCGTCCTCCAGACCTCGCCCACCCTCCACAGGCACGCCACCTACGGCGCCATGGTCGCCGAGATCGACGCCTCCGTCGGGGTGCTGCTCGACACGCTGGACGCGTGGGGAAGGCTCGACGACACCATCGTGATCGTGGCGTCCGACAACGGTGGCGAGGCCAGTCGCACGAGCAACGCGCCGTATCGCCTCGGCAAGGCGACGGTGTACGAAGGCGGGCTCCGGGTCCCGCTGATCGTGTGGTCGCCCTCGCGATTCGCACCGGCCATCCACGACGCGATGGTCACGAGTGAAGACCTCCTGCCCACGCTGGTCGAGCTCGCGGGAGGCACGTTCGTCGGCGACGGTACGAGCATGGTCCCCGAGCTGCTCGGCCAGGCGCAGGCGCGTCCGGCGCTGCACTGGCACTACCCGCACCACAATCCCGCGGCGTACCGGAGCTTTCCGGCCGGTGCGATGCGCAGCGGCGACTGGAAGCTCGTCGAGCGCTTCGCCGCGACGGGCAGTGTGTTCGAGCTCTACGATCTGGCGTCCGACCCGGGGGAGCAGACGGATCTCGCGTCGCTCCAGCCCGGCCAGACGGCCCTGCTGGCGGGCGAGCTCGAGGCCTGGCGCCAGGCGGTCGGTGCGCAGTCGATGACCGTGCCCTGACGCGCTACCCTCTCGGCGGAGGTCGCGTGGAAGCACCCGTCGTCGCCATCGTCGACCAGCCCGAAGCCGCCGACGTAGACGGCATCATCGACGACCTCATGGCGTTCAACCGCATCCACGCGCCCGCGCTCGAGCAGCTGCGCATCGTCTCGCTCGCCCGGGTCGGCGAGCGCGTCGTCGGGGGTGCCATCGTCTTCGAATACGGCGGCTGGGCCGAGCTCGCCGTGCTGTGGGTGGACGAGCAGCAGCGCGGGCACGGGCTCGGGAGCCGGCTCGTGGGCGTCATCGAGGACGACCTGCGCCGGCGCGGCTTCGCCGGGATGCACACCGACACCTTCAGCTTCCAGGCGCTGCCGTTCTACGAGAAGCTCGGCTTCCACGTGTTCGGGCGGATCGAGGGCTTCGTCGACGGGAACACCCGGTACTACCTGAAGAAGGCGTACCGATGAAGGCGGTGCACGTCTACGTGACGGGGCGCGTCCAGGGCGTGTGGTACCGCGCGTCGACCCAGCGCGAGGCCCAGCACAAAGGGCTCGCCGGCTGGGTGCGCAACCGCCGCGACGGCCGTGTCGAGGCGTGGTTCGAGGGGGATGCCGCGGCCGTCGACGCGCTGGTGCGCTGGTGCCACGAGGGGCCCGAGCTCGCGCGGGTGTTCGACGTCGAGGTGGCGGCGGTCGAGCCCGAGGGCTTCCGGGACTTCGAGGTGCGCGCGACGGTCTGAGCGCAGACGGGCGGCCCGTCTCCGGCGTAGGATGCGGCAGAGCGCCCCTGGAGCCCGCCTTGCTGATCCTGCTGTCCCTCGCCCGCGCGCAGTCCATCCAGAACCCGGGTTTCGAGACCGGTGACTTCACGTCGTGGAGCCCGTACGGCGATCCGGCCGTCGTGGTGGGCACGAATCCGTTCGAGGGCGCGTTCCACGCGTCCCTGTCGCTCCAGGCGCCGAACAGCTTCGTGCAGGCGGGCGTGTACCAGGACGTTCCGGGCATCCCGGCCGCCAACTTCGTCCGCGTGTCGACCTGGGTGTACCGCCCGTCGAGCGACCCGTTCGGCGACTGCCTGCCCGACAACGCGTTCGAGCTGATCCTCGAGGAGCTGGGGCCGACGGGGTTCGTCCGGATCCTCCGCAGCTACTCGAACCCAGGCAGCCTGCCGACCGACACGTGGCAGTGCCTCGAGTTCGACCTGCAGGCCGCGCCGACGGTCGACACGGTGCGGCCGGGGCTCCTCCTGTCCGACTACAGCGGGCGTGTCGGGGGCACCGCGTTCGTCGACGCCTTCCTGCTCGAGGTCTCGCCGACCCCGTTCCTCACCCCGGCCTGTCCGCCTCAGCCCGACCTGTGCCTCGTCGACACCGCCGGCGACACGGGCCTCGCCGACACCGACATCTCGATTCCCACGGCCGACACGGGCGGAGACGCCGATACCGACGCGGACTCCGACGCCGACACGGATGCGGACACCGACGCGGACTCCGATGCCGATACCGACGCGGACGCCGACACGGATGCCGACTCCGATACCGATGCGGACACCGACTCCGACACGGATGCCGACTCCGATACCGACGCGGACACCGACTCCGACACGGACGCCGACTCCGATACCGACGCGGACACCGACTCCGACACGGATGCCGACTCCGATACCGACGCGGACACCGACTCCGACACGGATGCCGACTCCGATACCGACGCGGACACCGACTCCGATACGGATGCGGACTCCGATACCGACGCGGACACCGACTCCGACACGGATGCGGACACCGACTCCGATACCGACGCGGACACCGACGCGGACACCGACTCCGATACCGACGCGGACACCGACTCCGACACGGATGCGGACACCGACTCCGACACGGATGCGGATACCGACTCCGACACGGATGCGGACACCGATTCCGACACGGATGCGGACACCGACTCCGACACGGATGCGGACACGGACTCCGACGCCGATGCGGACACCGACTCCGACGCGGACACCGATGCCGACGCGGACGTGGACGTGGATGTCGACGTGGACGCCGATGCCGACTCCGATGCGGATGCCGACGCCGACACCGACGAGGAGGACCCGGACAAGGAGTGTGGCTGCACGACCGGCGCGGCCGCGCCCTGGGCCGGGCTGATCGCAGGGCTCGTGGCGCTCGGACGCCGGCGGCAGCACCCACACTCCAGGTGATGACGACGGGCTCCGTGTCCCTCCCGTCCTCCGATCCTCCGTGCTGAGAGATCGACTGGCGGTGGGGCGCTCTGTGATGGGGCGTTCGGAGACCGGGGCGCTCCGGGTCGCGTTCTCTCAGCACGGAGGACGCGGAGGGACGGAGGGCACGGAGGTTCTGGATGAACGCGCACGCTCGGTCGGGGCCGCGGGGGCCTGGAACCCCACCTGGGCCTCGAGCTCCCCAGAGCACCCGTCGGCCCGCGGTGCACCACCTGGCTTTCGGGGACCGACCAGCGCTCGGGCCACGACGACGGACTCCCCTGGTGATGGTCGCGGAGCGATCGGCTCGCTAAGACGCCAGGCATTCCACCAGGAGTTGCCCGTGCGCGTCTCGTTCGTCCTCCTCGCCGCCCTCGCCTTCGCCAGCTGCAAGAAGGACACCGGACCGACCGGGCCCGATGCCGCCGAGATCGACCTGCCCGGCGGCATGAAGCTCGTCGAGACCGTCGGGGCGTCCGACGACCGGGTGGTGATTCCCTACAAGAAGTACGTCATGCCGAACGGGATGACCGTCGTGCTGCACGGAGACGCGTCCGACCCCATCGTGCACGTCGACGTCACGTACCACGTGGGCTCGGGGCGCGAAGAGGCCGGCCGGTCCGGGTTCGCGCACTTCTTCGAGCACATGATGTTCCAGGGCTCCGAGAACGTCGCCGACGAAGAGCACTTCAAGATCATCACGGAGGCGGGCGGCACCCTGAACGGCACGACCAACTCCGACCGCACGAACTACTTCGAGACCGTGCCGAGCAACCAGCTCGAGAAGATGCTGTGGCTCGAGGCCGACCGCATGGGCTTCCTGCTCGACGCCGTGACGCAGGAGAAGTTCGAGGTCCAGCGCGAGACGGTGAAGAACGAGCGCGGGCAGCGGGTCGACAACCGGCCCTACGGCCTGCTCGGCGAGCGCGTCGGCGAGGCGATGTACCCCGAGGGGCACCCGTACTCCTGGAGCACCATCGGCTACCTCGAAGACCTCGACCGCGCCGATCTCGACGATCTGAAGCGCTTCTTCCTCCGCTGGTACGGGCCCAACAACGCCGTGCTCACGGTGGGCGGGCGCTTCGACGAGGCTCAGACGCTCGCGTGGATCGCGAAGTACTTCGGCTCCATCCCCGCCGGCCCCGCGGTCGAGCCGCCCGTCCCGGTGCCGGTCGTCCTCGACAAGGACCGCTACATCTCGCTCGAAGACAACGTCCGCATCCCGCTCATCCAGATGAACTGGCCCACGGTGTACGTGCGCCACGACGACGAGCCCGCGCTCGACGTGCTGATGAGCATCGTCGGCAGCGGCAAGACCTCGCTGCTCTACAAGAACCTCGTGAAAGACGGGCAGGCCGTACAGGCCTACGCCGGGCACGGATGCCGCGAGCTGTCGTGCTCGTTCTCGATGGTCGCGCTCCGCAACCCCACGGGGACCGAGACGCTCGCCGACCTCGAGCGCCTGATGCGCGCCTCGCTGGAGGAGTTCGAGACCCGCGGCGTACAGGAGGACGACCTCACCCGCGTGAAGGCGGGCATCGTCGCCGACATGATCTTCGGGCTCGAGAGCGTCTCCGGAAAGGTCAGCAAGCTCGCCTACTACCAGACGTTCACCGGCACTCCGGACTACGTCGCCACCGACATCGCACGGTACGAGGCGGTCACCGCCGAAGACGTGATGCGCGCCTACGAGACGTACATCAAGGGCAAGCCCGCGGTCGTGATGTCCATCGTGCCGAAGGGCCAGGGCGACGCCATCGCGCACGCCGACACCTGGCAGCGCTACGAGCGCACCATCCCCGAGCGCGCCGACGAGGGCGAGCTCGCGCTGCGGCGTCCCGAAGACGACTTCGACCGGTCGGTACAGCCGCCCGCCGGCGAGAACCCCACGCTCACCGTGCCTCCGATCTGGCGCGCGTCGCTCGCGAACGGCATCCCGGTGCTGGGCGCCGAGAGCACCGAGACGCCCACCACGACGGTCCGCCTGCGCGTCGAGGTCGGTCAGCGCAACGAATCCCTCGCCCAGCTCGGGCTCGCGTCGCTCACGGCCGAGATGCTGAACGAGGCCACCGAGCGCTCCACGCCCGAAGACATCTCGAACCGCCTCGAGAAGCTCGGGTCCTCCATCACCGTGGCGGGCGGCGACCGGTACACCGAGATCACCATCCGGTCCCTCACCGAGAAGCTCGACGAGACCCTCGCCATCGCCGCCGAGAAGGTGCTCGAGCCGAAGTTCGACGCCGCCGACTTCGCGCGCGTGAAGGAGCAGACGCTCCAGGACATCGAGCAGTCCCAGACCAACGCCGGCGTCACGGCGAGCCAGGTCTACTCGGTGCTCCTGTTCGGCGAGGACAACGCGTTCGCCCACCCCGACATCGGGCGCGCCTCCACCGTGGCGAAGCTCGAGGTGTCCGACGCGAAGGCCTTCTACGACGCGGGCTACACGGCGAAGGCCGCGAGCATCGTCGCCGTGTCCGACCTCCCGAAAGACGCGCTCGCCGAGAAGCTCGCCGTGTTCGGCTCCTGGGGCGGGGACGCCGTCGCCGCGCCCACCCTGAAGGCCTTCCCCGATCTCGCCGCCGGCACGCTGTACCTGATCGACAAGCCCGACGCGGCGCAGTCCGAGATCCGCATCGGCCGTCGCGCGATGAAGTGGGACGCCACTGGCCCCTACCACCGCGCCACGCTCGCCAACTTCCCGCTCGGAGGCGCGTTCAACAGCCGCGTGAACCTCAACCTCCGCGAGGACAAGGGCTACACCTACGGCGCCCGCGCGCGGTTCACCGGGGCCTACGACCACGGCGCCTACACGGCCTCCGCGGGCGTGCGGAGCGACGCCACTGCGCCGTCCGTCGTCGAGTTCGTGAAGGAGCTGAAGGGCTACCACGACGCTGGCGTGACCCCCGAAGAGCTCGCGTTCACGAAGTCCGCGATCGGCCAGAGCAACGCGCGCGAGTACGAGACGCCCGTGCAGAAGCTCGGGTTCCTCGAAGAGATCCTCACGTACGACCTGCCCGACGGCTTCGTCGACGAGCAGAACGCCATCCTCGCCGCCCTCACGAAGGAGGAGGTCGACGCCATCGCGAAGGAATGGCTCGATCCCGCCGGGATGATCCTCGTGGTCGTGGGCGACAAGGCGACGGTCTCGGGCCCGCTCGGCGAGCTCGGCTACCCGATCGTCGAGCTCGACCCGAACGGCGAGAAGGTCGACTGAAGCCATGGGCACCGTCCTGTTCGACGCGCTCTGCCTGCAGGCCATGGCCGAGCAGCAGACCGGCGAGCGGATGTCGGGGCCGGGAGGGCTGTTCGACGTTCTCGAGCGCGCGGGTCACACGGTGCGCCTGGGCGGTCTCGCCGACCTCGGCGACGCGCAGGTGCTCGTGCTCACCACGCGGCACCAGGTGCCCTACACCCTCGACGAGGCCCTCGCGATCAGCGCGTGGGTGCACGCGGGCGGGGGGCTGTTCTGCCTCTCGAACCACGGGCTCGCCCGAGCCGGGATGGTCGCCCACAACGCCACCGTGTTCGACCAGACCATCGCGAGCTGCTTCGGCACGGCGTTCGAGCCGAGCTGGAACCGCGTGAAGCCCACGGCCCTCATGACCCTCGGGGTCGTCGGGCCTCTGGCCGGACGCGAGGGCTGGCCCGTCGCCGGCGACCGCACGTCGAGCCGGGTCGACCGCGTGACCTGCAACAACTGCTGCGGCATCTTCCCGAGCGCCGTGGCGCGGGTGGCGGTGCCCCTCGACGCGCCCGGGCTGCGCGCGGCGCTCGTCGACGCACCCACCACACCGGGGCTCGCGTGGGCCAGCACCATCGAAGGCGGCCCGGCCGAGAGCGGGCGTGTGGTGCTCTGCGCGGACTCCGGGTGGCTCGGGAACACCACGTCCCGCGATCCCGGCCCGGGCCTGTTCCAGCTCGAGGACAACGCCCAGCTCGCCCTCAACGCCGTGACGTGGCTGTCGGGCGGCTGACCCGCGTCAACCGCCGGCGGCACGCACCAGCACCGTCATCCACCCGGCGAAGACCGCGACCAGCAGGGCTCCTTCGCCGCGCGTGATGCGAAAGCCCGTCCACATCAGGGGAAACAGCAGCAGGCTCGCGCCGAGCATCCACCACAGGTCGCGCACCAAAATCTCGGGGGGCATGGCGAGCGGCTGCACCAGCGCCGTGACGCCGAGGATGCCGAGCACGTTGAAGATGTTCGACCCCACCACGTTCGCGACCGCGATGTCGTCCCGGCCGTGACGGGCGGCGACGAGCGACGCCATCAGCTCGGGCATGCTGGTGCCCGCGGCGACGATCGTGAGCCCGATGACCGTGTCGGACACGCCGAACGAGGCGGCGATGTCGATCGACCCCTGGACGAGGAGGGTCGACCCGCCGGCGAGGACGGCGACGCCCCCGAGGATCCCGAGCACGTTCGCCATCACCGCGCGACCGCCGGACGCCCCGTAGGACAGGGTGGGGAGGTCCTCGACCTCCTCCTCCCCCGTGGCCGCGTTCCGCCCGATCCACACGGCGTAGGCGACGAACACGACCATCGCCGTGAACAGGTACGCGCCCTCGAGCCGGTCGATCGTGCCGTCCCGCCCGAGCAGGAGCAGCTGGAACGCCGCGAGGAACATCACCGGCCACTCCAGCCGCACCGTGTTCCCCACGATGGCGAGCGGGTGCAGGAGCGCCGCGAGCCCGACGATGGCGCAGATGTTGAAGATGTTGGAGCCGACGACGTTGCCGACCGAGATCCCGGGATTCCCACCGATCGCGGCCTGAAGCGACACCACGAGCTCGGGCATGCTCGTGCCCGCCGCGACGATGGTGAGGCCGACGACCGACGGTGTGAGCCGCGCCAGGAGGGCGATTCCGGAGGCCCCCCGCACGAGGAGCTCACCGCCGAAGACCAGGAGCACGAGACCGAGGACCACGAGAACCCAGGCGACCAAGGGCACCCCACGGTGATCCGCTATCCCGGCGCCGTGGGCGCGCTACCCGGTGCTACCGGGGTGCGACGTACACGGGGTTCGTCACCACGTCGGGCGGCGCGTGCGTCGCGGGGAACCTCGCGAGAGCCCCGCGGTGCAGGGCCATCACGAAGGTCGACGGCGCGACGGGCACGTCCACGACGCGCTCCTCGAGGCCATCGACTGCGGGGAGGCCGGAGAGATCCTCGGCCCAGACCTCCTCGCCGTCGACCACGAGCACGAGCTCACCGAGCGGCATCCAGTCGGGGGCCTGGAGGTGCAGCGTGGCCATCGCGGGGCCCGCGAGCACGAGCGTCTCGCCCACCCCTGCCGTGGAGGAGCCGCTCGAGACGGACAGCGTGACGAACGGCCCGCCGCTCGCCACGGCGCGGCCGGCGCCGAGGGCCGCGTCCAGCGCGTCGGCGTCGCCCTCGGCGTGGATCCAGGTGCGCGGGTTGCCCACGAAGTCGTCCTCGGCGTGGGAGTCGCTCGCGCCGGTGGCCACGGGCCGGTGGCCACGGGACCAGGCGTCCAGCAGATCGACGACCACCGCCGGCGTCTCGGCGGGCGAGAAGCCGTTGAGGACCTCGACCAGATCGCACCGCTCGGGAGCCAGCCCCACGTCGAACGACGCCGCGTACCCGCCGTCGACGAACCGCGGGTGGTTGCACTGGACGAGCCCCGGCAGCGTGTCGACGAGCGCTTCGGGACCGAGCCCACGCCAGTCGGGCGCCCCGCTCCCCGCGCGGTCGGCGTCGGGCACCACGGGCCAGGCGTTGAAGTGGCCCGCGAGCATCGTGCTCACCTCGGCGCTCGCGCGGAGGACCAGGCCCTCCGGGATCTCGGGAGACCCCACGAAGTCGTGGTCGGTGGTCACGACGTAGTCGAGGTGCTCGGCCTGGACACCGCGCATGCGGTGCGCCGTCGTGATGTCGGAGTCGAGGCTCGTCTCCATGTGGACGTGCAGGTCGGCCGCCGACCAGCCCGTCGTGTCGACCACCTCGCGGATCGGCGCGTCCAGCACGGCCTCTTCGCCGGCCACCAGCGCGACGGACGCCTCGTGGAGCGTGTAGGTCGGACCGGCCGTCACGGTGACCTGCCAGTCGCCCGGCGGGACGAGGAAGGTGCCGTCGCCGTCGGGGTCGAGCAGGAACCGCTCCATCCCGTCCGACCGCACGGCCGTCGCGCGGTACGCCGCGGGCGCGGTCACGCGAAGGCGCGCCGGAACGCCGTCCTGGCCGGGCCCACCGGGACCGCCGTTCCCGTCGCCGAGCCACACCGGCACGGCCTCGACGGCCTCCGGGGGCACCGCGCAGGCCTCGCCGCGACACCGGGTCACGGGGGCCCCGCTGGCGTCGCGGATCTCGACGAGGCCCTGCGCGTTCGCCCAGATCTCGCGGTCCGGATCGAGCCACGCCGCCGCGGCCGCATGGTCTTCGCCGAGCGCGATGCGCTTCGTCACCGTGCCTTCGACCGGCTGGTACAGCACCACGCGGATCGGCCCGGCGTACAGCAGGTTCCGCTGGGTGTCGGACTGCGTGGCGAGGGCCGGGCCCAGCGCCGGGTCGGACGACCAGACGCCGAGGTCCGCGGCGTCGGTCGTGAGCGGCAGATCCCAGGGATCCTCGCCCGGCACGAAGAGCTGGTGCCCGCCGCGCACCAGCACGATGTCGGCCAGGCTCGATTCGCCGCCCGCGATGTGCGCCCGGACCTCGAGCACCGGGTCGTCGGGCGCCAGCACGTACTCCCAGCTCACCTCGGCAGAGGGCCGCGGGAGCTGGAGGATGTCGGTCACCAGCCGGAAGGGCTCGAGGGTTCCGCGCACCTCGAGGCTCCCTTCGCCCGGCGTGAACGCGGTGGGCGCCAGCACGTGGAAGCCGAGCGCCGTGGCGTACTCGCGGAGCCCGTCCTCGCCGAGCTGCTCGCCGGCCTCCATGCGCACGGCATCGACGAGGTTCCCGCCCGTCAGCCCCACGAGCGCGTGGCCCTCGGCCCCATCGCGCACGACCCAGCGGGAGGTGCGGTTCTCGAGCACCCAGTCCCCCACCCGAGCCGCGGCGAACGCCCCGGTCGGCAGGTCGGCCTCGCACGCGAGCTGGCGCACGCGCACCTCGCCCGGCTCCACGGCCGGCGGCGGACACACCTGGGTCGGAGGGTCCGCCGAGCGGCACGCGAGGAGCGCGAGGAGCAGCACGCTACGCCGCGAGCAGCGCCCGCACGGCCGGCGCGAGCACCTCGGCCTGCGCCGCGTCGACCCACCGAGCCACGGCTGCATCCGAAGCGAGCCCCACGGGCGGGACCACCGCGAACGGCTCGGCGAACGCGCGCTGCACGGCGTCGCGCACCTCGGGACCCCCGGTGCGCAGCAGCCACGCGACGATCTCCCACGACAGCGCCGCGTGCCGCGCCTCGTCGGCGGCGATCCGCGCGAGCACGCCGCGCGCCGCGGGGTCGTCGCACCCGGCAGCCGCGTGGTCGGCGAGCCACGCGCCCATCGTCTCGCCGAGGCAGCCCTCGCGCACCGTGGCGTACGCCACCGCCGCGGCGTCCGCGCAGGGCACGATCGGCTGGAACGCCATGGGCCCGGGCTCGAGCGCGGTGCCCGACCGCGCGAGCATGCCGAAGCACAGGCGCGCGTGCTCGATCTCGTCGGCCGCGGCCTGCTGGACCGCCGCGAGCAGCGAAGGCGGCGCGCCCAGCGCGAGGAGATCGAGCGTGAGCTTCGCGAACGACGCGACGGACGCGTGCTCCATGCGCGCCATGCCCTCCCAGTCGACGCCGTCCGCAGCCGGGCCCGGGATGGCGGCGCTCCACGAATCCCCCGGCCGCACCGGGGCCGTGGTGGGGGTGCCCCCCTCGAAGAACGGGCGCCCGACCACGCAGCCGGGGTCGGCGTCGCGCGCCACGGCCGGGTAGCAGCAGTAGAGATCGGCGCCACCGCCCGTGTCGGGGAAGAGCGGGTTCTCCGAGATCGTGCCGGGCCCCGTGAGCTCTCGCACGTCGGCCGAGCACCACCCGAAGTTCGTCAGGCCCTCGAGGTCGACGTCGCCCTGGGCCGGGCACTCGGTCGTGTCGTCGGGCACGTCGAGACACATCGAAGTGTCGGTCCACTCGCCCTTCTGGCAGCCCGCGAGCGCGATCGACGCGAGGATGGTGGTGAGTAGCGGTGCGCGCATGTTCGTCCTCCCTGCCCCACCGGCAGCATACAGCCCGAAGGCGCGGAGTGCGGTAGGCTCGGTGTTCTCACGTGCGCTCGACCGGGGACCGAATGCTCCACCTCCTGGCCCTCCTCGCCTGCAAGGGCGATCCGCAGCCTCCGACCCCGGTCGAGGCCGACACCGACGTCGACACCGATACCGACAGCGACGCAGACACCGACACCGATGCGTCGTCCCCGCTGTGCGCGTCGGTGCAGCAGACGATCGACGGGCGCTGTGTCGTGTGCCACAGCAGCAACGCGCCGCAGGCGGGGCTCGACCTCACCGACATCGAAGCGACCGTCGGGCAGCCCAGCACGCAGTCCGGCTTCGCGATCGTCGAGCCCTACGCGTCCGCCGACAGCTACCTCTACCGGAAGGCCGTGGGCACGCACCTCGCGGCCGGTGGGTCCGGGGTCTCCATGCCCCCACCCAACACCCTGCCCCCTCTCGGCACCGCCGAGCTCGACGAGATCGCCGCGTGGATCGACCTCGGCGCGGGCTGCAGCCCCGAGACCGACACCGACACCGACGCCGATGCGGACTCCGATACCGACGCCGACGCCGACGCCGACTCCGACGCCGACACCGACACGGGCGGGGTCGACCTGTGCGCCGAGGCGCAGGCGGTCTTCGACGCCCGTTGCTTCGTCTGCCACGGCGGCATCGACTCGTTCGGCGGCCTCGACCTCACCGATGCGTCCACCGTGGTCGGGGTTCAGGCGCTGGGCGCGCCGATGGCGATGGTCGACACGTCCGGCTTCCCGAGCGACAGCTACCTCTGGCACAAGATGCAGGGCACCCAGGCGAGCGTCGGGGGCATCGGCAGCGTCATGCCGCCATCGCCCCTCACCGTCACGCCCGGCGAGATGGCCGCCGTCGAAGACTGGCTGCTCGCCGGGGCCGGCTGTGACGGCGCCGATGCAGACACCGACACGGATACCGACACCGACACCGACTCGGATGCCGATGCCGACTCCGACGCCGATACCGACTCGGATACCGACACCGACGTGCCGCCGGATGGCTGCACCGACGTGCAGGCCGTGCTCGACGCGCACTGCACGGGCTGCCACGGCCTGTTCGCGGTCGACGGGCTCGATCTGCGCAACGTGCTCGACAGCGTGGGCGTCGCGAGCGGATCGGCCCCGCTGAGCCTCGTCGAGCCGGGCGACTCCGCGGCCAGCTACCTCATCGACAAGATGAACGGCACCCACCTCGCCGCGGGCGGCGTGGGGGTGCAGATGCCCCCCGGCTACGTCGTGCCCGCGGCCGAGATCGCCGTCGTGGCCGACTGGATCGACGGCGGCGCGACCTGCGCGGTCGACCCCGGCCCTCCGCCAGAGCCGACCTACGACCCCAACACCCTCGATCAAGACGCCCTGTTCACGTGCAGCGGGCAGCCCGCGAGCTCCGAAGGGCGCCTGCGCCGCATCGACAAGCTCGAGCTGCGCCGCCGCGCCGGGCAGGAGGCCGATCACGCGCTGGCGGCCAACCCGTTCGAGACTCCCGGCGCGCTGCGGTTCAGCACGTACAGCCAGGACGTGTCGATCGACATCGCGACCCTCGATCTCTACTTCGACGTGCTGGCGTACGCGGGCGACCAGTGGGTCGGGGCGCCGAGCTACAACCGCGACCAGTACGTGCCGCGCACCGACACGGCGCTGAACTGCATGTACAACGACCCGCAGCCCGCGACGCCGTGCATCGACTACTGGGTGCGCAGCTACCTCCAGAACGCCTCGCAGTACGGGCTGCCCACGCAGGCCGAGGTCGATCGGCTCGTGGCGTTCTCGGAGTCCGTGTTCGCCGACGAGCTCGCGAACGGCACCACGCGCGCCATCTCCATCACCCAGATCACGTCCGCGGCCTGGCTCCACACGAGCGCCCTGTTCCAGAGCGAGCTCGGCGCCGGCGCACCCGATGCGTACGGCCGGCGACGCCTCACCGACCACGAGGCCGCGAGCCTCGTCGCCGACATGATCAGCGACCGCGGTCCCGGCGCGTCGGGCGTGTACCTGTACGACAACGACCTCGTCGGGAACGACCGCTACACCGAAGAGGCCGGCGGGCACCTCGCCGCCATCGCGGCCGCGGGGAACGACGGCAGCATCCAGCAGCCCGCCGTCGCGGGCGCCCTGCTCCGCCAGTACGCCATGGGTCTCGACCCCGACCGCGAAGACGAGTGGATCGACTACGGCACCCACAGCCTCGTCCAGCGCCAGCGCCGCGCCGAGGAGTGGATGAGCGACAAGATCGACCGCTTCTTCCTCGAGTACTTCGACGTACAGCGCTTCGAGAGCGGCTTCCAGGACTCGCCGAACGCCACGTCCGCCTTCGCCGCCGAGGCCCCGAGCACCCACCAGCGCTCCCTCGACGAGCTCCGCAGCTACGAGGGCTGGAACGAGCCGGACGGGCTCATGATCTTCACCGACGCCATCGCGAAGGTCGTCGTGCAGGACCAGGACGTGATCCACGACCTGCTCACCACGCGCGACTACTACGTCCCCGCCACGAGCGACCCCGCCACCGACTTCACGAACCGGATGTTCGGGCTCACGACGCCGATCCCGGCCGACCGCGCGGGGCGCTGGAACACCATGCCCGCGACCGACCGCGCCGGCATCCTCACCCATCCCGTGTGGCTCGCGGCCCACGGCGACGCCTTCGAAGACGGCCCGAGCATCATCCACCGCGGCAAGTGGATGCGCGAGAAGCTGCTGTGCCAGAGCGTCCCGCCGCTCGAGCTCGTCACGGTCGAGGCGAAGCTCCTCCCGTCCGACGGCACGCTGCGGGCGCGCGACCGCGTCCAGCAGAGCATCGAGGTGCACAACGAGTGCATGGCCTGCCACCAGTACATGAACGCGCTCGGCTACGCGTTCGAGACGTACAACCACGCGGGCTACGTGCGGGCCGACGACCACGGGTTCGCGCCCGACGGCTCGACGACCATCGACAACTTCCCGGATCCGTCGCTGAACGGCACGTACACCGACGCCGTCGACCTGATGGAGACCCTGGCCGACAGCGAGTACGTCAAGCGCTGCTTCATCCGGCAGACCTTCCGCTACTTCGCCGGCCGCGACGAGACCCCCGAGGACTCGTGCGCGCTGACCGAGATGGAGATGGCGTACGACGCCAGCGGCGGCTCGTTCGTCAGCATGCTCGAAGCGCTCGCGACCTCCGACACCCTGATGTACCGAACCAACTCCGAGGAGGTGCTCCCATGAACCGCCGGAGCTTCCTCGCCGGCCTCTCGACCGCCGCCGGCGCAGCGATTCTCGGTCCGTGGTTCCGCCAGGCCTTCGCGGGCGGCCTCACGCCGCGCCGCTTCGTGTTCGTCGTCGAGGGCAACAGCTACGAGCCCATCACCATGATGTCGCCCGCCACGCGCACCGCGATCGACGCCGCGACCACGTGGGACACGACCGGCCGACGCTGGTTCCCGATCCTCTACCAGCACACCGCGCCGCTCCTGATCCAGGCGGGCGATCTGGGCAGCGCGCCCGTGCTCGACCCGCTGCTGCCGGGCTCCACCGGCATCGACCTCACGCAGCTGTCGTCCGTGACGCTCGGGCTCTCGTCGACCATCACGGGCGGCGGGCACACCACGAACTTCGGCGCCTTGTCGAGCACCCGGTCCACGCCGGGGCGGGCCGGTGGCCCCACGATCGACGCCCTGCTGGCCTCCCTCCCCGACATCCGCCAGTCCACGCCGTTCGATGCGGTGCGCGTGGGCGTCCACGCCACGCAGAACGCGCTGAACAACAGCACGTGCGCGTACGGCGAGGGCCGCGCGGCGCCCGTCCTGATGGACCCGGTGCTCGCGTACAACAACCTCTTCGGCTCCGTCGCGGATGCCGCGGGCCAGGCGGCCTTCGCACGGCGCGCGAGCCTGCTCTCGTACGCGCAGTCCGACGTGAACGCGGCCATCGGCCAGTTCGGCGGCAACTCGTCCGAGCGCGCGAAGCTCGAGACCTACCTCGCGAGCCTCGAGGCCCTCTCCGACCGCCAGGCGCAGCTCACCTCGCTCGCACCGACGCTCTCCGCGGTGGCCCCCGAGGCGCCGTCGACCAACCCGCTGTACGCCTCCGCCGACCCGCTCGACCACCTCCAGGCCCAGTTCGATCTCGTGAACGCCGCCCTGCTCGGCGGGCTCACGAACGTCGCGGTCATCGCGTCCGGCACGGGCGGATCGTTCGATCTCGCCTATCCGAGCCTCATCGCGAACGTCGGTCGGCACAACCTGCACCACGGCTCGTCCGACCCGGCGTACCTGGCCGTGATCCACGAAGCGACGCGCCGCCACGTCCAGATGATCGCGAAGCTCGCGCGCTCGCTCGCCAGCACGCCGGAGGGCAGCGGCACGATGCTCGACAACACCGTCATCGTGTACCTGTCCGACAACGGCGAGAGCCACCACAGCTCCGCCGAGGAATGGCCGGTGCTCATGGTCGGCGGCCAGAACATGGGCTTCCTGAACGACGGGCGCACCACGGTGTTCCCGGGCGTCCGCACCGCGACGAACCGCCAGCTGTCGAACTTCTACAACACGCTCGGCTACGCCGCGGGCCTCGCGCTCGACGACTTCGGCAGCGAGGGCAGCTCGCGCATCGCGCCCGGCCCGCTCTCCGAGCTCTGGGCGTGAGGCTCACTTCTGGTCGATGAGCTCGCGGTCGAGCTCGTCGAGGCCGATTCGTTCGGCCAGGCTCGCGTTGAACTTCTCCGCGAGTCGGTCTGGCTCGCTGCTTCCGCCCTTGTAGAACTGGTGGGGCTGGTGGAAGTTCGTGCGCTTGTAGCGGAGCCCGATCAGCGCGACGCCCAGGCCACCGCTCGCCACCGTGACGCCGGTGACTCCTCCTACGATCTGAACGGCCTCGTCGCGTGATCCTGCTGCTGCGCCGAGCCCCCCCACGACCCCGAGCGCTGCGACCGCCGAGCCCCAGGCCACCATCTGTCGCCCCCCCCGGATCCGGCCCCGCGCCCGGGTGGCCACGGCGGGATCGACCAGATCGCCCCACTCGATGGCATTCAGACGCCTCCCGTTCCGTTCGGCGAACCAGATCGAGACCACCTTCGTCGAGGTCGTCCGGACGGTGGCGTATTGGGGGGTACCCGTCGATCCGATGGTGGTGACGGGAGCGAAGTCCGTACTGGTCGTGCCGACCACGTCGTAGCCCGACCCGAGGACGATACGCTCACGCTTGTACTGGCGGATCAGGGCAAGGCGTTTGGCATCGTCGACGGGAGCCCCCTCGTTGCTGGCGATTGCTGGGGCCTGGGCTGGAGCCGTTGCCGAGGCAGGAGCGGGAGCGGGAGCGGGAGCGGGGGCGGGCTTCGACGGCTCGATGGAGGCCCGTGTCGCGGCTTCGACCGCGAGCACGCGGATCTCGGGGTCGGTCGAGAACGCCTGGGAGAAGTAGAACCGCGTCTTCTCCTCCCCGAAGTCGCCCTTCTCGGCGGCGCGGGCCACGCTCATCGCCGCCTCGATGCGCGGCACGTCGGCCGCGGGGACGAGGTCGTGGGCCGCGCGCAGGCGCCCCATGCGCGAGGCGGGCTCGGCCGCGACGAGCGCTTCGCGGAACGCGTCGAGATCGACCTCGATCGTGCCGTTCCATGGATTCCCGAGCGCGGTCGCCAGGCGCTTCGCGACCTCTCTCGCGGCGATCTGCTCGTCGTCCTTAAGGCCGTACGCGACCTCCCACGCCTTGCCGAGCCGCGCCGCGGACGCGGAGTCGAGCCGGCGCTTCTTCAGCGCCTGCATCTCGCGGAGGCGCTCTTTCGGGCCCATCAGCGCGAGGGAGACGTGGAGATCGTCGAGCAGGGACCCGCCGGGGATGACGCCGTTGCGGGCGTGCGTCACGGCGGCGGTGGAGTCGGCCATCGTGCCGAAGAACACCGCGTCGAACAGCGTCTGCCGGTCGGCGGCGTCGTACGGCGGCTCGGACTTCTGGAGCAGCGCCTCGACCTTCATCGCGTTGTCGAACCGCGTACGCTCGGCCCCCGTCGCGGCGTCGGCGAGATCCGACAGCTTCAGCACGAGCTCGTCGTTCGGCTCGGACGCGACGAGCTCGTCGGACAGGGCCCTCAGCTCGTCGGGCGTCGCGGCAGCGGCGAGCAGGGACAGCAACAGCACGAGCATCGGACCTCCGGAGGACGGCGAGGATCGCACAGGTCGGCCGCCACTGCGACGTTCGTGCGGCACACGCGCGCGGGCGCGGCCCCGTTCGCGGTCGCGACATAGATTGCGCGGCGGAGGTTCCATGCGCGCCGACCCGCACAGCCACGCCGATCTCGACCAGGCCCGCACCCGGCACCTCGCGCTCGACCTCACCGTCGACTTCGCGGCCCGCCGCCTGCACGGCACCGCCACGCTCGATCTCGACCGTCCCGCTCGGCGTCTCGACCTCGATTGCCGCGGGCTCGAGATCGCGTCGATCGCCGACGGTCAGGGCCGGGCCCTGGCGTTCGAGCTCGGCCCCACCGACGCCGTCCTCGGCGAGCGGCTGCGCATCGATCTCCCCGTCCCCACCGACCGCATCGTGGTCACGTACCGCACGGGCCCCGACGCCACGGGGCTGATGTGGCTCACGCCCGAGCAGACCGACGGTGGCGTGCACCCCTTCGTCCTCACCCAGTGCCAGGCGATCCACGCCCGTTCCATCGCGCCCGTCCAGGACACGCCCCGCGCCCGCATCACGTACACCGCGCGCATCACCGTCCCCGAGCCGCTCTCCGCGGTGATGTCGGCGGCTCCGGGCACCGTTTCGCGCGGCGACGGCACGCGCACCTTCGTCTTCGACATGCCGCAGCCCATCCCGCCGTACCTGCTGGCGCTCGCCGCCGGAGACCTCGTGTCGCGCGACCTCGGCCCGCGCTGCCGGGTGTTCGCCGAGCCGGGCGTCATCGACGCGGCGGCCTGGGAGTTCGCCGACGCCGAGAAGATGCTCGCAGCGGCCGAAGAGCTGTTCGGGCCGTACCGGTGGGAGCGGTACGACTTCATCGTGCTCCCGCCCTCCTTCCCGCTCGGCGGGATGGAGAACCCCCGCATGACCTTCCTCACCCCGACCCTGCTCGCGGGCGACCGGTCGCTCGTCGGGGTGCTCGCGCACGAGCTGGCGCACTCGTGGACCGGGAACCTCGTCAGCAACGCGACGAACGAGGACTTCTGGCTGAACGAGGGCTGGACGGTCTGGGCCGAGCGCCGCATCCTCGAGCACCTCTACGGCACGGAAGAGGCCGCGCAGCAGAGCATCCTCGGCCGGCACGAGCTCGAGGAGACGCTGGCCGAGCGCACCGCCGAGGGGCGGGTCACGGCGCTCACCTACGACCAGCGCGGGCTCGACCCCGACGTCGAGTTCTCGCGCATCCCGTACGAGAAGGGCTTCCTGCTCGTCACGGCGCTGGAGCGCGCGGTCGGGCGGGCGCGCTTCGACCGCTTCGTACAGGCGTACATCGCGCACTTCGCGTTCCAGTCGATCGACACGAACACCTTCACGAGCTTCGTCCGGATGGAGCTGCCGGAGGCCGCAGCGGTCGACCTCGAGCCGTGGCTCCACCGAAATGGCCTGCCGGAGGACGCGCCGCGCTTCGCCTCCCAGCGCCTCGCGGCCATCGAATCGCGCGCCCACCGCGGCGAGCTGCCGCGCGGCGAGGCCTTCTCGACGACCGAGACCCTCGTGTGGCTCGCCCACCTCCCGCCGACGGTCGACGCGCGGAAGGTCGCCGACGCGCTGGGGATCGACGGGCGGTCGAACGCCGAGGTCCGCACCGCGTGGCTCACGCTCGCGATCCGGTCCGGCACGACGGGCCTCGAAGACGACCTGCGCGCGCATCTCGACCACGTCGGGCGCACGAAGCTGCTGCGTCCCGTCGTGAAGGCGATGGGGGCGCGGGCGGACCTGAAGGCGCTCGCGATCGAGCGGTTCGAGGCGAACCGGGAGCGGCTGCACAGCTCCACGCGGGGTGCTCTCGAAGCGGCGCTGGCTTAGCTACCCGGGGCTTCCGGGATCGGAGTCGGAGCGTCGGAGCGGGATCCGCATCACGCAGATGACGCAGAAGGACGCAGATGACGCAGAAACCAGGCCGTCACGGGTCGAGCGTCTTCGCGTCCCCGGCGCGCCGAGTGGGCCTTCTTGCGGATCGGATTCAGGACTCACCAGAGCAGCCCGAAACGCCGGCCTGCTCTGGTGAGTACCCAATCCCATCCGCATGGAGGCCCGCTGCAATCCCCGTCGACGGTGCCGGGGAAACAAGGACGCTGGAAGCCAGAAAGCCTCGTTTCTGCGTCATCTGCGTCCTTCTGCGTCATCTGCGTGATGCCCTGAGACGCTCGAAGCTCGATCCCTTCCGACAGAGCGCTGTGGCTCGCTGTGGTCGCTGTGCGAGACCTCGAGGATCGCCAACCGTCTCGGATGGGGATCCGGCTGACGCGCTCGGACTCCGACTGAAATCTTCAATCACTACATGAGGTATTCTCTGGACGTGACAACCCTGGAGGCGTCATGGCCGTGGATCCCGGCATCACCGACATCGCCCGTCAGCTCGCCGAGGACATCCCGACCGGCCCGGCGAAGAGCCCCGAGCAGACCGTGCAGGACTGGCGGAGCACGATCTACAACGCGAAGTCCACCGCGAGCCTGCGCCCGCTCGCCGATCTCATCGAGCGCTCCGCGCCTCACGGCAACCCGCGTCCCGGTGCGCTCGCCGAGGTGCTGCGCCGCAAGTGACGCCGCGGCGGCGGTCTGCGGATAGACGCTGCCATGGACGCCCTCCCGATCGACTCCGTGCTCGACGCCGTCGTGGCCGAAGCGCGGCGAGGCGCCGTCGTGCTCCAGGCTCCTCCCGGCTCGGGCAAGACGACGCGCGTGCCGCCCGCCCTGGCCGAGGCGCTGCCGGGCCGGATCGTCGTCCTCGAGCCGCGTCGGATGGCCGCGCGCGCCGCGGCGCGTCGGGTGGCGGCGGAGCTCGGGACCCGTCCGGGCGAAGGCGTCGGCTGGCACGTGCGGTTCGACCGGAAGGTGTCGGACGCCACGCGCATCGTGTTCATGACCGAGGGCATCCTGCTCAGGCAGCTCGCCGAAGACCCCTTCCTGGACGGCGTCTCCGCGGTGGTGCTCGACGAGTTCCACGAGCGCAGCGTGCTCGCCGACCTCGCCCTCGCGCTCGTGGCGGCCGTGCGGAGGGACGTGCGGGACGACCTGTCCGTCGTGGTGATGAGCGCGACCCTCGACGCGGCGCCCGTGGCGGCGTTCCTGGGCTGTCACGCGCTCGAGACCCACGGCACGCTCTACGACGTCGACGTGCGCTACGACCCCCGCCCCGATTCCCGGCGGCTGGAGGACCGCGTGGCCGACGCGGTCGCCGAGGTCGCGCCGCCCGACGGCGACGTGCTCGTGTTCCTCCCAGGGATGGCGGAGATCCGGAGGTGCGAGGCCCGGCTGCACGACCGGCGCACCCGCATCCTGCACGGCTCGCTGCCCCCCGAGGAGCAGGACGCCGTGCTCACACCTTCCCGGGAGCCCCGGGTGATCCTGGCCACGAACGTCGCGGAGTCCTCGGTGACCGTGCCGGGGGTGCGGGCCGTGGTGGACACAGGCATCGCGAAGATCGCGCGTCTCGACCGGGCGACGGGCCTCGACCGGCTGGACGTCCTGCCCATCGCGCGGGACTCCGCCGACCAGCGCGCAGGACGCGCCGGGCGCCTGGGTCCGGGGGTCTGCCGGCGGCTGTGGACCGCCATGGACCATCGCGACCGACCGGACCACGGCGCGCCGGAGATCCACCGCACGGATCTCGCGGGCGCCGTGCTCGCGCTCCTGGACTTCGGCGAGCCCGACCCGTTCGCGTTCGCGTGGTTCGACCCTCCCGCGCGCGCCGCGCTCGTCGACGCGATGGCGCTGCTCGAGGCGCTCGGGGCCGTCGCGGACGGAGCGCTCACTCCCCTGGGTCGCGAGATGGCGCGGCTGCCGCTGCATCCGCGCCTGGCGCGCTTCCTGATCGAGGCCCACCGACGGGGAGCGACCGACCGTGCCGCGGCGCTCGTGGCGTGGATGTCGGAGGGCGGCCGTCCCGAGGGCGACCTCGAGCACCAGGAGGTGCCGGGGCACACGCAGCGGCTGGCGTCCCGGCTGGTGCGCGGCCTGCGGGGCCCGTCGGGGCCGCGGGATCCGGACGCCATCGCGCGCGCGGCCCTGTGCGCATGGCCCGATCGCGTGGCGAAGCAGCGCGGCGAAGGGGCCGTGATGGTCGGCGGAATCGGGGTCCGTGGTGGGCACACGCCGCTGTTCGTCGCCATCGCCGTCGACCCGGCACGCCGCTCGGAGCGCGGCGAGTGGCACGTCACCCTGCAGACCCGCGTCGATCCCGCGTGGCTGGACGCCACGAGCCGCGTCGTCGTGCGCTTCGATCCCGACAGCCGGCGCGTGGTGGCGGTCCAGCAGGAGCGCGCCGGGCTCCTCGTCCTCGGCGAGCGTCCCGCGCCACGCCCGTCCACGGAGGTCGCGCGGCCCATCCTGTTCGAGGCGGCACGCGACGATTGGGAGCGCGTGCTCCCGAAGAACGACCGCGACTGGGACCGCCTGGTCGGGCGCCTGAAGTGGGTCGCCGCCCATCAGCCCCATCCCGGCCTGCCCGATGGGAGCCCGGCATCGCTCGAGCCCGTGCTGGACGCGCTGTGCGCGAAGGCCGACGGCTTCGACGCCCTCCGGAAGGCACCGTGGCGCGGCACGCTGCTCGACCTCCTCCCCTGGGAGGCGCGCAAGGCGCTCGACGAGCGCGCTCCCGAGAGCCTGCAGCTCGCCCGGGGACGCCCGCTGCGCGTGGACTACCCCGACGGGCGCCCGGTGCTGGCGGCGCGCATCCAGCAGCTCTTCGGAACGCGCGAGACGCCGCGGATCTGCGGCGAGCCGGTGTTGCTGCACCTGCTCGCGCCGAACGGCCGTCCGCAGCAGATCACGACGGATCTGGCGGGGTTCTGGGCGTCGACGTACTTCGAGGTCCGCAAGGAGCTGCGGCGGCGGTACCCGAAGCACGACTGGCCCGACGACCCCGTGTGAGCCCGGAGCTCAGAAGACGACGCCGACCGTCGCGTCCACGTCGAAGTTCCAGTTCGAGTAGCTGCCCGATCCGAAGAACTGGTGGATGTCGAAGCCCATCCCGCCACCGGCGAACAGCTGCTCGGTCAACGCGTAGCGCGCCCCTGCACCCGTGCTGACCGCGACGCCCTTCGCCGTGGTCGATTGTGCTGGAGACCCGTCGAAGCGCACCCGCGTCGGCCACAGGACCACCCCCGCGGCCACGCTCCCGAACACGAACAGGTCCGGCACGACCTCCACACCGGCCGTCCCCTCGGCCTGAATGCGGATCTGGTGGCTCGCGACCTTCACGTTCGGGCCGTTCCAACCCGGGTTCGAGATGGCGTGCTCGACGCGCCCGCCGACGCCCACCGTCGTCCCCAGCGGCCCCGGAAGCAGGGCCCCGCCCTCGGCGCCCCACTCGAACCCCGGGTGGTCGCCCCCTGTGCACGGCACGTGCAGCAGGCCCGGGTTCAGCGCTGCGTACCCGCTCGATGCATCGGGATCGAAGAGCCCCGAGTGTTCCCTCGGCCCCTTCGGCCGCCTCCTCCGCTCTTCGCGGGCCCTCCGCTCACGGGCCTCGTCGAGCGCCGTCACGAAGTCGGCGGCCACCCGGTTGCCGAACGGGTTGTACAGCGTCTCGCCGGGGTCGTCGGGGCCGTGCACGAACCGGCCGCCCGACGCGTGGACGAGCTCGTGGCCGAGGAGCGACAGGTTGGAGGGACCCATCTCCGGCGTGGGCACGAGCCCGCGCGCCGCGATCGAGCCGCAGTCGACGACCACGATCGCGATGCCCTGCGGAAGCGGGTTGCCCGCGCCGTCGAAGGCCCCGCGCGTGGCCATGCCACCGCCCAGCATGCCGGGCTCGGACTGCTGGTAGGCGGCCTCGAGCTCGGGCCTGTTCTCCGCTTCGCTCCTGCAGAGGAGGAGGATGGTCTGCCGACCCGCCCGCAGGGCGTCGGCGATGGCCTTGTTCGCCGCGTTCGCAGCGGTGGTGTCCGCAGAGATGCCGTTCAGCGCCGCATTCAGGGCGTCCGTGGCTTCCTCGGCGGTGGGTGGGGTGGCCTCGCCGCGCGCGAGCGCTTCGGCGAAGCCCGACGAGTACTGGACCGTGACCTGGGCGCGGGCCGACCCCAGGAGGAGGGAGAAGATCAGCATCCGCGCATGATGCGACAGAACCGGCGTTCGCGCCAGCTTTGCGAGCCTGCCCGCATCACTCCGTGAAGCGGAACCCGTACACGAACGACCCGGTGGGCCCGCGCCTCCAGCGCTCGGTGACCGTCTGGAACAGCGCCACGTGCGAGCCGGGCGCGTGGCTCTCGCGCAGCGCCCTCCCCCGCTCGGCGTCCGCGCGCCCCTTCACGCCGAACACCTCGTCCGCGAGCGCCTCGATGGCGCCGGGCAACGCCTCGGCGTCGATGGCGAAGCACCCGGCATCCTGGCCGTTCGCCGCCGTCGCGTCGGCCTTCCACTCCACCGCGCCCGACTCCATCAGCAGGCCGAGCTGGATGGCCGAGAGCTGCGGATAGGGCTCGGCCCCGCCCTCGGCGTCGACCATGCCGTTGCTGATCTGGCCGAGCATCCACACGAAGTCGGCGATGTGCGCCTGGCGTGCGAAATCCTCCGTCACCACGGCCTTCTCGGCGAGGAAGTCGGTCAGCAGCATCGCCGCGGTCTGGGCCTTCAGCTCCTCGAGCATCGTCGCGAGCTCGCCGCCGAACGCCTGCTCGTCGGTCTTCCCGTCGACCGTGTAGCCCGACGCCGGGCCCAGGTTGTGCGCCGCCTCGTGGAGCACGGTCGAGACCAAGAGCGGCGTGGGGTCGTCGGTGAACCCGTCGAGCGTGCAGAGCATGCTGGCGGCCCGTGCGCGCCGGGTGGCGATCGAGTCGGGGTCGCTGTCGAGGTTCGTCATCGCCACCGTGCGCCCGCCCGCCTCCGCGACGGGACCCCAGTTCGGCAGGCTCTGGCCCGTCGTGCCGCCGAGGGGTGCGCGCGAATCGCCCGCGTTGAGCGTGATGTCGATGAACTCGGGGAGCGAGAACGCCACATCCCGCGCGACGTACGGACCGGAGCGCTCCGCGATGGCCGCCTCCAGCTCCTGCTTCAGCGGCTCGAGCTTCTCCTGCCACTCGATGGACGCGGGGTTGATGCGCGCGAAGACGAGGTGGTAGCCCGCCTTCCGGTCACAGGGCTCCCAGTACGTCTCGTCCGGCCCGACCCGCACGTACCACGCCGACTTCCCGCGGGTGCCGAGCCACGCGCGGTCGGCGGCCACCTGGTCGTTGTCGCGGAACGCCTGTGCGGCGGCCCGCAGGTACGCGGCCATCGCGGCCTCTTCGTCGGAAAGCGTCGATGCCGCCGCCTCGAGAGCGGTCGCGGCGCGCTCCGAGGCCTCGGGGAAGGCCTGCGGATACGGGACCGCCACGAGATCGTCGCCCTCGCGCCGGACCGCCGTGAACGGGTCCATCAGCGGGGGGTCGTGTGCCTCGAGCTCGGCGCAGACGGCCGAATCGACCTCCATGTCGGACGGGTACACCCCGGGCCGACGCGGGACGGGCTCGACCGTGGCGCGGCACTCGGGCGCCTCCTCGAGGGTGCTCTGCTCGCACCATGGGCCCTGGTTCCGCCACGACAGCGCGCGGCTCGGCCCGTCGGGAGCGGGCTCGATGCCCGCCGACCCTCGCTGGAGCCCGTGCAGGGCGTCGATCGCGTCGCCGACCGCGAGCATCGCCTCGACGAACGGGCGCTCCGCTGCGGTGACCTCGGTGAGCACGACGCTCGGCCGCCCGTGCGCGAGCTCCGCCAGGACGGCCTGGATGCGCGCGTCCCCCGCATCCGGCGCACCGGCAGACACCCTGGCCAGGGCCTCGATCGGCGCCCCGTCCACGAACAGGGGCTGAGGCGCGCCCCCCGTCCACAGCCAGACGACCTCGTCCGGCCCGGGCACGCCGGGGTCCGCATCGTCCGACACCCAGAACGCCGGCACGTGGTGCAGCGCGGCCCGCCGGTTCCACTCTCCGCGGTCCACCGCGGACGGTACCGGGACCTGGGGAGTCGGCGTCGGGCGCGGACACGCCGCGAGGAACGGGAGCACACACCACCAGCGAGCCATCACACCCTCCGAAGCCGCCCCAACGTTGCCGTCCGGACGACCCGGTGCAACACTGCACCGTCCCGAGCGGACGCGGAGATCCTCATGCGAATCCCCTCCCTCGCCGTCCTGCTCGGCGTTGCGGGCTGTCCCTACATCCCCGGTCCGCCCCCGATCGAGACCGACACCGACACCGACGCCGACGCCGATACGGACACCGACTCCGACGCCGACACCGACTCGGATGCCGATACCGACACCGACGCCGACACCGACGCCGACGTGGATGCCGACACCGACGCCGACACGGACACGGATACCGACACCGACACCGACACGGATGCAGACGCGGACTCGGATACCGATGCAGACACCGACGCGGACTCGGATTCCGACGCGGATACCGACACCGACGCAGACGCAGACGCAGACACCGATGCGGACGCAGACGCCGATACCGACGCCGACACCGATGCAGACACCGACACCGACCCCTGCGACTGCCTCGCCGGCGACTGGAACGCGCTCCAGACGTGCATCGAGAGCGCGCAGTCGGGCGACCTCGTGTGTGTCGAAGGCGGCACCTACACCGACGGAGCCGTGATCACGGCCTCCACGACGCTCACGATCCGCAACCTCACCGGCGCGACCGCGACCTTCCTCGAGGGCGACGGGGACGACGCGTTCCTCGCCATCGACGGCGGCGACGTCACCGTGCTCGGCCCGGACATCGTGTTCGACGGGGCCGACAGCGCGCCGGGGATCTCCGTCCAGGGCGGCGGCACGCTCCTCCTCGACGGCATCACCCTGAAGGACCACGCCTGCGGGAACGTCTCCGGGGGCGCCATCTCGGTGGTCTCCGGCACGGTCACCGTGTCGGGCAGCACGTTCCTCGACAACTCCTGCGACTTCGGCGCGGCCATCCACGTCGCGGCGGGCACGCTCTACGTGCAGAACACGACGTTCACCGGGGGCTCGTCCGCGAACCACGGGGCCGGCATCTGGTTCGGCGGCACCAGCATGACGCTCGACGGCATCACGGCCACGTCGAACACCGCGCTCGATCGCGGCGGCTTCGGGATGCTGGTCGCAGGCGACATCACGGTCTCGAACAGCACCTTCGACCAGAACTCCACGTCCGCCGACCGCGGGGGTGGGGCGTTCTACATCGAGGGCGCGGGGTCCGTGACGTTCGCGGGGAACACGTTCACCCACAACTCGGCGACCAACGGCAACGCGACGGAGGGCGGGGGTGCCGTGTACCACCGCGCCTCGGGCGGTCCGAACACGTACACCCAGAACTACTTCTGCCAGAACAGCACCGAGTCCGGCGGCGGCGCGCTGCAGCTGCGGGGGGACGCGGCGCTCACGAACAACGCGTTCGTGGGGAACAGCGCCACGGGCGTGGGGGGCGGCGCCCTCTACCTGCACACGGGCTTCGCGACCCTCTCCTACTCCACGTTCGTCGCGAACACGGCCACCGGCACCAACGGCGACGCCATCGTCACCCGCAACAACGGCGCCGCAGACGGCTCCATCACGAACAGCCTCTTCGCCGACCACCCCACCACGGCGATCTTCGGGACGAACGGCAGCGACATCACCATCCGGTGGGACGCGTTCTCCGACAACGGCAACGACTTCACTGGGAACGGCGTCACGAACGACGCCGACCACGTCGTCGCGACCGGGCTCCTCTCGGTGGTCCCGGCCGCGTGCGACCCGGCCCAGCTCACGCCGCCGGGCGGCTCGCCGGTCCTCGGAGCCGGTGAGAGCGGCACCGACATCGGCTGGACCGGCCCCTGAGCCTGCTCACTTCGCGAAGTACGAGGTGTTCGACCCGCCGTTCAGCACCTCGAGCAGCCGGCCGCCGAACTCCTTCGACATCGGGAAGTCCTCGAGGTGGGCGTAGATGTCCTTCAGCGCGTTCAGCGTGGTGACGTCGTTCGGATCGCGCTTCTCGGCCTCCTGGAAGTACGGCAGGGCCGCGCGCATCTCGCTCACCAGCGTCTCGCGCATCGCTTCGTAACGGACGGGGTCGTCGACCTCGAGCAGCGCGGCGCCGACGCGGGCCGCGGCGTTGAAGTGCAGCGCGCCGAGCTCGATGTGGAGCGGCACCGACCCGGGGTCGTGCTCGAGGCCCTTCTTCAGCGCGGCATCCGCTTCGGCCAGGTGCGTCGCAGCGCCGTCGGCATCGCCCTTCGCGCGGCTCGCGTCCGCGAGCTCCTGGTGGACCGTGCCGAGCACCAGGTAGAGCTGCGTGTTGGCGGGCTCTTTCGCGAGCGCATCGTCGATCCGCTCGAGCAGCACGGTGTGCTCGCCGCGCTTCAGCAGGTCGTTGATCTCGGCGAACAGGAGCCCGACCTCGTCGGGGTGGCGCTCGCGGCCCTTCTGCAGCCAGGCCCGCGCCGCGTCGGGATCGGTCTCGAGCGTGGACTGGTAGAGCGCTTCGTAGACGGCCGGGCGGTCGACCCCTGCCGCTTCGAGCTCGGTGAAGATGGCTCGCGCGCGGTCCGATTCCCCTCCCGCCCACGCCGTCAGCCCGATCGCGAGCCGGATGGACACGACGCCGCCGTCTTCGTCGAGCGGGCTCTCCTGGCCGGCCTCCTTCAGGGCCTGGTGGACGGCGAGGATCCGGTCGTACCGCGTGATCGCCGCGTCGTACCGCTGGGCGTCGTACAGCTGCGTCGCCTCCTGCAGCAGGACGCCGATCGCGTTTCGGAGCCCCGCGTGGGCGGCCCCGATCTCCGTCTTCTTCGGCTGGAGCGAGAGCGCCTTCTCGTACGCGTCCGCCGCGGCCAGCGCGCCCGCTTCGAGCGGAGGGAGGTCGGCGACCCGCCCGTCCTTCACGGCGCGCCAGTGCGCGGAGGCGATGCTGCTCGCGATCTCGCCGCCGACCAGCCACGTGCCCGCGCTGCTCGCGACGCCCGGGTCGGCCACGGCCTGAGCGAACGACTCCGCGGCCTTCGTCAGGTGGCTCTCCTCGGACTCGACCTCCCAGCGCTCCTGGTAGACGCGGGCCGTCTTCAGCGCGGACTTCCCGCTCCCGGCGAACGCCGGCGGTGCGCAGACCAGCGCCGCAGCCACGAGCATCGACCTCCACATCTCCTCACCTCCTCGCCGACGCGCCGCCCCGGCCTCGCGCTTACGGTATCCTCACGCGCATGGGGAACGGGCACGCAGTCGGGGACCGCATCGAGCGGTACCAGGTCGCCGAGGTCTTCGAGCTCGACGAAGACAGCGCGACATACCGGGTCTACGACCTCGAGTCGGGCACCCGCCACGTCCTGAAGCTCCGGTTCCCGGACTGCGACCCGGTGCTGCACGACGCGCTTCGCCGCGAGTACCGCATCCAGCACTCGCTCCAGCACCCGCACATCGCCCATGCGTCGCGCCTGTTCTCGCTGCCCGACGGCACGCTCGCGATGCTGCTCGACCACGCGAGCGGCGGCGCGCTGTCGACCTGGATGACGGGCAAGCCCGTGGCGCCCGGCATGGTCCGGGTCGTGCTCCAGGGTGTGCTCGAAGGCCTCGGGGCCGCGCACGAGAAGGGCTTCGTGCACCGCGACGTGAAGCCCGAGAACGTGCTACTGATGCCGGGACCCGGCGCATTCGTCGCGAAGATCGCGGACTTCGGCCTCGCGAAAGACTTCACCGAGGGCTCGAAGGACACCGCCGCGGGCCTGTCGCTCCACTACTCCCTCCTCGGAACGCCGGGCTACATGTCGCCCGAGCAGGCCGCCGACCCCGCCGCCGTCGACGCGCGCGCCGACCTCTACAGCGTGGGGTGCGTGCTGTACGAGATGCTCACGGGCGACCTGCCCTACGACCCCGACGCACCGGGCTTCATGCTCGCCCTCCTGCGCGGCGAGTGGCGCCGCCCGACCACCGCGCCCGAGTGGGCCAAGCCCGTGCTCGAGGCGCTGCTCAGCGCGAATCCGAGCGATCGGCCGCGCTCGACCAGCGCGGTGCTCGCGATGCTGAAGGAGCGCGGCGGGGTGTGACCAACGTCCGCACCGGCCCCCGCGTGCTGGAGCTCTACGCCGGCATCGGCGGAGTGGCGGCCTCGGGCGCGAACGTCGTGGCCGCCATCGACCACGACGAAGCCGCGCACCGCACGTACACCGCGTCCTGGGCGCACCCGGCGCACCGGCTCAACCTCGTGTCGGTCCGCGCCGAGCGACTCGCGGCGTTCGAGGCCGACGTGTGGTGGATGAGCCCGCCGTGCCAGCCGTTCACGGTGCGTGGGGCGCGGCGCGACCTCGACGACCGGCGGTGCGAGAGCCTGGTCCATCTGCTCGACGTCGTGCGCGTGGTCCGCCCGCGCGCGTTGATCCTCGAGAACGTGCCGGGCTTCGAGGGCTCGCAGGCCCATGCCGCCGTGCGGGAGGCGCTCGACGGCTACGCGCTGCACGAGCGCGACTGGTGTCCGAGCGCGCTCGGGGTCCCCATGGAGCGCCGGCGCTTCTATCTCGTCGCCACCGCGGAGCCCGTGGAGCCGACGATTCCCGTCCTCCCGCTGCGCCCGCTGGCGGGCTTCCTCGACGCCCGCCCCGACCCCGCCATGGCGCTCGACGCCGGGTTCCTCGACCGGTTCGGCGACGCGCTCCACGTCGTGGATGCCGACGACCCGCGCGCCGTGAGCGCTTGCATCACGGGTGCGTACGGCCGGTCCCCCGTGTACGCGGGCTCCTATCTGCGCCGTGACGGCGGGCTCTACCGGTTCTCCCCCGCCGAGATCGCCCGCCTGATGGGGTTCCCCGCGCACCTCGCGCTCCCGACGGACGTCAGGCGCGCGACGAAGCTGCTCGGCAACTCGCTGTCGGTGGACGTCGTGCGTTGGCTGCTCGGCGAGATCGGCGCGCTGGGGCGCCGACCTACTCCGGGAGCGCCTCTTCGCTAGAATCGAAGCGGATCATCGGGCGCCCACTGCCCTGGTTCGGGACCACGACCGCGCGCACCTTCTGGACCACGCTGCCGTGGAGGTCGAGCTCGGTGCTCGCCTGGAGCTTGAACGCGTAGGACTTCATGTAGGCCGCGCTGCTGCCGTCTCCCCGCAGCTCCATCTTCACGGTCAGCGCGTGGGGACCGGGGCGGAGCGGGCGCTCGGTGACCTCGGCGGCGACGCGGGGCGTGGGGAGGACCACGCCATCGACCACGTACTGGACGGACTCGATGGTGTAGCCCTCGATCTCGGCGGCGTAGGCGAGCTCGACCCGGGACGTGGCGCCGGTGCGCTCGGCGATGCTGGCCTGGAGCTGCTCGAGGGTGGACTTGGAGTTGTTCACGCTCTGTTGGATGGCCTTGGTCTCGGCCGCCACGTCTTCGAGCTTGCCCTGTGCCATGGCGGCGGGGGCGGCGAGGAGGAGCCCGGAGGCGACGGCGATGCGCATGCTCATGATCGGATTCTACCGCTACAGGAGGGAGCCGATCAGCAAACCCACGGCGAGGCCGATCAGTCCCGCGACCGCGAGCGGGAGAGCCGAGCGCTCCGGTTGCGGCGGGCGGATCACGTCCTCGCGGCGGAGGAACTCCCCGAGCGAGGCCGATTCGTTGAACGACCGCTCGAGCCGGAGGAGTCGGGCGGCCGTGCGCGGGCGCTGGGACAGCGTGAGGAGGACCTGGGGAACGAGCTGCGCCATCTCGTCCTGCATCGTCGGACCGAACAGGCGCCGGCGCATGATGCCCGCCGTGATGGTCTTCACCTCGGCGGCCGGGTCCATCGTGGGGCAGTACCGGAGCACGATGCCCTCGACGATGGTGAGGTTCCGCATCACCATGAACATGTCGGACTGGGCCCGCATGCGGTAGCGCGACCCGACGCGCATGCCGCGCACGAGCTGGTCGGTGATGCGGCGGTCGCGCAGCGCGCCCGATTCGCCCCCCGCGGCGAGCACGGTGCGGAGCTCGGACTTCAGTCCGTCGAGATCGACGCTCGCGTCGGGCTGGAAGACGCTGACGAACGCCTCGACCGCCTCGTCGACCCGGCCGCTCGCCTGGTGGAACACCATCTCGAGCATCTTCTCGCGGAGCTCGCGCGGCACCTGGCCATGCAGGCCGAAGTCGATGAGTGCGATCTGCCCCGTCGGGAGCAGGATGATGTTGCCGGGGTGCGTGTCGCCGTGGACGAAGCCGTGCTCGTAGCACATGCCCAGCTGGAGGCGGAGCATCGACCGGCAGAACGACTCGGGCTCGAAGCCGAGCGCCACGAGGTCGTCGGGACCGTGCAGATCGGCGAGCTTGGTGCCGTCCATCCACTCCATCACGAGCAGGCGCGGGGTGCAGAGCGCAGGGTGAACCCGCGGCACGCGGAACTCCGGCAGCGTGCGGAGGACCTCCGCGAAGCGCTCGATCGCCCCGGCCTCGGCGCGGAAGTCGAGCTCGCCGCGTGCCCGCAGCGCGTACTCCTCGGCCACGCGGTGCACCATGCTGCGGCGGTACGGCGGCACGAGGCGGTCGATGAAGCCCGACAGCACGAGCAGTGCGTCGAGGTCGGCCAGCAGGCTCTCTTCGAGGCCCGGGCGCTGGATCTTCACGGCGACGCGCTCGCCCCCCTCGCGCAGCGTGCCGACGTGGACCTGCGCGATCGACGCGGCGGCCACGGGCTCGTCCGACAGCTCGGCGAACACCTCGTCGATCGGCCGTTCGAGCTCGGCTTCGACGATGCGTCGCGCCTCGGCGGCGTCGAACGGCTCGACCGCAGAGTGGAGCTTCGCGAGCTCTTCGATGAACGGCTCGCTGAACAGGTCGACGCGCGTGGCGAGCAGCTGGCCGAACTTCACGAAGGTCGGGCCCAGCTTCTCGAGGGTGCGCCGCAGTCGCCGTCCGACCTCCGAGGCGTCCATGCCCTCGGGGCTCTCCGCGACCCCCTCGCCATCCGGAGCCGCCCCGACGGGCTCTTCGGGGCGATGGGTCAGGAAGCCCAGCCCCTCCTCGAGGAGGACGGACGTGATCGATGCGACACGTGCGAGCTTCATGAGCGCTCCATCCTCCACTCTCGTGCAGGCCTCCCCCCGTATTCGGAAAAGATCATCGGGGACACGATCCGTTCACTCCGGTGTCCACACTGCCGAGACAGACGACCCCTGGAGGTTCCATGACCCGCACCCTCGCTCTCTCTTCGACCCTGCTCCTGCTCGCCGCCTGTGGCGGCCGCGACCCGATCATGGTCGACGGATTCGCCGGCGACTCGAACGTCCAGGGCCGCATGGCCGGGGCGATGCCCGTCACGGGCGACTTCGACCACGATCTGCGCAGCGGCTACGTCTGGAAGGGCCCGGGCTACGTCGAGGTCGATCTGCACGTCCTCGGCAGCGAGGGCTGGGTGATGCTGGGCGGCGGCTTCGACCCCGCCGTGATGTCGGACGACGGCGAGACCGTCACGCTCGACCCCGACGAGCACTGGATCTTCGGCTGCTCCGGTCCCGACGAGTGGAACGCCGAGTACGACCAGCCCGCCGAAGAGGTCCAGGTCAGCAAGGAGATCATCGACATCGACGGCCAGGAGATGCTCCAGGTCGTGATCACCGCCGAGTTCTCCGACGACAACGTGGTCTCGGCGACGGTCGTGCGCCCCACGAACAACGGCGGCGACGGCGAGGAGTGATCCGACCGGCCGCCTCCCGCGTCTTCCATCGACAGACGCCCCGTTTCGCATAAACGAGAGACGGGGATGGTCAACGCTGTTCAATCCGAATAGGTTTTGAACAGCGTTTGAATGGGAGGACGTCGTGACCGCCAAGCGCGTCGTGATCATCGGTGCCGGATTCGGGGGCTTGAGCCTCGGCATCCGTCTCCAGGCAGCCGGCTTCGACACCACCATCGTCGAGGCTCTCGACAAGCCGGGCGGTCGCGCCTACGTCCGCGAGCAGGATGGGTTCGTGTTCGACATGGGCCCGACCGTGCTGACGGTCCCCCACTTCATCGAAGAGCTCTTCGCGCTCGAGCGCGGCGGTGACGGGGGCCTCGACGCGCCCGACTTCCCGTCGCACGTGCTGCCCCCGCCCGACGCCGAAGACGCGGTGCGCATCCGCGAGGGCGTCTCGGGTGGCCCGGCCACCTCGAAGTACGTCACGATTCGCCCGATCCTCCCCTTCTACCGGATCTACTTCGACGACGGCACGTACTTCGACTACGACGGCGACCCGGAGAGCACGCGGCGTCAGATCGAAGCCATCGAGCCCGCCGATCTCGAGGGGTACGAGCGCTTCCACCGCGATGCGCGCGCCATCTTCGAGCGCGGCTTCCTCGAGCTCGGCTACACCTACTTCGGCGACCCGTGGACGATGCTGAAGGTCGTGCCCGACCTGTTCAAGCTCGACGCCGTGCGGTCGCTGTTCGGCTTCACGAGCCGGTACTTCAAGAGCGACAAGCTCCGCCAGGTGTTCAGCTTCGAGACCCTGCTGGTCGGCGGTAACCCGCTCCGGGTTCCGGCGATCTACGCCATGATCCACTTCGTCGAGAAGACGTGGGGCATCCACTTCGCGATGGGCGGGACGGGTGCGCTGGTGCAGGCGTTCGCCCGCAAGTTCGAAGAGCTCGGCGGCACCCTGCGGTGCAACGCCAGCGTCGACCGCATCCTCGTGAACGACCAGCGCGCGGCCCGCGGGGTGCGCCTGGCCGACGGCGAGACCCTCGAGGCCGACCTGGTCGTCAGCAATGCCGACTACGCGACCACCTACACGAAGCTCGTCGACCGCGAGCACCGCCGCTGGAACCCCGACTGGAAGGTGCGGGCGATGCGGTACTCGATGAGCCTCGTGGTCATCTACTTCGGGTTCCGCAAGACCGAAGGCGAGAACCTCGATCTCCAGCACCACAACATCATCCTCGGGCCGCGCTACGAGGGGCTGCTGACCGACATCTTCGACCGCAAGGTGCTCGCCGACGACTTCAGCCAGTACCTGCACGTGCCCACGCTCACCGACCCGAGCCTCGCGCCCGAGGGGCACCACGCCTGCTACACCCTGATCCCCGTGCCCCACAAGGGTGCCGGGATCGACTGGGAGGAGGTCGGGCCGCGGTTCGTCGACAAGGTGCTCACCATGCTCGACGAAGAGGGCTACATCCCCGGCCTGCGCGAGCGGATCGCGACGATGTCGTACATCACGCCCGACTACTTCGAGGGCTCGTTGCAGAGCTGGCTCGGCAATGCGTTCGGTGTCGAGCCGCGGCTCGAGCACTCCGCGTTCTTCCGGCCGCACAACCGCAGCGAAGACATCACCGACCTCTACCTGGTGGGCGCTTCGGCGCAGCCCGGCGCGGGAACGCCGAGCGTGATGATGTCCGCGAAGATGACGGCGCGCGCCATCGTCGCCGACCACGGCGTGCAGTCCGTGGCCGACGGGAAGACCGACGAGGTCGCCGCGAAGTAGCATCGCGGCGTGATTCCTCTCCTGCTCGCGGGGTGTGGCACCGCGCCTCCCCCACCGCCCGTCGAGCCCGCGCCCGAGCCCGCCCCTGCGGAGTGGCCCGCGCTGCGCGTGTGGCGCGATGACGAGCGCCTGCGGTTCGCGGCCGACGGGCGCACGGCCGAGGCGCCGCTTCCGAGAGGCGTCGACGTCGCGACGGCGGTGTTCGAGCCCGGTACCGGCGAGCGCTGGGTGGCGACGTTCGTCGCGGATTCGTCACGAGCCGAGTCGCGAATCCAGCGTCTGGGGGCCGAGGGCGTCGAGACGCTGTGGCCTCAGGCCACTGCAGGCATCGGGATGGCGGGCAACGCGTTCGTCTCGGTGGTCGATCTCGACGCAGACGGCGTGGTCGAGGTCGTGCGCCACGTCGTACGGCCCACGGACGTGGGGGCCGACGAGAGCTTCGCGGTGTGGGCGTGGGACGGGAAGGGCCTCGCAGCGCGCGCCGACCTGGTGGAGGCCGCGAAGCGCTACGAGACCCTCGCCGACCAGCAGATGTCCGTCCTGGCCGGGGCGGTTGGGCTGTACGAGGTCCACCAGCGCGCCTCCGCGGCGCTCTACGCGACCGAGGTGAACGCCGACCTCGCGCGGGAGCGCCTCGACGCCACCCTGACCCTCGAGCTGCCCGACGAGGTGCACCTCGTCACGCTCCCGAAGGGGCCGGAGGCGCGCCTGGTCGTCACGCATCGCGATGCGAAGGGCCACGCGGCGGTGTTCCAGCTCCCGATCGGGCCCATCGACATCGCGCTCGATCCCGCGTGCCTGCCGGGAACACCGCTCTACGGCCTGCGCACGGTCGACTGGGGACGCACGCCGCGCGATCGGGCCGTGGTGATCGAGCATCTCGACGGCACGGAGCGCGTCGCGCGCATCGCCCACTGGGACGGCGAGAGCCTCGCCCTGCTGCCCGACGCGTTCGCGCTCGGCAGCTGCACCGCCGACCCGTCACCCGTCAGGGTCGAGGCATACGCCGACGCCGACCCGAAGGTCGCGATCGGGCGATTCCTCCTGCTACGCGGAGGCCACTGAGCCTCACTCCACCAGGTTGCAGGTCGCGATCTTCGCGTCGAGCTCGGCCTTCTCGGCCTCGATCTCCTCGAGCCGGCCCGGGCGGTCCTCGACCGCGGTCTCGGACTCCCCGAGCCGCTCCTTCACCTCGGAGGCCCAGCCGCAGGCGCGGTCGGCGGCAGCCTGGGCCTCGGCGGCCTGGGTCGACGCGACCTCTGCGAAGGCCGCGCTGTCGGCGTCACCCGCGATTCCCGCGATCTCGGCGCGCGTCGCAGCCGACTTCGCCCAGAACGCCGCGGACGCCTTCGCGTCGTCGCAGTCCTGGCGCGCCTGGGAGTCCGCCCACTCGAGCTGCTCGCGGTGGAGGTCGAGATAGCTGCCGACGAGCGCGCGCCGCTCGGACTCCAGCCCCGCACGGGTCCGAAGCCAGTCCTCGCATTCGTCCTGGGACGGCCCCTGCTCGACCTCGACGCCGGGCTCGAACACGTCCGACACGCCGCACGGGTTCTCCATCTGGCGGATGGCGTCCCCGATGCCCGGGTGCCCGTTGCGGTAGAAGCGCCCGACCTGCGTCCACACGGCCCAGATCTCGCCGCGCCGGGTTCGATCGCTGGGGACGCGGATGTCCTCCGTGAACCCCCGTGAAGTCGTCGTGGTCGGCGCGCCCTTCAGCACCCAGCCGGCATCCGTCCACCACCCGCCCTCGCAGATCTGCTGCGGCACGCACTCGAACGTGGTGGTCTCCCAGCGGTAGTCGAGGTGGGCCCCGAACAGGATGCGCTCGCGGTGCTTCTCGAGGTGCGGAATCAGCGCGTCGATCGCGCGCTTCCCGATCTCCAGCTCGACGGTCGCCAGGGCGCCGGGGAGATCGGCGGCCGAGAGCGGGATCGACCAGTCCCAGCCGTTCTTGCCGGCGACGTCCTGGGCCCTGCCCGCGAGGTCGCTGACGCCCGCCTCGCCCTGCTTCAGCGCGCGGTACGACTGGTACGCGCCCATCAGCGCCAGCGCGTCGCCCACGTTGTTCTTGAACTCGCCGAGCGGGTTCGCGAGCTCCTCCTGGTAGGCCTCGCCGTAGTCGAACCGCACGTCGCCGGGCGACATGGGGGCGATGCCGCGCACGCTCCCGCTCTGCACGGGGCCGTCGAGCGTGCGCAGGGTGCCCTCCTCGCACTGGCGGGGTCGGGTGCGGGTGCCCTCCCCGACCACCGTCGTGCCGACCCGGACCCCCGTGTACACGTCGAGGTACCGCGTGCCCTCGAGGCCCAGGTACGGCCGAACGGTGGTGCCCGCGGGGCCCGGGATGCGCGCGTTGGCCTGGATGGCCGGCTTCACCTGCACGCGGCCCGTGGTCCCGACGTCGACGCGGCCGAGCAGCGTGCCGTCGACCCAGCGGGTCGTCACCGTGGGCCCCACGCCGATGCGCCCGATGCCCGAGACCTTGCAGTAGTCGCAGCCGTACGGGATGTACGCGCCGAGCTCGACGTTCCCGCTCGCAGCGAGCCACGGCAGGCTGTCGAGCAGGCCCGGCACGTCGACCTGCCCCACGGCGGCGGGGTTCGCGCGCCACGGCGCGTTGGCCTGCGCGAACATTCCGAGCCCGGCCGAGACGTCGACCGTCGGTTCGGCGAAGGCGAGCGAAACGAGCAACCACATGGCCCCTCCATTGCTGGAAGCTACGGCAGGACGCCGAACGATCGCAAATGCGAAAGCGACGCGAACGCCGCGCACCCGCTTCGGGTACCCTCGTACGACGTGTCGGAGGAACCCTGATCTCCCTGCTGCTGGCCGCATCCGCCGCGGAGCCCGCGTCCCTCGTCGCGGGTCTCTTCCCCTCCGCCGAGACCACGACCGTCGACGGGAAGCCCGCCATCGCGCCCGTCGTCCGCAACGGGCAGGTCGGGTACGTCCTGCTCGACGGGATCTCGTCGGTGCCGATGGCCGACGGCGCCACGCTGCTGGCGTTCGAGCTCGACACCGCGGCCGGCGTCGAGAAGTCCACCGAGGCCCTGACGGCTGCCCGCAACGGCGGCACCACGAACTGGACGCGCGTGCTCGGCGTCGTCCTCGTCGACGCGAAGGGCGCATTCGTCTCGAAGCCCGAGGGTTTTCCGCTGGAGAAGGAGATCGACACCGCCTGCGTGGGTGACTTCTGTGCGCTCGGGCCTCGCGGGGCGCTCGTCGCCGTCGAGGGCTCCACGCGCTACGCCATCCTGATGCTCGAGCCCGACCCCGAGAGCATGGGCACGTTCGTGCCGCTGCGCGTCACCGGCTCTGCGATCGAGGCCCTCGAAGCCCGCCAGCACGGCACGGCCGGGGGCCTGACGGGCTGCCCCCAGACGGCCGAGTGGAACGGGTTCCGCGAGAAGGAGGGCCAGCTGAAGGCGATGCGGATGAAGCAGTGCCACGGCGATGCCGAGACCTGCGCAGACATCTGTAGGGAAGCCGGATATCCGCTCGAAGCGACGCTGAGCCCCGTGGTCCTGGCGAAGTGACGCGCGGCGCCGGGAATGCCGTCGGCAGACGACCGTAGATCGGGCATGCAGGATCGACCCTCCACAGCCGTCACGACGTTCCTCGCCGTCACCTTCTCCGTCTCGTGGGCCCTCGGCCTCGTGTTCTGGGCCGTCGGAGGTGGGCCGATCGCGAAGGTCGTGCTCGGCGTGGCGTACATGTTCGGCCCGCTGCTGGGCGCCGTCGCCGCGCAGCGGTCCGCTGGGCAGCCCGTGCTGGCGCCCCTCGGCGGGGGCATCGGGAAGCCGGGCGCGTGGTGGCTGGTCGCGTGGCTGGGCCCGTTCGCCTACGCCTGGCTGGCGCTCGGCATCGCGCTGCTGTTCCCTGGCGTCTCGCTCTCGCTGGATCTCACGGGGCTGTGGGAGCGGATGGCGGCCTCGCTCCCGCCGGACCAGATCGAGGAGGCGCGGGCGCAGATGGACGCCGTCCCGCCCGCGGTGTTCTGGCTCGCCCTCGTCGTCCAGCCCCTGATCGCGGGCCCGACGATCAACGCGCTGGCCGCCTACGGCGAAGAGCTCGGCTGGCGCGGCTTCCTCCACACCCGATGGGCCGGGTGGGGCTTCTGGCGCTCCGCGCTGGCCACGGGCTTCGTCTGGGGGGTGTGGCACGCGCCGCTCGTCGCGCAGGGCCACAACTACCCGGAGCATCCGATCATCGGGGTCGCGATGATGACCGTGTGGTGCATGTTGCTCGCCCCGCCGTTCCACTACGTGCGGCTGCGCACCGGGTCCGTCGTCGCGGCGGCCGTGATGCACGGGACGCTGAACGCGTGCGCCGGCATCGCGCTGCTCTTCCTCGATGGCGGGAGCGACCTGCTCGTGGGCGTCACCGGCCTCGCCGGCATGCTGGCCCTCGTCGTGCCGAACGCGCTGATCCTCGCATTCGACCGCGACCCCTCGTGACCCTCAGCCCCACCCGGAGGCGCGCTCGCGCGTGCGCTGCGCCAGCGGAGAAGCCAGGGCCTTCATGACGAATGCCGGATCGTGCTCGGTCGCGTACCAGGCCTCGTAGACCTCTGCGACCGTCACGTGCTCGGGAGAGCCGGGCACGAGCTCGAGGGCATCCCCCGCCTCGACGGGCCCCTCGCGGAGCACCCGCGTGTACACGCCGGGCCGCCGGGCCTCGCGGAACCGCTTCACGAATCCCGCATCCCCCATGGCGGCGGCGAGCACGCTGCACGGGATGCGGGGCGCCGTCACCTCGAGCAGCACGTGCGCTGTCTGGAAGCGGTCGCCGATGCGCAGGGCGCCCATGTCGACGGCGGAGATCGTGAGGTTCTCACCGAAGATCCCCGCAGGGAGGGAGCGCGCGAGCTGACCCTCCCACCACGCATAGTCTTCGGCGCCGTAGACGTACACCGCTTGATCGGGCCCGCCGTGATGGGCCGAATCCACCACCACGTCGGCGGCGAGCCCTTCGGCGCCGAGGTGCACGGGACCCGAGGCTGCACGCTTCCCGATGCCCGTCTCGACGGTGCGGTTGCCGAGGTCGAGGGAGGTGCGCGTGCCGACGTTGACGCTGACGACCCGGCCCATCAGCCGCGTTGGGCGCACAGCACGGCGAGCCCGCCCTGGACGAGCACACCGAGACCGACGAGCGGGCCGGCCACGGCGGCATCGAGCACGCCGTAGCCCGCGAGCAGCCCGAGGCACGCGGGCACGAGCCAGACCGACATCGCGAGCGCGCATTCGTACCGCGGTGCCGTGGGGACGAATGCCGCCGACGGGCCTTCGGCGCCGGGGTTCTTCGCTGGGAAGTGCTCGTGCATCCCTGACCTCCGAGCCGAGAGTACCGCGTCCCGCGTCGCGCGGGGCTCGCACTGCGCTCACATCGCCTCCGCAGCGGGATACGTCCGACCATCGGAGGGCGCGTGGCCGAGGGGATCGCAGGCGAGGGATGGGGCATCAACTGGCTGCAGGCCGGGATCGCCGCGGTGCTCATGGTCTTCGCGACGGGCCTCGTCGTGGTGATGAACCGCAGCGTGCCCGACCGCGAGACCATCGCGGCCAACGCCGCCGTGTTCCGCTTCGACGTGGTGTACGACGGCGTCGAGCTGCGCAGCCGCGGCACGGTGCTGCCCGTCGGTGCACAGCTCGCGCTTCGTGTGGGTGCGAGCCAGGGGGGCAACTTCCTGCTCTACCGCAGCGACGGGGAAGGCACGAACCTCGGGGTCTGGCCCGGCGGCTTCGAGTCCACCGCGCTCGAGCCCGGCGACCGCGACCTCCCGCCGCTCTCGCTCGACCGGCCCGGGCACTGGTTCATCACGGCGATCCTGTGCGACGACGCCTTCGAGCTCGATCCGAAGAAGCCGAAGGCCTCGTGGAGCTGCAAGCTCCGCGAGATGGACTTCGTCGTCCAGTAGGCCCGTCGAGGTGGGTCGCTACCCTCGGCCCTCGGCTCCGCTCGTGCCCCGCGCCCACCGCCAGGGTCCCCAGATCACGACCGCATTCAGGGCGATGGACAGGTTCGCCACGCCCATGAACAGCAGCACGCGGTCCGGGTCGCTCATCGCGAGCAGGAACGAGGCGATGTAGATGAGGTTCGAAGGGAACAGTCGCCAGTCGACCAGCGCGGTGCCCACGGTGAGCAGCACGGTGTAGGGCAAGAGCTCGAGCGCGCCGGACATCCGCGCGGGAAGCCCCGCGAGCCAGCACCCGAGGTGCACGAGGATGGCGAGCGGCGGAGCCATCAGCACGAGAGCGAGCATCCCGCGGTTCACGCGCGAGCGCAGCAGCCACGGCCCCGCCATCCCCACCAGGACGAGCGTCATCCCCGCGCTGAACACGGCGACCACCACCTCGCGGACGTAGCCCTGAGGCGGATCGAGGAACAGCAGCCCCACCGGGATGGAGAAGGTGAACAGGCCTCCGACGGCGAACACCAGCCAGCGCGCCTGCCACGCGGTCTCGGGGTCGGAGTCCGACCGGAGCCGGTCGAGCTCGTCGAGGTCGTCGCGGCGGCGCGCGGCGAGCGCCTCGGCGCGCTGCACCAGATCGGCGGGCGGCGACTCGAGCTGGCCGAGGTGGAGCAGCGCCGATCGCGGGTCCCCCTGGGCGAGCTCGTAGGACACGAGGCGCTCGACCGCATCCCGCAGCCCCTCGCGCGCCTCGGTCGAGTCGGCCCAGGCCGCCAGCGCTTCGCCGAACCCGAAGCGACACGCCCCGTACACGTCGTAGATCTGCAGCCGGTGCGCGTGGGGGTCCTCCGGTTCCGCGATCGACGTGAGGTCGGCGAGACGCTCGAGGTGGCGCCGGGCGCTCGCCACGAGCGCCGTGCTCCCGCGATGCGCGAGGAAGTCCGTGACCGCGAGCCGGAACTCGGCGACCGACGCGGGCCGCGCTGGCGGCATGGGGTCGAGCGTGCGCCGGAGCAGATCGGCGAACGGCAGCGAATCCGGGATCTCGAGGGGGTCGAGCAGCGTGCGCACGATCTCGTGCACGTCGCCGGGGTGAGGCGGGCGACCCGTCACGATCTTCCACAACAATCCGCCGAGCAGGTAGATGTCGGTCTTCTCGGTGAGCGCCCGGCCGTCGCCGAGGAGCATCTCGGGCGCCATGTACGCGGGCGTCCCGGTGAACTGGTCCTGGTCGCGCGCGAGCGGGAAGCGGCTGTCCTCGGTGTCGAGCACGCTGACGGCGGCGCCCCAGTCCACCACCCACACCTCGCCGTAGTCGCCGATCATCACGTTGCTCGGCTTGAGATCGCGGTGGAGCACCCCGCGGCTGTGGGCGTACTCCACGGCGTTGCACACCGAGAGCAGGGTCTGGAGGTTCCACTCTAGCGGATCGGTACCGAAGCGCTCGCGGATGCGACGTCGGCTGCCGATCAGCGTCGACCAGGGCACGCCCTGGATGCGCTTCATGACCACCCACGGCTGGTCGTCGACGACCTCGATGTCGTAGACCGGCACGATGTTCGGGTGCTCGAGCGCCCCCGCGACCCAGGCCTCCTGGAGCAGCTCCTCGTTGGTGCCACCGCCGGTCACCGTCTTCGCGGCCACCTGGCGCTTGAGGGACTGCTGGCGCGCCGCCCGCACCACCCCCATCCCGCCGCGCCCGATCTCCTCGCCCAGCACCAGCGGCGGACCCGTGAGCGGTCGCGGGGGCTCGGAGGGCGGCGCCACGTTCCGGATGGTCTCCAGCGCGTCGGCATCCAGCGGGATGCGATCGGTCGGCGGCGCGCTGTCGTCGGGCGGATTCACGGTCCGGAATCGTACACCGCGCGCCGCGGGGCCTATACTCGCGGGATGTGGCTCCTCCTCCCCTGCGCATCCGCGGCCAATCTCGACGTCCCGGCCGATGGCGATCTCGAGTGGGCCATCGCGAACGCAGACCTCGGCGACCGCATCCGCATCGACCCGGGCGACTACGTCCTGACCACCCTCCAGACCCTCGGAGAGGACATCGACATCGAGGCCACCGGCCCCGGCGTCACCATCACCGGGATGGGCGACCTCTTCTCCGTCCAGGCGGGCATCGTCGTCCGAGACATCATGATCGAAGCCACGAATGGCCGGATCTTCGACATCGGGCAATTCGGCTCGCTCGAGCTGGTGGGCTGCGATCTCTCCGGAGGCACGGCGGATCGCGGCGCACACGTGTTCGTCGGCTCGGGTGGGGCTCTCGTCGCGACCGACACCACGTTCCGCGACGCGCTGGCGACGACCCGCGGGGGCTCGGTCTTCGTGGGCTCGGCCACGTTCGACTGCACGGGGTGCACCTTCAGCGACAACACCGCGTTCGGCGACGTCCAGCCCGAGGGCGGCGCCGTGGCGGTCAACGTGGGCACCGCGACGTTCGTGTCGACCGCGTTCGTCCGCAACACCTCACCCGACCACGTCGGCGGCGCCGTCTTCGGTCAGAACGGCGCGGTCCTCGACTTCCAGGGCTGCTCGTTCACCGACAACAGCGCGGGGAACGCCGGCGGGTCCATCGCGACGTGGCGCACGGCGACGCTGCTCGTCTCCGGCTCGACGTTCTCCGGGGGGTCGGCCGACGGTGGCGGGCACATCCAGTCGTCCACCGACATGGCACCAGGCGCGACGGTCGACATCGAGGCCTCGTCCTTCCTCGACGCGTCGGCCGTGGTCGGCGGCCACGTGTGCCTCCCGTACGAGGGCCAGTCGCTCGCGATCCGCGACTCGACGTTCACCTCGGGGCAGGCCTCGTCGTTCGGCGGCTCGGTGTACACCGCCTCGGAAGCCACGATCTCGAGCTCCGTCTTCACGTCGAATCAGGCCGGAGCCGGTGGCGGCGGGATCCACGTCTCCGACGGCTCCCTCACGCTCGACGACGTCGAGCTCGACGGCAACTCGGCGGGGACGACCGGGGGCGCCGTGGACTTCGTCGGCAACGGGATCGCCATGATCGACCGGAGCCGTCTCTGTGGAAACTCGGCAGGGGTCCGCGGCGGGGCCATCGCCTCCGCCACCTCCGCATTCCTCACGAACGACGCGTTCCACGCGAACTCGGCGCCGCAGGGCGCGGCCGTCGCGACCATGACGGGCGTGATCCGCCAGGGCACCTTCCTCGCGAACCCACCCGAAGCGGTCCGCTGCGACGCGTCGTGCACCATCGAGCGCAGCGTGCTCCAGGCCAACGGGATCATCGCCTCCGGCCTGTCCGTGGTCGTCGTCGCGCCCCTGCTCTACCAGGACTCCCCGGGAACGGGCGCGAACGTCACGGCGAGCACCGCCGCGGCGTCTCCGCCGTACCCGGCGCTGCCGACCGACTGTTCGGTGGCGAGCCTCGCCCCTCCGCTCGACTGGCAGTACGCCGACCTCGAGGCGGGCGGCGCCGATCTCGACGGCTCGCCGACCGACCACGGCTGGGGCGGCTCCCTCACGGCCCTCCCGCGCGCGTTCGGCGACCCGGACAGCGACGGAACCGCGACGATCTACGATTGCGGGCCCGAGGATCCCTCGGTCCACCCCGGTGCGACCGAGATCCCCGGCAACGGCATCGACGAAGACTGCGACGGGATCGACGGCGATGCCGACACCGACGCCGACACGGATGCCGACGCCGACACCGATTCGGATACCGACTCCGACGTGGATGCCGACACCGATGCCGACACCGACGCGGACTCCGATGCGGACGCCGACTCCGACTCGGACGCCGACTCCGACTCGGACGCCGACTCCGACTCGGACGCCGACTCGGACGCGGACACGGACACCGACACGGGCTGCGACCCGGCCGATCCGACCACGGACTGCGACGGCGACGGGCAGACGCCGGGCGCGGGCGACTGCGACGACTCCGATCCGAGCGTCTTCCTCGGTGCACCCGAGCTGCCCGATGCCATCGACCAGGACTGCGACGGCGCGGCCGGGGAGATCCGGAACGCATGTGGCTGTCGGTCGGGTGCCCTCCCCACGGCGACCTGGCTCCTGCTCGGCTCCTTCGGCCTGGCGCGTCGCCGGCCCGCTCAGTCCCCGAAGTAGCCGGGCGACGTGCCCGACACGGCGCCGCTCGCGTCGAACCCCACGTGACCCGCGGGGACCCGCTTTCCCGCGACGGTCAGATCCTCGTGGACGAACGCCGACTCGACGGTGCCGTCGGGGCGCAGGGTGACCTCGGACCCGACCGGCAGCACGACACCCGCCGCGAACCCGTGCGCAGCGGACAGCGTGCAGCGCCAGACCGAGCCGTCGGGATGGAAGCGAACGTACCGGGCACACGGGACCCCGCCGAAGACCTCGGCCTCTCGCGACGGCACCAGGGCGCCGATCGAGAGGCCGGCGTGCCGTCCGGATCCGTAGTGCAGGGTGGCCGACTCCCCGGCGGCCAGCGTGTACCCGCCGTGCGACCACTCGCGCGTCAGCGCACAGCCCCACGCCTCGTCCCACGCGGTGACGATGGCCGCACACGGCACGCCCGCCACGTCTCCCGCAGCGGCTCGTTCGACCGACTGGCCCACGACATCCCCCGAGAGGTCGTTCACCACCGGGGTCGTCTCGCCTTCGAGCAGGGCGAGCAGGGCCGCGGCGTCGCGAGGCGCACCGGGGAGCATCGCGTCGGCCTCGGCGCGCGCGGGCGGCGCGCTCGGCTCGGGTGCGAGCTCGGGCATCGGCGCCGGAGGTTGCGCCTCGACGACGGGCTCCGGCCGGCATGCGATCTGCGTAAACATCATGAAGATCATGACGAATCACCTGAACGTCGAGCCACGAGCGAGGCGCTGGTGCTCCCTTCGCGCGAATGAAGCACCTCGAGGCCGGCGAAGCCCGCGAGCAGCTCTCCCGGCGCGGCGACGAATCGGGAGGTGCGGGCGTGGCCGACCTTTACGCTGCCTTCGGTCAGCACCTCGACGACCAGCACGCCGCCGGGCTTCAGACCTGCGGCCATCGCGGGCCAGAGCGCCCGATCCAGGTAGTGCAGGCACGTGATGACGTCCCAGCTGCAGGGCTCGATCGGCGCAACCTCGAGGTCCTGCACGCGCAGATCCGCCGTGACGCCGTGCTCCTCGCACCATCGGCGCGCCTTCTCGATGCCCACCGGAGAGATGTCGAGCCCGGTGACCTCCAGACCGCGAGCCGCGAGCCACGCCACGGTCTGGCCCTCGCCACACGCCAGGTCGAGCGCGCGGCCGGAGGTCGGCAGCCACGGCTCCGCAGCGACGAGCACGGCCTTCGGCTCGCGTCCCATGCGCCATCCGGGCTCGGCGTAGCGGGCGTCCCACTTCTCGCGTGCGCTCATCCCGCCTCCGCCTGCGATACCGCGACGCCCAGAGCGGACGCGGCGTCGCGGTCGAGCTTGTCGTTCCGGCCGCGCGGCAGCGCCGGCACCGTGTAGACGGCGTGCGGCCGTCGATAGCCCGCGAGCTCCACGCGGGCCCGCTCGAGGAACCCCGCCGGATCGAAGCCCTCACCGGGAACGACCAGGGCCACGGGACGCTCGCCGAGCCGCGCGTCGGGGAGCCCCACCACGGCCACCTCGCGAACCCCGGGGAACCCGTCGAGCACGGCCTCGACCTCGGCCGGGAACACCGAGAACCCGCCGACCTTCATCCGATCGCGATGCCGGCCGGCCAGCAGGAACAGCCCGCCGGGCAGCGCGCGCCCGTGGTCGCCCGTCGCGAGCCACCCGCCGTCGAGCCCCCCTTCGCGGCCGCGGTAGCCGAGCATCACGCCCGCCCCGCGGAACTGCAGCTCGCCCACGGCGCCTGGCGGCAGCCGTCGTCCGTCGGGGCCCACGGCCCGCACGTGAAGCCCCGGACGCAGCCGGTACGGCACGGGCAGGCTCATGGAGATCGGCGGCAACACGCGCATCGCCGCGGCCCCGGAGAGCTCGACCATCCCGTAGGTGTCGACGAACAGGGCCCGTCCGAGCGGTCGACCGCCGAGGACCACCATGGCGCCGAGCTGCTGGAACCGCCGGGCCCGGTCGGTGGGCATGGCGTCCGCCCCGCTCACCCACAGCTGGATGCAGCGCAGATCGCGCTCTGCTGCGCCAGCCGCCTCGAGGTCCGCGAACATCGTCGGAACGCCGATGAAGGTGTTCGGACGCCGCGACTCCAGCAGGTCGAGCATCGCGCCCGCCTCGAACGTCGCGCGATGCACCCACGGCACACCGGCCGTCAGCGTCCCGATGGCCACGACGAGCCCCATCACGTGACACAGCGGCAGGGCCGAGACCACCGCGTCCCGCCCGCCCCGCGGGCCCGAATCGCGCCCGAACGGGAGGGGCAGCAGCGGCACGAACCCGGAGAGCAGACCCCGATGCGTCAGCGCTGCGGCCTTCGGCACGCCCGACGTCCCCGAGGTGCACAGCAGGATCGCGGTCTCCGGATCGTCATGAAGAACGCCGTCTCCCGACCGATCCGACGACGGGAGGTACAGCCCGTCCTCGGCGAGACCCGCAGTGGCGCCGGTCGCCGCGACCACGGCGTCGACCTCGGCGTCCGGAACCCGCGCCTTCACCGGCGCCACGACGGCTCCGGCGCGCGAGAGCCCGAGCAGCGAAATCAGCAGCTCGGGCTCGTTCGACCAGCGCAGGACCGCGGTGCGACCGCGCCAGTCGGCATGTGCGGCCGCGACCCTGGCGACGTCGTCCTCGAGGTCGCTGTAGGTCCAGGTGCGGTGCTCGCCTTCGATGGCGACCCGCTCGCCGTAGCGGTCCGCGAGGGCGGCCGTGAGCTCGCCCAGGCGGAGTCGACCGGTCCAGAGTCGGAGGGTGCGGTGGTCCATCGGCCGCCGATGCTACCGCACGCCGCCTACAGCTCGATCTCGAAGCCCCAGGTGGTGCCCGACACCGACGACCAGCCGTTCTGTGACCACGTCCCGCCGACCTGCTGCCACAGCATGCCCGGGTCCTGGTGCCCGACCACGAGCGGCGAGCCTTCGAGGCCGGTCCAGCCGAGCTGCTCGCAGCGGCCCCCGACGTTGGTGACGATCTCGGGGGTCCCGTAGGTGAACGCCAGCGCGACGGTACAGCTCGGGCAGCCCTGCGCGGCGGTCCCGCCGGAGAGCGGGTACTCGACCTCGCACTGCGCGACCGTCCCGTCCCAGTCGACGAAGCCCGTGTAGGCCTGGCCCCCTGCCTGGTCGACCTCGCCCCACTGGCCCACCCAGGGGCCCTCGCCGCCGCCGCTGTCGCCGGAGTCGCCTTCGCCGGTGTCGTCGCCGAGGTCGATGCCGGTCTCCTGGATGGGAGGGTTGCCCGTGGCGTCCGCCCACAGCGAGGAGTCGGAGCAGCCGGTGAGGAACATCGTGTACATCGCAATCATGTCAACTCCTGCAAGGTTCCGCGGAGGTCCAGAGGGACCCCGCTGTCGTCGTCGATGGACGCGAGCCCGACGTGGTCCACGTCGAGCCCCATGGCGCGCGCGGCGCTCACGAGGACACGCTGGTGCGGGATGCCCGCCCCGGCGCTCTGGCCGTACGGCGTGACCACCGAGATGGGGACGCTGTCCCAGGGCCAGTGGACGACCCGTCCGGTCCGGAAGAACCACTCGCCGCCGATCAGCACGGGCGAGTACCGGCCATAGCCGTGCCAGCCGTCGCCGAGCTCGTTGCCCCACACGATGAGCGTGTGGTCCATCAGCGTGCCGTCGCCTTCGGGCACGGCCTCGAGCGCGCGCACGAGCGCCGCGATCTCCTCGGCCTGGAAGCGCTGGTAGTCGATCATGGCCTGCGCGGCCTGGGGGTTCTCGTAGATGGCGTGGGCGAAGTCGTTGTGCGCGTCGCCGGACCCCACCGAGCCCCACCCGAACTCCGCGGTGGGCACGTCCCCGAGCGACAGGGTCGCCACGCGGGTGAGGTCGCAGGCGAAGGCCGCGGCGACGAGCTCCGCGTGGGCCTGGAAGGTCGTGCGGTGGTCGGTCGCCGGAGCGAGGGACGGGCCATCGCAGCCCGCGGCGGCGAGCCCGGACAGGCGGATCTCGAGCTGCCGCACGAGGTCGAAGTGCGCATCGAGCTTCTCGCGGTCGCGCGCTGCGAGCCTTGGCGCGAGCGCGTGGTGCTCGGCCAGCACGTAGTCGAGCACGCTGGAGCGCGCGTCCACGAGCGGGTCGCCCGACGTGCCGATGCCGAAGATCCGGGAGAACGCCCGCTCCGGACGGTCCTCGAGCGGGAGCTGCTGGCCGGGTCCACCGTGGCAGATCGGCCGTCCGCCGAGGACGGACAGCTCGAGGGAGGTCAGCCGGTCGGCACGGGCGATGGAGCGGGCGACGAGCTGGTCGAAGCTCGGTGCCGTCGCGGACAGGCCACCGCCGAGGAAGTCCGCGTAGCCGCCGGTCCAGGCGTGCAGCCAGCCCTTCGCATGGCGCTCGCCGTTCCCGTCGAGCTCGGCGCTCACGAGCGAGACTCCGTCGGGGATCAGCAGGCGGCGGCGGTGCTCGTAGAGCGGGCGCAGGGCGGGACCGAAGGCCGACTCCGGCGCCGAGACGAGGTCCTGCGACCAGGGCTGGTCGTCGGGGAGCCCGGCGGGATTGGTCTTCCAGCCGTCGTAGACCGCGCCGTGCGTGCTGCTCACGACGATCAGGCGCTTCGGCGCGGAATCGAGCGACCAGGCGGGCCGTCCGAGCGAGAGCGAAGCGGTGGACAGGCCGAGGGCCTGCAGGAAGTGTCGGCGGTTCATCACATCCCCCCACGGAGCCGGAAGGCATCGGAAGTCACGAGGTCGACGAGCAGGCCACGGATGTCGCCGCCGTCACGGAAGCGCTCACGGACATCCGAGAAGCGCGGATCATCGAGACGAATCTCGGGGTCCCCCATCGCGTAGCGAGCCCACTGCGTGGCGTAGCAGTCGCGCACGCGGTCGGACGCCGCGAGGTGCCGCGCCAGGTCGACGGCGCCGTCGAAGGCCACGGGCGCTTCGCCCGGGATGCGCAGCTCGCCCGCGTCGTCGACGGGCCGGCCGGCGTCGGTGTCGCGCCACCCGCCGAGCGTGTCGAAGCTCTCGAACGCGAAGCCCAGCGGGTTGATGAAGTCGTGGCATCCGCTGCAGCCCTGCGCGGACGTGATGGCCTCGAGCCGCTCGCGGTTCGTGCTGGTCGCGTCGAGCACGTCGGGAGGCGCTGCGAGGGCCGCGCCGTCCGGCGGGGGTCCGAGCTCCTGGCACATCAGCCGCTGGAGCGCGAACACGCCGCGCTTCACGGGCGCCGGGTGGACGGGGTGCGCCCGCCGCGCGAGCACGGCGCCGAGCGTGAGCAGGCCCGCACGCTGATCGGCGGGGTGCTCGACGGGCCGCATCTCGATGCCGTACCCGTAGTTCCCGTCGAACAGCTCGACCCGCTTCACGGGCCCGTCGACGGGCGTGCTCGCGCCGTACACCGCGGTCGTCGAGCTCTCGAGCTCCCAGCCCTCGTTCACCACGCCGACCCAGCCGCGGTTGCTGGTCAGCAGCGCGTCGAGGGTGCCTTCGCCGTCGAACACCGCGTGCTCGACGAACAGATCGACCTCTTCGAGCATCGCCGCGCGCATCCCGTTGAGCACGCCGGACCACTCCTCCATGGCCTCGACCTCCTCCACGCCGACGAGGTCGGGCGCGTAGCGCGCGCCGTGCGCGTCGAAGCTCACCCGCAGGGTCTGCAGCCCGTCGAGGTCGAGCCACTGGCGGTGGAAGTGCGTGACCATCTCGCGGGCCCGCGGGTCGGCGAGCAGGCGCTCGGCCTGGGCACGCACCTTCGCCGGGTTGCGGAGCTGGTGCTTCTGGGCGGACACGAACAGCTCGCTGTCGGGCATCGAGTCCCACAGGAAGTACGACAGGCGCGAGGCGAGCTCGTAGTCCTCCACCGGCGAGCCCACGGGGCCGGGCTCTTCGGGCATGTACAGGAACTGCGGCGTCTGCAGCAGCGCCTGGGCCGTGAGCGTCACCGCGGCATCCGTGCCGTACTCCGCGTCCCACCCGTCGAATGCGGCGAGCAGGCGCTGCTCCTCGTCCTTCTCGAGCGGACGGCGCCACGCGAACCGGGCGAACCGCGCCGCGCTCTCGCGGGCGCACTTCCGCCGCACGTCGGCCTCGAGCTGGTACGGCGCGTCGCAGATCCAGAACTTCGGCGACTTCTTCGCGTACGTCGAGAAGTGCGCCGCCGCGCGCTCCAGCTGCTCCACCTGGACGGGCGACACCACCTGGCCCTCCGCCATCCCCTCGAACCCGCCGAGCCGCACGTCCGCCGGGAACACCCACGGCCACGGCGCGACGAACTCCTCTTCGTACGCGTCCGCATCTGGCATGTGCTCGGCGTCGAGCCAGTCGTCCGGCGCGAACCCGTAGAGGTCGCGCACCGTGTTGTTGTACTCGGTCGGCGTCAGCCGCCGAACAGGAATCTCGCCAGGTGGACGGGGACCACATCCCCACAACAAGCTGCACAGGAGAACAAATCGCATCACGACCTCCGAGGTCTCGCTGGATGGAACGGAGGCCGTCGGATTCCGGGGCAGGAATCTGGGAGAAAATTCGGCGAGTCGACTTTCTCGGCGTTTCAGCTGTGTTCTTGTCGAGTGTCGAGTGTCGAGTGTCGAGTGTCGAGTGTCGAGTGTCGAGTGTCGAGTGTCGAGTGTCGAGTGTCGAGTGTCGTGAGACGGCGTGGATGGCGGGTGAGAACGCCCGGTCTACCCTTTACTTCGCGCGCGGAGCGCGCTGCGCGGCTCGCCTATGGCGGCCTTGCGGTTGGGAGACCCGGCAGTCCCAGGATCCGGTTTCCCCGGGGTTCTGGCGTCGTGGTGGGGCGTGGGGAAACCGGACCCTGCGGACGTGCCTGTCCGGACCGGCGGGGCCGTCGGGAGAGCCCGGGACGGGCGGGGCGGTCGGGAGAGGACGGAATCCCGGCTCGTCGGAAACGGCGGTGTTGGAGGTGTCGGCCGCGGCTCGTGCTCGTGAGACGTGCTCGCGCTCGCGCTCGTGCTCGTGCTCGCGCTCGTGCTCGTGCTCGTGAGACGTGCTCGTGCTCGTGCTCGTGAGACGTGCTCGTGCTCGTGCTCGTGCTCGTGCTCGTGCTCGTGCTCGTGCTCGTCCTCGTGAGACGTGCTCGTCCTCGTGAGACGTGCTCGTCCTCGTGAGACGTGCTCGTACTCGTGAGACGTGCCCATGGAGTGAAGAAAGTCGCCCCGGATCTGGAGCCCCTGCGTTCCTCACGCAGCAGGGGTATCGTGCGACCTCAGGGAGCGAAGGGTGTTCCGATTCAGCGCAATGACGATGGTTCTGGCGGGGTGCGGCGACTCCCTGCTGGGGTCGTGGTCGATCGAGGAGCGAATCGGGAGCCCTCCCCTGACCGCCGGATCCCAGTGGGAGGTCCGATGGGTACAGGAGTCGGGGCTGGCGATCGATTGCCAGCGGGTGGATGCGGGGGTCGAGACGGACGAGCTGGCGGTGGTGGGGTCGGCGGAGCTCCCCCTGCCACAGATGCCCGCCCCGCGATTCGTGGATGCGGGCCCGTATCGGTTCGCGCTCGCGTTCCCGGTGCTGGTGGAGGCGGAGGCGCCGTACACCGAGCCGGGAGACGGAGAGGCGTCGCTGGAGCCGGACCTGGGGGTGTGGGGGACGTCCGCGCCCCTCGCCTGGCTCGTCGTGGAGGGCGACCTCGCCGCGGCGGGCGCGGACCTGCTGGCGAACGGCGGGCCGGCACCGGCACAGGGCTGGGTGGACGTGCACTCCGAGGACATCTGGGAGTCCGGCGACATCGACCAGACGCTCGACCCCATCCCCACGGAGTCGTTGGACGGCAGCCTGCACGCGACCGCGCTCTACTGGACCGACGACGAGGCGTACGACGTGTGGGCGGGGCTCTGGATCGGCGGCATCGCCTCGACCTGCGAGGCGCCATGACGGGCGAAGAGCTCCAGGACCTCTACCAGCGCTACGGCCGCGCCGTGCGGGCCCGCTGCCGCGCGATGTGCGGAGACACCGACGCCGACGAGGCGCTCCAGGAGACCTTCCTCCGCGCGTGGAAGGCCCGCGGCAGCTTCGACGGGCGGCATCCCCTCGCCTGGCTGCACACCATCGCCCGAAACGCGTCCCTCGATCTGCTGCGCAGGCGGCGGCCCTGGGTCGACGACGCCGAGGTGTGGCTGCGCCTGCCCGCCCCGACGCCCGCGTCGGGCTCCGAGCGCGTCGACATCGGCCGCCTGCTCGCCGACCTCACCCCCGAAGACGCCGCGCTGCTGCGCCTCCGGTACGTCGAGGGCTGGCGCATCCACGAGCTGGCCGAGCACTTCGAGACCTCCGAGCGCTCGCTGCGCCGCACGCTGGAGCGGCTGGAAGTCCGTGCCCGCGCCATCCTCCGCACGAGCGAGGTGAACGGATGAGCGACCCCGTCTCCCGGTTCCACCTCGAGCTCCTCGCGCTGGGCGAGCTCGACGTCGACACCGCAGCCGCGATTCGCGCGCGCATGGCCGAAGACCCCGATCTCGCCGAGCGCTTCGCACGCATGGAGCGCGATCTCGCGGGCGAGGTCCCCCTGCCCCTGCTCGAGCTCCCCGCCGACCCGCAGCCCGGCGACGTGCTCCCGGAGGAGTCCGCCCCCTTCGACCCGGACGTCGAGATGCCGCACGCGGAGCCCCCGCCCCGCAGCGGCCTCCCGCGGTGGGCCTCCCTCGGAGCCGTCGCCGCCGTGCTCGCCGCTGCCGTCGCCCTGTTCGTGCTCCGTCCCGGAGGTGGGCCCGAGGTCACGTTCCGCGGCACCCTCGATCTCGAGGTCCTCCGCATCCGGCAGGGGGTCGCCGAGCCCCAGGGCCTGCTCGTGAAGGGCCGCGCGGGCGATCGGCTGCAGTACCGCGTCCGTCCCTCCGAGGGCGGGTTCGTCAGCGTGTTCGACGTGCAGGACGACGGCGTCGTGACCGTATGGAAGGACGCCATCGAGGTCGCGCCGGGCGGCGTCGTCGAAGGGGCCGCCATCCTCGACGACTACGCGGGCCTCGAGCGCGTGTACTTCGTCCTGTCCGACGAGCCCGTGCATCCGGCGGCCTTCGAGCGCGCCGTCCACGACGCGTGGGGCCCGCCGCTCGCCGACCTCGACACGATTCCGGGCGTCGACGCGACCCAGCGCTCGGTCACCGTGGTGGAGGACCCGTGATCTGGGTCGCCGCCGCACTCGCCGGAACGGCCCGCCTGGGCCTGTTCGTCGGGGCGAACACCGGGATGGGCGACGAGCCGACGCTGTCGTTCGCCGAGGGCGAAGCGCGGGACATGGCGCGGGTGTTCCAGGACATGGGCGGCTTCCAGCGCGATCGCCTCACCGTGCTCCAGGGCCCCTCCGCGAACGACGTCCGCGACGCGATGCGCCAGGTCGAGGCACAGGTCCGCGAGGCCCGTGCCGGCGGGGACGAAGCGCTGCTCGTGTTCTACTACTCCGGCCACGCCGGGCGGGATGGCCTGCACCTCGCGGGAAGCGTGCTGCCGCTCGAAGACGTGCGGCGGTGGCTCGAGGGCAGCGCGGCGCAGGTCCGGGTGGCGTTCGTGGACGCGTGCGAGTCCGGCGCGCTGGTGAAGGGCGGCACACCCACCGACGTGGTGGAGGTCACCGTCGACGACGCGCTCACGGCGAGCGGCGTCGCCATCGTGACGAGCACGGGGCCGCTCGCCGCCGCGCGGGAGTCGTCGACCTTCGGCGGAGGCGTGTTCTCGCGCGCCCTGCTCACGGGCCTGCGCGGCAGCGCGGATGCCGACACCGACGGCGTGATCACGCTCGACGAGGCCTACCGGTACGCGTTCGAAGCGACGGTCGTGGGCACCGCGCAGTCCACGACGGGCGTGCAGCGTCCCGAGTACAGCTACGCCATCACCGGCGTGGGCCAGGTCGTGCTGACGCGCATCCCGACGCGAGCGGCGGCCGTAGTGCTCCCCGAGGAGGCGGAGGGCGTGTACGCGATCGTCTCGGTGGCGTCGGGGCAGATCGTGGCCCGCGTCGACAAGGAGCCCGGCGAGGCCAAGCGCGTGTCGCTCCCCACGGGACGCTACGTCGTGCGGAAGATCCGCCAGGCCGACGTGCTGGTCGGCGAGGTCGACCTCGTGTGGGGCGGCGACCGCTGGGTGGAGGACGGCCAGCTCGACGCCGTCCCGCTGGGAGACCCGCTGGCCCGCGGCGGATGGGCGCGGCGCGACACGTTCCTCGCCGTCCACGGTGTCGTCGCCCCTCCCTTCATCGCGGGCAACCCGTTCCAGGTGGGCGGCGGCATCGCCGTGCGCCGGGCGTTCTCGCCCCGCATCCACGGCCAGGTCGGGCTGACGGGGAGCACGGGGGCCCGGCGCGAGTGGGTCGGAGACCTGCGCACGCACCAGGGGCGCCTGGACGCCGGGGTCGTCGCGACGCGCCCGCTGCGGCACGTCGATCCGTTCGTGTCGGCAGGGCTCGCCGCGTTCCTCGTGCGCCAGGACCTGCGCTGGCTCGCTCCCGACGGGGACGGCGGCGTGCAGGACGCCTACGAGTCCCACACCGTCGTGCTCCCGGCGGCCTGGCTGGGCGGCGGCCTCCGCGTTCCGATGGGTCCCGCCGTCGGCATCGATCTCGACGTGCGGGGGCACCTGCTGCGCACGGTCGTCGACTATGCGCCGGGCTTCGCGGTCCAGGGAGAAGCCCGGCTGGGCATGTCGTTCGCGCTGCGCTGAAGCGTCAGTAGCTGTTGAACTCGATGGTGTACGGCTCGCAGGTCGAGCCGTTCGGGACGACGCGGATCAGCACCGACTGCCCCTCCACCGGCGTCACGAGCACCTCTTCACCGTCTCCCGAGTACGAGCCCGTGATGTACCCGAACGGGTACTCGGCGTCGTACATCTCGACGTACACGTCCCCGAGCGGGTCGTAGGTGACGGTGATCTCGTGCAGCTCGAGGAAGGTGCTGTCGAGGTACCACCAGTCGGCGTCGTTCGCGACGGCGTAGTAGGTCTCCGAGAACGGCCAGAGCACGTCGACCAGCGTCGCGTCGAGCGAGCTGTCGTCGGGCTCGTTGAGGTCGTCGACGCAGCCGGGCGGGTCGCTGATGTCGTACGCGAGCTCGTAGGTGACGCACTGCCCGGCCTGGCCGCCGTTGTACAGGTACGGGCGCGCGTACACGACCTCGAACAGGTTGCCGCTGTTGGTCCACGTGACCGACTCGGTGCCGCCGCTGCCGTTGCTGATGCCGAGCTGGGCGCCCTGGTCGTCGAGCAGCTGGAGGTCGACATCGCCATCGGCCGACGAGAACGTCACGTCGACGTCGATGGTCGCACCGGGACCGACGAACAGGTTGTAGTAGTCCTCGTCGCTCGCGTCGGCGTCGAGCACGGCGGTCGTGGGGGACGGCGGGTCGAGCGGCGCGTCGTTCAGCGTGTCGTTCGGCTCGTAGGCGTCGTCGGTGCACGTGACGGTGTTGAACACGTCCCAGAGCAGCGAGTACGTGATGCACGCGCCCGGCTCGAAGATCTCGGTGCGCAGGTGCAGGTTCTGCGTGACGCCGGAGGTGTTCGTGTACTCGATCGACTCGTCGCCCGCGCCGATGGTCGCCGACGTGACGATCGCCGTGCTGCCGTTCATCAGGTAGAGGTCGAGGTCGCCGTTGCCGTTGATGTAGGCGTCGGCGAACAGCTCGTCGTTCGGCGCCAGCGTGACCTGGAACCAGTCTTCCTGGTCGTCGGCGTCGTCGAGCGTGAGGCCGAACAGGTAGGTCGACGTGGGAGCGGCGGACTGGGCGAGCGTGTCGTTCGTCTCGTAGTCGTCGTCTTCGCAGGCCGGATCGGCGTCGGCGTCGGTGTCGGCATCGGCGTCGGTGTCGGCGTCGGCATCGCTGTCGGCGTCGGCATCGGAGTCGGCATCGGCATCGGCATCGGCATCGGCGTCGGCGTCGGTATCGGCGTCCGCGTCGGCGTCGGTATCGGCATCGGAGTCCGCGTCGGCGTCGGCGTCGGCGTCCGCGTCGGCATCGGCGTCGGCGTCGCTGTCGGCATCCGTGTCGGTGTCGGACTCGATCGGAGGCTCGATGGCGGGCTTGCAGGCGGCGAGCGCGACGAGCGTGAGCAGGAGGGGGCGCATTCGGTGGGCTCCTTGGTTCCAGGCAGGATGGCCGACCGGTGGACGGGGCGCAACCGGAGACACGTCAGTCCAGAGCGACCAGGGCGCGGTACGCGGGGTGGTCGGTGCTGCGGACGGCGGCGACGAATCGGAGCACCGCCTCCCGCGCGTCGTTCGTGAGCAGCTGTCGGACCGGGTCGAGCGGGAGGAACAGCACGAACGAGCCGTCCGGCTCCGCCGAGACCGGGGAGCCTGCGGTGATCCACGCCGTGACCCGGCCGACCCGCGCCAGGTCGCGGCCATCTGCGACCCGCCCCACGTCCGCGCCCATCTGGCCGAGGTGATCGACGAGGCCGTGCAGCGCGGCCTCGGCCTCGGCGGGCCCCGCGCCTCCGAGCTCGCTGCCGGGAGCGGGCGTCGGGAGGTCGAGCGCGGCATCGAGCGACCGCGCGAGCGCCGTGACCGAAGCCACGAGCATCGAGCCTGGCCGGAGGACCTGCATCACCACACCGAGCGCCGTGGCGACGCGCTCCGGGTCGACGACCTCGCCGAGCGCGGCACGGACCACCTCGCGATCGAGCAGCGCCGCGTGGTGCACGACGCCCTCGCGGAACCCGATCTCCGCCGGGCAGGCCTCCAGGGCTTCGTCGAGCAGGGCCAGCCCCGCGCGGAGCCCGTCCTCCCCTCCCCTCCCGAACACCTGGGCCGCAGCGCCGTGGACCAGCGCGCTCGCCCGGAGCAGCGGCGAGCACCCCGTGGACCGCGCGAGGGCGACGGCTTCCTCGTGCGCGCCCATCGCGCCCGGGTAGCCGGTCCGGACGCGGTGAAGCAGACACGCGTGCACGGCCAGGCTCACCTGGCGGTCGGGCTCGCCGGCGGCGAGACGCACGGCCTCGGCGGCCCACACGCACGCCGGGCCGTTCTTCTCGGCCCGCAGGAACCACCACCACGCGAGCATCCAGGCGAGGCGCGCCTCGGCGTCGGTGCCCCGCGCGACCGCGATGCCCGCCGTCAGCCACCGACCGGCCTCCTGCGGGGGCGAGACGCGCAGCAGCGGGAGCAGCCGCAGGAGGATGTCGGGCAGCACGTCGAGGGCCTCGCTGAGCCCCCGCGCGTCAGGGACCTCCGCGGGATCGGGCGCCGCCTCACCGAGCCCGGGGAACAGGCGCTCGAGGCCGATCGCGAAGTTGGCGAGCAGCCCGGGCGTGACGATCTGCAGGCGCTCGAAGGCCTCCGGGAAGGTCGAGCGCTCGACGAGGCGGTCGATCAGGAACGGCCCTCCGCGGAACAGCCGCTCGATCGCACCGTCCGACGGAGGCCCGCACACGCCCACCGCCCACTCCGCGACCTGGAAGCGGTCGCGCTCGAGGCTCGTCTCGACCCGCTGGAGCAGCCACGCATCGGCGAGCTCGTCGAGGATGCCGCGCACCTCGTGGTCCGGCCGGTCGAGCACGATGCGCAGGGCCCGCTCGGCGAAGTGGTGGGTGCCGAACACGCCGGCCTCGCGGAGCGCGTGCAGCGCCTCGGGCCCGAGCGTGCGCGCCACGCTGTCGACGAGCCCGCGCACGAGCGGGTCGCGCGTGCGCCCCTCGGGGTCGACCTCCGCGAGCGCCGCGCGCATCGAGGTCGCGAAGTCGGTGAGCGTGCGCAGCCTCGCGCGCTGTAGCCCCGTGGCCGCGAGCCGCGCCGAGAGCGGCAGCCCGCCGAGCACCTGGAGCAGGGCGTCGGTGCCCTCGGGGTCGCGCGCGAAGCGCTCCTCCCCGGCGATGCCCCCGAGCAGGTCGAGGATCCGCTCCCGCGGCCACGGATGGAGCGCCACCCGCACTCCGTCCAGGGAATCGGCCACCCAGCGGCGGCTCGTGGTGACGACGACGCGCGCGGACGCGTCGCCCACGAACGCGAGGTGCGTCGCGGGGTCGAGCAGGCCGTCGAGCACGAGGAGCCGCCTCCCGCGCCAGAAGTGCACCGCGAACGCCTGCTCGAAGGCCTCGGGTGCGACCAGCCCGGGATCGGGGAGCCGCTCGCGGAAGCCCAGGCAGTCGGCGATCTCGAGCTGGACGGCGTGCAGCCGCGCCGCCGTGTCGAGCCGGTCGGCCGCCACCCACACCGCACCGTCGGGGAACGACCGCTCCACGTCGGACAGCACGCGACGGACGAGCGCGGACTTCCCGATGCCGTCGGGCCCCTCGACGCACACGACCGCGATGGACCCGTCCTGGAGGGCCTCGCGGAGGGCATCCTCCTCGGGGACGGGGAGCCACGACTCGCGGCTCCGCACCGGGGCGAGGCCGCTCGCTTCGAGCTTCTCGCGGACCAGACGCGACGAGGGCTTGCAGACCTCGAGGTACGCGAGCCCCAACACGGAGGCGAGGAGGCGCGCGGTGTCGGGCGACACCGGCTCGCCGTTCTCGGCTCCCCGCACGGTGCGGGCCCCGAGCCGGGCGAGGTCGGCCACGGCAGACTGCGAGAGACCGAGGTCCGAACGCCTCTCTCGAAGGAGGTCTCCGTCGAGCAGCACGCCTTCGGGTCTGCCGCGCTTCGGCCCGTTGCCCATGGTCCTCCCGCCGGAGCCCATTATCCCGCCTATTTCCCGCCGCATTCTCGCCGGGACCGAACATCGGCGAACGACCTACCTTCTGTGGGCAAACACGAGGGAGGAGTCAGCGGCCTCAGGCCGCTGAAGGCTCCCGATCGCCTGAGCCAAGGAGCGCCCCATGCCCCGCAACACCCTCCTCGCCCTGGTCCTCGCCCTCGCGGCCTGTACCCCGAGCACCGAGCCGACCGACACCGACACCGAGACGGACGCCGACACCGACGCCGACGCGGATGCCGACACCGACACCGACACGGATGCCGACTCCGACGCCGACACCGATGCGGATGCCGACACCGACGCCGATTCCGACGCGGATACCGACGCCGATGCCGATGCCGATTCGGATGCCGACGCAGACGCCGACACCGACGCGGACACCGACGCCGACACCGACCCGGCCCCGGAGTGCGGCGACGGCAACGTCGACCCCGACGAGCAGTGCGACGAGGGCATCTCGAACGGCCCGAGCCCCGCGGAGTGCTCCGAGGCGTGCGCCTGGAACGACGTGCTCACGTGCGCCTCGGTGCAGACGGTCGCCCTCGACACCACGACGCCGCAGCCGGACGGCGCGTTCCACATCGATGGCGCGTTCTCCGGGACCACCGGGCTCTCGACCACGTGTGGCGGGACCGTCGCCCAGGACGTGGCCGTGACCTTCGTGCTGCCGACGGACGGGACGTTCCTCGTGAGCACGGCGAACGCCCACACGAACCGCCCCACCGCGCTGTCCATCCGCCCCGAGTGCGACGATCGGACCGAAGCGGAGTGCGCGGTCGACAACGCCGCCACGGCGCTCGGCGCGCAGGCCGTCATCCGCGACGGCCTCGCGGGCGACACGTGGACGGCGGTCGTCCAGAACCTCGGCGACGCCGACGGGTTCTGGCATCTCTCAGTGGCCGGGATCGACGGCACCGCCGGGCTCGGTGAGACCTGCGACGCCGCGACGCCCTGCGAGGACGGCACGTGCACCGTCGGCGTCTGCATCGCCCACGAGGCCCCCGTGATCGACGCCGCGGATCTCGACCAGATCTCCACCTGGCAGATCCGCGCGACGCTCGAGGGCTCGGATGCGAACCGCGACGCGAAGCGCGTGCTGCTCACCTCGCTGGTCGACGAGTACGCGCAGGTCTGGGGCGACGACCCCGACGAAGCGCCGATCGACGCCCGCGCCACCTTCTCGTGGACCGGCTCCGCTTTCGAAGCGCGGTTCGACACGACCTTCGACGTGCTGGAGCTCCCGTTCTACGAGATCGTGAGCGCCGAAGCCGTCGTGGTGGACGCCCGGGGCGAGGCCTCCGCGCCCTTCACCCTCACCTGGCCCCAGCAGGTGTCGAACGAGAGCATGGAGCTCATCGGGGACGCCTGCGACATGTGCGTCGACTGCGACGGCAACAACGCCGGCTACCCGCGCTACTGCAACCCGAACACCCATGAGGATCCCCGCGATCCGTCGATCGAGCTCCCCGGGCTCGTGTGTACCTGGGACGACTTCGGCCTCGACACGGCGCACTGCCAGGACCGGAACCTCAACGAGCCGCCCATCGCGGCGTCCGCGACGATGTACTGGGAGGGCACCGACGCGCGCCTCTCGTTCGCCGGCCGCGACCTCGCGCACTCGAGCGGGATGTCCGTGCTCGTCGACGTGGTGTACGACGACGGCACCGTGCAGGCGCTGCCTTCGCGGTTCACGGCCGTGAGCTGGAGCCACGGTCGCTTCGAGGGCAGCGTCGCCCTCGACGTGGACGACATCGCGCCGGGGGTCGACCGCCTCGACGTGTGGCTGCAGGACAACAACACGCCGAAGCAGACCTCGACGACGCCCGCGACGGCCACGTGGGTCGAGTACGTCCCGCCGGTCCCGGTGGGCGCGGGCGAGGCCTGCGATCCGCAGGGCTGGGACACCGTCTGCCCGATGACCACCGTGTGCAGCCCCACGCTGTCGGGCGTCCCCGGCTGCTCGCCCTCGCTGAACCCCATCCTCGTGGACGTTTCGGGGACCTACGCGAGCGGCTTCTTCCCGTCCCTCACGCTCGACTTCACCGGGCTGGACGAGAACGCCGACTGGAGCTCCATCCAGGTCCGCAAGCCGGGTGCCCTGCCCTCCGCGGGCCCGGCCCACGCGACGTTCGACCGGCCCGGCTGGGACCCCGATCCCTCCGGCCAGACCCTCTACACCGGCGCGTCGGTCGTGCTCGGCAACGTGTCGTGGCTGAACCAGGTGTGGCTCGAGGACAGCGACGGGAACGCCTCGAACCTCGAGGTCGTCGCCGGCATCCCCACGCCGCTCGGCGCCGGCGAGACGTGCTCCACGGGCGTCTGCAACTTCTTCGGCTGCCAGCCGCCCGCGGAGTACTGCGACGTGTCCGCCGGCCTCACCTGCAGCAACCGCGACGCCGTGACGGTCTGCGAGACCGCCGAGCCGCCGACGCTCGACGAGATCGTCGTGAGCCGCACCGGGAACACCACGTTCCGCGTGGACTTCACGGGCACCGACGCCAACGGCGACGCCGTGAACGCCCGCCTCGTGCAGCTCGAGGACACCGCGCTCACCACGCCGTACGTCGCGCTCGACTTCACGGCGCCCATCGGCGGCGCCACGGAGTTCGCGAGCGGGTTCGACGGCGACATCGAGGACCCCGAGGCCGAGGTGACCATCGAGGTCACCGTCGAGGACTGGGCCTTCCAGGAGTCGAACGTCGTCATCGCCGACGTGCCCCCCCTCCGCATGGCGGGCGACCAGTGCTCCGGCGACGACCTCGTCGACCGCTGCCAGGACGGCTCGGACTGCCTGGACGGCACGTGCTTCGCGTACCCGCCGTCCCTCGCCGCCGCGACGATCGAGTGGGACGCGAACCGCCGCGACGCCACCGTCGTGGTGACGGGCTTCGACGACCACACGGGCGTCGACCTCGACCTCCGCCGCGCCATCGTCACGGTCGGCGGGCACGTCATCGAGGACACGCTGTCGCGCTACGACGTGACGTGGACGGGCAACGAGTTCCGGTTCGAGATCGAGGTCCCGGACCTCGGGCTCGGCGACCTGGACGACGAGCTCCTGCTCGGGGTCGAGGTGATCGATGTGGGCGGCTTCAGCGACGACGGGCTGTGGCTCGTCACGCCCCACCGCGGCCTGGGTGCGACGTGTGACGCGACCGGCACGACCGACGCCTGCCACGCCGGGCTGTTCTGCGACGCGGGGACGTGTGTGGTCGACCCCGTCGACCCCTGCGCCGGCGTGCCCGTGGTGCCGCTCACCGGCAACGCGGTGACCGTGAACACGAGCACCGGCACCCGCCTCGACGCCTGGCCCGCCTACGCGACCTGCGGCGGCACCACGGCGCCGAACGGCAACGAGGTGGCCATCGACTACACCGCGACCCAGGACGGCATCCTCGTCATAACGGCGACCGATTCGCCGACCGACGGCACCGTCGCCCACGCCCACATCTACGCGCGGATCGGCGAGTGCGCGGCCTACGACGCCGTCGAGGCCTGCGCGAACGACGGGCTCGGTGCGAACGAGGCCAGCCTGCCGGTGCTCGCCGGCGACCGGGTGTTCATCACCATCGACGGAGGCACCTGGCCCTCGGGTGCGCCGGTCGACGTGACCGTCTCGTACCTCTGAGTCGGCTCCGGAGTATTCAGGGCGCCTCGAGCTCCACGTCCTCGACGTGGAGCTCGTCGTCGTCCGAGATGCGGACGACGCGGGCCACGTGGCTCCGCAGCAGGGCGATGCTCGACCGGTCCGTCACGCGGAGCCCGGCTTCGACGGGCTCCCTCCCCTCCCGGAGCCACCAGAACCCCTGCGATTCGCGGGCGAGGATCCAGCCGTCGACCTCGGCGAACCACGACGGACGCCACTCGGCCGGCAGCCTCCACTCCCCCGCGGGCGAGCCGTCCGCCCACCGCCACGCCTTCACGAGCCCCTTGTTCCCGCCCGCCACGATGCGGTCTCCGAGCCGGACGACGTGCCACACGGCCGCACCGGCATCGAGCTCCTGCACGGGCCCCTTCCCGAGGGGCCGCAGCACGACCGCATTGCCCTTGCTGACCGCGATGCGCCCGTCCGGCAGCACCGCGGCGGCGTTCGTCACGCGCTCGAGCTGCGTTCCCTCGGCGGTCGCGGTGTCGTACAGCACGAGCGGCGGCCAGCTGACGACGTGCCCGTCGTCCACCCACTCCATGCCCATGATCGAGCCCTTCGTGTGGAGCCGCTGGGCGATGGCCCCCGCGTCCACGTCCCAGATCGTGAGGTGGTGCCCTCCCCAGCTGCGGACGAGCAGCCGGGCGCCATCGGGCGACCACTGGAGGAAACCCGGCGCGTCGATGTCGCGCAGCTCCCGCGTCGCGCCCGACGCGAGCTCGACGACGCGAACCGCCCCCGCACAGGCCATCGCCACGCGCGTGCCGTCTCGCGAGACGTCGATGGCGCTCAACCGCGGCTTCCACTCGCGCGGCGGGGCGACGTTGCGGATCGACGCGATGCCGCGCCACTTCTCGAGGTCGGCGGGCGTGGGTGCGAAGCCCCGGGTGGGCTCGACCGAGATCGCCGTGACCGAGAGCTGGGCGAGCACGGCCGGGATGTCGACCGTGACCTTCTTCCCGGTGCCGCGGATCAGGAGGTCGGTGAGCCCCTTCGCGGTGCGCCGGAACACGAGCTGGAGCCCCTGGCGCCAGAGGTCGAAGGTGAACGACTCGATGCCGTGTGCGGCGGCCTGCTCGACGGCCCCCACCACCAGATCCGACAGGCCGAGGTGCTTCACCCGGGCCATGAGCGGGACGCGCCACAGCGGTGCGTCGGCGTCGAGCGGCACGGAGCGATCGATCCACAGCGTGTGCAGGTGCGGCAGGTTCCGGATCGCTGCGAGCAGATCCCAGGTCTCGACCCGGTCGAGCGCGACCTCGATCGCTTCGATTCCCCAGGGCTCTTCGACCGCTGCCAGGTTCGCGAGCCCGCCGGCGTGGAGGCCTCGCACGATGCGCAGCCCGCGGAAGGCCGGCCCGACCCACTCGGTCGAGCGCTGCTTCACGACATCGTGCTCGCCCGTCATGCCCTGGATCTCCACGAGCGTGGCCCAGGCGGGGTGGTGGCCGTGCTCCGCCACGTCGCGCGGCTGCTTGAACGCGGTGACCGCGCGCGCGGGGAAGCCCCGCTCGAACACGACGTCCTTCCGCAGCATGGGCTCGAGCGGGCCGAGCCACTCGCGCTCGTGGCCCTTCAGGAGCTTCGCCGCCTCTTTCTCCTCGCCGCGGAGCTGGAGGGTGATGAACTCGCCGCGCGGGTCGTCGCGCTCGGTGAGCCAGTCGGCGTAGATCTGGCGGGGCGCGTCGTCTTCGGGATGGGCGTAGATGGCCGCGAGCAGGGCCTCTTCGTTGGTCTCGGTGGGCTCCTCGTAGAGCGCGAGCAGCTCGGCCAGCCCGTCGGGCGCCTCGGGAACGTCGCCTTCGATGCGCTCGATCGCGTTCGCCATCCGGCGCTCGAACCAGCCGCGGATGCGCTCGCGGACCGCGAAGGTCCCGAAGTCGACGTGCTTGAAGCGCGGATCGGACAGGCCCTCGAAGAAGACCTCCCAGAAGGGCTTGCTCGAGTCGGACGTGAACGGGAGCGCGGCCAGCACGGCCGCCTGGGCCGCGGCCACGCGGGGATCGTCGCGGCGGCGCAGATCCCGCGCCCAGCGCTCGGCGTCGGCCAGGCGCTTCGCGTCGAGCGGATAGTCCTGCGGGTCGAGCTTCAGCAACAGGTCGGCGATGGCCGGGTGCGGTCGCTCGCGGAACGCCGCCTCGAGCAGCGGAATCCGCTCGGCATCCGACTTCGCGGCGATCGCGGCTCGAACGCTCATCCCGGCCTCAGATCGTGATCTCGAGCGCCTCGAGGACCTCGTCGGCATCCGCGGGACGCTGATCGGGGTCTTTCGCGAGGAGCTTCATGACGATGGCATCCATCCACTCCGGGACGTCGCCGTTGCGGCTCGACGGCCTGGGAGCCGGCGTCTCGACGTGCTTCTCGAGGATCTCGAACGGCTTTCCGGTGAACGGGGGCTCGCCGACGAGCATCTCCCACATCAGGATGCCGAGGCTGTAGAGGTCGGAGCGGGCGTCGATGCGGTACTCGTCGATGTACTCGGGCGCCATGTAGCGGGGGTCGCCGATGTGCACGCCGACCTGGGTGAGCTTGCCGTCTTCTTTGCGCGCGAGGCCGAAGTCGAGGATCTTCACCACGTCGGGGATGCCGTCGATGGCGCAGACCATGATGTTCGAGCTGCGAAGGTCGCGGTGGATGATGCCGTGCTGGTGGGCCGCCCCGAGGCCCGCGGCGATCTGCGCGGCGAGGTGGGCGACGCGGGGCACGGGCAGGGTCTTCTGCTCTTCGAGCATCTCTTCGAGCGTGTCGCCCTCGAGGTACTCGGTGACGAGGAAGGGCTGCCCGGTGTCGAGGTCGCCGGACGCCAGCACGCGGAGGGTGTTGACGTGGTCGATGGTGCGGCTGACCTCGAGCTCCTGGCGGAACCGCTGCACGACCTCGGCGTCACCGAGCGCGCCGGGGTCGAGGAGCTTGATCGAGACGCGCTGGTCGTCTTCGACGCGACGGCCGACGTAGACGTCGCCCATGGCGCCCTGGCGCAGGAAGCCGGTGACCTTGAAGGCGCCGCCGCCGATGACGCTGCCGGTGATGGGATTGCTCATGGGCGTAGCCTACCCGCCGCGGGGGGGCGCGCGGCAAGGGTGCGGGGAATTCCATCCCGAGGATCCGCGCGGATCGTGTGCTAAGCTCGTTCCAGGAGGCCGCGATGCGCCGACTGACCGAGCTCATCTGACGCGCTGCACCCATCCGGGCCCTGCTCCGGACCACGAGCCTGCTCCTGTTCGTCGACCTGCTCGACGAGATCTCGGGCGTGCCGTTCGTGGCGCTCGTCGACATCCAGACCGAATTCGGCACCGACCACGCGACCGCCATGGCCATGGCGTTCACCGTGCCCGGCGTGCTCGCGACCCTCGTGGAGCCTCCGCTGGTGCTGCTCGCCGACCGCTGGCCGACGTACCGTCGTGCGTTCGTCGTCTCCGGGCTGCTGGGGATGGGCATCGCGCTCGGCCTCGGCGCGATGGCGAGCGGCCCGGTGTGGCTCGCGCTGGCGCTGTGCATGATGTTCGTGGGCAACGGCGTGGGCGTGAACCTCGCGCAGGCCACGCTGATGGACGCCGACCCCGAGCGGCGCGAGCACTGGATGGCCCGCTGGGTCCTGATGGGGACGCTCGGCGACATCGCGGGGCCCCTGCTGCTCGGTGTGCTCGCGTGGTGGGGCTTCGGATGGCGCGTGGCCATGGGGTTCCTGGCGGCTGTGGTCGTGGCGCACGCCATCCTGCTCGCGTTCCGGCCGTTCCCCTCGCCCACCGACGACGACGCGGACGACGAAGAGGAGGTCGGCTGGCGCACCGCGCTGGCGGAGGCCGCGCAGAACCGGACCCTGCTCGCCTGGCTCGGTGGGGTCGCGCTGTGCGGGCTGCTCGACGAGGTGTTCGTGGCGCTCGGCGCCGCGTGGCTCGAGGAGCGGTTCGGAGCCACCGCCGCAGAGCGCGGATTCGCGCTGTCGCTCGGGACCGTCGGGGGCGTCGCGGGGCTCGCGGTGCTGGAGCGGGGTCTGTCGCGCGGCGGCGACCCGATGCGGTGGCTGCGGGGCGCGTCGGGCGGCTCGATCGTCGCGCTGGTCGCGTGGCTCGCGGCCCCCGACCTCGTGTCGAGCACCGTCGCCCTGGTCGTGCTCGAGGCGCTCGTGGTGATGCTCTACCCGCTCGCGCAGGCCCGGGCGTACCGGGCGCTCCCCGGGCGCTCGGCTTTGGTCGCCGCGCTCGGTGGGCTCCTGGCCCCCGTGGACTTCGTGGCGCCCGTGCTGCTCGGGTGGATCGCAGACCGCGCCGGGCTGCTCGTGGCGCTCGGGCTGCTCGGGCTACAGCCGTTCGGGCTGTGGCTGCTCGCGCGCCGCGGTGAGGTACGATCGGCGTCGCACGTCGATCCGGGGGGACCATGAACGGGTGGTTGGCGCTGCCGCACGGGATGACCTCCGTGCTGGCCGTGCGCGATGGGATCGCGTGGCTGTGGCAGATGTCCGTCGAGACGCAGGAGATCCGCGTCGTCGCTCTCGATCTGGCGCACGGCCGGGCGTTGGGCACGCCCTACACGAAGAAGACGAGCCGCCACGGGTTCGGCGGTCTCCCCTGCGTCGTCGGTCTCGCATTCCACGACTGGGACACGGTCTACGGGCTCTCGACGCACGGGGTCGCCTGGTCTCGGCCCGGCCACCTCCTCGCGGCCGAGGACGACACCGTCGTGATCGGCGATCCGGCCGGTCGGGTGGAGTGGGTCGACGCCGCGACCGGCGAGGTGCGAGGCGCCGTGGATCTGCCGCACGCGGACCAGCCGACGGGCCCCCCACAGGCGGCCGTGCTCGCCGATGGGATCGCGGTGATCTCGGAGGGTGGGCTCGTCCGCGTCGCAGCCGATGGGACGGAGCCGTCGCGGCAGCGCGTCGCGGAGGGCGCGTTCGTGCTGAGCATCGACGGCGCGCTGCTCGTTGGAGAGCCCGCGATGGGTCCGACCGGCCCGATCACGCGCCTGCACGGTGCGCTCGAGATCGAGGTCCGGGGCCACGTCCGGTCCATCGCCGGGAGCGCCCGCGGCCTCGCGATGGTGTGCCACTCGGCGGCCGACGGCGCGTCCGTGCGGTTCGTCACACCCGCGCAGCGCATCGAGATCCCCGTCCAGTCGGATGGCCTGGAGGTCTGCGTCGCCGACGAGCACGCCCTCCTGGCGACGGGCGCGTTCGGCGCGGTGTGGCACGCCCGCACCACCCGCAGCGTCCGATGGCCGCAGCGCACGTGGGGCTCCGGCGGTCTCTGGGACGGCATGCCCATCCTCGAGGCCGGAGGGCGCCTCTTCCCGCTGTCCGGGGGCCGCATCCCGCCGTGGTCGCCGCCGGATGCCCGGCGTACGGACGAGATCGAGAGCGAGATCCGCTTCCTGAATGCCCACGCGTTCGGCGTCGACCTCCCCGAGATCGGGACGCTGGTCGTCCCCCACCCCGGCGCACAGGCCGAGCTCGAGGGGGGCGAGCCCGTGTGGCTCCGGCTCGAGGTGTCGGAGCTGGGCACCACGGTCGCGGAGTGGCGCACCGCGAAGGCGAGCTGGACGCGCACGGACCTGGTGCTCGAAGTCCTCGACGAATCCCCCGACGAGCCCGACCCCGAGACGCTGCTCGACGCGCTGCGCGCGCGCGACCTGCCGATCGAGCCCGCGCTGGAGGCCTTGATCGCGGCCTGGAAGGCGGGAGGCGAAGCGCGCGAGGCCCTCGAGCTGGCGGGGCTCCACCTGATGACCGGGGGCCAGTCGAATCCCACTGTGGGCGACCCCTGCCTCCTTCAGCTCGGGCACGACGGTCGCGGGAACGTCTGGAACATCGGCGCTTATCCGCCCGACCCACGTTGTTCCGTGATCCTGTGGCGCGCGGAGACCGAGGCCTGCGAGTGGGTCGCGGGGAGCGTGGAGGAGCTGCTGCACGGCGTCCTGGGCGACGATCCCGGCGGGCCGTCGCTGCTCCAGCCGGAGCCGCGCGTGCTCTCGGCCGATCCGCCGTGGTTCCGCTGGTCGCACGTCGACCCCCCGCTCGAGCGCGTCGATCTCGCCCTGCTCGACGAGCCGATCGAGCTCGAGCGGCGGACGATCCGCGGCTCGGAGACCGGCGCCATCGAGGTCGTGCCGCTCCACCTGCACCTCGGATGGCGGATCGCGGACACCCGGTTCGCGAGCATGTCTGCGTGGGTCCCGCTGCGCGAGCGCGTGGCCGAGGCGCGGCGGGGCCTCCGGCATGCGGCGAGCTGCGTGGGCTCCGCACCCGCGCGCCTCACGGCGTGGCTCGACCGGGTCGAGCAGGACGTGGCGTACCGGCGCGCCCTGCTGGAGGCGGGCCTCGAGATCGAGCGGGAGCTCGCGTGGCTCGTGCGCGACCCGTGCCTCCGGGGCGTCGCACGCCGTGGAGGCGCGTACCTGGCGGTCTACGCCTGGCCTCCCGCCGGTCGCACGGGGGTCGTCCGGATCACGCTCGAGGCCGGCGCCCGACCGACGTGGCTCGCCGACGACGCGGAGGCGTTCTTCGACGGGCTGCCCGGCTCGCTGAACGCGGCGCCCGACCCGGCTCCCGACTGCTTCGCGTGCCTCTACGGCGACGGCGACGTGCCGTGCCCCACCGACGAGCGGGCACGGCTGAAGGCGTTCCAGGACACGAACGAGGATCCGAAGGCGATCGCGGCGTACTACCGCGAGATCGGGTGGGCCGAGGTGGCCGACCGGGCCGAGGAGGTCGACCGGTTCCTCACGAGCCTGCAGACCCCTCCCGCGGAGCCCGGGTGAGCGGGTGGCTCGCGCTGCCGGGCGGCCTGTGGTCGCTCGTGGGCGTGCGGGACGGCATCGGCTGGTTGCTCGACCGCGGCATGGGCGAGGCGCCGAACCGCGTCTTCGGCGTCGACCTGGCGCACGGCCGCGTGCTGGGGGTCCCCTACGAAGCGTCCCCGTCGCACATGACCTTCGTGGCCGCCACGTGTGATGCCGGCATGGTGTACGGCGACCACACGTCCGTCCACGTGCTCACGGCCACGGACGCCCTGTGGAGCCGTCCCGGGCACCTGCTCGCCGCGTCCGGCGACACCGTGGCGGTGGGCGATCCCGAGCGTGCGCGCATCCAGCTGGTGGACGCCTGGAGCGGCGCCGTCCGCGGCGAGGTCGCCATCCCCGTCGATCGCGCCGCGATCCTCGCGGACGGCGTGGCCCTGGTGTCGGCGGGCGAGCTGGTGCGCGTCGACCGGCACGGCGTCGCGCTCTCGCGTCGGGCGGTCGCCGAAGGCTCGCTCGTGCACGCCATCGCGGGCGAGCTCCTCGTCGCGGAGCCCGAGCTCGGCCCCGAAGGGCCCGTCACCCGCCTGTGGGGCGCGTTCGAGGGCGAGGTCCGGGGCTACGTGAGCGCGCTGGCGGGCAGTGCGGCGGGGCTCGTGGCGGTGTCCGCCTCGCCCGTCGACGGCGAGGTCCTCCACTTCGTCACCGCCGAGGAATCCGTCACGCTCGCGCTCCCGAAGCACGACATCGTCACGTGCGTCGCCGACGATCGGGCGCTGCTCGCCTTCGGTGCGTTCGGCGCCGCGTGGCATGCGCAGGCGACCCGCACCACCCGCTGGCCGGGCAGGCAGCCGGGCTCCGGCGCGCTGTGGGACGGGATCCCCGTCCTCCTCCACCAGAGCCGTCTCTTCCCGTTCACGACGGGTCCGATCCACCCCTGCAGCCCTGCGGGCGCCACGCGGTCGGCGCCGGGGTCGCCGGGGTTCGCGTGCCGGGTGAGCGACTTCGGGTTCGCCGTCGACCAGCCGGGGCTCGGGCTGTTGCGCGTGTGGCACGACGACCCCGACGTGGCGGAGGGCGAGCCCGTGCACGTCGAGCTCGAGCACAGCGCGTTCGGCAACGCCGTCGCGGCCTGGCAGACCGCTGGTTCCGTCTGGGCGCGCGAGGATCTCGTCCTCGACGTGGCTGTCCTCTGCGACGAACCGGACGATCCGGCGGTCATGCTCGAAGCGCTCGCTGCGCGGGGCCTCCCCGTCGAGCCCGCGCTGGCGGCCCTGATCGAGGCATGGCAGAGCGAGCCGGCCGTGCGGGAGGCGCTCCGCGACGCGGGCCTGCACCTGCGGGCCACGGGTGGCACGAATGCCGCGGTCCCCGACCCGTGCCTGCTCCAGCTCGGCCACGACGGCCGTGGGAACCTCTGGAACATCGCCGCGTATCCGCCTGATCCGACGTGCGCCGTCGTGCGGTGGGACGCGGCGACGATGGCATGCGAGTGGGTCGCGGGCAGCGTCGCCGAGCTCCTCGAGGGCGTCCTCGCGACGGATCCCCGTGGGCCCCGTCTCCTCCGGCCCTTCCCGCGGGTGCTCACCCCGGCGCCGACCTGGTTCCGGATGGCGCACGTCGACCCACCGCGGCCGCTGTATGCGCTCGATGCCATCGACGACCCTCTCGAATTCGAACGGCGGATGGTGGGTGCGTCGGCGGACGTCGCGCCCTGGCTGCCCTCTGCGGCCCACGCCATGCTCGGGTGGTTCGTCGATCCCGAGATACGGGAGCATTTGAGCCCCTGGGTCCCGTTCGTCGAGCGCCTGGACGGGCTCGCGGCGGAGCTCCGGCGCGCCGCGCGGGCCGTGGGGCGCCAGCCCGGCCCCATCGAAGCGGGGTTCTCGCGCCTTCGCGACGATCGGGAGCATCGGCTTGCAGTCCTCGCGGCGGGACTCCAGCTCGAGCCTGAGCGCGGCGGTTGGTATACGCCCGATCCCTCGATTCGGACGTTCGCCACGCGAGGTGCCGCGTGGATCGGCTTCTACGTTTGGCCTCCGAGCGGCCGGATCGGCGTGGTGCGCATCGATTTCCTCGACGAGGGCGGCCTGCGCCACGCGTGGCTCGCCGACGACATCGAGGCGTGGCTCGCTGGCCTCCCGGGCTCGCTCGACGCGGAGCCCCTCCCGTCGCCGGACTTCCTGGCGTGCCTGCACGACGACGGGGTCCCGTGCCCGACCGAGGAGCGCGCACGCCTGAAGGCCATCGTGGCGAGCCAGCAGGCGCTTCCGACGAAGATGGCGGCGCTGTACCGGGAGCTCGGCTGGGACTGGCATGCCGAGCACGCGGAGGGCCTGCTCCGCTCATGAGACTGCGATCAGAGATTCGCTCTCACGCGAGAACCCGCGGACACGGAACTTGTCAGAGAGGAACCGCACCCTCCGTGCCAGAGGTCTCGATGATCCTCCTGCTCTGCAGCGACGCGAGAGCGCTCGACGTGCCGCTCCAATCGAACGACCCGGTGGCAGACTGTGTTCCGTGGATCGAAGCTCGCACGGGCATGGTCATCACGACGGAGACGGCCTCCGACGCCCACCGCAAGGTTCCAGCGCTGGATTCCAACGGCGAGTTCGTCCGTATCTACGGGACCGACGAGATTGCGCTGCGAAGGGACACTCACCCCTTCAGTCTTCACCTGCCCCCGCTGGACGCGACTGGCAGCGAAGCCCTCTCGTCGCTCCTCGAACAGGCCTCGAGCTGGCAGCACTGGGACGGCTGCACGCGCTACGGCGCGCAGCCGACCCCCTACGGACTCCACGTTCGACCCACATACATCGTGGCCACCGACGGAACCTGCCGGCCGTGCGTCTCACCGCTGGACCGCGTCGAGAGCGTCGAAGACAGCCCTCCGGGAGGCGAGGACCTCTCCGCGCTGTTGGGCCGATACGACGTGGCCTGGTCAGGGCGACGCCAGATCGAGGTCACGGCGGGTCCGCTCCAGCTCGGCGACCTGCTCGAGCGCGCACGCGGTAACGGGACCTGGGTGCTGCGATCGGACCCGGGGCAGCTGCGCCTCCTCCTGCTCCCCCGCGGGAACGTGAACCCATCCGGCGTCGACCTCGAAGATCTCCCGTTTCATCCGTTGGCGCGCAGAGCCGCCGTGCTCGACGGTCTCCCCGCCGACCTGCGCGCGACGTACGAGGGACGGCTCGAGCGCATGAACGCCGAAGCCGACGCGGTGATCGAGGAGCTCCGACGACTGCAGGACGCCGGGATGGACGAAGCCGCGATCCGTCGCCACTTCGAGCAACGCGAGGTCGACGCGAAATCGAGCGAGCTGCGCTGACGGCGCGCGACGGCCGGTCGATCTGCGATTGGCGAATGCAGAGTCCGTCGAGCTGCGCGTGAGGAAGGCAGAGCCAGGCCCAGCCGCGCCTTCCGAACGCAGAGCCCGGTCGAACCGCGCGTGCCCGACGCAGAGCCCCGCTCAACCGCGCCTGTCGAACGCAGAGCCCGGTCGAACCGCGCCCGGCTCGCGCTGGCGCTACTTCTCGTCGACCATTCACGGCGTTTGCTCGTTCGCGGCAGCGGCCCGATTGGCGGTCCCGCATCGCCAGGCGCGGTTCAGGCCGGCTCTGCGTCGATCCGGCGCGGTTCGGGCCGGCTCTGCGTCGATCCGGCGCGGTTCGGGCCGGCTCCGTGTCGAGCGAGCGCGGTTCGGGCCCGGCGTGGTTCGACGTGGAGGTGGAGGTGCACGTGGAGGTGCAGGTGGAGGTGGTGCGGACTCCACAGGTTCACCAGCTCCCCGACGCTCCCCCGCCACCGAAGCCCCCGCCTCCGCCGCCCCAGTCCCCACCCGAGCCGGAGGAAGAGGAGTCCGACGAGCTCGAAGATCCTGAAGAACCTGACGAATCGGAGTAGCTCGACGAGCCCGACGACGATCCTGAGCCGTACGAGCGCCCGGACCCCGCTCTGCTCGGGTCGTAGCCCTCCGGGACGTCCCACCAGATGAACGACGCCACGAGCACCACGAACATCCCCGTGAGCCCGAAGACGGCCATGAGGATGCCGCCCGCGAGCGCGTCGTCCGCGCCGATGGCCGGCACGCCGATCACGACCCACGACAACACAGCCATCGCGAAGCCCCACAGCGCGTGGACCGGCTTCTTCGCCGCCGCGATCGGCCACGCGAGGAGCCCGCCGCACAGCACGCCCCACAAGGGCGACCAGAGCGCCGACAGCCCCAGGACGCCCACCACGACGGCGCCCGCGAGCCCCGTCAGCAACACGGCACCCGTCGTCCCGACCGCCCGGACCCGCGGGTATCCGAGCACCCTCGGCACCGCGAGGACCGCGACCGCGAGCAGCGCGAGCCACCCGACGGCCCAGGCGCCCGCGATGCCCTGCGGCACGAGCCGGTCGAGCCAGCCGACCGCGCGGCGTCCGATCGGGATGCCCATGTCGGGCTCGAGCCCGTCCAGCTCGGCGTCGAGCCCGGCGAGCACGCCATCGAGCGCGGCGTGGTAGCGCTTCTCGCGCAGGTGCGGCACGGCGCCCTCGAGCAGCTGGGCCGCCTCGCCGTCGGTGACGTAGCCCTCGAGGCCGTACCCGACCTCGATGCGCGTGCGGCGGTCGTTCACGACGAGCAGGACCAGCAGCCCGTCGTCGCGCTCGCCCCCGCCGCCCCACGCATCCACCACGCCCAGGCTGTACTCCTCGAGACCCAGCGGCGCCGTGGTCGCGACGGTCAGGACCGCCGCCTGCACACCGGTCTTCTCGCGAAGGGCACGGATCCGGCCGTCCAGCGCGCGCTCTTCGGAGGGCTCGAGGACGTTCGCCTCGTCCGTGACGGGGTCGACGAGCGTGGGCACCGCGGCCGTCGCCAGACTCCCGATCGCCCACAGCACCACGTGCACCCCCGGCGCCAGCATAGCGCCGGGACGCTCAGGGGGTCGGTAGCCGGAGGACGTCCTCGACCGTGAGCCCCCAACGCGCGGCGTCCTCCGCGATGCGCTCGACCGGGACGTCGAGGGCCGCGAGGCTCCAGCGATGCGCCGAGCCGTCCCAGCTCGCCGTCCACACCGTGTCGCCGGCGATGCGCACCTCGCTCACGCGTCGCGCGTGGCCCCGCGCGGTCGCGAGCAGGTTGGCCTCGGCATCGAGCACGTGGACGCGCCCGTCCAGATCGCCCGCCACGACGTACCGCCCGCTCGCCTCCACCGCGGTGAGCGCCCGCGGGCCCACCCAGCGGACCGCGACCTCGCCCTCTGGCGTGTACCCGACCAGCGCGTCGCCCTCCGCCACCCAGATCCGTCCGCTTGCGACGGCCAGATCCGACGCTTCGGGCACGGATAGCACCTGCGCGAACGCGCCGTCCCGCAGCTCACCCGCCCAGCCGTCCCGCCGCAGCAGCCACGCCGACTCCCCTCCGTCCGGACCCTCCCCGGCATCCGCGGTGGCGAACGCGCCTTCGATGGCGACGACCTCGCCTCCGGGCTCCTGGAGGAACGCGCCGACGCCGTAGCTCACACCGAGTCGGGCCCCACGAAACTCCTCCATGAATCGGAAGTATCCGCGCCCGAACGCATCGCTGCGCTCTCCGGTGGACCGGTCGAGCGTCCACGTCGGAGTGGCGCACCCGAGCTGTGTCATCGACACGAGGTCACCCGCGAACAGGCCGGTCTTCGCGACGTTCCCGCAGCCCTTCGCGAGCAGGCGATGGGCGCCGGTCGGGGCGTCCCACACGAAGACGTCGCCCCGCGAGCTCCCCGAGAGCAGGGTCTCGCCCTCGACGGCGAGGAACGGCAGCCCGTCGCCCCCACCGCGGGTCAGGCGCATCGGGTGCCCCGGCTCCGGCAGGCGCCACCGCTGGAGCGTCTCGCCCAGCACCCGCACGGTGCGCCCGTCGTCGGCCACCGCGACCCACGAGCGGCCGGGCAGCCGATCGCCGAACGCGCCCGTCGCCGGGTCCCAGATGCGGGGCGTGAGGTCTTCCCCCACGACCAGCACGCGCTCGCCGGCGTTCTCGAGCAGCGACACCGCACCGACGGACGCGGGCTCGGGAACCCAGCCGTTCGCCTCGGTGAGCAGGTAGCCGTCGAGCGTCCCGACGATCCAGCCACTGGCCGGCGTGAAGCCCACGGCGCTCGGAGGATGCGCGATGCGGCGCTCGGACCGCGCCCCCGCGAAGTCCCCCGTCACCAGCGTCTCGCCGCACAGCGCACCGAATCGCTCGCCGTCGGTCCAGGCGTAGGGCACGGTCTCGCAGAGGTGCGCGGTCCACCTGATGGACCCGTCGTCCTCGACCCACCCGACGCGGTGGGTGTCGCGCACGCCACGGCCCGACCGGCCGAGCAGCTCGAACGAGCGGTTCATCGGCGGAAACGATCGCACCAACGCGCCGTCCCGGAAGACCTCGAAGGTGTTGAAGTCGCGGATCACCATCGCGAGATCGCCGTGCAGTCGGGCCGTTCGGACGGGCCCTCCGGACTCCGGGTCGGTGAGCGTGACGCGCCACAGCTCGTGCTCCCCGTCGACGACCCAGGCCTCGGAGTCACCGATGCACAGCACGCCATCGCCGATGGACGACGGAAACGCGCGCTCGCAGGGCACGGGCCCCTCGGAGGCCAACGCGAAGGGCGGGAGCCCGACGGCCCCCATGAGGATGCCGCGAGCCTCCGGCGATTCGGCGAGCTGGAGCGAGCGCGCGGCGAGCAGCTCGGCCTGCGGCCGGGCGTCGGCGAGCAGGTAGGCACCAGCGCTCTGGAGGAGCGCAGCCGCGAGGTTCGCGTCGGCCCGCTCGCGCGCCGTGCGGCTCTCGGACTCGGCGACGAGCGCGCGGTCCCGCTCCCACCCGTTCGTCGTGGCCCAGCCCGAGAGCACCGCGACGAGCCCGATGGTGCCGAGGGTCCCCGCGATCAGGGGCCCGCGCCACACCGCCACGAACCGCTGGAGCAGCTCGCGCGGTGTGTAGTCGTGGGCCTCGACCCGGCGGCCCTCGAGCCAGCGCTCGAGCTCGTCCGCGAATTCTCCTGCATCTGAGTAACGTCTCGACGGATCGTCGTCGGTCGCGCGACGCACGACGGCGTCGAGGCTGGCGGGTGCCTCGCGCGACGCGAGCAGGAACCCGAGGGTGCGGCCGAGCGCGTACACGTCGGCGGGTGGGCCGACCACGACCCCGGCGCTCTGCTCCGGCGCCTGGTACCCACGGGTGCCCACCGCGTGCGCGTCGGGCTCGGACGGGTCGAGCGCCACGCCCCAGTCGAGCACGCGCACCTCGCCGAACGAGCCGATGAGCACGTTCTCGGGCTTCAGATCGCGGTGCACGATGCCGCGGTCGTGCGCGTAGGCCACCGCGCGCGCGACGGCCTCGAGCACCTTCACGAGGGACGCGAGCGAGCGCTCGGAGTCGGCCGCCGCCGCGGCGAGCGTCGCGCCATTGATCACGGGCATCGTATAGAATGGGCCGTCGCCATCCACGCCGAAGTCGAGGATCGGCACGATGCTCGGGTGGTCGAGCCGGGCCGTGAGCCGCGCCTCGCGCACCAATCGCTCGCGGGTGGCCTCGGGCAGGTCGCGCCGCGCCCGCTTCAGCGCCACCTCGCGGTCGAGCCAGCGGTCGGTCGCCACGGCGACGACCCCCATCCCGCCGCGCCCGAGCTCTCCGCCGTGCTCGTACCGGTCGTCGGCGAGCGGCGTCTCGTCGCCACCGAGCCCGTCCGCCTCGCTCCACGCGGGCCCCACGCTGCCCCCGAAGGCGTCGGTGCCGTCAGGTCTCGTCGACAACGGTGTCCTCGGGGCCCAGCACGAGCTCGATCAGCCCGTTGCCGGTGGCCTGCACGAGGTCGGTGCGCACGGACCCGGCCCGGAGCTTCTGCCGCAGGCGCTGGAGCTGCATGTCCCACCGCCGGCGGAGATCCGCGCGGTCCATCGGACCCCACAGCTCGATGGCGAGGCTCTCCCACGAGCAGGGCTGCGCGAGCACCACGAGCTCGGACAACAGCCGCGCCGACCGCCCGGTGAGCACGCAGACGGGCCGCCCGGACCGGAGGAGGTGGAAGGTGTCGTACCGGGCGACCAGGGTGAGCGGCACCGCGAGCGAGGCGTCGCGCTGCGTGGGCGCCACGCCCGTGTCGGTCGCTTCGATCCAGGCGCGGAAGGTCGTGCCGCCGACATTCCACTCGGTGGCTCCGGTGATGGCCACGGGCGGGTCTCCGGACCGCATCCAGCCCTCGCCCGTCGGCCAGAGCGTCGCGTGCGCGTCGGGTCGCCAGCCATTGCGGATGCGCGGCTCGGCACCGCCGTAGAGCGACAGCACGCCGGGCACGCCTCGCGGGGCGAGCCCGTCGGCGCCCACCAGCAGGACCGCACGCGGGGTGCCCACCTCGACGACCTCGAGATCGAGGCCCGGAGCGAGGGTGAGCTGCATGCCCGCCTCGAGGGCCACGTCGGTGGCGCTCTTGCCGCCCGCCATGAACCGCCCGCGCAGCGCGAGGAGCTTCATCTCGCGGTGGCGGTTGCTGATCATCGCGTGCGCTTCGCTGATCCGCGGGTCGTCGAGGCGCAGGGCCGCCGACCACAGGCGCCCGATGATGTCGCCGTGGAACAGCGTGCGGTGCTCGCCCGAGGGCAGCCGCACCTCGACGTAGCCCAGCTCGAGATCGCTCTGCCCGCCCGTGCCCACGGCTCCTCCGACCCCTGCCGGTATCACGGGGGCCCCCCGGTCACACGACCGGATTCGTTGGATTCGCGAGGGTTGCGCCTATGGCGGCGGAGGGTTCGCGAGGCCCAGCGCGAGGGCCAGGCCGCCCGAGACCCCGGATGCCGCGTCGCGCCAGACATCCTGCGCGTCACGCAGCGCGTCGGCGTCGGAGCCCACCGCGTCGATCAGGGCCTGGGCCTCGGGATGCACGTCCTTCCCCGCGGACACCGCGGACAGGTCGTCGGCGTACGCCAGCGCGGCGCTCGCACGCTGACGCCCCTTGGCGTTCTTCATGTCGAAGTAGGTCTTCTGGAGCGCGGCCGGATCCCCACCGAGCCGACCGAGCTCCTGGATGGCGGGGGTGCTGCGCTCGACGCTCTCGACCAACGCGCGCTCGGCGCGGACGGCGTCGCCCTGCGCCGCGTTGACGTTGCTGATGCCGGTGCCCGCGAGACCGACGAGACCGACGAGGATCAGCACGGCAGCGGCGATCACCGCGACCCCGACGAGCTGCTCGCGACCGGGGCCCGCTTCGGGCTCGGCCTCGACCTCGGGAGCCGGGGCGGGCTTCGCGGGCTCGACGGGCGCGGGCTTCGCGGGCTCTTCGACGGGTGCGGCCTCTGGGGACCGCGCCTCGGCGGGCGGCTCGGAGGGACGGGAGTGGCGCTCGACCTCGACCACGCCCTCGGCACCGATGACGCGGTCGACCGTCGGAGGCTGCCGCGGCCGCTGCTGCTCGGCGTACAGCTCGGGATCGGAGATGTACGAGGGCCGCTCGTCGGGGTCCATCGTCGTGCGCTCGGGCCGCGACATGTAGTACGGCAGGATCGTCGGATTCGCGCCGGGTTTGCGGCCCTCGCCGAGCTGGGCCTCGACCTGGTCGGTGTCGAAGTCGGGACGCGCGCCGGTGACGACGGTGGCGGCGTCTTCGTAGAGGGACAGCGACTTGAGCAGGTCTTCGAAGCCGCTCTGGTCGGGCACCGAGGTGGGTGGCTTGCCCGGAAGCGGCTCGGCGAGGGCGTTGATCGGCGCGTGCGGCGGGTCTTCGTCGAGCTGATCGAGCGCGGACCGCATCGCCGTGACGAGCTCGACCACACTCGGGTAGCGGTCGGCGGGACGGTAGGCCGCCGCGCGGAGGATCACGTCGACCACCGGCTCGGGGATGCCCTGGAGGATGGGGTCGCCGCGCTCGGCGACGAACAGCTCGGTGGTGGTCTGGACCTTGAGCATCGTGAACAGCGTCGCGGCGAGCGAGTAGATGTCGGCGCGCTCGTCGACCTGGGTGGAGTCGTGGCGCTGCTCGGGCGCCATGAACGCGTAGGTGCCCATCGTGGAGCCCGACGCCGTGAGCTCGCTGTCGATCTTCCGCGCGATGCCGAAGTCGGTGAGCTTGATGACCCCCTTGTGGTCGATGAGGATGTTCTGAGGCTTGATGTCGCGGTGCGTGAAGCCCTCTTCGTGGGCGACCGCGACCCCTTCGGCCGTGGCGATGATCACCTCGAGCGCGAGGCGCGGGGGGAAGGCCCCGTGCTTCTTCATCCACTGGATGATCGAGCCGCCGGAGCACAGCTCCATCACGATGTGCGGCGTGAACTGGTCGTCGGAGATGTCGAAGACCTTCACGAGGTTCGGGTGGTCGAGCCGCGCCATCGTGGCGGCTTCCTGGTTGAAGCGGGCGCGGATCTGGGCATCGCCGAGGAACTGGTGCGCCAGGACCTTGATGGCGCGCCACGTGCGCAGGCGGGTGTCCCAGCACTGGTACACGCCCGCGTGGGCGCCCTTGCCGAGCACCGAGACCACCACGTAGCGCCCATCCTTCAGTGTGGGCGGGCGCCGATTCATGTCGAGGTTCTGATCGAGCATGCTGCACGAGACTACCGCGAGCAGCGGTCGACGTGGGCAGGAAGCTCGGGCCACGCGACGTGGGACTTGGTAATGTCCGTGCACCTCATCGGAGAAGCGAGATGACCTCCCACATCACCCGGCCCGCCGACGTGACCGTCGCGAGCGAGATCATGACCCGCAGCGTCACGAGCCTCCCGCCCGACATGGGCCTCGACGACGCGTGGAAGAAGCTGTCGAAGCTGAAGTTCTCCGGCGTGCCGGTGGTCGACGACGGCACGGTCGTCGGCATCCTCTCCGAGTCCGACGTGGTGCGCGCCCTCGCGAGCGCCGCGTTCTCGGATCACCCCGTCGGACGCGTGCGCGACGCGATGCACAGCCCCGTCGCCACGGCCACGCCCAGCACCGACGTGTTCGCGATGGTCGACATGATGCGGCGCGACAACATCCGCCGCCTGCCGATCTGCGAAGACGGCAAGCTGGTCGGCATCCTGACGATCAAAGACCTCGACCGGGCGCTCCTGAAGATGATCGAGAAGCGCAATGCCGAGGTGCATTCGAAGCCCGCCGGGGCCGCCTGGGATCCCGAAGAGAGCCGGAAGCGCGACAAGAAGTAGCGTACGCTGTGGGGATGTCGCGCTTCGTCCCCCCGATGATCCTGCTGTTCGCGTACGTACGGGACGCACGGCCTCCCTCCATCGACGCGCACCTCGCTGCGGTCGAGCGCCAGCTGGGCGAAGCGAGTGTGGCGCGCCTCGATCCCGCGCGGCGTGCGAGGCGCGAGGCCTCGCTGGGCCACCTCCGCGCCTACGTCGCGGCCGGTCGCTACCCACACAACCACGTCCTGCCCGCAGGCCGGGAGCGCACCCATCCCGTCGACGGCGCCTTCCGCAGCGGGTCGGGGCGCACGCCGGTCTTCGTCGACGAGCACGACACGCCCTGCGCGGTCGCCCACCTCATGCGCGCCTCCGGTGCCCACGACCTCGTCGAGCGCATCCGGCGCGAGCGGAACACGGCCTTCGTCCACGAGCTGTCCGACGTCGACGGGGTCGCGATGTGGGTCGACGAATCCGGATTCACGATCGACGAGCTCGCGCGCATCCAGCCCACCTACTGCCACACCGACATCCTCCACCAGGAGATCGGGGCCGGCCTCATCGCGGTGCCCACGATCGCGGCCACGGCGACGAGCGCGATCCTCCTCGCGAACGGCAGGCGCCCCTGGCCCACGCTCGCCATCGGAGCGGCGGGAGGGGTCGGGCTCGCGGTCCACTCGGCCGTGGGGCCGATCCGCAGCCAGGACTGCTCCGGCGACGGGCACTACCCGAAGCAGGCGCGACGCGTCGGTGGGGTCGAAGCGGGCGTCGGGACCGGCTTCGTCGTGCTGAACGCGCTCGGCTTCGTGCTCGCAGCGACGCTCCCCCACGACGCCAGCGTCGCGGTCCGGCCCCTGGACGGCGGCGGCGAGGTCGCCATCCAGGGCCGGTTCTGACGGGTCAGACGAAGAAGCTCATCACGCCCGCGTAGGCGAAGAGCAGCGCGATGGCCGTGCCGATGAGGTAGCTCGGGACGAAGAACAGGTGTCCGCCGCCCCAGGGCAGCAGGAAGTTCAGGACCCCGCGCCCGCGGATCATCCCGCCCTCCCCGTCCGGACGGTCGAGGCCGCCGAGGTACCGCCAGCCCACGTCCGTCAGCGCGAAGGCGAGCCCCAGCGTCACGAGGAAGGGCGCCACCGGGTTGAAGCCGAGCAGCGCGACGAAGCCCCCGACGAGGAACGCGGGGAACGCGGCGAAGAAGGCTTCGAAGACGGCGATGAGGTTGAAGATGATCATGGGGTGTCGTGGCTCCTCGGTTCGAGTGAGCAGAACCTGCGTCCGATCCGCCACCCGGGAACCCCGACACCGAATCCTGAAACACTGCGCTACAAACGACTCTTTCCGGCGGAGCGCTGCAACGCGGCTCCCCTCCCCGCCGTCCCGGCGCCATCATCGGGCCCCGCCTGCCGAGGCCCGCGCACACGGACGCCCCGGGCTGCGGTCTCGAGAATCCCCCGTCCAGGACGGCCCCGACGGCCTGTCGTCGCGCGGACACCACCCGGTCGTCGCCACGACGGCATCGCTGTGCGACGCTTCTCGCCTGGAGGTCGAGTGCCCGAGTACAAGGCCCGCAAGGTCACGCTGAACGAGACCGACAACGAGGACTACACCAAGCGCGCCGAAGGCGAGTGGCAGATCGTCCACGTCGCCTCGGGGGCCGTGGTGATGACCATCCCCTGGTCCACCTACGAAGACGCGTCCGAGTACCCCGAGCGGTACTTCCACGACGGTCCCGAGGCGATCCAGATCGACGAAGCGCGCGGCGAGGTCGTGCTGATCGCGAGCGCCGACCGCCCCGACCACGTCGAGCGACGCAAGCTGCCCGCGCGCTGAGCAACACCCGGCGCGCCCGAACGGTCCGTAGCGAGTCGTCAGCGCTGGTCGGATGAGGTCGCGTGTGCCGATCGGCGCGAATCTCCCGTGCAGGCGGGCCGTCGCAGGGATGCCGACCTGGAGTGCCCGTGCATCTGCTCACCCTGCTCGCCCACGCCGCGACCTTCGACTACACCCCCATCGACGCCGACGGACACGTGCTGATCGACACGCTGTTCGTCGTGACGCCCCAGGCCGTCGCCGAGATCGAGGCCGGCGGATCGACGCCGGAATCCCTGCTCCTGCCCAAGCTCGAGGCGGTGAACGCGACGCTCGCCCGGAGCCGCGTCGACAACGTGCGCGTGCGTGCGCTCGGCGTGCATCGCCTGGTGGAGGCCGACTTCGCGCGGGTCGGCGTGTGGCCGGGCGTCCCCGAGACGAGCATGGTGCACGCGCTCGACTGGCTCGGTGGGTACCGCGAGACGTACGGCGCGGACAAGATCATCGTCGTGGCCGGCACCGGAGAGGGGCAGGCCGACGCGGCGCTCGGCGGGGGCGACCTCTCCGCGCACTGGGTCGACTTCCTGCCCATCGAGCACGAGCTCGGGCACCAGATGGGCCTCGGGCACTGCTTCGAGGGCAGCACGGGGAGTGGGATGCCGGTCGGGGGCTACACCGGGGACGGACAGGTCGCGACCGCCGGCCTCGGAGGGACCCGGATGTGCGGGAACTCCCTGCCCTTCTACTCGAACCCCGACCTGGTGCTCACGAAGGAGGGCTTCTCGGACCTGCTGGAGGCCGGTCTGATCGACGGCTGGGACCCGAAGCGGACGTTCGAGGCGGACGGTGTGATCCGCCTCGGCCACCCGGAGTACGCGAACGCCGCGAAGCACTGGCGCGAGGAGGGCCCTTCGCACGCGGACCGGATGCCGACCGCGATGGACCCGCGGGGGGACCGACCCTGGGATCGGGCCGACTGCGTCGGGCTCTTCGCGGACGACGACTACGGCGAGCCGCTGGGCGAGGTGTGCGTCGGGGAGACGTGGACCGGGGACGTTCCGGTGCGCTCCGTGCGGCTCGGGCGGGACGTCCACGCGACGGTGCGCGGGCTCGACGAGGGCCTGTGCGGCGGGTCGGAGTCGCGCATCGGGTTCTCGTCGCCGAGCCTCGCGGCCCTCGCGGAGCACCGCGGGCACCCGGCGTTCGACGCGTGGACGGTCGACGTGTACGCGACGCACGACCGCGCGGCGTTCGAGCGCGCGGACGGGCCGTTCCGCTTCGTCGGGACGAACGCCCTGCCGCGGTGCGAGGGGGACGTGCTGACCGTGATGCCGGACCATCGCGACTGGAGCTCGACCGCGGCGGTCACGACGCACCGGCTGTCCGGGCCGTTCGAGGCGCGCTTCCAGCTCCGCACGGCCCACGAGGGCGACGAGCCACCGGCCGACGGCATCGCCGTGCTCTTCGGCCAGGACCCGGCGGCCTGGGACGCGCCCCTGGCGGCCGGCGGCGGCGAGGGCCTGGAGCGCGCGCCCACGGGCTACGCGCTGATGTTCGATGGCTGGAACGGGCGCATCGCGCTGCGCGGTCCCGATGGCCAGCCGCTCGGCGAGGACCGGTCGTTCGACACGTTCACGCGCGGGGACTGGGTGGACGTCGCCGTGCGCGTGGGTCCCGCGGGCACCGAGGTCTGGTGGGACGGCGTCCGGGTGCACCGGACCCGCGAGACGCTCGCTGTGGACGGGGCCTTCGGGTTCGCCGCGCACACGGGCTTCTACACGTCGGCGTTCCAGGTCCGCGAGGTCCGGATCCTGCCGTGGACGCCGGACAGCGGCGCCTGACCTGTCCAATTCGGGTCTGACCCGAATGGGACAGCCGATCCTCTCGTGTGGGCCGACGTTTCGGAGAGGCTCTGGCACGATCGGGACAGGCGGGCGCCACGTCGTGTCACGCGACTCCTCTGCGAGAACCTCCACAATCGTCTTCGGAAGCGGAAACTCCCCCGCCGACCCCGCGAAACACGGCGTTCGCAGGAGTCTCTCTAGTTCGTCCACTGGGAGCGGACCTCGCCGCTCTCCGCGGCGACCCGCACCACCCAGAGCCGCGCCGAAGCCGCGCCGGCGACGAGCAGGCACTGCCCGCCGTCGGTCGCCACGCCGAGCAGCCGTCGGTCGCCCCAGAGGGCCGTGAGGTCGAGCGTCCAGGCGGGCTCGCCCGAGGGCGGGTCGTCCATCGCCGAGAGCAGGTCGGACCCGTCGCCGAACGCCACGCTGCGGTGCGTGACGAGCACCCTCCCCCCGCAGCGCGCCGACAGCCGGTGGGCCTCGAACAGGTCCCCGCGCGCCAGGTGCTCCGCATCGGACCCGAGCGGCACCACCCTCGCGCCGGGCCCGCCATCCCAGGGGATCTCGCGGTGCGTGCCGTCCTGGAGCAGCACCTGCACGCCCGTGCGCCGCTCTGCCTCGACCTTCACCTCGCCCGCGCCGGGCAGATCGAGCCGCGCGAGGTGCGACGAGAGGCGGTCGCGCACGCGCCCCGTCCACAGGTCGACGAGCACGCGGTCGTGCGGCCCGAGGGCCATGAACCCCGTGCGCGGGTGCAGGATCGCCACGCCCTCCGTCACGGTGAGGTCGCATCCGCCTTCGTGGCGGCTCCCCCCGACGTACGTGCCGTCGATCGTGTACGCACGCAGCCCGCAGCTCGTTCCGCCGCGACCGGAGGTCGACGTCGCCGAGACGATGCGCAGCACCCCGTCGCGCTCCACCAGCCACGCCTGCCGAGGCGCCTGCCCGACGCGGTCGAAGACGCCGGCACAGCCCAGCAGCACGACGCCGAACGCCAGGCCCGCGCCCCACGGACGCCACGTCGGCCGGTCTTCGAGCGCCTGCCACGCGGCCCAGGCCCCGAACGCGGCCACGGCGAGGAACAGCCCGGTGAGGCCGAGCCCGAGGTCGACGATCTTCACGAGCAGCGACATCGCGCCGACTCTACCCGGCGCGGACCTCGACGGCGCACACCTTGTACTCGGCCGTGCTCGTCACGACGTCGCCCGCATCGTTCGTGAGGCGGTTCGTGAGCTGGTCGGGGAAGTGCAGCGGCATCCACACGCAACCGGGCCGCATCCGCGGGCTCACCGCGACCACCGCCTCGATCTCGCCCCGCCGCGACGCGACCCGCACGCGCTGGCCGTCGTGCAGGCCCCGCTTGCGCGCGTCGTAGCGATGCATCTCGACGAAGTTCTCGGGCTGCTTCGCGAGCGCGCCCTTCGCGCGGAGGGTCTGTGTGGCGGCGTTGTAGTGGTACAGCGTGCGCCCGGTGGACAGGACCAGCGGGTACGCGTCGTCGGGCAGCTCTTCGGACGGCCGGTAGAACGCCGGCATGAAGGTGGCCTTGCCCTTGAGCGGACCGTCTTCGTGCAGCGTGACGGTGCCCGGGTGGTCGGGTGTGGGGCAGGGCCACTGGAGGCCCATCGCACCGATGCGCTCGTGCGTGATGCCCGCGAACTTGTCGGACAGCGCGGCCATCTCGGCGTACACCTCGCGCGGCGCGGTGTAGTGCGGCATCGGGTACCCGACGGCCCGCGCGAGGTCGCACAGGATCTCCCAGTCGGCCTTCGCCTCGCCCGGCGGCTCGACGGCCTTCCGCACGCGCTGCACGCGCCGGTCGGAGTTCGTGAACACGCCGTCCTTCTCGACGAAGCACGCGGCCGGGAGCACGACGTCGGCGAACCGCATCGTCTCGGTGGGCAGGATGTCCTGCACGACGACGAACTCGACCTTGTTCAGGCCCTCTTCCATCTTCGAGGTGTTGGGCTCGGAGAGCAGGATGTCTTCGCCCATGACGTACAGGCCGCGGATCTTCCCCTGCCCCATCGCCTTCATCATGACGTTGAGGTTCATGCCCTCGTCGGGCGACAGGGGCGCGCCCCACGCCGCCTCGAAGCGCGCGCGGGCCGCGGGGTCCGAGACGCGCTGGTAGCCCGGGTAGAACACCGGGGACGCGCCGGCGTCGTTCGCGCCCTGCACGTTGTTCTGGCCGCGCAGCGGGTTCATCCCGGCGCTGCGCACGCCGAGGTGGCCCGTCATGAGGACGAGGTTGGCGAGGCAGTACACGTTGTCGGTGCCGTGCGTGTGCTCGGTGATGCCCAGCGTGTAGTAGATGCCGGCCTTCTTCGTGGTGGCGTAGAGCCGCGCGACGGCGCGGATGTCGTCGGCCGGCACACCCGTGATCGACTCGGCCCACTCGGGCGTGGCATCGCGCACCGCATCGCGCACCGCTTCGAAGTTCTCGGTGTGCTTCGTGACGAATTCGCGATCGACGAGGTCTTCGCCGATGATGACGTGCGCCATCGCCGTGAGCAGGGCGACGTCGGTGCCCGGCTTCAGCTGCAGGTGGTGGTCGGCGATCTTGGTGAGCCAGATGGCCCGCGGGTCGGCCACGACGAGCTTCGCGCCGCGACGCACCGCGCGCTTCATCTCCATCGCGATGATGGGATGGGCCTCACTGGTGTTGCTCCCGATGACGAACAACATGTCGGCATCCCGGATCTCCGGGATGGAGTTCGTCATCGCCCCTGCTCCGAACATGGTCACCAGACCGGCGACCGTGGGAGCGTGTCAAGTGGCGGCGCACTGGTGGCAATTGTTCGTTCCGAACGCCGCCCGTGCGAGCTTCTGCATGAGGTAGTTCTCTTCGCCCGTGCAGCGCGAGCTGCTGACGAACCCGAGCGCGTCGGCGCCGTGGCGCCGCTTGACGCCGAGAAGGCCCTTCGCCGCGGTCTGGAGCGCGTCTTCCCACGTGGTGGGCTCGAGCACGCCGTTGCGCCGGACCATGGGGGTCTGCAGCCGGTCGGGGTGGTGCACGAACTCGCTCGCGAACCGGCCCTTCACGCACAGGTTGCCGTCGTTGACGGTGGTGCCCGGCGGCGGCGACGTGACGCGCGTGAGCCGGCCGTCGGTGACGTGCAGATCGACCTGGCACCCGACGCCGCAGAAGTTGCACGTGCTGCGGATGGGCTCGGGAGCCGGCGGGATGCCGAGGGACGGGCGCTCGGTCATGGCGCCGGTGGGGCACACCGCGATGCAGCCGCCGCACAGCTCGCACGAGCTGTCGAGGAGCCCCTGCTGATCGGCCGTTCCGATGGTGGTGCGCCCGCCGCGCTCGACGAGCGCGATGGCGTTCACGGCCTCGACCTCGTCGCAGTACCGCACGCACGCGGCGCACAGCACGCACGCCTCGGCGTCGAAGTGGATGTAGGGATTCGCGTCGTGCTCGCGGACCGCCCGGCGCAGCGGGAGCTGCGGGAGCTGCGGCCCGGTGCCGTACTCGAGCACCTGGTCGCGGAGCTGGTTGCCCACGCCGCGCTGCTTCGGGAGCCCCTGGTCGTCGACGGCGTGGTCGGCGACGTACATCGACAGCAGGACCTGCCGGTGCGTGTCGATGCGCTGGCTCTGCGTCGTGATGACGGCGCCTTCGGTCGCCTTCCAGGTGCACGAGGGCTGCAGGCGGCGCTGGCCCTGCACCTCGACGAGGCACATGCGGCACGCGCCCACCGGATCGAGGCGCTTCTCGTGGCACAGCGTGGGGATCGACCGGCCCACGCGCTGCGCGACCTCGAGCACGGTCTCGCCCAGCTCGAAGTCGACCGCCTCGCCATCGATGATGACCTTCATACGAAGTCCCCGGGGAAGTGCTTCATCGCTGAGAGTAACGGGAGCGACGCGGTCATGCCGAGCCCGCAGATGCTCCCCTCGTCCATCTCGCCGTGCACGACGCCCACGTGCGCGAGGTGCTCGGCGTCGCGATCGGCGAGGTAGCGGTCGATCGACTGGCGCTGGAGCGAGCAGCCGATGCGGCACGGCGCGCACTGGCCGCACGTCTCGTCCTCGAAGAAGACCTGGCCCCACCGCGCCGCCTCGGCCATGTCGACCGAGTCGTTGAGCACGACGACCCCGGCGCTGCCGAGCATCGAGCCCGCGGCCTGGAGGCTCTTGAAGTCGAGCGGGGTGTCGCGGAACGCCATCGGCAGGAACCCCGAGCTGGCGCCGCCGGGCGAGAAGGCCTTCGGCGTGCCGACGTAGCCCCCGGCGTGCTGCACGAGCTCTTCGAGCGTGACCCCGATGGGGAGCTCGTACACGCCAGGCTTCTCGACGTGCCCGCTGATGCAGTACAGCTTGCTGCCGGCCTCGGTGCGCCCGAGCCCGCGGAACCAGTCGCCGCCGCGCTCGACGATGGCCGGCACGCACGCGAGCGTCTCGACGTTGTGGATGAGCGTCGGCTTGCCGAAGAGCCCCGCTTCGGTCGGGAACGGCGGCTTGAGCCGCGGCATGCCGCGCTTGCCCTCGAGCGACTCGAGCAGGGCGGTCTCTTCGCCGCAGATGTACGCGCCGTGCCCGTCGTAGAACCGCACCTCGAGGTCGGGCTTCGCTTCGGCGAGCGCGCGCTCGAGGGCGCGGCGGCACGCCTGGAACTCGCCGCGGATGTAGATCCACGCGACCTTCGCGCCGACGGCCCAGGCCGCGATGGCGAGGCCCTCGAGCATCCTGTGGGGACGGCGGAGCATCACCTCGCGGTCTTTGAAGGTGCCGGGCTCGCCCTCGTCGGCGTTCACCACGACGTATCGCTCGGTCTCGGCCTGCGACCGGACGCCGGACCACTTGATGTGCGCGGGGAACCCCGCGCCGCCGCGCCCCTGCAGGCCCGCCGCGCGAATCTCGTCGATCACGGCCTCGGCGCCGATGCGCTTCGCCTTCTCGAGCGCCGACCACTCCGCCGTGTCGGCCCCACCGAGATCGATGGGCAGCTCGGGGTCGGCGGGCAGCACGTGGCCCTCGCCACCCCAGATGACCGGCTCGAGCCGGGCGTCGAGCGCCGCGGGCGCCCGGTCGCACTGGCCGAGACAGCTGACCGCCTCGACCTTCACGCCGTTGGCGCGCGCCTCGGCGATGTGCTCGAAGGCCCCGGCGAGCGCGCAGCTCGTGCCCTGGCAGATGCGCAGCTCGACATCGGGCTTCGCGAGCAGCGTGTAGAACGTCGAGACGCCGTACAGCGTGGCCTCGGGCACACCGGTCTGCCCCGACACGGCGCGCGCGACGCCCGAGCGGGCGCCGCCGGCCTCTTCGAGCGCGTGCATCACCTCGGTTCCGCCGGACTTCTTCTTCATCAGGGCCTCGCGTGGACGCCACGATATCGCGCTGGACGTGCGGACGTCGGACGTCGGACGGACACCGGGGCCACGCGCACCTGCGCTATCCTCCCCTACCGGAGGGATCCCGACGTGCCGCGCCTGCTCGGCCTCTGCGCATTGCTCGCCACCGCCTCGGCCTGCGGAGTGAACCAGGGCCCGGGCATCACCGGGAAGTGGTTCACGTACAGCGTCCGCGTGATGGACACGCCGGTGTACTTCGACGGGTCCGAGTTCGACGCGGCGCTCATCGGCATCGCGCCCGACGGCCGACCGCTGTTCCGCGACCCCGCCGGCATCTGGCTCACCGACACCGACCTCGCCGACCCGAAGCTCCTCGGCGACGCGTCCATCGTGCTCTCGGCACGCGAGCACGTGCTCCTGTTCCGTAGCGACGGCACGGTCGAGCGCACGTCCGACGGCGTGACCTACGACCAGGCCACCCTCCCCGCCGGGCTCGACGAGGTCCAGGACGTCCGCGCCGACTCGCGCGGAACGCTCTACGCCACCGGCATCTACACGCGGCCGTCCGACATCTCCAACACGTGGGGGGCGCTCTACACGTCCGACGACGACGGCAGCAGCTGGGAGCTCGTGATCGACACGCTGTTCAACCCGCCCGGTGACGCGTTGAACGGCTGGGCGAACTCGGTGACCCTCGGTGCGGTCGACGGGTTCCTCGACCTCCGGGTGTGCCGGGTGATCGACAACTGCACCGTGCTCCGCGGGCTGCCCGGCGCGTTCACGACGTACCTCGATCAGCGGGACGTGCCCTTCGGCGCCCCGATGCCGTTCGGGCTCGACGGAGACGGGCGAATCCTCGCGAGCAGCTCCTTCGACGTCGGGCGCGGCTTCACCACGCCCGAGATCGTGGTGCTCGACCCCGACGAGCGCGACGACGACCCGGCCACCCTCGACCACTTCCACACGGGCTTCGCGCCCGCGCCGATCGAATTCGTCGACCACGAGGGGTACGGCTGGGGCACGAGCTTCGACCTCGAGACCTGGGGGATCCTCCGCACGGTCGAGCCGCTCGGCGCCTCGCACGACCAGCGTGCGAAGGTCCTCTCCGGGCCCGGCTGCAACCGGTACTACACGTACGATCCGGACTACGGGTACGCCGGAGACGCGACGACGATGGAGATCACGAACGGATCGGGCGAGCCCTTCGGCCTCTACGAGGTCAAGAGCCTCTCGCCGCAAGCCGCTTACCCCGACGGGGGCGAGGCCATCGTCGCTCCGGGTGCGAGCGCGGCCCTCGACGTCGAGGAGGAGGAGTGGTTCATCGCCCTGACCACGGACGGACGCTGCAAGGGGTACGGGATGGCGAGGAAGCTCGACGGGAAGTCGCTGTGAGGGCGCTCGTGGTGGCGCTGCTGGCCCTGGCCGGATGCGGGGGCGACTGCGGGACGGTCGAAATCTGGGCCGAGGACCGCCCCGAAGACCCCTACGACCTCGACGGAGACGGCGATCTCGACTTCGCGGAGCAGTGCGGCGTCAACTACGGCAGCTTCGGGTACTACTACCCGGGCATGAACCTCATGCACGTGATCTTCTCGACGGAGGCGCGCTCGATCGAAGACACGGTGGACATCTCCTACACCTACCTCGCGGTCGCGGACGTATGGGTCCGGTGGGACCACATCGAAGCCGGCGAGGGCTCGGTGCTCGAGAGCGGGAGCATCGCTGGGCAGACCCTCCTCAGCCGGACCCGCGCCCTCGACGACATCGCCGCCTCCTACCCCCTCGGGAGCGGGCGCATCGAGGTGCTGAAGGATCCGAAGGAGTACAAGCGCGACAGCATCGTCTACGGCGACGACGAGCCCTTCAAGCTCCGCCTGGCGTGGGAGCTCACCTACGTGTCCGGCAACGAGCCCGTGCACCGGTTCGAGGGCGAGGACTGGATCCAGGTCGACCTCGACGACATCGTCTACAACGAGCCGGACGACTTCACGATCCTGCCGCCCGACTACGGCGACTGAGTCGTCAGGGCGCACTCCGGCAGGATCTCGAAGTACGCGTTGGCCACCGGGTTGCTCACCCGCGCCGCGAGGGTGTTGGTGCCGACGACGAGCAGGTCGGTCACGTCGATCGGATCGACCTGGATCGTGACGAGGCACTCGGCGTTCTCGTTCACGCAGCCCTCTTCCTGCCACGCGCCGCCCCAGTTGCCGACGTACGTGCCGTTGACCCAGACCCACAGCCCGTCGTCGGACTGCAGGTTCAGCGACAGGTTCGCGGGGAGCGCGCTGAGCTCGAACGTGGCGACGTAGGCCCGATCGTCGCCGGTGGGCACGCTGCGATCGGGCAGCGTGATCAGCGGCCATCCCGTCGCGGCGGACGGGTGCCAGAACGGGACGCCCGCTGCATCCGCCGGATCGTCGGCGCCCTGGAAGGTGTCGCTCGCCCGCCACGTCCACGGCAGGTACACCTCGTCGCAGCCCGGCGGCTCGACGGGAGGGGGCGGCGGCGGCTCTTCGACCTCGGGAGTCTCGACGGGAGGCGGCTCTTCGGGCGCCTCGGGAGTCGGCGGGACCTCGAGGTCGTCGCCCTTGCCGACGAGCGCGTAGTCGCTGCAGCCCGCGATCGATGCCACCCATGCCAGAAGACCCAGACCCCGCATGTTCCCTCCAGGTTCGTCACTCTAGGATGAGTTACGCATGCGCGCAACCCTCTCCGTGGCAGAATCGCGGCGAGCAAACCGGGAGCCGACGTGGCCCGTGTCGTCATCGCGCTCGCGACCCGAGACTTCGACCCGACCGAGGCGGCCGTCCCCTGGGACGTGCTGACGAACGCGGGCCACACCGTGGTCTTCGCGACCGCCGACGGAACCCCCGCGGCCTGCGATCCGCTCATGCTGTCGGGCGTCTTCTTCGGACAGATCCGGGCGACGCCCGAGAACGTGGCCCGGTATCGCCGGATGGTCGCGAGCCCCGAGTACATGGATCCGCTCTGGTTCGAAGACATCCGGCCGGATGGTCCCGACGCCCACGACCTGTTGATCCTGCCCGGCGGCCACGCGCCCGGGATGCGGCAGTACCTCGAAGACCCCGTGCTGCAGGGCAAGGTCGCGGCCTTCCTCGCGAACGACCGACCGCTCGGCAGCATCTGCCACGGCGCCGTGGTGCTGGCCCGGGCGAAGCGCGACGACGGCACGCCCGCGGTTTCGGGGCGCCGGATCACCGGCCTGCCCCGCACGATGGAGCTGGGCGCCTGGCTGCTCACCGCCCCTACGATGGGGCGCTACTTCCGCACGTACCCGGAGTGCGTGCAGGACGAGGCGCTCCGGGCGCTCGGTCCCGCCGGCACGTTCGAGCCCGGGCCGCTGGTGCCGACCTACGGCAATCCGTTCGTGGTCCGCGACGGCAACCTGGTGTCCGCGCGCTGGCCCGGCGACGCCGAGCGATTCGCGAACGCACTGCTCGACCTGCTAGAGGCTCAGTCGACGACGTAGAACCTGGCCTCGAACGGGTGGATCAGCTCCACGTCGACCCCACAGCCGGAGATGTCGTACCCCCAGGTGATCGCCCCGCCGAACGTGTCGACCGGAAGCACGGCATCGACATCGTCGAAGCGGACCACACTCAGCACCGGGCCGATGGTGACCACCGGCGCCGTGAGGATCTTGCTGAGGCCACCGAAGAGGTTCGGCGCGGCGACGAAGGGCTCGACCGAGCAGCTCGTCATGGGATCGGTGGTGCGCAGCGCCGTCGAGAACGCGTCGAGGGTGTACGCCGGTGCCGGATCCCCCGGGTTCATCGAGTGCGTGATCCAGCCACCCGAGAACAGCTGGGTGGGGCCGGACGCAGGGGCCGCGACGATGTACTCCCGTCCGCAGATACCGCTCGCACAGCTCGCGTCGCTCACGAGCTCGGCCTCGAAGTGACGAACCCGCACGCCGTCGTTGGTGGCGATGTCGTAGTTGGCGAAGGTGAACCCGGAGCCGAGGTCGCAGTCGAGCAGGTCGACGGTGGTCGTCGCGCCGTTGAGCATCAGCTGCTTCCCGTCGTTCGCGACGTTGGCCGCGATCGTCGACCCCGTGAAGATGCCCGTGGAGTCGACGAGCTCGATGCCCCCGCCGAATCCCGCAGCGGTGTTCCCGGCCACCGTGGAGTCCTCGAGCACGAGGGTCGTCGCCTCGACGCGCATGCCGCCGCCCCCACCCGGCGCGCGATTCCCGATGACATCGGTGCGGACCAGGCTCACGTCGCAATCCACGGCGTACAGAGCGCCGCCCACGCCGTCGTGGCCGGTCAGGGTCGAGTCTTCGAAGACCACCGTGGACCCGTCGCAGTAGAGGCCCGAGCCCGGCCCCGCCCCCGTGCCCACGGTGAGATCGCGCACCGTGAGCGACGCGCCGCCCACCGCGACGAGCACCTGGGTGTTGCCCGTGTCGAGCGTCGCGCCGTTGCCCTCGACCACGACCGTGCCCGAGGCCTCGAGGCGCGCGTGGTACGTGCCGGGACAGAGCGTGAGCGTCTCGTCGACCAGCGGAATCGTGGCGGCCGCGCCGAACGTGCCGGACAGGAGCTCGGCGGTGAGGTCGCGCGTCTCGGTGAAGCCGCCGGGACCCGCGCAGTCGGGTGCGGTGATGTCGAACCAGTACGCGAACGGGGCGCAGGTCGAGAGCGTGCCGGTGCTCTCGATGGTCAGGTCCTGCCCGAGCAGGCTCGTGAAGCCGTTCGGCGTGTGCGCGACCGCCGAGAGGTTGTAGCCGCCGGTGCGGGTGATCTGCAGCGGCTCACCCGGGGTGCCGCCATCCTGGTGCAGCGCGACCGAGACGGTGCGGGTGGTCGACGCGCACGTCGGATCGCCGCAGTCGAGGCACGTCGCCGGCGCCGTGACGTGGAAGTCGGCGCTCACGCTGCGCAGCCGCATCGTGGGGCGGGATCACGGCCACCTCGCCCGTCGCCGGATTCCCGACGACGGCCCACGCCCCCGGCGGGAGCTCGGCCAGCACCGCCTCGTCCACACCGAGCGGAAGGGCGGCATGCACGGGCTGGCCGCCCGCGGGCTCCGTTCGACAACCGAGCAACGCCATCCACCACATCGGTCCTCCGATACCGCGGATCAGAGCACGAACGGGTGCCCGTGGGGAATCGACGGAGGACCGTCGGCGAGATCGTCCACCGGGTGAAAGGCTCCCGCCATCCCGAACCGCGGGATTCCATGGAGTACCATCGCACCGATGACGGGTGTGCCCCGAGTACTGGGTGATGCGCGGTTCACTGTGACCCGCCCACTCGGTGAAGGCGGAATGGCCGAGGTGTGGGAGTGCTACGACCACAAGCTCGAGGTCTGGCGCGCCGTCAAGTTCCTCAACGCCAGGCTGGCCCAGCGCAACTCGGTGCTCCGGCGCTTCCTGTCGGAGGGCCACGCGCTCGCCCGGGTGCAGCACCCGAACGTGGTGCGGGTGTACGACGTCGGCCAGGCGGGCGACCGGCCCTACCTGCTGCTCGAGCTCGCGAACGGCGGATCGCTCGAGGGGTACTGCCGCAAGCACGGCCCGATGGATCCGCGGCTCGCCGTCGACGCCATGCTCCAGGTGGCTGCCGGGATCCAGGCCGCCCACGACCAGCAGATCGTCCACCGCGACATCAAGCCCGACAACATCCTCGTCGACCGGAAAGGCACGTGCAAGGTCACGGATTTCGGGATCGCCCAGATCGCCGACGACTCGTCCTACACACGCACCGGCTCGACGATGGGCACCATCGCGTTCATGGCGCCCGAGCAGCGGAAGGATGCGAAGAACGTGTCCCCGGCGGTCGACGTGTACGCGCTCGGCACCACGCTCTTCGCGCTGCTGTGCAACGACGCGCCCACCGAGCTGTTCATGGCGCACCACGCGCCGCACCTGCTGAAGCCCATCCCCGACCCGCTGAAGCCCGTCATCCTCGGTGCAGTCGGGTTCGAGCCCGGCGACCGCTACCCCACGGCCGCGGCCTTCGCGCAGGCGCTCGAGAAGGCCCGTGACGCGCTCCCGCCCTCGCCGCCCGGCACGCCGAAGCTCATCACCCAGGTCCAGTCGCCGCCCGAGATCCCGAGGTTCCTCGGCGCGCCGGTCGCGGCCGGTCCCGCGGTCCAGCCGTCCGAGCCCGACGAAGCCGAGCTCGCGCCCGTCGAGTCGCGCGCGTCCACCCCCACCGAAGAGACCCAGGAGACCGTGCTCGCGAAGGCACTCGACGACGGAGAGGCCCGCCCCGATGCGCCTCTCCCCTATTTCCTCCCGCCGAAGGACGAGGTGGCCCGCGACAACCCGTCCTGGATCGACGAAGAGGCGATGGCGGCGGACGAGAAGGAGATCCGGCGCCAGGCCGCCCTCGAGAAGCTGAAGCAGCTCGACAACCGGCGCCTCCCCCTCGAGTCCCTGCCGCCCGATCCTGACTTCCACAGCGGGTTCGGCAACCGCGACTCGTCCCTCCCGCCCGGTCTCGGCGGGCTGCTCAAGCAGGAGCTCCGCTTCCCGCCCGAGCTCGAGCCGCCCGCGATCGTCGACGCGCCCAAGCCCACCCCCGATCCGCCTCCCGAGCCCCCTCCGCCGGCCGCTCCGCCGCCCGCCGAAGAAGAGGAGGAGGAAGGCTCGTTCCCGCTCGCGCTCGTGACGATGGCGGCCTTCGGCTTCGTGTTCGTCCTGTCGCTGGGCGCCGTCGCGGCCGTGCTGTTCCTCTCGTCCGACATCCGGAACGCCGCGACCCTCGCCGAGAACGCCGAAGTGGCGCTGTACCAGGCGATCGACCAGGAGGCGGGCGTCATCGACGACCTGAAGGCGATGCACGCCGAGACGAGCCCGCTCGAGGCGAAGCTCGCGTCGGTGCGGTCCGCGAGCGGGCCCGCGAAGCTCGATGCGGCCAGCGACTACCTCACGACCGTGCGCGCCCAGGTCGACACCCACGCGCCGCGGGCCCCGCCCGAGGCCGTGCAGCAGGCGCGCTACGCGGTCGAACGCGCGGATCGGCTCGCCGAGGCGCTTGCCCTGCAGCGCACCCGGCACAAGGAGTGGGAGGTCGCGAGCCGCCAGGGATTCGCGCCCACGATGTGCTCGCTGGGGGTCGCGCGCTGCGCGAAGTGAGCGCGGCGGATACTCCGGGTTCGCCACGGAGTGCAAGTCCATGCTCCCGTTCTGCCTGCTCGCCACCACGGCCTCGGCCCATCCGTTCACGTACGACACCGGGCACCCGCTCGCGCTGCCGACGAACGGTGGTGTGGTGGGCGCGACGTTCACGGACTTCGATCAGGACGGCGACTGGGACGTGGTGCTCGCGAACGGCAACTTCGAAGGGCAGCTGTGGGAGCGCACCGGGCCGTCGACGTGGGCCGTGCTCCGCACGTTCACCCGCACCGACGTCGCCATCCCCGACGACACGAACGGCGCGAACGAGCTCCGCAGCGTCATCGCCGCCGACCTCGACCACGACGGGGCAATCGACATCGCCATCGTGTGGACGTCCGCCGTCGTCGTCTACTGGAGCGACGGAGCCGGCGGGTTCCTGCCCGATACGCCCATCGCCACGGGCAACGTGGGGAGCACGAGCTTCCACGGGGCCGCGCTCGTCGACGTCGACCACGACAACGACCTCGACATCGTGACGGCGATCCACCAGGAGTACTGGGTGCTGGAGAACCAGCTGGGCCGGTCGTTCACGACCACGACCACCGCGCTGGCGCCGATGACGAACTCCGACTTCGTCACGGCGGGCGACATCGATGGCGACGGGCACACGGACGTGGTGATCCGGTCGAGTGGCGAGTCGGCGGTGCTGTACGGCGACGGAGCCGGGGGATTCACGCGCTCGGCGTCGTTCACGGTCGCGAGCGGGGGCCAGCTCGGCACCGTCTCGCTCTGCGACATGGGTGCAGACGGCGTGATGGACCTCCTGTTCACGAAGGACACCGCGCCGGTGGACGGCTTCTGGACGTGGGGCACCACCGATCTCGTCGCGCCCGCCGGGCCGACCACGATCCAGCCCGGGGCGCGCGGCGCGCTGTGTGCCGACCTCGAGAACGACGGCGATCTCGACCTGTTCGTGGCGGACGACGGGGACGACGGGTTCTACCCCGGCCTCCAGCTCCACCGCGACGGGATCGGGGGCACCAGCGCGACGAGCCTCTCCCCGGCGGCCGTCGACATCGACGACGACGGCGATCTCGACGTGCTGGTCGCGACGCGGAACCAGGCGAACCGCTTCTACCGGAACGACACGAACGACGACCGGTACCTCCAGGTCCGCGCGTACACGCAGGTCGGCACGTGCGCGGATCCCGTGTACCGCGACGCATTCGGCACGCGGGTCACGGCGTTCGACGGCACCACCCGGGTGTCGCCCGTCACCGAGATCCAGGGCGGCTTCGGGCGCGGGCAGCTCGCGTGGCCCGTCGCGCATCTCGGCGGCCTCGACCCCAGCGTGCCGCTGTCGCTGCACGTCGACACCGTGGCTCCGCTGCGCTCGTTCGTGCTCCCGGCGATCGCCCCGCAGGACGTCGGCGCCGGCGGGCCGCAGCGCCTCGTGCTGTACCTCGACGACCTCGATGGCGACGGCATCCCGATGGAGCACGACAGCTGGGCGGTCGACACCGACGGCGACGGGCAGCCCGACGACATGGACACCGACGCCGACGGGGATGGCTGCCCCGACGCCATCGAAGCGGGCTCCGACCCCTGCAATCCGAACCCGGCCTTCCTCGACGACACGATCGACGCGTGTGCCGGCGACGCCGACACCGACGCGGACTCCGACAGTGACGCCGACACCGACGCCGACGTGGACTCCGACGCAGACGCCGACAGCGATGCAGACACCGACGCAGACTCGGATTCCGATGCGGATTCCGATGCGGATTCCGATGCGGACTCCGACGCCGACGCCGACGCGGACTCCGATGCAGACACGGACACCGACACGGTGCCCTCCGACACCGCCGTGACCCACGAGACCGGCTGCACGTGCGACGCGGGCGGGACGCCCCGCGCGACGGTGCTCGGCCTCCTCGCCCGGAGGCGTTCGGCACGATGATCGTCCTGTTGCTCGCGTGGCTCGTGGCACCCGCCGCGGCCGTCGATCGGGACCGGGTCCGCGGCGAGGTGATCGAGCTCCGGCAGCAGAGGGGCCGACTGTACGAGTCCTCCGAGCTCGAGCGCTCGCTCGAGGTGGCGCGCGAGGCCGTCGCCCGCGCCGACGACGACCTGCCCCGGCGCGACGCCCTCCGCCTGTGGACCCACATGGACCTCGGCGATGCGCTGTACGCCGTGAATCGCTTCCCCGAGGCGCTCGCGCAGTACCAGCTCGTCTATGACGCCATCCGGAAGATCCGCACCGAGCAGGAGATCGAGCTGGTGTCGGTCGCCGCGAGCAACCTCGGCGCCACGTACGAGCAGCTCGGCCAGCTCGACAAGGCGATGGCGTCGCACCAGGAGGCGTGGAGCATCCTGCTGCACTACCAGGCGTACTTCCCCTCGCGATTCCAGGTCGGGAGCCAGTACGCCGACACCTGCGAGGCCACGGGCGCGTGGAACGACGCGCGGATGCTGCGCGAGTGGCTCGTCACCGCGACGGCCCAGGAGCACGGCGCCGACGGCATCCCCGTCGCGTACGCAGAGGTCGGCCTCGCGCAGTTCCTCGTCGCGCTCCGCGATCTCGAAGGGGCCGAGCAGCACTTCCGGAACGCGCTGGCCATCTGGGACGCGCGCGATCCCGAGGCCGCGGACGCGGCGGCGACGCGCCTGCTGCTCGGCAGGCTGCTGCTCGACGGCCTGAGGCTCGAAGAGGCGCGCGCGCTCATCGAGCCCGGCGCCGCGTTCCTCGTCCAGCGGTTCGGCGAGGACAGCCCCCGCGGGCTCGACGCCCTCGATGCCCTCGCCGTGCTCGCGTGGAGCGACTCCCGGCTCGAGGAGAGCCTCGCGCTGCGCCGGCGCGTGTTCGCGGGCCTCGTGGAGCGGCTCGGCGAGAGCCACCAGGCCATCGTGGGGTCGCGGCTCGAGCTCGCGTCCTCGCTCATGGAGCTCGGCCAGCTGGAAGAGGCCGAGGTCGAGGCGCGCGCCGCCCTGGCGCTCCTCCAACAGCTGCACGGCGACGACCACGAGAGCGTGGCGCGCTCGCTCGGGCAGCTCGGCTTCATCCTCGTGCAGCTCGGCCGTCCGCAGGAGGCCGTCGAAGCCCTCGAAGGCTCCCTCGACCCGTACCTCGACCGCCCCGACGCGGCGCTCTGGGTGCCCGGCCAGCTCGCGCTGATCGGCCACGCGAAGCACGAGGCCAGCGACTTCGACGGCGCCCGGGAGGCCCTGCAGGAGGCGCTCCGCCGCGCCATCGAGGTCTACGGCCCCGATCACCTCGAGGTCGCCGAGATCCGGAACGTCTACGGCGCGTTCCTCGCCGAGGTCGGCCCGCCCGAAGAGGCCGAGGCGCAGCTCAGGCTCTCGCTGGCGACCTGGGAGCGGGAGGCGGGGCCGCACAGCCCCGTGCTGTCGGGGGTCCTGAACAACCTGGCCTACGTCCTGGAGCACCGGGGGGACATCATCGAGGCGCAGGCGCTCTTCGAGCGGACCATCGCGGACGTCGAGCAGGCGCTGGGGCCGGATTCGCCCGACCTCGCGCCCATGCGCCACAACCTGGCCCAGCTCCTGCTGGCGCGCGGCGACTTCCCGGCCGCGCGGCGGGAGCTCGACCGGAGCCTGGCCATCCGCACGGCGGTGTACGGCGAGAAACACCCGAATGTCGCGATCTCGCTCGGCGCACAGGCCCAGCTCGCGCACATCGAAGGCCGGATGGAGGACGCCGACCGCCTGTCGGCCAGGGCCCTCGCCCTGCGCGAGGAGGTGCAGAGCGCCGACCACGTCGACCTCGCGTACTCGCTGGCCGCCCGCGCGAGCATCCTCTCGGCCCTCGCCCGCTACGACGAGGCAGAGGCGCTGCTCCAGAGGGCCGATTCCATCGTCGTCCAGCTCGGGCCGCGCTCGCCGCAGCAGCGGATGGTCGACGCGGGGCTCGCGAAGGTGCGCGCCGCGCGCGGCGACCTCGAGGGGTCGCTCGCCATGTGGAGGAAGACGCTCGAGGCGCTCGACGACGCCGAGCCAGACGCCCCGGAGCGGCTCGAGGTCGAGCGCGAGCTCGCGGTGGTGGGCTTCCTGCTCGGCGATGTCGAAGGCGGGCGGGCCGAGATGCGCCGCATCCTCGACGTCGACATGGCCAGCGTGACGACGCTGCTCGGCACCCTGTCGGACCGCGAGCGGTTCGCGCTCATCCGGAGCCATCGCACCGCGGTGTACCGGTTCCTCCAGATGCACGAGCAGCGGGGCGACCCGCGGGCCGCCTACGAAGCCGTGCTCCAGTACAAGGGGATCGTCGCGCGCTCGCTGGCCGTCGAGCAGCCGGCGACCCTGTCCCGCGTGGATGCCGACGCGTACGCGCGGTGGCGCGACCTGCGCGGGCGCCTCGCCACGGCGATGCTCGCGGGCACTGAGGGGTCCGCGGACGAGGTCGCGAAGCTCACGGCCGAGAAGGAGGCCGTGCGCCGCCAGCTCGCCGCGGCCTCGGCCGGGTCGCGGGGCCCGATGGCCGAGACCTCGGTCGACGCCGTTTGCGCGAGCCTCCCCGAGGGCACGGCGCTCGTCGACTACGTGGCCCGGATGGCGGAGCGGCCCGGCGAGACGCAGAGCCGCCTCGAGCGCCTCTACACGGCGTTCGTCGTCCACCCCGGATGCGCGATCGAGCGCGTGGAGCTGGGCCCGGCCGAGGCCATCGACACGGCGGTCGCGAAGCACCGCGAGCTGCTCGCGAGCCGCGCCACCACGGCGCGGATCGACAAGCAGGGGGCGCGGGTCCGGGCCCAGGTCTGGGATCCGGTCGCCGCGGCGGTGGGTGACGCGGAGCAGGTGCTCGTGGTGCCCGACGGGGCGCTCGCCACCCTGGCGTTCGGCGCGCTTCCGGGGGCGGGCGGCTACCTGCTCGAGAAGCGCTCGTTCCGGATGCTCGACGCGGCCCTCGATGCGCGTCCGAGGGCCGTGACGGCTGATCGCGGCGCGGTGGTCGTGGGCGGCGTCGACTACGGCCCGGTGGCGTCGGCGGCCGGGACGACCCGCGCAGCGTGTGTCTCGGACTTCCCCGCCCTCCCCGCGACGGATGGCGAGCGCGAGGCCGTGGCCGGGCTGCTCGCGGGGCACGGCGCCGTGCGGCGGATGGCGGGCGCAGACGCCACCGAGGCCGCGCTGACCGACGCGATCGGCGATGCGTCGCTCCTCCACCTCGCGACGCACGGGTTCTTCGCGACCGGCGAGTGCCGCTCGTCGCTCGACCGGGCCGCGGGCGCCGAGCTCGTCGGCATGAATCCGATGCTGCTCTCGGGCGTCGCGCTCGCCGACGCGAACCGCGACCCGTCGGCCATCTGGACGGCCGAGGAGATCGCGACGCTCCCGCTCGATGGCGTCGATCTCGTCGTGCTCTCGGCCTGCGAGACGGGGCTCGGCGAGATCCAGAGCGGCGAGGGTGTGCTCGGCCTGCGCCGGGCGTTCGCGCTGTCGGGTGCCCGCGCCACGGTGATGAGCCTGTGGCCCGTGGACGACGCCGCCACGCGCGACCTGATGGCCGGCTTCTACACGCACCTGCTCGCCGACCCCGCGCGCGACGAGGCGGCGGCGCTGCGGGCCGCCCAGCGCGAGCTGCTCGCCGCGAACCTGAAGGCGTTCGGCGAAGCGCGGCCCGAGACCTGGGCCGCGTTCGTCGTGAGCGGCGCGCCGCGGGCGAACCCGTGATCCGCCCCGCGCTGCGCGCGCTGGCGCTCGCCGCGGCCTCGACGCTGCTGGTCGAGCTCCTGTGGGTCGCCGGCCTGCTCGGCGGCATCGAGGCCGACATCACCGATGCCTGGCACGACATCCGCGGCGAGAGGTCCGACATGGACGTGCCCATCGTGCTGGTCGCCGTCGACGACGCCACGCTCGACCGCATCCCCGACCCCTTCGTGTTCTGGGGGCCGCGCTTCGCCGCGGCGTTCGAGACGCTGCGCGCGAACGGCACGACGGCCATCGGGCTCGACTTCCTCACGAAGGTCAGCGGCGAGGACTTCTTCCGCCGCAACGGCATGGACGACCTGCCGATCTCCCGCACCTGGGACGCCTCGTTCCGCAGCAACCTGTTCCAGAAGGACGTGGTGCTCGTCGGGTCGCGGGTGCCGAAGACCGACGACCGGGACCTCGTCGACCTGCCGATCGGCGAGTTCCTGCTGATGATCGGGAGCGCGCGGTCGAACGTGGGCCTCGACAACCTGCCGCACGATGCCGACGGCAAGGTGCGGCGGTGGCGGCCCGTCGTCGCGGCCGAGCTGGCGTCCGACCCGCGGGCCCCGGTGCACTCGCTGTCTCTCGCGCTCGCCCTGCACCACCTGGGCCTGCCCGCGGATGCCGGGCGCTGGGAGATCGCCGGGCACGCGGTGGAGATGGACGATTCGCTCGAGCGCATCGTGTTCCGCGGGCCGCCGGGCACCTGGCCGCGGGTGCCGTTCTGGAAGCTCACCGAGCCCGGCGCGCTCACGGACGCCGAGAAGGCCCTGCTGCACGGCGCCATCGCGATCGTGGGCGCGACCCACACCGGCTCGACCGACCGCCTGCGCAGCCCGTTCGGCGAGCAGCTCATGCCCGGCGCCGAGGTGCACGCGAACGCGCTCGGCACCCTGCTGTCGGGGCGCCGCCTGCACGCGCTGCCCCTGCCCGGCCGCGCCGGCCTCGTGCTGCTGCTCACCTGGCTCGCCGCCACGGCCTTCCTGCTGTCGGACGTGCGGGCCGGGGGAGCCGCGCTGGGCGCGACCGCGCTCGCCGTGCCCCTCGTGGGGTACGCCGCGTTCTCCACGGGGGATCTGCTGTTCCCGGTCGCCAGCGTCGAGCTCGCCGTCGGCGTCGCGTTCGCCGGGGCCTTCACCTGGCGCTACCTCGGCGAGGAGAGCGAGAAGCGCCACCTGCGCCGCGTGTTCCAGCGGTACGTCTCGGACGCCGTGGTCGACGACATCCTCTCGTCGCCCGACGGCCTGCGGCTCGGCGGCGAGCGCCGCCAGATCACGGTGCTGTTCACCGACATCCGCAACTTCACGACGTTCAGCGAAGACCTCGAGCCCGAGGAGATCGTCGAGATGCTGAACGTGTACTTCGACCGCGCCTGCCGGCCGATCCTCGACCAGGGCGGGGTCGTCGACAAGTTCATCGGCGACGCGATCATGGCGGTGTTCGGGGCACCCGTGGGCAGCGACGACCACGCCGATCGCGCGATTGCGGCGGCCCTCGAAATCTCCCGGGCGGCTGACGGGTTCCGGGAGTGGATGGCCGCGCGCTTCCCCGACCGGGAGCTGCCGGTCTTCGACATCGGCATCGGCATCCACACGGGGGCGGCGGTCGTGGGCAACATCGGGTTCGAGCGGCGCACGGAGTACACGGTGATCGGCGATGCCGTGAACGTCGCGTCGCGCCTCGAAGGGCTCACGAAGACGGTCGGGTGCCGGCTCCTCGTGAGCCGCGACGCGCTGGCCGCCGCAAAGCAGGGCTACCAGACCGGTCGATCCGCGGATATGTCGGTGAAGGGTCGGGAAGAGCCCGTCGCCGTCGTCGAGATCACCGGGAGGAGTCAGTGAGCGTCTGGATCGCCCTCTCCGCAGCCCTCGCGGCCGACGCGCCGATGCCCGACATCGCGCTCGCCACGGCCGTGTCGGGCCCCGTCGTGCTCGCCGGCGACACCCGCGCCGAGCTCGCTCCGTTCTCGAAGGTGCGCGAGGGCGACGTGCTCCAGCTGCCCGCCGATGCGCGCCTCGAGCTCGTCTACTTCTCCGACGGGCACTCCGAGACGTTCGCGGGCCCGCTCGATCTCGTGGTCGGCAAGCCGGCCGAGCCGGTCTCGCGCACCGAGGGCGACGCGCTCGTCGGCGAAGCGCTCCGCGGTCTGCCGGCGCTGGCGCGGCGCGCCGAGCTCGACAAGGGCGGTCACACGCTGGTGCGCGGCACCGCCAAAGAGGTCCCGCTCGACGACGACGACCGCGCCACCCTCGATGCGGCGCGCAAGCACTACGAGGCCCTGCGTGCCGAAGCCGCCGAAGCCGACGTGCTGCCCGAGCTGTACCTCGCGACGGTGTACCTCGAGTACTCCCGCTCCGACGACGCGCTGGGGGTGCTGAAGTCGGCGCGCGAGCGCTGCGGCACCTGCGCGCTGCCCGCCCAGCTCGTGGCGTGGCTCGAGCCGCCGCCCTCGAACTGAAGCCGCTGACTCAGGATTCCTCGCCCGCCTCCGCGATGCGTCGGTCGAGCAGGTCGTCGAGCAGCTCGATCCGCCCGCTGAGCTCGAGCAGCTGCGTGTGCTGCTCGCGGGCCCCCCAGAGCAACGGGGTGCCGATGACCTCGGTGAGGAGGGCGACGAGCCCGCTGTCGGCCTCGCCGTGGTGGCCGTGCTCCCATCCATCCACGCGGGCGCGCTCGAGGCACGCGTCGAGCCGCGCGATGCCGTCGGCGATGCGGCTCTCGGCCGACTCGACCTGTGCGGAGTGGTGAGCGGTCTCGAAGAACCCGCCGCCGCGGCGTCGATTGCGGGTACGTGCATGGAACACCGCCGCGTCCTGGGTCACCTGGAGCCCCGACTCCACCGCGCTGCGCAGCTGCTGGCACGCGACCTTCGCTGCGAGCAGCGTGCGGACGCGCAGCTGGGCCTTCGCCGCGGGCGAGTCGTCTTCGAGCACGGCGAAGCGGGCGTGACGCGGGTCGTTCTCGTCGCCGATCGCGGCGAGGGCGGCCTGGCCCTCTTCGGTCTCGCGGTGCTCGCGCGCCTTCCGCCGCTCTTCGCCGAGCGCCTGGTGCGCGATCTCGAGCGCCACGCGGTCTTCGTCGAGGGCCGCGCGCGCTGCGTGCGCCGCTTCGGTGGCCGCCGCGACGCGTGCCTCGTGCTGGCCGGTCAGCCGCGCCCAGAACCCGCCGACACCCTCGAGCACGGCCAGCTCGCGCGTCGCCTGCTGGAACACCGACGACAGCTGGGCCACCCGCCGCTCCAGGCGTGCGACCTCGGCCTCCAGGGCGATCTGGGTGCTCTCGTCCACTCGACCTCCGGCCCCATCATCGCCGTTGTGCGGCGCCGGGGCTACGGCGCCGGGCCACGAGCCCGAGCAGCAGGAGCACGGCGGACTCGGAGTGACCGGTGCTCCCGCACCCGCACCCGAAGGCCGGCTCCGGAGGCTGGCCGGGCGCGTCTCCACCCGGATCGAGCGGGTCCATGCCCAGGAGGAGCTCGACGCGGTCGGGCACGTCGTCCCCGTCGCTGTCGAGCGTCGGGTCGAGTGCGTCCTCCCCGTCACAGTCCTGATCCACCCCGTCTCCGCCGACCTCGGGAGCCCCCGGGTAGGCATCGGGATCGCTGTCGTCGCAGTCGGTGTCGTTCGGCGCGTAGCCCGCATCCCCGCAGATCTCGAACGGGATCCCCGTGCCGTACCCGTCGCCGTCTTCGTCGCGGTACAGCGTGGTGAGCACGACATTCGGATCGGCCGCGTCGATCAGGGCGTCGCAGTCGTCGTCGATGCCGTTGCACACCTCGGTGGCGAGCGGCGACACGTCGGCATCCAGGTCGTCGCAGTCGCCCGCCAGCGCGACGTGCCCGCTCGGCGCGCCGCAGGCCTGCACCTCGCCGGCGAGCAGGCCGTATCCGTCGCCGTCGTCGTCCGGGTACCAGTCGGACACCGGGATGCCGTCGTCCGCCACGCCCGTGCAGTCGTCGTCCACGCCGTTGCAGACCTCCGGCTCGCTCGGGCTGATCGCGGGGTCGCCGTCGTCGCAGTCCGTCGAGTCCGCCACGTGACCGGGCACCGGAGCACACGACTCGACGACGGCGCTCGTGGGGTCGCCGTGCCCGTCGCCATCGGCATCGACGAACCACGGGACCGGCTGGGTGTCGTCGTCGACGAGCAGGTTGCAGTCGTTGTCGAGCGCGTCGCAGAGCTCGGGGGCCCCGGGGTACACGGTGTTCGCGGTGTCGGCGCAGTCCGTGTCGTCGGCCACGAACCCGGACGGGCGCGCACAGGCCATCTGTACGACGGCCGGGTCGCCGAAGCCGTCGCCGTCGTCGTCCGCGTACCAGGGCACCGCGAGCCCCTCGTCGACGGAGCCGTCGCAGTCGTCGTCCTCGCCGTCGCAGGTCTCGTCGGCGCCCGGATGGTCGGCAGCATCGGCGTCGTTGCAGTCCGACGCGTCGATCAGGTACCCACCAGGCTGGCTGCAGGCCGCCACCACGGCGTTGGGATCGCCGAACCCGTCGCCATCGAGGTCGCGGTGGTACTGCGTCTGCACGCCATCGTCGGCCACCCCGTCGCAGTCGTCGTCGGCGCCGTCGCACACCTCCGAGGCGCCGGGGTTTCGGGACGCATCCTGGTCGTCGCAGTCGGTCGCGTCGAGCACGTGTCCCGGAGGCGCTTCGCACTGCGTCACGGGCGCGGCCGGGTCTCCGTAGCCGTCGCCGTCGTCGTCCGCGTACCAGGTGGGGATGCCGTCTTCGTCGACGCCGCCGTCGCAGTCGTTGTCCTGCCCGTCGCAGATCTCCGGCGCCGCCGTGCCCGACTCGTCGGGGGTCGAGAACGCCGGGTGGACGGTCGCGTCGCTGTCGTCGCAGTCCGTGCTCGCATACGACTCGCCCGGATCGAGGCAGTCCTCGTCCGAGGAGTAGATCGTCACGCCCGAGCCGACCCGATCGCCGTCGAGGTCTTCGAAACACGCGGTGAGGTCGAAGCCGTTGCAGTCCTGGTCGACCCCGTCGTTCGCGACCTCGGGCGCACCGCCGTAGATGGACGCGTCGCCGTCGTCGCAGTCCGTCCCCGTCGCGGCCTCGGACCCGTCGAGGCAGTCGAGATCGGCCGAGATCACGGTGGCTCCGGAATCCGAGCCGTCTCCGTCCCCATCCAGGTCGACGTAGCAGACCTCGGAGCCGTCGCACGACTGGTCGACGCCGTCGCCGGGCTGCTCCACCGCGCCCGGGTGCGTGAGCGCATCGGTGTCGTCGCAATCCCACGTGTTGGTCGAGCCGCCGTTCGAGTCGCACGCCACGGACTGGGCGAGCACGATGTTCCCCGCCGGCCCGCCGTAGCCGTCCTGATCGGCGTCTTCGTAGCAGAGCTCCCACCCGTCGCAGTCCTGATCGACCCCGTCGAGCGGCTGCTCGGTGTTGCCCGGGCCGACGTTCGGGTCGGTGTCGTCGCAGTCGAGGCCGTCCCACGACTCGTTGGGCTGGTTGCAGTTGAGGTTGTTCGAGAAGAGCGGGTTGTTCGGGTCGCCGTGGTCGTCGCCGTCGAAGTCCGCGTAGCAGAGCTCGGAGCCGTTGCAGTCCTGATCGACGCCGTCGGACGGGATCTCCGTCGCCCCTGGATTCACGGCCGGGTTGTTGTCGTTGCAGTCGCCCGCGCCCCCGGTCTCGCCCGTGAGGCACCAGCCGTCGCCGCTCGTGTCGCGCCCGCCGGGGCACCACGTGTCGCCATCCTGGTCGCGCGCGTTGCGGCACACCGAGTCGGACAGGTCGATCGCTCCGTCGCAGTCGTTGTCCTTGCCGTCGGTGCACGCGCCGATCGGCGTCTCGGTGAGGCCGGGGCTCTCGGCGGGATCGGCGTCGTCGCAGTCGTTCGGGGACGACCCGTCGGCGCAGGCCGACCGCTCGCAGTAGCCGTCGCCGTCGTCGTCGGTGAAGACGGCGCAGCTGGCCTCGGCGAGGTCGGTCGTGGTGTCGCAGTCGTTGTCGAGGCCGTCGGAGCACTTCGCAGCCGTGTTCTCGTCGTTGCCCGGGAACATCGCGCTGCTGGCGTCGTTGCAGTCGCCCGGCGTCGAGTCGATGCAGTTGGACGCGTGCTCGCAGTACCCGTCGTTGTCGTTGTCGGCCCAGGCCGCGCAGCTCGACTCCTGCTGGTCGGTCTGGCCGTCGCAGTCGTTGTTCACGTTGTCGGAGCACCGCGCGAACGTGTTCTCGAGGACCGACGGATTGATGCTCGCATTGGTGTCGTTGCAGTCGCCCGGCGTGGAGTCGATGCAGTTGGACGCGTGCTCGCAGTACCCGTCGTTGTCGTTGTCGGCCCAGGCCGCGCAGCTCGCTTCGCCCTGGTCGGTCGTCGCGTCGCAGTCGTTGTTCACGTTGTCGGAGCAGCGCGCGAACGTGTTCTCGAGGACCGACGGGTTGATGCTCGGGTTGTTGTCGTTGCAGTCGCTCGGAGCGGCGAGCTCAGCGGTGGTCTCGCACAGCCCGTTGGCGTCGAGGTCCTGCCCCGTGGGGCAATAGCCATCCCCGTCGGCGTCGGCGCTGGGCACGCTGCCGGCAGACGCCAGGGACAGCAGGAACATCCACATCCCGCACACTCTAGCAGCGCGTGGGGGCGCCGCCCGTGGCGATCCGTGTCACCCCGATGGCACCTGCCGAGCAGGCCTCCAGCACGCTGCAGAGAATCCCGAGCCGACTCTGCACGGACCCTGCACAGGGGGTGGGTACGGTGAGAGCATGAGCACTTCACGCGTCGGTTCTCCCCTGTCCTGGGGTCGCGATTTCGCCGTGGTCGGCTGCGCCACCGGTGCCCTCGCGCCCTTCTTCGTCATCTTCGACCCGCTGTTCGCCGTGGCTGCCGGCTTCGCGGGTGCCGCGAGCGGCTTCCTGCTCGGCGTCGCCGCGGGGTGGACCGTCGAGCAGACCCGTGGGCACGTGCCGATCCCGGTGCTCGTCGCGTGCATGGCCGTGGCCGGCTCGCTGTGGGGCGCAGCGACGGGGACGGTCGGCGGAGCCGCGTCGCTGTGGTTCGGCATCGAGGGCGCGCCGCTCGGCTTCGTGCTCGGCGCCACGACGGGCATGGTGCAGCTCGGCCTGTTCTTCCTGCCGTACCTCGTGCTCCGGGTGCGCGGGGAATCCGCGCGACCCGCCGTGATCGGCGCGGTCCTGGCGGCCCCGTTCATGGGGTGGCTGGGGCTCGCGGCCCTCGCCGCATCGACGTTCGGGCTCTGGTTGTTCGCGCTCCCCGCGGCGGTGTGGCTCGGCATCGCCATCGACCGGAGCCACCGCCGTGACATTTCCACGGAAACATCAGAGATCTCCCGACTCTCGCGTCGTCCGGACGCCCACCTGCTACGCGCCACCTCCCGATTCTGACGGCGCGTGGCCGATCCTAGGGTCGGGTGAGCCCCGCGGACCGTTGCACGCCGCAGCCGTGCCCGGCGGGGCCCCCGAGAGGTCCACATGTCCCAGATCGTGCTCTTCGACGAAGGCGGCCACCGCAACATCCTCCTGCCCGAGCAGGATGCCGGCGCGGGCGTGGCATCGAACCAACACATCGTGATCGACGGGCAGAGCGCGCTGTTGCTCGACCCGGGTGGCACCAAGGTGTACCGCGACGTGTTCACCGCAGCCGCGAAGGCGAAACAGACGGCGAAGCTCGAGATCGTCTTCCTCTCCCACCAGGACCCCGACATCGTCGCCGCGCTCAACGGCTGGCTCATGACCACCGAGGCCCGCGCGGTGGTGTCGAAGCTCTGGCACCGCTTCATCCCCCACTTCGGGTCCGACAAGCTGGTGTACTCGCGGGTCGACCCGCTCCCCGACGAGGGCACCGTGCTGAAGCTCGGCGGCTGCGAGCTGCTCGTGCTGCCCGCGCACTTCCTGCACTCCGTCGGCAACTTCCACCTGTACGACCCGCGGTCGAAGATCCTGTACACGGGCGACCTCGGGGCCTCGCTCGGCGAGGACTACCGGGAGGTCTCCGACCTCGCCGCGCACATCCCGCTGATGGAGGGGTTCCATCGCCGGTACATGTCGTCGAACGCCGCGCTGCGCGCGTGGCTGAAGATGGTCCGGCCGCTGGACATCGAGATCGTGGCGCCCCAGCACGGCGCCCTGATGCGCGGACGGCCGATGATCGACGCGTTCTTCGACTGGCTCGAGGGCCTCGAGTGCGGCATCGACTACATGCCGGACGTGTTCCGGGTGCCCGCGTAGCTCCGCTCGGCGGGCCCGTCAGTTCCGGCGGCCCGCCGGGACCCGGATGCGGATGGCGTGCACCGCCGACCGCGCCGGGCCGCGCTTCCAGGTGTACGTCTGCTCCTGGCCACGCACCGTGGTCTCGACGCTGCGACGGGTGTCGGCGAGCACCTCGCCGTCGGCTCCCAGCAGGTCGATGTCGTTGAAGGCCCCGCCCGTCACGGTGAGCTTCAGGGCCTTGCCCGCGGTGTCGAGCGCGAGCACGAGGCCGCGGTCGGCGAGCGCGTCGGACGCGAGGGTGTCGGCGGGGACCTCGAGGGTGTCTTCGAGGAACTCGGCCAGCACGAGGAAATCGAGGAGGAGCTGCGCGGGAGCCCCGCTGGCGTCGAGTCCCCAGTACCCGGGGTACGCGCCGTCGCCCCATCCCGACGCCGCGATCACGCCGTCGTCGCGCCCGGCGAGGGACAGCATGCGGGTCGCGGGGTGGGCCTCGTCGCGCGCCCAGGCGTCGAATGCGCGCTCCTTCTCGCGTGCGGTGACTCCGAGGACGGCGGAGGCGTCGAGGATGGCGACGTTCGCGGCATCGACGCCGACCACGTGGCCCCCCGAGGCCGCGTCGGCCGGATGCCACGCGACGACCGGAGCGTCCGAGAAGCGCACCCGGACCGCGGCGTTCCGCCCGAACGCCACACCCGTCTGGACCGGGTATTCGCCCGGCGGGACGTGCAGCCCCAGCGGCTCGAGCAGGTCGGCGTCGTAACCGAGGTCGCCGGTGACCAGGATGCCCGTCGTGACGCGGAGCGTGCCGATGTCGCGGACGCGAAGGATGTCGGTCTCTTCGCCGAGCGTCACGGTGCGGCCGTCTTCGAAGAGCCGGTCGCCGTTCACCTGGACATCGGGCTCGACGTCGCGGAGCGGCCGGGCCTCGGGCTCCTCGAACCGCGCGCGCTTCTCGGGGGACACGAACGGGGCGCCGGGCGGGTCGAACGACTGCATCATCGAGGCGATGCGCCAGTCTCCGTCGATCTCGACGAGCCCGTACTCGAAGTAGAACGTGAGCGTCTCGTCGCGCTCGGTCTGCACGACCGCGTGGGCCCCATCGATCGCGGTGCCCGTGATCCGCTCGCGGGTGGGGCCGTGCGACGGCTGGTAGCCGAACGAGTAGCCGAGCTCGAGGCCCGCGCCGTTCGCGAAGTGCAGCCGATCGAGCGCGGCGACGGCGTCGCGCCAGCGGTCGAAGTCGACGTCGGCCCCGTCGCTCGGCACCACCGCGGCGTGCTCGCGCTCGAAGTCGGTGAGAAAGGCGATGACGCGTGATTCGGGGCCCATGTCGCTCCTCGCCGGGACGCTCGCGTGGCGCCGGGATTCCGCGGAGGGTAGCCCATTCCGGGGGGACCGCGTGGACTTCGACCGGGACGACGCCGAGGGACGGGGCCGCTACACGCTCGCGTGGCTGGCGCTGGCGTCGGGCGGGCTCGCGATGTTCGCGAACATGCTGTGGTTGCCCGTGATCAACGTGGTGTTCTCGCTCGGTGCGCTCGGCCTCGCGTGGCTCGCGTTGCGCGGCGCTCCCGAGGGGTCCGACCAGCGCGCCTGGTCCGTGGCCGCGCTGTGGCTCGCCATCGGCAACTTCGGCGTGCTGATGGTCGTGCTCGCCATCCAGATCGTGTTCGGCGGCTTCTTCCTGATGCTCGCCGCGCTCGCGTGGCGTTAGCAGGCGGTATGCCAGCACCCGACATCGACACGTACATCGCGGGATTCCCGCCCGACGTGGCCGCGCGCCTCACCGCGATGCGCGAGGCCATCCGCGAGACGGCGCCCGGCGCGGCCGAGAAGATCGGCTACGGGATCCCGACGTTCACCCTGAAGAAGAAGAACCTCGTGCACTTCGCCGGCTATGCCCGTCACGTCGGGTTCTACCCGGGGCCCAGCGGTATCGCGGCGTTCGCCGACGAGCTCGCGGCCTTCGAGAGCGCGAAGGGCTCGGTGCGGTTCCCGAACGACCAGCCCCTCCCGCTCGACCTGGTGCGGCGGATCGTCGCGTTCCGAGTCGCCGAGAGCGGCTGAACGCGACCCGCGAGACGGGATGGTATGCTGCCCTGCGGGGTCAGGGTGACGGCACTCTTCATGGCGGTCCTGGAGGCACAGGCCTTCACGACCGACGAGATCGAAGCGCGCGTGGCCGAGGTCGCGCCTCTGCGCAAGCAGCGCCTGGGGCGGTGGGATCCCGAGATCCCCGCCAGCGCGTACGCCACCGTGGCCAAGGGCGACGTCGCCACCGGCATCACCGCGGTACCGGGCTCGAAAGCCCGCATCGCGTGGGGCCTGTCGGTGCTCGAGGCGCCCATCGACCGGCTGTTCAGCGCGGTGAACGACGACCGCAACAAGCCCGACTACAGCAAGCTCTCGCACGTCGAGCTGCTCGAGGGCGAGTTCTGCGCGCCCCGGCGGCTCACGTTCCAGTACCTGCCCATCCCCATCATCTCCGACCGCTGGTGGGTCATCGAGCAGCGCATCAACGCCGAGGTGCACGCGGCCTCGGCAGGCACCGTGCGCGAGATGGTCTGGGTGAAGCTCGAAGACGGGCTGCCGAAGCTCGGTGCCGAGGCCCGCGAGCTGGTGTCCGGCGCGGTCCAGGCGGCGTCCAACGACGGCGGCTGGTGGCTCGTCCGGCTCGACGACGAGCACACGCTCATGGAGTTCTGGGCGCTCTCCGACCCCGGCGGCAGCGTGCCGGCCGGCCTCGCGACGCAGTTCGCCTCGGGCAGCATCCGCGAGACGTTCACGATGATGGGAGACCTGGCCCGGAAGGGCCCGAGCTGCGCGCTCTGAAGCCTCTCGAACGCCGATGAGGGCCGGGCCAGGTAGTTCGGGAGGCAAGGGCCAGCCCGGACACAGAGCCCGGCTGGATTTCACAGTCCGGACCCAGAGCCTCGGCGAGCTTCACAGCACGCCGTCGACGCTCGGCCCGACGACAATGGACTCCGTGTCCCTCCCGTCCTCCGATCCTCCGTGCTTAGGACTCGACCGGCGGAGACGCGCGCTCCGACGGGGCGCTCGAAGACGGGCCTGTTCCGGGGCGCGTCTTCTCAGCACGGAGGACCCAGAGGGACGGAGGGCACGGAGATTCTGGTAGAGCCCGGACTCCATCAGCACCGCGGGGGCCTGCGACCCCACCTGGGAGGGCGCTCACCAGAGCACGCATAGGCCTCCGGTGCGCCAACAGACCGACCGACGCTCCGCCCTACGACAACGGACTCCGTGTCCCTCCCGTCCTCCGATCCTCCGTGCTGAGGAATCGACCGGCGAAGACGCGCTCTCCGAAGGGGCGTTCGGAGATGGGCCTGTTCCGGGGCGCGTCTTCTCAGCACGGAGGCCCCAGAGGGACGGAGGGTACGGAGAAGCGCGCGGACTCGGTCAGGACCGCGGGGGCCTGCAACCCCACCTGGGAGGGCGCTCACCAGAGCACGCGTAGGCCTCCGATGCGCCGACAGACCGACCGACGCTCCGCCCGACGCCAACGGGCTCCGTGTCCCTCCCGTCCTCCGATCCTCCGTGCTGAGGAATCGACCGGCGAAGACGCGCTCTCCGATGGGGCATTGGAGCCCCGTGGGTTCAGAGGCTGCGCTTCTTCGGAGCCGGGCCGGTCGACGGCGGGTCGTCGTCGTCGGACGGGGCGCTCGGTGTCGGCGCGCGGGAACCGCCCCGCATCGCCTCGAGCTGCTCGCGTGCCGCCCGCTCGCGCTCGACCGCGCGGGAGCCTCCGGCCTGCGCGAGCGCCCGCGCCTCGGCCGCAGCCGCGAGGGCCGCCGCCACGGGGTCGCCCCGCTCGGCCCGGCCGATCGACGGAGCGGGTGCGTCATCGCGGGCCCCGCGCGCCCGACGCGCCTTGTCGAGCGCCGCCATCGCCGCCGCCATCGGGTCTGCGGGTGCGACGGGCTCGGGGTCGGGCGCCCGCTCGACCTCGGGCTCGGGGTCGAGCCGCCGCGCCGGACGGGAGCCCTTCAGCCGATCGAGCTCGGCCAGGGCGCGCTCTTCGGCGGTGGGCCCCGCAGGGATCTCGGGCTCGGAGATGGGGAACCCGCGCCCATCGTCGGTGGCGGGATCGGGGATCTCGCCACCGGCCTTCAGCACCGGGTTCTCTTCGCCCGTGTGGCCGCGCGCCTCTTGAGCCGCCTCGAGCGACGCCTCGGCCGAGCTGACGATGCCCTCGAAGAACGAGCTCACCGTCTTCTTCGCCATGCCGGCCGCAGCGCCGAGGGCAGCCTTCGCGGCCTCCTCCTGCGCCTTCTCCTTCGCTTCGTCGGCAGTCTCCTGCGCCTTCTTCCTCGCGTCGTCGAACCAGCCCATGCCGCCCTTCCTGCTGGGAAGATAGCGCATCCCGCCGTCGAGGAGCGGAAGACGCGCGGCCCGTAGATACGAAGGGGGTGACCTGCGGGCCGCGCGGCTCCGACACAGGATCTGTACGACGGGTGCGCCCCGGGAGGGATGTCAGGGCGGCGTCAGACGCCGGGTCTCGACCCACGAGCGCACCACCCGCTCCAGGTCGCCCATCGGCACCCCCGCGGATGCCAGCACGGAGCGGTGGAACCCCGGCGCATCGAAGCCGTCGCCGAGCGCCTCGCGGGCGAGCCCGTGCAGGCGGGCGATCTCGCGGCCGCCCACCGCGTACGCCACGCGACTGCCGGGTTGGGACAGCGCCCGACCCACCTCGTCGCCGATGCTGCGGTCGTCGAGCGCCGTGTGCGCGCGAAGGTACGCCTCGGCCTCGGCCCGCGACCAGCCGTGGTGGTGCAGCCCCGTGTCCACCACGACCCGTGCCGCGTGCAGGAGCTCGTCCGACAGCACGCCGAGCGCGTCGACCCCGTCGATGGCGCCCGCCTCGAGCGCCAGGCGTTCCGCGTGGACCGCCCACCCCTCCACGAAGGCCGCCGACACGCGCCGACGGAGGTCCTCCTCGGTGAACGTGCTCTGGTCGGCCGGGAACGACCGCTGCACGTGGTGCCCCGGCCAGCACTCGTGGGCCACGATCGCCGCCAGCTCCCAGGTCGGGATGCGCTCCAGGTCGTACAGCAGCTCGCCTTCGCTGTACGCGGCGCGCGGGTACCAGTCCCGGCGCGTGTCCCACGCCATCGGCACCGGCTCGCAGGGCGTCTCGGGAGCCCACCCCACGTCCACGCGCGCCCGCAGGGTCTCCGAGACCTCGCGCACGCGGGCCTCCAGCGCCGCGGCGTCCGCGAAGCCCTCCCGCTTCGCACGCAACGTCGGGAGCACGGCCTCGGGCGCGACGCCCAGCTCCACGGCACCGCGCTCGGCGAGCCGGGCCTCGGCCGCCTCGACCTCGGCGCTCCAGGTGTCGTGCAGCGCGGATGGGTCGTGCGCCACGTCGGTGCGATCGAGCAGCCGCCCCGCGTAGCAGTCCGCCGGGAGCCCCGCGAGACCGGGGTTCTCGCGGGCTCGCGGCAGGATCTCGCGCTCGACGTGGTCCGCGAGCTCGACGTAGGCCAGACGCCAGGCCCGCTCCGCCCGCTCCAGCGCCTTGCGTTGCTTCCCGCGCACGCCCGCGAGCGCGTCCTTCGTCGGAGGTACACGAGCCCTCCACTGCTCCACGGCCGCTTCGAGCGACGCGCGGTCGTCGACGAGCCCCTTCTCCAGCCCCGCCGCGAGGAACGTCGGCAACATCGCCGCCATCATGGCCTCCGAGCGGTACCAGGCGAGCGCTTCGTCGACCTGGACGGCGCCATCGGTCCGCGTGTCCTCCAGCGGGTCGACACCGATGGAGACGTCCCACAGGAGCGTCGGACAGGTGAGCTGCGCCCGCTCGACCTCGAGATCGATCCGGAGCCGCGACCGCGCGAGCTCTCCCGCCTCCGTCAGGCCCTCGAAGCCGTCCACGGCGGCGACCCGCCCATCGAGGCCCGCGAGGACGCGGTCGAAGTACGCCATCATCGTCCGCGCCCGCACGTCCGGGGGCTCGGCCGAGTCATACTGCATGGTGGTCGGGTCCGCGGCCGCGGCCAACAGTGCCGCGCTCTCCCCGGGCGCTGCCGCGAGGGCGATGGCGACGAGGCCGATCACAGGGGGGACTGCCGCAGGAACAGCCAGCGCCGGGCCAGCTCGTCGTAGAGCTCGCGGAGGACCTCGGCCGGACCGGGCTCGCCGAGCAGCTCCAGCGCGTCGGCGACGGCCTCCATGGTCGATCGGCCTTCGGGGAGGCCCTGGAGCCGCATGCGTCGCCGCGGGGGCCCCGGCGGGAGGGTGAGCAACGGCACCTCGGGCAGCGGCGGGATGCGCGTGCGCATCGAGCGGACCTGCTGCCACGAGCCGTCGAGCACCACGAGCGTCGAGGGCGGCGCATCCACGCGGGGCGAGCCGTTAGGGAGGAGCAGGCGCGGGCTCTCGCCGAGGTGCCCGGTCAGGTCGAGGGGCTGCCCGCGCAGGCCGAAGTCGACGGGCCTCCCGCCCAGCACTCGCGCGACCAGCCCGCCGGTGTTGGACGCCTTGCGCCGCTCCGTCGCGTGCCGCACGACCAGCACGCGCGTCGCGGACCGGACCGTCGGCAGCTCCGCGCACAGGCACCAGCGCTCGGGCAGCCCGCACCCCGTGCAGCGATCGCGGTGCGCGAGGAACAGCGCGCCGTCGCGCAGATCGGAGGTGGGCAGTGCGCTCATGCCTCCACCGTGGCCGGTTCGCGGCCGGCCTGCAACCCCGCTAGGATGCGGGGATGGCGGTCTGTCCGAGCTGTGGCGCTCCCCTCCCCCCCGAGGCCTTCGACGGCGCGCTCGGCCTCGCGCAGTGCCCCGCCTGCGGCGAGGTCGTGGAGGCCGGTCCCGAGCCCGAGCCCGAGCCCGAAGCCCTGGGCGGCGACTGGTTCGACCAGGAGCCCGCGTACGCCGAGCCCCCTCCCGCGATGGACCTCGAGCCCCCGCCCGCGGCGCTCGACCGCCCGCTGTCCCGCCGCGGTGGGGAGCACGGCTGGCTCGACCAGTCGGGCTCGAACATGGTGCTCGTCAAGCCGTGGATGAGCGAGATCTCTTGGGGCATCGTCCTGTTCGCGGTGATCTGGAACTCCTTCATCGTGATGGGCCTCACGTCGGGGCAGCCGGGCATCCTCTGCACGCCACACGCCTGGATCGGGCTCGTGCTGGCGTACTGGAGCGCGGCGATGTTCATCGACGAGACGACCATCACGTGGGAGGGCCGCACGCTGAAGGTCGAGCACGGCCCGATCCCGTGGTGGGGCGGCGTGGAGCTCGACGGGTCCGACATCGACCAGCTCTGCGTGAAGGTCTCGTCGGTCAAGATCAACAAGCAGCCGCGCTGGAACGTCGTGGCCATCGCGAGAGACGGCAAGGAGCGCACGGTAGTCCGCCTCGTGTCGACCGAAGACGAAGCGCGATGGCTCGAGCGCCGCATCGAAGAGCAGCTCGACATCGTCGACCGCCGCGTCCCCGGCGAGGCCTGAGATGGTCGTGCTCGCGGCCCTGATCGCGTGCACCGGCGCTCCCACTCCGCCCGTCGAGCCCCCCGTCGTCGACTGCGCGGTGCCGTGGGCCCCGTTCGAGCTCGGCGCTCCGCTCCAATCGCCGCGTGCGAACCGGTCGCTCGCCATCGCCGGCGACAGCCTCGTGGGGTGGAACGGGACCTCCCTCGTGCGCGCGACGAGCCCGACCGACGCGACGCTGTTCGTGCCGAACGTCACCGCGTTCGGCGGCATGGTGTTCCTGGAGGACGGCACGTTCGTCGTGTCGGAGCACCTCGGCACCGAGAACGTGCTGCGCGTCGCGCCGGGCGGAGGCCCCGAGATCCTGGCGCGCTCGCTGCGCGCCTACGGCGTCGTGGTGGGCCCGGACGGGCGGGTCTACGCGACCGCCGAGCCCGACACCATCTACCGGATCGACGCGGCGACCGGCGCCGCCGAGCCGTGGCTCGTGTTCCCCGCGGACGCGCTGCCCCGGGTCGCGGACTTCAGCCCCTCCGGCGACCGCCTCTACGTCGGCACGCGCAACGAGGACGGCCGCATCTATGCCGTGGACGTCGATGCAGACGCAAACCCCGTCGGCGAGCCCACCGTCTTCACCTCCACCCCCGGGGACTTCCACGACGTGCTCGTGGCGGACGCGTGCGGGCGCCTGCTCGTCACCGCGTTCGGGACGGCGGGCGTGTACCGGGTCCTCCCCGACGGGACCGTCGAGACGCTGGCGGAGCTCGACGACGCCGACCACGTGCACGGGGCCGCGTGGGGCTCCGGAGTGGGGAGCTGGGACGACCACACGCTCTACCTGGCGCGCCCGAACCGCGCGAACACCGTGACGGCGTGGGCGATCGGCGTGCCGGGTCGCGATTTCAACGGTGGGGACTACGAGGTCGTGGGCCTCGACTGAGTTGCACCCTCCCCGATCGGCGCGTATGACCTGTGCATGACGATCATCCGCCGCCGGGGGCACGAGCTCCCCTTCGTCGCCGGGTTGCTGCCCCTCTCTCGCTGAGGGGCTGATCGCACACGTGCGCCTCGGGGCGCACGCTCAGTTCGGCGGGCTGGACGCCCGCTGCGATTCCACGGGCCGAACGCCCGTGGAGGAGGCCTCTCGGCGCCGGGTGACCGACGTCCATGGGGGAGGTCTGCGCTCGGTGTCGGGAGTCCTCATATCCAGAGGAAGAACCATGACACTCCGCAACATCGGCATCAGCGCGCACATCGACAGTGGCAAGACCACCCTCGCCGAGCGCATCCTGTTCCTGACCGGTCGTGTGCGGGCCATCCACGAGGTCCGCGGGCGCGACGGAGTCGGCGCACGGATGGACCACGACCCCATCGAGACCCGCCGCGGCATCTCCATCGAGAGCGCCGCGGTCACGGTCGCGTGGGACGGGGCGCAGATCAACGTCATCGACACTCCCGGACACGTCGACTTCACCATCGAGGTCGAGCGCGCCCTGGCCGTGCTCGACGGCGCCATCCTGCTGCTCTCGGCCACCGGTGGCGTGCAGGCGCAGACCCGCACCGTCGACCGCCAGATGGACCGCCACGGCGTTCCCCGCATCGCCTTCGTGAACAAGTGCGACCTCCCGGGCGCGGACCCCGTCCACGTCGTCGCACAGATGCGCGAGGCGCTCGGGCACAACGCGGCGCTCGTCCAGCTCCCCATCGGGCTGGGCGCCGGGCACCGCGGCGTCGTGGACCTCTGGACCCGTCAGGGCTGGGCCTTCACGGGGCCGGGTGGACGCGACCGCGTGCACATCGACATCGACTGGACCGACACACACGAAGCGGCCCGCGAGGCGCTGCTCGACGCCGTGTCGCTCGCGGACGGAGCCCTCACCGAGCTCCTCCTCGACGGCCGGACGCCGAGCCACGCCGAGTGGAACGCCGCCCTCCGTCGGACCGTGCTCGCGCGGGCCTTCGTGCCCGTGCTGGTGGGGTCCGCCGCGCGGAACATCGGCGTGCAGCCCCTGCTGGACGCCGTGGTGGCGTGGCTGCCCGCTCCGGCCGACCGCCGCGTCACCGCGCGGGACGCAGAGGGCGCCGACGTCGTGCTCGATCCCGCGGATCCGGCGACGGTCGCCTACACCTTCAAGGTGCAGGAGACCGAGCACGGAGCCGTGTCGTGGGTCCGGGTGTTCCAGGGTGGGCTCGAGCGCGGGCAGACCCTCCGGAACACGCGGTCCCGCCGGGACGTCCGCATCGGTCGCCTCGTGCGGCTCGACGCGGGCGAGCTCCAGACGGTGGAGTCGGTCGGCAACGGCGAGATCGTCGCGGTGTTCGGGGCGGACCTGGCGTTCGGCGACACGCTGTGCGCGGGCGAGCCGCTCTCGTTCGAAGGGCTCGAGATCCCCGAGCCCGTCGTCGAGGTGGCGGTCGAGCTGGTGTCGGGCGACCGGGACCGGCTGGGCCGGGCGTTGCAGCGGTTCACGCGGCAGGACCCGACGGTGCGCGTCCGCATGGACGAAGCCACCGGCGAGCTCCGGCTGCGCGGGATGGGCGAGCTCCAGCTCGAGATCCTGGCCGAGCGGCTCCAGTCCGAGTCGGGCCTCCGGGTCGCGCTCGGCGCCCCGGCGGTCGCGTACCGGCGGACCCTCACGCGGCGTGCGCGGTTCGACACGAAGCTCAAGAAGCAGACCGGCGGTCCGGGGCAGTACGCCCGGATCACCGGCTTCATCGAGCCTCGTGGCGAGCTCGCCCCGTTCGCGTGGGAGGTCGTCGGCGGCGCGGTGCCGTCCGAGTACGCCAGTGCGGTCGAGAAGGGCTTCCTCGCGGCGCTCGACGCCGGAGAGACCGAGCTCGTCGGGGTCCGCATGGTCGTCGACGGCGGCGACCACCACCCGAACGACTCGTCCGACCGGGCGTTCGCGCGGGTGGCGCGGATGGCGCTGCTCGAGGCGCTCGACGCGGCCGGACCCGTGGTGCTCGAGCCGATCATGGCCGTCGACGTCGAAGCCGACGCCGACAGCCAGGGCGCGGCGATCCGCACGCTGCTCTCCCGACGGGGAGTGGTGACGGACGCCGCGTCGGACGGCCGGACCGTCCGGATCGCTGCCGAGGTCCCGCTGGCCGAGCTCTTCGGCTGGACCGCCGCGCTCCGCAGCGCGACGGGCGGCTCCGGAACGGCCTCCGTGACGTTCCGCGAGTACCGTCCCGTGTGAGCACAGAGCCCGTCGGCCCCTGGTGGGTCGGCGGGCTCTCCTGTGTGTGGCTGGATGCCCCACGTGTGTCGCCCGGGCACACCCGAAGGGTCCAAAAGCCCCGAAATGCCCCACGAGCCGTGGCACACGCGTTGCATCGGAGGAGGCCCAGGAGGTGTCCCATGCGAACGGACTCCGAACGGGGCGACCAGACCCCCATCGCGGTGCGGACCCGGACCGTGTACCTCGCCGAAGACGACCCGCAGCTGCGCGGGCTCATGGCGATGGCGCTGCGGCGCGAAGGGGCCGACGTGCTGACGTTCCCCGACGGCGTGGCGCTGGCCAACCAGCTCGATCTCACCGTGATGGCGGGCGATCCGCTGCCCGACCTCGTGGTGACCGACCTGTTGATGCCCGGGATGAGCGGCCTCCGCGTGCTCGGCGGGGTCCGCCGCAACAAGTGGCCCGTGCCCGTGCTGATCGTGACGGCCTTCGCCGACATCGAGCTGCGAAAGGCCGCGAAGGCGCTCGGCAACGTCGACGTGCTCGAGAAGCCCATCGAGCTCGAAGACCTGCGCGCCGCGGCCCGCGCGGCCTGGACCCGCGGGAGCTGACGGGTGCGGCTGTCCTGGAAGCTCCATGCGGCCGTGTTCGTCGTCACGGCCGCCGTCCTCGCGCTCCAGACGGCCCTCCGGCTCCACCGCGAGGAGGCGCTGTTCGAGAGCGAGATGGTGCGCGACCACCTCGTGATGGGGCGCGCGATGCGGCACGCCGTCGAAGACGAGTGGGACGACGGAGGCGAGGCCTCGGCGCGCGCCCTGGTCGAGCGCCTCGACATCCGCGAGCCCGCGGTCCGCATCCGCCTGCTGACGGCCGAGCTGCCGAGCGGTGCGCCCGCCTGGATGGACGCCGAGGTCGACGCGATGCGCGAGGTGTCCGGCGTGGTGTGGGGCGAAGACCGGGAGTGGCGCCTGACCTACGTTCCCCTGCTCGACCCGGACGCGCGTGGCGCGCGCATCGAGATCCGCGAGTCGCTGCTGGCCCAGGAGCGCTACATCTCCGACAGCGCGCGGCGGAGCGCCACGTGGGGCGCCGTGCTCCTGCTGCTCACGACGGTCGTGATCGGCGCGCTGATCTGGTGGCTGGTGCTGCGCCCCGTGAAGGAGCTGATCGCCCACGCCCGACGCATCGGCACCGGGGATCTGGGCTCGCGGGTGCACTTCCGCAGCCGCGACGAGCTGGGCCAGCTGGGGCTCGAGCTCGACCAGATGGCCGTGTCGCTCCGCGAGGCTGCCGACCGCGTGTCGGCCGAGCAGGCGGCCCGGGAGCGCGCCGTCGCGCAGCTGCGCCACGCCGATCGGCTCATGACGGTGGGCACGCTGGCGGCCGGCGTCGCGCACGAGCTCGGCACCCCGCTCAACGTGGCGCTCGTCCGGGCGCGGCTCATCGAGCGCGGCGAGGTGGCCGACGAAGCGGACATCCGCGACAACGCGAAGTCCATCGCCGAGCAGTGCGAGCGCATGGCCGGGATCATCCGGCAGCTGCTGAACTTCGCGCGTCCACGGCCGATCGAGCGCTCCCAGGCCGACCTGCGCAGCATCGCGGCACAGACGCTGAAGCTCGTCGACCCGATGGCCCGCAAGGCCAGCGTGGCCCTGGCCCTGGCCGAGGGTGCGGCGGTGGTCGCGGAGGTCGACGTCCAGCAGCTCCAGCAGGTGCTCATCAACGTCGTGACGAACGCGGTGCACGCGTCGCCCGACGGTGGGCGGATCGACGTGTCGGTCGACACCGTCGAGCGCCGCGACGAGCGCGCGGGGCGCTGGGCCGTGCTGCGCGTCGCGGATCAGGGCACCGGGATGGATGCCGAGCAGGTCGGGCACATCTTCGAGCCCTTCTACACGACGAAAGCCGTGGGCGTGGGCACGGGCCTCGGGCTGTCCGTCAGCCACGGGATCGTGCGCGACCACCACGGCTTCATCGAGGTCGACAGCACACCCGGCGAGGGCACGACGTTCGCCATCCACCTCCCGCTCGGCGAGGCGTAGGCGCGACAGGCTCCCAACGTACCGGAGACGTGGCGTATGGTCCGGCGCGGGGGGAACATGCCGAAAGACCTGACAGCCGACATCCAGAACGCCATCACATCCGGCGAGCTCGACGCCACCGAGGTCGGAGAGGAGCTGGGCGCGTCGCCCGACCTCTCCACCGCATCGCTCGACGGGAGCCGCATCAGCCCGTCCGAGAAACGCCGGCCCGAGATCGCCAGCACGCTGCGCGAGCGCTTCGGTCTCCCCGCGAAGGCGGCGTTCGCCGACAGGATCGAGCGCCCGAACAGCCTGAAGGACCTCGTGTCGCTCGTCGAGGATGCGCTGAAGTCGAAGGAGCGGCTCCGCATCGTGGGCGCGGCGCGCAGCCATTCGAGCGCGTCGCATCCCGTCGGCACCCGCGTGGTCAGCACCGAGAAGCTCGACGCGATCTTCTCGGGCATCGGCACCGACATCAAAGGCCTGTCGCTGCGGGCGGGCATCAAGGAGAGCGGCCTCGTGCGGGTGCAGTGCGGGGTGCCCGTGCGCGAGGCCCTGTCTGCGCTGTCCGACAGCGGGCGGGCCATCCCGAACCACGGCAGCGGCGACTTCCAGAGCGTCGTGGGCGCGATCTCGACCGGCACGCACGGGTCGGGCGTCGATTTCTGGAGCGTGGCGGGCTTCGTGCGGGCCCTCGTGGTGGTGCGCGTGAAGCAGACGGCGAACGGCCCGGTGCCCTACGTCGAGCTCATCCAGCGCAAGCCCGGCGCGGCGCAGCAGGCGCCCGTCTACGAGGCGCCACCCGGCGGCACCTGGCGGTCGCGCACGGGGAACGTCGAGATCCACGCGGTGTTCGACGACGACCGGTTCTTCGCGCACATCGTCGGCATGGGCAGCCTGGGGCTCGTCTACAGCATGACGCTGCGGGTCATCCCGATGCTCAACCTGCAGGAGTGGCGGAAGCCCGCGCTCCTCGACACGGTCCTGAAAGACCTCGACAAGCTCAACAAAGACCACCGGCACGTCGAGCTCGTCGTCGATCCGTACCCTCGCGAGCCCGTCCAGAACGAGCCCATCTCGAAGTGGAAGGCCGTGCGCTCGGGCAACGCGTTCGACTTCGGCGCCGTGCGCTGCCAGGCGGTCCTCCGCAAGGAGACGAAAGCCAAGAAGGGCGGCGCACGTCCGCTGACCATGGAGGCGGGCCGCCTGCCCGCCGCGGCCGGCATCATCGGCGGGCAGATCCGCTCCGTCCTGAAAGACCCGGTGGGCAAGGGTCCGAAGGCGGGTCACTCGCTCATCGCCTGCACGAGCATCCCGAACGGCACGTACATCGACGCCCTGCCCGAGGTGCTGCTGCTGAACCTCAAGTACCGCGGGCTCGGCGCCGAGTGGGCGGTGCCGATGTCGAAGCTGCGCGACGCGCTCCGCGTCATCCTCGAGAAGGGCTGCTGGGAGCCGTGGCGCAAGCGGCGCGACGCGTGGGCCGCGGGTCCCCCGTCCGACGACGCGCTGGTGAAGTCGCTCGAAGAGGACGCGCCGTTCTTCCAGGGCCCCTCGGTGCGATTCGTGCGCGCCGACGGCGCCCTGCTGGCCGGCTCGCACGAACGGAACGGCGCGACCGGTGTAGAGCCCGTCTGGGCACACATCGAGGTCGGATTCCTCGGCGCGCCGCACCTCGAGGAGAAGTGGCGCCCGCGCAAGCGGCACCTCGGCATCCGCCCCGAGGAGGTCGTCGTCGACCAGGTCGTCGACGGCCTGCTCGACGAGCTGAAGAAGAAGGACGCGCTGCGCCCGAACGCGAAGGACCTCGTGGAGCCCGAGAGCTGCGGGAAGATCGGCGACGCGAAGAAGCGCCGGATGATGCGGCTCTACGCGGCGTACGAGCGCGGGCGCATCGCGACCTTCGAGAAGCTCGAGGCCGAGATCCTGGCGCTCGGCGGCCGCCCCCATCAGGGGCTGTGGCACACGCTCGACTGGACGCAGGTGAAGGCGGCCTGGGGTCCCTCGGCCGACAAGTGGCGCGCGTGTTTCCTGGAGGCCAATCCGGCGGGCACGTTCGACGGGCCGCTCACGGACCAGTGGAAGATCCGCACCACGCCCTGACGGTCGACGCGCCGCGGTAGCCCGAAACCCCTCGACGTCGACGGACGCGATTTGCACCGGGGTCGCGTCGGCCCCGTCATCGCGCATCTTTGTGTACGTTCCTTCGATAAAAAGCGTCGAACGCTGATTATCCGGCACGCCGCGGCTGACCGCCGGGGTAGCCCGTGCTCACGATCCGATGACACCCGGGTTTCGACCGGAATCCCGGTGTTGCCACCCGATCGTTCGGCCATGTATGAAAACGTCCGTGCCTACCCTCCTCTCCCTCCTCCTCTCGCCCGCCTGGGCCCAAGACACCTTCAACGCCTGGAACTTCGTACCGTCGGCCCAGGATGGTGACCTGCGCGACCCGGTCACGGTCACCCGTCCCGGGCAGGTCGTCGCCAACGAGTGGTACGTCGCGGGCATCGCGGGCTTCGCGAAGTCCCCGCTGCGCGTCGTCGAGGTCACGGGCGACACCGAGACGCGCACGGCCGCGCTCGACAACGTCGTGTCGGTCGATCTCGTCGGGGGCTTCGCGCCCACCGACCGCATCCGGCTCGATCTGGCGGTGCCCGCGTTCCTCACGAGCCGCGGCGAAGCCGGCACGGCCGGGCCCGCGCTCGGCGACCTGCGCGCCTCGGCGCTGCTCGTCCCCTTCACGTTCGGCGACGACGGCGAAGGCGGCGTGGGGCTGCGTCCCTGGATCGGCCTGCCCACCGGCGCCTCGGCGCGGTACCTCGGCAGCCGGCGCATCTCCGGGGGCGGCACGCTCTCCGCGACGCTGCCCGAGGGCCCGTGGACCTTCACGGGTGAAGCCGGCCTGGCGTTCAACGGCGCGGTCGACGCGCTGAACATCCAGGGCTCCGACCTCATCGGGCTCGGCGCCGGGGTCGGTCGCCTGATCACCGACGACATCGGCATGACCCTCGAAGCGCACCTCAAGGTCCCGCTGAGCCCGAACGACCAGCCGTTCCGCGAGACGCCCGGCGAGGCGCTGCTCTCCCTGCGGCATCGCCAGGAGTCCGGCGGGCACGTCGTGGGCGGGCTGGGCACCAGCATCACGCCTGGTGCGGGCGCGGCGCGGTTCCGCATCTTCGTGGGCGGCGGCTTCGGCAGGATCGACCGAGTGCCGCCCGACCTCGACGGCGACGGCATGATCGCCGCCGACGACCTGTGTCCCGACGAGCCCGAGACGGTCAACGGCTACAAAGACGAAGACGGCTGCCCCGACCAGCTCGCCGACCTGAAGGCCACGGCCGTGTGGAACGGCGCGCCATACGACGGTCCCGTCGACTTCCTCGGCAAGATCGGCACCTTCGAGCAGGCCGTGAAGGGCTCGAAGGCCTTCGAGCTGAAGCAGCGCATGCCCGGCGAGGCGTGGTCGCTGCACGCCGAGACCGCGTGCCTCGCCGGCGACGGCGACATCACGCTCGCCGAGGGCGAGAACGCCCTGCAGGTCGAGCTGATCGGCGGTCAGACGCCCATCACGTTCGCTGTGGTCGACCCGAGCGGCAAGGCCATCGAGAATGCGCGCCTCACGTTCGTCGAGCAGGTCGAGGGCTGCGGCGTCACCGAGCCGAAGCAGGTGCTCGAGAACGGCACCAGGGTCATCGAGCTGTGGCAGGGCCCGCACAAGGTCACCGCGACCGCCGACAAGTTCGGTACGGCCGCGGTCGAGGTGCAGGTCACCGAGGGCCCCGAGACCGTCACCATCCAGCTCGCCCCCACCAAGGCCACGCTCGAGGGCGGCGAGATCAAGATCCTCGACAAGGTGCACTTCGACGCGAACTCCGCGACGATCAAGCCCCTGTCGTACGAGCTCCTCGACGAGGTCGCCGCGATCATCATCGCGAACGAGAACATCAAGCTGCTCGAGGTCCAGGGCCACGCCGACGAGCGAGGCTCCAGCACGTTCAACCTCGAGCTGTCGAAGAAGCGGGCCGAAGCGGTGCGCCAGTACCTCGTGAACAACGGGGTCGCCGGAGAGCGGCTCGTCATCCAGGGCTACGGCGAGACCCAGCCCATCGTGCCGGGCTCCACCGAAGCCGCCTGGGCCGAGAACCGCCGCGTCCAGTTCCTCATCCGGGAGACCACCGATGCGCCCGAATAGGCCCAGTCTCCTCGCGCTGGCGCTGCTGGTGCCCGCGACGGCCGGCGCCGAGGGCTCCACGCAGCTCCCCGGGCAGGCGGTGGCGGCGACCACGCTGCTGCACGTCGACATCCTCGACGACAGCACCGAGACGTTCACCTGGACCGGCTCCGGTCCCGTGGTGGTCGTCGCGCCGAACGGCACGTTCCTCGGGGCCTTCGCGTCCGGCGCGACCATCACGCCCACCGAAGGGCCCGGCGACTACACGGTCTCCCTGTCGGCCAGCGAGACCAACTGGGACATCTCGGTCACGCCGTCGGCCGGTGGCCGCGTGTGGTCCGACGCGTGGTCGCTGAACTCCGGCTCGTTCGGCCAGAACGCCACCCTGACGACCTCGCTCTACGCGCGTGTGCAGGAGACCGGTACCGACGCCGTCATCGAGCTCAAGCTCGATCACACCGGTGGCGGCGCGTACAACCTGTTCAGCTCGCGGCTCGGCGTCCCCGACACGGGCGCGCGCTCGGTGCCCGATGCGGGCCAGCTCGTCTCCGACCTGTACCCCGTGTACCTGAACCCGCCCGAGGCCTCGACGTACACGGCCGCGACGCCGGTCGTCATCAACCACGCGTACACGCCGAACGCCGAAGACTGCGACAACGTCGAGTTCGTCGGCACGTTCTCGTTCTTCTCGACGGGCACCGGCAACCAGCACGTCATCTGCGACATCGACGACGACGGGCTGCTCGACCTCACCGACCCCGACGACCTGCACCTCGTGGCCGCCTCGCGTCCCGGCCTCAACCAGCTCGACTGGGACGGGCGGAACAACAGCGGCGTCGTGACGCCTCCGGGCACCTACCAGTGCCAGATCGTCGTGACGACCGGCGAGCACCACCTCGTGATGCGCGACGTCGAGACGACCTACCAGGGCACGCGGATGTTCTCGCTCGACAGCGGGCTCTCGCGCACGTCGCTCACGATGTTCTGGAACGACCACGCGGTCCAGGCCGACGCCAACCCGATGCCGAACGGGCAGATCGGGCTCGAGTTCTCGGGTGCCGGCGGGTTCCCGAGCGGCCCGTATCCCCAGCCTCCGATGGCCAACCAGAACGCGCGGGCGTGGGGCAACTTCACCGACTCCGGCAAGGGCGATCAGGCCCTCATGAACACGTTCGCGTGGACCCGCGAGGCCCGCAGCCCGGTGTTCGACATCACGGTGACGGGCACCCAGGACACCGACGGAGACGGCCTCACCGACCTCGACGAGGTGTGTCTGCACTGCAGCAGCCCCCTCCTCCCCGACACCGACTTCGACGGGCTCTCCGATTTCCAGGAGGTGTCGCTCCCCTCCTCCGAGTGCGACCCCGACAGCGACGACGACTCGGTGCTCGACGGCGTCGAGATCGGCGACCCGAACAACCCGCGCGACACCGACAACGACGGGCTCGCCGACGTCATCGACGACGACGACGACGGCGACCTCGTCCCGACGATCGACGAGGGCCCCGACAACGACGGCGACCTGTCCGACGACGACTCCGACAACGACGGGCTCCCGAATTACCGCGACCCCGACGACGACGGCGACGGGCTGCTCACGGGCACCGACGAAGACGTGAACAACAACGGCGACCCGCAGGACGACGACTCCGACAACGACGGAATCCCCGACTACCTCGACCCGTTCACGCTCGACACCGGCGACACCGGGCTCGCCGACGCCGATACGGACTCCGACACGGACTCCGACACGGACACCGACACCGACACCGACAGCGACGCCGACGCGGATGCCGACTCGGACACGGACTCCGATACCGACACCGACACCGATACCGATACGGACACCGATACCGACACGGACACGGACACCGACAGCGATACCGACACGGACACGGACACGGACACCGATACCGACACGGACACGGACACGGACACCGATACCGACACGGACACCGATACCGATACGGACACCGATACCGACACGGACACCGATACCGACACGGACACCGATACCGATACGGACACGGACACGGACACCGACACCGACACCGATACCGATACCGATACCGACACGGACACGGACACGGACACGGACACGGACACGGACTCCGACAGTGACGCGGACTCGGATTCCGACACGGACACGAGCGACACCGGCGACACGCTGATCGACACCTCCGACACGTCGATGGCCGGAAACACCGGCGACACAGGCGTTCTCTTCCCCGACACCTCCGACACGGCCGCGCACACGGGCGCTCCGACGACGGGCGACACGGGCGGCGACGCCGACACCGACGCGGACACCGACAGCGACTCGGACACCGATGCCGACACCGACTCCGACGCGGACACCGATTCGGACACCGACACCGACACCGACGACACGGACACCGACACCGACGATGGCAGCACCCGCTACTTCGAGGGCGGCTGCGCCAAGTGCGACACCGGGTCGCCCGCGTCGCTCACGTGGCTCGCGCTGATGGGTGCGGCGCTCGTGCGCCGGCGCCGCTGAGTCCGCGCCTGTCGAACGCGATGGCCCAGCGCCTACCCGAGTAGCCCCACACGCCCGCCTGCTCTGGTGAATCCCGAAACCGGTCCGCGGGAAGGCACTCTCTGTCTCGACAGCGCCCCTGGGACACGAGGAGGCCCGACCCGCGACGGCCTCGTTTCTGCGTCATCTGCGTCCTTCTGCGTCATCTGCGTGATGCCACGGAACGCTGGAAGCTCGACTCCCTTCCCACCGAGCGCTGCGGTCAGAGACTCGAGAGCAGGATCAGCGAGCTCGTCACGCTGAAGCTCAGCGCCCCCGCGAGCAGCATGTCGCGCCACGGGTCGCCGGCCGGAGCCTTCTCGACGACCACGACGCGCTTCGGCGGCGCCTCGGGCGGCAGCCACGACGGACGGGGAATCGGGGGAACCGGCGTCTCGGCCATCCAGCGGACGACCTCGACCTCGGCGGGCTCGACGGCCGGAGTGCCCGCATCGGAATCGGGCTCGGCGCGGTTCAGGAGAGCGTTGCGCACAGAAGCGAAGGACAGGGTCAAAGGAACCCCCAGAGCGAAAGAGACAGAACGTCGAAATAGCGGTGTCATCATACCGTACTCCCGGCGGATTTCACCCGACCGGGCACGCTCGGCGGCTGCGAGGCATCGACTCTTCCGCGTGAATCGGGCCGCCCGCCCGATGTCAGTCGGATGTCACACGGCTCGCACGCCGATACTCCAAGGCAACGAGGACGCCATGACCCTGCTCGCGCTGCTGTTCGCCTGCCGCTCGTACGACGGCCCCACCTTCCACGCCGACGTGGCCCCCGTGCTCGATGCGTACTGCATGCGATGCCACACCGAGGGCGGCATCGCTCCGATGAAGTTCGACACCTACGACGAGGTGAAGCAGTGGGGCCCGGCCATCGCCGAGGCCACCGCGAACCGCACCATGCCGCCGAAGCAGGTCGTGGCCGACGGGTCCTGCGGCGACTGGCGCGACCCGTGGTGGATGGGTGACGACGAGATCGCGCTCCTCTCGGAGTGGGTGGTCAACGAGATGCCCGAGGGCGACGCGGCGCCCCGTGGCGAGCCGGCCGCGCTCCCGACGCTCGACGCGACGCACACCGTGCAGACGCCCGTGTTCGAGCCAGTTCCCGTGGGCGGGCAGTACTCCGAGTACGATGAATACCGGTGCTTCGCGATGCCCATCGAGGCGCTCGCCGAAGACCGCTTCCTCGCGGGCTACGACGTGAAGCCCGGCACTCCCACCATCGTGCACCACGTCATCGGGCACATCGTCGACCCCGCCGCCGACTCCTGGTACAGCGGCCGCACGAACGCCGAGCAGATGGCGTACCTCGACGCGCTCGACCCCGACCGCGCGGGCTGGCCGTGCTTCTCGGGCGCGGGCGACGACGTGGCGTACGAGTCCGACCCCATGGCGTGGGCGCCGGGTCAGGGTGCGACCGAGTTCCCGAACGGCCTCGGCGTGCGCGTGCCCGCCGGCTCCATGATCGTGACCCAGGTGCACTACAACCTCGTCGACCCCGCGACGGCCGGCAGCACCGACACCACGCAGCTCGAGATGAAGCTCGTCCCCGAAGACGAGATCACGAAGCAGATGTTCGTCGTGTACCTCGACTTCCTGCTCGGCTACGGCGACTCGCTGCCCGCGGGGCGCGACACCGTGCGCTACCGCGACCGCATCTCGCTCTCCCAGCTCGGCCTGCCGCTCACCGTCGACCTCGTGGGGCTCCTGCCGCACATGCACGCCCGCGGGCTGCGGCTGAACGCGACCCTGAAGCGCGAAGACGGCTCCGAGGAGTGCGTCGTCGAGGTCCCGGCCTGGGACTACGGCTGGCAGTTCGCGTACTTCTACGAGACCCCGATCCGCATCGACCCCGACGACCTCTACGAGCTCACGTGCTGGTTCGACACGAGCGACGCGACCGAGCCGATCTACGGCGGCTGGGGCACGCAGAACGAGATGTGCCTCACCGTGATGTACGTCACGATCTGACGCGGCGCTCCAGCGTCACGGGCATCCCGTCGCGCGGGCGCATCGTGATGGTCGGCATGGGCACCACCTCGTGCGCCGGGTCGACGTGGACGGCCCACTCGCGCGCCATCATCGCCAGCAGCAGCGTGCCCTCGAGCATCGCCATGTGGCTGCCGATGCACACCCGCGGGCCCCCGCCGAACGGGATGTACGCGAACGGGTGGCGCGGCACGCCCGCTTCGAGGAACCGCTCGGGGCGGAAGGCCTCGGGTTCGTCCCACCAGCCCGGGTGCCGGTGGAGGAGGTAGGGCAGCGTGAACACGACCTCGTCGGTGTGGATGCGGCGCCCGCCGAGATCGTGGTCTTCGACGGCGGTGCGCGCGAGGATCCAGGCCGGCGGGTACAGGCGGAGCGACTCCTGCACGACCGCGCGTGTGAACGGGAGCTGCTGGACGGTCTCGAGCGTGGGTGGACCCACCAGGACCGCGTCGACCTCGGCCTGGAGGCGGGCCAGCGCCGCCGGGTGGGTGTCGAGCAGCCACCAGGCCCAGGTGAGCGTCGCGGCCGTGGTCTCGTGCCCGGCGAGGAAGATGGTGAGCACCTCGTCGCGCAGCTGCGCGTCGGACATGGACTCGCCGGTCTCTTCGTCGACCGCGTCCATGAGCATCGAGAGGAGGTCGTCGTGGTCGCCGGGATCCTGCCGGCGCGCCGCGATGATCGGCTCGACCAGCGCGTGGAGCCCGGCGATGGCATCGCGCAGGTCGCGGTTGCGCCTCGTCGGCACCCAGTCGGGGAGCGTGATGGTCTCCCAGACGCGGCGGTCGATCTCGGTCAGTGCCGTGGCGAGGAGGTGCCCGACGCGCTCCGCGACCTCGCCCAGCGTCGTGGAGAACATCGTGCGGACGGCGATCTCCAGCGTCACGGCGGTCATGTCGACCGCGAGATCGAAGCGCTCGCCGGGCGCGCGTGCGGCCCAGCGCGCGAGCAGCGCGTCGCCCTCGTCCCGCATCAGGCCGAACATGCCTTCGACGCGCTTCCGGCGGAACGCGGGCTGCGCGAGGCGCCGCTGGCGCTTCCAGAACTCGCCTTCGCTCGTGAGGAGGCCGTTCCCGAGGACCTTCTGCAGCAGCACGTAGCTCTTGTCGTAGTGCTGGCGGCCCGTCTTCAGCAGGAACTCGGCGAGCTCGGGCTCGTTGGCGAGATGCATCATCTCGATGCCCTTCCCGGGGAGGAAGGTGCGCCCGAGCGCCACGAGCGGGCCGTGGGTCTCGGCGACCGCGCTGAACGTGGCGAGCGGGGTCTTCGCGATGGACGGCAGGACCCCGATGAACGGGAGCCCTCCGGCACAGGGCGGCGGAGCGGTCATACCCGAGCATACCCGCGAGGCCCGCAGCGCTCCTCAGTCTCCGCCGAAGCACCGCGAGAACGCCACCTTCGCCTCGACCTCGGGGCATGCCAGATCGACGCTCCCGCCGAGCCCCCAGTGGTCGAAGAGCATCTCGTCGAGCGCGGTGATCCGCACCTCGAAGCGCTCGCAGGCCGCCCGATCGACCACCACCGGCGCCGCGTCTCCGTCGCGCAGCGCCACGACGTCGCCCTGCGCGGGGTCCTGGAACACCCGCAGCCGCCGGGACGGATGCGCCCGGGCGAACAGATCGACGCCGTGGAACTGCGGCTGGCTGCGGGGCGCGTCCTCCGACAGCACGCCAGAGGCGCACCGGTCGGGCGCGAAGGTCGTGTCGCCCACTCGGATCGTGCCGTGGACCTCGCTCTTCGCGCGGTCGGAGAGGAAGACGTACCCGCCGAGGAGCAAGAGGGGCACCACGAGCATCACGACGGGCAGCATCACGTGGGCGGGCTTCAGGTCCGACATGCCCCACCCTACCCCGCCGCCTGCCGACGACGCCCGTCTGCGCATCGTGAGCGGTCGCCCATTGCAGTCTCCCCGACATGGGCGGAGAATCCCGGCGCCTCCGCTGCAGAGAGTCCCATGTCCGACAACACCCAGCTCACCACCCTCGGCAACCTCGACCCGAAGCTCGCCAGCGCGCTCTGCTACGTGCCGATCATGTCGATCAACATCATCGCGAGCCTCGCGTTCTTCTTCACCGAGAAGGAGAACAAGCTCGTGCGGTTCCACGCCGCTCAGGGGCTGATGTTCGTCGTCACGCTCATGGTCAGCGGGTTCGTGTTCGGGCTCGTCTACGGGCTCGGCACCGTGTTCGGCATCGTCGTCGACGGAGTCCTCGGCACCGACGGGCTGATCTCCCTGCTCGTCTCGCTCCTCCTGCTGCTGCTGATGATGCTCTTCCTCGCTGTCGTCGTGCTGCTGCCGTTCGGCCTCGCCGCGATGGCGTACATGGAGATGCCGACGCGGCTCCCCATCCTCGCCGGCCTCGCGGAACGCATCGCGGGCCTCGAGAGCGGCTGGAACGACTGATCGTCGCACGCGGTAGGATGGGAGCCGACGTCCGGAGACGGCATGCTCCCCACCCTCGCCCTGCTCGCCTGCGCGCCGCCACCCACCGAGCCGGGCGATCCGCTCCTGATCGAATTCCACGAGCAGCCGGAGGCGACCGGCATGCTCCTCGTCGGGCCCTGGCCCCCGGAGGGTGACCTCGCCGCCGAGGCCACGCGGGTGTGGCGCGGCGGAGGCCTCGGACAGCCAGACCTGGCGATCTCGGTGGTACGCGACGGCACGGCCCCCGGGACGGACGCGCTGGTCATCCATTCGCACGAGGGCGCGCTCGTCGCCGATCCACGCTCTGCGTCCGGCGACCTCCAGGGGCGCGTCCTGGGGGACGCCGGGAGCCCGGTCACGGATGTCGTCCCGCTCGAGCTCGACGGCGAGAGCGCGATCGCGGTCCTGCGGGAGAACGAGGCCATCCACGTGATTCTCGCGGCCGCGCTGCGGGACGCTGCCGATCTCGAACGACCCGGCGACCTCGCCATCGCGTCGTTCGCCGGAGCGTGGGATCACGCCCGTCTCACCGACGCCCGCGACGACGGCGGCGTGCTGCGCGTCGCGGTCGGGCGCCCATCGGAGATCTTCGACGAGGGGCGCGGGCAGGTCGACATCGTGGGGTCCGACGGTGGCTGGACGTGGGTGCCCGCCGAGCGGTTCGACGGGCTCGGCACCGCCGTGCTCCTCGGAGGCGACCGAATCGCGCTGGGCAACGAGCGGCACCGCGAAGGCGACGTGCGCGTGGGCCAGATCGTGGTCCTCGGGCTCGACACGACCCCCACGGGGGTCCAGGTCCTGCCCGGCGTCGGCCCGGTGGTCGGCGTGCCCCAGGACGTCCTCCAGGGCGACGTGGGCCGCTTCCCCGACGTGGATGGCGACGGCATCGACGAGCTCGTCGCATCCGCGAGCGTGTTCATGAGCAGCGCGCTCCTCGGCGTCTCGCGCCTGACCCCCGAGGACGCCGCTCTGCGCGGCCTCTCCGCGCATGCCCTCGTTCCGGACGGCGACGGCGACGGGCTCCCCGACGTGTGGTTCGGCGGAGTGACCTGGCGTGTGGTCGGCTCGGCGTCGCTGTCGTGGGCCGGCGAGAGCCTCGGCGATCGACCGGCGCTCCGCGAAGGGGCCGACGGCATCCCGACGACCGCCCGCACGCAGGACACCCGCCCGTGGCTGGGCCTGCTGACGATCGAAGGGGTCCCGCACTGGGCATACGCCGTCCCCGACGCGCTGTGATCGCGGGCAGGCCGTGCGTTCGCGCGGTATGACGGGCAGATGTCCGTTCTCCTCCTGAGCCTCCTGTCCTGCAAGCGCGAGCCCGTCGACACCGACACCGGCCCCGTACCCATCGAGTCCGTCGAGTTCGAGCTGGGCGGTGCGCGCCTCCTCTCGCTGCCCGTCGAGGGCCTCGAGATCGGCATCCTGCCCGTGGGCGATGAAGACCGCTGGTCGTACCTCCCCTCCTGGACGCAGGAGGCGGGTGTGATCTGGCGGGCGCCGCTCAGCGCCGTCCGCGACGGGGGCACCGTCACGCTCACCTACCGCGACGACATCCACACGACGCTCGAGCTCGAAGAAGACGGCGAAGACGGGTGGTCCCTGCGCTGGACCGCCGAACCGGGCCGCGACGTCGCGTTCTTCCGGCTCACGGCGCGCGGCGACGCGACCGAGGGCTTCTACGGTCTCGGCGAGTCGTTCGACCACCCGCACCACCGCGGGCAGATCCGCGACATGCAGATCGAGCCCAGCGGCGGCACCGAGTCCGGCTACAACGAAGCGCACGTCCCCATCCCGTTCGTCATCGGCACCACCGGCTGGGGCCTGTTCGTGCAGGACGACCACGCGATGCGGTTCGAGGTCGCCACCGAGGCCGACGACGCGGTCCGCGTGACGGTCGGCATGGGCGCAGCGACCGAAGCGGGCCTGCCGATGCACGTGTGGCTCGAGGAGCACCCGCTCGACCTCACGAAGCGGTACTACGACCTCACCGGCTACCCCGCACTCCCCGCGCCGTGGGCGCTCGGGCCGATCCTGTGGCGCGACGAGAACGTCGATCAGACCGAGCTGGAGGGCGATCTCACGGCGATGCGCACACTCGACCTCGCCACGAGCGCCGTGTGGATCGACCGCCCGTACGCGACCGCCGTGAACAGCTTCGACTTCGAGCCGACGAACTGGCCCGACCCGCAGGGCATGATCGACGGCGCGCACGACCTCGGGTTCCGCATGGGCCTGTGGCACACGCCCTACGCCGAGGAGGCGACCGGCGTGTTCCACGCCGAGGCCATCGCGAACGGCTACTTCCCGCCGCTCGAGCCCGACATCGTGCTGCAGGTCGTGAACTGGGGGGCGCTGGTCGACTTCACGAACCCCGACGCGACGGCCTGGTGGATCGACAACGTCCACCTGTACACCGACATGGGGATCGAGGGCTTCAAGCTCGACTTCGCCGAAGACATCATCCCCGGCGTGTTCCAGTTCCGCCTGGCCTGGGAGTTCGCGGACGGTAGCGACGAGCGCACGATGCACCGCCACTACCAGCGGCTCTACCACCAGGCGTACCGCGAGGCGCTCGGCGAGGGCACGGGCTTCCTGCTGTGCCGCACGGGCGCGTGGGGCGACCAGGCGACCGGCACCATCATCTGGCCCGGCGACATCGACGGGAACCTCGCGCTCCACGGCGAGGACGTGGGGGACTACGTCGCGGTGGGCGGCCTCCCCGCGGCGGTCGTGGCGAGCATCGGGCTCGGCCCGTCGGGCTTCCCGTTCTTCGGCAGCGACACCGGCGGGTACCGGCACACGCCGCCCGACAAGGAGACCTTCACGCGCTGGTTCGAGCACACCGCGCTCTCGAGCGTGATGCAGATCGGCATGGGCAGCAGCGACGTCGCCTGGGAGCCCGTGCGCGACTGGGACGCCGCGATGCTCGACGACTACCGGTTCTACACGCGGCTGCACCTCCGCCTGTTCCCCTACCTGTGGACCTACGCGAACCGCATCGAGGCGACCGGGCACCCGCTCCAGCGGCCCCTGGGCCTCGCGCACCCCGAGCTCGGCGAGCAGTTCGACTTCGACTACCTGCTGGGCGAGGAGCTGCTCGTGGCGCCCGTGGTCCGACCCGGCGAGACGACCCGCCGCGTCGTGCTCCCCGAGGGCGAGTGGCTCGACTGGTTCGACGGCACGGTGCTCCCGGCCGGAGAGCACGTGGTCGACGCGCCCCTGTCGAAGATTCCGCTGTTCCTGAAGAAGGGCGGGATGGTCCCGATGCTGCGGCCCACGATCGACACGCTGAGCCCCGTGACCGACACGACGGTCGACTCGTTCGCGACCGACCCCGGGATGCTGTACGTCCGCGTGTTCCCCGGCGAGGCCGGCAGCTTCACGCTGTACGACGGCACGGTGCTCACCCAGGAGGGCTCCGGCGGCACGGCCACGCTGGGCTACACGGCGGGCACGGTTTTCACGTCCGGCGTCGTGTTCGACGTGGTCGGGCTCGGCGGCGGGCCGGTCGAGGTCACGCTCGCTTCGGATGGGACGGTCTCGGTGCCTTAGAACGGTCGTGGACTCCGGGGGGACGACTCGGCTGGCGAGCGGGATCGGTCTCACGCAGATGACGCAGAAGGACGCAGATGACGCAGAAACGAGGCCGTCGCGAGTCGAGCGTCTTCGCGTCCCCGAGGTTCTCCGTTCATCGAGGTGGACTGGAAGCGGATCGACAGCCGGGCTCACCAGAGCAGCCCGAAACGCCGGCCTGCTCTGTGGACTCCGGGGGGACGACTCGACTGGCGAGCGGGATCGGTCTCACGCAGATGACGCAGATGACGCAGATGACGCAAGAAACGAGGCCGTCCAGGGTCGAGCGTCTTCGCGTTCCCGGGCCGCGTCGACAGGCCTGGCGCGCACAGCGACCACAGAGAGCCACAGCGTGTCGGTGCCCGGTGAAACCGAACCTTCGCGGCGGACTGGGACCGCTCACCCGAGCAGCCCGAAACGCCGGCCTGCTCTGGGCGGGGCGCGCTGTAGTCCCCGCCATCCCCGGTGTCAGAGCGAACCCCATCCCCGGTGTCAGAGCGAACCCGAACATCCGCATTGCAGAGCTGATACCGATGGTATTGCGCGCTCCATTCCTCCGCACGGCGTCTGGACGCCCTGCAGAGGGCACCGACGACGCCGCTCGACGCGAGCATGGCGCGGACCCCCAGGCGGCGCGCCACGAGCCCCTGCACCGCGTTTGGCCCCGTCGACGCGGGCCATTCTGCAAGTCCGGTGAGGCGAGCGTCTGCTGGGCGACGAGGCCTGGACTTGATTATTGACGCGTCAACAGAAAAATAGAACGCCCTGTGTTCAGCCTGATAGCTCCGCTATCGAGATGTTCGGGTTTGCTCTGACACCGGATTCGGTGAGGTACGTCACACTCTACCGGATGCCGTCCCGCGTCAGCTCCGGTGAGTCCCGATTCCGGTCCGTGGGGAGGCCCGCTCTGTCGGCCCGAACACCGAGACGTCCCTTGGAAGCCCCGACGTCACGGGCGGACATTCGCGGCCCTTGGCGGTCCTGGCGATGCAATCCCCGTCGACGGTGCCCGGGGAGAGGAGGACGCTCGACCCGCGACGGCCTGGTTTCTGCGTCATCTGCGTCCTTCTGCGTCATCTGCGTGAGGCCCTGAGACGCTCGGAGCCCGATCGCTTCCGACACAGAGAGCTGTTTCTCGCTGCCATCCCCCGGGCTCACCGACGGAGCAGGACGATCGCAGCAGCGAGTCCCGCCAGCACGGCTCCGCAGCCGAAGGTCGCCGCCGGGCCCCATGTGCTCCACAGCGCCCCCGCGATGCCGCTCGCGAGGAGCAGGGCCACGCCGAGCACCAGGTTGAACACCCCGAACGCCGTGCCCCGCAGCGCGGGCGGCGCGCTGTCCGCGACCAGCTTCGACAGCAGCCCCTGGGTCAGCGCGAGGTGCAGCCCCCACAGCCCGGTCCCGACGAACACGCCCGGGATGGACGGCGCCAGCGCGAGCACCAGGTCTCCCAGCACCAGCAGCACGAGGCCCGCCAGCAGGAAGGACCGCGGAGACGCCGAGTCCGCCGCGGCCCCCGCGGGGTACGCCGCACCCGCGTAGAACACGTTCATGCACACCATGACGGCGGGCACCCAGGCCAGCGGGACGCCCACGTCCTCGGCGCGCAGCACCAGGAACGCCTCGCTGAACCGGGCCAGCGTGAACAGCCCTCCCAGCGCGACGACGCCCCAGAAGGCCCGTGGCAGAAGGCGCGCGTTCGACAGGGCCATCGGAGGACGCTCCTCCGCGGGGGCTCGCTCGGGCTCGCGGATGACGGTCGCCAGCAGCGTGACGGCGATCACGGCGGGCACGACCGCCACCCACATCGCGGCGCGCAGATCGGCCAGCCAGAACATCAGCGCGACGGCGAGCAGCGGACCGAGCACCGCGCCCACCGAGTCGAGCGCCTGGCGCAGGCCGTACGCCGCGCCCCGCTGCGATTCCGGCACGAGGTCCGCGACGAGCGCGTCCCGCGGCGCGCCGCGGATGCCCTTCCCCACCCGGTCGAGGAACCGGGCCCCGAACACCATCGCCACCGAGCCGGCCAGCGGGAAGAACGGCTTGGTCGCGGCCGACAGCCCGTAGCCGAGCACCACGAGCGACTTGCGGTGCTGGAACCGGTCGCTGATCGCGCCGGAGAACACCTTCAAGATGGCCGCCGTCGCCTCCGCCACGCCCTCGACGATGCCGACCGTCAGCACCGAGGTGTGCAGGACCGACACCATGAACAGCGGCAGCAGCCCGTGGACGAGCTCCGACGACATGTCCATGAACAACGAGCCGAAGCCGAGCGCCCAGATGCCCGCCGGGAGCCGCTTCAACGCGTCGCGCCCACCCGGCCGAAGCTGTGGCCGATGCCCCACAGGAGGCCCGTGCCGCCGGGCGTGTAGCGCGTCCGGACATTGCAGCTCGTCCCGGGAGCACACCCGATGAGCGTCGTCGAAGACGTCCGGAGGACCCCGAGCCGGAAGTCGACGTGCACGAACCATGGCCGCAACGTGCCCTGCTTCGGGAGCCACGCCTTCGGGGAGAGCGCGATGACCGGCGAATGCACCAGCCCGTTGTCGGTGGTGTCGACCGACCACCCCGCGGTGAGGTCGATGCGGATGGGCGTCTCGGGGTCGCCGATCCGCAGGCCCATGCGGGGCTCCACACGCAGCGCCGTCTGGAACGTCGCCGCCTGGAACGCGGTGTGGACGCCGGCGAAGAAGCGACTCCGCCCGATGGCGTGGCCGAACGTCAGGTGGACGTTCGCGCGCGGGAACTCGTACGCCTTGCTGCTGTAGCGGGGAGGCTCCTGGAACAGGCCGGTGCCGACGGACAGGTCCGAGCGCCGCACGAACAGCCCGTCGCCGCGGGAGCTCCGCGACGGGAGGGGCAGATCGGAGCCGAAGGCCATGGTGCAGAGGAGCGCAATCATCGCGTCGCGCCCACCCGGCCGAAGCTGCGGCCGACGCCCCACAGGATGCCGCTGCCACCGGGGGTGATGTGGGTCACGACATTGCAGCCAGGAGTGAAGCACAGCATGGTCGTCGTTTCATACCCCCGGAGGAAGCCGATCCGCGCGTCGACGTGCACGAACCAGGGCAGCAGCTCGCCGCGCTTCCAGAGCCACAGCCGCGGTGAGACCGCTGCTGTAGGGGTGTGGACGAGCTCGTAGCCGTTAACGTCGACCGACCACCCCACTACGAGGTCGACGCGGAACGGCACGTCCGCTTCGCCGATGCGGAACCCCACGCGCGGCTCGAGGCGGAGGGTGTCGTACGACGCATCCTGGAAGGCCGTGTGGGCGCCGAGGTAGACCGGGCTCCGCCACAGCCGGTGCGCGAGCGTGAGATGGACGCTGGCCCGCGGCAGGCGGAACGCGTCCTTCCGGTGGACGGCGGGCTCCTGGAGGATGCCCGTTCCGACCGAGATCTCGGTGTGCCCGGGGAACAGGCGGCTGCCCGGGTTCGGCGACGGGAGCGGCAGGTCTGAGCCCCATGCCAACGCGCAGAGCGCCAGCATCAGGCCTTCACCTCGTCGCCGAAGATGTGCCGGTGCGCCCGGATGTGCACGGCCACGAGGAACATCGGGCCGACGATGGGGATGTACGCCGCGACCATCGCGCACGCGAAGTACAGCACCCAGAACATCCCGTAGTACGAGCCGTGCGCCATCACGCTCTTCGCGCTGGTCTTGAGCGCGTCGAAGGCGCTGTAGCGGTTGAGCGCGACGAGCAGCGCGGCGTGGCCGAACAGCGCGTACGCGATGAGCCCCGGCAGGTACATGAACATCGCGCCCACGGCGACGAGCATGCCCACCACGAGCGCCACGATCATCACGGGCACGACGTCCTGCCCCACGTCGCTGAAGGCGGCCGAGAAGTCGAGGGTCTTCTTCTCGCGCTGGTAGGCGGCGATGCGGCGCGACAGGCTCGCCTGCATCGGGGCCATGCCCGCCCCGATGGCTGCGGAGATGCCGAGCAGACCGGCGAACCCGGCCGCGTACCACAGCATCATGCCGACGAAGCCGAGCATCACGCCGAGGTCCTCTCCCAGCAGCTCGACGCCGAACGCCGCGACGAACGCGAAGGCGAAGAACCCACCGAAGATCCAGGCGAACATCCCGAAGTACAGGACGAAGATCAGGACCAGCACGACGGGCACGACCACCGCGAACTGCCCGAGCCCGGCGAGCAGATAGGGCCCGAGGTCGTCCTTCGTGAAGCTGTCGAAGGTCTCCTTGAACAGCTGGATCGGGTCGGGCATCGCCGTCGGATCCGCCGGGCCGGTCGTGGTGAGCGCGTCGGACATCTCTCCCCCTCCGCTCTGGCGTATCCTCGGGCATGCTGATCTGGCTCCTCGCATGCCGTCCCGACGCCCCTCCGACCGCGGTGGAGCCCACCCTCGACCCGGCGCTCGAAGCCTGGTGCCCCGGCGACGCGGCGGCCATCGAGGCCCGGATCGACGGGCTGATCGCGGACCTCACGGACGCGGAGAAGGTCGGCCTGATGGCCGGGGACGGGTTCCCGCTGGCGAACGGCGCGTGGCCCGAGCACGGCATCCCGAGCCGGGGCATCCCGCCGCTCCAGCTGATCGACGGGCCGCGTGGAGTGAGCAGCGCGGCCGGCGAGATGACGAGCTTCCCCGTGGGCATGGCGCGTGGAGCGACCTGGGACCCGGATCTGGAGCGCGAGGTCGGCGCCGCAATCGGGCGGGAGGTCCGCGCGATCGGCGCCTCGGTGCTGCTCGCTCCGACCATCAACGTGCTGCGGCACCCGCGCTGGGGCCGCGCCCAGGAGACGTACGGCGAATCGCCCGTGCACATCGGCGCGATGGGGACGGCATTCGTGCAGGGCGCCCAGCAGCACGTCCTCGCGAGCGTGAAGCACCTCGCCGCGAACTCCATCGAGGACACGCGGTACGAAGTGAGCGTCACGCTCGAGCCCCGCGTGCTGCGCGAGGTGTACCTCCCCCACTTCCGGCAGGTCGTGCAGGAGGGGCGCGTCGCGAGCGTGATGACCGCCTACAACCGGGTGAACGGTGTGTACAGCGCCGAGAGTGCCGAGCTGCTCGGCATCCTCCACGACGAGTGGGGATTCCAGGGCTTCGTGGAGAGCGACTGGGTGTTCGGGACGCGCTCGACCCTGCCCTCGCTCGACGCCGGTCTGCACCTCGAGATGCCGAACGGCCAGTTCTACGGCGACGCGCTGCTCGAGGCCCTCCAGGATGGCTCGGCCGACGCGACCCGCGTGGACGACGCCGCGCGCCGCCTGCTGCGCGCCCGCCTCTGCTTCGGGCTCGACACCGAACCGCCCGTGCCGGACGCGAGCATCCCGGAGTCCCCCGAGCACGTCGCCCTCGCACGACGCGTCGCGACCGAAGCGGTGGTGCTGCTGAAGAACGACGGCGCCCTGCCGCTCGCCGGAAGCGTCGCGGTGCTCGGGCCCCTCGCCGACGCGCCGAACCTCGGAGACGTCGGGAGCTCCGCCACCCGGTCCTCCCACGTCGTCACCGTGCTCGAAGGCCTGCAGGCCGTGGGCGCGACCTTCCTCGAGCCCGACGACGCCGCGCTGGCGACCTACGACACCGCGGTCGTGGTGGTGGGCCTCTCCGCGGACGAGGAGGGCGAAGCCATCGGTCCCCACGGCGACCGCGTGGGGCTCGATCTCCCGCCCGCCCACCTCGCCCTGCTGGAGCAGGTCGCCGCGGCGCACCCCCGCGTCGTGGTCGTGCTGATCGGGGGTGCTGCGATCACGGCCCCCTGGGAGCCCGACGTCGAGGGCCTGATCATGGCCTGGTACCCCGGGATGGAGGGCGGGCACGCGGTGGCCGACGTGCTCACCGGCGCCGCGAACCCGTCCGGGCGCCTGCCCCATGCCTGGCCGGTCGCCGAAGCCGACCTGCCGCCGTTCGACAACACCTCGCTCGAGGTCGCCTACGGGCCGCTCCACGGCCAGACCTGGCTCGACGCGACGGGCGTGCCCGCGCACTGGCCGCTGGGCTTCGGGCTGTCGTACACCACGTTCGACTACGGGTCCCAGACGGTGGCCGACCTCGGCGAGTCCTGGGAGGTCGCCGTGGAGGTCGAGAACACCGGGGCCGTCGCGGGCGCCGAGGTGGTGCAGGTCTACGGAAGCGTGCCCGGCTCGGCATGGGAGCGTCCCGAAGCCCTCCTCGTCGGCTTCGCGCGCGTGGAGCTCGCGACGGGCGAGCGCACGACGGTCCGCATCGAGGTCCCGAAGCACACGCTCGACGTGTGGGACGGCACCGCCTGGGTCCGCGAGGAGGGCGCGGTGCTCGTCGCGGCGCCCCACGCGGGCGGCTAGGTCCGATTCGGCACGGGCGCAAGCGCCCGCACCGCGCAGAAGACGCAGAAGAACGCAGAAGAAGAAGGAGCAGGCTCAAAAAGCGCAGCCCGAAACGCCGGCCTGCTCTGGTGAGTCCCGAATCCGGTCGGCAAGAAGGCCCGCTCTGTCGACCCGAACACGGAGACGTCACTCGACAGCCCTGACGTCACGGGTGGACTCCTGGCGGTCCTTGGGGGTGCATCCCCATCGAAAGTGCCCGGGGAAACGACGACGATCGACCCGTGACGGCCTGGTTTCTGCGTCATCTGCGTCCTTCTGCGTCATCTGCGTGATGCCTCGGGACGCTCGAAGCTCGATCCCCTCCACACGGAGAAGGGCGCAGGAACGGTTGCGTAAGCCCCACGCCGGGAGCTACGAAGGCTGCCCCGTCGGACGCACGAGCACGTCGGTGATCTCGACGTGCGGAGGGGCCGCGAGCACGTACGCCACGAGCTCGGCGACGTCCTCGGCGGCGAGAGGCGCGTACGGCAGGAAGTCGCGGCGCGACGGCTCCTCGGGCGCCAGCGCGAAGCGCGTGTCGACGTTGCCGGGGCTGACCTGGCTCACCCGTACGTCGCTGCCGGCGGCGCGGAGCTCGAGCCGAAGGCCCTCGGCGAGCGCGCGGACCGCGTGCTTCGTCGCCGCGTACATCCCGGCCCCACACGGCACCCGGTGCGCGGACATCGAGCTCACGAGCACCACGTGCCCGCCGACGTCGCGGAAGTCCGGGAGCAACGCCCGGACGCAGGCCGCCGCCGACACCACGTTCACGGCGCACTGCTCCTGCCACTGGGTGGGCTCGCCCTCGAGGAGCGACGCGCCATCGCCGAACCCCGCGGCGTACACGAGCACCGAGGGCTGGCCGAGGCCCGACCGCACGGCGTCCATCGCGACCCGGGCGCGCGTGGGGACGCTGAGGTCGACCCGCACGGGCAGGAACCGCTCGCCCAGCTCGGCACGCAGGGCCGCGAGGCGCTCTCCCCTGCGCGCGAGGCCCGCCACAACGGCCCCGTCGGCGACCAGCCGCCGGACGACCGCCTCGCCGATGCCGGACGACGCACCCGTCACGACCGCGACGCGGCTCACGGCACCACCAGGGAGTCGAGGATCTGGTCGAAGCCGGGCTGCACCATCATCGCGTCTTCGTCGGCGACGTTCGTGATGACGATCACGTCGTCGACCCCGTAGATCCGCATGCGGTGCGGCACCTCGACGCCGAGCACCGCCAGCGTGTACTTCGCCACCCGCACGTCGCGCTGCTGGCCCGCCACGACGCGGGTGTCGGACGTGACGACGGGAGGGGCGAGCTTCATCGTGCCCGCGGTGCCGTCCTCGATCGCGGACGTCATCGTCTCGAGCATGATCTGCATCGCGAAATCCACGGTGGGCACGTCATTCTCGGGGTAGTGCTGCACGATCGCCAGCGCGTCGCCCGGGCTGTGCACGGTGACGGAGAGCACCTCGCCCGACGGGTTGGTCTCGATCTCGCTGCTCGCCGTCCAGTTGCCGGGGTAGCCGAACACGAGGCCCGCTTCTTCGAACTGCTGCGGGTGCCCCACGTCGGCCGTCTGCTCGCCGAAGCCACCGCACGCGAGCGTCGCGACCCCGACGACCGCCACCGCCGTCACCGCCCATCCCCGCGCCATCATGCCCCCGCCTGCTCGAGCTCTCGTGCGAGCAGATCGAAGACTACCCGAATCCGGCGGCTGCTCCGCAGCTCGCGGTGGCTCGTGAGCCACATCGGCACCGGCAGCTCGACGCCGGACTCGAGCACCCGGCGGACGCGCGGCTCGGTGTCACCCACCTCGTCCATCACGATGCAGATGCCGACCCCCTGCTTGCAGAGCTCCCACTGCACGAGGTGGTTCTCGGTGAGCACGGGGAAGCTCGCGCGGGTCGCCGGCACGCCGAGCTGCTTCAGGAAGTCGAGCATGCGCGTGCTGCGATCGAACGCGAAGATCTCGGCGCCGCCGAGGTCTTCGGCCCGCTGCGGCGAGCCGATGCGCTCGAGGTAGCCCGGCGTCGCGTACATCCGCGCGACGCGGTCGCCGAGCCGCTTCGCGAACAGCTCGGGCTGCGTGGGCTGGAAGTTGCGGATGGCGATGTCGGCCTCGCGCCGGCGGAGGTCGCGCGCCGCGTTCGACGCGACGATCTCGACCTCGATGCCCGGGTGCTCGACGCGCAGCTTCGCGACCACGCGGGGCAGCAGGTACGCCGCGATCAGCTCGCTGGACGTGATGCACACGCTGCCCTCGAGCGCCGAGGACTGCCCCGTCGCGGCCAGCGAGACCCGCATCGCCGCGTCGCCCATCGTCCGCACGTGCTCGACGAGCTCGAGGCCCGCGTCGGTGAGCTCGAGCGCGTTGCCCACCCGCTCGAACAGCGCGACGCCGAGCTCCTCCTCGAGGGCCGCGACCTGCCGGCCGAGCGTGGGCTGGGCCATGCCGAGCGCCCGCGCAGCGGCCGAGAACGTCCCCTCCTCCGCGGTCACGAGGAAGGCACGGGCCCGGTTCCAGTCGAAGCGAACAGCTCTCCAGTCCATGCAGGAACGCATAACACAGATGCCGATTCGGGCAATTCACACTGCAAGCGTGCAGGCTTACAACAGGGTCACCAAGAACGGAGGCCCCATGACCCGCACCGCTCCCCGTCCCATCCGCCGCGTCTGCATCGTCGGCGCGTCCGGCAAGCTCGGCCAGTACATGATCCAGCACGCGCTCGACCGCGGCTGGCAGGTCGTCGGCGTCTGCCGCGAAGAGAGCGTCGGCAAGCTCGATGCGTTCGCGGATCGCATCGAGATCGTGCCCGGCCGCACGAACGACCGCGAGGTCGTCCGCCGCGCGGTGGCCGGCTGCGACGGCGTGCTGACGGTGCTCGTCCCCTGGGGCGTCGATCACTACGCGTCGGGCACGGCGCAGGCGGTGCTGGACTTCGCAGAGCCCGACGCACGGCTGGTGTTCTCGTGCGGCTGGCACATCACGCGCGACGGGCAGGACCACTACTCCCCGCTGTTCCTCGCGGGCGTCTGGCTGTTCGGTAAGCTCGCCCGCCTGGTGCGTGTGGTGGATCTGGACGACCAGGTCGAGGCCGCCAACCGCGTGTTCGCGAGCGACCGCCGCTGGACCGTCGTGCGGGGCAGCGACCTCGAAGAGGGCGACAGCGAAGGCCTCCCGGTGTGGAGCGAGCACGTCGGCGACCCGGTGCTCGCGAGCAACCTGACGCGCCGCGTGGACTTCGCGCTGTTCATGGTCCACGCGCTCGAGGACGAAGCGCTGGTGCACCAGGTGCCCGCGATCGTCTCGTGCCGATCGGCGTCCGCCCGGGCCGCGTGAGAACGCGTTTCCGCTCTGCAGGGCTCGCGGGTCCAATGCGCGGAGACTCCCTTGCGCCTGCTGCTCCCCCTGCTCACCGTCGCCTGCGCGCTCCCCGACCGCACCGAGAAGATCGCCATGCGGGACGGGGTCGAGCTGGCCACCGACCTCTACATCCCCCGCGGAGACGGGCCGTTCCCCGCGGTGGTCGTGCGGACACCCTACCCGCGCTGGGCGTTCCTCGGCCTGAACCCGAGGGAGCTCCAGCGCGACGACGTGGCCGTGGTCGTGCAGAGCACCCGCGAGGACGACGTGTTCCGGACCGACGCCGACGACGGCGAGGACACGCTCGACTGGCTGGCGGAGCAGGACTGGGCCACCGGAGAGGCCGTGACCGCGGGCCCTTCCGCCATGGGCATCACGCAGTACGCGCTCGGAGGGCGCGCGCACCCCGGCCACGTCGGGGTCGTCGCGTGGATCGGGACCCCCGACCCCTACGGACACGCGCTCTTCCCGGGCGGCGCGTATCGGGAGGCCCTGGTGGACGGGTGGTTGAAGGCCACCGGCTCCTCGGGCGTGCTCGACGCGCTGGACCCGGACCCCGCGCTCTGGCCGGTCCCCGAGACCCTTCCGGAAGGGCTGCACATCGGCGGTTGGTACGACGTCTTCAGCCAGGGGCCCATCGACGCCTTCGCCCTCGGGGGCGGACGGCTGGTGATGGGGCCGTGGACCCACGAGACCGTCGGGAAGGCCCGTGTGGGCGGGCGGCGCTTCCCGGACGCCGACGCGCTCGACCTGCGCGCGATGCGGCACGCGGAGGTGCTCGCGCGGCTCGATCTCGCGGAGGACCCCGACGGCCCGCGCGTGCAGTACTACCTGATGGGAGCGGACGAGCCGGACGCTCCGGGGAACACGTGGCGGGAGGCCGAGGACTGGCCGCCGTCCGCGGTCGAGGTGCGCATGTACCTCCAGGCGGACGGCACGCTCGCGGAGGCCTGCCCGACCGGCGGGACCACGGCGTACGTGTCGGACCCGGCCGAGCCGGTGCCCACGCTCTGCGGGCGGAACCTGTTCCTCGATGCCGGACCCTGCGATCGCGCCGAGCTGGCCGAGCGCGACGACGTACGGGCGTTCGTCGGGCCCGTGCTGGACGCGCCGCGCGAGATCGTGGGACGCGTCACCGCGCGCCTGCACGTCGATCTCGACGCGACGGACGCGGACCTCGTGGTGCACCTGGTGGACGTGTACCCGGACGGGCGCCACGTGCAGATCGCCGAGGGCCAGGCGCGCCCGGCGTGGCGGGACGGCGCCATCGAGCCCGTGCAGGGTGTGGTCCCCGTGGACGTGGACCTGTGGAGCACCGCGGTGGTGCTGCCCGCGGGGCATCGCGTCGGGATCCACGTGAGCTCGACGGACTTCCCGCGGCTCGCCATCGCGCCGGCCGACGCGGTGCCGTGGGCCGAGCGCCACACCGTGGAGCCGCGCCCCGTGCGGGTGCGGCTGCACCACGACCCCTCGCGGCCGTCATGGGTGCAGCTGCCCGACCCGCAGCGCGCGGCACCGGGGCTGCGCTGCGAGACGGACTGACGCGATACCAGCGTCGGAGGGCATGTGCCCCGGACCCTCGTCATCGCGAGCCTCGCCGTCCACGCGGCCCTGCCGCCGGGTCTCTGGCTGCTGTTCCGGTTCGCGCCGGACGCTCTGGGCCCCGTGCTCACGGCGATCCACGTGGGGTTCCCGGCCGTGCTGCTCGCCACGTGGCGGCGGTGGTGGGACCTCCGCAGCCAGCTCGGGCTGCTGTTGTTCGCCAACCACACAGTGACGTTCGGCGTGGCTGCGGCCATGGCCGTGGCGGCCCAGCAGTGGTAGTCGCGTGCGCGGAGCCTGGTGGCATGAGCGAGCACCTCTACACGTACATCGATCCTCCCAATCCGAAGCACATCGAGCGCGTGCTCGACGTGCTGCGCCACGACGGCGTGATCGCCATGTCGGCCGGGCCGAACTGGGTGTTCGCCGCCGATCCCGCGTCGAAGCGCGCGCTCCAGCGGATCCGGGCGCTCAAGCCCGACCACCCGGACGACCGGCCGTTCTCGCTCATCGCCCGCGACGTGGCGATGGCCGCGACCATGGCGACGGTCGACGGGTCCACGTACAAGCTCCTGAAGCGCATCTGGCCGGGCTCGTTCACGGTCCTGCTGAAGAGCGGGCGCGACCTGCCGCGCATCCTGGCGACGAAGCGCAAGGTCGTGGGTGTGCGCGTGCCCGACGACGCCCTCGCGATGCTGCTCGTCGAGCGGTGGGGCGGGCCGCTGCTGATCTCCACGGTCCCCCGCAGCGACGACGGCCAGCACCGCACGCTGGGCTACGAGGTCTACGAGGCCTACGGCAACGCGCTGGATCTGGTGGTCGACCTCGGTGAGCCGCTCGAGGGCACCGAGACCACGGTGCTCGACGTATCGGACGGCGAGCTCGTCGTCATCCGCGAGGGCGCGGGAGACCTGTCGGGCATCTGAGCCCGCCTCCAGCCGCCATCCACAACTTCAAACGACCGACCGATGTCTTTCTGGGGTCTGACCCCATATGGACATCGGTCGATCGTTTGAGCTCTGTGGGTCCGGCGATCAATACCGGTGCCGCCACCCGACGCCGACCCAGCGGTCGACGTTGCCCACCCAGCCCTCCAGGCGGATGCGGGGGTCCGGCGCGTACTCGGCGCCCAGCGCCAGCGCGTCGCGGGTCTGGTTGAACGGCGCCACGCGCCCGACCACCGAGAGCGCCGGGAGCGGGCGGAATCGCGTCTGCAGGCCGCCCCCCGCGAGCTCCCACCGGCCGAGGTCCGCGCGGTCGAACATCGTCCGCGACACGACCCCGAGCGCGAGCTCGGACGCGAGACCCACGCTGGAGCGCACGAGCCGCGGGTTCTGCCCCGAGATCACCGCGGTCCACACCTCGCCTTCGCCGTCGAGCTGCGCCGAGGTCAGCGCGAGCGTCGCGCCCTGCGGCTCGCCCCGCAGGCCCATCTGCACCGAGACGCCGCCGCCGAGCCCCAGCGAGCCGCTGGCCTGCACGTACGGGCGGAACAGGTCGCCGTCGACGAACTGCACCTGGCCGCGGTCGAGCACGAACCGCGAGCTGCCCACGCGGGCCGAGGCGTCCGTCACGTCCACGACGCCCTCGGCGGAGGCCCGCCCGTCGGCGGCCTTCACGCGCAGCTTCCCGACGACCCGCCCCTCCATGCGCACCCGGGAGGCCTCCGCGACGAGCGCGCCGAGGCCGTCGAGGTACGGCAGCGCCATCGAGCCCTCGGCGAGCGGCCCGAGATCGAGCAGCACGTCGGCATCGACGAACGACCAGAACGGCCGGTCGTCGCGGGGCGCCCGGGGCACCTCGATCCCATCGCGCACGAGCGTGATGCGCGGGTCGAGCTCGCGGGGAGCGGCCGCCCACAGGTCCGCTTCGATGAGGATCTTCCGGTCGACCTCGAGCTCCGCTTCGTCGACCCGCAGCGCCCCGCGCACGACCGGATGCCGCGCCGACCCCGAGATGGCGAGCGGGCCTTCCGCGCTGATGCGGGCCTTCTGCAGCGGGCGCGACACGACGTGCGCCCGCTCCAGCTCGACGGCGGCCTCCGACAGGACCAGATCGGCGCCCTGCACCGCGCCGTGCGCCGAGGCCACGAGGCGGCCCGGCTTCCGACCGCGGACCCGCGCGGGCCACGTGTCGGCGGCCACGTACGCCGTGATCTCGCGCCCCTCGACGGCCGCGCGCAACGTCACCTGCTCGAGCGCCACGCCGAGGAACCGGTGGCGCACCGCGCCTTCGTCCACCCGAACGGAGCCGCGCGGGCCGTCGCGATCGACGGCGAGCGACAGGTCCAGCGCGCCCTGGCCGTCTTCGAGGTCCGGTACGAACGCGGTGACGAGGCCGAGGGGCACGTCGCGCCCGTCGATCTCCAGCAGGCCGTCGGGCCGGGTGCGCACGTCGAGCGGCGCGTGGTGGCCAGACACCGCGATGCGCCCGTCTCCGACGGCGATCTGGCCGGTCGCGACGCCGTCGCCGAGGGTGCCGTCGCCCTGCACGGCGTGCGTGCCCACCCGCCCCTCGGTCCGCCATTGCGCCGCGGGCCGCACCATCCAGCCGTCGATCGCAGCCGTCGCCGAGCCCGTGAGCACGCCTTCGACGTCCGCCTCGACACCGAGCGCATCGAGCACCGCGCTCCACGGGAGGTCGGCTGTGGCGTGCGCCTCGCCCTGCGGCGGCACGGGCGCACCGGCGAGCAGGGCCGCCCAGCCGGGGTCGACGGAGGCGCCGAACGACGCGTGGCCGTCCCAGAGCCTCCCGTCCACCACGACCCGCTCGCCGGAGCCGGACACCCGGACCTGGCCGAGCACCGCGTCCTCCCAGCGGAGCAGGCCCCGGCCGTCGATCTCCGGCGCCCGGGGCGTGCCGCGTACCGCCAGCTCGCCCGCGACCATCGCATCGGCGGTGACCCGGGCCGACCACGGGGCGTCGAGGTCGATGCCGCGCGACGGGTCGATGCCGAGCTCCGCGTCCACCCCGACGTCCAGGCCCTCCCGCGCGGCCCAGACCCCCGAGAGCCCCGCACGGTCGGCTCGGAGCCACGCCTGGCCCGCGAAGTCGCCCGCCGAGGCGTCTCCGTAGCGCAGCGACGACACCGCGAGCTCTCCCGCGAACGCCGGCTCCCCCCGCGGAAGCGTGAGGCGCCCGCGCACCCCTGCCCGCCCGTCGACCCCGACGCCGAGCAGCGCGGCGTACGGGGCGACCGGAACGGCCGCGGTGATGTCGAGCCCGGCATCGCCGCCGAGATCGCCCTCCAGCACGGCCTCGCAGCCCTCACAGCCCGCGAGGGCCAGGCGCAGGTCGGCGAGCCCGCCGGGCACCAGGCGCGCGCTCCCCTCCCCCGCCTGCCGCCACTCGGGCCCGACCGACGGGGTGACCACCGCGTCTGCGAGGACGAGCGAATCCGCCGCCAGATCTCCGCGCACCCCGACCGAGACGGCTCCCCATGGCGATTGCCCGGAGATCGTCCCGGTGGCGGCGTCTCCGCGGAGCGCGCCGGTCGCGTGGAGATCGGTCAGCGGGACGGTGGTGAGGGACGCGGCGTCCGCCTCGACCCGCCCCTCGGCCCGCAGCGCCTGGCCCGGGCGCGCGGTCACGGAGACCCGCGCCCGCGGATCGCGCAGCACGGCCAGGCCGAGGACGTCCGCCGTCGCCGCGGTGCCCGATCCCTCCGCGCGGAGCGCCTCCCCCGGTGCCCAGCGCACGTCGAGCGGGATGCGTGCGCCTTCGACCCGCGCCCCCCGGCCCTCCACGACCGGCACGTCGAGCGGGACCCGTGCCGACAGGGCCCAGTCCCGCAGCGTCCCCCGGAGAGGCCCGCTGGCAGCGGGGATCGCGAAGCCACGCCAGGCCACGTCCCGCACGCGGGTCGCGCCTCTCGCCTCGGTGCCCGCGACGTCGAGATCGACGACGAGCCGGCCCTCGAGCCCCGGCGGCAGCCCGACCGACGCGAGGCGCCCGAGGTCGAGGTCCAGCGCCAGGTCCGCCGCGTCGAGCGCCTGCCAGCCGAAGCGCGCGGAGCCCGTCGCCGCGTGGGGCCCGCCGAGCGCGACCGGATCCAGCGCCACCCCATCCACGCCCGCCGAGAAGCCGAGCGACGACGCGGGGAACTCGATGCCGGCTGCGCGCACGGACCCCGCGAAGTCCCCGTCCACACGGCCCTGTGGCGCCAACGACCCGCGCGCGGACACCCGTCCCGAAACGGCCGTGTCCGCCGGCAACGCGTCCCACGCGTCGGCGAAACGCACGTCTCCGGCCGCGGTGAACGGCCAGTCGGGCGTGTCCAGCGCCAACGTGCCGTCCACCCCGCCCGCCACGGCCCGTTCCAGGTCCGCGTGCCACACCAGCGCGTCCCAGGTGCCCGTGACCGTCGCGGTGGCCGCGAGCTCCCCGGCGAACGGAGCCGGCAGGGCGCCGCTCCCCTGCAACCGACCGTCGATCCCACCCGTCCCGAACGGGTCGGTCGCGTGGAGGTCGAGCTCGAGCGCCTCGCCGCCCAGCGTCCCCGTGAAGCCGAGGTCCAGCCGGTCCTCCCACCCCAGCGTCGCCGTGCCGTCCACGGCGCGCTCCCCGAACGCGGTCACCACCCGCGCCCGCGCGCTCGACAGCGCCGCACCCATCGGGGCCGTGTCTCCCGAGCCGCGGAGCTCCAGGTCCTCCACCGCCGCGGCGAATCCGCCCACGTCCACGTCCAGGCGGCCCGAGACGGCCACGGACGCGAGCTCCACGTCCGGCAGCGTGGGGAGGTCGGTGCCGAGGGCCTCCACGAGGTCGATGGAGCCGTCCCGCCCGACCGTGACGCGCCCGTCGAGCCCGGTCACGACGAGGTCGATCGGAGAGGGACGCCCCCACGCCACCTCGACCCGCCGGGCCGTGAGGACGGCGTTCCCGGCAGGGTCGAGCAGGGCGACGTCCACGAGCTCCGCGGTCCCGTCGAGGCGGGTCTCGAGCCCGCCGATGCGGACGGAGCCCGGGATGGCGGCGCTCGCACGGCGCTCCAGCTCCGCGCGGAGGAACGCGTTGCCCGCCGGCCCCGCGAGCCAGGCGATCCCGACGCCCCCCGCGCACACCAGCACGCCGAGGAGGCCCGCCGCGGCGAGGCACCCGAGCCTCCACCGCCTCAAAACGGCCTCCCCAGCGTGAAGAACACGTTGATGGCCGGGAAGTCGCGGTCGAGCGGCTGGTAGCGCCCGAGCTCCGAGAGCAGGTCGAACGCCCGCCGGCGCGGGGGCAGCGTGTCGCAGCCGAACGTCACGCCCTCGCCGCCGAGCCCGGGTCCGCGGTCCTCGGCGGCCAGCGGACGCACGCTGAGGTCGAAGCGGATGGGCCCGAGCCCCGTGTCGTACCGGACCCCGGCCCCGACGGCCCCGCGCAGCCCCGCGGTGTCGAGCCAGCCGGCCTCCGCGAACAGGGCGCCGTTCAGCTCGGGCGGACCCAGGCGCTGGATCTCGATCTCCCCCCCGACCAGCGCCCGGGCGCGCCCGCCGCGCGGCACGTAGAACCGGTCCCAGGGCCCGTCGGGATCGGTGTTCACGAACGGCGACTCCGCACACACCACGTCGTACGTGCCGACCTGACCGGTGCGGAAGCCGCGGAAGTCCGTCGGGCCGCCGAGGAACAGGCGCTCGGGCCAGGGCACCTCGGACGGCGCGGCGAGGGCGCGCGCCTCGGCACGGGCGGAGAGCTGGACGGGCCGGCCGAGCAGGGTGAATCGCGGCGCACCGTAGAGGCGGAGGTCGGCGCTGCCCTCGACGAGGGGCACCGCGGCGCTCGTGACCCGCCCGTCGACCCCGATGCGCAGGCGCGCTCCACGCACCCGGCTCACGTCCGGCACAGTGGGGTCGAGCTCCAGGAACACGCCGAGCCCTCCCACCCCGTACAGGCCGACCGCATCGCGCCCGAGCACCGCGATCCACAGCGGCGACGACGCATCGAGCCCGAGCCGGGTCACGCGGGCGGACGGGCGCACCTCGAGGGTCGCCACGCGGCCCAGGGGCCGGCGGACGGGGACCTGCAGGCGCGCGTCGAGCCGCGGCAGGGCGTACTGGAACAGCACGTGCGCCGCGTCGACGGCGGGCGACACGTCGAAGCCCGCCACGTCGCGGACGACGCCCCCGACGTGGGTGCCGACGAGCGGGATGAGGTCCCCGCTCGTGGAGCGCAGCGCGACCCCGCCGTCGAGGCCGACGTACAGGCGGTGCAGCCGGCCGGCGAGGTTGTCGTGCGTCCAGCCCGCGTGGACGACGGGCTGGAGGATGCCGCCGATCACCCCGAATCGGAGGCCCAGATCGAGGTGGCGCGGCCGTCCGAGCGCGCCGGAGACGCGCGGATCGGCCCGTCCCCCCGCGGTGGACACGTCGATGGCGACGTGGTCGAACGCCCCGGTGCCGAGCAGCTCGGTGCGCGCGGTCGCCAGGCGGGTGGCGTTGAAGGGCGTGCCTTCGTGCAGGGCTGCGATGCGCTCCAGCGTCTGCGCGGGGGCGTCGAGCGAGGCATCGAGGGGCCCGAACGACGCCGGCGCGCCGGCCTCCACGTCGTAGGCGACGGTGGCCGCGAGGGCGCCGACATCCACCCGGAAGTCCATGTCGACGCGCGGCTCGGGGAAGCCGCGGTCCTGCAGGGCGTGCACGAGCCAGTCCCGGGTCACGACGGCGTCCGACAGCCGGGCGCCGCGCCCCCTCCGCACGGGAGAGCCCGCCAGCGCGAGCCCGTCGGGGAGCGAGGGCGGGAGCGGCCCCGTCAGCACGGGTCGGGACGTCCACCGCGTGCGACGGCCCCGCTCGATCCGGACGATCAGGTCGACCACGCCGGCCTTCTCCCGGCGCTCGCGCCGCACGCGCTTCGCCTCGATCCCGACGGTCGCGTCGAACCAGCCCCGGTGGCCGAGCCAGGTCTCGACGCGCTCGGCGTCGCCGGGCAGCACGTTCGGTCGGTAGGCCGCGGGCACCGCGACCGTCGAGAACGGCCAGGTGAGCAGGAGCGGCCCGGACGCGCCCTGGACGAGCTCCTCGCGCACGGCGTGGCGGCTCCGCTGGCCCACGGGCAGCCCGCCGAGCCCGCGGAACCGGATCTTCCGGACCAGGGTGGTGTCGCTGCGCCGGCGTGCGCTCACGCAGCCCACCGCGAGCAGCAGGCCGAGCCATGCCAGAGCGCGTGCCAGGGCCGGGAAGACGCGTCGCATCGAACGCCGCATCGTAGCCAGAAGCACCCGGAGCGGCCGGTGCTGAGAATTCTTCCGCGGTTTCCCCGACCCCGGGCATAGACCAGACGCGATGACCCCTCCCCGCCCGACCCGCGCCTTCCTCGCATCCCAGATCCGCTGGGCGCGCGGCCGTGGCCTGCCCGCACAGGAAGCCGAAGACGTGGTGTTCGAGGCCTACCAGACGGCCTCCGCGACGTTCGACCCGCAGCGGGGCTCGTTCGAGGCGTACATGCAGGCGGTGGTGCGCAACGCCACCGCGTACTGGTGGCGGAACCAGGGCCGCGCCGCGCGCGCCTCGTCGCACCTGCGGCTCGTGCCCACGGCGGCCGACTCCGCGCGGCTCGAGCGCGCCGCCGAGAAGCAGCAGGCCGTGCTGGAGGCCCTGAGCGACGACGAGCGCGCGATCTTCGCCGCCTGGGCGCTGCAGAAGCACCTCGGCAAGGGCCAGGTGAGCGCAGCGGACGTCGGTGCGTCCATCGGGCTCGAGCCCACGGCGTTCGAGAACGCGAAGCGCCGCCTGCGCGCCCGCCTGCACGCGCTGCTCGACCGCTTCGGGTGGTCGGTGCGCGACCTGATCCACGGAGACGACGATGTCGACCAGACCGGATGACGCCCTGCTCGTTGCGGTGGCCGACGCGGACGTGTGGGCCGACGCCGTCGAGGCCCACCTCGACGCGCACCCGCTGCCCGTCGACGCCGCCGAGATCGACGCGGCGGCCGATCGCCTCGAAGCGCGCCTCGGCCTGAAGCGGCGGCGGTGGCCCCTCGCCTCTCTGGTGCTCGCCGCAGCCGGGCTCGCTGCCGTGTCGGTGTGGCGCTTCACGGGGCCGGCGCCCATCCCGTCGCGGGTCGGCCCCGAACCGGCGGCGGCCCGGCGCGCCGAGGTGGTCCGGGTCCGCGAGATCGTCGCGCCCACCGTGCCGGACGCCCAGATCGAGCTGCTGTCGGTGCGCCGGACCGTGACGCTCGCGGCCGGCACGCGCGTGCTCTCCTCCGAGGGCGAGAAGAGCGCCGTGCTGCTCGTGCAGGAGGGCGAGGCGCACATCGGCGAGACGTCCGTGCCCGAAGACCACTGGGCGTTGCTCACGACCCTCGAGGACGGGAGCAGCGCGGAGGTCGTGTTCCCCGACGGCCAGGCGCCGCCTCCGCTCGAGCCGGACGTGTGGGGCGGCACGCGCGTCCAGCCGCAGCTCGAGCGGGTCCGGTGGCACGCGCTGCCCGACCGCACGCTCGACACGCTGAAGTCCCTGCTCGAGGAGGCCCCGTGATCTGGATGTCCCTGGCGCTGGCCCAGAGCCCCGCCGAGCTCGCCACGGCCATCCCGGGCGCCGAGCGCCAGCTCGCGAGCTGCGAGGCGCGGGGCTGTCCGCGGCACGTCGCAGCGCGTGCGGCGTGGCTGATCGCGCTCGACACCTACCTCTCCACGGGCGTCGCGGACGGCGAGCTCGCCGCGACGGTGGCCGAGCTCGACGCCGACCTGTTCGCCTCGTTCCCCGACGTGCTTCGCGAAGCCGCCACGGAGCCGCTCGCGTGGTCCACGCAGGTCGGTGGCACTGGCGATCCGCCCGCTCCGGTCCGCCCCACCCCTCCCGACGTGGGGCCCGAGGGGGACGACGAGGACGACGGCCGCGATCCGTGGCGGCTGGCGACGTCGCTCACGATCGAGGTCCTCGGTCCCGACGGAGCCCCGCTCTCGGGCGCGTTCGTGCGCTTCCTCGACGAGCAGGAGTCCCACCGGGCCCACTCGATGACCGGGCGCTGGACGGGCAGCGCGCGCTACCTGCCCGACGGCAGCGAGGTGTTCATGCTGAAGGGCGACACGCTCCCCATCGAGGTGTTCGCGCCCGGCTACGGCTACGTCCGCGAGGACGTCGAGATCACGCGGCGACGCCGCCAGCTCCACACGGTCACGCTCCAGCCCTGGTCGTTCGTGGTACCCGACGGGTCGCATCCCGCCGGCGAAGCGACCCTCGCGAGCTACACGAAGTGGGTCGCGGCGGAGGCCGAGCTCGTCGCAGAGCCGACCCGGGAGCGCGAGCAGGCCGTGCTCGACACGCGGCGCGAGACCGCGCCGCACGCGCGCGACTGGTACGACAACGACGGCGGCGAGGACGCGCACATCGTGTGCCTGATGACCGCCACGCCGCGCTACTGCGACTGATCCGCGGCCCTCACTCCTCGAGGTACCCCGCGGCCTTCAGCATCTGGACGAGCTCGGCGTCGTCGGTGACCGAGCGGTCGAGCGCGTCGGCCTGGCGGTAGAGGACCTCGACGGGCAGGAGCCCCTCGTGGGGCGCGACGGGGGCGTAGCGCGCTTCGCCCGGATCGGCGGAGAGGTCGGTGTGCACGGCCCCGTCGGCGTGGACCAGGGTCTTCGCGTCGCCCAACCACTCGGCGGCGGCGGCGGACGCCCCGATGTGCAGGTGGTGGCGCAGGGCGAACCACGGGGAGCGCGACGTGGACGCGACGACCGGGGCGGGCGTCGCGGGCAGCCGGCCCTCTTTCACGAGATCGTGGGCCGCGAGCGCCGAGATCGGGCCACCGGGCAGCGTTGGCGCGCCGTCGGTGTCGTAGACGAGCAGCGGGACGCGTTGCTGGGGCTCGAGCAGATCCACGCCATGGTCGAAGAGCCCGTGCTCGCCGAGGTATTCGCCGTGGTCGCTGACGACGACGAGCCGTACGCCGGCCTTCGTCCACCCGTGGCGCTCGAGCAGGTCGACGACCCCGCCGAGCGCCCCGTCGGCCCGCTCGATGCCGTAGTCGTACAGGTCGCCGAGGTGCGCGAGCAGGTCTTCGCGCTCGGCCGGGTCGAGGGTGTCGGCCAGCAGGCGCTCCCACTCGGAGCCCTCGTCGCGGCTGTAGTCGCGCATCCAGCGCGCCGGCAGGTAGGGGTGCATGTACGGCACCCCGAGGAACGGGTCGTGCGCCTCGGCGATGTTCACGAACAGGAACAGCGGGCGCTCGGGATCGAGGTCGTGCCGGAGGGTCGACCGCACCTGGGCGAGCAGGTCGGCGCCGCGCAGCTCGCCCCACGCGCCGGCCGCGTGCACCACGTCGAATCCGCGGTCGAGGCCCGAGAAGTGCGACACGACCGGGTTCGACGAGATCATGGCGGTCTGGTAGCCCCGCGCCGACAGGGCTTCTGCGAGGACGGGGAACCCGGGCTCGAGGCGGTGCGCACCGGCGCCGTTCACTCCGAAGCAGTCGGTCTCGCAGCCGCCGGACGTCTTGTCGGTCTGGTGCTCGTGGACCGGGAGGCCCGTGAAGAAGCTCGCGTGGGACGGGAGGGTCCAGGAGCCCGGCGCGCGGGCCTCGCACGTGAGCGAGGCGCCGTTCGCGACGAGCCCGTCGAGGGTCGGGGTCGTCGGACGCGCGTAGCCGCACGCGTGCAGCCGGTCGGCGCGCACGGTGTCGAGCACGACGAACACGACGGTCTTCTCGGGCGGCGAGGCCTCGTAGAGCCCCGCGGTGGCGCGGTGGAGCGGGGCGAGCAGCGTGTGGTGGGTGCCGGTCTGCACCGCCAGCCCGCTGGACGCGAGCAGCAGCAGGACCGACAGCAGGGCGACGCGCTTGTTCACCGCCCGATCTTAACGTGGGTCGCCCGCGCCGCTCTGTCGGCGCTCCATCACGCGGCGCGTCACGCCCTGGATGAACGTGAGGTACGTGTTGCCCGGCCGCTCGGCGAGGGCCGCGGTGAGGTCGGCGTCAGCCGCCTGCCACTGCTGGCCGCGGATGTTGCGCTCGGCGTCCCACAGCTTCTCCTGCGCGCGGCGGGCGTGCGCCATCGCGTCGGGGTCGGGCAGCGGGCCCGTGAGGACGGCCTCGATCGGCGTGCCGTGCGCCAGGGCGTCGCGCACGTCGAACCGGTCGTTGGGGTAGCGGAAGAAGTGCTCGACGAACGGGTGGTCGTCGGTCACGACGGGCACGTCGCCCACGTAGGCGCGCAGGTCGTCGTCGGCGCCCACGAACGTCGCGAGCAGGTCTTCGGGCGAGTCGATGCCCACCTCGTGCAGGTCGCGCGCGACGTCGGGCTCGCGCATCCGCTCGGCCAGCGCGGCGTAGTCGATGCGCAGCGGCTGGTGGCTGCCGATGAGGATGCCCTCGTCGCGGTTCGGGATCCACAGGCTCGTGTGCGGGAACACGTCGTCCATCGTGCGCACGAGCATCCGGTGGATCTCCTCGAAGCCCTGCTGGAACGGGATCCACTGCGCGACGATGCCGCCCTCGGCGAGCCGGGCGTCGGCGAGCTCGTAGAACTCGCGGCTGTACAGGTTCACGACGCCGGACTCGATGGGCGGCGGCGGCTCGAACGTCAGCACGTCGAAGCGCCGGTCGGTGACCTGGAGGAAGTGGCGCCCGTCGGAAGCGACCTGGTGCACGTGCGGCTTCTCGAAGAAGTGGTTGTTCAGCGGCACGAAGTGCTTCGCGTACCCGAACACGTGCCGCGTGACGTCGACCGACCAGACCTGGCGGGCGCGGTCGTGCAGCGACGCCGCGCCGATGGTCGTGCCCGTTCCGACGCAGATCACGACGGTCTCGGTGGGCTCGGGGTGCAGCAGCATGGGGAGGTGCGCGAGCAGGGCCATGTACCGCCGGCCTTCGGGACGGTTGTTGGCGTACGACGTGCCGTTCACCACGAGCTGCTGGAAGGGGCCGACGAGCGGGTCGTCGTGCTGGAGCACCATGAAGGTGGCGTCTTCGGTCTCTTCGTAGACGAGCTTCTCGCCGGGGTACAGCGTGAGCTGACGCCGGATGTAGCCCGGGCCGAGCAGCACGAGCACGACGGCGACCATGCCCGCCGACAGCGCCGCTTCGCGCTTCAGGCCGGGGAAGCCGCGCAGCTCGGGCTGGGTGAGCCACAGCGCACCGAACAGCGCGAAGTTCCCGAGCACGAAGAGCACGAAGGCCGCCTGCACGCCGATCAGCGGCAGCAGGACGAGCCCCGCGCACAGCGAGCCGAGCACGCCGCCGTACGTGTTGAGGCTGTAGAGGAGGCCGACCCGCGACCCGAGCGCGCTCAACCGGTGTACCGCGAGCTCGGAGGCCAGCGGGAAGCTCATGCCGATGAGCGTCGTGGGGGCGAGCACCACGAGGGCCACGACGAGACCGAGCTTCGCGAGCCCGCTCGCGTCGAGCGCGGAGTAGTCGAGCGCGTGGAGCAGCGTGGCGACCTGCCCCGCGAAGCCGAGCGAGATGGCCGCCGCGACGCCGATCCCGAGCTGGACGCGCGCGAAGCTCGCGAGCAGCGCGCTCTTGTCGCGCGAGATCCAGCGGGCGCACACCAGCGCGCCCAGCACGAGGCCCAGCAGGTACGTCGC
>JACKET010000012.1:0-140000 GCA_020632875.1 Alphaproteobacteria bacterium
GCGTTCGCGAAGGCCCTGGATCAGGCGCTGGTCGCGTAGTTGGCCCGGCCTGGCCCCTGTGGGACGATGGGGCCTTGTCGGGGGAGTCGATGGCGAAGCGCCGGAGTCAGGCGGAGTGGGCGGAGCTCGTGGTGCGGTTCGAGGCGTCCGGGAAGACCCCCGAGGCGTTCGCCGAGGGCACGGGCGTGAACCCGAAGACGCTGAAGTGGTGGCGGAGCCAGCTCAAGGCGGGCTCGCTCTACCGCAAGCGCCAGTCCGGCGAGCCAACACCGAAGGCCACCGCCAAGCGCGCGCCGAAGCGGCGGGTGGCTCGGAAGCCGAAGCCACTCCCACAGCTGACGGAGCGCCTCGTCGACCGCATCGCGGCGGAGCCCGGGATGAGCGTTCAGGCGCTGGCGCTGAGCCTGCGCTTCGGCGAGCGCGTGATCCGACGGGAGCTCACGGAGCTCGAGCGGCTCGGGATCCTGGTCCGCAGGGGTGACGGGCCCGCGACCCGGTGGTTCCTCGGCTGAGGGGCAGGCCATCAGAGATTCAGTCGGCGATCCGCTCGATCCCGCGCCGCACTGCGTCGACGCCGTAGCCCGACTCCACGATGATCATCGGGATGCCCGCCTCGTGGCACGCCGGCTTGATCACGTTCTGGTGCCGGTGGTTGATGAATCGGATGAGGAGCAGCACCACATCGATGCTGCCACCGCGGACGCGGTCTGCGATGGTGTTCGCGCGTCGCACGTCGGCGACCTCCCATTGCACCTCCGCGAATCCGAAGGCGTCCTTGATCCGCTCCATCGCTGCGGGGCGCGGATCCCCACCGATGATCACCGCGCGCTTGTCGAGGGTCATGCCGAAATGGGGCCACTCGCTCGGGACCGGGCGCCCCTTGTCCTGGGCCTCTTCGAAGTCGTCCTCATCGCGAAGGGCATCCTTCAGAGCTCCCTTCAGCGTCTTCAGCCCGAGGGCGCCCTTGAGCAGCGACTGGTGGGGCGTGAGCATCGCGACCAGGCGACGGTCGGACTGGGAGAGCCCCGCCTCGAGTGCGACCTTCACCAGCCCCAGGAGCTGTTTGCGGTCGTCGACCCCCTCGGCGATGGCGTCCTCGAGCTGGGCGAGCGCGGACTCGGGAGTGCCGTCGTCGGCCTCCGCCTCCAGCGGGCCCGTCCGCTCCTCGAGGAGGGAGAACCAGTGGCGAGCGTCGATCAGCCAGGAGTCCCCGTACTCCGGGTCGTTCTGTCGGCTCAGCCCGACGACGAAGCCCGGCCGTTCGGCTCGGCTGTAGCGGGTCATTCGGCTGAAGATGCCGGGCAGGGCGTCGGAGACGACGTAGGGCAGCGAACCGTCGAACTCGTCCTGCACATGGCGGGCAAGCGCGGACATCATGCCGAGCAGAGCCTTCTGCACGAACTGCGGCTGGTCGGTCCATGAATCGATGTCGCCGACCTCCTGGTCGAGGAGGCGGATGACGGCCTCCGCCTTGCGTTCCGTATCCGTCGGCTGGGGCCGCCCGAACCTCTGCAGCAGGCGCTTGAGCGCCTTGATGTCCTCGAGCTCGGTTCGCTCGGTCGGGGCCAGACCGCCGAATCCGCGCTGCGCCAGGGCTTGAAGCGCGGCTGCTGGTGCGGGTTTCGGAGGAGGGGGTGGGGGAGGCTCGTCGTCCCTGGTTTCCGCGACGGGGCTCGGCGCAGGGCTGACATCGGCTACATCCCCAAGAGCCGTGGACGGGTCGACCTCGAGGTGGTTCGGCGATGTCGGGTGGTCGACGACACCTGTGGCAGGTTCGAGATCGGCATCTCGAGGCTCGGTTCCCGGAAACCGCGGCGAGACGGACACGGTTGCGCCGGTGGCGAGGACCTTGATGAGCGATGCACCGATCGCGGTCGACAGGTCCGAGCGCCTCCGAAGGAGCTCCAGGAGCTGTGACTCCTCGATGCCGTCAGGGCTCGGGGACTCGGCCAGAACGCGGTGGAGCTGCCGGATCTGTTCGAGGACGGTCTCGACCTCGGAGCAGAGCGTGGCGAAGTCGTCGTAGGGGGAGGGTCGGACGGTCGAATGGTCCGGGACGCCGAGAGATTGCAGGGGCCACCTTCCTTGCTCCGCGGGTGCAGGGACACCGCGTCCCGCCCGCAGTTGAGAGAGCGCAGCAGAGACGGCACCACCCGAAGGTGTACCCCCTCTGCTGCGCCACGCTGGTTGGGTGCTGCTTAGGCAGCGCCCTCATCGAGGTCATGGTCGAACGCCGTGTTGTCGTTCGCTGCCTCGATGTCGCTCTGGACCCTGCGCAGCAGGAGCACCAGCGGTCGCGATGCGACCTTCTTCCGGTTGTTGTGCGTGACCGGAGGATGGTCGGGGTGGCTGAACCGGACTTCGCCGGTCCGTCTCACATTCTCTACTTGGATACCCAGCTCTCTCGCTAGCTTCTTGGCTCTTCGAAGGTCTATGCCGTTCTCTATTGGAATCATTGAGATTCTCCTTTCTTACTTGTTGTTCGGGCGGCGCCGCGACCGAGTTGAATTGATACCCGGCGATGGCCGAGGACCGGCGCGTCATGAGCACTATAGGCACGGCCAGCTCCGGAGCAAGTCAGCGATCTCACTGAATCTTCGCCAGGTTGTCTACGGAACCCTCGATCTGTCTACGGGACCGGCGACCTTGGGATCCCAGGACAGGCAAACGCCGACTCTCGCCGCCGCCTGACCCCCTGATCCGGCCATCTGTCTACAGACGGGCCTCCGTGTCTTCGCGCCAACCCCCACCCGCCGGCCATCTTCTCCTCACGAAGGAGGCGCCGATGGCTCGGTCGAACCCCCAAGACATTCTGTCCGGCATCATCGGCCGCTCCCCGTGCTTCACGGCCGCGCTCGACCTCGCGCAGCGCGTCGCCCCGCACAAGCTCGCCGTCCTCATCCACGGTGAGACCGGCACCGGCAAGGAAGCCGTCGCCCGCCTCATCCACGCCGCCTCGGGTCGCACCGGCCGCTTCGTCGCGCTCAACTGCGCCGCCGTCACGGACGCCCTCGTCGAGTCCGAGCTCTTCGGCCACGAGCGCGGCTCGTTCACCGGCGCCAACACCGCCCACCGCGGTCTGTTCGAGGAGGCCGACGGCGGCACCCTGTTCCTCGACGAGATCGGCGAGCTCCTCCCGCTCGCCCAGGCCAAGCTCCTGCGCGTCCTGCAGGAAGGGACCGTCCGTAGAGTCGGGAGCACCGTCGAGCGCCGCGTGGACACCCGCATCCTCTGCGCCACCCACGTCGACCTCGACCAGGCCGTCGCGTCCGGCCGCTTCCGCCAGGACCTCCGCTACCGCCTCACGGACATGGTCATCGAGCTCCCCGCCCTCCGCGACCGTGGCGCCGACGTCGCGCTGATCGCCGACCACTTCCTCCGCACCGAGCCCGTCCTCGCCGGTCGCCGCCTGACCCCCGCCGCGCGCCAGCACCTCCGGACCCTCGAGCTCCCCGGCAACGTGCGCGACCTCCGCCAGGTCCTCCTGCGCGCGGCCTTCGACGAGCCCGTCGGGCCCATCACCCTCGGCCAGACCGCGGTCTCCGAGGAGGACCAGGTGCTCGAGCTCCTCGCCGAGACCCTGCCGGTCCGCGCCCTGGCCGAGCGCGTCCAGATCTCGAAGCGCGGGCTGAACCGGCTCCTCGGGGACCTCGAGAGCCGCGGGCTCGTCCGGCGCCTCGGCGACGGTCCGACGACCGAGTGGAGGCGCGCATGAGCGGCCGGAAGGTCGACACCGGGCGCAAGCTCGGGATGGAGCCCTCCGTCGAGGAGCGCCGGCGCCGCATCGTCGAGCTGCTGGCCCTCGGCGCGGTCAGGGCCGCCAGGGCGCGCTCCGGGCTCGATCCGATGCCCGACCCCGACGAGGGGACGGACGACGAGCCCCCCTTCGATTCACGACCGGGTTGAGGAAGGCGACGCGATTACGTCAAGTTCATCGCCCACAAGCACAGGGGGCGCCATGGGCGACACCATCCAGACCGTTCGCGTCGCGATCTACACGCGCGTCAGCACCGACATCCAGGCCCAGAAGGAGGAGGGGAGCCTCGACACCCAGGAGGCCCGCCTCCGCTCCTACGTGGAGGCCCGCGAGGGCACCCACGAGGTCGTGGAGGTGTTCCGCGAGGAGGGCGCCAGCGGCAAGAACCTCCAGCGGCCAGCCCTCCAGCGCATGCTCAAGCGCATCCGCAAGGGCCACATCGACCTCGTCATCGTCACCCGCATCGACCGGCTGAGCCGGAGCCTCCTCGACTTCTTCGAGATGCACCAGCTCTTCGAGAAGCACGAGGTCAAGTTCAGCTCCCTCCGCGAGCAGTTCGACACGAGCTCCCCGGTGGGCCGCGCGATGCTCAAGCTGATGCTCGTGTTCGCCGAGCTCGAGCGCGAGCAGACCGCCGAGCGCACCCGCGTCGCCATGCGCGCCCGGGCCGAGCGCGGGCTGTGGAACGGCGGGCCCCCGGTCCTCGGCTACGACTCCGCCGGCGCCGGCCACCTCGAGGTCAACGAGGAGGAGGCCGCGCTCGTCCGCATCATCTTCGACCGGTACCAGGAGCTCCGGTCCTCGGTGAAGCTGATGAAGTGGCTGAACGAGAGCGGCTACCGCCAGAAGCGCTGGGTCAACCAGGAGGGCAAGGTCAGCGGCGGCAAGAGCTGGGTCACCCAGAACCTCCGCTGCGTGCTCCGGAACCGGATCTACCTGGGCCAGGTGACCCACGGCGACGACGTGTTCGAGGGCCAGCACCCCGCACTCATCGACCAGGAGACCTTCGACCGCGTGCAGGCGATCCTGGACGACAACGTCCAGCGGAAGAGCGCGCCCAAGCCGACCGCCAACTACGAGTTCCCGTTCGTGAACATGGTCCGCTGCGCCTGCGGGTACGCGATGACCTCGACGAGCGCGGGAGGCCGGCGGGGACGGTACTTCTACTACGAGTGCGTCGGGCACCAGAAGGCGCGGGAGCACACCTGCCACGTGAAGCGGGTCCGTGCCGAGGCCGTGGACGAGGCCTGCCTCGACGCCGTGTGGGCCGCCGTCAGCGATCCGACCGTCATGGAGGAGGCCGTCGCGGAGGCCAACCGGACGAACGCCGCGCTGCTCGCGCCGCTCCGGGACCGCATCGCCAGCCTGAAGGCGGACATCGCGAAGGTGGGCAGGGAAGGGGAGAAGCTCCTGATGGCCCTGATGGAGCGGGACATGCTCGACAACGAGTTCGCCAAGGGCAAGCTCGACGGCCTCACCGCCCAGAAGCGGCAGCTCCAGTCGACCCTGCTCGCCGCGGAGAACGAGCTCGCCAGCCGGGAGCTGGAGGAGATGAACGCCGACGTGATGCGGCAGTGCCTCCACGGGTTCGACGACACCTGGGAGCACCTGTCGGGCGGCGAGCGCCGCGAGCTCCTCCGGAACGTGATCCGCGAGGTCACGGTCCACGAGGACCGGGTGGAGCTGGTGTTCTACGACCGGAGCAGCTCCGACCGGACCCTCGAGAAGATCGACGGTCGGAGGCGGCGTAAACCCCAAAAAGAAAACCCCAGCACCGCAATTTCGGGCTGGGGCATGAAGAGCTCCCGCAGCTGGACTCGAACCAGCGACACTCGGATTAACAGTCCGATGCTCTAACCAACTGAGCTATGCGGGAATGACTCCTCGCATCTAACGCACCCCCAAAGCCCGTCAACCGCCACCCACGCCTCCGCGGGAAGCCCGGCTGTCAGGCCCATTTCGCGGTCCCGCCACCCGGTGTACCATCCGCGTATGACCCCCATGCTCCTCCTCCTGTTCGCCTGCTCGACCGCCACATCCCAGGTCCCCCCGTCCATCCCGGTCCTCCGGGTCGACCCCGGTCAGGTCGTCGAGACCGTGCTCCTGGGGGACACCTGCCACGGGATCCCCGAAGGCCAGCCGCAGACCTCCGGGCAGGTCGCCGATCGCCTCACCACCCGCGGGCTCGGCGTCGTGCGGCACCGGCTCGCACCCCATGCGTGCCCGGAATGCCGGGAGTGCAAGGACATCGTCGCCGAGCTCGTCATCGGCGAGGCCGACCGGGACCGCTTCGCCGCGCTGGTCGACGAGCTCGGGCTCCAGCGCCCGCACTCCGAACGGCGGATCGCCGTGCCCGCGAAGTAGGGCCCTCCGACCCGGAGGCCGGAAGGCCGGGAGCCGCTACAGGACCCCGCAGTGCTCCACGAGGAACCGGGAGATCTCGGCACTCTCGTACATCACCGTGTCGCCCACGCGGAGCGCAGGAGCCTGCGCTTTCCCGCCCAGGGACTCCAGCTCCGCCTTGCGCCCCTCGTCGACGGACACGTTGTACACCGGGATGTCGAGATGCAGGTTCTCCCGGGCATACAAGGCCCAGCGGCTGAACATGCAGTGGTCCCGGACGTACAGCGCCACATCCGCGGGCAACGAGGTCGTCACCACGAACTCGGGCAGATCCCAGTCCGCGTCGATCTGCTCGCAGAGCGCGACCAGCGCGTCGATGTCGCGCTTCCCGGCCGGCGTCACGGACGCCGCGTACCGGACCGTCCCACCCGCATCGATCAGGATCGTCGCGCGGTCGGTGATGCCCGCCTTCTCCAGGTAGACGCCCAGCGATTGCGCGACGGCGCCCTTCGGATGGAAGTCGGAGAGGAGGGGGATGGAGATGCCGCCCAGTGCCGCAGCCCACGCTGCATTCGAGTACACACTGTCGATGCTCACGCCCGCGGCGAGGGTGTGAGCGGCCTGCAGACGAGTTGCCGACGCATCCAGCGCCGGGACCTCACTGCTTCAAGTCGGGGTGAACGCCAACGGGTAGAACAGGAGCAGCGTGTGCCGCTTCCCGATCTGGTCGTCGAGCGAGATCGTGCGTCCCAGGTGGTCCTTCAGGGAGAACCCGGGCGCCTTCGCACCTACTTCGATCATGGAGTGCCTCCATTGGGGTGGTCGATACGCATACAGGTCCCGGAGTCCCGGATCCAGACCGTTCTCCTCAGGGCGGCCCGGTGCCGGTCCTCCGGCCCGGCACCGGCGGGTGTCCTCCGGGCTCGCGCATGCGCGCTCGGTCTCTCCGCGCCGCGCGCTCCGGCACCCCACCTCCGCGCTCCGCACTCCGCGCTCCGCGCTCCGCACTCCGCGCTCCGCGCTCCGCGCTCCGGTGGGCTGCCTCCGCGCGCGGCGCTCCGAGACGCCCGCTGCGCGGGCCCCTCCGGCCCCCCTGCCGCGGAGAGCCCGCCACGCTAGGCTGCGGCGATGCTCCTGCTGCTCCTGGCCTGCTCCCGGACCCCGCCGCCCGCCGAACCCCTCGAAGAGGCGCCACCCATGCCCTTCCAGGCGCTCGGCGAGCGCGGCGACCTCCGCGTCGGGGACGAGCTCGGCGACCTCGCAGGGGACGGTGCCGCCATCGAGATCCCCGCCGCCCTCGCCGAGGACGCCCAGACCTTCCGCGACGCGCTCGTCGCGTCCCTCGCGGCGGGCGAGCCCCACGAGGTCGAGGGCTTCGGGACCTTCGAGCTCCACACCCGCGGCCAGCAGGGCTCCCTGGTGGTCCTCCGGCCCGCGAAGCCCGTGAAGATGGCGCTGAACGGCGGGGGTGCCTACGAGCCGACCGGGACCCACGCCGCGCTGTGGGCCTTCGTGGTCGCGGAGTCGGCGGAGCACGCGGTCCACATCGAGCACATCGGGTGGTTCGGCCAGAAGGCGCTGGGCCCGATTCCCGTAGGGGGACGCGAGGTCCCCGCGCGCAAGGCCCTGTACTTCCGGGCCGAGCAGGGCCTGCTCACCACGCTGCGGTTCCCGCTCGACCCCTGAGATCCATCGATTCTGCACACCCCTTCATCTCCGCGCCGCTCACCCACCCGCCAAAATTCCGCCGATCCTCGACAAACGCCCAAAAATCGCCGGACCCCGGTCGCTGTGGGGTCTGACCCCACAGAGACATGGGTCGATTCTGCACACCTCCCGGTGAACACGGCACCGCTCGACTGGCTCCCGGCCCCCGGCCCCGGCTCCGGGCTCCCCTCCAGGCCCCGGCCCCTGGCTCGCGGCTCGTGGCTCCCTCCCCAGGCTCGGCCCCTGGCTCGCGGCTCGCGGCTCGCTCCAGGCTCGCGGCTCGCGGCTCCTGCGGCTCGCGGCTCGGCTCCAGGCCCCCTGGCGGCTCGCGGGTCGCGGCTCGCGGCCCCCGGCTGGCTCCGGGCTCCCGGCCCCCGGCCCCCGGCTCCAGGCTCCCGACTCCCGGCTCCAGGCTCCTGGCTCCAGGCTCCAGGCTCCCGGCTCCCGGCTCCCCGAGCCCGCGAACCGCCGCCAGCCCGTGCTAGCATCCGGCCGTCCAGGGGAATCGCGCGAGCTGATGCGGCGTACCTTCAAGATCCACCGGTGCATCGGGAAAGGCGCGTTCGGCGAGGTGTACCAGGCGACCGTCCACGAAGGCGACCGTCCCGCGCGCTCCGTGGCCCTCAAGCTCCTCCAGGCGGACGTCAACCCCAAGGGCCTCGCCGTCGAGCGGCTCCGCGACGAGCACCGCATGCTCCGGGCCCTCGACCACCCGAACGTCCTGCAGGCCGACGACCTCGCAGTCATCGACGGCCGCGTGGCGCTGGTCACCGAGTACATCCCGGGCCTCGACCTCTGGCAGCTCGCGAGCCGCGCGCCCCTGCCCGACGGCGTGGTCCTCGAGATCGCCGTCGGCCTCGCGGACGCCCTGTGGCAGGCGCAGACCACCCTCGTCGACGGGCAGCCCCTCGCGCTCGTCCACCGCGACATCAAGCCGCCCAACATCCGCATCGGGTCCGACGGCCAGTTCCGCCTGCTCGACTTCGGCGTGGCGCGCTCCGACGGCATCGACCGCGAAGCGCTGACCGGCGACGACACCCTGCTCGGCAGCCTCCACTACATGGCCCCCGAGATCCTCTCCACCGCGAAGTCCAGCGCCGCCACCGACGTGTACGCGCTCGGCGTCACGCTCTACTACGCCGCCACCGGCCGCTCGCTCTTCCGCGAGCACGGCGCCGACCTCCTGAAGATCGTCTTCGTCCCCGAGAAGTTCGTCGAGACCACCGGCAAGCGCCTTCTCCTCGTGCGCAACGCCGGTGTCCGCGAGCTCGTCGCCTCGATGCTCGAGCTCGAGCCCGAGAACCGGCCCACCCACGAGCAGGTCCGCGACCGCGCGCTCGCGCTCCTCGCCGAGATCGACCTCCCACCCGACGGGAAGAGCCGCCTCGCGCGCTTCGCCGCGTCCTACGAGTGGCCCGAGCAGAAGACCATCGCGGGAGGCCTGTCCGGACGCGTCTTCGAGGAGGAGCTCGTCGATCCGTCCGCCGTGGGCGTCGGAAAGCCGCGCATGCCCGAGGTCGACGACCAGGAGAACACCCAGCTCGACATCTGGAGCGAGACCCACCCCGACCAGATCACCGAGGTCGAAGGCACCGAAGCGCCAGAGCCCGAAGCGCCGGAGCTGCCGCGCCCCCGGCGTGTCCGGCGGTCCGCGCCCGAGCCCGCCGAGCCGAGCGACGGGCCCGAAGCCACCGACGGTCCCGAGCCCACCGACCCGCTCGAGATCACGGAGACCCCCGCCGACCCCAGCGACGGCCCCGAGGCCACCGAGGGTCCCGAAGCGACCGACGGGCCCGAGGCCACCGAGGGTCCCGAATCCACCGACGTCCCCGGGGCTTCCGGCGGCCCCGGAGCCGCCGACGGCCCCCGAGCCACCGACGGCCCCCGAGCCATCGACGCTGCCCCGGCTGCCGCGAACGCGGCGGATCGCGCGGAGCCAGCCGGCCCCGCAGCGCTCGGAGGTGCCCTCGAGCCCGGTGTCCACGAGGCGCCCACGCTGCGCCTCGCCGAGAAGCCCGTCCGCGCGCCGCCCCCCGTCACCTCCGAGCGCTCCGCCGAGCGCCCCGTCGCACCGTCCGGGGGCCTGCCCGTGCGCGTGGTCCTCGGCCTGATGGCCTTCGCGCTCGTCACCGGTGTGGTCGTGGGCGCCGCGGTGGTCGGGTCCATCCTGGCCATGCGCTGAGCATGGACGCGTTCGACGCGGTCGACGCCGGTCCCTCCCAGGGCCCCCCGCGCTACGCCATCCTCGGCGTCGTCGGGCGCGGCGGGTTCGGCACGGTGTACCGCGCGCGGATGCGCGGCCCCGGCGGGTTCGTCAAGGATGTCGCCATCAAGCTCCTCCACGACGAGGGCACGGGCTCCGTCCAGCTCGCGCGGTTCCGCGACGAGGCCCGGATCCTCGGCCTCCTCCGCGATCCCGCGGTCGTCTCCGTCGACCCGCCGACCCGCCTCGATGGACGCTGGGCCGTCATCATGGACTACGTCGACGGCCTGAGCTGCGCCGAGTACCTCCGCACCCAGGGCGCTTTCCCGCCCGGCATCGCGCTCCAGATCGTCGGCGAGGTCGCCCGCTGCCTCGACCACTCGCACCGCTTCCCGGGGCCCGACGGACGCCCGCTCGGCCTGCTCCATCGCGACATCAAGCCGCACAACATCCAGATCACGCCGGCCGGCGGGGTCCGGGTGCTCGACTTCGGCGTCGCCCGCGCGAGCTTCGACGGCCGCGAGACCCACTCCACCATCGGCATGCTGACCGGCACCCCCGGCTACATGGCGCCCGAGCGCCGCGCGGGCATCGAGACGCCGGCGGGGGACGTCTACAGCCTCGGCGTCGTCCTCTGGGCCCTGCTCACGCGCGAGCCCCCGAAGGGCGACCCGACCCCCGGCGAGCTCCAGAAGCTCGCCGCCGCCCTCGTGAAGCGCTCGCCCGAGCTCCGCGACGCGCTCGAGCTCGCCGTGCGCATGCGCGCGTCGGACCCCGCGAAACGCCCGTCCCCACGGGACGTCGAGCGGCGTGCCCGCGAGATCGTCCAGGAGCAGCGGAGCCCCTGGCTGCGCGACTGGGCGGAGTCCCTGCCCGGCCGTCCCCTCGAGACCGACGACCCGCTCGTGGGCCGCGAGCTCGCCCCGGATCCGCCCGCACCCGCGGAGGCCCCCGCCGCAGCAGGCGTCCCGTGGCTCGTCGTGGGGCTCGCCGTCTTCGCGATGTTCATGGCGGGCGTGGCCGCCGTATCGCTCCTGGCCCTGCTCGCCGTGCTCGCGAGCAGTTAGCGGGCGTCCATGTCCGTGCTCGCCGCGATCGAAGCCGAGGATGCCGCCGCCCTGGTGAAGGCGCTCGCGTCCGGGGCCGACCCCGATGTCCGCGATGCGTCCGGCTGCCCGGCGCTCGTCCGCGCGGCGCACGACGAAGACCTCGTGGCCGTGCTCCTCGACGCGCGCCCGTCCCTCGAAGCGACCGCCGAGGGCGGGGAGACCGCGCTCGTCACGGCACTCCTCGCCGGAGCGGCGGGCGCCGCGCGCCGTCTGCTCGACGCGGGTGCCGATCCGAACCGCGGTGGGGGAGGGGAGACGCCGCTGACGGCGGCGCTCACGGGCTCTCCCGAATCGGCCTTGCGCGTCCTGAACTACGGCGCCGACCCGCGTGTCCGCCGGGAGGACGGCTGGGATCCGCTCATGCTGGCCGCGTGGAAGGGCGATCTGCCGCTCGTCCGGCTCCTGCTCGAGCACGGCGCCGACCCCACGGCCACCGTCGGGGCGCGGCTCACGGACGCCGCCACCATCGCGGCGGTCCACGGCCACGGGCCCTGTCGGGACGTGCTCGTCGAGGCCGCGACCCTCGTCGCGCCCCGGCTGCGGGACCTGTGGGAGGACATCGCCGCGTGGTGCGAGGAGCACGCGCCCGAGCTGCACGCGTCGTTCGAGAACACCGTCCTCACGGCCCCGGCCCCCGCGGACTGGGGCCGACTGCCCGTCGATGCGGCCCAGCTCCTGAGCCAGTGGCCCGGCGGGCTCCCGTTCTACGGCGGGATGACGTCCCTCGGTGTCGACGGCGCGCTGCACTGGTGGCGGCACCGAAGTGGGGACGTCCGCCCGGGTGTGCCGCCCGGTCTCGTGGCGGACGAGCCGATCCGCCCGCTGTGGTGGGACCCGGCGTGGGTCCCCGTCGCGCGGCACCCGTCCGGACGGCTGTTGTTCGTCGATCAGGCGCCGCTCGCGACCGGCGTGCCGGGCCAGCTCGCCGAGTGGACCCCGGACGGCGGCCCGCGCTGCGTCGTGGCCTCGAGCCTCACGGCGTACCTCGTCGAGCTCCGCGACGGGCTCCACGCCGGCCGCGTGCGCTACGACGAGGCCCGCGGGGAGCTCGTGTGGCCGGGCGCTTCAGTCCCCTGAGCGCTTCGCGGACCGCGGCACGAACATCCCCACGCCGAGGCTCACGACGAGCGTGTCGCGCGGGTTGTTCTTCGCGAAGACCGTGCGCAGTGCGCCCATCGACACGGTGATGTTGTCCTCGGTGTGCAGCGCGAGCTTCCCGCCGACCTTGATCTGGGCGCCCGCGAGGCCCGCGAAGCCGTCCAGCGTGTCGAGCGGCGCGGCGCTCACCGTCGTTCCGTCGAGCTTGTTGAACCCCGTGCCGAGCGCGCCGATCGAGAACCAGCGCAGGGGCGCCACGACCACGGCGAGGTCCGCGGCGGTCTCGTCCGAAGGGACCTTCGGAGGCCCCGGATCGTGGGGGAACCGGTAGTAGTACCCGCCGGTCGCGGAGAGCTGGTACCAGCCCTTGTGCAGCCGACCGGTCCGCCCGAGCGCGATCTGCGCGCCCACGTCGGTCTGCCCGTCGCCGAGCTTCGTGAGCCGCCCGCGCTGCTCGGAGTACGCCTCGCCCGTCCGGAACACCGCGGCCAGCGAGATGGACAGCGGCCGCAGCGCCGCCTCGTCCAGCAGCCGCACCTTCACGAGCGCGGCCATGTCGCCGATGCCCTGCGAGCGCTCGCAGAAGTCCGCGCGCGGCCCGGTCGTGCAGAACTCGCCTTCGGGGTCCGTCGCGCGGGTGCGCTCGTACGGCACGCGGACCTCGATCTCCGCGCCCTTCACGAGCCCCCGCGTCACGATGGCGGACACCGCGGTCGACGCGATCTCGGTGCCGAGGTCGACCTTGGTCCGCAGCCCGTCCCGGAACCCGGAGAACCGGAAGTGGTCGACGCCGACGAACAGGTTCGTCTCGCCCGGGTTCAGCGTCCACGGGCCGTCTCCGGCCAGCGCGACGCCGGCGAGGAGGAGGAGCGCGCTCATCGATCTCTCCGCAATGTCCAGGTTGCACGACGCTTCCCGTTGACCTCGACGTCGCCCTGTCCGCTCGTCTCGCCGAGGTCGCCGACCAGCCGGTAGGTCCCCGAGTCGGACTGCACGTCGAGCCGCCAGGCCTCGCCGCTGCGCGTCACGGTGCCCGCGAGCCCTTCGGCGACCTCCATCGGGCCCAGCGCGAACGCCATCGACCCCGTCACCCGCCCGGGACCCGCCGCGCGGAGCTGGACGCTCAGTGGCCGGTCCTTCAGCGTGCCGCTCCACGCGCCCTCGGGCGCACGCAGCGACGGAGCCGTCGGGGCGGGCTCGGGCGGCGTGGGGACCGGCCCGACGGCGGCGGGCTGGGCGGTCGTGCCTTCCGTCCCGTTCGCTCCGGACGGGCCTGTCGCTCCGACCGCTCCGGACGGGTCTGGCGCTCCGGCGGCTCCGGACGTGCCGGCTCCGGCGGCTCCGGACGTGCCGTTCGCTCCGGACGGGTCGGACGCTCCGACCGCTCCGGACGTGCCGTTCGCTCCGGACGGGTCCGTCGCTCTGGACGTGCCCGTCGATCCGACCGCTCCGGACGGGTCCGTCGCTCCGACGGCGCCTGTCGGTCCGACGGCTCCGGACGTGCCCGTCGGTCCGACGGCTCCGGACGTGCCTGTCGCTCCGGACGGGTCGGCGCCCGAGCTCCCACTTGCGTCCGAGGAGCCGGAGGGCCCTCCACCCGGTGTCCCCGCGGCGCCCGTCGGGACCGGCACTCCCACGACCGGGACCCCCGTCGGACCCGTGGAGCCCGCTCCCGTGGAGCCCGCCCCCGTGGAGCCCGCTCCCGTCGAGCCCGCTCCCGTCGAGCCATCGGGACGCGGAGCCTCGGGAGACCCGGCCGGATCGGGCGCATCCACGTCCACGACCGCGTCCGGCCCGGGAGTCGGGCGGGGACCCGTAGCGACCGTCGCCTCGCGCGGACCGGCGAGCTGGCTCACCGCGAGCCCGCCGATGCCGACCCCGAGGCAGGCCGTCACCGCGAGGAGCGCGACCGTGCCGGCCATCCCGGCCATCGCGAGCCCGCCGCCCTTCGGCAGCTCCGCCGAGGACAGCAGCTCGTGGTCCTCCAGCTCGGCGAGCACCGCGTCGTTGTCCTCGGTCCCGGCCTCGGGGACCGTTCGCTCCGCCCAGTCCCGCAGCGACTCGGTCGGGCCGGCCTGGCGGAGCAGCTGCGCGCAGATCCGCTCGACGTCGCGGGCCCGGGGACGGTCCTCCGGCGCGGGGGACCGCATCTGCGTGGCGAGGACCATCGCCCCGGCCTTCAGCGAGCCGGGGACGAACGAGGGCCGCGGATCGTGCGGCGCGAGGCGGCGTCCGAGCAGGATCTGCTCCAGGATGACGCCGAGGGAGTACACGTCCGTGACCTCGTTCTCGGCACCCGTCTCGAAGCGCTCGGGCGCGATGTAGCCCAGCGTGCCGGCCAGGCCGTGCTCGGTCTGCACCTCGCGCGCTTCGAAGCGGGCCTTCGCGAGCCCGAAGTCGATGATCTTCACCTCCCCGGCCCGCGTGAGCAGGATGTTGCCCGGCTTCAGATCGCGGTGGACGAGGTGGAGCGGCTTGTTGTCGGGGCCCGGGGTGTTCCACGCGGTGTGCAGCGCGCGCGCGACCTCGGACACGATCTCGAGCGCCGCTCCCGTGGGGAACGCGCCGTGCTCGGCGTAGAGGGCCGCCAGGCTCGCGCCCTCGACGAGCTCCATCTCGACGGCCCAGCGCCCGTCGATCTGGATCGGTGCGGCGGCCGTGACGATGGCGCGATCGCGGAGCAATCCCAGGATCCGGGCCTCGTCGCGGAACCGCTGCAGGACCGCCGCGGGGGGACTCGGGTCGTTCAGGACCTTGATCGCCACGTCGCGCGAATACCCGCCCGGATCCTGGAGGGTCGCCCGGTACACGCTGCCGAAGCCGCCCTCTCCGAGCAGCCTGCGCAGGACGATTCGCCGGGTCCGCATGCCCTTCATCGCCGCGAGCATACGATGGAAGCCGGTCCGGGCGATCAGCCGCCCACGACGAACGCCGCCCAGTCCAGGGGCTGGCCCTCGCCGTACTTCCTCCGGTTGCCCTCGAGGACCGCGATCTGCGCGGCCCGCAGCGCCTCCGCGGGGGTCGCGCCGTCGGGGAGGGCCTTGTAGAACGCGACCATGAGCTGCTGGGTCGCGGCATCCGGCACCTGCCACAGGCTGTAGACGATGCGCTTCGCGCCGGCCGCCTCGAACCCGCGCTGCAGCCCCATGACGCCTTCGCCCGGCGCGATGCCGCCGAGCCCGCTCTCGCAGGCCGACAGCACGACGAGCTCGGCCTGCACGGCGAGCCCGGCGACCTCCTCGGCGGTGAGCACGCCATCGTGGTCGGCCGCGCCGCTGCGGTCGTTCGCGCCGGCCAGCGCGAGGCCCGACATCAGCATCGGGTTCAGGCCCGACACGAGTGAGAGGGTGCTGAGCTCCCCGAGCCGCGCCTCGCCCTCGCCGAGCGCGTCGAACAGGCACTGCTCGCCCGCGTGGAAGCCGTGCGTGGCGAGGTGGACGACGCCGGCCGTCGCGATCGCCTCGCGCACGTGGGCCTCGTCGGCGTCGGCACCCGTCAGGAGGGCGACGTCCCCGCGCTTCTTCAGGGTCTTCCGGATGGCGTGGGCCTCGTCGAGCGCGCCGGGCAGCGCGGAGAACGTCGACCAGCCGCAGGCCGACCGGTCCGTCGCCGGGGTGTCGGCGCCCGGGGACGCGCCGTACTCCACCCCGCCCACGATCACCGCCGATTCCAGCGCCAGGGGCGCCTCGGCCGCGACCTTGCGCAGGTGCGACACGGTCCGGAGCTCGTAGTCCTCCACGAGGTAGCGCCCGTCGGCGGTGGGCAGGCCGGCGAAGCTGATGTCCGCGAGGCGCGCTTCGGGCACGATCGTCACGCGCGTGCGGCCGTCCAGCGCGGGCAGGAGCGGATCCCACAGCGCCTCGCGGACCTGCGCGCCCACGCGGTCCACCAGGCGCCCGGAGCCGCGGCTCCCCACGACCTTGCGGTACTTCGCCCGCGCCGCGCCGACGGCCTCTGCGTCGAGCGTCACGCGAACCACGCCGTCACAGGCGCCTCCGCGCAGCACGAACGCCTCCCACGTCGTCCGCGTGTGCCCGTCGACGTAGCGGTGCCCGGGGAACAGGTCCACGACGGCCGCATCCGCGGGGAGGCCCTTGCACACGGCCTTCCAGTCGACCTTCTTCTTCTCGTGCCGCACGCCCGCCTGCAGGCGCTCCTTCTCGGCGACCAGGGCTTCGAGCGCGTCGCGCCGCTCGATGCTGGACATCCCGGCGGGCGGCGAGAAGGCGAGGGCCGCGATGCGGTTGCGCACGAGGGCGAGCTCGGGGTCCGGCTCCCGCGCGCCCAGGAAGGCGGCGCTCGCCATGCCCTTCCATTCGAGCCCGCGCTCGTAGGCCTTCGCGGCATCCGGCTCCGCGGAGAGCAGCAGCGCGAGGGGCGCCTGGCCCTGCTCCACCGCGGCGAGGCGCTGGCGCTCGGAGCTCGCCATGACCGTGTCGAGCAGCAGCTCCTCGATGGCGAGCGCCTCCCCGGCATCTGCGGCGGCACGCGCGTCGTCGCCGCGCATCGCGCTCGCGCCGGCGCGGATCGTGAGCAGTCCCATGCGGTCGAAGCTGCGCTTCATCCCCGCCGCGACGAGGGCCCGGTCGAGGTCGTCGAGCAGGGCGACCGCGGCGTCGGGCTGCCCGGTCTCCAGCAGGACCCCCGCCAGCGCGCGCTTCGCGCCGAGCGTCTGCGGGTGGAGCGGCCCGTTCGCGGCCTCCAGCACGGGCACCGCGGCCTGGACCATGGCCAGCGCCTCGGCGGTCTTCCCGGACGCGAACAGCGCCTGGCCCGCCTGGATGCGGATCTCGGCGCTCGTGGGGTGCGTCGGGCCCAGCGCGGCATCGGCGATCGCGACCGCGCGTCCGGCGAGGGCGCCCGCCGTGTCGTCGTCGGGCGCCGCGAGCATCGTCGCGACCTCGGCGATGGCGCGGGCCATGGTGGGGTGCGCGTCGACGCCGGACTGCTCGTACATCACGACGATCGAGTCCAGCGTGGCGGCCGCGGCGAGGTGGTCCTTCCGGGCCCGCTGCGCCATCGCGAGGTTGTAGGCGGGCTCCGCGTTGCGCGGGTCCATCGCGCCGTACACCTCGCGGGAGGCCGCGAGGGACGCGCGCATGCTCGCCTCGGCCGCTTCGAGCTGGCCGAGCAGGAGCTGGGCGTACCCGATGCTGCTGTGGGTCGTGGAGCGCTGGAGCGGGCTGTCGGCGAGCTCCAGCGCCTTCAGCATGTGGCGGAGGCCGGCCTTCGGGTCGGCGTCGACGGTGCGCTCGCCTTCGATCTGGTGCCACAGGTACGCGAGCGCGGGCGCGTCGGGGGGACGCTTGCCCAGGACCTCCGCCGCCTCCTCGCCGCGCCCGCTCTGGAGGAGCATGCGGGCCCGCGAGAGCTCGAGGCTCCGGATCTCCGCGGGGTCGGGCTCGAGCTGGCGCTGGACGGCGAGGGCGCGGTCCATGCGGTCGAGGGCGCCCGGCAGGTCGCCCACGGCGTCCAGCGCGACGGACTCGTCGATCAGCGCGCTCACCACGAGCGGATGGACGCCCAGGAGCGCGGTGAGCCGCTCCGTGGCGCGGCCCGCGCAGACCACGGCCTCCGGCAGCCGCCCCACGTCGCGGAGCAGGCCACAGCGCAGCTTCGCCGTGGCGAGGGTGTCGAGGTGGTCGGGCCCACGGACCTTCACCCAGCGGGCGAGGAGCGGCTCGATCCGGCCGAGCGCCAGACCGGGCCGGCCCCGCGCGCGCTCGAAGCGCAGGCGGTCGAGCTCGAGGAACAGCACGGTGGGGTCGTCCGCGCCACGCGCGGCGCCGAGGATTGCGGCAGCCGCGTCGTACTGGCCGGCCGCTTCGTCGTCGCGCCCGGCGGCGTGCAGGACGCTCGCGAGGTGGTGGCGGGCCTCGCCGGTCTCCTCGTGTTCGGGGCCGAAGCCCGCCACGGCCAGCGCGACGGCGCGCTCGGCGAGGGGCAGCGCGTCCGCGCCGCGTCCGGCGAGCTCGTAGGCGCGGGCGAGGCTCGTCGACGCGATCAGGTCGCCCTCCGAGCCCTCGGCGCCCTTCGCGAAGGCCTCCTGCGCGAGCTCGAGGTGCGGCACGGCCGCCTGGGCCCGACCCGCTTCGAGCAGCCGCTGCCCGTAGTCGAGCTCGGCCATCACGCGGTCGATGCCGTCCTGGTCGGCGACCGCGTCGAGCGAGCGCTTCGCGGCATCCAGCGCACCGAGCACGTCGCCCGCTTCGCGCCGGATCTTCGTGACGCCGCCCCACGCCACGGACACGGCGACGCCGTGGCGCTGGCGCTCGATGTCGGTCGTGGGCGCCACGGTCTCGAGCAGGGCGAGCGCCCGGTCGGGCGCGCCGCTCTTCGCCAGCATGCGCGCCAGCCAGATCTGCGTGTCGGTCTTCTGCTCGCCCTCGGACGCCTCCGCGACGGCCCGCTCGAGATCGGCGATGCCGCCGGCGAAGTCGCCGTTCAGCCCGCGGTCGAGGCCGATGCGCAGCCAGGCGCTGCTGCGGTCGGGGCCGGGCTCGAGGTGCCGGGTCACCTCCGCCCAGGCCGGCAGGGCGCCTTCGATCTCGCCGGCGGCCTCCTGCACGAGCGCCAGGTCGAGCCAGGCCTCGCCCACGCCGGACGCCTCTTCCGTCGCGCACGCCACCCGGTCGCGGGCCAGGCGCAGCGCGTCGTCCATGCGCCCGTCCCCGTAGGCGGCGTTCAGGTCGGCGATCAGCGTGTCGAGCGGGCAGGCGAGGGCCGCGGCGAGCAACCAGAGCATGCGGTGAGGTAACCATCCGGCTTGCGCCGCTCGACGGTCCGCACGACCTGCGCCCTCCTCGGTGTCGGAAGGGATCGAGCTTCGAGCGTTCGAAGCATCACGCAGATGACGCAGAAGGACGCAGATGACGCAGAAACCAGGCCGTCACGGGTCGAGCGTCTTCGCGTCCCCGGAGCGCCGAGTGGGCCTTCTTGCAGATCGGATTCGAGACTCACCAGAGCAGGCCGGCGTTTCGGCTGCTCCGGTCTCGGCGGTCTCGGCAGTTTCGGCGGTGCAATCAGACGTTTGGTCCATCGAGGCAGTCGATCTTGCCGAATGCCGACAGATTCCAGTCGTTGAAGCTTCGCAAAACGTGGATCCGCATCCAGTGGGGCCGTCGCGGGTCGAGCGTCTTCGCGTTCCCGCACCTCGGGGTCCCCCTGGGTGTCAGATCGAAACCGAAACCTGCGAAACCATAGTTTTGAGAGGATTCTGCTCTGGCAAAGCTCCCGCCGAGTCTTTTGCGGCCGAAACACTCGATGGTAGCGGGATTATCCGAGAGTTCGGTTTCGATCTGACACCGTTCGCCTCCCGTTCGCGCCCCCGGCATCCCTCCCGCAGCGTCGGGCTGCTCTGGTGAGCCGGCGGACCCGGTCCGGAGCCAGGCCACCTCCGACCGCGGGGATCGACGCGGTGAGACCCGCCGGGACGCTGCTTTCTGCGTCATCTGCGTCCTTCTGCGTCATCTGCGTGAGGCCCTGAGACGCTCGGAGCCCTGACGGGGTCACCGACAGGCAGACGCTCCGTCCCCTGGTGTCGGCACCTGCGACCGGGGATCGACGCGCCGAGACCCGCCGGGACGCTCCTTTCTGCGTCATCTGCGTCCTTCTGCGTCATCTGCGTGAGGCCCTCAGACGCTCGGAGCCTCTACGGTCCTCTGCGTGAGCCCGAGCGTCGGAGCCCCGACCGCTACAGGCAGACCCCCGACGTCACCACATGGGGGTCGGAGCACGACACGAACCCCTCCGGCATGCAGGGCGTGTCCATCCGGAAGCACAGATCCCCGCGCCCGAGCGGCGCGCCCCAGATGGGACCGCCCGGGAACCCCGTGGCGCCGGGCGCACACGCGTTGGGGTCGGCGATCACGTCGGGCACGCAGGCCACGTACTCCGGGCTCGGCGCGTGGCAGTAGCCCGTGCCGTCGTCCCACGTGAACCGGCCACTCAGCGTGCGGCACTCGGCGTCGGCCGCGCAGTCCTGCGCCAACGCCGCGTTGCCGGGGCTGCCGGGCGCCGCGAAGTCGGGACCGTACCCGTCGCAGTGGTCGCCATACGGCGTGGCCGTCCCACCGTCACAGGCCATCAGCCCGACGAGCACGGAAGCGAAGGCGACCCACCCGATCGACCGCAATCCAGACCCCCAGCATGCGCATTGTCCGTCGCCGGTCCGCGCCGGGCAAGCTCAGCGCGATGACACCGGGTAGGCTGCCCGCCATGATCCCCGTCCACAGCCGGCACACGCCGCTCGACAAGATCGCGAAGAAGTACCCCGGCCACACGGTCGTCGACGTCACGTCCCGTGGCCCCGAGCCCTGGGTCCGGTTCAGCCCGTTCTTCCCGCACGGCGGCATCCCCGTGCCCGGCCGCGACGAGACCGGCGCGAGCGTCGAGGGGATCTGGCAGGGCCTCAAGGTCTTCGAGTCCCACGGCGTCGACCCCGACCGCTGGGCGAACACCAGCATGAAAGGCCTGAAGCGCACGGTCCGGAAGTACGGTCGCTGCATCGGACACCGGTACGGCGACGCCCTGCTCGACTACCGCGAATCCCGATACCGCATCTACCTGCCGACGTACCGCTGGGCGCTCGAGAACCGCCTGGTCGCCGAGGTCGAGGCGCTCCGCGCGCTCCGGCGCGAAGGGCCCGTCGTGCTGCTCGACTACGAGACCAACGGCGATCCCGACGACCTCTCGCGCCCGCTCTCGCACGCCGCGCTCGTGGGCGCCTGGGTCGAGGGGCGTTGGCCGGCGCCGAGCGAGATGGCACAGGGCGACCCGCATCCGTAGTAGGGTGTCGCGTCCAACGAGGAGACCTCTCTCCATGATCCCGCGCGTGCTCGTGCTCGTCGGCCTCCCCGGTACGGGGAAGACCGCCCTGGCCCAGGCCATCGCCACGCATCGGATGGCACGGGGTCGGCCGGCCTACGTGCTCCACACGGATCTGCTGAAGCACACCCTCCGCCTCGCGGGCTTCCGCACGCTCGACGGGCCGCTGTGGGAAGGCGATCCGCAAGAGAAGTTCCGCATCCTCCACCCCTACATCCACCAGCACTGCGACAAGGCCCGCCGCGACGGCTACGACCTGATCGTCGAGGGCAGCCTGGCCATCGGATTCACGGCCGCCGACCGCTACATCCAGCTCCAGGCGCCGCGCTCGGTCCGCACGGCGCGCATCAGCCAGAAGCACGCCGCCGCCCGCCAGGCCCTCGCGAGCGTCGACTACGACCACCTCGAGAACCTGATGGAAGACCACGCGGTCGACATCCGCGAGGTACTCACCACGCAGGCCGACATCAGCGACCTCGTGCTGGGCGTCGAGTCCACCTGGAACCCCCCGCTCGAGGGCGGGTGATGGAGCGCTGCGTCATCCGGGTGGGCCGTCTGATCGACCACCCGTGCGGGCGTGGCAAGGCGAAGGCCTGCAAGAAGTGCGGTCGGGGCGCGTGCCGCCGTCACCGCAACGCGAAGGGCTATTGCCTGTCCTGCGCGGGCGAGCTGCCCGCCACCACGGCTTCGCTCAAGCTCGAAGACCTCGGCGACCCGATGGACTTCGCCCCCGAGGTGTACGCGGCCTTCGGGCGGCGCGCGGGCGCCCCCGACGACGAGCTCGCCGGCGTCGACTCGTGAGCCACACCACCACGGTGTTCTACGCGCTCGGTGGCGGGCGGGGCCATGCCACCCGGGCCTTCGAGCTCGCGAAGCGCGTCGGGGGCCGGTCGGTCGTGTTCCACCAGGCGCCCGGCGACTGGCCCGAGGGCTCCTTGAACGTCGGGCGAATCGGCGTGGCCGAGCTGCGAGCCCGGCTGGCCGAGGCGCTGCGTGACGCGTCGCGCTTCGTCGTCGACACCTTTCCCGGCGGCATCGCCCACGAGCTGGACGTTTCGGGCCTCGTCCAGCGACCCGGCGCCGCGCCCGTGCCCACCGTGCTCGTCGCGAGGTACGTCGATCGCGAGGCCTATGCAGGCTACGACGCGCTCGTGGCGCGGTTCGACGAGGTCTGGCTGCCGTACGACGCCGACGGCTCCGAGTGGGACGACCCGCCGTCCGGCACCTGGATCGGCCCCGTCGTGCGGGACGTGCGGCTCGAGGGCGAGGTCGACACACTCGTGATCGGCGCCGACGCCCCGGCCTCCTGGGAGCCCCTCCTCCGCGGAGCGACCCGTGTGGACGGGCTCTTCGGCGTCCTGCCGCGCGCGCGCCGCGTGGTGGCGCTCGCGGCCGGCTACAACCTCGGGTGGGAGCTGCGGCGGACGGGGGCCCGCGTGGCGTTCCGTCCGCTGTCGCGGCGGTTCGACGATCAGTTCCGCCGCGCGGCGCGCCTCGGTGTGCCGCTGTACCATCGGGCCGATCTGGAGGGCTTCCTCGCATGCTGAGGTCCGGCAAGGAGCGGTTCAGCGACTTCGGGCGCCTGTGGCTCGAGCTCGACGACTACGTCGCGATGCGGCGGCGGCGGATCTTCATCGTGGGCGGCGTGATGGGGTCCGTCGTCCTCGCGCTCGCGAGCGCGATCTGCATGGCGACGAGCGGCGAGGACGCGTTCGCCGCGCTCTGCACGGTCAGCCTGTTCTTCGTGATCTTCGGCGCCATCTTCGCGTTCGCCTCGCTCGAGCGGGTGAAGCAGGTCACCACGAAGGTCACGTTCGCGAAAGAGCTGAACGAGGCGTTCGCCGACGACTTCCATCCCGCGCGGAAGATCACCTACTACATCGACCTGCGCGCCTACGACGAGTCCGACAAGAAGTACTGGTCCGGGCGCTCGGCCCACGGCAACAGCAAGTACAAGTACCTCGACCGCTGGTACCGCCAGAAGTTCTGGCTCATCGACGGCACGCGCGTCGTCGTCGAGCGCAAGGCCGACCACAAAGAGCGGAAGGGCTCGGTCGTCCGCCACAAACGCCGCGTCTACGTGAAGGTCTTCCCCGGTCCCGCATTCGGCTCCGGCCCGTTCCGCGGCGACGAAGACCTCGACGACATGATCAAGCAGGCCATCCGCGGCTCCTTCCACGACCCGCCCGAGGTCATCCGCGTCCGGAAGGAGGGCGACAAGGACCACCTCTCCGTCGCCATCACCCAGCTCGACGCCGAGATCCTCGGGCGCGAGGTCGTGGCGCTCGTCGAGGCCATGCTGCTGTACCTGCGCATGCGGGTCTGACGCGATGTGGCGTGCCCTCGACGCGCTGCAGAACGACCCCGATCTCGCCTCCACCCGCGCGGAGCACGTGCGGGGCGGCTCTCCGTGGCTCACGTCCGCCAAGCTGAAGCTCGTCGACGGGTGCAACCTGCGCTGCTTCATGTGCGACTACTGGAAGCGCGACCGCAGCGGCGAGCTCACGACGGCCGAGGTCCTCGCCATCCTCGACGACCTCGCCGTGCTCGGCTGCCAGAAGGTGCACTACACGGGCGGCGAGCTGTTCCTGCGCAAAGATGCCGTCCAGCTCGTCGCCGCCGCGGCAGAGCGCGGCATGCGCACCAACCTCACGACCAACGGCACGGCGCTCGACAAGGCGCGGTTGAAAGACCTGCTCCGGGTGCCGGTGCGCAGCGTCACCCTGTCGCTCGACAGCCCCGTGAACCACGTCCACGACCGCATCCGCGGGCGCGAAGGCGCGTGGAAGCGCACGGTCAGGACCCTCGACAAGCTCCTCGAGCGGCGCGGTCCGAAGACCCGAATCCGCGTGAACACCGTGGTGTCGAAGCGCAACGTCCGAACCCTCGTGCAGATGGTCCCGTTCCTCCGCGAGCGTCCCATCGACGGCTGGCTCCTCATCCCGGTGGACGGCCCGGAGGCCATGTCCGAGGACGACATCCGCTTCTACAACGCCCGCATCGCGCCGGTCCTCGCGGAGGCCACTGGGGTGCCGGACTTCGACCCATGGGTCTACGGTCGGTCCGACGAGGACGTGTCGCTCGGCGCGAAGCAGCGCTACGCACGCGGCTACTACGACCGAAAGGCGTGCCACATCCCCTGGTTCCACACGCTGATCGGTCCGAGCGGGGACGTGTACCCGTGCTGCCAGACGCACCGCCGCATGCCGCCGCTCGGCAACGTCCGCACGACGCCGCTGCGCGAGATCTTCGCGGGAGAGGCGTACCGCCGGCTCCGCGCGCGCATGCTCGTCGAGCGCCTCCCGCACTGCGCCGAGTGCGACGACTTCACCCACGAGAACCGCGCCATCAACGACCTGCTGGAGTCGAGGAGCCTCTCGTGAAGGTCCTCCTCGCCAGCTTCGATCCGGTGCCCGCGCCGAAGGGTGCCTCGCGCCACATCCTCCGCAACCACGCCATCCTCGCGGGGCTCGGGCACGAGGTCTCGCTCCTCACCCTGGGGACCGGTCCGGCACCCGGGCTCCGGCACATCGCGCTCGATCCGCCCGGTGACACGTGGCTCGAGCGGGCCGTGCGGTTCCACCACCTGTGCAAGCCGGTCCTCGAGCACAACGACTTCGACGTGGTGCACGTGCGCTCACCGTTCGAGGGCCTCGCCGTGCCGCCCGACATCCCCGTCGTGTACGAGGTGAACGCGCTGTACAGCGTCGAGATCCCCGTGCACTACCCGGATCTGATGTCGCACCCCGGGTTCCGCGAGCAGATGCGGAACGCCGAGCTCCTGCTGCTCGACCGCGCGGAGCAGGTGATCACCCCCAGCCCGACCACCGCGCGGTACCTCGAGGACCTCGGCGTCCCCGGTGCGGTCGTCGTGCCGAACTGCCCGTCCATCGCGCCGGTCGCGCGGCGTCCGCACGATGGGCCCGTGCGCATCGTGTACATCGGCACGCTGGCGTCGTGGCAGGGCCTCCACCAGGCGCTCCGGTGTCTCGGTCGCCTGCGGCACCTCGAGTGGACGCTCGACGTCCTCACGGGGACCAGCCGCAGCCGCTGGGTCGAGAAGCTCGCCGACAAGCAGGAGATCGCGGACCGCGTCCGCATCCTCGACCCGCTCGAGCCCCACGCGCTCGGGCCGTTCCTCGCGCAGTGCGACATCGGGCTCGCCCCGCTCACCCCGAGCGAGCGGAACCTCGTGCAGGGCTGCATGCCCGTGAAGCTGCTCGACTACATGCGGGCGGGGCTCGCGGTCCTCGCGCCGGACATCGACGTGGTCACCCACGTCCTCGGCCGCGACGTGCCGCTCTACCGGGCCTGGTCCCGCACGAGCCTCACCGAGACGCTCGAGGCGATGATCACGTCCGACCGCACGGCCTGGTCGCACGCGATGCAGGCGCGGGTCCAGCAGTTCGACGAAAGCGTCCAGGAGCGCGCGCTGGCGGGCGTCTACGCGACCTTCACAGATAGCCGTTCTGGACGATCCACAGGTACGTGAACTCGCCCGTCAGGCCGCTGTACGTGACGTAGGGGTCGAGCGCGACGGGGCCCCAGGTGAGCGTCGTGTCGTTCCACACGAGCATCGCGGGCGTCGCCACGCCCTGGTAGCTGTAGTCGAAGTCGTAGGCGTAGCCCCAGGCGGTCTCGTCGAGCAGGGTCGCGTCGATGGTGAACGCCGCGCAGCCGCCGAACGGGCCGCTCTCGTAGCCGCTGCTCATCGAGACGATCATCTCGAAGTCGCAGCCCAGGCAGGTCGCGGGGGCGGGAGCGACGGGTGGCGTCAGGTCCTGCGCGAGGTCGGTGACCGCCCAGGTGTACTCGCAGAGGGTCGTCACGTCGTAGGGGTTCGGCGTGCCGGGCGGCTGGGTGTTGTATTGGTGGACGCCCAGGGCCTCGGTGCCCGTGTACGAGCCCGCGGAGTAGGTGCCCTGGCCGATGTACGCGATCATCGCGAGGGGACCGAGGGCGGTGTCGCCGGTGTCGACGTCCGCGTCGGAGTCCGCGTCCGCGTCCGCGTCTGCGTCGGCATCTGCGTCTGCGTCGGCATCTGCGTCTGCGTCTGCGTCTGCGTCTGCGTCCGCATCCGCATCTGCGTCTGCATCTGCGTCTGCGTCTGCGTCTGCGTCTGCGTCGGCATCTGCGTCGGAGTCGGCGTCGACATCGGAGTCGGCGTCCGAATCCGCGTCGGAGTCCGCGTCGGTGTCGGCTTCGATCGTGGGCTTCCGCTGTTGGTAGGACAGGCAGCCCGCGAGGACCAGCAGCAGCGACATCGCCACCTCCGGCTCCCAGCTAACGCCTTCCGCGCGTTCCGCGGGACCGTCGCCCGCAAGCGGGCGTCGTTCCCGCGAAATCTTGACCACTGAACGTCTTGACGGGACCTCGGTACCCCCTGTGAACGCGGCTGGAACGCCGCGTTCCGGGGGCACAGAGGTCTTGACCGTCAAGACGTTCGCGGCTCGCTACGAGAGGGGGTGCGGGTCGCCGTCCCCCGCGAGGAGGGCCTCCCAGCGGGCCGCCTCGCGGTCGACGGAGGGGACGGTCTCCCGCGCGCGCACGCCCACGTCGGAGCCGTAGGCCGCCTCGAGGGTGGCGAGCAGGGTGTCGGGCGTCGCGAGGAAGCCGTTGGCGCCGTGCTCGATGACGTCCGGGAGCCCGCCGACCGGGCTCGCGACGACCACCCGTCCGCAGGCCATGGCCTCGAGGACGACATTCGGCAGGCCGTCGTGGTGGGAGGGCTGCCCGACCACGTCGGCCGCGGCATACGCCTCCGGGAGCCCCTCGGGATCGAGCCAGTCGACGACCACGGCCTCCTTCGGCACCAGGTGGGAGACGGAGGGCCGGACGCGCCCGACGACCAGCGGGGTCCACCCGGCGGCCGCGACCTGCGCGAGGGCCTCGACGCCGCGCTTGGGCTTCAGCTCGCCGAACATCGCGTAGACCCGGCCCGAGAGGCCGTGCCGCTCGCGGAACGCCGCGCCGTCGACGGGCTGGAAGCGCTCGCGGTCGACGCCGTTGCCGACCACGCGGGCCTCGCGGAGGCACCAGGCCTCGACCTTGCCGGCCATCTCGACGGAGACGGTGCACACGGCGTCGGCGCGCTTCACGGCCCACCGGATCAGGGCGTGGCGGCCGGGGTCGAGGAAGTCGCGGTCGAGGTCGTTCCCGCGGAGCGCGACGATGGTGCGCGCATCGAGCCGGGACCCCGCGGCCACGGCGGCCTGCGCGGGCCCCCAGCCGTAGAAGCCCACGACGACCTCGGCGTTCACGGCCCGGATGGCGGCCTCGACGTGGTCGGACCACTCCGGCAGGGCGCAGCGCGGGACCCGCCAGTGCTCGCCGCGCGCGACATCGCCGGGAAATCGGTGGGACTCGGGGTGCAGGTGGACCACCTCGTGCCCCCGCGCGCGGAGCGAGCCCACGATGCGGGTCGAGGAGGTGAAGACCCCGCCTGCATCGGCAGGATCGGGCGTGCAGAAGAGGATGCGCATGCCCACAGCATTCCACGTTCGGGTTGCGGGATCACGACCCCAACAGCACAATGGCCGGAACGATCGAAGGGGAGTCGACATGGTGGTCATCGGGCTGGTGGCATCGAGCTGGGCGGGCGGGGTTCCGCCGAACGACGAGTGCGCGAACGCCGAGGCGTTCGACCTCGCCACGGGAAGCGACAGCACGACGGGCAACACCGTCCAGGCGACCGAGACCGGCGCACCGGGCACCTGTACGTTCACGCCGGGCGGCCCGGGTGTCTGGTACACGTTCACGGCCGCGAGCGACGGCGAGATCAGCCTGTCGACCTGCAACCAGGCGAGCTTCGACACGCAGATCTTCCTGTACTCCGGGTCGTGCGGGGCGCTCACGTGCGTGCGCGGGGCCGACGACACGCCGTTCTGCGCGGGTGCCACGACGACGCTCACGCGCGACGTGTTCGCCGGCACGACGTACTACGTGTACGTCTCCGGATACAGCGGCGAGACGGGCTCGTTCACGCTCGACGCCACGTTCACCGCGTACGTCGCGCCGGCGAACGACGACTGCGCGAACGCCGAGTTCGTCGGCGAGGGCACGACGTTCGGCACGACGCAGTTCGCGTCCTCCGAAGACGAGACGTGCGCCTCCGAGCAGCAGACGGCTCCGGGCGTCTGGTACTCCTACACGCCCGACGCGAGCGGCAGCGCGGTGATCGACACCTGTGGGGCGGGCTACGACACGAAGCTGTCCGTGTTCAGCGGCACCTGCGGCGCGCTGGGCTGCGAGGCGGCCAACGACGACGCCGGTGCGGCCTGCTCGTTCGACACGACCAACTCGCGCGTCGAGCTCGATGTGGTGGCGGGCACCGAGTACCTGATCCTGGTCCACGGCTACGACATCGACGAGGGCGACTTCCCGCTGAACATCGCGATGGCCGGTGCAAACGACACGGGCGACACGGGCTTCGCCGACACCGACACCGACACCGATGCGGACACCGACTCCGACACCGATGCCGACACGGATTCGGACACCGACAGCGACACGGACTCCGACACCGATGCCGACTCCGATTCGGACACCGATAGCGACACCGACTCGGACACCGATAGCGACACGGATTCGGACACGGACTCCGATACCGACAGCGACACGGATTCGGACACGGACTCCGATACGGATTCGGACACGGACTCCGATACGGATTCGGACACGGACTCCGACACGGATTCGGACACGGACTCCGACACGGATTCGGACACGGACTCCGACACGGATTCGGACACGGACTCCGACACGGACAGCGATACGGACGCCGATTCGGACTCCGATGCCGACTCCGACACGGATGCCGACACCGACTCCGACGCGGATACGGACTCCGATGCGGACTCGGACTCCGACGCGGATGCGGACACCGACACCGACACGGATACCGACGACGAAGACGAGAAGGGCTGTGGCTGCTCGAGCACGGGTGCGCCCTACGGTGTGCTGGCCGGTCTCTTCGCAGTGCTGGCGGTGCGGCGCCGGTAGGTGGTGCGCGTGCTCCTGTTCGACGTCGACGGCGTGCTACGACGCTTCGACGACGGCCGGCGGTCGCGGATCGAGCGTGAGCACGGACGGTGTCAGAGCGAACCCGAACATCCCCATATCATGGCTAAAACCATGGTTTTCTAGATTTTTGTTCTGACGCGGCTCGTTCGGTGTCGCCGGTGAAAATCGCGAACTATGCGCCTTTAAGCTAGAGTATTGGAGATTCTCCCGGCCTGCCGTGGCACGGAGTCGCGTCGATTTGGCGACGGAGAATCGGCGTTCAATGGTGGGGCTCGAAAAGTAGAAATCAGGATTGACAGGTAATGCCCGATGTTCTCGACATGTTCGGGTTTGCTCTGGCACCGCTTTGGGCTCGACGGAAGAAGGCCGACTATCCGCACATCGTCTGGCGCGTCCCGCCGACCGAGCGGCGACCGTGCGCGAGAATGTCGGCGTTCGTTGGTTCGGCGAAAATAACGGAATTCTCGATAATCGACTGAATCCGAAGCTCTCGACATGTTCGGGTTCGCTCTGACACCAATCTCAGCGCGCTTCGACCTTCACCGGCGCCGACTTCTCCGGGCGGTACGCCAGCCGCGCCTCGAACGTGTGGTCGCCGGGCTGCACGGGCCACCGCGCCGTGTACGGGTAGTCGACCACCGCGAACGGCTCGCCATCCACGAGCCACACCACCTGCTCGCCCGGTGGGTCGACCGCCGCAGCCAGCCGCAGCGTGCTCCGGTCGGCGGGGACCTCGGGATCGCGCACCACCCGCGTGCCGTCGCGCGGCGAGAGGACCGCGACCGACACCGGTGCCGACGGGTTCCCCGCGAGCTGCGGCGCCGGCGTGATGCCCGCCTGGCGCATCCACGCCGCGTACCGCGAGGGCAGGTCGGTCACCACGCGGCCGTCGACCATCCGGTGCGCCTCGCACGCGTGGACCGGCGCGCCGCCCGGCGGGAAGTGCTCGATCCGGGGCGCGTCGCAGTGGTCCGTCGCCAGCAGGCCCGTGTGCGCGCACACCGTCGCGGTCGTCCAGCCCGCGGGGCCCGCGAACGCCACGTTCGACAGCCCGTCCGCCTCGTCGGCGTGCAGGTGCAGCATCACGTCGTGCACGAGCTTCCCGGCCCCCGAGTAGCCCGAGAGCCCCTGCATCGGCCGCCAGTCCGGGTGCCCGACCCAGATGCCCACGATGTACTGCTCGGACCAGGCAACCGCCCAGGAGTCCCGGAAGTCCGGGCTCGTGCCCGTCTTCACCGCCACGGCGAACGGGTACTCGCTGTGCCCGGCGCGCGGAAAGGTCGGCGTGCGCGCCACCGGGTCCGACAGCCACAGGCTCACCAGCCGCGCGTGGTCCGCCGAGAACACCCGCCGCGCCGGGGCGGGCGCGCCGTACCAGGTCAGCGGGCGGAGGTCCCCGTCGTTCGCGAGCGCGCCGTACGCCGCGACCAGATCGACCAGCCGCACCGGCATCCCGCCGATGGCGAGCCCGAGGCCGTAGTGCTCCGCATCCACCCGTCCGTCGTGGAGCCCCAGCGTGCGCCACACCTCGTAGAGCTCCACCAGGCCGACCTCTTCGGCGAGCTCCACCGCGGGGACGTTCCGCGAGTTCGCCAGCGCCTGGCGCGGCAGCATCGGGCCCAGGAAGTCGTCGTCGGCGTTCCGGATGCCCTGGGGGCCGTGCGTCAGGTCGTCCAGGACGGAGTCCGGGCGGATCGTGCCGCGGTCGAGCGCGTGGGCGTACAGGAACGGCTTCAGCGTGCTGCCCGGGTACCGGCGCACCTGCGTGAAGTCCATCGAGCCGGCCTTCGTGCCGTGGTACCCGATGCTCCCGACGGCCGCGCGCACCTCCATCGTCTCGCGGTCCACCACGACCGCCGCGGCCTGCCCCGCGCCGCGGGCCTCCCAGTCGAGGACCTGGTGTAGCAGCACGCGCTCCACGTGCTCCTGGAGCTCGAGGTCCAGCGTCGTGCGCAGCTCGGGCGCGTCGGCCCCGTCCAGCATGGCGTCGAGCGCGAGGACCGGGAGGAGCGCCGCCTCCGGCCGGCTCGGGCGCGCTCCGAAGCGCAGCCGGCCCAGCTCCTGGCGGGCGGACTCGTGGGTGTCGCCGTCGATCGTCCCGTCCTCGAGGAGCTGGTCGAGGATGCGGAGCGCGCGGCCGATCGCCCGACGCCGGCCATGCAGGTCGTACGGGTTCATCTGGCCGGGCGCCTGGGGGAGGGCGGCGAGGAGTGACGCCTCCGCCCAGGTCAGGTCGGCGAGCGGCTTGCCGAAGTAGCGCCGGGCCGCGTAGCGCACGCCGTGGACGTTGTTCCCGTACGGTGCGAGCCGGAGGTACTGCGCGAGCACGGCCTCCCGGCCGTAGCGGTCCACGAGGAGCAATGCCGTCAGGGCTTCGACGGCCTTGCGCGCGTACGTGCGGGACCCCGGGTCCTGCAGCCGTGCGACCTGCATCGGGATCGTCGAGGCCCCCGAGATGCGGTCCGCGTTCGCGACGTTCTGCCGGAGCGCGCGGGCCACGGCACCCGGGTCGACGCCAGGGTGGCGGTCGAACTTCCGATCTTCGATGGCCAGCGTCGCGGCCACCACCTTGTCCGGCAGGCAGGCCCCCGGATCCGGCGCATCTTCGGGCATCTCGGCGCAGCGGCCCGTGCCGGCCGGCCAGAATCCCAGCCGCCCATCCGGGGGGACGTTCACCTCGCCGAGGTACGCGCCGTCGCGGTCCTGGAGCAGCACGCTCGGATCCGGCGACCGCAGCGTCGCGCGGGGCCACGCCAGGCCGAGCAGCACGAGCAGCCCGGCCCCCGACGCCATCAGCGCGACCCCCGCCACCCGCCGGGCAACGGACCTCAAACGACCGACGAGTGTCCGTTTGGGGTCTGACCCCAGACGGACATCCGTCGAACCCAGCGCCCTCCGCGTCACGCCGAGACCTTCGCCGAGCTGCTTGGTTGAAGCACGGCTATGGACTTCGAACGGTCGACCGGTGTCCGTCTGGGGTCTGACCCCAGATGGACATCGGTCCGACTCGCGACCTCACCCGTTCCACGGGTCCACGGTCCACGCTGGCGGTCCGTCGTCACTCGACGACCACCCACGCACCCGGGCTGTTGCCCGTGATCGACTCGTCGTACACGAGGTCCATCACCGCGGGCGGCTGCACGAAGCGGCCGCGCGTCGTGGCCCGCGTGCGGAAGTACAGGTCGTACGTCCCCTTGGGCAGCTCCTCGAAGTAGTACGTCACGCTCGCGTCCCCGCGCTGGACCCACGTCGCCGCGCGCGTGTCGGCCTTGCTCGGCGTCGCGTCCGAGCCCGAGGTCTTCAGGTTCGGGTTCATCAGCTCGACGCCCGCCGCGAGCGGGACCTCGATCGCGACGTACGCCCGGGCCTCCGGATTCACGACCTGCACGTGCTCCTCGACGATCTGGCCCATCGCGAGCTTCACCTCGCGCCCGCCCTCGTCGAGCTTCACGCGGGTCGGCGTGGACGAGCCCTCGACGTACAGCGCGAGGTCCCGACTGACGACGAATCCCTTGTTGCGAGCGTCCGCCTGGGAGCCCGGCTCGGCCGGGATGTAGCGCGTGCTGGCGTAGATCACGGCGTCCGGACCGGACGCATGGCGCACCGCCACCGCGTCCGACGTGTCGAGCAGCACGTTCCCCACGCCCTTCTTCGTGGCGAGCGCGACATCCCCGAGCTGCACCTTCACCTCGTCGACCTTGCGGTTCTTCATGCGGTCCGCCAGGGCCAGGAGCGCCGGCGCATCCGTCCGGACGCCCCAGCCGTCCTCGCCGCCGAGCCGCACCAGCGCGTCGACCAGGTAGTCGAGCTTCGGCGAGTCGGGCGCCCCGCGCTCCAGGCTCCGCGTCATCGAGGCCACCGTGAAGGCCTCGTTCGCGGGGATGCGCGGATTCAGCAGGGCCCACGAGGACTTCAGCCCGCGGTACCGCTCCTCGCCTTCGTACAGGCCGAGCACCACCTCGTCGTCGAGCCGCTTCGCGAGGCCCTTCGCCGTCGGCGTGTCGGCCCGGCCGGCGCGCGCGGCAGCGAGCAGCGCGTACGACGTGCCGTCCGGACCGAGGTACCGCGAGTTGTCCGCGAGCTCGTTGAAGTAGGCCTCTTCGTAGGCCCCGGCCGAGGCCAGCGCCTCCAGCGCGCGCGTCCGCTCGTACCAGGACGCGCCGTCCAGGAAGTACCGGTAGTCGCTGCGCAGCGACGCCTTCAGCGAGCGGATCAGCTGGCTGCGGACCTTCTCGTCGACCTTGTACCCGGCCTCCTTCGCGTCCTCGAGGAACAGCAGGGAATCCGCAGTGAGCGTGACCTGGCCGTACCCGCCGGGCCAGGCGGCCACGAGGCCGTGGCTGTCGACCGCACCCGGAATCCAGGCGAGCGCCTCGGCGACCGCGGCGTCCACGAGCTCCTTGCCCTCGAGGCCGAGCGCCTCGCGCATCTCGCCGAGGCCGATCCAGGCGCGCCCGCGGTCGAGCTGCTGGCCCGAGGAGCGCGCGGGACGGCGCACGAACACGTCCATGCCAGCGGCCATCTTCACGAGGGCCGGGTGATCGGAGAGCACCACGTTCCGCCGCAGCGAGCCCGCCCGCGCGGGCTCTTCGAGGGCCTTCAGCTCGCCGGTCTTCCCGGCGGCCAGCTCGATCACGGCCCGCTCGGTCCGCGAGCGGCGGTCGTCGAGCAGGGGGAGCGTGATCTCCACGGCATCCCCGGCTCCGTCGGCCGTCCGCTTCGCGCCCATCGTCACCGTCACGGTGTTCCGCGACAGCGCGCCCTCCGCGGTCGGCGGCGGGGTCGGCACGGTGACGGGCCACGCGACGCGCACGGCCTCGTCGGCGTCCCACGTCAGCGTCGCCTTGTCGGAGCCCTTCAGCGTGAGCCCTTCGACCTTCACCTGCGCCGAGCCCGCACCCCCGGTGCCCTCGACGACGCGCCCGAGCGCGGCGACCTCGAGCGTGTCGCCGGGCCGCACGAAGCGGGGCAGGTCGGGCTGCATCAGGACCGGCAGCCGCACGCGGATCTCGGACTTCGCCGTGCCGAACCGCTCGGTGCCGCTGACGGCCTTCGCCCGGATCTTGAACACGGTGAGGTTGTCGGGCAGCTGGACCTTCACGGTCTTCGTGCCGCTGGCGGGGACCTGGATGTTCGGGTCGTAGAACGGCACCGACTCGAACTTCTTGCGGACCGTGGTCTTCTCGAGCACGTCGTCCGCGGCGTCCTCCTCTTCGCCACCGTCGCCGCCGGGCATCTCGCTGAACGGCAGGCGGCCGAACGCGAGGTTGCGCGTGTCGTGGGCGGAGAACCGGCTGCGGCGCTCGGGGATGAAGTCGGGTGTCGGATCGAGCCGCTTCTCGGTCGCGAGCGCCAGGACCGCCTGGTCGACGAGCCACAGCGTGACCTCGCCCGACAGCGGCTTGCCGTCGGGGTCCTTCAGCGTGATCGTCACGTCCACCGACTCGCCGGGCATCGCGCGCTCGGCGTGCGCCAGCGCCACCTCGACGGTGTTCTCGACGGGGTCGACCGTCAGCCACTTCGTGCTGGCGAGGGTCTCGGGCTTGCCGAGGTCCATCCCGCCCACGATTCCGGCCTCCGCCACGCGACCGCGGCGCAGCAGCACGTGCACGGGGAGCCGCGGCACCCAGCCCTCCTCGACCTTCACGGGCACGGTGGCCTTGCCGCCGATGATGGCGACCGCCTTGTAGTCGTTGCCCTTCGGCGTCTCGACGACCACGAGCGCGCTCCCGGTCTGGAACGGGCTGCGGATCACGAGCTTCGCCGTGTCGCCGGGACGGTAGTGGTCCTTGTCGGCGGTCACGTCGAACACGCCGGCTTCCGGCTTGCTCCACGACACGTTGCCCGTGCCCCCCGCGTAGAGGTCGACGCTGACGACCTGGGCGCGGCCGAGGGCGTCGCGCGCCTCGAGCTCCACGAGGTAGACGCCGGCCTCGTCGATGGGGAGGTCGAGCGTGACGGGCGCGGCGCCGCTGACGATGCGGCGCTCCTGCAGGGGCACGTCGACGGTGTCGGTGACGTAGCGCGCCACGCCGTCGCTGAAGTCGCTGGCCTGGAGCACCGAGTGCCACTGGCGCTGGATCAGGCGGACCGTGATCTCCGTACCGGAGACGAGCTTGCCATCCGGCCCGACGGAGACGGCCTCGACGGGGATCTTCGTCGGCTTCTCGACGTGGCGCGGGACCTTGAGGCCCAGCACGAACGCGGGGACCGCGTGGATGCGCTGCGTCGCGGTGACCGTCTGCTCGTCGGCGCCCGTGACCATGGCCTCGATCACGTACGTCCGCGGCTGGCTCGTGGGCTCGATGCCCGGATCGAGCGTGAGGGACGCGCTGCCCGCACGGTCGGTCTGGCCCTCGCGCTGGAGCGCGGGCGTGCTGTCGAAGCGGCCGGACCGCCCGAAGCGCCCGTCGCTGCTGTACAGGAAGCCCTCGAGCCCGTCGGGCGTCCACGTGTACGGGAACTGCGTCACGTTCCAGGAGATCGGCCGCAGCGCGACCTTCCCGCCCGCGTAGTAGGACGCGGTGGCGGTGACCTCGAACGGCTGGTCGTTGGCGACCCGGTCGCGGTTGCCCGCCGTGGAGAGGTCGACCTCGAAGGTCGGCAGGCGGTAGGCCTCGACCTGGAAGTCCGTCGTCGCGAGGACGCCGATGGTGTCGTGCTCGTACTGGACCGTGTAGCGACCCGTCGGGATCTCGGACTCGTTCCACTTCGCGTAGAAGGAGCCGGAGCCCGTGAGGGTGACGGGCAGCGTCCAGTTCGCGCCGCCGGGCGCGCGGACGACGAGGCGCCCCTTGCCGCTGACGGCCTTCAGCTCGCCCTGGTAGCGCTCGCGCACGTAGCCCTTGAGGTGGACGGCCTCCTCGGGCCGGTACATGGGGCGCTCGGTGAAGACGTGGGCGAGCTTGCGCTCGGACTCCACGCGTCCGGAGAGGCCCTGGAAGGCCCACTGCAGCCACGTGCCGCCGCCGCCGGTCCAGTGCCCGTCGACGAACGCGTCGGGCGGACGGGTCGCGTCGAGCACCAGCACGTCGTCGGCCTTGGTGACCACGATGCGCCGCACCGAGACGCTGCCCTTGCCGGGCGCGGTCCAGCCGAAGCCGCCCGCCGCGTCGGTCGTGCCGGTGATCACGGGCGCCCAGCGGCTCTTCGAGGACTCGCTGACGACGCCCTCGACGACGACCTTCGCGCCGCTCACGGGCTTGCCCGTCGACAGGCTGGTCACGAAGAACCGCACGTCCGCGCCCGTCTCCATCGTGGTGAGCGCGAGGTCGGTCACCTGCACGCGCATCCAGTGGCGCTCCGCAGCCCCATCCACGCGACGCACGCCCACGAGGTAGTGCCCGGGACCATCGGTGCCGGAGAGGCTCTTCAGCGGCGCCGTCAGGTCGAGACCGGACTTCGCCGCGGCGCCTTCGAGGCCCACGTCCATCAGCTCCGAGAAGCCCGGCGTGCCGAGCGCCTTGAGGCGGTTGCGCAGGCCCTGGGCGTTGACGGTCTCGAGCTCGCCGAGGGGCGGGGGCTCCTCGCCGGGACCGGGCGGGCGGGTGCGCTCGTCCACCGCGATGGGCGCGTCGGGGAACGGCCACAGCTCGCGGTTCCGCGGGTCGACCTCGTAGACGCGAACGTCGACCTGGCCGATGCCGCGGCCTTCGATCGGCACGCGCTTCGGGCCGAACCGCTCGACGATGCCCTGGCCGGCGCCCCAGCGGAAGTACGGCTGGCGCCGCTCGAAGCGGAAGTGGACCTCGGACTCGCCCTCCATCTCGAGCGCGCGGCCCGCGGTGTCGGCGATCGGCGTGGGCACGAGCCGCATCTGGTAACGGGTGCCCTCGACGAACGACCCGCGCACATGGAGCGTGCGGCCCATCATGCTGAACTCGAGGCCTTCGACGGCCGGTTCGAAGCGGACGAGGTTGCGGCCCTCGACGGGACCGAGGCCCGACGGGACGGCGTTGAAGCGCACCACGAGCTCGTGCTCGCCGGCGCAGGTGAGCGGCTGGTCGGCCGCGTAGCGCGACCCGGACGAGGCGAGCGGGACCTGGCTGCTCGCGCAGCCCATCTGGACGGCGCGGAACGGCTCGGAGGTCGAGAACACCAGCTCGTGGACGGCCTCGCGGGCGTCCGTGTCGAGGGACAGGCCGATCTTCACCCGCGCCTGGAGCCCCCGCCCGATCGGCTCGGTCAGCACGAGGGCGTACGTGACGGGCTGGTCGTCGTTGCTGCGCTGGAGCGTCTTCACCTCGAAGTCGTCGCCGTCGAGCACCACGAGACCGTCGTCCGACAGGCCGGGGAGGGGGCGGAGCTCGATCCTCGTCAGCCGCGCGAGTGTCTCGGGCGGGACGGGGTCGGCGAACGTGAGCTGGACGGTGTCGAGCGGCTCGAGGTCGCGCTGGCCGGACCGCGGGCTCGTGTCCTGGGGCGGAGGCGCGAGCGTGAACACCTCGGTGGTCTTCTTCTCGACCGTCACCGAGACGGCGGACATGGGCGTCCACGGCTCGGCGGGGCGGAACTGGAGGGTCTTGCCGTCGAGCCAGGTCCAGGCGCCGGGATGCGGCGGGTCGAGCTCGACGAAGCGCTGGGGCGCGTCTTCCGGGCCCTCTTTGGCCTTCGGGGAGCCGAAGAAGATCGTGACCGGATCCCACCGGCGGAGGTAGCGGTCGGGGACCACGCGCGTGCCGACGGCGTCGTGCGGGCGCTGCAGGAGCGCGTCGAGCAGGACGTCGCTGCTGCCTGCGGCGGCGGTGAGGGCGGCGCCGAGCGTGAGGAGCCCGGCGAAGAGGAGGGCGAGACGGCGGTTCATCGGGCACCTCCCGGCACGAAGCCGGCTTTCTCGAGGTAGGAGCGAACGACGTTGTCGGGGGGGCCGTCGTCGGGGGGATCGATGCCGGCCACGGCGGGACGGGCGCGCACGGGCGCGGCGTCGGCGGGCTGGCTGATGCGGAGGTACCAGGTGCCGGCCTTCAGATCGGCGCGGCGGACGACGCCGCTCGCGACGACCTGGCCGTCCGGCGAGACCAGGGTGGCGGTGACGCGGTCGGCACCCGCGCGGACGCCGATGCCCACGGCCGTGTCGGCCGCGAGCTCGAAGCGGAACCACTTCGACCCGCCCGCGTCGAGGAGCACCTCCGGGCCGAGGCCCTCGGTGATCGCGACGACCTCCTGGCTGTCGACGGTCGGCGTGACGTTGGCGCCGGAGAGCCCGCGCACACGGACCTTTCCGGCGGTGCGCGCGAGGATGTCGACGCTGCCGCCGTCCGGACGCCACTCGACGCGGCGCTGGCCGTCGACCTCGACCAGCACGGCGTACGGCTGGTCGGCCTCGAGGTGCGTCACGCCGACGGGCACGTCGATCTTCTCGCCCTTGCTCGCGGGCCACGGGCCCGGGCCGCCGGCGTCGGACCACGCGGCGTACCAGCCCTTGCCGTGGCGCACCCAGGCCGTGCCGCCGGGCCCGATGTCCGCGGTGTCGCCGCGCACGAGGACCCCGTCGGAGCGGAGGTAGGTGAGCTCGGCGTTCGCCACGCGGAGCCTGCCGTCTGCCGCGGGCACGTCGAGCACCTCGGTGCCCGCCCGGCTCGCGAAGCGCTCGTGCGGCTGGCCCGCCACGACGGGCGCCATGGCCGCCGCGGGCGGGTGCACCATCGCCAGGGCCGGCGTGTCGGTGGGGTTCGCGAGGACGAGCATGCCGCCACCCGTCAGCGTGCCGCGGGTCGCGTCGAGGTCGGCCCACAGCGAGGATCCCCCGGCCTGCGCGACGAGGCCGCGCTCGAGGGACACCGTGTAGGAGCGGCCATCCTTCGCCACGGGCAGCATCAGCGCCGTGCGGGCGGGGATCTCGCCCTGCCAGGCCTCTTCGCGGTCCCACGGGGTGCGGATCTGGCGGAGGGCCACGGCGCGGGCGCGTCCGACGCCGACGCCCCAGACCTCGACGCCGCCGGAGCCGATGGCCAGCGAGCCGTCCGCGGTCACCGCGGTCGCGGAGTCCGTCCCGAAGCGGGCGAGGGCCGTCTCGGAGGCCGCGCGGATCTCGAGCACCGACAGCCCCTTGAGCCCGGTCTCGATGGCGGTGGGGCGGTCGTCGAGCTCGACGGGCACGGGCTCTCCGGCGAGGTCGGCGCGCACGAGCTGCGCGCGACGCCCGAAGAGCACGGCGCGGTCGTTGAGCGCCACGACGCTCCCCGCCGGGTGGCAGGGCCGCCCGAGGCGAGCGCAGATCATCAGGCCCGTGCGGTCGCCGGTGATGCGGAACAGGCCGCTCGGCACGCCCTTGCCGTCCATGGCGAACCAGCTGCCGTTCGCGAGGGCGTAGCCCCCGGTCAGCTGCTCCTCGGTCGGCGAGCGCGGGTTCGGTGCGTCGAGCTCGACGGACACGGTGCCGGAGCGCCCGTCGAGCGACCACACGCGCAGGCGCGTCTCGTGGCCCGGCGTGCGGCGGCCCAGCAGCGCGGGCTCGGTGCCCACCGCGGTGCCGAGGCTGGTCCAGCCGTCCGGCGTCTTGATCTCGAGGCCGATCCCCACGTTCTGGCCGGCCTTCGCGACGGCGGTGACCACGTCCTTCGTCGCGCCGAGCTTCAGCGGGTGCACGACGGTGCCCGCGCCGACCGTGAGCACGTGCGGCTTCCCGCCGACCTTCAGCTCCACGCCTTCGGTCTCGGCGGGCGCTTCGACGTGCACGGTCGTGGAGCTCGACCCGCTCACGCTCTGCAGGTCGAGCGTCCAGGTGCCGGGCCCCATCCACTCCGAGATGCGGAAGTTCCAGTCGTCCGGCCGGTCGTCGTTCGCGGCGACCACGCGGCCCTCGGGGTTCTCGAGGCGGGCGCGCACGTCGTTCGTGCCGGTGCTGTACACCGTGACGAGCCCGGCCTCCCCGACGAGGAGCGGGATCCGCGTCGGCAGCGAGACCGAGCGCCGCTGGCCGACGGTCAGCGCGTCGGTCGCGACGCGGATGCGGTACGGGATGCCCGTCCCGCGGCGTGCGGCGCGCAGCTCGAGCGCGTACTCGCCCTTCTCGAGCGTGCCCGTCCACGTGCGCCCCGGAGAGAGGCGCTCGAGCGCCTTGCCGCCCTTCATCAGGCTGCCGGCCATCTCGTCGCCCGGGTCGAGCGTGACGCTCGCATCGGCGGGCAGCGAGAACGTCCAGGTGTCGACGGGACGGTCGCCGTCGCCGGGCGGCTCGACCCACGTGTGGAAGCCGGGCTCGCCGAGGGTCAGCGCGAACGGACCGTGGCCCTGGCGCTCGTCTTCGGGCCGCACGCGCTGCACGGTCGTGATCCGGCGCGTCTGCACGCTCCCCGGGAGGGACTGCAGCGTGTACGAGCCGGGCTGGAGCCCGATCCGCAGGTCGCAGTTGGCGCTGGTGCCGGTGACGGGCCAGCCGTCGGCATCCTCGAGGCGGCAGGCGAAGGTCTGCGTCTGGCCGGTCGTCTTCACCGTCCACGTCGAGGCCTCGGGGACCTCGAAGGTGTAGGCGATGCCCTCGCCGGGCTCGAGCGTGACGCGCGCGGTCTCGCCGTCGTCGAGCTTGCCGCCGTCGCGGACGTTCGCCGCCTTCAGCACGACGCCGAGGTGGCCGGTGCTGAGGCCGCGCGTGCCGACGGTGACCTGGTAGCTGCCGGAGCGCAGGTAGCGCGCGACGCGGAAGTTGCGCCCGACGCCGTTCTGGTCGCCGGTGCCGAGGTCGAGCACGATGCGGCTGCGCAGGGTGCCCGTGGTCGCGAGAAGCCCGGTCGACTCGAGCTGGTAGAGGCCGTCGCGGGGCACGTCGAGCATCAGGGTCTGCGTCTGGTCGCGGTCGAGGTCGGCGTACCACCCCTTTGCGAACGTGAGCTTCGGGAAGTCCGGCAGGCCCTGGAGGCGCTCGGGGGGCAGGGGACGCGGCGGCACGGGCTCTTCGACGGCACCGAGCACGGCGAGAACCGGCTTGTCGGTGTCGTTGACGACCTGGATGGCGAACGTGCCGATGGGCAGGTTCAGCTCGGTGTTCGCGTTGCCGAAGCCGTGCAGCGGGAGGAGCTCGCCGTTCGGCAAGGTCGCCCGCAGGCGCGTGGCCTCCTCGGTCTTCACGGGGATGGCGAAGCGCTCGCCGGGTGCGAGCGGCAGGGAGACGGGACGGCGCGGGTCGAGGGGCAGCTCGCGCACGTCGAAGCCGCTCTGCCGCCCCGGCGGCGTGGACCGCGTGAACTGCACCGGCGCGTTCCAGTCGAGGTCGAGCTTCGTCGCGATGCCCGGGCGGATGGGGATCCGCTTCAGGTCCTTCACGGCGGCGGACGCCATGTCGCTCCACGAGTTCCGGTAGCCCGCGAGCGTGACGATGCCGGGGTCGGCGGGGGTGATGGTGAGCACGTACGTGCCGGCGCCGTGGCGGTCGGCCCACGCGTTCCGGCGGGAGGGCGGCGGCTTGTAGCCCTTCGGCGGCGTCGTGAAGTACCGCTCGAAGCGGAGGTCGGCCTTGCCTTCCGTCACCTCGAACTTCACGTCGGCCTCTTCGTCGAGCTCGACGAACAGGGTCGCTGTGGAGAGCAGGTTGAACCGCTGCTCGAAGCGGGTGCCGGAGTCGAGCGCGATGCCGGCGTGCTTCACCAGCACGACCTGTCCTTCGGGCGTGGTGCGGTAGAAGATGCCGGTGAGCGCGAGGTCGTCGCTCGGCCGTGCCGTGGAGAGCGTGGTGACGAGCACCTCGCCGTTCGCGGACACGCGATCGGTGGCGGAGCGCTGATCGAACCACGTGAGGGTGAAGCGCTGCCCGGGGATGCCCTGGACGGCGATGACCTTCGGGCTGCCGCCGGAGTGGGTGGTGACGGTCTCGGGCGTGCGGGACTCGTCGGTGATGCGCCCGCCGCCGCTGATGACGTCGAACACGCGGTCGTTGGACCAGGTGCGGAGGTCGACGGACGCGTGCGCGATCTCCGGGAGGGCCAGCTGGACCGTGTCGGGCGAGCCGTCGATCTTGAAGAACTCCATGCCCGTGGGGCCGATGCGGCCCACGCGCTGCCCGGAGGCCGGCAGCTTCGGGGCATCCCAGCGCACGGACAGGATCGAGTCGGGCGCCTCGTTGGCCCATGCGTCGCCCGGGCCGCCGTAGGCGACGAGCTGGTAGAGCCCGGCCTCGAGGTTCGTGGTGAGCACGCAGCGCTGGAGCGGCTGGCCTTCGACCGGGTCGACCGCGCCGCACCGCGGGCGCGCGCCCACGAGCCAGGTGCCGTCGCGCCACAGGCGCACGTCGCCGAGGAACCGGCCGACCACCTCGAACGCCACGGGGCCCGACGCATCCACCCAGAACGCGCGCTCTTCACGGTCTTCGAGCTCGGTGAGGATGGGCTCGTTGGGCACGAGCTGCGGCGTGGAGCCGACGCGCTCGAACGGCGTGACGGTGACCACGGCGTTCCCGCGGCCGTCGAGCGGCGCGTGGGTGACGACCTTGGCCTGCCCGCGATCGAAGAACGCGTCGATGCGACCGTCTCTCTCGCCGACCGTGCCCACGCGGGGACCGGGCCCCTCCATGCGGTCGACGAGCTGCAGCGCGGTGCCGACCTCGCTGCGCGCCTCGAACGCGTAGCGCCCGAACGTCGGCAGATCGACGACGATCTCGTGTCGTCCGACCGCCTCGACGGTGTGCTCGCTGGGCGCGGCCCATGCGGTCAGGAAGCAGATCCACATGCTCTCACCTCGGAATCTCGCGGGGTCCGTGTACAGCCTGGGAGCCAGAAGCGCACGATCTCGGCTGATAGATGTCGATCGTGTACGGAATACAGGAATCCATTCATCGCGCCGCGAACGCTCCGTCGCGCCATTCGTACCGGGTGACGTCCCGGCCGGTGGTGCGGCCCTCTTCGCCGTACGTGTACGTGACCCGTACGGCCTGCGCGCGCGGATCGAAGCGCGTCTCGACGCTCGACCAGACGGGGGCGTCCGAGAAGTCGCCGACCTCGAGGGCCTTCGTGATCCCGCGCTCCGGGCGGTACGCGATGTGGATCCAGGTGTTGCCAGAGCCACAATACTCCCCGCGCGGGACGTAGATCGTCGCGAGCGGTACGCCGGTCTCGCTCACCGGGGGCGCCGAGAGCTCGAGGCGGTCGCGCGGGCCCATGATGTCGCCGCGCACGCCGAGATCGAGGTGCGCGTGGCGCCCGTCCGCCTCGGTCACGACGACGTGGATGGCGCCTTCGGCGTCGAACCCGGCGGTGACCAGCTCGGGCTGGCCGTCCTCGTCCAGATCGGCGGTCAGGCGGGCGGTCTCGGTGAATCCGGCGAGGGCGGCTGCGACGAGGAACATGACGACTCCCAGGGGCTCGGTGGTCGTTCAAGCAAGCTCCGTGCCGATGGTGGTGAATCCCCCGACGGATTGGATTCGGGGGACGGGATCCGGTCTCACGCAGAAGGCGCAGAAGGCGCAGAAGACGCAGAGAAGCAGGAGAAGGAGGAAAAGAAGGAGAAAGGCGTCCCGGGTCGGCCGTCGAGGTCTCCGGTGCGCTGACGGGTCGATCCCCACCCAGCTCCCCACTCGTCTTCTGCGTCTTCTGCGTCTTCCGCGTCTTCCGCGTCTTCTGCCTGAGGCCGATCCGGCCGCGACCCTCCGTGCCGGCCGGGCCATCCGGCTCCGACGCGGTATGCCGTCGCGCCCGACCCGCATCCCTGCGCGGTTCCTACACTACCGGACGACCTTCCACCGGCGGCGTGCGTCTACGGCCTCGAACGTCGTGATCTCGCCATCTGGCCACGTGATCTGCAAATCCACGATCTCGGTCGAGCCGAGCCCGAAGTGCACCTCGGACGGCACCGAGCTGCCGTACCCCACGCCCCCCGCCGTCACCTGGCGCCACTGCCGCGGCTCGCCCAGGACCTCGATCACCGCGCCCACCGCGCGCGGGTTCGGCCCCGCCTGCTCCAGCGCGACCGACACCCAGCTCGCCTCGCCGCAGCGGCCCATGTACACCTTCGTGGGCCCCGACAGGTCGGGCCGCGCGTAGTCGAGCCAGCCGTCGCCGTCGAGGTCCGCCACGACCAGCCCGCGGCTGTCGCCCACGTCGAGCTGGTCCCACTCCGCCGTCGCGTTCACCCAGCCGGAGCCCTCGCGGTGGAACAGGGCGTCGGGCTGCACGGGGTCGTTGTCGCTGATCGCGGTCTCGATGTACCCGTGCATCACGATCGCATCGTCTGCGCCGTCGTTGTCGAGGTCGCCGAACATCGCGCCCCAGCCGACCGTCTGGTTCGCCGCGAGGCCGGGCTGCAGGCCGGAGACCACCGAGAAGTCCGCCCAGATCGGCCCGCTCGACACCATCAGCGCATAGCCGGCCCAGTAGGGGACCAGCACGTCGGGCACGCCGTCGCCGTTCAGCTCCGCCACGCCGAGGCCCATGCCGGCCACCGCCAGGTCGAGGCCCACCCGGTTCCCGTCGGGCGTGAAGTGGCCCGTGCCGTCGTTCCACAGGAGCTGGCCAGACCGGTAGCGCCGCCCGAAGTCGTTCACCATGAGCAGGTCGGGGGCCCCGTCGCGGTCGAAGTCCGTGAACCCGCCGAGGAAGGTGTAGCGCGCGTGCGCGTCGTCGGGGATGCGGTCGCGCTGCGCGAGGTACGAGCCGTCTGCGAGGCGCAGGTACAGCAGGCTGTCGTCGGCCGGTGCGAACTGCGTGGGGTCGGGGTTCGCTTCGTCCACGAAGCCGTGACCCGCGACCAGCAGGTCGAGATCCCCGTCTCCGTCGATGTCCGCGAAGCTCGGCGCCCCGGAGTGGTGCCCGGGCGGGCCCGCCAGACCGAAGCGCGCGGTGGCGTCGGTGAACGCGCCCGTGCCGTCGTTCTCGAGGGCGTAGTTCGGCTGGCCCCAGCGGGTGATCACGAGGTCTGCGTCGCCGTCGGCATCCAGGTCGGCCACCGCACCGCCGAAGCCGTGCTCGAGGTCGAGCGCCGGCAGGCCGTCTCGCTCGACCCAGGTGGAGCCCGTCCAGTCGAGGTACTCGGCGAGGCCGTCGCGGATCGTGATCAGCTCGTGCTGGCCGTCTCCATCGAAGTCCTCGGCCACGATTCCGCCGCCCCAGACGTAGAGCTCGGAGGCGGGCGTCGCGTCGGGCAGCGTGAACGCGGCGAACGGCGTGCCCGTGGTGCGGAGGGAGGGCTCGGCGCACGTGGGTGCCGCGACCTCGACGAGCATCGTCTCGTGCGGCGGGGTGGGCACGTCGGGCGTCGACGGTTCGCTCGGGCAGCCGAGCAGCAGCGCGAAGAGGGTCACCCTCCCAAGGTCCACCGAAAGGCGGCGAGGGTCAATCACTCCTCTTCTTCTTCGTCGCCCTTCTTCTTCTTCCGCGCCCGCGGGTCGTCCTGGTCGGCCATGTTCAGGCGGGCGCCAGGCCGGAAGCCCTCGAGGTCTTTCGCGAGCTCGGGGTCGGCGGGCAGCCAGACCGGGAGGCCCTCGACCTCGAGGCCCGGGTAGCTGATCTGCTGCGTGGGCCCGATGTCGATGTCGTCGTCGGCGCCGAGCAGCTGGATACGACCGGAGTACCAGTACTTCAGCAGGCTCTCGTTGGATGCGGTGGGCGTGCCGCTCATGCTCCACACGCGCTCTTCCATGATGCCGTTGTCGACGTTGTAGATCGACACGCCGTCCATGTGGAGCTTCCAGGTGGTGACGACGATCGCGGGCTCTTCGTCGAGACCGAGGCCGCTGAACAGCGTGGGCGCATCGGCGCCGGTGCCGGCACCCACGTCCTTCGAGGCGCTGCCGCCGCCGTCGACGCCTTCGTTGAGGCCTTCGATGCGGCTCGGGAGGGAGGTCACCTCGACCACGCCGGACCCGATGTCCTGCACCAGCAGGTAGCCCTTGTAGAAGTTCATCCAGTGCACGATCGTCGTGAAGCCGCGCACGCCGTCGAGGCTCGGCATGCTCATGAGCTCGCTGTCGAACTCGGGCCAGTTCCCCTCTTTGACCCCCGACTTCGGGAGCTTCATGTGGAAGGGGTACATCATCCGCGCCGTGACCTGGCGGAGCGTCTCGTTGATGAGCCCCTCGCGCTGGTTCTTCCGGGGGAGGCCCTCGAGATCGACGTTGGTGACCGAGCCGCGGTCGCTGACCTGGAGCTGGACCTTCGCGTTCGTGAGCTTGTGGTCGAGCTCGTCGAGCACTTCCTGGACGAGCTGCTTGTCTTTCTCGCGCTTGAACCGGTTGTAGCTCGTGGCCTGGATCGCCACGTCTTCGATCTCGCAGAGCACCTCGATGTGCTTGCCGCCGAGCTTGTAGTCCTGATCGCACGCGATCACGGCCTTGATCTGCCACGCGAACGTGCGGAAGCCCTGGTTGTCGGTGCGGGCGAAGACCATCCCGGTGGGGATGACGACCTCGGTGGCGATGAGCCAGCGGGTGTCCTTCCAGCGGGCGAACTTGTCCGGCCAGACGAGGACGACCTCGGCGAAGTCGTCGGGCTCGTCCGCAGCGGCGGCGCCGTCCTGGGCCCAGGAGAGGCCGGAGAGCAGGGTGAGGAGGGCGATCATCAGCGGCGGCGGATCAGGGCGAGGGCGCCGAGCGCGAGCCAGCCGACCGCGCCGGTGGTGCCTGCGGTGCTGCAGCCCTTGGCCTCGGGCTCTTCGGGGACCTCCCACGCGAGCGTGCCGTCGGCCGCGGGCGGCGGGATGAGGCCGGGGATGTCGCACCACACGCGGGTGCCGTCTTCGCAGGCCGCCGTCATCTTGTTCTCGATCCAGTCGAGGTAGTGGCTGACGCGCGTGTCGACGCCGCCCGTCGTGCTGCAGTCGGAGAAGTCGTAGCTGTGGCTCGTGACGCCGACGACCCGGTAGATCTCGGACGAGTCGGTCTCGACCTGCATGAACGACGGCCCGCCGGAGTCGCCGTGGCACTTGCGCACGTCGGACATCACCTCGCCGACCTTGAACTCGTACGGCGCCTTCTCGGCGACGTGGGACGTGCCCATCATCTTCACGCCGTAGCTGCCGGGCGGGGGCTGCTGGCCCTGCTGGGTGGCGGTCTGCTGGCCCCAGCCGACGACGACGAGATCGGCGCCGACCTGCATCTCGGTCTCGGCGGTGTCGCGCTGCGGCAGGTACCCGAGCGGCACGTCGAGGATGGGCTCTTCGAGGAAGAGCAGCGCGATGTCCTTGTTCTCGGCGAGGCCGAGCTGCATCCCGAACAGGCTGAAGCCGTTGTGCCCGACGTAGGCCTTCGCCCGCACCGCGTCGGCGGGCAGGTTCGCGGGCGGCGCGCCGAGCTGGTACGCCGACAGGTCGACCTTGCGGGTCCAGTAGAGCTCGGGGTTGCGGATCTCGACCGAGCCGGACGGGTCGAGCTGCAGCGTGAGCGCGTCGAGGTCGATGCAGTGCGCGGCGAGCAGCACCACGTCGGGCGCGATGAGCGTGCTGGAGCACAGCACCGCGGTCTGCTCGAACTCGAAGCCCTGGTAGGTCAGGTCGCCGGTGAGCAGCATGCCGCCGGCCATGGGCCAGTCGTCTTTGTCGGCGCTGTCGCCGTTGATGATGAACGCGCGCTGCTCGTCGCCGCCCGCGATGACCGGCGCCTCGCCACGGTCGTCGGGGCCTGCATCCATCAGGTCGGCCGTGGTCGGGTTGGCGGCTGCGACGGAGAGAAGGATCTGGATCATGACGTGTCCCCCAGGAACCGGTGGTGTGGATACGTTGCTGGCCGTTCAGCCCTCCGCAAGTCCTTGACGAGATTCCTACAGACCATGAAGTACCGATCCACACGGTCCCGCGAGCCTCTCGTCCCGCTGTCGGCGGCGATGTCGGCCGGGCTGGCGCCCGACGGCGGGCTCTACGTCCCCACCGCGCTGCCCCGGGTGGGCGACCTGCGCGGTCGGCACGGCGTGGCCGACGTGGCGGTCGGCCTGCTCGCGCCGTTCTTCGCGGGTGACGTGCTCGAGCCCGAGCTCGAGGCGATCTGCCACGAGGCGCTCGACATCGAGGTCCCGCTCGTCGAGATCGACGCGACCACACGCCTGATGGAGCTGTTCCACGGGCCGTCCGCGGCCTTCAAGGACTTCGGGGCGCGCTTCCTGGCGTCCTGCATGTCCCGCCTGCAGCGCGGAGAGGATCGCCCGCTCACGATCCTCGTCGCGACCTCCGGCGACACCGGCGGCGCCGTGGCCGCGGCCTTCCACGGCAAGCCCGGCGTCGAGGTGATCGTGCTGTACCCGCGGGGCCGGGTCAGCGAGCGCCAGGCCCACCAGCTCTCGTGCTGGGGTGGCAACGTGCGCACCCTGTCGGTCGAGGGCGACTTCGACGCGTGCCAGGCGCTCGTGAAGGCGGCCTTCCTCGACCCGGCGTGCAACGCGCGGCGCCGGCTCTCGTCCGCCAACAGCATCAACATCGGCCGGCTGCTCCCGCAGATGGCCTACCACGCGGCCAGCGCGCTCCAGCTGCCGGGGTGGAGCTTCGTGATCCCGACGGGCAACCTCGGCAACGCGGTGGCGGCGATCTGGGCCCGTCGGTGTGGCCTGCCCATCGCCGACGTGGTTCTCGCGACCAACGCGAACGACACGCTCGTCCGGTTCGAGCAGACCGGCCGGCTCGAGCCCCACGACACCATCGCCACGCTCGCGAACGCGATGGACGTGAGCCGCCCGTCCAACCTCGAGCGCCTCATGGATCTCGACGGGCCGATGTGGGATGGCGTGCGCGCGCTCTCCGTCGACGACGCCACCATCCGCGAGGTCATCGCGGGGTCGATCGCGCGCTACGGGCGTCCGGTGTGCCCGCACACGGCCTGTGCGCTGAAGGTCCGCGAGCAGATCGGCATGCCGTGCATCGTCGCCGCCACCGCGCACCCGTCCAAGTTCGACACCGTCGTCGAGCCGCTGATCGGGCAGGCGGTCCCCGTTCCGCCCGCGCTGGCCGCGCTCCTCGAGCGTCCACGGCACGAGACGACCATTCCGGCGTCGCTCGAGGCGCTCCGCGACCTCCTCTGAGGAGAGCGAGCCACAGCGCTCTGTGCGGAACGTGGTCGAGCTTCGAGCGTCCCGAGGCATCACGCAGATGACGCAGATGGACGCGGATGACGCAGAAACCACGCCGTCCTCGATCGATCGTCCCCGTTTCCCCGAGCAGCCCGAACAACGCCCGCCTGCTCTGGTGAATCCCGATTCCGGTCCGCGGGAAGGCCACTCTGGTCGAACCGAACACCGGGACGTCCCTCCAGAGCCCCGACGTCACGGGTGGACCTGGGCTTCCTTGGCGGTCCCGGCGGTGCGATCCCCTTCGAAGGGTGCCTGGGGAAACGAGGAGGCTGGACCCGTGACGGCGCCCACTGGATGCGGATCCGCGTTTTGCACAGCTTCAACGAATGGAATTTGTCGGTGTTCGCCGAAATCCACTGCCTCGATGGGCCAAACGTCTGATTGCACCGCCAAGACCGCCAAGACCGCCAAGACCGCCAGGACTGTAGGACCGCCAAGACCGCCAAGACCGCCGACCGGGTCGGACGGTGCCTCTCCCCAAAACTCAGAAGTGGACGGGGCGGCGTTTGGCGGGTGCGCTCACCGGATCAGCAGAAACGCCGGCCTGCTCTGGTGAGTCGCGAATCCGTTCCGCAACAAGGCCCACTCGGCGCTCCGGGGACGCGAAGACGCTGGACCCGGGTCAGCCTCGTTTCTGCGTCATCTGCGTCCTTCTGCGTCATCTGCGTGATGCCTTGGGACGCTCGAAGCGCGATCCCTTGCACGTAGAGGAGGGCGCAGAACGGATGCGTCGTGCCCCCTTCTGGACCTTCTGCGTCTTCTGCGTGAGACCGATTCCGCTGCGCCGATCCATCGGCTCCGTGGGTAGGGAACGCTACACGGCGTCCGCTGCGGCCTCGGGGTGGCCCTCGAGGCCCGACAGCGCCCAGGGGTCCGCGAACACCTTGCGTACGTGCTCGGCGAGGACCCCGCCCTGCGCCCCGTCCATGTAGCGGTGGTCGATCGTGGCCGTGATCGTGAGCTGCGGGCGCACCTCGAGCTCGTGGCGCTCGTTGACCCACGGGGCTTCCTTGAGCGCGCCGATCAGCACGTAGAGCGGCACGTGGGCGAAGGGCGTCGGTGGCACGTAGCCCTCGTCGAGGCCGAACACGCCGACGTTCGTGATGATGCAGCTGCCGAACGGGTACGCCTCGACGCCGAGCGCGGGCACCGACAGGCCGAGCACGCTCGACAGGTACCCCATTGTCTTCACGAGGGGACGGATGATCCAGGTCGGCAGGAACTTCAGCGGGCCCATCGACTTGTTGAAGTTCTCGTCCTTGCCGCTGTAGAGCCTCTCGGCGAGCTCGCGCAGCTCCTTCGCCACGTCGACGACGGACTTCTGGTCGTAGTCGCAGACCTTCGCCTTCGCGAGGTTCTTGCCCTCTTCGAGCGCCACGAGGAACGCGATGTCGATCGTCTGCCGGGGGACGAACGACCCGAACCGGATGACGCCGTTGAGCTTCGGAGCGTGCTGGAGCGCCTGCGCGACGGCCTTCCCGACGAGGTGCGTGATGGTGACCTTCTCGCCCGAGGTCTCCCGGAGCCACGCGAGGTACTTCAGGGCCTCGGTCGCATCGAGGGTGAGCTTGCCGTAGATGTTGCCTTCCTGGGGGGCTTTCCAGGAGGCGATCGCGAGCTTCTGCCGGACGGTCATCGCCATGGAGGGGTCCTCGTGGGCGGATGCTACATCGGCAGGACGCGGCGCTTCGCCCCCCAGTCCCCCGGGCGATCCTCGAAGAGCCCCGGCAGCTTCGTGTGGCAGCGCGGACACGCGCCGTGCGACAGGTTCCAGCGCCGCAGCACGTACCAGTCGCGCTCGATCAGCGCCTCTCCGCAGTGGCTGCAGAAGGTCGTGTCGGACTCGGGGTGGTGGACGTTGCCGCAGTACACGTGGTGCAGGCCGTTCGCCTTCGCGATTCGGCGCGCGGTGAGGAGCGTGTCGAGGGGCGTCCGGCCCTTGTCGACCATCTTGAAGTCGGGGTGGAAGGCCGAGAAGTGCAGCGGGACGTCGGGGCCGAGCTCGCGGGCGATCCATTGCGTCATGGCGTCGATCTCGCCGTCGGAGTCGTTCTCGCCGGGGATGAGGAGCGTGGTGAGCTCGACCCAGCAGTCGGTCTCGTTCACGGCGTACGCGATGGTCTCGAGCACGTCGGGCAGCTTCGCGAAGCACTGGCGCTCGTAGAACCCCTCGGTGAACGCCTTCAGATCGATGTTCGCGGCGTCCATCGCCCCGAAGAATTCCTCGCGTGCCGGCGGGCGGATGTAGCCGGCCGTCACCGCGACGGTCTTCAGGCCCACCGCGTGGCAGGCCTCGGCCGTGTCGATCGCGTACTCCGCGAAGATCACGGGGTCGTTGTAGGTGAACGCCACGCTGCGGCAGCCCGTCTGGCGGGCGGCCTCCGCGATGGCCTCGGGGGTCGCGCGCGACTGCAGGCGGTCGTCTTCCTTCGCTTTGCTGATGTCCCAGTTCTGGCAGAAGCGGCAGCCGAGGTTGCAGCCAGCCGTCCCGAACGAGAGGACCGGCGTTCCCGGCAGGAAGTGGTTCAGCGGCTTCTTCTCGATCGGGTCGATGCAGAAGCCCGACGAGCGCCCGTACGTCGTGAGGTCGATGCCGTCGTCGGTCGCCTGGCGGACGAAGCAGAAGCCGCGCTGGCCGGGACTCATCGTGCATTCGCGCGGGCAGAGGTCGCACCGGATGCGGCCGTCTTCGAGCTTGGTGAACCAGCGGCCGGCGGTCATCGCACCTTCTCCACCTCGAAGCGCTCGAGCGAGACGGGCGCATCGGCGGGGATGCCCCCCTTGCGGCGGCAGATCGCGATCTGCTGCTCGGGGCTGTCGACGCCCTCGAGGTCGGGCAGGAGCACGCCGCGCCGGTGGCCGGATGTGACGATGACGCCGTACCGGCGCGCGTCGAGCTGGGCCAGCGTCGCGGGCTCGGGCGCGTGCAGGATGCTGACCTCGTACTCCAGCTCGGCGAGCTCGTTCGGCGCGACGGGGGCGAATCGATCGTCGCGCGCGCCCGCCAGCACGGCGCAGACCGCGACCTCGGCCGCGAGGGAGGGCTGGGTGGGCGACAGGTGCCCGATGCAGCCGCGCAGGTCGCCGTGCTTCGTCAGCGTCACGAACACCCCGGCCTCCCGGTCCCACGGCGCGGGGAGCTCCGGCACGCTGTAGCCCTCGCGGTGGACGTGCGCGGTGAGCGCGTCCCGGGCGATGGCGATGAGGGGATGGTCGGACAATGGAGCCTCCGGAGACCGGGTCAGGGGGCCGCGTCGGTCCACAGGAGGTGGGTCGACGACTTCAGGGTCCCTGTGATCGTGGTCGTGTACAGGACGCCGTCCTGCTCTTCCGTGCCCTTCATGTGCACGGGCCCCGCGATGTCGATGGCGCTCAACCGCCCGGTGCGCGGGTCGATGAGCACCTCGCCCGACAGGTCCATCGCCATCCCGGGCCCACTGCGGGTCTGCTCGTCGAGCGCGATCTGCACCGCGACGACGGCGAGCTTCCTGCCGTCGACCTTGCGCACCCCTTCGAGCGAAGCGCTCGACTCCCGCGGCCTCGCGCCGACCAGGCCGCCGACGAGCTCGGCGATGGCGGCGCTCTCGACGGGGCTGCCCGTGGAGAGGACGGCGCCGTCGAGGGTCACGCCGATCTCCATGAGGCCCGCGAGCTGGGTGCCGGAGATCTGGATGGCCTCGAGGATGGCCCCTTCGGCGGTGGGGCGGATCTGGAGGTCGCCGTTGCTCACGTCGAGCGTCCAGGTGCGTCCGGCGACGGGGTGCACGTCGTCTTCGACGCCGGCGCCGTCGGTGAGCTGCGTGCGGATCCGCCGGTCGCCCCAGGCGATGTCGACGACGCGTGGGTCCCCGTCCTCGACCTGCTGGAGCACCCAGGACTTGCCCTCGAGCTGGACGAGGCTCGTGCCCATCGTGCCGAGCTCGCGCTCGCCGATCGACACGGTGCCCTCGAGGGTCGCGTCGTTGTTGGACTCGAACCGGATCGCGCTCTGGTCGCGGAGCGGTTGCCAACCGAAGCGGACCTTCTTCGCCTCGACCGGCGACACGAGGAGGAGGAGCGCGATCATCGGGGCGGCGCCGGGACGAACACGGCTTCGCAGTACCCCACGCCGAACGGCCCTTCGTACGCCAGCACCGGGTCGAAGCCGAGCGACGGGCCGAGCGCGCCGACGAGCACGGCGGTGGTGTCGATCACGTCTTCGGCGGCGCGGTCGCGCAGCGCTGGTTGGGGCTGGACGGCGTCCGCGAGGCGCCCGTCGCGCAGCGCCTGCACGAAGCCCTCGTCGAAGCGGTGCGCCTCGGGGTCGTAGCCCGAGGGTGCGCCGGGGATGAGGCGATGCGACATGTCGCCGCTGGCGACGACCGCCCAGTCGGGCTGGCGCCCGAGCAGCCGGCCGATCTCCGGGCCGTCGGTGTTCGTCCACGGGACGCCGAGCACCGCGGTGGGCCCGCGCCAGCCGGCCTCGTGGAGGAACCACAGGGGAACGAGCGCGCCGTGGTCGAGGGGCTGCGCGGGGATCTCGACGAGCGACACGCCCCGCAGGGCCTCGCGGACGGCAGGCGCCGCGTTCGGCAGGCCCAGCGCGACGTCCGGACGCCCGAACGGCGCGAAGCTCCCGGACACGCGCCCCCCGCCGTAGATCGCCCAGCTGCGGCGGTCCCGTGGGGCGTGCGGCGACAGGACGACCACGACGGACGGCCGGGTGCCCACGACGGCCTCGGCGGTGCGGCGCATGGCGGCCGTGGTCTGGGCGCAATCCTGGCCGCGCGGGCCGGAGATGGCCGGGATCACGATGGGCGCATGGCACATGAGGACGGCGGACTTCATGCACCCGTTGTAGCGCGCCAGCCCTCAGTCCACCGCGAGGAGGGGCGCGAGCTCGCCACGGACCGCCTGCCTCAGCGCCTCGGGGTAGATCGTGTGCTCGACCTCGAGGATGCGGGCCTTCAGCGTGTCTTCGGTGTCGGCGGCGAGGACCGGTACGGCGGCCTGGGCGACGATGGGCCCCGAGTCCATGCCGGCGTCGACGAGGTGGACGGTCGCTCCGGCGAGCTTCACGCCGTGCTGGAGGGCCTGGCGCTGGGCATGCAGCCCGGGGAAGCTCGGCAGCAGGGAGGGGTGGATGTTCAGCACGCGGCCGCCGAAGGCCTCGAGCAGCACGGGCGTGACGATGCGCATGAACCCGGCGAGGCACACCCACTCGACGCCGTGCGCGCGGAGCTTCTCGACCACCGCGGCGTCGTAGGCCTCGCGCGAGGGCCAGGGCCGATGCGGCACGACGACCGTGGGGACGCCGGCATCCTGAGCGCGCTGCAGCCCGTATGCAGTGGGCACGTTGGACAGGACCACCGCGATGCGCGCGGGGAAGTCGGGCCGGGCGCAGGCGTCGAGCAGGGCCTGGAGGTTGGTGCCGGAGCCGCTGATCAGCACGCCCACGGGCGTCTTCGGGGTCACGCCACCACCACGCCCGGGGCCGCGGTGACCTCGCCCATGCGGAAGCCGTCGGTGCGGGCGAGCACCGCGTCGACGTCGCCGGGAGCCACGGCGAGCACCATGCCCACGCCGCAGTTGAACGTCTGGAGCAGGTCGTCCATGTCGAGGCCGCCGCGGGCTTCGAGGAGGCGGAAGATCGGCGGGATCTGCCAGCTGCGCGCGTCGATGTGCACGCCGAGGGACTCGGGGAGCATGCGCGGCACGTTGCCGGGGAGCCCGCCGCCCGTGATGTGCGCGGCCCCCTTCACGAGCCCGTCGCGGAACAGGGGGAGCAGGTCGCGGACGTAGATGCGCGTGGGGTCGAGGACCACGTCGCCCAGCGGCCGGCCGAGCCCGTGCTCTGCGGCCGGATCGAGCCCCACGACGACCTTGCGCACCAGGGAGTACCCGTTGCTGTGGAGGCCGTTGCTCGGCAGCCCGACGAGCACGTCGCCGGCCGCAACGCGCTCGGGGTCGGGCAGGCGTGCGCGCTCGGCGACGCCCACCGCGAAGCCCGCGAGGTCGTAGTGGCCGGGCGCGTACATGCCGGGCATCTCGGCGGTCTCGCCGCCGAGCAGCGCGCAGCCGGCCTGCCGACAGCCCTCGGCGATGCCGGAGACGACCTCGGCGGCGGCATCCGTGTCGAGCCGCCCGGTGGCGAAGTAGTCGAGGAAGAACAGCGGCTCGGCGCCCACCACGACGATGTCGTTCACGCACATCGCCACGAGGTCGATGCCGATGGTGTCGTGCTTGCCGAGGGCCTGCGCGAGCAGCAGCTTCGTGCCGACGCCGTCGGTGCCCGAGACGAGCACGGGCTCGTCGTACCCGGCGGGGACGGCGAACAACCCTCCGAAACCCCCGATCCCGCCGAGCACGCCGGGGCGTCGCGTGGATGCGGCCATGGGCTTGATGCGCTCGACCAGGCGGTCGCCGGCCTCGATGTCGACGCCGGCGTCGCGGTATGCGTCAGCCATTGCTGGCCTCCTCCAGTGCGGCCTTCACGTGCCGGTACACGCCGGCGTCCCACGCCAGCTGACTGTGCCCGATGCCCGTGACGGCGATGTTCTTCATCTGGCTCTGCCCGCGGGCATGCAGCGTGCTGCACCACCACGGACACACCAGATCCTGCTTCGAGTAGATCGAGGTGAGCGGGATGTGGTCGGGGAACCGGTCGCGACCCAGATCCCGGACGAGGCGCGAGCGGGGGAGCAGGTCTCGCGCAGACGACCGCACCAGCCCGAAGCCCATGAGCCCCACGGCGACGGCCGCGGTCGGCGTGCCGTGGTGCGGGGTGCCCAGCGTGACGACCGACTTCACGCGCTTGTCTCCGCCGTGCTCCTGCACGTACTTGCGCGCGATCAGCCCGCCCTTGCTGTGCCCGATGATGTGCAGGTTCTCGAAGCCGTGCTTCTCGCACAGGCGCTCGACCTTCTCGGCGATCAGCTCGGCAGACTTCTCGACGGGGTGCGTGTTGAACCGCCAGAACAGGCCGCCGAGGTTGAACGACATCACGCTGAAGCCGTCGAATCGCAGCCGGTCCTCCATCACGTCCCAGAGGTTCCGCGTCTGGAAGAAGCCGTGCAGCAGCAGCACGCGCTCGGAGGTCGCGCCGAAGTCGTCGCGCCGCAGCACGCGGTCGTTGCCCACGTAGATCTTGCGGATGCTGCCGAGCTGATCCCGCAGTGCGCCGTACGTGCCCCACGGTACGAACAGTCGGGAGAAGTCCGCCATCGCGAGTGTGTATCCTGTGCCCATGAAGCTGTCCCCGTCGGCCCGATGCCTCGGGTTCCTCGCGCTGGTCGCCTGCTCGGGCGGCACGCCGGAGGACACCGACCCACCCCCACCCACCCCGTGCGGCGCCACGCCGCCCACCGTCGCGAACGCGGTGATCGTCGACAACGGCCCGATGGACTTCGGGGGGCAGGTGTGGCCGAGCCTCCGCATCACGTTCGATGCGGCCGACGCGGATGGCGCGCTCACGGCCTACCGGATCCTGGTGGGCTTCGACGACGACATCGATCAGATCGTCGATCTCACCGACCCGATCGTGGCGGAGAACGACTTCGGCCCCCACGACTGCTCGATCTCCGAGGCCGAGCTGTTCATCGACATCGCCGTGAACGGCGAGCCCGAGAGCGGCATCGTGACGGAGTTCGCGCTCGTGCTCGAAGACTCCGATGGGCAGCAGTCCGATCCGCCCGTGATCCTGCAGATCACGACGCCGTAGGCCCGGCGTGGCGCGCCCGGGGCACGCTGCGTGACGCTACTCGGGCTTCTTCTCGCCGTCGGCGGGGGGCTCCCACTTCGGCGCGTCGGCATCGCGGCAGCAGCGGAAGCCGATGGACTTGTCGGAGTACGTGGTGCGCTCGTCTTTGCTGAACGCGCAGCGCGTGCCCTTCTCGGCCGCCGCGCGGACGCCGCCCTTCACCTCGACGCGGTTGGTCGAGCCGACCTGGGGGGTGCTGGTCCACTCGCGGAAGTTGCCGCTCATGTCGAACGCGCCCCAGCCGCTGCGGCAGTTCTGCCGGGCGCCGGACCGGTAGGTCTCGTCGAGGCCGTTGCCGCAGAAGTCGGGGTCGAAGGTGTCGCCGTAGCTGTACGCGTACATCTGCGGGCCCTTGCAGGCCTTCTCCCACTCGTCGGACGTGCACAGGCGCTTGCCGACGTTCTCGCACTCCTTCGCCGCCTGCTCTTGCGTGAGCTCGAGGGTGGGCGCCGTGTTCGGGAAGTTCGGGAACTCGAAGAGGTCGATGACGAAGCCCTTCACGTCGACCACCTCGTTCACGGGCTCGGTGGGCTGGGCGAGGGAGTTGTTCTTGTCGAACTTCTCCATCCGGAGCGCGCCGGAGAGGTACGGGCCGCCCGGGACGTAGGCCATGTTCTGCGGGTGGTTCTGCAGGATCGCCTTGATCTCGGTCTCGGTCGGCATGCCGGACCGGACCTGCTCGACGACCGCGTTGCGGGCCGTGGCGTCTTCGGCTTCGGCCACCTTCACCGGGTCGGGGCGGAGGTTGAAGAGGATGATGGCGACGGCGACGATCAGGAACATCGCCATGATCATCGCGATCGCGACGATGGGCGTGAGCAGCTTGAGGTTGCTCTTCGACTCTTCGGCCGACCCGTCGAAGATGCGCTGGATGTCGATGATGAAGTCGCGCGCCGTCTGGTAGCGGTCTTCGGGGGAGTGCGCGAGCGCCAGCTCGGCCACGTTGTTCACGTGATCGGGGAGGTCGGGGCGCTTGGTCTTCGGCAGCTGGAACGTGCCGACGGGCGCGGTGCCCACGACCATCTCGTAGAACATCACGCCGGACGAGTAGACGTCGCACCGCTCGGTGGGACGGGGCTCGAAGCTCTTGAGCTCGGGCGCGATGTACTGCGCTTCACCGCGGGAGAACTCGTCTTCGGCGAGGATCGCGCTGGGCACCAGATCCCAGAAGCCGACGCCGATGAGCTTCACGTTCGCGACGAAGTTCTGCTTGCGGGGCCCGGTGCGGCGGGTCTTCACGAGCACGTACTCGGGCCGCAGCGCCCGGAACACGAACCCCGCATCCTTCGCGGCTTCGACGCCCTCGAGGATCTGGATCGTGATCTGGGCGGCTTCCTTCACGTCGAAGGGCTTGCCCTGGATCTTGTACTCCTGGATGAGCTCGCGCAGCGTGGTGCCGTCGAAGTCTTCCATCGTGACGTACGCGAGACCCTGGTGCTCGCCGAGCTCGCCGAGCTTGATCAGGTTGTCGTGCTTGCCGCCCTTCGCCTCTTTGAAGCAGCGGATCAGCTGCTCTTTGGCGTCGCGGTTCGCCACGCGCGGGCGAAGCACCAGCAGGCGGACGTACTTGCCGGACTCGCCGTGCTTCACACGGTAGGTGAGACCCAGGGGGCTCTCGTCCAGGAGATCGACGACCTCGTACTTCTTGGCGATCACGTCGCCGCGGGAGAATTCGAGCTTGTTCGTCACGGGTCCTTTGCCTCTTCGCCGCCCGTCGGGTGACCGCCGGACACTACCACAGAGCACTGCCCGGAAGGGCGCCGCGCCCTTTAACCTCTACGCCAGCTGAAGAAGCGCAGAGTGGCCCAGAAACGTCGACGCCACATCGAGAGGTCGAGCCACCGGGCGAACAGCACGTGGAAGCCGAGGAAGCCGAACATCACGAGCCCGAAGGCCAGCATGAACACCGCGAGCGGCCCGAAGATCGAGAACCCGAAGATCGTCGGGCTCCACGCCGCCAGGAACAGGAACGAGCCCATGGTGATCGTGGTCGCGAAGAAGCCGAGCGACAGGCGGAGCACCGCGGATCGGATCTCGGATCTCAGGGCGCTCGCGTCGGGATCGACGGTGATCACCGTCACGTTCCCGTTCTCGAGGTCCATCACCATCTGGTTGAACTGCGTGGGCAGATCGCGGAAGTGGCCCTGCGCCTGCATCATCACCTTGGCGAGGTCGTGGGCGACGCGGTCGGGCGAGAAGCGGCGGGTCATCAGCCGCTGCGCGTAGGGGCGCACCTCTTCGACGATGTCGACGCCCGGCAGCAGGGCGCGGATCTCGCCCTCGACGAGCGCGATCGCCCGGGCGAGGACCGCGAACTCGGCGGGGAGGCTGATCTTGAACCGGGTGCACATCTGCACCACTTCCACGAACGTGGCGGTGTTCGCGAGGTCGTCGAGCGAAGCGCCGTAGTACTGCATCATCTTCTTCTCGAGCTCTTCGCGGAACGCGCGGAGGTCGACGCGGCCGTCTTTCACGGCGCCGGCGCGGTAGACGGCCATCGCGAGCGTGTCGGCGTCGCGGAAGACCATCGAGGTGAAGGCCGAGATGATGGTGTCCTGCATGTTGCCGGTGAGCGTGCCCACGACGCCGAAGTCGAGGTAGGCGAGCCGGCCTTCGTCGGTGACGAACAGGTTCCCGGGGTGGGGATCGCCGTGGAAGAAGCCGTAGTCGAAGACCTGGCGGTACGTGGCTTCCATGATCTGGTGCGCCACGATGCGGCGCTGCGGGCCTTCGAGCTCGTTCAGCGCGGTGCCGAGCGGCTTGCCCTTGATCATCTCCATCACGAGCACCCGGCGGGTGGACCAGCGCGGGTAGACCCGCGGGATCTTGATGGCGCGCTCGTCGTCGCCGGTGTGGCGCAGCAGCCGCTCGGCCGCCTTGAGCTCTTGCAGGAAGTCGAGCTCGATCATGATGGCCTGGTCGAACTCGCGCACGATGTCGGTGGGCGTGTGCAGGCCGGGGAGCGTGAACTGGCCTTCGAGCAGGTTGGCCAGGGTGTAGAGGATGTGGATGTCGCTGCGGATCTTGCGCTCGATGCCCTTGCGCTGGAGCTTCACCGCGACCTCGTGCCCGCCGTGCAGGACGGCGCGGTGCACCTGGGCGATGGACGCAGACCCGAGCGGGACCTCGTCGAACTGCTCGAACACGTCTTCGAGGGGCTGGGTGAGCTCGGACTCGAGGACCTCGCGCACCTGGTCGAACGGCATGGGAGGGACGCGATCCTGCAGCGTCTCGAACTCCTTCAGCACGTCTTCGGGGAGGATGTCGGGCCGCACCGACAGGACCTGGCCGAGCTTCACGTAGGTCGGGCCGAGCTCGACGAGCGCCTGCCGCATGCGCCGCGCGTACGGCGCGGTCTTCGTGGTGTCGACGCCGCTGTCGAGCGCGCTCGTGATCCCGATCACGCCGAGGATGTGGCCGAAGCCGTTCTTCGCGAGCACGGCCGCGATCTCGTTCACGCGGGGGAGATCGACCAGCTGGAGCGTCTTGTTGGGGAGGGCTGCTTCCACAGGGGAGCCTTTATCTCGATCTCGTTCTCGTTCTCGTTCTCGTTCTCGTTCTCGTTCTCGTTCTCGTTCTCGTTCTCGTTCTCGTTCTCGTTCTCGTTCTCGTTCTCGTTCTCGTTCTCGTTCTCGTTCTCCGGTCCGAGATCGAGGTCGAGGTCGAGATCGAGTCCGAGATCGAGCCCGAGATCGAGCCCCGAGGCCGAGTCCGAGTCGGAGCCGCCCACTTCCCCGAACCTGCCCCCTCCCCACCCACCCGACCAAAGAAAACCACGGGGTAGACTTTGGTTTTGGAGGGGCTTGCGCCTCCTCCTCTCGTGCGGTCCTTGGGAGGGTTTTCTTCGAGCCGGGTGGGTGGGGAGGGGGCCGGTGGGGACGAGGGCGGCCCCAACCAGACCCGTCCTCCAGGAGTCCCGATGTACGAATTCTCCCACGAGTCCTACGACGCCTACCGCCTCGCCGTCGACGTTGCCCGCTGGGTCCGCAAGACCCGCTGGCCGGCGGGTTCCCCGCACCTTCGCGATCAAGCCATGCGCGCAGCCGACTCCGTCGTGCTGAACATCGCCGAGGGCTTCGGCCGGGCAGGTGCCGCCGGGCGAAACCACTTCCGCATCGCACGAGGCAGCGCCGCCGAGGTCTGCGCCGTCCTCGATCTGGTCGAGCTCGAGGAAGGTCCGGCGAAGCAGCAGCTGCTGCGTCGGGTCGGGGCGATGCTCACACGGATGCGGTGAGCCACGCAGCGGGCCCGCCTCGACGCGGGTCCGCGTTCGTGCTCGTGGACGCGGTCGGGTTACGCGATGCGTTCGCGAAGGGAGGAGGCCACCATGGCCCAGCAGGACAGCAGCATCACGACGCGCGCCGAGAACTACTCGGCCTGGTACAACGACGTCATCGCGCAGGGCGACCTGCTCGACGACGCGCCGGTCCGTGGGTGCAAGGTCCTCAAGCCGCACGGCTTCGGCATCTGGGAGAACATCCAGAAGTTCTTCGACCAGCGCTTCAAGGACACCGGGCACGTCAACGCGTACTTCCCGCTGTTCATCCCCATGAGCTTCCTCTCCAAAGAGGCCGCGCACGTCGAGGGATTCGCGATGGAGTGTGCGCTGGTCACGCACCACCGTCTCCGCACCACCAAAGACGAAGCTGGCAACGTGGCGGTCGAGCCCGACCCCGCGAGTCAGCTCGAAGAGCCCCTCGTGGTCCGGCCCACCTCCGAGACGATCATCTGGCACATGTACGGGCGGTGGATCGACTCCTGGCGCGATCTCCCCATCCTGATCAACCAGTGGGCCAACGTGGTCCGCTGGGAGATGCGGACGCGTCCATTCCTCCGCACGGCCGAGTTCCTCTGGCAGGAGGGGCACACCGCCCACGCCACGGAGGCCGAGGCCGTCGAGGAGACGCTGAAGATGCTCGACATCTACGCCGAGGTCGCCGAGACCAAGCTGGCCGTGCCCGTCGTGAAGGGCCGGAAGTCCGCGCGCGAGCGCTTCGCCGGGGCCGTCGAGACGTACACGATCGAGGCGATGATGCAGAACGGCTGGGCGCTCCAGGCCGGCACGTCGCACTTCCTCGGCCAGAACTTCGCGAAGGCCTTCGACGTCACCTTCCAGACGAAGGAAGAGACGCGGGACTACGTGTGGGCCACGTCCTGGGGCGTCTCCACGCGGCTCGTCGGCGCGGTCATCATGACGCACAGCGACGACGATGGGCTGGTCCTGCCCCCCGAGGTCGCCCCCATCCAGGTGGTGCTGCTGCCCGCCGGTCCGCCGAAGGTCTGGGGGCAGGTGATGCCGAAGATCGACGAGATCGCGGCCGGCCTGAAGGCTGCGGGCATCCGCGTCAAGGTCGACGACCGTGACAACGTGCGCTCCGGCGCGAAGTTCTTCGAGTGGGAGCGGAAGGGCGTGCCCCTCCGCCTCGAGATCGGTCCCCGCGACATGGAGCAGGGCCAGGCGTTCGCGAAGCGGCGGACGGGCGGCGACAAGTTCGGGATCGCGTTCGACGGGATCGTCGAAGCGGTCCAGGCCGAGCTGACGACCATCCAGTGCGAGCTGTTCGAGCGCGCCCGGGCGCAGCGCGAGGCGTGCACCTACCGCGTCGACTCCCGCGCGGAGTTCGTCGAGAAGATCGAGACCCAGCCCGGGTTCTACCTGATCCCCTGGGGGGGTGACGACGCCGACGAGGAGGCCGTGCGCGACGAGACACGGGCGACGCTCCGCTGCTTCCCGATGGAGCAGGAGCCCTGCGACGGGCTGACCTGCCCGCTGACCGGCAAGCCCGCGCAGGAGTGGGCGATCTTCGCCCGGGCGTACTGATGCGCGACCTCCGCCTGCGCTTCTGGCTCGCCCTGGGGCTGCCGCTCGCCGCGCTGCCCCACGGCGCGTCCGCCAAGGAGTGCCGCGAGGCGCTGGTGTGTGGCGGCGTCAGCTCGCCCGAGTCGAAAGGCGTCTGCGGGCCGAGCGGCGACCACCTGCGCTCGTACGGGCGGATGGAGGGCCTCACGGCGACGTGGAGCTCCCACAACCCCGTGCTCGCCGGGCTGAAGCTCGACGACAAGGCGACGCGCGCGTACCGCGAGACGCTGTCCGGCGGGCTCGATCCCTCCGACTACTGCTGCTACTCGGGCTGCGCGCCGGAGGTCGAGGCCCTCGCGCCCACGCCCCGCTGCGAGGCCGGCGAGGTGGGCGTGTTCGTGTGCGGGTCCACCGCTCCGCCGGGCGAGAAGGGCGTGTGCACCGAGAGTGCGTCGTCCCTCCGGTTCGTCGGGCTGGAGCGCGTCGTGACCTACGGCCCGGACTACCCGGGCAGCCTGCACCTCGACGAGCCCATGACCGCCGCCTTCCGCGCGGCCATCGCCCCGCGTTCCGAGCCGGAGCGGCTCTGCTGCTACTCGGCGTGCCAGGCCGGGCCGCCTGTCGTGGTCGACCCGAAGGAGGTGCCCTTCGAGCCCCAGCCGAACCGCGGCCGGCCGTTCCGCGTGGCGGACGACGCGCGCACCGCGCCCGAGGTCGGCTCCGACGCGTGGACGGCGGATCTGGACGTGGCGCCCGTCGACCTCGTGCTCCGCCCGATGCTCGCGGAGGCGTGGATCGCCGAGGCCCGCATGGAGCACGCGTCCGTCGCGGCCTTCGCGCGGCTCGGGCTGCAGCTCGTCGCGCTCGGCGCCCCGTGGGAGCTCGTGGATGCGGCGCACTTCGCGGCCCGCGACGAGATCCGGCACGCCCGCGTGGCGTTCTCGCTCGCGACGCAGATCGGCGGCGAGGCCGTGGGTCCCGGTCCGTTCCCCGAGGCCGCGGGCGAGGTCGACCTGGACCTCGAGCGCTTCGTGCGCCACACCCTGATCGACGGGTGCATCGGCGAGGCCGTGGCGTCCGAGGAGGCTGCGCGCGCCGCGTCCGCCGCGGTCGACCCGGGGCTGGCGGAGATCCTCTGGGGCATCGCCTCCGACGAGGCGTCGCACGCGGAGCTCGGCTGGCGCGTGCTCGGCTGGATGCGCGAGCGGCACCCGGAGATCGTCGGGCGCGTCGTCCGCGAGGTGTACGGCCGGGTGCTCTCCGAGCCGTCCGTCCAGGCCGACGCGGAGTGCTGTGCCCGCTCGACCCGTGCGCACGGGCTCCTCTGCACGCACGAGCGCGCGGCCGCCCGGTCCGCCGTGCTCGATCAGGTGGTGCTGCCGATCCTGGCCGCTGCGGCGGCGAACCCGGCGTAGGGGGGCTTGCCGGGTCGGGTGGCGTTCCGGGTCGAGTGGACCGTGGACCGTGGACCGTGGACCGAGGGGGGGGACGACCGGGGCAAACGCCTTGCCGTGGACCGTAGGCCGTGGACCGTGGACCGACGGGACGAACGACCAGGACAAACGCCTTCCGGTGGACCCCAGGCCGTGTCGGGACGGCGAAGGGGTCATCGTCGCTCTTGCGGCGAGCACTCCAGGAGGACGAGCTTTGAGGGATCGAGCTCGACGGTTCCCGGAAGGACCCCCGCGGTCGACGGTCCGCGGTCCATGGTCCATGGTTCATGGTCCACGGTCTCGACGGTCTCGATGATTCCGACGGTCCCCGGTCCACGAGCTCACGCCGCGCAACTGGCGCCTCGCGAGGGAAGGTCAGGCGCTCGAGATCAGCTGACCATCATCGTTCGCTGCGTGGATACCGAGCACGCGCACGAGCACGTCTCACGACCACGAGCACGAGCACGAGCACGAGCACGAGCACGAGCACGAGCACGAGCACGAGCACGAGCACGAGCACGAGCACGAGCACGAGCACGAGCACGAGCACGAGCACGAGCACGAGCACGAGCACGAGCACGAGCAGTCGACGGTCGACGGTCGACGGTCGACGGTCCACGGTCCACGGCGTAGCGTTCTCCCCGAGCATCGGGGGTCGAACGCATCCTCCGCCGAAGCATCGGGGGTTCAACGCATCCTTCGAAGCGAATTCGGACCGCGGGCGCGTCGAAATGGGAGGCATCGGACCCCGAACGCATCCATTTCGCGGTCCTCGACCCGTCCAGGATGCGTTGAACCCCCGATGCCTCCGGCGAGGATGCGTTCCGGGTACGTTGCCTCCGACACGCCGGGACCCCTCTCGCAGCGAGCGAATCTCGCGGGCACGAGGCCAGAGCCCGAGACCCGGTCCCCCGGTCCGCGGTCGACGGTCCACGGTCCACGGTCCACGGTCCACGGTCCACGGTCCACTCCACCCGTGAAATCAGACCCGATATAGCGGAAATGCGCGAACACGGGCATTCGTGTCGCATGTTTTGTCACGAACTGCGTTGTCTGCGCCGCGCCCATCGGTGAACCTGAGCTCGCGAGGTGACCCGATGACGACCCTTCTCTCCTCCATCGCGCTCGGCTGTGGCGGGATGTTCTGCAATCCAACCCCACCCGGGCTCCAGTTCCCCTCGAACCCCGTCGAGCAGGCCGGCGAGGTCGTCGTGTTCTCCATCGACGACGTGGCGCAGACGACCACGATGCACGTCCAGGTCGCCTACCAGGGCCCGGCGGACGAGTTCGCGTGGGTCCTCCCGGTCCCCGCCGAGCCCGAGCTGCACCGCTCGACGCCCGCGCTGTTCGACTTCCTCGAGGCGGGCACCGCGGAGCAGTGGCGGTTCGTCATGCGCGACAACGGGTGCTACGCGCCCCCGAGCTGGGGGGAGAGCGACGCGGACGCGGACGCGGATGCGGACGCCGATGCGGACGCGGACGCGGATGCCGACGTGCCGCCACCCGTGACGGTGGTGAGCCGCGCCCAGGTCGGCCCCTACGAGACGGTCACGCTGCTGGCGACGGATTCGCAGATCCTCGTCGAGTGGCTGCAAGAGGCCGGATTCGCCGTACCGGACGGGCTCGGCCCGCTGCTCGCCCCGTACATCGGCGAGACGACGCACTTCGTCGCGCTTCGGCTCGCCTCCGACCAGAACGCCGGGGACATCGAGCCGATCGCCATGACGTTCCCGGGCACCACACCGAGCATCCCGCTCGGCCTCACCGCCGTGGCGGTGAAGGACGACATGCCCATCGACGTGTTCGTCCTCGGCTCGATGCGCGCCATCCCCGAGAACTACCTGCACGTCCAGCTGAACCCGTTCCGCGCGTTGTGGGGGAGCTCGGCGCAGGGACCCCTCCTCTCCGGTGCCACGGACGAGGCGGGCGGGCAGGCGTTCAGCACGGCCTACGCGGGGCCCGTGCCCGGGCGGCTCTACGACGAGAGCCGCTACCAGCTGGAGTTGCTCGAGAACGCAGCCGACGCGACCCAGTGGCTCTCGACCCTCTCGGGCGCGGGGTTCGGCTTCGTGACCGTCGAGATGCTCGGCAACCTCGTCCCGGTCCCCGAGGGCGTGAATGCCGCATCGTACTACGCGTGCCCGTGGTGCTTCCCCGAGGTCACCCAGGCAATCGCGTTCGACCCGGTCGAAGCGACGCGCCTGCTCGTCGAGCTGTACCTCGAGCCCCTGCGGGACGCGGGGATGATGCTCGACCGGTCGCCGAAGGTGACGCGCCTCCGATCGACGATGTCGGCCTCCGAGATGACCGTCGACCCGCGCTTCGGGTTCCGCGACCTGCCCGACGTCTCCAACATCCACGTCCTGACGCTCGAGCGAGACTGTGACTTCGCCGAGTACGCCGAGTCCGTCGCCTTCCACGTCATGGTGGACGACTTCGACTTCTACGCGCCGAGCGAGAGTGAGCTGGCGGACGCCGACACGGACATCTACACCTGGCTCGCCCGCCTCGGAGAGCAGAACGCGATGGTGATCGAGGACCTCTCGACGGGCGACGTGCTCGTCGACAACCGGCCGCTGTACGAGGAGGTCCTGCTGCCCGAGGCCGTGCAGGGCTCGCGGGCGGTGCGGCGCGCGGAGGAGGGGTGCGGATGCCGCACCACGAGCGCGCCGGCGCTCCTGTGGTTGGCGCCGCTCGCCCTGATCCTCCGCAGGAGGATCCTCGGCTGAGCCCGTGTGGGCGGGGCCGCCCACACCGGTGCTGGTGGTTCGCCCGGCGTCGTCATACCCTCCGACCCCGCCGTAGGAGAGTCGATGCCGCAGCAAGCGCACAACGCCGTCGTGAAGACCATCAAGGGCCTGGCCATGGACGCCGTTCAGGCCGCCAACTCGGGCCACCCGGGCATGCCGATGGGCGCGGCCGACATGGCGACCGTCCTGTGGACGCGCTTCCTGAAGTTCGACCCGAAGCACCCCGAGTGGCCCGATCGCGACCGGTTCGTGCTGTCGGCGGGCCACGGCTCCATGCTGCTCTACAGCCTGCTGCACCTCGCCGGGTTCGACGTGACCCTCGACGACATCAAGAGCTTCCGGCAGTGGGGCAGCCGCACGCCGGGGCACCCCGAGGTCGGGCACACGCCCGGCGTCGAGACCACGACGGGCCCGCTCGGGCAGGGCTTCGCGATGGGCGTCGGCATGGCGTTCGCCGAGCGCTACCTGCGCGAGACGTTCGGCGCCGACCTGTGCGACCACTGGACCTACGGCATCGTGTCCGACGGCGACCTGATGGAGGGGATCTCGTCGGAGTCGGCGTCGATCGCCGGGCATCTCAAGCTGTCGCGCATCATCTACCTCTACGACGACAACAGCATCACGATCGACGGCGGCACCGAGATCTCGTTCACCGAAGACGTGGGCGCGCGGCTCGCCGCCATGGGCTGGCACGTGCAGCGCGTCGATGGGCATGACCCCGACGCCATCGCGAAGGCCATCGCCAACGCGAAGGAGACCGACCACCCGAGCCTGATCTGCTGCCGTACCGTGATCGGGCAGGGCTCTCCGAAGTACGCCGGCACCTCGGACGTGCACGGCAAAGCGCTCGGCGCCGAAGAGGTCGCCGCGACGAAGCGGGCCATCGGGCTCGACCCCGACGCGTTCTTCGCGGTGCTCCCGGGCGCTCGCGAGGCGTTCACGCCCGCCACGTCGGCCCGCGAGGCGTGGGAGGCCCGGCTCGCCGCGCATCCCGACGCCGACCGGTTCAAGGCGTTCCTGGCGCGCGATGGCGCGGCGGCGATCGCGAAGACCGCGTGGCCCGCGTTCGAGGCGGGCAAGGGCGTGGCGACGCGCAAGTCGAGCGAGCAGTGCCTCAAGGCCATCGTCCAGGCGGCTCCGTGGGTCATCGGCGGCAGCGCCGATCTCGCGGGCTCGAACGGCACGAAGGTGGGTGCGGCGCACTTCACGCCCGACCGCTTCGGCGGCGCCGGTACGATCGACTTCGGCGTGCGCGAGCACGCGATGGGCGCGATCTGCAACGGCATCGCGCTCCACGGCGGCGCCGTGCCCTACGGCGCGACCTTCCTGATGTTCCACGACTACCAGCGCCCGGCGCTTCGCCTCGCCGCGCTGATGCACCAGCAGGTCCTCTACATCTACACGCACGACTCCGTGTTCCTCGGCGAAGACGGGCCCACGCACCAGCCGATCTCGACGCTCCTCGCGCTGCGCGCCGTGCCGAACGTGCGGGTGTGGCGCCCGGCCGACGCGCTCGAGACGGTCGCCGCGTGGAAGGCCGCGCTGCTCAACAAGACCGGCCCCACCGCGCTGATCCTGACGCGCCAGAACCTGCCCACGCTCACCGCGGCCCAGGCCGCCGACGCGGGGCGGGGCGGCTACGTCGTGTCGGACTGCGACGGCACGCCCGACGTGGTGCTGATGGGCACGGGCTCCGAGGTCGAGACGTGTGTCGACGCGCAGAAGGTGCTCGCCGGCAAGGGCGTGGCGGCGCGGGTCGTCAGCCTGCCGTGCCGCGAGCTGTTCCTCGAGCAGGGCGAGGCCTGGGTGTCCTCGGTGCTTCCGGCCGGCGTGCCGCGGCTCTCCGTCGAGGCGGGCGTCACGCTGGGCTGGGAGCGGTGGGTCGGCGCGAACGGCGCGAGCCACGGCATCGACACGTTCGGCTACTCGGCGCCTGCCGAGGTGATCGCCGAGAAGCTCGGGTTCACGGGCGCGGGCATCGCCGACCGCGCCCTGGCGCTCATCGGTCGGGCCTGAACAGCTTCCCGAGGGCACGTCCCACGTCGACGAGCGGCCCGCCGTGCAGGTCGCACTTCTTCGTCGGGATGGCGTCCTCCGGGAAGGTCTCGGAGTAGGTAGCCGTGCACTCGGGCCGGGCCGGGAGGCTCGACTCGGCGCACACCTCGACCGACACGAGCCCGTCGGGCAGGGCGGCCTGGCGCTCGATCGTGCCGGTGGCCGAGACGAAGCGCGCCCAGGTCGGCAGGGCTGCGCGGCTGCCGGACAGGCCGACCTCCCCGCGGTCGCGGCCGACCCACACGGCGACGGCGAGCTCGTCGGTGAACCCGACGAACCACGCGTCCCGGTAGTCGCTCGTGGTGCCGGTCTTCCCGCCGACGCGCCCTGAGATGCCGTACTGCTTGGCCCGCGACGCGGTGCCGCGCTCGATCACGCCGTGCAGCACGGTCGTCGCGAGGGTCGCGGCGCGCGCGGTCGCGAGGTCGTGGTGCTCGGGCTTCAGGTCGAGCACGACCTCGCCCGAAGGCTCGGCGATCGAGTCGACGACCCAGCTGCGCTGCACGGTGCCACCGCCGGGGAAGGCGGTGTAGGCGGTCGCCAGCTCGAGGGGGGTCACCTCGAAGCCGCCCAGCGCGGCGCTCGGCAGGTTCGTCGCGTGGGAGAGCCCGGCGTCGCGCATGAAGCTCTGGAGGCGCTCGGGGCCCACGTCCTCGGCCAGGGTGATGGCCGGGATGTTGCGGCTCGTCTCCATCGCCTTGCGGAGCGTGATCTCGCCGAGGAACGCGTTGTCGTAGTTCTGCGGCGTCCACGTCTTGCCGTCGATTCGGCGGGTGATGGGCTCGTCCCGCACCGTGGACACGGGGGTGAGCGACGGGTCGCGGTCGAACGCCGCGAGCATCGTGAACGGCTTCACGGTGGAGCCCGCCTGGCGCCACGCGTTCACCGCGCGGTTGTACGGGCTCTCGGCGTAGTTCCGGCTGCCGACCATCGCGACGATGGCGCCGTCCGAGACGCGGACCGCGACGAGCGCGACCTGGGCACCGGCGGCCTTCGGGTACTCGGCGTCGAGCTCGGCCATCCCCTCGGCCACGGCGCCCTCCGCGGCGCGCTGGAGCAGGGGCTGGATGGACGTGTGGACGTGGTACCCGCGGCTCGCGAGGGCGCCTTCGCCGACGTGCCGCTCGGCGTGGTCGACCGCGTAGTCGACGGCCCACGGCGCGCGGCGGATGGCGCCGGGCAGCGCGCCGTGGAGCACGAGCGCCTGCTGCTTCGCCGTGTCGGAGCGGTCGCGCGAGATGGCGCCGACGCGCGCCATCTGGTCGAGGACGATGTTGCGCCGCTCTTCGGCCTTCTCGGGGTGGCGGCGCGGGTTGTAGCGGTTGGGGGCGGGGATCACGCCGATGATCGTGGCGACCTCGTGCAGCGCGAGGCTCTCGGCGCTCTTGCCGAACCATGCGCGCGCGGCGGACTCGATGCCGTAGAGCGGGATGCCGCCCATCTGCCCGAGGTAGACCTCTTCGAGGTACAGCTCGAGCAGCTCGTCCTTCGACAGCTCGGACTCGAGCGCCGCGGCGAAGAACACCTCGCGCACCTTGCGGCGCAGCGTGCGCTCGCTGGACAGGAACAGGTTCTTCGCGAGCTGCTGGGTGAGCGTGCTCCCGCCGGCCTCGCCGCTGCCGACCGCGTGCTGGAGCACGGCGCGCGCCACGCCCCACGGATCGACCCCGCTGTGCTCGCGGAATCGCTGGTCCTCCATCGCGAGGAGCGCCGGCTCGACGTGCTCGGCGAGGTGCTTCAGGTCGATCTCGGCGCGCCGCCCGTCCCACTCGCCGATCGTGGCGAGCACGGTGGGACGGAGCACCGCGGGAGCCCCGGACACGACGCGCCCGTCGTCGATCCGCAGCTTCACGAGCCCCCCGGGGACGCCGGGCATCGGGTTGGTCCAGATGTCGAGCCCGTCGTCGCGCACCGAGAACTCGCCGGCCTGCGTGCCGTGGTTGTCGGAGAGGTGGGTGACGCGCTCGTACCCCGCGGCCAGCAGGTCGCCCGCGATGCTCGACATCGAGGCGGCCTGGCCGTTCTCGATGGTGATGGGCGCGGACCAGATGACGCCCGGCACGGTGCGCGGAGGATCCGCGAGGTACGCCGTGACGTCGCTCTTGGCGCGCATCCACAGCAGCCCGCCGGTGATCGTGAGGCCCACCGCGGCGCCCGCGACCCAGGTGACGGCTTCCTTGATCAGGAACCGCTTCAGGTCGAAGGGCACGGGAGGGGCCGTCAGCACGGCCTTCTTCTTCGGTGCGCGCTTCTTCGGGGGCGGCTTCTCGTCGCCCTTCTTCGCGGCCATCTTCTTCGCGGTGTCGGCAGCGGCCTTCCGCGTGGACGGGGCCTTCTCGGTCTTCTCTTTCGCGGGGGCACGCTTCTTGGACACAGTGGTCTTCGCGGTCGTGCCGGGGCTCGTCCTGGACGAGGTCGCGCGCGGCTTGCGCGCGGGCTTCTTCGGAGGGGTCATGGGGGCGGGACGGGGGCAGGAGGGAGTAGACGGAGTCTAGCTCATTCGAAAGATGAAGTGGAGAGTTGACGCGGCAATAGGATCGTCCGCGCAGCGAGTCCGGCTCTGTGTCGCCGGGCATCACGCGGATCTCGTTCTCGTTCTCGTTCTCGTTCTCGTTCTCGTGAGACGTGCTCGTGCTCGTGCTCGTGCTCGTGCTCGTGCCGGGAGGCCAAGCCAGGGTCCACCCGCAGAGCAGCCGAGGCCTGACCAGGGTGTCCCGATTGTGCCAGAGCCTCCTCCAAACGACGACCAGCACGAGAGGATCGGGTGTCCAATTCGGGTCAGACCCGAACGGGACAGCCTCTCGGGCTCGCAGGCCGCAGGCCGGGCTCGTAGGCCGCAGGCCGGGCTCGCAGGCCGCAGGCCGGGCTCGCAGGCCGCAGGCCGGGCTCCTAGAGATCGACCCCGTCGGAACGATCCAGGATCCCCTCGTGCGAGAACGCGATCCACTCGCCCTCGGGCAGGGCGCGGAGCACGCGGCTCTCGTTGCCCTTCATGTCGATGTCGAGGATCGCGCCGCCGCGGGCGGGCTGCACGACGTTGCCGGTCTCGGGATCGACCCAGGCGTAGGGGAGCAGGTTCGGGATCTCGGCGATGACCTCGCCGCGCTTGAGATCGACGTAGATCACCGTCGCGGTGCCCTTGTCCTCCTCCTGGAAGCGGACGGCGGCGTAGCGCCCGCCGGTGATGCCCCAGAGGCGGTCGACGGGCACGTTGAAGTCGAGCACGTCCTTGCCGACGGCCGGGACCTCCTGCTTCACGCTGTCGGTGAGGTCGTAGACGCCGAGCACGCCCTCCTCGTCCATCACGAGCAGGTGAGGGGAGCGGTTCACGAACGACAGCAGCGAGACGGGCACGTCGGCGAGGGGCTCGGGCGGCGGGAGCGCATCCTTGCCCGTGGTGGGGTCGAGCACCCGCACCGTGCCCTGCGGCGTGACGACGCCGAGCCACGTGCCCGAGCCGGACAGCGCGAAGGTCTGCACCCAGGGCAGCTCGAACGTGCTGTTCGCGCGCAGGTCGTACCACCGGATGCCCTCGGCACCCGTGAGCATCGTCGCGAAGATCGCGCCGCCGATCTCCATCTTGGGCGTGTTCGCGGTGTCGATGCCCGCGTCGAACAGGAAGCGGCCCGTGCGCGCCTCGAACAGGTGCACGCCGCTGTTGTCGTCGGGCAGCCCGGCGACGAGCCGGCCGTCGCGGTCGATCCGCACCTCGAGGAAGCGCTTCGGGCTCTTGAACGGACGCTTCTGCCGGTTCTTGTGCCAGACCGCGATGCGCGTGCCATGCGCGGCGACGCGGTGCTCGCCGAACCCGCCTACGCAGATCACGGGCTCGAGCGACTGCTTCGAGCCGGGCCGGTGCAGCAGCCCGTCGGTGCCGCCCACCACCACGCCGCCGTGGTCCCAGTAGGCCGCCCCGGTCGGGTTCGGCGCGCCGTGCTTGTCGGAGCCGGCCGGCGAGAGGTCGGGCAGCGAGAACCGGTGCACGCTGCGGCCCGTGACGGCACCGAGCTCGGAGCCGTCGGGGTGGATGATGATCGCGTGCATCCCCGACGAGCCGCGCGCCGTGAAGCTGTTCTCGATGCGACCGGACGGCAGCTCGATGATGGTGATGCCGCCCTGGCCCATCGTGATGACCTTGCGGAAGTCGGGCGTGAACGTGGCGATACGCACGCCACCCGGCACCATCTCGAGGTCGATCTGCTCGTGGGAGAGGAGGTCGAGGAGCTTCGGCTGGCCGAGGTTGTCCATCGCGAGCAGGCGCTCGCCCGCGTCGTCGAACTGCAGGCTCTCGCCGGCGAAGCCCTGGTAGTTCGCGACGCGCTCCCAGCGCTGGATGTCGAAGATGCGGATGATGCCGTCGATCGAGAGGCTCGCGAGCACCGTTCCGCGCGGGTTGAACGCGAGCGCTCGCATGGCGCGCGCCTCGCCGGCCGGGCCCTCGCGGATGTCCTCGAACACGCAGGACCCGTCCCACGTGTTGTAGACCGCGACCGCCCCGCTGTCGTCACCGACCGCGACGAGCGAGCCGCCGTTCACGACGGCCACCGCGCCCCGCACGCTCGACCCCATGTCGAACACGATGCTGGGATAGCGGTCGCCGGGGCGGGTGATCGCCACCGTGCCCCACTCGTCGGCGGTGATCGACGCGCCGCTCTGCGGATCGTACGCGGCGGCCGTGATGGACGCCGAGTGGGCGTCTGGGCAGTACTTGTCGACGAGGGTTTCGTTGTCCATGCAGCTCGTCCTTTATCCCATGTCGCCCGGTGCGCCTCCGCGGCCGGGGTTTGCGGGTTTCGCCGCGGCTCGTGGGCGTGCGATCAGGGGACCGGCTGGCAGTTGCCCTGGACGTCGCAGATCTGCTCGTCCTCGAAGCTCCAGTCGGTCCCGTCGGTGACGACCTTCCAGATCGCGATGGGGTTGCTGGTCTCGCCGGTGGTCGGGTCGTAGTCGAGTGTGCCGGACGCGCCGAACACGTCGACGGCCGTGCCCGCGGCGAAGCTCTCCTGCACGTCGGACCAGGAGGCCGCGCGGATGGGGACCTCGGGACCCGTCGCGTCGGAGAGGCGGCGCAGGCCGCGCGCGATGGTGAGGCCAGACACCTCGCTCTCCTGGCTCGTGGCCCATGCGACGCCGTACAGCGTGATCCAGGCGGCGTCGTACGAGAAGGTGTTGAAGCCGTCGCGCCCCGCATCCGTGCCGTACCGCTGGGAGTACGCGAGGTAGAACGTGTCTTCGAGCGCGGCGGTGACGGGGTCGGGCACGGGGACCGTGCCGCGGATGTTCGGGAAGAGCGCCGACGCATTGGCGGCGTCGGTGAGCACGTCGGCATCGCGTGCGGCGTCGGTGAGGAAGATGCCCTTGGTCGCGTAGTCGCCGCTGGCGTTCGCGCCGTTCAGGAACGCCGCGACGTCGTCGGGCTCGCTGGACACGAACACGACCTCGGTGGCGGAGCCGTTGCCGGCATCGGCGATGGCCGCCGTGAGGTCGTTGCTGTTGGCGTACGGGTAGAGCGTCGTCGCGATCGCGAGGTTCGCGTCGATGCCGTCGGCGAGGCCCTGCCCGTAGAGCCCCTCCTCGTGGATGATCGCGACTTCCATCACGTCGCGGGCCGTGATGTCGAGGGCGACCGTGGCGGCCTGGATCGCGTCGGGCGGCGCCGTGCGCCAGAACAGGCCGGGAGCCTCGTCGGTGCTGGTCGCGCCGTCGATCTGGGTGAGCGCGTCGCTGGTGGCGGACGGGGAGACGACGAGCAGGCCCGCCGCGCTCGCTTCGGGCCACACGTCCTGCACGCGGCGCGAGCTGCTCGGGCCGAGCATGGCGGGCACGCCGACGGCCTCGGCCATCCACGCAGTGAGGTCTTTCGCCGCAGTGGTCGGGTCGCGGTCGTCGAGATCGAGGTCGGGCGCGATGTTGCAGTTCACGAGCGCGATCTCGCGCCCGTCGAGGCCCCCGTCGATGTTCGCCTCGTCGATCGCGAGCTCGACGGACAGCAGGTTCTCGAGGCTCGTGGCGTAGTCGAACAGCGAGCCGAGCACGATGGCGTCGCTGTAGTTCTCGGGACGGGTGAAGAGGTCGTCGGGGTAGGGATCGTCGCAGCGGTTCGAGGGGACGACGGCCTCGCAGAAGCCCGCATCGCCGCACTGCCAGCCGAAGCCGAACTCGTCGCGGCACTGCGCGGAGGCGTCGCACGGCACGCTCTTCACGGTGCCGAGCACGCACCCCGGCACGGCGAGCAGGACGAGCAGGCTAGAACGCACCGCTCACCCCCACGGTGGCGCCATCGGCGCCGGGGGCCGCCCAGACCGACGGGCTGCGGCTCTTCTTCGCGTGCCGCACGAACAGCACGCCTCCGACGGCGGCCGCGGCCACGCCACCGGTCAGGAGCAGGTCGGTGACGAGCCCCATGCGCCGCTGCAGCGCGAGGTCGTCTTCGGCGTCGGCCTTGCAGATGCCGGACTCGCCGCAGATCGCTGGATCCTTCAGGCGGGACCTGGCCTTCGCCACACCGACCCCGGTGATGGCGCCGACCCCCAGCAGCACGCCGCCGCCCGCGGTCGTGACGATGGGCAGGATCGGGGCGCCACCCCCGCGGGACTCCGCGGCGACGGCGGCTTCGGCGCGCTGGCGCTCGAGCTCCTCGGTGCGCTTGCGCTGGGCCTCGAGCTCTTCTTCACGCGCCTTGCGCTCGGCATCGGCCAGCTCGCGCTCGCGCCGGCTCTCTTCGGCGCGCAGCTCGAGGGCCGCGATGCGCGCGTCGAGCGTGGCGGCTTCGGTGGGCGGCGCGTCGGCGCGGTACCGGGTGAGGGCGTCGAGGGCCTTGTCGAGCTGCGCGGTGCGCTCGTAAGCGTTCGAGAGGTTGTAGAGCAGCAGGGGCTTCGCGGAGAGGTCGTAGGCCTCGGACCACGCGCGGATCGCGTCTTCGTACTTGCCGCGGTCGTACAGATCACGGCCGTCGCGGAACAGCTCCTTGGCCCGCGCCTCGTCGTCCTGTGCGTGGGCTGGGGTGCTCGACATCGCCAGCAGCACGACCCACCACATCACTCCTCCCAGGGATCCCGCACTTCGCTCAACGGCTTGGGCTCGGCGGGCTGGGCGACCGGCTGGACCGGAGCGACCGCGCCCACCTTCTTCTCGAGGGGGACCTTCAGCTCCGCAACCGTACCATCCAGCAGGACCTCTCGCGGCGCGTAGCCCTTCGCCTGGACGGTGAGCGTGACCGCGCCATCGGTCACGTCGACGGACAGCGGCGTGGTGCCGACGAACGCACCGCCCTTCAGCACCTCGGCGCCCGACGGGTCGGAGTCGAGCTGGACGGCCTTCTGCACGGGTGCGACGGGCTCGGGTGGCGGCGGGGGCACGGGCCGCGGCTGCACGACGACCGGCACGGGCGGCGGGGGAGCGGGCGTGGCGTAGTACCAGCCGACCCCGCCGACGAAGAGCACGATCAGCACCACGAGGGCGGCGATCATCCCGAAGAACAGCAGCCCTCCACCCGCGATGGCGGCCCCCGCGAGGCTGGCGCTCGACCGGTTGAGCGTGGGGGAGCTCGGGATGTCGTTGATCTCGAGCGGGGCCGTGGAGGGCGCGGCAGGGGCGCGGTCGCCGCCCACGGCGGTCTCCTCGCCCTGGCCGAGCAGATCGTCGGGCAGGTCGAGATGCCCGCTGTCGTCGAGGTTCCACGGGATCGACATGGAGAGCTCGGACCGCAGCTCGCGCGCGCACAGCTTCAGGGCCATCGACAGCTCGCGCATGCTCGCGATGCGGTCTTCGCGCTTCTTCTCGATGCAGCGCCGCACCACCCACTCGATCGAGGGGTGGATGCTCACGTCGGGTGCGATGGCCGCGAAGGTCGGGATGGTGCCCGTGACCTGCTGCATCATGATCGTCGCGACGGAGCCCTTCTTGAACGGCACCTTGCCCGTGAGCGCCACGTACATCACGAGGCCGAGGCTGTAGATGTCGGACCGCCGATCGACCTTGTCGCCCTCGACCTGCTCGGGCGCCATGTAGAGCGGCGAGCCGAGCGACTGGCCCGTCTGGGACAGGTGCACGTCGCTCTCGAGGTTCTTCACGAGGCCGAAGTCGAGCACCTTGGCGAACTCGAGGTCGTCGCCGTGCCGCGTGAGGAAGATGTTCCCGGGCTTCAGGTCGCGGTGGACGATGCCCTGCTCGTGCGCCTCGTGGAGCGCGCCACAGACCTGGCGCATGATGCCGATCACGCGGAGCGGGTCGAGCGGCGCGCTGCGCTTGATGATGTTGTGGAGCGACTGCCCTTCGAGCAGCTCCATCGTGAGGAAGTACACGCCCTCGTCGGAGCGGCCGTAGTCGAAGATCCGCACCGTGTTGGGGTGGGTGAGGCGGCTCGCCGTCTGCGCCTCGTTGAAGAACCGCTGCTGGAACTCGCCCCGCGGGTCCATCAGGTCGAGGGTCTTCAGCGCAACCATGCGCCCGAGCGGCTGCTGCTCGGCCTTGTACACCTTGCCCATCCCGCCGCGGTCGATGAGCGCGCGCACCAGGTAGCGCCCGCCCAGGGTCTTCCCGACGAGGGGGTCCTGGGGTGTCTCGGGTTCGTGCGGATCGGCCATCTGGACTCGGTGTGGGCGGCGTTTCAGCATCCCGCAAAGCGGGTCGGCTGTCCACTGTGACATTCCCGAGGCGCGACGATGGCGCGACTGCGCGCGCGATCCGCTTGCAGACCCTCCGCAGACTCGGAGTAGAGTACGGGCTCATGGCAGTTCTCGTCCGGTTCTGGGGGGTCCGCGGATCCGTCGCCTGTCCTGGCGATCGGTGCGCGCGGTACGGTGGCAACACGTCGTGCGTCGAGATCCGCGTGGGCGACCGGCTGTTCATCTTCGACGCCGGCACCGGGCTCCGCGAGCTGGGCCTGTCCCTCGGGATGGAGGTGCCGATCGACGCCGATCTGTTCCTCACGCACACCCACATGGATCACATCGCGGGCATCCCGTTCTTCGACCCGTTCTTCGGCGCGCAGAACCGGTTCCGGCTGTTCAGCGGCCATCTCGCGGGCAACAACCTGCACAACGTGCTCCGCACGTTCATGGCCGCGCCGCTGTTCCCGGTGCCTCCCGAGGTCTTCAGCGCCACCATCGAGTGGAACGACTTCCAGGCGGGCGACGTGCTCCACCCGCGCGACGGCGTGGTCATCCGCACCGCGCCGCTCAACCATCCCAACGGCGCCACCGGGTACCGGCTCGAGGCCGAGGGCAAGGCGATCTGCTACGTCACCGACACCGAGCACGTGCCTGGCCAGATCGACGCGAACGTCGTCGAGCTCGTCCGCGACGCCGACTTCATGATCTACGACAGCACGTACAGCGACGCCGAATACCCCGACCACGTCGGGTGGGGGCACTCCACGTGGGAGCAGGGCGTCCGCGTCGCGGATGCCGCCAACGTGAAGCGGTTCGTGATCTTCCACCACGACCCCAGCCACGACGACGCGTTCATGGACAAGATCGCCAGCCGCGCGGCCACCATGCGCCCCGGCACCATCGTCGCGCGCGAGGGCGATACGTACGAGCTCTGAGCCCGGCCGGGAGCCCGGCCTTCGGCCTGCGAGCCCGGCCTTCGGCCTGCGAGCCCGGCCATGGAGCCCGGCCTTCGGCCATGGAGCCCGGCCTTCGGCCTGCGAGCCCGGCTCTCGGCCGCTGGCCTCGTGCCTGCGAGCCCGCGCGCTTCGCTCGCTGCGAGAGAGGTGGCGCCCGGCGTGTCGGAGGCAACGGGGCGGGAACGCATCCTCGGCGAAGGCATCGGGGGTTCAACGCATCCTGGATGGGGCGGCGGCCGCGAAATGGATGCGTTCGGGGTCCGATGCCTCCTGTGCCGGGGCGCTTCGGGCCGGAATTTGCTCGGATGGATGCGTTGAACCCCCGATGCTTCGGCGGAGGATGCGTTCGAACCCCGATGCCTCGGCGTAGCAGGCGCTCCTCGAGCGACCTCGTGCTCGACCTCGACCTCGACCTCGACCTCGACCTCGACCTCGACCTCGACCTCGACCTCGACCTCGACCTCGACCTCGACCTCGACCTCGACCTCGCGCTTTGTTCGCCTCTCCCGACCCGCCCCGCCGGTCCGAACAGGCACGTCCGCAGGGTCCGGCTTCCCCCCGCCCCGCCACGACGCCCGAACCCCGGGGAAGCCGGATCCTGGGACTGCCGGGTCTGCGAACCGCAAGGCCGCCATAGGCGAGCCGCGCAGCGCGCTTGCGCGCGAAGCAAAGGGTAGACCGGACGCTCACACCCGCCATCCCCGTCCTCCACGACGAGCCGGGATCCCGCGGCCGACTCCCGCGAAACCGCCCTCTCCCCGACCGCCCCGCCCATCCGAACAGGCACGTCCGCAGGGTCCGGCTTCCCCCCGCCCCACCACGACGCCCGAACTCCCCGGGAAGCCGGATCCTGGGACTGCCGGGTCTACGAACCGCAAGGCCGCCATAGGCGAGCCGCGCAGCGCGCGCAGCGCGCGAAGTAAAGGGTAGACCGGACGCTCACACCCGCCATCCCCGTCCTCCACGACGACTCGGAATCCCGCGGCCGACCCCCGCGAATCCGCCCTCTCCCGACCGCCCCGCCGGTCCGAACAGGCACGTCCGCAGGGTCCGGCTTCCCTCCGCGTTGCCACGACGCCCGAACCCCCGGGGAAGACGGATCCTGGGACTGCCGGGTCTGCGAACCGCAAGGCCGCCATAGGCGAGCCGCGCAGCGCGCTTGCGCGCGAAGCAAAGGGTGGGCGGGCTACCAGCGCCCGGAGAGCTCGACCCGATTCAAGCCGACGGTGAGGTTGGCTTTGCCGCCGCTGGTGGCGAGCAGCACGACGCCGGTGCCCGCCGCGAGGGTGCCGACGGCGAAGCCCACGTCGGCGAGAACGGCGGTGGTGCGGTGGCGCTTGAGGGCAGTCTCGGCGTCGGAGGAGCAGTACAGCGACTCGCCGGACTCGACGCACGACGCGAGCGCGGTCTTCTTCGCGCTGGACGACATCAGGCCCAGCGTGCCGCCCGCGCCGAGTGCCACGACGCCGCCGCCCATCAGGGCGATGGCCGCGACCGGGGCGCCGCCGCCGCTCTTCGTCTTCGGCGGCTTGTCGGGCTTCGGGACGGGCGTGGGGTCGGGCACGACCGGATCGGGCTTCGGCTGCGGCTCGGGCGTCTCGTCGAGCTTCGCCTCGAGCATCCGGATGCGGCGCTCGATCTGGTCGCGCTCGTCGGCCTTCGCGTAGACCTTGTACCGGAACAGCTGGTCGAGGGCCTTCTGGATGTCGCCCATCCGCTCGTAGGCATTCGCGATGTTGAACAGGATCTTCGGCCGGTCGGACAGCCGGTAGGCCTCCTCCCACGCGAGCACGGCCTCCTGGTAGCGGCCCTCGTTGTAGAGGTCTGCGCCGTTCTGGTACAGCTCCTTCGCGCGGGCGTCGCCCTCGTCTTCCTGGGCGTACGCCACGCCGGTGGGCGCCAGCGCGAGGGCGGGCATCGAGATCGCCAGGGCGACCAGCCACTTGTGCATCCGGATCAGTCCTCCCACGGATCCTCGAGATCTGTACCACCGACCTCCCAGTCGTCGGGGGCCGGCTTCGGCACCGGGGCCGGCTGGACGGGCTCGGGAGCGGGTACGGGCGCCGCGACGGGCGCGGGCGCAGGTGCAGGTGCGGGGGCCGGCGCGACGGGGCCGGGCTTCGGGGTCAGGCGCGGCGTGGGCCGCGGGTCGGGCGCGGCGCGGGGTCGGGTGCGACGGGCTCGGGCGCCGCCACGGGCTCAGGCTCGACGGGCGCGGGCACCGGGGCCGCCACGGGTGCCGGAGCGGGCGCGGGCGGCAGCTGGACCGCGGGCTCGATGTCGGCGCGGGTGCCGCGGGTGCTCATGATCAGCGTCGTGAGCACGATGCCCGTGAGCAGGCCGAGGAAGACGAGACCGATGATGCCCACCGTCGGCAGGCCCATCAGCAGGGCGATCCAGGGGACGCGGGTTCGGGTCGTGGTGGGCTCCGTCTGACGCGCGAGGGTGGGCTGGGTCATCGAGCGGTGCCCCGTCATCGAGGCATGGCTGCGCGGGAAGCTGCCCACGGCGTTCTCGATGCTCGTCGGCAGCACGAGGTGGCCGTTGGTGATCGACATGTCGATCTTGTTGAAGCGCCCCGTGACCTCGAGCGCGCAGGCCTGCAGCGCGCGCACCAGCTCGCCCGCCGTGGAGAACCGGCCCTCGGGATCCTTCGAGAGGCACGTCATCGTGACCCACTCGAGGTTCGGCGGGATCGCGGCGCCCGGGTTGATCTGCGCGAACGTCGGCGGCGGCGCGTTCAGGTGGCGGTGGATGACGGCCGCCAGGCTCTCCTGGCGGAACGGCTTGCGGCCCGTGAGCATCACGTAGAGCATCACGCCGAGGCTGTAGATGTCGGACCGGGGCGTGAGATCCTGCTGCAGGATCTGCTCGGGCGACATGTAGGACGGGCTGCCCACGATCATGCCGGTCTCGGTGGCCGTGGGCCCGTCGATGCTGCTGTCGACGTCCTTCACGAGCCCGAAGTCGAGCACCTTCACGTACTCCTTCCCGTCGGCGTGGCGCGTGAGGATGATGTTGCTCGGCTTGAGATCGCGGTGGATGAGGCCCAGCGAGTGCGCCTCGGAGAGCGACGCGCAGATCTGGGTCATCAGGTCGATGACGCGCAGCGGGTCCATCGGGACGCCGGGGGTGAGGGCGTCGCGGAGCGTCTCGCCCTCGAGGAGCTCCATCGCGATGTAGTAGATGTCGTCTTTCGTCTGGCCGTAGTCGTGGATGCGGACGGTGTTCGGGTGCTTCAGCCGGGCGCAGATGCTGGCCTCGCGGAAGAAGCGCTGACGGAAGGTGTCGGCGGCGGCGTCGCGCGGATCCAGCGTGAGGATCTTGATCGCCACCGTGCGCCCCAGGGGCTCCTGCACGGCGCGATAGACCTTCCCCATGCCGCCCGCGGCGATCTTCTCGACGATGCGGTAGCGCCCGTCCAGGACCCGCCCGAGGAGCGAATCATCCGTGCTGGACGGGGTGGCCGTCGATTGCGCCATCCGAAGGTCGGTCCTGGAGCGGGAGGTACGGACTCCATGGTACCATTCCGGCGATCGAAACGGAGGGCGCACGTGATCATGCGCTTCGGGGCCCTCGGCCTCCTGCTCGCGGGTTGCACGCCTCAAATCCTTCCCGTCACGGAGTGCACGACGAACGTCGAGTGCCGTGATGTCATGGGCTACGGGTCGGCGTGCGACCTGGATTCCGGTCTCTGCCGCACCGTCGACATGCATCCGCGGTGCGACGCGACCTACCCAGAAGACCTGACCTTCCCGGTGAAGCGCGACGAGAACTACCTCATCGCCAGCCTGTTCGGCCGGTCCGACGCGCACATCGCGCGCTACCGCGGCGCCGAGCTCGCCGTGAAGCACGCGAACCAGAACCAGGGCGTCGACGGCCACGACTTCGGCATCATCCACTGCAACTACGACGTGGATGCGTCGATCGACGACCTCGACTCGACGGGTGCGGTCGAAGAGATCTCGACCTGGCTTTCGGACGACGTGGGCATCCCGGCGATCATCGGACCGGCGGCCTCGTCGCTCACGGGCGCGGTCTACAACAAGGTCGCCGAAGAGTACGACACGCTCGTCGTCTCGCCGTCCGCGACGGCCACGACGCTCATCGACATCGACGGCACCGTGTCGACCGACGCCGAGCCCGGCCTGTTCTGGCGCACCGCGCCCCCCGATGGCGGGCAGGCCATCGCCATCGTGGCCGACATGCGCAACGAGTACGATCCGCTCGGCGAGACCGTGTTCCGCACCGGCCCCACGTCGGCGCTCGCGATCCTCTACCAGGAGGGTGCGTACGGCGAGGGCCTCGCGTTCGCGGTCGGCGACCTGCTCAATGCGGCCGGTGGCGACGCCTCGCTGTTCATCTTCTCGACCGACACGCTCGGCGCACAGGTGGCGGCCGTGGCGAACAGCGGCGACGGCCCGTTCGACGAGGTCCTCGTCATCAGCTCCGACGCGTCCGACTACAACGGGTTCCTCGCGGCGGCCAACGCCAATGCCGCGTTCGCGACCCTCCCGATCTTCATGAGCGACGGCGGGCGCACGTCCGACATCTTCCCGGCGGTCGGCGCGCTCGGTCCCAACATCCGCGGCTCCGTGCCGGCCCTGCCCGAGGGCATCGTGTTCGACGGCTTCGACGCGTCCTACGCGGTCGAGTACGGCGAGAGCAGCAACCTCCACTCCTTCGTCCCGCACACCTACGACGCCGCGTCGCTCGTCATCTACGCGCACGCCTGGGCGGTCTACAACGAAGAGGGCACCCGCGGCGTCCACCTCGCGCGCGGCTTCCGCAAGCTCTCCACCGGCCCCGACATCGCCATCTCGGCGCCCGCGATCACCGAGGTCATCGCGCAGTTCCGCCAGGGCAACAGCATCGACATCGAAGGCACCAGCGGCCTGCTCGACTACAACCTCACGACGGGCGAGCTGCCCTCGACCATCGAGGTCTGGTCGATCGCCGGCACCGGCACGGGCCAGACGTTCGAGCAGGAGTACATCTTCGTCGAGTAGCGGCTACCAGAGGGTGCCGACGAGGCCACCCTCGGGCACGGCCTCGAGCTGCTTCGCCATCGACCGCGCGTGGCTGAAGCGCTCGCCGGGGGCGACCTGCAGCGCCTTGTCGACGATGGCTTCGAGGTGGCGGCTCACGTCGGCGTTGAGCTCGCGCACCGGCGTGTAGGTGCCCGCGAGGATGTTCTGCTGCACGATGTACTCGGAGGCCCCGTCGAACGCGAGGCGGCCCGTGAGCATCTCGTACAGCACGGCGCCGAGGCTGAAGATGTCGCTGCGGGCGTCGACCCGCCGGGCGCCCTTCACCTGCTCGGGGCTCATGTACGCGGGCGTACCCATCGCCACGGCCGTGCGCGTCTTCTCCTTCATGTGGACCTTGGCGATGCCGAAGTCCATCAGGCGGATCTGCGTGCCCTGCCCCGTGACCTCTTCGAGGAAGATGTTCCCGGGCTTCACGTCGCGGTGCACGACGCCGCGGGTGTGGATGTAGGACAGCGCCGCCGTCATCTGGTGGCACAGCCGCACCGCGCGCGACGGCTCGATGCGGTGGCGGGAGAGGCGCCGCTCGAGGGTCTCGCCCTCGAGGTAGTCCATGATCAGCCCCGCGATGCCGGGCTCGCTGACGATGTCGGTCACGCGCACCAGGAACGGGTGGCGGAACCGGGCCTGCAGCTTCGCCTCTTCGAGGAAGCGATCGAGGAACTGCGTCTCGCGGAGCAGGTGGGGGAGCAGGACCTTCAGCGCGTGCGTGGACTCGAGGACCACGTGCCGGACGCGGTAGACCATGGCCATCCCGCCGATTCCGAGCTCCTGCTCGACAACGTAGTTTCCGACTGTTTGACCGACTTCGAGCACCGGGCCTCAGAAGTTGTAGTTGATGGGGTACTGGAACGACTGGCCGTCGGGGATATCGTGTGCCGGGAAGGAAGTATAGGACAGCACCTTCTCGATGCAGGCGGTGATCGGGGAGGGCACCCCGCCGCTGCTGATCGTGTAGGCGTTCTTCACGCGGCCGTCGCAGCCGACCTTGAGCTCGACGATCACCGTGAACTTGCCCTTGGTGCCGGACGGCATGCAGCGGCGCGTCGTGCCGAGGGTGCGTGAGAGGCTGGACTTGATCTCGGCGCTCGACAGGCCGTCGCCGCCGTACATCCCGTCTTCGCCGACGGCCTTCGCGGTCTGTGCCTTGCAGCGCTTGGCGGCGGGCATCGTGAGGCGCGGCGTCGACACGGGCGTGCTCGGGAACTGCGGCCCGTTCGTGATCTTGGTGACGCGCCGATCCATGTCGCCCGACCGCTCGGCGGTCGCATTGCGCATGTCGCCCGTGGTGCGTGAGGTCTCGATGCCCCCGGCGCGCCGGTTCTCGAGGCCCGCGACGGCGTCGGCCAGCCCATCGTCGAGCTCGCCGTCGACCTGGGACCCGAAGATGCCGCTGCCCGTGACGCTGCGCGGGCGCTCGTCGTCGTCGGGATCGTCGGCGCCGGCGGGCAGGTCACGCGACTTCGGCGCGACGCGGCTGCGCGACGTGCGGCTGCCCCCCGACGTGCGGGAGTCGCCGAGGCGCCGGCGCCGGTTCGCCCCGTCGTCGGTCGCCGCGAACATCGTGGCGTCGGGCAGCTCTTCGTCGGGCACCTCCCACACGAGGAGATCCTGACCCGGCTCGATCACCTCGCTGTCGAGGCCGTTCCATGCGACGAGGTCGTCGGCGCTGACGCCGTAGCGCTCGGCGATCGCCGAGAGGCTGTCGCCCTTCTCGACCGTGTAGTGCGTGGGCTCGCGGAAATGGATGACCTCGCGCGCGCGTTCGGCCGTGGGGTCGGAACAACCGAACCCAGCCACCAGCACCAGCACGGGCCCCCACCGAGCCAATCCGTCCGCGCTCCCCACAATCCCCACCAGTCTATCCCGGTCCGGGGGTTCTCCGGCGGGAACCCTCGGCGGGGGCGGGGGAGTCCACCGGATGGAGCGTCCACTGGCCGCGATCGTCGGGGAACGCGACGTACACGGGCCGCGACGGCATGTGGAGCGACCGGAGGATCACGCGGTGGTTCTCGATGTTCTTCGCGCGCTGCACGCCCGGCGGGATGGCGGCCTGGCTCCCGAGCACCAGGGCCTCGCCGTCGAGGCGCGCCAGCCCCTTCTGCGGCAGGCCGTTCGCCAGGGTCGTGAAGTAGAGCTGGCGCTTCTTGTAGAGCTTGTCGAGCCACTGCTGGGCGTTGCGGTTGCTGCCCTTGTTCAGCGGCAGCACCGTGTAGATCTGCGCCGGGCCGTCGATCCGCTTCACCTCGTGCTCGAGGGCGTAGAGCGCGGCATTCCCGTCGAACCGGCCCTGGATCGGGCCGACCGTCATGCCCCGGAACATCGGCGAGTGCCACAGGAGCCCGACCACGAGGGCGATCTGCGGCACCATGCGCGCGGCGAGCTCGATCGGCCGGGCCCGGAAGCGATCCCAGGTGTCGAACGCGACGTAGCCCACGATGAGCGCGAGGGGCGCGACCATCGCGAAGCCCTGGCGCCAGAACCACGTGCGCGAGAGCCCGAACAGCGCGGCGTAGCCGAAGAACCAGATGGCGAGCAGCAGCGGCATCCGCCGCGCGCGGTCGCGCAGGCTCAGCGCGGGCTCGACGAGCAGGGCCCAGAAGTAGAACGACGTGACCAGGAACACGGCCACGGGCCACTCGGTCAGCGTGTCGTCGCCCTTGAACGACACCGGGAACCACAGGTAGTCGTACGCGGCGCCCACGATGTCGGGGAAGTTGAAGTCGTAGACCTCGCGCAGGGTCTTCTTCCCGGCGCGGGTGAAGGCGAAGTAGTGCTTGTGGTAGCCGCCGGTCCAGCCGAGCACGGCGAAGCGCAGCGCGATCGCCGGGAGGGCCGGCGCCCACGGGATGATCGAGCGCCGGATCGCGTCGACGAGGCTGCCCCGCGTGTGCCACGCCAGCAGCGGCAGCATGGGCAGCAGCACGTAGGCCGCCTCGTTGCTGAACAGCGCCAGCGCGAGCATCCCCGACGCCAGCCACGACTTCCCGGAGATCGGGGCGTCGCTCTTCAGGCTGTCCATCCACGCGACGAGGCCGAACAGGCCGAACATCGTGGCGAGCAGGTACGAGCGCCGGGCGAGGTACGGCAGGGCCTCTTCGACGGCGGGGTGGCCGAGGTAGAGCAGGACCGGGAGCAGCACCCACGCCGTGCGGCGCGCGAAGAGGCGGCTCGCGAGCATCGCCACCGCGACCGCCGTGAGGCCATGCAGGGCGAAGTCCGCGATGCGGTAGCCCTCGGGGTGGTAGCCCGTGATCGCGTTGTTCAGCACGAAGCTGCCCGCCGCGACGGGCCGGTAGCCCACGAAGTGGTTCGTGCGGAACACCCACCGCGGCCAGGCGGGGTTGTCGAGCGCGCCCTGCGTCACCCACTTGATGGCGTCGACCTTCCACGCGAAGTGGTGGACGATCACGCGGAACGGCCAGAGGCCCCACGCGATGACGACGAGCACCGCGGCCCACGTGAGGGGCGAGAGGCCCTGCGCGGGCGCCTCCTGTGCGGGGACGGGGTCGGGCGTCGGGTCGGTGGGCGTCACGTCGGGCGGACTATCGCGGAAACGCGCCGGGCGGGATCCTGCAAGCACCGGTAATCGATGTCGGCGCTGGGGCCGGTCACTCTGGGACCATGAGAACGCTCGTCCTGTTGTTCGTCGCCTGCGCGCTGTCGGGGATCGCCATCCCGATGCCCGAAGACCTTCCGCTGCTGGCCGCCGGCGCCACGCTCACCGAGCCAGGCGCGCTGCTCGGCCTCGCGGTGGCCGGGGGGCTCGGCGTGCTCTGCCGCGACGCGGTCTTCTTCCTGGTCGGGCGCTTCGCCGGCGAGCGCGCCCTGCGCTGGCGCTGGGTCGTATGGATGCTGGGCGAGGGCCGGCTGGCGCGGGCGCGGGACCTCGTCGAGCGCAGGGGAGGCCGCGCCGTGCTGATCGCGAGGTTCCTCGTGGGGTTCCGCTCGGCGGCGTTCCTCGTCGCCGGCGCCATGGGCGTGCGTCCGCGGGACTTCGTGGTGTGGGACCTCGTCGGCATCACGGCGAGCGTGCCGCTGCTGCTCGGGCTCGGCGCGGTGGTCGGTGCGCCGGTCACGAGCGCCATCGGCTGGCTGCTCGAGCACCGCCTGCTCGTCGTCGCGATGGCTGCGCTGGTCGGCCTCGCATGGGCGACGAGCGCGCAGGCTTCGGCACACGAGGCCGAGAACCCGGCCTGACGCTCCTGGAACGGCTATGGGGCGGCATGCGCGCAATCGCACCCGGTGTCCACGTCATCGAAGCTCCCCAGCGCTTCCTCGGCCTCGAGATGGGCGCGCGCACCACGGTGCTGTCGCTCGAAGGGGGCGTGCTGGTGCACTCCCCGGTGGCGGTGCCTCCCGAGACGGTCGCCCCGGCGGGGGATCTGCGCTGGGTCGTGTGCCCGAACCTGCTGCACCACCTCCACGCGGGGCCGTGGATCGAAGCCGGCGCCGAGGGCTGGGCCGCGCCGGGCCTGGCGGCGAAGCGCGCCGATCTCGCGTTCGCGGGCGAGCTCGAGGGCACCGAGCATCCGTTCGGCGACGAGGTCGCCATCCTGCCGCTGCGGTGCTTCCCGTTCGCGAACGAGGTGGCGGTGCTGCACCGGCCCAGCCGCACGCTCGTGCTGACCGACCTCGTGTTCAACCTGTCCGACCGGGTGCCGTGGATCACGCGCGCCGCGATGGCCTGCGCGTGTGGCTACCCGGGCTGCCGCTCGACGCTGCTCGAGCGGGCCCTGATGAACCGGGCGCTGGCGCGCGAGGAGATCGGCACGCTGCTCGGGTGGGACTTCGACCGGCTCGTGATGTGCCACGGCGAGATCGTCGAGACCGGCGGGCGCGAGGCGCTCGCGGGGGCCTATGCGTGGCTGGGCGTCGGCTGACACGAGCGCGTGTTCACACGGGTTCGCGTATGGGCACTGGTGACCGACGAGCCCTCCGTGTACTGTCACGAGTCCCTGTCGCTGGAGCCAGGATGTCGCTTCGAACCCCGTTCGCCCTCGTCGGGCTCCTCCTGTCCGGTTGTGGACCCGGGGCCGACCCCGACACCGGTCCGCCCCTCGTCGTCGGAGCCGAGCGCCCGCCGGTCGACGGCTGGCAGCACCCGACGGGGTCCACGCCGCTCACGTCAGACGCGACGGGATTCCTCTACAACGTCAACCTCGACTCGGGCTCGCTCACACGCATCGACCCGTTCGCAGGCACCGCAGTCGAGGTCGACGTCGGTGTCGAGCCCTCGCGGGTCGCCCTCGGCGGCGATGCCCTCTACGTGACGCTCCGGGGCGAGCGCAGCGTCGTCCGCGTCGACATCGCCCGGTTCGACGATGGCCCCGTGTCGCGGGTCGAGCTGGGCGCCGAGCCGCTCGGCGTGGTGGCCTCGCCCGACGGCTCGCGGGTCTACGTGGCGCTCGCGATCGAGGCCGCGATCGTGGAGCTCGACGGCGATCTCCGCGAGCTGCGGCGCTTCCCGATGCCCGGCGAGCCGCGCTATCTCGCGCTCCACCCTGGCGGGGAGGCCCTGTTCGTCGGGTCTGCCCGTGTCGACGCGCCCCTCGCACGCATCGATATCGCGAGCGGGGCGGTGCAGACCGTGCCGCTGCCCGAGACCGAGCGGCATCCCATGGTCGAGCCCGACGCCGAGCCCGCGGAACCGATTCCGCTCGACAGCCGGATCACCGGCGATCCGTGGGTCACGCCCGACGGCTCGACCCTCCTCGTCCCCGTGCTCTACCTCGACACGGTCACGCCGATCATGGCGTTGTCCTCGGTGTCCGAGATCCCCAACGACCCGCCCGATCCCGAGATTCCGGCCGAGCCGAATCCCGGAGGGTACGGCGGGACCTCCTTCGAGAACGGCCCGATCGAGGTCGTCGATCGGGTCACGCCGGCCGTCGTGTCGATCCCCCTCGATGTCGCCGGGGCGGTGGCCGGTGAGGGTGAGGCGCTGCTGGCGGTCGCCGCCGTCGACGCTGTGACACCAGGCCTCGCCGGCTCCTACATCTCGAGCGTTTCGACCTCGCCGGACGGCCAGCTGGTCGTCGCGACGATGGAGGCGTCCAGAGCGACGGTCCTCCTCGATCGCAGCCACGTGCGGAGTCGCGTGCTCGTGAGCAACCGGGTCGCGTTCCTCGACTTCCACCCGTCCGAGGAGCTCGAGGCCATGGGCTTCTCCACGCCTGCCACGGTCGCGACGACGGCGGGCGAAGGGCCCAATGGCGCGGTGTTCGTGGGGGAGGACGAGCTGTACGTCCACAATGCCTTCTCGGGTACGGTGACGCGCCTGGATCTCGGTGTCGGGCGCTCCGCGCTCTCCGAGGGCGAGCCCTCGAACGTGTCGGTCCCCACGATCGGGGGGTGGCCGGCCACGAATCCCGTGCTCGGATCGTACGTGAGCCAGGGGCGAAGCCGCTTCTATTCCGCACGCACGTTCGAGATGGGCAACACGGGCGTCTCCTGCTCGACCTGCCACTTCGAGGGGCGCAACGACGGCGTGACGTGGACGTTCGACGACGGCCCTCGGCAGACGCCGTCGCTCGCGGGCCGGGTGAGCGAGACCGCGCCCGTGACATGGCGCTCGGGCGTTCCGAGCGTCGCGGACGAGGCGCGGATCACGATTCAGGGGCGGTTCTTCGCCCCGGAGCCGCCGTTCGCCACCATCGATTCCATTGCCGCGTTCGTGGACACCACCCGCCTTCCCGACACGCCCGACCTCGACCCCGCTGCGGTGGCCCGCGGCGCCGTGCTGTTCGATGCTTCGGGGTGCTCCGTGTGCCACAGCGGCGACCGTCACACCGACCGCACGACCCACGAGATCCGCGGGGTCGAGCTCGACACGCCCAGCCTCAGCGGAATCGTCGGCAGCGCACCCTACCTCCACGACGGGTCGGCACAGACGCTCCGCGATGTGCTCGAGCTCGGCCGCGACGGCTCCATGGGGTTCACCGCCGGTCTGTCGGAATCTCAGATGCAGGACCTGGTGGCCTACCTGAAGTCGCTCTAGAACCGGGTTCCGACGACCCGAATCGGGAACGCGCACGCGCACGCGCACGCGCACGGGAGGAGCGTCGAGCGCGCGACGCGCGACGTCTGGTCACGGCCCCTTGAGCCACACCACGTAGTCGAGCCCGTCGCTCGAGCCCGACTTCACCCGCGGCTGCACCGCGGCGTACCCGATGCGCTCGAGCACCTTCTGCACGTCGTGGGCGCCCGCCTCGCGGTCTTCGGCCCAGTACAGCGTGCGGCCGAAGGAGCTCGAGTGCTCGTGGGTGAGGACCATCACCTCGACCTCGGCACCCTGCGCGCGGAGCGCGTCCGCCGCGCGATGCGCGACCTCGAGCTCGGCGGACATGTGGAGGATGCGCACCTTCGCGCCGCGGAGCCGCGGATAGGCCGCGCGGGGCGTGCGGATCGCGGGAGCTGGCGCGGGCTCGGGCTCGGCGAGGTCGAGGCGCACCTGGAGCGGACCGCTGCCACACGGCACCTCGACGACCTGCTCGACGCTCGCACAGCCGGGCGGACAGGCGGGCCCGCAGCCGGCCGGACAGGCGCCGCGCTCGAGCCGCACCGTGTGGGCACCGGGCGGGACCGAAGCGACGCCGTCGTCTGCGGTGATCTCGACGTCGTCGAGCCAGGCGCGCCACGGCGTACCGTCCTCGCGCGTGGGGCGGACCTGCACCTCGCGCCTCGGGTCGGGCGGTGGCGCCGCCACGGACTGCTGGCCCCCGCGCGGCACCTCGGCCGTGGCGCAGCCGCAGCACACGCCGCAGAGGCCCGACCAGGCGTCGAGATCGCAGTGCTCTCCGCTCACGACCTCGACGGTGACGGCGCCGTCGCCCGGCACCTGCGCGGAGAACCGCGTGCCACTGCGCGTCTCGACCCGCTCGCCGTTCATCCGGACGCGCACGGGTGTCGTGTCGGTGATCCCGGTGATCACGACGGTGGTGTCGAGGGGCGCGGGCGCGCGCCGCGTCAGGGCCACGGCGGCCACGCTCACCCCGAGCAGGAGCCCGGCCACGGCGAGCCCGACGACGAGCAGCCCCCACGCGGGGGGCGTCCCGGTCGCGGGCGGCGGAGCGATCGGCCTCGGCTGGGCGGGCTCCGGTGCGGCGGGCTCGTGACGCTCCACCACGGCGTCCAGGTCGAACTCCAGGGTGGCCGAAGCCGCGCGCTCCTCGAGGAGCCCGCCTTCGAGGGCGCCGCAGAAGGTCTCCATGTCCTGCACGCGCTGGTTCGGGTCGGGGTGGGTCGCGAGGCGCACCAGCCTCCGGAGCGGCTCCGGGAAGGCGTCCCCCGGGTCGAGGGGCTCCATCCGCAGCTTGCTGCCGGCCACGTGGGCGATGCGCGCCGTCGTGGTCATCCCGTCGGGCTCGGGGAACGCCGAGCGCCCGGTGAGCGCCTCGTAGAGCACCTGACCGAGCGCGTACACGTCGAGGCGCTGCGCCTGCGGCGTGCCGCCGAAGACCTCCGGCGCGAGGTAGGCGGGGGTGCCGGCCACGACGCCGGCCATGGACAGGCGCGTGCGATCGGCCTGCATCGCGATGCCGAAGTCGACGAGCTTCGCGCCACCCCCGTCCTGCAGGAGGATGTTCGCGGGCTTGATGTCGCGGTGGAACACGCTGCGCGAGTGCGCGTGGGCCAGCCCGCCCGCGAGCGTCCGGAAGACGGCGACGGCCTCCTCCACCCCGAGTGGGCCGCGCTTCAGGCGCGCACCGAGGTCCTCCCCCTCGACGAGGTCCATCGCGAGCCAGAGCCAGCCGCGCTCGTCCTCGCCCCAGCCCTTCACCCGCACGATGCCGGGGTGCTCGAGCTGCTCGAGCGCCTCGACCTCGCGCACGAACCGCTCCCGGAAGCCCTCGGGGTCGTCGGGGTGCAGCACCTTCACGGCGGCGCGGATGCGGTCGGCGAGGGCGTTCCGGCAGCGGAAGACCGTCCCCATCCCCCCGGCGCCGAGCCTGGCTTCGACGATCCAGTCGCCGATCCGGTCGCCGGGGCCGAGCATCATGTGGGCAGGAGCGCGCGGACGGCGTGGATGGTGTCGGCCTGGTGGGGCTCCTTGTCGGGCCGGTAGCGCTTCACCCGCGCGAACCGGAGCGCGACGCCGCCCGGATACTGCGGGCTCACCTGGACGTCGTTGAACGCCACCTCGACCACGAGCTCGGGCCGCACGAACACCTGCCAGTCGTTCCGCTCGACCTCGAGGCGCTGCAGGGCCTCCGTCTGCCACGTGAGCAGCTCGTCGGTGAGGCCCTTGAAGGTCTTGCCGAGCATCACGAAGCCGCCGTCGTCGGGGTCGAGCGCGCCGAGGTGGAGGTTCGACAGCCAGCCCTTGCGCCGGCCGCTGCCCCACTCCGCGGCGAGGACGACGAGATCGAGCGTGTGGGACGGCTTGATCTTGAGCCACGACCGGCCGCGGGCGCCGGCCTGGTAGGTGCCCTCGGGCGCCTTCGCCATGATGCCCTCGTGGCCGGCTTCGACGGTCTCTTCGTAGAACGCGTAGGCGTCGTCGGGACGGGTGACGCGGATGCGGGGGACCTGGTGCTTCGCGGGCAGGGCGTCGAGGGCGGCGAACCGCTGGTGGGCGGGCCAGTCGATGCACTCTTCGCCGTCGAGCAGCAGGGCGTCGAAGATGTACGTGCTGAGCGGGAGCTCGAGGCGGAGGCGCCCCACGTCGACCTTGCGGCCGAAGCGCTTCATCGTGACCTGGAACGGGTGGGGGCTGCCGTCGTCGCGCATGGCGATGGCCTCGCCGTCGAGCACGAACTGCTCCCATGGGAAGCTGCGCGCGGCCTGGGCGACTTCGGGCACCATGCCCGTCACGTCGTGGAGGTGGCGGGTGTAGACGCGCACCGCGTCGCCGTCGCGGTGGATCTGGACGCGCACCCCGTCGAGCTTGCGGTCGACGAACGCATCGTGGTCGAGGAGGACGAGCGCCTCGGCCGGCGTCTCGGCCGGGCTCGCGAGCATCGGCTTCAGCGGGCGGAACAGCTCGATGTGGAACTGGGACAGGGCCTGCTCGCCGTCGCGGAGCGCCGTGACCGCGACGAGCGGCAGATCGCCCGTGAGCATGAACGCCCGCCGGACCGCGTCGACGGGGATGTCGGCGGCCGTCGCGACGGCGTCGAGCAGCACGCCCTCCTGGGCGCCCTGGCGGAGCTCGCCGGAGATCAGCTCGAGCAGGAAGATGCGCTCGGCGTACGTCGCCCGGGAGAACAGCCCACGCACGGCCTCGAGCCGCGCGCCCTTCGCGCCTTCGCCCGCGATGCTCTGGATCGTGCTGAACAGCTCGTTGACCTCGGACACGCCGAGGCTCGGGGTCTCGGGGGCCGGGTCGACGGTGCGCTTCACGTCGGCCAGCGTCGAGAAGCCCACGCCGATGCGGCCCTGGCACAGCACACCCGCCAGCCAGGCCGCCACCACGGGGAGATCGGGCCCCGCGCCCTGCAGGCAGCGCGCGAGGGTGCGGCTCTTCACGCGGCGCATCCGCGTCGAGCGCACCTCTGCCCAGGTCTGTACGACCTCGACCAACAACATTTCAGGCCCGCAACAATGCCGGCATGGGACCTCCGGGCGTCGCGCCCCTATCATCCACGGTGGGGTCGGGCACGAAAAGCGGCGGCGCATGCCGCGTCACGTGATGAGGGCCCCGGTGTCGTCGTCGAGATCGAGCAGCTCCACGTCCTCCTCGTCGGTCCACGCGAGCTGGGAGAGCAGCGTCGAATCGGGATTCCCGTGGTCTTCGGCGATCTGGCGGAGGGCGTCGCGCACCGCGAGCGCGCTCTGGAAGCGCATCTCGGGATCGCGGTTGAGCGCGCGGAGGAAGAAGGCGTCCCACGTCGCCGCGACATCCTTCCGCAGCGAGCTCGGCATCGGGATGTCGTCGTTGATCACGGCGAGCATGGTGGCGGCCTCTTCGCGGCGGCGGAACAGGCGGGTGTTGCAGAGCAGCTCCCACAGCACGACGGAGAGCGACCAGAGGTCGGAGCGCTCGTCGACCACGTGATCCTCGAGCTGCTCGGGCGCGAGGTACGAGGGCTTCCCGACGAGGTTGCGGGTGTGGACCATCTTCGCGTCCTTCAGCGCCCGGGCCACGCCGAAGTCGAGGATCTTCACGAGCCCGCTGCGGTCGATGAGGATGTTCGCGGGCGACAGGTCGCGGTGCACCACGCGCAGGGGCTTGCCGTCGCTGTCGCGCGCGATGCGGTGGGCGAAGTGCAGGCCCTCCGCCACGTCTGCGCCGATGAGGGCGACGAGGCCGGCGTCGAGCGGCTGCCCGGAGCGGCGGTGCCGGTCGAGCACGTCGCGCAGCGTGGGCCCGTCCACGAACTCCATCGCGAAGAAGTAGGTGTGCTCGACGGTCCCGAAGTCGAGCGCGCTCACGAGGTTCGGGTGCGCGAGCCGCGCCGAGATCTCGGCCTCTTCGCGGAAGCGCTCCACGAAGCCCCGGTCGGCCGCGAGGTGCGGGTGGATGACCTTGATGGCGACCTTGCGCTCGAACCCGCCCTCCGGGCAGTAGAGCGCCTCGTGCACCACCCCCATGCCGCCCGACGCGATCTCGCGCAGCAGGCGGTACTTCCCGAAGAGCTCCTGGGCGCGGAGGTCGGCGTTGGCGCGCCCGATGATGCGCTTCAGCCCGTAGACGGCCATCGAGCCCGCGGCGCCCGTGATGATGAGCGAGCCGGTGCGCACGAGCTGCACGTCCACGCGGTGGAGCAGCACACCGTCGCCCTCGACCGCGTCGTGGATCGCGAACCAGTACACGAGCCAGAACTCGGCGGCCGCGATGACGCCCATCACGAGCGGCACGGCGGGCTGCAGGCGCAGGATCGACGCGGCGATGAACAGGCAGAACAGCTGCGGCGGCACCCAGCTGCCGAGCGCGTAGCCGGGCCCCTCCACCTCGGTCATGACGAGCAGCGCGAGGCCCGGCAGCGCGATCTCCATCACCGGCATCGCGTAGCGCAGCGGGGTGACGAACATCCCGCGCACGAGCAGCGCGTGCGCGGCGGTCGCCGAGGCGAACACGCCGACGCACAGCAGGCCGAGGGGCAGGCCGAGCGCGGGGCGCACCGTCGAGAACCAGATCGAGATGAGGATCGCCATCGCCGCCACGCCCTGGTCGGCGCGCGCGAGCACGATCTCGAGGTCTGCGACGCTGCTCTCCAGAGCCGACCAGAGCCCGGTGTGCATCGTGCGAATCGTGGTTCGGGGCGGAATCGTCTCCGACATCCCGGGTAGCGTAGCCCATGGCACGGCATAGACGTTGTCGATGACGCCCTACCGGATGCTCGTGGTCGATCTCGACGGTACCGCCCTCCGGGGGCCGAACGCGCTCGCTCCCGAAGACGTCGAAGCCGCCCGGGCCCTCAAGGAGCGCGGCGTGCACGTCACGATCGCGACCGGCCGACTGTACGGCGGCACCCGCTGGGTGGCCGACGCGCTGGGCGTCGAGGGCAGCGTCGCGGTGATGAACGGGTCCGAGCGGGTGAGCCTGGCCGACGACGCGCGCACGTTCAGCGACGTGCTCACGCCGATGCAGCGGGCCGTGGTGCGCGACGTGCTCGTCGAGCACGGGCTGTCGCCGTTCCTGTTCCGGTCGGGGGGCATCCACCACGACCACGCCGACGCGCGCCACGCGCCGTACCTCGGGATCTGGACGCCCGAGCTCACGGCGCACGACCGCCTCGTCGATCACCCCGTGTGGCACGAGGCTCCCGACGCGCTGGCCATCGGGGCGGCCGGCCGGCGCGCCGCGGTCGAGGCCGCGCACGACGCGCTCGCGAAGCTCTCGAAGGGCCCGCTCGGCATGGTCCAGTTCGACACGTACGACGGTGAGCGCTTCCTGAAGCTCCGCAACCACTCCACCGACAAGGGCACCGCCCTCGCGGCCCTCGCGGCCGAGCGGGGCCTGCGTCCCGAAGAGGTCGTGGCGGTGGGGGACTGGTGGAACGACGTGCCGATGCTGACGGTCGCGGGTCGCAGCTACGCGATGGCCGACTCCGTCGACGAGGTGATCGCGGCGGCCGACGAGCGGCTCGACGCGAAGCGCGGGCACGGCGGCGCGATCGCCGAGATCGCGCACAAGGCGTTCGGAGTCTGAGATGCTGGCTCTCCTGATCCTGGCCTGCGGTTCGCAGCCGACTCCGCCTCCCGCTCCGGCTCCGGAGGAGGTGGAGGTCGTCCCCCCGACCTGCGTCGATGTCGACGCGCACGCCGATGCGCAGCTGCGGGCGGCGGCAGACGCGCTCCCCGAGGACGAACGACGCGAATCCGCCACCACACCGGGCGAGATCGCAGACATCGACGGCGATGGGCAGCCCGAGCCCACCCGCATCGTGAACGTCTCGGGCAGCAACTTCGAAGCGACGCACCACGTCTACCTGTCGAACCGCGGCTGCGCGCTGTACGCGGGCGCCGTGTCGGCGAGCCCCGACCCGGCCTACCTCACCGTGCAGGACGGCGGGGTCCTCGCGTTCCTCAAGGGCGGATGCGCCGGAACGGAGGGCGTGCTGGTGCGCCATGCGCTCGAAGATGGCGTGCTCGCCACGACGGGTCGCCACATGTGCGCATGCGTGGAGGAGGGCGCGCCCGCGCAGGAGGAGCGACACCCCCTCTGCCCCTGACCGCGGGCTCCGGGGCTTCCCCGCGCGCGTTCGGGGAGTATCGTTCCCACGTGGGAACACCGAGCCACCAGGACGACGAAGAGCTCCTGGCCATCGAGGCGCGAATCGCTGAGCTGGCGCGCACCCGTGCGGAGCACCTCCGTGAGGCGGAGGCCCTGTCGAAGGGCATGAAGGGGTTCATGGCCGCCTGGCGCGGCGATCAGGATCAGCGCATCGACGACGCGATCGCGACCGCCAAGCTCTGCAAGATCGAGATCGATCGCCTGCGCGAAGAGCACGAGCGGCGCCTCGCCAAGCTCGATCCCGATCGGGCCGAAGAGGTCGCGATGCTCGAGGAGCGGAAGGTCATCCTCGAGCAGGCCGCGACGGTCCGGAAGATGGGCGGGAGCTCGGCCCGGACGCTGTCCCAGCTCGACGACCAGCGGAAGAAGCGCCTCGATCGCATCGAGCACCTCGAGCACGTGATGTTCGTGGGCGATCACGCCGAGAAGGCGCTCTCGGAGTACCGGCGTCGGTTGAGCGACGAGGCCGGTCAGCTCGAGGCCGACGCGATGACCGCGCGCATCGGCACGCTCGCGAGCACGCAGACCGCCGGGGCCGAGGCCCAGGAGTCGCTCGTGCACTTCCTCGAGCGCGTGGAGGGCGGTGCCGACGTGCACATCCGAATCCGTCCCAACGGGAGCGGCACGCGCGCCGAAGAGATCGCGGCGTGCATCCAGAACCTCGACGAGGTGCGGGCCCTGATGCGCACGACGCGGGATGCGCTGGATGCCGCGCGGCTCGACCTGCGCCCGATCGAGACGGCCTACCGGAACTTCCTGACGCACACGACGGCCAGCTCGGCGCCCGAACGCACGCACGGCCCGCCGAAGAAGGGCTGAACCTGGGCTGGCTCGACCGCCTGCTCGGGCGTGGGCCATGGGGCGCTCCGCTGCGCGAGGTGCCCCGGGATGCCGCGCTGGAGCGGCGGATCCGCGAGGACCCCGACGATCCCAGGGCGCTCGCGGTGTACGGCGACTTCCTCGCCGAGCGGGGCGACCCCCGCGGAGACGTGTTGCTGGCGTGGCTCGCCGCCCCTGCGCTGCACGACCGGATCGATGCGTGGGTACAGCGCCACCAGCGCGTGCTGGCGCCATCCATCGCGGCGACGGGGTGGGCGCGGTGCACGTGGCGCGGGCCGCTGGTCGACGGGTGGACGGCGTACCGTCGGATGGACGTGGACGCGGTGCTGGGGAGCCCGGAGTCGGTCGCGCTGCGGCGGGTGTCCCTGCCCACGCTCGGCGATGCGGAGGACGTGCTCCAGGCGCTCGGACGCCGGCTGCTGCCGAGCGCGTTGCGCGAGGTGGATCTGTCGTGGGCCACGCCGCTGCCTTCGCTGGGTGCCGTGTCGCGCCTCGGCGGCGTGCGGAGCGTCCGGCTGCACGGGGGATTTCGCGAGGCGGGGGCGCTCGTCCTGCCCGAGACCGAAGCGCTCGCCCTGACGGTCTACGGCGACTGGGCTTCGCTGGAGGGGCTGGACGCGCCGCGGCTGCGGCGGCTCCGGCTGTTGGATTCGGGGAATCCGGTGTTGGCGTCGCTGTGTCCGCCGGGTCTGGAGGTGCTGGAGATCGAGAATCCCGGCGAGGACCTGATCGACGCCCTCGCGGAGGCTCCGGTGGCCGCGGGGCTCCGGGAGCTGCGGCTGGTGGGCACGGTGCCGTCGAATGTCGGGCACCGGGTCGCAGCGCTCCGGCCGGGGTTTCCGCGGGTCGAGCGGCTCGTCGTGGGCGGCGGGCTCACCGCGGAGGTCGAGGGGGCGCTGCGGTCCGCGTGGGGCGAAGGGTTCGCATCTGGCTGAAGAACCCGAAGGCCGTCAAATGCGGGTCGTGCCCGCCGGCGTGACGGGCCGGTCGCGGCCGGAGTGGGCCCCGTGGAGGCACGGACGCAAGCGTCCGCGCCCGCAGAAGACGCAGAAGGCGCAGAAGACGCAGAGGATTGGATGATGACGCCGTCGTGGTGGGGACGCTCTGGTTCGGACAGCGCCCGCGTCCGTCTCTTCCTTCTTCTGCGTTCTTCCGCGGCTTCTGCGTCTTCTGCGTCGGTGCGGGCGCTTGCGCCCGTGCCGATTGCGGGAGCACGAGAACGCCGACGCTACCCATGGCGTTCGGCGGTGAGCTCCGCGGCCTACTTGATCATCCCCGTGTACGTGAGCTCGCCGTCGGAGAGCCAGAAGAACGACTCCTCCATGCCGGGGCGGTAGCCGAGCTCTTCGCTGCGGCCCCCGAGCGAGCGCCAGCGCTTGCGGGCCTCGTCGTGGCGGCCCATCAGCGTGTGCCGGCGGGCATCCATCTCGAGCGCGCCGAGGTACGTCTCGGTGTTGAGCGTGTTCGCGGCGTCGATCTGGACCTGCGCCCAGGTGTCGTCGTCGACGTCGGAGAGCACGCCGCACAGGAGCCGCCCGTAGATCTCGAGCTCGGCGAAGCCCTTCTCGTTCGCGGTCTTCAGCGCCTTGGCGGCCTCTTCGAGCGCCAGATCGTCGTAGCCGCCGCTGATCGAGGCCCGCGCGCGCTCGAGCTGCCACAGCGCCCGGCCGTACGGGTCGTTGTCGGGGCCCTCGACCTGGAGCGCGCGGTCGACGTCGCTCTGCTGGCGCCACCAGCGCACGAGCGTCGCGGGGACCTCGGGGTCGGCGTTCGGCATCGACGCCAGCGCCGACATCGCGACCTGCGCTTCGGCCGTGTTCGCCTGGAGCGCCGCGAGCAGCAGGGCCACGCGCATCGCGGAGGGGAGGAGGTGCGAGAGGTTCAGCGCGCGGATCTGGTGGATGGTCTGGTCGAGCAGGTGGCGCCCACCGGCCGTCTCGCCGCGCTCGGCGAGCAGCGTGGCGAGCGCGAGCCCGCTCTCCGCGGCGAGGTACACGTCTCCCGTCGCCTCGCTCGCGTCGCGCGCGTTGCGGGTGTACGCCTCGGCCTGGCGCCGCGGACCGAGCTTGCGGAGCACCGTGCCCAGCCGGCTCGCCGCGTACGCGACCCCGCGCTGGTACCCGATGGACTCGGAGCGCTTGATGGTCGAGGTCGCGAGGCGGGCCGTGGCCTGGAGGTTGCCGGACGCGTAGGCGATCTCGGTCTTCCACCGGAGCGCGCGCACGATGTCGAGCGGGTCGCGGTCTTTCACCATCTGCTCGACGCGCTTGAGCTCGCGGAGCGCATCGCGGACCTGGCCGAGGATGATGCGGCACTGGATGGCGACGAGCAGGGCGCGCACCTGGATGTCGTCGTTCGCGTCGGGGGCGGAGGCCACGCGCAGGCTGGCGACCAGCGCGGGCCGCGCCTGGCCCTCGCGCAGGGCGTACTCGGCGCGGAGGATGCGGGCGAGCAGCCGCTCCTGCTCGCTCTCGGCGAGGTGCTCGCAGAACTCGACGAGCGACGAACGCACGGCGACGTCGGTGCGCAGCGCCACGCGGCCCTGCACGAACGAGACCTCGAACCGCGAGTGCCCGCCCTTCGGGCTGGTGACCGGCAGGGTGTCGAGGAGGAGCAGCAGGCGGCGCGCCTGGGCGTAGTGCCCGTGCCGCTCGGACTGGATGGCGGCTTCGGCGGCCGGGTTCCACGCCTTGGCGGCCTCGCCCGCGAGCAGCCACATCGCCGCGAGCACCTGGGCCTGCTTCTTGTCGGTCATCCGGTGCTCGAGCGCGGTGGCGATCTGCCGCGCGGAGCCGGTGAGCGAGCCCATCCGCACCCGGGCGAGCTCCCGTGCGGTCTGCCCGTCGAGTGTGATGGCGTTGCCCTTCACCGTGACCCAGGGGCTCTCGGTGACGTCTTCGCCGACGAGCTGCTGGACCACGTCGAGCGGCAGGCGCCCGTCGCGGACCGCGAGCGGCCAGAGGTTCGTGGGCGGCTCGATCCAGGCCTCGCCGCGCCACCGCGCCAGGCGCTGCCACCCGATCTCGCAGGCCTGCTCGGGCGTGTCGGCTTCGATCTGCGTGCGCGGCGGCGCGTTGGGACACAGCGCCGTGACGAGCTCGGTCGCCGCGGAGGCGGGCAGCTTGGGCACGGGCAGCACCTGGGCGCCGTGCTGGGTGAGCGCGGCGATGGTGCGCCGCGACAGCGCGGTCTCCCAGCGCTTCTCGTGGAGCACGACCATGCCGAGGGTCTCGCTGGCCTCCTTCGCGAGGGCGACGAGCGCGCGGGCCGTCAGCGTGTCGACGCGCTCGAGGTCGTGCACGACGATGAGCAGCGGCTGGTGGTCGGCGCAGCGACGGACCACCTGGGTGATCGAGGCCGCGATCTCGCCGGTGGACGGGGGCTCGTTGCCCTCGCTGACCGCGAGCCCGAGGTGCGGCCACATCCGCCGCAGCATCTCGGCCTCGTCGCCGATCACGCGGTTCAGCGACGCATCGTCGAGGCTGCGGGTGAGGCGCTCGAGGAACTGCTCGAGCGGCCCTCCGACCTCGTCGACCCGGCAGCGCAGGTGGATGGGCCAGATGCCCGACATCAGCCCGGTGCGGTGGAGCTGCTCGGCGATGCGTCGCTTGCCCGTGCCGGCGGGGCCCTCCAGCACCCACACGGGCGAGCGACCGTCACGCCCCAGTGCGGCTTCGAGGGCGGTCCACCACTCGCCGGGGTCGACGAACGGCGGGGTGGGCCACTCCTTCGGGCTCGTCCCGTCGACGATGGCCTGGAAGCGCGAGGCGGCCTCGGCGGCGTCGGGGCGGTCGATGGGGTCGACGGCCAGCATGTCCTGGAGGAGCCGCGAGAAGTCGAGCGGGACCTCCTTGTACTTCACCGCCAGCGGCTCGAGCCGCTCGAGGCAGATGCGCGGGATCCACCCGATGGTGGTGAGGGGCTTCGGGCGCTTCCCGCTGATGCTCTCCCACAGCATCGTGGCGCTCGCGAACACGTCGATCTTCGCGTCGATCGGCAGGCCCGCGAGCTGCTCGGGCGCCATGTACGGCACGGTGCCGAGGATCTCGCCGGACTGCGACAGCGTGTCGGTGTTCGCGAAGTACCGGCCGATCCCGAAGTCGAGCACGCACACGTGCCCGTCTTCACCGACGAGGATGTTCGAGGGCTTCACGTCGCGATGGACGAAGCCGGCCTCGTGCAGCCGCGCCAGGATGGTCATGAGCTCGAGGCCGAGCTCGACGCTGCGCCGCACCCGCTTGCGGATGTCGGCCTCTTCGAGGAGGACCAGCAGGAAGGGACGGCCCTTCACGATGTCCATCGAGAACCAGAGGTACTCCTCTTCGATGCCGGCCTCGTGGACGTGCACGACGCCCGGCAGACGGAGCAGCCGCATCGACTCGAACTCGCGGAGGAACCGCCGATCCATCGCGTCCTGACCGCGCCGCCGGACCTTGATCGCGAAGTGCCGGCCCCGCGAGTCCTGACCGACGTACACGCGGGCCTGCGCCCCCTTGCCGAGGGGCTGGAGGATCACATAGGGGCCCACCTTCGTGCCCGGCTGGATCTCGGCGGCGGTCTCCGACACCCTCGCACCCTACCGCAACGGGCGCGCCGGGTCGCCTCCCGCGTGGCTACTGCTCCCAGAGCCTCGCGACGACCGTGGTGATGTTGTCGCCTCCGCCCCCGCGGTTCGCCTGCGCGACGAGGTTCCGGGCGCATTCGAAGGGGTCGTCGTCGCGCACGGCGTCGGCGACGAAGAGCGCGGCTTCGGGGTGCGTGTCGCCGAGGTAGTCGGTCACGCCGTCGCTGCAGAGCATGAGGCGCTCGCCGGGGACGAGCGTGAAGCTGAAGTGGTGCGCGGGCAGGGCCTCGGCGCGGGACATCTCGTCGAAGTGGCCGAGATAGCCGACGAGCGCGAAGCCGGCCGGGTCCCACTGCTCGATGAAGTTCAGGTGCCAGGCGCGCAATCGCTCGGAGGCCTGGTTCTCGTCGAACGTCAGCAGGCTCGCTCCGTACGGGCCCACGAGGTAGGCGCGCGAATCGCCGAGCCACGCGAGCCAGACGCGGTTGCCGTACACGAGCGACACGACCGCCGTGGTGCCCATCGGCACGCGCCCGTCGAGGTTGCCGCCCGCGAAGCGCAGCGCGGCTTCGCACACGGCCTGGTTCGCCATCTTCAGCGCCCGGTCGAGGAACTCGCGGATCTCGGCGGGCTCGGCCTGCACGAGCCGCGGAAGCGCCTGCTCCCACAGGTTCGCGATGACGTGGGACGCGATTGAGCTCGCCACGTCGCCCGTCCCCGCGTTCGCGGTGCTGATCCCGTCGCACACGACGAGCAGGGAGAGGGGGCCCTTCGTGGAGACGAACAGCGCATCCTGGTTCGTCTGGGTGAGCAGGACCTTGGTGCGGCCGATGTGGCTGTCGTACCCGATCTGCAGGCGCGCGGCGGGGTCGCGCTGGGCGTACCCGCGCTTCTCCTCGGCGATGGCGGCGACCTGCCACAGGGCCTGCCACGCGAGCCCGTCGCGGGGTCGCAGGGAGGGCTCGGGGTGCAGCGCCGCGTCGAGGGGCGCCAGGGCGGCCGGCGGGAGGAGGGGGATGACGTAGCGCAGGTACGGAACGGCCCGCTGCGCCGGGATGTGTCGCGGCCACTTCCGCCCGAGCAGGCACTCGAGGAGCAGGACGGCGGCGGTGTAGACGTCGGCCGCGGTGGAGGGCGGCTCGCCGGCGGGACGCGGGATGTCGCCTGCGTCGCCGGGCGCGACCTCCATCGTCTCGGAGGGCAGCACGAGCGTGCGGTCGGCGCTGGGATTGCAGACCACGCCATCCTTGTGGTGCACGGCCAGCGCGCGGGACAGCGCGAGCCCCAGGCCCAGGAGCGAGGCCCCCGACCGCGGCGGGAGCTTCGACAGCGGGATGGGGCCCTCGACGGCCTCGGACAGGTCGATCTCGGCGGTGTGCGCCGTGGAGTCGTCGGTGTCGTCGTAGCCCGCGGTGAGCCCGCGCTCGGGCACGCCCTGGAACGTGTGGCGGAACCACTCGGCGAGCTCGGGGTGGTCGTCGTCGAGGCGGTCGGCCATCGACTCCTGGTCGACGAGCGCGATGCCGAGCAGCTCGCTCGACAGCCAGGTGGCCGCCTCGACGGCCTCGGACTGGAGCGCCGTGGCGAGCAGGTCGATCGCGAGGCTCTCGGCGCGGCGGGGCGGCAGGGCCGCGAGCGTGGCGCGGCAGAGGCGCTTCCCGTCCGGCGTGGACGCGAGATCCGCGAGCGTCTCGACGATGCCCGGCGACTCCCAGCGGGCCAGCGTCGCGGCGAGGCGCCCCTCGTTGTCGAGCGGACCCCCGGCGTCGCAGCCCTTCACCACGCGGTCGAGGAGCAGGGCGTGGGCGGACTCGGGCAGGTCGTTCGGACCCCAGCTGGCCCTGCGGATGAGGTGGATGATCGCCTCGATCCCATCGGGGCCGGGAGCCACCATGGCCTGGAGGAGCTCGACGGGCGGGATGTCGGCCGCGGCCTGCAGGGCGAGGTCGCGCACCTGGGAGCCGCCGAGCTTCCACGCCAGGACGAGGTTCTCGAGGAACGCCTCGCGCGAGATCTCGTTCCGGTGGGCGATCGCGAGATCGAGCCTGCGGCTGGGCGAGAGCGCGGGGTTGCGGAGGCGGGCCTCGGGGCCACCGGCCTCCTCCTCGCGGGCGAGCTGGACGGTGTCGGCCTCGAGGGTGAAGCGCTCGTCCTCCTCGATCACGGGTCGGAGGGTCTCCCACCAGCGGCTCGCCGCTTCGGTGGTCATGAGGCCGCGGCCCACGATCCAGTCCTCGAGGTCTTTCCGGGTCTGCGCGCCGATCAGGTCGCCGAGCAGCAGGGCGAGCGCTTCGACCGGCTTGCCGGCGAGCAGCTCGACGAGCCCTTCGCGATCGTTCATCGCGCGGTCGAAGAAGCCGTGCTCCGGGCACAATGCGTACACGCGCATCAGCACGTCGTGCGCCACGCGGCCCGGCAGGTTCTCGCCCTCGCCCTCCCAGTCGAGGAGGACCGACGCGGGCTCGACCTCGCTCACGCGGGCGAATCCGAACGCCGAGTGGTACAGCACGCTCGACGGCCGAACGGCTCCGATGTCCCGAATGGGCCTCATTGCGGCGCGGTTTAATGTCTCCAGGCGAGGACCGGTAGCGTGGAAGTCCGAGATCCCATCCATGGCGGTATGCGACTGACGGCCAGCGAGGTCGCGGTGGTCGACGATCCGTGGGTGCAGCGGCTGCGGAACATCGCGCAGACGGGCTTCGCGCACCTGCCGTTCCCCGGTGCCACGCACACGCGCTTCAGCCACTCGCTCGGCGTGATGCACCTCGCGGGGCGGGCGTTCGACAGCGCCTACAAGGACTGGGTCTTCGACAAGCCCGACGCGCGCGACCGGTTCCGGCAGCTCGTGCGCATCGCGGCCCTCTGTCACGACATCGGGCACGCGCCCTTCAGCCACTGCACCGAGTTCGCGATGCCGATGCTGCGCGAGCTCGGCGTGACCTGGGCACGTGACGCCGACCGCCGCGCCACGCACGAGGACTACACGCTCGCCATCCTCGAGAAGACCGGCCTCGCGCGGTCGATCGAGGCGAACTTCCCGTTCACCTCGCGGCACGTCGCCGCCCTGATCTCGGGGGAGGTGCGCGTCACGGGCGACTTCTTCTGGGACGGGGGCTTCGACCACCGGCGGCTGCTGTCGCAGATCGTGAGCAGCGAGCTGGACGTCGACCGGCTCGACTACCTCGTGCGCGACGCGTACTTCTCGGGGGCGACCTACGGCCACGTCGACGTCGACTGGCTGATCAGCAACCTCAGCGCCTGGCCGAAAGACGGGCAGGTCTGGCTGGCGCTGCAGGGCCGCGCCATCTACGCGTTCGACGACTTCCTCATCTCGCGCCACCACATGTTCCTCATGGTGTACTTCCACCACGAGTCCGTGGTCTTCGAGGAGATGCTGAAGCGCTACCTGGCCCAGCCGGACTGTGACTGGGTCCTGCCCGCCGGGCTCGACGCGTACCTCGAGGTCGACGACATCGCGCTGCGCCAGCACCTCCGGTCGGTCGACGACTCCTGGGCGAACCGCGTCACCCAGCTCCGCCCGTGGACACGGGTGGTCGAGCGGCACGGCAACCCGGTCCAGGCGAGCGTCGAGATCGAAGAAGCGGTGCTCGTGAAGGAGGGCTTCGACCCCATCGCGGTCACGAGCACGGGCCGGCTGTCGCGCTACGCGGTCGTGGGCCGCAAGCGCCGCAGCGCGCCCAGCATCTACGTCCTGAACGACGGCCAGCGCGCGACGCGCCTCGACGAAGCCACCGAGGTGTTCGAGCGGTACCGCGAGGCCCGCTGCATCTCGCGGCTCTACGTGGCGCCCGAAGACGTGCAGGCCGCGAAGGCCGTGCTCGACGGGCTGGAGCCGCGCTCGGGGTATTAGCCTGTCGGCTAAAGGGCGAGCGTCGACTCGACCATGCTCTCGAGGATCTTCCGGTCGATCGGCTTGCGCAGCAGCCCGCTGGCGCCGAGGGCGCGTGCGACGGTCTCTTCGCCTTCGGCCGTGAGCACGATGACCTTCATCCGCGTCTCGTCGAAGTCCTCGCGGAGCCGCGCCAGCACGGCCCAGCCGCTGACCCGCGGCATCTGCACGTCGAGCAGCACGAGGTCGGGCTCGTGGGACTCGGCCCACAGCAGGCCCTCTTCGGGCTCGGACGTGCTGATGACCCGGCGCCCGGGGCTCGCCAGCAGGCGGCTCACCAGCTCGAGCGCGCTGGGGTCGTCGTCGATGTGCAGGATGAGGACCTCGCCCTCTTCCTTCGGCCGCGGGGCGGCGCGGCGGATGCGCCCCCCCGGCGTGCGGAGCTGCTGTAGCTCGCCGACCGGCAGCTCGACGGTGAAGGCCGTGCCCCGACCGGGCTTGCTGTCGACGTGGATCTCGCCGCCCATCATCCGCGTGAACGCGCGGGTGATGGAGAGCCCGAGCCCCGTGCCGCCGTAGCGACGCGAGGTGCTCTCGTCGGCCTGCGCGAAGGGCTCGAAGATGCGGTTCGCCTGGACCTCGTCCATGCCGATGCCGGTGTCGGCGACCGTGAAGCGCAGCCAGGGCATGCCGTCGCGCTTCCAGCTCTCGATGTCGAGCCGGATCTCGCCCTTCTCGGTGAACTTCGACGCGTTCGACAGCAGGTTGAGCAGGATCTGCCGCGTCTTCTGTGGGTCGAGGCGCACCGTGCCCCCCTCGTGGTCGTTCGACACGGGGAACCGGAGCCCCTGCGCCTCGATCCGCGGCCGGATGGTGTCGACGACGTCGTTCACCAGCGCGTTCACGTCGACATCTTCGAGCCGGAGCTCCATCTTGCCGGCCTCGACCTTGGACAGATCGAGGATGCCGTTGATGAGCCCGAGGAGGTGGCGACCGGCGCCCCGGATGCGGTCGAGATCGTCGCGCTGGTGGGCCTCGAGGAGCTCTTCGCCGAGCAGCTCGGCATACCCGATGATCGCGTTGAGCGGCGTGCGGAGCTCGTGGCTCATGTTCGCGAGGAACTGGCTCTTCGCCTGGTTGGCCGCGTCGGCCTGCTCGTGCGCGCGCTTCACGGTCTCGACCGCGGCCTGCTGGACGGTCATGTCGGACAGCACCCACACGAAACCGCCGACCTGGTTGGTGTTCGAGGGCAGGCGCCCGCGCGAGAGCAGCACGGGGAGCTGGCGGCCGTCGCCGCGCTTCACCTTCGACGAAGCGGCCGAGACCACCTGGGAGTCGAGCAGCTGCGGGTCGACGAGCACGTCGGTCATGGAGCGCCCGAGCAGCTCGTCGCGATGGAGGCCGAGCTGCTCGGTCGCGGCGGGGTTCACGTCGGTGATGACGTTGGTCGGGTCGGTCACCAGGATCATGTCGCGCACGGCGCCGATCACGTTGTCGAGGTGGGCCTTCGAGACCGAGGTGCGCTCGAGCTGGTCGAGCGCGTCGTCGAGCGCGGCCCGCTGCTTCTCGAGCGCATCGATCCCGTCGTGGTACAGCCGCGACACGACCCCCACGACCATGGCGAGGAAGCCCGCTCCGACCACGAAGCTCAGCAGGTCGACCCACCGGCTCGGCGTGTAGACCTGCTGCGCGGACAGGGTGTCGCCCATCGCGGTGAACGCGATCCCCACGACGAACACGGCCCCCACGACGGTCGCGGCCGAGGGGAGGGGGAGGAGCAGGGCCGCGAGCACGACCACGACGGCGTTCACGCCGAATGCCGCGCTCTCGATGCCCCCCGTCACCGCGGCGCCGATGTTCACGACGATGTACGCGGTGACGACCATCAGGTGGGCGGCCGTGCCGAGCAGGCCCCGCCGCACCGCCATCAGCGCGAGGGCGAGTGCCAGCAGCACGACGCCGTAGCCCAGCACCGTGCCGGCGTTCGGCTGCGCGACGACGTTCACGACGCCGCCGACACAGGCCGTGACGAGCCCCGCCGCCAACGAGCCCACGAGCACGCGCGCCCGATGCCGATCGGGTCGGGGAACGCCCTCGATGAACCAGTCCATGAGCGAGCTCAGCACCGCCTCCGGCTGCGCAACATACCGCGTTCCGGCACCGGCGCCGTCGTGATACCGGGGCGGCCTTCGAACCCCAGGACAGGAGTCACCATGATCGGGTTTTCGCTCACCGAGGAGCAGGAGCAGCTGCGCGACCTCGCCCACGAGTTCGCCGCCAACGAGATGCGTCCGGCCTCTCCGCACCACGACCAGACGGGCGAATACCCGTGGGAGATCATCAAGAAGGCCCACGAGATCGGCCTCATGAACACCCACATCCCCGAGCGCTGGGGCGGGCTCGGCCTCGGCGCGCTCGACGCGACCATCATCAGCGAGGAGATCGCCTGGGGCTGCACGGGAATCGGCACGGCGATGGAGGCGAACAGCCTCGCGCTCCAGCCCGTCATCGAAGGCGCGAGCGACTACCTGATGGAGAAGTACGTCGCGCCGATGGTCGAGACGCCCACCATGGCCGCGTACGCGGTGACCGAGCCCGGAGCCGGCTCCGACGTGGCCGGGATGCGCTCGACGGCGGTGCGCAAGGGCGACCACTACGTGCTCAACGGCAGCAAGATGTGGATCACGAACGCCGGCGTGGCCGAGTGGTTCTTCGTGGTCGCGTACACCGACCGCGGCGCGAACTACAAGGGCATGACCGCCTTCCTCGTCGAGAAGGGCTGGAAGGGCGTCGAGGTCGGCAAGAAGGAATGGAACATGGGCCAGCGCTGCAGCGACACGCGCGGCGTCACGTTCGCCGACGTCGAGGTGCCGGTCGAGCACGTCGTGGGCACCGAGGGTCAGGGCTGGAAGCTCGCGATGGGCGCCTTCGACCACACCCGTCCGGTCGTCGCGTCCGCGGCGGTGGGTCTCGCGCGCGCCGCCATGGAGCACGCCGCGGCGTACTCCCTCGAGCGTCAGGCGATGGGCAAGCCGATCGCCATGCACCAGGCGGTGAGCTTCATGATCGCCGACATGGCGAAGGACATCGAGGCCGCCCGCCTCCTCGTCCGCCAGGCCGCGTGGCTGAAGGACAACCACCAGAACAACACGATGCACGCGTCCATGGCGAAGGCCTTCGCGGCCGATGCCGCGCACCGCATCGCGTCCGACGCCGTCCAGGTGTTCGGCGGGTACGGCTTCAACACCGAGTACCCGGTCGAGAAGCTCCTCCGCGACAGCAAGATCTTCCAGATCTACGAGGGTACCTCGCAGATCCAGCGGCTCATCATCGCGCGCGAGCTGTTGATGCGCGGTCGCTGATCGCGGGTTGTCGGCCGATCCTGGTGGGGCTAGTAGATCCCCGCCCCGCCAGAGAGAGCCGATGTCCTTGTCCACGATGGGTCGCACCGCACTCAACCTCTGCCTCGTCGCGGCCATCCCGGTCATGCTCGGGGCCAAGGGCAAGTGCCGGCGAGCGCCGCCCGACGTCGACACCGATACGGTGGTCACCGACCCCGTCCAGAGCGTCGAGGTCGCGCTGCAGGTCGTCAGCGCGTCCCCCAGCACGGTTCAGCCCGCCACGCCCACCCCGATGAAGGTGTACGGGGCGGGCTTCGAGCAGGGCGCCACCGTGGGCATCGGCGCGTTCCGCGTGTCCCCCGTCACGGTCGTCGACCCGAACACCCTGTCGTTCACCGCACCCGGCCTGTCCGAGGGCACGCACGACCTGATCGTCACGAACCCCGACGGCAAGTCGTCGTCCCTCAAGGGCGCCATCCGCGCGGTCGGCTCGGTCGACGACAGCTGCGCGCAGATGGCGATGTACTTCGACCTCGACTCGGCCACGCTGTCGGGCACGGCCCGGTCGGCGCTCGAGTCCGCGATGCCGTGCCTCAAGGGGCGCTCGCTCATCCGCCTCGAGGGTCACGCCGACGAGCGCGGCACCACCGACTACAACCTCGCGCTCGGCCAGCGCCGCGCCGAGGCGGTGATGCGGTACCTCGTCAACAACGGCGTCCCTCCGAACAAGCTGCCCATCGTCTCGTACGGCGAAGAGCGGCCCGCCGACCCCAGCCACTCCGAAGCGGCCTGGGCGAAGAACCGGCGGGTCGACATGCGCGCGCAGTAGCGGTTCCGGGCGGCCCGGCCCTCCCGACGCGGGCGCGTTATCGGGGACTGCTCCAGGAGGCCCACCGTGACGCTAGCCAGCGCGCTGACCGCGCTCGTCAATCAGGCCGTCGACACCGCGGGATTCGCGGGTCAGGCGGTTCCGCCCGTCGTGCCGACCAACAACCCCGAGCACGGGGATTACCAGTCGAACGTGGCGCTGCGTCTGGGCCGATCCCTCGACGAGAAGATCGAAGCGGCGGGGCGCATCGTCGCGAGCCTGCCCGCGAACGACCTGATCGAGAGCTGCGAGGTGGTGAAGCCCGGCTTCATCAACTTCCGCCTGTCGCCCGTCGGGATGGCCCGCACGCTCGAGGCCGCCGCGAACAGCGCGACGAACGGCGTGCCCCAGCACGGCGGCACGCTGGTCATCGACTTCAGCAGCCCCAACATCGCGAAGCGCTTTCACGTCGGGCACCTGCGCAGCACGGTGATTGGCGACGCCATCCACCGGATCTACGAGGCCTGCGGCTGGAGGGTCGTGGCCGACAACCACCTCGGCGACTGGGGCACCCAGTTCGGCAAGCTGATCGTGGCGTGGAACGAGTGGCGCGACGAGCTGGCCTACGAAGAAGACCCGATCCACGAGGTCCAGCGGCTCTACCAGCACTTCAACCAGGTCGCGGACGACGAAGACGCCGTGATCAAGGCGCAGTGCGACGAAGACGCCCTGAAAGAGGACGTGGTCGCCGAGATGACCCGCGTGGCGAAGGAGCTGCGGCTGTTCCCCACGTGGTCCGACCGCGCGCGGGAGGAGACCGCGAAGCTCCAGCGCGGCGATCCCGCCAACATCGCGCTGTGGGAGAAGTTCGTCGACGCGAGCATGCGCGAGTTCGACGCGATCTACGCGCGGATGGGCGTGGAGTTCGACGAGACGCTCGGCGAGAGCGCGTACCGCAACGAGCTCCAGGACCTCGTCGACGAGTGGGTCGCCGCCGGAGTCGCTGAAGAGTCGCAGGGCGCCATCGTCATCCCGTTCACGAAGGCCGACGGCAAGGGCCTCTCCGCGCCGCTGCTCGTCCGGAAGCGCGACGGCTCGGCGCTCTACGGCACCACGGATCTCGCGACCATCAAGCACCGGATGCTCTCCTGGGCGCCCGACCGCATCGTGTACGTCGTCGACAGCCGCCAGCAGGGGCACTTCCGGCAGGTCTTCGCAGCCGCGAAGAAGCTCGGGTACGACCGCCTGTCGAACGGGGGCGAGCGCGAGCCCGTTCACTTCGAGCACGCGTGGTTCGGCACCCTCCGGTTCGCGGATGGCGCCATCGCGTCCACCCGTGCGGGCGCCACGGCGAACCTGGTCGACGTGCTCGACCAGGCGGTGGGCCGCGCCCGTGCTGTCGTCGAGCAGAAGTCCGACCACCTCCCCGAAGACGAGAAGGCCGCCATCGCCGAGATCGTCGGCGTGGGCACGGTGAAGTACTTCGACCTCCGCCAGAACCCGCAGAGCGACATCACGTTCGACTGGGACGAGTCGCTCGCCCTCAACGGGAACACGGCCGTCTACCTGATGTACGCCCACGCCCGGTGCCGCTCGATCCTGCGGAACGCCGAGCGCGACGTGCCGGTGTCCGGCATCGTCGTCTCGCACGCCCTCGAGCGCGAGCTCGTCCTGGCGCTGAACCGCCTGCGCGAGGTCGTGTGGGAGTCCGCCGAGACGTACCGCCCGAACCTCGTGGCCGACCAGCTGTACACGATTGCCAGTGTCCTGGCGCGGTTCTGGAACGACTGCCGGGTGCTCGGCAGCGACGAGGAGGGGAGCCGGCTCGCCCTGGTCCGCGCGACGGCGGACTCGATGCGATTCGGGCTCGGTCTGCTCGGGATCGACGCGCCCGAGCGCATGTAGCCCCGGGAGCCGGGAGCCGGGAGCCTGGAGCCCGGAGCCTGGAGCCGCGAGCGGTTGGGGGGGGCGACACTCCCGAACCCCGATCGCCTTGCATCTCGCAGATGACGCAGATGGACGCGGATGACGCAGAAACGCGGCCATCGCGGGTCGGACGTTCTCGTGCCCCGGGCGGCACAGGAATCACCCGGCGGTATTCGGCGAGCTCGACTGCCTCGATGGGCCACACGGCTGATTGCACCGCCAGGCCGTTGGCGGGTCCGCTCTCCGGAGCAGCCGAAACGCCGGCCTGCTCTGGTGAGTCTCGAATCCGATCCGCAAGAAGGCACACTCGGCGCTGCGGGGACGCGAAGGCGCTCGACCCGGGGCCGCCTCGTTTCTGCGTCATCTGCGTCCTTCTGCGTCATCTGCGTGATGCGGTGAGACGGAACCCGCCGAACCCGCTCGGCTCCCTGCTGGGCGGTAGGCCCATCCGGACGCTTCTCCGAGGGGGTATTTGCGTTTGCGGTCGAACCGCGCGTGGGGGACAATGTCGGCACCCGCATGGATGCCCGTCCCACGCCGCCTTCCCAGCTGGAGCGCCTCGGCCGCTACCGGATCGTCCGCCCTCTCTCGAAGGGCGGGATGGCCCTCGTGTACGAGGCGCGCAGAGAGTCGCTGGCGGGGGTCTCGCCGCGGGTCGCCATCAAGCTGATCCTGCCCGAGCACCAGAGCAGCGCGACGTTCAAAGAGCTGTTCATCAACGAAGCGCGCCTCGGCGCCTCGATGCAGCACCAGAACCTCGTGGGCATCCAGGATTTCGACTGCGAGGGCGACACCTACTTCCTGGTGATGGAGTTCGTCGAGGGCCTGACCCTCCGCCGCATCATCGGGCTCTGCCAGAAGCACCGCATCGGCATCCCGCTCGGCGTCATCGCCGAGATCGGCCGGCAGTCCTGCGACGGGCTGCACTACGCGCACTCCGCGAAAGACGACCGCGGGCGCCACCTTCGGCTCGTCCACCGCGACATCAAGCCCAGCAACCTGATCCTCAACCCGCAGGGTGTGGTGAAGGTGCTCGACTTCGGCATCTCGAAGGGCCGCCTGCGCAAAGAGCGGTCCGGGTCCGTGAAGGGCACCTGGGGCTACATGGCGCCCGAACAGGCCCACGGGCACGAGGTGTGGCCCTCCGCCGACGTGTTCGGCCTGGCGGTGGTCCTGTTCGAGCTCGCGTCGCTCCGCCCGATGTTCCACAACAAGGGCAAAGACGAGATCAAGCAGCTCCTCGCCGACGACCACGCGGCGCGCATGGCCGCGACGCTCGACCCGCACTACGCCCCGCTGGTCGGTGTGCTCGTCCGTGCGCTGCAGCGCGATGCACGCGCCCGGTTCGAGTCCGCCGAGGAATTCGGCCGCGCCCTCTCCGCCCTGCTGCCCGACCCGATCACCGCCCGCGACGAGGTCGTGCGGTTCTTCGAGACCCTCGAGGCCTTCGATCGCGGCGCTCCGCCCGTCGCGAACCAGCCCACGCACCCGAGCGGCGTGAGCGTGCCGCACAGCCTCGTCGCGTTCCCCGCGACCGGCGGCAGCTCGAGCGGCGCCCGGCACCGCGCGGGGTGGTTCCTCACCGGGGCCGTGTCCACCGTGCTCGTCACGCTGTTCGTGGCGCTGTCGGCCATCGTGCTCGTGCTGCTCTACCGCGACTTCGTCGTGCAGCCCGTCGAGGCGGGTCCCGCGCCGGCCGTGCGGCTGGCGCCCGCTCCGAAGCCCGAGCCCGTCGTCGAAGAGCCTCCCGGTCCGGCGGGCGTGGGCGCGCCGGGCGAGGTGCCGAAGTCCGAGCGGCCCGTCCCCGCGCCGGAGCCTCCGCCCGACCCCGAGCCCGAGCCGGTCCGCGTGCAGGTCGTGCGCCCCAAGCCGCCGGTTCCCACGCTCGCCGAGCCCGTCCCGCAGCCGATGCCGGGCCCGGTCCAGCCGGTCGCCGCGGTCCCCGATCCCGCGGCGCCCATCCCGATCCCGGTCCCCGTGGCCGCCGACACGGGCACGCTCGCGATCTCGGCCGTCCAGCGCGCCGAGGTCTACATCGCCGGGCAGTTCGTGCAGTACGCCCCCGTCACGCGCGAGCTCCCGCCGGGTCGTTACGCCGTGTCGATCGTCGCGATGGACGGCCGCCGCCGCACGTTCGAGGTCGAGATCGAAGCGGGTGCGACGATCCGCCGGAACTGGGACTTCGATCGGATGGAGTGGCGTTGAGCGGCGTGCTCTTCGTCGACGACGAGCTCGAGAACGTCGAGCTGATCGCCGAGATCCTCGGCGAAGCGCTCGAGATGCCCGTGCTGGTGGAGCAGACGGTCGAAGGCGCCGTCGAGCGCCTCCACGAGCAGGATCTGACGGCCGTGGTGATGGACCTGTTCATCCCGCTCGGCGCGCACCCGCAGCGCGTGCTGGGTCCGCGAGCGGTTCGGTACCAGGATCAGGTCGATCATCTCGGCGGCCTCGTGCTGCTGGAGGAGATCGACCGGCTGCGCCGGCGTCCGATCGTGCTGTCGCACACGGCGTGCACGGATCACGTGCTGCTCGAGCTCTTCGGCGACCGGGTGGCACGGCGCATCCCGAAGCCGGCTCCGCTCGACACCCTGCTCCGCAACGTGATCGAAGCCATCCGCGAGTAGCGAGGCGTCGCAGGCGCCTTACCCGTGCCCGTGCCCGTGCAGAACGCCCGGAGCGCCAATGCGATCGGGCAGTCGACACACGCACCCCAGGAGGACCCGAGGCCACTTCCCCGAGCTCGCGGGAAGGACGGAGGTGAAGCGATCCCCGTGCCTCGTCTGCCGTGGAACGCCCCGTCGGAAAGGGGCACGGGCACGGGCACGGGCACGGGTGATCCTTCGGATCAGGCGCGGTAGATCTCGATCCGCTCCAGCTTCGTCGTCGCATTCCCCGCGTTCGCGATCGTCGTCACGAGCTCGAGGCCCTTCGTCACCTTGCCGAACACCGCGTGCTTGCCGTCGAGCCAGGGCGTGGGGACCTCGGTGATGAAGAACTGGCTGCCGTTCGTGTTCGGGCCGGCGTTCGCCATCGACAGGATGCCGGGCACGTCGTGCACCAGCGAGCGGTCGATCTCGTCGCCGAAGCGGTAGCCGGGGCCGCCGCGACCGTCGCCCTGGGGGCAGCCGCACTGGATCATGAAGTCGGGGATGACCCGGTGGAACACGAGGTTCTTGTAGAGCGGCTCGTTCGACTTCTGGCCGTTCGGCATGGTCCACTGGACCGCACCGGTGGCGAGCGCGACGAAGTTCGCGACCGTGCGCGGGACCTTGTTCTCGTAGAGGTCGGCCTCGATGTTGCCGCGCGACGTGACGAAGCGGGCCTTGAGCTGGCCGGAGCCCTCGATGGAGACGGGCGGAGCGGGGGTGTCGGGATTCATGGATCCTCCGTGGATGGATGAACGGGGTGGCTTAACCGTGGCGGGTCAGGGGATCTCGCGCTCGGTCGGGAGCTGGTCGACGAACCGGTTCACGGCCCGCTGCAGCTGGTCGCGCGAGCGGCGGAACTGGAAGGTGAACCAGCTCCCGATGGGGTCGGGGATCTCGTCGACCCCGTCGTAGCGGCCCAGCAGCGCGACCTTGCCCTGCGAGGCCGGGTGGAAGGCCTCGAGGTGGGCCATGTGCGCAATCTCCATCACCAGGATGTGGTCGGCCCACTCCACGAGCGGGTCGGTGATGGCCTGCGACAGGTGCGTGCCGAGGTCGAGCCCGAGCTCGGCGCCGACGGTGACCATGCTCGGATCGGCGGGACGCCCGACGAGGCCGAGCGTGCCGGCCGATCGCGCCTCGAGCTCGACGTTGGTGCGCGCGGCGTGGTGCCGCGCGAGGTGCTCGGCGACGGGTGAGCGACAGATGTTGCCGCTGCACACGAACAGCAGGTGGTGAGGACGGCTCGGCACGGGCTCAGGTGGGGCAGATCGTCTCGCCGTCGTAGGTGATGACGACGTCGGTGCCTTCCTGCGGAACGCCCCAACCGACGAAGTAGACGGTGTTGGTGGGAGGGTCGTAGACCCAGCCGTTCTGGGCGTTGTTGGGGAGCAGCTGGCCGTCGATGCGGACCTCGATCGACGCGGGATCGTCGGGGAGGGCGGCCAGCGTGTAGCTGGACCGCAGGCCCGCTGCGACGGTCGAGAGCTGCTGCAGGATGACGTTGAAGTTCAGGTTGCAGATGTTGGCGTGGATGCCGCCGGTGTTCGAGGCGACGGTCCAGTAGCGGGGCACGGGCTCGGCCGAGACGCCGCCGATGAGCGCGATGCAGGGCAGGAGGCCCGAACGCGGCCCGCCGACGATCGACAGGCTCGTGAGGTCGGGGTTGCCCTGGTAGGCGTCGAGCCAGCCGACGAACGGGAGCGGGTTGATGTTCGTGCTGCTGTCGTTCTCGTCGCTGACGACGATGATCGACAGGTTCGAGCCGGCGCGCACGAGGCCCGCGTTGGTCGTGTTGATGAGGCCCTGGGAGGGCTCGAGCGCGGCGTACGCGGCGTCGAGGCCGCGCTCGTCGCCCGAGCCGGACGAGCCGATCGCGGTCTGCGACACGAACTCGGCGACCGGATCCGGCGAGGCGGAGCTGATGATCGGGCCGATGAGCTGGCCGGACTGGTTCGGATCGTCCATGTCGGTGGTGACGATGCCGATCTGGTAGTCGAGGCCGAGGTTCACGAAGGCCTGGATGAACACCGGGAACTCGTTGGCCAGCGCGTCGAGGTTGTCGCTCATCGACCCGGAGTTGTCGAGCACGAAGAGCACGTCGACCAGGCTCGCAGCGTTCTGCTGGAACCCGTCGGTGATGAGGCCCGCGTCGGCGCCGGTGCCGTCGGCAACCACGTCGACCACGGACTCGTCGGGGTCGTTGCTGGCGATGCGGATGGTGTCGAGCCACTGGCCGTCGTAGGCCGGGACGAAGTCGACGTAGAACTGGTACGAGCCGCCGGGCGGGACCGTCGTGGCGGCGCCGGTCTGGTTGAACGCACCGACGTTGTCCATGAAGAAGATGTCGTTGATGACGAGGTCGCCGCCGCCGACGTTGCGGACGGTGACGAGCTCGGGATCGGATGTGCACGCGGCGGGCAGGAAGCCGAACGGGATCTGGAGGGGCTCGACCTCGATGTCGGGCGCCTGGGGCTGCGGCACGGGCGTGGGCGGCGGCTCTTCGGGCGGGACGTCGGTGTCGTCGACGAGCTCGTCGGGCTCGGGGTCGGTCTTGATCTCGTACTCCTGGCAGGCGGCCAGGGCGGCGATCGCGATGGTGAGCGTGGCGAGTCGATGCATGGGTACACCCCCCTCTCGGAGCGCGTGGGCGAAGAGACCCAGGGCGCCGGAAATCACAGGTGCACACAGACAGACACGCGGGATTAACCGGCGCCGCACCGCGTCGGCGCTCGCGAATCCCCGTCGGAAGGGGGATTCACGAACGCTTGACCGCGTCGATCAGACCTTCGCGCCCGCCACGATGGCGGCGACGACCGACGGATCGGCCAGGGTCGACACGTCGCCGAGCTTGTCGGGCTCGCCCTCGGCGACCTTGCGCAGGATCCGCCGCATCACCTTGCCCGAGCGGGTCTTCGGCAGGCCGGGGACGAACTGGTACAGGTCGACCTTCGCGTGGGCGCCGATCTGCGTGCGGCAGGCGGCGTGCAGCTCGGCCTCGATGGCGTCGGACGGCTCGTAGCCGGGCTGGAGCACGATGTACGCGTACACGCCCTGGCCCTTGATGGGGTGCGGGTACCCGACCACACCGGCCTCTGCGACCGCGTCGACGCTCACGAGCGCGGACTCGAACTCGGCGGTGCCCATGCGGTGGCCCGACACGTTGATCACGTCGTCGACGCGGCCCGTGATCCAGTAGTACCCGTCGGCGTCGCGCCGGCAGCCGTCGCCCGTGAAGTACATGCCCGGGTAGTGCTGGAAGTACGTGGCCACGAAGCGCGGGTGGTCGTTCCACACGGTGCGGGCCTGGCCCGGCCACGAGAACTCGATGCACAGCCGGCCCTCGCCGGGGCCGCGGATGCGCTTGCCGTCACCGTCCATCAGCACGGGGAAGATGCCCGGCATCGGCAGCGTCGCGGAGCCCGGCTTCGTCGGAGTGGCCGGCGCGATGGGGGAGATCGAGATCCCACCGGTCTCGGTCTGCCACCAGGTGTCGACGATGTTGCAGCGCTTCTCGCCGACCACGTCGTAGTACCAGCGCCAGGCGTCGGGGTTGATGGGCTCGCCGACGGTGCCGAGCACGCGCAGCGAGCTGCGGTCGTACTTCGTGACGTGCCCGTCGCCCTGGGCCGCGAGGGCCCGGATCGCCGTCGGAGCCGTGTAGAACACCGTGATCCGGTGCCGCTCGACCATGTCCCAGTACCGGCCGGCGTCGGGGTAGGTCGGCAGCGACTCGAACATCAGCGTGGTCGCGCCGTTCGCGAGGGGCCCGTACACGATGTAGGTGTGGCCGGTGATCCAGCCCACGTCGGCGACGCACGCGTAGACGTCGTCTTCACGCAGGTCGAAGACGTTCGCGTGCGTGTAGGCCGCGTAGGTCAGGTAGCCGCCGCAGGTGTGCACGACGCCCTTCGGCTTCCCCGTCGAGCCGGACGTGTAGAGGATGAACAGCGGGTGCTCGGCCTCGACGATCACGGCGGGGCAGTCGTCGCTCTGCTCGGGCACGATCTCGTGCCACCACACGTCGCGATCCTCGACCCAGTCGACGTCGCCGCCGGTGCGGCGGTAGACCAGCACCTTCTTCACGCCGCGCTCGCCCTCGAGGGCCTCGTCGGTCACCTTCTTGAGGGGGATGGTGCGCTTGCCGCGCATGCCCTCGTCTTGCGTGATGACCGCCTGGGCCCCGCAATCGCGCACGCGGTCGCGGAGCGCTTCGGCCGAGAAACCCCCGAACACGACGGAGTGGATGGCGCCGATGCGCGCGCAGGCGAGCATCGCGATGGCCGCCTCGGGGACCATGCCCATGTAGATGATGGCGCGCTCGCCGTTCTGCAGGCCCAGCGCCTTCAGCGCGTTGGCGGTGCGGCAGACCTCGGCGTGCAGCTCGCGGTACGTGAGCGTGCGGACCTGGCCGGGCTCGTCGCCCTCCCACAGGATGGCGATCTTGTCGCCGCGGGTGGCGAGGTTCGCGTCGAGGCACGACTCGGTCACGTTGAGCGTGCCGTCGGCGAACCACTGGATGGGGCCGTCGGGGATGGTGTGGAAGCTGCCCTCGAGGCCCTGCGTGGGCTCGCGGTGCCACTTCACGCGCCGCTTGGCGACATCGAGCCAGAAGCCGTCGGGATCGTTGGCCGTGCGCTCGCGGACGGCGCGCCAGCCGTCGAGGGTGGCGAGCGGGCTGTCACTGCCTTCGCGGACGCGGGCGGGGATGTCGTAGATCTCGGACATCGGGCTTCCTCCTGTCGGAGTCGCCGCTTAACCCACCCGCTCGCCGGCCGTGCGGTCAGTACGCGGCGGCGCCGCCACTCGGCTCGAAGGCGCTCATCCACACGGTCTGGGTCTCGGAGAGCCGGCCCAGCTCGGCCGGGCTCGCCGGGCGCTTCGCACCGGGGGTGAGCACGATCCGCCGCATGACCTGGGCCCCCTCGAACTGCGCGCGCTTCAGCGCGTCTTTCGAGAGCACCCCTTCGGTGACGAGCATCCCGTCGAGGTCGTCGTGCACGTTCGCGGTCTTCAGCACGTCTTCGATGTCGCCCGTCAGGATGTTCACGACACCCCCGGGGAAGTCGGACGTGGCGAGGGCTTCGGCGAGGTGCGTGGCGAGCTCGGCCGACTTGCGGTCGACGAGCAGCGTGGTGGCGTTGCCCATCAGCGCGCAGGCGCACAGCGCCTCGACCATGCCGAGCAGCCCCTCGTCGGGGCTCGGGATCGCGAGGACGACCCCGAGGGGCCGCACGAGGCTGTAGTTCACGTAGGTCGCGGCGACCGGGTTCAGCGTCGAGAGCAGCGCGGTGACCTTGTCGGCCCAGCCGGCGTGGTGCACCGCGCGATCGACGGCGGCCTCGGCATCCTCGGCGGTGGTGGGGAGCGTCGTGAGCCGCCCCTCGAGGATCTCGGCGAGGCGGTACAGGATCTGGCCGCGGTTGTAGGCCGTGAGCGCGGCCCACTTGCCCTGCGACTCGCGGTTGTTCTCGATGGACCCACGGAGGTCTTTGCGGCTCGCTTCACAGACGTTCATGACGGACCCATCGGCTCCACGCGCGGGGGTGGTTCGGCCGCTCTCGGAGCGGATGAACTTGCCGCCCACGTACATCTTCAGCGTCTTCTGGACGGGCAGGCGGGCCATCAGCGCACCTCGAGGTAGGGGAAGAGGCCGGCCACGCCGCCCTCGCGGCCGAAGCCGGAGTGGCGCACGCCGCCGAAGGGCGAGGCCGCGTCGAACATGTTGTAGCCGTTGGCCCAGACGACCCCGGCATTGAGGCGGTGCGCGACCTCGAAGAGCTTGCTGGTCTTCTCGGTCCACACGCCGGCCGCGAGGCCGTACTCGGAGTTGTTCGCCTTGGCGATCGCCTCGTCGACCGTGCGGAACGTGAGCACCGAGAGCACGGGCCCGAAGATCTCTTCGCGCACGATGGTGTCGGACTGCTGCACGCCCGTGAAGATCGTGGGCTTCACGAAGAACCCGCCGTCGGGCGGCTCGGTCGCGCAGCCCTGCCAGATCTTCCCGCCCTCGCGGACGCCGATGTCGATGTACCGCGAGACGGTCGCGAGCTGCTCGGCGCTGTTGATGGCGCCGATGTCGGTGTTCTTGTCGAGCGGGTCGCCCATGCGCAGCGTCGAGACGCGGCGCTGGAGCCGGGCCAGGAACTCGTCGGCGATCGACTCTTCGACGAGCAGCCGGGAGCCCGCGCAGCACACGTGGCCCTGGTTGAAGAAGATGCCGTTGATCACGCCCTCGACGGCCTGGTCGAGCGCCGCGTCGGCGAACACCACGTTGGCGCCCTTGCCGCCGAGCTCCATGGTCGCCTTCTTCTTCGAGCCCGCGATCTGGCGCATGATGATGCGCCCGACCCCGGTGGAGCCCGTGAACGCGACCTTGTCGACGTCGGGGTGGCCGACGAGCGCGGCCCCCGTGGCCCCGGCGCCGTTCACGATGTTCACGACACCGGGCGGGAGGTCGACCTCTTCGAAGATCTCGGTGAGCATCATGCAGGTGATGGGCGTGGTCTCGGCGGGCTTGAGCACCACGGTGTTGCCGGTGGCCAGCGCGGGCGCGATCTTCCAGGCGGCCATGAGCAGCGGGAAGTTCCACGGGATGACCTGCGCGGCGACGCCGAGCGGGCGGACCTCGCGGCCGGGCGCCGCGTACTGCAGCTTGTCGGCCCAGCCCGCGTAGTAGAAGAAGTGCTGGGCCGCGAGCGGCACGTCGACGTCGCGGGTCTCGCGGATCGGCTTGCCGTTGTCGAGGGTCTCGGCGACTGCGAGCTCGCGCGAGCGCTCCTGGAGCCGGCGCGCGATGCGGTAGAGGTACTTGCCGCGGGTGGCGCCATCGAGCTTCGACCAGGTCTTGTCGTACGCCTTGCGCGCGGCCTTCACGGCCTTGTCGACCTCTTTCTCGCTCGCCGTGCCGACGCGCGCGATGACCTTGCGGGTGGCCGGGTTGATCGTGTCGAAGTCGGCATCGGTCGGGCCATCGACCCGCTTGCCGTCGATGAAGTGCCCGTAGCGCTCGCGGAACGTGACCGGGCAGCTCTCGGGGCTCGGAGAGAGCTCGAGGGCGCCGGAGAGATCGAGCTCGGGCCGCTTGGTGGCCTTCTTGTTCATGGGACCCTTCCTCAATCGACGCTGAAGCGGCGGGGGCTCTGGTAGTGGCCGTCTTCCCGGCGGGCGATCTGTCGGAGCAGGTCGTTCGCGAGGGAGCTGGCGCCGAACCGGAACCACTGGTTGGTCATCCAGCCCTTGCCGAGCGTCTCGGCGAGCAGGACGAGGTAGTGCAGCGCGAGCTTCGAGTCGCGGATGCCGCCCGCGGGCTTCATCCCGATCATCTCGCCGGTGTCGAGGTAGTGCTCGCGGATCGCCTCGAACATGACCAGGGTGGTCTCGAGGGTGGCGGCGGGCTTGATCTTGCCCGTGCTGGTCTTGATGAAGTCGGCACCCGCCGCGATGGCGAGGCGCGAGGCGGCCGCGACGTTGTCGAGCGTGCCGAGCTCGCCCGTCTCGAGGATGACCTTGAGCCGCGCCTGGCCACAGGCCTCTTTGGTGGCCGCGATCTCTTCGTAGACGCGGTGATCGTCGCCCGCGAGGAACGCGCCGCGGTCGATCACCATGTCGATCTCGTCGGCCCCCATGGCGACCGTGCGCCGGACCTCTTCGAGCTTCAGCGGGAGCGGCGCCAGACCGCTCGGGAACGCCGTGGCGACGGCCGCGAGCTTCACGGGCGAGTTGTTGCCGAGCACTTCGCGCGCGTGCGGCACCATGTTCGGGTAGACGCAGACCGCCGCCGTGGAGGGCAGGTCGGGCATCTCCTGGAAGGGGAGGAGCGCCTTGCGGCACAGCGCGTGGACCTTCTCGGGGGTGTCCTGCCCCTCGAGCGTCGTGAGGTCGATCATGTTGAGCGCGAGCCGGAGCAGCTGCTTCTTGCTCTCGGTCTTGATCGACCGCGTGCGCGCGCGGGCGACGCGGATCGCGACGCTGGCGTTGTCGACGCGGGCGGACCGCCACCGACGTCGCTCGCCTTCGGAGTAGGGAATGGGCATCGTGCTCTCGCCTGGAAGGGCCGCAAGCCTATCACGCCCGGGAATCCCCGCGACCGGGAGCCTTCAGCGGCTTGAAGCCGCTGACTCCTCCCTGTGAATCCCCGTCTCCGCCGGGCCGGACGCGGGTCGTCAGGGACCGTCGGCGAGCTGGCGGCACAGGGGGTCGGGCCGTCCGTGGTCCGTGCACCGGATCCACCAGCCGCGCCCGTCGTGCGCCCCGCTCGCGATCCAGATGCGGTTGGGCGTGTCGTCGAGCTCGAGCCGCGTGCACCACGCCGGGTCGGGGAGGGACGAGGTGCATTCCGTGAACCGCGCCCGATCGCCGAACACGGAGAGCAGCTTCGGCTTCAAGGGCGCGGCGGGCTCGGGCAGGACGTCCCAGGAGAGCGTCGCATCCTGGCATCGCACGGTGCCGGCTTCTCCGTCGAGCTCGAGCACGCAGGCCGGGTCGACCACCAGCCGCCTTCCGGCGATCACCAGGTCTCCGGGCTCGGCCTTCGGGAGCGGTGGGACGAGCGACGGATCCTGCGACACCGCCGTCACGAGCGCTTCGCAGGCCGCGTGCCCATCGGCCTCGATGCACGTGTAGACCGTGCCCTCCGCCGCGGGCAGGTCGACGATCACGTGCATCGATCGCCCCTCCTCGACGGGGGTGGCGATGAAGTGGCGGGTGCGCTCCCCGTGCGTCTCCAGCTCGCGCACGGTCTCCCACCGCACCTCGCGGCCCGCGAAGGCCGTGTTCGCCGCGATTGCGAGATGGAAGTCGAGCGAGGGCTTCGTCGACGAGACGATCTTCAGCTGGACCGGCCCACACGCGAACACGCGGTTCGCCCCTTCGTACGAATCCGATTTGTCCTCGCACTTCGCCAGGTCGACAGGCGCGGCGAGGGCGATGGACACGAGCAGCATGGAGCCTCCGGGGAGCGGCGGTCAGGCGCCGTGGACCCAGACCACCTCGTATTCGCAACCGCCCTGTCCCGACATCCGCTGGAGCGTGATCGCGACCGACGCGCCGTCCCGGGTGCCGGTCAGCACGACGCCCTCGGGCGTGGACGACGTGCTCACGTCCCATCCGTCCGACAGGAGCTGATCGCGCAGGTGCCGCTCGAGCGTCGGGAGGTCCGTCGAGTCCGTGATTCCATGGACCCGGGTGGTCGAGACGCCAGCCTCGGTCTTCTCGCGGCCATTGAACACCCGGGCATCGGAGGGCAGCACGACGGGGAGGTCCGGGATGAAGATCCCGAGCATCCCGCCGCACCCGAGCGCCGCGAGCAGCGCCACGAGCAGCGCGGCCCGCCTCACCGGCGCCATCGCGCGCAGGTCATCGCCTCCGGCGCGCGAGAGCGAGCGCCGCGAGACCCAGCGCTGCGCCGGGCAGGGGCGCGCCGGTCGCGCAGTTGCACCGCCGTCCCACGAAGTAGACGTCGTCCCGCAAGGGGGGCGCCGTGTCCGTGTCGGCATCGGTGTCCGTGTCGGTGTCGGCATCGGCATCCGTGTCGGTGTCCGCGTCTGCGTCCGCATCCGAATCGGTGTCCGCGTCCGCGTCCGAATCGGCGTCGGTGTCGGTGTCCGTGTCGGCGTCCCCGGTGTCGCCGTCGGTGTCGCCCGTGTCGGTGTCGGAGTCGGTATCCGAGTCGGTGTCCATATCGGAGTCGGTGTCCGCGTCGGTGTCGGAGTCCGCATCCGCGTCCGAGTCGGTGTCGGAGTCCGAGTCGGTGTCGGAGTCCGCATCCGCGTCCGAGTCGGTGTCGGAGTCCGAGTCGGTGTCGGAGTCCGCATCCGTGTCCGAATCGGAGTCCGCATCCGTGTCCGAATCGGAGTCCGCGTCGGTGTCGGAGTCGGCATCCGCATCGGCGTCGGAGTCCGCGTCGGTGTCCGCGTCGGCATCGGTGTCGGAGTCGGCATCCGTGTCGGCATCGCCGCCGGTGTCGAGGGGACAGTCGGTGCCGTCGCAGTCCTGATCGATGCCGTCGCCGCAGATCTCGAAGCCACCGGGATGCACGGTGCCGTCGGTCTGATCGCAGTCCTCGGGACAGGTCCAGCCGTCGCCGTCCTGGTCGGGAGGGCAGGGCCCGTTCACGTCGCCCAGCGTGGGGGTCAGGTCGCACCAGTTGCAGAGCTCGTCGTTCGCCGCGCCGTCTGGACCGACCCCCCCGTCGAGCTGGAGCGACCCGCCCGGCGGGACGTCGAAGAACGACAGGTCGACGGCATCGATCACGTACGGCCCCTGCATCAGGAGCAGGGTCCCGAGGAGCGGCCCTGGGCTCGCGAGCTGGCTCGTCGGCACGAAGTGGTAGCCCGGGCCGACGGCGACGTGCGGGAGCCCGACGTCCGCGCCGTCGACGAGGAGCTCCAGCCCGTCGAGCCAGAACGGCTCCTGCAGCCACACGTAGAGCTCGAGCCCCGAGGCCGCGATCTCGGTGACGACCACGTCGCCGGTGCCCGCGCTCAGGTCGAGCCCGTTGCAGTCCTGGTCGACGCCGTCGTCCAGGACCTCCACGGCACCCGGGAACACGGTGGCGTCGAGGTCGTTGCAGTCGGTGCCCCCGCTCTCGACCGACGCGGAGCCGTCGGCGTCGCAGTCGCGGAGGCACTCCTGGTTCACGAAGCCGGGAGAGGGGAGATCGACGCAGAAGTTGCACTGTGCGTCGTTCTCGGTGGGCGCGAGGCCCCCGTAGCCCCACAGGTGCCCGTCGACCGCGCGGTTGGCGGCATCGAGGGGCACGGGGCCGAGCATCCCGGCGTTGTCGATCGTGAAGGCGCCCTTCCGCAGGACCATCGGGAAGGGCCCGCCGGCGGTGTCGAGCGCCCAGGCGTCGAACGCGTTCCGCTGGATGGTGGTGAGCTGGTACGGGCGGACGTCGAACGACGTGGTGATCGCCGCGTCGTTCGCCCCCGCGCTCGAAAGGGTCAGCGTGGATGCCGGAATCGTCAGGGGTTGGTCGACCCGGGCGAGGAGCTCGACGTACCCGCCGGTCGAAGCGGTCGAGACCTCGGTGATCAGCAGCTGGCCGTACTGGAGCAGGTAGTCGGAGCCGTTGCAGTCCTCGTCGATCCCGTTGTCGGCGATCTCCTGCTCGCCCGGGTGGCGGTTGGAGTCGCCGTCGTCGCAGTCGTCCCCCACGGGGGCCATCGCGGCGGTCGCGCACGTGACCATCCCGGGACCGACGCCGTGCATGTCGCCGTCGCCGTCGGTGAACAGGAGCTGCGTGTCGACGGCGCCGTCGCAGTCGTTGTCGACGTTGTCGTTGCACAGGTCGAGCAGGCCGGGCGCCCTCGCGCTGTTCAGGTCGTCGCAGTCGTCGCCCTCGACCATGCCGTCGCCGTCGTCGTCCCAGACCACCGACCCGTCGCCGTCCTCGTCCCACACGACGCGGCCGTCCTCCCCTGGCGCGGTGCCCGATGCCCCTCCCGCGACGTCGTTCGAGCAGCCCAGGAGGGAGATCCCATGCCCGTAGACCCGTCCGCCCGCGCCGCCGCCCCCGTCGAGGAAACCGCCGCTCGACAGCCCTCCCGCGCCTCCCGCGACGATCAGCTGCTGGTCGGCCGCCGCGGGGGGCTCGCAGCCACCGCTCGTGCCCGAGAGGAAGATCCCGCCGCCGGCGCCGCCTCCGCCGCCGTCGGACTGGGCGCCGGTGCCGTCTCCGCCGGACCAACCGCGCGCGTCGATGCTCCCGCCCTCGCCGATGTCGAGGGGCCCGAGCGAGACGAGCGCGATGCCCCCGCCTCCGTGGCCGCCGACGCCGTGCTCGCTGCCGAACGGCGTCGTGGAGCGCCCGCCGCCCGCTCCGCCTTCGAGGAACTGGAGCAGATCGCCGTACGCCTTGCCACCGACCGCCGCCGCGGAGGCGCGCCCGCCGTCACCGCCGAATCCGCCGCCGCCGGCGCCGTTCGCGTTGCCCTGGCCGCCACCCCACAGGGGGGAGAGCGTGGCCGGGAACATGCCGCCGTCGCCGCCGAGCGCGTTGCCGAACCCGCCGCCGGGACCCGCGGCCGTCGGGGTGGCGCGGGCGACGACCGTGCCGTCGATGCGGATCTGACCGCCAGCGCGGAAGATCACGGGACGGCTGCCGTGCACGTCGATGCTCGCGCCCTCGGCGATCTCGAAGTCCTGCGCGAGACAGATGCGGAGCTCGCGGGGGCGCGGCACGCACGTCATGGAGACCTGGATCCCGCCGATCCGCAGCGAGCACGCGCCGGTGTCGAAGTCCGCCGTCTGGCCCGTCGCCACGCGGATCTCGGCGAGCGTCGCGTCGCAGGGACCGGGATCGAGGGGGGAGGCGAGCGCAGCGGCGAGCAGGACGAACATCGGGGCTCCGCCACGATGGTACCTGCACGAAACGCGGTTTGCGCGAGCGCTCCGGGCCGGTGACACTTCGAACGTGTCCGATGGCCAGGATCCCGGTGTGCTGACGGAAGACCTCGTCGGGCGGGTGCTCGCGGGGCGATACCGCGTGCTCGAGTCGATCGGACACGGCGGAGCGGGCCGCGTGTTCCTCGGCGTGCAGGAGCCGCTCGGCCGCATGGTCGCGATCAAGGTGCTGCGCGAGGATCTCCAGGGGCAGGCGAAGCAGGAGTTCACCGCGCGGTTCGAGCGCGAGGCCGCGGTCGCCGGCCGGCTCAACCACCCGAACATCGTGACGGTGCACGACTACGGCACCACGACCGACGGGCTGCGCTTCGTCGTGATGGAGCGCCTGACGGGCCACACGCTGTCGACCCTGATCAAGGGCGGCGTGCCGATGGCCCCGCGCCGGGCGGCCCGGATCATCGCCGAGCTCGCGAAGGGCCTCGCCGCCGCGCACGACGCGGGCCTCGTGCATCGCGACGTGAAGCCGCACAACGTGATCGTGCAGCAGGAGGACGGCCGCGAGCGGCCCGTGCTGCTCGACTTCGGGCTCGTGAAGGTGGTCGCGGGTCCGGCGTCCGACTCCGACTACAGCACGCGGGCCGGCACGTACATGGGCACGCCGGCGTACATGGCGCCCGAGCAGGCGAAGGGCGAAGGCGTCGACCACCGCGTCGACATCTATGCCCTCGGCTGCATGCTCTACCGCCTCGTCACGGGCGTGACGCCGTACGAGGCCGAGCACCCGCTGGGTCTCGCGGTCCAGCACATGACGCAGCCCTTCCCGCCGATGCGCGAGCGGGCGCCGGATGTCGAGGTGCCCTCGGGCCTCGAGGCGATCACCCGGCGATGCATGGAGAAGCGCCCGGACGACCGCTACCCGGACTGCCGCACCCTCGTGGCGGACCTCGAGCACTGGCTCGACGAGGCCCCTTCGGCCATCGCGCCGGCGGTGGTGAAGCGGTCGGGCGTCGCGGTGGGCGCGGGTGTCGGGGCGCTCGGCGCGGGGGTCGGCCTGTTGGGCGTCGGCATCGGCATCGTCGCGCTGGTCGTGGCCATCGGCGTCATCCTGGCGGTGGTCCCGAAGCCCGCCGGCGAAGAGCCGCTCCCCGCGCTGCTCCTCGAGCCACAGCCCGCGGCGCCCGGCTCGAACGAGCCCATCGACCCCTCGGCTCCCGAGCCCGCGCCGCCCACGGCGCCCGCTCCACCCACAGCGCCGGAGCCCGCGGTCCGCCCGTCACCGACGGAGCCTGCGGAGCCCGCGGTCCGCCCGTCACCGACGGAGCCCTCCGTCCGGCCAGAGCCCCGTCCGCAGCCCGCGGGCGAGCCGCTCCCCATGCCCATGCCGACGCGGCCCATGCCACCGCCTCCACCGCCACGACCCGCCGGTGACGTCGTGGTCGACGATGTCCCGCTCACGGCCTCCCAGGCGGCGAAGACGCTGGCGTTCGTCAACACGGCCGACGCGGCGGCCCTGTCGCAGGCGGGAATCTACGATCGGGGCGTCGAGGTCATCCTCGCCGAGCGTCCGTTCGCGAGCATCGAGGCGTTCGCGGCGACCCGCGGGATCGGCACCAAGACCATCGAGTCCGCCGCCCGCGCCGCGGAGTAGTATCGCCGGACCCCCTGGAGGCCCGATGACCCCCCACGACATCCTTCGCTCCATGCGCGCGGACGAGGTCCAATCGGAGGCCGCCATCCAGGCCTTCGTGCGCGGGGTCGTCGACGGGAGCATCAGCCGTCCGCAGGCCGCGGCCTGGCTCGTACACGCCTTCCGCCGCGGGCTGACCGACGTCGAGACCATCGCGCTCACCCGCGCCATGACCGACTCCGGCACCCGGCTCGTCTGGCCGGAGGGCACGCCGCTCGTCGACAAGCACTCCACCGGAGGCGTGGGCGACAAGGTGAGCCTCGTGCTGGCGCCGCTGTGGGCCGAGCTCGGGTGGCGGGTGCCGATGATCTCGGGCCGGGGGCTCGGGCACACCGGCGGCACGCTCGACAAGCTCGAGGCGATCCCGGGCTTCCGCACCGACCTCGACGAGGCCGAGCTCGGCGAGATCCTCGACGACGTCGGGTGTTTCATCAGCGGGCAGACGGGCGAGGTCGCGCCCGCCGACAAGGTGCTCTACGCGCTGCGCAACGAGACCTGTACGGTGGAGTCGATCCCGCTCATCGTCGGGTCGATCCTCTCGAAGAAGCTCGCCGAGGGCGTCGACCGGCTCGTGCTCGACGTGAAGACGGGGTCCGGTGCCTTCATGCAGACCGAGGCCGAGAGCTTCGCGCTGGCCGAGGCGCTCGTGCGGGTGGCCCAGGGCGCGGGGCTCGTGTGCTCCGCCCTGATCACGGCGATGGATCGCCCGCTCGGGTGCGCGGTCGGCAACGCGGTCGAGGTGCAGGAGGCCGTGGCCTGCCTCCAGGGCGAGGGGCCCGAGGATCTCCGCACGATCGTGCTCCAGCTCACGAACCATCCGAAGGCCACCGAGGTGCTGCTCAGCGGCCGGGCCTTCGAGCGGTTCGCGCGGATGGTCGACGCGCAGGGCGGCGACGCGCGGGCCCTCGAGGACTTCTCGCTGCTCCGCGGCTCCGGCGTGGGTGAAGCGGTGTGCCTGGCCGAGCGCGAGGGCTTCGTGCAGAAGGTCGATGCGCGCGACATCGGCGTGGCGGCGTTCGAGCTCGGCGCCGGGCGCCAGCGGGCCGAAGACCCCGTCGATCACGGCGTGGGGATGTGGGTGCACGTCGAGCCCGGCCAGCGGGTGAGCGAGGGTCAGCCAATCGCGACGCTGCTCCACCGCGACGGGAAGAACCTCGACCTGGCGTTCCGCCTGGTGCACCGGGCCATCGAGATCGGCGACGCGTCGGTGTGGGCGACGCCGCTCGTGCGCGGGAGGGTGGACTGATGCTCCTCGTTGCCGCCGCCCTCGCCGTCGACGACGCGGAGATCCGCGAGCACCTGCTCGAGGTCACCGCGACGCTCCGTGTGGAGACTCCGGACACGCTGGCGCCTCCGGTCCGTGCGCGCCGGCTCGACGCGCTCGACGCGCTCGAGAGCTACGCCTGGGCAGGCGATTTCCCGGACCCGGGCTCCGGCACGCCCGAATCCAGGCGGTCCGAGCCGCCGCGGTCGTTCCGCCCCGCGCTCCCCGGGCCGCGCGTCCCGGACTTCGTGGACGCGGCGGGCACGCACTGCGCGGTCGGCTACCTGATGGCGCTCGATTCGCCCGCGCTCGTCGCGTCGATCGTCGAGAGCGAGGATCGGGCCTTCGTGCTCGAGATGCGCACGCCCGGCATCGCGGAGTGGGCGGCGGACCACGGGTTCACCGCCGACGAGCTCGCCTGGATCCAACCGACGTACGGGGTCCACACGGAAGACTGCCCGGAGGATCCGGAGACGCAGCGGTCGTGGCTCGAGAGCGCTGGCGTCGAGGTCTGCGGGGTCCTCGTGTCGAGTCGACCGCCCCTGTGCGGCCCGTGCTCCGCCCTCGAGGTCCACGTCCCCGTGATGAGCGCCGTCGATGCGGAGGCGACGTTCACGTTCTCCAACGGCACGACGCGCACGGTGTCGCTGGTCGCGGACGCGCCTGCGTTCGTCGTCGCCCCCCTCGACGAGCGCGATGTCGGCGTGCTCACGCTCGGGGTCCGCGTGGGGTCGTGCGAGGACATCGTCTACTCGTTCTGGGACGGGGGGCAGACGACGCTCGAGTGCGACGGCTGTGGCTGCGATCAGGGCGGCCGTGGCGTGTGGCTCGCGCCGGCCGGGCTCGTGGTGCTCGGGCTCCGCCGCCGGAGGTAGCGCGGTGGTCCCGCGGCCCCCGTGCGGCTAGTAGGCGCGGGTCCAACGCCCGGAGACCCGCGATGACCTGGCTCCTCCTCGCTTCTTCGGCCCTCGCGGCCGAGGGCGGGAACTTCCTGCCCGACCAGACCTCGTTCCTCGATCGCGGCCTGTCGTTCGTCGGGATCTTCATCCTCGTGGGCGTCGCCTGGGGCATGTCGACGAACCGCGCGCGCATCGACTGGCGCCCGGTGCTGTGGGGCATCGCGCTCCAGCTCGTCTTCGGCCTGCTCGTGCTCTCGAACGCCACGGCGTTCCTCACGTTCTACCTGTACGCGGCCATCGAGGGCGGGCTCGCCCTGTTCGGCATCGACTGGCAGGTGCCGAAGGAGGGCCTGCTGTTCGTGATGGTCGACTCCGGGGTCAACCGCCTCATCGGCTTCGCCGGCGACGGCGCGACCTTCGTCTTCCAGAGCGTCCAGCCGCACAAGATCCTCGATCCGGCGGGCGAGCCGCAGTTCTACGTGGGCACCGGCAACGGCATCAGCCCGCCCGTGAAGACGTTCGCGTTCTGGATCCTGCCCACGATCATCTTCTTCAGCTCGCTGATGAGCCTGCTGTACCACGTGGGGGTGATGCAGGCGGTCGTCCGCGTCCTCGCGTGGGCCATGGTGCGAACGCTCGGTACCAGCGGCGCCGAATCGCTCTCCGCGGCGGGCAACATCTTCGTCGGGCAGACCGAGGCACCGCTGCTCATCGCGCCGTTCGTGAACAAGATGACGCGGTCCGAGCTCATGGCCGTCATGACGGGCGGTTTCGCCACGGTCGCGGGCGGCGTGCTCGGCGCCTACGTCTCCTTTCTGAAGGACGTCCCCAACATCGCCGGCCACCTCGTGATCGCGTCGATCATCAGCGCGCCCGCGGCCCTCGCCATCGCGAAGGTCATGGTCCCCGAGACCGAAGAGCCCGCGACGCGCGGCCACGTCGAGATGCCGAAGGTCGACCCGAAGGATGCGCCGGCCAACGCGATCGAAGCCGCTGCGCGCGGCGCCAGCGACGGCATGAAGCTCGCCATCAACGTCGCCGCGATGCTCATCGCCATCGTCGGGCTGGTCGCGATGTTCGACTGGATCATCAGCTGGACGCCCGTGACGTTCTGCGCGTCGGGCACCCGGTTCGGCTACAGCTGCGCCGTGGCGGGCGAGGTCGGCGCGCCGCTGTCGCTCTCCGTGCTGCTCGGCTGGGTCTTCGCGCCCGTGGCGTTCATCATGGGCGTGCCGTGGTCCGAGTGCGGCGTGATCGGCCGGCTGCTCGGCGAGAAGATCGTGCTCACCGAGCTGCTCGCGTACATCCACCTCGGCGACGTGATCAACGGCGACGTGCCGCAGATCTCGCAGCGCAGCGCGATCATCGCGAGCTACGCGCTCTGCGGCTTCGCGAACTTCGCCAGCATCGGCATCCAGCTCGGCGGCATCGGCGGGATCGCGCCCGACCGGATGAGCGACCTGGCGCAGCTCGGCGTCCGCGCGATGATCGCCGGGGTCATCGCGGCCTGCATGACGGGTTGCATCGCGGGGCTCTACCTGTAGGTGCCCGGGATCGGCCCCGTGCGAGAAGTGCGAACCGCGTTCATTCTGGTGTCAGAGCAAACCCGAACATCTGCAAAGGCGACCTTTGAAGGTGTGAATGGGGATTTCTACTTTCCAGGCGGCCCCACGAGCCCACGATTCCGGTGGGTTCGACGCCCTCCGGGTGGCCCCGGGGCGGGTGGAGCCTGAGCGGGAGATCTGGCTTCACTCGAAGTCTTTGCACCACTGTCCGGGTGGCGGGCCATCCGCGGGTCGTCGCCTCATTCAGTGTCCGGAACAGAACGGAATCGTCCATTTATTCAGCTTTGGCGACGTTCTCGCGATGTTCGGGTTTGCTCTGACACCAATCGGGGGCCGCCACCAATCGGGGGCCGCCGCGAAGCCCGCTACGCGCTCCCCGCCCTCCTGCGAAACCGTTTACGCACCCCCCGACGAACGAAAGGCGTGAATCACGTTCTCAGTGTTGGCGCGGACGTTGCAACGATCCGTTGCGCCTCGGGAGGACCCCATGTCGTCTCCGCTCTCTTTGTTCGCCAACGCCACCCGATGGGTCGCGCAGCGCATCCTGGTCGCCATGGACCACCGACGGAAGCGCATCGACGAACGGGGGCCGTGGAGCGAGCAATAGTCGTCGCGTCCGCCCGTACCCTCGATGTTCGGAGGGGTGTGCGCATGGGACAGATGACGATCCATCGGGACCGACGCGATGTCGGTTGGGCGTACCTGCTGTGGTTCAGCTGGTTCTTCGGGATCTGCGGCGTCCATCGCCTGTACGCGGGCAGATGGGTCTCGGGTCTGCTGTGGCTGCTGACCGGCGGGCTGTGCGGCGTGGGCCAGATCATCGATCTGTTCTTCATCCCGCGGATGGTCGAGGACCACAACGCCGGGCGCGACGTCTGGTGAGACCGGGTTAGCCGGGAGCCCATGATCGAAGCCCTCGGCGACCTCCATCCCCGCATCGACCCCACGGCATGGGTCCACGCGTCGGCCGTCGTGATCGGCGAGGTCGAGCTCGGGCCGCGCGTCAGCATCTGGCCGACCGCCGTGCTCCGCGGCGACATGGGCCTCATCCGCTTCGGGGCCGACAGCAACCTCCAGGACGGGTCCGTGTGCCACAACACCGACGGCCGCTCCGAGACCCTCGTGGGCGAGCGGGTGACCGTCGGGCACCGCGCGATCCTCCACGGCTGCATCGTCGAAGACGACTGCCTGATCGGGATGGGCGCGATCGTGATGGACAACGCGCGCATCGGCGCCGGCTCGTTCGTGGCCGGGGGTGCGCTGGTGCCGCCGGGCCGGGAGTTCCCGCCCGGCTCGTTCATCCTGGGGTCGCCCGCGAAGGCCGTGCGCCCCTGCGGCGAGCGCGAGGCGAAGGCGATCGCCTACTCCTGGAAGCACTACGCAGAGACGGTCGCGCGCTACCGGCCCTGAGGGATCGGGGGGCGCCGGGATAGGATCCCGGCTTCATGCGCATCCGGAAGCTGGAGCTGTTCGGCTTCAAGTCGTTCCCCGACCGCACGACCTTCGAGTTCGGTCCAGGGATCTCGTGCGTCGTCGGCCCGAACGGATCCGGGAAGTCGAACGTCGTGGACGCGCTGCGCTGGTGCATCGGCGAGCAGTCCGCGAAGAGCCTCCGCGGGGCGGAGATGTCCGACGTGATCTTCGCGGGGTCGTCCGCGCGGTCGCCCGTCGGCTTCGCCGAGGTCACGCTCACCCTGGCGTCCGACGGCGGCGAGCCGTTCCCGGGCGACTTCGCGCGCTTCGAAGAGCTCGAGGTCGGCCGTCGGCTCTACCGCGACGGCACCAGCGAGTACCTCGTCAACCGCGTGAAGTGCCGCCGACGCGACATCGTCGACCTGTTCCTCGACACCGGCGTGGGGTCGAACCTCTACAGCTTCATCGCCCAGGGCCAGGTCGACCGGATCGTGAGCCAGTCCGCCGTCGAGCGCCGGTCGCTCATCGACGAGGCCGCCGGGATCACCCGGTACAAGGCCCGTCGCGAGGAGGCGATGTCCCGCCTCACGGCCACCGCCGCCCAGCTCGACCGCGCCGCGGACGTGTCCGACGAGATGTCCCGTCGCATCCGGGCCCTCGAGAAGCAGGTCCTCAAGGCGGGCCGCTTCCGCCGGGCCCGCGCGAAGATCCGCCAGCGCGAGATCGCGCTCGGCGTCGTGAAGTACGGCGCCCTCGCGGAAGACCGCCGCGCGCTGCGCGATCGGCTCCGGCACGCGAAGGACGAGGCGGGCGCGCTGAAGCGGTCCGTCGATCGCCTCACCACCGAGCTCGAGACGCGCAGCGACGAGGTCCAGTCCGTCCGGGACGCCCTCCAGCAGTGGCGGGAGGAGGCCGGCGAGCAGGAGGCCCAGCGCCGCGAGGCCGAAGGCGCCCGCAAGCTGCAGCTCGACCGTCACCGCGAGCTCCTCGAGGCCGTGGACCGCGCCCGGGCCCGCGTGGAGCGGGCGAACGCGGATGCCGGAGCCGCGAGGGAGGAGCAGTCCGCCGTCGAGTCGGAGCTGGCCACGCTCCGTCAGGGAGGGGGCGACGCCGCGATCGATGCGGCCCGGGCGGAGCGGGAGCGCGCTGCGGCGGCCCTCGCCGCAGAGCGGACGCGCGTCCAGGGGCTGCGCGACGCGGAGGCCCGGCGGCTGGAGCGATCCCGGACGCTCGCCGAAGAGGCGGAGCGGTTGCGCCTGCGTCTCGCGGGGCTGTCGTCCGAGCCGGTCGCCGAGACCGAGCCCCTCGAGGCGACGGACGGGGCCGACCTGGAGGTCCGCGTCGAGGAGGCGCGCTCGGCCGCGGCGTCCGCGCGTGGCGAACTGGCCGCGAAGCGCGAGCACCTGCGCGCGGCGGAGGGGGAGGCCGCTGCGGTGGCCCGCGCGTACGAGGCCGAGCTCCAGTCCTGGGAGCGCGACCGGTCGGCCCGCGAGGCGAGGCGAGCGGACCTGCGCCGGTGGTATGCCGCTCGATCCCGGGAGATGGAGATCGCCCGGGGGCGCGAGCGCACCGCGCGGGTCGACGCCGCTCGGGACCGCGCCGGTCGATGGCTCGGCGCCCTGAGATCGGATCACGCCCGTCGGCTCGAGGCCGCCGAGGCACGCGAGCGCGAGGCGTCCGAGCAGCTGCGTCGCGCGCACGTCGCCGCCGCTTCGGGCCTCCGCGAGGAGGAGGCCGCGGCGGTCGCATCCGCCGAGGCGGGCCTCGACCTCGGTGGAGTGGAGCGTGCGCGGGAGGCCTCCGAGAAGGCGCGAGCAGCCGCATCGGACGCGGAACGGTCGCGTCGGGAGGCCGGGGACGCGGCCGCCGGTGCCACGGGGTCGCTGCGCGCGCTGGAGGCCGAGCTCGCCGAGCTGGACGCGCGTCGGGCAGCCGTGATCCCCGCCGAGTGGGAGGGCCGGGCCCCGCTGGCGGACGTGGCCACGGCGGACGACCCGCGGCGGGCGGCACGTCCCGAGCTGCTCGGGCTCCCGGTGGTCGCGATCGACGACCTCGGTGGGCAGAGCGGGCGAGGCGTCCTGGCGGGCGTCCAGGCGTCCTGGCGGGTGGTCGACACGCTGGAGCAGGCGATCGCGGTCCTCGCGCAGCACGGGCCGCCCGTGGTGAGCCGGGACGGTCGGCTCCGGGTCGATCCCGACGGGCTCGTGGAGCTGGGCGAGCGTCCCGGAGACCGCTGGGCGGAGGTCCGGGACGCCGTGGGTGCCGCACGGGAGTCCGCGGCCCTCGCCGAGCAGTCGCGGCTGGCGTCCATCGAGGCCGAGGCCGCCGCACGCGCTGCGGCCGACGAGGCCCGGCAGCGGCTCGAGTCCGAGGAGGCCGCCCTGCGTACCGCCCGGGAGGCCGCCCTCGCCGCGGTTCGCGAGCGGTTCGCCGCGCGAGCCCAGGCCCTCGAGGCGGCCCGGTCCGAAGCCGAGGCGTCCCGCGCTGCCGAACGCGACGCCCACCTCGCCTCGCTGCGCACCGCGCTGCGCACCGAGCTCGAAGCCGCCGAGGCCCAGCGCGAGGCGGGGCTGGGTGCGATCTCCGATCCGCCGGATCTCCGGGCATTCCTGCGAGCAGCGGCCGGGCGCGCCTGGCCCCACGACGCGGGGCCCCGTCCGACCCGCGCCGCCCCCTCCGACCTCGGTCCGCCGCGCGAGGCCGTCCGCGCCGCCGAGCTCGCGGTCGAGCGCGCCGATGGTGCAGTCGCCGAGGCCCTCCGCGCCCTCGAGGCCCACCGCGAGGCCCGTCGCGCCGAGGAGCGCGCGATGGCCGAGCGCGATGCGGCCCGAAAGGCGCGGCTCGCCGAGTCCACCCGCATCCGCACCCGCCTCCTCGAGGTCGAAGCCGAGCTCGAGCGATCCGAGCCCGACGCCGCGCTCGCAGTCGCCGAAGCGCAGTTGGAGAGCGCCGAGCGGGCTCTCGCCGCGGCCGACGGGAGCTGGCGAGAGGTCGAAGCGCGGTCCGCCGCCCGACGCGAGCGCATCACGGCCGCCGAGGCGCACCTCTCCCGCGTCCTCCAGACGATCGAGACCGCACGCGCCGCGGTCCTCGAGGCCGAGGAGGAGATCGCCCGCAGCACGGCAGCCGCGTCCGAGGCCCTCGCTGCCGCCGAGACGGCCGAAGCCACCGCGGCAGAGCTCGCGGTCCAGCGCGGAGAGACGCTCACCCGGGTCGAGCGCGAGCGATCGCGGCTCGAGAAGCTCGACGCCGAGCACACCCGCGTGCGGGAGTCCCTCGACGACGCCCGCGAGCGGTCGGTCCGCGCGGAGACGGAGCAGGTCGAGCTCGATCAGCGCGTCCAGACGCTCCAGCTCGAGATCGAGGGCCTCCGCAAGCGGCTCGGGGATCGCTACCAGGTCTCCCTTCCGGGGCTGCTCGACCGGCTCTGGATGAGGAAGCGGCTCGTGGTGGAGCCCGACGAAGGCGTCCAGGACCGGCTCGTCGTGCGGGAGGTCGAGCTCGAAGCCGTCGAGCCGCTGTCCATCGGCATCGCGTTCGCCGACGACGCGCAGGCGATCACGGCCATGGTCGCCGAGGTCGAGGCCATGCGGGCCGAGCTCCAGGCACTCGGGGAGGTCAACCTCGCGGCCGAGGACGAGTATCGCGACCTCGACGGCCGCTACCAGGAGCTCCTCGCCCAGACCGAGGATCTCGAAGCGAGCGTGAAGTCGATCCGCGCCGCCATCGCCAAGATGAACCGCACCTGCCGGGAGCGGTTCCGCGACGCGTACGACCGGGTGAACGAGGCGTTCCAGCTCTCCTATCCGCAGCTCGTGGGCGGGGGCGACGCGCGGCTCGCGCTCACCGACGAAGAGGATCTGCTCGAGACCGGTGTCGACATCTTCGTCCGTCCGCCGGGCAAGCGGCTCCAGAACCTCACGCTCCTGTCGGGCGGCGAGAAGGCGATGACCGCGATCGCCCTGCTGCTCGCCCTGTTCCAGGTGAAGCCCTCGCCGTTCTGCGTGCTCGACGAGGTCGACGCGCCCCTCGACGAGGCCAACGGGGCCCGGTTCAACGACATGGTCCGCGAGATGAGCCAGGTCTCGCAGTTCATCGTGATCACGCACAACCGCAAGACGATGGAGTGCGCCGACGTCCTCTATGGGGTGACGATGGCGCACCCCGGCGTGTCGACCCTCGTCTCGGTGGCGCTGGACGCGTGATTGCCCCGCCAGAACCGGCGGGGAGACCGGTGGCGTGATACCCCACGTGTCCTCGGAGGGAGAGGATGGGGCCGGAAGGCACGACGACCGCGACCGAAGCGCCTGTCTGGCATCAGGATGTGCCGATGGCGCCCTACGCGTTCGGTGCCCTCGGGGTGGCGCTGCTCGTCGGTGCCGCCGGTGTCTGGCTCCTCGGCCCGAAGCGCGCGATCGCCCCCCGTCCCGCCGTCCACGAGCCGGCCCCCCGAATCGAGGCCGCGACCCCGTCGGGTGCGCCTCCCATCGAAGAAGACACGGTCCCCGGCGCGGCTCCGCGCAGCTCCGGCCCCGATCTCGTCAAGCACCGCGTCGGTACGGCGCCCCTCGACGGCACGCTCCAGCCCGATGTCGAGCCCGTCGCGCCGGTCGGGCTCGTCGCCCGCCTCCGGCAAGCGCTCGGCCGCAGCCGCGAGGCTCTCCAGGGCCGCTTCGACGCGCTCTTCGGCAAGCCGATCGACGAAGCGCTGTTCCAGGAGCTCGAAGACACGCTCCTCCTCGCCGACGTCGGCGTGCAGACCGCCGGTCGCATCACCGACAAGCTCCGCGCGCTCGCGAGGTCCGGCACCGACGCCGACGGCCTCCGCGAGGCCCTGCGCAGCGAGATGGCCGCGATCCTCCACGCGGTCGACAACCGGTTCGCCAGTCCCGTCGCCGATCAACCGCTCGTCGTGCTCGTCGTCGGGGTCAACGGCAGCGGCAAGACCACCACGATCGGCAAGCTCGCATCCCGGTTCGCGCGCGAGGGGCACGCCGTCCTCCTCGCAGCTGCTGACACGTACCGCGCGGCGGCGGTCGATCAGCTCAAGGTGTGGGCCGAGCGATCCGGTGCCGATTTCGTGAGCCACGACGAGGGCGCCGACCCCGGCGCGGTGGTGTACGACGCGCTCGAGGCGGCCAAGGCCCGCGGGCGGGATGTCGTGATCATCGACACGGCGGGGCGCCTGCAGACGCGAAAGCCCCTGATGGAGCAGCTGTCGAAGCTCCGTCGCGTGATCCAGAAGCACATCCCCGACGGTCCGCACGAGACGCTGCTCGTGCTCGACGGCACCATGGGCCAGAACGGGCTCTCGCAGGCCAAGCTGTTCAACGAGGCGACGCCCCTGTCCGGTGTGGTCGTCACCAAGCTCGACGGCACCGCCAAGGGCGGCATGGTGCTCACGATCGCGGCCGAGCTCGGGCTCCCCGTGAAGTTCATCGGGATCGGCGAAGGGGTCGACGACCTCCGCCCGTTCGAGCCCGCTGCCTTCGTCGAAGCCCTCGCCTGAGCCGCGGCGTGCCGCGAATCGACAAACACGGGCAAGTCCCTTACTGACTAGAGCATCGGGGAGCGCGATGAAGGTCCAGATCCAGATCCGGGGTCGCAAGTACACCGTCCGCAGCGACGAAGACGACGAGGATCTGGTGGCGATCGCGCAGTACGTCGACTCGAAGATGGCCGAGATCGCCGGTCGCGGCAGCTCGGCCGACGAGTACACGGTCGCCATGCTGGCCGCGC
>JACKET010000012.1:145000-191800 GCA_020632875.1 Alphaproteobacteria bacterium
AGACAACCTTGAAATACCACCCTGTTTGTGCTGGATGCCTAACCCCTGCGGGGGGACACTGGCTGGTGGGGAGTTTGACTGGGGCGGTCGCCTCCCAAAAAGTAACGGAGGCGCGCAAAGGTCCTCTCAGCCTGATCGGAAACCAGGCGAAGAGTGCAATAGCATAAGAGGGCTTGACTGTAAGACAGACATGTCGAGCAGGTGGGAAACCAGGCTATAGTGATCCGGTGGTTCCATATGGAAGGGCCATCGCTCAACGGATAAAAGGTACTCCGGGGATAACAGGCTTATCGCGCCCAAGAGTTCACATCGACGGCGCGGTTTGGCACCTCGATGTCGGCTCATCGCATCCTGGGGCTGGAGCAGGTCCCAAGGGTATGGCTGTTCGCCATTTAAAGCGGTACGCGAGCTGGGTTTAGAACGTCGTGAGACAGTTCGGTCCCTATCTTCCGTGGGCGCAGGAGAGTTGAGAGGAGCTGTCCTTAGTACGAGAGGACCGGGATGGACGTACCTCTGGTGTTCCAGTTGTTCCGCCAGGAGCACTGCTGGGTAGCCACGTACGGACGGGATAACCGCTGAAAGCATCTAAGCGGGAAGCCCCCCTCAAGATGAGCTCTCCCCGAAGGACCCTCGAAGACTACGAGGTTGATAGGCAGGAGGTGTAAGCGCAGCAATGCGTTCAGCTAACCTGTACTAATTGTCCGTTCGGCTTTCGTCGTCATGCGCTCGATGAGCGCGTTCGATACCGCGTCGATTCTATCCCTATACGCATACTTCCCTGGAGGAAGGAGCTGCTCGGCCTCGTGCCTCGAGTCGCTCTGGAATCCAGCATCACCTTGGTCGGTGATGATAGTCCGGAGGTCCCACCCGATCCCATTCCGAACTCGGTAGTTAAGCTCCAGGGCGCCGATGGTACTGCACGGGTCACCGTGTGGGAGAGTAGGTCTCGCCGGCCATTCCTTCAAGACCCCCGAGAGCGATCACGATCGCTCTCGGGGGTTCTTTTTTGCCTGGGCCAAAACGTCCCGTCAGACCGCCATTGTCGCCCATCCGGGTGCTACGACGGGTTGCGGGTGGACGGGGCCTCGGGTACTTAAGGCCAGTTCCGGGGGCTGTGGCCTTCTTGGAGGCGTCATGAGTCGGATCGCGTTGTTGGGTGCCCTGGCCATGCTGGTGGGCTGCACCAGTGAGAACGAGCTCCTCGGCGAGCCGCCGCCGGCGCGGGCCGTGAACCCGCCCGAGCCCGAGAATCCCGAGCAGCTCGACCGGATCGTCCAGGTCCAGCAGCCGAAGGTCGACATCCTGTTCGTCATCGACAACAGCTGCTCGATGCTCGAAGAGCAGACCGCCCTCGCCAACAACTTCAGCCCGTTCATGGAGTTCTTCACGGGCTCGGGGCTCGACTACCACATCGGTGTGGTGTCGACCGACATGGATGACCAGGCGAACCACATCGGCAAGCTCCAGCAGGCCGGTGGCGTCTCGTACATCGACAACAGCATGCCCTTCCAGCAGGCGAACCAGATCTTCAGCCAGATGGCGATCATGGGCACCAGCGGGTCCTACGAAGAGAAGGGTCGCGCCGCCGCCTACACGATGGTCGAGCTCAAGCCCGAGATCCCGCGCAACGTCGGCTTCTACCGCGACGAGGCGGCCCTGCAGTTCGTCTTCATCTCCGACGAAGAAGACCAGTCCGGGTCGAACCCCATCACGCGGCCCGAGTTCCGCGAGTGGATGGCGACCAAGAAGGTGTCGCCGGATCTCGTCGTGTCCCACGCGATCATCGATCCGCCCGGCCAGCCCTGCCCTGCGGGCGATACCGACGGTGCCGAGTACGAGCGCTACTCCATCTGGACGGGTGGGGTCGTCTTCAACCTCTGCGAGCCCGATTGGGGTCCGTTCATGGATGAGCTCGGCCTGCAGACCTCCGGTCTGAAGCGCGAGTTCTTCCTGTCGAAGATCCCCGTCACCGACCCCTGGTCCATCGACGTGAAGGTCGTCATCTCGAACGAGACCGGCAACGACATCACGCTCGGCTTCCCGAGCTGCCTCGCGGGCGAAGAGATCGAAGACACCTCCTGCCGTGTGACCTACAACCCGGGTCGCAACAGCATCGTGTTCCTCGACTACGTGCCCGAGCCCTTCGCGCAGATCCTCGTGAAGTACAACATCCGCGAGAACTTCGCGGCGGGTGGCCAGGTCACCGACGACATCCCCGCGGGCGGCTGAAGCCCGTCGCGGGTCAGTGCGCCTGATAGGGCCGCGAATCCGAGGGGTTCGCGGCCTTTCGCGTTTCGGGGCACGGATCCTGAGGCTACGATCGGCGCCGGAGTCCCCATGCTGCTGTTCGCTCTCGCCGCCTGTGCCCCCGACCTGCGACACGATCCCGGTGACGTCGGCATCGGTCCGCCTCCGCTGCCGCCGGGCTCGGAGCTCGTCACCGAGGATCACGCCGCGTCGCGCGTGTCCGAGGTCGACGTGCTGTTCGTGATCGACGACACCGGGTCGATGCTCGAGGAGCAGGGCCGGCTCGTCGCCGCGTTCGACGCGCTACACAGCGTGCTGGCGGCCTCGCGCCTCGACTGGCACCTCGGTGTCGTGACGACCGACATGGTCGACCAGGCCGATCACATCGGGAAGCTCCAGCATGCCGACGGGGTGGGCTTCATCACGGCCGACGATCCGCCGGACGTCGCCGCTGCGCTGTTCGGCGGGATGGCGGCCGTCGGCACTCAGGGCTCCCTCGAGCCCTCCGGGCGTGCCGCGGCCTACACCCTGATCGAGCAGAAGCGCGACATCCCCCGCAATGCCGGGTTCTACCGCCCGTCCGCGGATCTCCACGTCGTGTTCGTGGCAGACGACGACGACGTGTCTCCCGACGACCCGGTGAGCGCCGACGACTTCGTCGACTGGCTGGATTCCTTGAAGCCCGCTCCCGCCGAGGCCGTCGCGCACGCGATCACCCAGCCGACCGACAACCGCTGCGGCCCGGTGTGGGGCGAGCAGTACCAGGGGTATGCCGAGCGCACGGGTGGGCTCGTCCTGTCGAGCTGCGTGGCGGACTACACGCCCGAGCTCGAGGTCCTCGGAGAGACGATCGCGGCGGCGGCGCACACGGAGCTCTTCCTGTCCGCCGTCCCCGCGCGCCCGGAGATCGCCGTCGAGGTGCGTCTGGACGACGCGGTGGTGTTCGCCACGTCCGCGTGCGAACAGCCTGGCTGCGGGGCGGCGTACGACCCGGTGCGCAACAGCGTGCGACTCGGGGCTGCCGTCGATCCGCACGCGACCATCCGCCTGCAGTACGAGGCGCGCTCCGCCGAGTGAGCCGGCCGCAGTACCGCGGCCGGATACGGAACGCGCGGTGTTCGACGAATCGTGACGTTGGCAGGTCGCGCGTCGGCTACACTGATGAAGCGCGGACAGAAAAGAGGCCCTCCATGCGAAACCTGGCACTCCTCGCGCTCGTCGCGGCGAGCGGCTGCAAGATCGAGCAGCAGATCGTGTCCAGCAAGGACAACATCGGCGTCGGTCAGCCCCCGCCCATCGAGAACCCCGTCCAGGTCGACCGCATCCTCCAGGTCACGCGGCCCAGTGTCGACGTGCTGTTCGTCATCGACAACAGCTGCTCGATGTCCGAAGAGCAGGCGGCCCTCGCCGAGAATTTCCCGGCCTTCTTCCAGTACTTCGCGACCTCGGGGCTCGACTACCACATCGGCGTCGTGTCGACCGACCTCGAAGACCCGCTGCACAGCGGCAAGCTCCAGCGCGCCTTCGGCTACAACTACATCGACGAGAACACGGCGAACGCCTCCACCGTCTTCGCGCAGATGGTGTCGCTCGGCACGGGCGGCTGGTACGAAGAGCGCGGTCGCGACGCGGTGTACACGGCCATCGAGCTCCGCGGCGACGAAGACCGCAACGCCGGCTTCTACCGCGGCGGCGCGGCGCTCGACGTGGTGTTCGTGTCCGACGAAGACGATCAGTCCGTGCTCATCTCGGCCCTCGAGTTCCGCGAGTGGTTCACGAGCCTCAAGTGGTCGCCCGACCAGGCCACCGCGCACTCCATCGTGGCGCCGAACCTCAGCGGCGAGTGCGCCGAGGCGGCCGAGGTGGGGTCGTACTACCTCGAGTACGCCGCCTACACGGGCGGCTCCGACTTCTCGATCTGCCAGTCCGACTGGGAGCCCATGCTCGACACGCTCGGCATCGAGGCCTCCGGTCTGCTCCGCGAGTACTTCCTCACGAAGATCCCGGTCCTCGACACCCTCGAGGTCCACGTCGTGGAAGAGAACGAGCAGGGCGCCGAGGTCACCATCGGGTTCGACGTGTGCGCCGCGGGCGACGAGGCGTTCGATCTCGACTGCGAAGTCGTCTACCAGCCCACGCGCAACAGCATCGTGTTCCTCGAGTTCGTGCCCGACCCGCTCACCGAGGTCATCGCCACGTACAACATCCTCGAGAACTACGCGGCCACGCCCGAGCCCGTCGAAGACGACCTGACCGAGTAGCTCACTCCTCCTCGAGCCGGCGGGCCCACCAGTCCAGCCGCTCGGCGATGAGCTTCTCGGCGCCGAAGCGCGTCGGCTCGTAGAACCGGGCGCCCCGCAGGCGATCCGGGAGGTACGCCTGCTTCACGATGCCGTGCGGATGGTCGTGCGGGTAGAGGTACCCGACCCCGTAGCCCTCCGCGCGCATCTCGGCGGTCGCCGCGTTCCGCAGGTGCAGCGGCACCTCGAGCGCCCCGCTGCGCTGCACCTCCGCGAGGGCCGCGTCGATCGCCTTGTACGCGCGGTTCGACTTCGGGCACGTCGCCAGCCACGTCACGGCCTGGGCCAGGGGGATCCGGGCCTCCGGCATCCCCGTGAGCTCGACGGCCTGCGCGACATCCACCGCTACACCGAGGGCCCGCGGATCCGCGTTCCCCACGTCCTCCGCCGCGAAGATCACGAGGCGCCGCGCGATGGCCCGCGGAGGCTCGCCCCCGGCCAGCAGGCGCGCCAGCCAGTAGATCGCCGCCTGCGCGTCGCTCCCGCGCAGGCTCTTGATGAGCGCGGACATCACGTTGTAGTGGTCTTCGCCCCCGCGGTCGTGGCGAACGTCGGAGCGCTGGAGCAGCTTCACGACGCGCTCGGGATCCAGCCGCTTCCCCCGCGCCGCCCGCGCCACGCGCTCGAGATCGCCGAGCGCCCGCCGCGCGTCCCCGCCCGCCGCGTCGGCCAGCAGGTCGAGCGCCGCCTCGTCGATGTCGACCTCGACCTCGGTGTCGACGGCGCGCTGGAGGAGGATGCGGACCTCGGCCGTCGTCAGCGGCTCCATCCGGACCATCTGCACCCGCGATCGGAGCGCGGCGTTCAGCTCGAACGAGGGGTTCTCGGTCGTCGCGCCGATGAGCACGACCGTCCCGGACTCGACGTGTGGGAGCAGCGCATCCTGCTGCGCCTTGTTCCAGCGATGGATCTCGTCGACGAACAGCACCGTCTGGATGCCGTGGAGCTGGTCGCGCTCCGCCTGGTCGACCACGTCGCGCAGGCGCTTCACGCCGTCGAGCACGGCGGAGATCTGCACGAACCGCGCTTCGGTCGCGTCGGCGAGGGCCCGGGCGAGCGTCGTCTTGCCGCAGCCCGGCGGACCCCAGAGCACCATCGACAGCAGCTCGCCGCGATCGAGCGCCGCGCGCAGCAGCCCGTCGGGGCCGAGCCACCGTTCCTGCCCGACGATCTGCTTCCAGTCCGCCGGACGCATGCGGTCCGCCAGCGGTCGCGCGTCCGCCACGAGCACCTCCCGTGGCGCTCAGTACGTTACGGAGCCGCGCATGTCGATCCTGCTCCTCTCGGACGCACACCTCCACGGGCTCGAAGACCCGAACCAGCGCGCCCTGCTCTGCTTCCTGGAGGCCGTGCCCTTCGACGAGCTCGTGCTCGTCGGCGACATCTTCGACGTGTGGTGGGCAGGCGATGGGGCCGTGCCGCTCGACGCGGTGCCCGTGGTCTCGGCGCTGCACCGCCTGGTCGAAGCCGGGCGGCGGGTCACGTGGATCGCGGGCAACCACGACTGGGCGCCGCGGGTCGAGGGGCTCGGGATCGCGGTCGCCGACGCGTGGCGCAGCCAGGTCGGCACCCGTCGGCTGCTCGCCGTGCACGGCGACGAAGGCGCCGACCCGCGCCTGCGGAACCGCCTGTTCCAGCGGGCGATCCGCTCGCGCGCGGCAGGGCATGCCGGCCGCGCGCTGGGGGCCGAGCGGGTGCGGAGGATCGGGCGCGCCATCACCACGCAGAGCCGGCGGTCCCATGGCGCTCGGCACTTCGAGGTGCTGCAGCGCCAGAACGAGCTCGCCGACCGACTGCTCGGCACCGAGGCCGACGTGCTGTTCGTCGGCCACAGCCACGCGCCGGGGATGCTGCCGCGTCGCGCCGGTACCCTCGTGAACCTCGGCGACTGGCTGCACCACAAGACGTACGCGCGCGTCGCGCCCGACGCCGTGCGGCTGTTCCGGTGGACGGGCGAGGAGACCGCCATGCCCGAGGGCCCGCCGCAGCGGTGGCCCTGGGCCGACCGCTACTGAGCCTGGGCGACCCGCTCGAACAGCGCGGCATCCTCGAGCAGCACGGCCCCGCCGAGCGCCACGCATCGCTCGGGTTGGTCGGGCTGGAGCACGGGGAGCCCGGTCGCGTCGGACAGCACGCGATCGAGGTACGGCAGGGCACCGCCGCCGCCCGCGAGCACCAGGCCGCGGTCGTGGATGTCGGCGGCGATCTCGGGAGGCGCTTCGCGGAGCGCGTCGATCACGGTCTTCCGGATGCGGTCGACGTGGTCGTGGAGCGCTTCGGCCATGTCGAAGCTCGTGAGATCGACCTCACGCGGCGCGCCCGTGGGGAGATCCCGGCCGCGCACGCGCATCGTGCGCTCGGGCTCGACCCGCGCCGCAGCGCCGATGCGGAGCTTCATCGCCTCGGCCGTCGCATCGCCCACGAGCAGCGCGTGGTTCTGGCGCACCCAGCGCACGAGCGCCTCGTCGAAGGCGCTGCCCGCGACCTGGATGCTGCGCCGGACGACCAGCCCGCCCAGGCTGACGATCGCGATGTCGGTGCGCCCCCCGCCGATGTCGACGATCAGGCTGCCGGAGGGCTCCATCACCGGGATGTCGGCGCCGATGGCGGCGGCCATGCCCGTGGCGGCGAGCAGGACCTCGCGGGCGCCGGCGGCACGCACGCACTCCTGCACGGCGCGGCGCTCGACCTCGGTGGTGCCGGTGGGCACGCACACGAGCACCCGCGGCTTGCGCAGGCTGCGCGTACCCACGGCCCTGAACAGGTGCCGCAGCAGGAGCTCTGTCGCGTCGAAGTCCGCGATCACCCCGCCGCGCACGGGCCGGATGACCTTGATCTCGTCGGGCGTGCGGCCGAGCATGCGCCGCGCGGGCTTGCCGACCGCGACGACCTCGGAGCCCTTCACACCCGGGCGCGTCGCGACGGCCGTGGGCGCCTCGTGCACGACACCGCCCCCGCGAGCCACGATGCGGGTGTTCGAGGTGCCGAGGTCGACCGCGAGATCCGCGGTGGTGCCGCGCCGAGCCATCGGGCTAGTTGCCGAACCCGCGCGTGTTGTCGACGATCGTGAGATCCTTCTTCATGAGCTCGGCGTACTTGTTGGCCTCGCCCTGGATGGGGCTCTCGGAGATCTGGATCTGCTTGCGGTCGCCGCCGGAGGTCACCGCGACGATCTCGTAGCCGCCGCTCGAGTGCATCACGTACTCGATCTTCGACACGTCGGAGAATTGCACGCGGTCGGTGGTGGTGCCCGTGACGTAGGTGCGCGTCCACACGATCGACTGGCTGTCTTGATCGACGAGCGTGTGCTGGTCTTGCGGCTGCATCACGATCCACAGCAGCGTGATCAGCGCGACCGCCACCATGCCGGCCAGCGACACGAGCAGCGCGATCGGACCGGCCCAGCTGGCCGTGGTCGCAGGCGTGTCGAAGTCGTGGAAGCACTCTTTGCAGCGCTTCGCGGAAGCCGGAACCTCTGCCCCACAGCTCGGGCAGTCCTTCATCGCAACAGCCATTCGGTCTCTCCGGAGCCGGCCTTCTAGCGCGATCGGGCCGCGCGGGCGACCGCGGTGAGCAGCATCGGCAGCATCAGCGGAATGGGGTGGTCGATCCGACGCTTCTCGAATGTCTTGTACACGCGCTGGCCCTGCTTGAGGATGGCCGACACCGTGACGGTGCCCGCCAGGCCCTGCAATCGGCCGATCGCCGCGAGGTCTTCGGCGGCGAGCTGGGCGAGGTCGTCTTCGTCGTACTTCGAGAAGGGCAGGCCCTCGCGGACCGCGTGCTCGACGAGCGCGCCGATGCACTGATCGAGCAGGCCGCGGCGGTCGACGTCGTCGGGAGCGACGATGTCGAGCTCTGCGGCGAGGTCGACGATGCTCTCGACGGGCAGGCCCTTCAGGGGCTCGAACTCCTCGTCGGTCAACCACGTCATTCCGCTCACCTCCCATGCCTGCTGACACCGTACGTCACCGATTGGTGCGTGGGCGGACGTGAACAAGTTGTCGAGGATAGGGAGGACACGAGCGTCCGATCCCGAAGGAGTCCCGATGATCGCCGATGTCGTCCGCCTCACCGCCCTCGGGCTCGCGCTCCCGTTCGGAGCGGCGTGGGGCGCGTGGCACCGCCTGCGAACCTCGTCGCACGCGATCCTCGACGTGAAGGTCACGGCCCTCGAAGACTCCCAGTCGCGCGAGTCGTGGCTCGGTGCGCTCCGGCGGATCGCCGGGGATTCCGGCGTCGAGGGCGTGGTGTTCCACATCGAGGCGCCCCCCGGCGGCTGGGCGGCCTGCCAGGATCTGCGGGCCGTGATCCGGCTCCTGCGCGACGCGGGCAAAGCGACCTACGCGTTCGTCGACGCGCCGGGCAACGCCGCGACGTGGCTCGCGACGGCCTGCGATCGGGTGTTCTGCGTGCCCACGGGCGAGCTCCAGCTCGTCGGCGTGGGCGTCGAGATGACGTTCTTCGGCGCGGCGCTCGAGCACATCGGTGTCCGGCCCGACTTCGAAGCGGCCGGCGCGTACAAGTCGTTCGGCGAGCCCTTCATGCGGTCCTTCGCGTCGCCCGAGAACCTCGAGGCTGTGGATGCGCTCGTCCACGACCTGCACGCCCAGCTCGTCACCGACATCGCCGCCGACCGACGCCTCACCCCCGAGGCCGTGCAGGCGCTGCTCGATCGCGCGCCGCTCGCCGCCGAAGAGGCCGTCGTCGACGGGCTGATCGACAAGCTCCTGTACAAGGATCAGCTCGACTCCTGGCTCGAAGAGCACCACGGCGAGCGGGCGAAGCGCATCGAGTTCGACACGTGGCGGCGGCGCGACCGCATCCAGACCTGGATCGACGAATGGGGCCATCGGGGCGGGCGCATCGCGGTGCTCCACCTCGACGGGCCCATCGTGATGGAAGACCCCGGCTACCGCACCCTGATCCGCGCCCGCTCGGTCGCGCCGATCCTCGAAGAGCTCCGCAAGGACGACAAGGTCGCCGCCGTCGTGCTCCACGTGAACTCGCCCGGCGGCAATGCCCTCGCGAGCGACCTGCTGTGGCGCGAGGTCGAGCAGCTCCGCCGCAAGAAGCCCGTCGTCGCGAGCTTCGAAGACGTGTCGGCGTCGGGTGGGTACTACCTGGCGGCCCCCGCGGCCGAGATCTTCGCGCGACCGGCCACGCTCACCGGGTCGATCGGGGTGTTCGGCGGCAAGCTCGTCATGGGCGAGGGGCTGCGCAAGCTCGGCGTCACCTCGCAGACCGTGCTGGCCGCGCCGAATGCCGCCCTGTTCAGCCCGACGAAGCGGTTCACCGACGCGCAGCGCGAGCGCTTCCGGTTCATGCTCCAGCGGTTCTACGACGGGTTCGTGCACCGCGTCGCCGCCGGCCGCCGCCAGCCCGAAGAGGCCCTCGAGCCGCACTGCCGCGGCCGGGTGTGGACGGGCCGGATGGCCGAGACGCGCGGGCTCGTCGACCGGGTCGGCACGCTGTCCGACGCGATCGAGCGGGCCCGGATGCTCGGAGGGCTCAAGCGCGACTACCGCCGGGTCGACCTCTCGGGGCAGCCGCGGCGCGGGCTCCTCCAGCAGCTCGTGCACGACTCGCTGAAGGGGGTCGTGCCCCAGCTCGCCCAGGCGCGGGTCGGCGCGGCGCTCCTCGACCGCGTCGTCGGGCGCCGCGTGGCCGAGCAGATCGAGGTCCTCGTCGAGAACGAGGGCCAGGCGATGGCGATGCTCCCGATGGTGATCGAGACCGGCGAATAGAGGGCTCCGGCTCCAGTCGTCCCGCGATACAATCCAGCGAGCGATGCGCGCATCGCCTGCTTTGATTTGTCGGAGGTCCGTATGGGACGCCTGTTTGCTCCTCTCGCCGCGCTCCTCGCCGCCTGTCAGCCCCAGGGGCCGACCTACCACGCCGATGCCGCGCCCATCCTCGAGGCCCGCTGCGTCGCGTGCCACCAGAACGGGGCGATCGGACCGTTCTCGCTGACCTCCTACGACGAGGTCGCCGCCGTGAAGGAGCTCGTCGCCGACTCCGTCGAGAGCGGTCGGATGCCGCCCTGGCAGGCTGCCGACGGGTGCAACGACTACGCGAACAGCACGGATCTCACACCGGCGGAGAAGGAGACCCTGCTCGCGTGGCTCGACGCCGGCGCGCCCGAGGGCCGTCCCGTCGAGACCGTCCAGGCGAAGCCCGCGCCGCGTTTCGAGCCCGACCTCGTCCTCCCGCTGCCCGAGCGGTACAGCCCGACCGACCTCGACGACTACCGCTGCCAGATCGTCGATCCCGGCCTCGCCGCACCCGCGTACGTGACCGGGTTCGTCGCCCTGCCCGATGCCGTGCAGGTCGTGCACCACGTCATCGCGTTCCGCGTGAAGGGCGAGCAGCGCACGCGCTTCGAGGACATGGACGCCGGCTTCGACGGCCCCGGCTGGCCCTGCTTCGGGGCCCCGACCGCGCCGGGGTACGACGTGGTCGACATCGATCTGTCCGAGGTCCCGCTCACCGAGCTGCTCGCGATGTTCGAGAACGGCGAGGCGATCGACGCGCTGGGCGGCTTCGGCTGGCTCGGCAGCTGGGCGCCCGGCGGCCAGGGCGGGTTCTTCCCGGAGGGCACGGGCATCCCGCTCCAGCCCGACGACTTCCTCGTGGTGCAGATGCACTACAACACCGCGTCCGGCACCGTGAGCGACCAGTCCGCCATCGGCATCACCGTCGCGAATCAGGTCGAGCGCCCCGCCATCGTCGTGCCCTACGCCGACCCCGCCTGGATCGCGGATCTCCCGTTCCTCGGCGACCCGATGACCATCCCGGCCGGCCAGGCCGCGGTCACGCACAGCACCGGGATGGACGGTGACGGGCCCCTGTTCGACTACGTCCGCAGCCAGCTCGACATGCCGAGCGACGCTCCCGTCGCCATCCACTCCGTCGCCCAGCACATGCACACCCTCGGCCGCTCCGGCCGCCAGGTCGTCGAGCACGGCGACGGCACCGAGACCTGCCTCGTCGACATCCCCGACTGGGACTTCGACTGGCAGAGCCGCTACGTCTTCACCGAGCCCGTCGTGCTGGGCCCCGACGACGAGGTCGTCCTCTCCTGCACGTGGGACAACTCGCCGGCCAATCAGCCCGTCGTGGACGGCTCCCTCGCCGAGCCGGTCGACGTGGAGTGGGGCGAGGGGACGCGCGACGAGATGTGCTTGGGGATCCTGTACCTGACGGAGCTGTGAGGGCTCGGCTACTCGGCTGGCGGGTCGGGTGTCGGCGAGTCGCCGTAGACCCACCGATACGCCATGACGAATCCCAGGACGCGCTTCACGTACTTGCGCGTCTCCGTGTACCCCACGTCTTCGGCGAACTCGTCGAACCCGGGAGGGCCGTCGTAGGCTTCGAGCCAGCGCCGGACGGCTTCTTCGCCGCCGTTGTAGCTGGCGACGACGGCGGGGAGGTCGGTGACCTGCAGGACGCCGTTCAGGGACTGGCGCTTCATGCCGAGCTCGGCGGTGCCCATGGAGGCGTTGTAGGGCGCGGAGTAGAGGTCGTCGGCGTCGTAGGGACGGCCGTCGTAGAGGGCGGAGTGGATGCGCGGGCCCTCGGCGGGCATGAGCTGCATGAGCCCTCGGGCGCCGGCGACGCTCGTGACGTCGGGCTGGAGCGCGGACTCGGCCGTCATGATCCCGTAGGGCAGGAGCGGATCGAGGTCGTACCGCGCGGCGACGCGCTCGACGATGCCGGCCTCGGGACGCGGGGTGCAGGCCTGCTGTGCGACGGGGTCGCCGCCCTTCCACGGCGAGATGCAGTAGGGCTTCGCGAGCGCCTGGCCCGTGCGGTAGTCGCCGGCCGCGATGAACGCCCAGGCGGCGGCGAGGGTGGCGTCGCGCCCCGAGAGCGAGGCCTTCACGGGAGCGAGCTCGGCGCGCGCCCAGTCGCGGAATCCCACGGCCAGCAAGGCCTCGGCGCGCTTCACGTCGTCGCGGGCTGCGAGTGCGGCGGGCCAGGCGGGACGGTCGACCGCGGGGCGCGCCTCGAAGCGCTTGCCCAGCCGGGCCGCCGCGAACCACGCGTAGCCCGAGGTCGGCCAGCTCTGGACCACGCGCTCGAGCCCGCTCTGCTCGGCGGCGGCGTCGCCCTGCACGCCCTTCGCACGGGCCCGCCAGTACGCGGTGCCGGGGACGAGCGAGGACTTCGGGCGCTTCGCGGCGAGGTCGGTCCACGCCTTCACGGCGTCGTCGATGCGGCCTTCGCGCCAGTGGCAGCGGGCCGTGAACCACAGGGCCTCGTCGAGGTGGTCGCTGGCCGGGTAGCGCTCGACGTGCGCGGCGTACAGCTTCACGGCGTTGGCGCAGTCGCCCGCGTCGTACGCCATGTAGCCGAGCTTGAAGCTCGCGAAGTCGGCGCGCGCGTGCGTGGGGTGCTGCTCCATCACCCGGCGGTAGATCACGGCGGCCGTCGCGTAGTCGCCGTTGCGCGCGTTCGTCAGCGCGTAGTCGAAGAGGTTCGTCGGGCTGCCCGTGGCCGCCTCGGGCGCGCCGAGCGCCTTCTGCCAGTGGGTGAGGGAATCGGCGTACTTGCGCGCCTGGAGGTTGACCCGCGCCAGCTCGAGCGGGTCGTCGCCCGCGGCGCCGAGCTCGGCGGCCAGCTCGGCGGCCTCGTCGATCCGGCCGTTCTTGCGGAGGTTCGACAGGCGCGTGTTCCGATCGGCGTCGGACAGGTCGGCGTTCCCGGCCTCCGCGAGGCGGGCGAGGGCCTTCGCGTCCCAGCCGCCGACTGCCGCGTCGACCCAGACCTTCAGCCACGTGCCGTGGGCCTTCTCCTTCTCGCCGGCGGCGTTCAGCGCCTCGCCGTACAGGAAGTCGACCTCGGACCCCGAGAGGCCCTTCACCACGGCCCGGAAGCGGGCGAGGTCGGCGCGCTGGACGGCCAGCCGGGCCCGCGTCATGCGCGCCTCTTCGCCCGCGTCGCCCGGCAGGTCGAGTCCCTCGAGCGCTTTCTCTGCGCCGTCTGTGTCGCCGAGCGCCAGCCGCGCGCGGGCCAGCACGAGCCGGCCGTACTCGCCGAGGACCCCGTCGGCGGGGGTCGACAGCACGGCCTCTGCGCCCTTCGCGTCGCCGAGCTTGAGCAGGCACCACCCGCGGGGGACGCGCCACTGCTCGACCTGCGCGTCGAACGCGTCGGTCTGCGCGACGACGGTGGTGCAGTCGCCTGCGGCCACGGCGTCGGCGATGTCCACGGGGGAGGCGAGGGCGGTCAGGAGGGACCAGATCATCGGCGCTTCTTCTCGGGAGGCAGCTCTACGGAGGGACAGGGCGCGAAGTGCCCGGTGAACACGGCGAGCTCGTCGGCAGGGAGGGGACGACAGCGTACCCGGATGCTGGCGCAGGCGCCCGGCTCCGGCAGGACCGTCTGCAGCCACCGCCGCATGTGGGACCGCGCGCGCGAGGCGCTCTGCTGGCGCAGCCAGTCGGGGATGAAGCCCGCGCTGCCGAAGCGCGAGATCACCACGTGCGGCCCGGGGCGCAGCTCGAAGGCGGTCTGGGGGTCATGGAGCACCACGACCTTCTCGACGTGGGGACCGCCGAGCGCGAGCCACGCCATCACGCCGGAAGGCGCGGAGCTGAAGTTGTCGATCACCAGGACCGAGGCGCGCCGCAGCAGGGGCAGGCGCGCGAGCGGACCGAACCGGTCGGGGCCCTGCGGCCCGTCCCAGCGGCGGAAGTCGCCCCAGACGTCCACGACGTGGACGGTCGAGACGCTCGCCAGCGCGGGGCTCTCGCCGGCCTGGGCCAGGTGCTGCGGCGAGGGGTCGGTGCGCGGGAGCCCGAACGTCACGGTGTGCCACGGCAGCGGGCGTCCGCAGCTCCCCAGCTCGACGAGCTGGGTCCACGGCGGGACCGGCGCCTTCGGGTCGTAGACCCAGCCCTCCGGCCCGCGGATGCCGTCGTCGTCGTCGGGGACGAGGCGCATCCCGAGCGCGCGGACGTTCGGCGTGGACGGCGCGAGCAGGTGCGCGGTGGTCGTGTGGATGCGGGTGACGCTGTGCCACTCGGGCCGGTCGATCAACGCGTGCTGCTCGCGCGACCGGAACCGGACCGTCGCCGCGTCGAGGAGCCCGCGCCGGAACCTCGCGGATGCGCTGTCGACCACGGGGTCGAGGGGGCCGAGCCAGGTGTTGCGATGGGCCTTCAGCAGCTTGCGTTCGAGCGTGCGCTCCGCCTTCCCGCCCTCCCCGCGCTCGCGCGCGAGCTGGAGCGTGACGAAGGGGCCGCGAGGGTCGCCGGCTTCGATCAGCGCATCGGCCCACACGGCGAGGGCGCCGTCGCTCGTAGGGTCTTCGAGCACCTGCGCCGCGAGCTGGTCGATCGAGGCGTCCGTGCGGCGCTCGAAGGCCGCTTCGGGCACGGGACCGCGGGCCTCCAGCGCGTCGAGCGCCGCGTCCACGGCCTCGAGCGGCTCGCACTCCGCGGCATCCGGCACGAGCGCGAGGGCCTTCGGGACGCGGTCGATGAGGTACCGCTCGAAGTCCGCCCACTGCGGGTGGCGCGAGTCGGCGAGGGCCTGGCGGGCGCGTGCGAGCAGCTCCTCGAGCGGCTCCCGTGCGCGCGGGTCGCCGGTGTGGGCGACCAGGCGGAAGAAGGCGGTCCACGCGATGCGCCCGGCGCTCGATCCCGACGGGAGCTTGTGCGCCCAGGCGCCGATCAGGCGCGTGGTCCGCGGGTCGGGCACGCGCTCCGCGAGCCGGTCGAAGCGCTGCTTCACCGCGCGGTGCGTGGCGCCCCGCGACATCCCCGCCACCGCGACCAGCCGGTCGATGTCGGCCGGGTGCTGCCGTGCGGCGACCTCCATCCACCGGTCGTGCTGGTGCGGCCCCGTGATGGCCGGCAGCGCTCCGGACAGCAGGCGGCCGAGCCGCAGGATGCGGTCCGCGAGCCCCGGCGCCCGGCAGCGCTCCCAGTCCGCCAGCAACGCCTCGAGCGCCTCCACCGGGCGGTCCTCGTCGAGCCGCCGCAGCGCGGCCCAGGACATCAGAAGCTGCCGCCGAGCTGGAAGTAGAACGACCGGGGGTCGTCGGGGGCGTGCCGCGCGTTCGGCGTCAGGGGGACGGGGGTGAGGCCGACGCCGTAGCCCAGCCGCCCCGTGACGAAGGCGCCCCAGCCGAGCGCCCAGCGCGTGCTGATCTCGACGCCGGTGCCCACGAGCGTGTCGTCGAACACCCCCTGCCAGTCGTCGATGTCGGTGAAGGCGTTGCCGGCGTCGAGGAACACGGCCCCGCTGATGTTGCGGAAGAACACCGGGATCGTGCCCACGCCGCGCTGCACCTGCCAGATCGGGAACCGGTACTCCGCGCTCGTCAGCCAGTAGCGGTCGCCGATGTCGGTCGCGAACTCGTAGCCGCGCAGCATCCGCGACTCGTCGGGCGCCGTGACGAACGCGTTGTCGCCGATCGAGCCGCCCAGCTGGTAGTTCCCGAGGAACTGGTTGGCGCCGATCGTGTAGCCGCCGCCCAGCTTCGCAGCGAGCACGTGGTTGGGGATCAGCGGGTTCACGACGTATTCGCGCAGCTCCGCGGTCACCTGGGCGACCGTCAGCTTCCCGAACTCGTCGGGCGAGCCCGTGATTCCGTCGCCGCGCACGGCCGTCCCGAGCAGCGGGTGCGTGACCGAGCCGATGAGGCTGAAGATCCGCGCATCTTCGAGGCTGATGGCGTACGACGTGGGCTGGGACCACGAGTACCGCCAGCCCCCCGCCAGCTCGCCCACGCGCCCGCGGATCGGGATGAGCGGCAGGTAGGCGCCGTCGGGGATGGGGAAGAGCTCGTTGCGCCACGTCATCGAGTACCGGGCGAAGATCGTGGTTCGCGGCCGATACGGGTACGACACGCTCGCGAAGATGCGCTGCCGCTTCTCCCAGTAGATCGAGTCGGTCGCGTACAGCAGCGGGTCGCCGTTCTCGTCGACCTCGTCGGGATCCGCGACGTAGTAGCGGGCCGTCGGAGCCGCGCCTGTGGTCGCGCCGAAGCTGTACACCGGCAGCCAGCGGTTGATCGTGATGGCACCGCCCGCGCCGAGGTAGTTCACGTCGGTGCGGTACGTCACGGCGCCCGACCACGCGAAGTGCCGGAGCATGTCGGCGCCGGAGCTCGCGATGGTGCCCTGGAGCGCGTACGGCCAGGGGATGAAGTCGAACGTGTCGGACGGCGCGTACGGCGTGGTCTGGATGTAGGGGAGCGCGTACCGCGGGAGCAGCGTCGGGAGCGGGTTGTAGCGCCGCGGCGGGACGTGCCAGTCGATGTCCTCCTCTTTGCCGAACGCGTCTTCGGCGTCGGTCATGTCGAAGTTGTCGACGCGCTCTTCGGGGGACTGGAGCATGCAGTCGGCGCGGAACCCGATGGGCGCGGCCACTCCGGGCGTGGTGAGGTCGAAGCTCTTCCATCGCCCGCAGGCGGCCGTCTGGACGGGGTCGAAGGGACGGTGGCCCGCGAAGAGCCGGAACCGGCGCTTCGGCGACGCATCGAGGCTCGCGGAGGCCGTGTCGCCGCGGAGCTTCGGCTCGACCGGTGTGGAGAGGTCGGCGAGCGGGGCGTCGTAGCGAAGCGGGCGGGGGAGCACGCCGTGGTCGATGAACCGGGCGGGGTCGAGGTCCATCGCGTGGACCTCCCAGCCGTCGTTGCTGTAGAGGTTGAACGCCAGGAGATCGCCGCGTGGGGACGGATGCGGCTTCGCGGCCCCCGTGCGGACGTTCGTGACCTGCCACAGGTGCTCGGTCTCCATGTCGACCGCGAAGATGTTGGGGATGCCCGTCCGGTCGGAGCTGAAGTAGAGCCAGCGGCCGTCGGCGGACCACGCCGGGTCGCGGTCGACGGTCACGTCCATCGTGACGCGGCGCTTCGGCGTGCCGTCGGCGGCGTAGAGCCACAGGTCGCGGCGGCCGTCCTCCCAGACCGACACCGCGATGGAGCGCCCGTCGGGGCTGTGCCGCGGCGTGCTGAACTGGGTGTGGTCGGTGGCTTCGGTCAGCGCCTCGCGCCGGCGGTCGATGGTGGCGACCTCGAGCTGGTTCAGCTCGGCCTTGTTCGTGACCATCACGAGGCGGCTGCCGTCGGGCGAGAAGTCGGGGTCACGCGCGCGGGCCCCGTTCGACAGGGCGCTCGTGGACTTCGACCCGAGGTCGTAGAGGTAGATGTCGGACCACGTGTTGAAGCGGTTGACCGTGTGGGACGCGGCGTACACGAACGCCTTGCTGTCGCTGCGCCAGGTGAAGTTCTTCGCGCCGCGGTCCTGCACGAGCTTCTCGGCCGCGTAGCCCTGCCCGTCGGACCGCCAGATCGCGGAGCCCGTGCGGAGGTCGTAGCAGCTCCACACGAGCCAGTCGCCGTCGGGCGAGAAGGCCGGAGCGCCGCAGCTCGCCTTGTCGTCGGAGAGCCGCCGGGTCGGCGTGACGCCCAGCGCCTCGACCGGCGCGAGCTGGTGGGCGTAGCGGACCTCGAGCGCGTCGCGCCACTCGAAGTACGAGCGCACGAGCGACTTGCCGAACACCCGCTTCGTCGGCAGCCAGAAGGGGATCCAGCTGCCGTAGGTGTGCACCCACTTCGTCCACACCATGTCGCCCTGGTGGTCGGCGATGTGCTGGATGAAGTCCTGGCCGAACAGGTACCGCAGGTTGCCCGCGGGCGGCTTCGGCTGCAGCCCGTCGAGGTTCCCGAGCGGCGGGAAGGCGTCTTCGATCACCGCGGTGCGCTTGATCATGTCGACCATGGGCGTGCGCCCGCGCCCGCCGTCGGTGTGCCGGGTCTCCTGGAAGGTCGCGAGGCCCTCGACCATCCACCACGGGCTCACGTCGTTCGTGGTCGCGACGCGGCCCACCACGGCGCGCGCCACGCGGACGATGCCGTGGTTCGAGTCCATGTGGAGCACGTGCGTGAGCTCGTGCGTCATGATCGCGGTCGACCAGTCCTCGTAGAGCGACAGCGTGCTGTCTTCCTGGGGGGCGGTCACGAAGATGACGATGGCGTTGTACGGGACGACGGACGCGTAGCCGTTCGCGGCGTCGGTCCGGTCGACGAGCACGACCTCGGTGCGCCGCCGCGGCTTCCACTGCATCTCTTCGGACATCGTGTCGTAGATGCCCTCGACCTCCGTCGCGAACTCGTCCGCGACGGTCTCGATGCCCTGGTGGAACGTGATGTTGAAGTGGTCGGTCCGGATGGTCCGCCAGGTCATCTGGGGGTCGTAGGACGCGGCCTGCGCGGCGAACAGGAGAGCCGGGATCATGGGCCGCAAGGTAGCAGAGAAGTCGGCGACACGGGCGACCACCACGCGGTCCGGCGCGATAGGAGGGTCGAGGCGCGCGAAACGGAGTCTCCATGCCCCTCGTCCTCCTCGCCGCCTTCGCCTGCGGAGGCGCGAGCCCGATCGCCAATCCGCTCACCGGCACGCGCGCTTTCGCGGTCCAGCCCGACGAGCAGGTGTGCGCGGTCGACGACGACTGCGTGCTGCTCGCGCTCGGCTGCTGCAGCTGCGAGTTCTTCGCGGTGAACGGCGAGCACCGGGTCGAGGTGCGCGACCGCTACCCGAGCGACGAGGGCATCCAGTGCGACTGCCCGCGCTGCGAGCGCCCGCCCGTCGCGTGCGATGCGGGCACCTGCGTGGTCCGACCCCTGCCCGAGGCCTCGGAGTAGATGCGGCTCCTGCACGCCATGGGCTTCGCGCTCGCGACCTCCGGGCGGCTCGTGATGGCGGTGCTGATCCAGGATCGTCGCCCCCGCGCACCGTGGCGGTGGCTCTCCGCGGGGCGTGCGCTGGTGGGGCCCGCCTTCGCGGCGCTCTCGGTCGAAGAGCGGCCGCTCGACGCGTTCCGGTGGGCCGACTGGACCGTGAAGCACGCGGATCGCGCGGGTGGCATGGGGTCCCAGAGCGCCATCGCCGTGCGGGTGGGCGTGCGGGCGCTCGTGCAGCTCGACGAGGTGCACCACGCGATCGACTGGGCGCTGCCGCGGTTCGACGACCGGGCGAAGGGCTGGCTGCTGCTCGTCGAGACCGTCCGGCGGCTGCGGGGCCCGCAGGCCGTGCCGGGCCTCGTCGCGCGCGCCCGGATGGAGCTCCCCGCCGACGACACCGGCGCCGCGGCGTCGCTCATGGCGCTCGCGGTCGAGGCCCACGAGGCGCGGGTGAAGCGCGACGCGGCCGACTCGTGGCGCGCCGAGATCCTCGACCTCGCGCGCGACGCCCGCGACTGGAGCGCCGACGCCGTGGGCCGCGTGGCCCGCGTGTTCTCGGGCGAATCGCGCGTGCAGGCCCTGCTCGAGCGGGTGTTCGCGACCTCCGAGCTGCCCGACTCGGCGTCGTGGTACCGCGTGGTGCAGGGGATGCTCGCGAACGACATGCTCGACCACGCCGTCGAGGCCGTGATCCGCAGCACGCCGGCCGTGCTCGACACGCCCGACGACCCGGCGGGGTGGCTCGCCGCGCTCCACGTCGGGCAGGCGCTGCTGGATGCCGGGCGGCTCGACGAGGCCGAGACCCTCGCGAGCCTCGCCGTCGACCGCGCGATCCGCGCCGAGCAGGGGCTCGGGCTCGAGGCGACCGAGATCCTCCACGGGCGCACGCTGCACGCCCTCGGCCGGCACGAAGAGGCCCGCGAGGCGCTCGAGCGCGGCACGTCCATCGACGCGAGCGCCGAAGCGGCGTGGCTGTCGGACTCCCTGGGGGTCGTGTACCCGGATCCGCCGCCGCCGCGGCTCGTCGTCCAGGCGGCCGGCTGGTACACGCTCGGCCGCGTGCTCGAGCGCCAGGGCCAGCGCGGCGAGGCCGCCTACGAGAAGGCCCGGCGGCTCGCGGTGAAGCACGCGCTGCTCAAGGGCGGCACGGCCGCCGACTGGATCCTCGACAGCCTCGACACCGGCGCGATGTCCCGGTGACCGTCGCGAAACCGTCACTTGCCGGAGCCGCGGAGGGCCCGATAGGCCACGTGCCACCGCGGAGACGCCATGGCGGGTGACGGCCCCATTCTGATCGTGGACGACGAGGACGACCTGCGCGACCTCCTCGACATCAACCTCCGCCGCGAGGGCTTCCGCACGGCCTGCGCCGCGACGGCCGCCGAGGCGCTCACCCTCGCCGCCGCCGAGCGGCCCGTGCTGGTGGTGCTCGACCTCATGCTTCCCGACATGTCGGGAACCGAGGTCTGCCGCCGACTCCGCGCGTCGCCCGAGACGGCCGGCGTGCCGATCATCATGCTCACCGCGAAGGGCGAGGAGATCGACCGGGTCGTGGGCTTCGAGGTCGGGGCCGACGACTACGTCGTGAAGTCCGCCTTCTCGATGCGCGAGTTCGTGCTCCGGGTCCGCGCGGTCCTCCGCCGCCAGGCCAGCAAGGCCGAGGTCCCCGACGCCGCGCGCCTCACCTACGGCGTCCTCGAGATCGACGAAGAAGGGCACCGCGTCTACGTCGGGGGCGAGGCGATCGACCTCACCGCCACGGAGTTCAAGCTCCTCACGGCACTCGCGCGCCGTCCCGGTCGGGTCCAGACCCGGGGCTTCCTGCTCGAGGAGGTGTGGGACCTCCCACCCGACCTCAACACGCGCACCGTCGACACCCACGTGAAGCGGCTCCGCGAGAAGCTGGGCGCCGCGAGCGAGCACCTCCAGACCGTCCGTGGCGTCGGATACCGGTTCGCCATCGATCCCAGGGGTTAGACCGTGGTCGTGGAGACGAACGAGCTCGCCCGCAAGCTGCTCGACATCGCTCGCGCCGACCCCGACGACTACGCGCGCCTCGAGGTCCCCGACAGCGATCTCGCGCCCCTCGTGGTGGCGGTCAACCTGTTCCTCGAGCGCATCCGGCACGAGCACGAGGTGCTCCGCCGCGACGCCAGCGTCGGCCGCCGCATGCTCGAGGCCAGCACCGTGGGCGTCGTGCTCGTCGATGGCGACGGGCTGATCTCGTACGTGAACCCGACGGCGCGTCGGATGCTGCCGCCCCGCGTCGAGCCCATGGGGCGCAAGCCCATCGTCGCGTTCCCGATCGCCGAGCTGCAGGAGGTCGTCTCGCTGGCGATGTCGGGCGTCGAGCCCGAGCCCGTCGAGTGCAACCTCGGCCGGATGGACATCATCGTCACCGCGAGCGACCTGCCCGGCGGGGGCGCGATGGTCACCCTGCGCGACGTGACCGGCGACCGCGAGGCCCAGCGCGCCCGCACCGACTTCGTGGCGAACGTGTCGCACGAGCTGCGCACGCCGGTGACGGCCATCATGGGCTACGCCGAGACGATGCTGCTCGAGCGCGAGCGGCTCCCGGAAGACCTCGCCGCGATGCTCGAGAAGATCGACCGGAACGCACGGCGCCTCCGCGATCTGTTCGAAGACCTGCTCCAGCTGCACCGCATCGAGTCGCGCCGGCGCGAGCTCCCCCTGGCCGAGCACGCGCTCCGCCCGATCCTCGAGGAGGCGGTGATCGGCGCGGCCGACAAAGCCGTCCAGCGCGGGCAGAGCTTCACGCTCACGTGTCCCGCCTCGATGGTGGCGAACTGCAATCCCGAGGCGCTGCGCACGATGGTCGCGAACCTGGCCTCGAACGCGGTGAACTACACGCCGAGCGGCGGCAACATCGCGGTCACCGCGACCGAGACCTCCGACGAGGTCGTGGTCAGCGTGGTCGACGACGGCATCGGCATCGATCCGGTGCACCAGCAGCGCATCTTCGAGCGGTTCTACCGCGTCGACGACGCGCGCAGCCGGGCGCTCGGCGGCACGGGCCTCGGCCTCGCGCTCGTGAAGCACCTGGCCCTCGCGAGCCGGAGCCGCATCTCCGTCGAGAGCGCCGCGGGGCGGGGCAGCCGGTTCCGCATCCACCTCCGCAAGGTCCGCCGTTGATCGCGTGGGCCCTGCTGGGCTGCGGGCCCTCCCTGCCGGGATGGCTGCCGGAGCTGGGCGTCGGTCCGATCGAAGCCGCGGATGCAGACGAGGTGCGGATCGGCGCGCCGGCCGCCGACGTGGCGGCGTGGCTCGAGTCGCACGGCTGGCAGGGGTGGCGGGTCGTGGACGAGGACCTGATCGACAGCCACCACCGTCGCCTCGACAAGGCGGGGGTCTGGGTCGACGTGCGCTCGACGGAGACGGGCTCGCGCGTGCTGTTGCTCGAAGACGGCCCGCCGCGGCGTGAGATCGCGCCCGTCGCGCTGCCGGGGATGCTGGAGGGCGAGCCCGCGCCGCTGCTCGCCGCGACCGCCGGCTGCCAGGCCTCCGACGCGGACGTGCGCTTCACGCCCGGGCGCTACCTGTGGTCCGGCGGGCGCGTGCAGCACGCCGGTACCTGGACGATCGACGGCGGTGCGCTGGTGCTCGACGGGCCGAAGGCGATGCGCTGCGAAGGCCTCGTCCTCGTCGGCGGGCCGTACCCGACGCTCGTGAGCTGCGGTCCCGAGCCGCTCGTGCGCTGCGGAGCGCCCCCCGGGCCCACGCTCGCCGTGCTGGATGCCGGGGGCGGTGCGGATCGGGTCGCGCTGGTCGGCGGTGCGGCGTCGGTCGACGCCGGGAGCTTCGTGTTCACGGGGCCTTCGGCGGGCACCGAGGGGCTCGTGGTGGAGTACGCACCCGGCCGTCCCGGTGCGGTCGAGCGCGCGGAGGGGCTGGCGTACCGGCTGCACCGCGATCTCGGCGAGCCCGTGGCGCTGGGCCGGGCGGAGTCCCCGGTCGCCGAGGTCGTGGTCCGCGTCGGGAAGCCGGTTACGGAAGGGCCGGAATGACGTTCCGCTCGCCACTCGAGGCCGACCTCGACAAGATCCGCACCCTGTTCCTGCAGATGTGCGTGCGGGCCGAGTCGATGGTGCGCCTGTCGGTGCGCTCGGTGATGGAGCGCGACGCGTACCTCGGCCGCAGCGTGGTGGCGGCCGACCGCGATCTCGACACGCTCGAGCTGCAGATCGACCAGCTGTGCCTCGCGGTGCTCGACGAGCGCCACCCGTCCGGCGACGAGCTGCGGGTCGTCACCACGGTCATGAAGATGGTCACCGACCTCGAGCGCATCGGCGATCTGGCGTCGAACGTCGCGAAGCGCGGGCTCGAGCTGTCGGCGGGCAGCGGCTACGAGCCGGGGTTCGAGCTCACGATGATGGGCGAGGGGGCGGCCGACATGATCCGGCTCGCGGCCGACGCCTTCGTCGCGCAAGACACCGAGCTCGCCCACGACGTGCTCTCGCGAGACCGGCAGATCGACCAGATCAACCGCGAGGTCTTCCAGCGCGCGGTGAAGGAGATGGCCGCGCACTCCGACCAGGTCGACCGGGTGCTCGGGATGACCTCGATCTCGAAGTACCTCGAGCGGGCCGGCGACCACGCCTGCAACCTCGCGGAGATGGTCGTGTTCCTCGTCGACGGCCGCGACGTGCGGCACACGCGCCGCAAGAAGCTGCCCGCGAAGCCCGCCGAGTAGCCGTTCCGTCGGCCACCGCGTGGCTATCCGACCGTCACCACGACGGTCTCGACGCGGCGGCCGCGCTTCACGAGCACCCGGACGTGCGTTCCGCCCTGCGTGACCTCGATCGTGCCCTGCAGTCCGCGTTTCCGGAGCACGTCGCCGCACTCGCGCTTCACGCGGCTCGCGAACAACGGCCCGGGCGGGCTCCCGTCGAGCACGTCGAGGACCGCGATCTCCAGGGCTTCGTGCAGCTCTTCCATGCATCGAGCCTATCCCCGCATTCCGGGGTACGAAGGAACGATGCGTTGTTGGTCGCTGATGCTGGTGTTGGCGGGGTGCCCGGGGCCCGAAGAGCCCGCCGTGCGTGGCGAAGCGCCCACCGTCGACGCAGCCGCACCGGTGCTCCGCCGGCTCACCGACAGCCAGTACCGCAACGCCGTGGCCTCGCTGTTCGGCCCGGGCATCGTGCTGCCGGCGAACCTCGAGCCCGACGTGCCGGTCGACGAGCTGCGCGCGCTCGGCGCGGCGGTGACGACGATCTCGCCCTACGGCGTCGAGCAGTACGAGACCGCGGCCTACCAGATCGCCGAGCAGGCGCTGTCCGACCCGGGCTGGGTCGCGGCCCACGTCCCCTGCACGCCCACCGCCATCCGCGACGACGCCTGCGCGCGCACCGCGCTCGAGCCGCTCGGCCTGGCGGTGCTCCGGCGGCCGCTCGAGGTCGAAGAGCTCGACGGGCTCGTGGCCCTCGCCGGCACCGCCGCAGAAGCGCTCGGCAGCTTCGAAGAGGGGCTCGAGTACCCGCTCGCCCGACTCCTGCAGAGCCCGGCCTTCCTGTACCGCGTCGAGGTCGGCGAGAACGGGCGCTACTCCGGGTACGAGCTGGCCTCGCGCCTGTCGTTCTTCCTGTGGGACGACGTGCCCGACGCCGAGCTGTACGCGGCCGCCGCGGCGGGTGAGCTCGCCACCGATGCCGGCCTCGCGGTCCAGGTCGACCGCATGCTCGCGGATCCCCGCGCGCGGGCAGGCGTCCGCAACCTGTTCACCGATCTGTTCCGCCTGTACCGGCTCGATCAGATCGCGAAGGACCCGGCCGTCTTCAACGCGTACGGCCCCGAGCTGAAGGCCTCCGCGCGCGAAGAGACCCTGCGCGTCATCGAGTACCAGGTGTTCGACCGCGATGCGCCGTACCGTGACCTGTTCACGTCCCGCCTGACCTTCCTCGACCGTGGGCTGGCAGCGCTCTACGGCGTCCGGGCGCCCGCCCGCGAGGGCTTCGGCGGTGTCGAGCTGCCGGTCTCGCTCGGCCGCGCCGGGCTGCTCGGGCACGCGAGCATCCTGATGATGGAGGCGCACCCCGTCAGCACGTCGGTCACGCGGCGCGGCGTGTTCGTGCGCACCGCGCTGCTCTGCCACGAGATCCCGCCGCCCCCGGCCGACGTCGACACGTCGATCCCCGAGCCGTCGCCGGATGCTCCGACGATGCGCGAGCGCGTGGCGGTCCACCTCGAAGAGCCCACGTGTGCCGGGTGCCACCGCCTCACCGACCCCATCGGGCTCGGCCTCGAGAACTTCGACGGCATCGGCGCGTGGCGCGACCTCGAGAACGGCGCCGCGATCGACCCCAGCGGCGAGCTCGAGGGCCGTGCGTTCGACACGCCCTCGGGCCTGGCCCAGGTGATCGCGACGCACCCCGACCTCGCGCAGTGCCTGGTGCGACGCGCGGTGGCGTCGGCGGTCGGGCGTGCGCCCGAGTCCGACGACGCGATGCTCGCGTGGCACGCCGAGGGCTTCGCGGAGTCCGACCAGCGCGTGCTCTGGCTGCTCCGCGACATCGTCACGAGCCCGGCCTTCGCCCGGGTGGGGGAGGTCGAGTGAACCGGCGGACCCTGCTGCGCGGGATGCTCGGCGGAACGGCCGTGGCCGTGGGCCTCCCGCTGCTCGAGCAGATGCTCGACGCGAACGGCACGGCGCTCGCGAACGGCGGTGCGCTCCCGGTCCGCTTCGGGCTGTTCTTCTGGGGCAACGGCGTGGTGCCGGACCACTGGATCCCGCAGGGCACCGGCACGGGCTGGGTCGCGAGCGAGGGGCTGGCGCCGGTCGAGCACCTCCGCAGCGTGCTGACCATCGTGACGGGCACGAGCATGCGCCTGCCCAACATCCACCCGCACTCCTCCGGGGCCGCGGGCATCCTCTCGGGCGCGCCCGTCCTCGCGGACAACCCGGGGAGCTTCTCGGCCCCCACGATCGACCAGATCATCGCCGCAGAGGTCGGCGACGCGACGCTGTTCCGGTCGCTCCAGACCGCGGCCACCGACATCAACGGCCTGTCCTGGAACGGTCCCAACAGCCGCAACCCCGCCGAGAGCGACCCGTACGCGCTCTACGAGCGGCTCTTCGGGCCCACGTTCGTCGAGCCCGGCTCGGGCGGCGTGGTCGATCCGCGCCTCGGCCTCCGCCGCAGCGTGCTGGATGGCGTGATGGGCGACATCGCCGCGCTCCAGGGCCGGCTCGGCAGCGCGGATCGCACGCGCCTCGACCAGCACCTCACCGGGGTGCGCGAGCTCGAGACGCGCCTCGCCCGCCTCCAGGAGGACCCGCCCGACCTCGAGGCCTGCGTCGCTCCCGAAGCCCCGCTCGCGAGCTTCCCCGACATCGACGGCCGCCCGCAGCTCCAGGCCCGCAACCGCGCCATCGCGAAGCTGCTCGCCATGGCCTTCGCCTGCGACCAGACCCGCGTGTTCGGGCACTACTTCACCGAGCCCATCAACGACGTGCTGTTCACCGACGCCACGGCGGGGCACCACGATCTGACGCACAACGAGCCGGGCGACCAGCCCGAGGTCCAGGCCATCACGCTCCAGGTCATGGAGGCGTACGCGGCTTTCGTCGAGGAGTTCCAGGCGATCCCCGAGGGCGGGGCCACCCTGCTCGACAGCTGCGCCATCCTCGGGTGCACCGAGCACTCCCTCGGTCGCACGCACTCGGTCGACGACCTGCCGCTCCTCATCGCCGGCTCGGCCTGCAACGCCATCGTGAACGGCGTGCACCACCGCGCGGCGGGCCAGGACAACGCGAGCAAGGTCATGCTCACCCTCGTCCGCGCGGCCGGCGTGCTGGCGCCGACCTTCGGGGTCGACGAGGCCGAGACGTCCGACGGGCTCTCCGAGATCGAGGTGTGACGATGCGCTGGCTGCCCCTGCTGCTCCTCGGCTGCGGTCCGACGCCCGAAGACCCCGTCCTCGCGGAGTGCGATGGCGACGGGCCCGCGCGCACCCTGCTCATCCGCGACATCCGCTTCGTCCGCCAGACCGACGGCGTGTCGGAGGGCTTCGACCTCGACGGCGAGACGGGCACCTGCGGGGTCGACGACTACGTCGCGCCCGACGGCACGCCCAGCATCGACAACGCGTTCGCCGGCCTGATCCCGGCCCTCGAGCTCACCGAGGCCCGCACGATCGAGGACATCATCGCCGAGAGCATCCACAGCGGGCGGCTGCTGCTCCTCATCGACCTCGAGGACCTCGACCGCGAGGACGACGACCCCTGCGTCGACGTGGTCCTCCAGCGCGGCGTCGGGATCCCGATGCTCGGGAACGACGGCGAGGTGCTGCCCGGGCAGACCTTCGACGTGAACCCGAACCTCGGCGCGAGCCGCGTCGCCGGCGCCCCGCTCGCAGGCGGGAGCGTGGTGGCGAGCCCCCTCGAGCTCACGCTGCCCGTGCAGATCTTCGAGTACGAGTTCGACTTCTCGCTCTCGGACGCCGTGCTGCGGGTCGATCTGGCGCCCGATGGCACGGTGCACGGGATCCTCGCGGGCGGCCTGTCCCTCGCCAGCATCCTCGAGGTCGCGAACAACCCGGACGTCGACCCGGCGCTGCTCCCCCTGATCGAGGGATTGCTGCCGCTCTTCGCCGATCTCGAGCCCGGGCCCGACGGCGAGTGCCAGAAGCTCTCCATGACCTTCGCGTTCGAAGCGGTCGACGCGTTCAGGTTCTGACGCGGCCCCAGCGGCCCACGAGCATGCGCGCGATGGACGTGGCGCGGGCGTCGAGGTCGTCGGGCCAGTCGCCCCAGGGCGCTCCGGTGGACAGGGCCGTGACGAGGCCGTCCTGCCAGGCCTCTGCGGGCATCGCGCCCTCGACGGGGACGAACGGACCCGGTCGCTCGACGTCCACGGCCTCGACGGGTCCCGCCGCCGCGCGGATGCGGACGAAGTCCTCGCCGTAGCGCTCGGGGTCGATGGTCCCGCCGAGCTGCTCGAGGATCACGTCGGTCGTGCCGGGACAGCGGGCGAGGGCCTCGGGCAGCAGCGCGATCACCTCGTCCGGGACGCCGTCGTCGTGGGTGTCGCGCCGGAACGGGCGGTCCATGCCGGGCACCGAGCTCCACGACCCGCCCGACAGGTGGATGCGGCGGACGCGGTGCAGCGGGTAGCGCTCCATCAGCGCGACCGGGTCGCGATCGAAGTTCACGGCGGCGCACCACAGGTTGTGCAGGTCGAGGTGGAGGAAGCCGTCCACCGGCTCCAGCAGCACCTCCAGCACGGCGCCGCGGGCATCGAGGTCGCGGTCCGACAGCGCGAGGGCGAGGTCTTCGAGGCCCACGGGCGCACCGACGGCCTCGCGGAGCCGCTCCAGCCGCGCCACGCCGAGGACCACGGTCTCCCGATCCGGCCGCACGGGGAGGGGAGGGGTTCGCTCCCAGCCACGCGTCCGCACGAAGCCGTAGTGCTCCGAGAAGCTCGCCACCGGGGTCGCGGTGACCGCGACGCGGATCTCCGCGAGCCAGGCGTCGAACGCGGCGTCTCCGTCGAACGAGAGCAGCCCGCCGCTCACGCCGTGCCCGAGCAGCGCGCCTTCGCCGGCGAAGTGCGCCACCAGGGCGCGGAACCAGTCGGGCGGCACCCAATCCGGCCCCTCGCGGAGGTCGGGACCCCACTCGAGCACGTCCACCAGGCCCTGCTGGAGCAGGGGGAGCGCGGCCGCGGCGAAGTCGGCCTGGGGCATGAGCGAGAGCCCGACCCGCAGGGTCACCCGACGACCTCGACCTCGTCGCGGCTCACCTTGCGGATCAGCGCCGTGAGCATGGCGACCTTGGCCTCGTCGTCCGCGTAGACGCCCTTGAGCTGGCCGGCGAGGTCCTTCGCGCGACGGAAGCCCGTGATGAGGTCGCCGCTGATGTCGGTGTCGGACTCGACGAGCATCAGGATCTCCATCAGCGGCTCGCCTTCGGCCCACTGGCGCCCGAGGTGGATGAGGTCGGGCGACCATGGGTACTGCTCGCCAGCCATCTCTTCGGCGTCGACCACGACGGGCGCGAAGCGGATCTTCGCGATCTCCCGCGCGATGCTGCGCTCCTCGCCGCGCGGGCGGAAGTTGGGGCGGGCGTGGCGCGGCAGCGAGTTCGTCAGCGCGCAGAGCACCCCGAACAGCAGGTTCGGCTCGAGGTCTTCGAACACCCCTTCGAGCATGAGCTCGGAGACGAGGATCTCGGACATCTGGAGGTTCGCGAGCACGCGGGCACCGGCGTTGAAGCCGCCGTTCTCGTCGAGGTACCCGATGCCCTGCAGGTACGCGACCTTGTGCTGGAACTCCGCCCAGCACTTCTCGCGGTGGCGGTCGGCCCGCTTGGCGTTGCGGCGCTGCTGGCGCTTGTCGGCGAAGCGGTCGGGCTGGTCGGCCTGCTTGCCGCGCCACCAGTTCAGGAAGCTCTTCTCGACGATCTCGCGGCACCGCTCGGGCGGGTGGCGCTCGAGCAGGTTCACGACGCTGTTCCACGAGAGGTTGAACGAGCTGCGGACGGGCTCGACCCGATCGCGTGCGTAGCGCTCGAGATCGGGCTTGTACTCCTCGTACTCGGCGAGATCGACGCGGACGACGACGTGCCCGACGTCGTCGAGCCCGCGGCGCCCGGCCCGCCCGGCCATCTGCATGAACTCGCGGGTCGGCATCACGTTGAAGCCGCGCCCGTCGTACTTCTTGAGCCCGTCGAACAGCACGGTGCGGGCGGGCATGTTGATGCCGAGCGCGAAGGTCGAGGTGCAGTACAGCACCTTGATGAGCTTCTCTTCGTACAGCTCCTCGACGAGGGCCTTCAGGCTGACGTGCAGGCCCGCGTGGTGGAACGCGATGCCCTGGAGGTACAGCGCGCGCAGCTCGGGGTCGAGGGCCGCGCCCACGTCGGGGGCCCGCGCGTTCAGCATGTCCTCCATGCGATCGAGCTCGTGCTCGTCGAGCAGGCAGCCCACGGCTTCGCCGAGGCGACGCGCATAGACCTCGGTCTCGCGGCGGGAGAACACGAAGTAGAGGTAGGGCAGCAGATCCTGCTGCTCGACCAGATGGAACAGGTCGACGTGGCTCGTGCGCCGTGCCGGCCGGCTGTTCCGCCCGCCCTGGCCCCAGCGACCCCCGCGCCCGCGGCCTCTTCCGCGGCCCCGCCCGCGCCCGCGCCCGCCGCGGCGGTCTTCGTACGTCTCCTGCTGCCGGCCCCTGCCCTTGCGCTTCCAGATGCGCTCGTACTCCGAGGGGCTCACGAGGCCCGTGTCGACGCTCGCGTACTGCACCGTGAGGGGCACGGTTCGGGTGGTCTCGGTGACCGTGACCACCCGGCGTTCGCGCACCATCTCGAGCCACTCGGCGAAGTCCCGCAGGTTCGAGAGCGTCGCGCTCAGCCCGACGATCTGGACGGGCTTCGGTAGGTAGATCAGCACCTCCTCCCAGGTCGTGCCGCGGTCGCGGTCGTCGAGGAAGTGGATCTCGTCGAGGATCACGGCGGCGAGGTGCGGCAGGGTCTCGCCGGAGAGCAGCATGTTGCGGAGGACCTCGGTGGTCATCACGCGGCACGGCGCGTCGCGGCGGATCACGAGGTCGCCCGTGACGAGGCCGACCTTCTCGGGCCCGTAGAGCTTCACGTAGTCGCGGAACTTCTGGTTCGAGAGCGCCTTGATCGGAGCGGTGTAGATCACCTCGCGCCCGGCGTTCAGCGCCTGCTCGACGATCCAGTCGGCGATGATGGTCTTGCCCGTGCCGGTGGGCGCTGCGACGAGCACGGAGTGGCCCGCGTCGAGCGCCGCGATGGCTTCGGTCTGGAACCGATCGAGCGTCAGCCCGCGGTATTGCATCGGGGGTCCTGGCGTACGCATGAAAAAACCCGGCCTCGCAAAGGCGGGCCGGGTTCCATATGCCTTGAGGATAGCACCTGTGAAGGCCGTGTCAAGAGTCGGCCCGGCTCGGGTCGGCGCTCAGTCGATGTGCGCCTTCAGCCTCGATTTCTGCATCGACGGCATCCTTCCACTCGGGGGGCGGCTCGCCCTTCTCGAGGGCGCCGAGCGTGGCCTCGAGGCGGTGGATGCACGCAGCGTCGTGGTTCATGCCCATCTCGATCAGCTGGGCCGTGCGCGGGTCGACGTACGCGTACGCGGCGAGCTGGGCCCGGGACAGGTCGAGTGCCTTGCGGCGGTCCTTGATGCTCATGGAGTCCTCACGCGGCGAGCCTACCCCGAACGGCGGTCGATCCGGTCGAGCACGTCGGGCGGGAGGATGCCGGAGTCGAGCAGGGTCGCGAGCACCTCGACGCGATCGGGCAGGACGAGCCCGCTCTGGTCGTCGGGGGCCGGTGTGGGCAACGGCGCCTGGGGGGGCACGACGAAGTCGAGGCACGGCTTCACGCTCGGGCGCGGGGGCGCGACGGGCTTCAGGCACGGCGCGACCGGCGGCTCGGGGATCGGCTCGGGGCGGCGGATCTTCAGGCAGGGGCCCACGCGGATGGGCTGCGTGATCGGCACGGCCGGCCGGGCGATGAGGCAGAGCCCCGGCGGCTCGGGCTCGGGCACGTTGAGGCACGGCCCGGCATCGGTGTCGATGGGCGGGGGGCTCAGGCACGGCATCATCTCGAGGCACGGCCCCACGCGGTCGTCGCCGCCGTCGTCGAACAGGGTGCCCACGAGCGGCAGATCCGAGGGATGGCAGCCATCCGTACACGCCGTGAGCCCGAGGGCGGCGAGCAGGGCGGGCGAGAGCTTGCGGGGGTCTGGCATCACCCGAGGCTAGCGCATCCGGGCACGCGTTCGCGGCCGAAAAGCGAAAAGCCCCGTCACCATGGGGTGACGGGGCTCTGGATGGTACTCCCAAGGGGAATCGAACCCCTGCCTTCGCCGTGAGAGGGCGATGTCCTGACCGCTAGACGATGGGAGCATTTCAATTGACCCGCCAGGGCTCGAACCTGGAACCTCTGGAGCCAGAATCCAGCGTCTTGCCAATTCGACCACGGGTCAGTGACGGGAATCTTCTAACCCCTCGCCGCGGGGTGGCAAGGCAGGTGATCGCACCTCGCGAGAAGTGCCGGACGAACCCACGAGTCGTGCGCTAGGGGTACTGCTCGAGCGTGAGGTCGTACTGCGAGAGCTGGGTGGAGACGGTCTGGAACCACGTCTCTTCGCGCTTCACGACCTGGCCCTCGAGCTCGCGGGCCTCTTTCCACCGCTTGCGGTCGGCCAGCACGATGGCTTCGCCCATGGACCGGTAGGCGCTGGCGCGGTCGCTCCAGATGACGACGAGGTTGTCGTGCAGATCCTTCCACTCGTCGGGGACATCGACGGCGTCGGCCTGGATGTGGATGTGCTCGGCGAGGGGGACGATCTCGTCGTTCCACGCGGGGGACAGGCCCGCCTGCGGGACGTCTTCGTTGTACACCTGCGAAGCGAGCTTGAGCAGCCGCTCGGCGAGCAGGCTGTTCTCGAGCATGAGCGGCTGGACGTCGTTGACGTACTCGGTGGCCGCGGCGGTCTTGGGATCGAGGGTGGCGCAGCCCATGAGGCCGGCCAGCAGCAGGGTCGCAATCATCTCGCGGCAGAGCATAGCAGGGTGCCCCCGCTCGCGCTCCCGGGAGCGGGACGTTGCGGGACGGCCGGACGCCGCATAGCTGGGCGGGATGCTGGTGGCGGCGGCGGACCGGATCGGTCCCGTGCCGCGGAGGGTTCCGGAGTGAGGATCCGCGTCGAGGACATCCCGGTGGGCGGTCAGGAGATCGAAGCCGGTCTCGAGACCACCTGGGCCCGCGAGGCCGTCCAGGAGGCGATGGACGCCGCTCCGACCACGCTCTCCGCGAGGTTTCGCCTCGCGCTGGCCGACCGGAAGACCGACGTCGCCGTACGCCTGGTCGTGCACGCCGAGGCCGACGGGCTGTGCGATCGCTGCGGCGAAGAGGTCCACCGGGGGGTCGATCTCGATACCGATCTCGTCTATCAGCCAGAGCCCACCTCGGTTTCCGAAGAGGAGATCGAGCTGGGGGAGGACGATCTCGACGTGGGCTGGTATAGGGACGGTCACCTGTCGCTGCCCGACATCCTGATGGAGGCGGTGGCTCTCGAGCTCCCGAGTCGCGTGCTCTGCACCGACGAAGAAGCCTGCGAGGCACGCACCCGGGCGATGTTGGCGGCGGCTTCCGAAGGGGGCGCGGGCCATCCGGCCTTCGCAGCCCTGAAGAACCTGAAGAACTAGCGAGTAGTGCCATGGCTGTCCCGAAGAAGCGTATGTCCCGTCGTCGTCGCGACATGCGGCGCGCCCACGATCACCTCACGTTCTCGGCCGCGGTCGAGTCGTGCCCCGAGTGCGGCGCCCTCAAGCTCCGCCACCGCATCTGCGAAGAGTGCGGCACCTACCGTGGCCGGCAGGTGATCGAGGTCGACGACGCCTGATCGGGGCCGCTCCGGCGGCTCCGCGAAGGCTGAATCGAGCCCGTGGGCCCCGGGCCCTTGACCCGCATCGCGGTCGACGCGATGGGCGGGGACGACGCACCCACCGCGATCGTGGCGGGTGCGGTCCAGGCCGTGCGCGCGGGCCACGACGTGGTGCTGGTGGGCGACGAAGCCCGCATCCGGCCCCTGTTCCCGCGCCGCTTCGAGATCCCGATCGTCCACACCGACGATGCGATCGGCATGGGCGATTCGCCTTCGTCGGTGCGGCGTCGCGAGGCGTGCTCGGTGCGGTGCGTCATGCAGCTCGTGCGCGACGGCGAGGCCCGCGCGGCGGTGAGCTGCGGTAGCACCGGCGCCACGCTCGTCGCCGCCGTGCTCGACCTCGGCACGCTCGAGGGGGCCGAGCGACCCGCGATCGCCACCGTGATGCCGCGGCGCGACGGGGGCCGCGTCATCCTCCTCGACGCCGGCGCGAACGTCGACTGCCGGCCCGAGCTGCTGGCGTGCTTCGCGGTCCTGGGCGTCGCCTACGCCGAGGTGTCGGGCGTCCAGCGCCCGCGGGTCGGGCTCCTCTCCAACGGCACCGAGGAGGGGAAGGGCAACATGCAGGTCCGCGCCACGCTGCCCCTGCTGCGGTCCCACGACCTCGATGTCGTCGGGAACGTCGAGCCGACCGGGGCGATGGAGGGGGAGTGCGACGTGCTCGTGTGCGACGGGTTCGTCGGCAACATCCTCCTCAAGGCGGCGGAGGGTGCCGTCACGACGGTGGTCTCGCTCCTCCGGGAGGAGATCCGGCGGCGTCCTTCGGGGGTCCTCGGGGCCTTCCTGCTGCGGGGTGCGTTCAAGCGCTTCCGGCGCCGCGTGGAGTGGGACGCCCATGGCGGAGCGCTGCTTCTCGGGACCCGGGGCGTCGTCGTGGTCGGCCACGGCCGGGCGAACGCGAACGCCGTCGCAGCGGCGATCGCGATGGCCGAACGCAACGTCTCCGCCGGGCTCGTCGCCCGGATGGAGGAGCGCCTTTCATCGGGGCGTTGACCGCACCGGGCTCCGGGCTATATTGCGCCGCCGCGGGGCCCAGTTCCCCCTGCGACGAAGGAGTTGTCGGATGACGGCAGACGAGGTGATGGAGAAGGTCCGCGACATCATCGCCGAGCGGCTGGATGTGAAGCGGAGTGAGGTCGTTCCCACCGCGTCGTTCATCGACGACCTGAACGCGGACTCGCTGGACATCGTCGAGCTCGTGATGGGGATCGAGAAGGATTTCGACATCGAGATTCCCGACGACGAAGCCGAGAAGATCCGCACCGTTCAGGACGCCGTCGACTACATCGTCGCTCACGTCAGCTGAACGCGGGCGCTCGCGCCCCACGGGTGAGTCTTGGAACGTACTGGCAGACGCGTCGTGGTCACCGGCCTCGGCACCGTGAATCCGTGTGGCCTCGACGTGGCGTCCACCTGGGACGCCATGGTCGCGGGCCGCTCGGGAACCGGGTTGCTCACCCGATTCGACTCCGCCGACCTGCGCTCGCAGATCGCGGGTGAGATCAAGGGCTTCGACGGCGAGGCGATCTTCGGCAAGCGCAACGTGCGCCGCCTCGGTCTGTTCATGCAGTACGCCATCGTGGCGGCCGACGAGGCCCTGCGCGACGCGGGCTTCACCCTCGTCGAGGGCCAGCCCATCGAGGGGGTCGACCCCGAGCGCTTCGGCGTCTACGTCGGCACCGGCATCGGCGGGTTCCCCGAGATCGCCGAAGAGGCCGAGCACATGCTGGCCGAGGGCACGAGCCGCATCTCGCCGATCTTCATCCCGCGCGCGCTGAACAACCTCGCGGGCGGGCAGCTCGCCATCCGGTACCAGGCGATGGGGCCGAGCCTCTGCATCGCCACGGCGTGTGCCGTCGGGAACCACAGCATCGGCGAGGCCTACAAGGCGATCCGCTACGGCGAGGCCGACATGGTCATCGCGGGCGGCACCGAAGCCGCGCTCACGCCGCTCGGGTACGGCGGCTTCATGACGATGCGCGCCCTGTCGCGCAACAACGAGGATCCGTCGGGGGCGTCGCGTCCCTTCGATCGGGATCGCGACGGCTTCGTGATGAGCGAGGGCTCCGGCATCGTGGTGCTCGAGGATCTCGAGCGCGCGAAGGCCCGGGATGCTCGTATCTACGCCGAGCTCGTCGGCTACGGCGCGACCACCGACGCGCACCACGTCACGGCGCCCGCGCCGGGCGGTGCGGGTGCGGCGCGCTGCATGCAGGTCGCGATGCGCGACGCCGGCGTGCGGCCCGATCAGATCGACTACATCAACGCCCACGGCACCTCCACGCCGGCGAACGACCCGGCCGAGACCCAGGCGATCAAGACCGCGTTCGGCGACGCCGCGCGGAAGGTCGTCGTGTCCAGCACGAAGGGCGTGTCGGGCCACCTGCTCGGTGCGGCCGGCGGGCTCGAGGCGGTCGCTGTTTGCAAGGCCCTGCAGACGGGCATCCTCCCGCCTACGGCCAACCTGCGCACTCCGGATCCCGAGTGCGATCTCGACTACTGCCCGGGCGACGCGCGGGAGACCCGTCCGCAGATCGCGCTGACCAACGGCTTCGGGTTCGGGGGGACGAACGCATGTCTGGTGTTCCGGACGCTCTGAAGATCGCGATCAGCTCCGACCACGCGGGCAACGTCCTGCGTGGCGTGATCCGCGACTGGCTCGTCGAAGAGGGCTACGCCGTCACCGACCTCGGCCCCGGGCCGGGCGAGTCGGTCGACTACCCGGATCGCGCGCGTCCCCTCGCGGAGGGCGTCGCCAGCGGGCGGTTCGACCGCGGCGTGCTGATCTGCGGCACCGGCCAGGGCATGGCGATGACGGCGAACCGCGTGCCCGGCGTGCGGGCCGCGGTGGTGGCCGACACGTTCTCGGCGCGGATGGCGATGGCGCACAACGACGCCCGGGTCCTGTGCCTCGGCGAGCGCGTCGTCGGCGCCGGCGTCGCGCTCGACTGCGTCGAAGCGTGGCTGAACGCCGAGTTCGAGGGCGGCCGGCACGCGCGTCGCGTCGAGAAGATCGGCTAGCTGGGCGGGCTCTACCGGGGCTCGCGCACCATGCACCAGGCGGTGAACTCGGCTCGGATGCCGCACTGGCCGGCGATCTGGAAGCCGAATCTCTCGTACCAGAGCACGTTGTCGGACTTCGTGGTCATGAGCGACGCGTGCTGGTGGGTGGGGTCCACGTCCTCGTCGAGGAAGGCCCGCATCAGCGCGGTGCCGACGCCGGTGCCCTGCGCGTCGGGGTGGACGGCGAGCTGGGCGACGTGGAGGTGGTGGACGTGCGGCTGGACGATGTTCCGCAGCGCACCGACTTCGGAGTCCGCGGCCAGCATGCGGCGGGTGGTCTCCCAGCCGAACTGGAGCGGCATCCGCGCCAGGCCCTGGAACAGATAGTCCACGATCCCGAAGCGCACGGCCGACGACCCGGACGCGATCACGCCGGCCACGCGGCCCTCCCGCTCGGCGAGCCGGATGGTGCCGCTGCCGCTGCGCAGGCTCAACAGTCGCGGCATCACGAAGGCGAGCGCCTCGGCACGCCGCTCGGGGAACGCGTGCTGCCAACCCGGATCGTCGTCGAACGCCCGGACCAGGAGATCGGTCACCGCGGGACGGTCCGCGGGCGTGTAGGGGCGGATTCCAATCACCGCGCTCCGTTACGTCCATCCCGCCGTCGCGGCAAGCGTGGCGCGGTGATACGGACGAGGCCTTTCCCCGACAGAGGTGCCCGATGAGAGCGCTCGCCGCCGCCGACCCCGCCGTCCACGCCGCCATCGTCGCGGAGTTCCGGCGCCAACAGGACGAGCTCGAGCTCATCGCGTCCGAGAACTACGTCAGCATCCCCGTGCTCGAGGCGATGGGCACGTGGCTCACGAACAAGTACGCCGAGGGCCTCCCCAACCGCCGCTACTACGGCGGGTGCGAGCACGTCGACGAGGTCGAGCTGCTCGCCCGCAACCGCGCGAAAGAGCTGTTCGGCGCGCTCGGCGCGAACGTCCAGCCGCACTCGGGCGCCCAGGCGAACGCCGCGGTGTACCTCGCGGCCTGCGAGCCCGGCGACACGGTGCTCGGCCTCGACCTGTCGCACGGCGGCCACCTCACGCACGGGTCCCCCGTGAACAGCTCCGGGCTCGTGTACCACGCGGTCCACTACGGGCTCGACGAGGCCACCGGGCGCATCGACATGAACCGGGTGCGCGACCTGGCGCGCGAGCACCGCCCGAAGATGATCATCTGCGGCGCCAGCGCGTACCCGCGGTTCATCGACTTCGAGGCCTTCCGGTCCGTCGCCGACGAGGTCGGCGCGACGCTCATGGCCGACATCGCCCACATCGCGGGGCTCGTCGCCACCGGGCTGCACCCCGACCCGGTCCCCTACTGCGACTACGTCACCACCACGACGCACAAGACGCTGCGGGGCCCGCGCGGCGGCCTGATCCTCACGAACGACGGCGAGCGCGCGAAGGCCATGAACAAGGCCGTGTTCCCGGGCATCCAGGGCGGTCCGCTGATGCACGTCATCGCGGCGAAGGCCGTCGCGTTCGGCGAGGCGCTGAAGCCGTCCTTCAAGACGTACAGCCAGGCCGTGATCGACAACGCCGCGGCGATGGCGGAGCAGCTCATGGCGCGCGGGCTGAACCTCGTGTCCGGCGGCACCGACAACCACCTGATGCTCGTCGATCTCGGCGAGACGTGCAGCGGCAAGGATGCCGAAGCGGCCCTCGGGCGCGCGGCGATCACCGTGAACAAGAACACCGTGCCCGGCGAGCGTCGGTCGCCGATGATCACGAGCGGCATCCGCATCGGCACGCCCGCGATGACCACGCGCGGCATCGGCCTCGCCGAGTCCCGGCAGATCGGCGACTGGATCGCCGACGCGATCGAAGCCCGCGACGACGAGGCGGCGCTCGCGCGCATCGCGGCGCAGGTGCACGAGCTCTGCGGCAAGCACCCCGTGTATCCGGAGGCCCTGCTCGACTGATGCGGTGTCCGGACTGCGCGCACGAAGAGTCGCGGGTCGTGGACTCGCGGACCACGGGGGACAGCATCCGCCGGCGTCGCCAGTGCGCCTCGTGTGGTGCGCGCTTCACGACGCACGAGCGGATCGAGCAGCGGCTCCCGTGGATCCTGAAGCGCGACGGGCGCCGCGAGCTGTACGACCGCGAGAAGGTGCTGCACGGCATCACCCTGGCGTGCCGCAAGCGCCCGCTCGGGCCCGGCGACATCGAAGCGGCGGCGCTCCGCGTCGAGTCGCGCCTCGAGGGCACCGTCGAGTGCAGCACCCGCGAGGTCGGCGACGCCGTGATGGCGGTGCTCCGCGAGATGGATCCGGTGGCGTACGTGCGCTTCGCGAGCGTCTACCAGCAGTTCGAGAGCGTGCAGCAGTTCGTCGACGCCATCGACCCGCTCCGCGAGGACGGGTGACGTGACGCTCGTGCCGTCGGGGCAGGCGTTCTGGATGGCCCGCGCGCTCGAGAACGCGCGCCGGGCGCTGGGCTCGACCGCTCCGAACCCCGCGGTGGGCGCCGTGATCGTGCGCGACGGGGCGCTGCTCGGCGAGGGCTTCACGCAGCCCGTGGGCGGGCCGCACGCCGAGGTCCGCGCGCTGGCCGACTGCCGCGCGCGCGGGCACGACCCCGCCGGTGCGACGCTCTACGTGACGCTCGAGCCCTGCTGCCACCATGGGCGCACGCCGCCCTGCACCGACGCCGTGCTCGCGGCGGGGATCGCACGTGTGGTCGTCGGGACGGTCGACCCGTACGAGCCGATGCAGGGCCGTTCGCTCGAGCTGCTCCGCGAGCATGGGGTCGACGTCGATCTCGGGGTGTGCGAGGCCGAGTGCCGCCGCGCGATCCTGGGCTTCGCGCGCGCCATCACCCGCGGCCTGCCCGAGGTCACCGTGAAGACGGCCATCTCGGCCGATGGGCGCATCGCGACGGCGTCGGGCGAGAGCCAGTGGATCACGGGTGAAGCCGCGCGGGCTGTCGGGCAGCGCCTGCGCGCCGAGCACGACGCGATCCTCGTCGGCATCGGCACCGTGCTGGCCGACGATCCGCGGCTCACGTGCCGCCTCCCGGGCGCGGCGTCGCCGGTGCCCGTGGTCCTCGACAGCCGGGGGCGATTCCCGGCGGGCTGTGCGCTCGACCGGCCCGAGACCCTCGTGTTCCAGGGGCCCGGCGCGCAGCTCCGCGCCGAGCGGGCCCAGCGCGTCGAGGCCCCCGTCGAGGGCGGGCGGCTGGCGCTGCGCGCCGTGCTCGGCGAGCTCGCGAAGCGCGGCCTGCACCGCGTGCTCGTCGAGGGTGGGGGAGAGGTGATCCGCTCCGTGCTCGACGCGCGCCTGGCCGACACCGTCGAGATGTTCGTCGCCGGCAAGGTCGTACCCGGCGGGCGTCCCTGGGTCGGCGGGCCGCCGATTGCCTCGCTCGGCGAGGCGCTGTGCATGAAGCTCGTGTCCGTCGCGACCGTCGGGGCCGACGCCCACCTCACGTGGCGCCTCGAGCACGACGCGCCCCCGGAGGTCTCGTGTTCACCGGACTGGTAGAGGACATCGGCACCATCGCGGCCGTCCGTCCCGAAGGCGCCGGGCGCGCCCTCACGCTCCGCACGTCCATCCCGATGGCCGAGGTCGCGCTCGGTGACTCCATCGCGGTGAACGGCGCGTGCCTCACGGCCGAGCGTTTCGTCGACGGCGGGTTCGTCGCGGTGGCGGCGACCGAGACCCTCCAGAAGACCACGCTGGGCGGGCTCCGCGTCGGTGCGAAGGTCCACCTCGAGCGCGCGCTGCGGCTCGGCGATCGGCTCGACGGGCACATCGTGCAGGGCCACGTCGACGGCACCGGCACCGTGGTCTCGTCCGGCCAGCAGCGCGAGAGCTGGGTGCTCTGGGTGCGCATGCCCGCCGGCATCGCGCGCTACGTCGCGGCCAAGGGCTCCATCACGATCGACGGCGTCAGCCTCACGGTGAACGAGATCGCCGACGACGCGTTCCGCGTGAACCTCGTGCCGCACACGATCGGCGTCACGCTGCTCGGCGAGCTGCGCGCGGGGAGCGTCGTGAACCTCGAGGTCGACGTGCTCGCGAAGTACGTCGAGCGCCTGCTCGGCGGCCGCGCGGGCGGGCTCACGCTCGACAAGCTCCGCGAGCACGGGTTCGGGTGATCGCGGCGCGTTACTCGGAGCGGTCCGGAGGCCCTCCATGAGCAACACCGCCAAGAAGCAGTCGACCTTCCTCGCGCTCGATGCCGACCCGATCCGTCGCGTCGAGCTGGCGATCGACGATCTCCGCGACGGGCGCATGGTCATCCTGGTCGACGACGAGGATCGCGAGAACGAAGGCGATCTCGTGATGGCGGCCGAGAAGGTCACGCCCGAGGCCATCAACTTCATGGCGACCCACGCCCGCGGCCTCATCTGCCTCTCGATGACGGGCGAGCAGATCGAGCGGCTCGGGCTCTCGATGATGGCGACGAACAACCAGTCCCTCTACCAGACGGCGTTCACGGTGAGCATCGAGGCGCGCGAGGGCGTCACGACGGGCATCTCCGCATCCGACCGCGCGCACACCGTGAAGGTCGCGATCGACCCGAGCGCCACGCCGCGCAGCATCGTCACGCCCGGCCACATGTTCCCGCTGCGCGCGCGCGACGCGGGCGTGCTCGAGCGCGTCGGCCAGACCGAGGGCTCCGTCGACCTGGCGCGGCTCGCCGGCCTCGCGCCCGCCGGGGTGATCTGCGAGATCATGAACCCCGACGGCACGATGTCGCGCATGCCCGAGCTGCTCGAGTTCGGCGCCGAGCACCGCATCCGCGTCGTCACGGTCGCCGATGTCATCAAGTACCGGATGCGCAACGAGCGCGTCGTGAAGCGGGATGCCGAGTCGACGATCGAGATCCCGGGCTACGGCACGTGGCACACGCGCCTCTACCGCGGCGTCACCGACGACGGCGTGCACATGGCCCTGTGGAAGGGCCATCCCACGCGCAGCCCCGCGCTGGTTCGCGTCCAGGCGGCCCCCCCGCCGTGGGCGTTCCTCAACCCCGAGGCGAGCCAGGTCTCGCAGCCCGCGCTCCGCTCGATGGCCGCGATCCACGAGGCCGGCGAGGGCGCGATCGTGTTCATGCACTGCGCGGCTCCGGCCGAGTTCATGCAGCACGCCTTCCGGAAGGACTTCGACATCGACGACGGCAAGGTCGCCTCCGCGGTGCGCGCCGATGCGCTGCGCGATCTCGGGATGGGCTGTCAGATCCTCGTCGATCTCGGGATGCAGCGGCTCCGCCTGCTGACCTCCTCGCGGCGTCCCATCGTCGGGATCGAGGCGTACGGCCTCGAGATCGTCGAGCGCATCCCCGTCGTCTGACGCCAGCCCCGGTCCCGGTTAGGGGGCCGCTCCATTGGAGGTAGACGTGCCCCGCATCCTCGAAGGCTCGCTGACCGATCCCGGTGGCCGCTTCGCCATCGTCGCCGGCCGCTTCAACGAGCTCATCACGGGCCGCCTCGTCGAAGGCGCCGAAGACGCGCTGCGGCGCCACGGCGTCGACACCGACGAGCGCCTCGATCTCGTGTGGGTGCCCGGCGCCTACGAGATCCCGCTCGTGTGCCAGAAGCTCGCCGAGACCCGTCGCTACGGCGCGGTCATCGCGCTCGGCGCCGTGATCCGCGGGTCTACGCCGCACTTCGACTACGTCAGCGCCGAGGTCTCGAAGGGCGTCGCGAACGCCAGCATGAAGACCGGCGTTCCGATCATCTTCGGCGTCCTCACCACCGACACCATCGAGCAGGCGATCGAGCGCGCCGGCACCAAGGCCGGCAACAACGGCTTCAAGGCCGGGATGTCGGCTCTCGAGATGGTCTCGCTCTTCGGTCGGATCGACAGCTGATGGGCTCCCGTCGTCGCGCGCGCCAGTTCGCCCTCCAGGCGATGTACCAGGCCGATCTCATGGGGATCTCGGCGATGGACTCGCTCAACCACCTGTGGACGGGCCACCTCGACGGCGAGGGCCTGATCGAGGGCGCCGCACCCGACTCCGAAGAGGTCGAGTTCGCGCAGCGCCTCGTCGCCGGCGCGATCGAAGACCTCGACGCGCTCGACGTGCTGATCGAAGAGTGCTCGACGAACTGGCGCCTCGCGCGGATGCCCATCGTCGATCGCAACATCCTCCGCCTCGCGGCGTTCGAGATGAAGCACTGCGCCGACATCCCCGCGAACGTGTCGGTCAACGAGGCCGTCGAGCTCGCCAAGCAGTTCGGCACGGCCGACAGCCGCGCGTTCGTGAACGGCATCGTCGATCGGATGGGGCGCCAGCTCGGCCGTCTCGACCCCGACCGTCGTCGCAAGCGCTGACGGGGTTAGGGTGGGTCCATGGCCGGCCTGTCCAACCGCTATCTCTGGGGCGAGGTGATCATCGCCGTCGTGCTCGGCGGCATCGTGCTCGCCGCGGCGCTGCTGGCGCCCAGCGACGAGGTGGTCAGCCTGTTCGGCTACGAGATCCCGGTGATGTGCGGGTTCCGCCGCATCACCGGGTTCGGGTGTCCCGGTTGCGGGCTCACCCGCAGCTTCGCGTTCATGGCGCACGGCGACGTGATCTCGGCCTTCCAGATGAACTGGCTCGGGCCGTTCCTGTTCACGGCGTTCGCCACCCAGCCCCCGTACCGGGCGTGGGTCATCGGGCGCGAGCTGTGGTCCCGCCGCTCCCGGATCCAGTTGGAGGAAGTGTGATCGAGCTCACCCCGCGCGCCGCCGAGCGCATCAACGAGGTCGTGGCCGAGGGCCGCGGAAAGGGCCTGCGGTTCGGGCTCACCGACGGGGGCTGCAGCGGCTACACCTACCTGCTCGACTTCGAAGAGGGCCCCGACGACGATGACCTCGTCTTCGAGCTCGACGGGGCGCGGGTCTTCGTGCACCCGATGCACCTGCCGTTCCTCCAGGGCTCCGTCATCCGGTACCTCGAGGGCGACTTCCAGACGGGGTTCCAGATCGACAACCCCAACGCCCAGCGCGTGTGCGGCTGCGGCGAGAGCTTCGACGTCGCGAGCACCTGATGGGGCACCGCGTCGAGGTCGAGGGCTGGCCGGCCTTCGAGATGGGCCCTGACGAGACGCTGCTCGAGGGCTGCGAAGAGGCCGGCGTGCCGATGGATTCGGCGTGTGGCGGCTTCGCGGCCTGCAACGCGTGCCGGGTGCAGGTCCTCGTGGGCGCAGAGTCGTGCAATCCGCTGCTCGACGAGGAGATCCCGTTCCTCGACGGGCCGGATCAGCGCCTCGGCTGCCAACTCCGGGTTTCGGGGCCGGTTGTGCTCCGACTCGCTCCCGGGATGTAGCGGATGGCTTTGACGCCGCTCGTGGCGCTCGTTAACCGAGGTCGTCGATGGGGCCGAGTAGCTCAGTTGGTAGAGCAGGGGATTGAAAATCCCCGTGTCGGCGGTTCGATTCCGTCCTCGGCCACCATCCTCCCAGCCCCGGCCTGACGGGCAAAGAAAGACCCCGGGTGCGTCACCGCAACCCGGGGTTTTCTGCGTCTGCACACAGCGCTGCACACAACCCGGGTCAGCCGGTGCCGGTCCCGAAGATGCGGTCCACCGTGGTCGCCACCTGCGCCAGGTGCTCCGGCATCGCGTGGGCGTAGGTGTTCAGGGTCGTCGACACCTGCGAGTGTCCGAGCGACGCGGAGACGGCGACCACGGGCTCCCCAGCGGAGAGGAGGAGCGTTGCGGCGGAGTGCCGGAGGTCGTGGAACCGGATGCGGGGGAGCTCGGCGCGCTTCAACAGCGGTTGGAAGTGCCGGCGCGTGAGGTTGGACGGGTGGACCGGCCGGCCGATCTCGTTGGTGAACACCAGCCCCCAAGAGTCGTCCCAGGCGGGCCCCATCCTTAGCCGCTCCTCCGCCTGGCGGGCCCGATGCGCGCGGAGCGCTTCGGTGGCGACCGTCGAGAGCGCGAGGGCGCGCCGGCTCCGCGCCGTCTTCGGGGGCACGAGCTTCCACGTCTCACCCTGCGGGCCCCGGACCGCTTGAAGCTGGTTCCGCACCGTGAGCGTCCCGGCATCGAGGTCGAGATCGTCCCATCGGAGCCCCGTGAGCTCTCCGAGGCGCAGCCCGTGGGAGATGGCGAGCACGAACAGCGCGCCGAACCTCTCTCCGGGATCTTGCGCAGCCGTGAGGAACGCGCGGGCCTGCTCCGGGTTCAGGCACTCCATCTCCCGGCGCTCCACCTTCGGAGGGTCGGTCAGCTTCGCCACGTTGCGCGCGACCAGCCCTTGCCGCTCCGCGTCCCGGAGCGCGCGCCCGATGATCGCCCGGGCCTGTCGGATCGTGGCCGGAGCGGAGCCGTTCGCGTGCATGGTCGCGAAGACCCGATCGAGGTCGCGAGGCTCGAGCCGGGAGAGCTTCACGGAGCCGATCACCGGCCCGACGTGGACCCGGAGCATGCGCGCGTACCGGTCGGCCGTGGAGGCACGGATCTTGGTGGCATGCTTCGCGCTCCATTCGTCGAGGTAGCCGCCCATCGTGAGGCGGTCGGAGGGGACGGGCAGACCGTCCTTCACGGACTTGAGGAGGTCGGTCAGCTTCTCCGCCACCTCGGCCCGGGTCCTCCCATACACCTGCTTCCGCTTCCCGTTCGGGAGCGAGACCGACGCCCGGTAGCGGTTGCGGCTGGGGACGAAATCGATCGAGCCCTCGCCGTTCGCGCGCCTACCCATCGACCACCTCGAGCCCCTTGAGGATCAGCATGCGCGCCGCGTCGGAGAGGTTCGGTTCCTTCAACCCGGCGGGGAGCTCGGCGGCGAGGCGCAGCCGGTAGGACTCGATCCGCTCGCGCAGTTCGGGGGAGACGCGGATCCCGAGCCGTTCGTTGTGCTTCTCCGGTGACATGACTTCCTCCAGGTCGGCCGCAAGGGCGGCGATCTCGTCAGGGGTTGGCGGGCCCGATGCGAGGCCCGCGGTGCGCTTCGCGAGCGCGTCCAGACGTGCGAGAGCGGCACGGATGCGCGCGAGGTTGGCGGGCTCGCTCACGCGACCATCCGGGCGATCTGCGTGGGGGCGAACACCTTCCCGGTCCGGGACCGGAAGCCCCGCTCCGCGAGCTCGGCCGCGACGGCGCGGAGGGACATCCCCGCCTCGCGAAGCTCGTGCGCGATCGCGATCGCTTCCTGCTCCTCCGCGTGCTCCTCCAGGTGGACGCCGTCCGCCGCGAGCACGAACCCGAAGGGGACCGCCCCAACGCGCTCCCCGTTCGCCTTCTTGTGGGCGAGAGCGGTGGCCGTGCGCTCCCCTGTCGCTTCGCGCTCCCACTGACTCACGGATGCGAGCACGTTGAGCACGAGCCGGCCGGCCGCACTCCGGGTGTCGATCTGCTCCGACACCGACAGAAGCGCCCAACGCCCCGTGGCGAACCACGTGGAAATGACCGTGTCGAGATCGCGCACGCTCCGCGTCAGGCGATCGAGCTTCACGACCAACAGGGCATCGGCCTCCCCGTTTTCGAGGATCGTGAACGCTGCGCGGAGCCCTTCCCGGTCCAGCGTCTTTGCGGAGGCTCCGGCGTCCTCGATCACCGCGACGAGATCGAGGTCAAAGAGCGACGCGTACGCCTCCACCTTGGCGCGCTGGGCGGCGAGGGAGACACCGGTGTCCGCCTGCTTCTCGGTGCTCACCCGGAGGTAGGCGACAACGCGGGTGGGAGCGGCGGAAGGCGAGAGCGGCATGGTTCCTCCAGACACCCTCAGTGTAGCCGTTTTGCGAACATTGTTCAACACTGTTCGTAACAAGGGGGACGGTGAGTAACAGTAGGCTCCGGGGACGGACAGGAGGAGCCATGCTCGTCTTCGGGGTGTTGGTCGCGTGTGGAGGGGTGAGCGATTCCGACGGAGGAACAGTTGGGCCCGTGGGGCCCGCGGGCCCGATCGGCCCAGCAGGGCCCGTGGGGCCTGCGGGTCCGGCCGGCCCCGCCGGTGATTCTGGCGCGGTTCAGTACCACTGGCGGGACGAGGCAGGTGATGTCGTCTCACCCGGCCCCCTGCTTCAGGTGTTCAACAGCAACGGAGTCCCGTGGGGGATGGATACGCTCTCGGGTGACATCATCGCCAGCAGGCTTCAGGAGTGGTTCGAAGCCCCCGACTGCGTTGGAGACGC
>JACKET010000013.1 GCA_020632875.1 Alphaproteobacteria bacterium
ATGCTACAAATTGGCACATACTGCATACTCGAAGGGATTCCTGGCGAACAAGACACTATGCGAGCGCGCCGCGATACCAATAGAAAATCCCGATCCCGACAACAACCAGTGGCGCCTCAAAGGTGACGACCCTGGAAATGCGCCGTGGGGTACGAATACTCCCAATGCCTTCATTTGGGACGCCGTCGGATACTCGTGCTCCTGTGTCAAAGACTACATCGCTGCGCTCTCCGCGACAGGAGTCACTTCCTGTGGAATGCAGGTTCGCCAAGTTCTCGAGATGAATGACGGTCAACCTACCACTTCCGCAGGGTTGCCTCCCTCCAGCGCAGAGTGGGCGCCCGTCGACTTCCTCAACGGCCAAGGCGGAACCTCGAACCTGCGAATTCTGCAATACGACATCGTCCAGCAGAGTCCTGGGGTCTATCGCCTGACTAGTCGCCGAGCAGAGCAGACCGCGAAGCAGGTGTCTTCGCCTGGTGTGTATCAGGGAGATCCCTACCTTGTCGTCGACCTTGCAGGGAATCTCGGACCGATTCAAAACTGCGATCACACTTGGGGGCCCTGAGATGACGATAGTAATCTGGTGCTGCTCGAACAGCTGGGCATCGCCACCATCGGACGTGCCCTCTGAAGCCATCGATCTCGCAACGTTAGAGTCGCGCGGTGCTCGAGTGGAAGCGCTCGCGGGGAAGCGGGTACGCGTGCGGCGGGCCGACCCGATCTTCGAGGTCGTCCTCCGCGCCGAGCGTGCCGGGATCCCACTCGCGATCGAGACCATCGACCCATGTCCCATGAGCTGCGTGGAAGGTCCCGACGGGCGGTCCCACATCCAGGACGACACGATCGAGATCGTGGTTCCGGGGTCCGCGGCCATCGCCCCGTCAGCGCTGCTCGCGGCCGTGCCGGAGCGCAGCCCGTGGCGGTTTCGCGTGGAGACGCTCGATGGCCGCGACACGGTCGCCCTGGTCCCGACCCACGTCCGGACGGAGAGCGGCTGGCGCGAGGTGACGGCGGTACTCGACACCGTGGTCGACTTCGATCGGTCCGACGGTCCCGACTTCCAGCTGATGACGCGGCACGGTGCCCGCCCGGACGGGGTCGTCGACGCGCGGAGGTGGGCCGTTCAGCTGCTGCGCGACAAGGAGGTGCCCGTCGAGCCGGGCCCCAACGACGCCCTCGGAACGCGGCTCTCCGACCTCGAGGGTCTCCCGGCCCACCCGACGGCGCGTGAATTCCTGATCGCCGCGACCGCCGCAGCAGATGCCCGATGGCTGTTGGTGTGGTCGAACGACCACTACATCCTCGAGCTCGTGGCCCGGGATCGCCGCGGTCCGGTGTCGGCCTCCGAGATGCTCGAGATCGATCCGGTCGTGCTGGACTGACCTACAGGGCGCCCGCCTGCCACGTCTCGATGTAGGACGTGATGCGGGACGCCATGCCGATCGTGTCCTCGGCGAAGCAGCGCGCACCGTCGGCCAGCGCGAGGGTCTGCAGCTCGGCCCGCACGCCGCGCGCCACCTCGACCACCGCCGCCGCGTCGCGCTGCAGCTCGGGCAGCTCGGACACCACGGCCACGAGCGAGTCGCGCAGCACCGCCAGATCGTGGTCGTCGCCGAGGTACTCGGTGAGCGTGTGCAGCGCCTTCTCGCGCGCCTTGAGCGGCAGGGGCCACGCGTTGACCAGGAAGCCCACGTGGTAGCGGTGGTACTTCGCCCGCTTTCGCCACTGGTGGAGCAGCTCGGTGTCGTAGCCCTTCTGCACCTTGCGGAACAGCTTCAGCCCGCGGTCGTACGTGCGGGCGAGGCCCGATCGGAGGGTGCTCGCATCGATGCCGTCGACCTCGAGGATCTCGGCGTGCGTGCGGGCTTCGCGGGCGATGGTGAGCGCGGCGGCCATCTGCGGACCGCCGACGGTGGCGTGCGCCTGGTCGCGCCGCCGCACGAGCTCGACGCGGATGCGGTCGAGGGCCTCGTCGACCGCGCCCTCCGGGAAGCGCTCGCGGGCCATGTCGAGCGTCTCGATCCGCGCGCTCGCGTCGCGCAGGCCGCTGATCTTGCGCCCCGCATCGCGGCAGAGCCGGTTGGCATGGCGGTACTGCGGCATGCCGTCGCGCACGAGCCGCACGAGGGACCGCGCCTTCTTCAGCGACTTGCGCGCCTCGTGCACCGCCTCGACCTCGTCGGGGTGGCCCTCGCCGGAGAGGTGCGCCACGGCGTCGTCGAGCATCGCGACATACATGCGCTGGAAGCCCTGCCCGAGCGTCTCGCCCGTCACGAACACGAATCCGGGCCGGGAGCCCTCGGCGTCTGACATCTCACCCTCCGCGCCGCCCTATACCGCGCACCGCCGCGTTAGGGCTCGCCGTCGGAGGCCCGGATGAACACCGCCGTGGGCATCGCGATCCGCGCAGCGCCCGTGCTCGTCGTGCTCGTCGGCACGCTCGTCGCGTTCGGCGCCGGCGTCGACGTGACCGAGCGCCCGGGCGTTCCGGAGGGCGGCCTCGCGATCCAGGCCTACTACGCGATCGGGCTGTTCTTCCTCGGCGGGATGGACCTCGGCGTGCCGACCGGCGGGCCGGAGTGGGCGCGGAACCTGCTGTGGGTGCTGTACTTCCTCGGGCCCGCGATCACGACGACGGCCGTGGCCGAGGGCGCCATCCGTGTGGCGAACCCCCGCTGGCTGCGGCAGCTCGTCGATCGCCACCACGTCGTGATCGTCGGGACCGGCCGCATCGCGCGGCTCTACGCCGACGTCGTGCGCGGCTGCGACCCCGGGCGCACCGTCGACTGCATCGACGCGGGGGCGTTCGTGCACGCGCGGCACGACCGCGGCCTGCAGCACGCGTCCACGGTCGTGCTCGCGGGCGACGACGACCTGCAGAACCTCGGCCTCGCGTGGGAGGTGCGGCGCGCGCACCCTGCGCTGCGGGTGGTCGCGCACGTCGGCCAGCTCGAGCTCCGCAACGGCACCGCCCCGCTCGCCGAAGCGGCAGGCATCGAGCTGTTCAACGCCCACGAGATCGCCGCAGCCGAGGTCTTCGACACGACGCTCGGGCCGCACTTCCGCGCGACGGAGCGGCGCGACCTGGTCGCCATCCTCGGGTTCGGGCGCTTCGGCCAGACGGTCCTGCGCCACCTGCAGGACGCCGCGCGCGGCGAGGTCGAGCGCGTCGTGGTGATCGACCGCGAAGCGACCCGCAGCGTGCGGCAGTACCGCGAGCAGACCGAGCTCGATCCGGGTGCGGCGTTGCTCGAGCTCGACGCCGACGTGCGCGATCCACGCACCTGGGAGCTGCTCGCCGACGCGCTGTCGACCTCCGAGGTCGTGCCGGTCATCGTGCTCGCCACCGACGACGACAGCACGAACCTGCAGGCGGCGATCGGCATCCGACGCCGGATCCCGGCCGCTCGCCTGTTCGTCCGCTGCTACGCGCCCTCCGCCTTCCTCGAAGAGGTCGAGAAGAAGCACGGCGTCGAGGCCATCGCGGTGGAGCGCATCCTCCGCGAGGCCCTGCGCGTGCACTACCGCCGGGCCTGATCACGGCGCGCCGGGGCCGCCGTACGCGCCGAGGTCGGCCGTCGTGCCGTCGGGGTCGAGGATCGCCGCATCGCCCGCGTCGATCGCCGGCGACCCCGCGCCCAGGTGGTAGTCGCCGTTCGCTTCGTCCACGAACAGCGGGTCGACCTCGGTGAGGTTCGCCGTGCCGTTCACGATGGCGTTGGCGAGGAACCCGGAGGTTCCGACGAGCGAGTGGTCGAACACCGGGGACCCCGCGCCGTACAGCGTCGCGCTGCCCTCGTTGTCCCACGCGACGACGTGCGAGAAGGTCACCGTGTTGTTGTTCCCGTCGACGAGCGACGACCAGCTCGCGGTGCCCGTGTTCCCCACGATGGTCGTGTGCTCGACCTCCAGCGTGAACAGCCCGTACACCGTGAACACCGTGCCGAGGATGTCGCCGCTCGCGGCATCCGCGTCGTTCCGCGCGATCACGACGTTGCGGAGGACCGCCGGCGAGCCCATGTGGACCACGCCCTTCGCAGGGTAGGGCCACGTGTCGCCGTACGCGGTGTTGTCCTCGATGACCGTCCGCTCGATCAGCACGGTCCCGCCGGCCGTCGAGAAGCCGTGGCCGCGCGTCTGACCGCCCGTCAGCCCGTTGCCCGCGATGCGCGAGTCGGTCAGCACGAGGTCCACGTCCTGGGCGTACAGCCCGGCGCCCTCGATCCAGATCGCGCCCACCGTCGTGGAGTGGTTGCCCAGCAGCGACACGTTCGAGCCGGTCACCACGCCGGTCGAGAGGTGCAGCCCCGCGCCCACCGCGTTCGCGTCGGTCGCGAGGTCGATCGTGTTGCCCTCCACCACCACGTCGACCAGGTCGACATCGCCCACGAGCTTCGCGCCGGCCCCCGTGCACGGGCCCGTGTCGCACACGTTGTCCTCGATGCGCACGTCCGTGAGCACCGTCGTGGCGGCCGCATCCGCGACCCTGAGCCCCGCGCCCTCGCTCGCGAGCCCGTTCCGGAGCGTGAGCCCCTCGAGCTCGATGACCGTCGCGCCCGACTCGAAGCCCAGCACGCGCCCGAGGCCCCCGCCGTCGAGCACGACCTCGTCCGCGCCGGTCCCCTCGATGCGCAGCGACACCGACGCGGTGACGTTCTCGGTGTAGGTCCCCGCGGCGATGCACACGATGTCCCCCGCGCTCGCGGCGTCCACGGCGTCCTGGATCGTCGCGAACTCCGCGGGCACGGCGTGCTCGGGGGTTCCGCCTGCACAGTCGCTGTCCGCGCCGTCGCACAGCTCGGGAGCGCCGGGGAACACGCTGGCGGCGCCATCGTCGCAGTCACCCGGCACCTCCGTGCCCGGACCGTCGGGGTCGGCGCAGGCCTCGACCTCCGCGCCGTAGCCGTCGCCGTCGAGGTCGACCGAGAACGTCGACAGCACCCCCTCGTCCACGCTGCCGTCGCAGTCCTGGTCGACCCCGTCGCAGACCTCGGTCGCCGCGGGCGACACGTCCGCATCGGCGTCGTCGCAGTCCGTCGCGTCGAGAACCCGCCCCGCCACGTCCTCGCACGCGCTCACCGGCGTGTCGGACGCGTCGCCGTAGCCGTCTCCGTCGTCGTCCGTGAACCAGTCCTGGAACGTCAGCCCGTCGTCGGCCGTCCCGCTGCAGTCGTCGTCGACCCCGTTGCAGATCTCGGCGGCGTCCGGCCGCACGGAGGCATCGGCGTCGTCGCAGTCCGTCGCGTCGTCGACCCTGCCGGCCACGGGGGCGCAGCTCGACTCCGCCGCGCCCGATGCGTCGCCGAAGCCGTCCTGGTCGGCGTCGTCGTACCAGTCCAGGGTGACCACGTCGTCGTCGACGGCCCCGTCGCAGTCGTTGTCGACGCCGTCGCACAGCTCGGGCGCGTCCGGGTGGACCTCCGGATCGGCGTCGTCGCAGTCGACGTCCTCGGCATAGCCGTCTCCATCCGCGTCGATGGGGACGGGCGTGGGGACGGGGGTGGGTTCGGGGGTGTCGTCGCCCTTCTTGCATCCGACGACGGCCACGAGGGCGAGTGTGAGAACGAGACGCATGGCTCCTCCTTCCGAGCGCGTTCACCTCGGGAGGAACCCGTGTCCGCGGGCCCCGGGACATCCGTTACGGTCTGTTACGGTTGCGGAGCGGTCGTGCGCGAGGGGCGCGGCGCGGGCGTCGGCACGGCCACCCCGGACTCGAGGTAGGTCGTGAAGGCCGCGATCTTCGTGCGCAGGCGCTGGTGGATGGAGAGGAAGTCGGCGAGCTCGCCGCTCTCGTTGCGCTTCCGGACGAGGACGAGGAAGCGCCGGTAGGCCTCCTGGAGGAGGACCTGCGCTTCGTCGTCGGCCACGTCGAGCGCCTCGAGCGCCGCGGGGTCGACCGTGCCGAGGTAGTCGCCGAGCTGCTCCATGCCCTTCGCGAACACCGGGTACACGAGCTGCACCTCGAGCAGGGAGTCGATCGACAGGCGCCCGTGCTCCCGGTCGAGGCGGGTGGAGATGGCCTGGAGATCGCCGATCGAATCCTGCATCTGGCGGAGGTGGTCGACCGTGACCACGAACCGCAGGACGGCTTCGGACAGCGGCTCCGAGATCTCACCGCCCGACACCCGCCGGGTGAGGTGCGCGGCCTCTTCGAGCGCGTAGTCGACGAGCGCGGAGGTGCGCCGGGAGCGGCTGTCGATGGCCCGATCGCGCGTCTCGATGGCGAGGACCGCGGCCACGTAGGCGTCGCGCTGCGCCAGCACCACGTGCTGCGCCCAGTGGAGGACCGCGCGGTGACCGTCGCCCCCGACCTCGCCCGCCAGGAACACCTCGGGCGTGAGCCCGGGGATGGGCTCGACCTCGATGTTGTCGTCGGGCACGAGGCGCTCGACGAGCCGCGCGAAGGGCTCGAGCAGCGCGAGGAACAGCGCTGCCGCGGACAGGTTGAACACGAGGTGCGCCATGGCGAGCGCCGGAGCCCCGGACAGCCCCGCGGCCTCGAGCCCCCGGCCGAGCAGGGGCAGCAGCGGGAGGAACAGGACCACGCCGATGACGTTGTAGAGCGCGTGGCTCAGCGACGTGCGCCGGGCGCTCGTGTCGAGCTGAGCCGAGGCGAGCAGCGCGGTCGACGTGGTGCCGATGTTTGCGCCGAGGATGAGCGGGATGGCGGCCTCGAGCTGCAATGCTCCCTGCGACATCAGCACGATCGCGACGCCCGTGGTGACCGAGCTCGACTGCACGAGGGCCGTGAAGACGGCCCCCACGAGGATGCCCATCCACACGCTGTCGAGGCTCGCCATGGCCGAGAGCAGCGCGGGGTGCTCCTTGAGCGGCTCGACCGCGCTGGACACGAGCTCGAGGCTGAAGAACACGATGCCGAAGTAGAAGATCGACTTCCCGAAGATCTTCCAGCGGAACGGCAGCAGGCCCGCCACGAAGCCGACGAGGATGAGCCAGGGCGCGAAGCTCGTGAGCTTCAGGGCGACGAGCTGTGCCGTGACCGTCGTGCCGACGTTCGCCCCGAAGAGCACGCCGAGGCTCTGCCGGAACGTGAGCACCCCCGCGTTCACGAGGCCCACGGCGATGACGCTCGTGGCCGTGCTCGACTGGATCACCGCGGTGACGGCGGCCCCGAGCCCGAAGCCCGCGAACCGGTTGTTCGTGCCGCGCGCGAGGAACTGGCGGAACCGCTGGCCCGAGATCGACTGGATCTCGGCCGAGAAGTGCTCGATCCCGAACAGGAACAGCACGACGGCCGCCGCGACGGCCACAGCGATGTCGATCTCGCCCATCCGGAGCCCCGCTGCGCGGCCCGGAGCATAGCCCGGCGGACGTCGGCACGATCACTGCAAAGAGCGGAGGTAATCCCAGGAGGTTCCCATGGTCACCCAGAACGAAGTCAAGAACGCCCAGGCCACCACCACCCACCGCGCGGATCCGCCGTCCTGGTCGGGCGGAGAAGACGGTGTGGCCATCGGCTTCGCCCTGCTGGGCGGGCTGCTCTGGGCCGCCGCGAACATCGCGGCCTGCATGCTCGTGACCCTGTCGCCGGCCGCCGCGTGGACCGTCGGAATCGTCGCCTGGGCCGTGTACTTCCCCGGTCTCGCCATCGCTTTCTGGCGTGGAGCGGCCATCCGTCAGGAGGTCTGACCGCGCGCTGTGCCACATCGCACAGTCGGTGTGTGTTCCAGCACAGCAACGCGGAGGCGGGCTCCCGAACCCGGGATTCAGGGCCGGGTGGGCCTTGCCGTAGCGCGGGGCGATGCGTCGGGGGAGACTGGGGTCTCACGACGGAATATCGACCCGCATGCCCCCCACCCTGCTGCGCGCTGATGCCGATGCCATCGCCCGGGCCGCCGACGGCCTGCGGCGGGGCCAGCTCGTGGCGTTCCCGACCGAGACCGTCTACGGGCTCGGCGCCGACGCGGGGAATGCCGAAGCGGTCGCCCGGATCTACGCGGCGAAGGGGCGGCCCGCACACAACCCGCTGATCGTGCACCTCGCATCGGTCGCGCAGATCGGCACGTACGCAGAGCTGCCCGAGGCGGCGGCCCGCCTCGCCGCGCGGTTCTGGCCGGGCCCGCTGACCCTCGTGCTCCCGCTGCGCTCCGACGCGCCGCTGGCCCCGGCCGTCACCGCCGGGCTGCCGACCGTGGCCATCCGCATCCCGTCCCACCCCGTCGCGCGCGCGCTGCTCGAGGCCTTCGGCGGGCCTGTCGCCGCGCCGTCGGCGAACCCCTCGGGCCGGCTCTCGCCCACGCGGGGCGCCCATGTCGCCGAAGCCCTCGGTCCCCACGTGGCCGTCGTGCTCGACGGGGGGCCGAGCGACACGGGCCTCGAGAGCACCATCCTCGACGCCACGCGCGAGCCGCCCGTCCTGCTGCGCCCCGGCACGCTCTACACCGCGCTCGTGGCCCTGCTGGGGCCGCTGCAGACGGGCGGGAGCGCCGAGCGCCCCACCGCACCGGGCCAGCTCCTCAAGCACTACGCTCCCCACACGCCGGTGCGGCTGAACGCGACGACGTGCGCCCCCGACGAAGCCTGGCTGGGCTTCGGGTCCGGCCCGGTGCCCGAGTGCGTGGCGTCGTTCGACCTGTCCCCCGCGGGCGACCTGGCCGAAGCCGCGCACCACCTGTTCGCCGCGCTCCACGAGCTCGATGCGGCCGGTGCGCGGTGCATCGCCGTGGCACCCATCCCCGAAGACGCCGAGGGCGTCGCGATCAACGACCGCCTGCGGCGCGCGGCGGAGCGCTGATGGTCTGGCTCGTGGCCGGGGCGCTCGCCGACCCCACCCGCGTGGTGCTCGTGGAGGCCGGCGTCGAGCCCCGCGAGGCCCTCCGCTATGCTCGGGTCGTCGCGCAGAGCCAGCGCACCGTCACCCGCCAGCACACCGTGATCGCGCTCGGTGGGCTGCCCGATCCCGACCCGATCGACGCCGAGCAGACGCTGGTCTGGCGCCTGGCCCCCGAGCCCGGCGACGGCATCCACCTCCGCGCCACGCTCGCCGTGGCCGAGCTGACGACCGACGCGCCGAAGCCCCCCGATCTCGCCCCGCTCGTGGGGCACGCGGGACGGATCGTGCTCGACGACCGGGGGCAGCTCCAGTCCGCCACGTGGGACGCCCCACCCACCGGCCTCTCCCGCGAGCAGTCCAACCGGCTCGACACCCTCCACGGCGCGGCCGAGCAGATCGCGACCCTGCTCCCCGAAGAGCCCGTCGGGGTGGGCGCGATCTGGGAGGTGCACCGCACGCTCGACGCCCGCGTCGTGACCCTCGACATCGTCACGCGCTACCGCCTCGAGAGCCGGGAGCCCGAGGGCCTCGCCCTGTCCGCCACCGCCACCGCCAGGGGGGCGCCATCGGAGGTGGCGATCGACGGCGACGACGGGTTCACGGGCAAGGTGACCGACCTCGCGGTCGACGGGTCCTACCGGCTCTCGGTGGCCCTCGACCATGCGGCACCCCTCGCGATCGACGGGAAGACCACGACGCACCTGCGCGTGAAGGGCTGGAAGGGCATCCTCCCCGTCTCGCTCACACTGGACGTCTCCCAGACCGACCACGCGACCCGGGACTGAGGCGCCATCGGGGATTTCCCGATGCCAATGGGAGGAGCCCTCCCGATGCCTCGCGAGGTGCCGGCCCGGATGGGGGATCGCGCCACGCGAGCCCGGTTCGTCCATGGGATTCCCGATTGGGACAAGCCGTACCGGACCGTACGATTTCGGTGAAATCCAAGGGGGGAGCGTCGGCACAGCGACGTGCGCCTCCGCCATGCCCGAAGGAGGAAGCATGCCCATCACGCACGATATCCGCCCCCGTCTCGGCGACTACAACAGCATCGTCTGCTTCCGCGCCGTCGTGGTCGGCATGGAGGAGGCGCTGGGCAAGCGTGCCGCGATGGTCGCGCTGAAGGCCGCCGGGCGGCGCCGGGGCGAGCAGCTCGTCGAGAGCCTCGGCCTCACCGGCAAGGGCCCGGCAGACACCGTGGCGCTGGCCAAGGCGCTCGACGACGCGCTGGGCCTCGAGGGCACGCGGCTGTGCTTCATCCCCCGCGTCGACCGCGAGGGCGAGAACTTCCGGATCTACCTCGCCGAGACCATCTGCTCGGCCGACGAGCCCATGGGCTCCGAGCGCGAGCTGTCGTTCACCTTCGGCGCGCTGCACGGCGCGATGGAGGCGCTCTACGGTGTGAAGCTGCGGGGCAAGCAGACCGGCAGCATCCTCCGGGGCGCCGACTACGACATCATGGAGCTCGAGCCGCGCTGATCGCGTCGATCTGCGCCACCCGGCGCGGCGACGCGCCCTGCGAGCACACGCGGCGCACGAACGCGGCTGCTTCGGCCACCGCGTCCACGTCGCCGCGCTCGGCGGCCACGCGCGCCACCTCGACGCCCTCCTCGGCCCAGCTCTCGGCCTCGAGCGGGCTGCACGGCAGCATCGACAGGGCACGGGTGCGGTCGACCAGGGCGACGTCCCCCACCGCGATGCCGACGAGGAACGCGAGCCGCGCGACCCGGAGCAGGTCGTGGGCGCTCCCCCCGCGGCGCGTCTCCTCCAGCAGGGCCACGACCGGCGCCGCGGCCGCGTCGTAACGCCCGTCGGCGATGTGCATCTGGATGTGGAGCGCGGCGGTCTCGACGGTCTCCTGGCCGGGCGCGACCAGCACCCGCTCGGCGATGGCCACGTGCTGCGCCGCGAGATCGGCGCGGCGCTCGCGGAGGGCGACCTGGGCGAGCTGGAAGTGCGCGATGCCCTCGTTCTTCCCGCCGTACCGGGCCATCTCGAGCCACAGCGCGCGCTCCGTGGCGTAGTCGCGGCGCGCCTGGGCCACGAGCGCGTTGCCGCGCAGCTTCGCCGGATCGCCGTCGGGCAGGAGGGCGAGGGCCTGCTCCGCCTCGGCCGGGAGGCCCGCCAGCGCGAACGTCAGCGCCGTGAGACGCGCGATTCGCACGCGGGTCGCGGGCTCGACGGTGGACGCCAGCGGGAGGAGCTCGCGCGCGGCGTCCACGCCGTCCTGCGCGGACTGGGCGTTCACCACGACGAGGAGCTCGTTCGCGAGGCGTCGTGCCCGCAGCTCGTCAGTGGGCTCGGGGAGGTCGGCGAGGATGCTGGACACCGCATCGAGCTCGTCCCACCGGTCCTCTTCGACGGCCTCGCCCCCGATGGACTCGGCCAGCGCGCGCGCTTCGCCGTGCAGACCGCACGCGGCGAGGTGCCGGGCGCGTCGGAGGCTCCGCTCCCGGGTGGGCTCGAACCGCGCGAGGACCCCGGCGGCCGCGCGGCTCCAGCGCTCCCAGGCCCCGGCGCGCTTCACGAGCTCGAGCACCACGTGCCGCAGCGCCGGGTCGACGAAGCCCCACGACTCGAGGTCGCGCGATGCGAGCCCCGCGTGCACGAGCCGCTGGAGGAACCGCTCGTCGATCGCGACGCCCAGCGACGCGCACAGCGCCTCCCACTCGTCGAAGCGCGTCCGCGCGCCGAGCAGCGCGCCGGCCGCGATGGCCCGCCGCGCCCGGCCCGCTCCGCCCCAGACATCGAGGAGCTGCTCGCGACGCGTCGCATCCGGCGTGGGCGGGCGCTCCGCAGCGGCCGACCGGGCGACCGTCAGGCCCTCTGCGGTGCGCTCGAGCAGGTCGCGCGCCGCCCACGACCGGATCCACGCCAGCGCCAGGCCCGGGCTGCCATCCGCCCGATCGACGACCTGCCGGGCCGCGGACTCGGTGAGCCCCAGCACGTCCTGCACCAGCGCGCTGAGCGGGATCCGCCCGAGCGGGCCGAGCTCGATGCGACGGACCCACGGCAGGGCGAGCACGTCGGCGAGCCGCTCGTCGTCCATCCCACCGGTGGCGACCACCAGGAGGGGCGCGTCGGGTCGGGCGTACGCGAAGGTCTCGAGCAGGCGCAGGGCGTCGCGATCGCGCGCCGGCTCGTCGAGCCAGAGCACGCGGAGCCCCGTCGCGGCGCCCACCACGAGCTGGAAGACGCCGTCGGGCCGCGCGCGCTCCCCGGGCTCGGCGGCGCTTCCCGAGCGCTCGCGCAGGCGGCTCGCGATGCCTGCGAGCCCGGCGTCGCCGGGTCGATCGCGATCGACCTCGGCCACTCCGAGCTCCACGACGCGCTCGCACAGCCACTGGGCGAGGCGCGTCCGTCCCGAGCCGACGGGGCCCGTCAGCACGCAGATCTCGCACGAGCCCCGGCTCGCCTCGCGCAGCGCGTGCCACAGCTGGTCGCGCTCGCTCTCGCGGCCGATGACCGGCAGCTCGCGCAGGCCCAGCAGCCCGAGCCCGGCGCCCGAGAGCATGCCGGGCGTCAGATCCTGCGCCACGCCGTGCCAGTCGGGCGGAACGGGGGCACGGCCGCGGGGCCGGGCGCGCTCCGTGGTGCCGGGCTCGGGCAGCCCTCGCAGCCACTCCGCCACGAACGCCGCCGACCCGGGCCGCGCCGACCCCTCCTTCGCGAGGAGCGTGTGCAGCAGCTCCTCGAGCTCGAGCGGCACCGCGAAGGCCGGCCGGAGCCTGCCGTGGGACCGGTACACCTGCGCGTTCAGCACCGTGGTCACGGCGCCAGCGAACCGCGGGGCGCCCGTCACCCACTCCCACAGCACCGACCCGAAGGCGTACAGGTCGGTCCACGGGCCCTGCGGCCCACCGGTCACCTGCTCGGGCGCCATGTACGACGGGGTCCCCGCGCGGGCGGGGCCCTCCTGCTCGGCCTGCCAGGCGCGGGCGATGCCGAAGTCCGCGAGCTTCAGGCCGGGCCGCACGTCCCCGGCGGTCATCCGCATCAGGTTGGCGGGCTTCAGGTCGCGGTGCAGCAGGTTGCGCGCGTGGGCGTGGGCCAGGGCGTCGAGCACGGTGAGCGCGGCGCGACGCACCTCGACCCAGGACTGCGGAGGGTCCCGATCGAGCGAACCGCCCGAGGCGAGCTCGAGCGCCATCCACGCCGTGCCGGCGGGCAGGATCGCGTCGTCTTCCGCCTCGCCGTGGTCGTACAGGTGGAGGATGTGCGGATGGTGCAGCGCGGCCATGGCCTCGAGCTCGCGCGCGAGCGCCCGCCGCTCGGACCGCGAGGCGCTGCGCACGCACTTCAGCGCGACCGGCGTGCCGGTGGGCCGGTGCAGCGCGCGATACACCCGCGCCATGCCTCCTTCGCCGATCGAGGGGCCGAGCGTGAGGTCGTCGAGCAGGCTGGGCAACCGTCCCTCCGCGGGGAGCGTAGCCCAGCACCCGCCCCGCGAACGCGCTACGAAGCGCGCATGAGCCTGCTGCTCCTGCTCTTCGCGTGTGGTTCGTCCCTCGTGCCCGGCCCCGTCGCCGGGCCGATGGGCAAGTCGCTGTGCGAGGTCGGGCACCCGAAGGCCACGTGCAGCGAGGGGCGCGTCGCGCGCGAGAGCCACGGCCCGCTGTCGTTCAAGGCGAAGAAGGAGCGCTGGGCCGACATCGCCGTCGACTACGAGCTGAAAGGCGAGTCCCACGCGATGACCATCCGCGTGTACCTGAAGAACGTGCAGCCCTGCCGGGTGTCCGTCGAGGTGCAGGACGACACCGGGCCCGCGCCCGTCCTGCTCGACAACGCGCTCACGAGCCGCATCGCGGGCCAGGCCATCTGCAAGAAGCTGACGGGCGGCTGAATGCCCGCGTACCTCGACGCCTTCTCGCTGCTCTACCGGGCCCACTACGCGCTGCCACCGCTCTCCACGAGCGCGGGCGAACCGACGGGCGCGCTCTACGGCACGCTCTCGCTGATCGTGAAGATCCTCCGCGAGCATCGGCCCGATGGCATGGCCATCGCGTTCGACGTGGGCCGCACGTTCCGCCACGAGGCCTACCCGGCCTACAAGGCCGGCCGGCCCTCCACGCCCGACCCGCTCGCCCAGCAGATCGCCCGGTTCCGCGGGGTCGTCGCGGCGATGGGGGTCCCGTCGCACGGCGTGCCGGGCTTCGAGGCCGACGACGTGCTCGCCACACTCGCGGCCCGCACGCCCGACTGCCTCGTGGTGTCGGGCGACACCGACGTGCTGCAGGTCGCCCGGGCGCCCACCCGCGTGCTGTTCGTCGGGCAGCGCCAGCGCGACCCCATCCTGTACGACCAGGCCGCCGTCGAGGCCCGCTACGGCGTGCCGATCGAGGGCGTGGCCGCGTGGAAGGCCCTGGTGGGCGACAAGTCCGACAACCTCGCCGGCTTCGCGGGCATCGGGCAGAAGACCGCGACGGCGTGGGTGCGCGAGCACGGCGACGCGGCGGGCATCCTGGCGGCGCACCCCGATCGCGTCGACGCGCGCCTCGTGCGGGATGCAGAGCTCGTGCGGCTGCGCACCGACCTGCCGCTCGCCGAGCCGCTCTGGGCGCCCGTCGACCTCGACGGCCTGGCCGCGGCGTGCGAGTCGCTCGAGATGCACAGCCTCGTGAAGCGGGTCCGCGCGCTCTGACCTCGCCGCCGGTCCCCCGGAGCGCTACGGTACCGCCATGGACGATCCCTTCGCGATCCTGGCCGAGGCCATCGAGGTGGCCCAGAAGCGCGGTGCCCAGGCAGATGGCTGGATGATGGCCTCCTCACCCACCGGTGTCGTCGCGTGGCTCTACCGCGAAGACGAAGAGGGGCAGTGGGCGCTGTTCGACGAGGTCGACGAGAAGCCCACGCCGCTCGAAGCCGCGCACTGGGTGCTCGAGCAGGCCGCGCTGCTCTGACAGCAGCCCCATTCGCGGGTATCGTCGTCCGGAGGAGCTGCGATGTGGCCCATCCTCCAGGCCGCCTGGGCGCTGGACGTGTACATCCCCGACGACGCCCCCGACATCGCCACCGCGCTGGAGATGATCGAAGACGACACGGGCTCGGGCCGGGTCGTGCTGCCTCCCGGGGTGCACGTCGAGTCGGTGTTCGTGCAGAACCTCGGCGACATCGTAATCGAGGCCATCTCGCCCGGCGCCACGGTGTGGATGCCCCAGTCCGGCGAGGCCGTCCGCGTGTCGGGCACGAACCGGCTCACGCTGCGCTGGCTGTACTTCCAGGGCTCGGTGGTCGACGCGCGCGCGGTGTACGCGCTCGCCACGCCCGTCGACATCGACGGCTCGTGGTTCGAGGGCTTCCAGGCGCCCGCTGACGGCGAGGTGGGCGGCGCCATCTACTCCGACGACGACGTCACGCTGCTCGGCGACACGTGGTTCGGGTTCAACAGCACCTCGACCGACGGCGGGCACATCGGGATGGAGGGCGGTCAGCTCGACATCCGCGCTCAGGCCCTGTTCCACGGGGGCGATGCGAGCCGCGGCGGCGCGATCGCCATCGAGGGCGGCACGCTCTCGCTCGACGGCGCGCTCTTCAGCCGGAACACCGCGGGGTCGGGCGGCGCGCTGTTCCTCGACGACGTGGCGGCCGAGGTCCAGAACGCCGCATTCGCCGAGAACACGGCCACCGTGGCGGGCGGCGTCGTGCACGCCGTGACCGGGGGCGACCTGCAGGTCGTCGACAGCGCCGTGTACGGCAACGGCGCCCTGTCGGCTGGTGGAATCAGCACGTACGACGTGCCGCTGCTGGTCCGTCGCACCGCATTCGTCGAGAACACCGCGACCTACGCCGCGGCCATCGGGTGCGGCTCGAGCGACCCCGCGAACGCCGCGATCTGCGAGATCATCGACTCGGCCTTCCTCGCGAACCAGGCGCAGGCGGCGGGGGGCGCGATGCTCACCGAGCGGGCCGAGCTGCGCGTGACCGGCTCGACCTTCTGCGGGAACCACGGCGAGCTCGAGGCTGGCGCGATCGGGTGGATCGGCGCCCAGGACGGCTGGGTCAAGCAGAGCTTCTTCTTCGACAATCGCGCCGACCTCGGCGGGGCGATCCAGGTCACCGGCGTCCAGGGGCTGATCGAAGAGAACACGTTCGTCGCGAACGGCGCGTGGACGAGCGGCGCCGTGCTGTCGTTCGCCGCCACCCCGTCGTCGATCGCGCTCGTGCGCAACGCCATCACCGGGAGCGTGGCCCTGCCCCCCAACCAGGGCGCGCCGGTCGATGCCGTGCACTACGGCGGGCTGCAGCTCGGCAGCGTGAACGAGAACGGCTGGCACGGGAACGTCGCCGACACCGACGCCGCGCCGGGGCTGGGCAGCAGTCCCGTCACCACCGACCCGCTGTACGCCGCGGCCGCGATGACCTGCTCGCCTCCCGCCTTCCAGACCAGCAGCCCCGCGTGGCAGGCCATCGGCGCGCCGCTCACGGGCCTGCGGTTCGCAGACGCCGACGCCGACGGCTTCCCCGACCGTGCCGACTGCGACGCCGCGGTGGCGGGCTCGGCGCAGGCCCAGGTGCACATCGACGTCGACCGCGACGGGTTCGGTGGCCCGGTGGTCGCGGCCGACCACGTCTGCCCGCAGCGGGGCTGGGTGACGAATTCGACCGACTGCGACGACCACGATCCGCTCGCCGCGCCCCGTCGCTGGTGGCCCGACCTCGACGGCGACGGGCTCGGCGACGGCATGGCGCCGAGCTTCCTCGGCTGCCAGGGCCCCGAGAACACCGTCGACAACGATCTCGACTGCGACGATTCGGATGCGTCCCTGCCCTCGGCGCAGCCCGTGGATGCCGACGGCGACGGCTATGGCGGTCCGACCGACGTGCTCTCGTGCACCCCGCCGACGCTGCCGGGCTTCGACTGCAACGACGGCGACGCGGCCATCAACCCCGGCGCGACGGAGGTCTGCAACGGCGTCGACGACGACTGCGACGGCGCCAGCGACGAGGGGTTCCCCACTTCGCAGTGGTGGGCCGACGCCGACGGAGACGGGTACGGCGACGAGGCCACGACGCTGACCACGTGTGCGCCGCCGAGCGGCTGGGTGGATGTCGCGGGCGACTGCGACGACGCCATCAGCACGGTGAACCCCGGCGCCGCCGAGATCTGCGACGGGATCGACAACGACTGCGACGGCTTCGTCGACGACGGGATGCCCTTCGATTTCTGGTACGTCGACGCCGATGGCGACGGATACGGCGACGACGCGTCCCTGCTCGAGAGCTGTGCGCCTCCGGGGGCCAACTACGTCGCCGTGGGCGGCGACTGCGCGCTCGACGATCCGAGCGTGAGCCCGGGTGCCACCGAGGTGCCCGCCGATGGCGTCGACAGCGACTGCGACGGGCTCGAGCTGTGCTACGTCGACGCGGACGACGACGGATACGGCACCGAAGCGCTCACCGACGCCGTGTCGTGCGACGGGCCCGGCGTGGCGACGAACCCCGACGACTGCGACGACGACGACCCCGCGAAGAACCCTGCGGGCGAGGCGTGCGAAGCGCCCCCTCCGGGTACCGACACCGGCACCGACGTGCCCGAGTGGGGGTACTACCGCGGCAAGGCCGGTGCCTGCGGGTGTCGCTCGACGGGCGGCGCGCCGGTGTGGGCGCTGCTCGGCGGCCTGCTCGCGCTGCGGCGCCGGGTCAGCGGTCGAGGGGCTTGTCGCCGCGGAACATGACGCCGCCCGGCCGCCCGGGGTCGTCGGTCACGTCGATGTCCAGCTCGGTGAGCTTGACCTCGACGACGTTGTTCTTGCGCTTCACCTCGTGTACGACGGACACCGGCTCGTAGCCCGCCGCCTTCACGGTGAAGCCGAGCGTCTGGCCCGGCCGGAACTCCTCGACCGAGCCGTCGTCGAGGAACGACGCGTTGCCGCGCCAGGTGCCGGTCTCGCGGTTCACCCGCTGCGGGTTGGCCTCGAGCGAGTTGTGCACCGTGGCTTCGGGGATCGGGTCGCCCGCGGCATTGCGCACGACGATCTCGAGATCGACGGCACCCGAGGCCGCGAGGGCCGAGACGACGAGCCAGAGCATGGGGGACCTCCGCACGTTCACCTGTAGACAGCGTGGCACCCGTTCGGTGCCGCGTCGAGCCCTCTCCGTGCGATCAGGCCGTCAGCGAGCGGAGGAACGCCTCGAGGTCGGGGTGGACCTCTTCGTCGTGGACCGTCTGGCTCCACGGCGTGCTGTCGCGACGCTCGACGAGCGAGCCGAACAGCGGGTCTTCGGGGTCGCAGCACACGAACACCCAGTGCTGGTCGCCGAACGCCGCGATCTCGAGCCACGGCGTGCTGTCGCCGCCCGCTTCGTCGGCCAGCGCGAGACCATCGGTGGGCAGCCACTCGACGGCGTAGAACGTGAGCGGATCCTCGCCGAGGCGGTGCGTGCGGCGGAGCTGATCCTGGGCGACGAGGTAGAAGGCGCGCAGATCGGCGGGAAGCGCGAACGGGCGCCCGGCCAGCGCGCGGAACTCGCGGAGCTTCTTCCGGATCTTCTTCTCGATGGCGTCGAGCGAGGCTTCCGTCACGGGCTCGACGCCCTCGATGCTCTCGAAGCCGCCCGCCAGGGTGCGCCACAGGGCGCGGATGCGATGGGACATCGCCGGGATGTAGCCGGTCCGGGGCGGTTCGTCAGCCCCGGGAACGCAGGTTGGAGGCGCAGTACCGCGAGCGCAAATCACGACGGAGAACGGAGGTTCTCAGCCGACAATCCAGCAGAGCCGGGAGCTGCGATCGGTTAGATTGCAGGTGCGAGCGATGGTTTCGCGACGCGCACGGAGCGCGCCGCGAAGGCCGTCGTGCGCGCGGAGAACCATGTACGACATCGTGAAGATGGCGGTCGCCGACGTGCGTCCGCACCGCAGGGGTGCGCCCAGCACCCATCCCTACGACGAGACGGGCATCCACCTCGGCGCCCTGCGCGAAGGCGACATCGTCGGCGTCGTGAGCGCGCTCCCCGTCGATCCCGACGGCGAGGTGCAGCGGAGCACGTTCAGCGTGCTCGGCCCGTTCGGAGAGGGCGGAGAGGCCCTCGTGGACGCGCTCGTGACGCACGTACCGCCGGAGAGCACGCTGTGGGCGGACTCCCCGCGCCCCGGCCTCGAGCCCGACGGCGACCGGTGGACCCGGCAGGTGCCTCCGCCCGCCGAGCCCCTCCCCTACTCGAGCCAGTCGATCCGGGTCCTCGACGGTCCGTCGGTGATCCGGAAGCGGCCCGGGATGTACATCGGCTCGACGGGACCGGGCGGGCTGCTCAACCTCGTCGTCGAGGTCGTCGACAACGTGCTCGACGAGCACCTCGCCGGCCACGCGACGCGCCTCGACGTGCGCCAGGCGCCCGACGGCACGTTCACGGTGTCGGACGACGGCCGCGGCATCCCGCCCGAGCACCTCGTGGCCATCGCGTCGCAGGTGCGGTTCCGGCCCACCTGGGATGGGCACGCGCCCCACGTCCACCTCGCCAGCCACGGGATGGGGCTCATCGTCGTGAATGCGCTGTCGAGCTGGATGTCCGTCGAGATCGCGCGGGACGGAGCGCTCTGGCAGGCCGCGTTCAGCCGCGGGCGTCTGCTGCAGGAGCCCACGCGCATCGGAGCCTCCGAGAGGACCGGCACGACGGTGCGTTTCCGACCCGACCCCGCGATCTTCGAGGTGGAGACGGTCGAGCTGCGCCCCAGCCTGGTGCGCGCCGCCTACCTCTGCCCCGGACTGCGGGTGCACCTGGACGACGAGGACCTCTCCCAGCCGGGCGGGCTCGCGGCGCTGGTGCAGAGCTGGGCGGACCCCGAAGCGGTCTGGGACGTGCCGGAGATCCTCGAGGCCCGCGAGGGCGACGGCTTCCTCCGCGTGGCGCGGATGCGCGGCACCGGTGGCCCCGTGAGGATGTGGCTGAACTTCCAGCCCGTGCGCGGCGGGGAGACGTACGCCGCCCTCTGCGAGGCCGCGGGGCACGACGCGATCGCGGTGGATGCCCGCGGCGAGGTCGAGCGACGAGGGCGCTTGGGGACCGAGGTCTCGGACGCGGACCTCACGGCCCGCATCCTCGCGCTCCTCGCCGAACGCTAGAAGATCGGGACGAAGACCGGGTTCGGCGCGACGATGTCGCCGATCCGGGCTTCGGCCGGGTCGAGGTGGAGCACGAGCGCCGGGTTCGGCGACACGATGTCCGACAGGTCCCACTGAGACGGGTCCGTCGGCGACGTGCCGCCGTTCACCTCTGCGCCGTCCCACACGCCGTCGCCGTCCGAGTCGGGGTCGTCCGGATCCGTGCCACGCACGGCCTCCTCCGGGTCCGACAGCCCGTCGCGGTCGGTGTCGACGGGCAGGTCGACACGCCCGGGGTCGGTGTCGGTGATCGAAAGCTCGAAGGCGTTCTCCCAGGTGTCGCCGTCCCAGTCGGGGTCCACGGCCGCGTCGAGATCGAGGACGACCGTCCACTCGGTCGCGAGCCCGCTGCACGTGACCTCGAGGGTCGACGGGCCCGCGAGGTCCGCCACGGGCACGGGAGTCGCGTGGGTCGCGCTCGTCGTGGTCCCCGACGGCGAGGTCAGCGTCGCAGAGACCGAGGTGCCCGGGTCGGCCCACCGGAGCAGCAGGGAGCCCGCGCCCCCACAGCCGAGGTCGCCGATGTCGAGCCGCTCGACCGAATCGACGGTCGGGTCGCACGCGCCCCGCAGCACGAGGTCGCCGAGCAGGTCGGCCGCGAACACGGCCGTGTCGTTCGGCTCGATCTCGTCGACGATCTGCGTGGTGTCGCACGACACGACCGCCGTGTCGGTGTCCGTGTCGGCATCCGTGTCCGCGTCCGTGTCGGTGTCCGCGTCCGCGTCCGCGTCGGTATCCGCGTCGGTGTCCGCGTCCGCGTCGGTGTCCGCGTCCGAATCGGTGTCGGCATCCGCGTCGGTGTCGGCGTCCGAGTCGGCATCCGTGTCCGCGTCGGCGGTGTCGGTGTCGACCACCTGCCCCTTGCAGGCCACCAGCAGCACGAGCGGGATCAGCGCCAGGGCCCTCATGGACGCACCACCGCGGTGAGCCAGGTGGCCGTCAGGGGCTCGAAGGTCACCGGGATCGTGACCGTGTCGCCCGTCGAGAGGTCGAGGTTCATCAGGTCGGTCGCCGTGGCGTTGCTCATGCCCGACTTCCACTGCTCGACGCGCACCGACACGGTGCCCGAGGGCTGCAGGCCCGTGACCTGCACGACCACGTCCTGCGTGCGGGGGTCGCCGCTGCCGAGCGTCACGCTCACCGCGCCCGACTCCGTGGCGACCGTCTGCCCGGCGACGCTGAGGATGCGCGCCTGGGGCACCACGGGCAGCATGCCCATCATCGTGTAGCCCGACGAGAACCGCCCGCTCGCGCCCGGAGGCCCGCCGTTGAAGTCGAGGCCCGTGTAGGCCGCGGGGAGCAGCGTGTCGATCCGCAGGTACCCCGCGCGCTGGACGAGGCCGTCCCCACCGAGCGTGTCGATCGCGCCGGACCCATCCACGACGGGGGCCACGATCCGCACGTTCCCGCCGTACCCAGCGGCGCCCGGGTCGTTGAGGAAGTCGGGGCACTGGGCGCTGCCACCGCCCGCGAGCACCGCGCCGGCGATGGTCACACGCGTGTCCGAGGCCATGAGCAGCGCGCCGCCCCCTCCGCCGCCACCGCAGTTCGGGAAGGCGTCCCCATCTCCGTTGCCACCCACGCCGCCGACGAGGTGGAGGAGCTCGGGGTCCGCGTTCACGCTCTTCGGACGCGCGTCGATGTTCCCCGTCTGGGCACCCGCGCCCCCGCTCCAGCCGCCCGGACCGGCGAAGCCGCCCACGTCGGCCGTCGCGGGACGACCGGCGATGTCGAGCGTGCCGTCGATGCGGATGTCGCCCTGGGCCAACAGGTAGACGGGCGTGTTGTTGGTGTTCGTCTGGAACCGCAGGACGCCGCCGGTCTCGACGGTGATGTCCGTCGCGCGGATCACGCCGTCGGGGGGCAGCGTCACCTGCAGCGTGTTCCCGGCGGTGACGAGGAGCGGGCCGTAGCTCCCGTCCGACCCGGCGTCGAAGTCCGGGGCGGCCAGGGCAGCCGAGAGCGAGGAGAGCATCAGGATCATCGGTACCTCCGTGGGGGACTCCCCCACCGTAGTGACCGCCTCTGCGAGCCCTACATCACAGGAGGTCACAAGCGGCGTGCGAGGCGGTACCATCGGTCATGCGCCTGGAGCTCTCGGACCGGACCCTCGACCTCGACCGCGGCATGGTGACCCGCATCGGGGACGAGACGGCGCTGAGCCCGATCGAGACGCGCCTGTTGCGGCACCTGGCGCTGAACCTCGGCCGGGCGGTGCCCCAGGACGAGCTGCTGGAAGCCGTGTGGGGCTACGCGGACTCGGTGCAGACGCGGACGGTGACGGTGACCGTGAACCGGCTCCGCGGGAAGCTCGAGGTCGACGCGGCGGAGCCCACGCACCTGCTCACCGAGCGGGGCTCGGGCTACGCGCTGCACGCGGAGCCCCACCGCGACGCGCGCCTGCACCCGGTGCGCCCGCTGGGCCCGTGCATCGGGCGCGATGCCGCGATCGACGCCGTGCTGAAGGGCCTGACGACCGGCCGCGTCGCACAGGTGCTCGGCGGGCCGGGCATGGGCAAGACCCGTGTGGCGCACGCCATCGCGGAGCGCTGGCCCGGCCCTGTCGGGTGGTTCGACCTCGAGCCCTCGGGCACCGTGGAAGAGGCGCTGGGCTCGGTGGCGCAGCGGCTCGGCGTCCTGCGCGGGAGGGATGGCGGGGCGCAGCTCGGCCGGGCGCTCGCGAGCCGCGTCGACCTCGTGGTGCTCGACGGTGCGGAGCACCTGGCCGTTGCGCTGGCCCCCGTCTGCGCCGAGTGGCTGCGGGCGACAGGGCTGCGGCTGCTGGTCACGAGCCGCGTGCCGCTCGCGCTGGAGGGCTCGGCACGCCTCGATCTGCCGCCCCTGCCCGAAGCGGACGCGACGGCGATGGTCGAGCGGCTCGGCGGGATCGACGGCGAGGAGGCGCTCGACGTGGCGCGCCGCTGCGAAGGCGTGCCGCTGGCGCTCGAGCTCGAGTCCGCGACGACCCGGTCGCTCGGAGGCCCCGTGGGGCGCGGGCTCGCGGGGTCCTTCGCGCGCTCGTGGGCCCTGCTCGACGGCGCGAGCCGCGAGGCGCTCGCGCGGTGCGCGTCGTTCGGCGGCTGGTTCGGCGTCGAGGATGCGACGGCCCTGCTGGGCGACGACACCCTGCCGCGTCTGCACGTGCTGCAGACCCACGGCCTGCTCCAGCGCCGCAGCCAGCGCCTGCGCCTGCTCGCGAGCCTCCAGCCCGCGGTGGTCGACCACGCGCCCGAGGCCGTGGGCGCGGCCCGAATGGCGCACCTGGCGCACTACCGTCGGGTCGCCCGCGAGGCGCTCGCCGGCATCTTCTCGCCCGACACGCATGCCGCGCTCGACCGCCTCCTCGACGCCCGCCCCGAGCTCGAGGCCGCGATGCGCACGGGCATCGCGCGCGATGCGGAGGCCGCGTGCGAGATCCTCGAGGCCTACGACATCGCGCTCCAGCTCCGCGTCGGCGAGCACTGCATCGGCTGGGCCGAACGCATCGCGGCGGTGGCGCCCGACTCGCTGCTCGGCGCGACCGCCCGCGGCGTCGAGGCGCGGCTCAAGCACGACATCCCCGCGATGGAGGCCGTGCTCGCGGAGTCGATCGCGGGCGGCTACACCGAGCTGACGGCGCGGATGCTGGCGGCGCTCGCCCTCCGCGCGTTGGTCGGGGGGCGGCCCGACGACACGGCGCGCTGGAGCCAGCAGGGGCTCGGGGTGCCGTGCTCGCCGCGCGCGAAGGCCCGGTTCTGGCTGGGTCTCGCGAAGGCCGCGACATCGAGGGGCGTGGCACCTCCGGAGGTCGGGCGCCTGCTCGGGGAGGCGCGCCGGGTGCTCGCCGACGACGTCGACCCCATCCTCGCGATCGAGCTCGAGATGTCCGACGGCCGGCTCGCCATCGAGACGGGCGACCTGCTCGCCGCGCGTGACCGGTTCGCCGCGGCGCTGGAGGCCGCGCGGCCGTTCGGTCCCCTCCACGTGCTGAGCCCGACGGGCAGCCTGGCCCTCGTGCATCACCTCCTCGGCGAGGACGACGCTGCTCTCGCGGGCTTCGAATCGCTCGTGACCCTCGCCACGGCGTGTGGCCATGCGCTCCAGATCGAGATCGGCCACATCCGCCGCGCGGAGGTCGCGGTCGAGATGGGCCGGGAAGACGCGGAGGCGGTGCTGGACGCCCTGCGCGCGTGGCTACCCGACCAGGTGCCGCCCGACCGGGACACCGTGGTGCGTACGACAGGGCTCCTGCGGGCCCTCGACGTGGGTACCCAAGCGGAGGTCGACGCCGCGCTCGCGCGTCTCGTCGCCTGCCCCGACCCGAAGGGCGGCGTGCACGACGCCTACCGGGCCATCGTGGGCTGGGCGCGCGGCGAGCCCGTGCCTGCGGGCCTCCCCGAGCGTGTCGCCGCCTGCGGCCAGGCCGAGCTCGCGTGGAACCTCGCCGCGCTCCAGGTGCTCGACGGCGACGCGGATGCCGAGCGCAACCTGCGGCGGACGCTGCCGGCCCAGGGCTACGCGCTGCCCCGCGCGGCCCTCGCGTGGGCCCGCGCGAGCCGTGCAGGCGGCCCGGCGTCCTTCGAGCCCGCCTGGACCACGGTGCTCTGCCGCCTCGCACGCCGGAGGCTGCGCGCCGTGACGTCGTAACGGGCCGCGACACCCAGGTGGCAGGAGGTCCCCATGAGAGTCGCGCCGCTCCTGTCGCTCGCCCTGCTCGCCTGTGACGACGCGCCGTTCGGCGCGTGCCCACCGCTGTTCACCGGCCCACCCGATGCCTGCGCATTCGACGAGGGGCTCGTGCCCGAGCTCGTACGCGGCTTCGACGACGGGCGCCTCGTGCGCGTGAACGCCGAGCCGTTCGAGCAGATCACCGAGAACACCCAGCGAAACGTGTGGATCTCCCGCCTGCCCGTGACCGCTGACCTCGACACCGTCGATCTCTACACGGCGCTCGACCCCTTCGAGCCACGCGCGCTCGATGCGCCCTTCCCCGTCGGCACGGTGCTCCTCCACGAGCGCATCGACCTCGCCGAGGGCCACACCCTCCAGGTGCGGATGCCCGACGACTACGTCAACGCGGGCGGCGGGCCGTGGTGGTTCGGCAAGCACTTCGCCGACGGCACGCCCGACGAGGTCCCGTGCAGCCCGTGCGAGATGTGCCACTCCGCCGACCAACGCCCCGGCACGGAAGGGCTGTGGGGCGTGCCGCCCGATGCCGTGGCGCCCGGGCTCTGAGCGTTCCAACGGCCTAAAAAACCCCTAAGGCCTCCCCCACGACGGGCTTCGCACCGGGCGAACGGGCTACATGGCCGGCCGATGACCCCGCGCGAAGGCACATCCCCAGGGCCCCAGCGGTCCGGCCACGTGTTCGAGCTGCACGAATGCGTCGGGCGCGGCGGCTTCGGCGACGTGTACCGCGCGATCCTCGTCTCGCCGTCGGGCGTGCGGCAGACCGTCGCCATCAAGGTGCTCCGCGCCGGTCTCGACCCGTACGGGCAGGCCGTCGAGCGGCTGCGCGACGAAGCCCGCCTGCTCTCGCGCATCGACCACCCCGCCATCCTGAAGGTGCGCGACCTCGTGCTGATCGGCGAGCGGGTGTCGCTCGTCACCGAATACGTCGACGGCGTCGATCTCAGCAGCCTCATCAAGCCCGAGAACGACCTGAGCCCGCGCATGCTGGCCGAGTGCATCGCCGACGTCGCCAGCGGGCTCGACGCGGCGTGGTCGACGGTGGGCGACGACGGAGCCGCGATGCGGCTCGTGCACCGCGACATCAAGCCCGCGAACCTGCGCATCTCGCGGCACGGCCAGGTGAAGCTGCTCGACTTCGGCATCGCGCGGGCCGACATCGAGCGCGAGGCCGACACCGTGACCGATTCGGTGATCGGCACCTACCAGTACATGTCGCCCGAGCGGTTCTCGAACGTCGACGGGCCCGAGGGCGACGTGTACGGGCTCGGCTGCGTGCTGTTCGAAGGGCTCGCGGGTCGGCGCTACCTCGCCGGCCGCACGCTGCACCAGCACTACGCCGTGGTCGCGAACGCCGAGGCCTACGAAGCCACACTCGGCGACGAGCTCGCCGCCCTTCCAGAGGGCCTGCCCGAGCCGCTGCTCGCGCTGCTCCGCGCGGTGCTCGCGTACGACCCTGCCGCGCGCCCGCCCGCCGCAGACCTCGCGGCCGAGCTCGAGCTGCTCGCCCCCACGCTTCCCGGCCCGACGCGCGGGGCCTGGTGCCGCAGCCGGTCCTTCCCCGAGCCCGGCAGGCCGGGCGATCTCACGGGCATCCGCGTGTCCGACGCGCACACGCCGCCCTCGATCGGGCCCCGCCAGCTCCGCGCCGAGGGCATGGATGGGCGCCTCACCCCCACGCTCGTGCCGCGCGTGCCGCTCGCCACGCCACCGACGAGCCGACGGCGCGCCCGGGCTCGCGCGACGCCGCCGTGGTGGGTCTGGGCGCTCGTGCTGCTGTCGCTCACGTGCCTCGGGGCCGTGCTCACGTCGCTGTCCGCGGGCCTGGCGGTCGGTCGCCAGCTGGTGGGCGAAGCCGCGGTGCAGCCGGCGGCCCGGGCTCCGACGCGCCGCGCGTCGCTCCCCGACACCGTGCCCGTCGAGACCGAGGTCGTGTGGGCCCCGGAGGCCATCGTGCGCCCCGCCCCGCAGCTCGGCGCGATGGAGGTCGACACTCCCATTCCGACGCGCCTCGTGGGCGCCGACGGCCGCGCGATGGTGCCGCTGGGCGACCTGCCCGCCGGGCTCTACACGATCGAGGCGGACTTCGGCGCCGGCTACGTCACAGCGGGCTCGGCGACCGTCCGCGCGCACCGACGGAACATCGTGCGCTGCTCGCCCGACCTGCAGTCCTGCACGATCGAGTAGCTACGCCGCCCGGCGGCGAAGCCCGAGCAGGAACAGCCCCACGAACGCCCATGGCACCGGGCTACCCGCACCGCCGTCGCAGTTGCAGCCCGTCTTCGTCGGGGCCGCGTCGCAGTCGTCGAACCGGGATGCGTCGCTGTCGTCGCAGTCGTCGCCCGACTCGGTGAGGTGGCCCGAGATCGGCGTGCACGAGTCGGTGCCCGGATGGCCCGCCTCGGCGTGCCCGTCGCCGTCGAAGTCCGGGTAGTACAGGATGCCTTCGGTGGCCTCGCCGTCGCAGTCGTCGTCGATGCCGTTCCCGCAGAGCTCCTCGGCGCCGGGGTTCACGTTCTCGTTCGTGTCGTCGCAGTCGGTCGGATCGAGCACGGTCGAGGGCGGGGGCGCGTCGAGACACGCCTCCACGGGCGCGTCGTCCGCGTCGCCGTAGCCGTCCCCGTCGTCGTCCCGCCAGAAGATGCCGAGGAGACCCTCGTCGATGCCGCCCACGCAGTTGTTGTCGATGCCGTCGCACACCTCTGTCGCGCCGGGGAACACGAGGGCCTCGGCATCGTCGCAGTCGCCGGTCGTCTGCACGAGCCCGAGCGCGGCGGGCACGAAGTCACCGCAGAGCTCGAGCGGAACGGCATTGGCGTCGCCGTACGTGTCGAGGTCGAGGTCCGGGTAGAACGGCTGGGTGGGCAGCCCGTCGTCGAGCACGCCGTCGCAGTCGTTGTCGAGGCCGTCGCAGGCCTCGGCGGCCCCGGCGTTCACGAAGTACTCGGCGTCGTTGCAGTCGAAGCCCGCCGTCGACGGGACGTACCCGAGCGGCTGGAGCCCCGGGCAGGCCTGGACGGTGAGCGCCGGCGTGCCGTAGCCGTCGCCGTCCTGGTCGTACCAGTACGTCAGCTGATCGGGCGTGTAGTCGGGGTCGTCCACGTCCACGAGCCCGTCGCAGTCGTTGTCGATGCCGTCGGGGCAGTTCTCGGGGGCCGCGATGTTCACGTTCAGGTCGTCGTCGTCGCAGTCGTTCGACGACAACACGAAGTCCGTCGGGGGCGAGCAGTACGCGGCCCCGAGGGCCGTTTCCGACCCGAATCCGTCGCCGTCGTTGTCGGGGTAGTAGAGCGGCGCCACGAGGTCGGGGTCCTGGCCGTTGGCGAGCCCGTCGCAGTCGTTGTCGAGGGCGTCGCAGATCTCGTCGGCCGTGGGGTTCACCGCCGCGTTCGCGTCGTTGCAGTCGAGCGCGTTCGGGGCCCACTCCGTCGTCGGGGTGGGCTCGGCGCAGCTCGCCACGGGAGTCCCCGAGCCGAACCCGTCGTTGTCGAGGTCGGGGTACCAGTCGACCGTCGCGACGTTGTCGTCGACGATGCCGTTGCAGTTGTTGTCGAGCTGGTCGCACTGCTCGATGGCGCCCGGGTAGATGGCGTCGTTCCCGTCGTTGCAGTCCGCCGAGGACAGCGAGTAGCCCCCGGGCACGAAGCAGTCGGTGTCGACGACCGCGCCCGCGCCGTACCCGTCGTCGTCCTGGTCGGCGTAGTACGGGAAGCTCGGGATCCCGTCGTCGGCGACGCCCGTGCAGTCGTTGTCGATCCCGTCACAGACCTCGGTGGCGTCGGGGTTGATGAGCGGATCGACGTCGTCGCAGTCGCCCCCGATGGTCCGGTAGCCGGCCTGGATCGAGCAGTCGTCGACGTACACGCCCGGGTCGCCGAACCCGTCGAGGTCGGCGTCGTAGTAGAACCGGTCGGTCGGCAGGCCCTCGTCGACGACGCCGTTGCAGTCGTTGTCGAGGTCGTCGCAGATCTCGGGTGCGCCCGGATGCGTGAACACCAGCGCGGGGTCGCAGTCGGTCGCGTCGGTCACGCGACCGGGCACCTCGGAGCACGAGGAGATCGGCGTGGAATTCGGATCGCCGTACCCGTCGCCGTCCACGTCGGTGTACCAGAGCTCGAAGGTCAGCCCGTCGTCGACGCCTCCGACGCAGTCGTTGTCGATGCCGTCGCACACCTCGGGGCTCGCCGGGTTCACGTCGGGGTCGGAGTCGTCACAGTCGCCGTTGTTCGCCACCGAGGTCGCCGTGGGCGGCTGACAGTCGTTCACGGGCGTCGAGAACGGGTCGCCGTACCCGTCGCCGTCGGCATCCTCGTAGTAGTTCGCGTTCTGGATGCCGTCGTCGATCCCGCCCACGCAGTCGTTGTCGACCCCGTCGCACACCTCGGTGGCTCCGGGGTGCGTGCCGGCCACGGCATCGTCGCAGTCGCCGGCCGTGGGCACCCAGCCGGGGATCTGCTCGCAGCGGTTCTCGGCGGCACCCGCGCCGTACCCGTCGGCGTCGCCGTCGGCGAAGTAGTCGACGAACGTGAGGCCGTCGTCGACCTGCCCGTTGCAGTCGTTGTCTTCGGCGTCGCAGACCTCGGCCGCGCCCGGGTACGTGACGCCGGTGCCGTCGTCGCAGTCGTCGCACGCGCGGAACCCGTCGCCGTCGGCGTCGTTCTCGCCGCCCGGGTAGTCCGCCGAGCCATTGCAGTCGTTGTCGATGCCGTCGCAGATCTCGGCGGCACCGGGGTTCGCGGCGAACACCGTGTCGAGGCAGTCGCCGTCGCAGATCCGGTAGCCGTCGTTGTCCTGGTCGGCCTCGCTGCCGGGGCCGTTGATGCCGAACCCGTTGCAGTCGTTGTCGAGCCCGTCGCAGAGCTCCATGGCACCCGGGTACACGTTGTCGGCCGTGTCGTCGCAGTCGGTGTTCAGCGTCGAGAAGCCGGAGCCCGGGTCGGCACAGGCCGACATGCCTGCGCCCGCGCCGAACAGGTCGCCGTCGCCGTCGACGAAGTAGTTCGAGAACGAGAGCCCGTTGTCGGCCACGCCGTCGCAGTCGTTGTCGGCCGAGTCGCAGGTCTCGACGTTGCCGGGGAAGTTGTCGGGGTTGGCGTCGTCGCAGTCCACACAGGTCGCGACCCCGTCGGCGTCGCCATCGGGGCCGTCGAGCGTGGCCGGATCGCAGTCGTCGTCGAGGCCGTTGCACGTGATCTCGTTCTGCCCCGGGTGGATCGCCGGGTTGTTGTCCTGGCAGTCGGGCTGGACGTCGCAGGTGAACGCGCCGTCGTTGTCCTGGTCGACGTTGTCGGCGACCGTGCCGCAGTCGTCGTCGATGCCGTTGCAGAAGATCTCGGGCTTGCCGGGATACCGCAGGGGGTCGTTGTCGTCGCAGTCGATCCCGCCGACCGGGCAGATGTTGGACCCGTCGCCATCGACGTCGGGCGCATCGACCGTTCCGGCGTCGCAGTCGTCGTCGACCCCGTTGCACGTGACCTCGGCGGCGCCCGGGCGGACCGCGGGATTGGCGTCGTCGCAGTCGGGCGTGGCGCCGCAGGCGAGCGCGCCGTCGCCGTCGCCGTCGTTCGGCGAGACGTTGGGGCAGGCGTCGCAGAGGCCGAACAGCCCATCGGAGTCGGTGTCGGTGAGCGGGCTCGCGGGATCGAGGTCGCAGGGGTCTTCGAACGCGAGCCGCCCATCGTCGTCGGCATCGACGTCGGCGTCGAGCTGCCAGGACTTCACCTGGTGCTCGTTGTCGTAGTTGCCGCTCGTGGGGCCCGAGCCCCCGGTGAATCCGACGTAGAAGGTGGTTCCGAGCCGCGTGAGCACGTCGACCGTGTACGTGAGCTGCGGCGAGGCGGGCTTGCTCGCGGAGGTGGCCCAATACACCTCGAGGAGCTGGGACTGCTGGGAGTACTCGACCCAGAGGTGCTGGTTGTTCCCGTTGTTGAAGTCGGTGGGGCTGCCCGTCCACTCGGTCACGGTGTTGGTGTCGCCGTTGAAGCCGATGCCGAGGTGGTTGCCGTTGGGGTCGTCGGTCCCCTCGTCGTAGGTGTCGATCTCGACGAACACGCTGGGGCTGATGCCGTCGTAGGCCGTCGACCACTCGTCGCTGCCGACGGCACTCGCGCCCTGGGAGTCGTCGTGCATGACGAACGCCATGCCGTGGGCCCCGCCCGAGCCGCCGTTGATGTCGAAGACGAAGTGCGTGCGGAGCGAGTAGTCGGCGCCCCAGTCGATCGGCGTGCTGTAGAACACGCTGCCCTTGTCGCGGTTCGCCGAGTCGGTCACGTCGATGGCGGCGCTGCCCGAGTTGTAGTTGGCGTCGCCGTTGAGCGTGAGCCCGTTGGTGTTCGGGAAGCTCGCGTAGTCGATCTGGGTGGGGGCCGCGACGGCGACCGCGAACAGGAACAGCATCCACGGATGCTACCCGATGTGTGATTCCACACGACGGGCACGAGCGCATCGGCGCGCGGATCGGCCTCCGACGCGCGAATCCACGGCTACATGGGACTTACTCCCCGCGTCTGGCTGCCGTGCGGAGCGCGGCCCCAGGGGCGTTCTCGCGCCCGGCGACACCGGGGTGTCAGCGACGCGTCAGGGAGGCCGCGGTAGAACCGGGCGGTTCTGGAGCTGTTTCCATGCGCATCCGTTCTGTCGTTCTGACCATGGCCCTGGCGGCCTGCTCCGCCCCTGTCGAGAAGCCCGGCGCCCCCGGGTCCCACCCGTCCACGACGATCGCCGTCGACGCGCGCGAGCCCGCCGCCGCGTGCGACCCGGGCCTTCCGGATCGGCGGGTGTTCATCGCCGACGTGCCGACCGCCGCGATGGGCGGGCCCGCCGGCGGAGATGCGCTCTGCGACACCACCGGCGAGGCGCTGTACGGCGCCGACACCAACTGGGTCGCGTGGCTCGCGGTCCAGGGCGGGCGGAACGCCACCGACATGCTCGAGGACGGGCGCTTCGTGCGCGCCGACGACAGCGTCGAGATCGCCGGGTGCATCGCCGATCTGGTCGATGGCGAGCTCACCGCGCCCATCCGGGCGAACGTGGCACCGCCGGCCTACACCGGCGCGCTCGCCGACGGCACGCCGAGCGGCTTCGACTGCCAGGGCTGGACCTACGGGGGGCCGGGCCAGATCCGCGGCACGTCGGGCTCGCCGGTGAACTTCACCGACTCCCGGTGGACCGACTTCAACGAGTCCGCCTGCTCGTCGTCGCGCTCGATCTACTGCTTCGAGTCGAGTGGCGAGCTCGCGGCGTGCACCCTGCAGCTCTCCGAGCTCATGGTCGACCCCACGGCCGTCGCCGACGCCGACGGGCAGTGGGTCGAGCTCACCAACACCACGTCCGCACCGATCGACCTCGAGGGCCGCGAGCTCGTCGACGACCAGGGCCGCCGCCACCGCATCGCGAGCAGCGTCGTCGTCGAGCCCGGTGGATACGCCGTGCTCTGCGCCAACGGCGACAGCGGGGCCAACGGCGGCGTGGCGTGCGACTACGCGTACGACACGGTCGCGCTGGGCACGTCCGGCGGCACCCTGACCCTCGAAGACGACGGCAGCATCGTGTCGGTCGCGACGTGGGGGGCCGTCGCGCCCGGCCACGCCATCGCGGTCGTCTGCGGCAGCTGCGACACGGGCGGCAACGTGGGTCCGTTCGCGGATCCCGACGACCCGGCGTACGGCGCCGGCGACCACGGAACGCCGGGAACGGGGTCCGACGACCTCGACGGCGACGGCGCCAGCGTCTACGACACCGACTGCGATGACGGCGATCCGGACGTGTACGAGGGCGCTCCCGAGCGCTGTAACGGCATCGACGACGACTGCGACGGCACCATTCCGTCCACCGAGACGAAAGACACCGACCTGGACGGCTCCGTCGAGTGCAACGACTGCGACGACGACGACGGTACCCGCTTCCCGGGCGCGCCCGAGCTCTGCAACGGTGTCGACGACGACTGCGACGGCATCGTCCCCCCGTCCGAGGCCGACCTCGACACCGACGGCGCCATCGCCTGCGTCGACTGTGACGACGCCGATGGCACCCGCTTCCCCGGGGCTCCCGAGCTCTGCAATGGCATCGACGACGACTGTGACGGCCTCGTTCCCCCGTCCGAGACGACCGACCTCGACAGCGACGGTGCGGTCGCGTGCGACGACTGCGACGACGCGAACCCGATGCGCTTCCCCGGCGCTCCCGAGCTCTGTGACGGCATCGACGACGACTGCGACGGGATCATCCCCATCGACGAGATCACCAACGCCGACGGGGACACCTGGGTCGCCTGTGGCGACTGCGACGACGACGACCCGCTGCGGTTCCCGGGGAACCCCGAGGTGTGCGACCAGCGGGACAACGACTGCGACTCGCTCGTCGACGAGGGCTTCGACGCAGACGCGGACGGGGTCCCCGACTGCGTCGACGTGTGTCCCGGCGGCGACGACACCGTCGACACGGATGCCGATGGCACCCCCGACGCCTGCGACCTCTGCCCGCTCGACGCGACGAACGACTCCGACCTCGACGGCGTGTGCGACTCGGAGGACGTGTGTCCCGGCGGCGACGACACGATCGACACCGACGACGACGGGGCTCCCGACGCGTGCGACCCGTGTCCGACCGACCCGCTCGACCGCTGCAACGACACGGGCGACACGGGCGAGGCCGACACCGACACCGATGCGGACACCGACGCCGATGCGGACACCGACGCAGACGCTGACGCCGATGCGGACGCCGATGCAGATGCAGACACCGACGCCGATGCAGATGCAGATGCGGACGCAGACGCCGATACCGACGCGGATGCGGACGCCGATGCAGATGCAGATGCGGACGCCGATGCCGACACCGATGCGGATGCCGATGCGGACACTGACGCTGATGCGGATGCGGATGCGGATGCGGACACCGACGCAGATGCAGATGCGGATGCGGATGCGGATGCGGATGCGGATGCGGATGCGGATGCGGATGCGGATGCAGACACGGATGCAGACGCTGACGCTGACGCGGATGCAGACACCGACGCTGACGCGGATGCGGATGCTGATGCGGACGCAGACACCGACGCAGACGCCGATGCCGACACCGACGCAGACGCCGATACCGACGCAGACGCGGATGCAGACACCGACGCAGACGCCGATACCGACGCAGACGCCGATGCAGACACCGACGCCGATGCGGATACCGACGCTGACGCAGATGCAGATGCAGATGCAGATGCGGACACCGACGCAGACGCGGACGCCGATGCGGATGCAGATGCAGACGCAGACACCGACGCAGACGCAGACACCGACGCAGACGCGGACACAGACGCAGACGCAGACACCGACGCAGACGCGGACGCAGACGCGGACGCAGACGCAGACACCGACGCAGATGCAGACGCAGACACCGACGCAGACGCAGACGCAGACGCAGACGCAGACGCGGACACCGACGCAGACGCGGACACCGACGCGGACGCCGATACGACGGCACCGACGGGCGACACCAGCACGCCGGCGCCCACGGGCGACACCGGCACCCCGGCTCCCACCGGAACGACGGGCGACACCGGCGAATCCGACACCGACACCGACGCCGACACGGACGCCGACACGGGCGACACGAGCGTCGACACCGACGGTCCCGACACGGACGAGCCCGACACCGACACCGACGCCGACACGGACAGCGACACGGACTCCGACGCCGACACGGACTCCGACGCGGACATCGACACCGATGTAGACGCCGACTCCGACGCAGATGCCGACGCCGACACCGACACCGACGAGGACGACCCGGACAAGGCGGGGTGCGCCTGCCGGTCCGGATGCAGCACGCGTGGCCCGATGATCCCGCTGTTGCCGATCCTGGTGCTCGGCCTGGCCCTGGTGCGACGCCGGAGCGCGTGAGCCCGATTCATGGCAGGATGGCGCCGATGCGCCTCCTCCCCCTGTTCGCGCTGCTTCACGGCTGTGGGCCCGTGCTGAAGGTCGTCTACGGCTTTCGCGACCCGAACGACGCGCGCTCGAACGCCGAGCTCGTCGAGTACCTCGGGCACAAGGGCCTCCGCACCGACAACGTGCTGCGCGTGCACGACGACGATCTGCCCGCCGTGTTCGAGCAGATCGGCAAGAGCGTGCCCGAGGTGCTGGTGTTCGACCGCGAGGGGCGCCGCGTGCCGTACGGCGAGCCCGGCAGCTGCAACGCGCCGGCCTTCGCGTTCATCGAGAACCTCGACCGCACGGTGGCGTACGAGACGACCGAAGGCCGCATCGAAGACGTGCTGGCACCGCTGCACGACCTCGACGGGAGGCCCGTCGAGACCGACGGCACTGCGGACTTCCACGTGCTGCTGTACTGGGCGCGGTGGGCGGGACGCCTGAACGTCGACCACGTGAAGGTCTGGGAGGATCAGGCGCTCGCGAACGCCAGGGCCGACATCCGGGTGCTCAAGATCTCTCTCGATCTGTCTGACGACGGGTAGCGGACGAACCGTCGCCCGCGATCAATCCCCGTCGTCGTCGAGGCTGTCACACCAGAGCCCGTAGGGACGGGTCGGGGGGCCATCGGGGCCGTCGGGGATCTCGACCGAGGCCACCCACCGCCCCTGGAGGTCGAACTGGTGCACGCTGCGGCGGGAGCTGTCGTCGCTCGTCGCCCCGACGATCTGGAGGAACCCTCCTTCCACATCGAGACCCCAGATCCAGCCCGAGTACCCCTCGAGCGGAATCCGCTCTCGCACCTGGCCGGACACCGGGTCGAACCGCTCGATCTCGTCGGTGGAGTGCCACGCACCGAACGCGTCGTCGCCGTGGATGTCGAGGCGGGAGAAATGCGCCGTGTCGTCCAGGAACGACCAGAGCAGCGTGAGCCCGCTCCGCTCCTCGACGGCCGACCAGCTGTCGTACACCGTCAGCCCGCGCGGCTCGAGGAGCGTCGCCACCGACGCCTGGCCGTTCCACACGCCGATTCCCCGGGCGTACGCGAACGGGACGTCTTCGCGGGTCACCGTCGCGAGGGAGAGGCGATGGATCCCGTCGTTGTCGGACCAGAGGAGCGCGTCGTCGAGCACCGTGAAGTCGTCGATCCAGAAATCGCCGGTGTCGGACTCGGGATCGAGCAGCGGCAACCGGTACCGCCGGCCCGTAGGGAGGCCGATGGCGATGAGCTCGCCATTCGCGAGCGTCCAGCACCATACGGGATCGTCGGTGACCCGCGGCGGCGCGACGAGCGTGCCGCGTCCGAGCCAGGCCACCTCGGGCGGTTCGACGACCGTGTCCTCCTGCTCGGGTGGGACTTCGTCGGGCGCGGCACAGGCGAACAGAGCGAGCGGGAGAAATGCCATGGATACGACACTAGCACCTGCGGTACCATCGATGGAACCGCGCGGAGGATCCGGTGCCTCGTTCGTTCGTCCTTGCCTTCGTCACTCTCCTGGCCTGCAACTCCCCCGAAGCGGAAGTCGAGCTTGCGCCGCCCTCCGACCCGACCCTCGACCCCGACGTGGCCGCCCAGCTCCGCGCCGGGCCCACCGGGAGCACGACGATCGTCGATTCGCCCCGCGGTGACGGCGTGTTCGCGGTCGACCCGCTGATGGATCGCGTGGTCTTCGTACCCGAAGCCGGTGTTCCGACCGTGTTCGACGTGGGCGACGAGCCGAGTCGGATCACGCACAGCGACGAACGCCTGTTCGTCACGCTGCGCGGCGATGGCGAGGTCGTCTCCACCACGCTCGACGGAACCCCCCTGGCCCGCGTGGCGGTGGGTCTGGAGCCGATCGGTATCGTTGCCGAGCGTTCCCGTGACCGCATCTACGTGGCCGTGTCGTTGTCCGACACCGTGCTCGCCCTCGATGCGACGACGCTGGAGGTCCTCGAGTCCTGGAACGTCGACGAGCCACGGTTCCTCGCGCTGGACGAGGCCGAACGCACGTTGTTCGTCACGCGTCTCCGGGGTGACGCGGTCGACCGGATCGACCTCGAGAACGGCTCGATCGAGCAGTGGCACGCCCCGACGCGTTCCCGCCTGGTCGACGAGGCATGGGTGGCGCTGGAATCGCGCGTGAGCGGTGACCCCTGGGTGGTGCCCCAGACGGGCGAGCTGCTCGTCCCGATGCTGTACGTCGACACCGCGACTCCCGTGGCCCCGAGCGACCCTGACGTACCGACGCCGCCGACGGTCGACGTGTACACGAACGAGGCGCAGAACGATGCCGTGGTCGTCGGCAAGCTGTCGCCGGCGATCGTGCGCTTCGCCGCCGACGGTACCGGCGAAGCGTTCTGGGCGGGCGGGCTGCTCGGTCGCAGCTACGTCTCCAGCGTCACCAGCACCCACGACGGCTCGACGTGGATCGCGACGATGGAGGCGTCGAACGCCGTGATCTACCTCGACCCGTCGAGCCCCGTCGACAACCGCGCCAACGACACGGGCCTCGTGCCCGAGCGGTCCTCCCCGCGGGAGAGCGGCTTCTCCCATGTCGCGGCCTCCCTCGTCGACACGGCGGCGGGCCCGGTGGGTGCCGTGCTCACCGAGCGCGGCGTCCGTGTCCACAGCGACATCGACCGCGCCGTGAGCGACGGGCGCATCGCCCTGGCGGCCACCGAGCTCGCCATCAACGCCGACGCGGCATTCAACCCGCCCCGCAGGATCGGGGCCATCGGGCGGGTCGCGCTGCCGGGCGATCCGGGGCTCGACCTGATGGTCGAGCTCGGACGCCAGCTCTTCTACAGCGCCATGCCCGGCGTCGTCGGCGGCGGCGGGGTCTCCTGCTCCACGTGCCACGTCGACGGGCGAACGGACGGCCTGACGTGGGCGTTCGCCGACGGCGTGCGTCAGACGCCGTCGCTGGCGGGCGTCGTGAGCGAGACCGAGCCCGTGACGTGGATTGGTGCGGTCGCCACGGTCTCCGACGAGGCGTTCCGCACGTCCGCAGAGCGCATGGGCGGTCCGGGCCTGCTGCCCACCGAGGCGAACGCGGTGGCGGAGTTCGTCGACTGGACGCGGGCGGCGCGCCGTCCCGCCCCATCGTCGGCGTCAGGCCGCGGCGAAGCCCTGTTCCAGCAGCTCGGGTGCCTCGCCTGCCACAACGGGGCCCGCTACACCGACAACGTCGGGCACACGCTGCGGGGCGAGGTCGTGAACACGCCGTCGTTGAATGGCGTCGGCGCAACGGCCCCCTACCTGCGCGACGGCAGCGCTCCCGACCTCGCGTCGGCCCTGGACGCCGCGTACAACGGCGGGATGGCGAACACCAGCGGGCTCACGCCCGCCGAGCTCTCCGACCTCGTCGCGTTCCTCGAGACCCTGTGACCGGGCTCACCAGCTGAAGGGCTGCTGAACCGCCGGCTCGCTCGCGATGCGCGCGAGGTGCGCGGTGTACCCCTCGCCCCCGGCGAGCGTGCCGTCCTCTCCGCCGTGCGTGCCCATGATCAGGGTCGTCTCGGGCGGGATGCCGGCCATGCGGTAGCCGTAGATGTCGGTGGTGGCGTTACCGTACGCGAAGTCGACCTCGAAGCCCGCAGCCAGCAGCGAATCCAGGTACGCGGCCTTGTAGTCGCCGACGCCGGACTCGGTCGGCACGACCTCGCCGTTCGTCCGCGCGAGGTGGAGCGAGCCGGGCGGGAAGCCGAGCGTGTCGAGCCATTCGCGGGTGATGCCGTCGAGCCAGTACGGCCGGCCGGTGAGGTAGAGCACCTCGTACCCCTGGTCGGCGCGCGCCCACACCGTCTCGAGCGCGTCGACGCGGGCTTCGGGCACGTAGGAGCCCGTGCCGAGCTCGGAGAACAGGTCGCGGAACAGCTCCATGTCGGAGCTCGTCAGCGTGCCGTCGATGTCGAACACCTGCAGGCGCGTGCCCACGGGGTACCGCCGCAGCGTGCTGGTCGCGATCGTGCCGTCGCCAGCGACGCGGTAGAACAGCGTGAACTCGCCGTACGCGTCGATGGCGTCGGGGTGCAGCGACGCCGAGATCCAGCCCTTGTCGTCGGTGCGCACGGTGCCGAGGAACTCCGGCGTCTGGCCGCAGCGGTCGACCCACACCTCGACCACCTCGTCCTCGAGGTCGTCGTTCAGCGGGCCGTAGGCGAACTTCGCGTGCAGCGGGATCCAGTCGGCACCCGTCGCGAGCACGTCTTCGGCGACGTGCCGGGCGTACTGGAGCGCCGTGAGCTCGTTCGACCAGTGGTCGAAGTCGCCCGAGGCACGCGTGGGCAGGCGCCCGGTGAGGCACGAGCGCGCCTCGACGCGGTCGGGAGCCGCGACCCCGCGGCCCTCGAGGCCAGAGGTCGTACAGGCAGAAGCGAGCAACAGAACGGGGACGAGGCGGAACACGGGGCCTCCAGAGAGAGAGATGCAGAACGCGCCGCCGGGTAATCCGTCCCGCGCGGCGCCGCACGCTCGATCTCACCGCATGGGATCGAGGGCCTGCTCGCGGGCCTCCCGCGCAGCCGCGGGATCCGGGTGCGTGTAGCCGAGCACGGCGTCGTCCCAGGACCCGTACATCGGGTTCGGCAGCATGAACCAGCGCACGCCCCACCAGTCGGCGTGCTCGGCGACGAGCGCGTCGCGCGCGGCGCGATCGGCCTTGTCGAGCTCGACGAAGTCGTAGAGGTTGTCGCCGAACAGCAGCACGATGCGGTGGGTCGCTTCGATCGCCTTCCGCCGGGTGGTCTTCGTCCGGTCGCCCTCGGCGGGCCGGAATCGCAGGTGATCGAGCGTCTCGGCGTCCGGGAAGCCCGTCGCGGCGAGGTTCCTGCGGGTGGCCTCCGCCTGGCTCTCGTCGCGATTGGAGACGTAGAACACGTCGATCCCGCGGCTCTTCGCTTCGGTGAGGAACTCCGCGGCGCCCGCCAGGGGCTTCGCCTTCGCCTCCTCCACCCAGGCGCCCCAGGAGTCCTTCCCGAAGCTGCCGCCGTCGAGCACGAGCCGCGCCTGGTAGGGGCTGTTGTCGAGGACCGTCTCGTCGACGTCCACCACGATGGCGGGCTTCAGCGCCGACAGGTCGCCCGTCTGCTCGACGGCCGCGGTCCACGTGGGGTCGGCGAGCGCGAGATCGAGCGACGCGCGGGCCGAGCGGAACACGGTCAGCGCGACCGCGTCGACCTCGGCGCTGGTGTTCGTCCACGTGACGGCCAGCACGTCGTCTCGCACGGCAGGCGCTTCGACCGGGACGGGCGCGACGGGCGCGGGCTTCGGACAGCCGACGAGGGCGAGGACGAGGGCGTAGCGCAGCATGGGACCTCCGGTGCGCCCTGTAGCGCCCCGCGCCCCACGCCGCCGGTCACATCACGAGCCAGGCGAGGCCCGCGAGCACCGCGATGACCACGACCACGGTGACGAGCCACGTGATGCCGTTGCCCTCGCCCGGGACGGCGGGCCCGTCGGGCTCGGCATGCGCTTCGGCCTCGCCGCCTCCGGGCCCGAAGCCCTCGAGCGTCGTGGCGTACGGCATGGCGCGCGCGACGAACGCGTCCCACTCCTCGTCCGGGATGGCCTCGACGCGCGCGGTGGCCCCGTCGATCCAGGTGAGGCGGTCGCCGGCGAGCTCGGCGAGGCGCGTCCAGGGCACGAAGATCTGCGGATCGGTCAGGGCGATCAGCTCGGCCTTCGGGAACTGGTACGACACGCCCGGGCCCCAGACGATCAGCGTGCGCTCGGACCCATCCTGCAGGCGCACGGCCATCAGCGACGCCCGGTACCACTCCTCGCCCGGGAAGCTCACCTCGCGGAACACGCGGAACAGCGCCTCGGCCTGGGCCTCGGGGTCGTCGGAGGCCGCGAGGACCTCGTCGAGCACGGCCTGGTTCAGCGTCACGGTGCACCCCGCCCCGCTCATCATGATCTCGCCGTGCTCGCGCAGGATGGCGACCGTCGAGCCGAACAGGCTGCGCACGTGCTGGCGGATCCAGTCGTCGCCGTAGTGCGCGTCGACGGCGTCGGGCGCGAATCGCTCGCCCTCTTCGCTCTCGACCTCGACGCCAGCCCGTCGGGCGACCTCGCAGGCGAGGTGCAGCGCGATGCGGTAGTCCTCCGGGCACGCCATGGTCATGACGCGCGCCTGGAAGGTCCCGTTCTCCCAGGAGATCTCGACGGAGCGCGTCGTCACGCCCTCTTCGAAGACGTGCACCACCTGCCCGTCCTCGAACGGCCCCTCGAGCACGCCGCCCTCGGACTCCTCGACCACGAGGGGAGCCCTCCAGGTGTCGAGCACGCCGAAGTCGACCTCGGGGGACCGGACATAGAAAGAGTAGCTCAAAGTTCGCTCCTGTCGGCTCCGCACCGGTAACGGGCGGGCGACGCGGCGTCCCCTCCTCGGCCTATTTGGCCGCCGCTTCGCGGGACCCGCGCAGCTCGCGCTCGACCAACGCCGCCAACGCATCCATGCCCGAGAGCCCGTGCTCGGCCTCGACCGTGCCGTTGTAGTTGGTCGTGCCGTTGATGTCGTAGGTGTACCGCTGGCCCTCGGCATCCTCGACGAACTCGATGCCCGCGAGGTCGAGCTGCTCGTCGCGCATCAGCCGCACGTAGGAGCGGACGAGCGGGTCGTCGGCCGTGATCTCGGGGCGCAATGCGAACGTCGCGGACTCGCCGACCGGGCAGTACGCGTCGTCGATGGCGCAGGCATCCGCCGGGCACAGCTCGAATCCACCCGCCGTGGACGAGCGGATCGCGTACTGGAACACGCCATCCACGATCTCGACGCGCGTGATGTAGCCCCCGGCGGGCGGGATGTACTGCTGGAGCAGCGTGACGCCGTCGATGCCGTCTTCGAAGCCGGGCGCGTCGACGTGCGCGTCGAAGGCGTCGAGATCGCGGAACAGCTGGACGCCGAGGCCCTTCCCGCCCTGGTTGTGCTTCGTGATGAACGGCAGGGCCAGCGTGCGCGCGGCGGCCTTCAGCGCGGCGGGACCGCCGATGACCGCGATGGTGTGCGGGGTCTGGATGCCGGCGCGGCGCAGCGCGAGATCCTGGCGGACCTTGCTGACCTCGAGCGCGAAGGCGCGGCTGCCGTTGATCACGCGCCTGCCGTGGGCCTCGAGGTGGTGCAGGTACTCCTTCACGAAGGCCACACCGCCCTGATGCCCGCGGGTGTGCGACGAAGGCGACATCCGGTTGATCCAGACGCCCTCGGGCGGCGTGCTCGCGAGGTCGAGGGTGCCGCCCTCGACGAAGTGCTCCTCGACCGGCAGGCCGCGGCGGGCGAGCGCGTCGCGCAGGGGGGCCATCCAGGCTTCGTTCTCGAACAGGATGTGGACGGTGGACATTGGGGTGCTCCAGGGCTTGCCGCGATGCCGGACGCGCAGGAGGACCCACCGCGGCCGACGGCCGTGGCGGGTGAGGGGTTCGGGGGTCTACCGGAGTGCCGGTGCCCGCGTCAGTCCAGGCCGCCACGGTCGCTGCAGGGACAGCAACGACGACAACAGGCGGCGGAGGTGGACACGACGTTCATCGCTGGAGACCTTACTCGCCATCTGTGCGAATTGCCACTGCCCGTTCGATCTGGACGGCGGTGCCCTCCCGGGAGCCGCACCCGTGTGGCGATCCCGCAACGGTTCGCCCCACCACCGCGACAGTCACGGCTCCGACAGGTACACCGGGTGTGGAGGAGCCCATGCGCACGCTTTCGATTCTCTCGATGCTCGTGCTGTTCGCCGCCTGCAAGAAGGACGACGACACCGAGACCGAGACCGACACCGACACCGATACCGACACCGACACGGATTCCGACGCCGACACCGACTCCGATGCCGACACGGATTCCGACGCCGACACCGACTCCGACACGGATGCCGACACCGACACGGATGCCGACACCGACTCCGACACGGATGCCGACACCGACTCCGACACCGATTCGGACACGGACGCCGACACCGACTCCGACACCGACTCCGACACCGATTCCGACACGGATGCCGACACCGACTCGGACACCGATTCCGACACGGACTCGGACACCGACGCCGACACGGACACCGACACCGGCGCGGTCGGCACGCTGGCCGACCTGATCCTGAGCGAGGTCGTGGTCACGCCGACCGACGGCGAGTACGTCGAGATCCACAACCGCGGCTCGGTCACCCTCGACCTCACCGACGTGTACATCACGGACGCCACGTTCGCGAACACGTCGACCTACTACTACAACATCGTGACCGGCGACCGCGTCTCGGCGGGGGGCGGCGAGTTCACCGACTTCCACGCCCGGTTCCCGACGGGAGCGACCATCGCGGCCGGCGAGAGCCAGACGATCTCGATGACCGGGAGCACGGCGTTCAACACGACCTACGGCGTCGACCCGACGTACGAGCTGTTCGAGGACGACGGGGCCCCGGATGCCATCCCCGACATGCTCGAGGCGCTGCCCGGCAGCATCGCCGGCCAGGGCGGGCTCACGAACGGCGGCGAGATCGTCGTCCTGTACCACTGGGACGGCGTGTCCGACCTCGTCTCCGACCTCGATCAGCTGCGGTGGGTCGACAGCGCCGAAGGCGTCGACAAGACCGGCGTGACGATCGACGGGCCCGACGCCGACACCAACACGTCCGCCTACGCCGACGACACGCCGCTCGCGTCGCAGATCGCCATCGCCACGCAGCACCAGAGCGGGGAATCGTACTGCCGCACCGACTTCGCCGAGACGGGCGAGACGCCCACCGGGGGCAACGGTATCGACGGGGCCGACGAGAGCTCCGAAGACCTCGCCTCCACGTGGGCCATCTGCACGACCCCCACGCCGGGCAGCACCGCGCCCTGAGCGGTCAGAGCTCGGGGAGTCGCGGATCGGCCGTCTGCGCAGCGTGCTCGCGCAGGCGGCCCCGCATCGCTTCGAGCACGTCGGCGTGCGCGGGGTCGTCGACGAGATTCACGCGCTCCAGCGGGTCTGCGTCCAGATCGTAGAGCTCTTCGGGCACCCGCGGAGTGGCCCAGGTCTGGCCCGGCTCGAGGGCCAGCGCGTCGAAGTACGCCGCGTCGCCGTCGCCCAGCCCCCACGGCGCGTCCGAGAGGTTGCGGACGTACTTGTGCCGCTCGGTGCGCACCGCACGGGCGGGGAGCGGATCGATGTGCTGCTCCATCTCGGAGAACAGTGCTTCGGTCGGCTGCCACGGCTCGCCGCGCAACAGGGGCCCGAGCGAGCGACCCTGAGCCCCCGCGAGCGGTGGCGCGCCTGCGAGATCGAGGAGTGTCGGCGCGATCTGCGTGGTGCTGACGAGCTCGTCCTCCCACCGGGGCTCGAGCACCGCGGGCCAGCGGAACATCAGCGGCGTGCCGACCCCGCGGTCGTAGAGCGTGAGCTTGCAGCCCGGGAACGCCGGGCCGTTGTCGGACAGGAACACCACGAGCGTGTCGTCCGCGAGGCCCGTCGCATCGAGCGTGTCGAGCACCTGGCCCATCAGCGCGTCCATCCAGCGCAGCTGGGACAGGTAGCCCGCGACCTCTTCGCGGATCCCGGGCCAGTCGGGGAGCCCCCACCACGCCGGGGGTGGCGCGTCGTCGACCGACACCTCGAACCCCGCCGCCTGGGGGAAGCGGTCGAACAGGTCGCGGTGGGTCTGCATGAAGTTCAGCTCGAGGAAGAACGGCGAATCCCCCACCGCTTCGAGGAACGCGAGCGCCGGGCCGATGTCGCGGATGCGCTGGTCGATGTCGGTGGGGAGGTATTGCGCGTACCCGAAGTCCGCGGGGGGAGCCTCGGCCGAGAGGTGCCACTTGCCCTGGATGGCCGTGGAACGCCCGGCCTCGAGCAGCATCCGCGCGGACGTGGGTGCGGTGGTGGGCAGCGAGAGCTCGGGGTGGCGGTGCGTGAGCCCCGTCACGCCGTGGGTGTGCGGGTACTGGCCCGTGGCGAGCGTCGCGCGGCTCGACGAGCACGTGCTGACCACGTCGAACGCCCGGTCGAACGCCACGCCCTCGGTCACGAGCCGATCGATGGACGGCGTCTGCACCGACGCGAGCCCGTACGAGGACAGATCACGCCAGCCGAGGTCGTCGGCGGTCACCAGCAGGACCCCGGCCGGGCGGGGCGTCTCGGGCGTCGGGGCGCCGCTCTTGCAGGCCCATGCACCGAGGGCGCCGGCCACCAGGCCCCGGTTGAGCTCGCGTCGGGTGATGCGCGCCATCGGACGGACCGTATCTCCCGGGATACCCACGCGCCCGTGGAGGAGACGTGGGAACAGGTCGGGGGGTGGCGGCGCTCGTCGTCGGAGGGGCCATCTTGGCGTGTGGCGGCGGAGGCGGGGTGACGGTGGAGATCGCTCCGAGCGCGGGGGCCCAGAGACGGCTCGCGGACTCGGGCGAAGGCATCGAGCTGAGCGTCACGATCGACGATGGGGGCGACGGCGACGACGCGACGTACGTCGACTTCGACGGGACGGTTCCCGAAGCGGGCGGCGAGCTCGTGGTGCCCGCTGCCCTGCTCGCGGACGCGCGCTCGAAGGGCCTGTCGAACGTCAGCATCAACGCCTACTCGACGCGGCGTAGGGCGCAGGTCAACGTGCTCGCGTGCGAGCCGTGGTTCGGGTCCGTGGCGGAGCTCGAGTCCGCTGCGCCGATTCGCCTGGTCTGCACCGAGCTCTGAAAAGGACGAGCCCGTGCCCGCACCGAAGCCCCGCACCGCCACGCTGCGCATGTCCGTCGTCGAAGGTGCCCTCGCCGCCGGGATGATGGGGCTCGGAGAGTTCTGGTTCGTCGCCGACGCGGTGCGGATGGGCGCGGGCCCGCTGCAGCTCGCGCTCGTCGTGACCCTGCCGCAGCTCGTCGGCGCACTCGGTGCCGTGGGGATGGTCGCGTGGCTGCGGTACGCGACCGCGCGGCGCGAGCGCGTGGTGGCCATGGTGCTCGGCCAGGCCGCCATGCTGGGCCTGCTCGCGGCGAGCCGTGCGCTCGGCTGGGGCGGACCGTGGGCCCTCGTGGCGATGGCCTGCGGCTACCAGGCGTTCGGGCAGGCAGCGGGCAACGCGTGGTCGTCGTGGTTCGGCGACCTCGTCCCGGCGCGCATCCGCGGCACGTACTTCGGGAGGCGCAACCGCTGGAGCCACGGCGCCTCGTTCGTGGGGCTGCTGGTCGGCGGCCTCGTGCTCCAGTCCTTCGAGCCCGCCGCGGCCGAGGCCGGAGGGGCCGGGGGCTCGGGCTTCGCCCTGCTCTACGGCGGTGCGGCGCTCCTCCGCCTCGCGTCGTCCGTGCTGCTCTCGCGGTCGTTCGAGCCCGCGTTCGACCCGCCCCGGCTGGACGAGGGCCCGGCCGCCGTGCTGCGGGGCCCGGACGGACGGGGCGCCCGCGGAGTGGTGTCGGTCGGCGCGCTGATGCTGCTGGCCGTGTGCCTCGGCTCGCCGTTCTTCGCGCCCTTCATGCTCGGCGAGCTGCGGTTCTCGTACCTCACCTACCTGCTCGCCCAGGGCATGCTGGTCGGGTTCAAGGTCGCGCTGCTGCCGCTGTGGGGACGGATGGTGGACCGCCACGGTGCCCGCGGCGTCTACCTGGTGGCCGCGCTGCTGGTGGCCGCGGTCCCGCTGCCGTGGGTGTTCGCGGACGGGGTGGGCCTCGTGCTGCTCGGGCAGGCGATGTCGGGGACCGCGTGGGCCGCGCACGAGGTCAGCCTGTTGAGCCTCACCCTCGGCGCCGCGGCGCCCCGCCACCGGGCCGTGCTGCTCGCCACCCAGAGCGTCGCGCACGGGGTGGCGCAGTTCGTGGGCGGCCTGCTCGGCGCGCTGTTCTTCGCCGCGTTCCCCGGCGCATTCGGGCCGGTGTTCCTGGCGACGGCCAGCGTCCGCTTCGGCGTCGCGCTCGCCGCCCGGCGGCTGCTCGCCGGCGTCGATCCCAAGGGGCCCGTGCCGCCGGCACGCGTGGCGGGATGGCTGCCGCACGGAGGCCTCGTCCGGCGGCCCCTGCCGGCGTCCTCCGATCGTCGCTGACGGGCGCTCACTCCACCAGGAGGACCGGCGCGCGGTCGGCGCTCTCGAGCCCGCTGGCCGCGATGGCCTTCGCCCAGCCGCTGTCGCGGTCCGTCCGGTGGTTCCACATCACCCGCCCTGCCGGCTTCGGATGCGCCTCGAGCCACGTCCGGCACGCGTCGACCGTCTCGCCCGCCCGCGTCGGGCACGTGACCCACGCCTGCACGGGCCCCTCCGCCGAGCCGTCGCGGACGGGCGCGACGTAGAAGTGCTGGTCGACACAGGGCGAGCCGCCCTTCGTGGTCACGGGACGCGCTCCGGTGCAGTCGCGGTCGTACGCCGAGAGCCCGGAGAGGTCGATCCTCCCACCCTGGATCTCCAGGCTCCCCGCCTTCGACGCCGGGGCCGCCGACAGCGCCACCACCTCGGGCGCCCCTCCCCCACACGCCAACAGCCACCATCCGATCACGGGCCCTCCTCGGCGCGGAGGCGCTCCGCGCGGTCCAACAGATCGCTCAGATCCTCGTCCACCAGGCCCACCGCCGCCAGGTTCTCGTGCAGGCAGCGGGCGTAGTCGAAGCTGGTGCCGAGCACCCCGCACCCCGTGGCCACGAGGCGGGCGGCCGCCTCGCGATCCAGGTCGGGCAGGTAGTCGGGGATGGACGGGTCGACGAGGCACGTGAGCGCGTCGAGCGGGCCCCCAGCGGTCTCGGCCCGCACGAAGGCCGGCAGGTACGCGGGGAGCAGGAACTCGCGCCGCCACAACACCCACGTCTCGTGATCGAGCACCGCGCGGTCGATGCGGAATGCGAAGCCGGCACACGAGCCGCCGGGCGACAGACCCGCCATCAGCCCCGGCTGCTCGGGGTTCCCGCGACCCAGGGTCGTGCGCAGGCACAGCGCGCGGTGGTGGCCGTGCACCGTCGCCGCCCGGACCTCGGTGAAGTGGAACGCCGGGTCCCAGAGCAGCGAGCCGTACGCGAACACCCACAGATCGGCGTCCCAGCGCCCCTCGAGCGCCTCTGCGCGCGACGCCCGGCGGAACGCGTCGGAGTGGCGCCAGTCTGCCGGGCCCCCGTGCTCCGCCACGGCGCGGTCGAGCGCCGCGAGGTCGAGGTCACGCAGCGTGGAGCGCTCGGGATCGAGGATTCGCCCGCGCAGCTCGGGGTGGTGGCGATACGGGTCGATGGGCGCTCCTCCCCCCCAGTGTACAGCGGGGGGTCGTTCGACGGACGGCGCGGCGCGCGACGGCCCGATACGGCAGCCCGCCAGGAGGTGTGGGATGTGGACGCGATTGCCGGCGGATGCGTTGGCCGAGCGGGTCTTCGCGGCCCTCGCCGAGAACCGCTCCTACCGCAGCGACCCCATCCTCGGCGTGCCCGGGAGCTTCCTCGACCGCGAGGTCTTCCCGCCCCTGCCCGAGCTGGCGCGGTTCCCGCTGCTCTCGACCCTGCTCGAGAACCCCAACCACATCGGGTGCCACACGCTGCCCGGCAGCGAGCCGTTCTTCGCCGGCACCCAGGCGCTGGAGCGCGAGGTCGTGGCGGTGTGCGCCGAGCACCTGCTGAACGCGGAGCCCGGCACCATCGACGGGTACGTCGCCTCGGGCGGCACCGAGGCGAACCTCCAGGCCCTGTGGACCTTCCGCAACCGCCTCCGCGACGAGGGCGTGCCACACGAGCGGATCGCGATCGTCGCGAGCGACGACACGCACTACAGCGTCGCGAAGGCCGCCGACCTGCTGCACCTCCCGCTGCACCGCATCGCTGTCGATCCCGACACGCGGCGCGTGATCACCGGGTCTGCGGCAGAGGTCGCCGGAGCCCTGGCCGCGGAGGGCTTCCAGGCCGCGCTGATCGTGCTGAACATGGGCACCACGATGTTCGGTACGGTCGACGACCCGGACGCCGTGCTGCCGCCGTTCGACGCCGCGGGGCTCCGGGTCCTGTGCCACGTCGACGCGGCGTTCGGGGGCTTCGTGTACCCGCTGACGGCACCGGACAATGCGCTCGACTTCCGCGACCCACGCATCCTCTCGGTGACGCTCGACGCCCACAAGATGCTGCAGGCGCCCTACGGCACGGGCATCCACCTCGTGCGGAAGGGCTGGATCGACGCCGTGCTGAACCGCGACGCCACGTACGTGCCGGGGCTCGACTGCACGGTCGTGGGGAGCCGGTCCGGGGCGAATGCCGTGGCCGTGTGGATGATCCTGTTCGCCCACGGCCCGGAGGGCGGAAGAGCCTTCTGCGCCGAGCTGATCCGGCGGACCGACCGCTTCTGCGCCGCGCTCGACGCCCGCGGCGTGCGGTACGTGCGCCAGCCGCACATGAACCTCGTCGCCCTGCGCGCGGAGGACGTGCCCGAAGCGGTCGCCGAGCGCTTCTGGCTCGTGCCCGAGACCCACGACGCGAAGCCGCGGTGGCGGAAGGTCGTGATCATGGACCATGTCGACGACCGCCACCTGGCGGCGTTCCTCGACGCGCTCGCCTGAGACCCGAACGCCTCGGCTTCGGCAGCTCTCCTGAGGCTCCCGGAATCGGCACGGGCGCAAGCGCCCGCACCGCGCAGACGACGCAGAAGGCGCTGAAGAACGCAGAAGAAGAAGCGAGAGGCGGCTCTGTGTGTCGGAGGCGGTCGGGCTCCGAGCGTCTCAGGGCCTCACGCAGATGACGCAGAAGGACGCGGATGACGCAGAAACCAGGCCGTCCCGGGTCGAGCGTCTTCGCGTCCCCCGAGCGCCGAGCGGGATATCCGCCTCGGCGGTCTCGGAGGTCTCGGCGGTCTCGGCCAAGGTCCACCCGTGAAGTCAGGGCGTCTCGGGACGTCTCGATGTTCGGCTCGACAGGGAGGGCCCCCCGCGGACTGGAGTCGGGATTCACCAGAGCAGGCAGGCGTTTCGGGCTGCTCGGGTGAGCGGAACCGGGACGACGCTACTGTGGAGACCAGAGGGGTCGCGAATGTGACTGCCACCGGGCAGAGCCGGCCTGAACGTGAATCTCGCCGGGTCGGGCCGTCGGCGCGAGGGCCCCAGAGAGAATTGTGGAGCTTCGACCGTCGTGCGGTTCGCCAGGGCGCGCCCACAGCGTCTGTGGAGTCACTCTCAGCCGGACTCTGCTCCGCGGCAGTCACTTTGGACGCCGCTCTGGTTGGATCGCGGCCCGGGATGAGCTTCCGACGGTCGGGACCGGGCTCGTCACGGTGGACCTGGCGGTTGCCCGGGGAAACGAGACGCTCGACCCGGGACGGCCCCCACCGGATGCGAATCTACGTTTGCGTAGCTTCAACAGACAGAATCCGCCGAACTCTTCTTGGCCCGGAACCGAGGTGGCCGGGTCGGATGGCACCTCTCCCCGACTTCGGAGGTGGACGGGGAGGACGTCGACGGGTCCACTCCCAGAGCAGTGAAACGCCGGCCTGCTCTGGTGAGTTCCGGATCCGGTCCGCACGGAGGCCCGCTCTGTCGACTCGAACACCGAGACGCCGCTCACAACGCACGGGCGCTGCGGGTCGGCAGGAACCCGGGCTGCGCGTAGAGCTCGCGGCCGGCAGCAAGGAGCAGTTCGTGGCGATCATCCCCGGTATGCAGCGGGTTCCAAAGGGCTGGGTCGAGTTCCAGTGAGGCCGACCGGTTCGCGAAGAGTCGACTCCAAACGATCGACCCATGTCTTCCTGGGGTCAGACCCCACATAGACATCGGTCGATCGCTTGAAGTTCGGTGGTCCGCGATTCACCGCGCCGTAGCACCCTTCTTCACCCAGAGCGCCAGGCCCCGGGGACGCGAAGGCGCTCGACCCGTAACGGCCTCGTTTCTGCGTCATCTGCGTCCTTCTGCGTCATCTGCGTGATGCCTCGGGACGCTCGAAGCCCGATCCCTTCCACACGGAGGAGGGCGCAGGAACGGTCCAGCCCTTCTGCGTCTTCGGCGTCTTCTGCGGACGCGGACGCTTGCGTCCGTGCCTCATGCGGGACCGACGAGTGACCCGCCACGCTCTCGGCACCACTCAGAGCTCGTCGTCGAGCAGCGCCTCGATGGCGCGCAGCGCCTGGCGCAGCTGGGCGCGAATCGCGGCGATGACGGCGCTCTCGATGGCCGCTGCCCCGCCGTCACCCAGCGCGGACGGGAGCAGCGCCAGACCCGCTGGCGTCAGCGTGAGCTCCGCGTCGATCTCGAGCGACGTGTCGAGGCCCTCCTCGTGGACCGCGAGGCGACCCTCGCACCGCACGGCGTCGGGGTGCACCAGCGGACGGATGGCGAAGCGGGCCGCGTGGTGCCCGTCGAACACGAGGTGGTCCTCGAAACCCACGGCGTGGTCGGGGATCGCGCTCCGCAGCCCGGCGGGGAGCGCGCCCGCATCGAGCCGCCAGCGCCGCCGGACCTCGACGGTGGACCCGGTCTCGACCCGCGAGAGCGTCTCGATGGCCTCGACGGCCGGCAGGTACGCGGCGAGGCGCTCGACGCGGTCGCGCGGCACGGCGACGACGTCGGCGGGCGCGAAGCCCACGGTGCCCTCGAAGCGGTAGCGAATCCGGCCCTCCCGCCGCTCCAGGATACCTCACCGGTCCTCGAGCGCCCGCAGCTCCTTGTCGGCCTGGCGGAGCCGGCGGCTCACCTCGGTGGCGAGGCCGAAGAACACGACCTGGCCGATGCGCGGGAACCGTGCGGCCGCCGCGTCGAACCGCTCGCGGTCGAGCGCATAGAGCACCGATGGACGCCGCGCGACGGCATCGGCGGTGCGCGACCGACCCTCCAGGAACCCGATCTCGCCGAAGTGATCGTCGCGCGTGATCGTGGCGAGGTGGTGCCGTGCGCCCTGCTTCAGCGGCAGCACGATGTCGACCGCGCCCTTCGCGACCAGGAACAGCGTGCGCCCGTGGTCCTTCCGCGCGAACACGACCGCCCCCTCGTCCACCTCGAGCACACGAACCGCCGCGCGCAGGGCCGCCATCGCGTCGTCGTCCAGCCCGCGGAACAGACGCATCGCCTCGATCGGCATCGGAGGCGCGTCGACGGGCTCCGCGAGCGTGCCCTGAGCCTCGAGGACGCCGTCCTCCATCGCCTCGAGCGCGTCGTTCTGGCTGGCGAACACGGGGATGCCGCCCTCCCCCACCAGACCGAGCTCGGCGAGGTACTCGGCCACGCCGGTCGCGGCGCCCGGCATCCCGCTGAACATCAGGCTCCCGCCGCGCTCGGCGAGCTGCGACTGCATCTGCTGGAGCATCCGGCCGGCCGTGTAGTCCATCGACTGCACCCGCCGCAGGTCGAGGTCGATGTACCGGCACTTCGCGAGGTCGGGCGCGAGCTCGCTGAACAGCTGGTCGGTCGTGCCGAAGAACAGGCTGCCCTGCAGCGCGACGACGAGGCCCTCGTCGCCGTGGACGTCGAGGACATCGCGCGCGGCCTCGGAGCGCCGGGTCTTCGAGGCCGCCCGGCGGAGGTCGCGCCGCGAGCGGATGACCGAGGTCGACGCCTGGTCGCGGATGTAGAGCAGGATGGCGAGGCACGTCCCCGCGACCGACGCCTCGATCAGCCCGACGTACAGGGCCACTCCGACGACGATGGCGATGACGACGAAGTCCAGGCGCGTGTTCGCGCGGGTGACGAGGCGCAGGCTCTTCCAGTCGAACATCTTCGCGGCGACGACGAGCAGCAGCCCGGCCAGCGCGCCGATCGGGATCCAGGCGAGCAACGGGGTGAGCAGCGCGATGGCGACGAGCGCGAAGACCCCTTCGAGGAAGCCGGACAGCGGCGTGCGCCCTCCGCTCGTGACGTTCACGAGCGTCGGCCCCATGGTGCCGCCCCCCGGGATGCCGCCGAGCAGCGCGGACGCGACGTTCGCGACGCCCTGGCCGACGAGCTCGCGGTTGCTGTCGTGCCGGGTGCGGGTCAACACGTCCAGCACCACGGCCGTCTTCAGCGTGTCGATCGTGCTCAGCGCCGACAGCGTGCCCGCCGCGGCGATCACGAGCGCCACGTCGGTCGGGCGCAGCGTGCCGAGGGACGCGAGCCGGCCCGACATGTACGTGAGCGGCGGGCCGCCCCCGAGGGAGCCGATGACCAGGCGGTTGCCCTCGATCGTCCGGAGCTCCGGCCAGCCGAGCGCGAGCGCGAAGTACGCCGCGACACCCACGGCGAGGCCGATGACGGCGGCAGGCACGCGCTCGGTGACCTTCGGAGCGAGCACGACCGCCGCGATCGTCGCCCCGCCCACGACCACGCCCTGCCACGCCCAGAGCCCCGGCTGCACGACCCCGATGAGACCTGTGCCCGCGGGGAGCCCGAGGAGCTTGGGCAGCTGGCCGACCGCGATGATCACCGCGACGCCGGAGAGGAACCCGCTGACGACCTGGTACGGGATGTACTTCATCAGCCGCCCGAGCCCGAGCAGCCCGTACGACGCCTGCAGGACGCCCGACAGCACGGCCATCAGCGCGAGCAGGGGCAGGATGCGCTCGACCGGGTGCCCCGCCGCAGCGAGGGCCCCTGCGAGGCTCGCCGTGACGGCCGCTGCCGGCGCACACGGCCCCGTCACCATCCCCCCGTTGCCGCCCACCACGGGCGACACCAGCCCCAGCACGGCCGCGCCGAGGGCCCCGGCGACGGCGCCCGTCGACGCGAGCGCGGGGTCGATCGCCGAGAACACCAGCACGCCGAACGCGATGGCGGCCGGGAGCGCCACGAGCATGCTCGCGAGCCCGCCCCAGAGATCCCCGCTCAGGGAGCGAAGTCCTTTCATGGCGCGATGATACGCCATGCCGACACGGGTCCGTCACACACACTGTCCATCGATTGCGAATGTCATTCGCTTTTTGAAGACGCCAGGGTTATCGCCTCCGCGCTGGAGGTCGTATGCCTGGCTCCGAAGGTGCGAACACCCGTGGATACGTCGTCACCAACCCCTGGAACGGCGAGGTGCTGGGCCACTTCGAGCACACGTCCGCCGCCGCGGTCGACGAAGCGCTCACGAAGCTCGAGGCCGGCCGCGCCGTGTTCCGCTCGCTCGCGGCGCACCAGCGCAGCGCCATCCTCTCCGCGTTCGCCGACGGCCTCGACGCGCGCGCCGAAGAGCTCGCCCGGCTCGTGACCGCCGAGGTCGGCAAGACCCTGCGCGACAGCCGCGTCGAGCTGGAGCGCGCTTCGGCGACCCTGCGCTGCTCGGCCGACGAGGCGCGCCAGATCCGCGGCGAGGTGCTCGACAGCGACACCTACGGCCCGACGCGCGGGCGCTGGGGCATCGTGCACCGCCGGCCCCTGGGCATCGTGCTCGCGATCACGCCGTTCAACTTCCCCATCAACCTGGCGCTCCACAAGATCGGGCCCGCGTTCGCGGCCGGCTGCCCGGTGCTCTTCAAGCCGGGCCCGCAGAACACCCTGTCGGCGCGCCTCCTCACGCAGATCGCCCACGAGGCGGGCTTCCCCGAAGAGACGCTGCAGTGCTGCGTGCCCGACGTGCCCGTGCTGACCGACGTGATCGCGAGTGACCGCGTGCAGGTCGTGAGCTTCACGGGCGGCGTGCCGACCGCGCGGGCCATCGCGCGGGCCGCGGGCCCGAAGAAGCTGCTGCTCGAGCTCGGCGGGAACGACCCGCTCATCGTGTTCGAGGACGCCGACCTCGACGCCGCCGTGCGCACCGTCGTGGCACAGCGCTTCGCGACGGCCGGCCAGCGCTGCACGGCGGCGAAGCGGGTGTTCGTGCACACGTCGGTGTTCGAGGCCTTCGCCGCGCGCCTGGTGGCCGCGACCGAGGCTCTGGTGGTCGGGGATCCCGCCGACGAGGCCACGTTCGTCGGCCCCGTCGTGAGCCTCGCCGCGGCCGAGGCCATCGAAGCGCGCATCCAGGACGCCGTCGCTCAGGGAGCGCGGGTCCTCGCCGGTGGGCGGCGCGAGGGCACGCTGATCCGGCCGACCGTGCTCACCCACGTGCCGGACACCGCGGAGCTCGTCGCCGACGAGACGTTCGGCCCGGTCGTGCCCCTGTTCGGCTTCCAGGACGAAGACGAGCTCGTGCGCCGCGTGAACCAGACGCCGTTCGGCCTGCAGGCCGGCGTGTTCACCCAGCGCCTCGACCGCGTGCGCCGCCTGTTCGAAGCGCTCGACGTGGGCGCGCTCGCCGTGAACGACGGCCCGGGATTCCGCGCGGAGCACTTCCCCTTCGGCGGCGTGAAGCACAGCGGGCTCGGCCGCGAGGGCGTGCGGTACTGCATCGAGGAGCTGACGATGCACAAGACCCTCGTCTGGTGAGTGTGTCGACCCGACACGGTCCGCCGTTCTGAGTCCCAGGGACACACCGGCCGCCAACGCCGGATTCTGGCCGGGACCCCGCGTGGGCGGCGGTCCGCGCGCTCCGACCCGCGTGGCACACCCGTTGCAAACCCGCCGTTCGGAGGTGTCCGATGGAAAAGCACCACGACGACTGGAACGAATTCGTCGAGAACGACGACTGCATGCAGGACCTGCTGCTCGACGGCCTCACCCACGGCCACGATCTGCGGCCGCACGACGGGGACGCGATGCTCCAGCTCCTGCTCCACGGCCTGATGGACGAGGGCCAGGCGGCCGTCCTGTACCCCGACCGGATGGACACCGAGGAGGAGGACGACGAGGGCCCCGTCTACGTCGCGACCCTGCGCCGGCGGGGCGACGATCCGCCCGTGCTGGTGCTCACCGTGTACTCCGCGGCGCTCGAGCGGGTCGAGGTCTTCGACGAGACCGACGCGCTCGACGACGAGGACACCGGGTCGCACCGCATCGCGCTGCGCCACGATGCGCTCGGCGCGTGATGAGGTCACAATCCACCGTGCGCGCGGCCTGACCGGATAGGAGGCCGTCGTTCTGTGGAGCACCGATGTTCTGGCTCTCCTTCGCTCTCGCCTACGACGCCGACGCGCTCCTCACGCGCGTCGACGCGGTCGAGGCCCTCCGGTCCGATCGGCTGTCCGAGCGGGCCCCCACGCTCGACCGCGACGTGTACCGCGCCGCTGCGGCCGGGAAGATCGTCACCGGCGTCGAGAAGGTCGAGGGCCACGCGGCGAAGCTCGGCTACGGCGTCGGCGTGGTCGACGTGCCGATCGACGCGCTCTGGGCGGCGCTGAACGACGAGACCCGCCACGGCGACCTCGTGCCGCTGTCGCGCATCGAGCTCGTGAGCGGACGCGCCTGTGAAGACGGGCGAAAGGTCCTCATGGTGCTGCCGCTTCCGCTGTTGACCGATCGGTACTGGGTCAACGTGAACCGCTACAACGCCGGGCTCGCCGAAGCGTCCGGCGGCAAGGTGCGCGAGCTCGTCTGGTCCAGCGTCGCCGACCCCGCGTCCGAGCCGCTCAGCGCCGAGGGCAAGGCCGCCGTGAAGGGCCTCGTGCCCATCGGGTTCAACCGCGGCGCCTGGTTCCTCGTCGCGCTCGACGACGGCCACACCCTGGCCGAGTACCACTCGTGGGTCGACCCCGGAGGCTCCGTCCCCGCCGGCCCTGCCGGCCTGTTCGCCACCTCGGGCATCGAGGACACCTTCGAGGCCATGGCCGGATACGCCCGTGCCGGCCGGCTCCCCTGCAAGGAGGCCCCGTGATCGCGCCCGTCGTCGTGCTCTCCCTGTGGGCGTGCCGCGCGCCGCCCGAGGCCCCCGAAGACCTCGACTCCGTCGCCGCGTACCTGTTCGAGAAGCACCTCGACCCCGACCCCGAGGTCGTGGCCGTGGGCCTCGAGCAGCTCCGCACCTGGTTCGAGACGGACTTCGACCCCGAGGCCAACCGCGGCTTCCAGCTGATCGTGCCGCTCGGAGCCGAGGCCGTCGGAGCGCTCGACGCGAGCGTCGCCTTCCACCACCCCGATGCCAAGGAGTCCCGCGCCAGCGAGGGGATGGGCGGGGCGGCGGCCGGAACCGTCGGCACCCACGCGCTCGATGACTACGTGGCCGCCCTGGTCGCGGTCGATCAGGACGTGGTGTTCCCCGACACCTTCGAGTCGTGGGGACGCACGTGGCGCCTCTGCGACGGCGACACGTTCGCCGTCCGGGGCTGCGACACGCTCGAGTCCGACGAGCAGCAGCTCTCCGCGTTCGGCCTCGGCATGCGCAGCGAGGGCGAGGCGTACAACCAGTACCGCTGGGTCGAGCTGTCCGACGGCTCGTTCGCCATGAACCACCGCAACTGGCAAATCTACCCGCCCGACGTGTCGAGCTCGCTGCTCGAGGTGGTCGACCAGTACTACCTCAACACGTTCGTCCCGAGCTCCGACGGGTCCGAGGTGTTCCGCTTCCAGGCGACCTGGGCCGTCTTCGGCGACTCCGTGCCCGAGGACATCGCGCTGAACCTCACGGCCAACGCGATGTTCGACAGCAGTCAGGAGCTGGATGCCTGGTTGGACGAGAATGATCCCTGAGTGGCTGCGCACGGGGGTGGTCTACCAGGTCTACCCGCGGAGCTTCCAGGACAGCGACGGGGACGGGATCGGCGACCTTCCCGGCATCCTGGCGCGCGTGCCCTACCTCGCGGACCTCGGCGTCGACGTGCTGTGGCTCTCCCCCGTGCATCCGAGCCCCGACGCCGACTTCGGCTACGACGTCGCGGACTACGACGCGGTCGACCCGAAGTTCGGCACCGACGCCGACCTCGACGCGCTGATCGCGGCCTGCCACTCCCGCGGGATGAAGGTGCTGCTCGACGGCGTGTTCAACCACACGTCCGACCAGCACGCGTGGTTCCGCGCGTCGCGCCGCTCCCGCGACGACCCGAAGCGCGACTGGTACATCTGGCGTGACCCGAAGAACGGCGGTCCGCCCAACAACTGGGCAAGCACGTTCGGCGGCCCGGCCTGGACGCTCGACGCGGCGACCGGCCAGTACTGGCTTCACAGCTTCCTGCCCGCGCAGCCCGACCTGAACTGGCGCAATCCCGAGGTGCAGGAGGCCGTGCTCGCGAGCATGCGCCGGTGGTTCGAGCGCGGCATCGACGGCTTCCGGCTCGACGTCTTCAACTGCTACCGCAAGCACCCCGACCTGCCCGACAACCCGCGACGCTGGCACCCGGGAGGCCTGGTGTACGGGTACATCGGGCAGCACCACGTCCACGACCGCGACCAGGACGACCTCCCCGAGGTGCTGGGCGCGATGCGCGCCCTCGCCGACGAGCTCGGCGCGGGGCTCGTGGGCGAGACGATGGACGAGAACTTCCGGTACGACCAGGCGCACCGGTTCGTCGGTGCGACGGGCCTGCACCTCGCCTTCCACTTCGCGCTGCTGCACAGCCGGTGGAAGGCGCCGGCCCTCGCACACGCCATCCGATCCTGGGTCGACTCGCTGCCCGCCGACGGCTGGCCCACCTGGGTGCTGTCGAACCACGACTTCCCGCGCCACGCGACCCGCTGGGGCGGGGGCGACGCGCGCGCGAAGGCCGCCGCCGTGCTGGCCCTGACGCTCGAGGGCACGCCGTTCCTGTACTACGGCGAAGAGCTCGGCATGCCCGAGGCCCGACTGGCGCGCGCCCAGATCGTCGACCCTCCGGGCAAGCGGTTCTGGCCGTTCTTCAAGGGCCGCGACGGCGCACGCACGCCGATGCAGTGGGACGCCTCGCCGAACGCGGGGTTCACGACGGGCACGCCGTGGCTCCCCGTGAGCCCCGACGCCGCGCAGCGCAACGTCGCCGCCCAGCAGGGCGTGCCGGGCTCGGTGCTCGAGACCTACCGCGCGGTGCTCCGCCTGCGCCGCACGCACCGGGCGCTCCGCGAGGGCCGCATGCAGCTCCCCGACCCCGTGCACCCCGCCGTGCTCGCCTGGACGCGCACCGCCGACGAGACCCTGCAGGTCGTCCTGAACACGCGGTCGCGCCCCGAGACCCTCGTGCTGGCGGCGTCCACCGAGGTCCTGCTCCAGACGGGCGGCGGGCGCGTGGACGGGCGGCAGGTCCACCTCGACGCCGACGAGGCGATGATCCTGCGCACGGTCTGAAGCCGCGATACCTGGCGCCCCTCCGGAGGTTCCATGCCGATCGCCCTCGACTGTCCCCACTGCGGTCGCGCCAAGGTCGAGACCGCCAACAACGTGTGGTTCCTGCAGGGGTTCCTGCTGTTCGCGCGCTACGGCTCGAAGTCGATCATCGGATGCGGCCCGTGCGTGCGGAGCCAGACGATGCAGAGCCTCGCCCTGTCGAGCGTGCTCGGCTGGTGGTGCTTCCCCTGGGGCCTCGGCACGCCGGTCGTCATGATGCAGAACGTCGCCGCGCTGCTCGGCACCGACGACACGAGCGACCTGCGCCGGCTGCTCGGCCAGCAGGGGCTCGATCTCGACGAGCTGCAGGTCGACGCCGACGGCCGCAGCGCCGGCGACCGCAAGATGATCGCGGCCATCCTGCACACGCTGCACGGCATGGTGTGGGCCGACGGAAGCGCCGACGCGCGCGAGATCGAGACCGGCGCCGGCATCCTCGTCGCGATGCTCGGCGAAGACCTGCTCACGCCCGACCAGGCGCGCGCGGTGCTCGCGAAGCCCGAGGCTCCGCCGGCCGAGAGCCTCGAGGCGCTGAGCCCCGACGCCCAGCTCATCCTGATGAAGGCGGCCTGCGCGATCGCCGCGGCCGACGACGTGATCGAGCCCGGCGAGATCGAGGCGCTCGAGAGCCTGGGTCGCCGGCTCGGCCTCGATGCGTCCATCACGGCGCGGTTCGTCGCGGCCCTCCAGGAGACCGTGCCCGGTCCGGACGAAGGGGTGCGCGAGATCGCCGCCGCGCTCCTCGGGGTCCCCGTCGACGCGCCCGCGTCCGAGGTGCGGTCGGCGTACCAGGCGCTCATGGTCCAGGCCGCGCAGGAGCCGGATGCCGAGGTCCGCGGGCAGGCACTGGCCCAGCTCCAGGGCGCCTACCAGGTGCTGCTCCAGGCCTGACGGTTGTAAGGTCGCGCGGTCGCGTACGTTCGCCGCGTGATCTTCCGGAGGTCCGATGCTCGTTGCCCTGCTCTCAGCCGCCCAGGCGTTCTGCGGCTTCTACGTCGGGGGCGCCGACGCCCAGCTCTACAACGACGCCACGCTCACGGTCCTCATGCGCGACGGCACGACCACCGTGCTCTCGATGCAGAACACCTACCAGGGCCCCCCCGAGGACTTCGCGCTCGTCGTGCCCGTCCCGCAGGTGCTCGAGAAGGAGAACGTGCGCACGCTGCCCCACGAGGTGTTCCGCAAGATCGACACGCTCGCGGCGCCCCGCCTCGTCGAGTACTGGGAGCAGGACCCCTGCTACGACCCGCCCGAGCTCAAGTACAAGAAGCGCGGCGCGATGAAGAGCGGCGGCGAGTACGAGATGGTGCCGAGCTCCGTCGACGCCGGCCTCGGCGTCACGATCGAAGCGCAGTTCGAGGTCGCCGAGTACGACATCCTCATCCTGTCCGCGAAAGACAGCTCGGGCCTCGAGAAGTGGCTGGTCCAGGAGGAGTACAACATCCCGGCGGGCGCGAGCAGCGCGCTGCGTCCGTACGTCGAGTCGGGCACGAAGTTCTTCGTCGCGAAGGTCGATCCCGAGCGGGTGACCTTCCAGGGTGACCGCGCCGTGCTGTCGCCGCTGCGCGTGCACTACGACAGCGAGACCTTCGCGCTGCCCATCCGCCTCGGCCTGCTCAACAGCCACGGCGAGCAGGACCTTCTGGTGCACATCCTGGGTCGCGACAGGCGCTACGAGGTCGCGAACTACGCGAACGTCACGATCCCGACCAACCTGCGCGTCACCGAAGAGGTGAAGGGCGACTTCGGCGCCTTCTACGAGGCGCTGTTCCGCAACACGATCGCGGATCGGCCCGGCGCCGTCGTCACGGAGTACAGCTGGCAGTCGAGCTCGTGCGACCCCTGCCCGGGCCCGACACTCGACGGCGACGACGTGATGACGCTCGGCGGCGACGTGACGAGCGACGCGAACCCCGGCAGCTGGACGCTCACCCGGCTGCACTACCGGTACGGCGCGGATGCGGTGGACGAAGACCTCGTGTTCCGCGAGGCCGAGGGCATCATCGGCGGCCGCGGCACGCCCGATCCGGAGGGTCGCTTCCAGGAGGCCGTGCAGGCGTCCGGGCAGAACCAGTTCCAGGGCCGCTACGCCGTGCTCCACCCGTGGGAGGGCCCGGTGAAGTGCCGGAATCCGCGCCGCGGCGTCTGGGGAGGTCCGGACGGACACGGCCTTCCGCCGGTGAAGCCCGCCGGCGACTCGATGGCGAAGCGCGAGCGCAAGGCCGTCGATCTGGCCGCCGTCCTGCTCGATCCGGTCGAGATCGTCGCGCCGCACGAAGGCGGCGTCGACAAGCCGAACCGCAAGGAGACGATTCCCGAGGCGGAATAGCGGGGTGTAGTGGAATCCCGACCGCGAAAGGACCATCGTCGGGCCGTGGACCCCCGACCGAGCCACCGCCGGCGCGAGCAGCTCTTCGAGCGCGCCTGCCTCGCTTTCGTCTCGATGACGCCGCTGTTCTACGGCGCCGGCGTGCTGCAGCCCCGCGGCGAGCACCGCACGCTCGTGTTCGTGATGACGACGGTCGCGGGCAGCGTGGCGCTGGCGGGCTGGGCGCTCTCCCGACGCGGGCGCATCGCGCTGGGCATCGACCTGTTCTGCGTGACGGGGATGGCCGCGATCGTCGGGGGGACGGCCATCGCCGGGCGCGCCGGGCCCGTGGTGTGGCTGCTGAGCGCCGTCGTCGTGATCGCCTCCATCCACCGCGACACCCGCCGGATCCTCGTGTTGCTCGGGCTCGTCGCCGCGAGCCTCGCGGTGATGTGGGTGCGGCTCACCCCGATCCACCCGGCCCAGTTCCCCACGCTCGCCGGTCTGCTCGGTGTGGTCGGCGCCATCACGTTCTTCACGTCGCGCATGAACCACGACATCCAGGCCGACGAAGAGCGGGCGAACGACGACCTGCGCCAGGCCAACCAGCAGCTCGTGGTCGAGCGGAACCGCGCCGAGGCCGCCAACGCCGCGAAGACCATCTTCCTGGCGACGATGTCGCACGAGCTGCGCACGCCGCTCAACGCCATCCTCGGCTACACGGGCATGCTGACCGACGCGATCGACGACGGCGACCTCGACCCCGACGAGGCCCGCGGCGACCTCGACGCGATCGAGGAGGCCAGCCAGCGGCTGCTCGCCCAGGTCGAGCGCATCCTCGAGCTCGCCCGCCTCGATGCCGGCATGCGCGCCGAGCCCCAGGCCGTCTCGGTGCCCGCGCTGCTCGAGCTCGTCGCGTCGCGCCACCGCGACGACGCTGTCGAGAAGGGCCTCGCGGTGCACGTCGAGGATGCCACCGGCGGCGCCGTCGTCCAGGTGAACCCCGGCAACCTCGAGCGGCTGCTCGGCGACCTCGTGCACAACGCCGTGCGGTTCACCGACCAAGGCACGGTCACCGTGCGCGCCGAGCCCGCTCGCGACGGCGTCGACTTCGTGGTCCGCGACACGGGCATCGGCATCGCGGAGGCCGATCAGCCCCTGGTGTTCGACCTGTTCACGCAGGTCGACGGCTCATACACCCGCGAGGTCGACGGTGTCGGGCTCGGGCTCGCGCTGTGCCGCCGCCTCGCGGACTCGATCGGCGCGACGCTCGCGATGGAGAGCGAGGTGGGCGTGGGCACGACGATGCGGCTGCACCTGCCGGCGTGATCGTCAGGGCAGGCCCACCGCGACGCCCAGCTGCCCTCCGACCTCCCAGCGACCGTCGTTCATCCGCGTGACGGGGACCGCGGCCACGAGGTTCCCGAAGGCACCGAACGACACCTCGGGCCGCGCGCGCCAGCCGCTCTCGCCCTCGCGGCGGACCAGGCCCACCAGGAGGCCCGGCCGCACGTAGTGCCGGTGGATGACGCGGCACGACATGCCGTGGGAGACGTGGTTGTAGCTGTCGCCGACGAACGTGTGCGTGCCGACGCCGTAGAACCCGTCCGTCACGGGCCCGCGCAGGCCCCACTCCCCGAAGACCACGGCGCTCGTGCCGAGCCCGACCGACGCGCCGAGCCCGTGCGCGCCGCCCGCGTTCGTCACTCCGCCGAGCACCCACAGCCGCGGGATCGGCAGCCACGAGTACTCGTTGCGCACGCCGGACACGTCGCGGACGCGCTCCGGCTCGGCCGGCCCGACGGCCAGCGCGATCGACAGGAACACCAGCATGGGCCGAGGATACCGGAAGATCCGCGCACCCGCCGCCGGACCGCGACCTGTCGAGATTCCGTGAAGCGGGGAACCCCGACGACCGCGGCGCGTCTGCTCGCCCATGGACCCCGTCGCCCGATGGTCGCTCTCCCGCGTCGAGCTCGTCACGCCGCCCCGATCGCGCCTCGCGACGCTCGCCACCGGCATCGCGCCGCTCCTGCTGCTGGCCGTCTGGCTCGGGTCGGCCGTCTGGATGGCCCGGATCGAGCACCGTCCGGACGCCGCGCTCCTGGCGTGCGAGCGGCCGTGGAGCTCCGTGCGGCCCGTGTGTGCGCGCTTCGAAGCGCCGTGGCGCCGGGTCCCGATCGCCCGCAGCGCCTGGAAGGACACCCGCGCGCGGATGCTGGGCTGCGACCCGGCACGGCGGTTCCCGCTGCTCGCGCGGGTCCAGCCCGAGCTCGGCATCGCCCAGCCCTACAACGGCCACAACGGCGCGTTCTTCACGCTCGCCGCCGAGGTCGATCGCACCATCGAGGCGGGCGCCTCGCCGGGTCCCCTGCCGCCCCTCGAGTGTGAGGACGGCTTCCGTCCGTACTGGGCCGCCGAGCACGAGACCCGCGCGTACGAGCGGATGATCCGCACCGACTACCTGCACCGGGTACGGGCCGCGATCGCCGAAGCCCACGAGACCCCCGCCGCGCTGTGGTGGACCATCGCAGGGATCGTCGTCCTCGGGCTGCTCGGGCTTCCGTTCGCGCTGGCCCACCTCGCGTGGCGGCTGCGCGACGTCCGCCGTGTGGCGCTGGTGCTCGAGCCGCAGCGCGTCCGGTTCGGCTCTCGCACCATCGCGAGCGACGCGATCGCCTCGCTCGGGCTCGAGGGCGACCGGATCGCGCTCCACCGCCGCGACGGCCGCGTGCTGCGCTCGTCGCCGCTGCCCCACGCCGCGATCCCGGAGGCCGATGCGCTCTGCGCGGCCTTCCGGGCCGAGGTGCCCGGGACTCCCGCCGCCCGCCCCCCCGCCGCGATCCAGCGGCTGCGCGAGGCATAGCGGTGGCCGAGACGCGGTGGTCCATCGCAGGCGTGGAGCTCGTGACGCCGGCCCGTGGGCGGCGTGCCACCCTCGTCCTCGCGCTCGCGCCCCTGGCACTCGTGCTCCTGTGGCTGGGCCTCGCCGCCGGAATCGCCGCGCAGCGGCTGGAGCCCCCGGAGGCGCTGCTCCCCTGCCGATCGGCGACCGAGATGTCCCTCCAGGCCTGCGCGCCGTTCGTGCCGGAGGAGATGGACCTCGTCTGGCCGCGGGACGCGTGGGTGGACGCACGGGCCGCACAGCTGTGCGTCCACGACAGCCCACCCCCCACCCCGCCCCGTTCCGACGGCGGGCTCGGCGACCCGCGGAACGCGCGCTTCCTCGACATGGTGCGCACGACGCACGCGGCGTCCCGGTTCGACTGGCAGCCGAGCCGTGGCTGTTCCAGCGGCACGCGTGGCCAGGCCGAGCTGGAGCACCAACAGTTCATGCAGCTCGTGGTCCGCGACTACACGAACGGGGTCGAGGCGGCCATCCGCGCCGCGGCCCGGCCACCGCCGGAGGTCCAGCGCATCGTGGGCCTCCTCGTGCTCGTCGGCCTGCTCGCGCTCCCACCGGTGCTGTTCCACACAGCCTGGCGCCTGCGGGACCTCCGCGCGGTGCGCCTGTCGCTCGGGCCACGCTCCGTGCGCCTCGGCGGCAAGGTGCTGCCGCGGAGCGAGGTCGTATCCGTCGCGCTCCACGGCGACCGCATCGTCGTCGCGCTCGGGGACGGACGGGAGCGCCGGTCGTCCCCCCTCCCCCACGACGCGATCCCGGAGGCGGACGCCATCTGCGCCGCCTTCCGGGTCGAAGCGCCGGCGCCAGCGGGTCGGGCCCCCGCGGCGCTGGAGCGGTTGCGTCAGGCGTAGGCGAAGCCCCGCGCGCGCCACCCGAACATCCCGCCCTCCATCGATGCGACGTTCGAGAAGCCCGCGCCGACGAGCGCGTTCGTCACGCGTCCGCTGCGACCGCCCGACTGGCACATCACGACGAGCGGCATGTCGCGCTCGAGCTCGCCCTGGGCCGCGCGCTGCATGAACTGCTGCAGCGGGATGTTCACGGCCTGCGGGACGGCGCCGTTGTTGCGGAGCTCGTTCGGCTCGCGAACGTCGACGAGCCGGAACCGGCCGAGGTTCTCGTGCACCCACTGCGCGCTCACCTCGGGGATGCCGTTCGTGTGGTACGTCGCGGCGGCGAGATTCGTGGCGTTCGCGTGCTTCTCCTCGAGCACGATGTCGTGCTTGTCGAGCACCTGGCTGTTCCAGGCCAGCATCCCGCCCTCGACCGACGCGACGGTCGCGTAGCCACGCCCGCGGAGCTCGCGGGCGGCGAGGGCCGAGCGGCGCCCCGACCGGCACAGCAGCACGAGCGGCACGGACGGATCGGCGACGGGCTGCGAGAGCAGCGCGAGCAGCGGCACGTTCTCGGCACCCTCGACCTTGCCGAGCGGCCCGGTGAGCTCGTGTGGCTCGCGGACATCGACGAGGCGCACGCGGCCCCGGTTCTCGGCAACCCAGGTCGCGCTGACCTCGGGCTCGCCGTTCTCGGTGTGGATGGCGGCTTTCAGCGCCGCAGTGTCGTAGGCGGTCATGTCGGGCTCCTCTGGACCCTGGTGGGTCCTCTGCCCTGGACTTTGCAAGGCACGGGCCAACACGCCGTCACCGGAGTGGTGCCTGGAATGCCGATTGTGCTGGAGGTCCTCTCGGGAGGCGCTCTCGAATCGACCCATCGAGGCACGAACGATCTCGACCGAAATCGGACGATTTCGAGACTCTGCGTCGATTCTGCCGGAACGCGCTACATCGACGGGATGAGCGTCGCCCTCTGGTCGCTGCTGGTCGCCTGCGTTCCGCCGACGCCGGAGGCGCATCCGACGGTCCCGCCCACGCCGTGCACGGACTGCCTGGTCGAGGGCGAGCAGTGGCTCGAGGTCGACGGCATCGAGCGCCGGGTCCTCACGTTCCTCCCCGAGCAGGTCGAAGGCGCACCGGTGCTCGTCGTGTTCCACGGCTACACCGTGCCGCCAGAGCCCTACCTCGAGGTCATGCCCGTCCACGAGGCCACGACCGACGGGTTCGTCGTGATCGTGCCGGAGTCGCAGGGCCTGGAGTTCGAGTGGGACCTCGAGAGCCCCCCCGCGCAGAACGCAGACATCCAGCTGGTCGACCGCCTGATCGACATCGTCGTCGACGCGCAGGGCGCCGACGCCGAGCGGGTCTACGCGACGGGCTTCAGCGCGGGCGGCCTCATGACGGCCTTCGTGACGATGCACCGCGCGGATCGCCTCGCGGGGACGGCCCCGTTCTCCGGCGGTGTGTTCCCGATCGGCGCCTACACGCCCACGAACGGCGACGTGGACGTGCTGGTGCACTGGGGCGGGCTGCTCGACCGGTTCTCCGGCTACGACTTCAACCGCGCCACGCTTCAGCTCCGCGACGGGCTCGTGGCCGACGGCCAGCAGGTGGCGATGTGCAACCACCACCTCGGCCACCGCCTCCCCGACGACGCGACCGAGCGCGTGCGGGCGTGGCTGCGCACCCACGCACAGGGCGCGCCCGAGCTACCCGCCGGCTGCGTCCGCGAGTAGGTCAGGCGGTGGGCGTGACCTCGGCCGGGTCGTGGACCATCGGCACGAACCAGGTCCCGCGCAGCGCCGTGCGCTCGATGCCGTGGGGCGTGCGCTCCAGCATCCACAGCGTCTGCAGCCGGGACGGGTCGCCTTCGGGGCCGACCAGCCGACCGCCCACGGCGAGCTGATCGAGGAGCGCCGCCGGGAGCTCGCGGGGCACGCAGCCGAGCACGATGCCCTGGAAGGGGCCCCGGTCCGGCGCGCCGAGCGACCCGTCGCCCAGCCGCAGCTCGACCCCCGTCCGCAGCCGCGCGTGGTTCCGCTGCGCGATGGTGAAGAGCTCCGGACGGATCTCGATGGACACGACCTCGGCCCCGAGGGCCGCGAGGATGGCGGCCTGGTATCCGGTGCCCGTGCCCACCTCGAGCACGCGGTCGCCGGGCCGGATGCGGAGCAGCCCCGTCATCAGCGCGACATGGTCGGCGCTGGAGAGCGTCTGGCCCGCTTCGACGAGCGGGGAGCCGGGCCGGTACGCCGCGTGCCGCTGGGCGGCCGGGACGAAGCGGTGGCGCGGCACCCGGAGGAACGCCGCCGCGTGGCGGGGCCCTGCGAGCCGCCCCTCGCGGTGCAGCCAGCGCACCATGGCCGCGCGCCGGAGGCCCGTGAGCAGGTTCAGATCCGCCGCTTCAGGCTGCGGATCGCCCGCGCCTCGGGGCTCTGCGGAGGCAGGGCCTCGACCGAGCCGTACGCGGCGGTCACGACCACGTCGGCGCGCTGCTCGAGCGCCGCCATCACGTCGTCGACGCCCAAGTCGCCCGATTCGAGCCGCGCCTGCAGGCCCGATTCGTACGTGTCGAGGAGCACCGCCGCGAGCGTCCGGTCGACCGCCTCCTCTTCGAGCCCGGCGATCAGCGGCAGCAGCAGGCGCTCGATGGCCTTCGCCGTCACGCCCTCCGCGGCGAGGCGGCTGGTCACGGCGTAGAGGCGCTCGGCCGTGTCGTCGTTCCCGAGCAGGGCGTCGAGGCGCTCGCGGGTGGCGTCGTCACCGAGGTCGCCGAAGCGTCCGAAGATCGCCGCCTCTCCGGGGATCGAGCCGTCGTCGGCGTCGGTGGGCGGCGCGTCGGAGGCCTCGGGAGGGGTCGCGTGGGCCGCGGAGAGCGCGAGGGTGGCGCCGATCAGCGCGCGCACCGAGGTGCGGATGGTCCGGACGAGACGGCGGGACATGGAGCCTCCATGCGTTCGAGCCTACGGCCGGGTCGACTGGCGCACCAGCGTCCGTGAGATCCGCGTTGGATGCTCAGCGCGCCCGCACGCCTTCGAGCGCCAGCAGCGCCTTCACCTCGGGCGCGTTCCAGTCCCGCGCCCCGTTGAACCGGTAGATCGCCTGGCCCTCGCGGTCGATCAGGAACGACGTGGGGTACGACGTGGTCTCGAACCGGTTCTCGATCCGGGGCGGCTGGTCGCGGTACACGTCGAACGGCAGCGGTGACCGCTGGAGGTACGAATCGAGCGGAGGCCACGAATCGTCCTCCGCCACCGACACGAACGCGATGTCGGCCGGGTCGAGCTGGCCCTGGAGCGCGATGAGCGACGGCATCTCGGCGCGACACGGGCCGCACCACGTCGCCCAGAAGTTCACGAACACCACGCGCCCGCGGTAGCTCTCGAGCGGCACGGGCCGCCCGTCCCGCGGGAGCAGATCGACCCGGGGCGCCGGCAGGTACAGCGGGACCGCCCCCACCGCGGCCTCGAGCCGCAGCCGCTCCGCGTGCTCGGCCTGGCGCGACCGGCCGGCCCACACGGCGCCGAGCGCCGCGATCAGCACGACGAGCAGGAGCAGCTGGGCGGGACGCGAGCGGAGATCCGGCATGGTGCCTGTGTAGCGGGCTGTCGCGCTTGCGGCATCCGCCGCCCGGGCTTCCGGGGACGCCCGACCCCCATCGCGATAGGCAGCTCCGGAGAGGACCCCATGCTCACGGTGCTCGCGGGCGTAGCGCTCGCCCAGGACATCCACTTCGCCGTGATCGGCGACTTCGGCGATGACGACGAGAACTCGGCCGAGGTCGCGGCGATGGTGCGCGACGCGAACCCCGACTTCGTGCTGACGGTGGGCGACAACGACTACAGCGACGGCGCGTACGCCGGCACGTTCGAGGGGCTCGAGCTGGGCGTGGGCCAGCACTACGCGATGTTCGTGGGCGACTACCAGGGCGAGCACGGGCCAGGGGCCACCGAGAACCGCTTCTTCCCCACGGCGGGCGACCACGACTGGGGCGACACGTGCGACGACCCGAGCGGGCTCGACGACTACCTGGCGTACTTCACGCTGCCCGAGAGCACGTCGGGGAACGAGCGGTACTACGACTTCCGCCGCGGTCCCGTGCACTTCTTCGCGCTGAGCAGCATGGAGGGCGACTGCGAGCCCGACGGCAGCGACGCGGATTCGGTCCAGGCGCGCTGGGTACGCGACACGGCGGCGGCGTCCGACGCGCCGTTCAAGGTGGCGTTCTTCCACCACCCGCCCTGGTCGTCCGGCGACCACGGGACGGATGGCGACCACATGCAGTGGCCGTGGGCCGACTGGGGCTTCCAGCTCGTGATGGCGGGCCACGACCACGACTACGAGCGCATCTGGTACGACGGGGTCACGAGCCTGGTCGTGGGGCTCGGCGGCGTCGACATCCGCGGCTTCGACTGCGCGGTGGCGGGCAGCCAGGTGCGGTACGACGACGACTACGGGGCGCTGTTCGTCGACGGGTACGCCGACCGGCTCGAGCTCGTGTTCCGCAGCGTGGGCGGCGTCGAGGTCGACCGATTCGAGATCCCGCTCGATGGGATGCCGACCGCCACCATCGCCGACGTGCCCGCCGAGGAGTGCCGGGGCTGCGGATGCGACACGGCGCGGCCGACGGCGTGGAGCTGGGCGCGGCTGATGTGGCGGCGGCGCTGAGCTACGGAGGCGCGCAGAACGCCGGCAGGTCGGCGCGCTCGCGCACCCACACGTCGTAGGCGCGCCCGTTCCGTCGGACGAATCCGAGGCCGTCGAGGCCCGCGGTGCCGTTCGGGCGGCGTCGGACCGCACGATCGGTGACGAGGACGCGCACGCACTGGGCGTCGAGGTCGGCGAGCGGCGGAGGGCCCTTGTCGTGACCCCGCGCGTACTTCACGACCCGGATGCGCTGGTCGGACTCGTCTTTGCCCCAGTGCCGTCGGAGGCTCGCCGTCCACCGGTACCAGACGCCCACGACCTTCGGCCGGACGGGGCGGAGGATGACGTACTGCCCGAGGATCGGCGGGGCGGCGACCACGTCGTCGGGGCTCGTGAGGGCGACGATCCGGTCGGCCTCCTGCATCAGCGCGTGGCTCACCTTCCACGCCATCCAATCGCGGCCCACGCCGCGCCCGTCGATGGCGGACGGCCCCTGCCAGAACGCATAGGCGAGCCCTGCAGCGACGGCCGCCACGGCGAGGTGTGGCGCGGTGCGCTCCCGCACGGCCGCGACCCCGGCGCCCAGCCCACCGGCCACCGCGACCGCGAGGATCGGCGCCAGGGGCACCGACCAGAACGACCGCCAGTTGAGGAGCTCGGCGACGTTCGAGCCCAGCATCGCCGGCGTCGCGCCGTTCAGCACGACCAGCACGGACGCGACGCCGTACCGCGCGAGGAACACCCCACCCGGCTGGGCCTGCATTCGCAGCGCGAACGCCGCGAGGCCGAGCCCCAGGAGCGCGAGCCCCCCGTGGTACGCGCCGAGGCTCGTGGTGATGGCCTCCATGTGCCCGTCCTCCACGAGCCCGCCGGCGCGTCGGAGCTCGATGGCCATCCACACCAGCACGACGAGCGTGGGCCCCGAGCTCGCGAGGCCGGCGGCCGCCACGTCGGGACGGCGCCGCTCGAGGCCCGCGAGCACCGTGAGGCCCGCGGCGAGGGGCGCCATGACGAGCGCAGTGGTCGTGAACACGGTCGCAGCGAGCTGGACCAGCATCAGCCGCGCCCAGCTCCGGCGGGAGGGCGCCGTCACGAAGCGGTACCCCGCGTACAGCACGAGCGGCGCCATCACCGTGACGAACACCGACTTGCCCTGGTAGAGACGGCAGAATCCGTACTTCCCGATGGCGTCCTTCCCGTCGCCCCACAGACAGAGAACGGCGAAGCCCACCGGCGTCGCGAGCCAGGCGAGCCGCGGCGCGAACGCCCGCGCCACGACCCAGTGCGCGAGCGCGCTGCACGCCGCGAAGAACGCGGGCACACCGAGCCAGTAGGCGCTGCGCGGGTCGTATCCCGACAGCTTCGCGACCCACGCGACGAACACCTCGAAGGTCTCGGACCGGTAGAGGACCTGCTGGATCGGCACGGTCGTGTCGCCGTGCACCGTGTCGAACGACAGCAGCGCGAGGCCGGGGTTCTGCAGGTGACCGATCGCCACGGTCAGGTAGAAGCCGTCGTCCGGGTCGGTCTGCTTGATCCACAGCGTCAGGGCGGCCGCCGCGGCCCCCGTCGCGACGAGCGCCGCCCAGTCGAGCGGCCCGGCGGACAGGTCCGGGGGAGGGCCGGCCGCCAGGGGCTGGCGGGGCGCGACGAGCACGGCGAGCAACGGCAGCACGCCCATCGCCGTCCAGAAGAGCCCGAGCTGCCCGTCGGTGTAGGCGGCGGCCGCGGCCACGGCGAGCGCGAGCCCGACGAGGCCCCCCGCGACCGGAGCCGCCGGAGCGTCGTTCCCGACCTCCGCGTCCCAGGGCCGCGTCCACAGCGGCAGCGCCAGCCCGCACACCGCGAGGGGCGAGAGCAGCACGAGCGTGCCGAACGACGCCTCGAGCGCCACGCACGCCAGCGCGAGCCCCTGCCAGGCGGCGAAGGCGCCGATCAGCGCGTCGACGGCCGAGGCCGGCAGGCGGGCGACGAGGAGGGACGGGCTCAACGGGACACCGGGCCCGGCGCGATGCGGGCCGGTGCCCGTATCGTGGGATTCTGCCCGTCGCATCGTCGCCGGGCGCGGTGTATACGGGCGCATGCCCGCGTCTGCCCCGCGGATCGCCGTGGTGATCCCCTGCTACAAGGTCACGGCCGCCATCGAGGCCGTGCTCGCCGGGATCGGCCCGTGGGCGTGGGCGATCTACTGCGTCGACGACGCGTGCCCGGAGGGCAGCGCCGCGGTGATCGAGCGCGTCGCCGCGAGCGACCCGCGCATCCGCCTGATCCGGCGCCCCACGAACGGCGGCGTGGGCGCGGCGACGATGACGGGGTACCGCGCGGCCATCGACGAGGGCGCCGACATCCTCGTGAAGCTCGACGGCGACGGGCAGATGGATCCGCGCCTCGTGCCGGGCCTGGTGCAGCCCATCGCGAATGGCAGCGCCGACTACGTGAAGGGCAACCGGTTCTTCAGCGCGAAGACCGTGGCCCGGATGCCCTTCGTGCGCCTCGTGGGCAACGTCGGCCTGTCGTTCCTCACGAAGCTCTCGACCGGGTACTGGGATCTGTTCGACCCCACGAACGGCTTCACGGCCCTCGAGGCGCGGGTGGCGCGCGAGCTGCCGTTCGACCGGGTGCATCCGCGCTTCTTCTTCGAGACCGACCTGCTCTTCCGGCTCGGACTGCTCCGCGCGCGCGTCGTCGAGGTGCCCGCGATGGCCGTCTACGCCGACGAGAAGAGCAACCTGTCGGTGAGCCACACGCTGCTCACGTTCCCGGGCCTGCACCTGCGGAACCTCGCGAAGCGCCTCGCCTACAACTACGTGCTGCGGAACTTCAGCATCGCGTCGGTCAACCTGGCGCTCGGCGTGCCGCTGCTGCTGTTCGGCGTGGCGTTCGGCTCGGTGCACTGGTGGCAGTCGATCGAGACGGGTGTGCCGGCCACCGCGGGCACGGTGATGCTCGCGGGGCTGCCCGTGCTCACGGGGCTCCAGCTGCTGTTGAGCTGGCTCTCGCACGACATGGCGTCCACGCCGCGCGAGCCGCTCCATCCGCGGCTGTCGCTGGTGCAGGTGCTGCGGGCCGACGACTGACCGCCCTCAGCCCTCCGGCTCGACCAGGGGCAAGGTGATGACGACCCGCGTGCCCTCACCGGGTGCGGAGCCGATCTCGACGTTGCCGCCGAGCTGCTTCACGAGCCCGTAGACCGTGGCGAGCCCGAGACCGGTGCCGTGATCGCCCTTCGTGGTGAAGAACGGCTCGAACACGTGCTCGCGGACGTCGACGTCCATCCCGCAGCCGTCGTCGGTGACGTGGATCTCGACCGCCCCGAGCACTACGCGCGTCTCGAGGGTGATGCGCCCGCCGGGCTCGGTGGCGTCGTGGGCATTGGCGACGAGGTTCGAGAGGATGCGGTCGAGGAACGTCGCGTCGGCGCGCACGTGGGCACCACACGCGTCGAGCCCGACACCGAGGAACCGGCCCTCTGCCAGCCCCCGCAGCATGGGCACCAACCGCTCGAGCGACGTGTCGAGCTCGAGAGGGGCGAGATCGACGGCCCCGCCGCGCGCGAACTCGAGCAGGTGCTCGAGGCTCGACGTGCCCCGCTCGGCGGCATCGCGGACCATGCGCAGCGACTCGGCCTCGGGCCCGTCTTCGGGCAGCGAGAAGAGCGCCACGTCGACGCCCACGAGGATGGCGCTGAGGATGTTCCCGAAGTCGTGGGCGATCTCGCTGGCCAGGCGACCGAGCGCTTCGAGCTTCTTCGCGCGGCGAACCTCTTCTTCGAGCCGCTTGCGGTCGTCGATGTCGACCGAGAGCACGATGACCCCTGCCGGGACCGCCTGGATCCGGAGATCGAACCATTTCTTCTGGCCATCTGGAAATTCGAACAGGTTTTCCATCGCGTTCGGCGCGCCGGTCTCGAGGCACGTCACGATGTGCTGGAACACCTCGGTGTTCTCGATGCCCGGGTACATCTCGACCATCGCATGGCCGAGCAGCTCCTCGCGCGGCCGCATCCCGTGGGATGCCGCCGCCAGATTCAGGTACTTGTACCTGAGCTTTCGATCGACGACCTGCAGGCCCTCCCGCATGTGATCGAACACGGCGATCCGCTGCCGGAGCATCTCCAGCTCTTCACGAAGCTCGTCGTCCACGCCCCCCCCCGGCACGCAGGAAGTCAGCATCCTAACTCGGTTGCCGCTCAGCGGATGCTCACATCTCGCTGACACCTCCCGACGGCAACGGGCGCATACACTCTGCAACGGTTCCGCGATGCGGAAGCGGCTATCTGATCGGGGTCCCACAGAGGCCTCCATGACCCGGTTCCCCCTCCTCCTCCTCCTCGCTGGCTGTCTCGGGCCGGTCCAACGTCCCGTGCCTGAGTCCGATACCGACACCGATACCGACGCCGACGCAGACACCGATGCCGACGCAGACACCGACAGCGACGCGGATGCCGATGCAGACGCCGACAGCGACGCGGATGCCGACAGCGACGCAGATGCCGATGCAGACGCCGACAGCGACACAGATGCCGACGCAGACGCCGACAGCGACACAGACGCCGATGCAGACGCCGACAGCGACGCAGATGCCGACGCAGACGCCGACAGCGACGCAGACGCAGACGCAGACAGCGACGCAGACGCCGACGCGGATTCCGACGCAGACACCGACCTCTGCCCCGACGACGCCGGAGAAGAGAACGACGCCCTCACCCAGCCCGCGCTCCTTCCCGCAGGAACCCTCGTCCTCGACGGTGCCGATCGCGACTTCTGGTCCATCCAGGTGGGCGCGGGGGCGTCGGGCGACGTGATCGTGCAGTTCGTCGATGCCCTGGGTGACATCGACGCGCGCCTCTACGACGCCGTCGGGAACGTCCTCGACACCGGGGTGTCGACCACCGACGACGAGATCCTCACCTTCGCGAGCGCCTCGAGCGGCGAGCTGGTCGTCGAGGTCTACGCCTACAATCCAGTCGCCGGGAGCTGCCTCGACTACACGGTGGTCGTGGATTCGGCCGTCTGCTCCGACTCCGATGCGCTGGAGCCCAACGACGTGGTGCCCGCGACCCTCTCCCTGCCGGCGTCCGTCACGGGCCTGAGCGTCGATCCCGCCGGCATCGACCGCTACGACTTCGTGGTCCCGGCCCGCCACTCCATCGAGGTCGACCTGGACTGGACCGACTACACCGCCACCTGGATGTCGCTCCTCAACGGGTCGGGCAACGAGATCGAGTCGTCCGGTCCGCTGAATTTCAGCCTCTCGGCGTCCAACAACTCCGAGAGCGACGGGGTGTACACCCTCGAAGTCACGAGCGACAGCTGCATCGACTACGGGCTCGATCTCGTGGCGGCACCCTGCGTCGAGGACCCCTACGAGCCCAACCAGTCGCGGGCGGCGGCGCCCCTCCTCACCGCGGCGAACGACCTGGTCGTGAGTCGGGGGAGCTCGGACTGGTTCCTCCTCGGCACCGTCCAGCCCGGGCAGACCGTCCAGGCGAGCGTGCTGTTCGACGCATCCGGCATCCCGCTCGTCGAGGCCGACCTCCTCGACCGGAACGACACCTCGGTCGTGTACTGGAGCGTGCCGGCGTACACCGAGCCCAATCCCATCGAGCCCTCGTGGACCAACACGACCGGTGCGCCCGTCGAGATCGTTCTGCGGGTGTACGCCACCACATTGCTCTTCGGGAACACGAGCTGTCTCGAGTACACGACCTACGCATTCACGTCGTCGATCACGACGCTGTGAAGCTCGGGCGGCGGGCCGGCCATCCTGGACGGGAGTCGCGGATGGTAGGCTCCCGAATGGAGGCTCCGATGCGCACTCTTCTCTTCGGGCTCGTGCTCGCTTCGTGCTCGTCACCGGTCGACGGGCTGCACGCCAGCGGCTCGTCGACGGTCGCAGTGGGTGCGCACGAGCGCGTCTACAACGTGAACGTCGATGCGGGAACGGTCTCGCGGCTCGACCCCCGCACGTCCGACGTCGTCGAGGTCGCGGTGGGCGTCGAGCCGAGCCGCCTCGCCGTCTCGGGCGACGCCCTGTACGTCACGCTCCGCGGCGAGCGCGCGGTGGCCCGCCTCGACCCGCGGCGCTTCGAAGAGGGGGTGCAGGCGCGGGTGACGCTGGGGGCCGAGCCGCTCGGCATCGTCACGAGCCCGCGGGGCGACCGCGTGTACGTCGCGCTGTCGCAGGAGGATGCCGTCGTCGAGCTCGATGCCGACCTCGTCCCCATCCGGCGCTTCTCGGTGCCGGGAGAGCCCCGCACGCTCGCCATCCACCCCGACGGGTCGCGGCTGTACGTCGGCTGCGGGCGCGGCACCGCGGGCATCTGGAACCTCGACCTCGTCGACGGCGAGGCGTCGCGGATGATGCTGCCGCAGACCTCGCGCTCCGAGCTCGACGGCAGCCGCGTGCGGCCGCTCGAGGCCCGCGTCACCGGCGACCCGTGGGTCACGTCCGACGGCACGCGCCTCCTCGTCCCGGTGCTCTACGTCGACACGCAGACCCCGGCGATGGCCCTGGCGTCCGTCGAGGAGATCCCGGTCCTCCCCGAGGTCCCGGTGCAGCCCCAGGAGCCGCCCGCGGCCGAGGGCTACGGCGGCGTGGCTGCCGGCGGAATCATCAACCCCGTCGACCGCATGACGCCCGCCGTCGTCGAGATCCCGCTCTCGGTCGTCGGCGAGCAGGCCGAAGGCGCACGCGCGCTGTGGGCGTCGATGATGGCGGGCGAGGTCAGCGAGCCCACGCTCGTGGGCAGCTACATCAGCAGCGTCAGCGCCTCGCCCTCGGGCGACGCCTACCTCGCCACGATGGAGGCCTCGGGCGCCGCCATCCTCATCGTGCCGGACGAGTCGACCCGCACCGTCTACGTGTCGGACGACGTCGGCCGCTCCTTCCAGCTCGGCTCCGAGTTCCTGGAGCGGCTGGGCTTCGATACCCCCGTGTTCACGGCCATCCTGGGCGGACAGGGCCTGAACGGGGCGGTCTGGCTGGGCGATCGGCGCGCCTTCGCCGTCGCCGCGTTCGACGATGCGGTGCTCGAGCTCGACATCGAGGGCGCCCGCGCGCTCCAGGCGCCATGGATCACCGAGGGCGTCACCGACCCGCACTTCGTCGGCGCGAAGCGCGACTGGTCCGTGTCCGAGTCGCCGCTGACGGCCGACGTCCAGGCGGGCCGGGCGCTCTTCTACTCCGCTCGCGAGGCGTCCATGGGGGGCACCGGCGTTTCCTGCTCCACGTGCCACTTCGACGGCCGGAACGACGGGATGACCTTCATGTTCGACGACGGGCCGCGGCAGACGCCGTCGCTCGCCGGCCGGGTGAGCGAGACGACGCCCGTCACGTGGCGCTCGAGCGTGCTCACCGTCGCCGACGAAGCCGAGATCACGATCCTCGGGCGCCTCGGTGGTCGCGTCGAGCCCGGCGACCTCGCGAGCATCGCGGCCTACGTGGACTGGACGCGTCTGCCCGACCCCCCCGCGACAGACGCCGCCGCCGTCGCGCGCGGCGAGGCCGTGTTCGAGGCCGCCGGCTGCGGGGGCTGCCACAGCGGCGACCGCTACACCGACCGCCAGAGCCACGCGATCCGCGGTGTGATGCTCGACACGCCGTCCCTGTCGGGCATCGCGGCGACGGCCCCCTACCTCCACGACGGGTCGGCCCCCACGCTGCGCGACGTGCTCCAGCTGGGCCTCGACGGGCAGATGGGCTTCACGGCCGGGCTCACCGTGACCGAGCTCGACGACCTCGAGGCGTTCCTGCGCTCGCTCTGAATGACCGACCTCGAGACCGAGACCTGGAGCTGGGCCCATCCGGCCCACAAGACCTGGCGGAGCACCGGAGCAGCCGCGGTGCTCGGCACCGTCCTGTCGGCGCTGGTCGGCTTCCCCCTGCTCGCGCTCGACTCCGGAGTGCTGGTCGATCCGCCGGGTGAACGGCCCGAGGAGCTGCATTGCGGGCTCCGGCCCCAGCCCTGCGTGACGCGGCTGCCGGGCTGGCTCGTCCGCCACGCGAGCCCCGAGGAGGTGCGGAAGGAGGCCGAGTACCGGATGCTGCGCCAGATCGAGGCCCACAGCGCCGAGTTCGACGCGGTCTTCGACGAGGCGCAGGAGCCACGCCCTCCGGAGACGGGGGCGGAGCGCGCAGTCTACGACCGCTTCCACCGGGAGATGGACGCGCGGCGCGAGGCCCTGCGCGTCGAGCTCGGCATCGGGCCGGTCATCGTGTGGAACGGGGCGCTCGAACACCTCGAGCTCGAGACGAGCCCCCGACCCCAGCTGACCCTCGAGCACGGCACCGCGTGGGCGAACCGCCGCGCACGCGATCTCGCCGAACGGGAGAGGGACGCCTACGAGAACGCCATCCGACTCGAGACGGAGAGCCGGATGCACCGGATGGAGGTGTCGAGCCAGCAGGCCCTGCTCGAGTGGGTGGATCGCAACACGCGCTGGCAGCGCGCCATACTGGGGCTCGTACTCTCGCTCGCGTCGCTGGGGCTGGCGGCCTTCGCCGTGTTCGCGCACCGCCGCGAGCTCGCGACGGCCCCCCGCGAGGTGGTGCTGCAGCGCTTCGCCGTGACCATCGACGGGAACCGCACCCTGCTCGCCGGCCTCACCGACGGCGATCTGCACGGCATCCTGCTCGACCTGAAGCGCGAGGGGCACCGCTGCAGCCGGCAGGACGCGCTGCTCGAGGCGCTGCGGGCCCGTCGGGACGCGGCCGAGCGCGGCGAGCTGCCGAGCGCCGCCCACCGCGACGCGCTGGGCCAGCTGCTCTCCTGAGCCTCAGGGCTCGACGGCCCCCGCGGCACAGCCGGTCGCGGGGCGCGGCTGCCCGCGTTGGTCGGTCGCCGGACACCCCGTGCCGATCCCGAGCGCCGGGCTGCCGGGAGCCGGCATCGCGGTGGGCGTCGGGCCGCCGTTGTCGGCGAGGGGCAGCAGATCCGCGTCGGACCACGCCAGGCCCGTCGCACACGGATTGTCGAGGATGTTGCTGACGCCTCCGTTCTCCGCGGTGCGGTACTCGGGCCACTGGAGGTTGCCCGTGCCCGCCATCGGGCTCGACACGTTGCAGGTCATGGGCGTGTACGGGTGGGTGTCGCGATTGTCGACGAAGATCGTGTTCTGCACCGTCATCCCGCCGCCCGTGATCGCGGCGCCGAAGTACGCGGCGTTCAGCGCCGGCACGTAGCCCCCGATGGCCTCGTTCTCCGAGAACGTGCAGTTCAGCAGCGTGCCGGTGCCGTTGAACACCAGGGCGCCGCCGAGCGCGTGATCCGCGGCGTTCTGGTGGAACGTCGTGTTCGTCGCCGTGATCGTGCTGCCGAAGCCGCCCTGCTCGAGCCTCACCGCGCCGCCCGAGCCGTTCGAGGTGTTCCCGACGAAGGCGCAGGCGTCGAGCACGAGGTCCATGTCCTGCGTGTAGATGCCGCCCCCGCCGTCTTCGGTGTGGTTCTGCTCGAAGCTGCACCGGTCGAAGGTCATCGTGCCGCGCTGGGTGTTCGGCGTGCGGAAGATCGTGCCCAGCGCGCCGGCCGTGTTGCCCTCGAACGTGTCGCCGCAGAAGGTCGTGGTGACGACGGAGCTGCCGTCGATCGCGATGGCGCCGCCATTCCCGCCGGCCCCGCCCTGGTGGTCGTGGTTGAACACGCCACACTCGGAGGCGCCGCCGAAGTTCGCGCCGCTGCCGAGCGCCGCGTTCCCGCTGAACCGGCTGTTCACGATCACGCCGTCGGACTGCAGCAGGCCGATGGCGCCGCCGTTCGAGCCGTCGTTCCCGTCGAACACGCTGCCCGTCACGACGACCTCGAGGCTGCCGACCGCGTAGATCGCGCCGCCACCCGTGTCGGGGCCCGGTGTGGACGCGTGGTTGTCGAGGAACACGCTGTCGATGACGTGCAGGATGCCGTCCCGGACGTAGATCGCGCCGCCCTGCCCGTCGCGGTAGCCGTACGAGCACCGGGGGTTCGCGGCGTCGGGCGGGGTGTAGTCGACCGCGGGCGCCCGGGCGTTCCGCAGCGTGAGCCGCTGGAGCGTCACGACCGTGGACGTGGCCCGGTAGTTCGGCGAGTCGAACACGAAGATGCGCGACACGCCGCCCCCGTCGAGCGTCACGAGGCCCTCGCCGTCGACGGTCACGTCCTGGTTCAGCGGGAGGTCGATGGCCGCGGCGATCGGAATGGTGACGGGCCCACCACAGTCGAAGCGAACCGTGCCACCGGCGCTCACGGCCGCCTGCAGCGCCGCCGCGGTGCAGCTCGCCGCCGAGCCGTCTCCGACGAGCTGATCGGGGCTCGTGGTGTCGACGGGCGCGAGCGGCGGTGTGCACACGGCGGGAGGCAGCGTGGTGCTCACGGGATCGGTGTCGGTGTCCGCGTCGGTGTCCGAGTCCGCATCCGTGTCGGAGTCCGCATCCGTGTCGGAGTCCGCGTCCGTGTCCGAATCCGCATCCGTGTCGGAGTCGGCGTCCGAATCGGAGTCCGTGTCCGTGTCCGTGTCGGAGTCCGCATCCGTATCGGAGTCGGCGTCCGAATCGGAGTCGGCGTCCGAATCGGAGTCGGCGTCCGCGTCGGTGTCGGAGTCCGCGTCGGTGTCGGAGTCGGCGTCTGCATCGGAGTCGGTGTCGGAATCCGCGTCCGTGTCGGCGTCCGAATCGGTGTCGGAGTCCGCGTCCGCGTCGGGCGGGAGGTCGGTGTCGGAGTCCTTGCCTGCGGTGCAGGCGAGCAGGGCGAGCAGAGGGAGGAAGCGCATTCCCGGAGCATACGCCATCCCCCCTCCCCTCGCCTCAGCGGGCCGAGCGCACCGCGCGTGCGATCCGCCGCAGCGGAGGCTCCTCGGAGCCGTGGGTCCACACGACGAGCTCGGCGAATCCGAGCGCATAGAGCACGTGGAGCGCGAAGAACGGGACGGCGAGCGGCGCGCCGTCCGATGCGAGCTGGGCGACCGAGACGATGCCGAGGACCGGGCACAGCGCGAGCTGCATCGGCCAGTACATTGCCAGGCCGACCGACAGGTACCCGAGCATCAACAGCGGCTGACCGAGCCACACCCGGAGCGTCTCGGACCCGTCGCCCACGATCCGGCCACCCGCGCCCACGACGCACGCCGCGGTGAGCATCCCCAGCGCGCCCAGGATGCAGATCCACACCACCTTGGCGGCCAGCACGGCGATCCCTGCCTCGGACCAGAACACCCACAGGGCCACGCTCAGGAGGGCCACGCCGGGAACCCGTCCGAGCAGGTCGGAGAGCACGGCCGCGACGAGGTGTCCGCCGATCGCGGCACGCCGCCCGGCGGCCAGCACGACGAGCCGCGTGCCCCGGTCCTCCGACGACGCGCCGAGCTGGAGCGCGATGCGGAGCCCCGACAGCAGGCCCATGAGCGTGCCGAGCACGACCACGAACCCGAGCGGGTCGTCCGCGGGAGCCGCCGCCATCGAGGAACCGTCGCGGATGCGGACCTCCGGCGCGGGCGCGGGGCCGAGCCGCTGGTCGGCCCACGCCAGGACGAGCCACTCCTCGACCGCGATGCGCGCGAGCAGCACGGACGCCGTGTCGCCCTCCACCTCGAATCCCGCCCCCTCGAACACGTCGGGCGGCACACGCACGAGGACCTCGCCGGGCTCGCGCGACCGGGGGCCCGACACGACCTCCACGAAGTACTCCTCGACGTCGATGGGGGCGTCGGCGAGCGTCGCGCGCAGGCCGTCGGCCAACGGCGGGTCCGCCACCACGACGAGGCGCGTCTCGAAGGTGCTCCGCACGAGCTCGAAGAGCGCCAGGCGCTCCAGGAGGACCAGGGCCGGCAGGAGGAGCGCGAGCGACCCGAAGAACACGGCCGGCCCCCAGCCGAGCCGACGGAGCTGGAACGCCACGACGACGCCGAACCGCCTCATGCGCGCCTCCGTCGCCACATGCGCACCATCGCCGGCCCCACGGGCTCGGGCAGCGCGTAGGTCCAGAACGCGAGCCGGAGCAGGACGACGGCGTACACGACGTGCGCGCCCCAGGCGAGCCCCCCTCCCCCGGCGAGGAACAACGACCCGACGCCGGGCACCCACACGAGCAGCGCCGCCCCGCGGTCCACGGCGAGCGCGACGACGGCGCCGAGCGGAGCGAGCAGGGCCGCGAGGAGCCCGATTCGGACCTGGTGATCGCGCTCCACGGCACCCACCATCGTGCCGATGGCCACACCCTCGGCGAGCACCAGCGATGCAGAGGCCAGCCACACCCCACGGCCGAGCGCCACGAGGGTCAGGAGCACGGGGAGCACGAGCGGCAGCGTCAGCCCCGCCGCGCGAACCAGCCCCGCGAGCCACAGCACGCGAGCCGGCGTCCCGATGCGGAGCAGCCCCACGAGCCCCTCGTCGCGCTCGATGGCGATGCGCTCCCCGGTCGCCACCGCGAGGAACCCGACCCACGCCCACAGCATCACCCCGAACACCCGTCCGAGCCTCGCGGTCGCTTCGCCCGGCAGCGTGGAGGCGGCCTCCACGAGAGCCTCGGGATCGCGGAGCGAGTCGCGCTCCTCGGTCGTGATCGCGCGCCTCACGCGGAGCCGCTGCTGGGCGAGGCGCACGAAGGCCACGACGCGCTCGGCATGCCTGGCGGTCTCGGCCTCGACGGTCCACGCGTCGAGGGCCGGATCGGCGGGCACCACGACGAGCACGCCTTCGACCTCGGGCGGCGCTTCGGAGTGCCAGCGCACGGAGCGCAGCTTCGCGTCGTCCGCGTAGCCCTCGAGCTCGGCGCGCAGGTCGGCGTCCACGACGACCACGTCGACCTTCGGCGAGGGCGTGCCGAACGCGCTGAACCCGCAGACTCCGCCGCACAGCACGAAGACCGTCAGCACCGTCCCCACGACGAGCAGGCGCAGGTGCCGGAGCAGCCGCCGGAGCTCGAGCCCGAGGATCAGGGCGAACGCGCGCAGGTCGCTCATCGCACGGTCTTCAGGAAGAGCTCCTGCAGGCTCGGGTACACCGCCTCGAGTGACGTGAGCCCGGCATCCACGCTCGCCGCCCGGCGGAGCAGGGCCGAAGCATCCGCACCCGGCGCCAGCACCACGCGCACGGCGTCGTCGTCGGGCTCGATGCGCAGCACCTCGGGCCCCGCGACCCACGAGGTGTCGCGCGCACGCACGCGCCAGGTGCCCTCGAACGCCGCCTGCAACGCCTCCTTCAAGGGCGCGTCGAGGCGCTTCTCGCCCGCAGCGAGCAGCACGACGTGGTCGACGAAGGCCTCGGCCTCCCACAGCCGGTGGGTGGCGAGCACCACGGTGGCGCCGTTGCGCGCGGCCCGCCGGAACAGGGCGAGGGCCCGCTCCTGGTGCGTGGGGTCGAGCGCGGTGAGCGGCTCGTCGAGCACGAGCAGCGCGGGCTCGCCGGTGAGCGCGATGGCGATCTGCACCTTCTGCTGCTGGCCGTTGGACAGGTCCTTGATGCGGCTCCCGGCCTTCTCGACGATGTCGAGCTCCTCGAGCCAGCGCGTCGCGGCCGCAGCGGCATCGGCGCGCGTCGCCCCGCGGATCCGGCCGAAGAACACGAGCGTCTCGTGCACCAGGGCGTCTTCGGGCAGCGCGCGGACCTCGGGGACGTACCCCACGCGCGCCCGGCCCGCGTCGTCGGGCGGGCGCCCGAACAGCGCCACCCGGCCCGCATCGGGGACGAGGAGGCCGAGCGCGAGCTTGATGGTGGTGGACTTCCCGGCCCCGTTGGGCCCGAGCAGCCCGTAGATCCGGCCCTCTTCGAGGGTCAGGTCGAGGGCGGAGACGGCGACGTGCCGACCGAACGTCCGCGAGATCGCCTCGAGCGCGATGGTGACCGCCAGGAACCCTCCCCCGCGCGAGGATACCGGCCGATGCCTCGCGCTCGCTGCCAGAACGACCCGAAGCTCAGGGATTCCCCGTCACACCCGCAGCACCGAGATGTATCGCGACAATCCGTCCCGAGAGGTCAGTCACGTAGAGGGTGTTCGCATCCCATCCGCCGATGCCACGACCCCACCGCATGTGTGCGACTTCGCCGAAGTCGTAGGGAGGTGAGTCGGACACCACGTTCCAGGTCACCCCGGGCGGATCCGTGACCAGTGACCCGTCGTTCGCGTAGATCTCGTGTCGCAGGGACTGGTTCCAGTAGAAGTTGCCGCAGCCGTCCGTCTCCATCGACAGAACCGAGATGTAGGACGGGACGTTGGCGACGCGCACCGGCGCAGGATTCCAGGTCGAAGGGCCCGTACGGTCGAGCGCCATCACACCCTCACCGTCGGTGAGGGCCACGAACAGACGCTGCTCGTCCGCCGACAGGCGGATCTGGCTCGACGAGACCTGGTCGGACACCACCACGGATTGGCCCGACCCGGGATCGATCTGGACGATGGAGCCGCTCGAGCCCCCATTCGCAGCGTAGATCGAACCATCCGATGCCACGATTGCGGTACTGGCGACGAACGGCGAGATGGAGACCACGGTTGTCGTGTAGAGATCGACCGCCAGGAGCCCCGAATCCGCGCAGACGAGGACCCGCCCGTCAGCCATCGTGGTGGTACAGCCGGCCGATTCGGTCGTGACGTCCGGCACGATCACGCCTTCCGTGCCATCTCGACGAAGCCCCACCAGGCACCCGTCGCTGTTCACGTACACGAGGTGCCCGGCGAGATCGAAGTCGAATTCGATCGGACTCGCGAGCTCCCAGTGCTGGTTCATGATCACGGTACGGGACGGTTCCGGAGGAACCACACAACCTGGACTCGGGGGGCTGGTGTCCGGTCCCTGAACGAGGACACTCACCGTGTTCTCGAAGAAACAGGCCGTATCGAACTGCGGGTCGAGGTAGATGCCCGTGTCCGAGTCTGCATCGGCGTCGGTGTCGGTGTCGGTGTCGGCATCCGTGTCGCTGTCGGCATCCGTGTCGCTGTCGGCATCCGTGTCGCTGTCGGCATCCGTGTCGCTGTCGGCATCCGTGTCGCTGTCTGCGTCCGTATCGGTGTCGGCATCGGTATCGGTATCGGAATCGGCGTCGGAGTCTGAATCCGCGTCGGTGTCGGAATCGGTGTCGGCATCCATATCGGTGTCGGCATCCGCGGCGAACCCAGCGAACCCGGAGCTGAAATGCAGGATTTCGGCAGAAACGCCCGCGGCGAGCCGCTGAGTCGCGACCGGCTCGAAGGTCGACGTGCCGGGCGCCGTCCAGAAGATCGTCGCGTCGGACCCCGTCTGGAAGGAGACCTCGACCGGGAGGAGGAACTCGAGCCCAGCGGGCTCGAATTCATATCGGTCGGTGGCGGCATCGAAAGCACCAGGCACGGGAAGCTCCGAGACGGAGATGCGGATCTCGGTGACCTCGTCCACGGCCCCGGCCGGGAGGTCGAGCACTACTTCGCCGAGCTCGACGCTCGCGGCCTCCCCTGGCGTGACCCGTACGGTTCCTTCGGGGGCTCGGCACCCCAACGCGATCAACGACACCAGCGACATCACTGCCCCATCCTCACGCGTATCGGAGAGCGTAGCACCGATCCGTCTCAGGCGGGGTTGAGCGCCTCGAGCGCCATGGCCGCGGCCCGGTGCTCGATCTCGGCCGGGACCTCGCACTCGCCGGGCTTCAGGTCGCCGAATCGCGCGATCCACTCGAGCGTGAGGCCGAGCACCGCGAAATGCAGCAGCACGGGCTCGGGCGAGCCGGAGTTCATCACGATGTTCAGCGGGTTCCCGCCGCCGAGCAGCGTGAAGAACTTCTTGTTGGCCAGGCGGTAGCGCACGACCTGGTCGGCGATGTGATCGACGCGCTCGACCGCTTCGCGCAGCGCGGCGAAGTCGATCTCGTCGCGGCCGTGGCCCGCGTTGAAGACGACCACACCGGACGGCGCGGCGCGGATGGCCTCGAGCGTCACGACCTTCGAGCGGCCCGTGGCGGTGACGATGATGCCGGCCTTGCGGCACGCCGGGATCAGCTCGGCCGTCGGATAGCCGTCGTGGTGCGCGAACAGCCGGCGGATCGGGTCGGTCTCGACGACCACCACGCTCATGTTCGCCGCGCGTGCGTACTCGGCGATGCCGCGCCCCACGGCGCCGTACCCGACGACCACGACGCGGCGGCCGGCCAGGTGCATGCCCGTGAGCCGCGAGACGGCCTGCCACACGCCCTCTCCGACGCCGTGGCGGTTCTCGATGGCATCCTTCAGGCGGCCGTCGTTGATGTTCACGATGGGGATGGGCAGCGGGGCCTCGAGGGCGCGGAGGCGATGCACACCGGAACGCGTGATCTCGACGCCCGCGATCACCTTGTCGAGCAGATCGGCCCGCCGCTCGAACAGCGTTCCGAGCAGATCGAAGCCCACATCGGCGACGATGTTCGGGCGGTGCGACAGCACCTGCAGGTGGCGATCCTCGAGCTCGCGGCCGGTGTACACGTCGACGCCGGCGTTGCGGAGCACGGCCACCGCACCCGCGTCGGTGGTGCCGGGGTTCGCGGCCGACAGCACGAAGTGCCCGCCGCCGAGCATCAGCTCGCGCACGAGCGCCGCGGTCAGCGTGGTGAGGTGGAGGTTCAGCCCGATGGTCATCCCCTCCCAGGGCCGGGAGACGGCCCACCGGTTGCCGAGCAGCCGGAGGATGGGGAAGAACGCATTGATCCGGCCGATCTCCCTCTCTGCCACCAGCGCGCGATCCGAGTCCATGGCCCCTCCTGGGCGGCGCTCCTAACCGACCCGGACGGAGACGGTGGAGCCCGACCGGATTATCCGGGGAGCATGCTCACTCTGTTCACGGGCTCGGTGGCGGGCGAAGGCGAGATCCGGATCTGGGCCGACGGAGCCGAGCGCGCGCGCGCTCCGGTGTCCGAGGGCGAGTTCTCCGTCGCGCTCGCGGGGCACGCGTTCCGCCACGTGTGCGTCGAGCACGTGCTCGACGGGCAGGTGCGGCGCGCGCAGATCGTCCCCGGCGACCGCGACGTCGTCGAGGTGCCGCCGTTCTCGCGGGGCAGCACGCTGCGCGCGATCGCCTGGCGTCAGGCCGTGCAGTCCGGGCTCGCCGACCCGAGCCTGCTCGTCGACGCCCTGCTGCCCGACCGGGTGAGCGACCTGCTCGGAACCCTGTCGCGCGAGACGCGCCTGCGCGAGCAGAAGAAGCTGCTGCGGTGCCTGCGCGTCGCGCTCCATGCCCAGGCGTTCGGCGGCCACTGGGTGAGCCTCGACCCCGAGCTGGCTGCGGATCTCTCCAGCCCGATCCGCATCTTCACGGTGATCGGGGCGTGGCGCTCGGCGATGCGCGTCGCGGGCGTCGACCGCCGGCTCGTCGACGCGTGCGAGTCGGTCGCCGCGACCATGCAGCTCCGGGCGAGCCAGCTCGCCACCTCGGTGCTCGAACGCCCCCTCGCCGCGCACGGCATCCACTTGCCGGATCCGCGCGCGGGGGCGTGGAATCTCTCCATGCTGGTGACGCTCCGCAGGCAGTGCAAGGTCGATTTCCTCGTGCCCGCCGACATCTGCCAGGAGGTCGCCACGGCGATGGACCGCTCGCTCGACGGCATCGTGGCCGAAGCGCTGCGCCGCGACGACCCGACGCTCGTGACCGAGACGCTGCGCAAGCACCTCGAGTCGCTCGAGTCGACGCTCCAGCGCGACCTCGAGGGCGAGGTGCACACCATCCCGGGCGGCTGGGTGCCGGTCGCCGCGCTGTGGGTCTCGAACCTCGCCGGGCTGGGGTTCAACGCCGACATCGACCGGGCGACCGAGATCCACGGCTTCCGCTAGGCGAGGGCCTTGCCGTACAGCGCGAGCAGGCGGGCCCAGGCCTTCTCGGCCTGCCCTTCGTCGTACACGGCGGAGTCGGGCGGGCACCACCCGTGCATCGTGCCGGCGTAGACCTCGATCTCGGCGGTGAGCTTCGCCGCGTCGAACGCCTCGCGGAGCTTGCCCTTCGTCTCCGGCTCGCGCTCGTCGTCGTTCGCGGCGACGGCGATCAGCGCGGAGGCCTTCATCTTCGGGATGCCGAGGTGCGGGCTGTCGGCGGCGTCGGTGACGAGCCCGCCGCCGTGGAAGGTCGCGATGGCGCGGATGCGCGCGGGGACCTCGGAGACCGACCAGAACGTGAGCGGCCCGCCCATGCAGTAGCCCTGTACGCCGATGCCGCGCGCCTTGTCGACCGCCTCGTTCGCATCGAGGAACGCCACGAACGCGCGGATGTCGGTGCGCGTGGAGTCGGACGTGAGCGCCTGCTTCATCGGCATGACCTTCTCGCGGATGGCGGGGTCGCGGAACGACGCGCCCTCGGGGACCACGGGCGCCTTTGCGCTGCGGTAGTACGGGTTCACCACGAGCACCGCGTAGCCCTCGGCGGCGAGGCGCTTGCCCATCGCGCGCAGGGCCGGGCGCAGCCCGAGGATGTCGGGCCAGATCACGACGGCCGGAGCGGCCTTGCCCGCGGGATGCACGAAGTACGCGTCGCACTTGCCGTCGGGGGTCTCGACGGTCACGTCCTGCTCGGCCAGATCCGCGGCGAAGGCGCCCGAGGGCAGCATCGCGGCGAGGGCGGCGGCGGCGGTCATCGCGGCGAATCCGCGGCGGGACAGGTACGCGTCGTTCTCGTGCTCGGTCGTCGAATCACACATGGGGAGCTCCTGGTCCCGTCCCCATAGCCCGACGATGCGCGGGAATGCGCGCGCGCATCCCGCCGCGCACCGCCGCGCACGCCGCAGACGAACGAACGCCGACTCTCGCGAATTTCGAACCGGATCCCTCCTTGCATCACATGACGCACGGAGGTCCCATGTCGCTGCACTCGCTCATCCAGGCGTTCCGTCCCCCGCAGGTCGCCCCCGCGCCCACCACGGCGCCGGCGCAGGCCCACGACAACGGCGCCGCGCGTGATTCGATGGCGGGCTGCGAGGTCGACGAGGAGAGCTGGCTCTGCGAGGACGCCCTGTTCACGCCGGACCTCGACGCCGAGCTCCGCCTCGACCAGGCCGACACGGACCGCGAGAGCCTCGGCGCCGTGATGGACGGGATGGAGCAGCTGCCCGAGGCGAGCCGCGCCCGCATCGCCGACCGCATCGCCGGGCTCGAGGGCTACGAGCTGATGGTGGAGATGGAGCGCATCCGACGCGTGATGGACGGGCCGAACGCGGACCGAGCGCTCCACGCGCTCGCCGGGATCGACGGCCTCGTCGACGGGCACGCCGAAGCCCACCGCATCGACGACGCCATGCTCGACATGCTCGTGTCCGGCGTGGCCGACCGCCGCACGGAGTCGGACCGCGGCTCGGAGGGCATCCTCGGCGCCCGCCGCGCCCGCGAGGCCACCGCTGCGCTCCTCGCAATGGACGACGCCACGTACGACGCGACCCGCGCGCTCCTCGACGACGCCGGCCGCGATGCCGACGGGCGCACCGTGGAGGGCGCGGACGCGGGCGCGGAGCAGGCCCTGCTCCTGAAGGCCGTGGCCGCGCGGGCCGACGCGCTCGCCGACCCCACGAAGCGCGAGGCCGCCATGCTCGAGCTGAAGGCATTCGGCGAGGCCATCCGCGGCACCGAGCGCGGCGAGCTGATCCGCAGGACCACCGTGCTCGACATCGACGACGCCAACACGTCCACGCGCGATCCCAACGACCTCGCCGGCGGCGAGACCGACACCCGCACCGACAACGACGGGCTGTACCAGCGCTTCGAGGACTCCTGCGGCCCGACCACGGCCCAGACGATGCACGCCGAGATCGACCCCGTCTACGCGCTCTCCCTGCACGAGCGGGGCCTTCACGACCCGTCGCTCGCGCACGCCACCACCGAAGAGCAGCGGTACGTGCTCGAGGACGTGGGCCGCGGCACCGCCATCCCCCGCGCCACCGTGCAGGCGTGGGACTCCATGGCCTCGACGCTCGACGGGCTCGGCGCGGACGGCACGGTCACGGCCGACCAGCGCGACAGCCTCGAGAAGCTCGCGCTCGGCGAGACCCTCGAGGGCGAGGACGCCGCTGCGGCGCAGTCCGCGCTGGAGGCCGTGCGCGCGGCGAATGGCGGGCACCCGACCGATGCAGAGCTCGAGGCGCTCGCCGCCGATGCGGGCACCACGGGCAACGGGATGTTCCTGCACGACGCGCTCAACGAGCTGAACGACGCGCAGTTCTCGCCGCAGGTCGGCGGCACCGCGGCTGCGGACATCGATCGCATCGAGCAGCGCGCGTTCGACGGCGAGAACGTGGGGTTCCGCATCGCGGGTCCCGGCCACACGGGGCACTTCATGAGCGTGTCGGACGTGCGGCGGCAGGACGACGGCTCGCGCGAGCTGCTCGTCACCGACCCGTGGACCGGCGCCACCCGCTGGGTCACCGAAGCGGACTTCACGTCGGGCTCGGCGTTCCAGGACGCCTTCGGGCTCGGCGAAGCGACCGTGCAGAGCTTCGATCTCGAAACGCCTTGATTGGGCGCGACAACATGCCACAGCGCCGAACCGATGGGCCGCGAGTATGGATTCCCCATCGGAGGCGACATGAGAGACGTGCGATTCGGACTGGTGGCGGTGGCCCTGCTCGCGGGGTGCCCCGCGGAGGAGCCCGAGCCGGGCGACCTCGAGGTGACCCTGGGCTTCGATGCCTTCGTGCGTGCGGCCCCCGCGGCGTGCGGCACGGACTACGCGTTCGGCACGCCCGAGATGACCGGACAGCTCGCAGATGCGCGCCTGTTCGTGTCGGCCGTGCAGCTGCGGAACGACGCGGGCACCTGGGTGGACGTGGCGCTCGACGCCGCGTCCGACTGGCAGCACGAGGGCGTCGCGCTGCTCGACTTCGAGGACGGCACCGCGGCGTGCGCAGACAGCGGGACCGCCGAGACCAACCGCGTGGTGACGGGCGTGGTGCCCGAGGGCGCCTACGACGCCGTCCGCTTCGACGTGGGCGTGCCGTTCGCGCTGAACCACGTCGACAGCGCCACGGCCCCGGCGCCGCTGAACGCACCCGGCATGTTCTGGGTCTGGCAGGGCGGGTACAAGTTCGTGCGGGTCGACTTCACCACGCCGGGCGGCGCGATCCCCCGCTGGAACGTGCACGTCGGCTCGACCGACTGCGTATCGGCCGCCCCCACCGAGCCGCCCGCGACCGAGTGCGGCCGTCCGAACCGCAGCACCATCGAGATCGACGGCTTCGACCCCGCGACCGACACCGTGGCCATCGATCTCGCCGCTCTCGTCGATGCGGCCGACGTGTCGACGAACGTGGAGATGTCCCCGCCCGGCTGCATGAGCAGCCCGAGCGAAGGCGCGGACTGCGCACCGGTGTTCGGCGCGCTCGGCCTCGGCTTCGAGACCGGCACCTGCGACGGCGACTGCGCAGGCCAGACGGTCTTCTCGCGATGAGAGCGGTCGGCTGGGTCGCGCTGGCGGGCCTCGCGGCCTGTGCGGCTCCCGAAGAGGGCTACGTGCTGGACCTCCCGGAGGGGTTCCCGGCGCCGGTGATCCCCGCCGACAACCCGCTGACCGCCGAGAAGATCGAGCTCGGGCGGCACCTGTTCTACGAGACCCGCCTCTCGGGGAACGAGACGCAGTCGTGCGGCTCGTGCCACCTGCAGGAGCTCGCGTTCACCGACGGTCGCACGGTCGGGCTCGGCTCGACCGGCGCGCCGCACGCGCGGAACGTCAACGGGCTCACGAACGTCGCGTACAACAGCACGCTCACGTGGGCGAACCCGCTGCTGACGGACCTCGAGACGCAGATGCTGCTCCCCCTGTTCGGCGACGACCCGGTCGAGATGGGCGCGGCGCCCGGCCAGGACGCGGTTCTCGCCCGCATCGCCGACGACCCCGCGTACCAGGAGCGCTTCGCCGCGGCGTACCCGAAGCTCGACGCGCCGGTCACCTGGGACACCACCATCGGGGCCATCGCGTCGTTCATGCGCACCCTGATCTCCGGCGACTCGCCGTTCGACCGGTTCGCGTACCAGGGCGACGGCTCGGCGCTGAGCCCGACCGAGCTGCGCGGGCTCGAGCTGTTCTACTCGGAGCGGCTCGAGTGCCACCACTGCCACGGCGGCTTCAACTTCAGCGAAGCCAGCGTGCACGCCGACTCGGTGTTCGACGCCGCGCTGTTCCACAACACCGGCCTGTACGACGTCGACGGGCAGGGCGCGTATCCAGCGAACAACACCGGCGTGTACGCCATCACCGGCGACCCCGCCGACATGGGGCGCTTCCGCCCGCCCTCCCTGCGCAACGTCGCGGTCACGGCGCCCTACCTGCACGACGGCAGCGCCGCGACCCTCGAAGAGGTCGTCCGGATCTACGAACGCGGCGGGCGCCTCGTCGAGGACGGCCCGAACGCGGGTGACGGTGCCGAGAGCCCCCTGAAGAGCGGGCTCGTGCCCGGCTTCGAGCTCACCGACGCCGAGCGCGACGACCTGATCGCGTTCCTCGGGTCCCTCACCGACACCAGATTCCTGGAGGATCCCCGCTTCGCTCCGCCGTGACCCTTGCCGGTCCACGGACAGCGGAGTACAAGGCGCGCGTTCTAGTTCAAACGTTTGTTCAGGAATCTGATATGCGCGCTCTTCTCGCTCTGTTCCCGTTCTTCCTGGCCTGTGCCCCCACCCCTTCCGAGCCGACCGTCGCCGAGGCCTCCCCGGCCGCGGATGCGCTGCTCCCGGCGCTGCAGATGGAGCGCAGCATCGGCCTCCAGTCCTGGGGCCCCACCACCAGCGCCGAAGCGGTCTGGGAGGTCACGCGCGGCTGGGACGACGTGTCGGCCGAAGCCGGCCTCGCCTGGCCCGTGAACAGCGGGTGGACGTGGGAGGAGAAGTACCGCGCCTGGATCGACGGCCTCGTCTCGACCGCGAGCATGGACGGGAACGCGACCGCGGAGCTCGTCACGCCGTGGGGACGGGCCCTTCCGCTGAACCGGCTCGAGTGCGCCGAGACCGCCATCATGCTGCGCGCGACGTTCGCCGCGTGGCACGGGCTGCCGTTCTTCCTCACCGGCTACTCCCCCACCCTCGGGCAGAACGTGCACTACGGCCACTTCGGCATGGTCACGGTCGACGGCGCGACCGTCCCGTGGGCGCCGGACTTCTCGGCGTACGCCGACCACACCGCGGCCTTCGCTGGCGCGAGCGCGGCCGACGTGCTCGCCGCCTGGCCGGACGACGCTGCGCTCGAGGCCCAGTCGCTCACCCTGATCCTCGACGACCACAACGACTTCCTCGGGCCGGACGCCTACAGCGGCGCCTACTTCGACGAGCTGTTCCTCGACAAGGCCGTGGGCTGGTTCCTGCTCCGCGCACTGACGGACTTCGGCTCCGTGCACCTCGCGCACACGACGAACCTGTACGACATCCAGGCCGCGTCCATCGAGCCCGGCGACGTGCTGCTGCACCGCTGGCAGGAGCAGGGCACCGGCCACACGATGGTCGTCAAGGAGGTCGAGGCCCACGTCGACGGCTCGCTCGCCGTCCAGCTCCTCGCGGGCAGCATGCCGCGCGTCCAGCCGCGGTGGCTCGGAGAGGGCCTCTCCGCCGGGTACTTCACGCACCGCTACTCCGGATCGGCCGAGATCTCCGGGAGCGGCGTCCCCTACGTGACGTACGGCGGCGGGCTCAAGCGCTGGCGGGAGCCCGTGCAGGTCGGTGGGCGCTGGGTGAACGAGGTGCCGGCCGTCGATCGCACCGGCGCGTGGGTCGATCCCGACGACACGGCCGCGCTCACCGCGCGCGTCGACGCCTTCGCCGACCTGCTCGGGCCGCGCACGCCCGAAGAGCAACGCGACGCCCTGCTGCTCGTGATCGAAGCGTCCCGCGACGCCCTCGCCGCGCACCCCGCGAGCTGCGCGAACCGCCAGCGTCGCGAGGAGGCGTTCGACGGGCTCTACACCGTGATGGAGTCCGCGTTCGGCTGGACGCGTGGGCAGGTGGACTTCGAATACCGCGTGCTCGACGACTACGTGTTCGCGGAGCTCGAGTACGGCGCGTCCCCGAGCTGCTGCTGGAACACGACCACCGCGGCCATGTACGACATCGTGATGGACTTCGCGGAGGAGGAGGTCGCGGCCGCCGACGCCAGCGGCACCTGCGCGGAGCCCACGATCTTCCGAAGGCGCGACGGCGGGTACGACCCGTTCGCGAGCTACGCCGCGGCGACCGGGCGCGCGGGCGACTGGCGCGCATGGCAGGCCGACGAGGCGTGCCCCCAGGCCGGCGCCACGGACGGCGTCGTCGTCAGCGCCCCGTTCACCGATTGGTGCGATCTGGCCGCACCCGCCGCGGTGTGCGTGCCCGCCCCCGAGACGTGCGACGGCGTCGACAACGACTGCGACGGCGACATCGACGAGGGCTGCACGATCGCCGAGCCCCCGCCGGCGGGTGGCAGCTCCGGCGGCTCCGACAGCTGCGGCTGCAACTCCGACCCGTCGTACTGGTGGGCGATGCTCGGCGGGCTCGGAATGGTCGGGGGCGCGCGGCGCCGGCCGTGAGCTACAGCCGCTCGAGCGGCAATGGAGCGACGAACAGCGCTCCCTCGGTGAGGGTCGGGCCGTATCCGGATGCCGTGATCGCCAGCGCGTGGGCCGCCGGGCCCTCCTGTGGAACGATGACAAGGTGGTCGCCGAAGCCCGTGTCCGTGGGCCCGATCGTCCACGAGGCGATCGGCTCGCCTGTCGACGAGAACACCGACACGGCGGCGTCGTGTCCGACGAGCACCTCCCACCCCGGCGACCCGTCGGCGTCCACCACCACGACGGAGCGTGGGCTCCCGTCGACTTCGGCCGTCCATCGCGGGGCGATCGCGTCGAAGTCGCGGATCTCGACCCAGCCCACCGGGTCTCCGGGACCGGCGACCGCCACGGCGAGCCCGCTCCCGTCGTCGAACGGGAAGGCGGCGTCGGGCTGGCCCGGAACGCTGACGACGCGATCGCCGGTGAGCACGCCCCCGTCGAGCCTCGTGATCCACCGCAGCGTCGAGTCTGCAGCAGAGTGGAGGAGGAACCCGCCGTGGCCGCGCATCCCGACCGGGAGCTCGAAGACGCGATCGCCTGGCGCGAGTGCCAGATCCGGGCCGAGGAGCGCGCCGACCGGGCCAAGTCGGATCCCGTCGTTCAAGACCAGGTCGTCCGCACCGTCCCCATCCAGGTCTCCGGCCCATGCGCCGTGGGTCGCCGCCGGAAGCCAGGCAGCCACGACGCCCGGGCTCGAGTACGTGCGTCCGAGCGCCGCCTCCGGCCCCCACGACGGACCGGGGAAGAGCAGGACGTTCCCGATCTCCGACGCCACCGGGCCTCCGCCGAAGACGACGAGGTCGGGCAACCCGTCCCCCGTGACGTCACCCGGCGCGAGGACCTCGACGCCGAGCTGGAGGGGATCGGGATGCACGGTCGAGCCCGAGATCCACTCGGGCTCCGCGACCACGGGGCAGGCGTCGGCATCCAGGTTCCTGTCCCCGCTCAGTGGGTTCAGCTGCGCGCGGAAGACGTGGCTCGTCGACGTGAGCTCCTCGGACCAGGCGTCGATTCCCGGCGCTCCCAGGTACACCCCGACAGGCTGTACCGCGGTCTCCACGGCGATGGAGCGCCCCATCCGGGAGCCGGCGTAGGTGGAGTGCAGGCGGTAGGCCGCGAAGCAGCGCTCGAAACCCGCGTCGCAGGCGAGCGGCGACGCTGGCGTCGGCTCGGGAGTCGGGGGTGGGAGCGACGACGGAGTGTCGCCTGCACACCCGGCCACCCCGATAGCAACCACGAGCCGCCTCACCCCGCGTCGTCCGCGAGCCGCTGGCGGACGGCGTCGACGAGCTGGCGCAGCGAGAAGGGCTTGCCGAGGATCGGATCGCGCGCGCGAGCCGCTTCGAGCTCGGCCCGGTCGGCGTAGCCGCTGACGAGCAACGCGGGCAGGTCGGCGCGGTCGGCGCGGATGCGGCGCAGCAGCTCGGGACCGGTCATCCACGGCATCCGGACGTCGCTCACTACGAGGCTCCACCGCAGCGGGTCGCGCTGGAAGGCCGCCAGGGCCTCGCGCGGGTCGTCGAACCCCGCGACGTCGAAGCCCTGGACGCGCAGCCCGCGGACCACGACCTCGAGCACGCTCGCGTCGTCCTCGGCCACGAGCACCGACGCGCGGCGCGGCGCCTCGGCCGGCACCTCGGGCTCGGTGGCGGGCGGGGTCTCGGCGCGCGGCAGGAACAGCGTCACGCACGTGCCCACGCCTTCGGTGCTCTCGATCTGCACCAGGCCACGGGCATCGGCCATCGTGGCACTGACGAGCGCGAGGCCGATCCCGGTGTTCCGCCCGGTCTCCTTCGTGCTGAAGAACGGCTCCAGCACGCGCTCGCGCAGGGCTTCCGGGATGCCGACCCCCGTGTCGCGCACCTCGATGATCACGCAGGGCCCGAGCTTCAGCGAGGTGTGCTCCGAGCTCTCGGACGCGGACCGTGCAGCCAGGAGGAGCTGCCCGCCCCCCGGCATGGCCTCGCAGGCGTTGCGCACGAGATCCAGCAGCGCGTGCTCGAGCTCGGCGGCGTCGACCACGCAGCTCCCGCAGTCGGGCGTGAAGCGCGCCTCGAGCGAGACGCTCGGGGGCAGCTCGGTCCGCACGTGCGCCTCGACGCGCCGGAGCACGTCGCAGACCGCGATGGGCCGCGGGTCGCGGGGATTGCGCCTCGCGTAGGCCAGCAGCCGATCGCTCATCCGTCGGCCGCGCTGGCACGCGTCGATCACGCGGTGGATCCGCTCGCGTGCCGCGTGGCCCGAGGGGAGCGACAGCTCGGTCAGCTCGGCCTGCCCGCTGATCACCGTGAGGAGGTTGTTGAAGTCGTGCGCCACGCCGCCGGCGAGCTGACCGACCGCTTCGAGACGGGCGTTCCGGCGCTCCTGGGCCTCGACCTGGCGGCGATCGTCGATGTCGCGCACGATGCCGAGGAAGGTCCCGTCCGGCAGCATCTTCGCGGTGATCTCGCCCACGAACGTCGAGCCGTCCTTCCGCAGGAACCTGCGCTCCGACACCACCCGCTCGCCCGCGAGCAGCAGCTCGACCCGCGGGCGCTCCTCTCCGGCGGGCAGGAGGTCGAGCATCGTGCGCTCGCGGAGCTCCTCGAGGGTGTAGCCGAACATCCGCAGGCCCTGGGCGTTTCCGTCGACGTACCGACCCCGTCCGTCGGAGATGAAGATCCCGTCGGAGGCGTACGTGAAGAGGCTCTCGAGCCGGGAGAGCCGCACCGCCGCGTCGAGTCGCGGGGTCGCCGCGTCGAGCACGGCGCGAACGGGCGCATCGAGCGCCGCGGCCCCGGGCCCCTCGACGGCGAGCGCGCCGTGGACACCCAGCGGCCACGCACCGTCCGGCACCTCGTCGACGAACACCCGGACCGCCTCGACCCCCGGCTGATCGCGCAGCCAGTCGGCGACCGCGCCGAGCAGTGCCCGTGCGTCACCCGCGGCGGCCGCTGTCACGGCGAGGGCCGACCATGGGCTTCCGGACATCGACCCCCCCAGGTGCGACAAGTCCAGGCGACATTCTACCAGCCCCGCGCCAGCGGACCCCGCGGCCGCGTTACCTGGGCGCCACCATCGGGGGTTCCGCCCATGCTCTTCGCCGCCCTGCTCGCCGCACCCGCCTTCGCCACCGAGTGGCAGCAGCCGCCGAAAGAGGTGCTCGACGTGCTCCACGCACCCGACCTCCCGTGGGTGTGGACGGCTCCGTCGGGCAAGCACCTGCTGCTGGCCGACTCGGTCGCCTACCCCCCGCTCGCCGAGTACGCAGCGGGCTGGTACGAGCTCGCCGGGAGCCGCATCAAGCCCGGCACGGGCACCGATCACGGCCAGCACGGCGGCACGTCGCCGCGGATCGTGGTGGTCGAAGGGGGCGCCGAGACGCCCCTCGCGCTGCCCGCCGACGCCGAGGTGCACGACGTGATCTGGACCGTCGACGGCGAGCGTTTCGCGCTCACCGTCGAGCACGGCGACCACCTCGGGCTGTGGGTGGGCGACGTGAGCGGCGCCGTGTCCGAGATCGCCGACCTCGCGCTGGTGCCGATGCTGGGCGACGCGGTGCAGTGGATGCCCGACCAGAAGCGGCTCCTGGTGCTGGCGGTGCCCGCGGGCCGCGGCGCCGAGCCCGCCGCTCCGCCCATCCCGGCGGGCCCCGAGACGCTCGAGGGCTCGGGAGACAGCGCGCGCTCGACGTACGAGTCGCGCAACCTGCTCACCACGGCCCACGACGACGCGCTGTTCGCGTACTACGGCACCTCGCGCATCGAGATCGTCGAGCCCCGCAAGGGCAAGCGCACGCCGCTCGGCGAGCCCGCGCTGTACGCGAGCGTCGACCCGTCGCCCGACGGGAAGTACCTGCTGGTCGAGCGGATGGTGCCGCCGTGGTCGCACGCCGTGCCGTGGTGGCGGTTCGCCCACGAGGTCGAGGTGTGGGACAAGAAGGGCGAGCGCGTCGCGACGGTCGCGTCGCTCCCGCTGGCCGACGAGGTCCCCATCCACGGCGTGCCGGTCGGGCCGCGCAGCGTGTCCTGGCGCGCGACGGCGCCGCACACGCTGTACTGGATCGAGGCGCTCGACGGCGGCAATCCCGTGGCGGAGGTCCCCCACCGCGACCGCATCCTGCGGCTCGAAGCGCCATTCACCGGCGAGCCCGTCGAGGTCTGGAAGGCCCAGCACCGCATCGTCCGCTGGAACCTGTGGACCGCGGACGGCGACACGATGATGGTCACCGAGCGCGAGCGGATGAAGCGCTGGCAGTACACCTGGCTCCTCGATGCCGGCACCGGCAAGACGACGAAGTGGTACGACCTGAACGAGAACGACCGGTACGCATCGCCCGGCTCGCCGCTGCGCCGGCCGCTCGAGAACGGCCGCTCGGTGCTGCGCCAGCGCGGCGACGCCGTGTACTTCAGCGGTATCGGTGCCACCGAGCAGGGCGACCGGCCCTTCCTCGACCTGCGCGACATGAAGTCCGCGAAGGTCGAGCGGCTGTTCCGCGCATCGCCCGACCGCTTCGAGTACTTCGTGGCGTTCGCGGGCGACGAGGGCCGGTTCGTGCTCCGCTCCGAGTCGGCCACCGAGGTGCCCAACTACTGGCTCGCGACCCTCGGCGATCCCGTGAAGGCCGAGGCTGGCGAGGCGACCCGCGCCTACACCCGCGAGCCGATCACGCGCTTCGAAGACCCGACGCCCCAGCTCCGCCAGATCGAGAAGCGAATCGTGCACTACGAGCGGGAGGACGGCGTGCCGCTGTCGTTCCAGCTCTACCTGCCGCCCGGCTACCAGGAGGGCCAGAAGCTCCCGACCGTCGTGTACGCGTACCCGCTCGAGTACTCCGACGCCGCGACGGCGGGCCAGGTCAGCGGCTCGACGCAGCGCTTCGACCGGCTGTGGGGCCCGTCGCACCTGTTCTTCGCGCTCCAGGGCTACGCGGTGCTCCACAACGCGGCGATGCCCATGGTCGGCGACCCCGAGACCGTCTACGACACGTTCATCGAGCAGCTGGTGGACGACGCCGAGGCCGCGGTGGCCAAGGCCGTCGAGATCGGCGTGGCGGACCCCGAGCGCATCGGCGTCATCGGGCACAGCCACGGCGGGCTGATGGTCGCGAACCTGCTCGCGCACACCGACCTCTTCAAGGCGGGCATCGCGCGCAGCGGCTCGTACAACAAGACCACGCAGCCCTTCGGCTTCCAGTCCGAGCGCCGCAGCCTGTTCGAGGCGCGCGACGCGTACATCCAGGTGTCGCCGACGTTCTTCGCCGACAAGGTGAACGAGCCGGTGCTCGTGATCCACGGCGCCGCCGACTCGAATCCCGGCACCCTCACCTTCCAGTCCGAGGTGTTCTTCGAGGCGGTGCGCGGCTCCGGAGGCACGGCGCGGCTCGTGCTGCTGCCCTACGAAGACCACGGGTACCGCGCCCGCGAGAGCGTCGAGCACGTGCTGTGGGAGCAGCTGCAGTGGTTCGACACCCACGTGAAGGGCGCGAAGTAGCGGTCAGGGGAACGGGACCCGCGCGAGGGCCGGGAGATCCGCGTCCTCGAGCGCGAACAGCGCCGGCGGAGACGGGTCCGGCACACAGCTCCCGCCCACGGCGCGCCACGCCGGGCCCGCGTGGGGCTCCGCCGCGCGGAGCACCCGCGACACGGACGGGTGGCCGTCGAAGTCGCACTCCCCGCGCGCCTGGAGGTCCGACACGAGGGCTTCGTCGTCGTCCACGAGCGGCACCGTGCACGCATCGTCCGCGAACCAGTCCATTGCGGCGAGCTCGAGGGCGTCTGGCACGCACCAGGCGTCGCCGGAGACGGAGTCGACCGCGAGCTCGCACCGCTCGCCGCGGTACTCGAGCCCGCTCGCCGTGGGCGCGATCCGGGCGTCCCGCGCGGTGAGCGTCCACTCCTGCCGCAGGTCGGCACCCACCCTCCGGTCGATGGCGATCGGGAAGACCGCGGCGTTCACGCGGTCGCGGATCGGGTGGTACGCGAGCCCCGTGCTCTGCTGCGCCGGCTCGCATCGGTCGCCCACGAGGGTCCACACCGGCGCGTCGGCCGGCAGAGCCGCGTCGAAGGTCCACAGCCGGAGGACGCGCGATTCCGGGAGCCCGCCGCCGAGGTCCTCGCGGGCGAACCGCGCGGGCCCGCAGCCCCCCGTCGACTCCCCGAGACGCACCGTGCAGCCCGCGTCCCCGAACAGGGCGCCCACTCCGACGGGCGTGGTGGGGAGGCAGCGCATCCCCGCGTCCTCCGTGAGCCACGGGCTGCACCACTCGCCCTCCCGCGTGGCGGCGTTCAGCACGGCGCGCGAGCCGTCCTCGCCCCACACGACCTGCGCGAACGCGTCCCCGTCGACACTGGCGACCGCGGGGGTGCCCTCGACGAAGATCGCCGGCGCGATCGGTCCCGTGGCCGTCCAGACCGGCCCGATCCCCCACGTATAGGGGCCCGCTTCGCACTCGCCGTCGACCAGGGTGTACGGGCTGGCGTCCGGGTCGACGGAGGTCGGGGCCTCCGCCTGGTACACCTCGACGTGGCCCTCGCACGGCGTGCCCTTCCAGCCCGAGTCGAAGGGCGCGATGTCGCACTGCGGGTAGGCGATCTTCAGGATGGGCGGCCCCTCGCACGAGGAATCCGCGAACGCCGCGCCCAGCGCGGTCCCCGACGGCAGGCAGTGCCACGTGCTCGGCCCCGAGGGCACGAACCGGCAGTGCACGCCGAGCTCGGTGTCGAAGAAGCCCTGCTGGACGACGAGTCCCGCCTCGTCCTCCCAGGCGACCGCTTCGAGCCGGGTGCCGGAGCGCGTGTACGCATCGAGCTCGACCAGCGGCGGCAGCGGTACGGAGGGCGGATCGACGAACACGGGCTCGACCGGTGCGACGGTTTCGGACTGGCAGGCGACGAGGGCGAAGAGCAGGGACAAGGCGACCTCCACCCACGATTCCCGCAGCTCGCCCCGAGCTTCACGCCACGGGCGAACGCAGTCCATCGGGATCCGCGGAGAGTCCTTCGATGCCGACAACGATCGTATGCTCGCCGGCCGAGCAAGGAGACGCCGTGTCCGACCATCCCCTGATCCCGCCCATCGGCACCGTGCCCCAGGCCGCGCGGATGTTCCGCCTCAACTGGGTCGCGAATCTCGAGCGCACGCCCGCGGGCGACGCGCCCGTCCAGCCCTGTGCCTGGGTCGCGCGCCAGGGCCCGTCCGTGCGTCTCGTCGACATCCGTACGGCCGAGGAGGTCGTCGGGCCGCTCGGCTACATCCCCGGGTCCGACTGGGTGCCCGACGCCGATGCCGACGATCTCGCCGCGCGCCTCGACCCCGAAGGCGCCGTGGTGCTCGTCAGCCGCGGCGGCTCGCGGGCCGAAGCGCTCGCCCTGGCCCTCGAAGCACGGGGGGTACGCATCGCAGCGGCCCTGCGCGGCGGGATGCTCGCGTGGTCCGACCTCGGATACCTCACGAGCCGCGATCCGGCCGTGCTGGAGCGGGCGGGCGCGCTCCACGCCCTCCCCGCGCCGGTCGCTTCGGCCGGGAAGCACCTCACCCTCGAAGAGATCCAGGCGCACGTGGGCGAGCCCACGTCGGTGAGGTGGATCAAGCTCGCCGCGGTGCTGCTGCACGCGCGCTGTGCGTGTGTCGACGGGCGCGACGACACCGGTGTCATCGGCACGCCCGGGGGCGACGCCGGCGAGCTCGTCCTGGCGCTCGACGCGCTCGAGCACCACATCGGGCGGTCGCTCGGCGATGCCGAGGTCGGCGAGCTGGTCGCGCGGTGCGCCAGCGCGTTCGGCTCGATGTACCTCCACTCCGACGTGTCGGCCGCGAACAGCTTCATCCTGTCGATGCGCGCCGATCCGCGCCTGACGAAGGCCATCGGATCGGTCTACGAGCCGCTCGAGTGGCGCCAGTGGCTCATGAGCCCGCCCGCCGAGGTGCAGGACATCATCCTCGAGCACCTGCTGGCCGACGGGAACCTCGGCTGCGGCCACCTGAAGCTGATGATGCGGCATCCGGAGGAGTACGACGTGCGCCCGGGCCTCCCCCAGCAGGTCGTCCGCGCGTGGATGCGGCACCGCTGGCGCGACGCGCCGCAGCTCGAGCTCGTCGTGCTGCCCGGCGGTCACCAGGAGGGTGCCGTCGTGAACATCGTGGTCGACGGCGATCTGCACGGGTGGACGCCGCTCCCGCTCGTCTCCCCTTCGTGCGCCGGCACGCAGATGTTCGTGAACCACCCGCAGGTGGCGGACTTCCTGCGCCGCGAGCTCGCGTCGTTCCTGTGTGCGCAGACCGACCTCGTGCCCGTGCAGCCCTCCGACACCGACGCGCTGACCCGGCGCATGGTCGAGCTCGGTGGGCGGCAGGCGGGCGCGACGCTCGGCCACCTCGCCGCGGGCCTGCCGATCTACGAGGCCCGGTTCCACGGGGCGGGCGTGTCGATCCGCGCGCTCGGCCACGTCGGGGGCTGACGCCGCGGGTGTTGGCTCCGGGCGCGTCGCCGGATACCGGACCCGTGGGGGGCGACCGATGGACACACGGCGACTCGACCGGAACAACTTCGAGCTCCGCCCGCGCGTGCGGAGCCGCCTCGAAGAGGCCCGCGAGGCGCTCGGCGAGCTGGCCCGCGAGCAGCACGAGTACCTCTCGGCGCCCGAAGTGCCCGACGAGCCGCTGTCCTTCTCGAAGCCCAAAGAGCGCGAGCACCGCGACATCTTCGCGCTCGAGCCGCTGAACGAGGCGTTCGCCGAGCTCGAAGCCGCCCTCCGCGCGCACCTCGACGACGAGGAGACCAACGTCTACCCCGCCCTGCGCGGGTTCCTCCGGGTGGGCGGCAGCGTCGACCCCCTGCTCGACGCGCAGCGCCGGGCCCACGTCGATCTGCTGCACGTCGCCTCGTCGGTGCGGCGCGAGATCGCCGCGATCCCGCCGATGCGCAAGCCGATGGGCGCGCTGCTCCAGCACCTCGAGAAGCAGATCCAGTACGAAGAGACCCGCATCTTCCCCGAGCTCATGGGCGAGGCCGTCGAAGACGAGACGCCCATCCCGAACCGCTACCGCACCTCGACCGACGTGGCGCGCACGCTGCGCCGCGCCCGGCCGCAGGAGCCCGAGCCCGAGCCCGACACGAGCGGGTTCTTCTCCGGCCTGTTCAAGAAGTGGGTCAAGAACCGCTGAGCAGCGCGAGCGCCGCGTCCAGCATGCGGTCCGTCCCGGCCTCGAGCGCCGCCGCGTCCAGCGGGACCTCGACGTCGGGCGGAACCCCGCGCGCCTCGTAGATCTCGCCATCCGCGGCCCGCAGCTGCTCGCCCGAGTACGTCGCGTGCCAACCGTTCGGCAGCCGCAGGTCGAAGAGATCCGACAGGTGCCCGCTCGTCCGCTCGCCGAGCACCGTCACACCGGGCCGCTCGCGCATCGCGAGGACGAACGACTCCCCCGCGCTGAACGTGCCGCCGGACGTGAGCAGCACGACGGGACCCGCGAACGCGTCGGACGACGCCTCGACGAAGACGTCCGTCCACGGCCCGAAGTCGTCGTGCGCCGGGCCCGCGCGCTCGCGCTCGGACCACGCCAGCGTGCGGGGGCCCTCGAACCGGCTCGCGATGCCCAGCGACACGGGATCCCAGCCGCCGTCGTTGGCCCGCACGTCGACCACGAGCCCCGACACGCCGTCGAGATCCGCGAATACCTCGTCCAGCACGGCGTGGGCGCGGCGCACGTCCGGCGCCTCGCCGCCCGTGAGCGACAGGCCGTCCATGCCGGTGATGACGAGGTACCCCACGTCGTCGAGCCGCCCCCACGCCATGCGGCCGTTCGCCCCGCTGTGCTCGGCGTAGCGGTCGGGCACCTCGTCGAGCAGGTCCTCGTGCGGGTACGCGCTGACCCAGGCATCCTCGTCGTGCCCGCCGCCGCGCAGCTGGATGTGTCCGTCGTCGAGGTTCTCCGCGAGGCCGAGCAACGCCGCGAACAGCGCGTCACGATCCTCACCGAGCCCATCGCAGCCCTCGCGGCCCAGCGCCTCCCAGTCGCCGTCGGGCAATCGCTCCGCGAACACGGCGTACTCGGCATCCAGCGTCGCCCAGAACGTGTCGTACACGCGCTCGGCGCGGGTGCCCCCGCCACAGGGGCCGTCCAGCACGGGCCCTCCGCAGCCCGCGAGGACCAATGGCCACAGCGTCACGCGTCGGGCCATCGCCACACACCGCGGAACCCGAGCGACGGGTCCCGCCCCGCCGGGCCGAGACGGAACCGCGCGACGACGCTCCTCGCCGGGATGTCCCAGGCACCGCCACGAGTCGCCCGCAGCGAATCCGGGCCCGGCGCCTCCGGTACGACCACGCGCTCGTTCGCCAGCCTGGGGGGCGGGTCGAACGCGTTCAGACACCAGTCCTGCACGTTGCCACCGAGCCCGCGCACTCCATACGGGCTGCAATCGACGGGGTAGCGGTCGACCTCGACCGGCCCGAAGTCCCCGTGTGGGCGCCCCCGCGCGCTGCTCAGCGCACGGGCCCAGGAGGGGTCGGCGGCGTCGCCCCACGGGTACCAGCGTCCGTCCACGCCCCGCGCCGCCTTCTCCCACTCGAGCTCGATGGGAAGCCGCAGCGCACGACCCGTCCGCTCCGACGCCCACGCGAGGTAGGCCACCGCCCCGTTCCAGTCCACGAGGATCGCGGGGAAGTCGGGTCGCCAGACGTCGCCGTCGTGGTCGACGCCGAGCGAGAACCGGCCGCCGTCGAACGCCACCACCAACGCGCCCGGCTCACCGTCCGCACCGCCGCGCTCCCGCGGGGCGAGCCGGAACGCATCCTCCTCCCGACCCGACGTCACCAGATCGTCCAGGAACCGCAGGTAGTGGGCATTGGTGACCGGGTACCGGTCGATCACGAAGCCGTCGCACCACGCGCGGCCCATCGGCACCGAGGGATCGCCCGGGCTCCCTCCGTAGCGGAACCAGCCCGGTGGGACGTAGACATCGGAGTCGGTGAGCGTTCCGAGCGGCGGGAGCGGAACGGCCCGCGGAGCCCGCTCGCGTGGCGGGACACCGTCCCAGTGGCCCTGTCGGACGACCTCGACGGGATAGCGGACCTCGTCGCACGCCGGATGCCGCAGCACGCAGACGTAGCTGCCCATCGGAAGCGTCACCGCGTCGAGCGGCGTGACGCCCAGCGAGCGCTCGAAGACCTCGACCAGGCGGCGGTTCTGCTCGACGTACCGGTAGAGCAGCACCTCGGCGCCAGGAGGGTCGGTGTGGAGGGTCAGCGCGCCCTCTCCGCCCAGCCACGTGTCCACCTCACGCCGCAGGGGATGGAGCGGAGGCAACGCGGCGGCATGGGTCTCGAGGAGCGTGCGTGCCTCGGCCGCGCCGCGGCGGTCCCGAACGCGCTCGGCCTCGGCGTGCCGGGCCCAGTAGCGCTGGGCGAGTCGCGCGTGTGCCTCGGTGAGGTCGGGTGCGAAGGCGAACGCGGACTTCAGCGTCTCGTCGACCTCGATGTCCTTGAGGCGGGCCGCGATCTCGGCGTGGTCGGCCTCCGCGGCCTTCTCCCAGCCCCCGGCCTTGCGCTCCTCGGGCTCCCAGCCCGCCACCCCCGCGAGCAGGGCCTCGGACTCGGCGCGCAGCGCGACGGCCTGCGCTTCCAGCAGGGCGCTGTCGGACTCGGCGGCCCGGGCGCGCTCGACCCGCGCGAGGGCCTCCTCGCGGCGCCTGCTCCCGTCGAGCCACTGCTGGACGGCCTCCGCGAGCGCAGCTGCGCTGGGGAACCGGCCCTCGGGCTCGCGCGACATGGCCCGCTCGCAGGCGACGACGAGCTCTGCCGGCAGGGGCAGACGCGCGTGGACCCGCGACACCGGCACCGGCGGGCCCATGCGGACGGCCTGCAGCACCTCGCGGGCGCTGCCGGTGTACGGCGAATGCCCGGTGAGGATCTGGTACAGGATGCTGCCCAGGGCGTACACGTCGGAGCGGGCGTCGATGCGCTCGATCTCGCCCCACGCCTGCTCGGGGGGCATGAACGCGGGGGTCCCGGCGACCTGACCCGCCTGCGTGGCGTGATCGGCGCTCCGAGCGCTCTGCACCACCTCGACGTCGGACCCCACGTCGTCGGAGCGGCCGAGGATCTTCGCGACGCCCCAGTCGAGGACGTAGACCTCGCCGTGGCGCCCCACCATGACGTTCTGGGGCTTCAGGTCGCGGTGCACGACGCCGTGCTCGTGGGCGAACGCGACGGCCTGACAGACCGCGTGGAACGCCGTGATCACACGGTGCAGGCCCCAGCCGGTCTCCGACACCTCCCACCGCTCGCCCGACGCGGCGTGCACCTCGCGGACGACCTTCGAGAGCGTGCGCCCGCGCACCTCCTGCATGGTGAACCACACGCGCCCGTCGTCGAGACGCCCGAGGTCGTGCACCGGCACGATGCCGGGGTGCTGGAGCTGCGCGGTCGCACGGGCCTCTTCGACGAACCGCGACACCACCTCCGCATGGCGCAGGAACGAGGCGTGGACGATCTTCATGGCCAGCGTGCGGTTCAGGACGCGGTCGCGCACGCGACGGACCTCGGCCATCCCGCCCTTGCCGAGCGGACCGAGGTCTTCGTAGCGCTGTTCGCCCGCGAGATCCGGAGGGGCGATCGCGAGATCGGACCCGGAGCCCTCGCCCATCCCGATGGTCGGTGCCGTCGAGGCCGATGCGCCGCTCCAGAGCGCGTCGAGCTCGGCCGCGACGCTCGCCGACAGCGCGTGGCGCCGCACCAGGGCTTCGAGATCGGGGTCCATGGATCCTCTCGCGGCAATCCTACCGCCGCGCGACCGAGGATCGGTGTGGCCAAAATCGTGAACACCGTTTACCATGTAAACATCGTTCACGGAGTCGTGCATGAGCCTCGTCGCGTTCCTCGCCGGAGCCTTCCTCTGGACCTTCCTCGAGTACGTCATCCACCGGTTCCTCGGGCACGAGCGCACGCAGAACCCGTTCGGCGTCGAGCACGTCGCGCACCACAGCCGCGGCGACTACTTCGCCCCGGCCGCCAAGAAGATCGGCGCCGCCGCCGTGTTCGCGGCCGTGCTGCTCCCCCCCGGCGTGCTGCTCGGTGGCACGCTCGGCGTGGCCTTCGTCGTCGGCCTGCTGGCCTCGTGGATGGCCTACGAGGTGCTGCACCGCCTCGAGCACGTGCACAGCGGCTTCGGTGCGTACGGGCGCTGGGCGCGGCGGCACCACTTCTACCACCACTTCCACGACCCCCGTGTGAACCACGGCGTCACGACGCCCCTGTGGGACATCGTGTTCGGCACCTACGTCCGCGTCGACGCGCCCATCCGCGTGCCGCGCAAGCTCCAGATGCGGTGGCTCTGCGACCCCGCCACGCAAGACGTGTGGCCCGCGCTCGCCGGCGACTACACGCTCCGCGGGAAGGCCCGCGCCGCCTAGACCGCCTCGACGAGGCTCAGGCCGGGGCCGGCTCGGGCGGGTCGGCTTCGGGCTCGTCCTCCTCCGGAGCCGGCGGGGCGGGCTCTTCGGGGGCACCGCGGATCAGGACCACGGTGAGACCGAGCAGGCCGAGCGCGAGCACCGCGACGCCGAACCCGACGAGGCCGCGGTCGAGCAACGAGAGCGGAGGCGGCAGGAGCACCTCGGCCGGGCCGAGCGTGGCCCCCGTGTCGACGCGGTCGCGGAGCTGCTCGCGCAGCAGCCACAGGTCGTAGTCGGGACGGGTCTCGCGGGGGGCGCCCGCCACGAGGCGCGCGCCGCCGTCCGGGACCACCGCGAGCAGCTCCCAGCCCGGCCACGCCGCCTCGATCGCGGTGATCGGGAGTGGCGGGTCGTCGCCGTTCTCGATCTGCACGACCAGGGTGTCGCCGACGCGCTGGCTCAGGGCGATCGACACGGTGCTCGGCCGATCGAGCCCCGACCACCGGATCGCGCGCATCGTCTCGAGGCGACCCGCGGAGGGACGCGACAGGCGCACCTCCCGGTCGAACAGCGGCGCTTCGGTCGACAGGGTCACGACGCCGACGAGCACGTTCGGCTGGGGCAGCGTGACCTCGAGCACGGACTGCGATTCGCGCTCGGTGCGCTCGAACGGGAGCGAGCCCCAGGTGTGGAGCGTGCCGTCGTCCTGCAGCAGGTACGGGATCTGGCGCCCCTCCGCGTCGATCAGGCGGAGATCGCCGAGATCCGGCCGGGCGTTCGCGAGCACCTCGTCGGTCAGCGCGATGCGCACGAGACCGGCGCCCTGCACCGGCCAGGCGCGGGTGTAGTCCCGCAGATCGAGGGGCTGGGACGGGGTGACGAGCCCGCCGCGCTCCTCCGGCGGGACGTACGCGGGGTTGTCGAGCCGCGCGCCCGGCTGCACGGGCTCCCCCGCGAGCCTCGCGAGCTCCGGCCCCGCGAACTGCAGGTCGGAGGGCGCCATGGTGCTCCTGGGCGCGCCGGCGAGCAGGGTGTGGGGACCGGGCCCCGGGTCCTGCACGAGCAGGTCGAGCCCGGGGAGCGCGACGGTCACGCGCTCGATCGGCAGCGGCTCCTGGCCCTGGGCCTCCACGTAGAGCGCGAGCCGCCGGGACGGCGAGCCCTCCGGCTTCACGCGCACGCGGTCGATCTGCGCACCGCCGAGGGAGGTCCGCTGGATGGTCTGGGCGGAGTACGGGACGTGGACGTACCCGAGCGCGTCGGGCGCCTCGGACGGCTCGACGAACTCGAGCGCGACGCGGCGGTCGAACAGGCTCGCGTCGGTCTGGACCTCGAGCCACTCGACGGCGAGCGGCTGCGGGAGCCCGATGTCGTACTGCACCCACCCCGTGTCGGGGACCTGGGTGGAGAGCACCTCGAGATCGAGCGTGGTCTCGGGGACGCTCGTGTCGTGGCGGACGATGGTGAAGGCGGGCGCGTCGTCGATCTCCACGGCACCTGGGTCGAGGACGACCTTGAAGCGCCCCGTCCGCGGCGGGAGCGGGATCGGCGCGGACACGGCGGAGCCGCCGAGTCGCCACACGACCTGGCGGGCGCGCTCGACCCACGCGCCGTCGACCCACTCGTACAGCGTCGCGTTCGTGGCGAACGGCGTGCGCGGCAGCAGCACCTCGAGCCCGTCGGCCGGCCGCTGGCGCACGGCGAGCTCCCAACCGTCGCCGTCCGGCGCGGGCCACCACTCGAGCGCCACGGTGCCATCGGGGGTCCCGCGCTGGCCGGCGATGCGCGTGGGCGTCTCGTCCGTCACGACCGCCGCGAAGGGCACGACGGTGCCGTTGGCGTCGAGCAGCGCGAGGCCCGAGCTGTCGTCGCTCCACGCCGGCCGCAGCTCGGCCGGGACGCGAACGCGATGCACACCCGTCGCGGGCAGCTCGACCTCTGCAGACCAGGGGAAGCGGTCCTCGGGCACGGCGAAGGCCAGGGCGATGAGCAGCCACATGTCAGGCTCCCTCGGGTTTCTGCGGGTCGCCCGCGCGCATGACGATGCGGTCGAACAACAGGGCGCTGATGATGAGCAGCACGCCGAGCCCGATGAACGAGCCGACGCGCACGAAGCCCGGCAGGCTGTAGATGTCGTAGACGAACACCTTGCCGGCAGCGAGCATGAGGAATGCGAAGCCCACGAATCGCGTGACGCGCGAGCGGGTCGGGACGCCGAGCACGAGCAGGAACAGGCCCCAGCTCGCCCAGCCGAGGCTGCGCACCATGCCCTGGAGCATCGTGGCGCCGCCGAGCTCGACGGGCCCTGCGTCCTGGAAGGCGTGCGAGACCTCGACGTTCACGAGCGCGAAGCCCGTGAGCATCGCGAGCACGTAGAGCGCTGTCGGCGCCCAGCCGAGCCAGTTGCGGCCCTCCGTCGGTGCCGAGCGGCCCACGAACCAGGCCGAGCCCACGAGGGCGAGCGTGGGCACGCCCCAGGTGTAGAGCGTCCAGTTGAGGACGGGCCAGCCGGTCGTGTCGCCGTACGCCAGCGCGTACGGGTTGAGCAGCAGCCGCACCCCGATCACGAGGCCCAGCGCCACGCTGCCCCACCGGAGCAGCGGATGCCGGACCCGGCCCGAGAGCGCCGCCAGCGCGAAGCCCTCGAGGGCCCAGCCGACCGTGAGCCACTTCTCCTGGAACTGGACGGGCAGCGCGAAGGTCGCGCCGAGCACGGCGACCGCCACGGCCAGCGCGAGCAGCGGGCTGTGCCGCGGCTGCCGGTAGCCCCGCACGAGCACCGCGGAGACGATCAACCCGTGGACGCCGAGCAACGCGGGCAGCAGGCCGATGAAACCCACGCCCCAGCCGTCCTCCCAGAGCACGTACAGCGCGGGGAACACGGCCGGACCGGAGAGCAGGGCGCCGAGCCACGGGACCGACGGCAGCCGGTCGGACGACCAGCGCCGCAGCAGCGGCGGAGCCGAGAGCCCGCCGAGCGCCACGAGCGTCGCGCCGAGCACCCAGGTGGAGCCGAGCGAATCGGCCTGCTCGGCCGCGAGGAACAGCGAGAACGCGACGGTGAGCACGGCACCGGTCGACAGCGCGCCCGGCCCCGACGTGAACGCGCCGACCGCGCACAGCAGCACGACCGCCACGACGCCCGCCGCGTACAGCCCGCCGCTGATGTCGAGCGCCGGAGCCACGGCCAGCACGAGCGCCAGCGCCGGCAACACGAGCAGGAGCGCGGCCCCCGTGCGGCGTGCGGCGACGTGCACCACGAGGCCCACCGCGAGGGGCGCCACGGCACCGGCGAGCAGCACGGCATCCCCGCCCTGCATGGTGGCCCAGCTGCCCGCCCACAGCGCGATCAGCGCGCCCACCGCGAGCGAGGGCACCGCGGAGATCAGCGCCTGGCCGCGCACCCGGCCCGCGAGCCACAGGGGCACGGGCAGCGCCGAGAGCGCGACGGCCCCCAGGATCCGCGTCGGACCGCCGAGCTGCACGATCTGGAGGCCCGAGCGCGGGTCGACGAAGGTCGCGTCCATCGCGTAGACCCAGGGCAGCGCGAGCACCGGGAAGAACGCGGCCCCCACGACCCCGCTCGCGATCAGCACGTGGCGCAGCGCCGCGCTCTCGCCTTCGCGGGTGCCGACGAGCGCTGCGGAGGCCGCGAGCGGCACCTGGAGCGCGAAGGCCGCGAGCAGCGCGATCCACACGGAGTCGACGCCGTACCAGGCGACGGTCCACCCGAGGTACAGGGCCGCGGCACCGAGCGACGCGCCGAGCGTGATGTCGGGCCACCGCCGCTTCGTGGCGATGGCCGCATTGCCCGCGAGCAGCAGCGAGAGGTACGCGAAGAGCCCGACGGCGCCGTTGTTCCCCGTCGACACGAGCACCGGGGCGAGCAGGCCGCCGACGAGCCCGAGCCACGCCATGAACCGGTCGGTGTGCACGGCCGCGCGGAGCGCCGCGACCGACGCGATGGCCGCCATGAGCCCGAATGTCGGCAGCGGCCCGAGCAGCCGGTAGTACCCGTGGGCCGCGAACAGCGCGCCGTACAGCACGCCCATCCCGGCCCCCTCGAGCGCCGAGCCCACGAACCGGACCCTCCCCCGCAGGGCAGCGCCCACGACCCACAGCACGGTGCCGCCGATCAGGCCGAGGCAGACGCGCAGCGCCGGACCGAGCAGCCCACTCTCCAGCACCGCGACCAGCGCGAACAGCCCACCGAACAGGAGCGCCAGGCCACCGACCGACGCGGCGAGGAACACGGCGATGCGCTCGGGCGACGGGAACACGAACGCCGGGCGCGGCGCGGGCTTCGGTGCCGACGGCGCCTTCTCCGGTGGAGCTTCTGGGGCTCCGTCGACTGGGCCGGGGGCCGCGGCGTCGGCGATGGGCTCCCCAGCCGACGCGGCCGCATCGACCTGCGCATCCGCATCGGGCTCCGCGGCCGGGGCGTCGGAGACGCCCGCCTCGACGGGCGCCTCCACGCGGACGCCCTCCGAAGGGGCCGCGACGGCCGGACGGGACTCGAGGGCATCGAGACGGGCCCGGATGCGGCGGAGCTCGTCGCCCAGCGTCATCGCCCGCTCGACGCCGAGGATGGCGACGGCCACCCCCAGGACCACGCCGAACAGTCCCGTGGCGAGCCCCGCGGCGGCGAACAACAGCCCGATCTCGTCCATCGGCGGGAACGTACCACCGCGCCGACCCGCGGTCGGATGAAACGGAGGTGAATCCGTGCACCTGGCGTTCGTGCTACTCCAACCGCGGAGGTCCGATGCGCGCTCTCGTGATGGCCCTGGCGCTCGCCGCCTGCAAGCAGGGCTCCCCCACCCCCGTCGAGACGGACACCGACACCGACGCCGACGCGGATGCCGACACCGACGCGGATGCGGACACCGATGCGGACGCCGACACCGATGCGGATGCCGACACCGACACCGATCCCGGGCGGAACGGCACGTACACGGGCACGCTCCACGTCGATCTCCAGGACATCGGCATCGTCACGAACGACGACTCCTGCGATGCGGCGTTCACCGTGGTGATCGACGAGTCGCTGGCGATTCCGATCACGGGCAGCACCACGTGCCTGCCGCAGGGCATCCTCGCGGGCCAGCAGCTCGACGTGGTGCTCGGGGGCACGCTCGGCGTCGACCCGATCGCGCAGGGCATGGTGCAGCTCGACTGGAGCGTGATGTTCATGCCGCAGGACGCGTGGACCGGCTCGTTCACGGGGCCCGACACGCTCGAGGGCACGTTCCAGGGCCTCGCCAGCCAGGGCTCCGCGGGCTTCGGTTGGAACGCCACGTTCAGCGTCACGCGATGATCCTCGTCGGCATCGCGCTGGCCGGCCTGCCGGAGATCCGCGACCCGGTCACCGACCTCGCGGGCGTGCTGGACGACGAACCCGCCCTGGACGCGCGGATCCGCGGCATCCGCGACCGCACCGGCGTCCACGTGGCGGTGCTGACGGTCCCCACCGTGGGCACCGACCACACCGTCGAGACCTTCGCCCTCGCCGTCGCGGAGCAGTGGGGCGGCGGCGAAGCGGGCGCCGACGACGGCATCCTCGTCGTGCTCGCCGTGACCGACCGGCGCTCGCGGATCGAGGTCGGCTACGGGCTCGAGGGCCTCGTCACCGATGGCGAGGCCGGCCAGCTCCTCGAATGGGCGACCCCGGCGCTGCGCGAGGGCCACTACGACGCCGCGGTCCAGGGCATCGTCGCGGGCCTCGGCGCCGAGGTCGATTCGCTGGTCGCCGGCGAACGCCCCTTCCTGCACCGGGTCGCGGCGCGTGCCCGGCGCGTGTGGCCCGCCGAGACGTGGTCCACGGCGCTGTTCGTGCTCGTCGGCCTGCTCACGGCCTCCACAACGCTTCAGGCCTGGCGCCGGGGGCGCCCGACAGTCCTGACTGAGCGTCTGCCCGACCCGCTGTGGGTCGCGGGCGGCTGGGCCCTCGTGCTCGTCGCGCTGCTCGGGCTGTACCGGATGGTCGAGGGGCCCTTCACGGTGCTCCGGTGCATCCAGGTCGTCGGCGGGGCCGCGCTGGGCGCGCCGTTCGCGTTCGCCCTCTCGGAGACCCGCTACTGGACGGGGCTCGTCGCGCTGGCCGTGCTCTTCGGGCTCATCGTGTGGTGGGACCTGCAGATCGCGCTGGCCGGCGGCCAGGGCCTGCCGTGGACGATCCTGTGCCTCCTCGCGCCCGGAATGCTCCTGATGTGGGTGGTCGACCTCGGCGAGAGCGGCGGCTTCGACGACTCCGGTGGTGGCGGCGGCTGGACCTCGGGCTCGTCGGGCTCCTCGGGCTCCTCGGGCTCGGGGTCGTCCTCCGGCTCGTCGGGCTCCAGCTCCGGAGGCGGCGACTGGGGAGGCGGAGGCGGCGGCTTCGGCGGAGGCGGGGCCTCGGGGAGCTGGTGACCCTCAGGACCCCGTGCGTGCGGCCTGCTGGCGGGCGAGCAGCGCGCGGAGCGCGTCGGGTACGGCCTCGGGCTCGGTCGCGGCGTCGAGGCGCCCGAACGCGGCGCCCAGATCGTCGGCGAGCTCGAGCGTCTCGAGAGGCACCGCGCGGGACCGGATCCGGCGGCCCGACGCGAGCTCGAGCACGACGCGCGACCCCTCGATGCCGAGCCGCGCGACCTCGCTGCGCGCATACCAGCGGCCCTCGAAGCGCACGCCGCGGGGCGTGAGCTCGAGCAGGCCGGCCCTCCTGCGACGCACGAGCGCGCCCACGACCAGCGCCACCATTCCGCCGAGCAGGGCGAACGCGATGGAAGCGACCCCTCCTCCGAGGAAGCCCATCCGCGTGGCCGTCGCCCGGAACACGGCGTCCTCCCGCATCTCCGCGATCTCGTAGTGCATCTGTCGATCGCGGAACGCGACGTAGCGACGGTGCTCCCTCGCGAAGTCCGAATCGGTCATCACCATCGGGCCGGGCGGGCGCTCGGCCATCTCGCAGACGATGTCCTCGTCCACGTGGGCCTCCACCGTCCGGACGAGCTCGCGGAACGGTCGGTTGAACCGATGGTCTGCGGGCATGGACTCGACTACGCCGAGGGAGGCGATCTCGGAGGGGAACGTGATCCCCTCGCAGACGGTGAGCTTCCGCGTCCGCAGCCACTCCTCGGAGGTGGGCCAGCCCTCGAGCAGGCCCTTCTCGTACGCCCCGCACGCCTCCGGGTCCGCATCGGTCACGGCGCAGGCGTCGAGTGAATCCGTCACCGCGTCGGAGGGCGCCGCGACGAGAAGGCCGAGCCCGAGGGCCGCCAACACGACGAGGGGGACCGCAATCAGGGCCTTCGGGAAGGGCCGGCGGCGCCGGAGCTCCAGCCGCGCGCCCTCGTGCGTCCACTCGACCTCGTCCTCCGCCACGCCGTCACCACCGATGGCGTTCGTCGAGCCACTCGGGATCGATGCCGTCGATCGCGGCCACCGCCACGCGGATGGCGTCGCGCTCGGCCCGCGCCTTCACGTCCAGCGCCACCGACTCGGCCTCGTCCCGCGCGGCGATCACGGCGCAGACGCAGCCCACGCCGAGCCCGTAGACGCTCGCGAGCTTGAACAGCGTGCCCGACTCCATCTCGAAGTTCAGCACCCGCAGCGCCTTGTAGGCCTCGATGAGCCCGCGCCGCGACGGGATGAGCGTCGGGTTGAAGGAGGTCTCGGTGCGCTCCTGCCCCTCGTAGAACGTGTCGACCGACGCCGTCAGCCCGACGTGCCAGTCGACGCCGAGCGCGCGTGCCGCCTGTGTGAGCGCGAGCGTCCAGAACGGGCTCGCCGCCGCCGGGTACTCCGTGGGTGCGATGTCTTCGGCCGCGCCCTGACGGCACAGCGCGGCGCGCGAGATCACCACGCTGCCCGAGCGCACGTGGGGCTGGATCGAGCCCGTCGTCCCCACGCGCACGACGTGCCGGATGCCGACCTGGGCGAGCTCGTTCACGACGATGCTCGTGGACGGCGCCCCCATCCCGCTCGTCGCGCTCACCACGCGCCGCCCACCCGGCGTGCGCCCGATGTAGGCGTTCAGCCCGCGGTTCGTCGAGAGCTCGGCCTCGAGCGCGAGGTGGTCGCGCGCGACGCGCGACGCGCGGTCGGGATCGCCGCACAGGATGGCGGTGTCGATCCCGTCGATGTCCTCGGGCCCGAAGCCGATGTGGTAGCGCCGCGTCATGGGTGTCTCCTGGGGCGCCTAGCGTAGCCCGCGCGGCCGGCGCTAACCTCGGCTCCGGAGCATAGCGATGGCCCCCGACCCGCGACCCGCCCCTCCCCCACAGATCGCGAAGCTCGTCTGGTGCGAGGGCGACGAGCTGCGGGTGCAGAGCGCCCACCGCCACGACTGGTGGTTCCTCGCGGGCCTGCTGGCGGGTCTCGTCGTGGCGTCCCTCGCTGTCGTCACCGACGGCTGCGGAACCGCCGTGGTCCTCGCGGCATTCACCCTCCCGGTCGGTGTGGTCGGCGGGTGGATGCTCGCGCAGATGCGGCGCGAGCTCATCGTCCGCGGCGGCCAGGTCCGCCTGAGCGGGCCCTTCGCGCCGGAGCTGCCCCGCCCCGAGGCCATCGTGATCGCGGGGGCCGTGGGGCGGCCGCAGGAGGTCCTGGGCGGCGTCTCCCACCGCGGAACCCGCATGGGCGCGACGCCGCTGGCGAGCCTCGAGCTGGCCGAGCGCGGGGACGGCTGGACGCACGAGGGTGTGTCCTGGCTCGCTGCACGGCTGGCCTCGCTGCTCGGGGTGGAGGTCCTCGACGGCCGCGACGAGGCGAAGTGGCGCCGCTGGGAGCAGGACCCGGCCTACCGCGCCGAGGTCGCGTTCCGGAACGCGATCGAGGACAACCGCGAGGAGTTCGGCGCGCAGCATGCGTGGCCCGCCGTCCCCCCCGACGACCTGTCGGTCGACCTCGACGGCCTGTCCGCGATGCTGCACGACGGGTTCATCTACGACACGGTGCTGCGCATCGACGCCCGCGACGTGTCGGTTGGCAATCAGAGCATCCGGCTGTCGCGCATCCGGGCGGCGGGCGTGATCTACGGCAAGACGCGGTCGAAGAACACGACGTACTACGGGGGCTCGCTGGTGGTGTTCGCAGACGGCGAGCAGCACGTCCTCACCCAGCTCTCGGTCGCCTCGGACGGGGGCCCGACCGCCGGAGTGCTCAACTGGGCAGCGGCCGAGATCGAGCGCCTGGCCGGCCTGGAAGCGCCCCCAGCGCGCGAGGGTGACGCATCCGACGTCCCCGAGGCCCTCCGCGCCATGCGGGGCTCGAAGCGCCCCGAGTGATCAGCGCCAGCTGCCCGGGAAGCGGCGACCGAGCTCGGCGCACAGCGTCTCGAGCATGCGCTGGTCGGCGGGACCGAAGGCATCGGGCAGGTCGGAGTCGACGTCCAGCACCGCCCTGACCTCGCCGTCGGGGCCCAGCACGGGGACGACGATCTCGGAGAGGGTCGTGCTCGAGCACGCGATGTGCCCGGGGAACGCGTGCACGTCGGGCACGAGCTGCGTGGTGCGCATGCGGGCCGCGGCGCCACACACTCCGCGCTCGAACGGGATGCGCAGGCAGCCGTGCCCGCCCTGGTACGGCCCGATGACCAGCAGCCCGGGGGCGGTCACCCGGTAGAACCCCGTCCAGTGGTAGTGCGCGAGGCCGTTGTGCAGCTCGCAGGCGACGGTCGCCATCGCGGCGATCACGTCGTCTTCGCCCTCGAGCAGCGCGAGCGCGCTGGCGAGGACCTCGTCGTGGGTCGGCATCCGCAGAGCGTATCCGCGATCAGGGCGCGAAGCAGGCGGGGTCGGGCGTCTCGGAGCAGCAGTCGCCGAGCGCGTCCATCGCCCCACCGAAGGCGGACTCCCAGTCGCTCTCGGTCGGGTAGCCCGCCACCAGGACCCCGGGGTCGCGGTGCGGCATCCAGACGCTGAGCGGCCATGCGCTGTAGGCCGCGGTGCGCAGCCCGCGCCCCCGGCCCCCCGCGACCTCGGACATGAAGCACCCGCTGTATCCGGCGGCCAGGCGATGGCAGGCCCTGCACGGCGCGGTGTCGGGGTGCACGATGTCCGGCGGCACGTGCCAGGCGCCCTGCGCGAGACGGTCTGCGCCGACGAGCCGGTACGGACGGAGCGGATCGAGCTCCGGCACGTTGCCCGCCTGATCGACCCACGGGTTGCGCAGCAGCGGGTCGTTGTCGTGGCACTCGACACACGGCGAGCCGAGCTGCTCTTCGAGGGTGTACCAGAAGGGTTGGCCGGGTAGGCCCGGAACCGTGGCCCCCGAGCCCGGATGCGGCAGGGCGACCCCGTCCGCGAAGGCGTTCGCGCGGTGCCGCGTGCTGAAGAAGCACGTGAGGCCCCCGTCGTTCGTCGCGACGACATTGATCTGGTCGAATGCCGGATCGTCGTCGTAGTTGCGACAGCCGTACACGAACGACGTGCCCGCGTCGTTCTGCTCCACCCCGATGCGCGTGCCGGCGCCGCAGCCCCCGACCGACGGACGGTCGCAGCGCGTGCCGTCCTCGAGGTCGGCCGAGCTGGCCACCGGATGGACGCCCGACGCATCGGTGACCGTGATCGGCACCTCGATGGCCGACGCGCACGAGAGGCTCGGCACGGGCCCCAGCACGGCTTCGCACGCGGCCACGTACCCGGCCATGTCTTCGAACGCGGCATCCTCGACCGGTGCCGCGGGCGGGAGCGCCGTGTCGACGGGGGATTCGAGGCCGGGTCCGGCACAGGCCAGCAGCGCGAGCAGGGTCATCCGGCGAGGGTACGCGTGCCGTGGGCCGGCCGCCACCTCAGTCCTCGCAGCGCTCCCCGTCGAGCGGCGGATCGAGCTCGAAGGTGGCGTTCAGCCCGTCGGCGAGCGCCTGGACCTCATCGTCCGTGAGGCGCGCATGCTCGTGCGTCTTCAGGTAGAGCCCGAGCGGCATCTCGCCGTCGAGCAGCTCGGACGGCGCATCCCACGCGTCCTCGTTCGGGCCGTCCCACTCCGAGAAGTTCATCTTGCAGCGTCCGCGCTTCACGTCACTGCGCACGAGGCTGTTCACGACGGGAACGCGATGCCCGCCCTTCCAGACGGTCTCGTTGGAGTGGCAGTCGTAGCAGGCGCGTCGCGCGAGCGCTTCGGTCTCGGCGTCGATCCACTCGATCTCGCGGGTGACCGGCGGATTGTCGGGGAGCGCGCAGCCGATCGCGAGCAGGAACGGGAACAGGGCGCGGAAGGACATCGGGACCTCTCGTCTGGAGACGCCTGATGTGTATCCGCGGATACCCACCCGTCGACTGTATCCTGGCGAACACAGGCGATCGCTGAATGCCTTGAAACCTGAAAAATCAGAGACCCTCGATGATTCGGATGTATCCCACTGGGATACGTTTTCTCGATGACAGGGCGTGACGGCGGACGGGTCGGCGGTGATGTAGAGGGTGTCCACCGAGAGCCCCCCAATGACCGACACCCTCCCCAGCCCGCGTCGTTCGCGCGGAACGTGTCCCGTCGACGTGTTCCGCTACCTCGACGTGCGCCGGTTCCTGTCGGACTACTACGACGCGCGGAAGTCCGAGGGGCGCGGGTTCTCGTACCGCGCGTTCTCGCGCCGCGTGGGCCTCCGCTCGCCGAACCACCTGAAGCGCGTCATCGACGGCGGGCGTCCGCTCACCGCGCCCATGGCGGTGAAGTACGCCGAGGCCATCGGGCTCGATGGCGACGCCCACGCGTACTTCATCGACCTCGCTGCGTTCTCGCGCGTGCACACCACCGACGAGCGCAACGCCGCGTACGCGCGCCTCGTGCGCTACCGCAAGACGCGCGACGCGCACCGCCTCGACCTCGACAGCGCGCGGTACCACGGCACCTGGTACCTCCCCGCCATCCGCGAGCTGGTGAGCGTGCCCGACTTCCAGGAGGATCCGGGCTGGGTCGCCCGGTCCCTCGTTCCCCAGATCGGCCGCGCCGAAGCCGCCCAGGCCCTGTCGCTGCTGCTCGAGCTCGGCCTCGTCGAGCGCGGCGAAGACGGCGCGCTGCGCCAGACCGACGCCGTCATCACCACGGGCCCCGAGACGCGCGGCCTGCACATCGCGAACTTCCACCGCACCATGATGGAGCGCGCCGCCGACTCGATCGACCTCGTCGACCGCGCCGAGCGCGACATCTCGTCGCTCACCTTCAGCTGCACCGAAGACGCGCTCGTCGAGGTCAAACGCCGGCTCGTCGAGTTCCGGCGCGAGCTCATCGCGCTCCTGTCGGAGTGCGAAGCGCCCGATCGCGTCGTACAGCTGAACTTCCAGCTCTTCCCCCTCTCCAGGCCTGCCCCGGAGGACGTGTGACCGTGAAGCTCCTGCTCCCCGCGACCCTCGTCGCGCTGCTCCTCGCCTGCACACCCGACCCGCCTCAGGGCGTCACCGAGACCGGGAACCCCGAGCTCGACGCTCAGCTGCGTGTCACGGCCTACAGCACGGCACCGGCGCAGGTCGGCGTCGACGCCCCGTCCGGCACCCTGTCGGTGGGCGAGGCCTGGCTCGCGATCGACCGCGTGCGCTTCGTGCGCGGCGCCGTGTGCGACGCGCCCGGCGAGATCGAGATCGACGCCGACGGCCCGTTCGTGCGCGACGCCGCCGAGCCCGTGCCCGAGCCCATCGCGGCGCGCCTGCCCTCCGACGACTACTGCCGCATCCGCCTGCGGCTCGAGCCCGCACCCACCGCGGGGCCCGCCCCCGCCGAGCTCGTCGGGCACACGGTGCTCGTGTCGGGCGTCCGCGCCGACGGCACCCCGTGGACCGCGCGGACGACCGAAGACTTCGACATCGACATCCGCGCCGCGGCGCCGATCGCGCTCGACGCAGCGTCCGAAGACCTGCTCGTCGCGCTCGACGTGGCCACGTGGCTCGACGGGATCGACCTCGACTCCGCCGTGGTCACGAACGGCGCGATCTTCATCGAGACCGGGTCGAACGAGCCCCTGCTCGCGGCCATCGAGACGCGGCTCGAAGCCGCCTTCGAGCTCTACGACGACGCCGACGGAGACGGCGAGATCGACGACTGACCCGCACGCCGTGGCGTGCGTCCGACCGCTCCCCACCACCGCACCTCTCGGGCGGCGACGCACCCGTGCGCCCGAGATTCCCGGAGATTCCCCGTGATGCGCCCGTTCCTCCTCCTCGCCGCCCTCCTCGCCGGCTGCGACGACACGATCTTCTACCCGCCCGCCCACGGCCGCCCCGTCGACATCGGCGACGGCGGGTGGTGCGGCGTGCGCGCCGTGCTCGCATCGAGCTGCGGCGGCTGCCACTCTGCGGCGGGCGCTGCGGGAGGCCTCGACCTCGAGACCGATCCCCACGCCGCGCTGGTCGACGGCGGGCTCGTGGTGCCCGGGGATCCCGACGCCTCGCTCCTGCTCGCCAAGCTCGACGGCACCGCAGCCGGGGGCGCGATGCCGCCCTCCGGGATGCTGGATTCGGCCGTGCGCGACGCCTTCCGCGACTGGGTGGCCGCGGGAGCCGACGCCGACTGCTCCGATGCCCCACCCCCGATCGGCGGCGTGGGCCCGCACCCCGCGGGCTGGGCCGCGCCCGATCAGCACGGCATGGCCGCGAAGTTCCAGCAGCTCGACTGCCGGCAGTGCCACAGCGACACGCTCACCGGCGACGTGGGGCCGGCGTGCACGAGCTGCCACACGGAGGGCTGGCTCTCCGACTGCACGTCGTGCCATGGCGGGGTCGACTCCCCGTCCGGCGCGCCCCCGCAGGACATCGACGACAACGACGACCTCGCGTACTCCCCGTTCCGCCCGCACACGGCGCACCTCGCACCCGGCGCCCACGCGCCGATCGCCTGCGAGACCTGCCACCGCGTCCCGAGCTCGGCGCTCGCCGAGGGCCACGTCTTCGCCGACGGCACGCCGGGCCGCGCCGAGGTCGTGTTCACCGGGCTCGCCACGGGCGGCGCCTGGAACGGGCAGCAGTGCACCGTCGCCTGCCACGGCAACGGGCGCGGCCCCGGCACGGTCGACCATCAGGCCGGCCCACGCCAGTGCGACAGCTGCCATCCGTTCCTGACGAGCTCCGAGGCGGCCCTCGAGAGCATGAGCGGCGAGCACCGCGATCACGTCGACGAAGGCATCCTCTGCAGCGCGTGCCACGCCGGGACCGTCGACTCCACCGGCACGATCGTCGGCCCCGCGCAGCACGTCGACGGCACCGTCCAGCTCCAGCTCCCCGCCGGCATGACCCGCAGCGGGGGCACCTGCACCGGGACCTGCCACGGCGAGGTCCACACCGCCAATTCCTGGCTCTGAAACCGACTTCCACGAAGGAGAGATCCCATGCTCACGCTCCTCACCACCCTGCTCGCCACCGCCTCCGCCGACGAGGCCACCCTCCAGACCGCGGCCAACTACACGCTCCAGCCCGAGCGCAGCCGCCTCTACGTCCTCGTGCGCTACGACCGAGGCGCGCTGATCCCGGGCCACGACCACGTGGTCGCGGCGTCCGACTTCACGGGCCACGTGACGTGGGACCCCCGCGTCCCGTCCGCCTGCGACGTGGCGATCCGCTTCCCCGTCTCGGCCCTCCAGGTCGACCCCGGCAACGCGCGGAGCTGGGAGGGCCTCGAGGGCACGACCTCCGACGCCGACAAGAGCGCCATCGCGAAGAACATGACCGGCAAGCACCAGCTCGCCGCCAGCCTCTTCCCGGACATCGCGTTCCAGTCGACCCGCTGCGAGCCCACCGAGAACGGGGCCATCGTGCACGGCGGCCTCTCGATCCACGGCGTGGACGCGCCCGTGAAGGCCCGCATGACGATCGAGGCCGACGGCGACGAGATCCACGCGAGGGGCAGCTTCACGTCCGACCACGCGGCGTGGGGGCTGGAGCCGTTCACGGCCATGCTCGGCAGCCTCCGCAACGACGACGCGCTGAAGTTCGTGGTCTACGTGCGCGGTCAGGTGCGCTGATCGCTCCGTGCGCCTCTGTGACGGAGCGGATCGAGCTTCGAGCGTCCCGTGGCATCACGCAGATGACGCAGAAGGACGCGGATGACGCAGAAACGAGGCCGGTCGCGGGTCGGGCGTCGTCGTTTCCCCGGGGCGCCGTCGGAGTGGCCCCTCGGGGACGTCTCGGTGTTCGGGTCGACAGAGAGGGCCTCCCCGCGGATCGGAATCGGGATTCACCAGAGTAGGCCAGCGCTTCGGGCTGCTCGGTGATCGGACTCGCCGATCCCCGGTAGGCCTCGGAGCGCGGAGCCGTGCCATCCGACCCGGCCACATCCTTTGGCGGTCTTCGCGGTCTGGGCGGTGAAAGCGGGCGTTGGCTGGTCGAGGACCCGGACACGGGTCACCGCCTCGCCGATCGCTGCGCAATCGCTGCCACCCGATGGCAGTGAATGCGCACGTCGGGGCGAACGGGGGGTACGGTCGGAGCCTGCGAGCCCGGAGCGCGGGGTCCGGGGCCCGCGCGCGCGGGTCGCGCACGGTGCGTCCCGGTGAATCCGCCCTTGACCGACGGGCCCCGCGGCATAGTCGGAACGGACTGGAGGCACCGTGCGATTCTGGCTGCTCGTCCCGCTCCTCTCCCTCGGCTGCCTCACGAAGCAGCCCGACGACGAGGAGTCCGACACGGACACGGACACGGATTCCGACGCCGACACCGACTCCGATGCGGACACCGATTCCGACGCGGACACGGATTCGGATGCGGACACCGATTCCGACTCCGACTCCGACACCGATGCGGACACCGACTCCGACACAGACGCGGACACCGACTCCGACACGGACGCGGACACCGACTCCGACACCGATGCGGACACCGACTCCGACACCGATGCGGACACCGACTCCGATACGGACGCGGACACCGATTCCGATACGGACGCGGACACCGACTCCGATACCGATGCGGACACCGACTCCGACACGGACGCGGACACCGACTCCGACACCGATGCGGATACCGACTCCGACACCGACGCGGACACAGACTCCGACACCGATGCCGACACCGACACTGCGGTCGTCGACACCGCCGTGGTGGACACCGCGACGGACACGGGCATCGGGAGCTTCGCGGAGCTCGTGTACACGGGCGACTTCCAGGAATGGACCGTCCCGGCCGGCGTGACGTCCGTCACGTTCGAGGGCTGGGGTGCTCGCGGAGGCAACGCCCAGGGCGGGATGGACGGCGGGCTCGGCGGCTACGCCACGGCCACGTTCACCGTGACCCCGGGAGAGGTGCTGCGCGTCTACATCGGCGGGCAGGGCCTCGATCTCGTCGTCGGCCCCGCGCCGGGCGGCTTCAACGGCGGCGGCGACATCCTCCAGAACTACGCGGGCGGCTCGCAGTGCGCGACCGGCGGCGGCGCCACCGACATCCGCGTCGTGCCGTACGACCTCGACTCGCGCGTCGTGGTCGCAGCGGGCGGTGGCGGCGGCGGTGCCGACGGCAGCACCGCGGTCGGCGGCGACGGCGGGGGCCTCGTGGGCGAGACGCCTCCCGTGCTCACCCCGATCAACGGCAACGTGCGCGCGGGCGACGGCGGGACGCAGACCGCTGGCGGCAGCACGAACACGAACTTCAACTCGACCCCCGGGGTGTTCGGCCGCGGCGGGAACGCGGGCTTCGACCTCTCGTGCTCGGGCGGCGGCGGCGGCGGCTGGTACGGCGGCGGTGGCGGCTCGTTCGCCGGCGGCGGCGGCGGGTCGAGCTACGTCGACGCGCCCGGCAACACCGGCGGCATGACGAGCCCAGGGGTCAACGACGGCCCCGGACGCGCCACGCTCACCTGGTAGTCAGCCCGACGTAGCCGGCCTTTCCGTCGACCACGAGCTTCGCGTCCTCGGCGGCCGTGGCGCCCACGCGCACGTCGACGCACCAGTGCGACCGGTCCCCGTGCTCCACGAGCTTCGGGGGCTTCAGGCTGAACTCGCCGCCCGGAAGGCCGATGGTCAGCGGCGCCGCGAGGTCCTCGACCTGCATCTTCATGCGACCCGAGAGCCCGGCCATCGGCCGCATGTACACCTCGCTCTCGGGGATCGGGACGCCGCGCTTCCGCGCAGAGGCGTACACGGCGCCGTCGCCGCCCGTGTCGAGCCACAGGAGCGCGTCGGCTCCCTCCACGGTGCCCCGGACGAGCAGCATGCCGAAGCTCCACGTGGAGTTCGGCGCCTCGTCGCCGGGAGGCTCGAGGATCAGCTCGCCCGCAGCGCCGTCGAGGGTGACGCGCATCCCCGCGAAGAACGGCCACCCGAGCAGGCCGTCGAGCCCGTGCCGGCCGAGCGCCTTGTCCTTCAGCACGATCATCACGCGCTCGTCGGTGCCGAGCCCTTCGATGCCCAGCTGAACGGTGCCGAACGTCGCCGCGCCGGCCTGGTTGTGGTTGTCGATCTCGAGGGCGCCGAGGATGTGCCCCTTCTCGACGAAGGACTTCGAGACCGTGTTCATCGAGGCGCCGGTGTCGAGGCCGAACCACGCGTCCCGGCCGTTCACCTGGACCTTCACCTTCCACGTGCCCGTCTCCGCCTGGACCATCGGGAGCACGACCCGGGAGGTCGGCGGCTCGAATGCCAGGCGCGCCCGGATCATCGGGTCGTCCGGGAGCTGGTCGTTGATCGGCTCGCCCTCCGTGCCGGCCCAGGACTCGAGCGCGGTGGCGAGCACCTGGAGCTCGATCTCCGACGTTCCCTCCTCGATCATCGAGAACAGTGGGACCAGGCTGCCGTAGTCGTACGGACGCCCGTGCGGCGCGACGACCTCGGTGATCCCGCGCTGGAGATCGGTCGAGGCGAGGGATCGGGCGGCTACGATGTCGAGCGCGCAGGCCGCTTCGGTCCAGGTCGTCGGAGCGGCCAGGGCCGCGGTCACAGCGAGAATCATCGTTGCCTCCATCTTTCGTCTGGAACGCCCGCGGCGCGCCTCGTAGTCCGCGCTTCACTCGTCGCGGAACGGCACCCAGGTGTAGGCGTTGAGCCCGTGGTTGTGGACGTGCAGCGTGACGACGGCCCCCGCGACCCAGCCGGCCCCGTCCACGCGGAGCGGCGCGTCGCCCGACCCCTGCGGAATCGGCGCCGTGGCCTCCCACACGACCGCACCGTCGACGGCCACGCCCAGCACGGCCTCCGCGGGAGCATCCGCGTAGAGCCCGTCCCACAGCACGCCGCCGAGCACCTCGGCCCCCGGGCGGGCGTCGCGCAGGAGTGGTTGCGACAGCGAGACCCACGGGCAGTCCCCGGTGCGCACCTCGACGCCGGCCTCCTCCACCGCCCAGCCGGCACAGGGCTCGCCGGCACCCCAGGGGTCTTCGGAGCCCGCCTGCCAGCCGTGCGGGTCGAGCAGCGGGCCTTGCTCGCACGCGAGGAGCGCCAGGATCACCGCTCCGCCCGCTTCTTCGGCGACGTGCCCGGCCCGAAGTCGTAGCCGAGCCCGAAGCCGCCCTGCCAGGTGACGAGCTGCGAGACCGGGTCCGCCGGGTTGTTCGACAGCAGCACGCCCACCGTGGGGTACAGCGTGAACCGCCCGGGGTGGAGCGCCCAGCCGAACGACGCGCCGATCAGCGGCTTCGTGATGGGGTGCGCGCCCCGCGAGCGGATGTGCTGCACGGCCACGCGCGGCGCGAACACGAGCTCGCTGCGGTTCGGCAGGTTCTTCGAGACGAGCAGCGGCACCTGGCCGGTCACGGCCTGCCCCGTCGCCCAGCCGCCCCACACGCCGTCCCACGACGCCGCCACCGCGACGGACACGTCCCAGCCCTCGCGATCCGACGGCGCACGCACGAGGCGCCGCTTCACGTCGGCCCCGACCTGTGCCCAGCCGATGACGAACGCCCAGCCCCCGACCCGCGCGCCGACCTCCCAGTCGTCCGTCAGGCCGTAGCGGAGGCCGAGGTCGTAGCGCGTCATCCCCGTCCGCAGCGGGCGCGCCGTCACGTACCCGACCTCGACGCCGCTCGTCGCCGTGAACTGGCCCTTGTCGAGCGTGCGCCCCGTCTGGATGCCGTGGATCGACGCGCAGCCGGCCAGCGCCAGGACCACCATCAGTCCGCCCGGGTCGCGTAGATCACGGCGCCGCACATCTCCTCGTCGTCGGCCCAGGCGATGTCGTCCCCGGGGTTCCGCCAGTTGCACTCGACGTAGAGACGGTCGCCGGCGTTCATGCGCGTCGGGGCGTCGAACCAGTAGTTGGCCTGCCAGAAGAAGTCCCACTCCGGCACGTGCAGCAGGCACTCCTGCTCGCCCTTGCCCTTGAGGAGGGCCACGGAGCCGGACGTTCCGAGCTCGTGCATGTGGATGAAGGCGCCCCACACGTCCCAATCGGCGCCGAGCCCGTAGAGGACCTGGGGGTCCCACGCGAAGCCGTAGCCGCTGTCGGTGAAGCCACCCTCGATCTCCATCCCGCGATCGAAGACCCACAGCGGGTTGAGCGCGGCGATGGGCACGACGACCTTCTCGACGCTGTCGGCCAGCGTGAAGTCGACCTCGGTCTCGTCGAACGCATCGCCGTCGGCGGCCGTGAGGTCGTAGTGCATGTTGACGATGAGCTTGCCGTCGTTGGGCAGCTGGATGCCGAGGCCCTCGGGGAGCTCCAGCGCGTCGAGCCCGGGGACCCAGATGCCGATGGAGCGATCGCCGAGCGCGCCCTGCCCGCCGCGGCACTCGAAGCCCGGACCGTCGTCGGCCCTGTCGAGGCGGACGAACGGCGCCTCGCGCCACCCGGCGACCGCGTTCACGCCGACGTGGTGGACGATGGCCGTGTTGCCGGGGCGGACCTGCATGCCCGTCACGAACCTCCCGCGCATGCCGTCGGGGATGTCGACGAGGAAGCACCGGAGGTCGTCGGTCGAGCCGAACAGGCCGGCCGCTTCGTACCGCTCGGTGGACACCGTGGCGTCGACGCGGGCGAGCGCGGGCGCGACGAGCGGCGGGAGCGGCGCGGCCGTCGTGGGGTCGCCCTCCGGCGCGCCCTGGTCGAGCCAGCCGACGAGCAGGTCGACGGCTTCGTCGGGGATGCGGCGCTCGCCGCGGTACGCCTTGCCGCAGCACTCCGCAGCGGACCAGGGCGGCATCCGGCCCGACACGACCGAGTCGCGCACGGCGTCGGCGAGCGCCACCACGTCGGTGTGCGTCTCGAGCGCGAAGGGCGCGAGCCCGTCCGCGGTGTGGCAGCGGGCGCAGTGCTCGTGCACCACGGGCGCCACGTCGGCGTGCCACGTGACCGGCGCCGTGACGGGCGTGACGGGGTGGGTCAGCGTGGCGTCTTCGCAGTACTGCAGGTCGATCCGCCCGTCGTCCGCGGGGCAGCCGAGGAGGAGGGCGAGCGCGATCACGGGTGCTCCGGGGCGCCGGTGAGCTCGATCGACACCGCGAACAACCGGTCTCCGAGGGCCTCGTCGCGGCTCCGGCTGCTGCACGCCGCGTCGCGCGCGGGGCCGGAGAGCTCGAGGAAGCGCGGACCGTAGTACCCGCCGGACTCCGCGTCGGGGTGCGTCGCCGCGAGCAGCGTGGGCCAGGCCCCGGATGCCGCGGAGTTCAGGAACGGCTTCGACAGCAGGCGCGACGGGGCCACCAGCCAGCCCGGGAAGTGCCGGAACAGCTCGGTGTCCGACCCACCCGGGTGCACGGCGATCGAGCGGACCGACGACCCCTTCGCCTGCAGCCGTCGGTGGAGGGTGTGGCTGTGCACGAGGTTCGCGAGCTTGCTCTGGGCATAGCGGCCGAACCGGCTGTAGCTGCGCTCGGCGTTCAGGTCGTCGAAATGGATCTGCCCGAACCAGTGCGCGTTGCTGCTCGTGTGGACGACGCGCCCCGACCCGCTCGCCTCGAGCCGGTCGAGCAGCAGCGCCGTGAGGAGGAAGGGCCCGAGGTGGTTGGTGCCGAGCTGGCTCTCGAAGCCCTGCGCGGTGCGCTCGAGCGGGAGCATCATGATGCCGGCGTTGTTGACGAGGGTGTGCAGGACCGGCTCGGCCCGCACGACCTCCGCGGCCGCTCGCACGCTGTCGAGGTCGGCGAGGTCGAGGGCCACGAGCTCGAGGTCGGCGGACGGGAGCTCGGCGAGGAGGCGGTCGCGGGCGGACTGCGCGCGCTCGGGGCTGCGGCAGCCCATGAGCACACGAGCCCCCTTGCGCGCGAGCTCGCGCGTGGTCTCGAAGCCGAGCCCGCTGTTCGCGCCGGTGACGAAGAACGTGCGCCCGGACTGGTCGGGCACGTCGGCGGCGGTGAAGCCTCGGATCAAGGGGGACCTCCGGTGGGCAGAGCCTACCCCGTCGCGAAGCGCCGGAGCCGATCGGCGAGCTCGGCGATCACGGGGTCGCGGATCGCGGCGGCCCCTGCGAGCGCGGCGGGGATGGACGCCGAGCGCCGCTCCGGCGCGTCGAGCGCGTCGCAGAACGCGCCTGCGAGCGCGCGTCCCGCCTCGGACCCGGCGTCGGTCGGCGCGGCGCCCGCATCGAGCGCGGCGCGGGCCCCTGCGCCGTCGCCCTGCTCGGCGCGCGCGATGCAGCGCTCGACCCCCACGAGCCAGCGGAGCTGCGGCGGCAGGCCGCCCTCGCAGGTGTCGAACCGCGCTTCCGCCGCGGCGTACCGGCCCTGTCGCGACGCGAGGCGCCCGATGCCCAGCGTGGCGTAAGCGAGGCCGGGCGCGAACCCGGCCTCCTCGAACGTCCGGCACGCCTCGTCGAACAGCGCGCCCGCCGCGGCGTGCTGGCCCCCCGCCAGGCGGAGGTTCGCGAGGTTCACCTGGCCCATCGCGACCCCCACGCGGGCACCGAGGCGCTTGCTGATCTCCATCGCCGCGCTCCAGTGCCGGTCGGCGGCCGCGGGCTCGCCGCGGTACAGCTCCACCGCGCCGAGCTGGGTGTGCACGCGGGCCGCGACGAGGTCGAGCCCGACCTCCTCGCAGATGCGGAGCGCCTCGACGTGCGCCTCGCGCGCGGCCTCGAATTCGTCGCGCTGGGTGTGGAGGATTCCGAGCGTGCCGAGCGCGAGCAGCGTGTGGGACGGCGACTGCGAGATGCGTGCCCGCGCGAGCACCTGCCGCAGCATCGCGAGCGCCGCGTCCTCGGCGCCGGCCTTGAGGAGGGTGTAGGCCAGCGCGAGCTCGGCCTGGAGCTGCCAGGGCCCGGACAACGCGCCCCGGGCGCGCTCCAGGGCCGCACGCGACGCGTCGAGCGCGAGGCGGTCCTGGTGCAGCCGCCCCCAGCGCAGCGCCAGGAGCCCGGGGTCGCGGACGCCCACCTCCTCGGCCCGGCGCAGATCCGCCTCCGCTGCATCGAGGCTCGAGCGCGACATCCACAGCGCCGCCCGAAGCACGAGGACGTCCCCGAGCAGGTGGCCCGTCGCGATGCGCGACGCCTCGTCGAGCCAGCGCAGGGCCTCGGCCATGGGCACGCGCTGGCCCATCGTGGGGACCAGCAGGAGCGCGAGCTCGACGCTCTCGGTGGCGCGGGCCCGCCAGCCGGTGCGCAGCGCGGCGCGCAGGTTGCCCCACTCCGCGTCGAGGAACTCCCTGCCGCGGCCTCCGAGCAGGTCCTCCTCGCGGCGGCGGGCCTCGCTCAGGAAGTGGTGGCGGTGCGCGGCTTCGGCGCGGGCCCGATCGCACCGCGACTCGACGAACTGCCGCACCGGGTCGAGCATGTACACGCGTCCGTCGCGCTGCGTCAGCCAGCCCCACCGCCGCAGCTCGGCGATGGCGTCGAGGCCCGCGCCGCCCACGAGCGCCACGGCATCGGCCACGCGGATGCCGCGCCGCACGGGGACCAGCCTCCCCACGGCCTCGCGCAGCGGCGGCGGGAGGTGCGCCCAGCTCCACCCGAGCACGTCGTCCATCGACGCCTGCCGCCCGTGCCCGCCTGCGAGCAGCCCACCGAGGTCGTCGAGCTGGGTCTGCAGGTCGGCGGCCGAGAACTGCCCGAGCCGCGCCGCGGCCAGCTCGAGGGCCAGGGGCACGCCGCCGAGGCGCTGGAGCAGCGCCTCCACGGCCTCGGGCTCGACGGCGCGCGGCACGCACCGCACGAACAGGCGCACGGCGTCGTCGGGTGCCAGGGGCCCGAGCTCGAGCGTGGGCTCGCCGGCGTGCGGCACGCGGCTCGTGACGACGACCGGCACGAAGGTCGACCAGTCCCGGACGAACGGCAACAGCTGGTCGCCGAGGTCCTCCGCCGCGTCGAGCACGACGAGGGGCGGCGCGCGGTGGTGGATGGCGAACCGCACCGACTCGGCCGTGTCGACCGGCGCGATGCCGAGCGCCGCGGTGGTCGCGCTCAGCAGCCCTTCGACGGTCAGGCTGCCGGTGAGGTCGATCCACACGGCCCCGGAGCCCACGATGCGCGCGAAGTGCCGCGCCAGCGTGGACTTGCCGTAGCCTCCGGGCGCGACGAGCCAGAGCCGTCCCCCCTCGAGGCGGGCGCGCAGCTCGGCCAGCTCGTCGGTACGCCCGATGAGCCCCTCGCCTTCGCCGAGCGGCTCGAACACGTAGCCCCGTCCGTAGACGCTGCGCAGGTGCACGGGCTCCGCGGGGTCGGCTTCGACCTTCTTCCGCAGCCGCTGCATCGTGGTGATCACGGTCCGGCTGCGCACCTGCTTGGCGTAGCCGAAGACCTCCCTGAGCAGCTCGTCGTGATCGACCGTCTGGCCGGGCCTCTCGGCGAGGTAGCGGAACAGACGCGCCTCGTTCGGCGACAGGGTGAGGGTCTGGCCGTCGATCTCGAGGGTCTGGCGGTCCAGGTCCGCAGAGCCGTGGACCAGCGGGACGAACATCGTCGCTCCGACCTACACCCAGTCGTCGGTGTCGAGCGCCTCGCAGGGCTCGGCATCGAGCTGGGCCTCGCTCCACGCGCCCCACGGCGTGTCCGCGTCGGGGTACCCCGGGCCCTCGAACGCCCGGACCGGACAGCGCGCGTGCACCGCGAGCACCCACGCCTCCAGCGCCGCCGAGAAACCCGCGGCGGCGTGCAACCCCACGCGGAACCCGGCCTTCTCGTCGTCGTCCCCCCAGCCGTCGATGACCAGGGCGTCGAACACGTCGCCTTCGGACTCCCCTCTCAGGCGGGGCCCGCTCCACTCGAAGAACCCGGCGATGGGCGATGGGCAGGTGCGCTCGATCCACTCCCGGTCGGCGGCCGACGGCTCGTCTCGCAGCACGAGGACGAACCCGTCGCACTTGTCGAACGCATCGAGCGACAGGACCCCGTGGTTCGGCCACGGGAAGGGGAACGGAAAGGACCCTGCCACGCACACCTCCGACCCCGACACTCTAGAATGGAACCATGCTCCTCGTCGCCACCGCAGCGCTGGCCCAGAGCGTCGCGAACGGCGATTTCGAAGCGAACCGCAACCAGTGGGACGCGTTCCCCGGGTACCACGGCGGCGGCAACCCCTCGCAGATCACCGACTGGACGGGCTCCGCGACGTGCCAGCCGTGGCAGGGGTGCTTCGGGCTGAACCCGATCGACGACGGGCAGTCGCCGTTCGTGAACAACGGCGGGAACCCGACGGCCGCCGCGTTCCTCCAGCAGACGGCGAGCCTCGAGCAGGCCGTCTCCGGCTTCGCGGCGGGCCAGAGCTACACGGTGAGCTTCGACTACAACGCGCGGGAGGGCTTCGACCTCGGGCGCGCGGCCCTCCGCGTGGATGGCGCGGTCGTGTGGAGCTCGACGGACGTGTTCGGCGGGAGCGGCTTCGTGCCCCCGGTCGGCGGGGCGAATCCGTGGCACCACGCGGACGTCCCCTTCGTGGCGGGCGGATCCACGGTCGTCCTCCGCTTCGAGAGCAGCGGAGACGCCCTCACCGACTACGCGCTGCTGCTCGACGACGTGTCGATCGGCGACCTCGACGGAGACGGCGTGCTCGCTCCGGAGGACTGCGACGACGCCGACCCCGGCCGCTTCCCCGGCAACCCCGAGGTGTGCGACGGCGTCGACCAGGACTGCGACGGCGTGCCGGACCAGGGGCTCCCCACGACGCCCTGGTACACCGATGCGGACGCCGACGGGTTCGGAGCGGGGCCCCCGACCGACGCGTGCGGGCCTCCCCTCGGCGCGGTGGCGACGGGCGGCGACTGCGACGACGCCAACGGCTCCCGCTACCCCGGCGCGCCCGAGATCGCGGGCGACGGCATCGACCAGGACTGCGACGGCGCGGACCTCCCCCTCCCGCCCGTCCCGACCGCCGACACCGGTGACACCGATCCGCCCGTCGACACGGCCCTCTCCGACACGGGCCTCCACGGAACCGCCGACACCGCCGACGCCGATACGGATTCCGACGCGGATTCCGACGCCGATACGGACTCCGACGCGGATTCCGACTCCGACGCGGATTCCGACGCGGACTCCGACACCGACGCGGACTCCGACACGGACGCGGACTCCGACACCGACGTCCTCGAGACCGGCACGCCCGACACGCCCGTCCCCAGGCGGAACACGGGCTGTCGGTGCGAATCCGCTGCGCCGGGGCCGTGGCCCGGGCTGCCCTGGCTGCGTCGGCGGCGCTAGCGCGCGGCGAGCCACTCCTCGGCGGCCGTCATGTTGTCGTCGATGCCGGAGCGCGTGGTGCCGATCACCACGTCGTCGCCGACCGGGAAGCCGAGGTCGGTCTCGGCCCACAGCGCGAGCATGCGGAGCGTGCCGCCGCCGGTGGAGTCGGTGGTCCACTCGCCGTCGTCGGTGTTCTGCTCGGCTCCGGTGCGGACGAAGCCGCCGCCGTCGCGCGGGATCCACGAGTCGATCGTGTAGCTCTGGTGGATGTGGACGTTCCCGCCTTCGCCGTCGAACGTGCGGTCGGTCCAGGCGCGCGCGATGAACGCCCACCGCGGCTCGCCCGTGTTCACGACCTCTTCGCCCTCGGGCACCGTGCTCGGATCGGGCAGGTTCATGTCGATCCAGCGGAAGTCCTTCAGGAGCTCGTAGTGCACCTCCATCAGGGCGTTCACCTTGATGAGGTCGTTGGTCGTCTGCATCTGCTGGCAGCCGATGCCCTCCCAGCACGCGTCGCCGTCGAGGAACGTGCGCTCGTACAGGTCGGGCGAGTACGGCTCGACGGGCGTGTGGTCGACGAGCATCTGGATGGACGCGTGGTCGGCGGGCTCGAAGGCCGAGAGCTTCGCGACGGCGACGGGCAGCGCGAGCGCGGGGTCGCGGCCCTCGCCGTTCATGCGCTCGACGTCCGCGGTGGTGACGGGCGCAGGGCTCAAGGCGCGCTCCTGCACGCGCTCGGCGGCGACGTCGATCGAGAGGTACACCTGCTCTTCGACCTGGCGGAGCGCGAACGCGAGGTCGGCCTCGGGGCCGTCGAACTCGCGCAGCAGGAAGATGGCCGCGTCGTTGAACTCGGGGTCGGCGGCCGGCGGTGCCTTCGCGCAGCCGATGAGGACGAGGAGCGCCGAGGAGCGCAGCATGGGACCTCCACCCGCCCCTGTTAGCCCGTTTCGTCGGGGTTCGGGGTACCCTCGCGAGCCCAGGAGGGGTCATGGACATCGCGATCATCGGCGCGGGACGCGTCGGAAGCACTCTGGGCCGCGGTCTCGCGGCGGCCGGTCACCGCATCCACTACGTGCGGCGGGACGTGGATTCGCCCGTCCCGGAGCGGCTGGATCACGACGGTGCGACGACGGGCACCGCAGAGGCGGTCGTCGCGCGCTCGGGCGTCGTGTTGCTGGCGACCCCGTGGGCGGCCGCGGAGGCCGCGGTGTCGGGCCTGGACTTCGGTGGGCGCCCGCTGCTCGACGCGACGAACCCGATCGGGGCGGGCATGGCGCTCACCCACGGGCACACCGACTCGGGCGCCGAGCAGGTGCAGCGCTGGGCGCCGACGGCGAAGGTCGTGAAGGTGTTCAACACGACGGGGATGGAGAACATGGCGGAGCCGCGGTACCCGGCCGGCGCCTCGATGATGCTGGCGTGCGGCGACGATGCCGAGGCGGTCGCGACGGCGGTGTCCCTCGCGACGGATCTGGGCTTCGACGCGCATCCGTTCGGCGCGTTGGCGAGCGCGCGGCTGCTGGAGCCGTTCGCGCTGGTGTGGATCCGGCTGGCGCTGGTGCACGGGCACGGCCGGGACTTCGCCTTCGGCATGCTGCGCCGGTGAACTGAGACCGGTCTGTGACCACCCGTCGCGACCCGCGCGGGTGACGCTCCCGAAGCCACAGGAGCGTCTCCTCCGTGTGGAACACCGGGAGGTCCTCCATGATCGTGCTCTTCCTCGCCCAGCTCACCGCGCACGCCACACCCGTGACGAGCTGCAAGAACCTGCTCGCGCTCAAGCTCATGGTCGACAACGACCTCACGGACTGCCACGACGACCTGCTGTCGACCGCGAGCGGCTCGACGTACGCCGTTTGCAACAACCAGACGGCGAACTGGTGTGTCGACAACCTCCCCGCGCAGACCCTCACCACCGGATTCGACTTCGAAGCGAAGTCGCTGCCAGGCGCCAAGTGCGTGGACGGGAGCCCGGCGTACTACTTCCAGTCCACCGACCACACCAGCCACACCGACTTCATCGTACGTCTGAACGGTCACTCGGGTCGATGCAAGGGGCAGTGGGATCCCGCGGCCGACCAGCCGAAGAGTTCCGCCGGACAGAGCTGCGTGGGCCAGATCCTGAAAGAGAAGGTCTTCACGGGGATGCCGCTACCCGCCGTGGAGGAGAGCCACGTGAAGGGGATCATCGGGTCCAGCGGGCCGTTCCAGGACGAAATGCGCGTGTGGATTCCCTCGTGCTCGAACGACAACTACCAGGGCAACCTGGACATCCAGGACCAGTCCGTGTGGCTCGGCCATTGCGACGACACGGGCAATGCATGGTGCGAGACCGACGCAGATTGCTCCGGGAGCTGCATCAATCCGGTCGAAGTCAACCTGGAACACATGTATTCCCAAGGCCACCAGAACGTGAAGGCCGTCCTCACCGAGCTGCTGACCGACGACACCTACCCCGATCCCAAGGTCACCCTGGTGGGGACCTCGGGTGGCTCGGGTGGCCTGACGATGATCCTCGACGACCTCGCCGATCACATCCGCACCATCGATCCCGCCGCCACGGTGATCGGTGTCCTGGACTCGAACCAGGAGGCCAGCGTACACGCCTTCGACGCCTACCTGGACGGGGCCGAGGATGACGATTGCACCGTGTACAACAACCCGGAATGCGCCGGAGCGGGGCAGCCCCCGATCGGGACGGCGAACCGGGCCAACTTCGAGATCACGGTCGAGTACCCCAACGACACGGGAGACACGGGACTCGACCCCTACCTCGCCTGGGATCGGCGGGCGTACTGGGAGCCCAATCCCGGCGAGGGCGCCGTCACCTACCCGTGGAACGTGATGGGCGCGGCACTCGACACCACCTGCATCGCACACCACGCACCCAACAAGGTCCCGTGCCGGAACCACGAGCACGTCCGGAACCACCACCTCTCCACGCCCATCCTGGTCGTCCAGAGCCAGCGGGACAAGGGCCTCTTCGGCGCGGGCGGGAATCCGAACCCCGTCGAGTTCGCCGTCCAGCCCGACGTGACGTGGGACATGCTGGAGCACAGCAACGCCTCGGCTGTCGCTCGGGTCCAGCGGTTCGCGTTGTACGACTTCTACGCCATGCGCGGCTCCGCCCACGGCGAGGCCCTCGGTGTGCGTCGTGGTGTGTTCGCGCCCATGGAGCCCGACCACGAGCTGACGCGCGCGAACCTCCCGCTGCACCAGCTCGAGAACACCACGCAGGGCTGCAAGACCCTCGAGCAGGTGCTGACCCAGTGGATCGACAACACCGGCGAGCCCGTGTTCGTCGAGGGGATGCCGGAGGGCGCCAACGCGACCTTCGACTGTGCCCCGTAGCTACTGCGTCTCGACCTCGACACGCTGGACGGCCCCGGCCGCGGGGCCCCGCTCGACGGGCGTGTCGAGCATCACCTCGACCCACATCGCCGTGCCCGCGGCGCTCGTCCCCGAAGGCTGGGAAGCGGCGTTCGTGGGCGAGCTGCTGAGGAGCACCTCGATGCCGTCCTCCCAGCCGTCTCCGTCGCTGTCGGGATTGGCGGGGTCCGTGCCCCGCGTCGCTTCGTCGACGTCCGACAGGGAGTCGTGGTCGCTGTCGGCGTCGATCTCGGGACGCCCGGGATCGAAGCCGATCTCGAGCTCGAGGTCGGTCACGAGGCTGTCGCCGTCCGGGTCGTCTTCGACGTGCTCGGCGATGTCCGCGATCACGGACCAGTCGCCCGCCGGGCCCGACGCGCAGTCGAGCACGACCGTGAGCCCCGCGGACAGGTCGGCGCCTTCGAGCACCCACGCGCCCGTCACGGACTGCATGACGGTCTGCGAGGCGTCGGTGACGGCGACGTCCACGGTCGCCGCGCCCACGTGAACCACGACGCGACCCGGTGACGCGCAGCCCGGAGCGGCCGGGATCACGAGCGTCTCGGAGTCCCCGCCGCACGACGCGAACGTGCCGAGGACCAGCGTGTCGCCCGCCGGGACCGGCAGCGTCTCGCCCGTGTCGTTCGGCTCGGTCTCCGGGACGACCAGCAGCGCGTCGCACGTGAGCACGTCGGTGTCGGTGTCCGTGTCCGCATCGGTGTCCGAGTCCGTGTCCGCATCGGTGTCCGAGTCCGTGTCGCTGTCCGTATCCGCGTCGGTGTCGGAGTCCGTGTCGCTGTCCGTGTCCGAGTCTGTATCGGCGTCGGTGTCGGAGTCCGTGTCGCTGTCCGTGTCCGAGTCCGTATCGGCGTCGGTGTCCGAGTCCGTATCGGTGTCGGTGTCGGCGTCTCCCGTGTCGGCCCGGCCGGTGTCCCCCGTCGAGCCGGTCCCCACCACGGCCGTGTCCGTGTCGGAATCGGTGTCGGAATCGGTATCGGAGTCCGTGTCGGCGTCCGAGTCCGTGTCCGCATCGGAGTCGCTGTCGGCGTCGGAGTCCGTGTCGGCGTCGGAGTCCGTGTCGGAATCCGCGTCTGCATCGGCATCCGCGTCGGTCTCGGGGACCTCGGTGTCGGTCTCGTCCTTCCCACCCTTGCAGGCGAGCAGCCCCGTGAGCGCCAGGAGGGGCAACAGGCGCGCGAAGCCCGTCATCGCGCGAACGCCGTGGTCTCGTAGACCTTGAGCGCCTGGAGGTTGACCGTCGTGTCGCACGTATTGTCGACCGAGGCGTTCGCGACGGTGCACGACCCGGTGAACGCAGCCACGCCCTGCTTCTCGGTGCCCGACACCACGAGCGTCCACGCGTCGCGGTTCCCGAAGTCGTCGACCCGGAGCGTCACCGGGACCGGGTTCGCCGTACCGTTCGGGACGACGACGAACTGCGCGCTGTCGTCGGCCGTGAGAGCCGAGCCGTTGAACGACTCGATGACGACGCGCGGCGTCTCCGGACCGACCGGGAACGTCGTGAGGATGTAGCCCAGATAGGCCCCGCCGGACGCGGCCTGGACCGTGAGGCCCGCCGGATCGACCGTCGGGCGGAGCGTGTCGATGCGCACGCTGCCGGGACCGGCGAAGCCCGCGGGGTTGGCGGCCGAGACCGTGCCCGTGCCGTCGACGAGGGGCGCGACGAGGCGGATGCGGCCGTCGGACCCGTAGTTGCAGAACTGGTGGGCCGGGGCCTTCGCGGCACAGGTCGCGTCGACCCCGCCGCCGTGCGCTTCGATCGCGCCGTCGACGGTGATTCGCGTGGAGGACGCGATCTGGATGGCCCCTGCCCCGCCTCCGCCGCCGCAGTTGAGCTCGGGGTTCGTCGCGGCGGAGATGTTGTAGGAGTACATCCCGCCGCCGCCCGACCCGCCGAGCATCGGGAAGCCCTGCGGAGCCGCGGAGACGGGGAACCCTGCACCCGCGCGGGCGCTCCCCACCGCAGTGCCCCCGGACAGGTGGCCGCCCGAGGCCGACGCGAGACAGGTCCCGAGCGGCACGACGGTGAGCAGCGACGGCCCCTGCTCGGAGCGCACGCCACCCGGGCCGAAGCCCGCGCCGCCCGTGAGGCGACCCGGCCCGACACCGAATCCGGGCTGCCCGCCTCGGAACCCACCGGGACCACCTTCTCCGCCGGCCGTCTCGGTGCCGTCGGACCCGTTCACGCTGACGAGACCGTCGATCTGGACGTCGCCCGTCGCGAGCAGGAACACCGGCGTGTTCTGCGCGTTGGGCGTGAAGGTGAGCGTGCCGCCCGCCTCGACCGTGACGGTGGTGGCGTTCAGCACGCCATCCGCTGGCAGCGGGAGCTCGAGGCTCGTGCCCGTGCCCACGAAGATGGCGCCATCCGCGCCGGTGCTGCCGGATGCGTAGTTCGGATTCGCCATCGCGGTGATGGCCAGCATCGAGATCATGCCCTTCCCCTTCGTCGAGCCGACGCTAGCGGACCTGTGCGTCAGCACACAACCAGCGGCAGGGATTTCGCCGTCACGGAACGAGACGGCCCACCACGAGACCCGCCTGGAGCGCCAACGACGGGCGGGTCGACCCGAGCACGACGCCCGCCGCGGCACGCCCTCCGAACGTCCACCCCCGAGCGCCGAACGCCGAAGCGCCCTCGACGAGGACCGGAACGCGCACATCGCGGTGGGCTGCGGATACCGGCACGACGAGCTGGACGCGGTGACCGCCGCCCCGCGTGGACTGCTGGACACCCGTGGCGAGGGATGCGTGAAGCCCGAGGCCCGGGCGCGAGAATGTCAGTGCAATCCCTGTCGCGGCATGGACGACCAGACCCAGGCGTGACGGCTCCCGGCGGAGGGCGACGACGGCTCCCGCAGCGCCGCCGTCGAGGCGCGCCCACGCTCCCACGCCATGCGCGCCGCGCCAGTACGCAGCCGATACCGCAGGGGTCCCGACCTCGACTGCGAAATCGGGAGATCCAGGAGCACGGACGGCCGAAGGATCCGCTTGGGCGACGCCGAGCACGGCCAGGGAGAGCATCACGGCGACACTCCGGGGAACGGCTCGTCGAGGCGGGCCCGGGCATCGAGGTCGTCTTGCAGCACCGCGTCGAGCCAGGTGTCCAGGACGCGGAGCGCATCGGTGCGCACTTCCGGCAACGGCCGGCCGAGTGGCCCGTCGTTCGCGAGCTCCCGCTCGGTGGCGTCGTCCGTCCACGCGTAGTGGTTCATCCCGTCGACGAAGGCGAGCCGGGCGTCGACGAAGCGCGCCGCACCCTCGCGCACGTCGTCGGGGAGCGCAGAGCCGTCGCTCGCCCCGGACAGCGACAGCACCTCGCCGCCTGGACCGATCCGCCCCGAGCCCGCGGGAAAGCTCGCGAGGAGGGCGAGCGACCCGATCCGGGTGTCGTCCTCCCACCCCCACTCTGCGATCACGCCGCCGAGGCTGTGGCCTGCGCTCGCCGTCGGCCGCCGCCCCTCCCGGCGCTCGACGTCATCGAGGACGAAGCGCAGGTTCCCGCTCTCCGCGATGGCGAGATCGAGGGCATGCTCGGGGCTCGCGAACCCGTAGCCACGGCTCGCGACGTGCTGCCCGAGCCACCGATACCGCTCCCGGTCGACGAAGCCCCCGTGCACGAACAACACCACGGGCGCGTCGTCCGGGAGGGGGTCGGGCCGGATCCAGTCGTACGCCACGCGTTCTTCGACCCGCGCGGACGCGGAGCGGTGCTCGAGCACGACCTGGTGCGGCCCCAGCGCTCCGGCAGCTCCGTCACGTGCCGGATCGGCATCGAGGAGGGTCTCGGGGACGCAGGCCGCGAGGACCGCGACCCAGGATAGGCGTGCGATGGACATGGAGACCCCCGTTTCACCCAGATGGCACGCCACTCCCTGGCTTGCACCGAATCGCGAGCTGCGTGATCCTCCCGCCATGAGACTCCCCGTCCTCGCATTGCTGTTCCTGTCGCTCGCCCGTGCGGGCGGATCCAGCCTGGCCCTCCCCGATGCCGCCGACATCACGACGCCGGGCGACATCGCCGGGCTCTCGAAATCCGACGAGGTCGTGTTCCGGAAGCTGGAGAACGACTTCCGGAGTGCCGGATTCTCGTCGGTGACGTTCCCGAACAACACCACCGTCCACCTGGGGATCCCGAGTGGGCCGTTCTCCGAGCTTCGCCTGCAGGTATCGGGGAACGTCGACCGCAAGGCGCGCTACCACAGCTACACGGCCATCGTGCGCGAGCCCCGCCCCTGGGCAGAGATCCTCGGCGACACCGGCGAGAACCCGCACGCGGTCGGCTTCTCCGCCGACGGGCACCGGGTCTGGAGAGTCGGGGATGTCTACGTCGCAGCCGACCCGAACGGCGACGGCATCCTGGTTCCCGCGTGGGTCAGCTCGAATCGGAACGTCGTCGCGTTGACGCTCGACCGGCTGCGTTCCACGATGGCGACGGCTGTGGAGGCGGGTGACGTACGCGGCGCCGACGCGGTGCTGCGGGTGCTGCTGGCGTTCGGATACCAGGAAGCAGCAGCAGATGTGGAGCGTTTCGACGCTCTCCTGTGGAAGCGTTGCCCTGCGGGATTGGATGCGGTGGCGACGCGCGCGCGCCGCGCGACCACCGCCGACGAGGCCCTACGGGCTCTTCGTGCGGCCGTCGACATCGCCCTCGAGCGATGCGTGGTGGATGGCGTCCTGCGCAAGGACGCGGCGAAGTCGCTGGTGGCCCTCGCAGGCGACCTGCCCTCCGAGGCTCGCGCCCTCCGAGGACTCGCTGCCGGGGACTCTTTCGATGCGGAGGGCCTCGAACGGCTCCGGTCCGAGCTGACCGGACTCACCCGCCCCACGATGTCCGACTCCGACTGGGCCGCATCGGCTTGGGACGCGCGGGTCGACGCGCTGGCGGACGCGCAGGTGGCATTCGCACGGGGAACCGACCGCGAACGGGCCGAGCTGCAGCCGTGGTTGGAGGCTCGTACGACGGAGCTGGCAGCCACGCTGTCCGCCGAAGCGGATGCGGCGAGAGGGCGCAACGAGGTGGTCACGGGAGCGCTACTGGACGCGGCGGTGCGCCGGATGCGTGGCGAGCCGGTCGAGACCGTGGCCCTCGGTGGCTCCACCGCCGGGAGCCGGCTCCGGGAGGCGCTGTTCGCGGCCGACGGCGAGTTCGTCGCGCGGGCGCTGGAGCAGAGCGCCGTGGCCGTCGCGGGCTTCCGCCTCGATGGCCTCCCCACGACGCCGCGGGCGACGCTGGCGGCCGGGGCGGTCACGGGTGAGATCAAGGGTCCTACAGAAGCCTCGCGAACGGTCCCACACACGTACGCGAAGCTCACGACGATCGAGAATCCGGCCCTGTTCGAGCACGAGGTCCGCGTTCGCGAGTTGCGCCGACAGCTCGACCAGACGCGCGAAGCCGAGCGGAGTCTCAGGAACGCCGTGGTCCAGACGAAGTTCGTCGCAGGGCAGACGACCTACAGCCAGGAGCTGACGACCCGTGTGGCCGAGACCCAGAAGGTCTACAACACCTACGACTACCAGCTCGTCGCACGGACGACTCCGGCGCGGTGGGAGACCACCGTCAATCACGACAATGCCGCGCGAGCCGACGTGCTGAAGGCCGAAGCCACGCGCAGGGAGGCGGAGCTCGCTGCCATGAAGCCTCCTCCGGCACGCATCGAGTCACGGGTCCCCACGACGGTCCCGCTCGAAGAGAAGGTCCAACGGTGGTCGGGGCAGCGAGCGCGCACCCTCTCGATCGCCGTCGAAGGCGCCACCACCACGCGGGAGCAGGTCTTCGATGCCTGAGTTGCGGCGTCGCATCGCAACCTGCGATCGACGTCGCTCCGATCGACGAGTTCGGTCGACCGGCAGGCGTTGAGGCGTCACCCCGGCACGACTCGACGAGGATGCTGAAGCGCACTGGTGGAGGCTTCAACCGCCCGGGCGATCGCCGCACGCATCGACGGCTGTCGACGACCCAGCGGGAGAAGGATGTCGCCTCGTTGGCCGCTGCTCGGTGTTCCGGAGGGTTCCGGCGGCGCTGCTCTTCAACGGATCGGGCCGCTTTGACCAGCCTGGGGCCCCCTCCGGTTTCGAGGTCCCGACGCCTCTGCTGTTCGGGGTTCAGGATACGGTCGCCAGACGGCGCCTGGCCGCAGCTTCGTCACGGGGATCCGAACGGTCTCAGATCCACGACGCGAGCACGGGGCAAGCTCATCGGTCCCCTGGTCGGTCGAAGGCGCGGGGCAGATCCGGTGGGACGGGGCTGGTCGCATCTTCCGGTGGGGGGAGCGTCAGCCGACTGACGCGCACCGGCGCTTTTCGGCCGACGAGGTCGCTCGACTGCGGTGGATGGGGCGGAGCTGCACCTTTACGTTTCGGACATGCCACGGTGGCTCGACCGCCGCGGCGACGAGTGGTTCCTGCGCACGCAAGGGCGTCCACGAGCCTGTCTTCATACGGCGGCGCGCGCTTCCTGGGCCTGACGCCCCGAGGTCGCCCAGCGCCCCAGTACCTGACCCCTGGGCGGGCTATCCCGAGAACGGCCCAGGGGCCGCGATTCGCGCGATGTCGACGGGGAGTGAGGCAGGCCATCGCCCCTACGACATCCGCGACGATGCGAAGCCAGTCCCTGATCGCGCGTGGACGGCGCTTCCGCACGAGGGCAGGCCCTGTGGGCACTGGCTCGGGTGCTGAATTGATCGCGACGCTTATCGCGTCTGACCCGAAGTCCGGAGCGATAGCGGGGCCGCCCATCGCACGCGCCTCGATTCAAATACACGTTCGCGGAAGGCCGCGGTGGAAGCTGGAACGGACTGACGGTGGAGGTCTTCGGGCTGGAGGGAGACGCGCCCGTCCGCGCCGTTCGGTGATCTGACTACGAGCCTTCGACGTCGGGTGCCGCCTTATTTGATGCCCCCAGGGCGAAAGCTGTCCTGGCAGGGCGTGCGCATCCCGATCGCGGTGGTGCCCGATGAGGAGGCAGCAGCTCGACCCCGCGACCACTGGAATTCTCGCCGGAGGGTCGTCGGCGTCCTCGCAAAAGCCTGCATCATGACCTCGGCGCCACTGACGGCATCGATGCAGATTCGGGCGTGGGCTCAAGGCGGCTGGCGACACGCCATCCACCCGAAGCGAGCCAGGATCGGATTCCGAAGACGACCGAGATCACGAACCGCAGCTCGACCAAGGACAGCTCAGGTTCCTGCGGGCGCCTCCATCGACTTCGCGCGGAGTGGACGAACGGACGCCACCGCGCCGAGCCCACGCATCGTGCCCGGGAGCCGAGGTCCGGACGCGGCACAGCCGGCGGGCTTCATCCACGCCCGAATCCTTCCGGCGCATGGACTGGCGTTCCGTGGGCTCCTGCAGTCGCAGTTGAGCGCGTATTTCGCCATCCCGCTCCACGCCGGAAGGCGGCAAAAGGTCCACTAGCACGAGGCCTTCGCCCGCTCCACGCTTCCTGCGCCCTTCCGGACGAGCGCCGCGGCTTTCTCCGCGGCCGTCCAGCAGGTGAACGACGTTCGCGATCACCACGCGCCGGGCGCGCGCGCCACCCAGGTCCCAGAACGAGCTGGCAGGAGCGCCACGGTCGGACAGGCCCATCGCTTCGACGGCGTGCATCAGCCGCCCGCAGCACCTCTTCGCGCGGTCGAGCGCCACCAGGCGCCAGCCTCGGGCGACCGCCTTGATCGCGGGAGGTTCCACGACGCCGCACCTGACGTCGAGCACGACGCCGTCGATCGGTCCGGAGTGCCTGGCCAGTGCCGGGTGATGCGGACGGGTGGAGCCCCGCCAGCGCGGTGACGACGCGGGAATCGTGGCGGACCTCGCCGTGATGCACGACCGATCCGTCCTGTAGGGCCGGGTGCGGGTGCGCGAAGACCCCAGCATGCGCCCCACCCTGAACGGGCGCCGTTCTCGTGGCGAGCCAGGGCGCTGCACACCAGCCAGTTGTCGACCGTCTGGCCCAGCCATGGGCCCGAGCACGCGGAGCACCTGGTCCACCACGTCGAAGTCGAGGCCGATCGCGGCACTGGCGCCTCGGACGGGCCTCGGCGATCAGGGTGCGCTCCAGGAGGCCCGAGCGCACGCACTGGCGCAGGGGCCGATGCCCACGCGAGCCCCGCGACCACGCGCACATGGGGATGCGCCTCGGATTCAGGCCCCACGCCCTCCTGTGGTGACCGGCCGGACGATAGCCAGACCGTCGCCGGCGATGGCCCACTCCACGTCCTGGGGTTGCCGAACAGCGCGTCGCGTAAGCCCCGCCGAGGGCATGGAGCGCGCGGATGTCGGCGTCGGACCAGGTGGACGCCTGGCCGGGGAGCCACGGGTGCTCGCGGACTCCCCCAATGGCGTCGAGGGCCAATATTGACCCAGCCGCCGACCCATTCCAGCACGACGCCTGGGGTCGCGCCTGTCGGGGACGGACGCGCCTGTCGACCACTGTCGCGCGAGGCCCCAAAGCCTCGAGGATGCGGGGTGTTCTCGCCGGACACGGGGTCGCGGCCGAACTGACGCCTGAGCACTGCGCTGGCACTAGCTTCTGGAGCACGACTGCCATGGACGGGCGACCAGCGACCATGCGCTCGGTAGGGCCAGGGCACCTGGTGCGAACGCTGAGCGCCAGACAAAAAGGATGGCTCCTCGGCTGCCGCATCTGCGCGCTGCACGCCGAGCTTCGGTGTGGTACTGCTCTGGCGAAGCCGCGCGCTGGCTGTCTTTCAAATGAGCTGCGCAACACGGCGAGCGTTCCCTGAGCGCCGCGACGGCTCTCGCTGTGCGCGAGGTGCGCGGATTCCGCGGGCTACGGCCCGGCGAAATCCACGTCGAGCGCGATCCCGCGCGGCACGCGGTGCTCGCCGACACCGCCACGGCGAGCTTCGCGGCTTCCTTCCGCCGAACCGCGCCACGTCGCCGGCCTCGGCAGGCAGCACAGAGGCCGGGCGCTGGGCGCGCGCGCGGACGCCCCTTGTGCCGAACGGGCGCGGGAGCTGCGGCGAACGGACGCGGCGTCGCGTCGACACCGTGAGCGCGCGCCGGTCGCTCCGTCGATCTGGACCATCGCGCCGTGCGGGCACGCTCGCGGACGCGGAACCCCTGACCAGCCGCCGGGAACCTGAGCTCCCGCGCCATGATCGCGGCGTGGGCACACGAGCCCGCTGACCTGCACGAGGGGCCCCTGACGTGCGGGGAGCACGGGATTGCCGCCGACAAGTCGTGGTCCGCTACCAGGTGACGCAGCCTGCGGCACTTGGTCGAGCTGGATCGAGGCCTGATACGAACGCCTGGCCCGTCGCGACCCCCGGAGACGCGCCGAGCTCTTCAGCCCGTCCGCGTCGTCGAGGTCTGGCGTGGCCTTCGGAAGCGCGAGACGTAGGCCGCGACGCTGCGCTGGAGCTGCGCTGCCCTGGCGAAAGCCATACCAGTGGCGCGCTCGCCGGCCTCGCCGAAGCCTGCCGGCACCTGCACCGACGCCGAGGCGCGATGGAGCGCCACGCTGGCGGCGCGCGAGCTCGGCGGGCATCGGGCAGGGCGTCGAGTTTCTGTCGATCGCCACGTGGAAGACCCTCGGCCGGCGAGCCATCGGAGCCAGGCGGCTGCTGAGCTCGAGCAGGTTCAGGCGCAGCAGGCCGAGCGCCCACGCGATGGAAGCTCGCTTGTCTCGCGTGGATTGCCGCCCTCGCGGGCCCTCCTGCACGCGCGCGGCGCCACCCGGGCCGCGATTCGAAAGCCGGCAGGCGCGCTCGAGCTGCGCGCGGCTGCCTGAGCCCTGGTCGCCCCCAGACGCACGGGCAAGGCGGCTTCCGCAATGAGGCCCACGATGGTGGAGGGCTGCTCGACGAGCGTGAGGCTTCCGCGTCGATGTCGAGGTCGACGGCGCGATACCCGGAACCCGATCCAGGCGGTGAACACGGGCCCCACGTCGGGGTGGGCGGCCATGGCGGCTTTCTATGTCGGCTGGAGGGCTATCGGCAGCGCATGCGCGCCTGCGCTCGAGGGCCTCGCTATGAACGGCGAGCGCATCCGGGCGGGACGCGTGGTTTCCTTTGAGATGCTGGCACGCGCACCGATTCGACGGGCGAGATAAAGTTCAGCCGATCCCGGCGATGATATTCTGCGCGCTTCTGCCGCACGGGCGTCTTCGACCAGCCCCTACGTCGCGGCCCGCGCGGTCGACCGGAGCGCGAGCAGTGCATCGCGATGCCGGGGACCGCAGCTTCGCCGCGCCAGCGTCGAAGTGACGCCCGCGCCACGGCTGCTCCGGCCCAGATCGCCTGAGCGTCGCAATCTGACGGCGCAGCTCGGGATGGAGCACGCACCAGCTTGAGCAGGATCCAGCGGCGAGCCCTTGCATCGGGCGGCGCTCCGACCGGGCGCGCGCACTGATAGACTCCAGCCGTGCACGATGCGGGTCTCGATCCGCTCGAGCATCGCCCCCACGTCCGTGGAACGCGCGGGTGGAGCCCCTGCCGAAGCCTGTCTCGATGCGGCCTTCCAGAGCACCTGGCGTAGCCTGCTCCCGGTGCGCGCGTATCGAAGGTCCGTACCCTGACCGGGCGCGTAAGCCAGCGGGGTGAGCATACCGTTCCGAAGGGTATATCGAATATAGGGAATCGTCTGGGCGAGTCCCGCATGAAGAAGGCACCTACACGAGCTCGTTGCGTGCCCAGCAGGCGGAAGACACGCGCGAGCGTACCGAAGTGGCGCTGGAAGCGACCGCGATATGCGCACCGCCTCACCATCCCCAACGTCGCGAAGGAGGGGTGGCGGTGCCCACGGTGTACCGGCACTTCGCCGTCATTTAGTGCTAGCGAGCTTGAGATGCCGCGGCCGAATCAACGTGCGCAACCCCGGCAGACGGTTCGAGGATCGCACGAGCTTTGTCGCCCCGGATGCGCGAGTTTCCTTCGCAGCGTCGCACACCTGCCCGGCACCACTGCGGTGCCGCCGGGCGGCGTCGCGTTGAAACCTCGAACGGTTTCGCCCTGAGCGCTCGTACGTGCGCGATGGCCTGGCCTCCGAGCCCGAGGGCCTGTCCCCGGAGGATGCCACGGACGCTTCGTAGGCCGCGGCGCTCGGCAGCTCGCTGCCTGGAGCGCTGGCGCCGATGCGGTTTCGGGCTCACGGTCCGACGAGTCCGCCGGATGTCGTGGAGGGCGCTCAACGCACTGGTCCGGGCGAGCTGCTGACGGCGGCGTCGCGGAGCGAGCTGAGCATCCGGGTTACGCCGGGTCTGCACCCACCGCACGAGCCACGTCGGCACTGGGAGCCGCCCGGAGCGCACCCGATCGAGAACACGACCCGCGTTCGCCGGCGGTAGCGCGGCCGACGCGCCACACCCCATCGTTCGCCTCCATCGCCACGGCATCCGCGGCGACCGGGCCCGGCTCGAGCGTCCAGCGCACCTCGAGCGCCTCGCCGTCTGCGATCCGCTCGATGCGCACGAGCCCTTCGCGGTCTCGCAACCCGGGGAGCGCGTGGCGCTGGAGCACCCACGTGCCCTCGTCGTCGGCCCGCACGACCGACTCCGCCTCGAGCGTCCAGACGAACCGGGCCTGACCGTCCACGTCGCCTACGAGATCCGCGACCACCGCGGGCTCGATGGTGGGCCAGTGGCACTCGGCCCGAACCGCGGGGATTCCGGGCACGACGTCGGCACCCGTGGTGACGTGGCAGCCGTGGGCCTCGCGAGCCTCGGCCCAGGGCGCGGCGATGGCGAGCGAAGCGAGGGCGACGAGCATGGCGGGCCTCAGTTCGCTTCGCAGTGGGTGGGCGCGCACTGCTGGACGATGCCGGCGTACTGGTCGAGCAGCGAGGCGACCAGGATGGACTCGTTCATCGCCTGGGAGCAGTAGAAGCTCGCCCAGAACTCGCCGTGCTCGACCGTGCTGCCCCAGCCGCCACCGGTGGAGTCGTAGCGGTTGCAGGTCCCGTCGTAGCAGGTCTCGTAGACGCCGCTCGCGTAGCAGATCACGCCGCCTGGGGGGACCTGGGACTCGCAGGCCTGCAGCTGCTGTGGACACGCCGCTTCGAGGCACGACCGATCCTGGCAGCCGTTCGCACCCCAGCAGTCGTCGAGGGCGTCGACCAGGACGCGCGCCTGCGGATCCGCGGCGAGGTAGCACTCGTCGAGGCAGGCCTGCTGGTTGTCGCAGGAGGCCAGGCAATCGAGCATCTGCCCACACGGGATGCCCTCGGCGACGCTGTGGGCCCACTCCCCGTCGCTCGTGGTGGGCAGATCGCCCGGCGTGACGGGAACGTCGGGGTTGCCGGACGCGCCCGGGACCGCGGTTCCGCCGCATGCACACAGCACCCCCGCGAAGGCGGAAGCCACACTCAGGTACAGAGCGAGTCGATTCATGATGCTCTCCACATTTTGGATATGTGAATCATTTACCCAAAATAGGAAAGGCGTCTACACGATATGTTTCGTATCTCGAATTTTCTCTCGGAACGCACGCGACCCGACTCACGAATCCCGGCGAGAGACGCCGGAATACGTGATCTCCGAGGGCGCTAGCCGACGAACCTCCGGACCCGGACGCGCGACAGCCAGGCGATCATCGCGTCGAGCACGGACCGCGGGTCTTCGCTCGGCGACCGCCATGGGCTCGACGTGGGCGATCGCGACACGACGGGCTCGCGCAGCAGCCCGAGCTCGGCCGCATCCTCGACCTCGACGACGAGCACGATGCGTCCGTCCGCGGAGCGCTCCGTCTCGAGGCCGAGCCGCCGCGCAGCGTCCACGGCCTCTTCGCCTTCGAGCTCCACCAGTCGGAAATTCATGGCCCCTCCGACCGCACAGCGTAGGTCGAGGGGCCACAGGCGCGAACCCGCGTTTTCGGGGTTCGTGAACGCTCACCGACTAGGGCTGGACGCCGATCGCTCCCACGATGTCGTCCACGCTGCCCCCGCCGATGACGAACGGACCGAGGTCGGTCGGCGGGCCGCCCGGCTCGATGCGGACCTGGCGGATCGCGACGTTCTCAGCGGCCAGCACGTGGCCGGTGAGGTTCCCGCGGGCGACCATCGCCGCGCCGCCGGGGAGCGCGGGGGGCGCGGCCACGTACGTCATCTCCGACGCGGTGTACGGCAGCGCCGGATTGCCGGTGGGCGCGAGCCACCAGAAGGCGTCGCCGAAGCCCGACAGGACGAGCACCCCGTCGTCGTACGGCGAAGCGACCAGCCAGATCGGGTCCTCGATGCCCGACACGACCTGGGCGGCGCTCGCGCCCGCGGACAGATCGCTCACCACGACCCGGTTCGGCGGTCCGAACGCGGTGTTGTCGCCCACGAGGCCGTAGCGGCCGGTCGCGGTCCACACCGCGCGCGACATGATCATCGAGTCGTCGGGGAAGGCCTGGGTGCTCGCCACGACGGCCGCCGAGGGCAGGTCGACGACGAAGCTGTCGTGCAGGGCGTTCGCCGTGCCGAGCTCGCGCGACGGCACCCATGCGCGGTCGGGCGCGAAGGGGTCGAGCACGACCTGGATCGGCTGCTTGCCCGGGATCACGAGGCCCGCGTAGGTCAGCGAGCCGTCGCACTCGATGTCCACGGCGTACACGCCCCCGCCGTTGTTCTGCCAGTTGCGGTCGGCGACCCACAGCCGCCGGCCGTCCGGGTCCACGGTGATGGCCCGCGCGTAGAACGCACCGCCGCCGTCGAATCCGGGCTCCATCACCGTGACCGCGCCGCCCGGCTCGAACCGGAACGAGCCGATGGTGCCGTCCTCCTGCACCACGAGGCCGATCTCGCCGTCGGGCGTGAACTCGACGACCCCGACGTACTGGCGGCCCATGTCGAACGTCACGCCGGTGGTCGACAGGCCGCCGGAGGTCGACAGCTGGAGGACCTCCCAGGTCGTCCCCGAGCCCTGGAACGGGCGGTTGAACACGACCTTTCGCACGGCGTTCGCGGGGCCGGGCACGTCGTGGCACAGCGCGAAGCCCGTGTCGGTGTCCGCGTCGGCATCGGAGTCGGCATCGGAGTCGGCGTCGGCGTCGGAGTCCGCGTCGGCGTCGGCATCGGCGTCGGCATCGGCGTCGGCGTCGGCGTCGGCATCCGCGTCCGCGTCGGAGTCCGTGTCGGAGTCCGTGTCGGCATCGGCGTCCGTATCGGCGTCGGCGTCCGCGTCCGTGTCCGCGTCACTGTCCAGATCGGACGGGACGTTCGTGTCCAGCGCCGAGAGCCCGGAGCCCTTGCATCCCACACCCACCAGCGCAATCCACAATCCAAACCGCATCTCGCACCTCGCGGGGACGCAGGTACCGCGCGAGAGCCGCCGTTCGGCCGGACTGTAGCGAAGTCGTAGCAACTACCGGCCCACGCGGACGTTCTCCCAGGTGGGCACGGACGCCAGCGGGTTCCCGACCGCCTGCACCCACCGCAGGGCGGGCAGCTCGCCCAGCCACTCCGGGAGCACGCGGATCGTGTTGTGGTCGAGGTACAGCTCCGTCAGCCCACGCAGCTCCCTCACGACCGGGGGCACCTCCTCGAAGCGGTTCCCCGACAGCACGAGCTCCTCGAGGCCCGTCAGCAGGGCGATCTCGGCGGGGAGCGCGCGCAACGCGTTGCCCTTCAGCGACAGGGTGACGAGGTCGCGCTGAACGACCCAGTCCGGCACGACGTCGAGGCCGAGCCCCTCGAGCTCGAGGAACGGCAGGTCCGACGCCTCGAACCGACGCCGGAGCCGCGCGAGGCGATCAGTCCGCACCGGACAGCAACGGCCTGTCGGCCGGGAACGCGCGGGTCTCCTTCACGACGAGCCCCTTCTCCCCGACGATGCAGACGGCCTTGTCGGGCGCGATCGCCTCGGTGGGAGCGAGCGTCTCGCCGTGCCCGAAGCGGACGGGGCTCGTCGCGATCAGCCGCTCCTGCGTCTTGCCGTCGTCGCTGTCGCTGTAGACCACCGCCAGCCCGTCGAACTTCGGCAGGCCCGAGATGCGGAGCCGCACACCGCCCTCGACCTCGACGACCTCGGCCTTCACGGGCTTCGGCTCGCCGTGCGCGGGGTAGACGGTGCCATCGAGGCCGATGCCCCATTGGACCGCCGGGTGCTTGGTCACGCACTCCTGGTACGGCAGCGCTTCGGGACGCAGCCACAGCTCGACGTGGTCGGCCTTCACCCAGGACGCGGCCTTCTTCACCCACGTGTCGTCGCGGACCTCGACGTAGAGGTCGTCGCCGATGCGGGCCACCGACAGCCCCGCATCCTCGGCCTTCCCCTCGGAGCTGCCGTGCGCGAACGGGCCGATCGCGGCGTCGATCCTCGCCGCGCACGCCCCGAGCCCCGTCTTCTTCCAGTCCCAGCCCTCGATGGCCGGGAGGGACGGCACCAGGCGCGCCTCGACCGTCTCGGGCTCTTCGGAGCCGCACCGATCGACGTTCTCGCTGTAGGTGCCCGCGAAGTCCTTCCAGCTCCACGTGCGGTCGGTGCCGACCATGCCCATGAACATGCTCATCGAGCTCTCGGACAGCATCCGCGGCGGCTCGAGCTGCAGCGAACGGCCCTGGCTCCACCGCCACGCGCTGCCGCCGTACTGGGAGTGCGAGAACACGCCGTCTTCGACGGACACGTCGTCGGAGCCCACGCCCGACGCGCCGTATCCGTCGTTGCACAGCGTGACGATGCTGCGCTCGGGGCCCTTCTCGGGCTTCCAGACGTAGGCGTGCCGGATGCAGTCGCCGGACACGTCGTGGTACTGCAGGTCTTCGGGCGGGTCGGCGGCGTAGGCCACGTGCAGCACCTCGCCCCCGCGGGTCTTCAGGGTCTCGACGACCTTGCAGGGATCGACGCCGGCACAGGGGTCGGCGGAAGCGATGGCGATGGCGAGCAGCACGGAAGCCCCCGGAGAACGGACGTCCTCCGGATAACGCGGCTACGGCGTGAGCTCCGTGACGATGTCCTCGGGCACCAGGCCGGGCTCGAGCGCGCCGTCGAGGTGCTTGGCCTCGTCGTGCAGGCGCGACGCATAGGCCGCGATCTTCGCGACGAACGCCTTCTCGACATCGCCGAGCGCGTCGATCGGATCCTCGCCGAACTGCAGGCGCACGGGCGTGCCCTTCGCGTCGAAGTACACGCGGATCGGCTCGTCGTAGAGCTGCTCGACGAGCACGAAGCGCGGCTTGCCCTCGTGGTAGAGCACCTCGAGGTCGGTGCGCCACGCGGCGGTCAGCGTGTCGGCCTCGACGAGCACGACGGCCGTCTCACCGACTGGATCGGGCCGTACCCAGGCGACGAGCGAGCGGCCGTACGTGCCGACCGCGGCGTACGAGCGGTCGTTCGCGTTGAGCTTCGCGGTGTGCTTGACGAGGTCGACTTCCTGGGCCTTCTTCGCGGCCTGGTACAGCGCGCGGACCTCGCGCACCGCCCCGGGCTCCGCCGCGAAGACGAGGGACGACAGCAGCAGCATGGCGCCTCCAGGCCCCGACGGTAGCACGGAGCGGCGGCCGCAGCGGGACGGTGCCATACTGCCGCGATGCTCCTGCTCGCCGCGAGCGCTCTGGCCACCCCGACCCGCATCGACCTCCCCACGGGGATGTGCGGGTACGAGTCCAGCTGGGTGCACAACGGCAGCTCCCACTTCGACGGCTGCACGATCTCGCTCAACGATGCGGGCGGGACGATCGGCACGGCCTGGTGGGTGGACCGCGCCGAGTGGGGGCCGACGCATCGGCTGCGGCTCCGCTACCAGCTCGAGATCACCGACTTCGACAACGTGAACACGCGGGAGGGCCTCGCGTTCGTGATGCACGACTGGTCCGGCGTGGGCACCGCCGCGGTCGGCAGCAACCTCGGTCCGGGCTTCATCGGGATGCAGGACTACGTCGCCATCGAGGTCGACACCCGCGACAACGGCGTCAACGACCCCGACCCGACCCACTTCGCCGTGATCGTCGATGGCACCGCCCAGGAGACCTCCGGTCAGCTCGCGGCGGTCGTCAACGACGGCGTGTACTCCGTGTGGATCGACATCGATCAGGCTTCCGGAGCGATCGCCGTGTACCACACGCTCGGGTCCAACGCGCTCAAGCCCACCGATCCGACCCTCACGACCACCTACGACCTGGCCGCGAAGTTCCCGGACGGCTTCTGGTTCGGCTTCACCGGGTCGAACGGTCCGGCCGACGGCTCGAACGACGGCGACCACGAGATCCCCGGCATGGTGCTGCACATCGACGCCGACGCCGATGGGGACGGACGGCTCGCGTTCGAAGACGCCTGCGACACCGACCCGATCGACGCCGATGCCGACGGAGACGGGGTCCCCGACGGTTGTGACGTCTGCCCTGCCGGAGACGACGGGGTCGACACGGATGCGGACGGCGTGCCCGATGCCTGCGACCCGTGCCCGGGGCAGGACGCGTGCGACACCGGCGACACCGGCGACGCGGACACGGATGCCGACTCCGACAGCGATGCCGACGCGGACGCCGACGCGGATGCGGATGCCGATGCCGACACCGACACCGACACCGACGCGGACAGCGACGCCGATGCGGACAGCGACGCCGACGCGGACAGTGACGCCGACACCGACACCGACACCGACACCGACACCGACGCGGACACCGACACCGACACCGACACCGACGCCGATGCCGATGCGGACAGCGACGCCGATGCGGACGCGGACACCGACTCCGACAGCGATGCCGACACCGACACCGACGTCCCCTGTGGCGGCCCGGACGCGGACTGCGACGGCGACGGCCTCACGCCCGCCGGCGGCGACTGCAACGACTACGACAGCTCGACGTTCCCCGGCGCCGAAGAGCGCGACGACGCGATCGACCACGACTGCGACGGCGACCCGAGCCCGGGTGTCTCCATCGGAGTGGGCTGCGGCTGCGCTTCCCCGGGCCGACCCGTGCTCGCCTGGCCCTTCGCCCGACGGCGCTGACCTACCGCTCCCATGCCGCGAGGTCCCAGCGGCGGACCGTCTGATCCCATGAGCCCGTGTACAGCACGTCGTCGGACGCGAACGCGAGCGTCGTGACGCGCCCGCCGTGCCCTTCGAGCGCCGCGGCGAGCACGCCGTCCTCCCAGACGAACGACGTGCCATCCCAGCTCGCCGACGCCAGCCGATGCCCGGAGGGCGAGAACCGCAGCATCGCGACCGCTGCGAGGTGCTCGCCGGGGAGCACCGCGAGGGTGCCCGTGTCGAGGTCGACGAGCCGCACCCGGCGGTCTTCCAGCGCGAACGCCGCGGTGCGCCCGTCCTCCGAGAGCGCGACGCCCCACACCTCCTGGCCGGCCGGATGCGAGAACACCACGTCCCACGTGTCGACCTCGCGCACCTCCACGACCGAGCCGTCGGCCTCGTGGATCACGCGCCCGCCGCGCGCGTCGAGATCCCCGCGGGATCGGCCCCGGGCCTCGTCGTCCACGCGGAGCGTGGTGGTGTTCTCGATGAACACGAGCCGCCCACCGGTCGACGCGCAGCGGCGCACACCGATGCTCGTGAGCTCGACGCCGTCCCCGGGTTCCGCGCCCACGATGCCGCTCGCCGTCGTGCAGGCGAGGAGCCGGCTGCGATGGCGAACCAGGCCCTTCACGAAGGTCGGCGCGGAGAATGCCGGCTCGATGCCGTCTCCGCGCAGGTGGACGACCTGGGAATCGTGGGTGACGAGGGCCCCCTCGGCGTCGAACAGCATCGCGCCCACGCCATTGGGCAGCCGCACGCTCGACACGTGCGCGGGCCGATCGAGACGCCAGCGCTGCACGCCCTCGGCGCCGATGAGCCAGAACCCCCGGGGATGGCTGGCGATCGAGCGCGCGCGGGACGGGCCCACGTCGATCTCCCCGACCAACGAGCCCGACGGGTCGAGCGCCTGCACGCGTCCGGTGACCTCGAGCACCAGGAGCTGGTCGAGGCTCCCCACGACCCCCTGGACACCCCCGGCCCGCTCGCGCCCGAGGAGCACGAGCTCGCCCGTGTCGAGCGCGTACCGGAAGATGGCTCCGGTCGTGGTGAACAGCGCCACCGACCGGGAGTCGGCCGACCACACGCCGTACTGGTTGACCCCCGGCAGCGCGATCTCACGGCAGTCGGAGAGCCATCCGTCACACACCCGCACGGAGTGGTGGCTGAACAGCAGCACGCGGGTGCCGTCGGGGCTCCGGATGGCTCGCTGGGCGGGGCGCCCGGGCTCGCGACGGAACGGCGCGAAGCGGCCGTCCCGCTCGGCCTCGATGACGAACTCGTCGCCCTGGTCGTACCCGAAGACCAGGCGACCGTCGGGGAGATCGGAGATCACCGTGGCCGCGGCGAGCGCCTCGGGAGCCGCCGCGCCGACGGTGCGGGCCTCGAGGCGATCGCCCACCACCCGCACCACGCCGGTCGTCCCGTCCCGGATGTTGGAGGCGATCCAGCCGACACCGCTGTACTCGGCACGCCGCCCCCACTCCACCCGGTCGAGCTCGGCACCCGTCTCGGGGTGGAGGAGCACGAGGTCGCGGCCGCACTGGACCAACAGCCGGCCCGCGACCTCCTGGCCCCACGTGCACGGGCCGATCGGGAGCTCGAGGTCCATCGTGAACGACAGCATCGACGCATGCTGGGCGAGCACGCCGCGCGCCCACGGCAGGGACGGGTCGATCGCGAGGGCCTGACGCGCGACCGGCACGGCCGCGGGGTCGCCGCGCATGGCGCGAGCGCGGGACTCGAGCGCGCGCGCCAGGTGGTAGGTGCGCTCCGACTCGGCGTGCACGGCCCGATCGAGCGCCTGGCCCGTGCGCCACCAGGCCACCGAGATCGTCGTGAAGACGAGGACGAGCGCGACGGCGGCCGTCGCGAGCACGGTGCGGTACTGCCGGACGAAGCGCGAGAACAGCTCGCCCGGTGAATAGGCGTAGGCCCCGACCAGGCGGCCGCTCGTGAACGCCTCGACGTCCGCGCGGAGCGCCGCGGCGTCGGGATACCGCGCCCCGACGTCGCGGGTGCAGGCCTTCGCGACGATCGCCCGCAGCTCGGCGGGGATGTCGTCGGGCAGCGGTGCCGGATCGCGCTCGCGCACCTGCTGGAGCGCCTCGACGCCGTGCCCCGGGTAGGCGCGACCGCCCGAGAGCAGCTCGTAGAGCACGATGCCCAGGCTCCACACGTCGGTGGCGGGCGTGGGAGGACGGCCCAGGGCGGCTTCGGGGCTCATGTACCGCGGCGTGCCGACGATGCGCCCACCCGGCTCGCCGACCTCGACCGCGAGGCCGAAGTCGACCACGACCACCTCGCCGAACTCGCCGAGCATGACGTTCGGCGGCTTCAGATCGCGGTGCACCACGCCCTTGCCGTGCACGTACGCCATCGCTTCGCACAGGCGCAGGAACGAGGGCAGGAGCCGCAGGCGCTGATCGAGGCCCGTCGCCGCGTCCATCGCGTCTTGCAGCGAGCGGCCGTCGATCCGGCGCATCGTGTACCAGGAGCCCTCGGCGGCGTCGTAGATCGGCACGATGCCCGGGTGCTCGAGGCCCGCGGCCACCTGCGCCTCGCGGCGGAACCCCGCGGACTGGTCGGGCCGACGGAGCGACTTGCGCGCCACGACGCGCTTCAGCCGCGTGTCGTACACGGCTTCGACGACGCCCATCGCGCCGCGCCCGAGCTCGCCGACCGTCTCGTAGCGCGCCGGGGTGCCGGTCTTCGCCTCTGCGCCCGGCTCGACCCAGGTGTCGTCGCTGTCCGACACGTCCGCTCCTGGCGTCCCTCCTACATCTCCGACCGATCGGGCGCCAGTCCGGCACGCCCGAGCAACACCGCGACACTCGCCTCGTCGGCGCGCTCCGCGATGGACCGCGCCACCCGGTCGTCCCACGCGAGCCCGAGGCGCTCGGCACGCCGCGCCGCGTCGATCAGCGCGTCGATCGCGAGATCCGCCGCGGGGACGGCCTGCTCCGTGACCCGGTCCCACGCCACCCTCAGCACGGGCGGCGCCGCGGCCAGCTCGGCGGCCGTGGGAGTCGTCAGCGGCCAGCGGAGCCCGCGCACGAGCCCGCCCAGCGCGTCGAGGTGCGCGGCCACCGCACGGCGGCGCGCCTCGATCAGGGCGGCCTCGGCGGCCTCGGAGCCCGCTTCGTCCGCTGCGTCCGCGCGGGCGAGCGCCGCACGTGTGGACTCCGCCGAAGCGCCCGCAGCCCACGCGGCCTCTCGCGCAGCGCCCGCCGCAGCAGTCCCCTGGCTCGCGCTCCACGCGGCATCCGCCGCCGAGTGCGTCGCGTAGTACGCCGCGTCCGCCACGACGTCGTCGGAGGACGGATGCGGCGCGTACACCGCCGCCGATGCCTCGCGCGCAGCGTGCTCGCAGGCCCGCCGGGTCGCGGCGTCGGGCCGGAGCGCCCAGGCCTCGGCCGCTTCGACTGCCGCGAGGGGCCGGGACTCGCCGGGGGCGACCCGGTCGAGCACGGTCCGCGCGCACTGCGCCGCACACCACGTCGCCGCGCGCGGGTCGATGGCGGCCAGCGCGTCGAGCAGCGCGGCCACGTCGCTCATTCCAGCGGGCCGAGCAGTCCCGGAGCGCACGTCACCTGGAGCGAGAACGCGCCCTCTTCGTCGTCCTTCCCCTCGACCACGACGTACCAGACGGGGTGGCGGCCGTTCGCGCTGCGCGACGTGAGCTCGATGCGCTCCGACGCCGTGCCCTTCAGCGGCACCATCTCGCACTGGTTGATGAGCTCGCCCGACGTGGGGCACGTGTCGTGGTCGTAGCGGATGCCGGCCACGTCGAGGTCGGCGCAGGGCGTGTGCAGGTCGACCCAGGCGCGCCAGTCGCCCTCGGGCATCACGAGGCGGTAGACGCGCTCGTCGCCGCCGTCGTGGTCCATCGTCGCGGGCCAGCAGAACTTCGATTCGTAGAACCGGGTGTCGTAGCGGTCGACCCCGCCCCGCGTGTGCCCGACGACCGTGTCGCCGCAGTGGATCTCGGCGGTCACGCAGTCGGGCCCGCCGACCGGCCCGCCATCCGGGATGTCGTCGCACGCGGACGCGCCGAACGCCGGCTGCGTCGGGGGCGGCTGGGAGATGTGGTTGAGGGGACCGCCCGGGCCAGGCCGACCGACCGGAGTTGGTGAGGGTGCCGGGTGCACGCCGACCTCCGGGGGCGGACCGCCGCCCGGGAGCGTCGGGATCGGGACGGGCAGCGTGGGGAAGTCGAGCGCGCCGAGCCGGTCGCGCGCCAGGAACCCGCCCACCACCGCCCCGAGGAGGAGCGCCAGGATGAGCAGCACGCCGCCACAGCCGCCGCCCGACCTCTCGGATCTCGCCATTCCACGCCCCTCCCCCTGCCCCGAGCATCGCACGCGCGGCTACGCTCCGCAGCGGAGGTGCCCATGTGCTGCTTCAGCCGTCCGGTCGCGCACGTCAGCTCGACCTCGATCTTCGCGCGGCACGTCGCGCCCGGGCACCAGGCGCTGGTGTACGCGATGCGCTTCGAGGCCGCCGAAGACGTGGCGATGGTGCTCCCCCTCCCGGTGGCGCCGGGATCCGGCGAAGAGGCCGTGCGCTTCGTCAGCCTCGAGGGCTACGCGGGCTTCTTCACCGATCTCGCGAGCGGGTTCCCCCAGCTGTACGCCAAGTCGCGCGGGCCGATCCCCCAGGCCCCACGCATGCAGACCCTCGCCGTGCACGACGTGGGCGAGTTCGAGGCGAGCCACGTGCCGACCGTCGCGGACTTCGAGCGGCTCGATCCGCGCTTCCGCCTCGACCCGTCCGTGTGGGACGCGCTGCCTGCCTACCGCGACCACGGCTTCGCGGTCTTCCGCCTCGCCCGCACCACGCGCGGCGGCCTGTTCGGGCTGTTCCGCCGCTCGCGCAGCCGCGCCGTCCACCCGATGGCGTTCACGTTCCCGACGCGACGCCCGGACGCCCTGTTCTTCCCGACCGTGCACGTCCACGACGGCGAGGTGCACGCCGAAGCGGCGTTCGATCACGCGCTGTACGCCCAGACTGCGGGCGAAGCACCCCCTCGGGAGCCTTTCTGGGAGGGCTCGGACGGGCCGGTCGCGGGCTTCGTCGACGTCGGGCGGACGCAGGGGCTCGTGCACGGCACGCAGCCCGTGTGGCGGGCGCTGTTGAACGGCACGCTCCCGAACCAGGACACCTGGCTGGCCGTCCCGGAGAATCCCTCTGCGTAGGCCGTCGATCCGGGGATCCCGGAGTCGGGTGGGTTGTGGGTGGGCGCGATTCGGGCGAGAATCGTGCAGCGCGGGCCGCCTCCTCCTGGTCCGCAGGGGTGGTCCACATGTCGGGCAAAGACACGCGTCTGGCCAGTGCTTCCGAGCCGGCCGTCGACAAGCCGAAGGCCCCCGAGCCGCTCGGCCCGGTCCTCCAGCCCGACGGCAACGCCGCGAAACAGGACACGCTCGGGCCCGGTCCGTGGGCGCCCGATCTGCTCGGCCCCTCGCTTCCCGGGCTCGACGAGGGCTTCCTCGGGATCGACCTCGCGATGCCGGGGCCCGTGGTCTCCCCGTCCGTCACACCTCCCGCAGCACCTGCGGCGCCCGCCGGTCCCACCCAGGAGGAGATCGCCGCGCAAGAGAAGGCCCGCGAAGAGGCCCAGCTCCGCTCCGACCGCCTGCTCGCGCGCAACACGTTCGCCGAGCTCGACGACGCCATGGGCATCGGCGTCTTCGACATCAAGGACACCGCCACCGCCCAGCGGCTGCTGGCGGGCAAGACGCCCCAGCAGATGCGCGAGATCCGCGCCTACTACGAGACCCGCACGGGTCGGAAGCTCGAAGACGACGTGGCCGGTCAGTTCGGCGGCAAGGCCGGTAACGAGATGATGGCGAACGTTCTGTCGGGCATGGACCTGAAGGACAAGATCGCCCACTACGACACGTCCAAGTCGATGGAGAACCTCCTCACGCACGCGAGCGAGGAGGAGATCGCGGCCCTGACGAACGGCGGGAAGGATCGCTCCGTCCTCACGACGCTGAAGGACAAGATGGAGCCCGACGCCTACATGAAGGCGCGGATCCAGCTCTTCCCCGCCGAGGCGAAGCAGGCGGTGCGCGAGCGCATCGAGAGCGCCAACGGCTACCTGAACGACGACGAAGGCGCCGCGATGACGGCCTTCGCGAGCCTCCCGATGACCGACCGGCGGGAGATGCTGAAGACCTACCCGCACATGTTCGACTACATGTCGGCTGAAGAGCAGGCGCGCGCGCGGGCGATCGCCACGAGCGAGAGCGCGGCCCTCTCCGCGCGGATGACGCAGGCCACGAAGGGCGGCGGCACCGACGACGACGCCGTGAAGGACATCGTGCGCGATGCCGGGCGCCTGAACGCCGAAGAGAAGCGGCTGCGCGAGCAGATCGCGAAGGGCGGGCTCTCCGACGCCGACAAGGCGAAGGCCCAGGCGCGCCTCGACGAGCTCGGCAACGTCTCGAACCTGCTCACGCCGAAGCGCAACGAAGACGGGTCCCTCGTCGACGGCACGTTCCTCGGGCGCCTCGACGGCGACGTGAAAGACGGCGAGATGCACGCCTACATGGAACAGATGGGGATGCCCGCGCGCGAGGTCTCGAAGCAGCGCATCCTCGACGCCGTCGGGTTCTTCAACGACGACGAGAAGGCCATCCGCGAGGCGTTCGCGAAGGTGCCGGTGGCCGACCGCATGGCGCTCTACCTGGACGACCAGGTCAACAACGCCATGACGGAGCACCTGAACGACGAAGAGCTCGCCGAGGTCCGGGCCTTCCGCGACAACAACATCCTCGAGATGTCGAAGACGCGCATCGAAGAGGGCAACGGCTTCTTCGCGCAGGACGAGGCGCACATCCTCAAGTCCGTGATGGACATGAACGAGGCCGACCGGCAGAAGTTCGCGTCGACGAGCCTGTACGAGACGACCCGCGCGCGGATGGACCCGCTCGAGCGCAAGGCCTTCGACGAGGCCATGGCGACGGGCTCGATCTCGCTCGAGACCGGGATGAAGGCCGCCTCCGGCTACGACTGGGACGGCACGAACACCGAGCTGATGGACCTCGTCAGCAGCACGAAGTCGACCGCCGAGACCCTCGAGATCCGCCAGGGCTACGTGCTCGCGCGCGACGGGGTCGAGCCCTCGACGCCCGAAGAGAAGGCCGCGCTCGAGAAGTACCGCCGCGTCGAGTCGCTGTTCCAGCGCGAGCTCGGGCACGACGACGAGCAGGCACAGATCGACAAGCTCGTCGCGCACGACGGCCCGCGCGAGGATGCGTACGCCGGTCCCGGCGTGACCCCCATGGGGCCGCAGCTCCCCACGTCCGAAGAGCTCGAGCGCAGCACCGAGGCGGGCCGCATGACGGCCAGCAAGCTCATCGACCACCGCGGCGACGACAAGATGGGCGAAGACGGCGATGGTGGCGGCGGGCTGGCGTCCTGGTTCAGCGACACCGACCAGACGGCCATCCAGTCGCACCAGACCCAGAAGGCCGCGCACCTCGACGCCATCCGCGACGGGGTCGTGAGCGAGCAGGAGCTCGACGGGCACACGGCGATGGGTAAGACCTTCGCCGAAGACTACGAGAAGATGCTCGAGGCGCAGGAGGCCATCACCGACGCCGCGAAGACGGGCGCGAGCCTGGTCGCGGTGTCGCTCCTCACGCTCGCTTCGTCCGGCACGCTGGGCCCGGCCGCTGCGGCCTGGATGTCGACCTACGGGTTCGCCACGACCGCCACGACGCTCGCCACGACCAGCGTGCTCACCGGCGAGGTGATGGGCGGCGACCGCTACGACGCGACGGGCGTCGACGGCGCGACCGACGTCGCCACGTCCTTCATGAATGCGGGTGCCGGCCGCGTCAGCAGCAAGCTCGGCGAGCTCGCGCAGGCCAAGCTCGCGGCGCGCTTCCCCGGCATCTTCGCCACGCCCACCGAGGGCCTGACGGGCGCGGCCCTCCGCGAGGCGCCGCTCACCACGATGCGCCAGCAGCTGCCCGGCCTCGCAGTGAAGAACACCGTCGACAACGTGAGCCAGTCCGCGATGGTGAGCGTCGGCGAGAACCTCATCACGAAGGACTTCTACGAGCAGTCCATCGGCGGCATGGTGCAGGAGCTCGGCAGCGACGCGGTCGACTCCGCGAAGGGCGGCCTGCGCGACGCGATCGTCGGCACCGTGGTGGACTCGGGCGTCACCGCCTGGCAGAGCAAGCGCCTCAACGGCTTCATGAGCAACCTCGAGCAGCGCGGCTTCGAGCCCGAAGCGCTCGACAAGATGACGTTCGGCACGCTCGATCAGCTCGGCCGCGCGCAGCAGATGCTCGACGCCGGCGACGTGGTGAAGGCCCGCGAGCTCATCGAGGCGCTCGATCTCACGCCCGAGCACCAGTCGATGATGTTCGACTCGATGCGCGACAACCTGCCCGCCGTCGATCCCGAGGCCGCCTCGATCGCGCCGAAGCTCGAGACCCCCACGGTCGAGACGCCCACCGTCGAGGCACCGAAGGTCGAGGCGCCCACGCCCGAGCTCGAGCAGGCCCTCACCCCCGAGATCCAGGCCGCGCTCGACCCCGCGAACCAGGCGAAGAGCAACCTCGAGATCCCCGACGCGAAGGTCGACGTCACGCCGGCCGAGCGCCTCGCCGACGCCCAGACCCGCGCCGAGAAGATCATCATGGGCGGCAGCGACGAGGCGATGGCCGAGTACCTGCTCGACAACTTCGAAGACGCGGCGAAGCTCGAGTCGGTGCTCGACACCCACGCCCTCGACCTCGGCGGCGACAAGGCGCCGCTCGGCGCGGCGTCCGGAAAGACCTACCCGCTCATCCACCCCGAGACGGGCGAAGAGATCGGGTTCGTGCGCGGCGACACCAAGATCTTCCGGTTCGAGCCGAAGGACGTCGACACCCCCATGACCCCCCACGAGTCGCCGTACTTCGACGACATCGGCACGCACCGCGCGGGCTTCGGGGCCGACCAGGCGCTGTTCGTCGCCGACTCGCCCGAGGCGGTCGCCGACCTCGAGCAGCTCCGCCTGTCGCAGGGCTACTTCGAGGACCCGAACATCGTGATGCGGTCGACCACGTACGACGAGTTGCTCGCCGCGTACCCCGACGCGAAGATCATGACCGACGCGAAGATGGAGTTCGGCCGTGGCATCGAGGGTGCCCGGGTGATCTCGGTGAACTCCGGGAACGCGACGGGTGAGTCCATCCGGTTCGAAGACCACGCGATGGACGAGATCAGCTCGGTCATCGAGAGCCTGCCGCCCTCGGGCACCGTGCGCGCCGATGCGGATCTGATCAAGGCCTTCAAGGGCTTCGAGCCCGGCGAGTTCGGCTCGATCCCCCAGGGTCCGGACGGCTTCAGCCTCGACGGCGTGCCGGAGTACCTGAAGGAGATGAAGGACTTCGGCATGTACCGCAACGAAGCCGGCGAGGTCTTCGTCGTCCGTGGCGAGATCCCCGCGGATGCCGTCGAGGTCCTCGTCGAGCCGTCCAAGTAGGGCATGGCCGAACGCACTCCCGTCGGGCGCTACGCGAGCGAGCACCCCCCACTCGAGGCCCGGCTCGTCACGGTCGGTGCGCGGGACTGGGACGTGCGCGTGCAGACCGACGCGTTCCCGACGCTCTCCACCTGGCTCGGCGCGATCCTGCCTGAGGAGCTGCACCTCGCGGCGTCCGCGGTGGCGCTGGGCAGCAAGCACGCGCTGCCGGCGCTCTCCGGCATGCGCGGCGGCTGGCTGCTCGATGCGGGTGGGCCGACGTACACGCTGTGGAGCCAGGAGGCCGACCGGGCCGTGCAGGGCGACGTGCGCGTGCTCCGCGCGGCGCTCGAGCTCTACGCGCGCGCCGTGCTGCGTCCGTTCGACGGCCTGCTGTCGGCCCCGCCCGGCGCCGCGCTCGACGGGCACGCGCCCGCGTGGGTCGACCTGCTGCGCCAGGCCGAGGTGGCCCTGCTGGCGTCGATGCACCGCGTCGGCCAGCCGCTGCTCGACCACTCACCCGCGCCGTGACCGGGCCCCGCGAGGCGCGCCGTCTCGACGAGCACATCGCGGTGGGCGTCGCCGTGCTGCTGGGCCTCTCCGCGGTCCGCGCGGCGTCGCGCGCCTTCATCCAGGACGACGCGTTCATCAGCTTCCGGTACGCCCGGAACCTCGTGCAGCACGGGCAGCTGGTCTTCAACCCCGGGGAGTACGTCGAGGGCTACTCGAACTTCCTGTGGACCCTGCTCCTCGCGGTGGCGCTGTGGGCGCGCGTGGACCCGATCGTCGCGGCAAAGGTGCTCGGCGGGGCGTCGTGGCTCGGCGTGATCGCGGTGGGCGTGCTGTACGTGCGGGCGATCCTCGAGCGGACCGGGGACCTGCGGCTGCGCGACCTGCTCGTGCCCGTCGCGGCGCTCGGGCTGCTGCCCCTCAACCCGTCCGCCGCCGCTTACGCGACGGGCGGCCTCTCGACCGCGTTCTTCGCGTTCGGCATCACCCTGGCGCTGTACCTCTGCTTCGCACGACCCGATCCGGACGAGCTGCCGGGGCCCCTGGCCGCTGTCGTGCTCGGCGGCCTGCTCCTCGTGCGTCCGGAAGCGCCTCTGGTGCTGGCGTTCGTGGCGCTCGGGCTTGGCGTGCTCCACGGGCGCGAACGGCTCCGCGGGCTGCTGCGGTGGTTCGCCGTGCCCGCCGCCATCGGGCTCGCGTATGCCGCCTGGAAGCTGTACTACTACGGCGCCCTGCTCCCGAACACGTTCTACGCGAAGTCCGGGCACACGCCGTACTTCGAGCGGGGACTGCTCTACGTCGGGACGTTCGTGTCGAGCTACCCGTACGTCGTCTTGCTGTTCGCCCCCGCCGCAGTCCTCGCGTGGCGGGCGCGACGCGGTGGCGCGCAGGACGTCCACGGGGCCGTCGTGGCGGGCCTGCCGGCGGGTCTGGTCGCCGCCTTCGCCGCGTACGTGGCCTGGGTGGGCGGCGACTTCATGGAGTACAAGCCGCTGATGCACGTCTACCCCGTGCTGGTGGTGACGTTCGCAGCCGGGATCGCCTGGCTCCGGCGCTCCGGGGACTGGGTGGGGCGCGGTGCTCAAGGGCTCGCCCTGCTCGCGCTCGGCTCGGGCGCCTGGTTCCAGGAGCCCCGGTACCCACCGATGGTGTTCTCGCCGAGGGTGCTGCAGGACCAGCTCTACGACGCCCTCCAGTGGGCGCACATCGGCTTCCGGCTCGGGCGCGTGCTACCGCCCGACACGGTCATCTCGGTCGGCCCCGCGGGCGCGATCCCGTACTACTCGGGCCTTCGCACGGTGGACCACTTCGGGCTCACGGAGCCGGAGATCGCGCACCAGGACGTCGCGGTGCGCTCGGTGCCCGGCCACGAGAAGGCGGCGGACAGCGCCTTCCTCGTCGAGCGGGGGGTGAACGTTCAGATCCTGCCGCGCATGTACCGGTTCCGGCCCGACCAGCTCCCTCCTGCCGACCCGGACGGGGAGTGGCTGTACATCCGCGTGCGTCCGGACCAGTTCCTCCAGGCACGCTACCTCGTCCAGACGCCCGCGCTCACCCGGTGGCTGGCCGACCATCCGCAGGACTTCCACCGCTCCGACCGGGAGAAGTGAGGTCAACGCGTCCGCGCGAAGAGCTGGAGCGAGACCTGCACCACCGTGTCGGCGCCGGCGTCCGCGCGGAACGGCTCGATCACCTCGAGCTGGAAGCGGTGCAGCGCCTGCTGCATCTCCTCGATGCGGCTCCCGTCGACCGCCACGGCGAGCGAGCCCACCCAGCGCGTCTCGGGCGGCTGCTCGTCGAGCGCGCGCGACGCGTGCTCCAGCTGCACGTGGTGGTACTGCCGGCCGGTGCGGGAGAGCTCGTCGGAGAGCTGGCGGTTCGTCGCGATGGGCCGGTGGTCGATCCGCATCGTCCCGTCCTCTTCGGTGACGATGCCGGCCTCGCGGAGCGCCCGCACCGTCTCGTCGACCTCATCCGCGGTGACCTCGGGCCAGATGCGGGCGGCCAGCCATTCCGGGTCTAGCGACGCGCGACCCGCGCGCACGAGCTCGAGGATCACCGGGACGAACCAGCGACCGAGGAGCTGCGCCTGCCGCAGCGTGGGCCGGAGCGCGTAGTGGCTGTCGCGGAGCGCGGCGGCCTGGGCGCGCGCCTGGCGCCGGAGGTCGAGCGAGATGGGCGAGTCGGCCTTCACCAGCAGCAGGAGGTACGCGCGCCCGTCGTCCTCGAGCTCGAGGGCGTCGGCCCAGGTCTCGGCGCTCGCGAGCGGCAGGTCGCGCTCCCCCGCGAGGACCATGGCGACCATGGATCGCGAGACGCCGGCGCGGCGCGCGAGCAGGGTCTGGCTTCGTGCGGGCCGGGCCCCGATCCAGGCGCGGATCAGGGGCCGGTACTCCGCGTGGTCGAAGGGGTCGAAGTCGCTCATGCGCAGATGTTGCGACACGGCGCAGGGCCGCGCAAGCACGGCGCGAGAGCGTCCCCGCCGCCTACTGGATGGTGATGACCACCTCGGGGTCCGAGCCCGAGAACGACCCGGACGCGACCACGTAGGGCGACCACGGCTCGGACGAGACGGGCGCATCGATGTCCACCGAGGTCACGAGCACGCTGGACTTGAGCGTGAAGGCGCTCGACCAGACCTGCCCGTCGGAGTCCCAGCGCACCTGCACCTGGCAGATGTTGCCACCCGCGATGGTGGTGCTCCAGCCGACGACGGGGTCGATGGTCTGGTCCGCGTAGTAGTCGGCGTAGGCGCCGCTGCACTTGTGCACGCGCACACCGAGCAGATCCACCGTGCCTCCGGTCAGGTCTCCCTCGGACCGGTCGATCTCGAGCTTGAGGGTGGGATTGCCCCAGAACACGTAGGCATCGGCGTTCGGGGAGACGAAGAGGGCGAGAAGGGCGAGCATGTCGGGCTCCAACCGCGCGGGATTGCGCGGTCGGGCTCAACGCAAGGTCGGGACCAGACGCCGGCCGGATCGACTCTCCAGGTTCGACGCCGACAAGACGGACAACACCCCGGCCCGGACAGTCCGGGGTCCCGGACCCGACTCCTTCAGGCGTCCGGATCTCCGGACAGCCCGAGCGCCTCGAACAGCTCGTACAGGCTGCTCCGTCCGATGCCGAGCCGCTCGGCGGCCCGTGTGCGGTTGCCGCCTTCGGCCTCGAGCGCCTGGAGCACGCGCCGGCGCTTGAAGGCCAGGACGGCGTCGTGCAGGGACTCCGCGGGGCGGGACGGCGGCCGCGCCACCCGGTCGAGGTGGTCACCGCGGATCGAAGCCGCCCCTTCGGACGCCGCCCACAGGAGGCCGCCGCGCAGCACGTTGTCGAGCTCGCGCAGGTTGCCGGGCCACTCGCGCGCGTCGAGGTGCGCGAGCGCCGTCGCCGAGACCGGCAGCGCCGGGACGCCGAGCTCGTCGGCCGCGCGCCACACCAGGTCGTGGGCGAGGAACGGGAGGTCGTCGAGGCGGTCTGCGAGCCCGGGCAGCGCAACGGGGAACACGGCGAGCCGGAAGTACAGGTCCTGGCGGAAGGTGCCCGCCGCGACGGCGGCTTCGAGATCCACGTTGGTGGCGGCGATCACGCGGACGTCCTCGGCGATGCGGTCGCGGGCCTCGCCGAGCCAGCGGTACGTGCGGTCCTGCAGGAACCGGAGGAGCTGGCCCTGCGCGTCGAGCGACAGCTCGCCGACCTCGTCGAGGAACAGCGTGCCGTTGCGCGCGCGCTCCACGAGCCCCGGGGTGTCGCGCTGGATCCCGGTGTACGAGCCGGCCCGCGCGCCGAACAGGTCGGCGACGAGGCGCTCGGCGCGGAGCTGCGTGCACTCCGCCGTCACGAAGTCACCGCGCCGGCCGCTGCTCTCGTGGAGCACCCGCGCGACCGTGGACTTCCCGGTGCCCGTCTGGCCGGTGAGGAGCACAGGTGCGCGCGTCTTCGCGCATACCTGCAGGCGTGCGAGCACTTCGGCGAGCGCGGGGCTGGTGCCGACGAGCCGGTCCGCACGCAGGGTGCGGCGCAGCGCACGTGTCGCGTCGGGCGCATCGAGGCGGTGCCGGCTCACGAGGGCGGTCAGCGCGGGGGCCACGAGCGCGGCGGCCTTCTCGACGAGCGCGCGGTCTTCGGGCCCGAACGGGCCCCGCGCCCGGGAGTGCAGGTAGAGCAGCCCGACTGCGGGAGCCCCGATCGGCACGCACAGGACGGTCTCGATGCGCTTGCGGCGCACGCTCGACCGGTCCATGAAGCGCGGATCGAGGAGCGCGCTGGGCGTGAGCACGGTCTCGCCGCGTGCGAGGCTCTGCTGCATGAGCCCGGTGGACAGGGTACCGAGGACCTCGTCCCGCGCATCGGGCGGCGCGCAGCGGCTCCAGCGCGGCTCCATCGAAGCGGAGCCGGCACCCGCGGCCATGTACGCGATGTCGGCGCCCGTCGCGGCCTGGACGAGCGCGAGCACGCCGTCGATGAAGCCTGGCACGTCGGTCGCTGCGCCGAGCTCGGCCAGGCCTTCGGCGAGGGGCTTGGTCATCGGCGGCCGGGGTTGAAGGGCATCACCGAGATGGTGCTACAGCCCGAGGCATCCGCCAACGCCGCTGCCCTACTTCTTGTGTGAGGAATAGCTCAGCGTCATGACGTGCACGACGCCGTGATCCTTGCATGTCCCGTCACGAAAGTCCGTATAGCTGCTCTCGACGTTCGACTGGGATATCGACCCCTTTGCTGGAAGCTCCATGGTGCTCTTGTCGAAGCAGAAGGCGAGGGTGCGTTCGTCACTCTCGGGACCGGATGAGCCGATATCCCGATGATCGCTCCAGTAGTACAGCTTGGTCTGGCTGCCCTCCTTCACCCAGCCAAGCGGACCCTTGGCCTTCGGATCGCTCGGGATCACCCCATCGTCAGTCTCGACGAGAACCGTCTCTGTGCCATCCTCCCCCATATGTCCTTTGCATTCCTCGCGTAGTTCCTTGAGGTTGTATGTTGGCGTCGTCTCATACGATGCAGTCGTCTCACTCACATGTCCATGATGAGGATGAAGCCCGGATTTCAGAGGAACCCAATCGGATCCCTTCCCGACTGCAGAGACGTAGCACACAGCCTCTTCCCCACCGGTGTTCACCACCTTCGCGCACTTCTTGCCGTCGCATTTCAGCTCTGTGGTCCCCGTACCGAACTCGTAGACCCTGTCTGTGCTCCCGAAGCCGCTCCACACGAGGCCGGCAGGCATTGCGCATGCCGCGCGCAGTGCCTCGATCCGAACCCGGCCGTTCGTCAGGCCGTGGTCGGGACGGAGTGCACGACAATAGGCCACGCCGCCATCGGCCATCTCGTACGTCCATATCGCGCCCATTCCCACGAGCCGCAGCTCACCTTCGAGACCAGCTGGCGCGTCGACGGTCCACGGCCTCGTGACGAGCTGTTCGGCGGCGTTGTTGTCGCACTGCAACGGGCCGTCCACGAACTCCATTCGTCGGGACCCATGATGCAGGGGCGTCGGAACCACACAGCCAACCGGCTTGCTGCCCCGCATGTCCCATTGTTCACAGCGTTGGTCCCCGCAGTAGACATCGAACCGGAGTCCCCCGGCCTCATCGGGCGCCGGCTCCTCAGGTACAGGTGGGGGCGGCGTCTCGCGGGGACAACCGAACAGAGCGAACAGGATCAAGCAGACCTCCGGGGCCACGCGGTCTCCGACTGCGGACCTCTCCGCCAGCCCACACCCGTCACGACCCGTGTCACGTGTACCATCCGCGCATGGACGCGCTGCCGACATTCCAGCCCGGAGACATCGTGCTCGGGCGGTACCGGGTCGAAGCCCTGCTCGGCGTCGGCGGCTCGGCGAGCGTCTCGCGCGCGACCGACCTGCGCGGCGGTCCGCCCGTCGCGCTCAAGCACTTCCACCAGGCCATCGATCCCTCGGCGAGCGTGGTCCGAGAGCGCGCGGCTCTCGCGCTGCTCACCGAGCCCGGCGTCGTCCAGCTGCTCGGGAGCGGGGCGCACGCGGGCCGGCCGGTCCTCGTCCTGGAGCTCGTGACCGGCCAGTCGTTCCCGCCGCACCGGGACTGGGACGCGCTCCGACCCCTGGTTGTCGACCTCCTCCAGACTCTCGGGGCGACCCACCAGCGCGGCATCGTCCACCGCGACCTCAAGCCCGCCAACGTGTACGTCGTGCGCGGGCGTGGCGTGGTGATCCTGGACTTCGGGCTCGCCCGCGGCACGTCCCTCGGTCAGACCCTCACCGCGACCGGCGATCTCGTGGGGACGCCGCGCTACATGGCGCCAGAGCAGCTCACCGGGCAGTCCGTCGGGCCTGCGGCCGACCTGTACGCCGTCGGTGTGATGGTGTACGAAGCGCTCACCGGGCACGTCCCCCACGCGGCGGACACCGCGGCGTTGCTGTGGAGCCGGCGCATCTCCGAGCCCGCCGCTCCCCTCGCCACCCTTCGCGGGGACCTCGATCCCGGAATCTGCACCTGGGTCGACTGGCTGCTCGCCCGCCGCATCGACGACCGGCCCACGAGCGCATGGGCGGCCCTCGACGCCCTGCGCACCGGGCCCATCCGCGTGCCGCGCCTCGACGACGGCGTGCTGGACGACCTCGAAGCCCGCGTGCTCCGCGGCGGACACGTGAGGCTCGGTGGCCCGCGAGGCTCCGGCCGGAGCACCCTCCTGGCCGCGCTGGAGGAGCGGAGCCGCCTGCCGATGTGCTTCCTGCGCCCGGCAGACGAGCCGTTCGGCTCGCTCGGGTTCCTGGGTATCCCCGACGCCGTCGACGATCCGGAGTCCTGGATCCACGACCACCTCGACCCCGCCACGGTGGTCGTCGCGGACCCCTGGGACGCGGTGGATCCGTGGACACGAGCGCTCCTGGAGGCCGGCCCGTGGAGCCGGATCACCGTCGGACCGGACGGGGACATCGCGACCCGGGCGTTCGACGCGTCCGAGCTGGAGGCGCTCTTCACGGGCTCGGAGCGCATCGGACGCGAGCGGTCCGACGCAGCTCGCGAGCTCCATCGCCGGACCGGAGGCATCGCCCGGGGCATCGTCGAGACGCTCGGACGCTGGCGCCTCACCGGGGTCGCGCAGCCCGACGGCGACCGCTTCCACGTGCCGCGAGGTGCGCTCGACCGCCTCGCGTCCCAGTCGGCGGAGCCATGGCGGAGCGGGGGCGACGCGGCAGCGCCCGCGGTCCGGGAGCACCTGAGGTGGACCGCATTCGTCGGCCCCGCGGGCACGAGCGCGGTCGTCGCCCGGGTCCGGGGAACCCCACGGTGGCGGGAGGAGCGCCTGCGCCGTGCCGCGGAGGCGGACGGCTGGGTGCGCGACGATGTGGTGTTCGCGGACCTGGACCCGCTCCCCTCCGCGCCCGAGGCCCACGCGCGGTGTGTCGAGGTGCTCGCGCCCGGCACGCCTGGGCGCCTCGCACATGCATTGTTGGCTTCGGATCGCGACGCGCTCGGCCTCGAGCTGGGGATCGAGCTCGCGCGGGGCGTCCAGAGCGGCCGTACGGGTCCCGCCCTGGCGACCGTCCTGCGCGCACAACGTGCCCTCCCCACGCCGCTCGACGAGGATGCGGCCGCGGACGTCGCCGAGATCGCGCTCTCCCTCCGCACCGCACCATCGCTCGCGGATGCACGGGAGGTCCTGGCACTCTGCGGGCGTCGCGACAGCCCCGTCGACCGGCTGCTCGCCTTCCGACAGACCCCGGACGATGGTGCTCCGGAGCCCATGGCGGATACCCGCCTCGAGGTCCTCCGCATCGGGGTCTGCGTCGAGTGCCACATCGATGGAGCGCGGGAGCTCGTGGACGGGGCGCGGGCCTGGCGCCTTCCGGACCGCCAGCGGGCCCAGGTCCTGGAGTGGTCGGGCCTGCTCGCGCTGTGGGACGGTGACCCGCGGCAAGCGGTGGCGTACCACGATGACGCGCTTGTCCTCCGCGACCGTCCGAGCGCGCGGTTCAGCTCGCTCGCCAACCTCACCGAAGCCCTGATCTGGGCCGGGCGACTTGAGGAAGCCGAGGCACGGGGGCGCCAGGCGCTCGCGCTCGCCGACGAGCTGCGACACGTCCGTCACACCGCACGCGCGGAACGGCTCCTCCGCACCTGCGCGCTCCGCCAGGGGTCGACGGAGCCCGACCTCGCGCTGGCCGACGCCCTGCCGCTCGACGCAGAGGTGCAGCTGACCGAGGCGATGATCGCAGCCCGTTCACGCGACCCCCGGGCGGCCGAGCACGCGCGTCGGGCGCTGGAGGCCGGGCTCCCGAACTGGGCCGAGCCGGTGGCCGACGCGATTCGCGTCTACGTCGGCGAACGTACGCCGTTCGACGCCGATGGCCTGGATCCACGCGTGGAGCGCGACGTGCGCGCGCTCCTCGCAGGGCTTCCGTTCGACGGCACCGGGGCGCCCTACACGGGTGCGCTGGTCTGAAGGGCCCGACTCCGTCGGCGCCCACCCCGGAGCCAGCTAGGGACTGACGTACCGGCCGAGACGCCGGCGCCCGACCGCCTCGGCGTTCTCGGTCATGATCGCCCGATTCTCTGCATCACCGAGACCGTTGCGAAGCCGACCCAGGTCGTCTGCAAGCAATTCGATCTGCTCGCGTACGAATGCGAACCGCGCGTCCAGCACCTCGGCATCGCCCGCCGCATCGGCCCCAGCGGCCATCGCCGCGAACGCCGTATCGCCGGCATGGAACGACGGCTCCAGCCACGCGAGCCGGGCGCGCCGCTCGGAGGCGGGCGCGAGCACCGCGTCGACGATGGCCCGCACGCAGCCCCCGAACGCCCCGAGCAGGAACACGGCCGGCGGGTCGTCGCCCGTGTAGGCGAGGTCGCAGGCGATCTCCTCGGCGACCCCGGGGACCATGCCACGCCACCCCTCGACCTTGCCGCCGAGCGCGATCCGCGCCCGACACCGCGGCACCGGCTCGGCGCCGCGCAAGGCCGGGTCGTGGAAGTCGTCGGGCCCACCCGTGGCCATGCGGTCGCGCATCCGGGACAGCGAACGCGCGGAGGCCCAGCAGTCTTCGGGCTCGACCGGCAGCACGCCCTTCGGGATCGGATGCCCTTCGCCGGGCGCCGGGTCGACCATCACGAATCGCACGTGCTCACCGAGCGACTCGCGCTGCGCCGGGCTCACGAAGCCGTAGTACGGCCACGCCTGGTACGCGACGAACGCGGGAGGACCCGCCGGCCGCTCGGCCTTCGCCACCTCGATGAGCGACTCGGTGAAGCTGTGCCCGCGCAGCGCGCCGCCGTACCCGATGCAGGCGCCGCTGCGGAGCACGTCGACCGCCAGACCGCGCACGAAGCCATCCACGTCGGCCGGCGTGAGGCCCAGCTCGGCGAGGTCGTCGCTGTCTCCCGCCGACACCGCGATGACCCGCGGATGCTCCTGACCCATGGTGCTCACCTCTCCGAGCCCGCGTATCACGGTGGGATCGACCGACACCTCGCTGTCCGCCGCGTCGCGGGCTCCGGCGAGTGGCTCGACGACGACCGGGTCTCGACGTGGACGGACTTCGGCCAGTAGACTCCCCGACCCGGGCACGCGAGGGGTCGAGCTGGGCGAGAAACCACGAGTCTTCATCAGCTTCTCGCGCGTGAGCCCCGCGTCCGACGCCCTCGCGAAGCAACTCCACGACGCGCTCGAGCAGGCCGGGATGCAACCGTTCCGCGACGACCGCGACGTGGAGTCCGACGAGCCCTGGGCCCTGCAGATCCTCACGGCGCTCGGCGCATGCAACGCCGCCGTGCTGCTGCTGACGCCCGAGATCGTAGGCGTGGCAGGCCCCCCCGCACCCTGGGTGCTGCAGGAGGCCACGGTCCTCTCGTGGCGAAAGTCCCTGCAGCCCGACTTCCGCCTGTTCACCGTGCTGCTCGGCGGGCTCACCGTCCCCGGGCTGCAGAAGAGCAGCCTCTTCGCCCCGCTGCAGCTCACCGACCGCCAGCTGCGCCTGGAAGACGGGCTCGAGGCCCTGTTCGACGACCTGCAGACGCTGGCGCGCGAGATGACCGACCTCCATCCCGAAGCCCTTCGCGAGCAGGAGGTGCAGCTCAAGCTCGAGACCCTCCGGCCGAAGCTGCTCGCCGGCCTGCGACGAAAGCTCCATCTCGACAATCCGGGATGGTGCCTGGAAGCCACCTGGCGCGACACCCTCGCGAAGCAGGTGGCCCGGGAGCTCACCCAGCAGGATCCGGTCGAGCCAGACGGTGTGGCGGACGTCCTGATCGCCGAGCTGACGGGCCACATGGAGCCGAGCGACATGGAGCACATCGTCGATGCCGTGGCGCCGGGCTGGGTCCCCGCCGAGGCCGCCCGCGCCTTCCGGGCCATCGTCGACCCCTCGCGGAACGCCCCGCCGGACTCCGGCCGGCTCGAGGCCGCCATGGTCCCCGTGGCCTCGCAGCCCGGTGTCGAGCTCTACGCCTACCGCGCGGCGGGCAAGCCGAAGGGGTGGAAGGTCGTCGGGCTGACAGGCGAGCACTCCGGTGAGAACGCGGAAGCCGAGCTGCTGAAGGAGCTGGCCCGCGCGCTCCAGAAGAAGGGCTACCGCAAGGACGACGACAGCCGCACCTGGGGACGGCGCCCGTGGCTCGTGACCCTCCCGCGCGGTGCCGTGAACGACCGGACGCTGAAGAAGCTCCGAGAGGAGCATCCGAGCTGCACCTTCGTGCTCTTCGACGAGACCGCCGACGCCCCCGGGGGCGTCACGACCCTCCATCCCCGACCGAACCCGTCCGACGCCGCGTACCAGGAGATCTGCCAGATCGCCCGCGACATGGTCCACGGCGAAGAGTGAGGAACGCATGTCCACGATTGCCCAGCCACCCCCGCCCCCCGATGCGACCGAAGCCGAGCCACGGCGCGGCGACAGCCGGGACGGGCAGAACTACGTGCTTCCGCCCGAGGTCGCGCTCCGTGTCGACGTCGCCTGGGCCACGGGACGACCGTTGCTCGTGCGAGGCCAGCCCGGAACCGGGAAGAGCTCGCTCGCCGCCCACATCGCGCGTACCCGCGGATGGCGGTTCCACGACCTCGTCACCACGAGCCGCACCGAAGCGCGCGACCTGCTGTGGCGGTACGACACGCTGGGGCGCCTGAACGACGCCAGCGATCCGCAGGCCCTCGTGGGCGAGCCGGCGAGCTACGTCGAGCCCCAGGCGCTGTGGTGGGCGCTCTCGCCGAGCACCGCCGCGACGTATGGCGGACGCGAGGGGAATCCTCGCGAGAACCCCGGCACGCACGCGTGGCCCCTCGGCGACGACCCCGGCGACGTCGTGCTGATCGACGAGATCGACAAGGCCGATCCCGAGGTCCCGAACGACCTGCTCGTCACGGTGGGGTCGCTGCAGTTCCGGGTCCTCGAGACCGGCGACACGATCGCCGTCGAGCGGCCGCCGTTCCTCGTCTTCACGACGAATGCGGAGCGCGACCTGCCGCCCGCGTTCCTGCGCCGCTGCATCACGGTCGAGCTCGCGACCCCGACCGGCGCCGCGCTCAAGGCGATCGGCGAGCGGCACTTCCCCGGTCTCGACGGCGCGCTGCACACCGCCGTCGAGGGGCGGATCTCCCACCTGCGCGAGAAGGCGGAGGAGCTGGGCCTGCGGTCTCCGAGCATCGCGGAGTACCTCGACACCCTGGCCGCCTGCCGAGAGCTCGCGATCGGGCCCGATTCTCCCGCCTGGAAGGCCCTGACCGCCGCCACGCTGTGGAAGGACGGCGACGCGCCCGACGGCACCGATGCCTGAGCGGCTGCCGCTGGGCGACCTCCTCCGCGCGCTCGACGCGCTCTCCGCGACCCACGCCGAAGCCGCGGTCGCCGCGGTGCTCGGGTACCAGCTGCGGTCGCAGCCGCGACCGGGGCCGGGCGGGGGCTCGTCGGAGACAGATGAGCAGCCATCCCCCGAGAAGCGTCCGCGCACCCGGAACGTCGTCCCCGAGGCGCGACCTGCGACGGCCGTCCCCCTCGTCGCGCAGCCTGTGGACAGGATCGTCGTGGACGCGTGGAAGCCGCCCCGCGAGCGCATGGGTCGACCGTCCCAGGCCAGCGGAGCCCCGCCGCCGGTGCCGGGCCTCCTGCCGTCTCCCACGCTCCGCGCCTCGCTCTCCGCGATCGCCGCGCGCCCCGTGCCAGACGGCCCCATCGACGTCGATCGTCTCGTCGAGAAGCTCGTGCACCACCCGCCGCTCGAGGCGCTGCCGCGCCGCACGAAGGCCAGCACGCGTCCCGGGGTCCAGGTGCTGGTCGACACCTCCGACGGGATGATGCCGTACGAGGCCGACCAGCAGCGCTTCGTGGCCGACCTCCTGCGGATCGTCCCCGCCCATCGCGTGCAGGTGGTGCAGGTCCACGGCGACCCGCTCCACGAAGAGGTCGGCATCGGCGACCGCTTCGGGCCGTGGCCCCGTCCGCGCGAGGGCCAGGCCGTCGTCCTGCTCTCCGACCTCGGGCTCGGCCCCCGAGGCCGATCCGCCCTCTCGCCAAGGGCGTGGGTCTCGCTGTTGAAGGCGATCCGCGAAGCGGGCAGCGTACCGGTGGCCCTGCTGCCCGTCCCCGCGCGACTCTGGCCCGCCCACCTCCGAGCGCTGTGCCGGATGGTCTACTGGAGCGAGGCCACCCGCGCGTCGGACGTCGTGCGCAGCATGCGGGGCCTGCGATGAGCCTCGTGGCACGCGTGGCGCGCACCGATCCCGATCTGGTGCGCCTGGCGCAGGAGGTCTGCCTCGCCACACGGGTCGACCCGGCGCTGCTGCGGAATGCCCGGCTCGCGCTGGGGCTCCCCGTGGAGATCGAGGCGCGCCTGTGGTTCTCGCCACTCGTCCAGACCCGCAGCCCGGCGGGCTTCGTGCTCGCGCCCCACGTGCTGCCGGAGCTGCGCCGCGCACTCGGTCGGAGCGACGGGCTCGACGCGGCGTGGCGGCGCGTCCAGGAGATGCACGCCCACCTGCCCGATGCCGTGCGTCTCGAGGAGGAGCTCGCGTACCACGCCGTGGCCGACGCGTCCGAAGAGAGGCTCGAGCAGGTCCTGGCCCCTGCAGCAGCCGCGCTGCGCGACCCCAGCCGCAAGGGGGTCGACCTCTGGGCCCGCCGCGCGCTGAGCCGCCTGCCGGAGCGCGCGCAGAGCGTCCCGGCGGCCCGGGAGATCGCGAAGGAGCTCGACCTGCTCGACGCCGATGTCCCCCCCGACCCGAACGGAGGCGACTGGACCCGACGCGTGACGCTGCTCGACGGCCAGCAGGGTCTGAACATGCGCCTCGTGGGCGACACGCTCCAGCTGGGCGCGATCGAGGACACCACGGGCGCGGTGGTCGTCATGGGTGCCACGAGCGAGCCGAACCTCGTGGAGGTCCGGTACGGCGGCCGCTCCCGCATCGTGGCGGTCCAGAGCTCCACGCTGCGCGAGCTGCGCGGCGTGACCCCGCCCGTGACGATCCGCTTCGCCGACGGTGCCGGCTACGCGCTGGTCGACCGGGCGCAGCTCGTCCAGGAGCTGCTCGACGCCGTGGCCGAGCGGGGCACGAGCCTCGAGGAGCTCGAGGCGCTCCTCCGCGCGGCAGGTAGCCTCGCCGAGCCGGCTCCCGTCGACAGCGGGGTGATCTGGGAGGCGTTCCGTCGCTACCAGAGCATCCACGGCCTGGAGGGCGACCTCGACGGCGCGCTGACGCGTCTCCGCGAGGACGGGTCCACGGGGAGCGCGATCCTGATCCTCTACAGCGAGGACACCCTCGCGTGGGCCGACTACCTGCGGTCCGAGTTCACCCGAGCAGGGCACCGGGTCCGCATCGCGACCCCGCGGGACGCAGCGGCCTCCGAAGACGGCATGCTGCAGGCCGGCGAGCGGCTCCTCGGGATCGTGAGCCCCGCGCTCGTGCTCGACGAGGCCGCGCGCGCACTGCTGCTTCCACCCGACGTCGCCGTCGACATCCTCGAGATGCCCAACGTGTTCCTCGGCGGGATGGCGGGGCGTCCGAGCTACGCCGAGATCCCGAATCGACGGAACGCCGCCCTGCGGCCGCCAGCCGACGCAGACACGCTCGTGCGCGCGCTCGCCGAGCTCGAGCTCTTCATCGAGCCGGTCGGGCCGACGCCCCCCCTGCCTCCGTTC
>JACKET010000014.1 GCA_020632875.1 Alphaproteobacteria bacterium
GATGCACCACCCGGATGCCCGCGACGTCCGCGGCTGCGGTGAAGCGCCCGATCGCGGCTCCCGTCACCCCGTAGGCGACCGCGCAGCCCCGATCGCGCAGGGCCCGGGCGAGCTGGGTGACGATGGAGGTGTCGGGCACGGCTTCCTCTCGGCGCACGTATACGTCGGGGCCGTGCCCGCCGGGCCTGAGAGGTCCTGAGACTCCATCGGCGATACGGGTCGTGGCCTGGAGTCCCGATGCTCGCGTCCCTCTTCCCCACCCCTCCCCGACCCGAGACGAAGCTGTTCCCGGCATTCGTCGCGAACCTGCCCGATCTGTCCGGCAAGACCATCGCCATCACGGGGTGCACCAGCGGCACCGGGCTCGTGCTGGCCGAGACGTGCGCGGACCGCGGCGCACGGGTCGTGATGCTGAACCGCACGTCCCCTCGCGCGGAGGCGGCCCTCGCCCGCGTCCAGGCCCGGGGAGACGCGAGCTGGGTGCCCTGCGATCTGCAGCGGTTCGACGCCGTGCGGGAGGCCGCCGCGCAGCTCCGGGCCACGGTCCCCGACGGCCTGGACGTGCTGTGCAACAACGCCGGTGTGATGGGTCTCCCGGACGAGGCGACCCCGGATGGCTTCGACGTGCAGATGCAGGCGAACCACCTCTCCCACTTCCTGCTGACCTCTGCGGTGTGGCCGCTCCTGGCGGCCGCCGCGGATGCCCGGGGCGAAGCCCGCGTGGTCAACCACTCCAGCGGCGCCCGCAAGGCCCCGTCCGCCCCACTCCAGGCGCGCTACCTGCAGCGCAACGGCGGCGACCTCGGGGGCGACGGCTGGCCGGGGATGAGCCGCTGGCGGCGGTACCAGCAGTCCAAGCTGGCCAACCTCCTGTTCACCTACGCCCTGCACGACCGCATCGCCGGGGCGCGCCCCGCCTACGCCGGGCGGGTGAAGAGTGTCTGTGCGCACCCGGGCCCGACGGACAGCGGGCTGCAGGGGAAGACCGCGCAGGCCGGAGGCACGCGTCTGCTCGACCGCTACGTCCTCTGGCGCACCCTGCGTGCCGCCCAGTCCGTCGAGGACGGCACGATGGGCATCGCCCGCGCCTGCTGCGCACCCGACGTGGAGAGCGGCGACTTCTACGGGCCCGTGGGTTCGGGCCAGGGCGGCCCGGCCGAGCGGTTGCCCCCGGAACGCGACGCCGCGGCCGAGGCGCTGCTGTGGGACGAGAGCCTGGCGGCCGTCGGAATCGATTCGTTCTTCGGATGACGACCGGTCAGCGGGCCTCCTCGAAGGACACGAGCTCGTAGGGCTGCTCGCTCCACGACTCGACGGCGAGCTCGCCGATCCCGAGATCGTGCTCGATCAACAGGATGTCCACGTCGAGCTGCCGGTAGACCACACGGAAGTGCGCGCAGTCCGCCTCCATGACGCCACACGTGGTGAAGCCGACCATCTCGGACGAGAACCCGAAGTCGGACGCCAGCGCGTAGGTCTCCTGGATGCCTCCGTCCAGGGCGAGCGTCATCGTGCCGTGCTCTCCGGACCCGTTCGTGAGGAAACACGCTTCGAACGTGTGCCCACCGGAGTCGAACGACTCACAGTAGCCAAGGTCCGTCGCCGAGATCTCGGCAAGGACCTCCTGTGTGGGATCGCCCGTCGGCGCGAACGTGGCCGTGCCGGACGTGGCCGTGAAGTAGGGCCTCACCCCCGGGCCTACGTCCGCGATGGGCCGAGCCGCCCAACAGCCTTGCAGTGTCAGCGCGATGGCGATCGAGCGCACGAACCCTCCCGCCACCACGGTAGCTCGTTGGACAGCAGCCGGAAGCCTCGCTCGCAAGTGACGCCTCGAAGCCGATACCATGCGACAACGTTCCTCCGGCCGTGGCACCATGCCGGCCGACGTTCCCATGCCACTTCACTCGCGAGACTCACCGACGCGCACCATGTCTGCATCCTCACGGCCTGCCCTCGGAAGGCCCGCACCAACCGGGTTCGATGCGTGGGTCCGGCGCATCACCGAAGGATCATGAGGTACTGAAGCGCCTCGATGACCGACTCCCTTCCAGCACCGGCGGCCTCCGAACAGCCGCCAGACGTGTTCATCAGCTACTCGAGCCGGGATCGGGACCGCGTGCGACCGCTGGCCGAGCTGCTGGAGAGCGAGGGCTACCGCGTCTACTGGGACCAGTACCTGAGCGCCGGAGAGGACTTCTACCACTCCCTCGAGTCGAAGCTGGAGGAGGCCCGGGCCGTCCTCGTCATCTGGTCGGTCAACAGCATCGGGTCCGACTGGGTCCTCAACGAGGCCCGCCTGGCCAAGGCCCGCGACGTCCTCGTCCCGTGCACGCTCGACACGACCCAGCAGCCGCTGGACTTCCGCCACATCCACGTGGAGGACATCTCGAGCTGGTCGGTCGGGAAGGAGCACCCGGCCATCCAGAGCATCCTGCGTGCCCTCGAGCACCTGGACATCCACGGGCGACGCGAGCTCGAGTCCTTCGCCGTCCAGCAGACCTTCTACGACCTCCGGATCGCGGTCGGGGGAATCGTTGCCGGGCTCGTCTGCTCCATCATCCTCGGCGTGTGTGCGGCACTCACGATCCCAGCGACGAGCGAGATGGGAGGCACCGCGACCCTCGTGGCGGCGCTCTTCGGGGCGAGTGGCTGCATACCCGTGCTCTTCCGCCTCACGACCTGGATGACGTCTCGCGTCAACCCCACACGACGCACGTTCATCGGTGCCAGCATCGGACTCGTCGCAGGCGTCGTGGTCTATTCCGTGGTCGGGGGGCCCCTCGCGTCGACCAATGCGTGGACCTTCGAGTGGAACGAGGAGGCCCCCGAAGAGCTCGTCAGCGCCATGTATCGACTGTTCTTCCTACATGTCGGCGTGTTCTGGGTGTCGGCGTTGACCGGACTGACGGTGGGTTGGTTCGCGGGCGAACGGTCGGCTGGGGGCACTCCACAAGCCCGGGATGGGCTGGCGGTGTCGCACATGTTCAGACAGAACGTCCCTGTCGTGACGGTCGGCACGGGAATCTTGAGCCTGATCGCGCTGTCTTCAGTTCTGAGCGATCTGAGCGCCAGCCAGCGAGCCGCCCTCGCCGAGGTGGGACGGGACGATCTCGCCTTCCTCGTCGAAGTGCCGAATCAGGCCCTCGTCATCACGATCCTGACCTTCTGTGCGGCCAGCTTCCTGCTCGCGTGGACATCGATCGACGAGGGCCTCCGCGCCAACCAGCGCCCCCAGCGAACCACACTCATGGCCGGGGTGCTCCTGGTGCTCGCCGCGGCCTCTTTCACGACGGTCTGGTTGCTCACCGAGGGCATTCTCCGGGTCGTCTCGGTCGTGGCCATGAGCACCATCGCCTGGGGTCCATGGTCCACCTATCGGCGTCGAGCTCAGACCGTCCATCTGGCCCCGGCGGAGCCTCTCCTCTCGACCGCGATGGGTGCCGCGCTGCTCCTCGGTGTGGTCGTCGTGGCGCAGAACGCCATTCCCATCGCGGCCGGGCTCGGCGCAACCCTCGGCCTCGTCACCGAGATTGGGGACGAGCGCGACTCCGGTCTCGAAGGGTTCCGGCAGCTCCTCGGCATCGCCGGGACTTCGAGCTTCGTTGCGATTGCAGGGGTGAGCGTGCTGTTCGGCACCGCCGCGATCACAGGTACGCTGGTCAGAAGACACTACGAGGGGTATCCGATCATGCCGAGACAGACGGTTCGCGCGACCCGACGACCCGGCGTTCGGGTCGGCATGGCCGCCTCCGCCGTGGTCCTGACGGTCTCGATGCTCGCGGTCGCGCTCTACTACCCCACCAGATCCGTCGACGAGCATCGCGAGCCCGAGGACACGGTGACGGTGCTCGCCGCAGCCCGCGACCTGTTTCCGGGAGTGGAGATCACCGAAGCGGACCTCTACACCTTGGAAGTCCCACCGAGGTTCCTGCCGCCGGGAGTGATCGGAACGGCCGATTCCGTCATCGGCAGCCGGCCCGCCGAGCGTATGCTGGCCAACGAGCTCGTCCGCGCCGAGCGCCTGGACGGTGCGATGTCGGTGCCCGACGGCCTCGCGCATCGGGTTCCGGAAGGCAAGCGCGCAGTCTCGGTCCAGCGTGCGTCACCCTGGGATGTAGAGAAGGATGCCCATCTCGACGTGTACACGAGCTCGCCTGCGGGAGCCTGCGAGCTCGCGCGCGGCGCGGTCGTCCTGGCCCTTGGTCCAGACCAGAGACCACGCCAGGAAACGCCGGGGAGGTATTCGATGGTCCTCCTCGTGGACGAGCGCGAGGCCCTCGGATTCGCGTCGCTCTCGCACGATTCCCGTCTCACGATCGGCCTGCGCTCGCCTCTCGGAGTGGAGTCGTCCGAAGTGCCCTCGTGTGTGGAAGTCCTGCCGTGAAGCGCTGGGAGATCCTGCTCTACGGGGGATGTGTCGCTGCAACGTGCGCCGCGCTGGCCGTCGTTTGGACGAAGTTCCGAGCGGAAACGGCAGGGCCGGACGAGACGGTGTCCGTCGTCGTCCCCCGCCGCGATCTCGAGCCCGGTACCGTAATCGCCCAATCCGACATCCGAGTCGTCGGAATCCCGCCGGAATACCTGACCGAAACGACCCACCGGGCCAGGCAGGAAGCGGTCGGGCGATTGACCCGTGAGCGCGTGCTCGAGGGCGAGTTCCTTCGCGCCGAGCGACTCGCTCCGCCAGAAGCTGGCCCTCCGCCCGCCGGAATGCTGGGACGCGGGAACCGAGCCATCCACTGGCCAGAGGCCGACGCACTGGCACGGCTCCTGCGGCCGGGCGACAAAGTGGATGTCCTGGTGGCCACGGCCGGGGGTCCCTGCACCCTCCACACGGCAGCAAGCGTGCTGACGAGGACGAAGGCATCGACCCTCTGGCTCGAGGTACCCGCCTCAGACCTGCCAGTCGCCGCGCTGTACGCGTCCCAACCGAGGATCCTCGCGATGCGAAGCCCGCGGGACTCGGCCGAGGTCACCCGCGCGTGTCCGCGGTGAGCAGAGCGAGCATCGCCCAACGTACCGCACAGGAACGCCCTTCATTCCGGGATCTCAGTCCAGGCGCCTCGGTAAGTCATGGGATGAGGACGCGATCTTCGATCTGGTCGATCGCGAAGGTGAGTCGTTGGACGGACACCGGGTCGGCCTCGGAGGCGCCCGCCGCCAGCACCGCCGCCTGCGCTCCGTAGGCGCCGCGCCAGTCGACGTCGCAGCTTCGCGTTCCGTCGTCGCACCGCACGTGACGGGCTCCCGATGTGCGATGCCTCGCGACGTGGGCCATCATCGCGGCTGCGAGCGGCGGCGGGTGCCCGCGAACCCAATCGAGATGGGCGCCGTCCTCGACGAAGTCGGCGAACCCCCCGTCGCTCGAGACGGCGATCCCCTGGAGTCGGTTGCCCAGCCAGTCGTAGAGCAGCCACCCGGTGGGCTGGAGCGGAACCGTGCCTCTCTGGATTTCGAGCAGCTCGTCGGAGAGTGCGGGGTTGTCGATCGCACCCCAAGGCTGAGCCAGGAGGACGTACCCTCCACCCACCGTCGCACCGAGCGGCGAGTCCCAAGCGGCCGGATCCCCCCGAACGAGGTCGGCGAGGTCGACTCCGGAGGCTTCTGTCAGCGCATCGACGTCGGCGTGGAGGTCATCGAGGATGGTCTCGGCACACAGTCGCGATGGCAGTGGGGGGTTCCAGGCCTCTTCCCACGGAGCCTCTGCGTCCGCTTCGCACAGCTCGGCAGTCAATGGAGCGCGCTTCTCGATTCCACCACATCCGGTCAGCCAGATCATCGCGAGCACGGGCACGGCGAGCTCTCCGGGTTTCGCGCGGGACCGGCCACCCGAGCCGGGCCGCACCCACAGGAGAACTGGTGTATCCTGCCCGCCGGAGGTCGGATGCGTCGAGTGCTGATCGTCATCGCGACTCTGGCGCTGACCGCGTCCGCCGATGCGAGGGAAGGTCGACGCAGCCCCGCGAGACGCGTCGTCAACGTGTCCGTCTCCGCCGCAGGGGTCGGGCTCGCGACCGCGACCGGGATCGTGTGGCTCGATGCGACCCGGGCGTACAACGCACACCGGGATGCGCTCACGGAACGCGAGTCCAAGGCGATCTACAACCAGTTCGTCTACCCGCGCAGGCGCACGGTCATCGGCCTGGGAACCGCGACAGCGGCCGTCGGGCTCACGAGCGTGGCCCTGCTGGTCGACATCGATCGCCTCGGGAGGCGCCGCCCGGCGCCGACACCCGCGCCGGAGCCCACGGTCGAGAGCACTCCAGAGGCCCAGATCGCGCCTCCCGAGCCCGAGCCGACACCCGAGCCCGACGCCGAGGTCGAAGCGACGGAAGACCTCGAGCCCCCACCCGCGGACGGGCCCTCCGAGAGCCAGCTCGTGACCTCGATGGTCGCCTGCTACCTCGAACGTCCCGACACCGAGGATTGTCTCGCAGCCATCGATGGATCCGCTGGTGCCACGGTCTCGTGGACCGGAAGCGTGGCCTCCCCCTTCGAGCTGCGGACGATCGATGGGCGCTCGGGGACGACGTTGTTCGTCGAGACGACCCTGGAACGCCCCGTCGGCCTGTCGGACCGCGCTCGGCCTGCGGGCGAGCCCGTCCGCTGGCCGTTCGAGCTGGTGCTCCCTCCGGACGTGTCCTCGATCGGCGATGTCGAACGCATCGGTTTGTCCCTGTCCCCCGCGCCCCAGGTCGTCCGGGGAGCCTTCGGCGGGTTGATACCGGGGGCATCGTGTCCGGACGGCTTCGATCCATGTCGGTCCCCGGTGCTGCGACTCGAATCCCACGGGCCGGAAGAGGAAGCTCCGTGATCCGGGCATTGCTGGCCCTTGCGGTCGCCTCGCTGCTCAGCGGCTGCCTGTTCCGACCGAAGCTCGACTTCTGGGAGGGCGACGGGGACTGCGACGACCGCATCGACAACGACGACGACGGCGCGACGGACTGCGACGATCCGGATTGTGCCGTGCTCGTCGTCTGCATCGCGCCCGAGTCTGATACCGACACCGACGCGGATTCCGACGCCGACGCCGATGCCGATGCCGATGCGGACGCGGATGCCGACACGGATGCCGACACGGATGCCGACACCGACTCCGACGCAGACAGCGACGCCGACACGGACGCCGACGCCGACACGGACGCCGATTCCGACACGGACGCCGATGCCGACACGGACGCCGATTCCGACACGGACGCCGATTCCGACACGGACGCCGACACGGACACGGACACCGACACGGACACGGACACGGACACGGACACGGATACGGACACCAACTGACCCGCGGCTGCCGGATTCAGTCCGACCAGGCGAACGTGGCCACCATCTCGCGGCTCCCCGAGAGCTCCTGCACGAACTTCCATCGGGCCAGGCGGCCCGACACGCACGCCTCGACGTCCGGGTCGTCGGGGAAGCGCACGCCGTGGCTCACGATGCGCCCTCCGGCGAGCTCGATGGGCCCTCGGAACGTCACCCGAGCCCCCTTGGGGAGGTCGGTGCCGTCGCGCTCGATGCAGTACTTCAGCTGCCCGGCGTACCGACGCAGGGTGTTCTCCGCGTCGGGGTCGGGCCCGTCGGGCCCCGTGATGCTGTGCTCCACGAGCCTCCACGCTTCCCGCGGCACGTCGAGGGCCTCGAGCACGGCCGAGGGCTCGAATGGCTGCGCCCGCTCGCGGATGCGGAGGCGCTGTCGCCACCGGAACAGGCCGTGGCCCGCGGCCACGGCTTCGGTCGCGGCCTCCACCGACGCGAGCCCGTACTCGACGTTGCAGACGCGATCGAGCTCGTCGTCCGTGAGCTCGGCGATGGGCCGCCGCGCTTCACACGCGTCGGGACCGTACGACCTCGAGAGCACGTACCCGTGCCGGATCGCGGGGTGGCTCGGGAGGACGGACGCGAGCGCCGGGAGGAGATCGGCGACGGTCGCGTCGCTCTCTTCCGAGACGGAGGGGTGGACCACGATGCACCGCCACTCCGCGGGGTCGACGGGCTCGAGGCCCGGGTGTCGCTCGGCGACGGTGGCGGCGATGCGGTCGAGGCGGCTGTCGCAGGCGGCGGCGAGCTCCTGGAGCACCCGGGGGACCTCGTCGGGCGGCGCCGTGCACGAGGCCCCGCGGAGCCCCACGCCGCTCGCATCGATACCCGCACCGCCCGGGGAGCCCTCGAGCAGAACCGGAATGGCGCACGAGGCCCCATCGAAGGCCGTGGCCATCCGCAGGCGTCCGCCGGAGGCGCCCGCCAGCGCGGCGCTCCCGAACTGCGCCTGACCCGCCGTGAAGATCACCTCGCGGAGGAGCTCGGCGGAGGTCGCGGCGTCCGGCACGACGGTCAGCAGGCCCCGGAACTCCAGGGACTCGTCGCGCGTCGCGAGCGCGAGGTCCTTGTGGGCCTCGGCGAGCGCGAGCAGCGCGTCGTAGAGCCCCGTGATCAGCTGACCGCGCTTGGCGTCCTTCGGGACCCGTCCCGCCGTGACGGACGCCACGGTGCGCGACTCGATCAGCAACCGGTCGAGCAGCTCCGGTGGAATCCCGTCGCGCACCTCCGGTGGGAGGGAGAGGACCGTGGCGCGGCTGTCGATCGCGATGCGGTCCGCGTACACCTCGACCCGGGGCCAGTACCCGATGGGCTCCCCCGCCGGGAGGTCGACGAGATCGATGTGCTGCTCGGCTTCGATGCGGTCGGTCGGCCCCCACCAGACGGCCTCGCCCGCCGCGACACCCGGCCACGGGCTGCACCCCACGAGGAGCGCGACCAGCATCAGGAGCGCCTCCGGGCCGCGACGCCGACCACCAGGACGGCGAGGCCGAGCGCTCCGGCGCCCACAGCTCCACCGACCACCTCCCAGGTGACGGTCTCGGGGGGCCCCGGAGGCGGGAGGTCCGCCTCGACGACCCCGCGCTGAGGCGCCGAGGGGGGGACCATGTCGGCGCGGGCGGGCAGCGCCAGGCAGAGGAGCGGGAACAGGGGCATCGGGGGCTCCGCGACGAGCCGCATGTTACCCGGACGACGGCATGTTGCTCGCGCTGCTGCTCTCCTGCCGCCCCACGCCCCCCGCCGACTGCCCGGATGCCCCGTGGGTCGACGGCACCGTCGAGGTCACGAGCGCGCTCGAGTGGGACGACGCGACGGGCATCTATGTCGGCGAGACCTCGACCTTCGCGCTACCCGACGACGTCGTGTCGTTCGCGGCGACCGTCGACCTCCCGGGTGTGCAGACCGCCTTCGCCCGCGTGCGGTTCGCGGGGCGCACCTGGATCGACGCGAGCCTCGCGGAGGGCGACGGCGCCTGGTGGTCGGAGCCGTACTTCCACTGGGCGGGCTCGGGGGCCACGGTCGTCGCGCCGATCGACGCCGACTCCGCGCCCTCGGGCGGCTGCCTCGAGCTGCAGCCCGCGGCGCTCGACCCGGGCGAGGCCCGCCTCGTCCTGACCGTCCGGACCGGTGGCACCCAAACCCCCACGATCGACGTCAACGTCGTGCTGGTCGGCGACACCGAGCTGTTCCAGGAGGACCTCGACGAGGCGGTGGCCGTCGCCACCCGCGCGTGGACGTCCGGTGGCGGCCCCTCGATCGGCGAGGTCGCGACGTACCGCATCGAGGGCGACGCCATCCTCGACTACCGCGACAGCACGGCGCTGCGGGCGACCGTCGTCGACCCCGACCGCGAAGACGCGCTGAACCTGTTCTTCGTGACGGACTATGCCGATGCCAGCGGCACGCTCGGCGAAGCGGGCGGAATCCCCGGCCCCATCGGGGTCCAGGGCGTCGACGAGGCCGGCGTGATCATCGCGCTCGACCCCCACCGCCGCGCCAACGGCACGATCGACACCCAGTTGCTCGGCGAGGTCGTGGCCCACGAAGCGGGCCACCAGCTCGGGTTGTTCCACACGACCGAGTCCGACGGCTCGCGCACCGAGCCGCTGGCCGGCACGCCCGCGTGCCCCGCCGACGCCGACCGCAACGGCGACGGCTACTGGGTCGCGAGCGAATGTGTCGACTACGACGGCACGAACTTCATGTTCTGGGTCGCCGCTTCGTTCGACCAGGACGTCGTGGCGCCCGAGCAGGGCTTCGTGCTCGCCCGCTCGCCCATCGCGCGGGGACGCCGGTGATCGCGCTCCTCGCCCTCTGCGCCGGCGCTGCCGAGCCCGTCACCCTGCCCTCGCGTCCCGCCGTCGCGCCGGTCGCGACCGTCGCGGTGCCCGGCGAGGTCGAGCCGCTCCGCGCCCTGCTGCTCGCCTACCACGACCGCGATCTGCCCGGGCGCGACGCCATCCTCGCGAACGGCGGGCTCCCGGCGCTCCGCTGGCTCGCGACGCACGAGGACCGCGTGGGTGTGCGGGTCCGGGCCCTGCGGCTGCTCGCGACGCATGGTCCCGACGCGGCCGTGTGCACCGGTGCGATCGACGACGCCCACCCGAAGGCCGTCGTGGCGGCGGGCCTCGCGTGCCTGTCCGCGCTCCCCCCGCCCGACGCGGCCGTGCTGGAGCGGGTGCGGGCCGCGCGCGCCGACGCCGATCCCCGCGTCGCCGGAGCCGCGAAGCGAGCCGTGGAGCGCTGGCGCTGAGCGCCTGATCGCGCAGGCCCCCTCCCCCCGTCAGGGCCAGAGCACCCACGCGTCGTCGACGACGCGCATGTCGCCGTCGCTGCCGAACGCCAGCACGCCGAGGCTCCCGGGCGGGCCCTCCCAGGCCATCGTGAAGCCGCGGCCCGCGGGCGGGGGGTCGCCGATGTCGAGCTCGGCCCACGTGCCGGTCGCCAGGTCGAAGGACCACAGGTCCTGCTTCACGGTGGCGCCCTGCGGATGGTCAGAGCCGTACCCGAAGTACAGGGTGCCACCATCCGCGGTCAGCGCGACGAAGGGCACGCGCCGCCCGGGAGGCCCGGCGTTCGCGGCCGGGATCTCCGCCCAGGTCTCGGTGTCGGCGTCGAAGCGCCACACCTCGCTGTCGAAGGTCGCGTCGGGGTGCATGCCGCTCACGAGCAGGAGGTCGCCATCCGGCAGGAGCGCGCGCCCCGCGTCGTAGCGCGGCGAGGGCCCCGCGATGTCGAGGCGGGTGAAGCTGTCGTCCGCGGGGTCGTAGCGCCACGTGTCGCCGCTGAACCCGCCCTGGCCGCCGCCTCCGAACACCCACCCCCGGTCGACCCCGGCCGAGAAGCCCGCCCAGCACCCGACCGGCGCGTCCGCCGCGCCTCCTGGGTCGAGCGCGATGCTCGTGCCGGTCGCCAGATCGATGCGCTCGGCCGTGCGGGACTCGGTGAAGCCGTCGTCGCGCCCGCCGATGGCGATCACCGCGCCCCGCGTGGGGTCGTAGAGCGAGCACCCGCAGAAGCGCGGGATGGCGAGGTCGGCGACGGTCTCGAGCACCAGCGGGTCTCCCGCGTCGACCCGGCGCACCGCGGACCGCACCCGCTGGTTGGCGCCCACCCCACCGAGCACGTAGGGCCCGGCGGTGGTCGCGCCCCAGACCGCGTTCCCCTCCACCGCGACGGCCTCCCAGCGCAGGCCCTCGGGAGCCGGCGTGGGCGCGTCGGAGTCGGTGTCGGGCGTACAGGCGAGGAGCCCGATCGTGCACATCGCGAGCCGCATCTGCTGCCTCCGTCGCCCCCCTCTACGCCGGGGGAGCGCGATCCGGTAGCCCACTCGGGGACCTCAGGGGCAGGTGGTCGCGCCGTCGAGGCCGTCGACGAGGAACACGTCCCCGAAAGGCGGCTGCAGCCAGTCGTAGAGCGCCTCTTCGTAGCTCGTCGACGTGACGCACTGATCGGTGCTGACCCGAACGGACTTGAACTCGTCGGTGACGAAGATGCCGCCGTGACGCTCGCTGTCGGCCATGAAGGCCCCGATCCCGATGGACGCCGGATCGGCCCACCCGTAGATGGGTTCCGCGAACCGCCCGACGGCCTGGGTCCGCTCGGCTTCGAAGGTCTCGATCTGGTCGCGCACCTGGGTCTCGTAGGTCGCCGGAACCCAGCGATAGCTGCTGGAGGTCGCATAGTCGGGGGCGCGGCCGAGGTGGCGGTTGTCGCGCAAGGCCTGCCGCAGGAAGAACGGGGTCGACAGGTGGTTGAACAGCACCTGTCCCGAGTCGTAGCAGCGGTGCTCTTCGAGGGGATCGGACATCGTCGCGACGCAGGAAGCATCCGGCGGCATGTCCCAGTAGTCGGCCGAGACCCGCTTCTGGCTCCCCGGCCGGTACACATCGGCACCGAACCCGCGGTTGGCCACCCCCACGGGCGTCGGCAGGCACCAGTTGTTCACTGCAAGGGGGACGCAGGTGGCGTCGTCGCCCGTGTTCTCGTCGTACATGTCGGTGCCGTAGCGGTAGCCCTGCATGTGGTTCAGCGTCGGCCATCCGCGGGCGTCGATGACGCCCCGCACGTCGAGGTTCGGGTCGATCACGATGGTCTGCAGGTAGCTCTCGATGTGATCGAGGTTGTGGATCAGTCCTTCCGCGCCGCCCGAGTGCCCGGCGACCACGATCTGGGAAGCCGCCTTCAGGGCGGGGAGCGTCACGGGCTCGCCCGTCCTCCAGTCCGTCACCGTCCGGCTGTTCTTCAGGTGATTGAACAGCGCGATGACCTGAGTGCGGCCCGAGAAGTCGAGCTGGAACGAGTCACCGTCCGCGTTCTCGGGCATGCCCGTCGCGGTGTCGGGATCGGACGAGTGGTGCTGGCAGTCGAGCCCGGGTGGGCACACCTGGTCGTACCCCGACACGATCGTGCGTCCATTCTTCCGATCGTAGGAGCACTTCGAGAGGATCACCCGGTTGTAGTTCTCGAACGGGCTCGGGTCGATCGCGTCGTCCCGCAGGATTCCCCCTTCCGAGCGCATCAGCTGAGGGCCCTGATAGTCCCCCGCGCCCGGCAGCATCCACTCCGTCATCTCCTCGCGGTTCACGAACTGCGAGCCATCCAGCTCCTGGTAGTCGTCCCAGCACTTCACCCCGCCGGGGACGCCCGGGGCCCGGCTGCACGACCCGCCACCCTCGAACGTGAACACCCACAGCACCTTGTTGACGTCGCCGTGGGCCGGGTCGATCCAGTACATCGGACGCGTGCCGTCGACGCACCGGAGCTCACGCCCCGGGCAGTCGTCCGAGCCGTCGACGCACTTGGGGAGGAACACGCCGATCAGGTGGCCGTCGCCGGGGTCGGCGGTGGGCAGGGAGCCGTCGGAGAGTGGCTGCTTCTCGGGTGCGTCGTAGACGAGGTCGGCGAACTCGTTCGCCGTGCACTGGTCGTCGGCGAGGCCGTCGTAGTCGGAGTCGCACGAGAACGTGGCAGTGGTGCAGTCCCCGCCGGTCCGCATGTCGGCGACCTCGAGGGCGAACATCGAGTTGCACTGGGCCCACGCGTCCGGCACGAGCAGCGGAGAGACGAGCAGGATCGAGAGGAATCGTTGGAACATCAGAGCCTCCGGAGGGTTCTGCAACCTCGCACGTCCGCTGGTGGACGAGCGGTCACAAGGTGGTCTCAGTCTTCGCGGGCCGAGCCACCCGACGAACAGTTACGGAGCGGCACGTGCGGCCGAACGAGGCCGACGGAGGGGGCGACATGTGGGGATGGATCGGACTGGCCCTTGCGGGGCCCAACGTCTTGACGCTCGGAGAGGGCGCGGTGGTCGTTCGGGCGGCAGAGCCCGCCGAGAAATTCGCGTGGGTCGCGCTCGACGGCAGCGACCAGACGCTCGGCGTCGGCATCCCGCGTCGCGAGCCGCTGCCCCTCGCGTTCGTCGTCGAGCTGCCCGCGCTCACGACCATCGAGCGCTTCGAGGTGCCCGCGTTCGAGGCATCCGGCGCCGCCGCGGGGCGCCACGTGAAGACCCTGCGCATCGAGGGCTCCACGAAGTCCCCCGACGACGGCTTCGAGCCCCTGGTGGTCGCCGTGATCGAAGACGCGAAGGCGAAGTCGCCGCAGTCCTTCGCGGTGGCGAAGCCGCGCGCGGTGCGGTGGGTGCGGGTCACGGCCGAAGACCGCCAGACCGCACCGAAGGCCGACCACGACCCCCACAACTTCGCCGAGCTCCTGGCATTCGGCACGCAAGAGCCCATCGTCGTGGGCGAGAAGGACTTCACCGGGCGCTGGCGCCTCCGCCGCAAGGGCCTGAACGACGAGCCGGGCGACAACACGCTCGAGCTGTTCCAGGACGGCAGCCTGCTCCGCGGGTGTGCGGTGCGCGGCGGTCAGGTGCTGATGCTCTCCGGAGCCATCGAGCACGGCCTCGCGCGCCTCGTCGAGACGAACGACCTCGGCCAGTCCAAGGCGTTCACGGCGCGGGTCACGGCCGATGGCCAGCTCGCCGGCGTTCGGTTCGGCGGGCCCGCCACGCCGTTCTGGATGGCCGCCGACCCCGACGCGGCGACGCCCTGCTCCGAGAAGCCCGCCGAGAACCCCGTCCAGACGACGCTCCAGAACGGGCAGGTCGCCGTGCTCCACGGCATCCACTTCGACGTCGACTCCGACGTGCTGCGCGCCGACGCGAAGCCTGCGCTCGAGCAGCTCCTGGCCGCCCTGCAGGCGGTCCCAGCGCTGTCCGTCACGATCGAGGGGCACACCGACAGCGACGGCAGCGATGCCCACAACCTCGACCTGTCCGCCCGCCGGGCCGCGTCCGTCGTGAAGTGGCTGACCGACCGCGGCATCGAAGCGAAGCGCCTGAAGCCCGTCGGCAAGGGCGAGACCGAGCCCATCGCCGACAATGCGACATCGGCCGGGCGCGCGCTGAACCGCCGCGTGCAGGTGCTGCCGTAGCCAGCCGCCCCCGAACACCGTAGAGGGTGCTCGAGGGGTGTCGGATGAGCATGGGAACCACCGTCGTGGCGCGAGATCTCGCGGGTCGCCTCGTCGTGCTGCACACCGAGAAGCACTGCGACGATCTGCCCGAGACCGTGCCCCTGATCGACGAAGAGCTCGCGCTGTACCTCGGCCTCGGCGACTGCGCGCTCTGCTTCACGCGCACGCGCGACGGCCAGTCGTTCTGGCTCGACGACATCCCCGACGAGCCGAGCACGCCGAACGCGCTCGCTCTGCGCCTCGCCGACGCCTCGCAGGTCCGCGTGGACTGCGAGCGGGTCGACGAGATCCGGCCCTCCGACGTCGTCGGGCCCCCCGAGCCGGTGGCCGCGAGGCTCCGCGCCGAGATCGAGGCCGCGTGGCGCGGCGCGAGTGGCGGCGACCCCACCGTGGGCGAGCCGATCCCGTCTCTGTCGGTGCGCGTGGCCGCGCTCCGCGCCGAGGCCGCCGAAGCCGAGCGCCAACGCGCCGCGCACACGAGCGCGCTCGCCGACCAGCCCGTGTCCGACGAAGAGATCACGAGCTACCTGTTGATGCGGGCGGGCTTCCTGCTGGGGTTCGAGGGCCGATCGTTCGCCCCGTGGAACGACGTGATGCCCGACGCCAGCGACGAAGACCGCGACAGCTACCTCAGCGCGCTGAACACCGCGATCGGGGCGCTGGAGCCGCGAGCCCGCGAGATCCTGCTGTACCGCCAGATCTCCGAGTGGTCCGACAGCGCGACCGTCGCCGACCACGAGGCGCGGTTCGGCCTCGGCATCGTCGACATCGTCGGCATCGAGGAGACCACGCGCGCGGCCCTGCAGCGCGCCGGGACCGCCTGGCGCAACGGGCGCTGAGCTTCAGCGTCGCGACCTGCGCGACGGGTCAGGGCGCCACGAGGCGCGACAGCACGAGCGAATACACGAATCGCGCGTCGTTGTGCAGCGGGCCCGGCTCGACCGTCTCGCCGCGCCGCCAGCTCTCGATCCACCCCTGCCGCGCGGGGTCGGCGAGCGTGTCGGCCCGACCGAGGACCAGGGCCGCGAGCTGGAGGTAGTGGGCCACGGGCGACCGCCCGTAGCGGTCGACGACCTCGAGGGCCTCGGGGCGCCGGTCGTCGAGGAGCAGGGCCAGCGCGAGCATCCCGGCGAGCTCGAGCCGGAGGATGTGGTCGCGCTCGACGTCGAGCAGAGCCGCGGCCACTTCGGCCGCGCGTGCGACGTCACCCCGACGGAGCTCGACCACCACGCGGCACTCGAGACCTCCCCGGCGGCCGAGGTCGAGCCAGGCGGGGTCGCCGGCACGTCGGGCCGCGGCGCTGCTGTACGTGTACATGGCCCGCGCCACCGCGACGTACCCGGCCTGCTCGCCCAGCGCCGCGAGGTGCAGGCAGGCGTCGACCGGAGGCACCCATCCCGTCGCCGCGGCGAGCGTGAAGGCGGCCGCGTACAGCGCGACGGACACGCGCGACGCGAGGGCCTCGAACGGCGGCGCATCGGGATCCCACCGCCGCAGCGCCGCGCGACGGACGACCTCGGCGGCCGGGTCGGCGAGCGGCTCGGCGATGAGGGGGAGGAGCCGCTGCGCTTCGTCGAACCGGCCATGCAGCGCGTGCGTGGTCAGCATCAGTGCGATGACGAGCGGCCGCCGCTCCGGCCCGTGCTGGGCGCCGAGATCGGCCTCCGCACCCGCATGGATGGACGCCTCGACGCACATGACGCCCACCTCGGCGGCGAGCGCGCCCTCGGCCGTTCGGAGGACGTCGAGGAGGTCGGCCAGGTGCCGGCGCCAGCGGTCGCCCCCGCGCGCGTTGTCTTCGAGCAGCCAGCGACAGAATGCCTCGAACCGCTGCTGGACCCCTTCGGGTCGGTAGCGCGAGGCGACCACGCGGACCGGGGCGAGCAGTCGGAACACCCCGCGGTCGCCCTGGAGGAGCGACAGCTCGTAGAGGCGCTGCAGCACCGGCAGCACCGCGTGCGGCGTGGTGTCGGCGACCCGCGCGGCGGCGACGAGATCGAACCGGTCGCGGAAGATCGAGACGGCGCCCAGCACCGCGCGCTCGCCGTCGTCGAGCCCGGCCCACAGCACGCCGACCGCTGCCTCCATCGCGGGGAACGCGCCGGCGCCGAGCTCTGCGGCGGCTTCGGGGCCCACGAAGCGGACGGCCTGCGCGAGCAGCTCGATCTGCCGCGGCAGGCCGTCGGTGTGCGCGACCAGCGGCGCGCACTGCGCGGCCGGTTGCTCGGTGAGCGCCGCGAGCATGGCGGTCGCGGCCTCGGCACCGAGGGGCTCGAGGCGCAGGTCGGCGCGACCGGGCCGACGCCGCGTGCCGATCAGCAGCACGCCGGTGTGCTCGGCCCACCCGCGCAGCAGCTCGAGCTCGCCGGAGGTGCGCGCCTCGGCGTCGTCGACTGCGAGCCGCGGCCGCGCTCGCGCCAGCGCCACCGGGATCTCGGCGGGCGCACAGCCGAGCCGCGTGCACAGCTCCTGCTCGATCGACCGCTCACCCTCGCCGACGAGCATCCAGACCCCAGGCAGGGCGCGCGCGACGGCCGTCTTCCCGACGCCCGGCGGCCCCCACAGCGACACGAGCCCCGGCACCTCGAGCATCGGTGCCAGCGCGCCGAGCACCTCCTCGCGGCCCGGAAGGCTCGGTGCCGCCGGCGCGATCACGGGTGCCGGCGCGTCGACCGAGAGCTGCAGGCCGCGCCCCCAGAGCACGTCGATCGCGATGCCCGTGCCCTCGAGCTTGCTCCGCATCCGCACCAGCGTGGCGTCGACCGCGCGGGACCGCACGTTCGCGGCGTAGCCCCAGACCTCGCGGAGCAGCTCGTCCTTCGGCACGACGGTGTCGGTGCGCCGCGCGAGGTACGCGAGGAACAGCGCTTCGAGCTGGGTCAGCGGGATGGCGGTGCCGGGACCGTCGAGCCGCCCCCGCACGAGGTCGAGCGTGTGTGTGCCGATGGCGACCGCGCTGTCCATCGGCGAACCGTACCAAGCGCCCGGGTACGCAGCTACCGCGCCCGCGCGACTCCGAAGCCGTAGGCGGCCTCGAGCGCGTCGGCGAGGAGCGCGTGCTCCTCGGCCGGATCGCCCTCAGCAAGGAGCTCGATCAGCATGTCCCAGACGGCCGCGACGCGCGGGCTGTGGCGCATCGCGCGGTGCGTGACGAGGTAGAGCTCGGTCGGCGGGCGGGTCTCGATGGGCAGGCGCACGAGGCCGGGCGTCAGCTCGCCGAACAGCGCCGGCATCACCGCGGCACCCAGGCCCGACGCGACGGCGTGCCGCACGTGCACGGGGGTCGTGCACCGGATGCGGTAGCGCACCCCGGCGAATGCCGGTCCGAAGTCGTCTTCCGGGGCCGAGCCGTCGAGACCCCCGATCCACGCGTGCTGGGCGGGATCCGAGGCGTCACGGACCCCTTCCAGGGCGGCGGGCGTCGAGAACGCCGCCCAGTCCACCGTGCGCAGCCGGCGGGCGACCAGCGAATCGCCGGGGGGCAGCGCGACGCGCACCGCGACGTCCGCCTCCCGTCGCTCGAGGTCGGCCAGCGCGAGACCCGTGTCGAGCGACAGCTCGAGCTCGGGATGGGCGTCGAGGAACGGCTTCAGCCGCGGGAGGAGCACCAGCACCGTCATGTCGCCCGGAAGCCCGATGGTCACGGCGCCCCGGGGCGTGGCGTCCATCGCGTCGATCGCTGCCCGGCCCGCGTGGACCGCGCGTTCCGCGCTCTCGGCGTGCGGGCGCAGCGCATGGGCCGCGGCGGTGGGCTCGAGCCCCGTGGGCGTGCGCACGAACAGGGCGCGCCCGACCTCCGCCTCCAGCGCGGCCAGGCGGCGCGTGACCGTCGACACGCTGGTGCCGAGCTCACGCGCCGCGCGCGACGCCGAGCCCTGGCGCGAGACCGCCAGGAAGATCGCGAGGTCGGACCACATGCCGTGTCAGTACACGATCTGCGGGTCGGCCTCCAGCCGCTCCACGATGTGGTCCCAGTCGGGAGGCGCGTCTTCCGCCGCCATCCACTCCGACCGCGCCTCGGCACCCGCCGACACCTCCGCGATGTCGCGCATGGCCGAGAGGTGCGGCTCCGACGCGACGAACGCCCGCATCGCCTCCTCGCTCTCCCACACCGTGAGGGTCCACCAGTCCAGCCGGCCGACGTTGCGGAACCCCGCCCCGAGCCAGCCGTCCGGTCGGGTCTCGTAGAGCCAGTTGCCCACGGCGTCGGCGTGGTCTCCGAAGCGCCTGCCGGGCCCCGGCGCGTTCTTCACGCGCAGGTGGGTCGTGGCGACGAGCACCTGCTCCTGGTCGGTCACGACCTCGAGCACGCCATCCGGGCCTTCGAAGGGGCTGATCTCGGGTTCGGGGGTGCACGCGCCGAGCACGAGCATCGCAGCGATGGAAAGGACGTTCATCGGGCCTCCAGTGCCCGAGAACATCGCGTGTGACGGGGTCGTGCGGGAGTCGAGCCCGGTCGAGGGGGCGTCGCGAGAACGCAACGCTCAGTGCGCTTCGAACCAGTCCGGGATCTCGGTGGGAGCGGGCGCGATCCACTCGTGGCCCGCGCCGGGCTCGACGATCAGGCGGTGCTCGACGCTCGCGTCGTCGAGCGCGTCGACGTAGTCGAGCACGGTGTCGAGCGGCACGAGCGGGTCGTCTTCGCCCTGCAGGAAGAGCGTCGGCAGGTGGTCGGGCGACAGCGCGGGGACGACGCACAGCGTGCTGCAGGTGGCCCACGAGCCGCTGTGGATGGCCAGCGCGCGGAACCGCTCGGGGTACTCGAGCCCCACGCGGCTCGTCATGTAGCCGCCGCTCGAGATCCCGGTTGCGTACATCGCGTGCGAGTCGAGCGGGCCGAGCTCTCCGGCGTCCAGGGCCGCGAAGAGGTCGAGCATGAAGCGGTGATCGGTCGACAGGTCCCACGCGAAGGCCATGGGCGGGAGGTTCGTGTCCCACGCCGTCGTGCCGCCGAGGTGGGCTTCGGGCGCGACGATCGCGAAGCCGCGGTCCAGCAGCTCCTTGATGAGCAGCCCCTGGTTCCACATCCCGAAGATGGCGTCGTCCCGGATCTCCCAGAAGGTGTCGGGCCCGACGAAGGAGCCCTGGAACATCACGACGGTCGGCCAGCCGCCGGGAGGCGGGCTGCCGAGCGGCACCTGGAAGTGCACGTCACGCGGGACGAGGCCCGTGAAGCCCGTCATGATCGTGGTGATCTCGTGCTCGCAGCGGATGAGGCCCGGCTCGACGGTGCAGCGCGAGGCCGTCGGCTCGACGGGGGCCTCGGGCTCGGCGGGGACCGACGGCTCTTCGAACGTCGGATCTGCGGGCGGCGCGTCGGACACGTCTTCCGGAGCGCAGGCGATCAGCAGGGACAGCGCGATGGGCATCGATCCTCCACGAACGGGGACCGGTAGCCTCCAGGCGCACGTCTGTCGACGTCACTCTGCACAGAGGCACGCCATTCCGAGGCGGACGCTCAGGGCTCGAAGTCGAGATTCTTCGGTCGAGTCGGGCGCTTCTTCTTCTTCTCGAGGTCGGTGACCTCGACGGTGCGCGGGACCTCTTCGACGTGCACGTCGTCGAGCCACACGGCTCCGGGCCCCGAGAGGAGGATGCCGAACACGAGGCCTGTCGCCTCGGCGTCGACGTCGAGCACGACCGAGACCTCGGTCCAGTCGTTGGTCCCGCGCAGCGCGCGGTCCTGCATGTTGTCGAACGCCGTGCTCTCGTCGCCCACATCGACTCGCATCCACGCCCCGGCCCAGTCCTTCACGCCCTCGGTGCGCACCCAGGCCGTGTACCGCACCCGCTTCCCGGCCCACGGCGCGGGGTCGAGCGGCTGGAGCAGCGTGGCGAAGTCCTTGGCGCCCTTCTCGCCGCGGATCACGGCGCTGGCGCTGCCGTCCTTCGCCACGGTCTCGTCGCGGTCGACGGTGTATCCGTCGACGTCCGGCGCCCACCAGCCGGTCGGGGCGGCGGCATGGGCCGCACAGAGCATCCAGATCACGAGTCCCTCCCACATCCGACACACACCGCGCGGTCGTAGCGCGGGATGCGTCCACTCTCGGTCATGAGGCCGCGCCGCAGTGCGTCGGCCTCGCAGGTATGAAGGTCGGGCGCGGACATGCACTCGACGGACACGTCGACGCGCGCGGCGCCGTCGTGTGATTCGGTCGTCTCGGCCGGCCGTTGCGACAGCCCGACGGCGATCAGCGCGGCAGCGGCGAGTGCCAGGCCCGCCAGGGGCCAGCGCCAGCCCGTGCCGCTGGGCGCGCGCGCCGCGGACGCCGCGGCGACCTCGTACATCGCCTCTTCGGCACGGGCGCCTGCCGAGAGGCGGGCCGCGCAGTCGGCGCAGGCGTCGGCGTGCGCCTCCAGGGCATCGCGCTCGGCCGGAGCGAGCTCTCCCGCGGCCCAGGCCGCGATGTGGTCGTCGGTCAGGTGCGTCATCCGTCCCCCAGGGCGGCCTTCAGGCGTTGGCGGACCTCCGACAGGATCTGCCGGGTCCGCTGCAGTGACAATCCGAACCGGTCGGCGAGGTCGGCGTGCGAAGGCCCCTCGCCGCCGTACGCGGCTTCGAAGAGCGCGCGATCCCGGTCGCTCTCGCGGTCGAGGGCGCGCAGCGTGCGTCCGAGCCGGGCCCGATCGAGCATCCGGTCCTCGGAGCCCGCGCCGTCGGCGGGCTCCCGCAGGCCATCGAGCGGCACGACCGTCCCGGCGCGCCGGCAGCGCTCGAGCCAGATGAAGCGCGCCTGGCGGATGGCGAGGCCGGGCAGCTGGAGCTCGGCGAGCCGGCCCTCCCGCTGTTGCTGCACCAGGCGCATCCACGCCTCCTGGGCGCACTCGCGCGCCTCGCAGGGACGGGCTCCACGCGCGACCAGGGCGACGACCACGCGGTGATCGTGCGCCTGGACGAGGGCGTTCCACGCGGCATCGTCGCCGCGCAGCGCCCGGGCCTCGGTGGAGCCCGCCATCGCTACTTGCGCTCGAAGCTCGGGTTGACCGGCTTGGAGGCGCGCGTGTTCTCGAGCCCGGTGAGCGGGGTCTGGTCGTCCACGACCTCCATCTCGAGGTCGTCGAGCCACACGGTGCCCGCGCGGTCGATGAGGATGCCGAACGCGATGGCTTTGGCGTTCTTGCCCACGTCGAGCACGATCTCGTAGCGGTTCCACGAGGTGGTCCCGGTGATGGGGCGGTCCATCATGTTGTCGAAGGCGATGGCCCCTCGCGGCCCGTCGACCCGCATCCACAGCCCCGACCAGCTGCCCACGTCCTCGGACTTCACCATGGCCGAGAGCCGCACGCGCTTCCCGACGAACTCGTCGGCCGCGATGGTCTGCATCATCGTGCCGAAGCCCTCTTCGTCCTTCGTGCTGGCGTAGCGCGCCGAGCCCTTGCCCGAGTACGCCTCGTCGACGACCTCGGCTTCGTAGTTGTCGGGCTTGCTCCCGGCGAGGAACCAGCCATCGGGGACCTCGGCCTGGGCGGAGAAGAGCGTAGCGAGCAGCAGCATGTCGACCTCCCGTCGGTGTGACGGACCCTGAACGGGAGCAGGGTGCGAAACGTATCGCGCGGCATCCGCGATTCCGACGTCCACCGCCCGCGAGCGGGCGTCGTCCCGACGGAATCAGTGCCTGCGGAGGTGCAACGTCGCCTCGGGGTGATGCTCCTCCACCTCCCTGGCGATCCTCCGCACCCACGGCCCGTCGAACGCGACGTGGACCTCGATCTCCCGGAGGAACGGCAGCTCCAGGTCGAGGCACTTCGCCAGCACCGCCACCGGCGCCTCTTCGCGGACGGGGTTCTCCTCCGATCCCACCTGCAGCCGCCGGAGCCCCCAGGCGCTGGGGTGGGCCAGCGCGAGCCTCGGCGCATGGGATTCGTACATGCCGAAGCGCCCGACCGTGGCGTACAGCACGAGCTCGTCCCAGAACCCGCTGCGCCACCTGCGCTGCTCGACCCCCTGGATGCCGGGGTCGAGCACGAGCCGGTGCTTCTCGAGCACGTCCTCGCCGGACCTCCCCGCGCGGTGGGCGCGGATCAGCGCGGCGCGCGGGTGCCCCTGCTCTTCGAACCAGTCGGCATACACCTGCCACGCCGCCTCGTCGTCGGGATCGGCGCGGATGCGCGCCTCGAAGCGCGGGTTGCGCGCCTCGGTCGGGATGAGCGCCACGAGTGTCTTCAGCGCCCGGCCCAGCCCGTGCAGCCCGCCCGTCAGCTGGAACAGTCCCCCCGCGACGTTGATCTCGTCGTCCATCACGTAGAGCCCCTCGGAGGGCAGTCGCGACCACGCGACCGAAGTGGGGACGTCGAGGCGGGTCTGGCGCCAACCGAACCGCTGATCGGTGAACACCCAGTGCAGCGCCGCGGTGCCGAACGCCGTGAGGTCGAGCACGGCGAGCACCCGCTCGTCGTCGGGCATGCCGTGCGCGGTGCGCGTCGCCGCCTCGCGCTTTGCCGGGATGTCCGGCGCGAACGCGATGCCGTCGACGTTGCCGAGCTCGCGTCGCACGGTCGACAGCACGACGTCGGGCCACCGCATCGGGTCGGGGAGGGTCGCCCGAATCAGGCGGAGCAGCGCGTCGGCGGCCTCGGTCGACCAGCCCTCGAGCTCGAGCCCGACGCCGTCGACGAGCAGGGTCTCGCCGAATCGATCGAGGTCTGCGACGAACGTGAACGTCGATGGCGTGCCGAAGCGGCGCGCCACCGCGAACCGGCGGTCGGTGAGCACGAAGCCGTGCCCGAGGTCGCCGAGCCACGAGGCGTCGTGGAGGACGTGGATGGCCTCGTCGGCCGCGAGACCGAAGACGGACCGGGCGCGTGCCTGCCGGTCATTCGGGACGCGCCCCGACGTCCACACGTTGGCCTGGCCGTCCAGCGCGGCGAGATCGACGGAGAGCCCTGATTCGTCCATGCAGGCCAGTCCAGATGGGTCCGACACACGAGCGATACGTTCGGACACACTTCCACTCTAGATCGGAGGCCGCGGAATTGGCGAGGGTGAGCGCACCCCCTGGAGCTCCGATGCGCCCTTCCCTCCTCCTCGCGGCCGTGGCCGTCGCCTGCTCGCCCGTCCCGGAGTCCGCCGGAACGCTCGTGGAGGGCGACGCTCCCGATGGCGTGGCGGATGCGACCGTCTCCGACTTCGAGGCCTCCGGCGCCGAATTCGGCGTGCTCGTCGACCCGTCGTCCGGCGAGGTGACGACCCTCACGCGCCTCGACCGCGCCGTGAACAGCGGCGACTTCCTCCAGATCACGGACGCGGCCTGCCTCGACTGCGGCGGGGCCAACGCGACGTGTACGGGCCCTGCGGGATTCACGCGCCAGGTGTCGCTGCTGCTCGAGCGCGCGAGCGGCAGCGGAGCCGTCGACGTCGCCGTGAGCCAGACGACCAACGTCGGCGCCGTGTTCGCCACCTGCGACGGCGGGGCGTGCCCCGCCTACGACGTCTCCACGCCCGACATCCTGCAGATCGACCTGCTGGGCGTGTTGAACACGTGCTCGGCCTTCGCGATCTACTTCGACACCGACGCCGCCGACTCCATCACGCTCTCCAGCAGCCCACCGACGGTGAACGGTGCCGACATCGCGATGCTGCAGACCTCGGGCGAGTTCGACGCGGGCGCCGACAACGGGCACATCTGGTCGGATCGGCCGCTGCAGGGCCAGACGTTCACGACGCTCGGCGCCGGCCCCTACACCCTGAACGCGGTGACGCTCCGCAGCCGTGGCCCGAACATCGTGAACAACTCCGCCACGTTCACCGTCCGCATCGGAACCGTGACGGGCACGACCTTCACCGAGATCGCCCGCGCCGAGACGAGCCAGACGCTGAGCTACCCGCCCGGAAGGTACATCACGATGCACTTCGGCGACCCGGTGACGCTCGATTCGAACACGGTGTACGGCTTCGACTGGGACTCTTCGGGCAGCGGCTTCATCACCGACAACAACAACGACGCGCTGTACGTGGGGGGGAGCGCGTTCCACCACGGCGCCGCGGGCGTGGGGAACGACACCAACCTCGTGTTCACCGCCTCGGACCGCCTGTTCCACGTCGATCTCGACTGATCAGCCGCGGCGGGCCATCCACAGCACGTGCGTCTCGATCTCGCCCTGAGACGGCTCGGAGTGGCGGATGACCTCGACGTCGAAGCGCTCCTTCTTCAGGAGGCGGGTGAACCCGCGGTCGGGCGACGAAGACCACACGCCGAGCACGCCTCCGGGACGCAGCGCACGCCATGCCTGGTGCAGGCCCTGGCGCGTGTAGAGGATGCCGTTGGACTGGCGCGTGAACGCGCGGGGCCCGTTGTCGACGTCGAGCAGGATGGCATCCCAGCGCACGTCGCCCTGCATCCGATCGAACACGTCGCCCACGAACACGTCGACGCGGGGGTCGCGCAGCGGGTGCCCCGCGTAGACGCCGAGGTGCTCGCGGTTCCAGCGCACCACCTCGGGCACCAGCTCGGCCACCGTGACCCGCCCGCCCGGAGCGAGGCGGCGGAGCACCGCGGCCAGGGTGAACCCGGTGCCGAGCCCGCCCACCAGCACGCGCGGCGCGTCGAGCGGACCGAGCCGGTCGAACGCCAGGTCGGCGAGCGCGTCTTCGGACCCGTGCGTGTCGGTGCCCATGAGCTCGCAGCCGTCGACGTGGATGGCGAGCTCGCCATCGCGCTCGATGAGCATGACGACCTGCACGTCGCCGGGGATGGGCGCGTGGTCGAGCACCTCCCAGTCGGACAGGCTCAGTTGGTGACCCGCAGCACGACGTTGTCGAACCCCGCGAAGTCGGAGGTGCCCGAACCCAGCGAGCTGCCCTGCCCCAGCCGCACGGCGAGCGGATCGCCGGTGACCGACCCGCCCGTGGAGAACGTGGTGGTGAGGTGGCCCGAGACGACACCGGCGGAGAGGTTGCCCGCGTAGACGGCCGTGGTGGCCGCATCGGAGAGGCTGCTGAACGTGAATCCGTCGGACGTGCCGAGCTCGATGTACAGGAGGGCCTGGCCGCCGGGGAGCCCGGCGACGAACCCGAGATCCGCGTCGAGCTGGTAGGTCGAATCGGGCTCGATGGGGGTTCCCGTGACGTACTGCACGTCGTAGTTGCCGTAGGGCGTACCGCCGACGAGGGCGCCGTTGAGGCCGCCGAGATCGAAGATCTGCGCGCTGCTGGAGAGGAGGGCCACCCAACCCTGCGCGGGGAGCGCCTGCGTGGCGCCCACCTCGAAGATGCTGTCTGCGGAGGCTCCGTCGAGGAACTGCGCGGTCGTGGTGACGGGCTCGACGGTGTCGAACCAGACGGCGAACGCAGAGCACGTCGGCAGGACGCCGAGCATGTCGAGCTGGAACGCGACGGGCCCTCCCGTCGCATCGACATCGGCAGGGCAGGTGCCCCCGTCACAGGTCCGGGAGATCGGGACCCAGTTCGCTCCCCCCGCACCGACCACGTCGACCGGGCCGTTCCCGCTGTTCCGGACGAGATCGACCCGGAGCGTCCGCGTCGAACCCGAAGGGCCGGTGCAGGTGGCGTTCACGCCCCCGCAGTCGAGACAGGAGATGCCGGCCTGCGAGAAGTCGCCGCTGTTCACGACCGCCCGGTCGAGGGACTCGAGCGGCACCACCTCACCCGTCGAAGGATCGACCAGCGCACCGAATGCGGCGCCGCTCTCGACGAAGGCCTCGATCGCGGCGTCGGCATCGGGACCCTCGAGGGCCCTACCCGGCGACGTGCCCGCGACCTCGGGCGCCGGGGCACAGGCGGTGGCCAGGGAGAGAGCGAGGACCGTACGCATGGGGGCTCCGGGGCTGGGGGTGGCCGAGGCGCACCCGGGGTCGCCGCATCTTGCCACGCGGGATGTTGCAGTGTGTCGCATTCGAGAGCGGGGGTCGGTCGCTACGATTTCCTCATCCGCGGAGGTGCCCGTGCTCAGTCGCCGTCAGTCCATCCCCTCTCGTATCGCACAGACCTCCCAGGCCCAGGGGCCTGCCTTGTCACCGGGGGCCGGCAACGCTGCGGTCGCCCAGGGCATCGGGCCCGTCGCGGCAGAGCCCTCGTACCTGAGCCTGATCCCGTACCCGCCGGAGGAGGAGCCTCCCGCGAAGCTCCTCCGCTCGGACGAGATCGTGCCGGCCCGCGTGCTCGAGCCCCGCACCGCGGAGATGTCCGAAGAGGAGCGGAACGCCACCAAGCTGCTGCGCTCCGGTGAGGTCGTACCGAGCCCCGACGCGCCATTCCCGCGCACCCGCGAGATGTCGGAGAAGGCGAAGCAGAAGCCCACCGAGCTCCTCCGCTCGAGCGACTGACCGCCGACGCGCCTGGCGTGGAGAAAGCCCCCTGTCACGCCCTTCCCGGCACGTGACAGGCATCCTCGTTCCATGCGGATCGCCGTCGCCCACACCCTCGACCCCTCGCCCGAGCACGGCGCCGCAGAGCTGATCGGGGCCGTCCGCGTGCAGCTCGAAGGCCACACCCCCACCGGCGCGATGCTGTGGTCGAGCATCGACAGCGACCACCGCGCCCTGCTCGACCGCATCGGCGACGCGCTCGGCGACGTGCCGCTGATCGGCTGTACGACCGACGGGGAGGTGTCGTCGGTCGCGCGGTTCCAGGAGGACTCCGTCGCCCTGATCGTCTTCGCCGACGTCGAGGTCCGCGTGGGGGCGGGCCGCGGCCTGTCGGCCGACCCGGTCGGCGCGGTGGAGCAGGCGGTCACCGAGTCCCGCGCGGCCGAGGGCGATCTGTGCATCGCCCTGCCCGAGAGCCTGAACGTGCGGGCCGTCTCGGTGGTCGCCGAGCTCGCGAAGCGCCTCGGTGACGTCCAACCGAGCCCCGCTTTCCCGCTCGCTGTCTTCAACGCGTCGGGCTCGTTCTGCCTCAGGGCGCCGATGCCCCTGACCGGCGACGACGGGACCATCACGTTCGCCGGCGAGGTGCCGCTCGGAGCGCGTGTGCAGCTCACCGAAGGCGGACGGGACGACGTGCTCCAGGCGTCGGCGCGCTCGGCCGACCTGGCGATGGCGGGATTCGAAGGCACGCCCGCCGCCGCCCTCGTGTTCGCGTGCGCGGCCCGGAAGCAGCTGCTCGGGACGCGCACCGCGAAGGAGTACGAGCTGCTGCGGGAGCGCGTCGGCCCCGAGACCCCGGTGATCGGGTTCTACACGTACGGCGAGATCGCCCCGCACGGCGGGTCTCCGGTCGCCGACTTCCACAACGAGACCATCGTCACGGTGCTCATCGGAGCGCGCGATGGATGAGGACGACATCGAGGCGCTGCGCAAGGAGAACCGCATCCTCCGGAAGCAGCTGGCCCGCGCCAACACGAACCGCGCCCGCCTGGAGGACGACCGGGAGCGCGCCTCCGCCTTCCACCGCCGGGTGATCGAGCAGCTCCAGGACGCCGAGCAGGGCAGCCGGGCGAGCGAGCTCCAGGCGCAGCGCGCGAACCAGGCCAAGTCGCTGTTCCTCGCCAACATGAGCCACGAGATCCGCACGCCGATGAACGGCGTGATCGGGATGGCGCAGCTGCTGCTGAAGACCGACCTCGACGGCGAGCAGCGCAGCCTCGCCGAGAACCTGAGCTTCGCGGCGGAATCGCTGCTGGGCCTGCTCGACGACATCCTCGACTTCTCGAAGATCGAAGCCGGAGAGCTGCGCCTCGAGCACATCGCCTTCGACCTCTACGACGTGGTCGAGCGCACGCTGCGGCAGTTCTCGGAGCGCGCGACGAAGGCCGACCTCGATCTGGCGTGCCACGTCACGGGCGACGTCCCGGCGGTCGTGACCGGCGACCCGAAGCGCGTGCAGCAGGTGCTCACGAACCTCGTCTCGAACGCGCTGAAGTTCACCGACCAGGGCGCGGTCCGCACGCTCGTCCACAGCGTGCCCGGCGGCACGCGCTTCGAGGTGTGGGACAGCGGCATCGGCCTGTCCCCGGAGTCGCTGACCGAGGTGTTCGACTCGTTCCGCCAGGCCGACGAGAGCACCACCCGGCGGTTCGGGGGCACGGGTCTCGGGCTCTCGATCTCCCGCGAGCTCGTGGCCGCGATGGGGGGCACCATCGGCGCGGGGTCCGATGGGCTCGGCCACGGCGCCTGCTTCTGGTTCGAGCTCCCGCTGACCGGGCGGCCGCCCGACCCGATCCCGCCGACCGGGAAGCGCGTCCTCGTCGCGGCGGGCCCGCTCCACACGCCGATCGCGGTCGACTACCTGCGGCGGCTGGGCTTCGACGCCGAGGGGGTCGACCCCGACGACCTGCCCGAACGGCTCGACGAGATCGAGCTCGACGTCGTGATCGCGGACCCGGATCTCCTGCCCACCCTCACGGGCCGGGTCCAGGTGCTCGCGACCCATCCCGCGCACCTCGCCAACGCGCTCTCCGGATCGATCGGCCTGCCCCTGTCGCTGTCGCAGCTGCGCGAGCGCCTCGCCCGACCCGACCCGACGCTTCCGGCACGCGGCGCGGCTCCGCAGCCCTTCCGCGGCGTGCGGGTGCTCGTGGCCGAGGACAGCCCGGTGAACCGGATGGTGGCGGCGCGCATGCTCCAGCTGCTCGGCTGCGTCGTGACCACCGTGCAGGACGGCACCGAAGCCGTCGACGTGCTGGCGACGAAGGGCTTCGACATCGTGTTCATGGACTGCCAGATGCCGAACAAGGACGGGTTCGAGGCGACCCGCGAGATCCGCGCGGCCGGCAGCTCCGTGCCGATCATCGCGCTCACGGCATCCGTCACCTCGACGCACCAGCGGCTGTGCCGGGAAGCGGGGATGACCGGCTTCCTCTCGAAGCCCTACTCCATCGACCAGGTGATCGACACCCTCGACGTCTGGACCCGGCAGGCGAACCCCTGCCCGTGACTCAGGGCAGCGGGAGGCCCACCAGCGCGCCCTGATCGCCACCCTGGACCGCGATTCCGTCGGTGATGGCGCCGACCGACGGCGCGAGCGGGCCCGGCGCGTAGCCGGCGTCGGCCCACGTGGAGCCGTCGAACTGGAACAGCGTGTCGCCCGCGAGCGCGAGGATGTCGGTCGCCGAGGTGATCCGCGCGGCCACGATGGCCTGCCCGGGCGCGGGACCCGTGTCGAGCCGCGTCCACGCGGCGCCGTTCCAGTGGCCCACGATGCCCTCCTCGGACACGGCGACGGCGTCGTCGACCGCGAAGGCCTGCATGACGACGGGCTCCGGCATCACGAAGAACGGCGTCCACACGGCCCCGTTCCACCGATCCGCCGCGACCCCCGCGGACGACGACGACGTGCCGCGCATCATCCAGAGGTCGTCGGGGCCCGAGCCGAACAGGACCTCGGACTCGGTGCCGAAGTCCTCCAGCGGGACCGTCCACGTCGTGCCGTCGTAGTGCCCGACGTGCCCTTCGCTGTCGGTGATCCAGAGGTCATCCGGGGCGAACACGACGATGCGGGTGATCTCGCCCGAGATGGAGAACGGGAGCCAGTTCAGGTCCCAGCTCGTGCCGTCCCAGTGCTCGACGCGGTCCTCCGCGCCGATCCAGATCGAGTCCGGGCCCAGCGCGTCGAGCGGGGCGCCTCCGGAGCCCCCGAACGAGTCCCACGTGGCGCCGTCCCACACGACGATCCCGTTCGCCCGGGAGAGCACGGCGTGATCCTCGGCGAAGATGCGGCCCGACTCGAACGGCGACCCGCCGTACGGCGTGCTGAGCGGCGTCCACACGGCGCCGTCCAGCCGGGCGAGGTCCCCTCCCCCCGTCAGCGCGTACACCTCCCCGCCGATGCGGTCGATCCGCACCACGGCCGTCGAGCCGACCATGTCCGGCATCACGGTCAGCGCCGTGCCGTCCCAGTGCGTGATCTCGCCATTGAAGCCGTAGAACCACACGTCGTCGGCCGCCAGTGCGTTCAGGCCCTGCGGTGCCCACGTGAGGCCCGCAGGCAGCGGCACCTCGTTCCACCCCTCGCCCGCGAAGTGGAGGATGGCGTCGGTCAGGAGCCACGCGTCGTCCGGGGCGACCGCAGCGCCCTCGGACCGGAACTGGGTTCCGACACCGTGGATGCCCTGGAGGAGGATCTCGCCGCCCGCGAGGCGCTGGAAGGTCGGGTGCGGGGTGTAGCCCACGGACGCGCCGACGTGGACGAACCAGGCGCTGACGTCCGGCGCGCAGGTGCGCAGATCGCTCACCGGACGCACGCCGAGCGGGCTCCAGGCCGCACCGTCGAAGTGGTAGAGGTCCGCGGGCACCGGGTCCCACCCGAGCGCCAGGATCTGCCCGTCGTCGGTGGCGCACAGCGAATTGCCGGTCGACGCGAACGGAGGGGTCGGCTGGAAGGCGCCGAGCGACGCGCCGTCCCAGTGCCGGAGCCCCGCGATCCCGCCGACCAGCACGTCGTCTTCGCGCACGACCTCGATCGTGTCGAACAGCCCGCCCGGGTCGACCTCGCTCCAGCCACCCGCGGAGTCCCGCCGGAGCAGCGCACCGAACGTGTGGGCCCACACGGCGCCGTTGCGCGCGTCGAGCACGCGGATCTGCGCGTCGGTGAGGGCGTGCAGCACCTCGGAGTATCCTTGGGGCCCGAGCGCGTAGACCCGCCCCGCGTCGGACACCGTGAGCGCCGCGCCGGCGGCCACGCCCACGTCGTTGAGCTGCGAGAGCGCGCTCCACTCCGGGTCCCATGTAGTGCCGTCGTAGTGGAGGAAGATGCCCTGGAACGTCACGGACCAGATGTCGTCGGGCGCCGTGCCCATCGCGGCGACCATGCCGATCACGGTGAACGGCAGGCCGTAGCTCTCGACGCCGGTGGCCGTGTAGTGCCGCCAGCCCGAGCCGTACGCGACCCAAACGTCGTCGTCCGCGGTGCCGAACACGGCGGTGCCGATCTGGGTGAGCGGCTCGGGGACGCCGATTCCGGCGGCCGTGGCCCGCACGAGGGCCGAGTTGTCGCGAATCCAGGCCTCGCCGCTGGGCGAGGTCCACACCTCGACCTCGATGCCCCGGGGCAGCACGAAGATGCCCGGCGGAGAGACCCAGTCGGCGCCGTTCCAGCGGAGGAGCACCTCGCCCACGGCCCACAGATCGCCCGCGCCGTTCCCGTGGATGTCGCGCAGGCGCACGGTCTCGGTGCCGGGATGGAGCGTCCACCCGCAGCCGTCCCAGTGCCAGATGCCGTCCCCCACGGCCCACACGTCGTCTTCAGCGGTGCCCCAGAGACCGAGGATCACCGCCGGGTCTCCCGAGGGCAGCACGAGCTCGAAGCGATCCGCGCTGCCGTCGGCGTTCCGACGGAAGACCCCTTCCTCCCAGCCGACCCAGTGGACGTCCGGAGCGACGGGCCACACGGCCAGCCATCGCGACAGGCCCGGGAGCGGGTGCTCCCAGCACCAGCCGTCCGCACAGATCGGCCCGGCGTCGGCGTCGCAGGGGTCGGTGTCGGTGTCGGAATCGCTGTCGGCGTCGGAATCCGCGTCGGCGTCGCTGTCGGTGTCCGTGTCGGTGTCGGTGTCCGTGTCGGCGTCGCTGTCGGTGTCGCTGTCGGTGTCGGTGTCGGTGTCGCTGTCCGTGTCCGTGTCGACATCCGATTCGGACGGGCCGTCCGTTCTGCCCTTGCAGCCGAGACCGGCGAGCAGGATCAGGGACACCACGCGCATCTCCACCTCCAGCGGCATTCTGACCGATTCCGGCCGTTCTCGCGCGACGGCGCTATTGAGGGGCGATGGACACGACGCGGTGGCACGGCACATGGGTGACGGAAGGCTCGGGCAGCGGCCGGTGCCCTGGCGGCCGCGGTGTCGAGTACGACGAGCGGCTCACGCTCGTGCAGCGCAGCCAGCACGTGCACTACCACCAGATCGCCATCGAGCGCGGCACGGGCTTCGTGCTCCACGAAGAGTCGGCGGTGCTCCGCGACGGCACCCTGAGCCTCGTGATGTCGTCCGGTCGGATGGAGCTCGGCCGGTATGCCGTGCAGGGCGACACGCTCGTGCTCGAGAGCGAGACGTTCGTGAACGACCGCAAGGGCGTCATCGCCGTCCGGCGGGCCTTCGAGCTCACGCCCCTTGGCTGCGCGAAGACCCTGTGGCTGGCGACCCCCGTGTGGCCCGAGCTGACGCGCCACATGCACGGCAATCTCGTCCGGGAGCCGAGCCAGGCCCCCGCCTAGCGGAGCCCCCCTGCCCGTGACAGGGCGCCACGAGAGCAGTAGGTTCGGCGGATCTCGCGAGGTACCCGTGTCCCGAATCCCCGTCCGCATGCTCTCCCCCGTCCTGCTGGCCGCTCTCTCCGCGTGCGCACCCGAGGCCGAGAAGCCCGGCTCGATCCGCGCCGACGACGCGGCGGCGGCGCCGGTCGACCTCTCCACGCTGCAGCTGGCCGACGAGACCATCACGAGCACCGATCACCCCGGGGGCACCGCGTTCGACGAGACCACCACGCGCGACCTCGGGCTGCCCCTCGTGTCGATCCTCACGGCCAGCCCCGGTCGCGTGACCGACGCCGACGTGATCATCGACCTCGAGCACACGTGGAGCGGCGACCTCGAGATCGACGTGGTCAGCCCGTCCGGTACGCGGGTGCACCTGATGGGCGACGGCGCCGGGTCGACCGCGACCGACGGCGGCAGCGGCGACTTCGTCCAGGCCACCCTGTTCGACGACGACTCCGGGCTGCCGGTCGCGAACGTGGGTTCCGCCGGGTGGGTGCTTACCCCCCAGGGCCCCTGGATTCCGCGCGAGGCGCTCTCGGCATTCGACGGCGAGGATGCGGCGGGCATCTGGTCGCTCGAGGTCCTCGACGCCAACGACGGTGACGCCGGCACGTTCTTCGCCTGGACGCTCGACCTCGAGATCGCACCGCCGCCGAAGATCCATACGACCACGGCGCTGTACGACGGCGACCTCGTGTCCGCCGCGGGCGGGGGCGTGTCGGGCGCCGAGGCGGCCGACCTCCTCTGCCAGCTCGAGTTCCCGAACACCCGCGCGCTCCTCTCCGACGGGGTGCGCCAGCCGGGCACGTTCGACTGGCCCCTCGACCCCTCGACCGCGTACGCCAACGAATCGGACGCGACCATCGGCGTGACCGACGCGACGGGCGTGCTGACGTTCCCGCTCTCCGCGCCGCTCGACGCGAGCGGCATCGTGAACTGGACGGGTCTGAACGCCGACTTCACCCCCGCCGCCGAGAACTGCCTGGGCTGGACGACCGGATCGAGCGCCGAGTCGGGATGGACCGGCGACGGGACCGCCACCAGCAACCAGGCCATCCACTGGACCGTGATCGTCCCGGAGTGCAACTTCGCGCAGGAGCTGTTCTGTGTCGATCAGGTCCTCGTCCCGCCGACGGCCGCGCTCGTGGGCGGAGCCGGCGACGAGGGGAGCGCCATCGCCCTCGACGCCAGCGGCTCGACCGACCCCAACGGCGCCATCGTGCTCTACGAGCTCGACTGCGACGACGCGGACGGGCTCGGTGTCGACGACAGCAGCACCGACCCGACCGCGCTGTCCTGCACGTACCCGGACAACGGGGTCTTCACCGCCACCCTCACGGTGACCGACGACGACGGCCAGACCGCGACCGCGACCGCGACCGTCGACGTAGCGAACGTCGATCCGCTGGTCGTCGCGGGTGCCGACCTGCGCGGCGTCGTCGGACAGGCGCTCGACTTCGCGGGCGCCTTCACCGACGCGGGCAGCGCCGATACGCACACCGTCGACTGGGACTTCGGCGACACCAACACCGCCTCCGGCCCCCTCGCCCCCTCCCACGTGTACACGGCTCCTGGCGCCTACACCGTGACCCTGACGGTGGTCGACGACGACGGCGGCACCGGCACCGACACGCTCACGGCGCTGATCGGCGAGGACATCGCGGCCTGCGATCTCCAGATCTCCGAGGTGATGGTCGACCCGAACGGCACCGACGGCACCCGCGAATGGTTCGAGGTCTACAACCCCGGCTCCACGGCGATCGACCTGATCGGCACCGAGCTGACCGATCGGCCCAACGGGAGCGTCGTCGTCGACGCCTCCGTGGTGGTCCCGGCCGGCGGCTACGCCCTCCTGTGCCGGAACACGGCGGCCATCGACGGCATCGCCTGCGACTTCGACTACGGGGTGGGCCTGTCCTTCCGGAACGCCGGGGACGACTTCGTCGCCCTCACGAGCGCTGGAGACGTCGTGATCTCGACGGTCGACCTGCTCGACCGGGCGACCGAAGGCGAGTCCGTCGCGGCGGCCTGTCCGATGTGCGACCCGCTCACGGGCCTCACGACCGGCCACGTCGACCTGCCGAACGATCCGACGTACGGCGCCGGCGGGAACGGCACGCCCGGCGCGGGCTCCGACGACCTCGACGGCGACGGCTACAGCGCCTGCGTCGACGACTGCGACGACGCCGACGCGGCGCGGAACCCCGGAGCGACCGAGGTGTGCGGCGACGGGGTCGACAACAACTGCAACGACGCGACCGACGAGGGCTGCACCGGCGACGCCGACACGGATGCCGACACCGATGCGGACACCGATGCCGACACGGATGCCGACTCCGACGCCGACAGCGACACCGACGCCGACACGGACGCCGACAGCGACAGCGATACCGACGCGGACTCCGACACCGATGCCGACACCGATGCCGACACGGACGCCGATACCGATGCCGACACCGACGCGGACACCGACGCAGACACGGACGCGGATACCGACTCCGACACGGATGCGGACACCGATGCCGACACGGATGCGGACACCGACTCCGACACGGATGCGGATACCGACTCCGATACGGACTCCGATACCGACGCGGATACGGACTCCGACACCGATTCCGACACCGATTCCGACACGGACTCCGATACCGACGCCGACACCGATGCCGATACCGACACGGCGGGCGCGACCGGCGACACCGGCGTTCCGGCGGACACCGGCGTGACGGACACCGGCGATGCCGACACCGACACCGATACCGATTCGGACACCGACACGGATTCGGACACCGACTCCGATACGGATTCGGACACCGACTCCGACACGGATTCGGACACCGACTCCGACACGGATTCGGACACCGACTCCGACACCGACACTGACTCCGACACGGATTCGGACACCGACTCCGACACGGACTCGGACACCGATTCCGACACGGACTCGGACACCGACGCCGACTCCGACACCGATGCCGATTCGGATGCGGATGCCGACTCGGATGCCGACGCCGACTCGGATGCCGATTCCGACGCCGACACCGACTCGGATGCGGACACCGACGCCGACACCGACACCGACTCCGACGACACGGACACCGACACCGACACGGACGATGCCGACGGCAAGAAGTGCGGGTGCGCGAGCAGCACGGCCGCGCCGGGCTTCCTGACGCTGCTGCTCGGCGTGGTGCTGGCGCGCCGGCGCTCCTGATCGAGCGCCGGCGCCGCGCCGTCTACCGCCACCCGTGGGCCGCAGCGAGCGCGTCGATCCGACGGCTCCGACGCTCCCGGTGCTGTCGATCCACTTCCGCACGGCGCGCATCGACGTGCGCTACTTCTCGGCCATCACCGTGCTCGGCACGCCGCAGGACGTCACTGCGCAGGAGCTCCGGATCGAGTCGTTCTTCCCCGACGACGGACCGGAGGGAGCTGCGAAAAGAAGCGAAAGACCGGCCCCGCGCGCACGCGCGATCGAATAACCGTCCTCGAACCGAGAGAGGACTCCATGCTCGCCTTCACGCTGCTCGCGTGCCTCGCGCCGGTCTCGAAGGATGCGGCGGAGGCCGACGCCGACACGGATGCCGACACCGACACCGACACCGATGCCGACGCAGACACGGATGCCGACGCCGACTCGGACGCCGACGCCGACTCGGACGCCGACGCCGACTCGGATGCCGACGCCGACTCGGATGCCGACGCCGACTCGGATGCCGACGCCGACCCGTGCGTGGATGCCTGGGAGCCCAACGACTTCGCTGTGAATGCGCCGCAGCTCGCGGGCAGCACGGACGCCGTGCTGGGGCCCGACCTCGACTGGTTCGCCATCGCGCTGCCCACCTCGCAGTGGACGCGCGTCGACCTCGACGTGCCGAGCGGCACGCCCGTTCCCGTGCTCGACCCCATCGTGCGCAGCGCCCTCGGCGTGCTGAGCGACCCCTGGGAAGGCAACGTCGTCCGCGAATCGGGGCCGCTGGGCGAGACGCTGTGGTGGTTCGGCGACCTGCTGGCCGAAGGGGGCTTCGGCGCCACGGCCCGCATCCGCGTGTCGGACGGCGGCACCTGCGCGCCGTACAGCCTCGAGGTCACACCCCCGTCGGGCTGCGTCGACCCGCTCGAGCCGAACAGCCCGACGCAGCTGGCTCCCGTGGTCGACATCCACAACCTGCTCGTGAACGCAGGGGACTCCGACGGCTTCCTCGTCCCGGCACCCGCCATGACGCTGCACGAGGTCACGGTACGGAACACGAGCATCGCCCACGTGATCGCCGACATCGTCGACCCCGGGACCGGCCAGATCGTCGACACCTTCGACTTCGTCGCGAATCCGTTCCAGACCGCGCACACCTTCCCGATCTACAACGACACGCCGCTGGATCTGTCGCTGGACCTCCACATCCGCTCACCCTCGACGGGGCCCTGCGCGGAATACGACATCGAGCTCGAACAGACGCCGATCAGCCCGTAACGGAGGAGCACATGGCTCATCCGACGGGGATCTTCGACTGCCGCCCCATCCTCTGCGTCGACCGGGTCGACGCCAGTGTCACGTACTACCGCGACGTCCTCGGATTCGACCTCGGCTGGCGCTGGTCCGACACCGAGGGCCGATTCCTCGCGCCGGACGAGCCCGGGCCCGCCCACACCGCCCTCGTCGGGGCCGGGACCGCGCAGTGGATGCTCGTGCAGCGGGCCCAGGGGCATCCCGGGATGTGGCTGCACCTGGACGTGGCGACGGGCGCGCAGGTCCACGCCCTGTACGCCGATTGGGTCGCGCGCGGGGCGCGCATCCGCGAAGCGCCGGCCCTGCGTCCCTGGGGGATGGTCGAGATGCGGATCGAGGACCTCGACGGCCACGTGTTCCGCGTCTCGGGTCCGCCGTAGCGCGCCCTACGCGTCGTCTTCGTCGAGGAACTGCTCGCGGGCGCGGTCCATCGAGGCCTGCAGGACCTCGACCAGCACCTCGTGGTCGCTCGGCGCGAGGTCGTAGCCGGGAGGCAGGACCAGCTCGCGGCTGCCCGACGACAGGCGCAGCGGGGCCACGTCGATCGTCATGAGCTCGTCGAAGGCCAGCTTGTCGTTGCCGATGGACACGTGGTCTTCGGCCACCTTGATGGCGATGGGCGTCCACGTGCGGCTGCGTCGCGTGGCCCACACCGCGACGGCGAGCATCCCGACGGCACCGATGCCCATCGGCACGATGAACGGGCCCAGGCCGGCGGCCCGGCTCGGCGGTGCCCACACGCCGGGCAGCACCGCGCGCCGCATCTCGAGCTCGCCATCGAGCGCCGCCCGGCTGGGCACCCGGCCGTCGACGCCCTTCAGCGAGTCGGACGTCGTGCCCGGCGGGAGGGCGGCCGCCCAGCGCGCCTCTTCTTGCAGGTACTGGCGCGGGCTCCACTTCGCGTCGGCGTGATCGGCGTGGAACCAGACCGCCAGCGAGAGGTCGGGCAGCCCGCGGAGCCCTTCGGGAAGGGCCGCGACACACGCCTCGGTCGGGCGGGCCACGTCGCAGTCGAGGGCCTCGGGCCGCATCGCGCCGAGGATCGACAGCGCGACGGCCCCGAGGCCCAGCGCGAACGACACCCCTCCGCCGAGGCCCCCGACCGCCGCCATGGTCGACTGGCGGGCGTGGCTCACGGTGAGATCGAGGGTGCGCGGTACGTCCGTCATGCTGCTCCCGCCTGTGCTCCGCAGCATGAAAGCACACTGCGAGCCCCGGACGTCAGCCGAGCGCGGCGAGCGCCTCGAGGTCGCCGTCGTCGAGCGCGGGATCCGCCATCCATTGCGCCCGCTTCAAGGCGAATCCACTCAACACGCGGTTGACGTCGGCATGGCGCGAGGCCGGCACCCCGAAGCGATCCGGGGCCGCGGCGAGCTGCTGGATGCCGACCGTCACGTGGCCCGCGTAGGTCTTCGGCGCCTGCATCAGGGCTGCCGCGGTCGGGGGATGCGAGCGCCACGACACCCAGGTCGGATCGTCGAGGATCGCCTGTACCAGGGGCCACAGCAGCGCGCCGCCACGGAGCCCGCGGACCTCGGGCTCGAGCTCTGCGGCGGTCTTTCGCCGGGCACGCGGCGCGGGTGGGGCGTCGCGGCCCAGGGTGGCCAGCATCACGGGCTCGAGGTGCGGGCGGAGCCACCCCGGCAGCGGCTGGCAGGCATCGAGCTCGACCTGCTGGGCCTCGTCGAAGGCGAGACCCGGCTGCGAGACGCGCTCCGCGAGCGCGGTCAGGCCCTTCACGAGGCTCTCGGGGAACATCAGACCCCCGCCCGCCCTGCCGGCGGCGAGCTGCGCGACCCCGACCAGCACGTCGGTGCGGACGCGCGGGTCCTTCGCCTTCCAGCAGGCCCGGCCCGCCTTCGAGCTGAACGGGAGCCCCTTGAAGTCCGCCACCTGGGTCTCGAGGACCACGGGCCACAGCCACTCCCGACCATAGAGCTGATCGGGCGCGCCCTCGATGCGGAATCCAGCGGGCAGCCCCTTCTCGAACAGCGCGAGCACGCGGTCGGCGAGGGTCAGGGTCGCGTCGGAACCCGACGCCACGAGCGGAACCACGACCGACCACACGAGCGTCAGCCGATTCCACGCGACGGACTGCCCTTCGAGGCGCGCGATCCGCCGCAGCAGCTTGCCGGCCAGCTGGCTCGCCGAGTCTCTCGCCGAGGCCGTCGAGCGGCCGAGCTCCGGCGCGATCGCGGTGAGCAGCCCCGAGATCACGACGTCCGCGGGGCGGCCGGGCGCCGGCACCGCCGCCAGCGCGTCGGCGAGCGAGGGATCGAGCTTCTGGAGGTGGGCCTCGTCCTCCCACTCCGGCCACCCTGTGTCGGACCGGGCGAATTGGGACCAGATCTCGCAGGCCAGCCGGTGCGCGAGGTGCAGCGGAACGTCCACCGCGGCGGGGTCGTTTGCAGAGAGCGCGGCGCTCACGTCCTGGAGCACGTCCGCGAGGTCGTCGAACGAGCGATACACCCATGTCGGCGCCCTCGAACGACGGACGTACGCCGACAGGGCACGCCACGTCGCCGGGTCCTTCGGATCCGCCGTCCAGTCGATGCGGGTGATCGTGCTCCCCACCAACACCCGCACGCGATGGAGCCGCCACCCCTCTCCGTCCACGAGCCCTCCCCGGTGGTCGCCCATGAGACCACGCGCCGGCGTGTAACAGATCCCCGACCCCACGGTGTCCCACGCACACCATGGAGGAGAACATGTCCACGTCGCGATTCCCCCTTCCCCTGCTCGTGCTGGCATCGGCCTGCGTGGCGCCCGGCCTGGTCTCCGGAAACGGCGTCGAGGTCACCGCGGAGCGCGACGTCGGCGCGTTCACCGGTGTGAGCGCCGACAACCTCGTGCGCGTCGAAGTAGCGCTCGGAGACGCCGGGCCCGTCGTGCTCACCTGCGACGAGAACCTCCTCCCGCACATCGAGACCGTGGTGGACGACGGGGTCCTCCACATCCGCACCTCGCGCCTGCGGCACCTGGCCACCGAGCTCGACTGCGTCGCGTCCGTCACGGCGCCGGCCTACGAATCGCTCGCCTCCAACGGCTCCGGCGGGCTGCGGGCCGACGCGGTCCTCGACGCCGTCTCGGCCGTGTGGAGCACCGGATCCGGCTCGGTCGTGGTGGGCGGCGTGTCGTCCGAGCGCTTCGAGGCGACCGTGACCGGGTCCGGCGGGCTCACCATCGACCAGGTCGTCGCCGACGAGGTCGAAGCGACGGACTCCGCATCGGGACGCCTCCAGCTCGACGGGATCGACGCGCTCACCGTCGACGCGACCAGCTCGGGCAGCGGCGGCATCGTGCTGTCCGGCGTGGCGATTTCGCTGACCTACACGAGCAGCGGCTCCGGCGGGATCGACGGCGAGGCGTTGGTCGGCGAGGACGCGCTCGTGTTCGTGAGCGGCTCCGGCGGCGTCCGCGTGAACGCCACCGAGTCGGTCGAGGTCCACATCTCGAGCTCTGGCGGGGTGGCGGTGTTCGGCGAGCCCGAGAGCCGCTCGGAGGACATCAACGGGTCGGGCGGGGTCGTCTACCCGTAGCGGTCCCTCGGCTGACGTTCGCGGGGTGGCGCACCCGGGTTACGGGGGGCCATGCTCGCACTCCTCCTCGCGGCCTGCACCTCGCAGCCCGCTGCTCCGAAGGCCACGCCGGCCCCCGCTCCCGTCGAAGAGCCCGCGCCGAAACGCCTGCTCACCGAGTCCGCCACGGTCTCGCTGCGCAGCGGCACGCCCACCGACGTGATCGAGGTCGAGCCGCGGCCATGGGCCGAGGTCGCAGAGACCGAAGGGCTGGTGCGGCACCCCGAGAAAGAGCGATTCGAGCGCTACATCCTCGTGCCGTTCGGCGAGCAGCAGCTGGCCGTCGCCCTCGACGAGGGCAAGGGCTGGACCGCCAGCGCCGACCTCAACGCCGACGGCAAGATCCGGGCGGGCGAGTTCGTCGATCTCGAGGGCGACGACCGCCCCACCGCCGTGCTGCGCACCGTGATGAAGCGCGGGCGTCCGCCGGTCGACGTGCCGATCCGCATCGCGATCAGCACGTGGACGGAAGACGACAAGAAGAAGACGCGCCACTTCGCGTACCGCGTCGAAGACACCCGGCTCGGCGAGCTGCCCAACGGCTTCACCGTGCGGGCGCGCAGCCACGGCGGCATCTTCGACCACCCCGAGACCGAGCTGATGTTCGAAGGCGAAGGGGGCTCCGCGACCGGCAAGGTCAGCGAGGGCGGGGTCGACGTGGGCGGCGAGCGCTGGGGCTTCGACCTCACGGCCGACGGCAACACCCTCACGATCACGCCCCGCTGACGGGCGTTCTCAGGGCGGGGCGGGGCAGCTCCCGGGCGCGTAGTAGAACTGCTCCGACACCTCCTTCACCGGGTAGGCGACCTCGCGGACCGCGGCCCGGTACCAGGCGAGCTGGGTGCGGTCCTCCGGAGGCACGCCCGACCAGCGCGGGCACTCGCACCGGGCGTGGATGACCGACTCGATCACCTCGGGGGCCCGGACCAGCAGGTAGTGGGTTCCCGACGCGTCCCGGACGGCTTCTGCGGACGGCTGCGGGGAGAGGTCGTCGTACCGGGGCGTCCAGCCGGGCGGCGGTCGATCCGGGTCGGCGCCAGCGGGGGGATCGGAGGCCTGGAGCGCGGTGAGCTCGAGCCCGGCGTCGGCCAGCGCCTTCTCGAACGAGGCCTGCGAGAACGCCGCGAAGGCCTCGACGACCTCGGCGGGCGCGCCGTCGCACGTGACGCCCTCGGGGAGGTCGAGCCCCGGCCCCTGCGTCGCGGGGGGCTCGACGGCGACCTCGGGCTGCGCGACCGGTACGGGCGCCTTGCAGGCGAAGAGGGCGAGAACGAGGATCAGCGGGGCCTCCCCGCCGAGCATACCGATCACAGCCCGTACTTGCGGCGCATCCGGTAGAGCGTCGACCGGGCGACCCCGAGCGTGCGGGCGGCCTCGGACACGTTGCCGTCGGCGTCGGCCAGTGCGCGGCGGAGCGCGGCGGCATCGGCCTCGTCGCGGGAGGAGACCTCGACGGGCGTCCGGGCGCGCTCCAGGGCCTCCATCGGCATGTGCCAGGGCTCGATCGTGGCCCCGTCGGACATCACGATGGCGTGGTGCAGCGCCATCCGCAGCTCGCGGACGTTGCCGGGCCAGTCGGCCCGATCGACGTACGCCATGGCCTCGGTCGACAGCGTCGGGACCCGCGGCAGCCCGAGCTCGCGGGCCAGGCGCGAGAGCACCGCGCGACACAGCACGGCGCGATCGGTGCGACAGCGCACCGGAGGGAGCGCGAAGCTCGCGCCGCGCAGGCGGTAGTACAGGTCGCGGCGGAACGCGCCCTCGTCGACGAGCCGCGCGAGATCCTTGCAGGTCGCGCACACGAGCCGCACGTCGGCGCTGCGGAGCCGTTCCTCCCCCACCCTGCGGTACGTGCCGTCTTCGAGGAACCGCAGCAGCAGGGCCTGGGCGGACAGCGGGAGGTCGGCGAGCTCGTCGAGGAAGAGCGTTCCGCCATCGGCGCTCGCGATGCGCCCGGGCCGACCGGCGGGATCGGCACCGGTGAACGCGCCGCCGACGTACCCGAACAGCTCGCTGTGGACGAGGCCCGGCGTCAGCGACGCGCAGTTCACGGGGACGAAGGGCAGCCCGGCGCGGTCGCTCGCCATGTGGATGCCGCGGGCGAGCAGCTCTTTGCCCGTACCCGTCTCGCCCAGCAGCAGGACCGGGAGCGTCGACCTCGCCACCCGGGCCGCCTGGGCGCGGATCGAGACCACCTCGGGGTCGACGCCCGCGATGGAGTCGAACGCCCCGTCGTGGCCCTCGACCCGCCGCACGGGGGATGCGCTGACGAGCACCACCAGCCACCCTGCCGTGCGACCGCCCCGCATCTCGAGCGGCTCGACCTCGAGCCCCGGCAGGCGCAGCTGCCCGTTGCCGGCGGCCTGGAGCTCGAGGACCGTGAGGCCCAGCGCGTCGCGCGCCCACGCCCGCGCACGAAGCACGTCCGGCGCGCCTGCGTAGGTCGTCCCGAGCGCCAGCCCGCGGTCGACGGCCAGGCGGTTGGCGTGGGTGATGCGCCCGTCGGGCATCACCACCACGGCCGGGTCGCGCAGCCGCCCCAGCAGCCGCTCGACGATCGACCCGCCCGACCGCATGAGCGTCGAGATCCGCAGCGCCTCTTCGATGGCCTTGGCCGCCGCCACCACCGCGGCGCCGGTCATCGGGTCGGCCCGCCCGAGGAACGAGGTCGCGTCGAGGACCCCGATCACGTCGCCCCACGGGTCGTGCACGGGGGTCGCGTAGCAGACGAGGCCGCGGTTGGGCCGGGCGTAGTGGGCCGCGCCGTACACGGCGACCGGCCGGCGCTCGGCCAGGGCGGTGCCGATGGCGTTGGTGCCGCGCTGCGACTCGTCCCACACCGAGCCCGGCTGGAGCCGCACGCGGCGGGCCGCCTCGGCGAAGCCCCCGCCGGCGCGCTGATCGACGATCACCCCGTCGGCGTCGGCGAACAGCAGGGTGAAGTCGCGCCGGTCGAACGTGGCCACCATGGGCGCCAGCACGTCGTCGAGGATGCGCAGCACGGGCTCGAGCGGCTCGCGGTGGCGCACGAGCCCCGAGGCCGTCAGCAGCGGCTCGTCGGCAGGACCCTCGCGATCCGCACCGACCAGGACGGACCGCTGCCAGTGCTCGCGCAGCGGCACGGGCGCGGTGTCGGGCGAGACGACGTCCCAGTCCCCTTCGAGGTGGAGATCCAGCCAGCTCACGCCCTCAGTATCGCCCGAAAATCCAAGGAATTCCAATATATTTCGCCGCGAAGCGCCCTTCGCGCTGGAGCGTTTCGCTACACCTGTCGCAGACCCCGGTCGTCGCGCCGCGCGACACCCGAATGGACGAACCTCGGCTTTCGCGACGGCCCAGCCCTTGCTGAAGCGGACGGTGTCTCCAGGAGGTCACCATGCGCTACGCCAATCCGAACACCGAGGGCAGCCTCGTCCATTTCCGCGCCCGCTACGAGAACTACATCGGCGGGGAGTGGGTGCCCCCCACCCGCGGCCAGTACTTCGAAGACATCACGCCGGTCACGGGCCAGCCGTTCTGCGAGGTCCCCCGCTCCACCGCCGAGGACATCGAGAAGGCGCTGGACGCCGCCCATGCCGCCTTCCCCGGCTGGGCCGCGACCTCGGTCGCCGAGCGAGCCGCCGTGCTGAACCGCATCGCCGACCGCATCGAAGCGAACCTCGAGAAGCTCGCGGTCGCCGAGAGCTGGGACAACGGCAAGGCCGTGCGCGAGACGCTCGCCGCCGACCTCCCGCTCACGGTCGACCACTTTCGGTACTTCGCCGCCGCGATTCGCGCGCAGGAGTCCGGGACCGGCGTGCTGGACGGCACGACCGTCGCCTACCACTTCCACGAGCCCATCGGCGTCGTGGGCCAGATCATCCCGTGGAACTTCCCGCTGCTCATGGCCGCCTGGAAGGTCGCGCCCGCGCTGGCCGCCGGCTGCACGGTGGTCCTCAAGCCCGCCGAGCAGACGCCCGTGTCGATCCTGCTGCTCGTGGAGCTCGTGGGCGACCTGCTCCCGCCCGGCGTGCTCAACGTCGTCAACGGCTTCGGCATCGAGGCCGGGAAGCCGCTCGCACAGTCCGACCGCGTCGCGAAGGTCGCCTTCACGGGCGAGACCACGACGGGGCGCCTGATCATGCAGTACGCCAGCGCCAACCTCATCCCCGTGACCCTGGAGCTCGGCGGCAAGTCCCCGAACCTGTTCTTCGCCGACGTGTGGGACCGCGACGACGCCTTCCGCGACAAGGCCCTCGAGGGCTTCACGCTGTTCGCGCTGAACCAGGGCGAGGTCTGCACGTGCCCCTCCCGCGCGCTCATCGAGAAGTCGATCGCGGGCGAGTTCATGGACGCCGCCGTGCTGCGCACCCAGGCCATCCGGATGGGCCATCCGCTCGACACGACCACGATGATGGGCGCCCAGGCGAGCAACGACCAGCTCCAGAAGATCCTGTCGTACATCGACATCGGGCGGAAGGAGGGGGCCGAGTGCCTCACGGGCGGCCAGCAGGCGAGCCTCGGAGGCGAGCTCGAAGGCGGGTACTACGTCGAGCCGACGATCTTCGTCGGGCACAACGCGATGCGGGTGTTCCAGGAGGAGATCTTCGGACCGGTCGTCTCGGTCACGACCTTCGACGGCTACGACCAGGCCATCGACATCGCGAACGACACGCTCTACGGCCTCGGAGCGGGCGTGTGGACGCGCAACGTGAACACCGCCTACCGCGCCGCGCGGGCCATCCAGGCGGGTCGCGTGTGGCAGAACTGCTACCACCTCTACCCGAGCCACGCGTCGTTCGGCGGCTACAAGCAGTCCGGCATCGGCCGCGAGACGCACCAGATGATGCTGCGGCACTACCAGCAGACGAAGAACGTGCTCGCGAGCTACTCCGACGATGCCCTCGGATTCTTCTAGGACGGCGCTCGGCAGGGTCGCGGCGACCGAAGCCGCCGTGGCCCTGATCGGGGAGCTCGTCGCCGAGCACGGCCCGCTGATGTTCCACCAGTCGGGCGGGTGCTGCGACGGCAGCGCGCCGATGTGCTACCCCGACGGCGAGCTCCAGGTGAGCGCGCGCGACGTGCTGCTCGGCACGGTCGCGGGCTGCCCCGTGTGGATCGACAAGACCCAGTGGGAGACCTGGAAGCACACGACGCTCACCATCGACGTCGTTCCGGGTCGCGGGGCGGGGTTCAGCCTCGAGGCCCCGCGTGGGGTGCGGTTCATCACGCGCTCCGACGTGTGCGACGTGTAGTCAGGGCCCCGTGGGCTCGATGCGGGGACGCGCCGCGGCCTCGTCGACGCCCATGCAGACGACCTCGTTGCCGACCTGCTCGCGGCGTGCGCAGCTCCTCCCCTGGCGCCCGCCGAGCACGGGTCGGCCGTCGGGGCCCAGCCACTCCTCCGCGCGGACCTCGCCGTTGGGGCCGCGCGCCGCGCGGTACTCGGCCTCGCCGTCCCGCACCGCCACGAGCCGCCCGCCCACGCCCAGATTGCGGAGGTGGATCAGGTTCCCGAGCCGATCCCGCCGGTACAGGGTCTGCACGACGCCGTCCGCGTTCGGCGCCGGATTGCCGTCCGCATCGACGTGAAGCCACTCGATCCTCCGGTCGAAGGCGTCGTGACGGGCGCGGCCCCCCGTCGCGTGGCCGGGCACCCGGAGTGGCTGGTGGTCGGGGCCGAGGAACAGCGTCGAGATCTGGTTGTCGCGGCGGTCGTATTCGTAGCGGTACCCGCCGATACCGTCGGGCCCCGCGGTCGGCAGCCCGTCGACTCCGTAGAACCGGCGCTCGATCACGTTGCCGCGCGCGTCGCGGTCTTCCTCGATGATCGCCCGGCCGTCGCGGTCGAGGACGAGCTGCCCGTCGGCACCGAAGTGGGCACGACGGACCACGCGTCCGGCGGCGTCGAAGGTCCGCGTGAGCCGGGCGAACCCCTCCACGTTGACGAACAGCTTCCCGTCGTCGCCGAACCAGGCCTCTTCGACCGCGTTCCCGCGGGCGTCGTAGCGGTACGTGTGTCGCCGCACGCCTCCCACGGGCCCGCCGTCGATGTCCTCGAACACGCGCTCGACGGCCCGCCCGGCGCTGTCGAACGTCGAGCGCACCCGGTGGACGGCATCGCGCTGGGGTCGCGAACGCGCGGGCTTGCCCGCCGCGTCGAACCAGGCCTGGGAGACGGAGTTCCCCGCGTCGTCGTAGGCCATGTCCGTCCGCGCGTATCCCGCGACGCCGGTGATGGGCTGCAGGTCGAGACCGAGGAGCTGCAGCGAGGTGCGATACCCCCGCGCGTCCAGCGTGTAGGCGACGGCGTGCCCGCCGACCCCCGTGATGGTGGGCTGCCCCTCCGCGTCGTACCAGGCGACCCCGATCCAGCGGTCCCGCTCGTCGTACGACCGGCGCTCGTCGACGATGCCGGAACGAGCGGGTGCGGGCCGGCCCGCGACATCGAGACACACGGTGCGCACGAGGTTCGCGCGGGCGTCGTGCTCCATCCGACGCGCCGCACAGCCATCCTCCCCCGGGACGGGTTGCTCGAGCGCGCCGAAGCTCGCGATCGACGTGAGGCGCGCACCGGCGTCGAAGGTCCTCCGCACGATGGCGGGGACCCCGGAATCGACGAGCTCCCCATCGAGCCCGAAGCTCCGCACCTCCACCTCGCGCCCGAGGTCGTCGTAGACGCGCTCGCGCGACGCCACGCCGTCACCGTCGGGAACGGCCTGCCCGTCGGGCCCGAACCACGCCTCCGTCCGGATGGCGCCCCGCGCGTCGAGCTCGCGGCGCACCTGAGCCCACTTGTGCTCCTGGTGGACGGCCGGATGGCCGTCGACCCCGACGAAGGTCTGCTCGACGAACACCCCGGTCGGAGATCGGATGGCGTCCCACCCGTGCACGCCGGACCCGGACGCGGTGGTGGGGTCGCCGCGCGTGTCGAAGTAGCGCTCGCGGACCCGGTGTCCCCGCTCGTCGTAGCCGTACGCGGCGCGATGCCACCCGTGGCTCGACTGCGTCGGCTCCTGCCCGTCGCGCCAGCTCTCCTCGAGGAGCAGGCCGCGCGCGTCCCACACGAGGTGGTGGCTGGAGGGCTCGCCGGCCACGGAAGCGGGCCCTCCCGCCGCGTCGAACGTCGAGATCTCGACGATGCGCCCGTCCTCGTAGCGCGTCACCACGGACGCGAATCCCTCGGGCCCCACGACCGGGCTCCCGTCGTCGGTGCGGTAGTCCGCCCGCTGGAGCTCGCCCGCGTCGTTCAGCACGGCGAACCTGTGGATCGGGAGCGGCTCTCCATCGAGCCCGAAGTGGTCTTCGCGCACCAGGAGCCCGCGGCTGTCGAGGACGCGCCGGACCGACGCCCAGAGCCCTTCGTCGAGCTTGTGCGCCGCACGCTCCCCGTCGGGCCCGAGACACGTGAGCTCGTAGCCGTCGGAGAGGTAGCGCACGACCTCGGCGTGGCACCCGTCCTTGCCGACGACAGCGACATCGTCGAGGCCGAACCACGCGACGCGGACGGGGCGTCCCTCGTCGTCCCACGCGACCACGCGGCGATGGGTGCCGGCCCCGTCGAGCACGGGCACCCCGGCGAGCCCCGACCAGGCCGATTCGGTGGGGAGGTGCGGATGGCGCGGATCCCCGTACGTCACCTCGACCGAGGACACGCCGTCCTCCCGACGCGACACGGCCCCCGCGGAGTCGAGCGCCGTGTACCGGACGAGGCGCCCGAGGGCGTCGCGCTCGAGGCGATGCCCGTAGGAGCCGTCCATCGCCGCGCGGGTCGGGTTCCCGGTGTCGTCGAGCCAGCGGTAGATCTCCGCCGCGCCGTCCACCGTGCGGACGATGCCGCCCACGCCCAGCTTCGCGAGCTTCGCGGGCCGCCCGACGGGATCGAACACGCGAAGCCGCGTCTCGCCGTCGCCGTGCTCGAGCGTGATGCGCTGCAGGGTGCGCCCGTGCGCGTCGCGCTGCTCGACGGACGCGAGACCCTCGGGGCCGTGGGTCAGCTCGAGCCGGGCGACCCGGCGATTGGAGTCGGAGAACTCGGTGACCGGCGGGCTGAACGGGTCGAAGAACGGCAGGGACTCGGTGTCGAACGAGGAGGCCGCCCAGACGTCCGGGTGACCGGCCCGGTTCACGCGCGTCGCCGAGCGCACGAGCCCGTGGTCGTGGACCAGCTCGACGTGGCGGAGACCCGGGGCATCGGCGCCGGGGATGGGGGTCGGGACCCGACCGTCCCAGGTGCTCTCGAACCACGGGACCTCGGTGGTGTGCGTGCGGACGGCGTCCCACCACAGCCCACCGCCGACGGTGCCGACGAGCGCGAGCCCGAGGGCGGCATACCCGACGGTCCGCGGTGGGCGGCGGCGCGGACGACCGGGCAGGACGACGGGCAGCCCCTCCGCGAACGCCGTGAGCGCCGAGGCGAGCCCGGCGGCCGTCTGGAAGCGCTCCTCCGGGCGCCGTGCCGTCGCGCACCCGACGATCGCGGCCAGATCGGCGGGGACGTCGGGGGCCCGCTGGCGCAGGGGCGGGGCGTCGGACCGCAGGATCGCGGCGATCAGGCGGGCGCGGTGGTCGCCCGAGAACATGGAGCGGCCCGCGAGCACCTCGTACAGCGTGACGCCGAGCGCGTAGACGTCGGTGGTGGGCCCCGCGGGACGCTCGCTGCCGTCGAGCAGCTCGGGAGCGGCGTAGCGCAGCGTGCCGACGAAGCTGTCCGAGCCGGTCGTGAGCGCGCGGGATGCGTCGGCGAGCCCGGCGAGACCGAGGTCCATGACGACCAGGCGACCGGCATCGGCCGTCAGCACGAGGTTCGCGGGCTTCAGGTCGCGGTGCAGGACCCCGGCGTCGTGGAGCGCCTGGAGCCCCTCGGCGGCCCCGGCGAACAGGCGCGCCACCGACCGGTGCGGGTCTCCGCCGCCGAACGAGGACAGCGCCGAGGGCTCGGGCTCGGCGAGCACCTTCGCGAGATCGGCGCCTTCGACGTACTCCATCGTGAAGTACGGCTGCCCGTCGGCTTCTCCGGCGGCGAGGACCTTCACGACGTTCGGATGGTCGACGCGCGCCAGCGCCCTCACCTCGCGCTCGAACCGCGATCGGGCGACGGCGTCGTCGAGCAGCGCCGGGGCGAGGAGCTTGAGCGCGACGACCCGCCCGAGATGCACCTGCTCCGCCTTGTGCACCACGCCCATCGCGCCGCGGCCGAGGGAATCGAGCATCCGGTAGTCGCCGAGCCGGTCGGGACCGGTCTCGGCGGTGGGCTCGCGCGGATACGGGTCGGACGCCGCACCGTGGAGGCGGGCCCCGTCGAGCAGGCGGGCGAGCGGCTCGCCGTCGGACTCCGCGAACGACTCGCCCGTCCCGTAGTCGAGGTACGCGACCTGCCGGACCGTCGACCCGCGGCAGACCGCGCGATTCAGGAACCCGACCTGGACCCGTTCGAGCACGGGATCGACGCGCTCCACGACGAAGGGCGCCAGGGGGAGCACCGTGTCGCCCGTGATCCACGCGAGCCCCGGGGCATCCGAGGCCGGTGCCCCCTCGACCGGGAGGGGCGCGAGCCCCGTCAGGCCCGTCCAGCCGTGCGCTTCGCGGATGGCGAGGCTGCCGGCGCCCACCCAGGCCTCCGAGCCGGCCAGCGCACAGACGGCGGACAGCAGCAGCGGACCGAGCTCCGCGTAGAACCCGCGCACGCGCTGCGCCCCGTGCCCGAGGACCTGGTTGCGGTAGGCCACCAGCACGTCGGCCAGCCCGAGCGCGCCGTCGCGCGGCCCGGGGCGCGAGGCGGCCGGGAGCACCTCCCAGCGGATCGCCGCGTCGGCGAGCGCGGTCGTCGCGGGCAGCGTGGGCCCGGAAGGCGGCACGTGCCCGTCGCGCTCGAGCTCGCGCAGCAGCCCCACCCAGTGGCCGAGGGAGGGTCGCGCGAAGCTCCCGAGGCGGGGCCAGACGCGGTCGGGCTCGGGGGCCCCCGCGGACTGCCACCGCGCCATCCCCACGGCGACCGCGAGCTTCACGGCCGCCTCGCCCAGGTAGAACGCGCAGTTGTGCTTCTCGATGGGGGACTTCGCGTTGAGCGCGCGCGCGAGGAGCGATGCGAGCGGCAGGGGCAGGCCGGCGAGCAGCGCCGCCTGGGACGCAGCTTCGGGAGCCTGGGATGGGAGGATCTCGGTGGGCACGACGGGCCCCCCTACCGGATTCGTCCACGAACCGCCCGTCTCCTGATACAGACCGGCCATCCGCAGGTGGGTGCTGGATGCCGAAGAACGACGCCGCAGCGCTCAAGCAGCTGCTGACCTCAGACGACCCCGACCGCATCGCGCGCGCCCTCGCGCTCGGTCCCGGTGCCGTCGCCGCGCTGCTCGCCACCCTCCCCGAGCCCGACGGCCTCGGATTCCAGCCGGGGTGGCGCGTGAAGCGCGGGCGCTGGCCCGCCGTGCAGCGCGACCTCGCCCGCGTGGTGTGCGCCCACCTCGACGACCCCGCGCTCGACCCGTACCGACCGGGGTTTTGGCGGTGGGTACCCCCGGATCTGTGGGCCGACGCCCTGCTCGGCGAGCATGCCGCGCGTACGCCCGACGGCATCGCGCTGGTGCGCGTCCCCGCCGCTCGCGTGACGCTCGGCGAGGCGGGCGACTCCCACGAGGTCGTGATCACGCGCGACCTGTGGGTGTCGACCACGCTCGTCACCTTCGCCCTGTGGCAGCAGGTGGTCGGAGACGCGGTGGCCGGCGTCGATCCGCAGTCCCCCGCCTTCGTGAAGCACGCGGGCGCCGTGCGTTTCTGCAACGCGCTGTCGGCCCGCGAGGGCCTGCCGCCCGCGTACGTCGACGGGCGCCTCGCGAGCCTCGACGCGCCCGGCTACCGCCTGCTCACCGAAGCCGAGTGGGAGCACGCGGCCCGCGCGGGCACCGATGGCGACACCTACGCGGGCCCCGTGAAGGTGCGCTACGGCCAGAACCCGCACCTCGACCCCGCGATCCGCTACGGCGAGCCGCGCAACGGGCCCGTCCCTCCGGTCGCCACGCGCCTGCCGAACGCCTTCGGGCTCTACGACATGCTCGGCCTCGCGTGGGAGCGCGTGCAGGACGAGTGGTCGCCGCGACGGCCGCGGGGCGTCGACCCCTGGCACACCGGCGAAGACCTGCCCGACGAGGCGCGCGGCGTGCACGTCCGGAGGGGCGCCGAGCACGTGAACTTCGCGTGCCTCACGACCGCCCACACCCGCATGGATGACCGCAAGGCCCGCTGCGCGTTCCGCGTGTGCCGAAAGGCGTCGGAGCCCCGGCCCATCGAGCCGACCGTCGAGGCACCCGCGGTGGTGCTGTCGCCGTGGCGCCACGTCGCGCTCGAGATCCCGCACGCCCGTCCGCGCGCGCTGTTCACGCGCGACGGCCTCACGTGGGTGGGCGTTGCGGGCAGCCTCGCGACCGCCCTGCACGGCGTGCTCGCGTGCGACGCCGACCTGATGGAGGTGCAGCACGACCTCCGCACGCCCTGGCTCGTGAGCGACCTGCACGTCGTGAACCGCACGCTGTGGGCGGGCCTCGGTCCCGGCCAGCTCGTCGCCTGGCGCAGCCCCGACGAGCCCATGCGCGTCGTCCAGGAGATGACGAACGCGCCGGTCCTCGCATCCCACGGCACCGACCTGCTGGTCGGCACCACGTGGCAGGGGCTCGGCGTGCCCGACGAGGTCTGGATCCCCGGCCTGCGCGGCAAGATGCTCGCGTCCGTCGCGCTCGACGCCGACCGGGTCTACGGCGGGTACGACGATGGCTGCGTGCGGGTGTACGACCGCGGCACGGGCCGCAGGCTGAGGGTCCTGAAGACCGGCGGACGCGTGGCGATCGCGCCCGGCGTCGTGTGGACGGCCGACCGCGAAGGCACGATCACCGCGCACGCCGCAGCAGACGGCGCCGTGCTGCGGTCGTTCGCCCACGCGAAGTCCAACCGGTACCCGCTGCGGCTGTACGTCCGGGGCGAGCGGATCCTCGCGTGGGACGACCGATCCGTGGGGGTCTACGAGCCCGACGGCACCCGCGTGTCGCGGTGGGATTGCCCCGACGGGCACAGCGTGAACGCGGTGTTCCCCATCGGCGCCGACCTCCACGTGGCGGTGGCCGACGTGGAGTGCAGCGGGCGCGTGCTGCGGATCGAAGCCCGGTCGCGATAGCCGGGCTCGGAGCTACACGCGCACCAGGCCCCGCAGGAGCCCGGCGAAGAGGCGCAGGAAGAACGTGAGGTCGAGGCGCACACCGCCGACCCCGAAGCTGACGAGCCCGACGTGGAACCGGCCGGCAGCGAAGGGGTCGTCGCGCTCGCCGGCGGCGAAGGCCGCGCGGTCGCCGGCCTCTTCGGCGGCGTGGCACGACGCGCAGATCTCGCCCGCCGTGCCGAAGAACGTGGAGTCGGCCGGAACGTGGGCACCGCAGCAGGCACAGGGGACGAGGGCGAGGGTCGAGGTGTCGGTGGACATCGGAGGCTCCTTGGTGGATGCCGACGTCCCTTCAACGGCCGTGCCCGACAGTTGTCGGCGTTCGTCCGTCGGTCCGGCGTCGGACCGGGCGACGGACGTCCGTCGGTGGGTGACGCCCGTCGGTAGGGCCACGGCAGCCCGCACTGGGGGCCGTCCTGCGGGGTTTCGATGGATTGGCGTTAGATGCGGGCCTCCACGACGGGACGCTAGCGTCGGGTGAACGGAGGCCCGATGCGACCCATCCCCGCGCTCGCCCTGCTGCTCGCCCTCGCGGCGTGCAAGGCCGAGCCCACGCCCAGCACCGAGACCGATACGGACACCGACACCGACGCGGATGCCGACACCGACACGGATGCCGACACCGACACGGATGCCGACACCGACGCCGATGCCGACACCGACGCGGATGCCGACACCGACGCCGATGCCGACACCGACGCGGATGCCGACACCGACGCCGATGCCGACACCGACGCCGACACCGACACCGGCGCGTCGGACCTCGTCCCGCCGACCCTGCCGTCCGTCGTGGGATCCGACTACCAGACGTTCTACGACGGCAACGCGCTCAACGTGTACTGGCGCGCCGCGTCCGACGACGTGTCTCCGCCGGAGCTCCTCGCCTACCGCGTGCTGTGCGGGCCCGCGGGCGGCTCGGCCTCCGTCGTGATGGACTGGACGCTCGCGACCGGGATCGGCGTGGAGGCGTCCGGCCGGTACTGGTTCCCGGCCTGCACGACGCCGGGCGAGAACGACGTGTGGGTCGAGGTGGAGGACGAAGCCGCCAACGTGACGCTGTACCCCACGCTCACGGGCACGGTGCCGGGTCTCGACGTCGACCCGCCGGTGCTGCCGTCGGTCGTGGGGTCCGACTACACGGTCTACTACGACGGCACCGCGCTGAACATCTACTGGCGCGCCGCGACCGACGACACGACCCCGCAGGACGCGCTCGAGTACCGCGTGCTGTGCCAGCCGCCGGGCCAGAGCCCCGCGGTGTCGATGGACTGGACGGTGGCCACCGCCATCGGCGTGGAGGCCTCGGGTCGCTACTGGTTCCCGGCCTGTACGGCGCCGGGCAACGACCAGGCGTGGGTGCACGTGCGCGATGCCGCCGGCAACGCCACCTCGTACCCGTTCCTCAACGGCACCGTGCCCGGCGCCGACACGACCCCGCCGACGCTCCCGTCGACCGTGGGGAACGACTACTCGGTGTACTACGACGGGACCGCGCTCAACGTGTACTGGCGCCCGGCGACCGACGACACGACGAGCGCCCCGGACCTCGAGTACCGCGTGACGTGCGACGGCGCCGTGTCGCTCGACTGGACCCCCGGTGTGTCGGTGCCCGTCGAGGCGTCCGCGCGCTTCTGGACTGCGGCGTGCAACACGTCCGGCAGCCACGACGTCGTGGTGCGAGTGCGCGACGAGGCGGGCAACGAGACGGTCTGGCCGACGCTCACGGGCTCCGTGCCCTGACGGCCCCCGAGTGCGGCGGCCCCTCGCGTATACTCGGGGAGCCGCCGTCCGGAGGTCTCCTCATGCCGTCCAAGAAGAGCGCTCGTCCCGTGGTGACGGCCACGAAGTCAACCTCCGGGAGCCCGGCTGCCCACGACGCCCCGGCGTCGATGGAGCACATCCGCCAGCTCATGGCCGACACGGGCAAGAAGGGGGGCGGCTCGTTCGGCGGCGACAAGAACGTCTCGGGACTGGATCTGGGCAGCGGGCGCGACGGGCACTTCCACACACCCGGAAAGGGCGGTGGCGTGGGGGGCGGCGACAAGAACGTCTCCGGGCTCGACCTCGGCAGCGGCCGTGGCATCGTCGACCTCGACCTCGGTGGCAAGGGCGGCGACGGGAAGCCGAAGAAGTCTTCCTCCAAGCTCGATTGAGCACCGGTGACGTCATGAGTGTGCGCGCGGGATGACCCGCCGGCTCGGCCCTTTCCTCCTCGAGGAGACGATCGGACGCGGCGGGATGGGGCGCGTCTACCGCGCGGTCCACGCCGGCCAGGAGGTGCCGGTCGCGGTGAAGGTCGACCGCCACCCCCCTGCACCCCAGACCACCATGGCGTTCCTGCACGAGGTGCAGATCGTCGCGGCCCTCGATCACCCGAACGTCGTGATGGTCCTCGACCATGGCCTCGTCGACCCCGACACGCACGACCCCGACGGCCGGCCGCTGATCGCGGGCGCACGCTGGATCGCGATGGAGCTGGCGGGCGGGGGCACGGTGGTCGAGCACCCGCCGAAGACCTGGGAAGAGGTGCACCATGTCGTCGGAGGGCTGCTGGACGCGCTGGCCCACGCCCATGCGCGCCAGGTCGTGCACCTCGACATCAAGCCCGGGAACCTCCTGCTCGCCGCGGAGGAGACCGCCATCGCATCGGCTCCGTCGAGCCTGCTCGACGCACGCATCGTGCTCTCGGACTTCGGGATCAGCCGGCGCCGCGACCTGCCGTCGTCGGACGAGCTCGAGTCCGTGGGGACGCCCACCTACATGGCGCCCGAGCAGATCGAGAGCCGCTTTCGCGACCAGGGCCCGTGGACCGACCTGTACGCGTGTGGCGTGGTGCTCTGGGAGCTGATCTGCCGCCGCCCGCCCTTCGAGGGGCGCCGCGCGCTCGAGGTGTTCCGCCAGCACCTGTACCAGGCGCCCCCTGCGTTCGAGCCCGTCCTGGCGGTGCCCCCCGGCGTCGAAGCGTTCTGCCGGCGCCTGCTCGCGAAGGATCCAGCCGAACGACCGGCGTTTGCAGCCGAGGCGCGCAGCCAGCTCGACGCGCTCGGGCCCGCCACGCCCCACCGCCGCACCGCCGGCCGCCGACGGAGCCCGCTCGATGGCGCGGGCCTCGCGCTGTTCGGCATGCGCGACGTGCCGCTGGTCGGCCGGAAGTCCGAGTGCGACGCCCTGTGGGACGCCTTCCAGGACGTGCGGTCGACCGGCCGCGCGCGCTGCGTGTTCGTCTCGGGGCCGAGTGGCATCGGGAAGACGCGCCTCGTCACGTGGCTCGCCGAACAGGCCCACGAGCAGGGCCTCGCAGCGACGCTCTCGGCCGGGCATGCCGCCGATGCGCCCTCCGGCTCGGGGCTCGTGGAGGTGTTGCACCGCGAGCTCGGGACGGCCGGGCTCCGCGGGCTCGAGCTCCACCAGCGGCTCCAGGCGCGCCTCGGCGGGGCGACCGTCGACCTGCGCGCGCTGGGCGCCGCGCTCGAGCCCACGTCCAGCCGGCCCGTGTCGCCCGCAGAGCTTCGCCAGCTCGCGATCGGCGCGCTCCTGGCGCTGTCCCGCTCCCGCCCGAGGGTGCTGGTGCTGGACGACGTCCACCGCGACGAGGCCTCGCTGCACCTGATCGACGGCCTGCTGTCGATGCAGGAGATCGAGCCGCGCCCCGTCCTCGTCCTCGCCACGCTGAGCAACGAGGCGCTCGCCGACCAGCCGGACACCGAAGCCCTGCTCGCCGAGATGCTCGAAGACCCTGCCGTACGGACGCTCCGACTGGCGCCGCTCGACGAGGCCGGCCGCCGCGGGCTCGTCCGCAACCTGCTGGGACTGGAGGGCGCGCTGGCCGACCAGGTCGAGCAGCGCACCGCGGGAAACCCGCTGTTCGCGCGAGCGCTCATCGGGGCCTGGGTCGAGCAGGGGGTCCTGCGGCCGTCGGAGCACGGATTCCAGCTCGCGGCGGGGGCCTCGGCCGACGTCCCGCGCGATGTGGCGTCGGTGTGGGAGAGCCGGCTGGACGACGCGCTGGACGGGCACGACGCCCAGGCCATCGAGGCCCTGGAGGTCGCGGCCACGCTCGGCGACGAGGTCGTGGACGCACACTGGCGGGGCGCCTGCGCCATCCTCCGCATCGAGCCCGGCCCCGCGCTGTTCGACGCGCTGCGCAAGCGTCACCTCGTCCACCTCGACGACCCCGAGGGCCGGCGCTGGCGGCTCGCCCATGCCGTGCTGCGCGAGATCCTCGTCGAGCGGGCGCGCAGCCGCGGGCGCTGGAGGCGCTACAACCTCGGGATCGCCGTGTACATGCGCGAGTCGGGGGTCCGCATCCCGGCGGCGCGTCGGGCGCGGCACTTCCTCGCGGCGGAGGTCTGGGACGAGGCCATCGACCCGCTCTGCGAGGCGATCAACGACCAGATCGACACGGGCGACCTGCGGAGCCCACGCCTCGTCGACGCGCTCGACGACGCCCTCGAGCGACTCGGGCTCGTCGGCAAGAGCGCCGCGTGGGGCGAGCTCGAGGTGCTGCGCGCCATCCGCCACCGCGCTCGGGGCGAGCTCGACGAAGCGGAGGCCCTCGCCGTACGGATCGCCCGAGCCGCGCGGAGGAACCACTGGGGCGAGATCGAGGCGAAGGCCCTCCGAGAGGCCTCGCGGGTGTTCCTCGTCCAGGGGCAGCACGGCCCCGCGCTCACCTATGCGCGACGCGCCGGCAAGGCGTTCCTCGGCCGCAACGACCCGGTCCGCGCCGGGGACTGCCGGCTCGTCGAAGCGTCGGCCCTCGTCGCGCACGGTCGCTTCGACGAAGCCGAGCGGGCGTACGCGCAGACGATCGAGGCCCTCGACGGGGTCGCGCCCGAGCGCGTGACCTCGGCGATGCTCGGCATGATCCGGCTGAACCAGATGCGTGGCGACGTCCAGCAGACCCGGCGGTGGCTGGCCGCGACCCGCGAGCGGGCCGAGCCGCTCGGCCTGCAGCTGGCCCTGGCGGTCTGCGCGAACCTCTCGGGCGAGCTGGCGCGCGCCTCGGGCGAGCTCGAGACCGCGGCGGCGCAGTACCACGAGTCCGTGGAGCGCTATCGGGCGCTGGAGAGCGCGGACTTCGTGTTCCCGCTGCTGAACCTCGCGATCCTCGATGTCTCGGCGGGCAGGGACGAAGCCGCGGTCCAGCGGATGAAGACCCTGTTGCTGCACCTGCGGCGCCACCCCAACGAGCTGTTCCTCGCCTACACCCACATGGTGCTCATGGCCGCCCACGCGGGCCTCTCGAACCGCGGCGCCGCCGTCGGGTCCCTCGGGCGCGTGCTCGGCTACGCGAGCTCGACGGGGCTCGTCGATCCCGACCTGGCCGAGATGGCGGAGATCACGGGCGCTCGGATGCGCACCCGCGGGTGGGCCGATGCAGACGACGCGCTCACGCTGGCCGCCAGCCAGTTCGAGGCCGCGGGCAGGCCGAACGACGCGGAGCGGGTCCGAAGCCGCATCGACGCGGGCCGCTGACGGCGTATCCTCGCGACGGAGGTGGACATGGCTCGCGGGTCCGGTCTGGTCGCAGTCACAGTGGGGGTGTTGGGGCTCGTGGGCTGCGCGAACGACCCCGACGGACGGCTGAAGGTGACGGTGCTCTCCGGCAGCATCGAGACGAACGGCGTCACGAGCGATCTCACGGGCAGCATGCGCTGCACGTCCACCGACACGGCGTCCGACGCATGGGACTGCGGGAGCCTGGGCAGCACCTCGCCCGGCGGTGAGCTGCCGGACATCGACTTCGGCCTCTACCCGTCGGTGCTCGCCGCCATCTACGAGACCGGCGGGAGCCAGCTCCTGTCCTACAGCGAGATGGCGCAGGTCGACTACGCGATCGAATCGGGCGTGAGCCCCGACGACATCTACCGCTTCGTCGATCCGAACCTCACACGACCTGCCGACGGCACGCTCATGCGGGCCGAGATCGACTTCCGCCTCCCCGACCGCTCGTGGCAGCCGGTCGATCGCCTCACGTGGGTCCAGCAGATCGAGACGTGCGCGCCGCTGGTCTCCGATGGCGAGCTGTCGTCGTGCGAGGTCGCGTGGAACGGCACGTTCTGGGACAGCGGGATCAGCAGCGGCGGTCCGGAGCGGTTGGTGTTCCTCACGACCCAGCTCGAGATCACGGGCATGCTGCCGCCCGAAGAAGGCGGCGGCGGTCCCGGCGACTGCTTCGTGGGCACGTGGGACTCCCCCGCGGGCTGCAACGGCGAGTCGGCGACACTGACCCTCGGCGCGGACGGCACGGGCGAGGTGACCTCGGTCGACTGCTCGGGCACCTGCGCCACCTCGTCGAACGTGCTGTTCTTCACGTGGACCGAGAGCGGCGGGACGCTCACGCTGAACGTGTCGAACGGGCTGACCTGCGGCCAGCCCAACCCGGTGACGCTCACGGAGGACATCGCGGCTTCGTGCGAAGGCGACACGCTGCTCGTGAACGGCGAGCCCTACACGCGGCGGTGAGCGCTACGGGCAGCTCGCGCCGGTACAGCTGAACGAGGCCGTGCCCACCGTGAGGATCTCGACGCCGTCGTTCGTGATCACCACGTCGCCGCCCCCGGCCTGGGTGTAGCCGCCCGACCCGCTCACCATGGCATCGGGGCCCTCGAGGGCCACGAGCACGGGATTGGCGAGCCCCGCGATCGGCCAGCCGAGCAGGGTGAGGCTGCCCTGGTCGCGCACCGTCGCGAACGGCCCGGTGAGGCCGGATGCATCGACGTTCAGCGGAGGCCCGAACACCCCGTCGCCGGAGACCTCGATGAACGTCGGCGCCACGATGGTCTCGAAGCTCGGGAAGAAGCTGAAGTACAGCGGATCCCCGGCGACCTCGATGAACGCGTCGTCGTCGACGTGCGCGGCGAAGGTCATCGAGGTTCCCGAGATGGAGACATCGGTGTCGATGCGCAGCCCGCCGCGGAACGTCGTCGAGAAGCCCGACAGCGCGCCGCCCGCGCGGACGTGGAGCGCATCGCCGTGGTCCGGCACCGTGACCGTCGACCCGTTGAACGACATGGCTCCGGAGCCCGCCATGCCCACCGCGTCGGGGAGCGGCACGGTCGACTCGATCGCGATGGTCGTCGAGGTCAGCCCCACGCCCATGCCGTCGGCACCCTGCACGTCGACGCCCATCGGAGCGGTGCCCGCGAACCCGTGCATCTCGACGAGGAGGAGCTGCATCGAGCCATTGGGGCTCGACACGACCTCGATGCCCTTCGTCATCGTCGGGCCCGTCCCGTCGGCGTCGCCGTCGATCCGCACGGTGTTGAGCCCGACGTTCGCGTTGCGGGCGGGGTCGTCCGTCAGGCGGAACGCCGGACCGGCCGCATCGAGGAGCTCGAGGTTCGTCATCGTGAACGCCGAGACGTTGGTGACGCCAGGATCGACCTCGACCTCGAGCGCCGGCCCCGCGTGCAGGGCGTCGATGGTGAAGCCCGTCAGCGCGCCCGGGGGTTGCCCGGACCACCGCAGCCCACCCCGGAAGACCGTCTGGCCCACACCACAGCCCAGGAGCCCGACGTTCCGCTCGAGCGGCCCGAACCCGGTCGCGTCGTACGTGCAGCACCCGAGCGGGATCAGCGTGCCCGGGCTCGACGCGGCCACGGCCTGCTCGAGGGTCGGGTGGTACTGGCCGAGCACGATGAACCCCGGATCGGCGCACAGGCCCGTGATCCCGCCCGTGTCCGTGTCGGAGTCGGTGTCCGTGTCGGAGTCGGTGTCCGCGTCCGCGTCCGTGTCGGAGTCGGTGTCCGTGTCGGAGTCGGAGTCGGAGTCGGTGTCCGCGTCCGTGTCGGTGTCCGCGTCCGTGTCGGAGTCTGCGTCCGTGTCGGAGTCTGCGTCGGAGTCGGCATCCGCATCGGTGTCGGTGTCGGAGTCGGAGTCCGCGTCGGCATCGGTCTCGACCGGAGGCAGGGTCGCCGCGGACTTGCACGCGCCGAGGAGGAAGGCGGCCAGGAACTGGATACGTCGCATCTGGACCCCTACCCCGCCGGTGCTTCCGCCGCCGGAGCCAATCGGATCTCTCTTGTGCTGGAAATCCAGCACGTGCTAGATTTCCAGCATGACGCGCTCCAGCGTCCCCCGAGGTGATCCGATGTCCGCTCCCCTTCTCCGCCTCCTTCCTGCATTCCTGCTCGCGGCGTGCGCGACGCGACCGGTCGAGGCTCCCGCACCCCCGTCGAACGACGCGGCCGTCCAGCACCCCTTCTCGCCGAAGCTCGAGCCGGAGCCCTACCCGTTCGGTCCGCAGCGCAGCGTCGAGACGCCGCCCGACCCGGTGGTGCCCGGGGTCGACGGGAAGGCGTCGGTGGCGCTCGGCCCGCCCACCGTGAGCTGGGGCGAGCTCGGCAGCACGACCGGGTTCGGCGACGAGGTCGCACGGAACGCGGGCCACCTGCAGCGCTGCTGGAATGCCCGCGCGTCCGACGCTCCCCAGCCGACGGGCGAGATCGTGATCCACGCGAACATCGACCCCACCGGCACGGTGACCGAGCAGTGCATCACGACCGATACCATCGGGGATCCCGCGCTGGTGCAGTGCGTCAACGAGCTGATCGCCATGGGCCGCTACCCGACGGGCCACGCCGAGACCGTCGACATCGTCTTCCCGCTCGCGTTCTCGCCGCCCCAGGGCTGACCGCGGCTCAGGGCAGCTCGACGCACTCGACGACGCGGGCGTCGGAGGTCCACAGGGGCCAGGCGCCCATCCCCGCGACCGATCCGAGCGCCAGCGCCGAGGCCACGACCGCCACGAGCCGACGGCGCGCGCCCCGCTGGCGCCGCTCGAGCACCGCGCGGACCCGCTCGCCCACCTCCGAACGCCCCATCGCCAACGCCATGCTGGGGGTCGGCGCCCGGCCGAGCGAGACCAGCAGGGCGGCGTAGTCGCTGGGTCGGATGCCCGCCGCCAACGCCGCGTCGTCGGCCGCGTGCTCGGCCTCGCGCACGAGGGCCCGCCGCGCGAGCGCGACCGCCGGATGGAACCAGAACAGCGTCGCCACGCCCAGGCTCGCGACGTGGACGAGCCAGTCGAAGCGCGAGACGTGCGCCCGCTCGTGCGCGAGGACCGCCGCGCGATCGCCCTCGCTCCAGCCCGCTGCAGACGACGGGAGCAGGATCACGGGCCGCAGCACGCCCCAGGTCAGCGGGCTGTCGAGCGCGTCGGCGTACCGGACGCCCGGCATCTCGGGGTCGGGACGCGCGCGGGCGGTGAGCCGCGCCAGGCCGACGATCCCACGGAGGGGCCCGACGGACGCGACCCCCACGCCGGCTGCCCACAGCGCGGCCACCCACAGCGCGTCGATCGCGACGGCGGGGCCGCGCACGGCCGCGAAGACCGCGAGCAGCGGCAACGCGCCCAGCGCAGCGGCCCACACCACATGGCGATGTGCGGCGGGCGCCGCGCGCAACGCGGTCGCGTTGACCACCCAGGCCCCCGCCACCACGGCCGTCGCCTTCAGCCCGGCATCCGCGAGGACCCCGACCGCCACCGCCAGCTCGGGAGACGCGCTCACCGGCCCTCCTCGCGGGCCTTGCGGATCGCGGCCTCGAGCTCGGCGAGCTCGGCATCCCCGAGGTCGGCCTCTGCGACCAACGCGAGGGCAGCCTGCACCGGAGAGCCCGAGAAGAACGTGCGGACGACGCGCTTCAGGGCCGACGAGCTCGCCGACTCCGGCCGCACGGTCGGGTGGTAGACGTACTTCCGGCCCGCCTGCTCGTGCCGCAGGTGGCCTTTCTCCTCGAGGGTGCGCACCAGCGCGCGGACCGCCGAATACGTCGGTGGGTCGGGCATCTCGCGATGGACGTCGCCCACCGATACGGTGCCGAGCCGGTACACGATGTCCATGATCTGCCGCTCGCGTCGGGAGAGTGGATCCTTCATGCTGGTTTCTTAGCACATCGATGCTCCACCCGGCAGGACGACGACCCGATAGAGGTTCGCCACGGAGGCCCCCTTGCCGATCACCGCCGATTCCTGCCCGACGTGCGGAAAGCCCGCGGATGTCTGTGTCTGTGCGCGGATCGAGCCGATGCAGGGGCACGTGCGCGTCCTCGTCCTGCAGCATCCCCAGGAGCAGGACGCGCTGCTGGGCTCGGTCCCCGTGCTGGCGCGTGGCTGGGTGCCGACCGCGGTTCGCGTCGGGCTGTCCTGGCGGTCGCTGGCCGGCGCGCTCGGCGAGGAGGTCGACCCCGCGCGGTGGGCGGTGGTCTGGCCCAACTCCCTGCCCCGCCCGCTCACCGAAGAAGAGCAGGCCGCGCCGTGGGTCCGCCTCGAGCGCGGGTCCTCGGCGCCCCTCGAGGGCGTGGTGCTGCTCGACGGCACGTGGTCCCAGGGCAAGGCGCTGTGGTGGCGCAATCCATGGCTGAACAAGCTCGGCCGGCTCGTCCTGAATCCGAAGGAGCCCTCGATCTACGGCAAGCTCCGCAAGGAGCCCCGCAAGGGCTGGGTGTCGACGCTCGAGGCCGCGGCCGAGGCGCTGGTGGCGGCCGGCGAGCCGCCCGAGGTCCGCGATGCGCTCCGGCGGTCGTTCCGGACGATGGTGCAGCGGGTGCGCGACCGAAAGTGAGCCGATGCGCGGCCGCGCATCGCCGCGCACCTCCGCGCATCGTTCACAACGGATTCACGGCGTTCGACCTACGATGACGGACGGCCCACCGCGTGCAGCCTCCGAGGCATCCCCTGGAGGTCCCCATGTCCCGCATCCTGACGCTGCTCTTCCTCTCCTTCTCCTTCACGCCGCTGGCCGTGGCCGGCCCGATGTGCTGCGACCCGTCGACCGGGACGTGCACGGACACCGACACCGTCTGCCTGCCCTCCCAGATCGCCATGTGGTGCCCTGACGATCAGACGGCCACGCAGAAGAGCGACGGCGAGTGGGAGTGCCAGGAGAGCGGCGCGGTCCCCGAGCTGCCGGTCGCCGGGCCGGACCTCACCGACGCGCTCCTGTGCTGCGACGGCGCCTGGTGCGAGGTGCTCGCGGGCCAGTGCTGTGACGCCAGCGTGAAGCACTGCGGACGCACGGGAGTCTCGCCGGAAGGGCTGGCCGTCTGCGAGGATCCGCTCGAAGGCCCGATGTGCTGCGACCCTTCGACCGGCATGTGCTCCGACACCGACTCGATCTGCCCGCCGAACGAGATCATGGTCTGGTGTCCCGACGGTCAGACCGCGCAGCAACAGAACAACGGCGAGTGGGAGTGCCAGGAGAGCTGACGTTCCCGGCACGGACGTTGCACATCGGGCCCCCTGGAGGTCCCCGATGTCCCTGCTCTTCAGCCTCGGCGCGCTCGCCGCCGAGCCCGCGTCCCCCCATCCCGAGATGCATTCGTTCCTCCTGCTCGCACGCGGGGCCCGCGACGCCACCATCCGCGGCGATCTCGACGCGTCCCGGAAGCAGATGCAGAGCCTCACCGAGGTCTTCTCGTTCGAGGAGTTCCCAGAGGCCGGGAAGCCCTTCCTGATCGGGATGAAGAGCGCCGCCACCGACGGCGCGAAGGCGAAGTCCCTCGACGACGCAGGGCACGCGCTCGGCCGCATCGCCTCGGCGTGCGGCGAGTGCCACGCCGCGCTCGGTGCGGGCCCCGACTTCGGGGCCGTCGGCAAGCCCCCGAAGGGTGACGACCTGAACAAGCACATGCAGCTGCACGACTGGGCCGCGACGCGGATGTGGGAGGGCCTGGTCGTGTCGGACGCGAAGCGCTGGGAGGCCGGCGCCACCGCGCTGTTCGCGGAGTCGTGGGTGCACCCCGACACCGAGGACGACGCGAAGACCGCGACGTTCGGCCACCGCGTCCACGAGACCGGCCTCGCCGCGATGCTGACGTGGAGCGACGCCCAGCGGGCCGCGCTCTACGGGCAGTTCGTGGCCAACTGCGCGGGATGCCATCGCGGCCGCGAGTGACGGGCGAGAACCCGCAACCCGCAGTGCGAAAGCGCGCAGCTACGGAACCGTCCCGAGACGCCCGCCTGCCGCGACGCGCCCGTCCGGGCACTGCGGTATCCTGCGGCCATCGAGCGGAGGCAGGGATGAAGATGCTGATCGTGGCCGACAGCGGACGTGCACGGTTCTACGAGCTGGACGACGACTTCGAGAACCTCACCGAAGCGCACGATCTGGTGCATCCCGAGGCGCGCCTGCGCGCCTCCGACGTGTACGAGGGCGACCCGCACACCGACCGGAAGGATGTCGAGTCCGAGCAGTTCGCCCGCCAGGTCGCCGACCAGGCGAAGCAGCGGCTCGACGACTACGACGGGCTGCACATCGTCGCTCCACCCCGTTTCCTGGGCCAGCTGCGCAAGGTCCTGAGCAAGCCGGTGCAGCGAAAGCTCGTCGGCACCCTCGCGAAAGACCTCACCCAGACCCCGCCGCACGAGCTGCAGAAGTGGGTGCGCGAGAACCGCTGACCGTCAGGAACGCCGCGCCGCGAGGGCCGCGGTCGCCGCGAGCTTGTGACGCGCCTGCCACGGCGGGCCCGCCTCGCGCCCCATCGCGCGGAGCACGGCGTCGAGGTCGCCTCCGTCGAGGGACGCCGCGGCCTCGGCACGCACGCGGTCGCGGTCGTACCAGGACACCCGCCACCCGCGCGCCGTCGCCGCGTTCGCCAGGGCCATGCGGTACATCACGGAGTCGGCCTGGGTCTGGGCGCGGTTGTCGTGCAGCCGGCCCTCGACGGTCGGAGGCAGCTCCGGACACTCCCGGATGGCGATGACGCCCACGGATGCGGGCAGCGCCGCGAGGCACGCCTCGGCACCCTCGGCCGCCGCGGCGTGCACGCGCTCGATCAGCGCGATGGCCTCGGGGAGCGCGATGGGACGCGCCCACGGGCTGTCGAGGTAGCGACCGACCGCCCAGGCGCCCTCGTGGTGGTAGGGGTGCGTCGGGAGGTCGTGGGTGAGGTCGACCCGTCGCCGGTCGATCAGCGCGCCGTCGGCCGCGACCGTCACGAGCTCGACCGAATTCCCGTGCTCGGCCACGCCCACCGTCGCGCCGCCGATCACTCCTTCACACCGCCGATGCCGAAGCCGACCTGCAGCCCCGCCCAACCGCGCGTGTACGTGTCGTTCTGCGTGCCGGGGCCGAGGTTCCCCTCGCCGATGAGCGAGATCGTGAGGCCCAGCGGCGAGTCGCCCGGGTAGATCATCATGCCGGGGCTCAGCGCCACGCTGAACATCGGCCGCACGCCGCCGTTCACGCCCGCGAGCCCGACGAACGTGTTCGCGCGGACGTAGAAGGCGACCGGCGCGTCGGTCTCGGCGAAGAAGAACGCGTGCGGCCCGATCTCGGGGAACACCCAGGCGTTCGACATCGCCCGCGTGCGCGCGCTCATCCCGATGCCCAGGAACGGGATGTCGCTGCCGCCGATGTGGCCCGTGATGCTGCCGCCGTGCTCGCCGGGCTTCACGGGCGCATAGTGGTAGCCCGTCTCGACCTGCGTGAAGACGGTGCCGGCGCAGCCGGTGGCGAACGGGAGCAGGGCGAATACCCGCATGAGGCCTCGGAGCTGGGGGGTTCGGGTCGCAGCGAGCCTAGCACCGGTGGCCGGCCCGCGGCCAAGCCGTCGAGAATCGCGGCGTCGGGCACGACGCGTCGAGCGGCTCCCTGGGAGAATCCCGCCCGATGCGCGACACTGCGCCGCGGAGGTCCACCATGCTCGCCGCACTGCTCCTCACCACGAGCTTCCCCCAGCGCCCCGGCGCGTGCATCGCGCGCCTGGGTGGCGTCGAGCATCCCCAGATCGTCGCGCCCTACTGCAGCCAGTACATCGGCGGCGACGGCCTCGGGCTCGATTGCCTCGAGCTCGTCCGCATCGGCGCATCCGACGTGGCGGCGTGCGTCGACGTCCTGACCGGGGCTGCGCGGACGAGGGATCCGCCGCCAAGGTCCTGAAGTGCGTGAAGAAGGGGCCGCCGTGACGGTCGCTCGCGGCACCCCGGCGCCGTCAGGCGTCGATGCCGTGCTTCTTCATCAGCCGCCGTAGCTGGTCCCGGCTGTTCAGGCCGAGGCGCTTCCAGGCGCGCGACACCACGCCGTCTTCGGCCTCCAGCGCCGCGCGGATGTCGGCGGGGCCGAGGGTGCCGGGGTCGGTCGACACCCCGGCGCGCGGAAGGGGCTCCGCCACGTCGAGGTAGTCGCCTTCCGCGCGGCGCAGCGCCTCCCACAGCAGGACGTCGAGCTCCCGCACGTGCGTCTCCCAGTCGCGGAGCAGGAGGTGCTGCACGAAGCGCGGCGTGACCCGCGGCGCCCCGTCGTAGAACCGCTCGAGCGCGCGGTCGCCGCGCGTGGCGCGCTGGAGCAGGTGCCCGAGCAACAGCGGCACGTCCTCCGGGCGCTCGGTGAGCCCCTGCACCGCGATGCGGTGGCGGAAGCGCGCGACCAGATCGTGCTTGAGCTGCGCGGGGTCGCGGTGCGTCGCCCCCACGACCCGTGCCGTGCTGGTGCGGGTCTGTGCCTCGCCGAGCCGCTGGTAGCTCCCGGCGTCGAGGACGCGCAGCAGGCCCGCCTGCACCGACTCGGGGAGCTCGCCGACCTCGTCGAGGAGCAGCGTTCCGCCGTGCGCCTCGCCGACGAGCCCCGGGCGGTCGGGCATCCCGGGGTTCGGGTAGTCGCGGCGGTTGCCGAACAGCTCGGCCTCGGCGAGCGAAGCGGGGATGGTCGCGGCGTTGCGGGCGACGAGGCGGCGGCTGTCGGACAGGGCGTGGAGCGCGGCTGCGGCGAGCTCCTTGCCCGCGCCGGACGGGCCGCCCACGAACACGTGGCCCTCGCGGCGCGCCACGAACGCGAGCTCGCCCCGCAGGCGCCACGCGGGCTCGGACTCGCCGACCATCCCGAACGGATCGGGCCCACCGAAGGGGAAGGACGGGAACGGCTCAGCCAGCGCGGGCGGATCCGCGAGCCGACGCACGGCGACCAGCACGAGCGCGTTCTCGAGCTCGATCACGTCACCGGGTGCCAGCTCGACCCGGTCGGCCGGCGCGCCCCGATGCAGCAGGCGGGTCTTGCCGCGCTGCTCGACGGTCAGCGTCGCGCCGCCCTCGAGCCACAGCTGGTCGCGCGAGATGCGCCGCGTGGCGAGTGGCCCGCGGAGCTCGCTCGCACCGGGCCGGATGCGCCATGGGTGCACACGCGGCCCGCCGTCGCCGGTCCCCCGGCCGAGCGACCCCGCGTCACCCGCGAGGACGAGGGTCTCGCCCACCCGGCCGGGCTCGTCGTACGACCAGGCGATGCACAGCCCCCAGCTCCGGCGGCTGGGCGAAGGCGGCGCGTACGGGCGGTCGGCGGTGAGGGTCTCGTCGTCGCACACGGCACGCCCGGTACCCAGGTGCCAGGCGCGTCGCAACGCTCACCGCTCCACGCAATCGGAGGGTCGCATCCGAATCTCCGGAGAGAGCGGGGTCACAGGAGGACGAGGCCGTCGAAGATCGCCTTCACACCGGGGCTGTCGTCGTAGTCTTCGCCCATGACGGTGAAGGTGAGCTCGTGGTCGCCGTGGCGGGTGATGTTCAGGCTCTGCGTGACGCCCGCGTACGTGAAGCGGGTGCGCGCCCAGGGGATGCCGTGGCGCTCGACCTGCTCGGCGGGGCTGCCGTTCTGCGAAGCGGCCATCTTCTCGATCGCCTGCATCGGGTCGGCCTTGTTGTTCCGCTCGAGCTTGATGTAGACGCCGTGCGCGCCGGCCGTCCCCCTCTTCCCCAGCGTCATCAGGCCCATCTTGTCGTAGTCGTCCGCGAGGACCTCCCAGCCCTCGGGGAGGACGGTGCGGAACAGGTCCTTCTCGATGGACCCCGCGGCGGGCGCCGCCTGGACGCCGCTGCTCGCCGCGGGAGCGGCGGTGGAGCCGGGCGAAGCGCCTCCGGAGCAGGCGAGCGCGAAGACGGCGGACAGGACGAAGAGCACACGGTGCATGGAACCTCCTGGTCACTGCCAGGAGCACGCTGCGTGCCACCCGATTCGGGCCGATTGTCGTGGTTCTACCATCCTACGCGGGTGGGCGCCCACCCACCGGGCCCCGGGCGCCCGACAGGCGCGCGCGAAGGGCGGGGTCGTCCACCGCCTCGGCCAGGGGCGCGAGGAGGGGCATCAGGTCGGCGAAGGGTGCCGGCCCCGCCTCCAGTGCGTCGGCGAGGCGCCCGGCGAGCGCCAGTGCCCGCGCGGGCTCGTGCTCGCGATGCGCGGCGAGGGCTTCGGCCGCGAGCGCGCGGAGCCAGGGGGGCCGCCCCGTGGGGAACGTCTCGAGGACGCGACGCAGGGCGCTCAGCCGCGACCGGACGCGCTCCCCCGCCTCCATCGCGATCAACAGCCGCTCGAGCCGCGCGAACAGCGCCACGATCGACCCCGCGGCGTCGAGCTCGCGCTCGGCCACCTCGAACGTCGCGGCGGCTTCGTGGACCCGGCCCTCGGCCCGCTGCCACTCGGCGAGGTTGAGCCGCGCCATGCCCCCGAGCTCGTGGAGGCCGTGCTGCCCGGCCAGCCGCAGCGCCTCGCGGGCGCGCGCGACCCCCGCGGAGTGCGCGTTCCACCGACCCAACCACCCGGACGCGTCGACCAGGCACCCGACCTGCCACTCCACGAGCCCGAGCTCCTGCGCGCGCCGGACCGCCGCGTCGAACAGCGCGGTCAGCCCCTCCACGTCGCCCAGCGCGCCCGCCGCATAGGCCCCGGTGAAGGCCAGGTGGAGCGCCACCAGCCCGTCGGCCCCCGTCGCCCGCACCGCGGCGAGCGCCTCGTCGGGACGGCCCTGCTCGAGCGCGACGCGCGCTTCGATGCTGGCGCGCTCGACCGGTGCGAGCCCTCCCAGGACGCCCGGGAGCGCGTCGAACCGCCGATGGGTCGCCTGGCGCCACGCCGCGACGTACCGATGGCGCCGGCGGAGCGGATGGTCCGACGGGAGCGTGCCGACCGCCTCCCCGACCGCGTCCAGGAGTGGCTGGACCACCACCGCGCGCGCACGGACGATCCGCTCGATGGCGTCGAGCAGGCAGGCCGCTCCCGCTTCGGGGTGCCCGGCCTCGATCCACCACAGGCCCCGCTGGGTCGCGTCGCCGAGCCCCGCGGCCGCGAAACGGGCCACCAGGTCGGGGCGGGACAGCGACACACCCATCTCCGGCCGCACCAGCACGACCCGGTCTTCGACCGTCCGCAGCAGATCGCGGAGGGACTCGAGCCTCCGCTCGGGGTGCGGCACGCCCGCCAGCGCGCAGCCCTGGCGCCAGCCCGCGAGCGGCGCATCCCCACGGAACGCCGCTGCGACCTCGAGCAGCACGCGGTCGCCGGGCGAGAGGGACGGCAGCGCCGCAATCGGCGGGCGGTCGGGCTCCACGAGCCGGAAGCGCTCTCCGTCTGCCATCAGCGCACCCTGGCGCATCCAGGCCGCGACGACCTCCAGCGCACGCGCCGGGAGGCCCGCGGACCGCTGGTGCAGCAGCTCCGCGGTCCCGTGCTCGACGCCGAGGAGCTGCTCCAGCAGCCGCGCCAGCTCCCCACGCGTCAGCGGGGCCAGCTCCACCGCGACCGCACCGAGCGATGCCAGCGCCCCGTCCGGCGGCTCGGAGGCCGCCACGACGTGCAGCACCGCACCCCGGCCCGCGTCCGCCAGCGCGTTGCCCAGGCGCTTCACCCCGCGCCCGTCGGGCCGATCCACGAGCGCGATGCCCACCGAGCCCGGCGGAGCGGAGCTCCCGAGCGGTACCGGGACGGCGCACCCGAGCTCGGCGGCGTGGACCGCGAGCCACCGCGCGAGGTGCGACGTGCCCACGCCGGGCGGCCCGTGCAGCCACACGACGGCGGGGGCCCGCTCCCGCTCGACCCGGCGCAGCACGTCCCACAGGAGGTCGCGCTCGGGGCCCCGCCCCACCGTGCGCGGCTCGCGCAGCCGGACGAGCTGCACCGACGTGCTGCCGATCCGCGACGGACGGCCGAACGGCGCGTGGGCCCCACGCCAGTCGTCGGGGACGGGCAGCGTGCCGGGAGCCCCGCTCCGCGGCCCCGCCGAGCCGGGCTCGAACAGCGCCCCGTCGACGGTGAGCGTCGCGTCCCCATCCGCAGCGGGCGGCACCGCGACGAGGGGGCTGGACTCGAGCGCCCGGAGCCGCCCCAGCGCCGCGCCCGCCGATGGGAAGCGCTCCGACGGCGCTTTGGAGAGCAGGCGCCGCACGAAGTCGGCCAGCGGCCCCGGAACCGACGCCGGGAGCGCTGGGACGGGCGCCTCGTGATGCGCCCGCGCCCAACCTTCGAGCGAGGTCTCGCGAAACGGCGCGTGGCCGGCGAGCAGGCGGTACAGCACGCAGCCGAGCGCGTACTGGTCGACGGCGGGACCGGGGCTCGCGAGCCGGAACTGCTCCGGCGCCATGTACGGCGGGGTGCCGGAGATCCCGGCCTCCTCCCCGCCGAGGCTCGCGACGCTGAAGTCCGCGAGCAGCGCGTCGCCGTCGCGGAACAGGACGTTCGCGGGCTTCACGTCCCGGTGCACCACGCCGCGCGCGTGTGCGTGGGCCAGCGCCTCGAGGAGCTGCTCCGCGACCCGCGTCACGTCGGTCGGGCCGAGCCGGGCCTCGTGGAGCGAGCCGTCGCCCGCCCACGGCGTCACGAGCCACGGCCGATCCGCGGGCAGATCGCCGAGCGGCCCTTCCAGACGGCCCAGATCGAGGATCGGCAGCAGGTGCGGGTGGCTCAGCCGGGCCACGGCCGCCACCTCCCGCTCGAACGCGTCTCCGGACGCGTGGAGGACCTTGAGGGCCACGGGCTCGCCCGTCGGGACGTGGGTGGCGCGCCACACGGCTCCGTGAGCGCCCCGTCCTACGGGGTCGACGAGCCGGTAGGCGCCGATCCGGCCCGATTCGACGGGCTCGCTGCGATGCATGGGGGCGGAGCGCTCCTCAGGGGTCCCCGACGATACCGGACCCGCGCCTCGGGAGCACCACCGCGGCCCAGAACAGGGCCTGGAGCCCACCTACGACCCACGCCGCAGCGACCGTCGTGCCGTCGACCGACAGCCCGAGGACGCCGAGCCGCTCGGCGACCTCCAGCGGCCACCGCGCGACGAGCAGGGCGAACAGGGCCTGCGCACCGAGCGCGACGCGCATGCCCATGCCCATGCGGGTCGCCCGGTCGAGGCCGAGCATCACCACCGCCGGAATCCACGCGCCGAGCAGCGCGTAGACTCCGGCGAACGCCGCGGAGACCCCACTGCAGCGCGGGCTGCGCGAGCGGTCGTCGGTGGCCCACATCCAGGCGCCGAGCACGGTCCACCCGAGGTGGGGCCGCCACGCCAGCGCCTCCCAGGGGAGCCCGCCCGCCGCGATGTCGGCGGCCTCCGCGAAGAACAGGGCCGCCGACACGAGCCCGCCCGCGAGCAGGACGCGCCTCGCCGCCCGCCCGGAACGCCACGCGGCGAACAGCAGGACGGCCGCCGGGAGCAGCGCGGGGAGGCGCACCGCCAGCGACATCGCCTGGAACGGCGACAGGGCGGCGAGGGCGTTGGCAGCAGCGACGACCACCTCGCCATGCTGCGCACGCCGACGCCGGAGGCAAGCCGCCTTGCCCGGCCCTGGCTGCAGGTCCATACTCGCCCGGATGAAGAAGCCCGCCCTCGTCGTCTCGGCCCTGTTCGCCACCCTGGCGGGCCTCGCCGTGGTGGGTGCAGCGGCTGTCTACGTGTTCGCGGTCCGCCCGCTGCGCACGCTGCCGAGGCCGATCGACGCCATCCAGGCCGACTGGGCGGCGGTCGAGGCCGGCCCGCCCCTGCCGCTCGCCCAGCCCGAAGACCCCGCGATGCTGGCCCTCGTCGACCGGGCGCTCGGTGAAGTGCCCGACCCGGCGGGGCTCGCCGCGTGGCTCCTCGCCCACCGCATCCCCGAGGCGGGCTGCACGATGCCCACGGCTCTCGCGGGCGACGCGGGCCCCGAGGTGTCCACGATGCGCTGGTTCGAGGTCGGGCGCACGCTGGTCCCGGCCCACCCCGACGCGGCGAGCGCGCTCGCGATGCAGCTGCACGACCGCGAGCTCCTCGGGCTGATGGTCGGGAAGGCCCTGCTCGACGAGCTCGGCGAGCCGCTCGCCCCAGAGGCCGTGCTCGAGGGGCTGGAGCGCGAGGTGCGCTGTGCGGATGCCACGCTGGCGCTGCTGATCGAGGGCGACCCCGCGAACGGCGCCGATGTCCTCCCCTCCGCGTGGCCCGTCGACCTCGAGCGCGAGCGCTGGGTCTACCGCGACCACGCCGCACGGATCGTGCTCGCGCTGCGGGCGACCTCGCCCGACCGCGACGCCATGCGGTCGGCGCTGGAGCCGTTTCGCGACGGCGTCGGGAACGCCCCCGTGGCCCGGCTGCTGACCTCGGGTCTGTCCGTGGCCGTGGGCCAGGCGCTCGAGGTCCCCCCGCCCCGGCCCATGGCCCCTCCCGAGCCCGAGGCGAGCGCCGATGCGGAGGGCGAGCCCGCGCCGCCCACCGAGAGCGCGCCTCCCGAGCACGAACCGCGCTGCGAGGCCCGCGGCAACGGGTTCACGCTGGACCGCGCCGTGCTCGGGTCCGACGCGGTCGCCCGCGCCGGGCGTCTCGTCCCCCACCGCAGCAGCGACGGGGAGCTCGACGGCTTCCGGATGAGCGGCCTGCGAGAGTCCGGGCTCGGCCAGAGCTGCGGGTTCCGGAACGGCGACGTCCTGCGCGCGGTGAACGGGCTCCCGCTGCGCACCGTCGAAGACGCCATGAACGCCTACGGAGCGGTGAGCGAAGGGTCCGAAGCGCAGATCGAGGTGCTCCGGGACGGCGCGCCGGTCGTGTTCACGGTCACGCTGCGCTGAGCCGGGCAACAGGTTGTTCGTTCGGAATCGGGCGCGTTGGCGGATAGTCCCCGTGCGGAGGTGGTGATGACCACGGATCTCTGGATGCTCCTCGCGGCCGCCGGGCTGCAGTGGGCGCTCATCATGGCGACGGCGCTCCCCCAGATCCTCGCGAACGGGATGGGCTGGGCGAGCGGCAACCGCGACGAGACCCCCGAGCCTTCGGGCTGGGTGGCACGCTGCAAGCGCTGTTCGGCGAACATGCTCGAGAACCTGCCGATCTTCACGGCGCTGGTGCTCGTCGCCCAGGCGTCGGGGACGGCCGACTCGCTCACGGCGAACGGGGCCATCCTGTTCGTGGTCGCGCGGGTCGTGCACGCGGCGCTCTACGTCGGTGGCGTCACCTACCTGCGCACCGCGGCCTGGGCGGTCTCGATCGCCGGCTGGGGCCTGATCGTGGCGGGCATCGTCAGCTGAGGTCGCCGACCACTCACATCGCAGTCGCATTTCCACGGGATGCGCCACCGGTGCCGATTCGTCGAACTAGGCTGCGACCATGAAGGCGACCTTCCTCGTGAAGCCCGTCCGCGTCGCCGTCGGCACCGCGTCGGGCGCTCTGCTCGGCACCGGCGTGGTGGTGCTCACCTGGGCCGCGGCGATCTTCGCCGGGCCCGCGCCGATCGGCCCCGGGTCGGTCCTCGCGGCGCACCTCAACCCGGCCGTGCTCGTCGCCGACCTCGCCCCGCTCCTCGGCGCCGTGATCGGCGCATTCGCGGCCCTGAGGCGCGCGGAGCCCGAGCGGCCTCCGACGGACGAACGGCCCGCGGCGCGCACCGAGCCCGTCCAGTCCCCCCAGCCCGCGCTCTTCGCCGCGCTCTCGCGCGAGCTGCTCGACCCGCTGACCGCGGTGGTGGGCTACGCCGAGCTCCTCGAAGACGGGCTGCATCGGGGCGAGGCCCTCCAGTCCGATGCGCGCCGCATCGCGCAGGGGGGGCGCGACCTCCGGCGGGTGGTCGACGGTCTCGACGCGCTCGCGCGCATCGGGGCCGGCGAAGAGCACGCGTTCCTCGAGTGGTTCGAGGTCGCGACCGAGATCGATGCGGTGGTCGCGGAGGTCCGTGGCGCCATCGAGGCCCGCGCGAACACGCTCGCGGTCGACAGCCACGCGGGCCGCGTGCACCTGCGGCTCGACCGCGCCCGGTTCCACGCCATCCTCGCGGCGCTCCTGCGCCAGGCGGGCGAAGCGACCCGCGACGGCCGGGTCACGCTGACCGTGCGCCCCTCGCCCGACACCCAGAGCTTCGTGTTCCGGGTGGCGGACGACGGCCCGCCGGTCCCCGAGACCCTGCGCGCCGACGGGCTCGTCGCGCTGGATCGCTGCGGAGCCCCTGGCTGGCCGTGGTCCCGGGCGCTCGACCTCGCGGTGGCCCGCGCCCGGGCGGGGCTGCTCGGCGGCGGTCTGCACCTCGAGCCGGCGACCCGCGGCGCCGCGTTCGCCCTGCACCTCCCGCTCGACGCGTCGATGCACGTGCTACGCTTCGACGCGCCGCCCGCCGGCGACAGCCTGGTGCTGTACCCCGACACCGACGCCCCCGCGCCCGAGCGCCGGGTCGCGCCGCCCGTTCGACGGCCCACGCTGGTGCCGCCCACGATGCTCGGCCGCGCGTCCATCGCGCCCGAGGTCACCACCGTGGCTCCGCCGGGCCCGGAACGCGGCCGTGCCCTGCTCGTCGCCCGCCGGCCCCACCGCGACGCCGCGGTCGCGCAGCTCGTCGAGGCCGGGTGGGCCGTGAGCCCCTGCGACGACGCGTTCCAGGCCCTGCACCTCGCCCTCGCACGGCGCCCCGACGTGCTCGTCGTGGACTGTGGCGACGTGCCCGACCTCTGGTCGCTGCGGCGGCTCCGCGCGGGCGCGCTCGACGGGGTCCCGCTGGTGATCGTGGCGCGCGGCGCGAACGGCGCGGTGTTCCTGCCGGTCGCCGGCCTCGTCGGCTCGCCCGTCACCCGCGGCGAGCTCGTCGAAGCCCTCGCGCGCACGGGTCCTCCCGGCCGGCTACGGCTCGTGGAGTCCGGCGAGGAGCCGGGCTTCGCGCGGGTCGCCGCGGAGAGGGCCGGCTGGGAGGTCGTGCCGGACGGGCCGGTCGACGTGCTGCTCGCCGAGCTGCACGGACCCGACGGGCTCGACGCCGTGCTCCGGCACACCCAGATCGAGCAGCGGCCCCCGGTCGTGCTCGTCGTGCCGCGCGAGCTGCCCGCAGATGCGCCCGGCCGCCTGCGCGCCTGGCTCGACCACCTGCCGCGCCCGTCCAGCCCACTCGACCTGGCAGGGGCCGCGGCCGCTGTGGCCCCGCGCTGAGCGTGCGCACACAGCCCTCTGTGTGGTCGGAACGAGTCGAGCTTCGAGCGTCCCGAGGCATCACGCAGATGACGCAGATGGACGCGGATGACGCAGAAACCAGGCCGTCGCCGGTCGAGCGTCCTCGTGTCCCCGGACGCCGTCCACCCGCGGCGTCTGGGCTCTCGAGGGACGTCGCGGTGTTCGGGTCGACAGAGGGGGCCTCCCCGCGGACGGGTATCGGAATTCACCAGAGCAGGCGCGCGTTTCGGGCTGCTCCATGATCGGGTTCGCTGCCCCAGCCTCGGAGTCGCGTCAGGGCGTGCCGGTGTCGCAGGTCCCCGGGTCGTTCCCCTCCGCCACGTCGCAGGTGTCGAGGCGGCCGTTCCCGTCGCAGTCCTCGGCGCCCTCGGCGATCTCGCAGGCGTCGTGGCGCCCGCTGCCGTCGCAGTCCCACGAGCTCTCGCACACCCGCGAGACCGTGGACTCGATGGCAGGCAGCAGATCCGTCTCGCTCAGGGCGATGGCGGTGTGCGAGCCGCCCGTGGCGCCCGCGAGCTGCTGGGCCAGGGTCTCCACCGCGGCGAGGCTGCCGGACCCCGTCATCGGGCTGACGACCACGTCGTTGTCCAGGGCGATCTGCGCGGCCCACGGCACCACGTCGGTGTCGGGTAGCGACACCGGGTCGCCGCACCACGCCCCCTCGTCGGCGAGCGGCACGACGAGGCGGATCGAGCCCGCCGTCCACGGGTGGAAGGCCGCGGCCATCGCGACGCCGGAGCCCCAGCTCTCGTCGGGCCCCTCGTTCCCGCCGGGGCACGTGAGGTAGTCGGGCCCGATGCTCGCCGGAGCAGGCGGGGTGGCGGGCCAGGTCGTGCCGTACGACAGGGGGACGCTGCCCTCGAGGCACGGGAACAGCGGGTCGTTGTCGGTGGCGAGGCCCAGGATGACGGAGTCGACGGCCACACCCCGCCCTTCGAGCCGCGACAGGACGCCCTGGATGCCCGAGCAGAGCGCGGCCCCCTCGTCCTCCATCGACGTGCTCGTGTCGACCAGGAACACGACCTCGACGGCCGGACAGTTCGGGCACGTGTCGATCCGCCCGTCTCCGTCGCAGTCCTCGGCGGCTCCGCTCGCCAGCGCGCAGCTGTCGGGCACCCCGTCGCCGTCGCAGTCGCTCGCGGTGCCGGCCTCGATGTCGCAGACGTCGGCGATTCCGTTGCCGTCGCAGTCCTCGGACTCCGCCGGGTCGCACCGCGACAGCACCAGGACCTGGCTCCCCACCGTGAGCGCCATCCGCAGCCCGCGGTCGTCGAGCTCGACGCCGCCCCATCCCGCCGCGCCGTAGTCCGTGAGGATGGGCGTCGTGATGCCGTCGGCGGGGTTCACCCGGTACGCGCCGTTGGCCGTCGAGTCGGCCACGACGAGCGTGTTCGTCCGCGGGTCCCAGGAGATCCCCGACGGAGCGAGCAGCGGCGGCGTCAACGAGAGGGACGTGAACCCCGCCGCCCCGTCGTAGATCATCAGCCGGTCGGGGAGCCCCGCGTCGGCGACGTACACGTTCGCGTCCGACAGTGTCACATCGAGCGGGTCGACGAGGCCCGACAGATCGCCGGCGAGCAGGCTCTCGCCGTCGGGACCCGTGGTCGAGATCTGCCACAGCCCGACCTGGCCGTTGAACCCGCGGTCGGCGAGCGCCGCGAGACCCGGGATGGTGAAGCCCCCGAAGTTGCCGGCCCGCTGGAACGCGAGGCCGACCGGGTCGTCGTCCCCCGGGCCGAGCGTGCTGACCCAGCTCGCCGTGAGCCCGTCGAGGTCGAGGCGGTAGACGATGCCGTCGAAGTCCTCGGACCAGTAGACCGCCCCGCCCGCGTCGACGCCGAGCCCGCCGGGCCGATCGCCCGGCACCACGCGGAACGCCTGGGTCGGATCGACGATCTGGTACACGCCGCCGCCGTTCACGGGCGTCTCCCGCGACGTGGCGTAGAGCTGGCCCTTGGGCCCCCACGCCACCGACCAGGCGGACGGGAGGTCCGCGACACGCGTGACGGTCCATCCGGTCTCGACGAGGATGGAGCCTGGCGGCAGCTCGTACTCCGGTGGCGCCCAGCCGGTGTCGCCGGTGTCGGTGTCGGTATCGGAGTCGGTGTCCGCGTCGGTGTCGGAGTCCGTGTCGGAGTCCGTGTCGGTGTCGGAATCCGTGTCGGTGTCGGAATCCGTGTCCGCGTCGGTATCGGAGTCCGTGTCGGTATCGGAGTCCGTGTCGGTATCGGAGTCCGTGTCCGTGTCGGAATCCGTGTCGGTATCGGAGTCCGCGTCGGTGTCGGTGTCGGAGTCCGCGTCGGAGTCCGTGTCGGCGTCGGAATCCGCATCGGTGTCGGAGTCGGCGTCGGTGTCGGAGTCGCCCCCGCCGAGCTCGAGCTCCTCGCCGAGCAGCATCTCGCAGTTGTCGATGACGTCGCCGCCCTGAGGGAGCTCGGCCGCGTAGCCCTCGCACCACGTACGCAGCGTGGACTTCTCCCAGTCGAGCGCCACGCCTCCGACCGTGCCGGTCGAGCCGTCGGGCAGCTCGATGCGCACGCCGTCGACGTCGATGTCGAAGTCGAGGCTCGACTTCCAGCCCTCGCCGTCGGAATCGGGGTCGAGCGCCACCTGGGGCACGCGCGTGCCGTCGCCGTAGTCGACCTCGGGCGTCTGGTACTGCGGGCTGCCCTGCGCCTCTCCGTCGCCGACGCAGGTGATGGGGACCTTCACCGCCGACCCCGCTCTCGCGGGCCGCTCGGGGGCCGCCTCCTTCCCGATGATGAATCCCTCGAAGTCAGCGGTGCCCGCGGAGGCGCAGGTCACCAGCTTCGTGGCCCTCGCGCTCCGGATCTGCCCCTGGAGGCAGCCCCCGCCGGCCTGCGTCCACGCCTCGGTGAATTGGAGGATGACGCCGTCGACCTTGAAGGTGGGACAGGCGCCGCTCCCGATGTCGCCCCACTCCGCCCGCCACTCGAGGTCGACCCCGACCGTGGAGTGGACCCGCACCTTCGACTTGTGCGCGCGACCGCGGATGGTGAGGTCGCCCAGCGTGTCGGGGTCGCCGAACGGGATGCCGTCGATCCACTCCGGGGGCGGTGCGCAGGCGGCCAGCAGGACGAGGGCAAACGGGAGTCTGGAAGTTCGCATTCCCCGACCCTACCACCTCGTGCTCGCGGTACGGCCCATCAAACGCCGGATGACACCGGTCTGTCATCCACGGCGTCAGAGGCAGTTCTCCGGCCGAAGCCATCTTCGTCGGCGTCACACGACGGGATGCCGGGACCGGTTGCGCACGCCGAGGGCGAGGAACCCCCAGGCGAGGAGCACGAAGAACCCGATCACGCCCAGCAGGAACAGGGTGTTGGCGTCGGTGAGGGCCGCCTCGCCGGGCGGATGGACGGCCACCACCCCGAGCAGGGGCGTCAGGATGGCCCCCGCGACACCGAAGAAGCCGAGCGACACGTCGTCGGGCACGGTGAAGCTGCGCTGGCACGACGAGCAGGTGTGGGTGGTGTCGACGCCGGCCGGGACCAGCGTGACGGCCCGCGCCTTCACGGCCGTCGCCGGTGCGAGCCCTCCGCACGTGCATCGCCGGGCGGGCTCGGGCTCGGGGAAACGCATCGCGGGGACCCGCGCGATCGGGACGACGGGACTGCGGCGGGGCGCCTGCCAGCTCGTGTAGAAGTGATGCGAGGCGAACGCCGAGAGCCCCGTGACGAGCGCTCCGACGTACGCGAAACCCAGCGCCACCCACGGCGAGAGCCCCTCGCGCACGGCCTCCCCGGCGAGCACGAGCAGGAACACCCCCACGAGCCCGGCCTGGACCGACGCCACACCCAGCATCGCCCGCTGGACGGGGCTGTCCCAGATGGACACGGCCGCCCCACAGCTCTGGCACCGGAGATCGAGGCGGCCCGTGCGCCCCGTGGACACGAGGCCGAAGACCGCGCGGCGCTCCCAGCGCCGGACGACCACCACGGCGGGCTCGCCGCAGCGCGCACAGCGCCTGATCCCGGACTCTTCCTGCATCCGCCCCTCCTACCTCGCGCGGAGCGACCGGGCACGGATACGATGCCGCGGGAGCGACCCGATGTTCCGAAGCCTGTTGATCCTCACTGCTGGCGCGTGCGCCCGCGAGCCCGCCCCCGCGCCCCCCTCCGAGGAGACGCCGATGGCCGACCCCGGCCCGAATCGAGAGACGCGCGACGAGGGCCCGAAGCCCGAGCGGTTCGCCGAAGCCGCGCTGCCGGGTGACCCCACCTACACGGGCCGTACCGTCGCCGTGTCGTCGAAGGAGCCCGCGCCGGAGCTTCATCCGGGAGACCGGGTGACCTGGACGATCTCGTCCACCTCCTCGAGCGTCGACCCCCGGTACCGCACCCAGTGGAGCACCCCGGAGGCCCGTGGAGACGGAGCGCTCCGCTACCTCTTCACCCACTACCCGCCGGGACTCCCGGGGTCCGACGACATCGCCGAGCACTGGTTCCTGGCGGTGGCGCCGGGGGCGGCCACGCTGGGGTCGTTCGGCACGCCCGGCGACCGGGGTGGCGCCGAGCCGGGGCCCGGCGACCTGCAGTTCCTCGAGGTCGCGGTCGCGGTCGTCGCGCCTTAGCGCGTCAGTGCGAGATCGAGAGCGGCCGGGGCACGCCATCGCCGTCGGGCGCCGCCGTGTAGGCGGAGACTGCGGGCATCGGCGGGAGCCGCTTGCCGTCTTCGACGCGGTAGACGTGGACGGCCCGGCTGGTCTGCGCGCCGTGGTTCCCGCCGTCGTACGTGTGCCAGTAGGCGTAGGCGACGACCCGCTCGCCATCGAGCGTGTGGAGCGTGGCGCGCGGAGGATGGAAGGCCCCCGCAGAATCCGCAGGCAGGCGCCAGCTGCTCGGGGCCTGCTCGATCACGTGCAGGTCGGTGCGCGCAGCCCAGGCCCGCTCCCACGCCTCGACCGTCCGCCGCGCGTCTTCGTCGGTGCGCGCTCCGTCGGGGGCCCAGCCCTTCCGGTGCGCCACGACCGCCTCGAGCGCGTCCCAGGGCTCGACCGGTGCGTCGGCCACCGTGAGGCTCTCGATGCGCGCGACGTCGCCACGGTCGTGGGCGAAGCCCACCGACATCGAGACGACCACCTCGGGGAAGGCGTCGGACAGCGGGCCCCGGTAGTCCTTGGCGAAGGACGGCGGGCCTGCGAAGGCGCTGGCGAGCAGCGCGAGGGGGATGGTGATCATCTCGGCCTCCGTGCGGTCCAACGTCCCACGGACGGCGGGCTTACGCCACCCGCTCACCCACTGGTGGCGCGTTCGCGGGAGACTTCGAGCACAGCCCGCGCGAGGGCCTCGCTCGAGAACGGCTTGCGGAGGACGGTGACCCCGCGCTCGAAGCCCAGCGCGTCGCCCGTGTGCCCGGAGATGTAGAGCACCGGCACGTCGCGGACCTCGCGGACCCGACGCGCGACCTCCGACCCGCTCATCGCGGGCATCAGCACATCGGTCACGAGCACGTCGATGGCCTCGCTCCCGGCCAGGCCGACGGCTTCGTCGGGCGACCCCGTGGCGGTGACCTCGGCACCGCGGAGCTGGAGCTGCAGCGACACCGTCTCGCGCACGTCGTCGTCGTCGTCCACGAGCAGCACGCGGAGCCCGCCGAGCACGGGCGGGATGCTGACCTTGCGGCGCTTCGGCGCTTCGTCGGTGACCCGGGGCAGCACCACGCGGAAGGTCGTGCCGACGCCCGGCTCGCTGTCGAATCCGATGGTACCGCCCACCTCGCGCACCAGACCGTGCACGGTGGCGAGCCCGAGGCCCAGACCGCGTCCCGCGGGCTTCGTCGTGAAGTACGGCTCGAACACGTGGGCCGCGACGTCGGGCGCGATTCCCTCGCCGTCGTCGCAGACCTCGATGACGACGTGCGCGCCGTCCGGTCGGACCGCGATCGACACGTGCCCGCCGGGTCCGACGGCGTCCCGCGCGTTCACGCACAGGTTCGCGACGGTCTGCTCGAGCCGGCTGCGCTCCATCCGCACGTACAGGCCGTCGGCGAGCTCCATCGAGAGCCGCGTGCCCTCGCCGACCAGGCCGTGCAGCACGTCCCGCAGATCGCGGAGGCTCTGGGAGACGTCGAGCACCTCGGCGCGCTGGTCGGACCGGCGGCCGAACGCGAGCAGCTGCGCCGTGAGCCCCGCCGCCCGGTCGGTCGCGGTGCCCACGACGTTCGCGGCCTCGGCCACCTCGCCGTCTGCATGCCGACGGAGTGGCTCGATCCGCCCGAGGATGACGGTCAGCAGGTTGTTGAAGTCGTGCGCCACGCCGCCCGCGAGCCGGCCCAGGGACTCGAGCCGCCGCGCGCTCTCGAGCTCCCTCAGCGCCCGCTCGTTCTCGGCCTGCTGCTCGCGCAACAGCGCTTCGGCGCGGTGCCGTTGCTCGACCTCGTGGCGGAGCTCGGCGTTCTGCCGCGTCGTGCGGCGCACCCGCACCAGGAGCAGCGCCAGCACGGCTCCGATGCTCAACAGCGGGATCCCCTGCTGCGACAGGCGGGTCTCCCACCACAGCGGATGCCGCTCGAACGCGAGCGACGCCACGTCGCTCCACGCACCCCGCGCGCTGCGCGCCTGGACCTCGAGCCGGTACGGACCGGGCGGCAGATCGACGTAGTGGAGCAGTCGGTCCGTGCCGAGCGGGCTCCAGGTCTCGTCGTGCCCGAGGAGGCGGTGGCGGAAGCGCAGCCCGACCGGATCGTCGAACGCCAGCCCGGTGAACCGCGCGCGGAGGTCGTCGGCGCCGTACAGCACGGCCCCGTCCTCCACAGGCTCTGCGCCCCAGGCCGCTGTCTCGAGCCGCACGAGCGGCGGGATCGGGTCGCCGATGGCGGTCGCGGTGTCGATGTGGACGACGCCGTGGATGGTCGGGAGGTACAGCTGGCGCCCGTCGACCAGCACGCCCGAGCCGCCGTTCGCCTCGCCCGAGTCGAGGAGCTCGCACGTGACGGTCGAGCGCTTCCCCTGCACCACCTCGGAGAGCTCGGCCCAGCGGATGCGGCCGGCGCCACGGTTCGTGTTCATCCACAGGAAGCCGTCGTCCGTCGACACGAGGCGGCTCACCCAGTCGTCGCAGAGCCCGTCCGCCATCGACACCTCGACGGTGCGGCCCCCGGTCTCGAGCCAGAACAGGCCCCCACCGTACGTCGAGACCCACACGCCCCCGATCCCGGGCAGCACGTCGCGCACCGTGGCCTTGCCGGGGAGCGCGGGGAGGACGCGGTCGACGCCACCCGAACCGATCCGGCGCAGGCGGCGGTCCGATCCCAGCGCCCACACGGCCTCCTCGTCGGAGCGGACGACCGTGAGCCCCTCCACGCCGAGGTCTGCGCTGCTCACCACACGTACCGGCCCGTCGGGGTGGAGCTGCACGACCCCCGCGGCATCCGAGAGCCAGGGCCCGTCGATGAGCGTCCCATCCGAGACCGGCTGCCAGCCCGAGCGCTCCAGCCGCCTGTCGTCCCAGCGATACAGGCCCCCGTCCCGATCGTCGGGGCGACCGAGCAGCCACAGCCCTCCCGCGGCGTCCCACGCCCCGGACCCGCAGAACGGCGGCAGGCCCTCGACGCCGCCGGGCTCCCCCGCCACGACCTCCACGCCGGGACAGCCCCAGGCGACGATCTGCCCGGCCGACCCGACGCCCACGCGGTCGGAGAAGGACGAGAGGCGGTCGACGCCGGTGGAGCGCACCCGCGCGAGCCCTCCACCCGTCAGGCCCACCCACAGCCCGTCTTCGCGGTCGACGAGCAGCGCGCGCACCTGCCCCGACACGCGGTGGGAGATCGCGACCCGCTCGCCGGGGTGGTCGACGGAGAGGAGCGACCGGCCGGAGAGCGTCCACAGGCCGCCCCTCCACGAGACCAGCCGCGACGCCTCGCCGCCATGATCGAGCGCGAACGGCACCCACGCGCCGGCCTCGAGTCGCTGGCCGCCCGCCTCGTCGACCGCGTACAGCGTGCCGTCGGGCCCTTCGCCGAGCTGTACGGGCCCCACGAGCTCGGGACCGCACCCGCCCACGCAGTAAGCGCCGAGCTCGCTGGCCCCCCACACCGTGCCGTCGGCGCGGATCCGGACGGCGTCGGTGGGCCGCGGATCGACGCGCTCCACCACGCCTTCGTGCAGCCGGTACAGCCCGCGTCCCGTGGCCGCCCAGACGGCGTCGTCGCGGTCGACCGCGAGATCCCACACCACGCCCGGGCTCTCGGGGCCGACGCGCGTGAACGTGGCACCGTCCCAGCGCACGAGGCCCTCGGTCTCGGTGCCCAGCCACAGCCCGCCATCCGCGGTCTGCGCGAGCGACACGAAGCGGCTCGTCGGGATCTCGGGGACGGTCGCGGGCGACAGCACCTCGAAGCGCACGCCGTCGAACCGCGCGACCCCGCCGAACGTCGTGACCCAGATGTACCCGTCGGCCGACTGCAGCACGTCGGTGACGGTGTTCTGCGGCAGGCCGTCGCGGGAGGTCCAGTAGTCGACCTGGAGGACGCCCCCCTGCCAGGCGGAGGCCACTCCCCCGATGACGGCGAGCAACGCGAGCATGGCGCCGAGATATCCCCCGGAGCGCGCCGCGGCCGCTCCGTCGTGCGTCAGCGCCGCCGGCGGTACGCCAGCGTGGAGAGGAGCCACCACCCGAGCAGCGGCACCGGCGCCGTCGCGCACAGACACGCGGTTCCGCCCGTCGCTTCGGGTGCCTCCGCAGCAGGAGGGGCCTCGGGCTCCGGCGGAGGCGGGGGCTCCGGGAGCTTGCCGTCCAGCCAGCCCGCCTCGGTGCGGGGGAACACGGCATCGTCGATCTTCAGGGCCCGGCCACCCTTGCCGGCTTCGCTGCCCACGGCCTTCGGGAGATCGGCGAACGTGCCGCACGGCGTGACCTCGACGCCCTTCGCGCTCCGCGTGATCGGGCACACGGCGTACGCCCCCGCCGCCTCGACGATGCAGATCACGTCGAGCGGCTCGGCGCCGTCGAGGTTCGTGAGCAGGACCGAGGCCCCGATGCTCGCGGGGACCGCCGGGGTCTTCTGGCCCTCGACCTCGCAGCCCGCCGAGCCCTGCACGTCGTGCACCACCACCGGGTCGGCGTCGGAGAGCGCTTCGACGAGGGTGAAGGGGTGGTCGTCCATGCGGCTGGCCACGGGCGCCGACCGGCGGAGGACGTACTTCGCGCTGCCCCAGCCGAGCGTCGACTGGTCGAGGATCAGCAGCCAGCCGTCCTGCGCGACCCAGACCCGCACGGGCCGCCCACCCTCGACGACCCCCACGACCCGCGCCCCGCTCTCGGGCGCCTCGCGGAGATTCAGGCGGTCGGCCACCACGAGGAACGGCCAGTCCATCGGCGTGAGCTCGAACGCGTCGCCGTCGTCTTTCGCGTAGCGGTCGGGCCCGTCTTCGGGCGCCGCTTCCTGGAGGCTCAGGCCGCTCGGACCGCCCTCGAACAGGTACTCGGTGTCTCCGACGACGAGGATGTTCCCGAAGCCGCTGTAGCCCCCCTCAGCGGAGGGCCCGTCCAGCAGGCCCATCCCGCCGTTCGCATCGAGGAAGATCCACGGCGTCTCGCCCCGTACGAAGCCCTGGGCGAGCGCGGCGCGCGTGGCGATCCGGTCGGGCCTCCAGTCGTCGGGGATGGCCGGGAAGACCTCGTCGACCCGCACCCAGCTGCGGTCGTCGAAGTGCAGGACGACCGGATCGGTGCCTTCGAACGAGATCTCGGCCTCGCCCTCCTGGTAGCCGTTCTTCACCGTGAACCGCTCGGTGTCGGGACGACCGAGGACCGGGTAGGGCGTGCCGTCGAACACGTGGTCGAACCACAACGAATCCGACTTCACCTCGACGTTGTAGCCGTCGGAGCCCTGCGGGGCGTCGCCGGTCCACGAGTCGACGACATCCTGGAGGATGTAGGTACCGCGCCACTCTTCGGGAATCTCTGCGGCGTGCGCGAGTGCGATGACCAGCATGGCGGGAGCATACCCGAAAGCGGGTCAGGGCCCGGAGAGGTGCGTCGCGAGCACGTCGTCGACGCCGGGAGGCGCGCCCTCGCGGGCCACCCGCACTGCACGGTCGATCTCCGCAGCGTCGTAGAACCCGGCGGGGGGGAACATGTCCGACGTGGTGTCGACGGACGCGGCGAGGACCTCTCGCATCTCGGCCGTGAGCCCGTCCGGCCCAGGCCGCAGGATCGCCGCCGTATACGTGAAGATCCCGTCGGCGTCGGGCGGTCCGACGAGCAGCTCGAGCGCACCACCCGCGTCCTGGTAGATCACGCTCGCGCCCCGGTGCTCGCCGGTGAACGACGATGCCAGCGACGGTGTGTCGAACTGGCGAGCCCGGAAGGTCGCGACCCCGTCGACCACCTCGACGGGCTCGTGGTCGAAGCCACCTTCGGGCCCGTAGTGGACACGCGACAGCGCGATATCCGAGACGGCAGAGCCATCGTCCTGCCACACGAGGCGGATCCGGACCTCCACCGGCGGCGGCTCGGAGAGCGTGCACGGAACGGCGGTACCGCGGGTGGCCCCCGACCAGGAGACGAGCGCGACGCTCCGATCCGATCCGCGGGCGTCGACGGACCCCTCCGGCCGGTTCACGACCAGATCGACGGTGTTGGTCTCGGGCGCCACGACCTCCGCGACCTGCGCGTTCACCACCATCCCCGGTGGCAGCGTGCACCGGACCCGAAATCCCCCCAGCGCGTCGGCGAGACGGGCCATCGCCACGACCTCGTCCACCGGCTCCGCCACTTCGTGCGCCTCGGGGGTCACCTCCGTGCGGACCCGCCGGATGGATGGGTCGGGAGGGCCGTTCGACGGCGCGTCGGAGGCAGGAGGGGGTTCGCCGGGTGCCTGCATCCGACGGCCGACGAAGAGCAGCGCGACGAACAGGGCGACCCCGGCGATGGCGAGGAGGCGACGGTCCATGCGCCTATCGTACGTCGGGTGCGTAGTGCGGCTCCCACCGCCCTTCGATGCCGATCGCGGCCTCGTAGATCCCTCCGGTGAAGCTCATCACGTAGAGGTGGTCACGCTCGAATCCACCGACTCCGGAGCCGAAGTTCAGGGAGGGCGTCACGACGAAACCGCCTCCGGGCAGGACGTCGAGCACCCCCGCGGGCGTGCCGTCTTCCCGGAAGCGGAAGACGCGGCCATCCATGCGGATGACGTACACGTTCCCGCACCGGTCGGTCGTCATCCCGTCGAGCACACCGACGCCGAACGCCAGGGGGACGCTCGTGAAGTCGACCGCGTCGCCGAGCGGCTCGCCCGCATCGTCGAGCTCGAGGTACCTCACCTGCCCGTACTCCATGTTGAAGTACAGCCTGCGGTAGTCCGGTGAGAACGCGATGCCGTCCATCGAGGTGTTCTGCAGCTGGACCACGATCTCGGTGTCACCCTCGGGGGAGATGCGGGTGAGCGCGCCGCTCGTGCTGCTCGCCCACACGTAGCCGCGCGGGTCGACCGCGAGCCCGTTGGGTGAGACCACGGTCGCGAGGAACTGCTTCTGGCCCTGCGGGAGGATGTGCCCCACGAAGTCCTGGTCCCACAACGCCACGGCCAGGGTCGAGTCGCCGAAGTACTGCACGCCCTTCGCCGGACCCACACCCGGCGAGAGCAGCTCGATCGCACCGTCTCGATCGCGGCCCACGAGGTTGCCGAAGGGGTCCACGCCGACGAGCCGACCCGTGGCGTCGAAGGCGAAGTCCTCGTGCGGTCCGAACGACGGGAGGAACGCGACCGACGCGGGGAACGGGGGCGGCTCGCCACAGGCGAGCTTCTCCGGCCAGTACGGCACGTCCGTGTCGAGCACGCCCGTGTCGGCGGTGTCGGACACGGCGGGGGCGGGCGACGTCGCAGGCGCGGGGGGCGGCTCGACCTCAGCGGTGCAGGCGACGATGGCGAAGACGGCCAGGGGCATCGGACCTCCTGCGCCGGCTGGTACCTCGGCGGAGATCTCGCGCCACAACCCCTTAGCCGGCCTTAGACCGCGGCCCGGACGCCCAGCGGGTCGCCTGCCTGGACTCGTGCGCCGAACGCATCTACCGTGGCCGTTCTCTCGTGAAGGAGCCAGGATGCCCAAGAAGATCGTCCCCCGTATCGACGTCCCCCACCAGTTCCGCATCGCGCAGATTCCCGACGTGGCGCTGCGCAAAGCGGCCGTCGCTGCAGCTGCAGCCGCGGCGGGCCCCCCGCTCGGGCCCCTCGCTGCGTTCTCCGGGACGTTCGCAGGCAAGGGTTTCAACCTCATCTTCCGGCCTCAGAGCGCCGCGACGCCCACGCCGCTCCCGAGCTCGGTGCCCGACCACAACGGCAAGCCAGGCGTCGGCTTCGGCGACAACGTGCTCGAGCTGAATCTCACGACCGAGACCCTGGATTTCTCGAAGCCGCTCGGGAGCATCCCGAACCGCGGCGCGGTGCAGGGAGACATCTTCCTGAATGGGATCTCGTATGTGCAGTCGATATCCGACGTCACAGGTGACACCGAGATCCCCATCCATTTCGAGCCCGGCCTCTGGCTGGCCGTGCCCGCCACCACGAATCCCGCGGTGGCGGCGACCGTTTCACGGATGGCCTCGATTCCGCATGGTACCACCATCAACCTGCAGGGTTTCGCGACCGGCCCCACTGCGGGCCCCCCGGTCATCCCCACCGTCGACCCGACGCCGTTCTTCATCGCGAACGGCCAGCTGCAGAAGTTCCCGAGCCAGGTCGCGACCGCGTCCGACACCTTCCGGATCCCACAGGACCTCGGGCCGTTCATCACCGCCGGCACCATCACGCAGTCCATCCTCGACGACCCCAACGAGATCCTGCGGGACGCCATCGCCAACCAGACCATCGTCGAGACGACCACGATCCATGTGGCCAGCGCGGCGGCGGGCGATCCGCGGGTTCCCGTACCGGGCGGCGGCGCCAGCAATATCGCGTTCCTCGAGGGCGTCGGGAATCAACCCAATGCCGACGTGCCGGTCGATGCCGGCGGCCCCGCGGCGGGCGGCAACCGCCCACGCATCGCCGGTGTGCAATCGACGTTCTGGATCGAGGTCGTGGAGCACACGCTCGTCCTGCCCGTCCGCCTGCCCGGCACCCGGCCGTTCCTGCTGTCCGGCACCGCCGGAGCGGGGCTTCCGAAGCCGCGCTTCCGCTTCGTGCCCACTGCGGCCATCCCGGTGAGGAAGCCGATCAAGGTCCGCTCCGTGCAGATCCAGTACTCGCAGACGGTTCTGCTGAACTTCCGGGGTCTGACCTGGCCGCACGTCTCGGTCGCGACGCTGGTTCCCAGCGCACCGATCGACGTCCCGAGCAGCGCCTGGTGAAGCCCGCCGACAGGCCGTCGGCACGCCCGTGACACTTGGGGCACAATTGCAACGTTGCAACGCGGTTTCGGCGAACTTAGTGCGCTTCGACACACAGGTGAACCATGCCGATCCGCTTCCTCGTTGCCCTCCTCACGGGCTGCGCCGCCGACGACCTCGCCGACACGTCCCCGATCGAGCTCCAGGGCGAGGTCCCCTCCGACCTCACCGCGGCCGAGCTCGATGGGCTCACGCAGGACTTCCTGGCTTCGGGCGCCGCATTCGGCGTCGTCGTCGACCCGACGACCGGCGATGTCGCGAGCTTCGCGAACCTCGATCGCTCCGACAACAGCGCCGACTTCTCGCAGATCGGCGCGGCGACGTGCCTCGACTGCGGTGGGGCCAACGCCACCTGCACCGGGCCTGCGGGCTTCACGCGGCAGATCCAGGTCCCGCTCCAGCGAAACACGGGCAGCGGCGCGGTCGACGTCGTCTACAACGGCAGCTCCAACTGGTCCCCGACGGGCCAGAGCTGCAACGGGGCCGCGTGTCCCGACCCCGACGTCGACGCCACGGGCGGGCCCGCCGCGCTCGACGTCGACCTGCTCGGCTCCCTGAACACCTGCTCGAGCTTCGGGGTGTTCTTCGACACCGACGACACCGTCGCGGCGCCGACCTGGCCCGCCACGACGCGGCTCCTCGCGTGTCAGCGGAACGGAACCGGCCTCCAGACCTACGACGACGGCGGTCTGGTGCACCTCGGCTCGATCACCGTGACCCTCGCTGGCGTCACGGTCGTCGGCTGCAACGGGCTGGCGTACGACCCCACCGAAGACTCGCTGTGGGGGGTGTACCGCGACGACGTTGCGGCGCGGCACCTGGTCCGGGTCGACGAGTCGACGGGCGTGCTCACGCTCGTCGGCACGCTCAGCGATCGAATCGCCAGCATCGCGGTCGACGTCGACGGGGTGCTGTACGGCGACATCGGCGACGGCGGGACGAACGCGAACCAGCTCGTCGTGATCGACAAGACGAACGCCACCACGACCTCCATCTTCCAGTTCACCGGCGGCAACGACGGCGAGGCCATCGCCTACGACCCGCGAGATCACTCCATCCTGCGACTCAGCGGCCGTCTCGGCGGCAATGTCGTTCAGAAGTTCGACATCGCCACGAGAACGGGCACCTCCCCCGAAGTGCCCTCGTTCCTCACGGCGAACGCCAACGAAGAGGCGCTGGGGGTGACGTGGAACAACACGCAGTTCACCTACACGAACCTCGACGGCGAGTTCGGCGAGGTGGGTGGGGGTCCCGGGGCCTTCACGCTGTCCATCATCGAGCCCTCGACGGGGACGCCGCGGGGCATCGCGGCCGTCCCGTGATTCCGAAGAGCCCGGGGACACGAGTGGACCTCGCCCGAATCCCGCGCGAGCGCGACACCACGCTCGCGTTCGTCTGGCCCGAAGGGCTCGCGGTGACCCGCGCTGGCGTGCCCGGCGTCCGGTTCGACTCCGTGCCCGACCGCGCCGCGTTCGTCGCGGTGCAGGAGGCCATCGGATTCGTGGTGACCGACGCGATCTGGGAGGGCCTGCGCTTCACGCGCATGGTGGTCGCGCGAATCGGCGGGTCGCCGGTCGCCGTGGCCTGTGCCGAGCCCCGCCCGGAGGGATGGACCGAGCTGTCGTGGGTCGCGGTCGCTCCAGCGTGCCGCGGACGCGGGCTCGGCGCCGCCGTGTGCGCCGAGATCGTCGATTGGCTCGTGGCCAACGGGTACCGCGACATCGTCGGCAGCACCCAGGACGCCAACCTGCACGCGCTGCGCATCTACCTTTCGCTCGGATTCGTGCCCGTCGAGCGTCCCGAGAAGCGGGCGCGGTGGCAGGCGGTGCTCGCGGCTCTCGGGCACGGCGGACCGGCGATGCACTGATTGGGCTGGCGCGCCCTGGGAGACCGGGGATCCCCGGAATACATGCCGTCGTCACGGGGAGCGCCGGTGAAGATCATCGACGTCGGACAGGAAGCCACGGGATTCATCGCCATCGGGCAGCTCGCCGTCGGTGTGTTCGCGCTCGGCCAGATGGCGTCGGGCTTCGTGGCCGTCGGTCAGGTCGCCACTGGGGTGTTCACCTTCGGCCAGGGCGCCGTGGGGCTCGTCTCGGTGGGGATGGGCGGCGTGGGGATCTACTGGACGGGCGCCATGCTGGGCATCGGAGGCCGCGGGTTCGGCGGGGTCATCCCCCTGGCACCCTCCCTCGGTCCGCGGCTGAAGCTCCCCTCGACCACCGACTGGCGCTCCGCCGCCGACGACACCTGGGTGTCCGCACGCGTGACCGGCGACGGCCCCACGGGCCTGGACCTCCCGGAGGGCGTGCGCGTGAGGGCCCGTCTGCGCCGGAGCCTGAAGGCCGAGCCGCCCGGAGAGGTCCTCGTGCACGTCGTCGACGGGGCGTCGGGCCTGGAGGTCGACCGCGTCGTCCGGATCCCGCGCCGCCGGATCACGCAGCCGCGCTGGTGGGGCATCTGGGTCGTGCAGATGGCGCTCTTCACGTTGTTGGCCGGCGCCTGGGCAGGCGGTGTGATCGCGCCCTGGCTGTACACGCTGTGGACGGCGCCATGACGCCCGTCTGCCAGATGTGCGGCACGGCGCTGCCCGAGACCGGCGGGTGCGAGGCGTGCGGCGCGGTCCGCGGCACGCCGCACACCCCACCAGAGACGCGCTGGCTGCTGGTCGGCGTCCGGTGCCGGTTCACCTGCAAGGCTTGCGGCTTCGACTCCCCGCTCGATTCGCTCGACGGCTCCGGGAGTGCCGTGTGCCTGAAGTGCGGGCTGCACCAGGTGTTCGACGTCACCCACTGGAACGCCCTCCTTCCCGGGCTGCACGCCATCCCCGACCTCGCCGGGCCGAAGCCCGAGGGGAGCCGCTCCGACCCGCACTGGTCGATCGCCCCGACGGGGTTCGCCGACCTGCGCCAGACCCGCGCGGTCGTGGCCCTCTCGCAGGGTCGGCTGCAGATCGAAGCGGGCCCGGGCCACCCCCTGTGCGAGACGTGCCGCGAGCCCGTCGAGATCGTCATCGAGAAGCCCGGCGAGGTGAACACGCTGTGCCCCGGGTGCGGAGACGCCGCGACGTACGCGTCGAAGCCTGCCGACTTCAAGGTCCCCGTCGTGGGGGCGATCGGTCCCGAGCACCGCGTCGACCGCGCCCAGGCCCGTCAGGAGTCCGACGGGTTCCTGTGCGGGAGCTGTGGGGCGCCGCTGCAGGTCGATGGTCGCGGCCGGCTCGTGCGCTGCGGGTACTGCCAGGCGGTGAGCCGCATCCGCGTCGAGCAGCTCCAGGGCCTCGCGACGCCGCCGCCGCCCGATCTCTGGTGGCTGGTGTTCGAGGGTCCCTCCGAGAAGCGCCGGCAGCTGCTCCGCGAGATCGGCGGGGAGGAGGACGACCAGTCGATCGAAGACGCCGAGCACGACCGCCCGAGCGCGCTCGACCACGTCGTCCGAATCGCCGTCACCGGCGTGGCCATCGCGGTCGGCGCAGCGCTCGTGCTCCCGTTGTGGTTCCTGGTCTGGTGAAGCGGCATCGGTAGACAGCCCAGGCGCGTCACTCCCGCGGGACCTCGCAGTGGTCGAAGCGCACGGACCCGCGCACGACACCCGAACCCTCGTCGTCGACCGCGCGCACTCTCAGCCGCGCGTCGACAGTGTCCTCATCGACCGAGAGGTCGATGCTGCCCGAGAACCGGAACGTCCCCCGTACGTCGGTGTCCGCGAGTGCCTGGAGGATCTGGGGGATGGGCGGGTCGTCGCCTTCGCAGTCGGCTTCGGTGAACGTCGTGGCGAGCGCCAACGGATTGGCCTCATGGAGCTGGAGCAGGGCGGCGAAACCCGAGCCCGTACGCCCGACGTTCGGCTCTTCGTTGGGGTCGAAGTACCGGTATCGGCGCGACTCGGGGGGCAGGGCGTCCTGATCGCTCTCGCGCCGCGTGTCCCAGAGCTCGAGGGTGAGGAACGCAGTCGATCGGCTCTGGGGGAGAGCGGCCCACTGCTGGTACGCCGCCAGCTCTTCGACACACCCCGACCCGAAGCTCTCGGGCGGCCGGTGCTCGCGCACGTCGTCGCACGCGAGGGGCTCGTCCGCGAGGAGGAGCCGGTGCTCGGAGAGCGCGGGGTCTCCGCCACGCGTCTCCTCCACCCACAGGCCCCGGTTCGAGAAGGAGGCGCCGAGCCCGGGCACGTCGAGGTCTCCACATCCGGCGATGGCGAGGATCCACATCCGTCCACCATACCCGAACGACGACCGTGCGCCCTCGTGTTGCGGCTTGTTTCAGTCACGGGCCACGCCCGGTGCCGTTCCGTAGAAGAGCGTCCGAATCCCGGAGCGCACCATGCAGACCCACGATCTCCTCGCGCGCATCAGCGCCGTCCTCTCGTTCCTCGCCGCCTGCTGGAACGGCCTCGTCGCCATCCTCTACATCGCCATGTTCATCTGGTTCCTCGTGGGCTTCCTGTGGTTCGTGCCGCTGTTCCTCGTCGTGATCGAGGGGCTCGCCGCCGTCGCGATCCTCGTGGTGGGCGCGAAGAAGCTGAACCCCATCGTCCCCGCCATCGGGCTGTTCGCGAGCCTGTGCTGCTTCAACGTGCTCGCCGCCACGCTCGAGCTCGTGTCCCTCGCGCTCCAGATCGGCGCGGTGGTCACGGCCTCCAACGCCGACACGAGCGCCGACCGCCCCACCGAGGAGGCGGACTACGACGACGTCGAGCTGATGCCGCTCCCGACCGTCTGAGCTGAGCCTGCGCTCCGGCCTCGGGCTCAGGGCCCGAGGTCACCGGACGCGTTGCTCGCGAAGGTGTTCGACAGGAGCACCGGCGACGCGGCGTTCACGTGGATGCCGAACGTCGACGACTGGCTGACGAACGTGCTCTCGACCCGCGCGTCGCACCCGTCGATCCGGATGTTCCCGAACCCGTTGGCGCCGCCGAACGACACGACCGAGTCGACGATGGAGGTCTGCGCGTCGATGCAGCCCGTCCCGAGCGTGATGCCGAGCCAGTCGCCCGGGCTCGCCGGGAACGCGGACGACGTGAAGGTCGCACCATCCGCCGCCAGCGAGCCACTGGTGAGCGTGAGGCCGGCGCCTGCGTCGAACTGGATCTCGGTGCCCATCGCGATGGTGTTGGCCCCCGCGAGGCTCAACGTGCTCGACACGACGTACGGCTGGCCCATCGGCTGCAGGTCGACGCCCGTCGCGACACCGCCGTCGATCCGCACGCCTCCACCGACGTTCCCGGACATCGTCGACCCGCTCGCCGCGACGGGCACGAGCGTCTCGCCCACGAGCACCACGCCGAACGCGCCATTGCCGCTGAACAGGTTCTGGTCGAACCCGAGCAGCGCCGGAGTCCCGCCGACCCGCATGCCCGTGCCGGAGTTGTCCGACACGGTGCTGTTCGACAGCTGGAGGCGCGTCGCGCCCCCCGAGGTCTCGATGCCGGTGCCGCAGTCGGACACGCGTCTCCGCCCAGATCTGCGGTCGCCGGGCCGGCATTGACGGCCGTTCCGGCGCTCGGGCATCCTCGACGCGATGGGAGTCGATCTGCGAGCTCGTCCGACGGCGTGGATGCGGGTGCTGGAGCAGATGCTCTGGCTCTGCGCAGACGGCCTGCGGAGCGCCATCGCCGAGCTCCCCGGGGATGACGTGCTGTTCCGGGAGATCGCCGAGAACGCGGTCGCGATGCTGGAGCGCGAGCCGTTTCCGCACGACCCGGCCCGCCTGCTGCGCGATGCCGATGCCTCGGGAGATGCGGGCCTGACGTGCCTGGCGCTCTTCGGACGGCAGCGCATCGAGCTCGACGCGGAGGCCCGCCGCAGCGCTGCCGAGCGGGCCTGGGAGCTGTTCCAGCCCTGCGACGACGACCCGGTGGCGCTGGCGATGCTGCCCCCTCTCGCCATCACGTGGACCCTCGCCGGGCAGTTCCGCGACCGGGTGCAGCGGATCCACGCGTTGCTGGACGCCCGCGCCACGGCGTGGCCCCTGTTGGGGATCGCGAGCGACTACGTCCGCCTGATCCACGGAAAGCGCTACGACCGCTGGGACGAGGTGACCACGGCCGCGGCACGGATGGCGAAGCGGCAGCTGGAACCGGGCGATCTCGCGGACATGGTCCCACAGAGCGAGATCGAGGCGGCCTGGTTCGCGGGAGACGTCGAAGCGGGGCTCGCAGCCGCCAGGCGTCTGCTGGAAGGGGGCGGCCCCCTCCACGGCCATGCGGGTCTCTACTACGACCTCCTGCGATGCATGGGGCGGGTCGACGAGGCCGTCGAGGGCCTGCGCGCCCTGCTACGCGCGGGCAACCGTCACGAGCTGACCCGGAAGCGCCTCGCCCTCGCCCTGATCGCCGCCGGGCAGCACGACGAATGCCGGGAGCTGATGGAGAGGGCGCAGGACGTCTCTCCCCGGCAGGCCATGCTCACGCTCCTCATCGACGCCGCGGCCGGCGTGAAGGCGGCGAACGGCGCCGAGATCATGGACGCTGTGCGCGTCCTCGTGAAGAACGAGGACATCCCGATGCTCCTCGCGAGCGCGCTCCGGTTCCGCGACCCGGCCTCCGCGGAAGCGACCCGGATCCAGCTCGCGCTGGCGGGCTGGAAGCGCCTGCACGGCGAGCCCGTGGCCATCGACGCCGTGGTCCCGGTGGTGGGCGCCTACGACCTCGGTATCCGGCTCGGCGAGGGCGCGAACGCCGTGGTCTATGCGGCCCGCCATCACCGGACGGGAATCCCCGCGGCGGTGAAGGTGCTGAGCGCCGTCGAGGGCGAGGTCCTCCTCGCCGAAGCCCGCCTGTTGGCGCGCATGCGGCATCCGAACGTGCTCGCGCTCTACGCGTTCGGCCAGGTGGAGCCGGACGAGGCCGCCGTCGCGCCCGATCTCCCGAGCGGTGCGGCGTGGATGGCCATGGAGCAGGTCACCGGCGGCACGCTGCACACCCGCCGCGGTGCGCTCGACTGGCCCGATCTGGAGAGGGTCGTGCTGGCCGTGCTCGACGGCCTCGCGCATGCCCACGGCGCGGGTGTGCTGCACCTCGACATCAAGCCGGCGAACGTCCTCATCGCGCGCACGGACGCCGGCCTTACGCCCAAGCTGGCGGACTTCGGGGTCATGGCGCTGCTGCGGGCCTCCGGCACGGCGCGCATCGCGGGCACGCCTCCCTACATGCCCCCCGAGCAGTGGACGGGACGGGCCGACGATCTCGGTGCCCACACCGACATCTACGCCGTCGGAGCCCTCGTCTTCGAGCTCGTCACCGGGCGCACGCCCTTCGCCGGAGACGCCCTCGCACAGCGGTCCCAGCACCAGACGGCGCCGCGCCCGCTCCCGGAGGGGGTGTCGCCCGAGCTCGGTCGCTGGATCGCGCGCGCGATGGCCATCGCCCCGGCCGACCGCTTCCCGTCGGCGCGTGCGGCGCGGATGGCCTTCGCGGCCCTCGGCGAGCAGCAGCTCGGCACGGTAGGCCCCACGGCGAGCCAGACATCGACCTTCGCCCTGTCGACGGTCGCACTGCCGATCCCGGCTCCAGACCGGGCGGATCGGACGGGGCCGGGACCGCGGGACGCCGCGGACGGCGCATCGGTCGTACCCGCGCGCGTCGTCACCCGGCTGCCGCCGCTGCCGGCGATCTCGCATCCCTCGGTCACGAACCAGGCGTTCCTGGTAGGCGGCTTCCCGGGCTGCGAGGCTGCGGCCGACGCGCTGTGGTCGCACTACGTCGACGCGACGGACGGCGCGGTCGTCGTGCGTGTCCGGGGCCCGGGAAGGCGGACGCTGACGGCCTGGATGGTGCGGGAGGCCATCGAAGCGGGCGCCGCGGGGCTCCACGTCGAGGGTGAGACGGTGGAGGCGGTCGAGCAGGCCATCCGCGCTGCGCTCCCGCCGGGACGGCTGCGCACCACCCCGGCCACGGCGCTGATCCGCCGCCTCGGGTACGGGCGCGGGGTGCTCGCGTTCACCTCCACACCGGAGACGACCGCGTTCTGGGAGCCCGTGCTCGACGCCCTGCAGCGAGCGCCCTGCCTGGTCCTCACGGATGCCGCCGACGCACACGCCACGCTCGACCTCCCGCCCCTCTCGGACGCGCAGATCGCCGCCGTCCTGCGAGACCGCACCCACGCCGACCTCGACACGCTCGCTCGGATCGCGTGGCTCGCCCGCGGGGATCTGGACACCGCACGTCGGCTCTGGGAGACCCTCGTTCCGCACCTCGAGCCGCACGGGAGCACCTGGAAGCCCAACCGCGATCCGTTCGATGCGCACGGCATCGTGGAGGATCCGCTCGCGGGCGGGTGCGCGCCAGGGGTCCGGGAGGCCGCCATCGTCGCGCACCTCGCAGACGAGCCCGTCGGGTCCGTCGATGGCGGCGCTGCCGCTCCCCTGTCGGAACGCGGAGTGCTCGGCGCGGATGGTCGTGTGCTCGGGCGGGACGGCGACGCGATCCTGCGCGCGACACCTCCGACGGAGGCGCAGGTCCGGGAGGCGCTCGCACGCACCCGCTCGAAGCGGGCGGAGGCCCTCCTGCTCCAGCGGCTCGGCGAGGTGGAGGCGGCGATCGACCTCGCGGCAGAGGCCGCTCGGCAAGCGCGTGTCCGCGCCGACACACGTGACGCGGAGGCCTTCGCGACACTCGAGACCACGCTCGGCGCGGAGCCCTGCAGGCACGCCATGGAGCGGGGGTTGATCGCCGAGATCGACGGCCGTCTGGCGGAGGCGCGCCGCAACTACCTGACCGCCGCGTGCGCGCCCGAGTGGCGGGTGCGCGCCCGGCTCGAGATCGCCACGCTCGGCGACCGCGACTTCGATCTCCCGGCGCTCGAGGCTCTCGCCCGGGAGGCTGCCACGTCGGACGAGAAGGCGATCGTGCTCTCGAAGCTCGGAAAGGGGCACTGGTACGCCGGCCGTCGCGAGCAGGCCCTGCACTTCATGCGCAGTGTGCTGGACCTGCCCGATCCGCCTCGGGCCACGCGCGCACGGCTGTGCTGGTACACCCTTCCGCTCCGGCCCGACCCCCACTGGCTCCGCGAGGTCGATCCGCTGCAGGAGACGGGGCGGGACGCGTACCTCGCCCTCCTGGCCGCGGGACGCGTCGTGTGGGGCGAGCTGGACGCGGCCGAGACCCTGATCGGGGCGCTCCAGATCGGGTACGCCGCTTCGTCCCGCCTGCTCCTCGACATCGCGCGCGACCGCGTCGACGTCGTGGCGAACACGCTGGCCTCGAGCGGGGCCGTGCTCATCCGCCACGACGACTGGGCCTGGACGATCGCGTGGTGGCTCGAGGCCGACAGCGCGCTGCCCATCTGGCGGATGACCCTCGAGAACCATCCGCCGCGACGCTGCGCGCCCATCGGGAGCTGGATCCTGGAGCGCGCGCTCCGGCGGGCGCCTCCGACGCGACGCTCCGAGATCGAAGCGGCGCTGGCCTGGTTGGCCTGACGTCTATCGATCGACGCCCGGCTCGAGGTGGGCGCCGCGCGCGAACCAGGCCCAGGCGTCGGGCAGGGTTCGCTTCAGGGCCTCGGGGTCGACGTGGAACAGCGCGAAGGCCTCGGCGAAGGCCTCGTCGGCGGACCGATCGCCATACGCGGTGGGGGATCGGCCCCCGGTCTCCGCCGCGAAGCGCCGGGACAGGTGCATCGTGCCCTCTTCGGCGTCGAGCCGGGCGCTCAGGGCCTCCAGCGCGTCTTCGTCGGCCTGCAGGCCGTCTTCGCGGGCGTCGAGCAGCTTGCGGACCTGGCGCAGCTCGCGGGCGCGCCTCGAGGTCGGTGCGGCATTGTGCGCGACGACCTGCGCGTTGAACCCGGCCAGGGCGGACTCGAGGTCCGCGACCCGCTGGTTGTAGCGGAGGCGGCGGGTCTCGTACTCCCGGACGAGCCGCCGGAACCGGGCGTCTGCGAGGGCGTGCCCGATCTCGTGCAGGAGCACGAACACCGTCGGGTGCTGCGGTCGATCGACCGGCCCCACGAAGCGCGCGCTGTCGACCACGGCCTCGTCGTACACCTCGATCCAGGCCTGCTGGCCCTCGAGCACGTACGTCGCCGTGCTCACCCAGCCGGGCGGGTGCTCCACGCGGGTCCTCCGGGTGGGGCCGCCCCGCCGCACCAGCGTGATGTCGGACAGCGCGGCGAGCTCGCCCGGCGACAGCATCCCGAGCGCGGCGTCGAGCGCGCCCCGCACGCGCGGCTCGAAGCGGGCGTCGCGCTCTTCGATGCCCGCCAGACCGTATCGCCGGACGAGCTCCCCGCTGTCGGGCCCGATGGGCGGCGGGCCGAGCGGAGCCCCCTGGGTGACCACCAGGTCGTTCGCCCCTTCGACCCACAGGGTCACCGGGCAGGGCTTCCCGCGCCGGTCGGCGAGGATGAGGTCGTACTCGGTGTCGGAGCGGTCCTCGAGCTGAAGACCGAGCCACAACGCCAACATCGCGGGCCGCTCGAAGTGCCCGAGGCGGAAGTCGGTCGCGGGCTTCGGATGGATGGCGATGCGCTCGTCGCCCTGGGCCCAGCGCACGGTGGTCCCGGTCTTCTCGAGGAGGCGCCGCACCCGTGCATGGAGGGCGGTGTCGTCGAGGTCCCCGGCGTCGAACGCGAGGTCGACCGTGTTGTAGCGCGGCGCGGCCGCGGCCCCGGCGAGCAGCATCCACATGCGGGTTCCGTAACGCCGACCGGCCGGATGCTAACCTCCGACGATGCGCTTTCGTGGAGACCCCTCCGTCGACGCCGACCTCGAGCGGGGCTGACGTGGGGCTGCTGGAGATCCTCCTGTTCCTGCCGTCCCTCGTCCCGCTCGGCGTGGGCGTGTGGCTGCTCGGACGCAGCCCGACGGTCCGCGCTCCGCTCCCGTGGCTCGCGCTCCTGGCCTGCGGTCTCGGCGTCCTCGCGGCGGGGGTCGCGGGGCTGGCGATGGGCCCCGTCCTGTACGGGTCGCTCTCGATGCCCGGGCTCGTGTTCGGGTTCGGGCCGACCGTGGTGCGCGCCGAGCGCACGTGCAGCGTGTTCCTCGCCGGGGGCATGGCGCTCCCGTTCCTCGCGGCGGCGGGGTCCATCGCGCTCTCGGAAAACCGCTCGTGGGCGCGGGGTCTCGAGACGGGAGCGGCCGTCGGCCTGGGCTTCCCGGCCGGGGCCGCCCTCTTCTACGCCGCGCTCGGCGACCCCGCGCGCGAGCTCTTCGAGGCCTCGGGGTCGGTGGAGCACGCAGCGTTCGTCGAGGCGCTGGTCCGGGCGCTCGGCGCCTGCGGCGTCGCGGGAGCCGTGCTCCTGGCGGTCCCCACGGTCGCGGGGCGCTCGCGCGAGGCGCTCCGCCGGGCCGCACAGGCCACGCTCGCCCTCCCCTCCCTGGCGCTCGGCGTCGGGGCGCTCGCCTCTCCGCCCGACCCCGTCAGCCAGGTGCTGCTCGCGCTGCCCATCGCCGTGGCATGGGGCCTCGGCCTCGCCCTCGGAGCCGCCATCGCGTCCTGGCGGGACCCGCGGTAGCTGCGGCCCGTCACGAGCCCCGCGGGAGCCCCCAGCCCGCCGCCGCGGCCGCGAAGTCCTCCCGCTCGGCGTGCGACGGGAGGGCGACGAGCCCGGCATCGGCGAGGAGGGGTGCGAGCGCGTCGATCACCGCGCGATGGGTCGGTTCGCTCCAGCGCACGCCGAGCCGCGCGTGGTCCAGCGCGCCAGACGGTCCACGGACGACCTCGATGGCGGGCAGTGAGACGCTGGCGACGCGTGTGGCCTGGAGGCCGGTCACCAGCACCACCGCCTCCCGGGGCGTGCAGCGCGGGACGACGAGGGCCGTGTCGGGATGCAGCACCCGGGGGTCGAGGGCATCCAGAGGCCCGGTGTAGCGCACCCAGCGGTGGGGTGGTGCCCGCGTGAGGCCCGGCATCACGGACGGATCGGCGATGTCGATGCCTTCGACCGGACCCCGTACCGGTGTCCCGTCCGGCAGCTGGAGGTAGTCGGCGAGCGCGAGACGCCCGTCGCGGGGGACGTATCGGTACGACCATCCGCCCTCGCCCCGCACCGCGCGCAGATCGCGTAGCCCGACCTCCCGGACGCCCGGGCCCGCAGCGGCCACGATGTCCGCGAATGCGAGGCGCTCGTCCACCGAGGAGAGCCCCAGCGTGGCGACATCGGCATGCGCCGCCAGCTCGAGGACCTCCGTGGCGACGACGTCCGGTGCGAAGTCGACGGTGAGGGCCTCGAGGGCCACCCACCGGTCGCGGCACGCGCGCAGCGCCGGTACCTCGCCGCCCCGCAGCTCGATGCCGAGGACCCGGATCCGGCTCCCGAGCGCGTCGGCCCACGCCTCGACCAGCGGGACCCCGAGCCACTCGAGCGACGTGACGTTGCGCGCCACCGGGTCGCGGAGCACCCGCAAGAGCCGCTTGTAGGTCTGCTCGGGCGAGACCCATTGACGTCGCATGGAGATGGCCCGGACCGTGCGGAGGTGCGGGTCGCCGACCAGCTTCGGGAGCCGAGGCAGGTGCCCCGTCAACGTCACCTGGTCGGGGAACCCCCGCGAGAACACGACGTGCCCCATCATCGCGAGCCAGGGCCCGGCCCACGCCGCGATCTGCTCCTGCCGGAGCGGCGGATCGAGCCCCTCGAGCTGGGCCGCGACGAACGCCCCGCGCGGGTCGCCCCGCTCGAGAAGCAGGTCGGCGAGGACGCGGCGCGGCGCGTCGTCGTCGAGGTCTCGGGCGATGGCATCCAGCAGCGCCTCTTCCGTGAGCGGCGCCTCCTGTGTGGAGATCGCGGCGCCTTGCGACCGGAGCCGGCCCTCGAGCCACTCCGACTCCTCGGGCAGGAGCGAGCGCAGGTCGGCCGGGAGCGCGACCAGGCGCCGCATCCGCGCGGCCACCGCTGCGGCGGACCCCGTGGTGTGGGTCGTCAGCATGGCATCTGCGACGACCTCCCGACGCTCGATCAGATCGGGTGACGCGACCGAGGCGAGCAGCTCGAAGACCGCATCCCAGAATCCCTTCGCGCGGCGGTGGGGAAAGGCCTGGAACCACGCGAGCGCGGCGTCGAGCACCCGCGGATCGTCCCGTCCGACGAGCATGCGCACCCGCTCGGCAGCGTCCGCAGGGCGGCCCGCGATGGCTCGCGAGAGCAGGTCGACGAGGGTGTCGTCCGGATGCGCTCGCACCAGCGCCGCGACCCGGGGGTCGCGCGTCGCTCGCCAGAGCCTCAGCAGCTCCTCCAGCTCGTCATCGGCTTTCATCCGGCCCCCGGGATTCACGTGCTTGGAACGTCCGCACCATCGAGGTCAGGACCCGATGTAGCGGGCCAGGTGCTCGCCGGTCAGCGTCGACCGCGCGGCGGCGAGCGCCGCCGGAGACCCCTCGAACACCACCGTCCCGCCCTCGTGGCCCGCACCCGGCCCGAGGTCGATGATCCAGTCCGCGTGGGCGACCACCGCGAGGTGGTGCTCGATGACGATGACGGTGCGCCCGGCGTCGACGAGCTGATCGAGCAGCCCGAGCAACTGCCGCAGGTCGGCGAGGTGCAGGCCCGTCGTCGGCTCGTCGAGCACGTAGATCCCGCCGTCGGAGCCCATGTGGGTCGCGAGCTTGAGCCGCTGGCGCTCGCCGCCCGAGAGCGTCGGCAGGGGCTGGCCGAGCCGGACGTACCCCAGGCCCACGTCCGCCAGCCGCTGCAGGATCTTCCGCGCCGCGGGGATGCGCGCGTCGCCCGACGAGAAGAACGCCAGCGCGTCGTCGACGGGCAGGTCGAGCACCTCGGCGATGTTCCGACCGCCGAGGCCGTACTCCAGGACGGAGCTGTGGAACCGGCGCCCCTCGCAGTCCTCGCAGACCGTCGACACCGACGCCATCATCCCGAGGTCGGTGTAGATCACACCGGCCCCGTTGCACGTGGGGCACGCCCCCTCGGAGTTGGCCGAGAACAGCGCGGGCTTCACGCCGTTGGCCTTCGCAAAGGCCTTCCGGATGGGCTCGAGCAGGCCGGTGTAGGTCGCGGGCGAGCTGCGCCGCGAGCCCTTGATGGCGGTCTGGTCGATGGCCACGACGCCCTCGCGGCCCACGATGGAGCCCTCCACGAGCGAGCTCTTCCCGCTGCCCGCCACGCCGGTGAGCACCACGAGCACGCCGAGCGGGATGTCGACGTCCACGCTGCGGAGGTTGTGCAGGTCGGCCCCCCGAATCTCGAGGTGCCCCTTCGGCTGGCGCACCCGCGGCTTCGGCGAGGCGCGGTCGTTCAGGTGACGGCCCGTGAGGGTGCCGGACGCGCGCAGACCGGCGAGATCGCCCTGGTACACGATCTCTCCGCCGCCCGTGCCCGCGCGGGGCCCGATGTCGACGATGTGATCGGCGATGGCGACGACCTCGGGCTTGTGCTCGACCACCAGCACGGTGTTGCCCTTGTCGCGGAGCTGGAGGAGCAGCGCGTTCATGCGCTGGATGTCGTGTGGGTGCAGACCGACCGTGGGCTCGTCGAACACGTAGGTCACGTCGGTCAGCGACGAGCCCAGGTGCCCGACCATCTTGATGCGCTGGGCCTCGCCGCCCGACAGCGTGCCCGACGCCCGATCGAGGCTGATGTAGCCGAGCCCGATGGCCACGAACGCGTCGAGGGTCTGCTGGAGGCTGGCCACGAGCGGCGCGACCCCGGGCGCCTCGACCTCGCGCAGCCAGCCGGCGAGCTCGTCGACCTGCATGGCGCAGGCCTCGGCGATGTTGATGCCCGCGATCCGGCTGCTCCGCGCGCCCTCGTTGAGGCGCGTGCCCCCGCAGGCCGGGCACGTGCGGAAGGTGACGGCGCGCTCGACGAACGCGCGCACGTGGGACTGCAGGCTCTCGACGTCCTTCGAGAGGACGGACTTCTGCAGGCGCGTGATGACGCCCATCGCCGTGTGCTGGATGCCGCCGACCTTCACCTTGGCGGGCTCGCCGTACAGCAGGGCCTCGAGCTGCTTCGGCGGCAGGTCGCGGATCGGGGTGTCGGGGTCGAACGCCTTCCAGGCGCACAGGATCCGCACGAACCAGCCGTCGGCCGTGTACCCGGGCACGGCCAGCGCGCCCTGGCGCACCGAGAGGGACTCGTCGTACAGCGCGCTGCGGTCGAAGTCGGTGACCGACCCCATGCCCTCGCACCGCGGGCACATGCCGCCGGTGATGCTGAACTTCGCGGACTCGACCTTCGGCCCACGGGCGGTCTCGGTGGTGAAGGCCCCTCCGCCGCGCACGGTCGGGATGTTGAACGCGAACGCCTTCGGCCCCCCGACGTGGGGCTGGCCGAGCCGGCTGAAGAGCACGCGCAGCATCGCGTTGGCATCGGTCGCCGTGCCGACCGTGGAGCGTGCGTTGGCGCCCATCCGCTCCTGGTCGACGAGGATGGCGGTGGTGAGCCCCTCGAGCACGTCGACGTCGGGCCGCGACAGGCTCGGCATGAAGCCCTGAACGAAGGCGCTGTAGGTCTCGTTGATGAGTCGCTGGGACTCGGCCGCGATGGTCTTGAACACGAGGGAGGACTTGCCCGACCCCGACACCCCCGTGAACACGGTGAGCCGGCGCTTCGGGAGATCGACGTCGACGCCCTTGAGGTTGTTCTCGCGGGCGCCGCGCACGCGGATCAGGTCGTGGCTGTCGGCTCGATGGGTGGACATGGGCCCTCCGCGCGGGACGCGCACCGCGAAGCTAATGCAGCCCGGCCCCGGGGACAGGATCGAAGTCGCGCCGGCCTTGCGTAGCAGAGTGTTTCAAGGCCCATCGGTGCGGTGTCCGGCCGCGCCCCGGTGTCCACCTCTCCTCCATGGACCCCTTCCACGAAGTCGCCGTCGTCGCCCACCACCCCCTCCGCCGCGCCGTCCGCATCGGCATCGCCGCGCTCGCGGCGGTCGCGTTCCTCGTCGCGGTGGCGCTCGCGTCGCTCCGCGGGGTGCCCGACCCGGGGCCAGAGCCCGCGCGCGTCGACCTGTCGGCGTGCTCGGTGGACGTGATCACGCCGCCTTGCCGGGACGCTCTGCCCGAGCGCCTCCGAGCGCTACCCGCCGCGTCGCAGTGGGCGGACCTCCAGGCGTTGCGCCGGCTGCCGTCCCTCGGTCCGCCGGACGACCTGACGCCGTTCGGGGTGACCCGCGCCGGGCGACTCCCCTCCATTCCGCCCGTGAGCAGCGACCCGACGAAGCTCGAGGACGAGGCGCGCCTCTTCGAATCGCTCGGCTACACCGTGCCCGCCTACACGCCGGACACGGAGCGCATCGATCTCGACGAGATCGAGCGTCGGGCCCCGGCGGACTGGACCGAGACCCAGCATCTGCTCGCGCGCCTGGTCGTCGAGCGGCACAACCGCGAGGTCGATGCGCGGGTGCGGTGGCACGACGAGATCCGGGCCAACGAGCTCGCCTATCGGGGCACCCACCTCCCCTTCTACTGGCGAGCGGCGGAGCACGCGTCGACCCTGCGTCACCAGGCCTGGGAGCAGTCGGTCGACCAGGCACGACGGTCGCGCGAGGCCGAGTCGGCGACCCTGCCGCTCGCGCTGGTCGGGGCGGCGCTCCTGGGGTGCCTGGGCCTCGCCTGGGTGGGCACCGCGCCTCGGCGGGTGAGGGTCACGGCGCACACGGTGTCGATCGGAGGCGTCACGGTGCCCATGCACGACATCGTCGGCTGGGACGGCATGTCGCTCGATCGGAGGTCCGGGGGAGCCGTGTCGCTCGGGGTCCGGACGCTGGACGAGGCGGATCGACGCGCCGTGACGGCCGCGATCGAGCTCGGCCGGGCCACGGAGCGCGAGGCGCGTCCGGAAGCGCGGGCCGCGGTGCAGCGCCTGGCCTGACGCGGCGGGCGCTCGCGGGCTCGGAGCCCGCGGTCCGCTATCCCACCGCCTCCACCAGCTCGAGGACCGCCGCGAACGGCACGTCGCCGAGCGCGCCGAAGCGCGGGTGCGACCGGAGCTTCGCCCTCCCGACCGCGGGGCTCGGCAGCCCGCACAGGAACCGCGCGAGCTGGCGCGCGGACGCGAGCGCGTCGTGCCCCTGCGCGCGGACCTCGCGCACCAGCGCCTCCTCCCCGGGCCCGAACGACACGGGCTCTGCGGGAGGCAGCGCGCGGACGGGCTCTCCCGCGCAGCGGTCGCAGTGCCCGCACGCCTCCAGCGGCTCGCCGAAGTACGCGAGCAGGCCGGCCGTCAGGCACGTCTCGCGGGTCGCGAGGCCGAGCACGCCCTCGATGCGCGCGAGATCCCGCTGCTCGGCGGACTGGAAGCGCTCGGTCAGCATGGCGGCGAGGGCGTCCGGGTCGACCTGGCGGACGCGACGGTACCCGTGGCGCAGGCCGCTCACCTTCAGCGTGACGTCGCCCGCGTGCGCCAGGCCCTCCATCGCGCTCACGACCTCCTGCCGCGGGACGCCCGCCTTCGCCGCCGCCTCGTCGATGTCGAGCGTGAACCACGTGCGGCCCTTCTTCGCGCACGAGAGGATCCGGCCGAGCAGGCGGGCGTCGTTCGGCCGGGCGTCGAGGATCTCCCGGCTGGGACGGTGCGGCTGGAGCTGGTAGCTCGCGTAGAACGGCGCGGTGGCGGCGAGGACGCCCTCGAGCTCGAGGTACGTCAGCAGGGTCGCCACCACGAGCGGCCGCACGTCGTGGTCGCGGGACAGCTCGTACTGCGAGACGTCGAACCGCTCGCCCTGCGACAGCAGCTCGCGCACGATGCCGCGGACGGCGTCGGGCGTCGGGGTGTCGCCGTACGTGAAGTTCTGCAGCGTGACCACGTCGTCGTGGGCGGCGAACAGCTCGCAGGTGCTGGGCGCTCCGTCGCGACCGGCGCGGCCGATCTCCTGCGCGTAGTTCTCGAGGGCCTTGGGCAGGTTGTAGTGCAGCACGTTGCGGATGTCGGACTTGTCGATGCCCATACCGAACGCGATGGTCGCGACCACGATGGGCAGCTGGCCCGCCATGAAGGCCTCCTGCACCTCCACCCGCTCCTCGGTCTTCATGCCCGCGTGGTAGGCGCGGGCCTCGAAGCCCTCGCTGACGAGGCGCTTCGCCACGGTCACCGCGGTGTGCTGGAGCGTCACGTACACGATCGTGCTGCCGGACAGCGCCCGCACCCGCTCGACGAGGTGTGCATCGCGCGCGGCACGCGTCACCGCCGTCGCGCGGAGGAACAGGTTCGGCCGGTGGAATCCCGTCACCACGCGGTCTGCCGGCGCGATCGCGAAGGCCGCGGCGATCTGGTCCGCCACGGCGGGCGTCGCGGTGGCCGTGAGCGCGACGACCCGCTGCACGCCGAGCTCGCCGACGAGCCGCGCGAGCTTCAGGTAGTCGGGGCGGAAGTTGTGCCCCCACTCCGAGATGCAGTGCGCCTCGTCGATCGCCATGAGCGCGATGTCGAGCCGCCGGATGCGCGACAGGAAGCGCTCGTTGCCGAACCGCTCGGGCGCCACGTAGAGCAGCCGGAGCCGGCCCGCGTCGAGGTCGTCCCACACCGCGCGCCACGACTCTGCATCCAGGCTGCTGTCGATGCGGGCGGCCGCGATTCCGCGCGCCTGGAGCGCGTCGATCTGGTCCTTCATCAGCGCGATGAGCGGCGAGACCACGAGCGTGACGCCGTCGAGGCACAGCGCCGGCAGCTGGTAGCACAGGCTCTTGCCGCCTCCCGTCGGGAACACCGCGAGCGCCGAGCGCCCGGCCAGCAGGGCCTCGATCACCTGCGCCTGGCCCGGGAGCAGCCGGTCGAAGCCGAACCGCTCGCGGAGCACCGTCATCACTTCCGTGGTCGCCATGCGTCCTCCTAGTCGGGTGCGGCGGCTGCGGCTGTCCCGGGGGCCGCGGGCGTGGGACAATGCACCCGAGGTGACGATGCGCGTGATGATGCTGCTGGCGGCGCTCCTCGCGGCGCCCACGACCGCGTGGGCACAGGGGAGGATTGGCTACACGGACCTCGAGCTCGTCATGGCCTCGATGCCCGAGACGAAGAAGGTGAACGCCACCCTCGAGGCGCTCCAGCAGGAGCTCGCCGGGCAGATGAAGGTCCGGAGGGATTACGCGCGGGTCCGCTACGAGGAGGTCGTGGAGAAGCAGCAGGCGAACCAGCTCTCCGAGGAGCAGGCGCAGGTCGCCACCGCCGAGCTGACCAAGCTCCAGAACGAGATCGATGCGTTCGAGAAGGCGTCCGAACAGAAGCTGCTCTCGACGCGCGCGAGCCTCGTCGATCCGCTGCTCGAGCGGTTGCAGAAGGCCATCGCCGAGGTCGCGGCGGAGCGGGGCTACACGGTCGTCCTCAACCGGACCTCGAGCGCGGGTGTGTCGGCGATCCTGTTCGGGCCCCCCGAGGACGACATCACGAAGCCGCTCTGCGGGAAGCTCGGGATTCCCGTTCCGGACGGCCTCCGTTGATGCGGTCGACCTTCGTCGCGCTCGCGCTCCTCGGCGCTGCGGGTACCTCGGCTTCGGAGGAGAAGGTCGGTGTCGTCGACGTCGATCGGTTGCTGTTCTCCACCCGGGGGCTCGGGCCGCTCGGCGACGAGCTCGACGCCTTCTCCCGGCTCCAGCTCAAGCCCATCCAGGAACGCGCGTTCTTCATCGAAGCGAAGCGGGCCGAGTACCGCGAGCTGTTGTACATGGTCCCGGCGCCCCAGGGCCGGAAGGAGCAGCTGCAGAAGCTCGTGGACGAGATCGAGACGCTCGAGCGCCAGCTCCAGGAGGCCGCCGCCGAGGTCGAGAGGCGCATCGCGCAGAAGGAGCAGGAGATCAGTGCCCCAATCCATGCGCGAATGCAGAAGGCGATCGACGAGGTCGCCGCTGAGGGCGGCTACACCTACATCCTCCGGCGGGACGCGAGCCTGCTCTACATCCAGCCCGACGCCTACCTCGACGAGGCCGTCGCGAAGAAGCTCGGCATCTCGCTCACAGTGGACTGGGCGAATCCGTGACTCCCCTGCGACTCTGGATCCGCCTCACCGACCTGCCGCAGTGGCCCGACGGTCCCCTCGCGGTGGGGCTGCAGCCCGCGTGTGGGACGGCGCGCGCTGCGTGGCGCCCCGTTCGCTGACGGGTCGTCACCCGGCGTCGGTCCGCTCCACCGTCACGTCCAGTCCGAGCTGCTCGCGGAGCTCCCGCACCCGAAGCTCGCGAAGGCTCGCCGCCGCTTCCAGGATGCCCTGCCAGCCGTAAACCCCGCTCGCGAGCCTCGGGATCTTCAGCAGGCCCGCCACCTCGGCGGCATCCTCGCCGGTCACCAGGACATTCACGCGCTTCATGGTCCACTCCACCCTCGAGGTCCTATCGCATCGACCGGATCGACCCCATTCCGGCAGCTCGGCGGTCGACGGGGCGACTTCGGCGGCCCTCCCGTGGCATCATGGGCGTTGGAGTGTCCCATGAACCTGTTGCTCGTCCTCGCCGCCTGTCGCACACCCATGCCGGTCGATTCCGACGACCCGTCTCCGGACGAGCCGCTCCCTCCCCTCGTCGAGCTCGACGCACACACGCGATCGGGCACGCGGCTCGAGGCCGTCGCCTGGGAAGGGCCAGACGGAGTGGTCTACAGCAGCGGCTTCTACGACACCGAGCTCGGGATGCACTGCACCTTCAATCGCAGCGGGCCCGATACCTGGCATTGCCTTCCGAGCAGCGGACTGTCGATCGGGGGGGCGTATGCGGATGCCACCTGCGAGGGCCCGTTCGTGCTGGCCATCGCCTACCCGACCTGCGACGTCGGGGCCTACGAGGCGTTCTGGACGGGCAACCCCTGTGACGGGCACATCGTGGTCTACGAGCCCGTAGAGCCAATCGATGTCGAGGGCGACCCCCGGTACATCCAGGGAGGGGGCGAGTGCGTCGAGGGTCCGGTGTGGGGTCAGGCGCCCACCTTCACGGCGGAGGGGCCCACGAGCCCGGACATCTTCGCAGAGGGCATCGCGTCGGTGGCGAGCGTCGACGGCGACGCATTCGCGCTGTCGATCCGAGGGGTCGACGGCTCGCGGGAGACCCGCAATGCCGTCACCCGCGACGGCGAGTGGTGCAGGGCCCGCCTCACGGAGGACGCGGGGATGCGCTGCCTCCCGATCTTCGCGACGCGTGGTGCGCAGCGATTCTCCGACCCGCTCTGCAGCGTCGCTCTCGGCAAGAGATACCGCGAGAGCTGTCAGCTCGAAGGTGTGGCGAGCGAAGAGGTGGGGGACGAGACGAGGCTCTGGACGTACGGCCCGGAGATCTCGCGGTCAGCACCGATCTTCCAGCTCGACGACGGTGCCTGCCGGCAGGTCGAGCAGGAGGTCGATTTCGCCTACCATCCCCTGCGGTTCCGGGTGGATGCCTCCCAGTACCCCATCGCGGTCGAGCGGGTCATCGGGTCCGACATCCAGCAGGTTTGGACCCTCACCGCGAGCGACGCGCGGGTCGCTCCGGGGTTCGAGGGGCTGATGTACCGTGGAGAGGAGTGCGCGCTCGCGGTCCTGGATGGTGGGGAGGACGCCGTGTGCGTGCCGACCCGGGCGGAGGCGCTCGCCGAGCTCGAGCACTTCGCCGACGATGGGTGCACGGTCCCCCTGAGCGAGCGCGACGACCGGCTCGTGAGCGACATCACGTTCCCCGAGCTCTGCGATTTCGCGGGTCTCGCGACGGTCACCCGGGTGCTGCAGCCGACTGCCGAGCACACCGATGCGGTGTGGCAGCGTGTCGGGGCCGACTGCGTCGCCGACCTGTATCCGCCGCCCACCCTCTACGCGCTCGAGGAGGTGGAGCTGCCCGTCCTCACGAGGGTGCCGCCTCAGTGACCCGGCGTGCTGACGGCGCGGCGGCGCCTCGCGGCCACCGCACCGACGAGGAGGACGCCGAGCCACGAAGGTGCCGGGGCGGCGGTGCACCCACATCCCTTCGCGTCCGAATCCGCGTCGGTGTCCGAATCCGCGTCGGCGTCCGAGTCCGCATCGGCATCTGAATCCGCATCGGAGTCGGTGTCGGCGTCGGCGTCGGAGTCGGAGTCGGAGTCCGCATCGGTGTCGGAGTCCGCATCGGTGTCGGAATCCGCGTCGGTGTCCGCATCGGCGTCGGTGTCGGAATCGCTGTCCGTGTCGGCGTCGGCGTCGGCCGTGTCGAGCATCCCCGTGTCCGTGTCGGCATCCGTGTCCGAATCGGCGTCCGTGTCCGCGTCGGCGTCCGTGTCCGCGTCGGCGTCCGTGTCCGCGTCGGCATCGGTGTCCGAATCGGCGTCCGTGTCGGTGTCCGCGTCGCCGAACACGGCACCTGGCAGGGCCCCGAGATCCGCGCGCGTTCCGTCGAGGTCGTCGTTCGCCGGGTCCGGGTCGCCCGCGTCGATCGCCGGGGAGCCCGCGAGCAGCCGGTAGTCCCCGAGCAGGTCGTCCACGAACATCGGGTCGGCCGCGAAGTTCCCCGTGCCCGCCGGCACGGCCGCGCAGCCCTCGAAGTCCACGTACGCGGAGGTGAAGCGCGGGGTGGTCGTGTAGTTGTTCGCGACCACCCACCGGCAGTCCGCGTTCGCGAGGATGCTGTCGGTGATCTCGGTCCCCACGTCGACCGCGTTGCTGAAGCCCATGCTGCCCGCCGTGAAGATCCCGAAGTCGACCGTGAGGTTCTCGAGGTCGATCGCGAAGCTCTCGGTGTTCGCGTAGATCAGGCCCTTCCCGTGCGAGGCCGGCATCCGCACGACCACGCGCTGCACGTCCACCCGCCCGTTGGCCGTGGGGAGCTCCGTGAACGCGGAGTACGCGTAGGTCCCGGTCGCCGCCGTCTGCGTGCCCGCCACGTCGTGGACGAGGGTGAGGTCCTCCAGCCGCGCGTCGTACGTCCCACCCGGGAAGAGCACGCCGGCCGTCCGCATGTCGGTGCCCAGCAGCCCGCTCTCCACCACGACGCCCTCGACGCTCTCGCCGCGGACCGTCGTGCCCACGTCGAGCGCGAGCACCGCGCCATACGTCGCACCGCCGTAGGACCACGTGGAGCCTTCGGTGTAGGTGCCGTTCCGGACCTCGAGCAGCGAGCCGTGGTTCATCGCGTCGATCCCGGCCTGGATGCTCGTGAAGTCCCCTCCCCCCGCGGCGTCCGCGACCCAAGGCCGCTGCATCGCGCCCCAGCCCGCCGCCGCGGCGCCGAACGGCAGATGGTAGTCGTGGTTCGCGCGGTCCGCGAAGCCTGGGTCGGCGGTGGTGTTGCCCTCGCCAGCCGGCGGGGACGCACACCCGAAGAAGTCCGTCTGGTACGACGGAACCTGCGGGGTGGTCGTCGAAGCGCCCAGCGCCGCCCAGCTGCAGTCGGTCCCCACCACGATCGAGTGGTGCAGCGCGCTGTTCCCGAGCGCGTTCACGTAGCCGAGGCTGCCCGCGTAGTCCGTCCCGAAGTCGACGGTCACCTCCTCGAGCACGACGTCGACGGGAGAGTTGCCGTACACCAGCGCCTTCGCGTGGTCCGCCTCCATCCGGAGGACGACCTCGTCCGCGTGGAACCGGCCCGCCACGCCCTGGTGGTCCGCGAAGCCCGCGTACGTGTACGAATCGATGGGCGCGGTCTCGATTCCCGGCGTGTCGTGGACGAGGGTGAGCCGCTCGACGCTCGCGTCGTACACCCCGGGGAGCAGGAACACCGCTGCGGTGCGGTCGTTCGTGCCGTCGAGGTCGCCCGTGACCACCACGCCGTCCGCGCTGTCGCCGCGCACGGTGACGCCGTGGTCGAACGCCAGGAGCACGCCGTATTCGCTGGACTGGCGGACGTGGGTCGAGCCCTCCACGTAGGCCCCGTCGCGCACCTCGAGCAGCCCGCCCGACGCCGTGGCGTCGATGCCCTCCTGGATGCCGGTGAAGTCCCCCGCGCCCGACGCGTCGGCGACCCAGGACCGCTGGACCCCGCCGCGCCCCGCACCCTCCGCGCCGAGCGGCAGGGCGTAGTCGTGCCCGGCGAGGTCCGCGAAGCCCGGTGTCGCAGTGGAGTTCCCGGTCCCGGTGGGCGCCAAGGCACACCCCGCGAAGTGCGAGCGGGAGCTCATGAGCTGCGGCGTCGTGGACGCCACGCCGACCACCCACCAGCCGCAGTCCGTCCCCTGGAGGAGGCTGTGGCGCAGCGCGCTGGCCCCGTTGATCGCATTGACGTACGCGAGCCCGCCGGTCGTCTGGTCGCCGAAGTCGACCGTCAGCGCCTTCAGATCGTGCGTGAGGCCCGAGGAGTTCGCGTAGACGAGGGTCTTCGCGACGGGCGCGTCCATCCGCACGACCAGCTCGCGCGCGGACATCGTGCCGTTGACGCCCTGGTGGTCGGCGAACGCGGAGTACCCGTACCCGGTGTTCGGGGCCGAGGTCGCGTCCGTCCCGGCGACGTCGAGCACGAGCGTCATGCCCTGCACCGAGGCGCTGTACGAGCCGGACGCGTAGAAGACCGCGGCGGTGCGCTCGGCCGAGCCGCTGAAGGACCCCGTGACGACGACCCCTTCGGCGCTCTCCCCCACGACGTGGACCGCCCGTGGGATGCGGAGGAGGACCTGGTAGTCGGCGGGCCCCACCGCGAACGTGCTCGTCTCGACGTAGCTCCCGTCGCGGACCTCGACGGTGTCGCCCGCGCCCGCCGCATCGAGGGCTGCCTGGATGCTCGTGTGGTCGCCCGAGCCATCGGCGGCGACGACGAGTGTCGCGGCCCGGGCGGCGTTCGACGCGGCGAGGAGGCAGAGGGCGGGGACGAGAGGACGAACGTGCATGCGGGCCTATCCGGGGCTCGGGGTACAGGGAGGCGGTAAGCGACCGCGCCGATCCCGGGGACTCACCGAATTCTCAAACGCGCATCGGACGCCCGGACCGGTAGGATGCCGGCGTGTTGCGATCGTCCCAGCCCGAGGTGGAGATCGGCCTCGCGGCCACGGGCGAGGTGGTGCGGCTGCAGCCCGGCGACGTGATCGGCCGCCACCGCCGCTGCGCGCTGTGCATCCCCGACCCGCGGGTGTCGGAGGCCCACGCGATGGTGGCGCTCCGCGGCGGGAAGCTGCACCTCTTGAGCCTCCGCGGCGGCGTGACGGACGCTCGTGGCGAGCCGCTGCGCGACCCGCCGCTGGTCCTGCGCCAGCGCCTGTGCCTCGCTCCCGGCGTCGACCTGGTCGTGCGGGCCCTGCGTCTGCCCGAGGTCGCGGCATACCTCGTCGGGCCCGGGCTCGACCTGCCGCTGGAGCGGCCCGTCGCGCTGGCTCCCGAGCCCGGGGGCCCACCGCGTGTGCGGCCCATCCGACCCGACGGTGCAGGAGTGGCGCTGTGGAGCGACGGGATCCAGTGGTTCGTCCGACGCGACGGGGCGAGCGCGCCGGCTCCCGACGGAACGCCCGTCGCCGTGGGCGCCTGGGTCGGGCGCATCGAGCTGCGCGCGCTGACGGACGGATCCCTGCCGCAGACCGACGTGACGCCGGCCATCCGCCTCGTGTGCGCGTTCCACACCGTGCACGTCTGGGTCGGGGCCGAGCGCCGCGTCACCGTGAGCGGCGTGCTCGCGCGCATCCTGCACGAGCTCGCCGAGCTCGCGGGTCCCGTGCACTGGCAGGCCCTCGCGAACGCCATCTGGAAGGGCGATCTGCCCGAGCACGTGCTGCGGCGCCGGTGGGACGCCAACCTCCACCGCCTGCGCCGCCAGCTCGACGCGGGCGGTCTGCGCGCCGACCTCGTGCGTTCCGATCAGCGCGGCCACATCGAGCTCCTGCTGCACCCCCACGACACCGTGGTGCTCGATGCGTGAGCCGCTCTCGGGCGTGCAGTCCGTGGCGACGGCGACCCATCGCTACGAGCCGATGTCCACGCTCGGCAGCGGAGGCATGGGGACCATCGAGCTCGCGTGGGACCCGGTCCTCGAGCGCGAGGTCGCGCTGAAGACCGCCCGGCACGACGTTCCCGACGCAGTCGAGCGGCTGGAGCGGGAGGCGCGGCTCGCGGGCTCCCTCCGCCATCCCGCCATCGTGCCCGTGCTCGACGCCGGGCCCGGCTGGCTCGTCATGCCGCTGCTCGGCCCCAGCCTCACCGAAGCGACCGGGCGGGACGGGGTCAGAGCGGTCCTCCAGGTCGCCGAGGGGCTCGCGGAGGCGCACCGGGCGGGCATCGTGCACCGCGACGTGAAGCCCGCGAACGTGCTCTTCGACGGCGACCGGGCGGTGCTCGTGGACTGGGGCCTGGCCCGGTCCGAGGTCGACGTGGCGCCGCCGCTCACGACGCTGGGCGCCTCGGTCGGCACGCCGGGCTACCGCGCGCCGGAGCAGCTCGCCGCCAGCCCCGATCTGGGCCCTGCGGCGGACGTCTGGGCGCTCGGCGCCGTGCTCCACGAGGTCGTCACCGGGCGCCCCGCGTGGGTCAGCCCGTCGCTCGAGCACCAGGTGGCGTCCGGCACCCTCACGCTCCCCGACGGGCCGCTGCGCGCGGTCCTCCAGCGGAGCCTGGCGTCCGACCCGGCCCAACGGTTCGCCGACGCCGGGGCGTTCGCCGCAGCGCTGCGGAGCGCCATCGGGCCCGCAGAGGCGCCTTCGCGGAGCCCCGGGTGGCTCGCGGGAGCCGTGCCGCTCGCCGCGCTGGTGGGCCTCGCGGTGGGGCGCGCCCTCTCGCCCGCCCCCGCGGCCCCCGACGCGCCGTCCGCGGTCGCCCAGCTCGCCTGGGAGCGGCTCGCCGCCGGCCGGACCCTCGAAGCGCTCGAGCTCGCGGGGGCTGCGGACGACCCGGGGCTGGCGGCCGTCCCCCCGGTCCCCTCGGGCTGGGAGGAGGTCGCCATCGAGTGCGGAACCGCCCAGCTCGCCTACGGGCGGCTGCTCTGCGTACAGGACGGCCAGGCGACCGTGCGCCGGCTGCCCGGCCTCGAGCCGGTCGTCGCGTTCCCGGCGGGCGACGCCGCGCTGTTCCTCGGTCCGGGGGCGGTCGCGACCCGCGGGGACTTCGACCTCGCGCTGTGGACGGACGACGGCGACTTCGTCCCGCTCACCGCTCCCCATGCCGCGCGGCTCACGGGCTCCGTCCGGTTCCTCGGCGACCGCGTGTTCGTGCACGACGGGCCCATCTCCACCGTGCGGATCCCGCCTCCCGCCGACCGTGGACGCGGCGCTCCGCTCGCACCGCTCCTGCCCGACCCCGGCGTGCTCGGGGCGTTCGGCGAGCGCACGCTGGTGTACCGCTCGGGCGGCCTCGGGCCCGTGTGGATCGACGGGGACGCCGTGTCGGACGCAGACGTGCCCGCCCGGGACGGCGCGGTGTTGCGGGTGGCCCCGCTCGGTCACGGCCACGCGGTGATCTGGGACCGCGAAGGGGTCGATCTGCTCGGGCCAGACGGCGAGCCCCGCCTCCACTGGGCCTATCCCGACGGCGTGGTGGCGCGGGCGGTCGCGACGGACGGCGCCTTCCTCGCGCTGTCGACCGAGCGGCACGGGGTGCTCGTGTTCGACGCGAGCGGCGGGCTCCTGGGGCAGGTCCGGGCGGAGGGTGCGGCCGAGCTCACGCTCGCGGACGGCGTGCTCTACGTGTCCGACGGACGGCTCGAGAAGCTCGACCTGGGCGCGGCCGAGCCCGGCGGCTGGTATGGGCCGAGCCCCGTGACCGCGGTGGCGCGCACCGCCGATCGGGGCCTGGTGACGGGCGATTCGGCGGGCTGGGTGCGCGCGTGGGGCACCGGCGAGGCCTGGGATCTGGGTCCGAACGTCGTCCGCACCGTGGCGCCGGCCGGCGCGGAGCTGTTCGTGTACTCGCTGTCCACGGTCCACGGGCAGGTGTGGATCGACGGCCGGGAGGCGCGGCGCGTGTCCCACGCCAACTCCCGGCAGATCGTCATCACCCCCGACGAGCGCGTCGCGCTCCTGTGGAACGGCGGGGCCGAGCGGAACGGGCTGCACGAGAACCGTCCCCGGCTGTATCGCTCGGACGTGGTGTTCTCGGGCGGGGCCTGGGCGCACGGGCACACGTGGCTCGCGGGCGACGACGGCCAGATCTACACCAGCGCTCCCACGGGCTTCGACGCGGCGTTCGCGGCGCCCGGTGCGCGCGGGATCGCGGCGACCGACACGGGGCTGTTGGTGGGAGGCGATGCGCTGCGGCACGTGGGTCTCGACGGGGCCGAGCGCTGGAGGGTCGACGAGCCCGTGGGGGCGGTGCTCGCGGCGGGCCCGTACTGCGTCGCGGCCGGCGCGCCGGGCACGGTGGGCGTGTGGTCCTGCGACGACGGCGCGTTGATCGCGCGGCTCCGGGGGCACGCGGAGCAGGTGTCCGGCCTGTGGGCCGAGGGGGCCACGCTGTACACGGCCTCGTACGACAAGAGCGTGCGGCGCTGGGACCTGGGGGCGCTCTCCCGGGTCCCGGGATCGACGCCACGCTGACGCGGATCGTGAGCAGCCCGGATGCGGATGCGGGCAGGGTCTTTGGATGCCGCAGCGACGGCAACCGGTGGACGGACCACTTGCCAACGCGGATTCGGCGGTGACGCCACCGAGAATCCATCGATCCACAGGGAATTACTGGGCAGGAACAGGCGCGATCGTCGGCGCCCCCCAGCTACCGCCGTCTAGGCTCGCCGCGAACTGCAGTTCGTACAGCCCGCTCTTGAGAACTTCCTTCCCGATGCTGATCGACCCTTCACCGGGATGAACGACGACCAGACACGTCGAGTTGCCGCTTGATGGGTGGACCAGTGGTTCGATGGTCGTCTGCACCTCACTCCTGGTCGGCTTCAGTAGCAGTGGCTGCATGGGGCTGCATCGGAACTGGGGCTCGGCGGGGTCCAGCCACAGGCCGGTCTCCTCGCCCCTGCTGGTGGCGAGAGGACGCGATTTTGGTGCAGCCACACCGGGTGCAACGGCCGGAGGCGACTCCCAGTCCTTTGGGAGTTCGCGCCCGCACGACCATCCGCGGTACGTGTACCCACGGTCTTTCGACAGACGGACCTCCGCGGTGCTCGAGGCGATCGACAACAAGAAGACGACGACAACCGCAGCAACAATCGTCGCGAGTAGGAGCCGAGGCGTGAATTCAGAGCGTTCGGTGTTTGTTGGCCCGTCGGCAATCGGCGTTGGAGGACCGTTCGCTGCGCGGACGGCTCTCACGATGGCTGCCTCATCGAGCTCTTCCCCCAGGAGGAGCGAACCCAGCAGCAGCGATCTCTCGTATGCATCCTCACGCTGCAAAGGGTCACGAAGCCTTTCGTCGACATCGTTCGGTGTCGGCTTCTCTCCGCCAACTCTCCGGTATATCCCAGCGTTGGTCCAGAAAGCGTCGCATCGTCGCCAAAATTCTGCGTCACTCATCGTCTACACCATGTCAGGAGTCTCGTTTCATGATCGCCCCGACAATCGGGAATGTCATCGGACGTGAAAGGCTCGAAATCAGCCTCCATCACGACGAGGCAACTCTCGAAGTTCCGGTTCGCGAAGGGAGTGGTGTCGTCGTACCAGGCGAGCGCACCGACCACGCACCCGACAATCCGCCCGTGGTAGTACAGATTCACGGCGTTCAGTCTCCGCTCCTCAGCATTCCCTACACGTTGGGAGGCCAGGTACGCCCGAAAGCGATCGTCGACCTGGTCGACGATGTCGACGCGCTCTGGCGTGAGGTGCGCGCAGGCGAGGCGCTGCAGCTCGTGCTGGGGTGACGCACAGCTCCGCTCTCGCAGCCGCGCGAGGAGTGGAGTTCCGTACCAGGAGAATCGATAGTAGTGATCCTGGAACTGTCGAAACAGATCCATGCACTGCGTCGTCATGGCGTCGTCGTCGAGTGTCGGCCCATGGACCGAGCCCTCGCAGACTGCTTCGAACTGGGCCAGTGCGGCGCGATATCCGAAGGACGACTCGATGAACTCGTCTGCCGCATGCGTGTATTGCTGGAGCTGCTGGGCTTCGTTCTGTTTGTACGCGTAGAAGCTCGATCCCGCGGTCGCCGTGGTGAACGCGAACAGCGACGACAGCACGCCTGCGAACAGCTCGCGCCGGTATTTGGATATCACTGCAGCCTGCTGGTAGTTCCACGCTGGCATCGCCACCTGCAGGCGTTCGCGCTCGAGATCGGCCCACTGGACCGAACCGCACGCGCTGCATTGAATGGGGGCGTGCGGGTGGCCGCAGTCGCCGCACGGCCGCCCGATGAGCAGCGGTGCGCCGATGATCTCCCGGGCATCGGCGAGGGCCATGCCCAGGCGCTCCCACGACGCCCGGTGTCCAGCCCAACGCAGATGAGCGAGCCCCTCCCATGGCTCGTCCGCACCCGCTTCGAACGAGAGGTTGGCGACATCCTCGTCGCGTGGGACACGCGGCGGGAGCACGGGATCCTTCCACGAACGCGGCCCTTGAAATCCGTAGAGTTGCTCCAGATACGCCTGGTTCACGACGAGCTGCTCGTCCATCACCCTCCGGTACAGGGCGTTGATGACCACGAGCGCGGCGTTGTGGAGATCCATGAACGCCAATGTCCCGAGGGAGAACTGCGTAATCCCGTAGGCGATGATCGCCTTGTCTCCATGGCGCCAGTGCATGATGGGCCCGTAGTACCAGACGAACACCAGCGATACGCCTGCCGCCAGCGTGAGCCAGACGGACATCCACGCCAGGTGCCACGCCCGACCCGGGCCGTACCGCTTCAAGACCCGCTCGTGATAGCGCCCTGATGTCACCGGCGGAGTATGCCGAAGGCGGATCCTCTCCGACAAGGTGGCCATCGTCTACTCGACCAGAAGCGCCGCGTGGCAGCGAGTCCAGGAGGCGGTGGATTTATCAGTGAACGACGTCACCGTGGATGTCGAAAGGCATGATCTGGGGCTCTTCGGTCGCGAGCACGGTCGCCATCACGTCGTAGCCGAGGTGCGTCCCGGCGGTATCGAAGGAGTGGCGCACCCAGCCGATGTCGGCGCCCATGTCGAGCGTCTGGCCATCGAACGTCACGATGCCCCGCTCGCGAGCCCAGACCTCGAGCGTTCCATCGTCGGATGCGAACAACAACGCGTGGGCGGACCCGATGGTGAAGTGTGACCAGACGAGGTCCCCCGTCGCCCGATCGAACGCGGCCAGCACCCGGAGCTGTGGCTCGAAGGGAATCGCAGTCTGGTTCAGCTCCCCCGGCCCGAGCGCCCCGTTCTCGATCTGGAAACCGACACCCGTTGCGAAGATCCGACCCGTCGAGGGGGAATCGAGCGCTCCGCGCCAATAGAACGACGCGCTGACGCCTTCGATGTGCGTGCGCTTCGCCCAGACGAGATCCTGATCCGCATCGTAGAGAGCCAGCCAGGGCTCGCCCTGGGAGACCAGCGAGCCACCCGGCACCTGCTGCACCCCACTCGCCGACGTGAACGTCGCATTCGTGCCCGAAGCCAGCCTCACCGAGGTCAACGTGGCGCCATCGGACAGGGGGTATGCGAAGTGCGAGGGGGCCGTCACGTTGTTCAGCCGGTCTCCCGCGCATGCCTGGTTCTCGAGCGGAACGAGGTCGGCAGCGGAGTACGTGCCCCAGAACGCCCGGGTGGCCGAGGTATCGGGATTCGGAACGAGGGCCCCGGCAGCCCCTTCGTCCGACGCATACCGAACGGCGAGGGACCCTCTCGGGACACCACCGAAGACCGCGTAGCGGGACCCGATCGGGTCGTACCACATCCGCGCCGACCCGAACGGGGACTGGAGCAGTCTCAGCGAGCTGGTCGAGGTGCTGTCGATCACGTCCAGCATCGTCAGCGCACCGTCGGACTTGGCGAGCTGCAGCTGGGCCAGCGGCTCGTGGTTGCCGCGCACCATGTAGACGACCTCGCTCGTGTCGCCCGGGGCGATGGTCAACGGGCTCGTTGCCGAGGACGAGCCGCCCTGCCCGAACAAGAGGTTGAGGGAGAGGTTCGCCCCGTCTGCGGTGAGGAGGTCGATGCGGCCCTCCTCGCACAGGCAATCGGTGCCCTGGAGGAGGCGCTTCACCCAGATCGGCGTTCCGGCCTCGTCGAACCGTGCGACGAAAGGCTCGCCCGTGCCGAGGCCGCTGTGGGTGGACGTCGTCAGAACGACGTTGCCGGCCGAATCCGACAGCTCGATGGTCCGCGGCGGATCGCCCACGTCGTGGGAGATGACCTGGAACGCGACGAATACATCGCGTGTGGTGGGGTCGATTGCGACGCGCGCACGTCGGATGCGGTTGTTGCTCGTGACTGTCGGATCGGGGTCCGACGCGAGCTGCGAGATGCCGACACCAGCGACCCACGCGACGTCGCCGGGTGCGTCCCCCAGCGCCATCACCGCCAACCAGTCGCGCTCCCCGCGCTGTGGGAAGACCTGCTGCCCGATGGTGAGATCGCCGGGAATCGCCACGGCTGCCGCAGAGACGAAGAGCGGAGCCAAGTCCCCCGTGTCGGTGTCGGTGTCGGTGTCCGAATCGGCGTCGGCGTCGGCGTCGGCGTCGGTATCTGCGTCTGCATCCGTATCTGCGTCTGCATCCGTATCTGCGTCTGCATCCGCATCGGCGTCGGCATCCGTGTCGGTATCGGCGTCCGTGTCCGCGTCGGCGTCCGTGTCCGTGTCGGCGTCCGTGTCCGTGTCGGCGTCCGTGTCCGTGTCGGCGTCCGTGTCCGTATCGGCGTCCGTGTCCGTATCGGCGTCCGTGTCCGTATCGGCGTCCGTGTCCGTGTCGGCGTCCGTGTCCGTGTCGGCGTCCGTGTCCGTGTCGGCGTCCGTGTCCGTGTCGGCGTCGCTGTCGGCGTCGGTGTCGGTGTCGGTGTCGGCATCCGCCTGATGCCCCGCGAAACCGGAGCTGAAATGTAGGATCTCAGCCGAGACACCCGACGCGGCAGATTGGGTGGGGAGCGCCTCGAAGTCCGCCGAGCCGGGGAGGGTCCAGAAGACCGTCGCGTCGCTGTCGGTCTCGAGCGTCACGACGGCGGGAACGAGGAATTCGAGTCCCGCCGGCTCGAACTCGAATCGCTGCGTCGTGGCGTCGTAGCCGTCGGGAATCGGCAGATCGGACGGGGCGACCCGGATGTCGGTGACCCGTTCGACGGCACCCGCAGGGAGATCGAGGGTGAGCTCGTCGAGCTCGATCCGTGCGGCCTCACCGGGCCGGACGCGCACCGCACCATCTTCGGGAGCCGTGCAACCGAGAGCGATCCACAACACCATCGACATCTGCATTCCCCCGGCGCCGACCCACTTCCGACGAGCGTACCACTAGTGAGAGGACCGACGATGCACCGCTGCCTTTCACATCCCTCCACCGGCCCTGCGCACGGGAGATGCGATAGACCGCCGGGGAGGTGGAGATGAGAACGTACCCGATCGGGACCCCGGGCCGACCCTGGGGCGAAGCCGAGCGCGCGGCATGGCGGGCCCGACAGGCGAAGGCACGCTCCTACGGAGACCTCGTGATCACCCGGATCGACGCGCTGTCCGATCGCTTCGAGGTCGATGGGTACGGCGTCCTCGAGTACCCCGAGGGCCGCTATCCCCTGTACGGGCTGCGCTCCCGCGGCTGGTCGAACGACCGCCCCACGGCGCTCGTGACGGGCGGTGTCCACGGCTACGAGACGAGCGGCGTGCTCGGTGCGCTGGCGTTCGCCGACCAGTGCGGCGACCTCGCCGGGCAGGTGGACCTCGCCATCGCCCCCTGTGTGAGCCCGTGGGCCTTCGAGGTCGTGAACCGGTGGAACCCCGAGGCCGTCGACCCCAACCGGAGCTTCATGCCCGACAGCCCCGCCGCGGAGTGCCGGGCGCTGATGGCCTGGGTGGCCGGGCTCGGGCCGCTCGCACTGCACATCGACCTGCACGAGACGACCGACAGCGACAACACGGAGTTCCGCCCGGCAAAGGCCGCCCGCGACGGCGTGACCCAGACGGAGTGGAACATCCCGGACGGGTTCTACCTGGTCGACCGCAGCGACCGCCCGGTGCCGGCATTCCAGGCGTACGTGCGCGACCGGGTCGAGGCGGTGACGCACATCGCCGAAGCCGATCCGGACGGGCGGCTCATCGGCGTGCCGCTCCAGCAGCGCGGGGTGATCGAGTACGACGCGCGCGGGCTCGGCCTGTGCACCGGGATGACGGATGCGCCCTACACCGCGACGACCGAGGTGTACCCCGACAGCCCCCGCACCGACCCCGAGACGTGCGTGCGGGCGCAGGTCGCGGCGGTCCGGGCCGCCGTGGAGGCCGTGCTCGCGGGCTGACCCGGTCCCCCGGCTCGGTGGGCCGGCGCCCGCCGGGAATGTGTCGGACTGTGAGCCGACGGAAACCAACGCGCTACACACGCCGGCGCCAAGGCCCCCTACTCTCGAACAGAGATGGGAGGATCGAGGTGCAGGGTCTGTCGGGAAAGCACGTGCTCCTTCTGGCCGCGGCCCTGATCTGGGGCTGCAAACCCACGTCCGATTCCGATCCAGCGATCTCCGACACGGACGCCGACACCGACGCGGTCGGCGACACGGACGGCAATGGCGACACGGACGCCGACCCGGAACCCGAGCCGGACCCGCGGGACGCCGACGGGGACGGCTTCTTCGGCACCCTCTACGGGGGCACCGACTGCGACGACCACGACGCCGCGGTGAACCCGGGCGCCACCGAGGTGCTCGACGACGACGTGGACGACGACTGCGACGGCTTCGCGACGCTCTCGCTCATCACGGCGGCACCGGGAGATCTCGTGATCTCGGAGCTCCACGGCTATCCCCTGCTCGACGGGATCTGGAGCCCCGAAGCGGCCTTCATCGAGGTCTACAACGCGGGCGTCCAGTCGCTCGACCTCGACGGGCTGGTGGTCGGCACGACCGTCACGGGCACCCAGACCCTCTCCACGAGCGTCGTCCTCGCGCCCGGCGAGCTCGCCGTCATCGGCTCGGATGCGGATGCGAGCGCACTGGGCGGGCTCGTCCCGGACATCACGTGGGACGCGAGCAGCTGGCTGTTCCTCCCGATCGAGTCCGTGTGGATCTCGGACGGCGCGCAGGTGCTCGACACCGTTGACTTCGAGATGCTCGGAGTCATCCCCATCGGCGGTTCGTTCGAGATCCGCCCGACCCACCTCGATGCCGACGACAACGACTCGGCAGACGCCTGGTGCCACGCGCTCGACAGCTACGGCGCCAACTTCGGCAATCCCGGCTCCCTCGGCGACTGCCAGGCCCAGCTCGACATCGACTTCCACTACGACCTCGACGGCGGCATCGCCGTCGCCGGGACCACCCGCGTGACCGTCACGGCCGACGGCGTGATGACGACCCTCAACGGCGGCGAGGGCACGGGCACGTGGCAGACGACCGAGGACGGCCAGCGGGTGACGTGGACGTACGACGTCACCGGCGTCGTGTACGAGGGCTTCCGCGAGCTCGGCGCCACCTGCTGGCCGCAGGACGGCATGTCGGGGCTGCCCGCCGGGGCCCTCGGGCACTGGGCGGAGCAGGGGTGTCCCGGCTGCAATCCAGACGACGTGGACACGGACGGCGACGGGGTCTGCGACGACAGCGACCCCTGCGTCCTCTCGGCGGACGACACGGACCAGGACGGGGACGGCCTGTGTGACGCCGACGACCCGTGTCCCGACTACTACGACCCGACGGCCACGCTCTGCCACGTGTACCGGGTCGACGCAGCAGCGACCGGAGCCGGCGACGGGCTCAGCTGGGCCGACGCCTTCACCACCCTCGCCGCCGCGGTCCAGGCCGGCGGTGACGGGGCCGAGATCTGGGTCCGCGAGGGCACCTACCGCGCCACCGTCGCGGGCCCGACCGGCGGGCTCCTCGATCTCACGGGCACCACCGGGGTGGCGGTGTACGGCGGGTTCGACGGCACCGAAGCCGCGCTGGCCGACCGGGCCGGTCGCTATGCGACGACCGTCCTCGACGGCGACGTGAACGACGACGACTTCTACGGTGCCTTCGCGAATCGCTCGGACAACGCGGGCCTGCTGGTGATCGCAGGTGGGGGCTCCATCGTCGACGGGTTCACCGTGACGGGGGGCCACGAGTCCGCCGGGGCCGCGATCTCCGTCCCCCTCGCGGCGTCGCTGACCGCCTCCCACCTGGTCGTCGAAGACAACGATGCGAGCGAGGGCGTCGTGGAGGTAGCGGGCTCGTTGGCGATGTCGGACACGGTGTTCCGCTCCAACCAGGCCGACAACGCCCCCACGATGGTCGTCGGCGGGTCCGCGACCGCGTCGGTCGTGAACGTGACCCTGACGGGCAACGTCGGCACGCAGGCCAGCGCCGAGACCCTCAACGTCGTGAGCGGTGGCGTGCTGGACATGGACTTCAGCACGCTGGAGATGGCCGGCACGAGTCGCGGGGTGCGCTACCGCCAGGTCGCCACCGGCGCCGTGAGCCACGCCGCCCTGTACGGGGACGGCGTGCCGTTCTACGGCATCTTCAGCAGTCCCGGCCTCACGATCGACTACACGGCGGCCGACGACGACGACCACCTGACCTTCGGCACCGGCAACCTCAAGCTCACCGGGGCCACGCCGTTCGTGGTCGCAGCCACCGGCCAGGTGTTCCTCGCGCACGCGGCGACCGGCCAGTCCGCGGACGCCCTCGCGGTCGACGCGGGCGATGCGGCCATCGCGGATGCGCTGGCGCCCACCTGGTCCTCGCGAACGACCCGGCGTGACGGGGTCGTCGACAGCGGAGACCCCGATCTCGGCGCCCACTACGACCCCGGGCTCCCGGTGGTCTACGACGTGGTGTTCGCAGGCGGCCAGGTGAGCTGGAGCGAGGCGAACAGCACCGGATGCACGCTCGACGGCGCGTCCGTCTCGTCGCCGATGGCGATCCCATCCGCGGGCTGGTCGCTGCTCTGCGAGGGTGCATCGGGCCCGCTGTGGGCGCACTTCACGTGCGAAGGCGACCCGACGACGGGCGACTCGGACCTCGATGGCGTGTGCGACAGCGACGACCCCTGCCCGTACGACGTGAACGGCGACTCCGACGGGGACGCGATCTGTGACAGCGACGACGTCTGCCCCGACGACCCGGCGAACGACGACGACGGGGACGGGTTCTGCGACACCGATGACGATGTCTGCCCCGGGCTCTACAACCCCGGCCAGGGCAACTGCACGGCCTGGTACGTGGACGTCGGCGCGACCGGTGCGGGGGACGGCACCAGCTGGACCGACGCCTACACGACCGTCCAGGACGCCATCGACGCCGCGTCTGCCGGGGACGCCATCTATGTGAGGGAGGGCGTCTACCGCTCGGCCGACGGGGGGGACTTCGGGGTCCTCGTGAACACCGGCGGGGCCGCGAATCTCGGAATCCACGGCGGCTTCGACGGTACGGAGGCCCTGGGAGAGCCTCCGGCAGGTCGCTTCGCCACGACGATCCTCACGGGCGACGTGGACGGCGACGACATCTATGGATCGACCAGCGCCCGAACCGACAACGCCAACGTGCTCGCCCGTACCGGTGCGGGCACCCTGCTCACCGGGTTCACCCTCATGGGAGCGAACAGCAACAGCACCCTCATCGCCACGGGCGACTTCACGGGCCGGGATCTGAACATCGAGGACAACAACGGCGGCTCGTACACCATCCGGGTCAACAGCGGTCGGCTGACGCTCGACCGCACGATCTTCCGCGACAACACCTCGAGCTACTCGACCCTCGGGCTCCAGGGGACCAGCTCGTCTCTCCTCCAGGACGTCGCGATGGTCAGCACCGGCCCCGTCGCCGCGATCGCGGGCCTGTCGTCGGGCGCCACGCTGGAGTTCGACTTCCTGAGCCTGGATCAAGTCGGCACCCGGGTGTTCTACGGCGCCTTCCAGGTCCCCGGGACCCACGGCCTGGTCTGGTTCCACAGCGGTTCGCTCTTCGGCGCGAGCACGGTCGAGATGTTCGACTACACCGCCGCGAACAGCAGCACCCACATCGCGTCGGGAACCGGCAACTTCCGCCTCGACGGGAGCACCGACGCGCTCGGCTATCCCTTCGTGATCGCGGCGACCGGCCAGCTGTTCCTGGCCCACACCGAGACCGGTCAGGTCGCGACGAGCGCGGCCGTCGATGCCGGCGACGCCGTCACCGCGGACAGCGCGGCGCCGGGCTGGACCTCCGGAACGACGCGCCTCGACGGTGTGCTCGACACGGGTCCGCCCGACCTCGGCGCGCACTACGACCCCGGTCTGCCCGTCGTCTACGACGTGTCGTACAGCGGTGGCCAGGTGTCCTGGACCGAGGTGAACAGCCTCGGCTGCACGCTCGACGGGGTGCCCGTCAGCTCGCCGATGACCGTGCCGGGCGGGAGCTTCTCGCTGCTCTGCGAAGGCACGGCGGGCCCGGCCTGGGCGCGCTTCGTGTGCGACGGCGACCCGGCCACCGGCGACGCCGACGGCGACGGGATCTGCGACTGACGCCGGCGTGATACCGGAACGCGTGCTGTTCCTCCTGGCCGCCTGCACGACGACGCCGAGCCTCGCGCCCCACGCGGAGGGGTCGCTCACCATCGTCCAGCTCGACCTGCGCGGTGCGCCCGGCGAAGCGGCGCTCGTGGTCGGCCCCGATGGCACGTCGGCGCTGATCGACGTGGGCGCCCCGCGTCACGTCGACACGGTCCGCGGGGCGCTCGATGCGTTCGGAATCGACCAGCCCGACCACGTGCTGTTGACCCACGACGACCGCGACCATGTCGGCGGATTCGAGGGCTACACCGCCCAGCCGGTCCGGTGGGACACTGCCGAGCTCCCCGTGGCGCTCGACCTCGGCGGGCCCGTGCTGACCGTGTTCCTGGCGGACGGGCGGCTCGCGACGTCGTCGGGCGTCGAGACGCTGCCGGTCGATCTCGAGGGCGAAGACAACGCCCGAAGCCTCGCGGGCGTCGTGACCTGGGGCACCTTCGAGTACGTGTTCGCCGGGGATCTCACGGGTGGGGGCAAGGGCACGCCCGACGTCGAAGGCGCGGTGGCCGCACGGGCCGCAGACATCCCGTGGATTCCGGCGGGTGGTGTCGACGCGATGCACGTGAACCACCACGGGATCAGCTCGAGCACGAGCGCCGCGTGGGCCACGTGGCTGCGCCCCGACCACGCCATCGTGGGTGCCAACGGCTTCTACCTCGACGCACCCTCCGAGGAGTGTCTGGCGGCGCTGCCGGCACACACCCGGGTCTGGGTCACGGAAGACGGGAGCCTCGGGAATACCGACGCGCGGACCACGGTGAAGCACGGCGACGTGGTGCTCACGGTCGACGCGGCCGGGGGCGTCCAGGTGGAGCACTGAGGATCCCGACTACGAGATCCCGGCCTGCGAGACCCAGGAGTAGTTGGCGTCGCCCCCGGCTCGCGACGCGGTGAGGGGCCCTGCATCCGCCAGGAGTCCGGTTGCGTGCCGTTCGTGGCCCAGGTAGGTTGCCCGGTCATCTCCGGAGTCCACACCGATGAGCCAGAAGCAGCCGAAGCCCACCCCCCGTCCGACGCCCGCGCCGACCCCCGAGCGCCCCGCGTTCGAGCGTCCCACGCTCCGCAAGCTGGGCCAGCTCCCCCGCGTGACGACCGCCTTCGGCGGCTCGTTCTCTCCCTGATCTCCAGGGTCTACCCACTTCTTCGCAACTCCCCACGAATCCGGAGCACAAACATGCGTTCCCTCCCCTTCCTCCCGGCGCTCCTCGTCGCCGTGGCCTGTGCGCCCGAGCAGCAGGTCCTCAACGAGCAGATCACGGTCGAGGGCGTGGTGCCCGCCGACGTCCAGATCGACGAGATGACGCAGGAATTCCTCGCGTCGGGCGCCCAGTTCGGCGTGATCGTCGACCCCGCCACCGGCGACACCCTCACGCTCTCGCACCTCGAGCGGAACATCAACAGCGGCTCGTTCGCGCCCGCTGGCCCCCCCACCTGCCTCGACTGCGGCGACCCCACGTGTGGGCTGCCGGCAGGGCTCGGGCGTCAGATCCAGGTGCCGCTCGAGCGCTTGAGCGGCTCGGGCGAGGTCGACGTGAACTACCTCGGGGCGTCCAACTGGACCCCCATCGGTCAGGACTGTGACGGTTCTTCCTGCCCCACGCCGGTGGCCTCGCCGGCGACCTTCGATGTCGTGCTCTACGGCAACCTCGACACGTGCTCGAGCTTCGCGGTCTTCTTCAATGCCGACAACGGCGTCGATCTCGGCACGTGTCCGGCGGTCGAGGACCTGGGCAGCGCCCTCGGAACCGTGGCCACCGCCGCGAACACCTGCGGTGCCGGCGACGACTACCCCAACACGTGGCTGGGCAACCAGGAGCTGACCTACATGTGGACGGCCCCGAGCGACGGGGTCTACACGTTCGACACCTACGGCTCCAACGGCGCCTACGCCTTCGACAACGAGATGGAGGCCATCGCGTTCGACTGCACGACGATTCTCGCGCACAACGACGACACGCCGGGGTTCGGCGTCGACTCGAGCCTCACGATCACCATGTTCGAGGGGCAGAGCGTGCTGATCAACGTCGGCTACTGGAGCCCCGGCAGCACCTGCGGCCGGTTCGATCTCCACGTGAATCCGGGCGCGACGAGCGACATCTCCCTCGATCTCACGGCTCCCTGAGCCGTCGACCCGCGCCGTGGCGCTCGCAGCGGAATGCGAGCGTCACCGCGCCTCGAGGGTGCACTCCACCTTCGATGGAGCCTTGGAGCCCATCTGGACCGTTCCCGCGAAGAGGGTCGGTGCGGTGGGCGCCACGACCAGGGTGTACACCCCGCCGGAACCCGGGAGCCGATCGCGCATCTCGACATGGAGCGTCGAGCCGTCGACGCGGTACGCGCAGCTCCGGCCATCCTCGAAGCATCCCGAGTCGTCGAAGCGCGCAGCGAGCGGCCCGAACGGTGTGCCCGGATAGCGGCAGTCGAGCGTCTTCCCCGTGAGGGAAGGCATCTCGGGCGGCGGCAGCAGGCTCGCGATCGTCTCGGCCGGCGCGAGGCCGTAGGGGTTGTTCCCGACGAACACGATGCGGCGCTCGCCATCCAGCAGGACGACGGCCGACGACTCCGAGATCCGTGCCAGCTCGGCGGCGACGCTCTGCGACCACGCCGATCGCACCGGTGCTCCCGCGGCCTCGCGGTCGAGCGCCACCACGGCGAGACCCGGGAACGCCTCGGCGCGTCTGAACAGGTAGGGGCGTGACGCGGGATCGGTGCTCGAGACCAGCAACACCGGCTCACCCGCGACTGGCTCGGGGCCCGTGCTCCACTCGAGGGTGTCGAGGTGGAGCGAGTCGCCGACGGCGAGCACGGGCAGTGGAGGCCACTCTCCCGCGCCGCGGAGGGGGTACGTGAGATCGATCGCGACCGTCTGCGGGGCCCCCGCCGCATCGAGCAGCACGTACTCCAGCCTCAGGGGCACGACCGTGTCGGCGGTCGGCACCAGCGTGAGGGTCACACGAGCCCGGCCATTCGAGTCGATCGAGGCACCGGGAGCCGCGCGTGCCGACGCGAGCACCCTGGAGGAGCGCTGGAGGCGCAGCGAGTGCCCGGAGGGCGCCATGGTGTGCCCCTCGGGCGGTGTGACGGTGCAGGCGATCATGGCGCCGCCCTTCGTCGGCTGACCCCTGCAGTCCGGACGCGCCTGCGCGAGAGCCGCTGGCGACGCGAGGCATCCGAGCAGGAGCGCGGTGTGCGGGAGCAGACTTCGGTAGGACACGGGGAACCTTCCTTCGAACCGCGGCAACCGCGTCGACGCCACTCTGCTACCGCGGGCGGGGCATCGTTGTCACGCCCGTCGTCGTCCGAATAAGAACAGGCATGCGCGCCCTGCTCCCCCTCCTCCTCGTCGCCTGCTCGCGGGGTCCCGCCACGCTCGACACCGGTCCCGCATGGCCCCCGGTGAACCCGCCGCCCGTTGCGCCGGCCGAGCCGCCGTGGGTCCCGCCCGAGGTCGGCCCGACGCGCCTCGTGTGCGATCGCGACTACCTCCCCGCCGCGCTCCTCGCGGTGGACGCCGCGACCGAGCGCATCCGCGTCGCGGAGTTCCTCGTGTACGAGGGCTCCGGCGTGAACGCCCTGCTCGACGCCCTCGAGGCCGCCGCCGGGCGCGGGGTCGAGGTGCAGTTCCTGGCCGACGAGGAGGGTGACGGCACCGCAGCGGCCTTCTGGCGGCTGGCGTCGGCGGGCATCGACACGCGGTTCGACGGCCCCGCGCGCACGCTGCACAACAAGCTCGTCGTGGCCGACGACGTGGCGGTGGTGGGCTCCCACAACCTCACGTCCAGCGCGCTGAACACGAACCACGAGGGCTCCGTCCTGGTCGCCGATGCTGAGGTCGCGGCGTGGTACGCAACCTGGTTCGACGCCGTGTGGGACGCACCCGACCTCGATCCGGAGCTCGCTCCGCTCGACCGCGACGACCTCGTGCCCGTGGCGGACCGCGGGGTGAACGGGGCCCTGCTGGACTGCCTGGACGAGGCGACGAGCGCGGTGGACGTGGTGATGTACGCGGTGGCGTGGAACGCGGCCTACCCGGGGTCCGAGGTCGACCAGGTGCTGACGGCGCTCGAGGGGGCCGCAGAGCGCGGAGTCGAGGTGCGCGTCGTGCTCGACGGCTCCGCGTGGGTGGTCGACAACGGCATCAACGCCGCTGCGCACGAGCGTCTCGTGCTCGCCGGGATTCCCGTGTGGACGGCGCCTTCGGGCACCACGACCCACGCGAAGGTGCTCCGGTGCGACGACACGCTGATCGTGAGCGACGCGAACTGGAGCTACAGCGGGCTCGCGCTGATGCACGGCACGAGCCTGGTGGTGCGCGACCCGACGGTCGTGGCGGACGCGGTCGCTTGGATGGACGGAATCCGCGCCGTGTCCGTTCCCGCGGACGGTCCGTAGGGCCTCGGCGGCGGCGCTACGGATAGTCGCCGAGGTCTCGGCCGTCGCTGACGATCACCCGCGCCAGGGCTGGATCGAGCCATGCGCTGTCACACCTTCCTCGCCGAGAGCTCGAATTCGACGCGCTCGGAACCCGGGCGGAACGACAACTCGATGGCGAACGTGCCGCCATCGCTCGCGAAGCGGATGTTGTGGCCGCGTCGAACGAGCGCCATTGGGTGCCCGATCTCGAGCTGCGACGGCTGGGCCGGGCCCAGGTCGCAGAGGTGCGACCACTCGGCGTCGCCGATCTTGAGCTCGTGCTCGCCCTCGGAGATCTCCATCGTCACGGCGTACTTCAGCGGCCCGCTGCGTCGGAGCGGCAGATCGACGCCCCATCCGTTCATGGTGCCCCGCACGAAGAACGGAACACCGAAAGGCCCATCCTCTGCATCCACGGCGTGTGCCCATGCATCGAGCGGCATCGACCGCCCGTAGTCGAGGATCCTCCGAGCGATCTCCGGACGTCCGCGCTTGATGCGCTCCCATCCGGGTACAGGGAAGCGCAGCAGCGTCTCCAGATCACCGTGCTCGTCGAAGCGGTCTACGAGCAGGTCATCGCGGACGACACGGTGACGGACGCGAAGGCCACTGGATGCCCCGTGGGCCAACAGCAGCGTCGTCGCGGCCTCGGTGCCGAGCTCGCCGACGAGTTCGACGAGGAACGCGTCCACCGGAGACCTGCGCATCGAACGGTCCAGCGACTCGGTGGCAGCCAGCATGTGCGGGTCTTCGGGCCGCGTGTCGTTGGCGAGGTGCTCGACGAGCGGCGAGAGCGCATCGTGCACGGGTGCCCGGCTCTCGAGCACGCGCAGGAGTGCTTCCCGATCCGACGGGACCCGGATGCTCTCGACCGCCATCGCGGGTCCGGAACCTGGCTCTCCCCGAACCCAGCCCTCCGGTGTGACCGTGACCTGCGTGGGTGCGTAGTACGTCCGGCTCCTGCCGAACGACAACACACAGTCGGTCTGACGAGCCAACCATCGCGTGTACCATGGAGGCTCCAGCACGGGAAGCGCTCCCGAGCGACCGTCTGCGGTGTGATAATGGAGCCACACGTCCAGACTCCCGATGTCACGCACGCCCGGCTCCGGGAGCAGTCGGAGGGTGACGAGCGCCGAGCGCCGCGTCTCCGGCCCCAGCGAGAGGGCTGGCTCCAGAGCGTGGGTCACGTCGGAGTCCTCGGCGAACGAGAACGTGTAGGCCGCATCTGCCGGGACACAGACCAACGCAGGGCCCCCGAAGCTGGGCTGAAACGCGCTGATCCGAACACTGTCGACATAGATTTGATGGGGACCGTGCGCCGCGAGCCACAGGGTCGTGAGCGCCCCCGCGTTCACGCGGCTGGGCGGATTGATGAGCCGCGTCAGGTACAGGCCGGGCGGCGCCTCCACCTGCGGCTCCCGCGCCTTGATGACCGTGGTGGGCTCGGCCTGCGTGCGGAATCCACCCGATGCGGCTTCCCTCCTGGGCATCTCTGGGTGCACCGACAGGGACACGAGGGGGCCGATCTGGCCCAACGCGGCCGGAATGACCGGCGCCTGGCCGGTCAGGTGGCGGTAGAGGCTCTCGTAGCCGTCCGGAAGGACGTAGCGGGTGTACGGATGGAGGACGTGCGGGACGTGCTCCCAATCCGGGGTCGGTGGATACGGCCTCGAGAACAGGACGGGGATGAACTTGGTGTTCCGGCCTCCGGACCGGTAGAGCGCCGTCGTGATGAGGTGGCCCTCGGCGTTGACGCCGAGGCCGCGCCCCGGGAGGTGTGTGCCCTCGAAGGAGGCCCGATACCTGTGCGTGCAGACACACAACACGTAGTCGGCCTGCTCGATCTGATCGACGATCCAGCGCGGCCAACCCACGTCCGGAGCGGGCGTGTAGCGGTCGATCACCGCGTCGACGCCATCGCCCCGGAGTCGGTCGGAGAGCGCCAACACCTGCGCCCGGTGCTCGTCGGACTCGTGGGAGTAGCTGATCAGGACGCGAGGTGGGTCGAGGTGGGTCACCCACCCAAGATGGCGAACCCACCGGATGGATGCAAGAGCCAAGGGTTGGCGTGCAGACGCGGGAGAGCTACGCTGACGGGTCCTGCGGAGGGCATTTCCGTGATGTTGTGGCTGATGTTGTCGATTCCTGGTGCGGAAGCGGGCTGCCCGAATCCAGGGCTCTGCGCCATCCTGGGTGAGATCAAGCAGGAGCTCGACAAGCAAGACGCCCTGATGGTCGACCTGTCCGACGACGCTGCCGCCGTCGCGCGAAGCGTCTCCGCGGACGGGGAAACCAGCAGCGGAGTGCGCATGCTCGTGGAGGATCCCGGAGGATTCTTCGATGCGGCCAGGAACCGGTCCATCGCGATCCTGCCCGCGACGTACGACGAACTGCTGCGGGCTCGGAGGACGATCGTGATTCGCCGCGGCGGGAATCGAGTAGACGAAGCGCTCGCTTCCGTCGCCAATCACCGGATCGAACCCCTATCGCCAGGAAGACTGGTAGATGCGCTGCGTGAGTCTCTGGAGGGCGAATCCGGAATCGTGCTCGACCTGTCGGACGATGCGACGATTCTGCGGCTCGAGCTGGTCGTCGACGAGGTCCGCTACAGGCTCGACCTCGACGTCGCCAAGACACTTGCGGCGGTAGGGGCCGGTGGTGCCGCCGGGCTGACTGTCGAGCGTCTCTCCACGGGAGAGGCTCTGGTCGATGATCCCGCCGGCCTGAAGCGGCCGGCGAAATGACCGAGGTGCTGCCCCGGTGTTTCGTATCGCATGCAAGGTGGGACGAGCAGCACCTTCCTGCAGTGTGCGAGAAGGTTCGAGAGAGCGCGGGTGCCACATCTTTCTTCATCGACACCGAAGCCTTGCGTGTCGGAGATCTGTGGGAGCTTCGGCTCACCGAGGAGCTGTTGCGGGCCGACCTCGTAGCGATCGTGTGGAGCCGACGGGCCGCGCGCTCCAAGTGGATGGCCCTGGAGATCATGCAGACGTTGGCACGACGGGATGTGCATGCCATTCGGGTGCTGGTTTTTCTCGCAGATGCGACACCTGTACCCAACATACTGCAGCCATTCCAGCATCACCACCTCACACAAACGACGCGTTCTCAGTGGTCGGTGATCGGTCTGGCGTGGTGGGTCGGGGTGGTGGTGGGTGCCGTAGTCACTCCACCACCGTGGGCGATTGTGTCGATCGGATGTGCTCTGGCGGCAGGCACCGGGTGGCTGAGTCGGCGGGCGTGAGGTGTGCGCGGCCCGCGAGAGTCGGGCGCGACCGAGTGACGAGCGAGGCCCATGGTAGCCTGCCCACCCAGGGGGCAGGCCATGCACGAAGAGTTGGAGCAAATCGTCGGGAAGCTCGACAAGCCCGCCGGTGGCTTGTGCATCCCGGGGTGCCGACTTCAGCGGGATACGCCCTGAGGGTCACCCCGACTTCGGGTAGGCTGAATGGTCCATGAGGGAACGATGCGACACGTCGCCACGCTCTTCGCCATCTTCGGTCTGGGGGTCGGATGTGACCTCGACCTGAGCATCGCCGTCTTCGACGGCACTCCCCACGCCATGATGTGGGCTGACCCGTCGTCCGGAGGCGTCGGCAGGCCGTGAATCCGAGAACCGGCGTCCTGTTCACCGTGCTCGTCGCGTGCACCGGCGAACCGGCCCCTCCGGACAGGATCGACACGGACCCAACGTTCGATCTCCCCGCGTTCGACACCGTGCTCGCCGGCGGGGTCGGCCAGACCGCGGGGGACGGAATCGCCACCTGCGACGACGGGAGCGGCGCGGCTCTATTCGTGGCGGCGACCTCGCGCTCGGACCCGAAGAGCGCCCCACCCAGCGCGCTCTTCCGCATCGTGCCCGAGCGGGCGGCCGGGACGGTCGACCTCCCGGGGTCCGACCTCGCTTCGGCACTGCAGCTCTGGCACTTCCACCAGACCCTGGGGACGTCGTTCTCCCCGAGCCCGGTCGGCGGCGAGTGTGGCGTGGCATTCGACGACTTCGGGACCACGCGCTGGCTGCCGTCGCTACGGAGCGACGCCACGCCCGAGCAGGCCCTGGACCTGCAGACGGTCAATCGGCCGACGAGCCGCTGCGGGGATCTCACCGGAGACGGCGTCGAGGACCTCTGCCTGGAAGGGCTCCTGATCTACGACGGGACCGCGCTCTCTGCCGATCCCACCACCGTCGTCGCGGGCTACGGCGACGTGGCCGACCTCGAGACCGTGCTCGTGAACGGTCACCGGATTCTCGGGGACTTCTCGGGTGCCCTGTTGGCCTGGACGCTGCCGCTCGAGCCGGGTTCCGAACCGCGGACGATTCCGTCGGGTGTGGCCTCCGCCCATGCCGGACAGCGCCTGTGCGGCGGGCTCGAAGGCCCGGACGGGAGACCCGCCGTCTTCGTCAGCGGTCACATGATGGACGACCGGCGAGGCGGAGGATGGGTGCTCTACGTCGACGATCTCGCCGATGCTGCGACACTCGATTCCGCGGCCTTCCGCACCCTGAGGCCATCCGAGCCCGACGACCTGTGGTTCGGCCTCTCGTGTGCCGTGGGTGACGTCGACGGAGACGGAGCCATCGATCTCCTTGTCGGAAGCCAGGGCTCGGCGGACAGTCCCGGACGGGTGTATCTCTTCCGCGGACCCGACTATCGGGTCACGACGACGTGGGAGGGCCCGCGCCGCAGCTCCGGCTTCGGCGCCGGGCTCGCGGTCGGCGACTTCGACCGCGACGGTCGACCCGACATCGCGGTCGGCGCGCCATGGGCCGACGACGAGCTGCGGGGGCACGTCTACGTCCGATTCGGACCCGTCGACAGCTGGGACTGATCAGCGACGACGGCTCAGCACACCCGCCCAGCCCGGAACCGGCGCCGGCGCACGGCACCCGCAGCCCTTCGCGTCCGAGCCCTCGGGGACGGGCGCCAGCGCTGGAAAGGTCTCGAAGCGCTCGACCTCGACGGCCTCCCAGGGGCCCGGATCGTACGGCGGGTCGACCGGCACGGCGTCGTCGGGCACGTCGGCGAAGGGCCAGGTGCGCGCCGCGGTACCGCCCGGAACGAACGCGATGGCGCTGAACTGGCGCCCCCCGTCGGTCGCGACATCCACGCGGGCCTCGTCGCGGCGCCAGGGCGCGGTGGCGTACACCCGATCGATCGGTGCGCTCGGCTGCGGAGGGGTGCGGGCCCACACACCGTGCACACGCCAGAGGTGGGCCGGGCCGGGCGACTGGAGAACGTCGCCCGCGATGCCCTCGCTCCAGTTGCCGACCCCCGTGCGGTACGCCGCGTAGAGCACGGCGCCGTCGGGCCGCATGCCCAGCGAGGCGGCATCGGCGAACCGCAGGTCGAAGAACCCGATCTCGGTGTTTCGGAAGAGATACTGCCAATGGGCCGAGATCCCCTCGATCCAGTGCGCGGCATTGCCCGTGCTGTACGGCGTCAGCGTGTGGCCCGGCAGCTCGCCGCCGCAGAACGCGTCGACCGTCGCGGCGAGCAGGGCGCGCTCGGGCTCCGTCCAGACCACGGCATCCTCGTCGCCGGCACGGGCGACCGCGAAGGCGTTCACGGCCGCCGTCTGGACGGCTCCGGCACTGTCGATGCACACCGTGGGCTCGTGGCCGTCGCCCCAGACGATCCAGCGGGCGCCGACGTGGATCACGCCGACCGGTGTCTCCAGGCCGTGCGCGAAGGCCCCGGCCGCCGTGTCGAGCGTGTCGGACCCCAGGATCGCGAGGTCGCCGGCGTCGTCGTACGCGCACGCCACGGCGCCCGCGCCGTCTTCCACGAGCTGCGGCGCGACGGCGTCGGCCGGGACGGTGAGATCGAGGCTCCACACGCGCTGGCCCTCGACCATGCAGGCCGTCTCGGAGGTCGTGCCGATGGAGGTGATCGCCTCGAGCGGAGAGGCGTCGATGCTGGCCTGCCCCGAAGGACCGGCGTTCGCGCGGAACGCCTCGGCATCGAGCCACTCGGCGGCCCCTCCGTGCCGGGTGTACCGCCACAGGCGCCAGTCGAGCCCGTACGTGAGCGGGTACGCCACGTGTCGCCCGCGAGCCCCGAGCAGGGCCTCTCCGGGCTCGATGGTCTCGGGCACGGGCACCAGGAGGCCGGCGGTGAAGTCGTTCGCGCCCAACAGGAATCCATCGCGGAACCAGCCGCCGACGCGCCGGAAGGGCCGCTGCGGGGCTCCCGTCGGCCGGAACCCGTCGTCCAGCACCACGGCGGACAGGTCGTCGAAGTGCGCCATCCATCCGCCGTCGGGCAGGCGGAACAGGTGCTCGACCCGGCGGCCGGGGGGCTCGATGCGCAGGAGGCTGGTCACGTACAGCTCGTCGTCCCGCCCGACCGCGGCCACGCTCGCGGGACCCGTCGCACTGGCGATCCGCACGAGGATGCGATCCGAGGCGACGTCGTGCCCGATCCACTCGATGGCGCTGCCGCCGGGCGCCCAGGACGGACACGTCCCCTCCGCGGCTTCGGCCCGGGTGAGCGCACACGCCGGGCTGCCGATGGGAGCCGGCGAGCCGCCGGGAGCCGCGACCGAGAGCACGTTGTCGGGCGACATCACCAGCGCGGTGCCGTCGACGAACACCCGGAAGCGGAACGGCGTCGTCTGCAGCCCGTACGACACCGTGGTGACGGCGCCCGTCTGGAGGTCGGTGCGCTCGAACGTGTCGCCGGGCAGGAGCCGGAAGTCGTACGCGAGGTCGGCCGTGAGCAGCGAGACCTCGGAGAGCGGCACCGAGGAGGCGTCCTCGCGCACACAGGAGCCGTTGACGCACGCGACGCCGCCCACGAAGGCGTCGTACGTGTGGATGTTGTCGGCGAAGACCTCGGTGGGCAACAGCGGCCAGAGGTCGATCTCGTTCGACTCGACCCACGCGCGCCGCTCGGTCGGCAGGGGGTCGGGTACGGTCGGGTCGGTGCCGCCGAATCCGGCTTCGAGCCCGTCCGCCATCCCGTCGCCGTCGGTGTCGGACGACAGCGGATCGGTGCCCAGCGCGGCCTCTCGAGCCGCCGAGAGCCCGTCGAGATCGAGGTCGGCGCCCGGCGTGACGACGAGGGGACGGATCTCGTCGCCGAGATCCGCGAAGACCTCGCCATCCGACGTACCCACGAGGCTCATCCGCGCCGCACCCGCGTGTGCGAGGTCGGAGACGTCGAGCAGGGCGTTGCTGGCCACCGGCGACCCGGCGTCGAGCGGGAGGACCGCGAGCCACGAGCGCGGCGTGACCCCCGAGCGGCTCGCCTGGACGAAGATGACGTCCAGATCGGAATTCCAGACGATCCGGGGCTCTTCGACCATGTCGGGGATGACGGTCAGCGGCCGCAGCGTGCCGTCGGTGCCGATCGCCAGGACGCCGGTCGCCGAGACGACCGGGTTGGGCGGGTAGATCGGGGCGGCGACGATGATCTCACCCGACGGCGCGACGAACGCGGTGGACGGGTGCCACGTGCCGCTCCAGCCCGGCCACACGGCCGTGAGCATCTCGTCGAACAGCGGGTCGAGCTCGGTGTTCAGGAACACCCGCTCGACCGAGCCATCGAGGCCCACGCGCACCAGGCCCTCCTCACCGGGCAGGTAGACGTGGCCCGCGTCGGCGCCCACGGTCGAGAGCTCGGCCAGCGGGGCGGCGAGGCTCTCGGACGGCTCGAGGAACGACGAGAGATCCTGGACGATCAGGGATCCCTGCCGAGGGATCACCGCGGAGTCGTGGTCGTCGCAGTCGGTCAGGCAGGTGAACCCGTCGGCGTCGAGGTCGCCGATGTCGGGCGTGCTGGCGTCGCAGTCGTCGTCGACCTGGTTGGCGCACCGCTCGGGGGCGCCAGGATGTACGTCGGGATCCGAGTCGTCGCAGTCGGATTCACAGTCGGACCCGTCGCCATCGGCGTCGAGCACGTCGGGCGTGGACGGGTCGCAGTCGTCGTCGATGCCGTTGCAGCCCACCTCGACCGCACCGGGATGGCGGCCGGGGTCGGAGTCGTCGCAGTCGTCGGCGCACGCGGCGAACCCGTCGCCATCGGCATCGATGCCGTCGGCAGTGGCGGCGAGGCAGTCGTCGTCGACCCCGTTGCACGCGATCTCGGAGGGGCCGGGGACGCTCGGGTCGGAGTCGTCGCAGTCTTCGAGGCAGCGAGCCGCCCCGTCGCCGTCGAAGTCCTCGAACGCCACGGTCGACGGGTCGCAGTCGAGGTCTTCCGAGAAGCAGCCGATGAGCGGGTTGCCAGGGAAGCGCGCGGGGTCGGCGTCGTCACAGTCGAGGTCGCAGGTCGCGCCGTCTGCGTCGGCATCGAGCAGGTCGTCGGTCGCGGGATCGCAGTCGTCGTCGATGCCGTTGCAGCCGATCTCCGCCGCCCCGGGGTGGATGGACTGGGACAGGTCTTCGCAGTCCCCTGCGCACGCCGCCACCCCGTCGGAGTCGGCATCGACCCCGTCGGGCGTGCTCGGGTCGCAGTCGTCGTCGACCCCGTTGCACGCGACCTCGATCGACACGCACGAGACCCGATGGATCTCGACCACATCCTGCACCACCGACACCGCCCAGGGCGGACCCGTCGTGGGGATGCCGGGAACCAGCCCGAGATCCGCCCCGGTGGCGAGGTCGCGGCAGCGCGTCGAGCGACCGTACCCGTCGGCGTCGACCCAGGACACGCCGAGCACCGACGGCTCCCACTCCACGGCGCCGAGCACGAGCCCCGAGCTGCCCTCGATCGGCACGTCCGGGTCGGCCCACGCGAGCGCCAGCGCCCAGATCACGGCGCCCCCACGGGGGTCAGCAGGGTGAGCTGGGCCTCGAACGCCCCCAGCGAAGTCCGCGCCACGGCGCCGATGTGCGTACCCGACACCCCCACCGCGAGGATCTGGCTGTCGGCGTCGACGAGCGGGCTGGTGCCGAGGGGGCGGATGGCGCCATCCTCGACGAGGTACACGCTGCGCGCATCGTGCAGCACGGGCCGCCCGTCGGGCAGGATGCCAGCGAGCACGACGTCGTCGGCGCGGATCGAGGTGGTCGTCGCGGCGAGCCCTGGGCGGTCGTAGTGGACCCGGACGACCTCGGACCCGTTCGAGAAGGCCGTCCAGACGTTCGAATCATCGGCCGTGATCGCGCACGACCACCCCCCTCCGACGAGCGGGGAGTCCATCTCGGCGACGACCTCGGCCACGAAGCCGTGCTGGGGCGGCGAGGTGACGGCGAGGTGCTGGTCGGTCGGCCGCCACAGCTGGAGCTTGTCGCGAAAGGTGGCGAAGCCCGTGAACAGGATGTCGTCGCCGTCGATCCACGGGCAGCGGGACTCGAGCTGGGTCTCGGGCAGGCTGTACGCCACGTTCCGCCAGTCCGACAGGTCGAATACCGTGAAGGAGCCCCCGCGGTCGCCCCAGATCACACCCGGCGCCGTGCCGATGGCCCGGAAGGCCGAGATGTCTTCGGCCACGAATCGCTGCACCTGCCAGCTCGACTGGAGGATGGCGAAGTCGTCGAACTCGATCTTGGCGTAGACCGGTGCCTGCTCGAGGTCGGGCCACGCCACCACGACCGCCGCCGTCGGGCTGTCGCGGTCGACCTGCACCTCGCCCTCGCGCAGGGTGTCGTCGCCTTCGACCCACCGCAGGTGCGGGTGGAACTGCACGCGCGTGCCGCCGGTGTCCTGGTACTCCACGACGGTGACGACATCCCAGCCGCCCTTCTCCCACGAGACGCTGCGAACCCCCGTGATCAGGCCCGAGATGTGGTACGGGTCGGCGTAGTACCGGGAGAACAGCGGCTCCCACCCAGCGCCCACGCGCGGGTCGTACCAGGCGGCCGGATTCGGAATGCCCGGCTCGCCCGGCGAGGGCGTGCACGCTGCGACGAGCAGGATCCACATCCAGGGAGCCTATCCGGTTCGGAGGACCGGAGAAAACGCCGCGTTCCCGGGGCACAGAGGTCCTGGCCGTCGAGGTGTTCCCGGCACGGTCCTTGCTCTGACGGGACCGAGGACCCGGAGGCCGACATGACCCTCGCACTCGCCCTGCTCGCCAGCGTCCACGCCGCGGAAATCCCCGATGCCGCGGAAGTCCCCGATGCTGCCGAGTGGAAGGCAGCCGACCATCGCGCGCACAACCACCTGCTCGCTTCGCAGAGCCCGAAGTACCGCCTCGGGCGCGTGCTCCAGCCGGTGGGCGTCGCCACGTCGGCCGTGGGCGGCGCGGTGCTCGTCGGGGCCCTCGTCTACTCCCTCGGGGAGTGCGGCTTCGACAGCTGTGAAGAAACCGCGGTGCCCGGGCTCGTCGGCCTCGGCGTCTACGAAGTGGGGGCCGTCCTCGCCTCGTCGGGCTCGCTGATCGCGGCCAGCGCGCTGCGCAGGGGGGGCGCGGACCTGGGGGTCCGGCGGGGCAACTTCGCGCTCGGCCTGTCCCTCACCGGGTTCGCGGCTCTCGGCGTGTATCCGGTGTTGTTCGCAATCGCGCGCCACTCCCAGACCGACCGCGACGGCGCCTTCGTCGCCACCATGCAGTGGGCCGTCGTGGTCGCGACGGGCGCGCCCATCGGGTCGCTGGTGCTCTCCGGAGCGCAGATGCGCGCGAACCGGCGCGCTGCTGCGGGAATCTCCGGGCTCACGGTCGCACCCGGCCCCGTCGGCGCGGGAACCGGGCTCGTGGTCCACGGGAGGTTCTGACCCCCGGAGTGCGAAAGCACCCGATCCGGGTTCGGGATCCCACACGGAGATCCATGGGGCCCTACGCGGTCGGGCCCCCGGGGGGCTCGGCGATGCCGGCGACCGCGGCGTCCTCGGCCTCGGCCGCGAACGACAGCACGGCGGCCCGACCCAGGGAGCGGAAGACGAGCGGGACGTAGGTCTCGACCATCCAGCGCTGCTCGTCGTAGCTCCCGGCCTCTGCGCCCAGGCGGCGCGCGGCGTCTGCGGCATCCGCGTCCGTGGGCCGCCCGCGCGCGGTGAAGAACGCCGTGAGGGTCTCGAGGGCCGCGTAGGGGTCGCGGTCGGCCGCCTGCGTGCGGGCCCGGTCGAGCAACGTCTCCGTCGACGGATCGCCGACGAGGGCGGGCACTGCCCGGGCGACGATCCCGGCGAGGAGGGCGTCGAGGATCCTGCCGTCGCGATCCTCGGGGAATTCGATGGCGTCGCCCACGCTGTAGTGGAACGCCGGCTCGGCCCCGTCCAGCACGGCGATCCGCTCCGCAGCCGCGGCCACGGCGTGCTCGATCCGGATCTGCACCGTCTTCGGGGCGTGCTGCGCGTGCAGCGCGCGCAGCTCCGCGGCGAGCACGGGCTCGCAGGCGGCCGCGTCGGTGAGGTCGAGGCCCGCCAGGCGCCGCGCGGCCCGGGCCATCGCCGCTTGGCCCTTCGCCTCTGCATGGGCGGCGATCCCCTCCAGGGCGGTGGCGAGCTCGCCGTGGTCGGCGTGCGTCGCGGCATCGGGCAGGCCGAGGTCGCTCGCCTGCCAGCGCACCAGGAACTGGAGGAACGCGGGGCCTGCGGCGCCGTGGGGATCGTCGAGCCCGGCGAGGCCGATCCGGAGGGGCGTATCCTCCGCGAGGCCGTCCTTCAGCGCCTTCCCCACCCGGAACACGACGGTCGCGCTGGCGGGGATGCGCATCGGCTCTCCAGTGCCGGGGTTGCGCCCGAACCGGGGCTTGGACCGCTGCACCAGGAACGTCCCCAGCCCCGGAACGCGGGCCTGGCCGGTCTGTTGGAGGCGCGCGACCACCTCGTCCCACGGCGGCACCACGTCGGGCGCGGGCTCGGCTCCGTCCACCGCCGTCGCGAGCCCGCGTGCGGGCTCGTAGCGGACCATCACGGTGCGCCCCTGCGACACCCGGAACGTCCCGATTCCGGCCACCTCGGCCGCTTCCCGAGCCTCGAGCCGGGCGATCACCGTCGCGAAATCCACCGTTCCTCCTCCGTCGATGGCGCTCTCGTATCGCATTCCCGGGGAGCGGTGGAACCAGGCGCGCCCCCGAACCTGCGACGTGCGCCCACCGGGCTCGCTGGCTGGCTCCCCCCGCCGTGGCAGAGCCGGACGCGTTTCCACCCGCGGCGAGGACACCGAGAACGCGGCCTCAGCGCGATCCCGTCTGCAGGAGAATCCGTCTTCGCCGGACGACCCATCCGGGGCATGCTGCACCGCTTCAGGAGCCTGCATGTCCCTCTATCGTCGCCGTCTCGACCACCTCAGCGGCGTCCTGCGCCGTCTCGATGCACTCGCCGTGGAGGGCCGCCAGAACCTCTTCGTGTCGGAGGTCCACCTCGAGGCCCTGCTGAAGAGCGTGCGGGATGCCGTCGCGGCGGCGGACGGGACGGCAGACGGCCCGGCGCTCGCCCGGGCGATCACGGCGGCAGAGCGCAACTGGCAACTCGTCCGATGGATCCTCGACAGTCGGCGCGACCCAGAGGTAGGCCAGTGGCTGCAGCTCGCCGACCTGTGGGTGGCGGACGGGTACCAGACGCTCGCCCGCCTCGCCGGAATGGCGGACGCGACACCTCCGCTCGTCGCGCTCGAGGCGACGGGGGCGCCCCTCGTGTATCGGCGCGACCAGCACACCGAGGTGCCATCGCTGTGGGCTCCGCAGCATCGCGATCGGGAGGACTTCTCCGCCCGGTTGCACGTGCCGCTCGTCCTCTACCCTCCCGATCAGCTCCGCTCGCCGTGGTTCGGGGTCACGCTCCAGCACGAGCTCGGGCACGAGCTGCTGGCTCGGCTGGGTCCGGGCACCATGGACGCGACGCGCAGGGCCATCGAGATGCTCGGCCATCCCGGCACATGGACCGAAGAGCTCCTCTGTGACGCCATCGCGGTGGTGCTCGCGGGCACCGCGTACTCGCCGGTGCTGCGCCGCGTCCTCGCCGAGAACCCCGCGATGGACGCGGCGTCGGCCGGGTACCCCGCTGCGAGGGACCGGCTGGCCATCGTCGATGCCATCGCGGCCCGTCGGAGCGGCGGTGCCCCCGGCGATTGGACGCCGCTGGCCGAAGCGCTGCTCGGCCTGCGGCTCGGTTCGTCGACGCTCGGTGCGGCTCCCCCACCCACGTGGGAACAGCGCCCAGAGGGCGTTCTGGACGGCACGATCGAGGTGTCGTGGCGGGCGCTTCCCGCTGCTGCGTCCCTCCTCGTCGCGGACGACTCCCCTGCCGACCACCTGCACTTCGTCACGACCCGGGTCCTCGAACGCGCGCAGCACCTCGCAAAGCCCGACTGGGTGCGCACCGATGCCGAATGGGAGCTGATGCGCAACACGCTGTCCGAGCTCGTCCCCACGCTGCGCGACCGCGACGGGGGGAAAGGCTCGCCCGTGTCGTTGTTCGCAAAGGCCCACACCCTGAAGTTCGCGGGCGCGACCCAGGGGCGGCTCGCCGGGTGGCTCGACGAAGCCTCCCGCCTCCGTGACGGCAGGTGGGAGGACATCCAGGTCGTGCTCCTGTCCGATGCCGGAATCGACAGCATCTGGCCGCCGGACGTGGCGGCGGCGAAGAAGCGGGAGCGCGACCAGGCCCTCGTCGACCTCGAGCGGACGCTCCCACGGGTCGCGTCGCGATGGGGCGTCCGAACGGCGCAGCACGCGCACTTCTTCGCCGCGTACTTCGACGCCGAAGCGCGCTGGGGACGGATTCACGCGAGCTGGGCGGTCCCGGGGACCGACGACCTGCGGTTCACGCCGTCGATGGACTACGTGTGGGCCGGCGAGGAGCCGCCCCCGGCCTACGCGGTCTTCCTGCGCGGATTCGAGGTCCTGTACGCGGCTGCCGAACCCTACGATGGCGGCGGTCCGAAGGGCCTGGTCGCCATGGGTCGACAAGACGCCGCCATCGAGATGCGCGGCCTGCTGTTCAGCGAGAGGGGCGACCCGGACGCGGCGATGGCGCGGATCGTCGCCCTCGAAGCGCAGCACCCTGGCCTGGTCGACGAGGTCGTCGCACAGGGGCCAGAGACCGTCGCGGGGCTGGCGTTCGGCCAGACCCGGTGTGGCGAGGTCGATGGAGCGCTCGAGCGCCGCTGGAAGGGCGTCCATGGCGCCGACGAGCGTCCGAGGAGCCTCGGCGACCTGTGTATGCTGGTCGAGCGCGCGGCGAAGGACGGCAAGCGCCTGCGGGCCATCGGGGCGGGCCGGTCGCTCTCGGAGGTCTCGAGCCCCGTGGGCGTGATCAGCGTCTCGTTCTGCCGGCTCCGCGAGCTGCTCGACGTGAAGGGCGGAGACTTCGAGCAGCCGCTGAAGCCGAAGAAGCCCACCGCCCTGGTCCGCTGCGAGGCCGGACGGACGGCGGAGGAGGTGATCGAGGGCTTGAAGGCCAGGAAGCGCATGCTCGCCAACCACGGCTCCGGCTGGTTCCAGTCCATCGTCGGGGCGCTCGCCACGAGCACGCATGGCTCGGGCGTGACGCTCCCTCCGCTCTCCGGCCTCGTGCGGGCGATGACCGTCGTCCGCGCGGATGCCACCGGCAAGGCGGTCGTCGAGCTGCTCCAACCCGCCTCGAACCCGGCGTACGACCTCGCCCACGGCACCGTCCTCACCCACCGGGACGGGCATCCCGTGACCGTCGTGAACGACGACGACGTGTTCTACGCGTCGACCGTCGGCATGGGGTGCCAGGGCCTCGTCTACGACGTCACGCTCGACACCGTTCCCCTCGGCGACCTCGTCGAGACCCGCACGTTGATGTCGCGCAGGGCGGTCCTCGCAGACCAGGCCGCCCTCGAGAAGGCCGCGGCCAGGGGCCGCCACGTCGAGATCCAGGTGAACCCCTACGTCGACGAAGACCACGAGGAGGGCTGCCAGTACATCGTCCGGTACCGCCCCGAGAACGCACCGGGCGGCCTCGGCATCAGGACGAAGCGCCCGGCGGTGTTCGGCGTGGCGCGAACCCCCTTCGCCCGGTGGACGATCGGCGACCGGGTCGTCGGCGCCCTCAAACAACCCCTCGAGAAGCCCGGGAAGACGATCGCGACGGGCCTCCGCTGCACGAGCTACGACGACAAGACGGCATTCCGGAAGGACGCGCCGACCGTCCTGCTGCTCAACGCGAAGTACGAGGGCGTGGGCTCCGAGTTCGCCGTTCCGATGTCCCGGGCCTACGAGGCGCTGCAGATCATCCTCGCCATCGGCGACGTCCATCGCGAGGCGACCGCGAAGGCGCTCGAGGGCATCGATCGGCCGTTCACACAGGCCTTCGACACGCTCCTCGCCGTGTGGAGGAACCACGGGCCCTTCGTGTCGGTCGTCTCCATGCGCTTCGCGAGCGGTGAGAAGTCGCTGCTGTCGCTGACGCAGGGCGATGCGCCTTGGTGCATCATCGAGGTCGGGATGTTCGGCAAGCGCGAGCTCGACGTGCAGGTGCTCCGGGACGGGCAGCAGGGCACGCAGCTCCACAAGCTCTACGCCGCGTACGACGAGGGTCGCAAGGCCACCCTGGTCGAGATCGCCCGAGCCCTCGACCCCCTCGGCGTGCGCATGCACTGGGGGCAGTACCACGAGCCGGACCTCGCCCGGGTACGGAAGACGTGGCCGAGGTTCGACCGATGGAACGAGCTCCGGAAGCAGCGCGACCCGCTCCGGCTCTTCGCGAGCCCGTGGACCGACGCGTTCGGCTTCGACGGGCCGCCGGCAGCCGATGGCCCTGCGGGGCTCGTGGGGTTCGCCGCCACCGAGGTCCCCTCCAGGGTGGGCGACGCGCGCTTCATCCTCCCGCGGGGCCTGACGATCCGTCCCGTCGTGGCCGGGCCCGCCGGGTTGCTCGCGTCGGACGGGGTCGCCGAGCTGCTCGATGCGGATGCCGTCGAGCTCGAGGGCGAGGCCGGCCAGACGTACGCGATCGAAGCGCAGTCCGAGACACCGATCCTGGTCCGGGACGCGCGTGGGACGCGCTGGGTGTTCCCGTCGGAGGCGCCCTTCGAGGTCCAGCTCCCCGACCCGGCGGCCGACGGCCCGTCAGGGCTGGCGTTCGGCTGGAACCCCCTGAAGAAGGCGCAGATGTGGGTCGCGCGGACGCTCGGGCGCATCGCGCTGCTCGGGCTCGCGGAGCACATCGATGTCGAGCCGCGCCTGCTGCGGTGGTCCGGGCGGGCCTGGGTCGAAGCCGACACGTCGCGGGTGAAGGGCCGGGTGCTGCTGTTCGTGCACGGGACGTTCAGCAGCACGGTCGGGAGCTTCGGTGACCTGGAGGGCTGGCTCTCGCGGGCCGCGAAGGCGTACGACGCGGTGCTGGCCTACGACCACCCGACACTGCGCCAGGACCCCGCGCAGAACGCGGATCTGCTCTCGTCGATGCTGAAGGCCCGGCTGGACGCGCGCGTGACGGTCGACCTGGTCGGCTACTCACGAGGGGGCCTGGTCCTCGAGAGCCTCATCGCCCGAAGCTGGCAGCTGCGGGGCGGGCCGAAGCTGGGGCGCCTGGTGTTCATCGCCTGTCCGCTGGGTGGAACGCCACTGGCCGACCCCGACAACTGGCAGACGCTGGCCTCGACGATGGCGAACCTCGGCATGCTGGCGTCGGGCACGTGGGGCGGTGCGCTCCTGAAGGCGTCGGCGTTCCTCGCACGCCTCGCCGGCACCCAGGCGCTCGCACCGAGCTGGCGGTCCGTGACTCCGGGGTTGTCGGCGATGCACGACGACGGCGACTGGCAGCAGGTGCACCAGGACGTGCGGACGCGGTTCGACGCCTGGCCCGCGACCTACGTGGTGGGGTCGAACTTCACGCAGCAGGGGTTGCTCCGCCCGGTCGAGCTGGGGTTCGACGTGGTCGCGTTCGGCGGGGCGAAGAACGACCTGGTGGTGCCGGTGAGGTCCATGCTGCACACGGTGGCAGAGCCGGTGGACGCGTTGATCCTCGAAGGGTCCGTGATGCACACGGGGTACGACCGGGCCCCCGCGGTGGCGAACCAGCTGGAGATGTGGTTGCTTGGCGCTCGCGGTCTGCAAACGGAGCGGGAGGTGTGATGAGAGTCCGAATCGACGTTCAGCCTGGGGTGCGAGCCCACGGTCCGATGGAGCTGGAGATCGAGGGGCAGGTCCTTCCCGTCTCACCCAACGCCCGGCAGGTCCACTCCGTCCAGGTGTCGGGCAGCGACGTCGAAGGTCACCTGCGCATGAACGGTGAGAGCCATGGCTTCGGACTGCGAGATCTGCCCAGGGACGCCGAGTTGCGCGTCCGTGTGGAGTCGCCGAAGCGGTTCACCGTGGACGTGGTGCACGCGGTCGACGCGTCCCGACGATGCCGGGTCCGTTGCCCGGACGGAACCGAGGACTATCCGTGTGTGGAGTGCTCTTCGGGCTCCGTCACGTACCGGGTGTGTTGCTGATGTCGGACCTGGGGAGCCGCCGCATCGACATCTTCGTGAAGGATCGGAGCGGAGCGGACATCCATGGAGCCACCGTCACCTTCCACGTGAACGACGACCGGATCGACGTGGAGAACGCAGCGGGAAGGGCCTCGCTCGAGCTGCCTCGAGCGGCCGACGCGGTCGTCACCGTCGACGTGACCTGCGCGGGGTACGAGCCCTACCGAGCAAAGCTCTCCCGAAACGCGACCTCCCTCGAGGTCCGACTCGTCGAGCAGTCACCACCGGATTCGACGCAGACCCCCCAGAGACCGGCGGCCTCCGACGTGACCTCCCTCCCCGATCCCGCACTGGATGCGCCACCCGTCGAGAAGCCGGAGCGCGACGTGAGGATCTTCCTCTCGTACACGACCAACAAGGACGAGTTCAACGAAGTCCAGGACTTCGGACGGCGGTTGCGCACAGCGGTCGAACAGCACCTCGTAGGAAAGAAGGTCCACGTCTTCCAGGATTCGCAGAGCATCGGGTACGGGAGGAAATGGGCCGACGCCATCAGGAACGCCGTCGACGACGCGCATGCCATGGTGGCCTTGATCTCTCCTTCGTACCTGGGGAGCCGTTGGTGCGGGTGGGAGGCCAGTCGATTCGTGGCTCGAATGGAGGCATCCGAGGCGCGTGATTCGTTCTTCCCGGTGCGATGGATCGACGTGTTCGAGGAGGAGCACCCGCTCGTGCCGACCCTGACCCGATACCAGGCTCCGGATTGGACGGATCTGCGCTTCGAGACCTGGGATCATCCCGACAAGCGCAGGGCGCTGGACCGCCTCGCGCAGGACATCGCGAGGAGCCTACGCGTGCACACGCCCGCGGAGTGAACGCGGTCGTCAGCCTCCAATCTCGCGGAGGACCACCACGGTCACGGGGTCCTCCACCCCGAGCTCGCTGATGGCGGCATCGCGAATCGTGTGCTGGAGCACTGCATAGACGCCCATGTCCCACTCGAGGAACTCCACCAGGAGGCCTGGAGCGGCCGCGAGCCGGGCGCTCGCTGTCGCCGAGCGCTCAGCGGACGACCCGTAGAGCAGCGACGCGAGAGGGTCGTGCACCTTCGCGGTGAACGCGGCCCAGGCCGAGGCGTCGAAGTCCGATGGTCCTCTCACCAGGAAGATGCCAAGACTCTTCAAGCTCACTCCTTTGCGGCCTTCCGGTCGCGAATCGCGCGAACGGCCTTGTCGTAGATCGCGGGAGACATCGTCACCCCCACGAACCACGCGCGGTCGAACTGCCAGGTCTCGGTGATGTCGCGGGTACCCGTTTCCACCCCCACCACGGCGTGGAGCCCCGGGATGAGGGGTTGTGCCACTCCGATCGCGAGCCCGACCGGGTCGTCTGCGTCGAGCGCCAGCCGCAATCCGAACGTGGGCTTCGGCACCATCGCCGCGCCCCAGCCGCGCCGGCCCGCCAGGAAGCGCTCGTAGGCCTTGCGGCTCCACACCGGGGACACCATCCCCGTGAACACCACGTTGCGGAGGGCATCGCGGGCCAGGACACCGACGTGGACCTGCACCGCGCCGACCTCCGGGGGCTCGGGGAGGGCACGGACCCTGCCGACGACCGACGGCCCGATGTTCGAGGTCGTCGGGTCTGCGAGCACACGAATCCCGAGGTTGGCGCTCCCCTCCTCGAGGCGAGGCGCGAAGAGGACCGACGTGCCCGAGAGCGCATCACCCGCCCGGCTCGTGACGATGTCGACTTCGCCCTCGGAGCTCAGGTGCACCTCGAGGCTCTGCAGCGTCGAGCGCCGGACCGAGATGCCCGATTCGAGGATCGTCCAGGTGCCCGCATCGCCCGCGTCGCCCAGCGCGACACCGATCGTGTCGGCGGCTCCCACACCACAGCGAAGGACCTGGCCGGGGTCTCTGGGTGCCGACCAGGACTCCCAGGCGCTCTCCGAGAGGCGTCGATCGGAAGTGCACCTCACCATGTCGGCTTCGGGAAGCTTCCCTCGCCTGGCTGTGACCGACGAGACAGCGAGCGCCTTCTCGCTCCCATCACCCAGCTTCAGGCTCGCGGCGTCCGGTCCGTCGTCCAATGCCCAGGTGTACTTGCAGGACTGATCACCGAGGATCCCCGCAAGGCTCTCTCTCCAGGTCAGATTCGGACAGCCCGTGCCCTGCGCTTCGTGCCGAACGACATCGACGGCGTTCCCCACGACCATCTCGGTGTCCGCGGTCAACGCCCCCTTGTCGAGGGTCACGGTGTACAGCTTCCGGGTCACCGGCTGCACCTCGTTCACGCCCGTGTAGAGCGCGACGGGGCGGGTCGCATCGGTCGGGGCCCACAAGAAGACGTCGTCCTGGCCCGGGACGAGGCGGATGCCGTCCTCGCCCCTGGGGTTCAGGATGGCGGTCTCGGCGAACGAATCGGGCTTGGTGGCCCATCCGTCGATGCTGTAGAGCGTCTGGGTCGAGACTTCTACCGGCAGAGCCTCGCCGGCCACGGGGTCCTCGCCGTTCGCGCGTGCGAGGGCGGCGCCCGGCTTCTCGTTCCCGTACAGATCGACCACCACCCTGGGGAGCTCGGCGCCGCGAGCCCGGGTCGCCCGCTGGGTCTCGGCGGGCGATGCGGTCCCGGTCGGACAACCGCGGCGCTGCCTCGGCCACCCTGGCCGCTCCTCCAGCACCGTCTGGAGGTGGTGGGTCGCGAGCACCCTGTCCTGGTCGACATCCGCGTAGATCTCGCACGCCAGTAGGACGCGTTCGCGCATCGTGCGTCGGATCTGCGCTCTCGTCAGGCGCTTCGAGAGGGACGGATTCCAGCTACCCACGTCGTAGCTCTGCAGGTTCTCGTGGACCTGGTGAGCTTCGTATTGACCGTCCGCCAGCTGCGCGAGCTGGTCGACCGGTGTCTTCGACGCGTCGAAAGCGACGGCCAGAGCCTTGTCGAGCTCCTCCGCCTGCTCCTTCGTCGGCTTCGTCGGCGGCGGCGGCGGCGGCGGCGGCGCCTCTGGCGGCGGCGTCGGCTGCGGCTGCGTCGGCTGCGTCGGCTGCGGCGCCTCTGGCGCCTCTGGCGCCTCTGGCGCCTCGGGCGACTCGGGCGGCGCCCCTTGCGGCCCCGCAGCGGCGGCATCGAGCATGATCAGCGTACAGAGCGTGATCATGGCGTGCCTCCGCAGGCCGATGGCTCTACGACCGGGTCGGGCACGGCCTCGTAGGTGAACTCCGCAGTGGCGACGGAATCGTACCCGTTGTCGACCACGAGGTGGACCGGACCGGGCTCGCCCACGAGCGCGGGGAGCTCGACCTCGAGGACCGTGGCCGAACGCTGCGACACCTGCGCCGCGCGGCCGTCTACGGTGACCGTCGCACCACCAGAGAAATCCCGCCCGTTGATCTCGAGCGCCGCGCCTTCCACCCAGAAACACGCCGCGGGCACCACCCTCGATATCTCCGGAGCCGCAGTGACGACCGTGTATTCCTGCGGTTCGTCGGGTAATCCGTCGGCGATGATCGAGATGGAGTCGGTCCGGGTCAACTGCAGCCGGGTCTGGGCGCTACCATCGGCTCCGGTGGTGACCACCGAGCCCGTCGGAGCAGCGTAGCTGGCGCGAACGGTCGCCATCGCCCCATCGACCGGGGCATCCGACACGCCGAGGATCCGTACGTTCACCGTCACCTCGCCCCCATCCGGCCCGAGCTCCGCCGGCGTCACCCAGGCTTCCAGGTGCCGCGCGACGTCCTCCACCGTGATGGTCTCGTCGTCCGCCACGACGCTTCCGGAGGATGCCGTGACCGTCACCGTGGTCGCCCGGCTCGGCGCGACGAAACCCACGTCGACGCAACCGAGCTCGTCCGTCGGCACCTGCAGGCGCTCGAGCGCCGGCCCGGCGTCCCCGTCCAGGCTCCCCTCGGAGACGCCAATCAGGATCTGGGTGAGCTCGGGAACCGAGATTCCATCGCTGTCACTCCCACACACGGCAATCGTGGTGGTGGTCCCGGCGTCCAGCTCGACGGCTCCCGCGCTCAGCGTCAGCGATCCCCCCGCGGGAACGACCCGAAACGTCTCGTCGCAGCCGACGAGAGCGATCAGCGCGCACACGAAGACGGTCGTCCAGCGCCGGTGGCGCTCTCGAGGTCCAGACATCCCCCCCCCCATCCGACTCACGGAATGTGAGCCTCGGGAGAATACTCAACGAGCGAGCCGTCGAGTTGCATAGACCGACACAGGTCGTGACGTACCTGGGTTCGCTGTGCAGGATCGTCAGTGGAGCTCTTCGAGCAGGTGCTCCCAGCTCAAATGGTAGATGTCGATGTTGCCGCGCTCCCCGCGAACCGCCAGGTGTTCGGCGGATCCGTCCAGCGCAACGACGCGGGCGCCCTGATCGATCACCATTTCGCTCCTGTCCGTCTCCTCGGGGGCGCTCATCGCTCTGGGGTGTTCACAGTGCTCGAATAGTACGACAAGCGCCATAGCCGGTGAACCCGACACAACACCTGCAGCCAAAAGGAAGAGTGGCTGTCGCGACCGGCGGATGCTTCGGGTAGGATGACGGTCATCATGACGCTCTTCATCGCCCTCGTCGCGTGCACGCCCTCACAGGGCCCCGACTCCGCCATCCCCACGCCGATCGACACCGAGGCGTCGGGAGCCCTGTGGACGGCCGACGCACCCGCGTTCCCCGCGATGTACGAAGGAACCGCGATCACGGTCTACTTCACGCTGCGCAACGTCGGCACGGGTCCCCTCACGATCGACCGTCCCCAGCTCGCGAACGTGGCGAACGCCACCGTCGAGGTGGGCGAGACGCCCGACCCCATCGAGCTCGAACGGGGTCGCGCCTTCAACGTCCCCCTCCACATCACGCCGACGCAGGCAGGCGTCGTGGCGTTCGACCTCGAGATCGAGAGCGACGACCCGGAAATGCCCCTCCTCGTCGTGCCGATCGAGGGGAGCGCCGGCACGGCCGCGCGGCCGGAGGTCGAGATCGACGGCATCCCCGTCCAGTCGGGCGACGTGGTGAAGGTCGCGTCCCCGGCCCCGTTCTCGGGCACCTTCGAACCCCAGGTGCGGGTGACGAATGCAGGTGACGCCCCCCTGAGCGTCGACCTCGTGTTGACCGGTGCCGTCGGGGTCACCGGTGAGATCGTGGGCATCTTCTCGGTCCAGCTGCCGGGCGGGTCCGAGCACGCCCCTCACGTCTTCCTCACGCCGACTTCCGACACCTGGTCGATCGACCTCGAGCTCGAGCCCTTCGGCGGCTCGCCCTTCGTCGTGACCTTCGTGGCTCCGGCCGACTGACCCTCTCCGAGCCGGTCACACCGTGAGGGCCTCGATCGGCCGGAAGACCCCGCGGAATCCGACCGAGGGGTCGCGCCCCGTCGGCCCGAGGCGGAACCGCATCAGGGTTCGACAGTTCCTCCCGCCGAGATCCCAGGCCCCTCCCCGGGTCGTCCGCAGCGCGTTGGAAGCGGGGTCGTGCTCCGGGACGCCCACCCGCCCGCCGACCAGGCCCGCCGGCGTCTCGTATGCATCGAGGCACCAGTCCTGCACGTTGCCTCCGAGACCCCGCACGCCCGTGGGCCCCTGATCCACCGGGTAGGTGTCGACCTCGACGGGCCCGAAGTCGCCCGCCTCCCGCCCGCGGGCGGTCTCGATCATCCGGCACCAGCTCGGATCCAGGGCGTCGCCCCACGGGTACCGTCGACCGTCGACCCCTCGCGCTGCCTTCTCCCACTCGAGCTCCGCAGGGAGACGGAGCGGGCGTCCCGTTCGCTCCGCACGCCACGCGAGGTACGCCGACGCGCCGTGCCAGTCGACCAGCAGGACCGGGAAGCCAGGGAGCCAGACGTCCCCATCCACGTCGGGACGGAGCGAGAACCGGCCGTCCTCGAAGCCGTAGATGAGGGCTCCGAGCTCCCCTTCCGAGCCACCGCGCTCCCGCGGTGCGAAGCGGAGCGCTTCCTCCTCGCGTCCCCGTGCGACGAGATCGTCGAGGAACGCCATGAACCGGGCGTTGGTGACCGGGAACCGGTCCATCACGAACCCCTCGCACCAGCCCCGGGTCATCGGCAGCGACATGTCGTCCCCACCCGACCAGAACCAACCGGCAGGGACGTACACCTCGTCGGGGCCGAGATGACCGCGCGGGGGCAGCCAGATCGGACGCGGCGCCTTCTCCTCGGGGGGGACCCCGTCCCAGTGGGACTGACGCCGGACCTCGACGGGGTAGCGGACCTCGTCGCAGCCGGGGTGCTTCAGCACGCAGACATAGCTCCCCATGGGCAACGGGACGGCGCGGAGCGGCGTGACGCCCAGGGTGCGCTCGAAGACCTCGACCAGGCGGCGGTTCCGCTCGACGTACCGGTAGAGGTGGACCTCTGCACCCGGCGGCTCGGTGACCAGCGTGAGCGCCCCGTCGCCGCGGAGGTAGGCCGTGACCTCCCGTCGCAGCGGATGGGCCAGGGGGAGCGCGAGCGCGTGGCTCTCGAGGAGCGTCTGTGCCTCAGCGGTCGCCTCCGGGCTCCGCAGGGACTCGGCCTCGGCGTGCCGGGCCCGATAGCGCTCTGCGAGGCGGGCGTGGGCCTCCGGCAGGTCCGGGACGAAGGCGAAGGCGGACTTCAGCGTCTCGTCGACCTCGAGGGACTTCAGGCGGCCCGCCAGCTCGGCCCGGTCGGCCTCGGCAGCCTTCGCCCATCCCCGCGCCTTCCGCGCTTCGGGCTCCCAGGGGTCGACGGCTTCGAGCAGGGCGACGGCTTCTGCCCGGAGCTCGACCGCCCGAGCGACCAGCGCCTCGCCCTCCACGGCCGCCATGCGGGCCCGCTCGACCCGGCCGAGCGCCTGCTCGCGGCGCTTGCTCCCGTCCAGCCACTCCCCGACGGCCTCGGCGAGGGCGACGGCGCTCGGGAAGCGGTCCTCCGGGGCGAATGCCATGGCCCGCTCGCAGATCTGCACCAGCTCGTCGGGACGCGTGACGGCCCCCCCGAGCCGGGACAGCGGGGTCGCGGGCGCGGTGCGGACCTGCTCGAGGACCTCCATGGCATCCCCCACGAACGGAGCGCGCCCGGACAGGATCTCGTACAGCATGGCGCCGAGGGCGTACACGTCGGACCGTGTGTCGATGCGGTCGATTTCGCCGCGCGCCTGCTCGGGAGGCATGTAGGCGGGCGTTCCAGCGACCTGGCCCATCCGGGTGGCGAGGTCGGACGACCGACCGCTCTGCACCGGCTCCACGTCCCCCGACTCCAGGACGAGGTCGACGCGCCCGAAGATCTTCGCGAGCCCCCAGTCGAGGACGTACACCTCGCCATAGCGCCCGACCATGGTGTTCTCGGGCTTCAGGTCGCGGTGGACGACCCCACGCTCGTGCGCGAAGGCGACCGCCTGGCACACCGTGCGGAACGCCGCGATCAACCGATGCAGGCCCCAGCCCGAAGGGGCGACATCCCACGCGTCCACCGAGACCGTGTGGACCTCGCGGATGACGTCGCCGAGCGTGCGTCCCTTCACCTCCTTCATGGTGAACCACACCCGCCCGTCCGGGAGCCGCCCGATGTCGTGGACCGGCACGATGCTGGGGTGCTGGAGCTGGGCGGTGGCCTGGGCCTCCTCGACGAACCGCGCCAGGGCCGACGGCCGGCGCAACAGCGCTTCGTTCACGACCTTCATCGCGAGGACCCGGTTGAGCTCCCGGTCCCGGACCCGACGCACCTCGCCCATCCCGCCGTGCCCGATGAGCCCGAGGTCGTCGTACCGATCGACGAGCCCATCGACCTCCCGGGTGGTCTCGTCGTCCTCGTCCTCCTCGTCCAGCCCGAGGTCGACGCTGGTGAACCCCTCCTCGAAGCCGACAGTGGTGGCCACGGAGTAGCGCCCGTCGAACCACAGGGTCTCGAGCTCGTCCGCCACATCGGCGGAGAGGGCGTGCTTCTGCACGAGGGCGGCGAGACGGGGGTCCATGCTTCCTCCCGGACCCCGCCGCCCGACGCTGCGGTCCGCCGCGCCAGGCGCCGACGGGCCCGCCCCATCGGGCTAACGACGACGATTCCCCGCGACCAGCCTACGCCCGGCGAGCGGGATCACGGCGTGACTGGATAAGGCGGTGCATGCGCAACCCACTCGTGCTCCTGCTCCCCTCCCTGCTCGGCGGCGCCGGATGCGCCACGCCGCCCACGGAGCTCGAGGCGGCCCGTGCGCTCTGGCTGGCCAACGGTCCGACGGCGTACCGGTTCCAGATCGAGCCCCTCCCGACCTGTCCCTTCCCGCTGAACTACGAGGTCTCCGTGCGCGCCGGCGTGCCCTCGCCAGGTGTCCCGATGCTCTACGGCGAACCCGCAGAAGCAATCTTCGACCTGGCAGAGCTCTTCGACCCCGACGGCCTCGGCTGCACGCCACTCCCGGAGTCCCTGCAGACCATCGACAGCATGTTGGAGCGCCTGGAGGACGCCTACACAGACAGGGAGGCCGTGCAACAGCTCCACGCCCATCCGTACGACATCAGCGTGGAGTTCGCCCCCGACCTCGGCTATCCGCGTGAGGCCTACGTGAACGCGTCCCCCACGGTCCCATCGGCCGCGTGGGGCTTCACCATCACCGACATGCGCGCGCTCCAGTGAGGGTGCGAGCCACCACCGACCCTACGCGCTGCACTCGTCCGGGCGGTCCGACAGGGTGGACCCGGTGCCCCCGGACGACGTGAACGTGCCCTGCGCGTCGACCTCGTACCGCGTCGACCCGCTGGGACCCGTGAGCTCCACCTCCATCGGCCCGACGACCTTCCACGACCCCGCCTCGACGCGCACCTTCGGGTCGTCGCCCAGCACGTCGCGGAGGCGCCACTCCGCCACGCCTCCCTTCTTGAGCGAGACCTCGACCGCCGGCGGGTAGACCCCCGGCCGCGGGCCGTACAGCTCGAAGCCCGGGAGCACCGCCGTGAGGGCCTCGACGGTGGACAGGTCGGTTCCGATGAGCGTCTGGAACACGACCGTGTGGCGCACGGAGTCGAGATCGGCGTCGACCCGGGCCCGCTCGCGGCGCTTCGGATCGAGGCGGATGCTGTTGGCGAGGTGCTCGAGCACCGAGCTCACGTACGCCTCGTTCTCGCACACCTCTCCGGCGGCACGGAGACGGGCCAGCACGCACGCGAGGTTGTACTGCGCGAGGACGTGGTCGGGGTCGACCTCGACGGCCTTGCGGAGGATGGTGGCCGCATAGTCGAGGAGGCCCTGCTCGTAGCAGTTGTGGGCGGCGACGTTCAGCTGCTGGGCCGTGGCGTCTTCGGGGAGCCCACGCAGCGCGACGCACTCCCCCGCCCAGGCCGTCATCAACACCATCCACATGTCCACCTCCGCGCCCACGATACCCGAGCTCACGGGAACGAGTCGGACTTCGGGGCAAAGAGCTCGTTGAACCTCGGATGCTTTCGAATCGACGCGAGGTCGGGCTCGTCGAGCACCTCGGGTGCGCCTTCCGGCCAGAGCTCGGCGACGCGCTCCAGCGGCGCGAGGATCTCGTCTGCCCGCGCACCCTGCAGGCCCAGGATGCACGCCCGAACGAGGTGCGGATGCCAGGCGTCGGGTGCCAGCTCCACCGCGCGGTTCGCGGCATCCAGCGCGGCGTCGAGCTGCCGCAGATTGCCGAGCGCGGAGGCCCGCGCCGACCAGGCCTCCGCGGAGTCCGAGACCAGCGCGCGGTCCGTCCAGCCGACCGCTGCGGCCGGGTCCTCCCGGAACAGCGCCACCGTCGCCTTCACCACGTAGAGCACGTGGAGCGTCGCTCCGAAGGGCTCGCGTGCGACAACCTCCAGGGCGCGGTCGAGGAGGCCGTCGGTCGCGTCGAGGGCCGCGTCCGTCGGGCGTCCCGGCGGGCGAGGGGCCCCGGGAGGCCGTCCGTACAGGGCCATACAGGCCTGGAAGTACAGCGAGCCCGCCAGACGCAGGAGATCCAGCGCGTCGCCATAGCGGCGCCGGTCGGGGTGCCACCGAGCCCGCCAGCGCTCCAGGACCTCGACGGCCCCGGCGTAGTCGGCGGTCTCGTAGCGAACCCGGCCGACCTCCGAGAGCAGGCCGGCGTCCGTCGGGGCCTGCTCCAGGGCGCGCTCGAGCAGCGGGCGCCGCGCGCCGGGATCGGTCAGCCCGCGAGCATGGGTCCGGTCCACCCGACCTCCCAGCGGATCGACGCGCCAGGCGGCCTCGAAGGCCTCGCCCGCGTCGGGATCTCCGCGGTCCCGCAGGGCGACCGCGGCGGCCAGCAGGATCTCGGCGGCCTCGGGACCCGTGGTGAGCCGGCCCCGCGCCCAGCGCACCAGCTCGGGGAAGCGAGGGTCGTTCTCCGCGAGTGCGGCGATGTCGGTGTCGAGCGCGTCCAGCGCGCCGAGCATCCGCGACGCGGCGTCCTCCCGGATCCCCAGGAAGCCCGCGAGCCACCAGACCGCCAGCGAAGGCCCGACAGCGAGGAGCTGACCGACGACCTCGCGCGCCACGTCCTCCCGACCGGCGGCCAGCGCGGAGACCGCGGCACGCAGGAGCCCCTGGCCCGAGAGGGTGTGCTGCTCGCGGAAGCAGCGTTCGGCACGACCGGTCTCCCCCCGCTCCAGGGCGATCTCCCCGAGGAGCTGCCAGAGCCCCGGGTCCTCGGTCTCCAGCGACATCGCGGTGGCGAGGGCGGCGTCCAGCCGGTCGGAGCGGTATCTCCGCTCCATCCGTGCAGAGCGGAGGTGCATCCGCGCGGTCATCCGCCGCCACGCATCGTCGGAAGGGTCTTCCCGAGCCACCGTCACCAACCCGCGGCGCAGCGCGTCGGTGTCGCTGTCGTCGAGCTCCACGCGCCTCAGCCCGAAGCACCCATCGCGGTACGTGACGATGTCCACGAGCTCGCGGTCCACCTCCCAGAGGAGGAAGCGGGCGTCCTCCACGTGCTCGGCGAGGTCCAGGAGCGCGAGCTCGACCTTCTCCAGTCCCGCCCGGTACCAGTCGGTCTGCTGCTCGAACACGAAGAACGGCGGAGGCCCCGGCTGGAGCTCGAAGAGCTTCGCGACCTCGTGCTCCCAGCGGCTCGCGAGCTCGGTCACTGCCGCTTCGTGCCCGGGGAGGACGGTGATTCGGGCCTGGTGGTCGCAGATCCCGTCCACGGGCTCGACCTGCTCGACCCTCAGGGAGGCGCGGTACTCCACGGGATGGGCGACCCAGTCGAGCCACGCGTCGTCGGGCTCCGAGAACGGGCGGCGGACGGGCTCCGGCCAGCTCTCCAGGCACTGCCGGCGCGCCTCGGCAGCCCGCGCTCCCCAGGTGGGATGGTGGGAGAGGCGGTCCAGCAGGAGCGCCGCTCCAGCGCCCCAGGTGTCCTTCAGCTCCAGCCCCTCCCGGAGCAGCACGCCCGGGGAGCTCGTCGAGCGAAGGTCGACGTACCGGAGCAGCGTGGCAGCGGCGTCCTCCCGGTGGCCGAGGTGCGCGTGCGCCCGCGCGGCGAGGAGCAGCGCGTCGTCCTGGTAGCCGAAAGCCGCGACCCGCCGGGCCACTCGAGCACACTCGGCCCAGGCGTCCCGCTGGAACAGAGCCTCCAGGAGGGTGCGGGCGCAGAGCCGGGATTGCGGCGCCCGCACGATTGCGGCACGCAGGGACTCCAGCGCCTCCGGCCGTCCCTGGAGGTGCTCGAGCATCGCCTGGAGCGCCCAGGGCTCGCCGTCGAGCTCCCGGATCCGCTGGATGAACGGCTCGGCCCGGTCGGGGCTACGGCTCTCCAGGGCCACGTGGGCCTGGCGGAACCAGGCGTCACACACGTGCGCCACGACCGCCGGGTCCTCCAGCCCTGTCTCCTCCAGCCAGCCCGCGAGGTAGTCGGCGGTGTCTCCGGTGCTCGGGTGCCGGACGAGGTGGAACACGCCGTCCACGATCCAGATCTCGTCGAGCGGAGAGGTCTGATCGAAGAGGAAGAACCGGACATCTTCGACGTGGGGGGCGAACGCCTCCAGGGTCTTCAGGACCCAGCCGTAGCCGCCGAACGAGGCGATCAGCCGGTCATCTGGCTCGAACGGGCTCTGAAGGCGGACGATCGCGAGCTGCTCGTCGTCGATGCAGTCCTCGACCTCCTGGTCGAACAGCCGTGCGTTCACCCTCCCGACGTGCGCGAGGAGCTCCAGGTAGGCGGCTTCCATGGCCTCCTGGGCGTGCTCGGGCCAGATCAGGACCACCCCACTCCAGTCGACGTTGGGCTCGAGCGCGTCGAAGCACAGGTCGGCCGTGCGGCAGGTTCCCGCCCAGCGCGCGTCGAGCCCGGCGACCGCAGCGGAGGCGTCGGGGAGCACGTCTTCCAGCGCGGCGGCCAGCGCTCGTGGCGACATCGCCTCCATCTCCAGCACCCGGGAGGCGTGGAGGAGCGCGGCATCGAGGTCGCCGGACCGGGCGTGGTGGCGCGCGACCGCGAGGTTCAGCCCGGCGTGGTAGGGCGCGTGGCGGAGCACGTCGTCCGCGAGCGCGATTCCCTCGGGGTCCCCACGGCCGAGCCGCGCGATGGCCTCGGTCGCGTCGGCCTCCACGGACGCCGGGGACCGAAACCGATGTGCGTGGTGCGCGAAGCTGGGGTTCTCGGAGGCCATGTCCCTCCAGACTGGAGCGTAGTCTGTCGGCGGCTACCGGGACACCGCCTCGGTCGGTGGGCAGGCGTCCGGGAAGCGCTCCACCACGTCGAGCTTCCCGGCCCGGCGGGCGAACCGCACGCAGTCGCAGGGGCGCCCCGGCGCCTCCAGCTCGAGCTTCGCGACGACGTGGGCGAGGACCTCGACGCCGCCGGCGCAAGCATGTGTCGCGATCCGGTCGCGGAAGAGGCGTGGGACGCTGGGCACCAGGTCCGCGTAGAGGCGGTCGAAGAGGTCCAGCCGGCCGGTCTCGGCCGCCGCGGCGAGCACGCTGGTCACGTCGTCGCTGGACGGGGTGGCGCCGAGTGCGGAGGTGATCTCCTCGAAGGAGCCTCCCAGCCGGACCCTTTCGGTCGCTGTGGGCTCGGCGCCGAGCGACACGAGCCAGCGGAGGTCGTCGTCGTCGAAGTCACGCCGGCCACGGGCTTCTCCGAGCCAGCGATTCGCCTGCTCGGGCGCGGGGGGCACCACAGCCGCCAGTGCTCCGACCATCTCGCGGTCCATGAAGATCCACGGGTCGTCGAGGACCTCCTGGACGTCCTCTCTCGGGAGACGCTCGGCCAGGGCGCGCGCCACGGCGACACGCGGGCGGAGCAGGGTCTGTCCATCGGGGCCACGGGTTCCGAGGCGCCCGAGGCTGACCTCGAACAGAAACGGGACCCAGTCGGGTCGGGCATCTGCGACCGTCAGGATCTGGGAGTCCGAGAGGGTGGGCGCCAGCCCGTGGGGAGGGGTCCGATCGCGGATGGCCTCCACGACCCGTGCCAGCGTCGCGTCGTCGCAGCGATGGAGCGTGTCGAATCCGGTGGGCATGTTCGCTTCGAGCCCGGCGACGATCCCGGTCGCATCGCAGGTGTCGAGCCTGTTTTGGAACGCTTCCCCGGGGCCGGGCACGAGGTCGAACGATCGGGTGGGCGGAGGAAGGAACGCCGCGGGTGGCCCGGCCGGAACCAGCGGTCTGTAGGTGCACATCCCGATCGCACTGTCGGGGCGCTCGAGGGCGAACACCAGCTCGCCGTACATCGGGAGGAGGGTCATGCACGACGAGCGCTCGGTGCGGAGCTCCACCACCCGCGGGACATCGCCCCGCCACACGTGGCGGACCTCGACGTGCCAGAACAGCGTGTTGTCGCGCTCCCAGGCGTCGACCACCCGCCCCTGGAACACGGCGTCGTGGTCGAGGACCCAGGAGACGGGCGTGGGCTGCAGCGAGCACGAGCAGGCGAGCGCGGCGGCGGCGAAGAGCGACAGCACCCGACGATCCTACACCGGGGCTCGTTCAGGAGGTCGGTCGCCGTCTTCCATGGCCTCGTCCTCGTTCCACCGGTCGACGGCGCGAAACCAGGCGGGTCGTCGAACCTACGGCCGCACCTCGATGTCGTCGACGCCGGGCATGCCATCCGGCCCGAGCGACGACACCTCCGGCTGGAGACCGCTCCATCGGTACCGGATCGGGTTCCCCCACGGGTCGCGCGGCGGCGGCTCGGGCGCGTACACCTCGTCGAGGCTCGATGGCCAGCGCCCATTCTCGAGGTGGAAGAGCTGCACGCGCTGCAAAGCCGCCTGGAGCTCGAGCTCGGCGCGAGCGCTCTGAGCGTCGGACATTGCCGTTCCGACCGAGTAGGACACGAACCCCAGCCCGACCGTGGCGAAGAGCACCACCCCGCCGCCGACCAGGACGATGGCGAACATCACCGCGAAAGCGATGGCGAGAGCTGGATAGTGGCCGAGGTCACGCCCCATGGGCCCATCATGCACGAGCGCCGATGCGGGATCAGTCGCCGCGCTCCGGCGTGCTGCGGATCCACGCCAACGCAGCGTCCAGCACGTCGTCCCGTCCGGCACGAAAGCCCTCGAGCGTCTGCGACACGGGGTGCGTCGGGAGCACTCCTTGCGCGTGGAAAGCGCTGCCGTCGTGTCGCGTGACCCGCATGCCCGTGTAGCTGAACCGGGTGCCGCCCGGGAGCACCGTGTCGGCGACGTTCCCGTTCGCCCCGACCGTCGGCCCTCCGAAGCGCGGCCCCAGCTCGTGGGCCTCTACGTACAGACCGAGGCTCTCGGTCGCGCTGATGCTGCTCACTCCCCCCGTCAACCACGCGATGCGCCCCGTGACGCGGGGCTCGACGGGATCGATGTCCCATCCGGCGTCGACGAAGGTGGCCTCGTGCGGCGCAGGGAGCGTGCGATGCGGGACGTGCATCCAGCGGGCTCTCTCCGGCGCGGCGAGGAGGTGCCGCAGCACGTCGGTGGACACGGAGGTCGGGACGTAGCCGCGGATGTCGAACACCACGCCCTTCGCCGCGGCGAGCGCCTCCCAGTCCAGGGGCGTCTCGAGCCCGTCCGCACCGAGGTCGACCACCCAGATCCCGTCCAGGACGCGGATGGGCTCGCCATCCGGAACCCGGCGATAGGCTCCGTAGGTCCACTCGCCCGTCACGGCAGTCCCGCTGCGGTCCAGCTCGACGTCCACGGTCTCGCCACGCTTCCCCCGCGCGACCTCGGATGCCGCGATGGCAGCAAGGAAATGGGGAGCCCCCGACGCGTGAGCGACGCGCTCCGCGTGGACGGCGGCGACGGGCGTTCCATCGACGCCCACCACCACGTCGCCGCGCTGGCTCCAGTCGACGAAGGACTCGACCACGACGACCTGTTCCTCGATCCAGGCGAGGTGCACGGGCGCGAAACCGCCGACGTCCGACCGGGGGTGGTAGACGTGCCCGTCCCGCAGCGCCCGCAACACGACCCAGACTCCTGCATCATCCTCGTGCCCCGGTGCCGTGGCGGCTTCGATCGCCTCGGTCAGCAAGGCATCCCAGTCGATTCGCGACTCACGGGCGCAGGGGAAGAAGTGGCGCATGGCGGACCACGCAACGAGGGTCCGACCGAGCTCGACGTCCTCGGCTCCTCCCGCCAGATCGGGGAGCGCTCCAGCCGTGCCCACCGGGAGACTGATGGGCACGCGCGCGTGGAGCCCGCCACCGAGCTCGCCCTCGTGCACCGTCCCCAGCGGATGCACGATGGGCTCGACCTCGTCGCCGAGGTGGACCCGCTGGGCGAGATAGGTGGCCCAGCCGCCGTCCCGACCCACGGGCAGGTCGCCCCAGAGCACGCCCGACGGATTCCAGCCGTCCGCGGACACGTCGAGGTCGGCGAGCGTTCGGCCGGACTGGGTGATCACCACCTCGTCGAGCCACGCTGGGCCGTCCCCCTCGAGCTCGAGCTCGACCGCGGGGCCCGCGCCGACCAGCTCGACGCGTGTCCACTCGGTGGAGCGCACCTCGGTGAGGGCCTCTCCGAGCCGCACCCGCAGCGTGCCCTCCTCGACCCGCAGCCACGCGGAGAAGGCGACCGGGTCGCGGGTGTCGAGCGCGTACGTCAGGGTCCCGCGGTCCCAGAGGCTCCTGCCGCTCCAGGGCTCGTCCGCCCCCGCACGCCAGGACGCGTACTGGAAGTTGTTCTCCCCGGAGCCCAGGTGATTCCAGGTCATCGGTGGCCCGTCGCCCGGATTCAGCGGCAGCGGTGCGTCGGGGCCGACCCAGATCTGGATGGGGCCCAGCACGCCGAGCGTCTGCTCCAGCACGTCCCTCAGCGCGTCCCGGTCATTCGCCTCACGCGCCCGAACGGCGCCGACCGTCGCCACCCTGTCCCAGTCCACCTGGGTCACCGCATCGCTGGGATGGAACCAGCGCACCCAGCCGTACAGGCGTGCGAACGCGGAGATCCGATCGATCTCGGAGAGCTCGTCGTGCCGCGAGACGGTCGGTGGGCTGGGTTTCGTGCACCCCAGCACGACGAACCAGAGCAAGGGCACCTCGGCCTGAGGGGGATCCACGGCTCACGTCGCGGAGGTGCAGTCTACCTACTCGCCGGCGAGCAGGACCCGCTGGATCTCGGGTCGGGCAGAGGGCTCGGCGACCCAACGCCTCGCGAGCGCCACGAGACCCTCGACCTCGCGCGGGACCTCGTCCGCCAGGAGGCCCGCATCCACGGGCTCGTCGCATGCCGCGTGCGCCATGAGCGCCATGATGCGCGCCTGGCTCCGGATCGAGCCCTCCTGACCCGACGCCCCGAGCGCGGCCTCGCAGTGGCGCACGGCCGACCGATAGTCCCCCGAGGCCAGGCGCATCCGCGCGATCTGGCAGTGACACGCGCCGATGCCGCGGTTCAGGCCCAGCCGCTCGAAGCACGCGAGCGCCTCGCGCAGGCTCGCTTCGCCGCCGCGGGTGTCGCCGACGCGGTTGAGCAGGATGCCGCGGTTGGTCTGCGCGAAGGCGAGGCTGCGCAGGGACCCCCGCTGGCGAAGGGTCTCGACCAGCGTGCCGTACGTCTCGCGCGCGGCATCGACCTCCCCGCGCAGCACGAGGATGCCGGCGATGTTGTTGTCGAGGATCTCGACGGCCTGGCGGTCCTCGAGGGCCTCCGACAGGCGGCGCGCCTCGCGCAGGTCGCCGAGTGCCTGGTCGCGACGCCCGGCGCGCTGGTGCAGCAGGCCGGTGGTGCCGATGGCCAGGGCCTCCGTGCGCGGATCCCCGCATCGGCGCGCCTCCAGGCGGGCGCGCTCGAGCGTGGCGAGCGCGGCTTCGGCGGTGCGGAGCTGACGCTGGGCCACACCGAGCTCGATGAGCGCCCGCGCGGCGCGGGGGTGGTCGACGAGGGCCTCGGCGTACTGCACGGCCTCGAGCAGCTCGGCCTCCGCGCGGTCGAGCTGGCCGAGTCGCCGGTGCACCAGCCCTGCGCGGGTCAGGGCGTCGATCCGGTCGGCAGCGGGGCGCGCGACCGCCTCGTCGAGCACGCGGTCGGTGCAGCCACGCGCTTCGTCGACCCGCCCGAGGTCGAGCAGGGCCCCGAGCCGCGCCAGGGCGCAGGCCCAGCGCCGCGCGTCGTCGGTTGGCGGGACGGCGTCGAGGCGGGCCAGCACCTCTTCGGCGAGACGGGGCTGGCCCTCGCGGACGAAGAACGGCAGCGTCGCGAGCGCGAGGTCCGCGACGGCATCGGGGTCGGTGGCCAGCGCGATCGCGGCACGCAGGGCTTCGACGCTCGCCCGCAGCCACCGCATCGCGCCCGCCTCTCCACCGGTCCAGAACGCCGCCCGCGCGCGATCGGCACCCGCGCGCATCCCGGCGACGAACGCCCGCTCGCCGAAGCCGCGGTCGTCGTGGGCCGTGGCGTAGGTCCGCACGGCGTCGAGCAGGTGGTACCGGCGGGTCCGGGACGGGTCGATCGCCAGCAGGCTCTCGTCGACGAGGCTGCGGAGCACGTCGGGCCCGAAGCCCTCGAGCGGGAGCTGGGCCAGCACCGCCATCGCCGCGTCGAGGTCGAAGCGGTCGGGGAACCACGCGAGGGCGGCCAGCGCGCTGCGGCCGTCGGTGTCGAGCACCTCCCACGACAGATCGAGCGCCTCTTCGAGCCCGAGCCGCTGCGCGTCGCCCGAGAGCAGGCGCAGCCGGTCGTCGAGCAGGGCCAGCACGCCGTCGGTACCGAGCGCGGGCAGCCACCGCGCCGCGAGCTCGAGTGCGAGGGGGAGCCCGTCGAGCCGGGTCGCGAGCCTGCGCAGGCCCTCCAGATCGTCGCCAGCCGATGGAGCGCGGAGCTGCAGCAGGGTCGTCGCGTCGCCTTCGTCGAGCGGCTCGAGCCCGTGCCTGAGGTCGGCGCCCACGGGCGCGCGGCTGGTGACGAGCCAGGCAGTGTCGGGCGTCCCGGCCACCAGGAGCGCCAGGGTCTCGCGCACGGCGGCCATGCACGACTCGGCGTTGTCGAGCACGACGAGCGCGGGCCCCCGCTCCCTGAGCGTCCACGCGACCGGACCGCTCGCTGCCTCGGGATCGAGCGTGTCGGCCGGGGCCATCCCGAGCGCACCCCGCATCAGCGCCAGCACGTCCGCGACCGACCGGGCGGGCCGCACGCCGACCCACCACACGCCACCCACCAGGCGGCCCACCTGGCGCCGCGCCACCTCGGATGCGAGCCGCGTCTTCCCCACACCGGCGGGCCCCACGAGGGACACGACCGTGCCCGCTGCGAGCGACGCCTCGACCGCCGCGAGCTCCGCGCGACGACCCACCAGCGTGCCCGTCGTGGGCGGCAGGTTCGTGGACCCCTCCGTCCGTGACACCCGACCCAGCGGGACGAAACGGTAGCCGCCGCCCTGGACCGACAGCAGGTGCACTGGACTGGCCGGGTCGCGCTCGACCTTGGTGCGCAGGCGGTGCATCGTGACCACGACGGTTCGCGAGCGCACGCCGTCCCGGTAGCCCCACACCTCGCCGAGCAGGTCGGCGGAGTCGATGTTCCGCTCCGGGTGGTCGGCCAGGAAACGCAGCAGGCGCGCCTCGATCGCCGTGAGCCTCGCGACCGCGACGTCGTCGCGCCGCAGCTCTCGCGTCGCCCAGTCGACCACTCCCGTGGACAGCACGAGCGTTGGCGAGCCTTCGGTCATGCCCAAAGCCTACCGCGGCACCCCTGCCGGTTTGTGACCCCTTTGAGACCGCTCGGCGCTATGCCCGCCGAAGGGCAATCGCTACCTTGGTTTTGCCAGTCACGGCACCATCTGGAGCAGACCCATGACCCTCGCCCTCGCCCTCGCGTTCTCGAACCCCGCCTTCGCCCGGCCGTCGGAGGCCAAGGTCACCGCCAAGCTCGCCGCAGACCACTGTGTGCAGACCGGCAGCGGCATCTACGACCGCGACGCCGCCGGACGTATCACCGAGTGGCGCGTCAGCGCCGAGTGCACCGAGGGGGACACGCTCCACATGGGGATGTACGGCTGGACGCCCGATGGCGATTGGACCTTCAAGAAGTGGTACCACTCCGAGAGCCGCACGACCGGCCCGCTCCCGCCGTGGGACGAGGTCGAGATGCTGCTGCGGCACGAGGGTCTCTCGGAGATGGCCAGCGCGATGTTCGGCTACAGCTGGGGCCCCGTGGTCAACCTGCAGTACGCCCAGCCCCCCGTCACGAACTACCGCAATCCCAACTACGTCTCGTTCGAGGTCGTGATGGAGTTCACGATGAACAAGTCCCGCGACAAGACGAACCCGATGATGCGGATGCAGGGGCGCTACGAGATCTACCTGAAGCGCGACGACGAGAGCTCGCCCTGGACGCTCTTCAGCACGACGCGGCGCGAAGAGAAGCCGATGGGCCAGATCCGGTACTCCGACGAGGAGTTCGAGGCGCTGAAGAAGACGACGGATCACGAGGAGGAATGGAAGGCCGCGCACCCGAAGAAGTGACATCGGCGCGGGCCCGACGGTCCCGGGAGCACGAACCCGCACCGACCGGCCCCTCGCCCGCGGTGTTCGGCGTTCGCCTACGCCGAACTCGTGCGAGCGTGGGGTTCGAGGCCTCTGATTGCGATGAGGGGCCAACGTGCCTCGCTCAATCCGGGAGCTCACACCGAGACACCAGCTCCACCTCTCCATACGCGACATTCGACGCCAGCAGCTCGTCTTCCACGCAGAACAGGCGCTCACCGTCGAGTCCCAGCACAGAGGCCACGAGCCCTACGAGATGCCCATCTTCGAAATATGAGACGAAATAGACATCGCTCCAAGGGGGTAGCGTTGCGGGACCATTCGTGAAGGTGATCACGCGTCCCTGGAAGTCGAACTCGTCCGACAAGGCGCCGTTGGCCTCGAGCCACTCCTGACTGGGGCAGGCGCCGTCCACGTCCACCGACCAATGGATGCACGCGTCGTCCATCGTCAGGTCACCCACAGCAATCCCGAGCCCTCTGACCCGCACGACCGGCCCTCCTCCGACGGGAATCGGCTCTGGCTCACGTACGCACGGAGAGTCCGACAACTCGCAAACATCGAGCGCGTCGATGCCAGGGCCAGTCTCTGGGCGGTCGCAGGCTGGCAGCCAAAAGGCGAGAATCGGTCGAAACATCAACACGATCCGTTCATGAATGGGTCGACGCGGAAGTCGGGAGGAAGCGCTGACAGCAGAACGTATGGTTCGCTCGCGCGACCTCCGACCGTTGCCGATCCGGTCACGCTACTCCACCATACAAGGGACCGAAGGTGAGGCGCTCCTGCAGTGTTCGGTCACCTTCTCCTCGTTGACTCGCAGAAGCTGCTCTGCGCCTGAAACCTCGCATCGGAACAGGACCAAACTCTCCACAATGTCGGCCCCACGCTGCGTGTTTGGGTCCACCACCCCGCCTTCGATGACTCGACCCGACTCAGAGAGGCCGGTCCAGAAGCCATCAATCTCCGAGACTTCGGATACCGGGTAGAATGGTAGGTCATCAGGATGAGACTGATTGATCGGAAGGGCGAACACGTATGATCTGGAATGTCGCTCCCCGCTCTCGAGCCAGACAACCTCCGGTCGAAGGGTCGTTGGCCGCGAAGTGAATGGTGCCCGATACCCGCCGACAATCCGGGCGACTCCGTGCTCCCAGATCTCGATGTTGGCTTGGCCCGAGCCCGAGGTCACCACACCGATAGGGACTTCCGAATGGTTCTCGATCATCACGGTAAACCGTGCAGCCTCGTCGTTCGCCGCCGCTTCGACTGCGCAACGGCTGCGCACTGGCGGTTCCCCGACCGACCCACAGGCGAAGAGTGAGAGAAATGGAGTCATGGTGCAACCTGGATCCTATGCCGACGGGCCCCGCCCCGCGCCAGGATGTGGCTCGTCACGACACCCGAAGGCGCATCCGACCACCAGAGACGACGAACGCCGCGGCCCCTCTCGGGACCCGCGGCGTCGGCGTTCAGACTGATGCGAGCGTTCAGTCCGCGGTGCGGAAGAACGTCGGGATGTCGTAGTCCTCGTAGATCGGGTCGATCCCGGAGTGCAGCTCGCGCGCACGGCCCCGGCGCGGACCGCCGACGTGGCGCACGACGCGCTCGTTCACGCGGCGCTCGACCGACTGCGGCTGCAGCATGCGGGAGGACTCCTCGAAGCCCGTCGCGATGACCGTGACGCGCGCCTCGTCCCCGCAGCTCTCGTCGGTGACCCAGCCCCAGATGACCTCGGCGTCTTCGTGCGCCTCTTCCTGGATGAGCGAGCTCGCCTCGTGCATCTCGTACATCGTCAGGCTGTGGTTGCCCGTGATGTTGATCAGCACGCTCGTCGCGCCCACGATGCTCACGTCGTCGAGCAGGGGGCTCGAGATGGCGCGCTGCGCGGCCTCGACGGTCTTGTGCTCGCCCGTCGCCACGCCCACGCCCATCAGCGCGACGCCCTTGCTGCCCATGATGGTGCGCACGTCGGCGAAGTCGACGTTCACGACGCCATTGAAGTTGATGAGGTCCGAAACGCCCTTCACCGCGGAGAGGAGGACCTCGTCCGCCATGTTGAACGCGTCCTTCATCGAGGTCTTCTCGCTCGCCATCGCGACCAGGCGCTGGTTCGGGATGGTGATGATCGTGTCGACCGCGGCCTTGAGCTGGTCGATGCCCTCTTCGGCCTGGCGACGACGGCGCTTGCCCTCGAAGAAGAACGGACGCGTGCAGACCGCCACCGTGAGCGCGCCGCACTCGCGGGCCACCTGCGCGATGACCGGCGCAGCGCCCGTGCCCGTGCCGCCGCCCATGCCGGCGGTCACGAACACCATGTCCGCCCCGACCACGAGCTCGGCGATGCGATCCCGGTCTTCGAGCGCGGCTTCGCGGCCGACCTCGGGATTCGCGCCGGCGCCGAGGCCCTTCGTGAGCTGCGTGCCGAGCTGGAACCGGCGGGGCGCGAGGCTCCGGCGGAGGTCCTGCGCATCGGTGTTCATGGCGATGAACTCGACCCCGGTGAGACCGGCGGAGATCATGGTGTTCACGGCGTTACCGCCGCCACCACCGACACCGATCACCTTGATGCTGGCGCCGCTCTGCATCTCCTCTTCTTCGACGATCTCGATCATGGGGTTCCTCCGGGAGGGAAAGCTGGGGTGGGTTCTGGGGGGGGGGGACGTTCAGCCCTCGGCTGCCGGATCGAGCGGGCGCACGATGGCCACGCTCTTCGGCCCGAGGTCGACATGGAGGGGACGGGACAGATCGACCCGGCCCTGCTGGAGCAGGAGCGCGAGGCGATCGAGCTGCTCTTCGGTGTTCGAGAGCCCGAACAGGATGCGGGCGTTGCCGGCGCGCACCGTGAAGCCGCGGCTGGCGACGAACTGCACCTCGTGCACGCGGTCGCGCTGGACGAGGCCGCGCGTGTCGAGCGCGTCGATCAGGGCGAGCGCATCGCGCACGACGAGACGGGGCAGCGCGGGGTGCTGGCCCTCGAGATCCGGCGTGATGCCCGTGAGGCTCGGGTAGTCGAGGTCGGACGTGTCGGCCGGCAGGAACACCGAGCCGTCGGCGCCGACGTAGTAGAGCGTGTCGTAGTGCAGCAGCGCGACGGGACGGTGCTCTTCGAGGCGCACGACGACGGTGTCCGGGAAGCTCCGGCGGACGGTGGCCCGCCGCACCCACGGGTGCCGCTCGACGTTCCGCGCGATGCGGTCGGCATCGATCTCCCAGATCCGGTCACCGTTCCGGATGTCGGACAGGTGCCGCAGCTCGGCCCACGACGCCTGCTCTGCGCCTTCGAACCGCACGTGCTCGACGAGCATCAGGTCCGGGCGGACCGCGGCGAGGGCACCCACGACGGTCAGACCGAACGCGCTGGCCAGCAGCGCGCGCACGACCGTGGCGGTCCCGATGCGGGGGAAGAGAGACATGGGCGGAGAATCGCGGGGAGAGGGAGGTTTCGGGGAGGGTTCGGAACGAGGGTGCGACCGCCGGGGAGGCATCGCGGGAGGTGTTCTGTTTGTACCGGGTCATGGAGGGTTGTTCAAGGGAATCCCGTGAGAAATCGCTACACGGCCCCTACCCGGGACGGCCGATCGATCCACAATGGGATCCAAACGCCGGTTTTCGTGCTGCACGCCCCTCGGGCGGCGCGGAGGACGGGTTCAGCCGACCTCGGGCGACATGCAGTGCGCGTGGAGCAGGATGCGCTCGACCAACTCCTCGAATCCGATGCCCGTGGCGCCCGCCGCCATGGGCGAGAGCGAGGTCGCCGTCATGCCCGGGATGGTGTTGATCTCGAGGAACACGGGCGCGCTGCCGTCGGACGGGACGATGAAGTCGGCGCGGCACAGCCCCCCGCAGCCGAGCGCCTTGTAGGCCGCCACCGCCGCACGCTGCGCGCTCTCGGCCGCCGCGGGCGCGATGTTGCCGGGCACCTCGTAGTCCGTCATGCCCTGGGTGTACTTCGCCTCGAAGTCGAAGAAGCCGGACTTCGGCACGATACGGACGACCGGCAGGGCTTCGCCCTCGAGGACGGCCACCGTGATCTCCTCGCCCTGGACGTACTCTTCGACCAGCACGTACGCGTCGAGGGCCAGCGCGGTCTCGAGCGCGGTGCGGTACTCGGCGGCCGTGCGGGCGATCGAGATGCCGATGGTCGAGCCGCCGACCGCGGGCTTCACGACGGCCGGGAGGAACGGCGCCTCGCCCACCGCGGTCACCACGGAGTCACGCGCGAGCCGCACCTCGGAGAACGGCGCCACCGCGCGCTTGGTCGCGATCTTGTCCATCGCCACGGCGCTCGCGCGCACCCCGCAGCCCGTGTACGGGATGCCCATCACCTCGAGCAGGCCCTGCACGCAGCCGTCTTCGCCGAACCGCCCGTGCAGCGCGACCCACACGGCCTTCACGCCGGTGTCGACGAGCTTCGCGGGCAGGTCGCGGCCCACCTCGATGTCGACCACGTCCCAGCCGCGCGCCTTCAGCGCCTTGGACACGGCCTTTCCGGACTTCATGGAGATGTCGCGCTCGGTGGAGAGCCCACCCATCAGAACGCCCACGCGGGAACCCTTGTCGACCATCACTCGCTCCTGCCAGTCAGTTCGAACCGACCCATTTGATGCGCGTCTCGAGCTTCACGCCGCGCACCCTGCGCACGCGTTCCACCGCGGACCGGTGGAGCAGATGCATGTCGCGTGCCGTCCCACCGCCGAGGTTCACCATCAGCTCGGGAGCTTCCACCGGAATCGCGACCTGGCGCAACCGGATCCGCTCCAGCGAGGCGCGGCGGAGCTCGGCCCGCACGCTGCGCGCGCCGACGACCCAGCTCGAAGGCGGGATGTCGGGCTTCTTCAGCGCACGCCGGAACCGCGCCTCCGCCTCGATCGACCCGACGCGCTCGAGCCGCACCGTGGCCTCGACCACCACACCCTTGAAGCGCGGGCCCAGCGCGGCCGCGTCGACCTCCCCCACCCTGCGGCTGCGCGCGACGCGGGCCGAGGCGACGTGCCAGTCGTCCATCAGCACGCTCGCACCGAAGGTCCCGGGCACGGCGTAGAGCGCCGGATCGGCCGCGAGCCCGTGGGACGCCGCGAACGCCAGCGCGGCGGGCACCGGGGTCGCGCCGCCTATCACGAGTAGATCCGGCTCTACGAATGCGCACGAGACGAACGCCTGGCCGAGCTTGAGGACGACGCCCTCGAGCCCGCCCTCCCGCACGACCGAGCGCGTGCCGGCGCCGAGCACCGTGAGCTTCCAGCCGACCGCCTTGCAGTCGGCGAGCACGGTCTGCACGGCCTCTTCGTCGTTCGCGACGACGTACGCGTCGCACGGGCCGCCGGTCCGCCACGCGGTGTGCCGCGCGAGGGGCTCGTCGAAGAGCACCGCCGCGCGGACCCCGTCGCTCAAGGCGCCAGCCGCTTCGCCAGGCGCGCGCAGATCGCGTTCACGTTGCCCGCACCGAGTGTGATGACGAGGTCGCCGGGCTTCACGTTCGCCGCGAGCCAGTCGACCGCATCGTCGAGGCTGTCGACGGCCTGCGTGCCGCGGTGGCCGCGCTCCCGCATCTCCTGCGACAGCGCGTGGTGGTCGAGCCCTTCGATGGGCTTCTCGCCCGCCGCGTAGATCGGACACACGAGCACCGTGTCGGCGTGCGTGAACGCGCTGCAGAACTCCGGCCGGTGATTCTGGACGCGCGTGTACCGGTGGGGCTGGAAGACCGCGATGATGCGGCGCTCGGGGAAGGACTCGTCGGCGCCCTCGAGCGTGGCTTCGATCTCGACCGGGTGGTGCCCGTAGTCGTCGACGATGAGCACGTCGTTCACGTGGGCGCGGACCGTGAACCGGCGCTGGACCCCGGTGAAGCCCTGCAGCGCCTTCGCGGCGGTCGCGAACGGGATGTCGAGGTGCATGGCCGTCGCGATGGCCGCGGTGGCGTTCGACACGTTGTGGCGGCCGGGCATGCCGAGCGTCACGTCGCCGAGCCGCTCGTCGTGGTGGTAGACGGTGAACTTCGTGGTGAGGCCCTTCGTCTCGACGGCCGCGCAGCGGTAGTCGGCCTGGCGCGCGTAGCCGTACGTGACCACCGGGCGGCGCACCTGCGGGATGAGCCGCTGCACGCGGGGGTGATCGAGGCAGAGCACGCTGAACCCGTAGAACGGCACGCGGTTCGCGAACTCGACGAACGCCGTCTCGAGCGCGTCGATGCTCTTGTGGTGGTCGAGGTGCTCGGGATCGATGTTCGTCACGATGCTGATGATGGGCGCGAGCATCAGGAACGTGCCGTCGCTCTCGTCGGCCTCGGCGACCAGCAGCTCGCCCGTGCCGAGCCGCGCGTTGGTGCCGCCGAGGTTGTCGAGCCGGCCGCCGATGACGACGGTGGGGTCGAGCCCCGCGGCCGCGAGGCACGTCGCGAGCATCGAGGTGGTCGTGGTCTTGCCGTGCGTGCCGGCCACCGCGATGCCGTTCTTCAGCCGCATCAGCTCGGCGAGCATCTCGGCCCGCCGGATCACCGGCACGCCCTGCTCGTGGGCCGCCGCGACCTCGGGGTTGGTCTCGTCGACCGCGGTGGAGCGCACCACCACGTCGGAATCGCCGATGTTCTCGCGCGCGTGCCCGATGTGCACGACGGCGCCGAGCTGGCGGAGGCGGTCGATCGTCTCGCCCTCCTTGATGTCGGACCCGGTGACCTCGAACCCGTCGGTCAGCAGCACCTCGGCGATGCCGCTCATCCCGATGCCGCCGATGCCGACGAAGTGGATGCGACGGATCTTGCCGCGGAACATCATGGGGACACCTCCGGCCAACGCTGCTAACGCCGTGCAGCGGCCGTGCCATCGGGATCCG
>JACKET010000015.1 GCA_020632875.1 Alphaproteobacteria bacterium
GTCGCCGAGGCGGTCCAGTACGCACATGAACAGGGAGTGATCCATCGTGATCTCAACGCCGGCAACATCATGGGAAAGAAGGGAGAACCGAGAGTTCTCGACTTCGGAATCGCCAAAGTGCTGGATCCCGACGCCACCCAGATCACACATCGGCACGGCGGCTTCCTTGGCCCGTGCCGGGCACCAGAGCTCGAGGAGTACCCTCCGCGGCTGACACCAGCCGCCGACATCTACTCTCTCGGCGCCGTGTGGTTCAAGCTGATCACCGGCCGCTCCCACAACGTCTCGAATCGACGGGAAATCCTGCGTGAACTGGAGATTCCTGACCCCTTCCGCGAGGTGATCGAGCGATGCATGACGAACATCGACCGACGTTACGCTTCCATGGACGAGCTCGCTGGAGACATCTCTCGCCTCGAGAACGAGGAGCGCCCTTCCCCCTCCAGATTGAGCCTGGACGACTCGCAGGTCGCCTTCCTCGCGGCGCTTGCAGAGGACGGGATCACTGGAGCCCTGACCAGCGTCTACGAGATCAACGACGTCGTCCGCCGAATGGTGCCCTCGGGGGTAGCACGATCCGTAGCGTTCAGAGCCCTGTTGGAGTCGGGGTTCTTGCGGACGTTCGAAGGCGAACAGTGGAACGGCGACAGCATCGATGCCGTTGAGCTCACGGAACGCGCCTGGACTTGGGTGCGAGAGAACCAGGAGGCAGTCGAAACAGCCGCATCGAAGCTGCGCGCGCCTCAACGGCCAGATTTCCCGGTTGCAGCCGATGGGGACGACATCCCGTTCTAACCACCAACGGCCTGCCTCAAGGCGTCGCGGAACGCCCCGATCAGCGCCTCGTCCTTCTTCACATCCGCGACCGGACGCCGCGCCCCCTCGAGCTTCCCGCGCACGTGGTCCACGTGCTCGTGCACCCGCGCCGCCTTCGACCCCGACAGCCCCGCCGCCACCCGCCCGGCCTCGTCGAGCAGCTCGCGCGCCACGCGGTGGTGACCCTCCCCTGCCCTCGCGCTGGCCTCCGTGACCAGGCGCCGGGCGTACGTGTACACGCTCTCCCCGCGCTCGCGCGGCATCCGGTCGTACCGCCGTCCGATCAGCGGATCGTCCGACACCACCGGCTCTTCGGGCGGACCGACCGTCGCCGGGACCTCTGCCTTCTTCTTGCACGCACACCCGCCCTTCGCGCCGAGCCGCTCCGTCGGGTTCGCGCGCTCTTTCGGCTCGGAGATGGGATGCGTGCTCGCCCAATCCGCGTCGACCGCCGCGCGCCGCCGCGTGTCGCGGAACCCGCACGCCTCGCGCACCAGCAGCATCGCGGCCGTGATCCCCGTCTCGATGGCGTCCATCAGGGTGGGCCCCACGCCCTCCTGGCGCTTCTCCTCTCCCTACCAGCGGCCGGACCGCTCGAACGTCCAGCTCCAGCCGTCCGCGCCCGAGCGCACCGTCAGGGTCCCGTAGGCCGCGAGCCTGCGCTTCAGCTCGACCGCCGGCACACCGTCCCAGAGGAAGGCCCCGGTCCACCGTCCCCGGAGCGTCGTCGGGCCCTTCGGCGGGAGGCCGCGCTGCAGCGCCTTCACCCGGGCGACCGCGTCCGCGAGCTCGAGCTGAGTGGTACCGAGGCGCGGCGCGTCTCCTCCGACGAGCACCCGGGCCCGCCCGGAAGCCGCGTCCAGGGCGACCTCGACGAGGGTCCCGTCCGCGAGCCCGGCCGGGACAGTCCCGGCGATCCGATGGGCGCGACCGTCGACGTGGACCTCGGTCTTCGCGCCGATCACCAGCCGCCCGCGGGCGCGGGTCTCGCTGGGGACGAGGTCGGCGGACCAGGCGGTGCACGCCTCCTTGCCGAGGACCACGAACAGCCCGCGGTGCTCGGTGGGACGCAGCACCACGGCGAGCTCGGCGCCGCGCACCTTCCCGTACGCGCGGAGCAGGCGGGGACGGTCCTCGAGCTCCCCCACGATGTCCAGACGGAACCGGCGCGCGCTCATGCGGACCTCTTCAGGAAGGCCGGCACGGCGACGCCGGCGGTGACCAGGGCGAGGGCCCCGACGAGGAGCCACCCGGTGCGCTGGAGGCTCGGGGGCTGGAGCGAGGACGGCGCGAGCTCGCGGCCCTCCCGGCTCGCCTCGACCCGCGCTTCGAGCTCCTTCTCGAGAAGGGCCGTCTGCTCGCGGAGGTTCATCGCGTACTGGAGGGCCGCGATGGCCCAGGCGATGCCCGCGACCCCGATGAGCACGCCCCCGACGACGATGCCGATGGGCAGGCCCTCGATGGCCGCGGCCGGGCGGGCGTCCGCGTAGAGACCGGCGGCAAGGAGCGCGTGGCGGGTCTCGAGGTCCACGACACGGGCGGTCAGGTCGGGCGCGGACGGGAGCAGCGTCGCACAACGGTCGAGGCGCTGGCGGGCCTCGAAGAGCGCTCCCGAGAACTGCTGGACCTGGGCGAGGAAAGACTGGGGATCGGCGCGGACCCGGCTGTGCCAGGCGCGCACGGCACGCTCCCGGAACGCCTGCCAGCTCGGGGTCCAGGCCTTGGCGAGATCGACGTTCAGCACGCGTCCTCCCCTTCCTGCATCGCCCGCACGTCCTCGGCGTCGGCCCAGTCGACGGGCGGGTCCTCCTGGCGCAGGGCCTTCGGGAGCATAGGCTTCTTCCGCTTCATGGCGCGGCTCGCCGCAGTCACGAGGAGCGGCGCGAGCAGCGGCAGGACGCCGATCTCGGTGCGGAGGGTCTCCTCGGGCACGGCGGCGACGAGCCACAGGCCCGGACGGAGCTCGACGATGGCGGCGCGATGGCCGCAGCGGGCCTGGACCCGGAGGTGTCCCCCGAGGTCGGCGTGACGGCTCCACATCCGCCGAAGTGCCGGCACGGCGGGCTGCTTCGGAGGCGGGCGTTGGAGGGGGCAGGCGCGTTGGAGTCTCATGCGGCGGGTCCGTTCATGCCCAGACGGGCGGAGGGGTCGTCGCGGTACCAGCGGTCGCCGACCCGGTAGCGGACGATGCAGTGGTAGAGGCCGGGGCGGTCGGGCGTGCCAGCCCGCCACCGCGCCGCACGCCTCTCCGATCAACGGGATACAGACCGGGCGTTCCTCCAAGCCCCTGGCCTCCGGAGCGACGTCCCAACGAGCCTCCCGGTCTGCCCGTGATCCCTGACACCGAGTCCCTGACGGTCGAGTTCAAGTCGGACCAGCGCTGCCTGCCTGACCGCGAGCTCATCGAGGCCATCGTCTGTCTGGCGAACACCGAAGGTGGCGAGCTCTTCCTCGGCGTCGAGGACGACGGGGTGGTCACCGGTCTCCATCGGCGGCACAGCGACACCTCCAGCCTCGGGGCGCTCATCGCCAACCGCACCGTCCCGTCGCTCGTATGCGACGTAGAGCGTCTGGGAGTCGGAGCACACTTCGTCGCGCGCATTCGGGTCCCCAAAGCTCGGCAGATCACCGCAACTTCGGATGGCGTGCTCCGTCGGAGACGCCTGCAGCTCGACGGCACGCCCGAGTGCATCCCCTTCCTTCCCCACGAGTTCCCCCAACGCCTCTCCGACCTGGCGCTCACCGACCCCTCGAACCAGCCCGTCCCCGGCGCCTCGCTCGCCGACCTCGACCCAGCCGAGCGCGCCCGCCTGCGCCAGTTCGTCGAACGCTTCAACGGAGACCGCGCCCTTCTCGACCTCACCGACGCCGAGCTGGACGGCGCTCTCGGCCTGACCACTCGCGCAGAGACATCGTACGTCCCGACGCTCACCGGCCTCCTGCTCATCGGCCGAGAGACCGCACTCCAGCGGCTGGTCCCCACGCACGAGGTCGCGTTCCAGGTGCTCGACGGGGAGGACGTGCGCTTCAACGAGTTCCGCAGGGCACCGCTGCTTCGCACCTTCGAATGGCTCGAGGCCGCGTTCGGGCCACTCAATGCCGAGCAGGAGATCCAGGCCGGCCTGTTCCGCGTCCCCATCCCGCTGGTCGATCGTCGGGCCTTCCGCGAGGCCGTCGCGAACGCTCTCACGCACCGGGACTACACGCGGCTCGGCGCAGTCCATGTCCGCCTCGAGCGAGACGCGCTGGTGGTCAGCAACCCGGGCGGGTTCGTCGAGGGCGTCACACTGGACAACCTGCTCACCACCGAGCCGCGTCCGAGGAACCCCCGACTCGCCGACGCCTTCAAGCGTATCGGGTTGGTCGAGCGGACCGGACGTGGGGTCGACCTGATCTACCGCGGTCTGCTGCGCTACGGACGCCCACGTCCGGACTACTCCCGAAGCACCTCTCAGAGCGTGGTCCTCCGGCTCCCGACCGTGGATGCCGACGTCGACTTCCTGAAGCTCGTCCTCGATGAAGAAGGGCGGACCGAGCGTCCGCTCCCTATCGACAGCCTCGTCGCCCTCGCCTCGCTACGCGAACACCGACGGCTCTCCCGGTCCGAGCTCGCGACCGCCATGCAACGCAACGACACTGTAGCGCTCGCCACCCTGGAAGGCCTGGTGGAGCGTGGCCTCGCGGAAGCGCACGGCCGAGGACGCGGACGGAGCTATACGCTCGCGGCTTCGGTCTATGCGCGCCAGGGACGGAAGGTCGAGTACACCCGACAAGCCGGGTTCGACCGACTCCAGCAGGAGCAGATGGTCCTGGGTTTCGTGCGGCAGCACGGCGAGATCCGGCGAGGCGACGTCATGGAGCTCTGCCGCCTGAGCGGTGATCAGGCCTCCCGGCTCCTGCGCCGAATGGCCGACGAGGGCACCCTCGTCGCTCATGGAGACCGCCGGTGGCGCCACTACACGGCGGCGGACGCGTGAGGCCGTCTATGCGCTGCTATACGCGCCGCGCGTATAGGCCGCGTAAAGGCACTGCGGAGTACCCATGAGCTCGGTCACTTCGGAGATCGAGCGCTATCTGCGAACGGGGCGGACGGACCCCAACGTAGCAACCTGGCCCGGTGACTCGCCGCGGGAGCGCTGGCGCAACTCCCACAACGACCTCCGCGACGCTCTGCTCACCGAGCTCAGGCGACGCACGTCCGGCACGGCTCGAGTGGACCTGCCCGACCCAATTGCCGTACGCAGCCTCACCCGCGAGAGGTGCGAACCGATGGTTCGGGGACTGTTCCCAAGGGCAGAGCAGGACGTGGTCCTGAACCTGGTCCAGGACTCCGTGGTATTCCTGGGGCCCGAGAACATCGAGGCGATCCTCACCGAAGAGTCGTTCCACAAGACCGCGTGGGACCTCGCGAACCTCTACCTCCGGAGCTTCGACGCCGAGCTCCTCGGCCCCGACGCACCCGACATCGTCGGGATGAGCGAAGGGACGACCTGCTTCCTGTCACACAGGTATTTCGACGAGCACGGGCGCTTCGACGACTTCCTGGTCCACGAGGTCGCGCACATCTTCCACAACTGCAAACGCGCGCGTGTAGGCCTGCCGTTCTCCCGAAGGAAGGAGTGGCTCCTGGACATCGCATTCCGAAAGCGGGAGACCTTCGCCTTCGCCTGCGAGGTGTTTGCCTGCATCTCCCGAACGGCCCGGAACAAGGCAGAACGCGTCGTTCTCGCAGGATCCCTCGCCGACACCTGGACCTGTCCGGACGAGCGCGTCGATCACGCCGAGATCATCGCCATCCTGCGCGACGCCGCGGAGAGCCGGAACGGCTGGAAGGTCATCCTTTCCCGCTGCGCCCCCGCACGCCGATGAGCGCCTTCGAAGACATCGCAGCGCTCCTCGAGGCCATCGACGGTCCCGGGAACTTCATGACCAGCGGCACCGTCGAGACCACCCTCCCTGTGGTCCGCCTGTCCGGCTTCGGCGCGCTCCCCCTCCCCTTCAGCGAACCGGTCCGCCAGCTCGTCCTCCCTCACGCCTCCGCCGCACCCTATGGAAGGGGCCCGGACACCCTCCTCGACCCCGACGTCCGGCGGTGCCACCAGATCGACGCCTCGCACGTCGAGCTCGATCCACACCTGATGGAGCGAGTACGCGACATCGCTCGCGCCGCCGCAGAGGGTCTGGGTCTCGAAGGGCCCGTCGACGCAAACCTCTACAAGCTGCTGCTCTATGGAGCAGGCGATTTCTTCGTCCCCCACCGCGACACGGAGAAGGAACCCGGCATGTTCGCCACGCTGATCGTGGCGCTCCCGGGGGACTTCACCGGCGGCGAGCTCCGCATCGAACACGAAGGCGTCGAGCGCGAGGTCCAGCTCCACGCACCACCCCACGAGCTCGCCTGGGTGGCGTTCTATGCCGACTGCCGGCACGAGGTCCGCCCCCTGACCTCCGGTGCCCGTGCCGTCCTGGTGTTCAACCTCGTTCGACAGCACGCACCGACAGCGCCACTCAGCCTTCAACCTGTGGTTCAGGCCCTCCGGGAACCTCTCGCACGGTGGGCCGCAGGGGTGGGTCCCGACAAGCTCGTGTTCCTGCTCGACCACCGCTACACCCCAGCAGAGCTCGCATGGAACCGCCTGAAGGGGCGCGACCAATCCACAGCCAGAGCACTCCGTGAAGCCCCGCCCCAGGACTGGCATGTGTACCTGGCCCTGATCTCGCTCACGGAGGCCTGGGATGCCGAAGAAGTCGCCTACCGTTCCCGACGTCATGCGTGGCGGGGTGACTACGACGACCTCCAGCTCTACGACCAGCTCGAGGACGTCCGGGTCGTCGCGAGCTGGGTCGATCGCTCCGGGACCCCGGTCGAGCGCACGGCGATGGGCTTCTCCGACGAGGAGCTCATCCCCGAGGACGGGCTGCATGACGCCGAGCCCGACGTCGTCAGCTACCACGAAGCCACCGGCAACGAGGGAGCCACGCTCGAGCGCACCTACCGCCGTGCCGCAGTGGTGCTCTGGCCACCGTCCCGCGAGGCCTCGGTCGTCGCCAGTGGCGGATTGCCCGGGATCGTGGATGCGCTCGAGAACACCGCGGACCCGGCCTTCGCCGCACAGCTCGCGCTCGCGGGTCTGCCCGACTTCTCCGCACCCGAACGCCATCGGCGCGACGCGGACCTCGCCGTCGAAGTCCGGTACCTGGACGCCCTGGTCCGATTCGAGCTGCGCTGGGCACTCCTGGAAGCCCTCTCGAGATCCGTCCGCTCTCCAGCGACCCTGGTGCCGCCCATCGCCCGGGCGCTGGCAGCGCTCCCGTTGGGCGACGCCATCGCCTGCATGTTGGCCGTGATCGACGCGAACGACCTCGAGCAGGCGATGGACAGCGCCGCGCTGGTGATCGCCTCGAGCGACGACCGCGTGTCCGGCCCGGGAGCCCTCCGCCTGTTGGAGGTCCTCGAGACCCCTGCCGGCTGGTGGTCCTTCGACGCCCCGAAGCTCGCGACGCTGATCTGCGCCTGTGGCCGGGTTGCCTCCGGTCCCGCGCAGCTCTGGCAGCTCACCCGCCGTTTCCCGAGGCGCTTCGCCGAGCGCGATGTCCTCATGGCCACCGAGCTCCTGGTGGAGGGCGGCGTCTGCCCGGACAGGTGGCTTCGGCGCGTCGCACGCCATCTCGCTGCCCTACCGAGCGAGGCCCCCGGTCCTCCCTCCGACCACAGCCGACCCGGACCGACGTGCGCATGCCCCGACTGCGTCGCGGTCGCGAGGTTCATGGCCGATCCGGAGCTGGCGACCTTCACCTGGCCCACCAGCGAGGCGAACCGAAAGCACGTCATCCGCGAATGCGCCGGCCTGGACGTCCAGTTCTCGGTCATCAAGAGCGGGAGCCCACACAAGCTGCATTGCCAGAAGACCTCGGCATCCTTCGAGAAGAGACGACGCCTGTGGCACCTCCAGTGTCGGGTGCGGAGCCTTGCCTCCGGAGCCGTGAGCGCGCCGGGATGAGTTCGAACATCGTCGAGTCGGCGAAGCCAGGAGCGGCCCGGACGGCGACCCATCATCAAGGAGGAAGCTACTCGAGAAGCTGCTTCTCAGCCATCCCACGCCGCAGCACGAGGGGTCGAACTTCCTCCAACCAGTGGACTCCCGGAAAACTACGAAGCGCATCCCAAGGTTACCACTCGATTATCGCCCGCATCAGAATTCCCACGGATCGGCCTCCACCCTCCCCAACCCGAAAACGCGGCCCCCGACCCACGCAGCCCACCCCGCCGGTGATAGAAGAACGCCCGCCCCGAGGCCGTGAATTGCCCAGGTACTACGAGTTCGAAGTCACGCTCCAGGAGCTCGAGCCCCGGATCTGGCGCCGCTTCCTCCTCCGGACCACGTCCACCTTCGCCGACCTCCACGCCGCCATCCAGGACGCCTTCGGCTGGCAGGACTACCACCTCTGGGAATGCCGCCTCCCCCACCCCCTCGACCGGGTCCTCGCAGGGTCGCCCAACTACGACGGCGACGACTGGGGTCGCCCGACGCCAGACGGTCGAACCGTCAAGCTCGACACCTACTTCGTCGGCCGGTGGGCCCTCGAGTGGTGCGAGTACGAGTACGACTTCGGTGACAGTTGGGTCCACGACATCAAGCTGATCGGCGTCCACTCGATCAAGGAGGCCTTCAAGCGTCGCCTGCTCGACGGGGCGCGCGCCTGCCCACCCGAGGACTGCGGCAGCACCCCGGGCTACGAGGAGCTCGTCCGCTTCGTCCAGACCGGCGAATACCACGACCCCGACGTCGACATCGCCGCCTGGCTCGGCGACTGGGATCCCGAGCGCTTCGACCTCGATGCGGCACGACCCGCGTTCGACAGGCCCCGGAAGCGAGGGAAGACCGATTGACCTGGACCGTCCACCAGATCCACGCCCGCCTCGTCGAGCTCGACGAGTCCGACCGCATCGAGGGCAAGTCCGGCCTCGGTGACGCGGCGATGAAGTCCTCTCCGCGTTCAGCAACGAAGTCGGAATGCGAGGCGGCTGGATCGTGTTCGGCGTGCGCCGGCAACCCGACGGTACGAGACGCCCGGCATCAAGGACCCAGACCAGCTCCAGACCGACCTCGCCACCCGGTGCCGCGGTGTCTTCAACCGGCAGGTCGACGTCGTGGTCCGGGTCGACCTGATCGACGGCAAGCGCGTGGTGGTGGTTTTCGTCCCCGAGCGGGCGACAAGCCCATCTACATCAAGAAGCAGGGGCTCCCCAAGGGAGCGTATCGCCAGCGACTGCACCGTCACGGACGCCGATCTCAACCACTTCGCGAGCCTCGGGAACACGCTCCCGTTCGATCAGCGCTTGGCTCCGGGGGCCACCCGGTCCGACATCGACCTACGCGCGGTGGAGGCGTACCGCCAGCAACTCCGAACCGGGCGGCCCGGCTCCGAGCTCCTCCTGATGGGGGACGACGAGCTTCTCCACGCGGTTGGCGCCCTCCAGGATGGACGGGTCACCAACGCCGGGCTCGCGCTGTACGGGAGTCAGCTCGCGCTCCGCCGGCTCTGGCCCTCGCTCCGAACGGACGTGATCACCTCCGACGCCACCGAGCTGTCCGACAGCTGACAGCTACCAGGTCGTCGAGATCCGCGAGGCTCTCGTGACGGGGTGGCAGCGCATCTTCCAGGCCGTCGCAGACACCCTGCCCAAGCGGGTCACCCTGAGCGACGGCTCGATGCAGCGGGTGGAGACCACTCGGGTCCCGGATCTGGCCTTGCGCGAGGCCATCGTCAACGCCCTCATCCACCTGGATCTCCAAGTCCGCTCCCCCATTCAGGTCCGGCGCTACCCCGACCGCCTCGAGGTCGACAACCCCGGGTGCTCGCTCGCCGCGGAGGACGACTGGGAGAAGCTCCGGTCCATCGCACGCAACCCGACCATCGCCCAGGCCTTCACCGAGCTCGACCTCGCCGGGACGCGGGGCACGGGCATGCGGCGGATGCGCACCCGGATGACCTTCGCGGGCCTCCGACCGCCCGCGCCGGTGAGCAACCGGGAGACCAACTGGTTCAAGCTCACCCTGAGCTTCCACCACCTACTGGACGACGCAGATTGGACCTGGCTCGCGCGCTTCACCGGCCTGGACGACCTCGACAGGCAAGTGCTCGTGATGGCCCGCGATGGACGTGTTCGGAATGAGGACGTCCGCGCTGTGACCGGCGAATACACGCTCTCCACGAGCCACCGCCTGGCCCGCCTCCGCGATCAGGGCCTGCTCATCGCGCACGGGCAGTCCAAGGCCGACACCTGGTACAGCCTGGCTCCCGCTGCCCACCCTTCCAACCTCACTGGGAACCCTTCCAACCTCACTGGGAATCCTTCCAACCTGGGCGCCGATACGCCGGACATTCCCGGGGCACTCCAGGCCCGCATCGATGCCTTGCCAGCCAAGCCCCCCGCGCGCTGGTAGAGGATCTGCTTGTGGAGATCTGCGAGCTTGGATGGTGGGAACCTTCCGACCTCGCTCGAGTACTGGGACGCTCTCGGAAGTACCTGGCCCAGAACTACCTGCAGTCCCTGGTGGGCTCGGGACGGCTGCGCCTCCGCAACCCGGACGCCAAGCACAACCCCCGGCAGGCTTACGGCTCTGCCACTCTCGAGGAGTCCCGATGAAGGTCGCGCTCGACAAGGCCCAGTTCCGAGCCGTCAACGCCCTACGCGGTCTCCCCGAGGGAGCGCACATGATGGTGATGACCTCGCGGCCGATAGAGGCCGGGGGCATCCTCGAGGGCGCCCGCGAGGATTTCGACGAGCTGGTCTCCCACATCAGCGAAGAACTCGCCGATGCCATGGTCTCCGCGGCATCCGGACGCGCACTGGCCTCCGTCGCCATCGCCATCGATCCGGACAGCGTCGACTGGTTGGGAATGTAATCCTCACCCGAAGAGACGCCCTGCCCTACCGTGACTCCGGCTTGCGCTCCCAGATGCCGCCGAAGTTGCCAGCGCACAGGACCACATCGGCACCCTCGGTGAAACTCAAGCCCTCGGGACCCGACCGCACGAGGAGCTCGGGCTCGGACTTCACCACGGGCCGGAACAGCCAAGCCCGGGTGCCCTCCTCGCAGTGGTAGGTCGCCGACTGCCAGAAGCCGGGGAGCACGCCATGGCCCCAGCTGGCGGTCAGACGTTCACCAGGCGAGCCCTTCCACGGCGAAGGATCGGCAACGGGCGACCGGAGCTGGGCACCGGTCCAGGGACCATCACCCCTCCGGATCCGCGCCGTTGTGGGCGAGTCCCACCGGACCTCGAGCTCACCGGCCGTCCAGGCGCCATCTTCGCGAATACCGACGTCCCCCACGGGCGAACAGGTCCCATCCACGCAGACCTGGCGTCGATCGAGCGTGTAGGCGCCCCCCTCCGACTCCAAGGTCCATCCGCCGGTGAGGGCCACGGTGAGCACGAGGTTCATGGCTTTCTCTCCGAACTGCCGGTGTTCATGGAACACCGCCGAACTGCCCCTCGGCGTCGTGGCACATCACCACCCGCGCCCCGCTGCGCACCCGCCAACCTCCCCCTTCTGTCGGGTACGCCGCTAACATCGGCTCATCGCCCACGATGGGCGAGAACACCCAGACCGGGATCGCTCGGTCACACTTCGCCGTCTCCTTCGTCCAGCGTCCAGGCGCCGGACTCGCGTGGCTCGATGCGAGCACCTCGAGCCCTACGGGAGCCGACTCGGATGGCGTGGTGAAGCTGAGGGTGGCCGGCGACCAGGTCCGGCCATCCAGGCTCACCTCTGCCGAGACGTTGGTGCGCCATCGCAGCTGGACACCGGAGTCGAAGGTCCACCGCCCCTCCGCATCGACCGCCGGCTTTCCGGTGGCGGCACAGTCACCGGCGATGCACACCTGCCCAGCAGTGATCTCCACACGGGGCGCCGGCGCGTTGAGAGCCCAGTGTCCGCCAACGAGACTCACGAGCACGGGCGTCATTCCGACCTCTCTGGAACGCGGGCATTCGTCAGGGAATACGTGGCAGCCGCGGCACCCGTGGCTCCCTCCGGTGGTGGGCTGGTCAGCCCGTAGTCCTCGCCCACCGTGAAGTAGCGGGTGGGGGCGTCGGCGGTTGCGTTGTCCATGGCTTGGTAGCGTACCTCGGCGGTCTTCTCGTCATGGTCCGTCACACCATCCTCGGCGGCGGCGGTCTGCTCACCCCGGAGCGTCAGCCTTCCCTGCCAACGTTCACCGGGCAGGCTCGGGCGATCCCGGTCGCTCCACCGCTCTCGTCCAACAAGAGGAAGACCTCGTCTCCCACACGGACCTGACCGTCCTTCTGAAGCGACCGCATGTAGTCCCACCGGACGGTCTTGCCGTCGGCCGTCCGAGCGAACGCCCGCGTATTCACGCCGTTGACGGACGGAGAGCTGATGCCGGTGGGCCTGACGGACTCGATCGTGGCGGACACACATCGGCTGGCGGTTCCAGTGGTGTCCATGTCGACCACGTAGTCGGGCTCGGCGCTCACGCATCCGAGGAGCTGGATGAACAGTACGAACATCACTGCAGGACCTCGTGATTCCAGGTTCCATCCGGCTGCTGTGCGAAGTCGACATAGCCCGACTCGCACTTCAGAGCATCGCCGTACTGGGCACGGAGCTCCTCGTAGAGCGCGTTCGGCGTATCCATCCCCGGGATGCCGCCGGGAATCAAGTCGGCAGCCTCGAACGCCTCCGCAGCGTGCGTGGAGCAGTTGTCCCCGACGATGGAGAACGACCCGGGGTCCTTGCTGAGGTCCTCCCAGTACTGGTCGAACGCGGCGGCCTGCTCGGGCGACACATCCAGCGTGCACACCGTGCTTGTCCAGCCCCAGTCCTTCGCGGTCTGCCCATCGACGTACGCCGCGCGGTCCGGCCCCGGATTGGCGTCCTGGTCGTTCTCCATCCACCAGTCGGGAGTGCCCACCCGGCCGGGCATCCCAAACCCGTTCTGCTGCAGCGTGTTGCCGTCCTCCGCCCACTGCCCGAAGAAGCCGACGGGCATTCCGTTCGAGAGAAGGACATCCGCGTGGGTCTCACTCGCCCAGGGTGAATGCTCTGGCGATTCCTTGCCGCGAACGACGAGGCCGACCTGTCTTCCGGGCGTCTCCGGAGCTTCGACGACGGTCTGCGGCAGCTCGCTGTTGTGCGGCCGTTCGTCGAGCCAGGTGCTTTCAGCGCTGTCGTTCGAGGACTGGGGCATCGACGACTGGATGAAGTCGTTGCCGTAGAGATCCTGCATGGAGAAGCCGCTGCCAGGAAGTCCAGAGATGAAGCTGGAGTCGGGTTCGCGGGTGCACTGGGGGGCCTTGGCGTGGGTGAGTGTCGACATGGGGTCTCTCCTTGCCCGGAGAACCTGCAGGAGTCGATCCCGGCGAAAGTCAGCCTTCTACCGTCCAAGAAACGACGGACGTCCGTCACCGACGGACGTCCGTCGTTGCCGCCACCGGCGACTCATCCTGTCGCGAGCTGCCTCAGCGCCGCCGCCGGCTCCATCTGGCACAGGCGGCGGAGGGCGACCTGCGTTGTCGTCCACCCGGTCGCCTGCTTCGCGACCACCGCGTCCCGCACCCGCGGATCGAGCCTCAGGGGAACCAGCGCCTGGGACACCGCGGCCCGCGAGACCCCGAGGTGTTCCGCGAGCCGGCTCTGGGTCCAGCCCCAACGCCGACCACGCCCGCAAGCCAAATCCCGTCGCGAACGTGTTTTCCGCCTCGCATTTCGACCCCGAAGGCCCCATCGGCGACGAAGATGACGATGGAGAGTGCGAAACTCGAGACCAGGAGGAGCAGACCGGCGAGGGACGGCAGATCCGCGGATTCGGCGTGCGTCGGGTTCTGGGGTCTGGGTGGCTCGAAGGGGTTCACCAAGTAGGAATACCTCGGCGTGGAGATCGCTCCGACGGTTTGGCCAAGAACGGTCCGGACCTGCTGTTGGCAGGATCTGTTGGCAGCGGGCCGGGCCAGGTTCCGAGCTCGACGGGGCGCCGAACCCGATGGATCAACGCATCGCCGCGGCCAGGAGCTCGACCAACTCGGTGTTCTTTGCCGGAACACGATCGATCGGCCGATACCCCTCGTTGTTGGCGATGTGGGGGTCCGCGCCTGCCTGCAGGAGCAGGCGAACGACTTCCGTGTGGCCACTTGCGGCGGCCAGTCCAACCGGGTCCAGCCCCACCCATTCTGCAGGTCGAGCTCGGCGCGAGCCTCCAGCAGGAGCTTCACGACGCCGGCGTGTCCGGACTCCGCCGCCCGATGGAGGAGCGTGTTGCGATCTCCGAACAGCGGTCGGCGATCTGTAGCGTCGGGGTCCCCGTGGGCGAGCCATTCTCGGATTTTGTCCTCGTCACCGCGCGAGGCACTGACAAACAGCTCGACCGGCCAGGTGAGCCCCGTGATCGAGGCGTCGAGGAGCAACTCGAGAGCCGCATCTGAAGAGAGGCCCAGACGATCAGCGATAGTCTTCAACCGCCCGTCGAGGCCCGTACCTGATCGTGTGCTTCACGTGGGTCACCTCGAACAGGGAGTTCATGGTAGCGCGAGTGGCGCCAGAGCCCATTCGTAGAATGAACGTGCTATCCGAGCTTCCTGCTGCTCCTGGCTCTCGGAACTGCAGACGCCGACGACGTCCCGAGCGACCGAAGTGGCCACGGCTGACTTCCACAGGACCGTTCTGTGCGACCAGCCCAAGTCCCCGTCACTCCCGAGGGGCAGCGCATGAGTGTCCAGCACACCCAGAGCGATCGACGGGCCGAGCACTTCGAGTGTCGCTTCGAAGAGCCCGTGTTCCTGAAGGGTTCATCCGAGCGCACGCCGACCTGGACCTACGAGAGGGACGGGACCGGACGGCCGCCGTTCCGCAACTGAGGGCGCTACGTGTGTGGGCGCCCGTGGACTCCGATGGCTGGAAGCTCGCCGACGCGGGATCTGCGCTCGATCTGGCCGATGCGCGGGTCGTCCGGACGGTCGATGGAGCGCTGGTGCGGCAGCGCGGGGCGCATTCACGACGACGGGACGATCGTGATCGTGAGGGCGTTTCTGGAGAATTTGGCGGCATCACTCGTGGACAAGCCTGCTGGACCCTGAACAGGGGCGCGTAGGCGAGCAAGAGCGGCCGACTGTTGGCCGGACCTGTTGCATGAGTGTTGGCAACCGAAGCGGTCAGTCGCCCTCGCCGAGCTCGGGGCGACGGAGCCGTTCGGCTAGACTGTGTACATGGCCAAGCTCGGCAAAGGACGGTTCACTGGGAAGACCCACGGCGACGTTGGTCCTCGTGGCCTCGAGATTCCGGCCCGGCAGGAGTTCCCCAACATGTCGCTGGACGACCTGTACGTCGTCGCCGAGTACTTCGAAGCCCAATTCGCCCGAGACGAGCCCGGTGACCACCCAGACTGGCTGCAGAAGCGCGCGGCCCGCATGCGGACGCTCATCCAGCAGAAAGAGAAGGCGCTCGAGCACCGCGAGCGCCAGCGATAGGCTTGGCATCAGACGACGACAGGGCGCGACGCATCGCCAGCTTCCCCAAGGACCTTCGGGAAGCTCACGACCACTGCACGAGCAACCGCTTCGAGCTCCAATCGGCAGGCATCGTGCGGAAGGACGATGCCTCGCGCTGTGGGCTTCCGGAGGTCGAACGACCCGCGGCGCATGGGGGTGCCCGGCGTCCCTACGCGAAGACCGGGCCGCCGACGGCCGCTTCGAACTCATCCGCGGGAGCCGGTTTGGAAAGCGGACAGGAGCCGTCCGGGTGTGCTGGCATGATGGGATGGCCACGGCCGAGCATCACGAGATCATCTGGGACGCCAACAAGGCCGCCGTCTCCCATCGGGTCGTCTCCGGGAATCCTGCGAGCCCTGGCGTCTCGTTGCTCTCCAGGATGACGAACCGCCCCTCCGGGTCCTCGAGTGCATCCAGGGCGAGCATTTCGGCCCCAATGTGCGCCGCGAACCGAAGCGCATGCCCGGCAAGCACCTCTGGAGGATCGATCATGTGCGCATGAACGGTGTCGACATTGGCGCGCCATCCGGAGCCCTTTCGGGCCATCCCCCACAGCCGATCGCCGATCAGCAGCACGCGCACGTCCCGGACGTAGTCGATGAACGGCTCCGTGGTGACGTAGTCGTCCGCAGCCTCGACCAGGTCGGCGATCTCTGGCCACTGGCCCTGCCGCACCAGGACCTTCCCGTGGCCTCCGTGGTGGCTACCCACCTTCGCCACGAACGGGGCGTCCCGACCGATGCGCGATGCGAGCTGAGGCCCTACCGACGCATCGAATTCAACGACAGGCAGCCCCGCCTCCCGCAGCTCGGCCAGCATTGCGAGGCGGTCGTGGCAGCGCACGAGCGCGGCGGCTCGAGTCACGCAGGGAACGCCGGACTGTCGGATGAGGTTGAGTGCAGCGCGCTGCCTCCAATGGTTCGCGATGGCGCCGACGCGCCAAAGGACCCCGTCGACCTTCCAAGCACCGTCGGCCGTGAGCACCCACAGCTGTCCGTCCCGCATGACCCAACCGGCGTCCTGAATCCGAACACGCACGACCTCCATGTCCGGAAAGTACTGCCCCCAGTCTCGTTCTCCGTTGATCACCACGACGGTCGACAAGCGAGACCTCCTTCCTGCCGCTGTATCGACACGTGGGTCGAGCGCCGACCCTTCTTTCCGGCGGACAGAATCTGTCCGGACGGGGAGGCAAGATGGGTTGGCAACCCGGGCGGTCAGTCGTCCTCGTCGAGGGAGGCCAGCATGCGAGAGGCTTCGCGCACGCAGGAGGCACAGATCACGGCGTCGTTGCCCTCCACGCCCGGGCGGGAGGGGCCGCCGCAGAAGGAGCAGGGCCGCTCCTCGGGTTCGACTTCCCGGCGACGGACGGTCCTGCGCACAACGCGGGTCACGATCTTGCGCTCTCCCATCGCAGCGTCCTCCTCGATGCACGATACGCCGGCACTCGGCCTTCGGAACGATGGAGGCCCTCGATGGAGCTGAAGGCAGAACACCGCAAAGCGCTCCTCGCACCAGACGCCAACATCCCTGAGGTGCTCGAACGGATCGTCATGGAGGTCGAAGGAGCCCGCAACGACGGCGTCGTCGAGCTGGAGTGCCTTCGTGATGGAGGGCTGCGTTTCGTGGGGCTCCTCTGGCGACTCGGGCCTGTGCGGGTCGACCTGATCCTCGCAGCGCTCACCGTCTTTGAGACTCTGGACAATCGAATCGCCTGGGGCGGAGACTTCCCGACGCGGGATGAGGCGGAACGCGCATGGCGTCGTGGTAGAGTCTCGGACCTCGCCTGGCGTCGGGAGCTTCGGACGGTGCTCAGTCGGGTCTACGCCCGCGGGGAGATCCTCACCGGCCGTGTCCGTGCACGGCGCGCCTTCGGGGTGTTCGTGGACCTCCCTGGCAACGTGTACGGACTCGTCGAGATTCCGTGCATGAAGGACTCCGACGAACCGCTCGACCTTTCAGACTACCCGGTCCCGGGCAAGCGCATCCGCGCCATCGTCCTCGGGCAGAACGGTCGCTGTGTCCAAATGAGCCTTCGGCAGAAGGACTTCGCTGCCTACGCTCCCGAGGACCTCGAGGGTCCCTCGTGGGATCTCGACGAGGGAACCCAATGAGCTCCGCGGACTGGCATGCAGCGTACGAGCACTTCCTCGACGAGCCAGGCGCGTGGCAGCGCCACGTGGGCTGGGCCCGGAACGACCGGGTTCTGCCGATCTCCACCCGTTGGGACTACGTGTTCGCTGTCGACGCCAACGGTGTGGTCTGGGCCAACCTCGACGAGGACCTGGGCGGGGAGCTCGACCGCTTCTACCCGGAGCCCCCGGCACAGGTGTGGGTGACGCGACATCGCCAGGAGGCGCTCCTGGACGGCGCGAAGACGTACCCGTGGCTGCGGGAGTGGGCTGGTGAGCGGCCATTCGATGCGGTGGACTGTCCGAAGTGCGGTGGGAAGGGCCTGCCGGAGCCCTTCATCTGCGTCTGTGGGAACGCCGGGTGGTTGGCGCCGGAGGAAGCCGTCGCTCTCGGGGAGGACATTCCCCTCCCCGATCACGTTCGCGATTACCTCCTCAATCACGGCCGGATGCACCTGGACGACTCGGAGCGAGAGAAGCTGCGCCTGTTGAACCTCGGCGCGACACGTTCGAAGAATTTCGAGCTGCTGCTCAGAAGCGGAAACGCTGCAACGGTCCTCGAGTCGCTCCTCGAGCAGGGAGAAGACACGTTCTTCGAGGCGATCTGCAGGCGCTTCCTCCGGGAACACGAGCACGAGCTCATCACGAACCGGTGCCAGCGCTGCAACGGGCTCTGTCGGACGCCGCGAGCCCGCCAGTGCCGCTGGTGTGGCCACAACTGGCACGATGTGGCGCGATGAGGACCTGGAACATCGAGCGCCGCCGGCGCCAGAAGGGCGACTACATGGTGCTCCGCGCCCGCTCCCGGGAGCACGGCGACGGGGTCCTGCCGCTCGGGTACGTCTCCGAGGACGCCGCCCAGCGCGCCAAGGAAGCGATGAACGAGGAGGAGGCGGCCGGCACCGTCGCCCGCATCCTGAAGTTCGCCGAGGACGAGCCCGAAGACGCCGCCGCGTTCCTCACCGGCGATGCGTCCGACCGGGACGCGTTCTCCCCCACTCCAGCCTTCGGGACCTGGTCCATGAAGCGCTACTACGAGGAGGTGTTCGCGCCCGCCCGCGCGCCCGAGGTCCGCGGGTGGCCGCAGGAGTCCGCGCGCTGGCGCCAGATCCTCTCCGCGCTCGGGGACGTCCGCGTGAAGGACGTCGATGAGTGGGTGGTCGCGAACTACCTCGAGGGGCTGCGCGCCTCGACGGGGAAGCGCGCCGGGAAGCCGCTGTCGGGCGAACGCGGAAGGCGTGCATCAAGTCGCTGTTGCTGTTCGCGTACCGGCACCACATCGCAGCGCTCCCCGAGCTCGAGGTGTTCCAGATCAAGGGGTCGACGCGGGTGGTCCAGGAGGAGTCCGAGCCGCTGACCCTGGACGAGCTCGTCGAGCTGCTGGAGGCGACGGCGAACCCGCAGCACCGGGCGAGGTGGCGCGTGTGCGGAGAGCCGCGCGCCGGGCTGAGGAAGACGGTGTTCGCGGCGGCGTCGATGCCGCTGACGCCGCTGGTGCTGATCTGCGGACAATGCCTGGAAGAAGGCGGAAATCGAGCGAAAGCTGCACCCGCGGCTGCTGCGGAAGTCGTTCGCGACGATTGCGTGGTTGCTGGGGATTTCCGCTGGACACGACGCGGCGGATCATGCGGCACGCGGACGGAAGATGCTGGTGACGGTGTACCAGAAGGTACGGCCGCTCGGATCTGGTGGCGATGGTGGAGGCGTTCGACTTTGAGCGGTGATCTGTCGGAGTTGGCGTACCTGTGGGACGGAAGCGACCCGGGCTGGGTGCTTCATCGGGTCGACCACTTCGAGTTCACGGTTGTGGTGAGCGTGCCCGTGGTGAATGCGCGAGTGCTGGCGACCCTCCGGCGTGTCTTGTGGGGATTGCGCGATCGCCGACCGGCCGAGGTCCGACAAGCGCTCTCCCGGGGCGAGTATCGCGTGGCCCACCTCGGTCACATCGCTCACCGTCAGCTCTGCGAGACGCTGGAAGCGGCCGGCGTCGCCTTTCACTCGGAGGTGGTCGACCTCGGAGGCTACCTGCCGGTCAAGGATGGGACGGCGTTGCTGATCGAGGACGAGAAGCTGGGGCGGGAGGTCGCGGAGCGGATGTTGGCCGCAGGCGTGCCCGTCTTGGAGGTCCATGTGGACTGACCGGACCCTCCGGGCTGGTCCCCGACGGCTTCACCTTTCGATACTGCGGTAGGGACGTGTTCTCGCCCGCGCCCACTCATGTTGTGCGGCCGCATCGGGGCGCGACGCCCGAGAACACCATTCGGAATCCCCTCCCGTCGCCCCTCCAGGTGACCATTTCCGAGCGCCCGCCCCGGGTCGTCCAGACGCATCCATACGAGTAGGCGAAGATGCCCTTCAACCGCCGTACCTCCGGGAGCCAGTCCGCCCCTCCGGGACCGACGAGGCTCGTATTGCCCGTCCAGAAAGGACCATGTCCATCCGCGTTCCAGGAAATGGTCCAGCTCGATGTCGACGCCCGGCTCGCGAATGAGATCGACGTGCGCAGAGACCAAGAGGATCAGCTCGTCCAGAGTCTGCATCAGAACGTTCATAGTCATCGGTCCGGTCCCGGACCATCACGGTCCTACGCGCCTGATCCGGGGCCCTCGCGAACGCGGCGAGGAGCGCTTCGTCGCGGCTCTGCGGCTCGCCCGACTCAGAAGGCCCTCCAGGAGCCCATCGACCACCAGCGAAGATGGCCACTCCGGCCAGCCGACCACAACCACATCGTCACCGGGACGCACTTCCACCGGTGAATCCCGGGAAACCACCAGCACCGCTTTCGGCCAACCGATCAGAAGGTCCCGGTACTCCCACCGGTAGAGGAGAGCTTCCTCCAGCCCCTTGATGAGGTAGCCCGTGTCGTCGGACAGCTTCACCTCGCCGACGACCGCCCGGACGGGATGACCCGGAATGCGCACCACCACGGTGAAATCCGGACGGGCGCGCCCACCTCCGAAATACCGCGACACCAGCTGGTCCCGTTCTCCCGCGTTGAGCTCCGCCTGGTTGTAGAACACCTCGACCCGAGCCCCGCTGGGATGGACGAATCGCGCGATCTCTTTTCGCTTCCGGTGCACGACGGTCCGCTCGAGCCTCCACGGAGCCGGAAGCGCACTCTCGAGCGCTTCGATGAGCCGGAAGACCACCGCCAGCTCGAAGCGGGTGGGCCCATCCACGGGAGCCAGTGCCCCCTCAGCCAGGAGCCGCGCGTTGTGTTCCAGCTCATCCCGGTCGAAAGCCGTCAAGCGCAGGAACAGATCCGCGGCCCGTCCGTAGCAGGGGTGCCGCGCAGCCTTGGCTGCTGCCACCTCGAATGCGGCACAAGGCTCATCGGGCACCTCACGGAGCACGGTCGACCAGAGAAGGTGCCGCAGCCGCGTGGCCACACCGCCGAGCTCCGCGCCCCAGCCCTTGGCTCCCAGGACTCCACCCGCGGAGAGCAGCTCGAGAATCGCCAACAGTCGCCGCACGGTCGCGCGGACGAGCACGTTCTCCGGCAGGTCAGACTGCCGAAGTCGCTCGCGCGTCACGAAGTGAACCGGATCCCCGCGAGCCGGTACGGAAGCGTCCTCCCGACATCCAGGCGACCTTGAATCCCCTGACCCAGACCTTTACGCGGCGGTCGGTGCGAGAGGCAGCCGCGCCGCGCAGGTCCGGAAGGTCGTGGTGGGCCAGCCAGTCCAGCGACTCCTGGTTCGCCCGACACGAAGGCCGATGCCTTCAGCAGATCGAACAGCGCAGCCGTGCCGCAGAAGCGCTGCAGGACCCGACGCGCAACCTCCGTCGAGACGGCCTTCCGCTCGGCGCTCGGCAGGAGGTAGCCGGGAACCGGGTCTCCAGGTAGGCCTCCCACTCCACGTCAGTCCTCGGGGAGCTGGATGTGAGGGAACAAGGAGTCCCAGCGCTCCTGGAACGCGCGCCTCCCCTCCTCCGAGCACCATCCCTCGAGGACTGCCACGATGGTCCTCCAGCAGTACTCCGCACCCACCTGATCGAGGCCTTCGAGCTGGGGCAGCAGGTACATGCCGACCGCTTCGGCCACGGCATCACCGCCGGCCTGTCGACGCCGCAGGTAGCGGACCATGTCGAGCGACGACGGCGGGACCCACCTCGCGGTGCTTCAGAATCCCGTCGCGGCTGAAAAGGCGCCGGAGACGCTGCACGTCGCTGGCCGGCAGTTCCGGGTCGAGCCACTGCTTCTGCGCGTCGTGTTCGATGAGGGCCCGTACACGGCATCCTCAGGTGCACCGAGGTGGATGATCGCCGAACCGCCTCTGCACCGCGTAGCTCCAGGCGAAACAGGGAGGTCTTGTCCCAGGTGTTCATGGTCGCGATGAGGCGGAACGTTCGGGGAACGCGATAGCTGCGGTGCTCTTCTGGAGCCGATGGAGACGGGTTCGTCGTTGTCTCCCAGGAACGGGTGTCGATCCCTTCCGGCGAGTACCGTCATGAGCTCGCCGAAGGACCGATCGATGTCCGCGCGGTTCAGCTCGTCGATCAGCAGCCACTGCCGAGCCGCGAGCGCACGGAGAAACACACCCGGGCGGAACCTCAGCGTGCCGTCCTTCTGCAGGGTGTAGCCCCGATTGTCTCGAACGTGGTCCAGTCGGCACTCGCAGTCGCCGTGAACAGACCTTCGATGTACGCCTCGGTGGTCGCCGCTGCCGCCAACTTGTACGCGAGGTCGGTCTTCCCCGTCCCCGGCGGCCCCACGAGGAGCAGGTGCTTGCCGGCGGACAGAGCCGCAGCGCACTGCCCGGCGATGGACTCGGGGATCCGCAACTCGCCGAGATGCTGAAGGACGTGGGACAGCTCCAGATCGAGACGAGGAGCCGAGGCCGTGAGAACGGCGTCCTCCGACACCCCTTCCGTACCCGCGCCTTGCCCAGCGCCTTCCGATGGCATTGGTTCCGGCGGAGCAGGCAGTCCCTCCACCCGCTCGCGGATCTCCGCCACCTCAGCGGCGTGCGCTTCCAACAGCTCACGACCGAAAGGCGTCAAAATGTCCCCTTCTGGAGTGCGATCCGTCGCCCCCACCGAGAGCATCCAGGCCTGCCTGAACAGCACTTGGGCATCCGTCTGCCAGTCGGTCGCGAGTAGAGAACGTTGAGGGCCCAGCGCAGATCCGAAGTGACCCGAATCCCGCTGTCGAGGGCCACCAGCAGCTCAGCATCCCTTGGTAGTGCTCGTTCAGAAGCTCGAAAACTCGCACCATCGACCAGTTGGCGACAAGGTCGGACCCAACGTCCGTCAGTGACAGTTGGTCCGCGCTGACCTCCATGAGCCCGAGGTTGACGAGCATCCGCCAATACCCGCGGACGTTGGTTTCCCCCTGTGCGTCGTAGCGCTGGTCCATCAAGTCCCGGAAGTCGTCGGGCGTCCGTTGTGATTCCTGAATCCACTCCAGCAGCTCGCGGAGCGTGATGGCGTAGTTCCGGTAGCCACCCGGAAGCGTGTGGATCCCGGCGAGCTTTCGACTCGAGGCAACGGCCGGGACCTCGGTCGGCTCCTTCAGTACGTAGGGTGCCGTGCCGGTCCAGGCCGGTTCGTCCCGTGCCTGAAACGGGAGCTTCAAGACGATGAGCATGGCCAGACGCCGCCACGCCCCTGCGGGCGACGGCTCGACCTCGCCGGTCGGTACGTGAACCCGACCCAGCACCACGAACTTCGGACTGACCTTCGGCAACCCCGAAGCATTGACGAGGTTGATCAACTGGTTCGAATAGGCCTTGCCGTGGGTTCGCCAATCCTCCCCATTTCTGGCGTTCAGTCCCGCGTAGCCCTGGATCATCCCCACATCGCCATCCTCGACATCCAGGAGGAAGCGCGGAACGGTGACCCACACCACTTCACGATTCGTTGTGGCCATCGCCTTCAGGCCACAGAGGTGCCGCCACTTCGGATCCGACACGCTCCAGAAGGACGCCGTCACCTCCACCTTCGCCTTTCCGCCCTCCCACTCGATGTGAAGGCTGACGCCTGCGGGCCAGGGCCCGTCGGCTTCTTCATCGAGGACCTTCGAGGTGGCCTCGGCCAGTTCGGTTGGGGGTGTCGTTCGATGGAGAGCCGGTAGTGCGTTCCCGCGACTTCGAACTCAAAGCCCTCAGCTGCATCGAGGATGTTTCGCACCGCAGCGAGTCCAATGCTGTTGGCGTCGGGTCGGGCCAAGGGCACCTCCGGGTGGGGAGACTGGGATCTCCAGGAGGCTGGGGAGACTCGATTCACGTTGAGCGTGTGGATGCTCATGGTCCGGCTTCTCCGCGTCTCGGGAACGTGACGATGGCCTTGTCTTTCTTCGAGAGCGTGGCCGCCAGAGCCTCGCGGATGGCCTTCCACCTACGCGCGCGGCAGTCACCATATGGCGAAGGCGCCCCTCCTCCTCTGTGAAACGCCTCGAATCGTTGCGTTTTCGGACTTCGTGAACGCCGCGCACGGGCACCGACAGGATGCTCTTGACCCAGGTCACCGCCAACCCGATGATGCCGGAATGCGTACCTTCAGATTCCGTTTCGCCCTCGCCCTCGCCCTCTCCGCTTGCGCCTCTGAGCCTGATCTGGGCCAGCCAGCACGTCCGAAGCCAGGCCGCTCGACGTACCGCCCGGCACCGAGCCGAGCTCGGAGTCTCCAGACCCGCTGGAGCCGAGAGGATCGTGCCCGTCTTCGCGCTCATCCCGACGGGACCGGACGAAGCACGGATGTTGTGGGTCCCGTGGCCGGTCGCTGGCGTGGAGTACCGCGTCGAGCGACGAGCGACGCCCGAATCTGCATGGGAACTGGCCGAAGCCTCGGTTTCGGCTGACGCGGCTCTCGCGACGGGACTGGAGCCCGACGACGAGCTTCGAGTCGCTGCATTCCTGGAGGTCGGCGACTCGGCCAATCCATCGGAATGCACTTCGCTCCCCACTACAGCAGCGCCGGACTCACTTCTCAGGCGCACCGTCGTCGATGGTCGTGGGCTCGACTGGCAGGTCACGCCCGACGAGGTTTCGGGGTCAGGGGCCGCTCCCACGCGGGCGATCTCCTCGTCCTGCCCATCGAATTCGGGCGTACTGGGGAAGTCCGGGAAGTGGCCTCCGCACTTCCGACCGCGTCGGGGTGGCGCGCAGAGACTCGGCCCTTCAGAACCTCCAAGCGCGCCACAGATGGGTCACCGGCGTGAGGCCGCGGTCCGAGGCGCTGCAACGCTGAACATGTCCCTCGACGGGATCCCACGCTCGGCCCTCATCCCCGCCAGAGACGGCTTGGTGGGGTACTGCTCGAAGTCAGGTTGGGGGTGCCTCGAGATCTCGAGCGCGGACGTTCCTCCCGCCGTCGAGGCCCAGCCCGATCAGCGCACCACCACCGACTGGTACGACTTCGGCCTCACGCTCGACATCGAACCGCCCCTCGCTCAGAACGGCCTTGTCATCGGCGCGTCGGCGGGCGGCGGTGTCGAGCTCCAGCTCGAGTATGAGACCGAGGGTTGGTTCGTCCCGACGCTGTCCCGAATCGCAGCTCGCGCGAGGCCGTACGTTGGCGGCCAGGTCTACGCGACCATCGACACCACGTCGACGCGCATTGTGATGGAAGATCCGGTCTACACGACACCCCAGATCATCATCTACACCGCGACTCTGGCGTCCGTGACCACCGACTTCGACCTCTCCGCGGTCGTCGACTTCCGAGCCGACGGCCCGGTGTCTGGCCAATGGCTGGGTCAGATCGGGTACTCCCGGACCTTCGAGGTCGGCTACAACGGTCAGTTCTACGGGCCGCAGGTCGTCGCCGACACGCCGGTGCTCCTCGTGACACCCGAGTTCGGCGACGGGTCGAGCGCTGACCTCTGGTTCGGTTGGCGCGCGGACGCGAACCTCAACCTCGACGTGCTGGGAGTGAACCTCGCCACAGCGAGCCTCTCGCCCACCGCCGGCACCGTGTTCGTCCACAGATCCACACCCGGAGCACCCTGCAACCATCCCGTCTCGCTGGCTCACGCCAGAGTGGATCTGGGCGCCAAGCTCGAGGCCAATCTGGATCTCCCCGGGCTCCTTCCTCGACAAGCCGTTCCATCTCACAGACAAGCGGATTCCGGTCCTCACGTGGGGCCATGCTCGGGACTTTTCAGCCGCTCCCCGACTGTCCAATGGCACCGCGCCCTTCGACTTCCGCCTCCGCCCGATGCCAGAACCGACGGGTCCCCAAGACCTCGTGGCTCTGAGCGGCGACATCGACCCAGCAGACCCCGCCCTGTTCGAGCTCTTCGTGGAGGGAACGCCGCGCTCGGCCAGCGTCTCGATCGAGGCAGGCCGGTATCGACTCCAGCCCTCCGCGCCTCTCTCTGTGGGGCAGAGGAATCTGGCGCTCTGGCTCCCTGACGACGACTTCTCACCCACAGCGCTATTCGGCGCCCCGGGCCAGTGCGTGACCACCTCCATCGTCGTGGAGGCGCCATGAGCAATCTCCTTCGTCATGTCCTAATGGGCCTCGTGGTCGCAGGACTGCCGATGACCCTCTCCGCCTGCAAAGGCGACGACCCGACTCCTCCGGACACCACAGAGTCCGATACCGACACCGATGCGGACTCCGACTCCGACGCGGACTCCGACTCCGACGCGGATTCAGATTCCGACGCGGATTCAGATTCCGACGCGGACTCCGACTCCGACGCGGACTCCGACACAGACGCAGACTCGGACACAGATACTGACTCGGACGCGGACTCCGACTCCGACGCGGACTCCGACACGGACGCCGACTCCGACACGGACTCCGATACCGACACGGACGCCGACTCCGATACCGACTCGGATACCGACGCGGATGCCGACGCCGACGCCGACACGGATGCGGATTCGGATGCCGACGCGGACGCGGATTCCGACGCAGATACCGATTCCGACACGGACACCGACCCGAATCCCACCTACGGAGCGCTGCTGGAAGCCGCGTTCGCGGACTCCTGCTGCCTGTTCGACCTCTGGGGCTACCCCACCGAGGCGTCGTGCGTCGCCGAGACGCCATCCTGGGCAGCCGAAGACTGTCTGGTCACCGCCTTTGGGACCCTCGACCCAGCGGTCGCCCAATGCATGCTGAACGTGACCCAGAGCCTGGACGCGTGTGTGAGCGCCGCGGCGGGCACCTGCGACGGCTCCTCGGTCAACGCCTGCTGGGACACGTGGTCCGCCGCAGCAGACGCCTGCGGGCCGATCGGGTGGTACGGCCTGGCCTGCCCTCCGGTGTACGAAGGTGCGACGGAGGTGCCGCCACCTTCACCGAAGATGATCTGTGTGACGGCTTCTCGGACTGCGCCGACGGGCGCGACGAGGCCTACTGCTACACCTGCGGCGACAACACTCCGATCCCGCTCACGTGGGAGTGCGACGGGATCGACGACTGCGCGTCAGGCGAAGACGAGGCCTACTGCTACACCTGCGACGGTGCTGGCGAGCTCCTTCCCGGACGGTGGGTGTGTGATGGTGTGCCGGACTGCGGGACGGGCATCGACGAAGCCCCCTCGACGTGCTTCTCGTGTGCCCCCGACGGGGCGGACCCCTCCCTGCCCATCATCCAGGACTGGGTGTGCGACGACATCGAGGACTGTCCCTCGGCGACGATGAGGACGGCTGCAATGTCTTCGTCTGCGGGTCGGGCGAGGGAGTCGATTGGTCCTGGGTCTGCGACGGTGACCTCGACTGCGCTGACGGCTCCGACGAGGGGCCTGCGTACTGCCCTGTGTTCACCTGCCAGAGCGGGGACCTGCTCCCGCTGTCCTGGGAGTGCGACGGCTACAGCGACTGCCCCGGAGCCGACGATGAGCTCGGCTGCCCGGTCTACACCTGCGGCGACGGCAGTGGATCCCCGCAAGCTGGACCTGCGACGGGTACACGGATTGCGCGACCGCCGAGGACGAGCAGCGCTGCGGCCTCGAGTGCAACTCGCTCTACGGAGGCAGCAGCATCCCCGAGGAGTGGGTCTGCGATGGGATCGACGACTGCGTCGGAGGGTCGACGAGGCGTGTTCGTACTGCGACTTCGGCCAGGCCTGGTACCACGACTCGCGCAACTGCGACGGCATCCTCGACTGCCCGAACGCGATGGACGAGCGCTGCTACGGCGCGGACGGCTGGATTTGTTCCGACTTCGCCACCTGGATCTACAGCGACTGGCTCTGCGACGGAGAGCAGGACTGCCCAGACGGCTCCGACGAGGGGTCGCTCTGCTTCCCGGTCAGCGGATGCCCGGGTCGAACGGAATTCACCACACCCAGCACTGCGACGGGCTCTCTCGACTGTACGAGCTACCCGGACGAGGACCCGGCCGTGTGCGATCTCGTGTCACTGGATGCTCCGCCGGCACCGCAAACGGGCGATCCATCACTGTGCGACGCGCTCGCGTACAGGACGTGCGACAGAGTCGACGACTGCTCGAGCGTCGTGGGCTACGCGGCGGACGAGGTGGGCTGCGGCACCAACGTGTGCGGCGACGGCTCGCGGTACCCGGATGCTGTGGCCTGTGACGGGTTCTCGGACTGTCCGAGCGGATCGGACGAGGCGCCTGCGCAAAGGTGAACCGAGAACCGGCTCACGCCGTCTCCTCGATCAGTCCGGGGGGGCACGACCGCCTCGATGACCTCGGCACCGTACTTCCGGGCCAGGAACCGCTCCCCGGTACCACATGTGCGCGTGCCGGCAGACCGAGGCCGTGTAGTACGCGTTGTACCCGCCTCCGATGAGCGCGCCGGCGACCGGCAGGAGCTGCGCGAGCTTCGCCTTAGTCAGCCGGATCGCGAGGACTTCGCCAGGCGCTGCATGAATCTGCACGAACGCGTGGCGCTCGAGGAACCGTTCAGGTCTTTCGCTGGGCCCGTCCTTCGCGATGTGGACGAGCTGGGCCATCGCCAGCATCTTGCCCTGCTCGGTCGTCGAGGTCGTCATGGTCAGCAGCTCGAGCGCGAACAGCCGCTCTTCCTGCAGTCGGATGTCGAACCCGTAGTACGTGGCGTACTCCGAGATGGCCCGCAGGTTCAGGGTCAGCAGCGCCGTGATGTCCAACGCGATGGCGGGCACGCTCACGACCGGACCGAGGTTGGACGAGGCCCCCGCGACCGCCCGTTGCCAGCGGCGAGCAGCTTATGCTTGGCCGCCAGGAAGCCGACGGCTGCATCGATCTCCTCGAGGTCGCGCGTGTGAACGTCGGTGAGACGCTCGGCAGGCAGGTCGAACCGGCGCAGGATGGCCTTCTGGCGCACCGTCCAAGCGGCGCCGTCGTTGAGCATCCCGAGCAGGCCGCCCAGGACGTTGGCGATGAGCCAGTTCAAGCCCGGGATCTTCAGGACGAGACGCCCGCGAGGTCGATGGGCTTCGTGACGACGCCGAAGCTCCAGCGCAGCCAGCCCACATCCGGGTTCTTCCACGCGTGGATGGCGTGGATGGCGGTCTCCTCGTACCGGGAAGGCGAGGTCACCAATGGACCGTTCGGCCAATGTCCGGGCGGCCTGGGAATCCTGGCTCCATCGGTTCCTCCGACGCGGCTCACGAGCGTACCGCGGAACGCTGCGCCGATTCGCCCCGTCGTGCCCGAGGACGACGACGACCTGCCAAGCCGAATGTCACCCGCCGGCTTCGAGCTCACGCAAACCCAGCCGCCGAACACAGCCTTTCGGGTCCATCCCCAGGGTCAACCGGAAGCCCTCCGGCTGTGCGACCCACTCGGTTCCCTCCAGGACCCGTGCCCACGTTCGCGAAGAGATGCCCGTACCGAGCCCGCGCAGCGCCCTCCGTGAAGCATACCGAGGCCTCGAACGTGAACTGCGCCTCGAGGCGGCCGGTCGGGTCTCGCAAGACCTGTACCTTCTCGAAGGGGTGCCCGGGGTGGTTCTCGCCCAGCGAGCCTGCCGCCGAGCGCCTCCGAGAGCGAATCGATCGTCAGCGGCGCTGGTCCCGGCCCGCAGCGTCGATCCGGTCCAGGGCCTCGTCCAGGGTCAGCGAAAGACCCGTCCCGCCAAAGGCGATGAAGAAGAGGAAGCTCGAGGTGTACCTCCGCTGTGCGAAGCGTCCCACGCGTCGGCATGCGCGCGACCGTAGTGGTCCACGTAGTCGCCGACACCAGGCTCCGTCTTGCTCGGCTTCTCCGTCCCGATCCGCTGAGCAGCGCCTTCGACCATGCGTCCCGGTCGATCTCGCCCGCCTTGTAGCGTTCGCGAGCTTCTGCTTCGACGTAGACCCCGAAGCGCCGATGTCGACGGGACTCGGCTCCGAGGGAGGTCCTCTCTCGTCCCCGCACCTCCGTTCGCGGGCCGAGCCGTGGTGACGAGCCCGGTATGGTGATCTCGACCACCGACCTCGAGTAGCGTGGGCGGAACGTCGAGTCCGAACCCGGCTCGGCCGAGCTCGCGGACGAAGTCACCCCAGGATCCCGATGCCAACGTCGCCGCCAGGACTGTACGAAGCGATCGTCACCGCAGCGCTGGAGCTCGCTGACGCCTCCACCCGCCCCCTGACGCCGACCGAATCCGCACGCCGCCTCGCCGACCACTTCGCGGACCACCTCCAACGTGCGCTGTCCTCCCTCCCCACCGAGGGCCGACCGGGCTCCCAGGTCGACCTCGTGAATCAACTCCTAGCGGTCGTCGGCGCCCACTCGGTCGGCTTCGGCGCCTCCGAAGACGCCGTGACCGATGCCCTGCTCACGGCGATCGGACCGCCTCGGCCGCGCCCGCAGCTCCCCCTCTCCGAGTCAGGTCTGTACATCAACGCCAATCAGGAGCGTTCGCTGGAAGTCGCGCTCGGCCTCGAAGCGGCTTCTGCCGACCGCATCGACCTCATCTGCGCCTTCCTCTTCTGGCAGGGGTACCGCCACCTTCGTCCCGTCCTGCACCGCCACCTCGCCGCGGGCCGCCCCCTGCGCGTGCTCACCACCACCTACAGCGGGATGACCCAGGCCAAGGTCCTCGACGACCTCACGGGCGGGGAGCACAGGTTCGCGTCTCCTACGAATCCGGTGGCACCCGGCTGCACGCGAAGTCCTGGATCTTCCATCGCGACAGCGGCTTCAGCACCGCGTTCGTCGGTTCCTCGAACCTCTCCACAGCGCGTTGACCGCCGGCCGGGAGTGGAACGTGCGCCTCTCCCAGATCGAGAACCGCGCCGTGCTCGAGCAACTGCAGGCCGCCTTCGACAACCACTGGAACGAGGAGGACTTCGAGGACTACGACCCGGACGTCTTTCGCGAGACCCTTCGCGCCGAAGCGCCCCGAGCGTGCTCAACGCGGTGTTCGCGCCGCCCGCGCACCTTCCAGAAGGTCATCCTCGAACGGCTCGACGCGGAGCGCGAGGTCCACGACCGCCACCGCAACCTCGTGGTGGCAGCCACGGGCACCGGGAAGACGTCGTCGCGGCGCTCGACTATGCCCGCCTCTGCGCCAGGGCCGGAAAGCGCCTGAAGCTGCTGTTCATCGCGCACCGGCGCGAGATCCTCACCCAGTCCCGCGACACCTTCCGCCATGCCGTCTCCGACGGGTCCTTCGCGGAGCTCTACGTCGACGGAATGCGCCCGCTCGACTGGACCCACGTCTTCGCCTCGGTGCAGTCCTCCAGCACGCCGACCTCGCCGACTGGGACCCGACACACTTCGACGTGGTCATCGTCGACGAGTTCCACCATGCCGCCGCCGACACCTACCGGCGCCTCCTCGATCACTTCCGTCCCGCCGAGCTGATCGGCCTCACGGCCACGCCCGAACGGGCCGACGGTCGCTCGGTGCTGGAGTGGTTCGACGGGCGAATCGCCAGCGAGCTCCGGATCTGGGACGCGATCGAACGGGGCCTGCTCGCCCCTTCCAGTACTTCGCGATCGCCGACAACACCGACCTGCGGGACGCCTGGAGGAAGCGCGGCCGGTACGACGTGGACGCGCTCCGGACGCTGTACACGGGACACCACGCCCGAGCCCACCTGATCGTCGAAGCGCTCCGCAATCACGTCTACGACCCGACCGGGATGCGAGCGCTCGCCTTCTGTGTCGGAGTCGAACACGCCCGATTCATGGAGGAGGTCTTCACCAAAGCCGGCATTCCGAGTGCGGTGATCGACGGCGAGACCAAGGCCGTCGACCGCTCGCGAGTCATCCGCAGACTCCGCGACGGTGATCTGGCCTGCATCTTCACGGTCGAGGTGTTCAACGAGGGCGTCGACATCCCGGAGATCGACACGGTCCTCTTCCTCCGGCCCACGGAGAGCTCCACGGTCTTCCTGCAGCAGCTCGGACGAGGCCTTCGACACCATGAGGGGAAGCGCTGCGTCACGGTTCTCGACTTCGTCGGCGTCGCACACACGCGCTTTCGCTACGTCGACCGCTTTCGCGCCATCGTGGGGCCCGTCGGTCGCCGCGCGCTCGCGACCCAGGTGGAGCAGGACTTCCCGTTCCTGCCTTCGGGCTGCATCATCCAGCTCGATCGGGTGAGCAAGGAGATCATCCTCGACAACATCGCGTCGCGGATGAAGCTCGACCGACGCTCGCTCGCGGGAGAGCTGCGCGACTGCGGGGAGACCACCCTGGCGGGCTTCCTGAGATCCGCGGAGCTCGAGCCCGCAGAGCTGTACCGCTCGGGGAGGACGTTCTCGGAGCTGAAGCGCATCGCGGGTCTCCCCTGCGGCCCCGCTGGACCGAACGAATCGCAGATCGCTCGTGGTCTCGGGCGGCTGCTGCACGTCGACGACCGTCCACGTCTCGACGGCTGGCGCGCCTGGATCGCCGATGAACCGCTGTCGCCCGCGCTTCGACGGATGCTCTTCACGACCCTCCTCGGTGCCGACGGCGTCGATCTCGACGCGGCCGAGCACACCCTACGCGCCCACGCGGCCCTGCTCGACGAGCTGCGCCAGCTCCTGGACTGGCTCGCCGACCGCACCACCCACAGCACGTTGCCGTTCGTCCACCCCACCAGGCTCGCGCTCGAGGTGCACGGGACCTACCGCCTCAACGAGATCATGTCGGCGCTCGGCGACGTTCGAAACGCCCGTCTCTACATTCCTCGCGAGGGCGTACACTTCGATGTCGCGTCCCGCTGCAACCTGCTCTTCGTGACCCTGCAGAAAGATGAAGCGGACTACTCGCCGACCACGATGTACGCCGACTACGCCATCGACTCCCGCCGGTTCCACTGGCAATCCCAGTCCGGGACACGTCCCCAGGACGTGAAGGGTCAGCGCCACGTGAAGCACGCGGACGAGGGGATCACACCGTTGCTGTTCGTCCGCGAGCACAAGAAGGACGAACGCAACGAGACCGTTCCCTACACCTTCCTGGGGCCCGTCCGGTGCACCCGATGGGAGGGCGAGCGGCCGATGAACATCGAGTGGTCCCTCGATGTGGAGATGCCGGCGGAGACGCTCCGCATCGCGAAGGTGATCGCGTGATGTCCCGCCAAACGTCCTCCCGAGGTCGCGGTCAACGTGGCGCTCGACACGTGGATAGAGCCACTCGTGGGCAACGAATGACGAATCCGGAGCGTCGCTGATGCTGCCGCGTCGAACCGAGCACGTGCGTCGCCGAAAGCTCCGCGGGAAGGGTCGCGCTTCCGACGGGTGGCCCACCGGGCGTCCCTGGAGCAGGCTCGGCCTCGACCAGGCGCCTGGTGGGACCTCTGGCACTACCACGCCGACTGGCCGGGCTGGGGCAACCAGAAGTGGCGCTACCGGGTCGAGCACATCCGCGCGTTGTGCGTGGTCTATCGCTCGATCCTCGACCAATCGGAGGACTTCAAAACGCCCTTCCAGACCTGGATCTCGCTGGACGAGGAAGACGCCGGCCAAGACGCGACGTTCCTGCATACGCCGAATCGCAACGGCACCCCCTTCCCCGTCGCTCTCGACATCGCGTGGGGGCCGTCGCCTCTCGAGCCGCTGTTCGCTCACCTACTTCCGGACGTCCACCTCGCGTTCGGCACGCTCGGCCCCGACACAGGGCGACTCCACATCGTCTGGGCGCCCGGATTCGGCGTGCCCCTCGACGGCGACCGGTAGCGCCGTACACATAGGTCGTCGCGCCCATGCCCTCCCGTCACATGCTCGTGTCCAATGAATGCCAGCGGACGCGCATCACACGCTCGCAGCGGACAGCGCCATCGACCCCACCGGGACGCGCCGCTCGGCAGCCCAGACATCCGCCTCCCGCCGCTCCACGTCGCTCATCATCGCGAAGCCAGGCGACAGCCACCGGACGAAGTCCCAGCATCGGTACGCCCGTCGGAAGTCGTAGGCACCGGCGTAGATCAGCCCCAGGTCGTGGTAGGGCCCGGCGAGACGGGGGTTCTGGGACAGCGCCTTCAACAGGGCCGCCTCTCCAGCGGTCGGATCCTCGTGCATCCGCAGGCTGCCGACGAACACGTCCAGGCAATGGCCCAGCTCCCCCGCCGCGGGACGGAGCGCATAGATCTCCGCCGCCTTCGCGTCCGGCTCGAGGTCCGTCTGACCCTGGAGCACCGCCATCAGCCGCTCGAGGCGTGGGTCGAGCCCCAGGATGCCACCCACGGCGTTCTGCATCTTCTCGGGGAGCGGGGTCCGACACCAGCTCCACTCCATGATCGACAGGAAGGCCGGGACCCACTGGTCGGCGCCCACGAAGCCCTTCAGGCGCTCCATGGCGTGCTCTTCGTCGGCCGGACCGAACGGACCCGAGGCCCGCGCCTCGTCGATGCACGCCTGCAGCGCGTCGTCGGGGTTCAGCTCCGGCAGGTCGATCACCAGCCGCTCCGTGGGCCCGAGGTCTTCGAGGACCTCGACCTCGACCTGCCTCTCGTCCTGCGAGAACTGGAAGCGGAACCTGCGCGGCACGCGGGCCCCGAACACCCGCGCGTAGATTCCGGGATGGCCGCAGAGGGTGCGACGGAGGTACCGCGCCAGACGGGCGCGCACGGACGCGGAGACCTCGACGCTCCCGGGGTCGGCGGCGAAGACGGTCCGGCCCTCCAGGGTCGCGTTGTCGCCGTCCCACACGGGCTCGTCGAGGTCGCCGTCCGCCTCGACCTGCGACAGGGCGTGCCGACTCAACGCGGGGACGAACGGGTGCCACTCCGTCGGCCCGCCCGCGGCCACCGTGCGACCCACGAACAGCCGGTTGTGGTACTCGAAGAAACGGAACGACCAGAGGGCCCAGAGCGACGACCGGGTCTCCCCGCCCGGGCCGACCTCGTGCAGGGTCTGCCTCGCGTAGTCCGCGACCACCACGCCGGGCCCTTCCTCCACGTCGAAGTCGGCGCCGAGGACGACGGTGACCACCCGCTCCTCGCCGTCCATGATCTTCAGCTTCAGCCCGTGTCCGGACACATCCACTCCAGAGGGTCCGCGTGCGGACACCCGACAATCATGGGCCCGCTTCGCGCAGCAGCGCCACCAGATCGTCGGCCGACAGGCGACTCACCTGCTCGCTCCCCTCCAGGATCTGGTCCGCCAGATCCCGCTTCCGCGCGTGCAGCGCCACGATCTGCTCCTCCACGGTCCCCCGCGCCACCACCCGGTAGACCGTCACCGGACGCTGCTGCCCGATGCGGTGCGCCCGGTCCGACGCCTGGTCCTCGACCGCCGGGTTCCACCACGGGTCCATGTGGAGCACGTAGTCCGCCGCCGTGAGGTTCAGGCCCGTCCCGCCCGCCTTCAGGCTGATCAGGAAGAACGGCACGTCCCCGCTCTGGAACTCCGCCACCAGCGCGTCCCGGCGCGCAGCGGGCGTGGACCCGTCGAGGTACGCGTAGCCGAGCCCCTCGTCGTCCAGGACCTCGCGGAGCAGCTGGAGGTGCTTCACGAACTGCGAGAACACCAGCGCGCGATGGCCCGCATCGTGGAGGTCCCGCACCAGGCGCCGGAACGCCTTCGTCTTCGAGCTCTCCCCTTCGAAATCGGGGAATACGAGCCGCGGCGAGCAAGCCAGCTGGCGGAGCCGGGACAGGCGCCCCAGCACGTCCATCGCCCCGGACCCCTCGTCGAGGCTCTCGAGCGCCTCCAGCCGCTGCGCCTCGTACAGACGGGCCTCCTCGGGGCTGAGCTCGACGTGGTGCGCGACCTCGGTGCGGGACGGGAGGTCGTCGAGGACCGCGTCCTTCGTCCGCCGCAGCAGGAACGGGCTCACGAGGGCCTTCAGGCTCCGGCGCGCCTCCCCGTCCCCGGCCTCGACCGGACGGGCGAAACGCTCCGCGAACCGCCGCGCGGGCCCCAACAGGCCGGGCAGGACGACCGACATCTGTGCGTGGAGCTCGCCGAGATGGTTCTCGATGGGCGTGCCCGTGAGCGCGAGCCGGAAGCCCGCCTGGATGCGCAGCGCCGCTTGGTGACGCTGGGTCTTCGGGTTCTTCAGCGCCTGGGACTCGTCGAAGACGACCGTGCTCCACGTCCGCGTCGCCAGGAGGTCGACCCGGTGGACGAGCAGGCCGTAGCTGCACACCACCACGTCCGCCGGACCCAGGGCATCGAGGTCGGCCGCACCGATCTCCCGGAGCCGCTGCACGGACAGGCCGGGAGCGAACCGGCGGCTCTCCTCCACCCAGTTGCCCCCGACCGAGGTCGGCGCGACGACGAGCGCGGGCCCGTCCCGCCGGCGCGAGAGGAGGAGCGCGAGGGCGGTGATGGTCTTGCCGAGACCCATGTCGTCCGCGAGGATGGCGCCCGCACCGAGGCCCGCGAGGCCGGAGAGCCACTGGAACGCCTCGCGCTGGTAGGGGCGCAGCTCCGCTTTCAGGCCGCGGGGGACCTCGGCGGGCTCGGGCTCCGCGAGGACCGCCTCGATCCGGGCCCGGGCGGGAGCGGTCGCGCTGCTCCCGTGGAGATCGAGGACGGAAGCGAGGGCCGAGGTCGCGAGGGGGTGGACGCGGATCGCGTCGCCCACGGGCTCCCCGAGACGCACGAGCGCATCCAGGCTGCGCCGGAGCTTCGACTCGAGCGCCAGGTAGCTGCCGTCGTCCAGCTCCACGAACCGCTCCCGGGCGGACAGGAACCTCCGGGCGAGGTCCGCCAGAGCGAGACGCTCGCCGTCGTCGAGCTCGATCGCGCCGCTCGCCTCGAACCACTCCCGCGCGGTCCGGACCTGGATGCCGAACGTGCCGGACGGCCGACGGACGCGGATCTCTCCACCCTCCGGCCAGAGGACCGGGATCTCCCGTTCCCGCGCGGTGGCGATGAGGTCGAGCGCGGCCTCGATCTCCAGGAGGACCGCCTCTCCAGGCTCCATGTCCTCCAATCCCGGCAACGCCGCCGCCTGCGCGAGATGGACCTTCTCGAGGCCCAGATCCCGCGCGATGCGCACGCTCCCCATGCTCTCGGGGCCGAGCAGCACGCCCGCTCCCACACCAGGCGCCAGTCGCGGGCCCTCGGGGCCGGCCGGGAGCACGCCGAGGTCCACCGAGATGGCCGTCCCCACGGGCACGAGGAAGACATGCACGACCGGCGAGCCCTCCTGGACGGCCGCTTCGGGGGCCTCGGAGCGGAACAGGCTCCCCGCCCTCGCGACCAGCTCGCGGACGGCGGCTCTCGCGTCGGCCGGGAAGGTGAGCCCGCTCCCGATGACCTCGGCCGCCGCGCGCTGGTCGCTCTCCAACAGGATGACCTCGAAGGCGTTGCCCACCCGCTCCACGCGGACCGAGCCCACGTCCACCGCGGGCTCCAGCGCGACGCGGAGCCCGCCGGCCTCCTCCACCACCCGCAACACGGGCGTGCGCTTCACCACCCGGAGCGGCGTCCCGTTGGCATCGAACACGCACGGATGCCCGACGAGGGCGCGCCAGGTCGCGTAGGGGTCCCAGGCGTACTCGACCTCCGGGTAGCCACTCCAGCCCCGGTAGGTCCGTTTCCGGATCGCGGAGGCCAGGGTCCGATCGGCGGGCGTCCAGGGCAGCGTGGGGTCCTCGACGCCGTGCAGTCGGGTGTCGGCGACCTTCCGGCCCGCCGACCAGCCGTCCTTGCGGGCCTTCTGTACCCTCGCCTCGAGGTGGGGCTCGACGCCGCGGTAGAGCGTCAGGGTCCACGCCAGGCGCTCGTCCGGGCCCTGGACCTCCTCCGTCTTGGATGGTGCCGCCCCGAGCGCGCGCTCGAGTGCCGCCAGGGAGTCCTTCCACGCGGGCCGCACGCTCCGTAGCCGAGCCACGGGCCCGTCCGCCCCGGCCTCGATCGCATCCGCGAACACGACGAGCCCGAGCGCACGGAGCTCCTCGATGGCACGGTTCGCCCGGAGGGAGTCGAGCGACTCCCCTCGCCAGCACGCGACCAGCGCCTCCAGCACGACCGAGACGGGATGCGACGAGGGGATCGTGGCGGCCGTGGGATCGACCAGGCCCGCCACGTGCGTCCATCCGGTCGCGAGCCGGTCCGGCCCGATGAAGCCGCCCTTCCAGGCCCGTTCGATCACGGCTTGCGCCTGCTTGATCCGCGACTTCGTCCCGTCGAGGACGTAGGCGACGGGGAGGTAGACCGCCTCGGGAGCGTGGGGGACGTAGTCGTTGCCGTAGAGCTTCCGCGCCGCCGCGAGGTGGGCTGCGTACAGGCGGGTCGCCGCTCGCGCGTCGCCGTCCAGGAGGGCCAGCATCGCCCGGCACTCCAGCGCTTCGTCCTCGGGGAGGTCCGCGAGCACGGCCCGCGCCAGGTCGAGGCGACCGCCCAACAGGTGGAGGCGGCCGGCCACGGTGCGGCGCCCGGGGGACCGGTGCTCCCGAGACGCCGCCCAGTCGTGCAGCTCGCCCAATGGCTCCCGCCAGTGGACGGATTGCTCGACGAGCTGTCCGACGACGAGCCGCACGCCCATGTCGGTGAGCCGCTCGAGCATCGATGCGTCGAGGGGGTCGAGGAACCACCGCCGGAGGTCGAGGAACACGTTCCCGCGGGCGCTCTTCAGGATGACTCGAACGGTCTCGTCGTCCCCGGCCAGCAGTGCGCGGCGCAGGGCCCGTTGGATCACGTGCGCGCCGCTCTCGATGTACCCGTAGCGGGTGAAGAAGGGCTCGACCTCGCCGAGCGCGGCGTAGATCTCGAACACCCGGCCCTCGCTCCACAGGCGCCGGAAGTGGGGCTCGGGATCGGCCAACGCGTACCGACCGTCGTGCACGAGTCCCGGGGTGGTGGCGACGAGCTCGAGGATGTCGTCCCGGTTCGGCTTCCGGCCCGCGATGCGTACGCCGGCCGAGCCGAGCAGCTTCAGGATTGCCGTCTGGGTGAGACCGCCCTCTGCGACCGCGAGGAGATCGACCAGCATCTGTTGGGGGCTGTGAATCATGGCAGTGCGTATCCCGGGCATCCGGTGGGGAACGCATCCTCGCCGGAAGCATCGGGGGTTCAACGCATCCTGGACGGGCCGTCGGGGCCTGGCGGCCTTGCGGTGCCGACGATTACCAGCCTTTGCTCGTTGGCCGGATCGGCCCGCGGGAACGCGAAGGGGCCCGAGGATGCGTTTAACCCCCGATGCCTCGGCGCAGGATGCGTACGTGGGTCGATGCCTCCCTACCGAGCCGCGAGCCGCCTCGCGAGGCTCGCCCGCACCGCGTCGCTCGGCGCACCCGCGAGCGCCGCCCGCCGGTGCCGTTCGGCCACCTCGGCGTCCCCCGCCCTCAGGTGGAGGTCGGCCAGCACCGCCGACCACAGGTACGAGCCCTCCAGCCAGCCCGGCGGCGCGAAGCCCGCGAGCAGCGCGAGCCCCGCATCGGGACCCTGATCCTCCGCGACCGCCAGCGCCCGGTTCAGCCGATGCAGCGGCGAAGGCGCGACCCGCTCCAGCAGGGCGTAGCTCTCCGCGATCCGCCGCCAGCGGGTCTCCCGGACCGACGGAGCCAGGCAGTGCTCCGCCGCGATGCCCGCTTCGAGGTGGTACCGCGACAACCCCTCGCCGGACGCCGATTCCGCGAGCCACCAGAGGCCGCGCTCGATCCGGCGCGCGTCCCACGCCGTCCGATCCTGCTCCGCGAGCAGGACCAGGCCCGCCGCGTCGACCCGACTCGACAGCCGGGCGCGATGCAGGTGGAACAGCGCCACCAGCGCCGCGGTTGCCGGCGTCCTGCCGACGGGGTGCTCGGCCAGCATCTCCGCGAGCCGCAGGGCCTCGTCGCACAGCTCCGCGCGGATGGCGAGGTCGGCGTGCGAGGACAGGTAGCCCTCGGTGAACAGCAGGTACAGCACCTCGTGGACCCGGCCGAGGCGGGCCGCGTACTCCCCGGGCTCGAGGGCCTCGGGCAGGCCGCCCCCCTCCTGGAGCCGCGCGCGCGCACGGGAGAGCCGCCGGTAGACGTTGGCCTCCGTCGTGAACAGGCGCTCGGCGACCTCGCGGACGTCGAAGCCGCACAGGGTCTTCAGCGCCAGGGCGACCTGCGAGTCGGCGGGCACGCGCGCATCGCAGCAGAGGAACAGCATCCGGAGCATCTCGTCGCGCATCTCGCCCGCGAGCGCCCCCTCGGGAGGATACGTCTCCGGGATGGCAGGCAGCGCGTCCAGGGCCGCTCGCCGACCGCGCGCCCGGAACCCGTCGACCAGCTTGTTCAGCGCGACCCGTCGCAGCCAGGTCGAGGGATTGTCCGGAAGCCCGGTGTGCGGCCAGCGCTCCAGCGCCGTGAGGAGCGCCGCCTGCGCGGCGTCTTCGGCCTCCGCGAGGTGATGCGCACCGGCCCGTCGCGTCAGCGCCGCGACGAGCCCGGCGTACTCGCGTCGGAAGAAGTGCTCCGGCAGCGCGGTCATCCGGGCCGGTGGATCTCGACCACCTCGACGCCGGACCCGGGCCGCACGAGGCCCGGACACGCCGACGCCACCTCGACGGCACCATCGAGATCGTCGGCCTGGACGATCATGTAGCCGCCGACGAGCTCCTTCACCTCGACGAACGGGCCGTCCTTGGCGTCCTGCGCGTGGACCAGGCGCCCGCTCCCGAGCCGACCGCCCATGTCGACGATCCGGTCGCCGAAGGTGTCCTGCCAGGCGGCGAACCGCGCGTACATCTCCTGCATCCGGGCGGGAGAGGGCTGCTCGCCGCCAGCTTCGGACGACGGCAGGCTGCGTTGGAGACAGAGGTAGGTGGGCATGCGGGCTCCTGTTCGTGGCGCCGACCCGAGCGGCCGACACCCGATGACGCGCGAGTCGGCAGGAGTTGGACACCGCTCCCGCATATTCCCGCAGAACCCGTCAGGACGCGGGCATGTGCTCCGCGGCCCAGTCCGCGAACCCCGTCAGGCCGTCGCCGTACACGGAGCGCGTGTTCGCCAGCTTCTGCTCGGCGTCCGGACCGAGGTACGTGTACCCCTCGAACCACTGGAACATCTCGCGCAGCTCGCTCGCGCCCGGGAAGAACCCGTCGTACACCTCGGCCGGGACCTGGCGGACCGCCATCCGGTGCCCCTGCGCGTTCAGCGTCTCGACGAGGTCGTTCCAGCTCACCAGGCCCGGGGCCACGCCGAGGTGCTCGCCATGCCCCACGAGGTCGGGCTGCTCGAAGGCCCGGGCGACCACCTTGCCCACCTCCGACACGTCACCCGCGTGGATCGACCGGCTGGCCGGGTCCATCGGCACGACCCAGCCCTGGACCCCGTCGCCGAGCGGCTGGGGCGACAGCATCCCCGTGAAGTTCTGGTAGTACATGGGCGCCTCGACGAACGTGTGGAAGCGGAAGCCGGCTCCGGCGACCACCGCATCGACCGCGGCCTTCCCGGTGAAGTGGTGCACGGCGAGGCGCCCGCCCGACAGGCGCTTCGAGTCGGGCAGCGTGGACCACACGAAGTGCTCGACCCCCGCCTCGCGCGCGGCGGCCACGGCGGACGCGCCCTGCTCTGTCTCGGAGCTCTCCCCCTGCGCGAGCTCCCAGAAGCTGGTCACGACGAAGGCCCCGTAGGCACCCGCGAATGCGGCCGGGAGCGTGGACGGGTCGTTCAGATCGGCGGCGACGACCTCGACCCCACGTGCGGCGAGGGCGACGGCCCGGTCGCTGGACGGGTCGCGGGTGAGCACGCGGACCGCGAACCGCCCGCGCTCGAGCAGCGCGTCCACGACGCCTCCTCCCTGGGCTCCGGTTCCTCCGACGACGGCGATGATGGGCTTCGACATGACGACCTCCTGGATGGGACACCGCAACCCTAGCCCCGTGCACCGACATCACAATGGACTAGAATCACACGCCACCTGTCCATTTGGATCACACATGCCGAGCCCCGAGCGCCTGCAGGAGTTCACCGTCGTCGCGCAGCGCGGGTCCATCTCGGCCGCCGCCCGCTCGCTCGGCCTGCCGCGCGCCACGCTGAGCCGCCGCATGTCGGGGCTGGAGGAGGAGCTCGGCGTCCGGCTGCTCCACCGCACGAGCCGCCGCATGGTGCTGACCCCCGCCGGCGAGGAGCTGCTGCGCCGCGCCCGCCGGCTCGTGGCCGACACCGAAGAGGCGTGGGCCGCGGTCCGTCGCCTCGACGACGTGCCGCGCGGGCTGCTCCGGATCTCGTCGACCTCGGGCTTCCTCGACGCGCTCGTCGTGGCGTACCTCGAGGAGTTCCCCGAGGTGCAGATCGAGGTCCGCTCCACCACGCGCCACGTCGATCTCGTCGGCGAAGGCGTCGACGTCGCGCTGCGTTTCGGCGAGGTGCGCGACCCGAACCTGATCGTCCGCAAGGTCGCCGCCGGGCGCCGGCACGTCGTGGGCTCCCCGGCCTACTTCGCCCGTCGCGGCCGGCCCGCGCACGCCGAAGACCTCTCCGAGCACAGCTGCCTGGTGGGGTTCGCGGGCGAGTTCGACCCGCGCCGGCGCTGGCCACTCGTCGCGGGGGGCGAGGTCGAGGTCGGCGGTCGCCTCGCCGCCAACGACATCCGGGTCCTCGCCGCGGGTGCCCGCGCCGGCCTCGGCCTCGCGCTGCTCCCCGACGCCGCCGTCGCGAGCAGCGTGGAGGCCGGGGAGCTCGAGGTCGTGCTCGAGGGCATCGTCGAGGCCGACGCGTCCGTCAGCATCGTGTACGCGGACCGCGAGTTCATCGAGCCCCGGGTCCGCGTGTTCGTCGACCGGGCCGTCGGGTTCCTGCGGAACCGCTTCCCGGTGTGAGCCTCAGGGCACCGAGAGCGTCGCGCGGAACAGGCGCGTCCCGCTGGACCCGCAGTCCGCACCGTCCCAGATGAACTCCGCACCCGGGACCACCCCGCCCCACGGCGCGCTCCCGTTCGGGCCACACGAGACCGGCGTGTTCCACGCCGAGTCGTCGAAGTTGCGATTCGCCCAGCCCGCCGGCTCGCCGCCGGTCGCGTTGTACGACACCCAGTCGGTCGTGTTCGAGCTCAGCACCATGTTGCCGTCCGCGTCGAGCACGCGCAGCTGCATCATCGCCGACGCGCCCTGATCGACGGCGTGCACAGCCACCGTGTGGTCGCCGGTGGCCAGGCGGTCGACGACCCTCGAGATCGTCGGCCAGTCCGGGTTCGTCGCGACCTGAGCGCCGTCGATGTACAGCGTGAACACGTTGTCCGCCGTGCCCTCGAACGTGAACGCCGCCGGGTGCTCGAGCGAGATGCCGTCGATCAGGATGGAGTTCGACGCGCTCCCCGCCGGATCGAACCGGAGGGAGTCGATCGTGCCGTTCCAGTCCGCAACGGTCGACATGTCGAACACCATCTCGGTCACGTTCTGGTTCGCGGGGACCGGCAACGCCAGCGAGCGCGCCTCGGAGTACCCGAAATCGGTGGTGCGCCGGAAGAACAGCTGCGCGCTCGTGGCCGGCCCGACCGACGCCAGCGGGATGACGACCTGGGAGTACGACGCGTCGAGGTCCAGCCCATCGGCGCTCAGGAGCTTCGGATCGCCCGTGGTCGGGGTCAGGATCAGCGAGCCCGCGGCGCCCACCTGCGCGAAGGTCTGGTCCGCGGTCCAGGTGCTCACGAGCTCGTTCGGCGAGAAGTACCAATCCGGCAGATCGGCATCGCCACACACCCACAGCCCGTCACCCACGATGGCCCCGCGACCGCTGCCGTCCCACAACAGGTCGCCCGTGGGGCAGTCGCCACCCGGCGAATTGGTGCTCCGCAGCGTCGGGTTCTGGATCTGGTAGGAGTACAGCGTGAACGGAGCGGCCGGCGCGTTCCCCACGTAGAACCGGTGGTTCGCGTACGCCGACTCCACGCAGAGCCAGTAGCCGTCGATCTGGAAGTCGGAGCCGACGAGCTCCATGCCCACCGGACACTCGTACCAACCCGCCGACGGCGCCGACGTCAGGACCCCGTCGATGTAGTCGTACTTGGTGAACACGTTCGACCGGCCCACCGAGATCTGGAAGTCGGGCGGCCACACCGGGACGTCCGTGTCGGTGTCGGTATCCGCGTCCGTGTCCGCATCGGTGTCGGCGTCCGTGTCCGCATCGGTGTCGGCGTCCGTGTCGGCGTCCGTGTCCGTGTCCGCGTCGGTGTCCGTGTCCGCATCGGTATCGGTATCGGCGTCGGTGTCGGTGTCGGCGTCCGTGTCGGTGTCGGTGTCGGCGTCCGTGTCCGTGTCGGCGTCCGCGTCCGTGTCGGCGTCCGCATCGGAGTCGGCGTCCGTGTCCGCGTCGGCATCGGTGTCCGCGTCGGTGTCCGTGTCCGCGTCGGTGTCCGTGTCGGCATCGGTGTCCGTGTCCGTGTCCGTTTCGACATCGGTGTCTTCGTCCTTGTCCTTGCAGGCGAAGAGGAAGAGCGCGAGGGCGGCGAGCAGTCGGGGAGACATGGCGGCTCCTGGAGAGTGGGTCGGATGTTCCAGCCTCTGTCCCCACGCAAGCCGGCGCTCCCACCCGCCACCCGACCCGAAGATTTTTCCGAGAAAGATCGGCGCACGCCCACAGACGCGCACAGGAAGCGGATCCGCGACCGGTGCCGCTACGGTTCCAGCGCGAGATCGGGCAGGTGGCGCGCGACGATTTCCGCGGCCAGATCCGGTGACGCGCTCCCCTCCACGAACGCCCGCGCGTGGCTCCGCGACGCCTCCACCCGTCCGAGCCCCCACAGGATGCGGGCCGAGAGGAGGTGCGCTTCGCTCGCGTCGTCCCGGGCGTCGTCTCCATCGAGCTCGGGTGCGTCGAGGATGCGCTGGAGCTCCGCGAGGGCGCGCTCGGGCTGCTCGGTCGCGTGGAACAGGCGGGCCCGGCCCCAGGCGAGCGACAGGGCGGACCGCGTCCGCAGTGGCAGCTCTTCGATCTCCGAGGAGGTGAGCACCTCGCGGATGTCCGGGTCGAGGAAGTACCGGGCGGCATCGGCCAGGGAGGCCGCCAGCTGCTCCTGGTAGACCGCGCGGTCGAGCTCGGCGACGACGGGCCCGATGTCGTCGAGGTCCCGGCGCAGGTAGTGCCGGAGCCTCGCCAGCTCCGCCGGATCCCGGTCGCGCAGGACGGCCCGCATCGTCTCCCGTGCCCGGGCCGGGTCGCGTGCGCGGGCGTACCGGACCGCGCGGTCGAGGCGCGATTCGGGCACCGGAGCCGGCGTCGCGGACGGCGCGGCCTCGAATCCGACGAGGGTGATGCTGCGGAGGGTGACCCGGCTCATGGACAACGTGGACGAGCCGGCCTCCCGATAGGCCGCGAGCTCGAGGCGCCAGTCGCCCGTCTCGGGCATGTCCACCTCGATCAGGTCCCGGGACAGGATGCGGCCGCTCCCGTCCCGCACCTCGCACAGCGTCGCATTCGCGGCGGGGAGGTGGTGGACGCGCAGCACCAGCGACTCCGGCGCGCTCCCACCGGGGCCCACCGCTCGATTCGAGCCGAGCCGGTTCAGGTCCTCCTGGTGGCAGCCGGCGAATCGCTCGGTGCGGTTCGCGCCGCCGTGCCCGGAGACGCCGACGACCAGGGGACGACGGCCGCCCGCGACCAGCTCGACCCGGACCCCCGATCCCAGCTCGACGTGCGCCAGATCGAGCTCCACGACGATCCCGCGCTCGGCGGCGGTGGCCCGCAGGGGCAGCATGGCGAGGGTCGCCTCGTCCGAGAACGCCGTGAGCCCCACCCCCTCCCCCGTCGGCTCGGCGCCGACCGACTCGGGCGCGGACACCGACCAGCCCTCGGGGAGCGCGCCGGAGAACGACAGAACGGACCTCGGCGCGGCCTCGGGCACCGCTTCGAGGCCGAGGCGGCCCAGGATCGCCGGCGTGTCGGCCTGTTCGTGGGTGAGCCAGCTGGCCGTGCCCGCGACGTCGTGGTCCTGCCAGCGCGAGGCCGCGGCACCGGCGATGGCCCGGCCCCGGATCCCGGGCGCCTGCGGAGACAGCGCGACGGCCTCCTCGAACGCCTGGATGGCGCGCTCGGGCTGATCGGCCGTGAGCCAGAGCTCCCCCGCCGCCGTCAGCAGCGCCGCGGCGGCCTCGGACTGCTGGGTCGCGGCGTGCCGGGAGAGCGCGGAGGCCGCGAGGTCGCCGAGCCCCATGCGCACGAGGTCCATCGCGCGGGCCCAGACGCGCACGGTCGCGGGGTCGGTGAGCGGCGGAGGCTCGGGAACCACCGTCGGCGGCTCGATGTGGGGGACCTCCGTCCCCTCCTGGGTCCCGAGCACCCAGATCTCCCGATCGCGGTCGCGCAGCATCACGACCAGCTCGAGGCCCGGGTCGTCGTCGAGGTCCGCGAGCAGGAGCGGATCGAGGCCCGGGACCTGGATCTGGTCCCAGCCCGTGTCGCTCCGCCGGAGCAGCAGCATCCCCCCGCCGTTCTGGGCCACGATGTCGTCCCGCCCGTCGCCGTCGACATCCCCGGTGAGCACCCTGCCGAGCGGTAGCGCGTGGGGATCGGGCCCGGGGTACCGCACCGCGATGTGCTCCACGAGGTCCAGGTCGCCGCCGTCCAGGCGCAATCGCATCAGGCCCGGCGGCTCCCCGAAGGGCGCTTCCTCTCCGAACACCCAGGTGTTCTCGTAGACGTCGCTCTTGGTGACCACGAGCTCGCCGCCCCGCAGCACGCCGGTGCCAGCCACCCACCCGAGCTGCCGCTGCGCCCTCGGCCGCAGCGGGTTCGTGTCGTAGACCCGCACGTCGTAGGCCCGCCACGGCCCCAGCGTGGCGATCATCTCGGGGACCCCGTCGCCGTCGAGGTCCGCGAGCTGCAGCTCCTGGACGTCCGAGCGGGCGCGGGCGGCCGCGGGATCGGCGACACTCGCGCGCCACCCGTCGGCCTCGGAGAGCAGGGTCATCCGCCGCGCGTAGGGACCACTGCCCGTGACCACCTGCCGCCCGTCGGCCCCCGGGATGGCGACGGCGCTCAGCACGCGCTGGTCGTCCCAGCTGGAGAGCGGCACCAGCGTCCCGTCCCGGATCTCCCACAGCGTCGGGCTCTCGGAGCCCAGGCGGTTCGCGACCACCAGCCCGTCGCCGTGCGGCACGACCCGCGGCAGGTGGAGGCCGTGCGTGGCGACGGACCCGCTGTCGACGGACTCCACGAGCGACAGGGCCCCGTCGGGACGCGTCAGCAGGATGCGGCCGGCGTAGTCGTCGACGAGCGCGATGCGCGCCTCCCCGCCCAGGGTCACGGGGGTGGCGGACCAGCCGTGGTGGCCCGTGCGCGTCGCGACGGACCAGTGCGCGAGGACCCCCGCCAGCCCCGGCTCCGTCTGTGCCGCCGCGGCGCTGGCGAGGTCCCGGCGGCCGAGCAGGGCCATGGACGCGAGCGCACGCGTGGTCGGGTCGTCGGGCGCGGTGCGCGCGAGCACGCGGGTCGCCTCGTCGAGCGCGGCCCACTGCCAGCGCTCGGCGAACCCGCCGGCGAGGCGTCGCAGGGCGAGCTGCTGCACGTCCGGCTCGACCGCCGCCACGTACGCCTCGGCGAGGGCCTTGGACGCCTCGACCGGGTCGTTCCCCGCGCGGTCGGCGTGCAGCAGCCAGGCGCGCGCGATGCTCGGCGTGCCCCGGTTCTCGGGCAGCGCGATGAACGCGTCGAAGACGGCCTGGGCCTCCGCGACGCGCCCATCGGCGTAGAGCGCGTCGAGCCGTCGCTGCGTCACCTCGAGCCGCTCGGCGGCACGCAGCACCTGGTCGGCGTGGGCCTGGCGCGCCCGGGCCTCCGAGACCACCCGCGTGCCCACGAGCGTCAGCACCGAGAGCGCCAGGATGCCCCCGACGATGGCGGCCGGACGGCGGTTCCGGCGCAGGAACAGGCGGGCCCGGTGGTGCCACGGCGTGCGTCGCGCGTGCACGGGCAGGTGGTCGCGGACCCGCGCGAAGTCGTCGCGGAGCGCCGAGACCGTGGCGTAGCGGTCGCCCGGGTCCGGCGCGAGGCACCGGTCGATCACGGCCTGCAGATCGGGCGGGAGCGGGGGTGCCTTGCCGGGCAGCGCGTCGGCGAGGACCTGGGTGGCGACCACGCCGAGGGACCAGATGTCGGTCGCCTGGTCGATGGCGTCGCGCCCGTCGCGCTGCTCGGGGCTCATGTACGCCGGCGTGCCGCCGCGGATGGACGACTCGCTGCCGTCCCGCCGGGCCAGGCCGAAGTCGAGGATCTTCGGCTGGCCCGTCTCGGTCACGAGGATGTTCGCGGGCTTCAGGTCGCAGTGCACGAACCCCGCGCCGTGCGCGTAGGCCACGCCGTCGCACAACCGCACCAGCAGGTCGATGCGCTCGGCGGGCGAGCGGGTCCGCGCGGCGAGGTCGAGCGCCTGCCCGCGGACCAGTTCCATCACGAGGTACCGCTGGCCCGCGACCGTGCCCGCTTCGTAGATCTGCGGGATCGCGGGGTGCAGCAGCACGCCGAGGGCTTCGACCTCCTGCTCGAACAGCGCGTCGCCGAGCTGCTCCGTCATCCGCTCGCGGAGGACCTTGATCGCCACGGACCGGCGGGGCTTCGTCTGCTCCGCCTCGTACACGATGCCCATCCCGCCGCCGCCGAGCAGGCCGAGCACCCGGTAGGGCCCGATGTGGTCGGGCATCGGCGGCGCCACGTCGCTCGACAGGCCCTCGGCCAGGCTCCGCAGCAGGTCTTCGGCGATCCACCGCGCCGCCCCCTGGGACACGGTCCGGTCGAGCAGGCCGTCGCTCGACTCGTCTTCGAGGAGCATCCGCTCGACCACGTCGCGCAGCTCGGAGTCTCCGGCGCACAGGGCCTGCAGGCGCGCCGCGCGCAGCTCCGGTGGAAGCTCGCAGACCTCGTCGAAGATGGCGATGGCGCGAATGGAGGACACGGTGCGCGTAGAGCTTTGCGCGGCGGGCCGGCTCGTGCCAACTTGAGACATGATCCAGCCACCCGCTCCCGAAGACGGGGATGCCCTCTTCGAGGAGGTCTACGCCTACCTGCGGAACCTCGCGGCGCACATGCACGGGGAGCGCGGCGCCCGGCCCGAGATGGACCCGACGAGCCTGGTCCACGAGGCCTGGACGAAGATGAAGCAGGGCCAGCCGCGCTGGGAGTCGAAGCGGCACTTCGCCGCGCTGGCCGCGCGGGCCATGCGGCAGGTCCTGATCGACCGCGCGCGGCGGCGGGCGAGCGCGAAGCGCGGGGGTGGCTGGGAGCGCGTGTCCCTCGCGGGGCTCGGCACCGAGCAGGGCGTGCTCGACATCGTGGCGCTCGACCGGGCGCTCACCGAGCTCGCCGCCCACGACGAGGTGGCGGCGCGCATCGTCGAGCTGAAGCTGCTCGGGGGCCTCCAGAACGACGAGATCGGCGAGTCGTTGAGCGTCTCGCTGCGCACCGTCGAGCGCAAGTGGCGGTCCGCGCGGGCGTGGCTGCTCGCGACCCTGGCCGATTAGGGTCCACTCGATGCAGAAGGCCCTGCCCCCACGACGCAAGCGCATGACGCGGAAGCAACGGCTCGCCGCGGCACCCAAATGGCGCCGGACGTATGGTGGCCACAACGTGGTGCGCGCCTACGCGAAGTGGTTCGGCGTCGACCGGATGTGCGCGCTCACCGAGCTCCGGATGCTGGGCGTGAAGATCGACCCGGTCTACGCGGCTCAGGTCGAGCGGGATCGCAACAAGCCCATTCGGCCCCGGAAGCCGAAGAAGCAGCCCGCCGACGAGCTCCCCGAGGGCTACGGAGTCGAGTGGGACGACGAGCTCGCGTTCATCGCGGGCTACACCGACGGCGGCGCCCCGTACGGAATCTCCTGGGACGAATGGCCCTTCTGGACGACGGGAGTGAGGCGTGCGGGAGATCCGCTCGAGACGGAGGTACGCTCCGGCGACGACGTTCGAGGAGCGACCGCGATGTCCGACGCATTCGATTTCCTGGAGGGCGAGCTCGGATTCGCGCCCGCCGAGACCGGCGCCCGACGCCGATGGGTCCGTGACGACCTCGCGGTCGAGGTCCTCGAGCAGCGCTACCACGAGGTCTCCGTCCTGCTGAAGAGAGGCGCGGAGACCACCAGCCTGAACGCCATCTTCGAAGCCCTGCGCTTCGAACCCGCCGACACGATGCGCACCGCGTACCGGGCCCCCGACGGCGAGGTCCACCGCTTCTCGACCACGGGCCTCGCGTCCCTCGCCGAGGGCCTCCGCCGCTACGCGACCCCGTGGCTGCGGGGCGAAGCCGCGGCGTGGGACCGGTCCACCGCGTACGCGAAGGCGTTCTCGGCGCTGAACGCGCAGCGGATGAGCCCGCCTCCCGGCCGCCCGCGCGAGGTCGTCTTCACCATGGCGAAGCAGCTGAGCGGCGGCGACTGGACGGGGCTCGAGGCCACGCTGCGGGGGCTGCCCGCGCTCACGGACCGCGAGCGGATCGCCCTCGACTTCCTGGAGCGCTACGGGCGCTGACCATGCGCCTGACCGCACCCGAGACCCTCGACACCCCTCGCCTGTCGCTCCGCCCGTGGACGGAGGCCGACGCCGACGCGCTCTTCGCCATTCTGGCGGCGAACGCCGCCCACCTGCGCCCGTGGGTGCCCTTCGCACGGGACCTCCCGCGCGACGGGGCCGAAGCCCTCGCGCGCATCGAGCGCTACCGGGCGCAGCACGCCGAGGGGTCGGCGCTCCGCTTCGCGGTCCGTCACCGCACCAGCCTGGTGGGAGAAGCCATGCTGTTCGTCCGCGAGGGCGGGTGCGAGCTCGGCTACTGGATTGCGGCGGACCACGAGGACCGGGGCTACGCCACCGAAGCCACGCGTGCGCTCGTGGAGGTCGCCTTCGACCAGGGCATCGACGCCATCTCCATCCGCTGCGAGGCGGCGAACGCCGCGAGCAACGCCGTCGCCCGCCGCCTCGGCGCCCACCTGGAGCGCGACGAGACCGTTCCGTCCGTGCGCGACGACACGCCCGTGCCGCTGAGCTGCTGGGTCCTGACTACCGCGGCACACAGGCGCTCGGGTTCGACCCGAACACACGCGTGAACTCGCGCGAGAACTGCGACAGGCTGTTGTAGCCCACGCCGTGCGCGGCTCCAGACACGTTGCTCAGGCCCAGCGTCAGCTGCCGGTGGGCCTCCTGAAGCCGGAGCCGCTTGATGTACTGCAGCGGCGTCGCGCCGGTCACCGAGCGGAACGCCTCGTAGAACACCGACTCGCTCATCCCGGCCTGTGCGGCGAGCTCGGCGACCACGAAGGCCTGCGCGCAGTCGGCGTGGATGGCGGCGAGCACGTCGGAGATGGCGCTCTGCTGGCCGTGCCCCATCGCCACCGCGCGGAGGAAGCCGCCCTGCGGGCCTTTCAGCACGTGGTACAGCAGCTCGCGGTGGTACAGCGGCGCGAGGACCGCGGCGTCGTCGGGCCGATCGAGCAGCGTCACGAAGCGCCCCGCGACATCCCGGATGGCCGGCGTCACCGGGCACGAAGCGAGCCCGCGCTGCGGAGGGCCCGCCGACAGCGGAGGTAGCGCGTCGCCCCCCTTCGACAGGATCTCGCGCACCGCCTCGACCTCGAAGCTCACGGCGAGCGACAGGAACGGCCGCGCGGCGCTCGCGTCCCGGATCGCGGAGACCACGGGCAACGGTACCGACGTCACGAGGTAGTGCGCGGGGTCGTAGACGAACAGGTCGTCCCCCACGCGGGTCTCCTTGCGGCCCTGCACGACCAGGAAGACGCACCGCCCGTACACCGCGCTGGCGGGGGCGGTCGGCGCGTTCTTCCGGTAGACGATGAGCCCGTCGACGGACGTGGGGTTCACGCCATCGACGGGGCCGTGCGCCAGGCAGCCGGCCGCGAGGGACTCCACTAGTAGCGGGCCCCGACCGCCGCGCCGACGGGCAGGCTCTCGTCGAGGACCCGCACCTCTTCGGCCGTCAGGGTGACGGCGTTGGCGGCCTGGTTCTCGTCGAAGCGCGACTGCTTCGTCGTGCCGGGGATGCACACGATGTGCTCGCCCTGCTGGAGCAGCCAGGCGAGCGCGAGCTGCGCCGGCGTCACGCCCTTGTCGGCCGCGATGGAGCGCACGGTGCGGACGAGCTCGAGGTTCTTCTCGAAGTTCGCGCCCTGGAAGCGCGGGTTGTTCTTGCGGAAGTCGTCGGGCGCGAAGTCGTCGGGCGACGTGATGGCGCCCGTCAGGAAGCCCCGGCCGAGCGGCGAGTACGCCACGAACGTGATGCCGAGCTCGCGGCAGGTGTCGAGCAGCTCGAGCTCGGGGTCGCGCGTCCACAGCGAATACTCCGTCTGGAGCGCGGTGATCGGGTGCACGGCGTGCGCGCGGCGGACCTGGTCGGGCGTCGCCTCGGACAGCCCCAGGTACCGGACCTTGCCGGCCGCCACGAGCTCTGCCATCGCGCCCACGGTGTCCTCGATCGGCGTGTTGGGGTCGACGCGGTGCTGGTAGTACAGGTCGATCGTGTCGATTCCGAGGCGCTCGAGCGACGCGTCGCAGGCGGACCGGACGTAGGCGGGGCTGCCGTCGATGCCGAGCCAGCCGCCGTCGGCCGTGCGCTTCACGCCGAACTTCGTCGCGATGACCGCCTCGTCCCGACGGGCGCGGAGGGCCGCCCCCACGAGCCGCTCGTTGGTCCAGGGGCCGTACATGTCGGCCGTGTCGAAGAAGTTCATGCCGACATCGAGAGCGTGGTGGAGCAGCGCCGTGCTGCGGGCGTCGTCGGCTTTGCCATAAAAGTCGGACATCCCCATGCACCCGAGCCCGATGGGCGAGATCTGGACGTCGGTGCTTCCGAGGCGGCGGCGGGGAGGAGTGGACATGGAGGACTCCAGAAACAACGGTCCCGAGGGACCCTTCGGCAGGCGGCTGCCGACTCGTTCGGCAGCGTCCGACTCCAACCTATGCCCTGGGGAGCGGCCTGCGAAGCAACGATACTCCGGATGATTTGCACGATCCTCCGGTCCCCTCACAACGCTACAGGTTTGCAACAGGACCGGGTCCCCTTCCCCTCCGCGTGCGACAGAGCGTCCGAAAGGAGGTTCCGATGGCCCAGGTGATGGCGTTCACGCTCGAAGAGACCGAGGAGATCCAGAAGCCCGCGCCCGCGAAGCGGAACGGCGCGCTCTACCTGCTCGCGGCGGCCGTCTTCGGGACCGGGATGCTCGGCGTGATCGGCGTGCTCGCCGTCGTCGCGACCGTGCTGATCGGCCTCCTCGGGTCGATGCTGCTCCTCTCGGTGGAGCCCGATCCCGGGCCGGTCTTCGTCGAGCCCGTCGCCGCCGCCGTCGAGCCCTCGTCCGTGGCGGTGGCTCCTCCCCCGGTCGCCGCGGCGGCGGGTCTCGACCTCGCCGTGAAGGTCACGGGCCGCAAGACCTTCGAGCTCGTGAACCTGTCGAAGCAGGACTACACGAACGTCACGGTCGTGCTGAACGGCGAGTACCAGTACCACCTGAAGAAGCTGGTCGGGAATGCCGGGGACTCCATGCGGTACGGCAACTTCGTGTCCCGGCGCACGGGTGCTGCGCCGTCGGGCAAGGAGGCCATCCACAGCGTGTTCGTGAAGTCCGACCAGGGGAGCTGGTCGACGCGGCTCTGATCCGGCCCCAACACCCGTGCGCGTACGCGTTCCCGACGCCTGGCGGACGCGCTCCGATCCGCTCGGAGGTCCCTCGCTTCTGGTCCGCAGCTCTCCCGATCGCCCTGCCGATTCGTAGCTCTCCTGACCTCCTCGATCGCGACAGGCAGAGCCCGAAGGGTCCGGTTCCCCCACGCCCTGCCACAGCCGCTCGACCCACCCAGGGAACCGGATCCTGGGACTGCCGGGTCTACCGACCCCGCAAGGCCGCCGAAGGCGAGCCGCGCAGCGCGCTCCGCGCGCGGAGTAATGGGTAGACCGGACGTCCACACCCGCCATCCCCGTTCGACGAGCCGGGATCCCGCAGCCGACACCCGCAGCTCCGCCGTCTACGACGAGCCGGAATGCCATCCCCACCCCCGCGGCGGGTGCCCTTCTCCCGTAGCGGGTCCACGCGGCGCCGACCGTGCTGGTAGGGTCGGCGCTTGGAGGTCGGATGATCGATCCGGTGACGATGTTCAAGGAGGGTGGGCCGTGGATGGCCGCCCTCCAGCTGCCCTTCCTCGGCCTCCCCTTCGGCCTGCTGGTCGCGCTGATCGTGCCGGCGGTGCGGGTTCGTCTGCCAGCCGTAGTGCTTGTCGCGCTCGTCATGCTGCCCGTCACCGTGGGCCTGCTCGGCGTGCTCTCGGGCCAGAGCCTCACGCTGGCGGCCGTGGGCCACGCCTCGGCGCAGATGCAGAGCAAGATGGCGGCGAACGGTCAGAGCGTCGCGCTCTACCCGCTCTACGCCGGGGCCGCGCTGTCCGCGCTCGCTGCAGCTGGGGTATCGCTCGCCCTGGGGCTCGGCGTGGCCATCGGCGCCGGGCGCGAAGCCCGAATGACGCCCCTCCACGCCGTGGTCCCCGGCCTGATCGCGCTGCTGTCGCCCGTGGGGCTCGTCGCAGGCGTGTGGCTCGGCTCCATCGTGTCGCTCGGCACGGCTCTCGGCATCGCGCTGGCCTCGCTCCGTCTCGCGAAGGAGCCCGAAGTCGACCTCGCCCGGACCGCTGCGGGTCGCGCGCACGTCGGGATGCTCGGTCTCCTGGGCCTCACGAGCGCCGCCGTGGCCTTCGCGACCGGGCCCGCCATCCTGTACCTCCAGGCCAGCGCGAACGCATCGGCCGAGATGCGCGACGTGATGATGGGACGGGCGTCGGAGGGGCTCGTTGTCGGCCTCGTCGCGCTCGGTGTCCTCGGGGTGCTCGTCGGCATCGCCATGCTCGCGAGCGTGGCGCCCGTCATCCGCGCCCTGCTCTCCGGCCGGACGCTCGGCTCCGGGGCGCTGGCCGCCGGTGTCCTCCTCGTGCCGGCTGGCCTCGGGGCCGCGGTGGCCGCGCAGGGCGCCTCGATCGCACCACTGCTGGTGTCGCCGGCAAACACGCGCCGCGACGCCCTCGCCGCTGCGGGCATCGACCTGCCCGAGGTCGAGGGCCACCACGCCCCCTACACCGCGGGTCCGACCCTCCGCTTCGGTGCGGACGTCACGCTCGATGACGCGCCCGTGACTCCGGAGTCGTTCTCGCCTCCGGCAGAGCTGATCGTCGAGGCAGACGCGAAGACTCCGCTGACCGCCGTGCTCCCGTTCGTCCCGAAGATGCCTGCGGACACGCACTGGGCAGCGATCGACTTCGACCTCGTCGCCGTGCCGATCCCCCACGCATCCGCGCCGGGCTCCGACGACGGGCTCGAGCTGCTGCCGACGGGTGACGGGTGGGCGCTCGTGGAGCGCAAACGGGATGCACGGGTCATCCGATCCGCGGTGGCGCGTGACGACCTGTGGTTCCTCTCCGACAGCGCGGGCGACACGCTCGACGTGTGGATGCCCGAGGACGCCGATGTACGGCTGCTCGTCGGCGTCTTCGGCGCGCGCCCGAGAAGGGCAGCATGGACCTGGCGCCTCGACCCGCCACCCGCCCTGCCACCCCGGGTCACGCTTGGGGAGCTGCGGGTGGAGGGAGACGCGAAGTCCCTCCTGTTCGGCGCAGGCCTGAACCGCAGCCTGGGCGCGCTACAAGCGTGCTACGTCGAGCGGCTGGCCGAGACGCCCACTCTGGCGGGCGAGATGGAGGTATCGATGACGATGCGCCCCGACCGCACGATGGCCCCCGAAGTGACGCGCGGCATCGGCGACGCGGCGCTGGAGGCGTGTGTGGTCGAGGCGCTGTCCACAGTGCGCGGGCCCCCGACGATGGGGGACGTGAAGCTCACGCTTCCAATCACGTTCGCACCTTAGGAGGGCACAACACGGGCGGGGGAAGCGGGTGTGGGGGGCATCGACCCCCGTACGCATCCTGGGCCGAAGCATCGGGGGTTCAACGCATCCTCGGGCCCCTCCGCGCCTCGATCGACCGACCCGCCCGACGAACGAAGGCCGACAATCGACCGGCCGTCGCCATCGAAATCGACCGACCGGCCCTCCAGGATGCGTTGAACCCCCGATGCTCCCGCCGAGGATGCGTTCCCCACCCGATGCCCCACCAACCCCGTGCGCGTGCGCGTTCCCGATGCCGCCCCATCGAACCCGGCCGACGCGCACGGGGAAGCAGCTTCGAGCCTGCATCAGGGCGGGCTCGCCAGCTGCGGCTGCTCCTCGACCACCGTCGCCTGCACCCAGATCCCCGGCTCCGCCACCTTCATCGCATCGACCGGCTCGAGCCGCACACGCGTGTTCACGGGAATCGCGGCCGCGGCCTTCCCGCGCTGTGCCTGGACGCTGCGGTCGATCACGAACGTCCCGTCGCCCTCGGCCCGCGCGAAGTCCGCGTCGATCGCGTCGATCCGCACCAGCACCGGCTCGGCCTGCGCCGGCGGAGCGGGAGGCCCGTCGCCGGCCTGCGCGATGGCCCGGCCGAGACCGCTCGACCGGTAGCTGGCCATCGAGGTCTCCTTCGCGCGGAGGTCGGCGATGAAGCCCGTGGAGCCCGGCGTGCCGTCGCCGAGATCGAGGCACCGGAACAGCCCCAGCGTGTCGGCCGTGTCGGAGGGACCGAGCGTCCAGGCCGTCGGGATGTCGTCGGCGAGGTAGTCGCCGCACTCGCCGGAGTGGTCGTAGCTCACCGTGACGTGCCGGAAGCTCTCCGTGCGGCACGCCACATCCGACCCGCACAGCGTCGACTTCATCAGCTCGTCCGCGTGCTTCCGGAGAACGACCTCCCGCGAGACCGCCGCATGGCTCGTCGCGGTGAGCGGGTCCTGGAGCGCCCCGAGCAACCCGCCGCCCGTGCCGCGCGGCTTCGCGCCCGCGTCGACCTCCACCACCACGACCCCGCGGTCGCGGAGCGCCTGCAGGTGCGCCGCATCCAGGCCGTTCACCAGCGCGGCCAGCGTACCGACCCCCGTGTTGTCGAACACGCCGCCGTCGATCACGCGGAACCCGTGCTCCCCGCCCACGAGCGGCGCGTCGAGCCCGTACGGGAAGGCGGACGACATCCGCACGGCCGTCGCGAGGTCGACCGCCCCGCCCTCCTGGGCCGCGAAGGACTCGTACGGCTGGCGCCGCTTGTCGTTCCAGTCGTCGAACCAGCGCGGCGGGACGGGCGGAAAGCCCACCACCACGCGAGCCCCCGTGTCCACGCGGGTCGTGTTGACCATCAGCAGCGGCGCGTCGGGACGCTCCTCCCACGCGAACCGCTCGTTCCAGAAGCCCGCGAGCGCCTCGCCCCGCGAGATCCGCGGGAAGTGCATGCCCTTGAGGATCGCCGCGTCGAAGTTCGTGAACATCGCGTCGACGTGCCGGTCGTGGAACGGCCACCACGCTGCCAGCACGTCCACCGGCTCGCCCGAGGTCGCGCCGATGCGCGCCGCGATGTCCCGGGGGAACGCGTTCTTCCAGCCATACGTATCGTCCCCGCAGTCCCCGCCGTCGTGGGCGAAGTGCACGGCCGCCAGGCTGCCCCCGGACACGCTGCTGATCACGAGGATGTCGTCGTCGCGGCCCTCCCGGCGCAGCCGCTCCAGCACCAGCATCCCGAGCGCCGCGGCCCGCGTGCCTCCGCCAGCGAGCGCGACGAGCAGCACCGGGTCGGCATCCGGGTCGAGGCTCAACCGGTCGTAGAACCGCTGGTCCCACGCCGCCTCCACGTCCGGCGACGCCGGAGTCCGCGGCACCTCCTCCGACAGCATCGAGACCGCGAGGTACCACATCGCCAGACCGCCCAGGAACCCCACGCGACACGGCGCGTGCGTCGTCACCCGGTCGGCGACGAAGCCGATGAGGACCAGGACGGCACAGAGCTGGTAGGCCGCCGTGAACGCGTAGAACCGCCACGAGATCAGGAAATCGAGCGTCGGGATGGCCCGCTCCAGCAGGTACAGCCCCACGAGGCCCGCAGCCACGGGCAACAGCAGCAGGAGCGGACGCGGCGACAGCCACGTCTGGAGGTCGCGGTCCGGGGCCTTCGCACGCACCATCCGGAGGACGGACAGCCACGCCACTCCGAAGAACAGCACCACGGCGTACCGGAACAGGAGCGTCGCCACCATCGCGTAGGACAGGTGGGGCGCCTCGAGCAGGGTCGCGACCAGCACGACCAGGAACCACGGCGCGAGGCGCCACGCGTCGGAGCCGAGCCGCACCCGGTGCGGATCCCAGGCCGACGTGCCCCACAGGAGCAGCGGAACCACCAGGAACGAGCCTGCGAACAAACCCACGAGCGCGAAGTGCACCACGTAGAAGCTCGTCGCCGCCGCGAGATTCCACGAGGGAACGCCTCCTCCCGCCACCGCGAGCAGGTCGGGGCCCTCGAACATCACGGTGTGCACCTGCGGCACCATCGCGAGCAGCGCGATGCACAGCACCAGCGCCGCGTAGGTCAGCTCGTACCCCGCGACGTGCGCGCGCTCCGCCACCAGCCGGCGCTCCATGCCCTCGATGCAGCCGCGTGGATCGCGCGCACAGGCCGCGAGCCACTCCCCGATCCCCCCGTCCATCCTTCGCTCCCACGTCGCCGCTTCGCAGGCTAGCAGCCGCGATGCGCTAACGTCGCGCGGGGGTCGAGAATGCGGTTGGAGCTCTCCGACGGGAAGTCGCACAAGTTCTGGGAGGTCGAGGTCGACGGGGCCGAGGTCACCACGCGCTGGGGCCGCATCGGCACGAGCGGGCAGAGCAAGACGAAGGCGTACGCGAGCCCCGCGGCCGCGCAGGCCGACGCCGACAAGCAGGCCGCAGCCAAGCGCGCCAAGGGCTACGGCGCAGCGGGCGCGGCAGCGCCGGTACCCGCGAGCCGCCCCGCTCCCACCGGGCCGATCGGAGACGGCGACAGCATCGAGGTCCCCGGGAGTGGGGGCCGCACCTACACCCTGACGAACACGGGCGGCGTGTGGTCGTGCACGTGTCCGGCGTGGCTCCACCAGTCCCTGCCGGTCGAGCGCCGCACCTGCAAGCACCTCCGCGCGTATCGCGGCGAAGCCGCCGAGACGGCCCGCCTGGGCGCCCTCCCCCAGCCCTCCCCCACGAAGAGCGCCGGTGGGCCGGGCCTGTTGCTCGCCCACAGCTGGGACGACCGCGACCCGACGGGCTGGTGGATGAGCGAGAAGCTCGACGGCGTCCGCGCGCTGTGGGACGGCAGCCGCCTGATCTCCCGCCTCGGCAACCCGTTCCACGCGCCCGACTGGTTCCTCGAAGGCCTCCCCGACCACCCGCTCGACGGCGAGATCTTCGGCGGGCGCGGGCGCTTCCAGATGACCGTGTCGATCGCGCGCCGCATGGACCGCGGCGAGGGCTGGCGCAAGCTCGAGTACGTCGTGTTCGACGCACCCGCGCACGAGGCGGGCTTCGAAGACCGCCTCGACCTGCTCCACGGGCTCGCCCTCGGCGGCTCCCACCGGGTCCTCGCCCACACGTTGTGTCGCGACACCGCCCACCTGCTCGAAGAGCTCGCCCGCGTCGAGGCCCTCGGCGGCGAGGGCGTGATGCTCCGGCGCCCCGGCTCGCGCTACGTCGCGGGTCGATCCGACACACTGCTCAAGGTGAAGACCTTCCACGACGCCGAGGCGCGCGTGGTCGGCCACCAGCCCGGGACGGGTCGGCACCAGGGTCGCATGGGTGCGCTCCTCGTCGAGCTGGACGACGGCACCGCGTTCAAGGTGGGAACCGGATTCTCGGACGCCGAGCGCGAGGACCCTCCCCCCGTCGGCACCGTGATCACCTTCCGCTACCAGGAGCTCACGGAGGCGGGCGTCCCGCGATTCCCGAGCTTCGTCCGCGTGAGGGACTGATCATAGTCAGTGCCTATGCCTCGCATGGGTTCAATATCTTGGGACTACTGGAACGGGCGTTGCACATTGGAGGCACGAGGACGCCGGGAGACGGCGCACCCCTTCCCCCCGAACCAGGAGAACGACCATGGACGACAGAGGCAAGTGCCCGGTCATGCACGGAACCCACGCCGGCACCGCGACGGGCTCGATCGCGAACAAGCACTGGTGGCCGAACCAGCTCAACCTGAAGATCCTCCATCAGAACACGGCGGAAGGCGACCCGATGGGCGAGGGCTTCGACTACCGCGCCGAGTTCCAGAAGCTCGACCTCGCCGCGGTGAAGCGCGACCTCACCGACCTGATGACCGACTCGAAGGACTGGTGGCCCGCCGACTGGGGCCACTACGGCCCGCTGTTCATCCGCATGGCGTGGCACAGCGCGGGCACCTACCGCGTCAGCGACGGCCGCGGCGGCGCCGGTTCGGGCACGCAGCGCTTCGCCCCGCTCAACAGCTGGCCCGACAACGGCAACCTCGACAAGGCGCGCCGCCTGCTCTGGCCGATCAAGCAGAAGTACGGCCGCCGGCTCTCCTGGGCCGACCTCATGATCCTCGCCGGCAACGTCGCCATCGAGTCCATGGGCCTGAAGACCTTCGGCTTCGCGGGCGGCCGCGAGGACGTGTGGGAGCCCGAGGAGGACATCTACTGGGGCAAGGAGACCGAGTGGCTCGGCGACCAGCGGTACTCGGGCGACCGCGACCTCGAGAACCCGCTCGCCGCCGTGCAGATGGGCCTCATCTACGTGAACCCGGAGGGTCCGAACGGCCAGCCCGACCCCGTCGCGTCGGGGCGGGACGTGCGCGAGACCTTCGCCCGCATGGCCATGGACGACGAGGAGACCGTCGCGCTCGTCGCGGGCGGCCACACCTTCGGAAAGGCCCACGGAGCCGGGGATCCCGCGCTCATGGGTCCCGAGCCGGAAGGCGCTCCGATCGAGGAGATGGGCCTCGGGTGGAAGAACGGCTTCGGCACGGGACGGGGCGTCCACACCACCACGAGCGGTATCGAGGGCGCGTGGAAGCCCAACCCGACGACCTGGGACATGGGCTACTTCGACATGCTCTTCGGCTACGAGTGGGAGCTCGTGAAGAGCCCGGCCGGCGCGTGGCAGTGGCTCGCGAAGGACGTGGCGCCCGAGCACCTGATCCCCGACGCCCACGACCCCGCGAAGAAGCACCGGCCGATGATGACGACGGCCGACCTGTCGCTGCGCTTCGACCCCGGCTTCGAGCCGATCGCGCGCCGCTTCTGGAAGGACCCGGAGGCCTTCGCCGACGCCTTCGCCCGCGCGTGGTTCAAGCTGACCCACCGCGACATGGGCCCGCGCAGCCGGTACCTCGGCCCCGACGTGCCGAGCGAGGACCTCATCTGGCAGGACCCGGTCCCCGCCGTCGACCACGTCCTCGTCGACGCGGGCGACATCGCGTCGCTGAAGACCGCCATCCTCGGGTCCGGCCTCACGACCGCCCAGCTCGTCTCCACCGCGTGGGCGTCGGCGTCCACGTTCCGCGGCAGCGACAAGCGCGGCGGCGCGAACGGTGCCCGAATCCGGCTCGCTCCGCAGAGCGGGTGGGAGGTCAACCAGCCCGCGCAGCTCGCCCGGGTGCTCGAGACGCTCGGGTCGATCAAAGCGGACTTCGATCGCGGCCGCACCGACGGCAAGAAGGTGTCGCTCGCCGATCTCGTCGTCCTCGGCGGCGCCGTGGCGGTCGAGCAGGCCGCGAAGGCCGCGGGGTTCGACGTGCGCGTGCCCTTCACGCCCGGGCGCACCGACGCCACCGCCGAGCAGACCGACGTCGCGTCGTTCGCGGTCCTGGAGCCGAGGTCCGACGGCTTCCGGAACTACCTGGGCGACGGCTCCGGCTGGGCCGAGGAGAAGCTCGTCGACAAGGCGCAGCTCCTCACCCTGACGGCCCCCGAGATGACCGTGCTGGTGGGCGGGATGCGCGTCCTGGGCGCCAACTGGGACGGGTCCGCGCACGGCGTGTTCACCGACCGTCCGGGCGCGCTGACGAACGACTTCTTCGTCACGCTGCTCGACATGGGCACCGAGTGGACCCCCACCTCGAAGAACGTGTTCGAAGGCCGTGACCGCGCGACCGGCGCGGTGAAGCACACGGCGACCCGCTTCGACCTCGTCTTCGGGTCGAGCTCGCAGCTCCGCGCCATCGCCGAGGTCTACGCGGCCGACGACGCGAAGGAGAAGCTCGTGCGGGACTTCGTCGCCGCGTGGGCGAAGGTCATGGACCTCGACCGGTTCGACCTCGCCTGAGCTCCGTCGACGCACCCGGCCTCGAGCTGCACGGCTCGGGGCCGTCGTGCGTCAGCCCTCGTCCTCGCGCTCGAACGAGACCTCGATCCCGCCGAGACAGGTCTGCACGCGGCGGGGCCCTCCCTCCAGCCGCGGGTCGGCCGACACGAGGCCCACGATGGCCTGGATCGCCGCCAGCATCGCCCGCTGGCCGTCTGGAGCCGCCGCAGCCGGCCTCCCGCCACCGAGCGCGACCAACTGCGGGTACAGCCCACCCGACGACACGAGCCCGGCCTCACGGCACGCGTCGACCTCCTCCTCCGACAGGTCGTCGGCGGCGTCGATCCAGAGGTTCAGCACATCGATGTCGAGGAGCGCCTCGGGCTCCTCGGCGTAGGCGACATCCAGGAACAGCTCGTAGTCCTCCTCGGTGGGGTAGAGCGACACCCCGCGCTGTTCTCCGGCGTTCCCGAGCAGCACCGCGACCGCCGCGTCGAGCACGCCGTCGAAGCGGAACAGCACGTGCTCCGAGTGGGACCGCCAGGGCGCCAGCGCGCACAACGTCTCGAAGGTCTCGGCCCACAGGGGCAGGTCGGTCGTGATCCCCGGTGCGGACAGGCCCTGGAAGTGCTCGACCATCGACGCCACCACGACGTCCAGGTCGGGGGTGCTGTCGACCACCTCGACCCCGATACCCGCGGGCTCGACCAGCTCCCGGAGGCGCTCCGCGAGGGCCGGATCGGAGGTGAGAAGGCGCTGTGGGCGGGCGGGCCTCCCGGGTGCCGGCGGCCCCGAGAACGCGGGCCGGAGGACCTGGAGCAGCGAATCGCCGACCACGATGGGCCCGACGCCCCGGATCATGCCCGACCCGCGCTCGACCACGATGAGCATGCCCTCCACGTCCACGTCGTCGATCGCGAGCACATCCTCGATCAGCGCGACCTCCCACGGGTGCCTGCTGACGGGCAGGTCGCGGAGGTCGGGGAGCCTGGGCTCGACCGCCCCTCCGCCGATTCCGAGCGCATCGCGAAGATGCGCCTCCAGGACGGGTGGGAGATCGGTGGGCAACAGTGCGCGGACCTCGGCGCTCCGCCCGGCCGCAGCCGCCTCCGTGGGCGTGAGCCCATCGAGCGCGGGGATGGGTCGATGCGGCCAGTCGAGAGCGTGCGTCGTGCGGAAGTCGAGCTCCGCGCCTTCCGGATCGTCGGTGTCGAGCATCTGGGTGTCGAGGACCACCCTCCGGCCACGGGGATCCGACGGGGGCAGCCTCGTGTCCGCCACGTCCTCCGACAGGACGTGGAACGGCTTGCCGACCCGCGCTTCCCAGAGGGCGGCGAGCTTCGCGAGGCGGCCGCGGCTGTTGACGTCGAGGGTGACCGTCTTCGCGCCGTCGGGCCGGAAGGTGCCGAGCACGACGGGGGTGTCCTGCTCCGGCGAGGGCCCCACCACGGACGCGAAGTCGTCGCCGACATCCGCATCGTCCCACTTCCGCAGAGTGGTCTGGACCTTCTTCCACGTGAGGTCGAGCGTCGCGGTCAGGAGCTCGATCGGATCCCCGTCGCCATTCACGAACTGCGGGGTGCGCTCGGCCTCCCGGATCGCCTGAATGACCGGCCGCGCCGTGCGACGCGAGACCTCCGGCGGGAGCGGGCCCTCGTGGGGTCTCGCCGCCAGGTACGCCTGGACCGCGTCGATCCGGGAGGGGGGTCCCATGATCACGGAAGTGCCCTCGAGCTCGATGTGCCCTTCGACGGGCATCAGGAAGGCCGCGATCCACTGCCCCACCTCGAGCTGGTAGGACGCCGCGCGTTCCTTGACGTCCCAGGAGATGCCGGTCACCACGTCCTCCAGGCGGAGGCCTTCGCCGGGGATGACGGTGACGATCTCGAACACGCCGAACCAGGCACGCGACCAGTCGTCGACGACCTCGCGCTCGGCGCGCGGGAGCTTGCCCGCCGCCGCCCGGAACCGCTCGAGCAGCGAAGGCGCGTCGCCGACCGGCGCGATCAGCGCGAACGAGACCCCCACCCGCACGAGATCCTCGTGCGGCTCGTGGGAACCGATCCAGCAGCGGATGCCCTCGGCCAGCGCGTCGGGGTGGTACCGGGCGGCCCATTCGCCCACGCGATCCCGCATCTTGTGCATCCGCGCGATCCGCTTGTCTCGATCCTGTGCCATGGCAGCCTCCGGTCGGAGACGGGGTGTACCACGTGCCCAGGGTGCGATCGCTCAGCTCGCGAGCGACAGGAGCCACCACAGCAGCGCCGCGCTCGCGAAGATGCCCGCGACCCACAGCCAGAACCGCGCGTGCTCGATGAACACGGCGTGCACGACGGCCTCGACGACGGTGCCGACCAGCGTGAGCAGGAGCTCGAGGAGCACTTCCATACCGGAGCTACGCGCCTCCCCCCGGGAATATTACACGCGCCACGCCGCTTCGACGAGGGCCCGCCGCGCCGCGGGATCATCGCCCATCAGGTCGTGGAACACCGCGTCGACGCGGGCCGGATCGTGGATCTCGACGCGCGCCAGCGTGCGGGTCGCCGGGTCCATCGTGCTGGCGCGCAGCTGGTCGGGCGTCATCTCGCCGAGGCCCTTGAACCGCTGGACGCGCGCCTCGGGGTGCGCGGCCCGCAAGGCCTCCAGCGCGGCGGCATCGAGCAGGTAGCGCTCCTCGCCGCCGAAGCTCGCGCGGTACAGCGGAGGCCGCGCGACGAACAGGCGGCCGGCCTCGACCAGCGGGCGGAGATCGCGCAGGAAGAACGTCAGCAGCAGCGCGCGGATGTGCGACCCGTCGGGATCCGCATCGGTCATGACGACGACCCTCGCGTACCGACAGGCCTCCGGGTCGCAGCGCTCCCCTACGCCGCAGCCGAGCGCGTCGACGATGGCGGAGAGCTCGGTGTCCTTCAGGACCTGGTCGAGCCGGGCCTGCTCCGCGTTGCGCACCTTGCCGCGCAGCGGGAGGACCGCCTGGAAGCGCGCGTCCCGCGCCTGCTTCGCCGAGCCCCCCGCCGAGGGGCCCTCCACGAGGAACAGCTCGGACCGCTCGGGGTGCCCGGTCTCGCAGTCCGCCAGCTTCCCCGCCAGCGAAGCCGCGGCATGCCCGTGGGTCACGCGGCGCGCGGCGGTCGCGGCGATCCGGCCCCGTGCTGCCGCCGCGACCCGCTCGACCACCGCCGTGCGCAGCCCGGCGTCGGCCAGCGCCCGCCCGAGCTCCGCGCGGACCACGGCAGCCACCGCGCCGTACGCCTCCCGCGTAGCGAGGCGCGTCTTCGTCTGGCTCGCGAACTGCGGCTCCCGCACCCACACCGAGACGACCGCGAAGAGGCCCTCCAGCGCGTCCTCCTCGACGAATCCCGCGGCGCCCGCGTCGCGCAGCGCCTCCACCACGCCGGACGCGAATCCCCGCTCGTGCGTGCCGCCCTGCGCGTTGAACACGGCGTTCGTGAAGGCCCGCACGCGGCCGTGCCGCCCGTCGGTCCACAGCAGGCCCGCGTCCACGCGGATGCCGTCGCTCTCCCCCGCGAGTACGAGCGGCTCGGGATGCACGGGCTCCGAAGGGCCCGCCATCGCGGCGATCAGCGCGTGCAGGTCGGAGCCCGTGTCCCACCGGCGCACCTCGCCCGTCCGCTCGTCCGTCAGCCGGAGCGCGAGCCGCGGCAGCAGCCCCGACAGGTCCGCCAGCCGGTGCGCGAGGAACGCGAACGACCACTCGCATCGCTCGAACACCGCCGCGTCCGGGGCGAACCGGACGCGCGTCCCCGTGCGGTCCGCCGGCCCAACGTCCTCGAGGTCGCCGCAGGGCGCACCCCGCGCGTAGACCTGCCGCCAGTGCCGACCGCCGCGCCACACGTCGAGCACGAGGTGCTCCGCGAGCGCGCACACGCACGACAGCCCTACGCCGTGCACGCCGCCCGACACGCTGTACGCGCCCTGCCCGAACTTCGCCCCGGCGTGCAGCGTGGTCATCACGACCTCCGCCGCCGGACGCCCGTTGCTCGGGTGCGGCTCCACGGGGATGCCGCGCCCGTCGTCGTCCACGCTCAGCGACCCGTCTGCATGGACGCACACCTCCACGCGCGTGCAGGCCCCCGCGAGCGCCTCGTCCACCGCGTTGTCGACGAGCTCGTTCGCGAGGTGGTGCAGCCCGTGCGACCCCGTCCCGCCGATGAACATGGCGGGGTGCTCGCGGATCGCCTCGACGCTCCCGAGCACCTTGATCGCCCGCGCGGTGTACGTCTCCTCGTCCATGCGCGCATCGTCGCACGGTTCAGGAGCGGCGCCTCCGTCCGAGGACCGCCGCGACGAGCAGCACGCCCCACGCGACGCCCGGCCGCGCCGAGGCGCAGCCGCAGCCCGACGGAGCGAGGAACGGATCGTCGGCGTCGAAGCCGGTGCCTCCGGGGTCCTTGCTGCCCGCGCACGTCGCGAGGAGCGTGAAGCCGCTCGCGCCGCCGTCGTAGCCGTCCGCCACCACGAGGTACGTGCGGTTCGCCTGGGCCTCGAAGGTGAGCTGCTCGTCCGACAGGTCGGAGCTGCCGCTGTTCGCGACGCACCCGTCGGCGTCGCACCCTCCGGCGAGATCCGTCGTCACGAACAGGTCGAGGTCCGAAGTGAGGTTCGACATCTTCAGCGTGACGGGGCCGTCCACGGTGGGCGTGATGGAGTACACCGCCTCGGGCCCGCTCGTGTTCCAGTCGACGCACGCGAACTGCTCGACGTCGTTGGTGCCGCCGACGCTCGTGCCCTCGACGGGGGTGCCGCACTGGAGCGCGGCCACGGGGGCGCACGCGGCGGCCGGCTCGGGGACGGGCGGCTCGTCGGGCGGCGCGGGCGGCGCCTCGCCCCCGGCGGGACACGTGATCGACAGCGTGTAGCCCGACTCCGCGCCGTCCCAGCCGTCCGCGACCACGACGTAGGTGCGCCCCGCGACCGCTTCGATGGTCACGGACTCGGGCGTCGTGTTCGGACCGCCGCTCGAGCTGCAGTCGTTCGGGTTGCAGGCCGACCCGTTCGCTTCGGTGACGAACAGGTCCATGTCCGCGTCGAGGTCCGTCAGATCGACCGTCACGGGGCCGCTCACCGCGGAGCTGAAGCTGTACACGGCCTCCGGGCCGGTCGTCTCCCAGTTCGCGCAGCCCCAGGACTCGACGGTGCTGGCCTGTCCGTAGGTGCTGCCGCTCACGGTCTGGCCGCAGGACACCGTGGTCTCCACCTGGCACGAGCACACGGAGTACCCGGCGCAGTCGGGGTCCGCGCAGTCCGTGAGCCCGTCGGAGTCGTCGTCCACCCCGTCGGTGCAGCTCTGCTCCTGGGGTCCGCAGGTCGCGGGGTAGGCGTTGCAGACGCCGTTCTCGTCGTCGGTGTGCAGCGAGCGCGCGCTCGTCCCGCCCGGGTAGGCGTAGTACATCGTCGCCGACGACGTGCTCGAGTGGTCGAGGCCCAGCCAGTGCCCGTTCTCGTGCGCCGAGATGCTCTGCAGGTCGGTGTCGCCCCAGCCCGGGTTGCTGGTCGTCGTGAAGTCGAACCCGACGCCGTTGAACACCTGGTCGCCGCTCGACAGCTCGCAGCCCCAGCCCCACTGCGAGAACGTCACGGCGATGACGCCGTTCACGCTCCCGAGGGACCAGTCCCAGTTGTTCTCTTCGAAGCTGATGATGTTCGTGCTGTCGTTCAGGCTGTAGTACTGGCTGACGTTCCCGCCGTTGTCGTGCTGGAAGCCGGAGCAGCAGCTCGTGGGGGTCGACCACACGTCGAATCCGCCCGTCACCGCCGCGGTGACCTCGGCATCCGAGAGCTGCGAGTACATCGGGGAGCCGCCGCGGGTCAGGTGCCACGTCGTGACGCCGTTCCAGTGGGTCGGGGTGCCCTGGCAGGTCGACAGGGGCTGGTACGCGTGGGCCGCGAGGAGGAGCGCGATCACAGGGCACCTCCGAACGGCACGTCGGAGACGGCCTCCACGAGATCGTCGATGGCGTCGAAGGCGAGCGGGCTCTGGGTGGCGGGCCCGACGCGGCCGAGCCGGTCGCGCTCCATGAGGTGCTCGGTCAGCAGGTCCTGTGCGAGGTGCCCGTCCTCGACGTGCCACACGGACTGACCGAGTGCCGTGAAGTACCAGCGCGAGTCGCGCTCGCGGACGAACGCCACGATGCGCTCGCCGGCCGCGAGGCGCGCATCGCCCGCGATGAACACGGTGCGCTCGGGCAGCACGCCGCCCGCCTGCCGGACCGTGATCGTCCGCGGGGCTTCGCCGCCCAGCACGTCGACGATGCGCAGCTCGGTGTCGGTGTACACCATCCGCTCGGTCTGTACGACCACCGACCCGCCGACGACCGCTTCGACCAGAGCGTGCGATTCGTCCGCTTGTTCATGAACATCCATGACCACCATGGTGGTGGCACGGGCTACCGAGACCGGCACACATGCCAGCCCGAACACGAGGAAGAGCTTCAAGACAAACCTCGGCACAATCAAATGCAAGCGACGGCCGCAACGATGGCCGTCCCGCTGCGAATAGCATTCGCACCGGGAGTCGGCTCGTACGAAGTGTGAAGAACCTGTCGGGAAGCCAGCCCACCCCCTGTCCCATTCACAGGGAGGAGTCAGCGGCTTCAAGCCGCTGAAGGCTCCCGGTCGGGGGAATTCGGGTCTGACCCGAATGGGACACCCGATCCTCTCGTGCTGGCGGGCCTCATCGCGAGGCTCTGGCACGATCGGGACAGGGAGACCGGAAATCTGCGGGCCGACCCCGGCGCCTCGACGGCGCGAAATCCGCCTCGACCAAGGCTTTTGTCGCAACAGCCGCATTCCGGATCCAGGGCGTGGTACACGGCAGCATGACCTGGACCTCCCCACCCCGCCTCGACGGCCTGCACATCGACACGCCGCGCCTCGTCCTCCGCACGCTGCGAATCGACGACGTCGACGCCATCTTCGCGTCCGTGGCGCGTTCCCGGCACGTGCTGCTGCCCTGGATGACCTGGGCGGGCGACCAGCACCGCGATCCCGTCGAGACCACCGCCTGGGTCGCGTCGCAGGTCCTCGTCTCGCGCCGGCCGGTCGGCCCGGACGGCGTGGCGGTCGGGATGTTCGGCCGGGACGGGCGATTCGTGGGCATGACGGGCATCCACGCCGTGCGCCCGGACGTGGCGTCGGTCGAGATCGGCTACTGGGTCGACGCGCCGCAGATGGGCCAGGGGCTCTGCACCGAAGCCATGCGGCACTGGCTCGCCTGGCTCCTCACCCCGAGCGAGGCCGGCGGGATGGGGCTCAACAAGGCGTCGGTCTTCTGTGCCGAGCCGAACGTCGCGTCCCGGCGGGTCGCGGAGAAGCTCGGCATGACGCTCGAGGTCCAGCGCCGCGCGCACCATCGGGTCGAAGGGTACGGCGTCGTCGGGCAGCTCGGCTGGGCGGCATTCGCCGGTGAGTGGCAGCCCTGATGCGCTGCTTCGTCGCGATCGACCTGCCGGATGACGTGACCGAGCGCCTGCTCGCCGTGCGCCCCGCACCCGGCCCCGGCATCCGCCCGGTCCCGCGCGAACAGATGCACGTCACGGTGCTGTTCCTCGGCGATCAGGATCCCGACGCCGTCCGCGAGGCGCTCCTCGATCTTCGAATCCCGGCGTTCTTCATGACGATCGGAGGCCTCGGCCACTTCGAGGGCCGCACCGGTGCGCACATCCTCTGGGCCGGCGTCACCCCGACGCCCGCTCTGCTCGAGGCTCGCGCCGCCGTGGTCGACGCGATGTCCGACATCGGATTCGACATGAAGGAAGAGGACTATCGGCCGCACGTCACGCTCGCCCGCGTCCGCATCGACCGCGCCGGCCCCCTCGCGCCGTTCCTGCTCCCCTCGCTGCCACCGCAGACCGTCGAGGTCACCGAGCTCGTCCACTTCACCAGCGAGCTCGGCCCGGACGGCCCCCTCTACCGGAAGCACGCCGTCGTCCCGCTCCTCCGACTCAGCTGACGGTGATGAACCGCCGCTCGGGCAACAGCAGCGCCGTGAGCCGCTGGAACATCGCACCCGCGCCCGTGTCGATGGCGATCACGGCGTCGCTGTCGAGCGGGGCGTGGCGGGGACAGTGCCCCATCACGATCGGTCGGTCGAGCGGGAGCATCGACTCCGGGTCGTTCTTGCGCCACAGCAGGTCGTCGGGATGGTGGGCGGCGAGGTGCGGGACGACCTCGTCGGCGTGGAGCCCTCCGAGGGTCCGGTCGCTCGGGACCCCGGCGTGGGCGAGCCAGAAGCGGTGGCCCCGCACGTCGAGGTCGATCGTGAGGTGCAGGGCGTTGACCCAGTCGCTGTGGGCGCGGGGGACGTTGCGCCAGTCGTCGGGCGAGGCGTCGTAGGAGTCGAGCGTGGCTGCGCCGCCCATGCGCGCAGACAGCGCGTAGGGGTCGAAGCCCTGGCCGGACGCCCACTGCGCGAACCACAGGTCGTGGTTGCCGAGCACGCCGCTGGCGCCGCACGCGATGAGCGCTTCGATGCACTCGCGGGTGTCGGGACCGCGATCGCAGATGTCGCCGAGCACCAGCACCGGGCGATGGAGCCGCTCGAGCAGCGGCAGGAGCAGATCCGCGCGACCGTGCACGTCGCCGATGATCGCCACGGACCCGAGCTCCACGCGGTGGACCCGCTCTCCGGTCCAGCTCGGTGGGGGCCCGGGATTCGGCATGTAAAGCCCCTATCCCGCGCCGCTCCGCCTGGTGCTCACTCGCCGGTGTCAGCCCACCGGATCACCCGGTCGGCGACCGCCTCCCAGCCCTCCTGACCGAGCGTGTAGTGCGTGCGGCCGGCCTGTTCCTCGAACACCGTGTGGTTCCCGGACGCGGCCTTCTTCGCCTCGTATCGGTCGAAATTCGAGCGGTTGAGGCTCGCGGGGATCATGTGGTCGGCGCTGCCCGCGACGAACAGCAGCGGAGGACGCGGCTTCGCGAAGTCGATCACGCCCGCTGCCGTGTTCGGACTACCGCCCACCTGGCGGGACTCCGGCACCACCTGCGTCTCCCACGCTTCGCGCTGGAGCGCCTCGGGGAGGCCGTTCACGAAGCCGTACTGGAACTGCTCGAGGGTCGGCAGCCACGGCTCCTTCGCCGACACGAACGGGTTGACGATGCCCCAGTTGCTCTTGATGAAGCTCCACTTCAGCGACACGACCCCCTTCGGCGGCGCGGAGTGGATCGCGACGCCCGATCGCCCCAGGCCCTCCTGCAGGAGGAGCTGCACGACGAGCCCACCCATCGAGTGCCCCACCAGCACGGGTCGATCGAGGCCCTCCAGCACCTGCCGGTAGCTCGCCACGACGTCGGCCAGCGTGAGGGCGCCGACCTCGGGATCGGGGTGGCGGGCGCGCTGCTCTTCGACGGGCCGGTCGTGGTGCGGCCACGCGGGCGCCAGGCACGCGAGCCCGTGGGCTTCGAAGCGCGCGACCCAGCCGTCCCAGCAGCGTGGGGTCATGAACATGCCGTGGATGAAGACGACGTCGGGTCTGGACATGGCGGGCTCCTGTGCGGGGGACGGTACCCCGTACAGGAGCCGTGACGGCAGCCGGCCCTACGACACCGAAGGACGAGCCCACCGGAGACGCCATGTTCCTGCTCCCGACGACCCTGTTCCTGCTGGCCTGTGCCTCGGCCGAGCCGGCGCCCGGCGCCTGCGAGATGCGGTACACGGCGCTGAATCCCGACGGGTCGGACATCGGCTTCTGCACGATCCAGGAGGCCCCGACCTGCCTCTGGGCCCAGGAGTCGCACGGGGACGCCGACCTCGGCTTCCACCCCGACACCCCCTGTGAGGACGTGGGCTACACGGTCTGCTGCACGACCTCGGGACCTTCGATCTGGTTCACGGACGAGGCCGAGGCCGACGTGGCGCGCGAGGCGATCAGCGGCGAGGGCTGCGTCCCCTGCGAGGGGTCCCGGAGCTAGGATACGGGCATGCAGACCCGGCGCGAGACCCTCCTCCAGCTCACGGCCCTCGCGGTCGCCGCGTGCCGTCCGCGGGGCGACACCGACAGCGATGCTCCGGAGGACAGCGACGCGCCCGAGCTGCTCGCGGTGCTCCCCTTCCTCGGCGAGGACGGCCAGGCGGTCGGCACGCGCGAGGGGGTCGGGCTCGACGGGCGCCTCGCCTACGATCACTCCGGCCTGGCCGGGCCCGACGACCTCGTCACGCCGAACGACGCCTTCTTCGTGCGCACCTTCCAGCCCACCGGCCTCGACACGGCCGACTGGACGGTCGATCTGCCCGACGGCACCGTGACGGCGACCGAGCTGCAGGGCCTCGCCTCCGACCAGGGCGTCGTGCTGCTCGAGTGCTCGGGCAACGGGTCGAACCGTCACTTCGGGCTGATCAGCGCCGCGCGCTGGTCGGGTGTCGCGCTCACCGACCTGCTCGACCTCCCGGGCGATCCGCTCGTCCGCATCGAGGGGAGCGACTTCCACCCCGAGCCCTCCGAGCACTCCACGCCCGGCTGTGCGTGGATCTTCCGGTGGTCCCAGCTCTCTGCGGCCTTCCTCGCCACCCGGATGAACGACGGCCCCCTTCCCGCCGACCACGGTGCGCCGGTGCGGCTCGTGGTGCCCGGCTGGTACGGCTGCGCGTGCCCGAAGTGGGTCGAGTCCATCACCGTGGTCCCCGAGGACGAGCCCGCCACCTCGCAGATGCGGGAGTTCGCGCCGCGCACCCACCAGAACGGCGTCCCCGCGCTGGCCGCCGACTACCGGCCCGCCCGCGCCGAGGCGTCGGCGATGGTGGTGCGCGTCGAGCGCTGGAGCGACGGCATCGTGCGCTTCGTCGTCGTGGCGTGGGGCGCGCGGTCCGGGAGCCTCGATCTGCACGTCGGCGACGCGGTGTTCCCCGGCGCCGTGGCGCTCGTCGGGCCCGACGCCACCTGGGAGATCGCGACGATCGAGCTCGACGCCGGCGAGCTCCCGGCGGGCGACGTCGCGCTCTGGCTCACGGCGGAGCCGGGCGTTCCGGCCGTCCGTCTCGACGAGCGCACGTACCTGCGGCGCGTCGCGCTGTGACGGGGAGTCGCGAGCTCCGCGACCTCGTCGCGACGCTGGAGTCCGACCCCGCCCCGACGCACCCTCTTCGCTGGGTCGCGTGGAGCCTCCCGCTGCTCGGCCCCCTCGCGCTGATGCCGCTCGGCGCGGCCCCGGACTTCTACGGCTCCCTGCTCTTCGCCTCGTTCCCCGCATGCGCGCTGGCGCTCGACGCGACGACCGTCCACCGTCCTTCGCTCCGGCTCGGGAGGGACGGGCTCGAGGTCGGGCCGCGGTGGAGGCCGGTCTCGGCGTTCCTCTCCCGCTCGGACGCGGGGATCGTGATCCGCGTCGAATCGCGCCGGAAGCTGCTCCGCCTGAGTCCCGATGCGACGGACCGCGCGTGGCGGCTGGCGTCGGAGTGCGGTCTCGTGTCCGCGGCCACCGACCCGCTCGGAGAGGGCGACGCGCTCGCGTGGACCCTCGAGACGCCCACCACGACGCGCCCGACGTGGGGTCGCGCGGCGTTCCTCCCGATCGTCCCGTGGTTCGTCGCGGCTGCGCTGTCGATGTTCGTCGTGAACCAGGCGTGGCCCGCGGCCCACGTGACGCCGGGGGAGCTCGAGTGGCTCGCCGCGCTGCTGATGTCGATCTTCGCGGTCCCGCTCTCGCTGATCCTGCTCGCCTGCCTGTCGCTCGCGCGGTCCACGTGGGCGAACGTGGTCCGCTCGCGGTGCCGGGTGACGCTGCGCGCGCAACGCCTGACGGTGACCTCGCTCAACGGCGAGACCGCGGTGCCCGGATCGGAGCGGAGCCTGCTGCTGCACGAGGACACGGGGTTCACCACGCGGGTCCGTGGGGGCTGCGAGGAGCTCGTGGTGTCGAACCGCGACGAGGAGGTCGTGATCCCGGGTGCCACGCCCGATCTCGCTGCCGTGCGGAAGGTGTTGGTGGCGCGGGCGGTCCGCAGTGGCGATGCGCGGGAGCTTCCGGCGTCCCTCAAGGCGCTGCAGCAGACCTGATTGCGCCATGGGCGGCGCGGTGGATGCCGTCGGGCTCCGAGCGTCTCAGGGCCTCACGCAGATGACGCAGAAGGACGCAGATGACGCAGAAACCAGGCCGTCTCGGGTCGAGCGTCCTCCTTTCCCCGGGGCACTGACAGCGGGACTGGACGGCCAAGGAACCGTGGCGTCCGGGCTCTCGAGGGACGTCTCGGTGTCCGGATCGACAGAGAGGGCCTTCCCGCGGACCGGAATCGGGATTCACCAGAGCAGGCGGTCGTTTCGGGCTGCTCGGGTGGGCCCCGCCGACGCCCCGGCAAGGCGTCGGACCTCGAGCGACCTGCCGATCCGTGGCTCTCCTGACTCCTCGATCGCGACAGGCAGAGCCCGAAGGGTCCGGTTCCCCCACGCCCTGCCGCGGCGCCCGAACCCGACACGGGAACCGGATCCTGGGACTGCCGGGTCTACCGACCCCGCAAGGCCGCCGAAGGCGAGCCGCGCAGCGCGCGCAGCGCGCGGAGTAACGGTAGACCGGACGCTCTCACCCGCAATCCCCGTCCTCTACGACGAGCCGGGATCCCGCGGCCGACACCCGCGACGGTGCCGGCTCCGACGAGCCGGAATGCCGCTTCCAGCGCATCTTCGGGCACGCACACGCGCACGCGCACGCGCACGGGTCGGACCTCGAGCGCCCTGCCGATCCGTGGCTCTCCTGACCTCCTCGATCGCGACAGGCCGAGCCCGAAGGGTCCGGTTTCCCCTCGCCTCATCTCGACGCCCGCCCCGTCCGGGAAACCGGATCCTGGGACTGCCGGGTCTACCGACCCCGCAAGGCCGCCGAAGGCGAGCCGCGCAGCGCGCGCAGCGCGCGGAGTAATGGGTAGACCGGACGCTCTCACCCGCCATCCCCGTCCTCTACGACGAGCCGGGATCCGGCGGCCGACACCCGCAGCTCAGCGGTCTACCACGAGCCGGGATCCGGCGGCCGACACCCGCAGCACAGCGGTCTACGACGAGCCGCGATCCCGCAACCTCCGCGTCCGATGTCACCAAACATCACGCATCGAAGATGTCGCGCTCTGGAGCGTCTCCGAGGCAACCAAGGATGCTCCGATGCCCCGACTCGTCCTCCTCCTGTCCGCCCTCCTCACCGGCTGCGTGATCCCGATCGACGGCGACACCGACACCCTCCCCGACGACGAGACCCCCGACGACACGCGCCGACCCCCGCGCGAAGAAGCCGACGCGGACGCCGATGCGGACAGCGACGCGGACGCCGACTCCGACGCGGATGCCGACTCCGACGCAGACGCCGACAGCGATGCCGATTCCGACGCCGACAGCGACGCGGACGCGGACGCGGACTCCGATGCAGACGCCGACTCCGATGCGGACAGCGACGCCGACACGGACCACGAGCCGCCCGTCCGCCCGCCGCGGGAGACCGACACCGACACCGACGCGGACTCCGACGCAGACGCCGACAGCGACGCGGACTCCGACAGCGACGCCGACGCCGACGCCGACGCCGATGCTGACGCCGACTCCGACGCGGACAGCGACGCCGACACCGACCCCCTCCCGCCGCCGACCCCTACCTGTATCGACGACGAGGCGGAGCCCGACGACACCTGGCAGCAGGGCCTCGAGCTGTGGCCCAACACCGATGGCAGCGCCGTCTTCGACCGCGTGAGCAACGACGACGACTGGTCCTGGATCCTGGCGTTCGCAGGGGAGACCCTCGACATCGAGATCGTCCACGACACGCCCGGCGCCGACCTCGACCTGTTCGTGTGGGACGAGATCGGGCTCGTCGGCTCGACGTACGCGAACGTGCCGGGCGACGCGGTGTACATCACGGTGCCCGCCGCGGCGCAGGACCAGTACGTCGACATCCTGGTCAGCCCGTACTCCGGCCCCGACGAGTGCGTGCCGTACACGCTGACGGTGTGGAGCTCCCTCGACCCGATCCAGCCCGCCTGCGTGGACGATGTCTACGCGCCGAACCACAGCGCCGCCACCGCGGCCTGGGCGACCCCGCCGCTCTACGACCTCGTGCTGGACGACGCGAATCCCGACGTGTTCGAGGTGGACGTGTGGCCGGGCGAGGAGATCTTCGTGTGGGCCGGCTACGCCGCCGCCAGCGGGGATGTCGACCTGTTCCTCACCGACAGCGGCGGCTGGCTCGTCGCCTCGTCCGAGACGAGCGCGGACGAGGAGCTCTTGTCCCACGTGAACCTCACCGGCGGCGTCGAGACGCTCTTCATCGAGGCCGAGCTCTGGTACGCCGCGCCCGACACCTGCCAGCTCTACGACCTCGACTGGTGGTTCGTCGACACGGCCTGCTACGACGACGCGCTCGAGCCGAACGACACCTGGTACGACGCGGTCGAGCTCGTCCCCGACACGGGCTGGAGCACGACGTACGACCTCGTGAGCGGCGTCGACGAGGACTGGTTCTTCGTGCAGACCCTGCCCTGGGAGGCCGTGGACGTGTACGTCGACCACTACACGTCGGGCGCCGAGATCGACCTGACCGTGTGGGACTCGTGGGGCGAGCTCGGCTTCGACACCGCGACGGGCACCTCGAGCGCGTGGGTCGGCTTCGACGGGGCGCCGAACGGCGAGATCCTCGACATCGCCGTGACGACCTGGTGGTCGCCCGACACCTGCACGCCCTACACGCTCACGCTCGTCAGCACGCCCTGAGCCCCGTCACTCGGGCCTCAGGCAGGCGATGGTGACGTTCGCGTCGCCCTGGATGCGGCACTCGCACCGGCCCTGGTCATCCAGGGCCCACGTCTGCTCGGTCATGTGACCGGTGGACGGCATCTGGCTGGCGAAGCGCACCGTGGCGCCCTCGGCCACGAAGTCCGCGACGACGAACTGCTCGCCGTCGCCCGTGTCGATGCCGAGGATCCACGTGCGGCCTTCGTCCTCGAAGATGCTCCACTTCGCCGTGCTCCCGGAGAGCATCCACTCGCCGTAGAACCGGCGGTCGACCTCGCCCCGGACCTCGGCCTTCGGCCCCCACCGGTGCTGCGAGACCGGCGCGACCGGCGCCTCGACCACGGGCTCGGGCGGGAGCTCGGGAGAGGGCTTGGGGCAGCCGAGGGACAGGAGCAGGGCGAGCGCGTTCATGGCGCGAGCATACCGCCCGGCGGCTCCCAGGTGGACGGCCAGGTCGCGCGGACCGCCGGGTGCGCGCACATCCGGTCGTGGTGCGCCCGGAGCCGCTGACGCCTCCCGGATTCCCGCGACCGGGAGCCTTCAGCGGCTTGAAGCCGCTGACTCCTCCCTGTGAATTCCCACCCGAGGCGTGCGGCCGTCGCGACGTACGTGAACAGCACGAGATCCGCGAGGCCCATGCGGTCTCCGGCGGCCCACGCCGAGGCCTGGAGCACGGCCTCCCAGCGATCGAGCTCGGCGTCCAGCGCCGCCCACAGGCCCTCTGGCGGAGGCCCGGGCTGCATGAGCGCGCGGAACGCCGCCATGCCCGCGTCCTTCACGTAGACCGTCTCGTGCAGCCGGGTAAGGGCCCGGCCGCGCGCGGCGCCGGACGGCAGCCACGGCTCCCCGAGCGTCGCATCGACGTACTCGAGGATGGCGAACGTCTCGGACACCACGGCCTCGCCGTGCGTCAGCACGGGAATCGTCCCCCGCGGGTTGAGCGCCCGCATCGCCTCCGTGCGGTGCTCGCCCTTCGCGAAGTCGAGCCAGCGCACCTCGTGCGGCACGCCCTTCGCGACGAGCAGGACGTGCACCATCCAGCTCGGCGGCGAGCACTGGATCACGGGGACGGACGCGTAGTCGGGCGCGTACAGGACGACGGACATGCCCGGGAGTCTACAACCAGGCGCGCAGCTGCTCCTCGGTCAGGCGTCCCGGGTGGCCCTGCCAGATCACCGCGCCGTCCTTCACCGCGACAGCGGCGGGGATTCCCTTGATGCCGAGCCGGTTCGCGAGGTCGTGGCCCCCGACGCCCGCGGCGTAGTGGACGCCCTGCTCCTCGAGGAACCCCGCGGCTGCCTCCCGCGTGGTGTTCCGCGTCAGACGGGTGAGGCCGACGACGTTGAGCCCGTCGGGGCCGAGCTGCTCGTGCCACTGCTGGAGCTTCGGCACCTCGCGGCGGCAGTGGGGGCACCACAGCTCCCAGAACACCACCAGCGTCACCTCGCCGGAGTCGACCGTCGTCGAGCCGTTCAGCCAGTCCTGGACCTCGAGGTCCGTGACGCTCTGACCGACGGCCTCGACCGGCTTCGGCGCGGCGCGCGCCTGCGGTGGCGCCGGAGCCGCGACCTCCGGTGCCCCGGGCGGCTCGACGGCCTCCTCGACTCCGCACCCCGTCGACATCCCCGCGATCAGACACACTCCGAGCACCAGGCGCATGGCCCCTCCTTCGGGCGCCGCCTGGCGCCTCTCACCCCCTCCGACGGGCGCCGGCGTCCGATTCGTCCCAGAAACCCGCGGGCTCGCTCAGACCTCCTCGCAGACGGGGTCGAACAGCGCTTCGACGGCGATCTCGTCGACGCACTCCCCGAGATCGACGGACGCCACCGCCCGCGTCTCGAGGGATCCGGGCACCACGGAGGCCACGAGGAGCGCCACGGCCACGGCGAGCAGGCCGGTGGGCGCCCGGCGCGGGCTCTCCGTGCGCTCCACGGCGGCAGGGGCGAACCGCGCGTCGAACCGGGCGCGGCACGCGGGACATTCGTCGAGGTGCAGCGCCGTGGCGTCGGGCAGGTCGGCCCCCGCGGGGTTCCAGCAGTCGACGACGATGGCGTGGGTCGCGCAGCTCATGCGATCACCCCGCGCTCGCGGGCCACGTCCGCGAGGTCGTGCCGCAGGGTCGCCCGCCCGCGGGCCACGCGGCTCGCGACGGTGCCCGGGGGCACGCCGAGCACCTCGGAGGCCTCGGCGAACGTGAGCCCGTCGTGGTCCACCAGCCAGACCGCGAGGCGCTGCGGCTCGGGCAGATCGTCGAGGGCGCGCGCGATCCGCTCGCCGAGCTGGCGGTCCTGCGCGGCGGCTTCGGGCCCCGGCAGCGGGATGACCTCGGCCAGCGGGCGCGGATCCGGGCGCCGCAGCGCGTCGATGTGGCAGTGGCGGAGGATCCGGTACATCCAGCCGCGGAACCGCGCGGGGTCGTCGAGCTGGTCGATGCGCCTCGCGGCCCGCTCCGACGCCACCTGGAGCAGGTCGTCGGCCGCCGCCGGATCCCGGGCGAGCTGGAGGGCGAACGCCCGCAGCCTCGCCCAGTCCGCGCTCAGGGCGCGCTGCAGCGCGAGCTGGCGCGCGATCGGTAGTCTCCACATCATGACGTCCTCTCCCTCCCCCGCAGACGGACGTCTCGTCGGGACTTGTCCGAGAAAGTCGTCCTTGACGACATCCACCGGCCGAGGCATGGAATCGGCAACAGGAGGTCGTGCGGCGCATCCATGCGGCGGGCGGCAGAGAACGGCCACATCGACGGTCGAGAGACGCACCCGTGCAGGCAGTGCGGCGCGTGCTGCTCCGCCTTCCGGGTGAGCTTCTACTGGGGCGAGGCCGACGACGCGTACGGCCCCGTACCGGCGGGCCTCACGGTCCAGGTGGGTCGCCACCTGCGCGCGATGGTGGGCACCGATCGCTCGCCGCCGCGCTGTGGCGCCCTGCTCGGCGACGTGGGCGGCGCGGTCGCCTGCTCGATCTACGAGAACCGCAGCTCGACGTGCCGGGCCTTCCACCCCGCGTGGGAAGACGGCGTGCCGAACCCCGACTGCGACCGGGCCCGCGCCCGACACGGGCTCGAGCCGCTCACGCCCGAGACCTGGAAGCGCCGCAAGCCCGCCGCGTGACGCCGGTGTAGAGTGGGGCCATGAGCGAGCCCGCCGCCGTCGCCCTCCATGTGTCCCGCCGCCTCTTCGGCCTCGAGGGCGAGACCCGCCTCAACCTGCTGAGGCTCGTCGGCATCGCAGTGTTCTACGCGGTGCACCTGGTCAATCGGTACCTGGTCGGGATGTCGACGGGCGCGTCCATCGACTTCATGGGCATGAACCTGCCCGTGTTCGACACCGCGGCCACGGCGCTGGCGCTGGCCTGGGCCTGGATGGCGGGTGCCGTGCTCATCGCGGTCCGTTCGCCCCTGCCGCAGCGCGCGATCAGCGTCGGCACCACGCTCGCCGACGCCGCTTTCCTGATGACGCTGATCCTGCTCGGCAACGGTCCGTCGAGCCCGATGATCCTGGCGCTGCTGCTGCTCGTCGTCGCGTCGGGCCTCCGCGGCGACCGCGAGATCGTGTGGCTCGCCACGGTCGGCAGCCTGGCGGCATATGGCGCGAGCGTCGGGTTCGGCCTGTACGTGCGTCCCGACCTGATGGTGCCGCGCCACCACATCCTCGTCGTGTCTTCTTCGCTCGTGCTGGCGGGCGTCGTGACCGACTTCACGCTCGCTTCGTTCTGGCGCGCGGTGCAGGGCCACGGCGCCATCCTCGACCGCGTCCGCGAGGCGGGTGGGCCCGCGATGACGGTCCCCGAGCGCACCGACCTGTGCCCGTGGTGTGGCGCATCCACCCACGCGACGGCCCGGTCCTGCAGCCGGTGCGAGCAGCCCCTGGTGGCTGGCGTCCCGTTCCGCACGACCCGCGCGGCGTCCGTCCTGCAGGCGGGTCCGGTCCACGTGGGCTGGGCCGTCTCGGTCGTGATGCTGCTCGTGGTGAGCGTGAGCATCGGCATCGCGCTGGCCATCGACTGGCCCGCGCTGCTCGTGCCCTACATCGGCGCCAGCGCGCTCCTGCTCGTCGCCCTCGGCCGCATGCTCCAGCTCGATCTGCGGGTCGACGAGAACGACCGCGCCGTGAACCGCACGCTCTCCACGCTCGGCACGGCGGCGGCGACGTTCGCGCTCGGCGCGACGGCCCTCGCCCTGCTGCTCGCGATGGTCGCGCTCACCGTGGTGGCCGCGATGGTCATCGCGTTCGCGCTCTGCCTCGTGGTGGTCACGGGCGGCGGCGGCTTCCATCCCTGACGCCATGGACCTGTTGCACGTCGCCATCATGTGCGTCGCCGTGCTGACGGGCGTGGCGGTGCGCAGGCTCGTCCGCACGCCGTCCACCACGACGCCCGGGGAGTCCGCGGGCATCGCGATGGCCGCGATCTTCGGGGGCGTGATCGGCGCGAAGCTCCCGTTCCTGCTCCAGGGCGGGCTGCAGAGCTTCGACATCTGGCTGTCGGACGGGCGCACGGTCACGTGGGCCCTCGCCGGTGGGTACCTGTCGGTCGAGCTCATGAAGCTCGCGCTCGGCGTGACCGCCAAGACGGGCGACGGGTTCGCGGCACCGGTCGCCGCGTCCGTCGCCATCGGGCGGATCGGCTGCTTCCAGGGTGGCTGCTGCTACGGCGTCGCCACCGCGCTGCCGTGGGGCGTCGACTTCGGGGACGGGGTGCTCCGCCACCCGACGCAGCTCTACGAAGCGGCGTTCCACGCGGCGGCCGCCGTGGCATTCGTCATCATGAATCGGACGAATGCGCTGCCGAGGCAGCACTTCAAGCTCTACCTCGGGACCTACTGCGTCTACCGCTTCGCCACCGAGTGGCTGCGCCCCGAGCCGGCGTGGCTGCTCGGGCTGACCTTCTACCAGGTGAGCGTGGCCATCATCGGAGCCGCCATGGCCGCGCACTTCGTGTGGGATGCGCGCGAGACGCCCACACCCATCGGCTCGGGAGCCACATGACCGAACGCAAGACCCGTCCCTACCTGTTCTACGGGATGGACATCGCGGTGTGCTCCACGTGCCTGAAGCGCGTCGAGGCGAAGATCCTGATCGACGACGACCGGGTGCTGCTGCGGAAGTGGTGCCCCGAGCACGGCTTCGAGACGGTGCTCCTCGCCGACGACGCCGCGTACTGGCGCCGCGCCCGGGAGCGGTTCCTCAAGCCGCCCGAGATGCCTCAGCGCTTCCAGACCCCGATGCGGTGGGGCTGCCCGTACGACTGCGGCCTGTGTCCCGACCACCAGCAGCACTCGTGCCTCACGGTCGTCGAGATCACCGACCACTGCAACCTGCGATGCCCCGTGTGCTACGCGGGCAGCGGCCCGCATCGTCCCGGCCACCACGCGCTCGACACCGTCCTCAAGATGCTCGACGCGGTGGTGGCGAGCGAAGGGGCGCCCGACGTGGTGCAGCTGTCCGGCGGCGAGCCCACATTGCACCCCGACTTCCTCACCATCGTGCAGGCCGCCCGCGATCGGCCCATCCGCCACCTGATGGTGAACACGAACGGCATCCGCATCGCGACCGACCCGGCGTTCGCCGACGCGCTCGTCCCGTTCAGGAAGAACTTCGAGATCTACCTGCAGTTCGACTCGCTGCGCGACAGCGTGCACGAGCGGATCCGGGGCGCCCGTCTCGCCTCGATCCGGCAGCGCGCGCTCGAGGCCCTCGAAGAGCGCGGCATCTCGACCACGCTGGTCTGCACGCTGCAGAAGGGCGTGAACGACGACGAGATCGGCGACATCCTCGCCCACGCGCTGTCGTTCTCGTGCGTGCGCGGCGTCACGTTCCAGCCGACCCAGGAGGCCGGGCGCGTCGAGGGGTACGACCCCGCCGTGCACCGCCTCACGCTCACCGAGGTGCGGCGCCGCATCATCGAAGCCGAGCAGAGCCCGTTCCGCGCGGCGGACATCGTGCCCGTGCCGTGCCACCCCGAGGTGCTGGCGATGGGCTACGCGCTCAAGCTCGACGGCGTCGTGCAGCCGCTCACCGGCCTCATCCCCGAGGACATGCTGATCGCCGGCAGCGGCAACACGGTGCGCTTCGAGGGCAACCCGCGCGTCCGCGGCGAGCTCGACGCGCTGTTCTCGACGGGCATCGGCCCCGAGGGCCAGGCCGGCAAGCTCGGCGACGTGCTGTGCTGCCTGCCGCAGGTCGAGGTCGGCGATCTCTCCTACGCGAACATCTTCCGCGTGATGATCGTGCAGTTCCTCGACCGCCGCGACCTCACGGTCACGAACGCCAAGAAGTCGTGTGTGCACTTCGCGCGGCCCGACGGCACGCTCGTCCCGTTCGATACGTTCAACGTGTTCTATCGGGACGGGCAGCGCGAGATCCTCGAGAAGCTCCGCGGCTGACTACTCGAACGGCGTGCACACCACGACGAGGTACCCGTCGGGATCCTGGATCGCGAGCTCGTGGTGGTGCGCGAGGGGGCTCCAGTGAGGGGGCTCGACGACCTTCGCGTGGTGCGCGCCCACCCGGGCCCACACCGCGTCGAGCGCGGCGCGGTCGTCGACCTCGAACCACAGCGACGCGCCGTTGCCGCGCGGAATCGCCGGATCGCCCATGAAGCCGTGCTCGCGGGCATCCCAGCGGTGGAGCTGCATCACGAGCGGGGTGACGAAGGGCTCGCCGTCGAAGAGCATCTCGTACTCGGCGCCACCGTGCCCGCTGACGAGCCCGAGGATGGCCTGGTACCAACGGGACGAAGCCTCGACGTCGTCGACCTGCAGCATGGGAGCGAGCTTCACGGGACCTCCAATGTGCGAGGATTACACCAGGATCCGAGATGCCGCGCGACCCCACTCCCACCTGGACCTTCGCCCTCGTCGTCGTTCGTGACGGCGACCGCTTCCTGCTCGTCCAGGAGCGCAAGCCCGGCAACCCCTGGTTCCTGCCCGCAGGTCGCGTGGAGCCCGGTGAGCGGATCATCGATGGAGCGATCCGCGAGACGCTCGAAGAGAGCGGCGTCCACGTCGAGCTGGAGGGCATCCTGAAGATCCAGCATACTCCGTCCGGACGAAACGCGAGGTTGCGCGTGATCTTCCTGGCACGTCCGGTCGGCGGCGCTCCGGGTCCGACCGAAGACAGCCTCGACGCGCGGTGGGTCACGCGGGCCGAGATCGACCGCCTCCACCTGCGCGGGGACGACGTGAAGACCTGGATCGGGCGTGCGGACGGTCCCGTCGGTCCCCTCGACCTCCTCGGCGAGGAATGAAGACCTGGGATAGACGGCGTTCTTCATGACGATCTGGTCGACATACGCCGCGCCGCGGTCTACGACGAGCCGGGATCTCGCGGCCGATTCTCGCAACGGAGCCGTCTCCGACGAGCCGGGATCCCGCAGCCGACACCCGAACAACGGTGCCGTCTCCGACGGGCCGAATTGGCACTTCGAGCGTCACATTCGGGCACGGGCACGGGCACGGGCACGGGCACGGATCGAGCGCCCTGCCGATCCGTGGCTCTCCTGACCCCGTCGATCGCGACAGGCAGAGCCCGAAGGGTCCGGTTCCCCCACGCCCTGCCACACCCTGTCGACCCACGTGGGGAACCGGATCCTGGGACTGCCGGGTCTACCGACCGGCAAGGCCGCCGAAGGCGAGCCGCGCAGCGCGCGCAGCGCGCGGAGTAATGGGTAGACCGGACGTCGACACCCGCCATCCCCGCCGTCTACGACGAGCCGGGATCCCGCGGCCGACACCCGCAGCTCCGCGGTCTACGACGAGCCGGGATCTCGCGGCCGATTCCCGCAACGGAGCCGTCTCCGACGAGCCGGGATCGCGCAGCCGACACCCGCAACGGATCCGTCTCCGACGAGCCGGAATGCCGCTTCGAGCTCACATTCGGGCACGCGCACGCGCACGCGCACGCGCACGGGTCGGACCTCGAGCGCCCTGCCGATCCGTGGCTCTCCTGACCTCCGAGCGCACCAGATCCGTCCTCCCGTGTAAGCCCTCGAACCCCGTCGCGTTCGGCACCCGAACTCACCGAATGCCCCAGTGTTCCAGGAGCCCATCATGCGCTGGTCGCCCGTCGTCCTCGTCCTCGCCCTCGGCTGTGCCCTCCGTCCCCAGGCCGCCGACACCCTCGAATTCCCCCGCACGCCCAACGGCCTCGAAGAAGCGCCTCCCGCGTCCAAGCGCCTGCTGCCCGAGCTGTACGGCGACCTCGATGCCAAGGTCCGCACCTGGTTCGACCACAACGCCGGACGCCGCCTGTACGTGCAGCTCGACCGCCCGATGTACCGGCCCGGCGACGACATCTGGTTCCGCACGTGGAGCGTGTTCTCGAAGACCCTCCAGGACGACCTGCGCGCCGCCATCCAGGTCGAGCTCGTCGACCCGAGCGGCATCACCGTCGAGACGAAGAACCTGTCCCACGCCCTCGACGTCGAGACGAGCGACTTCGCCCTGTCGCCCGACGCCCCCGGCGGCAAGTGGATGCTGCGCGCGACGGCCGGCGAGGACGTGCTGGAGCGCGAGTTCGTCGTCGCCAGCTACCGTCCGCCCCGCATCCAGAAGGAGCTCGAGTTCGTCCGCGAGGCGTACGGCCCGGGCGACCGCGTCGAGGCGCTCGTCGAGCTGAAGCGCGGCACCGGCGAGGTCTTCGCGGGCCAGAAGGTGCGCGCGATGATGCAGATCCAGGGCGAGACCGTGTTCTCCGAAGAGCTCGAGACCGACAAGACCGGCGCCGTGCTCGTCTCCGCCGCCCTGCCGCGCGACCTGACCTCCGGCGACGGCCTGCTCACCGTGCTCGTCGACGACGGCGGAGTGACCGAGTCCATCAGCCGGTCCGTGCCCATCGTGCTCGCCGACGTGCAGCTCGCGTTCTTCCCCGAGGGCGGCGACCTCGTCGAAGGCCTCCCCGCGCGGGTGTACTTGGAGAGCCAGGACCGCCACGGCGAGCCCGCGGACGTCGAGGGCTACGTGAAGGACGACCGCGGCGCGAAGGTCGCGACGTTCGCGAGCCTGCACGACGGGCTCGGGCGGTTCGAGTTCACGCCGCAGCCCGGACGCCGCTACACGGCCCACCTCGTCGCACCGACCGGCGTGGACGAGACGTTCGAGCTGCCGAAGGCCCAGAAGGCCGGCTGCGCGCTGCGCGCCTACGACGACCTCGACACCGAGCTCTCGCAGGTCCGCGTGGGCGTGCGCTGCACCCGCGACCAGGAGGTCGTCGTCACCGGCGTCCTCCGCGAGCAGACGCTCGACACGGCCGTGGTGAAGGCCGGGCCGCAGCGCGAAGGCGTCGTCTACCTCACGCCCGACAAGGAGCTGCGGGCCCGCCAGGGCGCCGTCCGCGTCACGGTCTTCGACCTCGAGCGCAACCCGCTCGCGGAGCGACTCGTCTACCGCAACCGCGGCAAGGACCTGCAGGTGTCCATCGAAGCGGACCAGGAGCAGTACGGCCCGCGCGACCACGTCATCCTGAAGGTGAAGACGACCGACCCCTCCGGCGAGCCCGTCCCCGCCGACCTCGCGCTCGCCGTGGTCGACGACGGCGTGCTGAACCTCGCCGACGACGAGGAGGGCAACATCCTCACTCGCCTCTACCTCGACCCCGAGCTGGTCGAGGCGCCCGAAGACCCCGACTGGTACTTCGATCCGAAGGAGAAGGACGGCGCCCGTGGTCTCGACCTCGTGATGGGGACGCGCGGCTGGCGCCGCTTCGAGTGGGCCCCCGTGATGACGTTCGACCCCGCGCTCCACGTGGCCGCGATGGTCGACACGGGCATGTTCATGGTCCCCGCCCAGGTGGACGCGATGGACGACGGGATGGCCATGGAGGAGGACCGCCGCGGCCTCAGGATCCCGCAGATGGCGCGCCGGGACCGCCCGATGGCGCCGATCCCCGCGGCTCCGCCGCCGATGGCCCCCATGGAGGCCCCGCCGATGCCGGTGGCACAGCCCGCTCTGGGAGCTCCGATGATGCCGATGGGCGGGAAGGCCCTGGCCGGCGAGCGCGCCCGCGAGCGCCAGGCATTCGGCGGCCGCGCCCGGAAGGACATGGAGTGGGCCGCGGACGAGCCCGTGCTGGCGCACCGCATGCCGCGTCAATCGGTGCCGATGGCCGCGGTCCGCGTGTTCCCGAAGCCCGACTACTCCGAGGGGTTCACGGGCGTTCGCACCGACTTCCGCGACACCGTGCTGTGGCAGCCGTTCGTCCACACCGACGCCTCCGGCCAGGGCGAGGTGGAGTTCTACCTGAACGACGCCCTGACCCAGTTCCGCGTCACGGCGGAGGGCCTCGGCGGCACGTACGCCGGGCGGGGCGAAGCGACGCTGAAGTCCGTCCTGCCCGTGAGCCTCGAGACGCGCTTCCCGGTGGCCGTCTCGGCGGGCGACCGCATCGATCTGCCGGTGACCGTGACCAACACGCGTGCCGAGAAGCTCGACGCGCAGGTGAGCGGCGAGTTCGCGTCGCTGCTGAAGGCCGAGCGCGACCACGGCACGCTCGCCGTGAACGCCAACGGCAGCGGCACCTTCTGGATGCCGCTCACCGTCGGGGACGGCAGCGGCACCACCACCGTGCGCCTCTCCGTCGAGGGCGGCGGGATGGAGGACACGGTCGAGAAGGAGCTCCTCGTGGTGCCGCCGGGCTTCCCGCGCGAGTGGTCGGCGGCCGGCGAGCTGTCGAAGAGCGCGAAGCACACCCTGCACATCGACGAGGTCGTGCCGGACTCGCTCGTGGCGCGCGTCACGTGGCACCCGAGCACGGTCTCCACGCTGATCGAGGGCATGGAGGGGCTCATCCGCGAGCCGGGGGGCTGCTTCGAGCAGACGTCCAGCACGAACTGGCCGAACGTCGCCATTCTCAACTACCTCGAAGCGCACGAGGGCGACCCGCGGCTCAAGGTGCAGAGCTCCCGCGCGCTGCAGGTCGGGTACGACAAGCTCACCGGCTACCAGGTGGGCAGCGGCGGGTTCGAGACGTTCGGCAGCGGCCCGGGCAAGGAGGTCCTCTCCGCGTTCGGCCTGCTCCAGTTCAGCGACATGGCGCGGGTGTACCCGGTCGACCGGCGCGTGCTGGACGAGGACACGAAGTACCTCCTCTCCGTCCGCGACGGGAAGGGCGGCTTCACGAACTCCGGCGAGTCCGCCCACGGCTACGGCAGCGCGCCGAAGCCCGTGCTGGACGGCTTCATCACGTGGTCCCTCGTCGCCACCGGCAACGGGCCGAAGATGAAGACCGAGATCGAGCACCAGGCCCGCGTGGCCCGTGACACGAGCGACCCGTACGTGCTGGCGCTCGCGGCCCGGGTGCTCGCGAACACCGACCACCCCGAGGCCGACAAGGCGCTCGCGCGGCTCGCGGCGCTCCAGGTGGCGGACGGGAGCTTCCCCGGCGCGGAGAGCAGCATCACCCGGTCGTACGAGGCGAACCTGCTCGTCGAGAGCACGGCGCTCGCGTCGCAGGCCCTGATGGACGGCGGCGTGAAGTACCGCGCCCAGTCCGACAAGGCGGCCGGCTGGCTGGTCAACGCACGGCAGGGCGCGGGGACGTGGGGCGCCACCCAGGCCACGGCCCTCGCGCTGGGCGCGCTCTCGCGGCACGCCGAGGAGAGCCGTCGTCCGCGCTCCGCGGGCTACCTGACCGTCGAGGTCAACGGGGAGAAGATCGGCAACGTGCGCTACGAGCCCGACCAGGAGGGCCCGATCGAGATCGCAGGCCTCGAGCGCGCCCTGAAGCGCGGCGAGAACACCGTGATCCTGCGCCACGACGGCGGCGAGCCGCTGCCCTACACGGTCGACGTGCGCTGGACCTCGATCTCGCCGGACACCGCGCCCGGCGCCGAGCTCTCGCTCGAGACGAAGCTCGACCGCACCGAAGCGAAGATGGGCGAGACCGTCCGCCTCACGGCGAGCGTGAAGAACGAGACGGGGGCCGTGGTCCCCTCGCCCATCGCGCGCATCGGCCTGCCGGCGGGCCTCGAGGCCCAGACCTGGCAGCTGAAGGAGATGCAGGAGCGCGGGGAGATCGCGTTCTTCGAGACCCGGCCGCGCGAGGTCACGCTGTACTGGGAGGGTGTGCACCAGGGCGCCGCCCACACCGTGAGCCTCGATCTCGTGGCCGCCATCCCGGGTCGGTACACGGGCCCCGCGAGCAGCGCGTACCCGTACTACGACGACGACGAGAAGGCGTGGGACGGCGGGCTCGAGGTCACCGTCAAGCGCTGAATCCGCTCCACGTGCGACAATGCCGGCGTGTGGTTCCTCCTCGCCGGCGCTCTCGCACAGGACTTCGCCATCGGGCCCTTCCAGCTCGGGAGCCCGACGCCCGACTACTGCCAGCCCGTCGGCGGCGGGCAGTGGATGCGGTCCGGAGACGCGCGCTGCTACGGCTCGGACCACGAGATCTTCACGCCGACCATCGACCCGGGCACGGCGGGGCGCTTCGACTGGAGCGTCCCGCTCGTGCATGGGCCCTCCACGTCGTGGCGGGCCGCGTTCTCGGTGGAGTTCTTCCAGTCGTCCGGCATCCCGTCGGGAGGGACGTTCTTCCTCGCGACGAACCCCGTGACCGGCGCGGACGGCGCGGGGCTCGGGTACCAGGGCATGCCCGAGAGCATCGCCGTCGAGATGGACATGACGCCGTCGGGCGGCAACGACGGGGCACCCGCGCACATCGGCATCCTCGTCGACGGCGCCCGCGACGCCGCGTCGGGCGAGTGGTTCATCGCGCCGACGAACCTCGGTGGCCTGAACACCACGTGGATCTGGGTCGACTACCGCGCCGAGACCGACACGCTGTCGGTCTACGCGTCCAACGGCTCCGGCAAGCCGGCATCGCCAGGCGTCGAGCGCACGGGCCTCGGCATCACGACGCGCTTCGCCTCCGGCGGGACCTTCGGGTTCACGGGCTCCCAGATCCTCTCCAACCAGGGGTGGATGGAGCTCGACACGTTCCTCCTCGAAGCCGGCACCGACGCCGACTGGGACGGCCTGTGGGCCGGGGAGGCCGGCGAGCTCTGCGACCTCGACCCCGACCCGAATCCGAGCGACGCCGACAGCGACACGTTCTTCGGGCTGTGCGACCAGTGCCCCGGCGAAGACGACCGGGTCGACCTCGACAGCAACGGCATCCCCGACTGCATCCTGCCGTGCACGACGTGCGACACCGGCGACACGGGAGACGCGGACACCGACACCGACGCCGACACGGACTCCGATGCCGATGCCGACACGGACTCCGACGCCGACTCCGACGCGGATGCGGACACCGACGCGGATTCCGACTCCGACGCGGATTCCGACTCCGATGCGGACACCGACTCCGACGCGGACACCGACTCCGACGCGGACACCGACTCGGACACCGACTCCGACGCGGACACCGACTCCGACGCCGACACCGACTCCGATGCGGACACCGACTCCGACGCGGACACCGACACCGACTCCGACGCGGACACCGACTCCGGCACGGGCCGCGACGCCCTCACGGGATGCACGTGCGATCAGGCAGGGCCGCGGCTCCCCGGGCTCCCGAGGGCTCTGCTCAGGCGGCGCTGAACCGCTCCTTAGACGGCTTGAGCAGTCGCTTAGACGACCGCGGCATACCCGTGCAGCCGAAGAGGGGGTCGTCGATCACCCTCCTTGCTTGGAGCAGTGATGTCTTGGTTGATCCTGTTGTTTGCTTGTGGGGGCCTCGACCGGATGCTGACGGACGGCCCCGACCGCGCGGATCCCCCCGCGCAGGCCGATTGGGACTGCGCGGACGGGAGCTGCACGGACGACACCGCCGAGCCGGGGCTCGCGAGCTTCCCGGTCGGGACGCGCTGGCAGTGGCAGCTCTCGGGGACCGTGGACACGGACGTGGACGCGGACGTGTTCGACATCGACCTGTTCGACGTGCCCGACGCGACGCTGGAGACGCTGCGGGACCAGGGCCGGACGGTGATCTGCTACTTCAGCGCGGGCACCCACGAGGACTGGCGCAACGACGCCGAGGCGTTCCCGTCCGACACCATCGGGGAGCCCCTCGAGGAGTGGGAGGGCGAGCGCTGGCTCGACATCCGCAGCGCGTCGGTGCGGGCCGTGATGGCGGCCCGGCTCGATCACGCCGTCGAGCGGGGCTGTGACGCCGTCGAGCCCGACAATGTCGACGCGTACGCGAACGACTCGGGCTTCCCGCTCGACGAAGCCGACCAGCTCGACTTCGACGCGTGGCTGGCGGATGCCGCGCACGAACGCGGGCTCGCAGTCGGGCTGAAGAACGCGACGGACCTCGTGCCGGCGCTCGTCGATCGCTTCGACTTCGCGGTGAACGAGGAGTGCGTGGCGTACGAGGAATGCGACACGGTGCAGCCGTTCGTAGAGGCCGGAAAGGCCGTGTTCCACACGGAGTACGTGGACGCGCCTTCCGAGGGCCCGGACCTCCTCGACACGGTGTGCGGCGCCGCGGACCGCGAGGGATTCTCGACGCTCGTGAAGACCTGGGACCTCGACGCCTGGCGGCTGGAGTGCGCCGACTGATCCTCGTAGAGGACGGGGATGGCGGGTGTGGACGTCCGGTCTACCCATTACTCCGCGCGCGGAGCGCGCTGCGCGGCTCGCCCGAGGAGGCTTTGGCCCGACGTGCGCGTGCCCGAATGTGCGCTCGAAGCAGCATTCCGGCTCGTCGTAGACCGCGGAGCTGCGGGTGTCGGCCGCGGGATCCCGGCTCGTCGGAGAGGACGGGGATGGCGGGTGAGAGCGTCCGGTCTACCCATTACTCCGCGCGCGGAGCGCGCTGCGCGGCTCGCCTGCGGCGGCCTTGCCGGTCGGTAGACCCGGCAGTCCCAGGATCCGGTTCCCCAGGTGGGTCGAGTGGCTGTGGCAGGGCGTGGGGGAACCGGACCCTTCGGGCTCTGCCTGTCGCGATCGAGGAGGTCAGGAGAGCCACGGATCGGCAGGGCGCTCGAGCCGTGCCCGTGCCCGTGCCCGAATGTGCGCTCGAAGCGTCATTCCGGCTCGTCGGAGACGACGCCGTTGTGGGTGTCGGCCGCGGGATCCCGGCTCGTCGTAGAGGACGGGGATGGCGGGTGTGAGCGTCCGGTCTACCATTACTCCGCGCGCGAAGCGCGCTGCGCGGCTCGCCTGCGGCGGCCTTGCCGGTCGGTAGACCCGGCAGTCCCAGGATCCGGTTTCCCGTCGGCTTCGAGCGCTTCGGCAGGGCCTGGGGAAACCGGACCCTTCGGGCTCTGCCTGTCGCCGATCGAGGAGGTCAGGAGAGCCACGGATCGGCAGGGCGCTCGAGGCCCGACCCGTGCGCGTGCGCGTGCGCGTGCGCGTGCCCGAAGATGCGCTCGAAGCGGCATTCCGGCTCGTGGGAGACGGCGCCGTTGCGAGTGTCGGCCGCGGGATCCCGGCTCGTCCTGCTCTGGTGAGCTCCACTGCCGATCCGCCGCCAGTCTCTCCCAAATCCCGGGGATCGAAGCAGCTTGTCGAAGGACAAAGCTCCCTTCTGCGTCATCTGCGTCCTTCTGCGTCATCTGCGTGAGGCCGATCCGGCCCCCGACCCGACTCCGCCCCCGGAAGCCGGAAGATCAGCCAGTGACGAGCGAGATCGCATACTCGAGCACCTGGTCCACCCCGGTCTCGAGCACCGCGGGGTCGTTCAGCATCTCGACGTCGACGGGGATTCCGACGCCCTCGTACACCTCACCGTGCGCGGACTCCACCTCCTGCACCGAGAGCTGGTAGTACCAGCCATTCGGCGCCTCGCGGGGAATCGAGGTCGCCAGCGCGCCGTTCGTCGTGACCCCCACGACGGTCACGTTCGGCAGCTCGCGGAACGCGAGGATCAGGCGCTCCGTCGCGCTCACCGACTCGCCGTCGACCAGCACGACGATCGGGCCGTTCCAGTAGGGCTCCCGCGCGGGCAGGGTCCACTCGAGCCATTCGTCGAAGTCCGATCGGCCGGGCCCGTTGCGGGAGCGGCTGCGCCACACCGGGATCTCGTGGTCCGTGAAGTGCCCCATCCCGGTCAGCCCGTAGGTGAACGCGCCGCCGTGGGAGTGGCGGAAGTCGACGATCAGCGCCTCCGGCCGGTCTTCTTCGAGGATGCGGTCGTACACGTACTGGTTGTCGTCGATGCCCGGGAACCAGACGTACGACACCCCCGGCGCGACGGTGCCCCACAGGTACCAATCCCACGGGCCGGTGTCGGGATTCGTCAGGTAGGTGCGAACGACTTCCTCGTCGAACGTGCCCTCCATCAGCCCGTCGCGGTACACGCGACTGCTGTCGAACAGCGCGTGGTCCGGCGCCACGAGGCGCACGTGCCCGTCGTCGAGCTCGGCGAGCATCCCCGAGAGGGCGTCGAACAGCGCGTCGTCCGTCGAGGTCTCGGTGACCTGCGGGCGCCAGCGGTCGTACACGTCGTCCCAGTCGACGTCGCGGTACGCGAAGCCCCCGTACAGCGCGTCGAAGTCCGACCACACGTAGTCGAACACGGCCGTCGGGCTGTCGTCCCGCACGGCGAGGCAACCGGTGAGCAGCAGCAGCAACATCAGAACCTCCCGCTGATCCGGGCATCGAGCCCGGCGAGCGTCTCGACCACGGTGCGCGGCTCGCTGCACCGGAGCACGTCCACCGTGCCCCCGAGCGCCACCGACCAGTGCTTCGCGAAATCGAACCGCCAGCGCGCCCGCAGGTGGCCCGCCTGGTACACGTCGACCGTGCGCAGCGACCCGTCCCCGATGAACCGAGGGATGATCTTCAGCGGCTTGTTGTCGCGGGTGTTCCAGATGTATTCGCCGTTGTGCACGGGGTACGGGTTCCGCGAGATCCAGGCGGCGACCGGCACCCACGCGCTGGCTTCGAAGGTGTGGTGTTCGCCCACCGGCTTGCGCCATTCGACCCAGGGGCCGAGCTCGAACGCCCCGAAGTACGCCTTCAGCCCGAGGAAGCCGTAGCCGTACGACAGGTCCTCGATGTGGTTCGCGTTCGTGGCGCCGACGTACAGCGACCACGACGGCCCGTCGAAGCGGTGCCCGAGCGCATACTGCAGGTCGACCATGGTGGTCGCGGACGCGCCCGTGGTCACGTCCTCCCCGTCCCTCGAGAACGTGAAGTCCGGTTGCGAACGGAACGATCCGAGCGACAGGCCGAGGTCGACGGCGTGCACGCCGTGGGCGCCGTGCCGGTCCCAGCCCAGCCCCACGTGCGGCAGGACGCCGGTGTAGCGCTTCGGGGACAGGTGCAGATCGGTGCGCGACATCGCGCGGGCGCCGACGGAGAGGTCGACCTCCGAGGAGGTGCCCGCGAGCGCGGTGAGGGCGAGGAACAGCACGGTCGCTCCAGGATGGGACCAATGGGACACCGCGAGGCGGCGGAGGTGTTCCTGGATTCAGCAAGCTCCGTGCCGGCGCCGCCGGTGGACGGGTTAGCAGGGCGGTCATGGACACCGAAGGCATCGTCGCGCAGCTCGCGCAGCTCGGGCTCACCCGCAACCAGTCCCTCGCCTGGATCGCGCTCCTGCGGGACGACTCCGACGCCGGGCTCACGGGCTACGAGGTCGGCTCGCGCTCCGGCGTCCCGCGCAGCGCGATCTACAAGGTCCTCCAGCAGCTCGAAGAGGTCGGCGCCGTGTTCGCCGTGGGCTCCGAGCCCCAGCGCTTCCACGCCGCCGAGCCCCAGGGCTGGCTCACGCGCGAGCGCCAGCGGTCGCTCGACCGGTTCTCGCAGCTCGAGCACGCGCTGCGCGACCTCCCGAAGCCCAACCGTCCCGAGCCGATCTGGATCGTGCGCCGCTACGACGACGTGCTCGCGCGCATCGACGCGATGATCCGCGGTGCCGAGGCCAGCATCTACCTGCACCTGTGGCCCCGCGAGGTCGAGCGCCTGTGGCCCGCGTTCGAGGCCACCGCGGGCCGCGATCTGCACCGCGTGCTCTACTCCCCCGCCCCGACCGGGCGGGTGCCGCCGGGCTTCTCCTGCTGGACGGGCGCGCTCGACGGCGACGGCAAGGCCGCCTGGTCGCACAAGGCGCTGGTGGTCATCGACCGCCGCGAGGCGCTGATCGGCGGCACAGAGCTCGACGCCGACAACGACGCCGTGTGGACGCAGAACGCGAGCCTCGTCGACGTGGCGACGAACCACATCATCCTCGACATCACGCTGCTCTCGCGGGCGTCGGGCCGCGACGCATTCGACGACGTGGCGCCGATGATGCGGCCCCACCTCTCCCGCTAGAGACTACCGGCGTCGGCCCAGCAGCGCCGCGAGGGCCGCCAGACCGAACGATCCGGGCCCGCTGGACGCGCAGCCGCACTTCTTGCCGGTGTCCGTGTCGGCATCGGTGTCCGTGTCGGCGTCGGAGTCCGTATCGGCATCCGAGTCCGCGTCGGCATCCGAGTCCGCGTCGGAATCGGTGTCCGCGTCGGAATCGGTGTCCGCGTCGGAGTCGGTGTCCGCGTCGGAGTCGGTGTCCGCGTCGGAATCGGTGTCCGTGTCGGCGTCGGTGTCCGAGTCCGTGTCGGCATCCGTGTCGGCGTCGCCACCGGTGTCCCCGGTCGGGGCGAGCCCGGTGTCGCCCGTCGAGGCCATGGAGCCCGTGTCGCCGGTCGCGGCGGTCTCGAGGCACCGATCGGCGCCGTCGTCGGGACACACGTCGCAGGCATCGGGCGCCCCGTCGCCATCCGCGTCGGCGGCATCGTCCCCGCCAGGACAGATGTCGTCCGCGTTGCACACGCCATCCGCGTCGACGTCGTCGGGCGCGGCGTCGAGCGGGCACGTGTCGCACGCGTCGGGAGTGCCGTCCGAATCGGAGTCGACGAGGTCGTCGCCCGCGGGGCAGATGTCGAAGCAGTCGGCGACACCGTCGAGATCGGCGTCGAAGCCCTCGTCGACCGCGCCGTCGCAGTTCTCGTCGTCGCCGTCGCAGACCTCGGGATTCGCGGCGAAGCGGCCGGGGTCGGCGTCGTCGCAGTCCGTCGTGCACGCGCTCTCGCCGTCGGCGTCGAGGTCGTCGGAGCCCGCGCCGGGCGTCCCGTTGCCGCCCGGGCCGTACGCGGGGTCGGCGAGATCGGCGAAGCCCGACATCGCGCCCGTGACGTCGCACACCGGGCAGGCCGCAGCCAACGTCTCGCCCTCGACGCTCGCGCCGAAGTCGAGCGTCGAGACGAGCGTGGTGAGGGTGGACACCGTGACCGTGTCGCCGGCATCCCCGAGAGCGAGGACGTCGAAGTCCACGTCGCACGGGAACCCCGCCTGGGCCGCATTGCGGCACAGCGTCGCGTACTGCCCGGGCGGCACCACGTGGGGCGTTTCCAGCACGAACGAGCCGGCGGCATCGGAGACGACGAGGCCGACCAGATCGATGTCCGCGGAGCCGGGGTTGTAGACCTCGAACCACTCGCGGTTCGCGTCGGACCCGAGCGGCGCCGACATCACCTCCGAGATCCAGAGGTCGCACGGCTGGAGGTCTTCGCCGATCACCGCGCGGGTGGTGGCGATCCCGACGCCTCCGTCGTCGTCGGTCACGGTGAGCGTGACGGTGTACACCCCGGGAGTCGCGAACACGTGGCTCGGTGCGAGGGTGTTGCTCGCGGTGCCCCCGTCGCCGAAGTCCCACGCGATGGTGTGCGTGTCGTCGGTGCCTGCATCCGTGAACGAGCCCGCGAACGACACGGCGTCGCCCACGAGCCCGGAGGCCTCGGCTCCGGCGTCTACGACTGGATCGACGTTGGCGACATCGACCGTGGTGGAGGCCGTGCCGGTCACGCCCATCTCGTCGTAGACGCGCAGCGTGACCGTGAAGGCGCCGTCGTCGGGGTACGTGCACTCGAATCCGGACGGGACGGGGCCCGCGAGCTCGAAGCCGAGCCCGTCCGAGTCGTCGCAGTCGACCTCGTAGTAGGTCACCGTCCCGTCGAGGTCCGTGCCCGCCACCGCGATCGGGATGGCCGCACCCTCGTCTCCCGCGTAGGCGCCCGGGAGGGAGGCCATCGGAACCGCGCTCACGAGCGGCTGATCCGGCGCCGAGGCGGTCGAGCGGTATTCGAACGATACCTTGCAGTCCCCCGCAGCCGCGGCGACCGGCGACGGGGACATCGCGCCTGCGTCGACGGCGAAGTGCACGGACTCGAGCCGCTCGCCCTGGGCGATGTCGCCGCGGGCCCTCAGGATGGCCCAGTCGCCCGGCGCGCCCGCCACGAAGAACAGCGACTCGGCCACCGGGAGCGGGGCGGGGGCGATGGTGACGACCGGAACGAGGCTCTGTTGCCCGGCGGTCGTGCTGGTACCCCCCCAGTCGCAATCCACGATGTACTGCATCGGGGTCAAGGTGGTGATGGACGCGTACTCCGTCGGGAGGCGGACGATGACGTCGACCGAGGAGGTGCCGAGAGCGGGGCCGGGCACGGAAACCTGCCAGAATTCCGTGATGCGGTAGCTCTGGACCGGGAACGAAGTGACCAGGTACTCGTGCGTCGGCGGCCCGGAGAGCTGGAGGTCGAGGACGTAGGGGCTCGCCGCGGCCGGCAAGGTGGCGAGCAGCGTGGGGACGACGACGAGAAGGCGGCGCATGGGACCTCGATGGGCTCTGGGCGAGCGCTCGGCTCTATTCCGTCCCGCCTCTCCGGGTCAACGCGATTCACGGGTGCCGGCACGGGTCCGGTGCGCTAAGCTCAGACCAGAATGACGATTCTGTTCTCCATCGCAGCCCTCCTCGCCTGCGGTCCCGAGCGCACCGCCGATCCGGCGGCCCTGCCCGCCGCCACGCGCGGCGGCTCGGCGCCGATCGAGGTCTTCTTCGCGCCCGACGACGACGTGCTCTCGGTCGAGCTCGACGCCATCCACGAGGTCGTCCGGGCCTGGCACGACGATCCGAGCCCCGATCCGTCCGCCTACGGCATCCGCTACGCGGTCTACAACCTCCGCAACCCCGACATCCTGTCCGCGCTCGTCGGCGCCCACGCGGTCGGGGTGCCCGTCCAGATCCTCATCGACGCCGACCAGCTCGACCCCGAGCGCGACTACAACTACGGCGACGAATGGCTCGTCGACGCCGGGTTCTCGTTCGCCGACGACCACCGCGACCTCACGCCCGAAGAGGCCGCCTCCACCGAGCTCGTCGGCATCGCGGGCAGCGGTCTGATGCACCTCAAGACCCGCCTGTTCCGCACGCCCGACCGCGCGGTCCTCCTCACGGGGTCCTTCAACCCCGGCGACAACGCGCTCCTCAACGACGAGACGTTCCACCGCATCACCGACCCCGCGCTCGTCGCGCGCTACGAGGCCGCCGTCGACGCCGTGCTGGCCGACCGCGACTTCGACAACACGTGGGACGACGCCTCGCCCGCCAACGCGCTCTTCGGCCCCCACCGCAGCGGGCCGAGCGCGGGCACCCGCCTGTTCGACTGGATCGCCGCCGAAGACGAGCAGGTGCTGATCACGGCCTACAGCCTGCGCGACTTCACGGCCCCCGACTACGGCGTCGGGCTCGTCGAGCTGCTCGGCCAGAAGGTCGCCCAGGGCGTGCCGGTCGTCGTGATCACCGACCGCAAGCAGTCCGATGCGTGGGGCGACCGCACCGAAGACGACCTGCGCGCGCTCGGTGTGCGGGTCTACGAAGCGACGAACCTCGCTACCGAGTTCACGGCCATGCACGCCAAGTCGGCCGTGCTCGGTCGCACGCGCGTCCGCGTGGTCACGGATGCCGCGAACTTCACCGCGTCGGGCTTCGGCCGCGCCGATCGCCCGTCCACCAACGTCGAGAGCACCCTGTTCCTCGAGCCCGAGATCGACGGCGGCGCGCTCGGGCGCCGGTACCTGGCGCAGTTCCTGAAGGTGCTCGACCGCTACGCCGCCCAGTCCGTCGACGGCGACGCGCCGTACGCCGAGGTCGAGGCCGACCTGCTCGCGCGCCCCGGCTGGCCCACGGCACCCGTGGCCTTCGAGGCGCTCGCGTACACCACGTACGGCGAGGCGCTGCACGTGGTGGGCGACCGCGACGCGCTCGGTGCGTGGGGCAGCGTGTCGTGGGGCGTGCCGCTCGTCACCGACCCGTCGGTGTACCCGGCCTGGTCGAGCGCAGATGTCGACGTGCCCCTGGGCGCGCGCCTCGCCTTCAAGCTCGTGGCGGTCGAGGGCGACGCGGTCCGCTGGGAGGCCGGCGACGACCGCGTCGTGCACGCAGTGCCCGATCCCGGGTCCGACCGCGCGGTGTTCGGGGCCACCTGGCGCTGAGGCCGCGGCCCGTCGCGCGTATGCTGCGCACATGGCCCGTCCGACCTTCCACTACACGAAGGCACCGCCGACCCAGGTGCTCTCGGGCGCCGTGATCATCGGCCTCGCGTACGGCGCGACCCTGCTGCCGGGCTCTGCGACGGCCTGGGCGCGCTTCGTCGGCGCGACGCCCGAGTGGGTGCTCATCGTCGTGGTCCCCTGGGTGCTGCACCTCGCGCTGTTCTGGTCGGTGAGCCTCGCGTTCCACTACGTCGACACGACCGACCGGCCCGAGATCGTCCGGCGCTATCGCATCCAGCGCGGCAAGCCCGTGAAGCCGCCCCTGTCGAAGGTGCTCCCGAACCTCGCGGTCAACCAGCTGTTCTGGTCGCCGCTCATGCTGCTCGTCATCTGGGGCCTGCTGAAGCTGCGGGGCTGGGCGCCGCTGCCCGTGTTCCCCGGCCCGCTCCAGCTCGCGTGGGAGCTCGTGGGCATGGGCGCGCTCTCCATCCTCTGGTTCTACGCATCGCACCGCTTCCTGCACCGCAAGTGGTGGATGCAGAAGGTGCACCGCGTGCACCACGAGTTCCGCACCACCACCGCGATGGCGAGCGAGTACGCCCACTGGGTCGAGTTCACCGCCGGCAGCTTCGGCACCATCGCGGTCGGCGTGGTGGCGCTCGCTCCGTCGTTGTTCGCGATCTACCTCTACACCGTGCTGTCGCTCTCCACGGTGCTCGCGCACCACAGCGGCTACGCCCTGCCGTTCGTGAGCTGGCCCGTCCACCACGACTGGCACCACTACCGGGTGAAGGAGTGCTTCGGGACCATCGGCCTGCTCGACCGGCTCTTCGGGACCGACACCGAGCTGCGCACCCTGGAGCACGACGAGGAGCGCTGACCGGCATTGCGCGCATCGGCCGCCCGTGGTGTCCTGCGTCCGATGAAGCTGCTCGCCGTCCACGGCATCACGATGACCGGGCCCTCCCTGCGGGCCCACCTGGGCGCGGTCCGCGACGGCCTCGAGGCCGCCGGGTTCGAGCTGATCACACCGACCGCGCCCCACGCCCTCTCCGAAGCCGCCATGGCCGGCCAGCAGCGCTGGGTCACCACGCGGTACGCCGAGCACGGTCAGGACGCCGCGGCGTCGTTCCGCGACGGCGTGTTCTGGGACGGCTCGGGGCACTTCGGGGACTGGCTGGTCGGGCGGGACGGTCCGAACGGGCGCATCTACGCCGGCCTGGAGGACGGGCTCGCCACCATCGCGGCCGCCGTGGAGGGCCAGGACGTGGTCGGTGTGCTCGGCTTCTCCCAGGGCGCGGCCATGGCGTCGATCGTGCTCGGACGCATGCTCCGCGGCGCGCTGCCGGGCCGGGAGACCCTGCGGTTCGGCGTCCTGATGAGCGGGTTCCGGCCGTCGTTCGCCGAGCCCGCGCTCGACGTGTTCCCCGTCCCGCCGCTGCCGGTGTGCATCCTGCACGGGCGCCGCGACCCCATCTTCCCCGACGCCGACGCCACCGTCGCAGAGCTCGCGTCGGGCTTCGGAGGCCCCGTGACCACGCGCATCCTGGACGATCTCGGCCACGTCGTGCCGCAGGACCCGGCCGTCGTCGACGCCATCGTGGCCTTCTGCCGCGCGGCGGTGCGCTGATGCGGTCCGTGCTCGCCGGCGCGCTCGTCCTGGGCCTCTCCCTCGCGTGTGGGTCGGGGACGGACCCTGGATTCCGGGAGATCAAGTCCGGCGGTGGGCCGCTCGAGATCACGCTCACGGGCGCCATGACAGGGCGCATGACGGCCGAGCCCATGACCCCCACCGAGCTCGACGCCGAGGTCGGGCTGTACGGTCCCCAGCCCCAGTGGAACGCGCCCCGCGGCCAGTGGATGGCCATCCACACGGCGACGAACGCGGGAGACCCGGACCCGTGGCAGCTCGACGTCCAGAACGCCGCGCACGACGGGGTGGCGTGGACGGGGCCGTGCGGAGCGCCCCGTCCGGACGGGACGTTCGTGCTCGTCTTCCCCGATGGCCCCGGCGCGATGGTGTCGATGGGCGTGTCGCTCGACAACGAGGGCCTGGCGTCGTTCGAGGGCACGGCCACGACGTCCCCGACCGATGCCGCGACGATCACCGCGAACGGCACGTGGAAGCTCGAGTGGTGCCGCAGCGGCTCGGCGCTGACCGCCGGCGCCGGCACGGTCGGTCCGGGCACGGTCGAGATCACGTACGCCACCGATCCCGCGTCGCTCCGGAGCTGGCCGGCCCCGAAGCGCGGTGCGTTCTGAGCGACCCCTTCCTCCGCGAGCGCATCCGCGCGAACCCCGACGATCTCTCGGCGTGGCAGGTGTGGGCGGACGGGCTGACCGAAGCCGGAGACCCGGACGGCGAGCGCATCCAGCTGTCCTACCAGCTCGCGACGGACCCGTCGGGGCCGGTCGCCGCTGCCGTGCAGGAGCACCTCCAGCGCCGCGCCGACGCGCTGTTCGGCGGGGAGGCCCTGATCGTCGGTCCCGACACGGTCGAGCTCGTGGACGACCCGCTCCGCCGGCGCTCCATCGTCCGGATGGAGCTGCGCATGGGCTACGTACGCGACGTCGAGCTCGCGGGCGCCGACGTGCGCTGGCTCGTGGAGCGGCTGGCGCGCGTGAGCCCCGCCATGCTGGCCTTCGTCGAGCGCCTGTCGATCGAGGCGTGGGGGCCGGACGATGCCGAGCGACAGGACGCGTGGACCACCCTCGCGGGACTCGGCCTGCCCGCGCGCCACCTCGTCGTGCGCAGCGACGACCAGCTGCCCGTCCTCACCGTGGCGGCCGGCCTCCCTCACCTCCAGACGGCGGACATCCAGCTGTCCGAGCTCGACGAGGAGGCGATGCCGTGGATGGCCACGACCCTGCCCCGACTGCGGGAGCTGCGGCTCTCCCTCGCGGCCTGGCAGGTGGACTACGAGCCCGCGCGCGTGCTCGAGCCCGTGGCGGAATGCTGGCTCCCGGCGCTCGAGACGCTGCGCATCGAGCTCCCCCGCCACGAGCCCGACCCGCCCGAGGCCCTGCTCCGGCGGCTTGCGAAGCTCCCGAGGCTCCGGTTCGAGGTCACCGGGCTGTCCACCCCACTGAAGAGCTGATCCCCATCGGTATCCGGGCCGTACACGGGGCATGACGTTCCTGCTCCTCGGGCTCGCGCTCGCTTCGGACATCGCGTGGCGCGACCTCGACGCCGCGGCCCTCGAAGATGCCCGCGACGGCGGCCGGCTCGTGTTCCTCGACCTCGAAGCCGTGTGGTGCCACTGGTGCCACGTGATGGACGCGACGACGTACACCGACCCGCGCGTGCAGAAGGCCCTGAAGAAGCACTTCGTCGCGGTGAAGGTCGACCAGGACGCGCGCCCCGACCTCTCCCGCCGCTACCGGAAGTGGGGCTGGCCCGCGCTGGTCGTGCTCGACCCCGAGACCCTCGAAGACCGTGCCATCGGCGCCGGCTACCACGACCCCGACGAGCTGCTCGCCCTGCTCCGGGCCGGCAGGACGGGGTCCGCGGGGTCACAGCGCTCTGTCGAGCCCGGCGGCACGGCCTTGTCGACGGAGCAGCGCGCCGAGCTCGAGGCACGCCTCGGGGCGGCGTACGACGAGACCCACGCGGGATGGGGCGCACACCACAAGTGGGTGCCGTGGCGGAACGTCGAGCACGCCGTGTCGACCGGCGATCCCGAGGCCGTGTGGCGCGCGCAGGCGACGCTCGACGCCGGCCGGAAGCTCGTGGATCCGGTGTGGGGCGGCGTCTACCAGTACTCGACCCACGGCGACTGGGACCACGCGCACTTCGAGAAGCTCGTCCGGTTCGAGGCCGAGATCGGGCGTGCGTACGCGCTGGCGCACCAGGCCTGGGGCCGACCGGAGGACCTCGCCTCGGCGCGGCAGATCCTCGCCCACCTCACCACGTGGCTCGACGACCCGTCCGGCGGGTTCCACCCGAGCCAGGACGCCGACCTCGTGCCCGGCGAGCACAGCGCCGGGTACTTCGCGCTCGACGACGCCGGGCGGCGCGCGCTCGGGATTCCGCGTGTCGATCCGAACCTCTACGCGGCGGATACGGGGCTGGCGGTGACCGCGCTGGTCGCGCTGTGGCGGGCGTCCGGCGACGACGCGGTGCTCGCGCGCGCCGTGAAGGGCGGCGAGTGGCTGCTTTCCGAGCGGACCCACGACGGGCGCGTATTCCGCGGGCCCGGGTCCGACGCCTACCTCGCCGACGCCGTTGAGGCAGGACGCGGGTGGATGGCGCTGTACGCGGCGACCGGCGAGCGGCACTGGCTGGATGCGACGGTCCGCGCGCTGGAGCCCGTCGAGGCCCACCATCGCGCGCCGGATGCCGGGTACCTCGCCGGAGAGCCCCGTCCCGACACGCCTCCGCCCGTGCGCGACCGGGACGAGAACCTCGAGCTGGCACGGCTCGCGAACCTCGTCGGCCACGCGACCGGCGACGCGAAGCACGGCGACATGGCGCGCCACGCGCTGCGGTTCGTCGCCGCCCCGGACACCCTGAAGTCCACGGGCTGGCACGTCGGCGGCGTGCTGCTCGTCGATGCGGAGCTCGCCGCGGTGCCGGTGCACATCGTCGTCACCGGCGAGGGTCCCGCCGCGGACGCCCTGTTCGCCGAGACGCGCGCCGTACCGGCCTACGCGATCGTCGAGCGCCTGGCGCCCGGCGAGGCCGGTGCGAACGGCGTGGAGTACCCGGACCTCGGCGAGCCCGCCGCGTTCTTCTGCGCCGACGGCCGCTGCTCGGCGCCGATGTCCGACCCCACGGAGCTGGGCGACGCGCTGGCCACGCGCTGAAATCGAGCCCCGCGTCAGAGGCCCAGCTGGCGCTCCAGGAACGCATCGAGCGCGGGATGCGACTCCGTGAGCACCAGCGGGAGCGCCTCGATGCCCGTGAGCTTGCGCACCAGCGCACGCCCCGCCTCCGTGTTCGTCGCGATGCCCGCGACGAGGTCGGCCTGGCGCCCGAACGCGTGGCAGATGCCGACCACCGCGTACGGGTCGGAGGCGCACAGCACGAGCGCCTTCACGTGCGGGTCGAGCAGCTCCATCGCCACGTCGCCGTTGTACGGCTCGCTCGGTGAGGCGCCTGCCTCGATCACGACGACGTCCAGGTCGTCCGCGGCGAGCCGCGCGAGCAGGCCCTTCGCGGCGACCTCGAAGACCGGGCGCGGGCACACGGTGGACGGCAGCCCCGCGTCCACGAAGTCGTAGATCACGGACGCACCGGCGTCGCCCATCGACAGCACGTCGCGGTAGCGCGCCGCGCCCGTGAGCTTCGCGGCCCCCACCCGCAGGCCCCGCTCGACCAGCCGCCGCACGATGGCCCGCCCCGTGGCGGTCTTCCCGGAGGACATCGAGCTGCCGATGATCAGCACGACCGGCGTGTCGAACGTCGCGTGCGGGGGCTCGGGGACGCAGTCGGCCATGTTGTACGGCTCGCCGTCGACGTGGACGTGGCCGACGTACACGGTGTGCTGTGGCGACCCGATGAAGGGCGAGCCCGAGGTGAGCTTCGCGAGCAGCCCGCCGCCGGTCATGACGTCGATGCGCAGGTCGTCTCCCACCGCGTCGAAGGTGCCGCACAGCTCGAGCGTGGCGGCACGGTCGCCGAGCGCGCCGACGATCTCGTCGCCGGCGTCGATCTCGACGCGCCGCCCGTCTGCGCGCTCGATGAACCGCGTGGGCTCGTTGCGGTCGAGGGCACGCACCAGCACGTAGTCCCCTCGCCTCCACGACTCCCGCGGGATGGGGATGGCCTCCCAGTCCCGGGCGAAGTCCGCGATGCGCGTGACGGACGCGAAGTGGCGGCTCATGCGGGCCCTCCGGTCGGGGCGCGGAGCAGCAGCGCGAGCAGCGCGGCCCGCTCCACCATCCGGTCGATGAGCACGAACTCGTGCGCCGCGTGCGCGCCGTCGCCGACCGCGCCGAGCCCGTCGAGCGTCGGGGTGCTCTGGCTCGTCGTGTTCCCGTCGGACGCACCGCCGACGAACGCCTGGGTGAGCTCGATTCCGAGCGCGGCGGCCGCGCCCTGTGCCTCTTCCCACAGGTGGCGTGCGCCATCCGGCTCCATCGGCGGGCGTCCGACGTTGCCCTCGATCTCCAGGCGGACCCCCGGCGTGACCGCGGTGAGCCCGTGGATGGCGGCCTCGATGGCCCGCGCGTCCTCGTTCGTGGGGACGCGCACGTCGACGACGCACTGGCTCCACGGCGCGACGACGTTCGCGCGCATGCCTCCGTCGATGGTCCCGACGTTCACCGACACGCCGCGGACGGGGTCGTTCAGGGCGAACAGGCGCTGGATCTGGTGGGAGAGCTCGAGGATGGCGCTCGCGCCGGCCGTCGGGTCGAGCCCGGCGTGCGCGGCCTTGCCGTGCGCCGTGACGGTGAACCGCCCGATGCCCTTGCGGCCGGTCTTCAGCGCGCCCTGCAGCCCGGCGGACGGCTCCAGCACGTACGCGCGGCACACGACCTTCGCGAGACGCCGCACCCACCGGGTCGACTCCTTGCTCCCGAGCTCCTCGTCGGAGTTCACGAGGAGGACGGGCACCGCGGAGGGCGGCAGGTCGAGGGCGTCGAGCGCCCGCAGCGCGTACACGGCCTGGACGAGCCCGGCCTTCATGTCGTACGTGCCGGGGCCGCGGACGCGCTCCGCATCGGCCTCGACGGGCATGGTCCCGAGCGTGCCGACCGGCCAGACGGTGTCCATGTGGCCGAGCAGGAGCTGGGTCGGCGCCCCCTTCTCGCGGTCGCGGGGACGCGCGTACAGCACGCCGCCGAACTCGGCGCCCGGCACCATCTCGACGCGCATCCCGAGGTCGGCGAGCGCGGCGGCCAGCAGGGTGAAGGGCCGCGCGAGGGTCTGCGGATCGTCGGTCGGGGACTCGATCCTCGCGAGATCGAGGAGCATGTCGCGCATGCCGTCCCGGGCGTCCTTCAGGAACCCCTGGATGCGGGACGCCTCGGTCATCGCTCGAACCCCGTGTGGTACGGCAGCCGGTTCGTCGCGTCGATCGTCGCGAACCGGTCGGGGTACAGGAACGCGAGCAGCGGGTGGCGGTGCACGAGGTCGTTGTCGTCGGTGTCCGGGCCGCGCAGCAGCTCGGCGTCGACGCGCGCCGCGACGACCTTCCCGATGATGAGGGAGTTCTCGCCGAGGTCGTCGATCGTGCGGTGCAGCTCGCACTCGAGCGCGATGCCGCAGCCCTTCACGAGGACCCCGTCCACCTTCTGCGCCGGCTCGACCTCCACCGCGGCGAGCGTGGGCTTCTCGCCCCCCTCGACCCGCGGACCGGCGGCCATCACGATGGGCAGGATGGCCTCGGGCGACGGGAAGCTCACCGTGAACACGCCCGTGCGCACGGCGTTCCGCCACGTCGCGTGGCGCGGCGTGCACACGAAGCCGAACCAGCTCTGCCAGCTCATCGGCATCGCGAGGTGTTTCGGCGCGAGGTCGTGGGACCCGTCCGCCTCCATCGTGCCGACGAGCACGAGCGGGGCGACCATGTACACCTGGTCCCAGATGGGCTGGCGCACGTCGAGCTCGATGTAGGGCATCCGTCCTCCGGGGACGGCGGTTTTGCACGACGCGTGCCAGTCGGCGTCAGCCTCCGAGGAGGGCGACGCAGTCCGACCAGCCCATCGCGCGCGCGAGATCCAGCGCGGAGTCGCCGAGCGCATTCGGAACGGTGGGGTCGGCGCCGCGGGCGAGCAGCTCCCGGACCAGGGGCGTCGCACCGCCGAGCGCCATCGAATGGAGGAGGGTGAACCCGAGGTCGTCGGCCTGGGACACCGCATCCGGCGCGCCGTCGAGGTACGCCTGGAGCGACGGGAGCATGTTGGCGGCCATCGGGTGCCCGTCGGCCGCCGAGGCCGGGAACAGGCGCTCCCCCGCGGGGTCTCCGAAGTCCAGACCCCACGCCGCGTCGTGCGCGTCGCGGTCGGCGGGGCTCATCGTCGCGCGCATCGCGTTCACCGTGAACGCGCCGTACGCGATGCCCTCGAGGGTGTAGATCCAGTCGCTGATCTCCCGGACCGGCAGGCTCACCGGATCGCCCTGAGCCACGGACCGCAGCGCATTCGGCTCGTTCATCAGCGTCCCGTGGACCTCGCGGCCGTCGAAGAACACGTCCCCCACCCACATCTGCTCGACGTCCTCCCCTTCGTCGCTGAACGGGGCCTTGATCGCCGCGAGACCGAGGCCCGGCACGATGCGTCGCTGCTCCCAGTGCAGCTCACGCCAGAAGTACGGGAACGTCTCGCGCGCACGGGCCATCGCGGCCTGCATCGCCTCGTCGAGACCCGCGTAGAACACCGGGGAATCCGCCACGGTCACCTCCGCGCGGAGTCTACGCCAGGCCCCGGCACGCGGGGTCGCAACGTCTTGACGGTCATGACGTTCAGTGGTGGTGAGTCCGTCGGGACGACGCCCGCTTGCGGGCGGTGGACGGCGGAATACTCGGGCGGCGGGAGGGAGCCATGTCCGACGCGCTCGAACGATCCGGTGGCGAATGCGAGCTGTGCGGCTCGAACGACGGTGTGGAGGCCGTGCCGGTCGCCCCGCGGCCCGACGCCATCGCCGCGTGCGCGACGTGCCGCGCGCAGCTCGCGGGCACCGCGCCCGACGCGAGCCACTGGCTGTGCCTGCAGGGCTCCGCGTGGAGCGAGGTCCCCGCCGTGCAGGTCGTGGCCTGGCGCATGCTCGGCCGGCTCGATGCGGGCTGGGCGCTCGAGCTGCGCGACCAGCTGTGGCTCGACGACGACACGCTCGCGTGGGCGAAAGATGCCGCGACCGGGCCCGCCGTCGTGGACTGCAACGGCACCCCCCTGGCCGACGGCGACACCGTGACGCTCGTGAAGGACCTCGACGTGAAGGGCGCCGGGTTCACCGCGAAGCGCGGCACGGTCGTGAAGAACATCCGGCTCGGCGACGACCCCGGGCTCGTCGAAGGCCGCGTGAACAACACGTCCATCTACCTGAAGACCGAGTTCATCAAGCGCGCGTGAGGCCCTACGCCAGCGCGGTGTTCCGCAGCACGCCCTCGAGACCGCCCAGCGGCAGGCGGAGATCCGCGAGCCCATCGCCGGAGAGCCGCACCTGGTCGCCCTCTCCGTCCACGCGGAACCAGCCGTAGCCCCCGCCCCTCGGGAGCACGCGGTGCACGTCCGGCCCCAACACCGGCAGCACGTCCTCCACGAGCCGCGCGAGCCACGCGTCCGGATCGCCCGGGAACACGAAGCTCTCCCCACCACACCGGAGCACGAGGGACTCCCCCCGCTCCAGCCGCACCGCCCCTTCGGCCTCGCGCCGCGGAGGTGCGGCAGGGATCGGGCCCAGCACGTCCGGCCCGCCCTCGACGGGCTTCCACGCCGCCCAGGCCATCGCCGCCGCCCGGCGGTCCTCGCGGAGCGCCTTCACGTCGAATCCATCCATGCCGAGCGCGACGAGCAGGCCCGCGAGCTGGCCGGCACACCGCAGCTGGCCCTCCACGAAGGGGCGAATCGCGACCCGACCGCTCGGGAGCCCGTCCCCGCCGAGCCGGACCCACTCGCCCTCGACGTCCATGCGCAGGTAGCCGTACTCGGTCGTGCGGCTCGCCACGGCGTGCCCGGTCTCGAGCAGCGGCACGAGCGCCTCGAGGCACACCTGGATCAGGGGGACGAGCGTGTCGTCCCATGCGAGCTCGAGGTCGTCGCTGCGGAGCTCCCAGCGGCCTTCGATGTCCCACGGGCGGGTGAGGTCCTCGGCGAGCTCGACGGCGCGCTGCAGGGCCACGTCGCTCGGGAGCGTCTCGTCACCGACGTGGACGTGGAAGTCGATCTGCATGAGGCCTCGGGGGATGGTGGACCGGACCGTGGACCGTCGGGGGCCGTGGACCGTGGACCGTGGGCCGTGGGCCGTCGGGAGCCGAGACGTATCGCGTTGGCGCCGACGCCCGCACCGCGTCGTCTACGACGAGTCGGGATCCCGCAGCCGACACCCACAGCGCAGCCGTCTCCGACGAGCCGGATTGCTGCTTCGAGCGCACATTCGGGCACGCGCACGCGCACGCGCACGCGCACGGGTCGGGCTCGAACGCCCTGCCGATCCGGGGCTCTCCTGACCTCCTCGATCGCGACAGGCAGAGCCCGAAGGGTCCGGTTCCCCCACGCCCTGCCACAGCCACTCGACCCACCTGGGGAACCGGATCCTGGGACTGCCGGGTCTACCGACCGGCAAGGCCGCCGCAGGCGAGCCGCGCAGCGCGCTCCGCGCGCGGAGTAATGGGTAGACCGGACGCTCTCACCCGCCATCCCCGTCCTCTACGACGAGCCGGGATCCCGCAGCCGACACCCGCAGCTCCGCGGTCTCCGACGAGCCGGGATCCCGCGGCCGACACCCGCAGCTCCGCCGTCTGCAACGAGCCGGGATCCCGCAGCCGACACCCGCAGCTCCGCCGTCTACGACGAGCCGGGATCCCGCAGCCGACACCCGCAACGGCGTCGTCTCCGACGGGCCGGATTGGAACTTCGAGCGTCACATTCGGGCACGGGCACGGGCACGGGCACGGATCGAGCGCCCTGCCGATCCGGGCTCTCCTGACCTCCTCGATCGCGACAGGCAGAGCCTGAAGGGTCCGGTTCCCCCACGCCCTGCCACAGCCACTCGACCGCCCGGGGAACCGGATCCTGGGACTGCCGGGTCTACCGACCGCGCCGCAGGCGAGCCGCGCAGCATCGCGCAGCGCGCGGCCGATGGGTAGACCGGACGCTCACCGCCATCCCCATCGTCTACGACGAGCCAGGGTCCGGTTCTCACCCGCCATCCCCATCGTCTACGACGAGCCGGGATCCCGCAGCCGACACCCGCAGCTCCGCGGTCTACGACGAGGCGGGATCCCGCGGCCGACACCCGCGACGGCGTCGTCTCCGACGAGCCAGAATGCCACTTCGAGCGCACATTCGCGCACGGGCACGCGCACCGGTCGGGCCTCGAGCGCTCGCTCGGGGAGGCATCGCCCCCGGAACGCATCCTCCGCCGAGGCATCGGGGGTTCAACGCATCCTCGGGCCCCTTCGCGGGTCGACCAGCCGATCCGGCCGACGAGCGAAGGCCGAGAATTGTCGACCCGACTCCGCCCGGATGCCCCCGCGGAGCGTCCAGGATGCGTTGAACCCCCGATGCTTCCGGCGAGGATGCGTTTCCCACCCGATGCCTCCCTTCACCTCGATCCCGTCTGCCGGGCGGATCCCGGATCGCGGAACCCACACTCCGGGAGAACGCCCTTCTACCGAACCGAATCCGCCCCCGCACTTCGCGCTCCACCGCCCACGATCCGCCCCCTGTGTAAGCCCGCGCCCGAGAACCCGTTGGCCAGGCGTCACCGGTTCGGAGGTTCCCGATGCTCACCCTGCTCCTGTCGCTCTCTTTCGCCGCCGAGAAGCCCGCCTGGGCACCCACCACGTTCACGCTGCCGAGCACGATCAACAAAATCCCGATCACGCGCACCGAGATCGACGGCTGGATCCAGCGGAGCGCGGGCGCCGGGACCTACGGCTACGGCTACGACGACGGTGGCTACGAGCCCTCGGTCGCAGGCGGCGGGGCGAAGGGCTCGCGGCGCTACTCGGCGGTCCCGTCGATGGCACCGCCGCCGCCCCCCGCTCCGCCGAAGTCGAAGCCCGCAGAGGACTACGAGGGCGCCATCGGACGCGTCGCCCAGAACGACAGCCCGCTCAAGGCCGGGACGACCGACGACAATGCCGCGTTCGGCGAGTTCCTCGAGTTCCTCGCCACGTGGAAGGACAAGCCCGGCATCGCGGGGAACCACGTCGAGATGGACGTGACGAAGCACTCGGCCATCCAGGTGCGTGGCGCGGACGGCTCGCCGCTGCCCGGCGCGCGCGTCACGGTCTCGCAGGACGGCCGGCACGTGTGGAGCGGCACGACTTACGGCGACGGCCACGCGCCGTTCTTCCCCGATGTCGTGGGTGCGAAGGGCGGCGACTTCCAGGTGCAGGTCACGCACGACTCCGTCGGCACCCGCACCGAGTGGGACGGCGCGAAGCCGCTCGTCCTGTCACTCGACGACACCGCGAAGCAGGTCGTCGACCTCGACGTGGTCTTCGTCATCGACACGACCGGCTCGATGTCGGACGAGATCGACCGCATCAAGCAGACGCTCCTGACCGTCACGGCGCAGGTGCAGGACCTCGATCGGCCCATCGACCTGCGGTACGGCGCGGTGCTCTACCGCGACCTCGGCGACGAGTACCTCACGCGCCACACGCCGCTCACGAAGGACCTGAAGGCCTTCGACCAGAAGCTCCAGGGCATCCAGGCGAACGGCGGCGGCGACGGTCCCGAGTCGTTCAACCAGGGCCTCGCCGTGGCGGTGGGCGAGATGGACTGGCGCGAAGACGCCGCGAAGCTCGTCTTCCTCGTGGCCGACGCACCTCCGCACATGGACTACGAGAACGACGTGGACTACGCCCGCGTCTCGCAGAGCGCGCTGTCCCAGGGCATCCGCATCCACACGGTGGCGGCGTCCGGCCTCGACGACTTCGGCAGCCTCGTGTTCCGCCAGACCGCGCAGCTGACCCAGGGCCAGTTCATCTTCATCGAGTACGGCTCGACGGCGGCGAGCGCCGCGGACCACGGGGTCACGGGCCCCGTGCAGAGCAACAACCTCGACGCCATCCTGCTGCGCCAGATCACGCGCGAGGTCGAGGGCTGGGGCACCCGCCTCGTCGCGATGAAGTAGGCGACGAGGAAGCGACGCTACGCAGAACCACTCCAGCCCGTCAGCGCTTCCGCCAGCCGATTCACGAGGCCCGGTGCATTCGTGGCGAGGTGGTCGCGCACCTCGCGTAGGCGGTCGCGATGCAGCGTCATGAGCGTGCGCACGTCCTCCTTGTCTCGCGGACGGAAAGCGTCCAACTTCATCAGCACGAGGCCCGGGAGGGAGATGACGGGGATGTCGTCGGTGGCCGCGAGCTCGGTGTTCAGCGATGGGAACTCGGGCGGCACGCTCATGATGTCGGTGTGTCCGATGGCGACGAGGTCCTTGAGCTCTTCCCGGTACACGAGGAGCGGCGTCGTCATCTCGAATGCCTCCTCCCCGACCATGAAGTCCACATCCTTCGTCGCTCGTGGATGGCCGTGGACCCCGACGGCCAGCCCCCCGATCAGCGCATGGGGAACGCCGAGCTCGCGAAGGCGTCGAGAAACCTCGACGGCGTGATCGACGATCGAGCCCGCCACCACGTCGCGAAGGGCATCCACTGCGCTCACGACGCATTCCCCAGGAGGGCCACGGCTCCGTTCTCGAGCCGCACGGTCCGGACCGTCGACGAAGTGGACTCGACGGGAGGGGCGGAGAGGAAGATCGCGCCCTCCGGCGTGAGCAACCAGTCTGGGTCGATCTCGGCGGGCTCGACCCCCTGGACGACGGAGGTGTCGCCCTCCAGGCGGGACGCGTCGTACTCCGCCTGCATCAGCAGGAACCAGCGCGCCGGAACCCCGAAGTACACACCGAGGCGCGCCGCCATCGCGGGGGTGACGGGCTGGTCGCCCGCGAGGAGTCGGCTCACCGTGCTGCGGTTCACGCCCAGCCCGTTGGCGAGCTGATGGGCGTTGATGCCGAGTGGATCGAGGAATCGCCGACGGATGCGCGGACCGGGGTGTTCCATGCGTTCTCCCTGATGTTGCGTATCACGCAACATGAACAGGTGTCGACGTTGCGCCGCGTGAATCAACCGCCGATTTCGGCCGCCTCGACATACCGCCGCAGCTGCTCGACCCGGTGACGCACCCGCAGCGTCCGCGCGACCTCCTGCGTCATCTTCGAGCAGGCGGGCGTCTCGACGTCGCGGTGCGCGAGCCACAGGCGCTGCGAGGCCTTCAGCAGTGCGGCTTCCTCTCGGCCCGAGGCCTTCAGGAGCTGCTGGTACGCCGTGTTGAGGTCGGCGTCGTACACGGCCTCGTCGCACAGCACGAATCCATCGTACTTCCCGATCGCGTCGCTGTAGCAGTCGTCGGCAGGCGCGGTGACGGGCCGCGGCTCGCACAGGTCGTACGCCAGCTCGACCGCCCGGTCCCGCAGGAACGCCGAGGCGTGCCCCGCATGGACCATCGGCCACATCGACCCGTCCCGCGTGTACACCCTCCCGAGCCACGCGAGCTCGGCGTCGCGGTGCGCGCGCCACGCGGTCGTCACGTCGAGCGGGGCGTGCGCCTCGGTCGCCCGGGCCTCGAGCGCCGCGACGCGCGCGGACCAGGCGTCCATCCGGTCGCGGCCGCACAGGTTCAGGCCGGTCTGCGAAGGGTCGGCGTCGATGCACGTGGCATGCGCCTCCTCGATGTCCTGGAAGGCCGACCAGGGCGGGTGCTCCGCGAGGTTCGTCCCAGCGGAGACAGGCGCGTCGGGCACCTCGGGCTCGGCGACTCCGGAGGGCCCCGCCGGGGCAGGTGCTTCGGGAGGAGATGCCTCGGGAGCATTCTCGGCCGCCACGGGAGCGGGATCGGTGCCGGAACAGCCGAGGACGAAGACCAGCACCCATCCCGAAGGCGTCATGGCTGCCCCCCTTCTGCCTTCTTCCGCTCCTTCTCCGCCTCCTTCGCCCGCTTCTTGAAGTACCGGCGGAGGAGGAAGTTGTGCTGGAGCGCCTCGAGGTCCTCCTCGAGCAGCTGGGAGCTCTGGTTCAGGCTCTCGAGCGTGGCCTCGAGGTCCTCACCGGCGCCTTCGCTCTTCAACAGGACGCCGGCGGGCGTGTCCTTCCGCGCCACGTCCTCCTCGAGCGTCTTCAGCAGCGCGCTGGCGCTCGCCGTCGCCTCCTCGAGGGACTGCGTGCTCGCCTGGAGCGACTTGTGGATGGACTGGTCGGTGACGAGGTCGTGCGGGAGGTTGCCCTCGGCGTTGAGCTCCGCCGTGAACGTGGCCGCGTCGGACGTGAGCTGCTGCGCGTTGGCGGACGCGGTCTGGAGATTCGCGACGGAGAGGACGATGGAGTCGTAGAGGTCCTTGTCGGAGATGAGCCGCCCGACCGAGCTCTCCTCGTCCATCAGCCGCGTCGTGATCTCGCGGAGGTTGCTCGTGATGACGAGGAGGTTCTCGTTGCTCTCCTGGAACTTCGCGAGGACCGCTTCGGGGGAGACCGACGTGCCCGCCTCGAGGTGGGCGCCGGCCTCCAACGGGCCAGCCGCCTCGTGCCCGTCGTAGAGGACGACGATGGTGTTGCCGATGAGGCTGTCGCTCCCGATCCGCGCGAGCGCGTCGGACGGGATGTGGCTCGCGGCCTTCTCGTCGATGCGCAGCTCGACGCGCACCTGGCCGACGCCGTCCTCGAACGACACGCGCTTCACCGTGCCCACCGTGACGCCCGCGTACCAGACGGCGTCGCCGGGCTTGAGCCCCTTCACCTCCTCGAAGGTGGACGTGACGGGGATGCGGCTGCGCAGGCTCTCCCGCAGGGTGCCGATGGAGAACAGCGCCGCGAACACGATGATCGCGCCGAGGGTGACGAACAGCCCGAGCAGGACGTTGCGGCGCGGGGAGTTGGAGCTCACGCGCGGGCCCCCTGGATGAAGTTGTAGTCGTAGAAGGCCTGGATCCGCGGGTCGGGATTCGCGAACACCTCGTCGAACGTGCCGACGACGAGCAGCTGCCCCTCGACGAGCACGCCGATGCGGTCGCCCGTGGCCCGCGCACACGTGAGGTCGTGCGTGATGACGATGGCGCTGGTGCGGTACCGCTCGCGGACCTGGAGGATGAGGTCGTTGATCTCGCCGCACGTGGACGGGTCGAGCCCCGCGGTGGGCTCGTCGTAGAGCATGATCTCGGGCCGCAGGATGAGGGTGCGCGCGATGCCGATGCGCTTCCGCTGGCCGCCCGAGAGCTCGGACGGCATCTGGTGCCGCGTCTGCGGGAGACCGACCGCCTCGAGCACGTCGTCGATGCGCTCGCGGACCTCGGCCTCCGGCATCTTCGGGTGGTTCATCCGGAGCGGGAACCCGAGGTTCTCCTCGACCGTCATGCTGTCGTAGAGCGCTGCGTGCTGGAACGCGAAGCCGAGCCGCACCCGCAGCGCGTCGAGCTCGCGGCGCTTCAGGGCGTGGACGTCCTGGCCGAGCACCACGACCGTGCCCGCGTCGGGCTCGATGAGACCGACGAGGATCTTGATGAGCACCGACTTGCCGGTGCCCGAGCGCCCGAGGATCACGAGGTTCTCGGCGCGGTACAGGTCGAGGTCGACCCCGCGGAGCACGACATTCGTGCCGAAGGACTTCTCGAGCCCGCGAATCGAGACGACGACCTCGCGCTCCGTCACAGCGACCTCACCAGGCTGATCACCTGCACGATGAGGATCTCGAGCACGAAGATGGCGAGCATGCTCTGCACGACGGCGCCGTTTGCGGCCCGCCCGACGCCCTGCGTGCCGTGCGTCGCGCTGACGCCCGACCAGCACGCGATGATTCCGATGGTGAACCCGAAGACCACGGCCCGCACGACCGCGGAGCCCACGTCGAGCACGTCGAGGCTGCCGAAGCCGTTCTTCACGAAGGCGATCCACGACGTGCCCTCGTGCGACCGCACGTTGAAGTAGGCGCCGAGGAACGCGACGAACCCGAAGTACGCCGTGAGGACCGGCACCATGAAGGTCGTCGCGATGGTGCGCGTGACCACGAGGTACTTGATGGGGTTCACCGCGGACACGGTGAGCGCCTCGATCTGCTCGGTGACCTTCATCGAGCCCAGCTCGGCGCCGATGCTCGACCCGACCTTCCCCGCGCACACCAGCGCCGTGACGAGCGGCGCGAGCGACCGCACCAGCGCGAGGGTCACGAGCGACGGGAGCCACGAGGTCGCCCCGAACGAAGCGAGCGACGGTCGCGACTGCTCGGTGAACACCATGCCCGTGATGAGCCCGGTGAGCGTCGCGAGCGGCAGGGTGCGCACGCCGACCTCGTAGCACTGCTGGAGGATCTCGTTCGCGTAGAACGGCCGCCGCGCGGTGGACACGAGGGTGGCCGCCACGAACGCCGAGAACGCGTGCACGCCCGCGAGCTGGCGATCGATTCGGGCGGAGAACAGCGGCGGCTCGGCCATGGGGTCGGAGTAATCCGGGGACCCGGGGCCCGCCTCCCTGGTAGCCTCTCGGCGGAGGCGCGGTTGGCGGACCCGTGGCTGGGCGAGCGGCTCGGCAACTACCAGATCGAAGCGCTGCTCGGCAGCGGCGGCATGGCGCGCGTCTACGCCGCGACCCACGTCGCGCTCGGCACCCGGCACGCCGTGAAGGTCCTCGACCCGATGCTCGGCCAGAACGCCGACGTGAAGGCCCGATTCCTCCGCGAGGGCCGCATCCAGGCGCAGTTCGACCACGAGGGCATCGCGCGCGTGACCGACACGATCTCGGCCCCCGCGGTGGCGCTAGTGATGGAGCTGCTCACGGGCGAGACCCTGCGCCAGGTGCTCGACCGCGGGCCGATCTCGACGCCCGCCGCGCTCCTGCTGGTCGAGGACATCGCGGCAGCCCTGTCCTACGCGCACGCGCGCGGCGTCGTGCACCGCGACATCAAGCCCGAGAACATCTTCCTCGCCGACGAGCCGGACGGCTCGCTGCGCCCGGTGCTGCTGGACTTCGGCGTGGCGCACGTCCACGCCATGACGGCCCTCACGCAGAGCGGCATCGTCATCGGCACCCCGCGCTACATGAGCCCCGAGCAGATCGACGCGCCCCGCACGGCCGACTCCCGTGCGGACGTGTTCTCGCTGGCCGCGGTGCTCTACGAGATGCTCGCGGGCTTCACGCCGCACACGGGCGACACCCCGAGCGCCGTGATGCTCTCGATGATCACGGCCCGGTTCGAGCCGATCAGCCGGGTCTCCGCGGCCCCCGAGCCGCTCGACGCGGTCCTGTCGATCGCGCTGGCGCCCGACCGCGACGCCCGGTTCGCCACGATGGAGGACTTCGTCGAGGCCGTCACGCTGGCCCTCGCGGGGGTATCGGACTTCTCCGAGCCCGACCCGACGCTCGAGGATCCGCCGATGCCCGACGAAGCGCCGACCTGGCCGCCCATCTCGGATGCCGAGGTGAAGGCGCTCCTCCGCGAGCGGGCGACGGGCAAGGCGCAGCTGCGGTGCCCCTCGTGCGGCGCGCCGAACTGGGTGGGGCGGCCGCGGTGTACGACCTGCGGCGCGTCCATGGCGTAGGGCTCCCGCCGCACCGGGTCTCGCAGCGCCCAGCCTCACGCAGATGACGCAGAAGGACGCAGATGACGCAGAAACCAGGCCGTCGCGGGGTCGAGCGTCCTCCTCTCCCCAGGCACCGTCGACCGGGATCACAGTGAGACACTGCTCTCTGCGCCGGAAGTGATCGGGCTCCGAGCGTCTCAGGGCCTCACGCAGATGACGCAGAAGGACGCAGATGACGCAGAAACCAGGCCGTCGCGGGTCGAGCGTCTTCGCGTCCCCGGGGCGTCGTCGACGGGGATGCACCGCGCAGGGTCCACCGTGAGCGTCCGGGTGTCGTGAGGGACGTCTCGGTGTTCGGTCGACAGAGCGGGACTTCTTGCGGACCGGAATCGGGATTCACCAGAGCAGGCGGGCGTTTCGGCTGCTCCGGGAGCTGACCCCACCAACGAGGCGTTGGCCCATCGAAGCGATCGATCTCGCTCCGGTCAGGCCGAACACCGACGGATTCCATTCATTCAAGCTGTATAAAACGTAGGTTTGCATCCAGTGGAGGGGGCCGGGACTGCCGAATCGGTGTCAGATCGAAACCGAAACCTGCGAGATATGAGCTTTTAAGGCACTTCTGGCCCGGCAAAGTTCTCCGCAGAACTTTGCCAAAGGAAAGACCCGAAAGCAGCTGGATTATCAGAGGGTTCGGTTTCGATCTGACGTGACACCTGCCTGTGAGGCACCTGCCGGTGGCGGCATCGCGGCCGCCGCATCTCCGAGGTGGAATCAGCGTCGGTACACGCTGACCGGACCAGCCCGAGACGCCGGCCTGCTCTGGTGAATCCCGATTCCCGTCCGTGGGAAGGCCCTCTTCTTCGGCCCGACCGCTGCCGGGGAGACGGGGACGCTCGAACCGGGACGGCCTCGTTTCTGCGTCATCCGCGTCCATCTGCGTCATCTGCGTGATGCCGGATCCGGCCCACCTCTCCGTCTCGGCCCGCCTCTCCGTCTCGGCCCGCCTCTCCGGCTAGAGGTCGCTGCCCGGCACGTCCCCACCGGCGTCCCACGCGTCGAGCAACACCTCGGACAGCGCGACATCCGTGAGCTGCAGCGGGTTCAGCCGGATCTCGAGGCGCCACCGCCCTTCGACCTTGTCCTCCCCCACCATCAGCACCCGCGAGTCGCCGATGCGCAGCTCGACGCTCGTGCGCGAGGTCCACTCCCAGCCCCGCGGGACCAGCGCACCGAACGTCACGCGCCGCCGCAGCCGACACTCCATCAGCCCGTGCCGCGGAGGCGTGCGCCAGTGCCGCCGGCGGACCTGGTACCGCGGGTCGTGGCCGCGCTCCATCAGCCGATCGGCCCACACCGGCAGCGTCTCGGTCGCGAGGTCGAGCGGGTGCATCAGCCGCACCCGCGCGGTCTTCGGCACGTCGACGACCTCGTCGCCCATGCCGAGCAGCCCGGATGCCTCGAGCAGCAGCGGGTCGTCGAAGCCGTCGACCACCCACAGCGTGCCGTCGAGCGCCGCCTGGTGCCTGCGCAGGTTGCGGACGAACTCGGCCGTGATCGGCAGCCGGTTGTAGAACAGCGTCGAGATCGCCGTCCTGTCCTGGGACCAGGGGGGCAAGGTGGTCAAACGTCGGGCGACTTCAGCGGGTTCGCGGCGCAGCGTTCGACGAACGCGAGGAAGGCGGCGTCGAGCATCCCCCGGCCCGTGAGCCGCTGGGACACCTCGAAGTCGGGGTCGGAGTTCGCCTCGATCAGCACGGGCCCGTCGGGCGTGAAGCCCACGTCCCACCCGACGATGCGGATGCCGAACAGCGTCCGCGTCGCTTCGGTCACGAGCGCGATGGCCGCATCCCAGTCGGGCAGATTGCCGGACAGAGGGACCCCGGTGTCGGGGTGGGTCTCGGCCTCGACCGCGGTGAGCCCGGACCCGATCCAGCCCGCCCCGAGCGCGCCGTTCGCGGGGTCGACGTCCACCGCGAGGTTTCCGGACCGCCACGTGTTGTCGGCGACGTTCTCGCCCGCCGGGAGCTTGATGTGCGTGCGGAGGATGCGCACGTCGCCGTCCTCGCGGATGGCGAGGATGCGCGCCGTCGCGAGCGCGGGCCCGCAGATGGCCGCCACGGTGGGGTGGTTCGGCTGGGTGCGCTGGAACAGGAAGCCCCCGCCATCCTCCATCTGGGCGACCTGCTCGGCGAACACGCGGATCGGGCTCACCCGGCCGAGGAGGTCGGTGACGCTCTCGCCGTCGGTCGACACGAGGCTCGCCGAGCCCATGCTCCACCGGAGCTGGTTCGGCTTCATGAACAGCGGGTAGCTCGCGGGATCGCGGAGGAAGGCGACGAGGTCGTCGACGGTGTGGAGCATCCGCACCTTCCGCCCCATGGTGCGGAACGGGTGGAACGCCGCGACGAGCTCGGGACCGCCGAACCCGAGCCCCTCCATGTAGGCGTGGAACGCCAGCTTGTCTTCGGTGAGCTGCCGCCACCAGGGGACGTTGTTCATCACCTTGATGCGGCCGTAGGCGGACCGGCGCCCCACGAACGTGGGGAGCTGCTCGCGGGGCACGACGCGCGCGTCGAACATCCGCATCCGGAAGTACTCGTCGGGCTGGACCTTGCCCTGGCCGAACATGGAGGTCGCCACCTCGATCGCCAGATCCGGGTACGAGCGCCCGAACTTCTCGGACGCCGCGCGCACGGCGTCGCCGACCACGAATCGGGTCGCGACCTGCTGGCGATCGAGCAGGATGGGCTCCGGCATCACTCCTCCGCGGGGCGGTTGGACCAGAAGCGAACCACGTCCGCGGGCGTCTCGCCAGCGTGGAGCCGCACGAAGGCGTCTCCGTCGACGCCCCACACCGGGGGGAGCGCGCGGCTGCAATGCCGGGACCACATCGACAGCGTGTACGCCCCCGTGTCGCGGACCAGCAGGAGGTCGCCGGCGCGTGGCGCGGGGAGCGTTCGACCCCGCGCGGGCACGTCGCCCGCGAAGCACAGCGGGCCCGCGACGTCGACCGGCTCGCCGGGACCGACGCGCACGCGCCCGTCGGCATCGAGCAACGCGAGGTCGTGGTCCCAGCTCGCGGACGCGTACACCCAGCGCAGGAACAGGTCGGCGCCCACGTGGACGATGGCCAGCGTGCGATCGCCGACCCGCTTCACGGACTCGACGCGCGTCACGGTGAAGCCCGCGGCCGCGTGCACCGACCGCCCCGCCTCGGTGACCAGGGCGAACCCCGGCGCCGCGTCGGCCACCATCGCGCCCCACGCGGCGTAGGTCGGCGGCTCGGGATCCGCCGCGGTGTAGCGGACGGGGATGCCGCCGCCGACATCGAGCCACGCGAGGCCCAGCGAGCGCGCGAGCTCTGCCGTGACCCGCACGGCCGCCTCGATCAGCGCGAGCCCCACGCCCTGCGAGCCCGTGTGCACGTGCAGCCCGGTCACGAAGGGATGGCGGGCCACCAGTGCCGGCACGTCCTCGACGGAGACCCCGAAGCGCCCGCCGCGCGCGACCGTGCTCGTCGCCGCGATGGACCCGGCGCCCACGCCGGGGTTCACGCGCAGCCCGATCCGCGCGCCCTGCGGGGGCCCGAGGACCGCGATCCGCTCGAGCTCCTCGGGGCCGTCGACGTTCACCCACGCGCCGAGGGCCAGCGCGTCGCGCAGCTCGGCCACGGTGCGCGCGGGCGAGTCGTACACGAGCCGCTCGGGCGGACAGCCCGCCGCCAGGGCCAGCTCGAGCTCCTCGAAGCTCGCCGCCTCGAGCCCGGCGCCGTGCGCAACCACGACCTTCAGCACCTCGACGAGGGGGTTCGCCTTCACCGCCACCGCATGGAGGGTTCCGCGCGGGAAGGCCGCGGTCAGCGCGTCGAGCCGGGCGCGGACGCGACCGAGGTCGTGGAACATCACCGTCTTGTCGAGCCGGATTCCCGAGGCCAGGGCGCGCTGCACGACGCCCGCGGCCTCGTCGACCGAGACCCTCACGCGGGGCCTTCGACGAGGTCGGCGATGCGGGCGAACGCCCGGCCGAACCACGCGAGACCGGCGTCGAGCTCGGCGGCGCGCTCACGGAGGAGGGGCGCCCCGAGCGCGATGCGCAGGCACCAGCGATCGGCCGAGCCGCCGAGCGCCACGGGCTGCCCGAGGTGCCATCCCGCGCGGTCGAGCCGGGTGTGGAGTGCGGTGGCCTCGGCCTTCGTGCGCACCGGCACGTGGAACGCGCGGATGGTGCGGCCGAGCGCGAACCCCGACAGCCACGCAGAGCGCGGCGTGGGCGCCTCGACCCACGAGAGCGGCGCGCGCTCGGTGGCGCGCTCCATGGCCGCCAGCACCTCTTCGCGGCGCTCCCAGCCGTGCGCGAGGGTGTGCTCGATCTCGCCGAGCGCGGCGGCCCAGCGCAGCCCGAGGCCCGGGTTCACGGGCGCGAGGCCCGCGCGCGCGCCGACCCATGCCGGCGGGAGATCCGCGGCCGACGACCACCAGTGCAGGCCCTCGGGCAGGGCCCCCGGATCGCCGGCCAGGGCCGGCGGAAGCACCAGGGCCCCGGCGAACGGCGGGCCGCCCCAGAACTTCGAGCCCGTGAAGAGCACGACGGCACCCCGACCCGCGATGGGCCCGAGCTCGTGGGGCTCGACGCGCCCCTGCGCCGCGTCGATCAACACCGTGACGCCCGGCATCCGCAGCGCCTCTTCGACGAGCGCGGCGTTCGGGCCCGACAGGCCGGTCTTGCTGTGGGTCACGACGTTCAGCACGACGTGCGCGCCCCGCGCCCGCCCGTTGCGGATGGCAGCCCGCGTGTCTCGCTCGACGGCCGCCGCGTCGCGCACCGCGCCGCTCGCCTCGCGCAGCGGCACCGGCGCGACCGTGCAGCGCCCGCTGATCCCCGGCAGCACCTCGCGCGGCGGGCCGTGCGGCGCGACCTTCGAGAACGCCCGGCCGGCCGCCGCATCCGGCGTGCCGCCGCCCACCTCGCGCGACCCGACGAGCACGTGGTGCACGTCGCCATGGCGGAGGCACAGGGCCGAAACGAGGTACATCGCGTCGGTGCCCGACGGTGTCAGCGCGATTGCACAGCCCTCGGGCACGGCCAGCAGCTCGGCGAGCCGCTCGCGCGCCGCGGCGCAAACGGCCTCGGGCGCGTCGTGCAGCGCGAGACGCGCGGCCTCGAAGCCGATGACGCTCGGCGTCGACGCCGTGCACGATCCCAGCGGCACGACCTTTCGCGGGCTCGGCCCCACGAGGTAGCTCGACAGGCCCGACCGCGGATCGAGCACCTGGCGGTGGTCTCCACCGGAGACGAGGCGCTGCGCGAGCTCCGCCCGCGCCGACTCCAGCGCTGTTGCTGTCACTTCCAGGGACCCCACCGTACGACGATTGTCCCTCAGGGCCGAGGGCACCCGCAATCCGTCCTCACGAAGCGGAACGCATCCGGGCCTCCGCCGTCCACCAACCCGCGAACGCGAATGCGATGAGGGGCGTCATCGCATCGGTGAATCGGGGGCCCGCCGTGAGCAGGATGCCGAGGAACACGACGACCGAGAGCCCGTAGCCGACGCGCATCGGGAGGAGCCAGACCAGCGACAGGACCGCCTCGGTGAGGATGCTGAACGGCCCGTACACACGGACCAGATCGTGGTGCATGCCCGCGGGGAGGTTCTCCTCGAGCCAGGTGTGGACGCCCCCGCCGTACGACCAGTGCATCTGCCAGTACAGCTCGCCCGTCCAGAAGCCCGGCGTGAGCTTGCCGAGCGCCGGGTACGCGAAGATCCCCCCGATCACGAGCAGCCCGAAGAAGGGCGCGCGCTCCGGACACCGGTGCACGTGGGCCGCCCAGACCGCCCACACGCCCAGCCAGAACCACAGGATGCCGCCTGCCCAGCCCATCCCGGCCTGATGCACGAGGCTCGTCGCGCCGCCGAGCAGCAGCGCCCACGCGAACACGCGAAGCGTCGTCACCGTCGGGCGGATCGCGGCGACCAGGGCCGACAGGAGCACGCTGCCGAGCGCCCCCGCGAAGGTCACGGGCGTCTGGAGCACGGCGGGCAGCCACGGGTCGTGGACCGGATGTTGGAAGCACACGACGATGCGCGGCAGGATGATCTGCGTCGACAGCCCGATCGACAGGGCCATGCCGACCGCGAGAACCCAGAGGCCCTGCAGCACGGCCGGGAGCGCGAGGATCCGCTCCTTCACGGCGCGTCCCCGGGCTCGATCCACACCACGCCGTCACGGCGGGAGAGGCGCCACGTCGAGTGCGTGGCGTGGCCCCGCATGACGGAGTCGATCGCGACCTCGGCCGGCAGCCCGCAGCTGGCCTGCATCCACCGCGTCAGGGGGGCGGTGAGCACCGACACCGGCACGTGCTGGCGGAACCCCGTGGCGGACTGCGCGCACACGTCGATCACGTCGGCCGACAGGGCTTCGTCGCTGGTGCGGGTGTAGCGGTGCTCGCCCGTGTACATGAACGGGATGGGCTGCGTGACGGCGAACACGAAGAACCCGTGCTTCATGTGCCCGCGCTCGAGCCAGGCCGCCGGGAAGGCCGTCGCGCCGAGGGTCCCGACGAGCAGGCCCGCCATCGCGAGCCCGAAGAGAGCCGTGGGGAGGTCGACGCCCTCGCGCCACGACTGCAGCGCGTCGCGCAGCGGCCAGGACATCGCGGCCTACCTGAGCAGGGGGCCCACGTTCTGGCGAACGAACGGGTCTTTGAAGCGGAACAGGGCGCGGTCGCAGTAGTAGTGCACCATCTGCTCGCCGAGCGCGTAGCCGAGCACGATCCCGGCGGCGAGCGGCAGGTGCCCCACCACGTCGAGGTACGCCTCGGCGGTCATCGGGTAGTTGGGCGCCAGGAACCAGTGGATGCACGAGGCAGCGAAGCAGAGCCCGCCGAACCCGGCGACGTAGATGCCGAGCGCGCGACCGGGATTCTCCTGCTTCATCGCGTGGTTGCGGTTGAGCCGCCACGCCAGGCTGATCGCCACCATCCAGTGGCTGAACAGGTACACGAACGCGTACACGAGCCCGTACCCGTTCGGCACGTAGAACAGCGTGAGCGGGTGGAACGCGATGATCGCGAGGTAGTAGAGCTTCGGGATGCTGCGGTTCGGCTTGAGCCCCTCGAACACGAGGATGCCGAGCGACGCCGCGATGGCCACCGCGATCGCCCCGAGGGCCGCCGTGTGCGCGGTCTCGCGCGAGATCGGGGCCGCCGACAGGATCAGCTGCGACCACGGCAGCTCGTACAGCGCGTACAGGTACACGATCGGCTGCACCACGAGCGTCATGAGCCGCGTGTAGTACAGGTCGGCGCGGCGGTCGTTCTCGGTGAACTGCGCCATGCGGGCCCGGTAGAGCGACAGCACCCCGAAGTCCTGCTGCGCGAAGTGCCAGAAGTGACCGAGGAAGAACGCGAGCAGCAGCAGCGCGAAGCCCCAGTTCTCGAGCGTGAAGCGCGACGAGCTCATCGTGGGGCCGATGCCGACGTAGATCCCGAGCGCCATGCTCGCTGCGAAGATGGCCGCGGGCACGCCGAGGAACCGGCCGGGCCGCTCGCGGCGCGCCTCGGCGAAGATCGGCGAGAACACGACGGTGTACGTGGTGGCGAACGAGTGCACGGTCGCCCAGACGATCTGCCCGGCGACGAGCACCCCGAAGGCGGCCACGCCGAGCTCGAACGGCCCGACGACCGCGTAGATCAGCCAGAGCCACAGCCCGGCGAGGATCCAGAACGCGTCCCACCCCGGAGAGACGATCCAGGGGGACCGCTCGGCGGGCGGTGCGCCAGCGGGTGCGGCGACCTGCGAGCCCTGCTCGGTCCTGACCACGCTGCCTCCCACCCGGATTGTCCCTCAGCACCGAGGCCCGGACAATGACGGGCCCATCGCAGCGGGCGCGCCCGCCCCGTCAGTCCCACCAGAAGAACCAGACACCCCCGCGAAGCCCGTTGGCGAGCTCGGCGGCCGTGCCGGTGCCCTGCCACACGATGTCCGGCGCGTAGAGGTATTGCTCCCAGGCGACCGTGCGGAGCGCGTCGGCGTCGAGCACCTGCTCGGTGCGCATCTCGATGACGTCCCCGCCGAGGTACACCGGAACGGCGCCGTGGGCCGCGCGCCAGCGATCGAACAGGGCCGCGTGCACGGGGGCCTCAGGACAGGCGTTCCACCCGCCGACCCCGAACAGCACAGGGATGTCGGACGGGTCGGCGCGGATCAGCACGAGCGTGACGAGCTTCCCGCCATCCTCGAACGCGAAGCGGGAGGCCGGCGCGGCACCCGTGGGCTTCCACGCGGCGAGGTCGGCGCGCTCCGCCTCGAACGGGTGGGACGGGCAGTCGCCCTCCTCCACGCACCGCGCACCCATGGCGAAGAGCTCGGCCTCGGCCGCGGCGAGGTATGCGTCGGCGTCGGCGCGTGAGGAGCGGTCGGCGGCGCGCTGGTCGATTCCCGCGACCTCGTCGGGCCGGATGGGGACGGCGACCACCAGGGGGACGAGCCCGGACGCCTCGCGGCGCGCGGAGGCGGCGCGCCAGGCGGCGAGCGCGGCGTCGGGGGCGAGCAGGCCGGACTGGAGGATCTCGACGTTCTCGGTCGGCACGCGGGCGAACGGGAGGGCGGCGAGGGTCGGGTCGTCGGCGAACGCCTCGACGGGCGCGGGCGCGACGCCCTGCGTGGCCGAGGGCCAGGGCTCGCCCTCGCGCCAGAGGTCGCCTCCGTCGAGGTAGTAGCGGTACCCGGGCTCTTCGAGCACAGCGGGCTCGGCGAGCACCACGAGGTCTTCGCCCTTCGCGTCGTAGCCCATGACCCGGCCGCCCACCCAGTAGGCCGCACCGTTCGAGACGAAAGCGAGGTCGGCGACCAACTCCGGTCCGCCGGGGATCGGCGCGATCTCGAGCGTGCCGGGCTCCCACGTCGACAGGCGGTCGTGCTGCACGATCAGCCGATCGCCCGCGTCCGTCAGGCTCGTCAGCACGATGCGGTGCATGACCTGCGCCGGCACGGGGGAATCCGGAGCCGCGCAGATCGACTGGGAAGCGTCCATCGACTCCAGCACGAACCCGGGGGCCAGCGCGTCCATCGATACGGGCCCGTCGACCTCCGCGGTCATGCGGATCTCGACCGTGCCGTCCGGACAGTCCGTCTCCGGGGGCAGCGTCCACACCTGCTCGACGGTGAGGCGGTCGGTGCCGAGCCGCATCGACGCGCGCTTCCGGCGCTCCTTCGAGGCCCGGAAGCGCCCGTCGAGACGCGCCGCGCCGAAGATCGCCTCGAATGCCTCGAGCGCCGCGATCGAGCGCAGGGTGTCGTCGGCCATCTGCGCCCGGTATTCGGTCGTGTGGGCCTTCACGGACGGGTGGTCTGCAGCCGCTGCGTAGCGGTCGAACCCGTCCATCGTCGCAGCCGGACCGACCTCTTCGAGCCTCCCCCTCGCGTCGATCTCGACGTCGGGGAGCGCCAGGGTGTCGCCGATCAGGACGGCGGACACGGAGGAGCCCGGCGCGACGGCCGCCCCGGCGAGGTCGAAGGCGAACCTGAGGCGCTTGCCGTCCCGCGCCTGGTGCACGTTCCAGTCGAGTGTGACGCGGCCCTGCTGGGGCGCACCCTTCTTCACGAGCCAGACCCGGCCGAGCACCTCCTGGTGCACCACGTGGTCGCTCGCGTCCGGCCATGCGGGCTCGAAGCGGACCTCCTCCGGCTGGGCCCCCAACGCGGCCGCGACGATCAGCATCTCCCCTCCGTTCCCGTACGACGGTTATCGACTCTGCACGAGGTGCTCATGTGGGACCGCACCCCCGCACCGGGTCCAGCGCCGGAACGCTGGGACGACCACCCCGACCGCGGCTGGATCTCCGACTACAACGAGCAGGGCATGGAGTCGTTCTTCCTGATCGTGTTCGAGCCCGCCGACACGGCCCGATCGCGGAACGACGGCTCGGCGCCGAAGGGCCTCGACGAGCTCCGTCCCGGGGACGTGCTGACCGTGTGGGACGCCGACGGCACCGTCCTCCTGCACGACCGCCTGACGATCCGGCGGGACGGGTGGTTCGGGCCGCGGCACGTCGCCCCGCCTGCCCGGTCCGGCATCGACGTGGAGACCTGGCTGCAGTGGCTCCGGCGGCGCCCCAAGCTGCGCGCGGTGCGCATGCGGAGCTGATCACAGCGCCGCGTCGACGGCGGCCGCCGCGACGTAGCTGAAGGCCATGATGGTGAGGCTCGGGTCGACGCTCGGAGCGGTCGGGAACACGCTCGGATCGGCGACGTACAGGTTGTCGGTGCCGTGCACGCGGTGATCGAACCCGACGACGCTGTCGGACGCGTCGCGCCCCATGCGGGCACAGCCACCGGGGTGCGGCGCGGCGAGCACGTTGCGCGAAGGGCGGAGGTCGATCGACGCCACGGCGGCCTCGGCTTCGTCGGGCCGGGTGATGCGCGTGTCGGCGGCGTCGCCGAAGATCAGCTCCTTCGCGCCGGTCTCGAAGAGCACGCGACACTGCTTGATCCAAGCGTCGCGGAGGATCTGGCCGTTCAGCCCGTCGAGCGGGACGTGGATCTTCCGGACCCCGCCTTCGAGGCGGATCGAGCCCTCTTCGGCGTCGTCGATCCACGCAATGGTGCCGCCGAGGTTCGCCAGGTTCGCCATGAGCGCCCGGTGCGCGGGCCCAGCCCCGGGGAGGACGGCCGCGAGCATGGCGGGCTGCAGCTGGTTCGGCATCAGCAGGTACCCGCCCTCGACGTACCGGTCGCCGTCGAAGCGCGCGAGGCGGAACTCCTCGACGCCCCACGCGGCCGGGATGTTGCGCCACTGCACGATCGGCTCGTCGTACACGGCGTGGATCATGGGGCACGGATTGCAGAAGAAGTGCTCGCCGAGGTGCGGAAGGCGCTCTTTCAGCCCCTGCTTCAGCAGGAAGGTCGGCGTGCCGTAGCCCCCCGCCGCCACGACGACCTGCTTCGCCCGCACGGTCAGCGTGCCGCGCGGCTGCTGCGTTCCGCGGTCGACCACGGTGGCCTCGAGGGCCGCGACGCGCGAGCCCTCCCACACGAGGCGCTCCGCGCGCACGTCGCTGTGGATGCGGGCTCCGAGAGCATCTGCACGCGCGATGTGCGTGACGAGCTGGCTCTGCTTGGCGTCGTAGGCGCACCCCTGCATGCAGTGCCCGCTGCGCGCGCACCCGCGGCGCGCCTGCGGCACCTTCTTCACGTCCCAGCCGAACGCCCGCGCTGCGCCGAGCACGCGGCGGTTCATCTCGTTCACGTAGGAGTCGTCGGCCTCGTGCACGTTCAGGTCGCGCTCGATGCGGTCGAAGTGCGGCGAGAGCGCAGCGAGGTCGTGCCCCTCGATGCCGAACTCCTCCGCCCAGCGGGCGAGCCGGTCGGGCGGCGTGCGGTAGCTGTCCGCCCAGTAGTGCACGCTCGCCCCACCCACGTTGTTGCCGTACGTGAGCGAGACGCTGCCGTCTTCGGAGGTGTCGAGGCCGCGCCCGCCGTCGATCTTCGCGAGCATGTTGGCCTCGCGCTGGTCGAAGTCGCGGCTCGTGTAGTGCCCGCCCTGCTCGAGGACCACGACGTCGCGGCCCTCTTCGGCGAGTCGCATCGCGAGCGTCGCGCCGCCGCAGCCCGATCCGACGACCACGACGTCGCAGTCGATGCGGGTGTCGCCCGTGAGCTCGCGCCCGTGCGTGATCATCCCTGCCTCCGCGTGCGGACGGCTTCCGCATAGGCGTTGGACGTGGCCGACGGGCTCGGGGTCTTCACCCACGGACCGTCGTACCCGATGGCCGCCCAGGACGCGTCGGCGGCGTAGTAGAAGAGGTGCGACAGCTGCTTGAGCGCCTGTGCAGCGCGCGCGACGGGGTCGAGCCCCGCTTCGAGCAGGTCGAGGAAGCACGCGAGCCGCGCCTCGACCGGGAGCGACGAGAGCCGGCCGAAGTACCCGTACACCGGCGGGACGTGCTCGAGGAGCTGGATGGCGGCCTTGAGGTCGGACCGGACGTGTGCGGGCGAGGACCAGATCTCCTCGTCGATCCGCTGGTGGACCCCGAGGTCGAGGCCGGACGGGAACGCGCCCTCTGCCGGGAACAGGCACTCGACGATGGCCCGAACGACGGCCATCTCCTTCGCGGACAGCGCGACCGGCACGTCGTCGGGACCGACGCGGTAGCCCAACGCGATCCAGGACAGCCCGCTGCCGACGCCGAGGAGCGCGGCGCCCGCGACCCCGAACGCCAGCACGCGGCGGCGGGTGACGCTCATCGGAGCCACGCGCACACGGCGCGCGACAGCTGCGCGGTCATCGCCTCCTCGTCGAGGTCCCACCCGCCCGGGAACGTGTCGAAACGCACGTCTTGGTCGAGCGCTCCGAAGACGAGGCGGTGCACGAACGCCGCGGCGGGCGCTCCCGGCCCCACGCGGTGCTCGTCGGGGCGGGCGTCGAGCAGCCGCGCCAGGCCGTCGATGGTGTCTTCGGTGAGGTTCTCCATCATCGCGAAGAGCCGGTCGTCGCGGAGCATCGCCTCGTCGAAGGCCCGCCGGACGCCGGTGCGCGCGCGATAGTCCGCGACGATGAAGCGCACGAGCCCCGTCACGATGGCCTCGAGCGGCACCCCCTCCCACGAGGCGGGGTCGGACCACACGGCCAGCGTGCGGCGCGAAGCGTCGGCGTACCGCGAGTAGAGCGCGCGCAGCACGTCGTCTTTCGTCTCGAACCGCGTGTAGAACGTGCCGACCGAGCAGCCGGCGGCCGTCGTGATGTCCTTGATCGACAGATCCGCGAAGCGCCGGGACGCGAGGAGCTGCTCGGTCGCGTCGAGCAGCTGCTCGAGCGTGCGCTGGCTGCGACCCTGCTTCGGGGTGTCCTTCACCCAGTCGAGCTCCATGAAAAATCCTGAATATGAATTCAGATTCATGTTAATCCAGCTCCGAGAAGACGGCAAGGAGGCCGGCATGTGCGACACCGTGGTGGTGGTCGGGGCGAACGAAGCGGGCGATCCGCGGATCCTGTTCGCGAAGAACTCCGATCGCGACGCCACCGAGCCGCAGCTGCTCGAGTGGGTGCCCGCGCGCGACTGGCCCGCGGGCACGACGGTGCGGTGCAGCCAGCTCGCGATCCCGCAGGTCGCCCACACCCACGCCGTGCTGCTGTCGCGGCCGTACTGGATGTGGGGCGCCGAGATGGGCGTCAACGAGCACGGCGTGGTGATCGGCAACGAAGCCGTGTTCACGCGGGATGCGGTGCCCGAGGTCGGCCTGTCGGGCATGGATCTGCTTCGCCTCGCGCTCCAGCGGTCGGCCTCGGCCGCCGAGGCCATCGCGGTGCTCGAGGGGCTGCTCGACGCCTGGCCCCAGGGCGGCGCCATGGGCCACGAAGACCGTGGATTCCGGTACTACAGCAGCTTCATCGTGGCCGACGGCCGGGAGGCGTACGTCTTCGAGACCGTGGGGTCCGAGCGGGCCGTCGAGCGCGTGGTCTCCGGGGCCCGCGCGATCTCGAACGGGCTGACGCTGCCGGCGCTGGTGTCCCACACGAAGGCGCTGCACACCACGGTGGCCGAGGCCGGCCACCGACGCGCGCGGATGGAGTCCGTCGCGGCGGGCGCCACGGGTGCCGGCGACCTGTTCCGCGCGCTCCGCGACCACGGGGCGCACGATGCACCCTGCTACCGCTGGCACAACGGCGCGCTGTCCGCGCCGTGCGTGCACCCGGGCGGCCTGCTCGCGGCGTCGCAGACCACGGCATCCCTCGTGGTCGAGCTCGGTGCGGGCGAGCCGCGGATCTGGGCCACCGCGACGAGCGCCCCGTGCACGTCGATCTTCAAGCCCGTGCGGGTCGACACGCCGCTCGACCTCGGCGCGCCGGGCGCCACGCCCAACGACAGCCTGTGGTGGCGGCACGAGCGCCTGCACCGCCTCGTGATGCGCGACCACGCCGCGCGGCTCGCCCGCTACGCCGCCGAGCGCGACGCGACCGAAGCGCGCTGGCTCGCCGACCCACCCGCGCCCGCCGAGGCCTTCGCCGAAGCCGACGCGCTCCTCGCCCGGTGGACCGCCGACCAGCCCGCCGACGGTCCCGACGACCGCCCCTGGTACGTCCGCAGGTTCTGGGCCAGGCGGGCCTGAGCGTCAGCGCGCGAGCGGCATCCGCGCGCGGTCGACCAGACCCTCCAGCGCCGCGCGGCCGAGCCGACGCACGAACGGCCCCGCGAACGGCTCGGCCAGCCGGCCCACTCCGGAGAGCCACAGCTCGAGCGTCCACGTCACGCGGGTCGAGTCGCCGAGGTCCTCGAAGCGCGCGTCGTCGCGCGCCCGCACGCCGCGGCCGAGCCCTTCGAGGACCAGCCCGAACGGCGCAACGTGCTCGACCACGCGGTACTCCATCGCCGTGCGGCGCCCGACGAACAGCACCTCGACGTGGAACCGCGAGCCCGCGGCGATGGGCCGCTCCCACGGGTCGAGCCGGCGGGCGTCGAGCACGGCGGGGTCCCACTCGGGTGCACGCGAGAAGTCCGCCACGAACGAGAACACCTCGTCGATCGGGCGCGGCACGACACGGGACTCGCGGACCTGGAGCACGATCGGCTGCTAACCGACGAGGGTGGCACGCGTCGTGCACTCGTCCCGGTCCCGCAAGGAGGCCCCCATGAGCGACGAACGCGACACCCACAGCGCCATCGGCGAGCTGACCGACGAGCTGCGCCTGCAGGCCTGGCTCGGCCAGAAGGAGCTGAACGAGCCGAGCCTGAAGACGGCCGAGGCCCACGCCGAGGCGAGCGCCCTGGCGCGGATGCGCGACGAGATCCGGCTGCAGCTCCACCTCGGCAAGCTCGACGCGCAGGACGAGTTCGAGAAGCTCGAGTCCCGCTGGCGGGTGCTGATGCAGCGCGACCTCGAGCCGGCGGCCGAGATCGCGGCGACCGAGATCGAGCACGCCGCGCACGACGTGCTCAAGCAGATCCGCGACGGGTACCACCGGCTCCTGGGCCACTGAATCCGGGCCCAGGTGTGCGAGAGCGCACAGGCCCCTGTGGACCTGACCACAATTCATGACAACTCAGTCGTGAATCGAGAACCACGACACGGCTAGACGCTATCCGGCGTGGAGGGTTGGTCATGTCGGATTCTCAGGGAGCGCTCGAGCCAGGCGTCCTCCCGAACCTGCGGTACGACGTGCCGGCGGGGCTCGTGGTGTTCCTCGTGGCCCTGCCGCTGTGCCTCGGCATCGCGCTGGCGTCGGATGCACCGCTCATCGCGGGCATCGTCTCCGGCGTCGTCGCGGGACTGCTCGTCGGCCCGCTGTCGGGCAGCCAGCTCTCCGTGTCCGGTCCCGCGGCCGGCCTCACCGTGCTCGTCGCCGGCGGCATCGCCGAGCTCGGCGGCTACGAGGCGTTCCTGCCCGCCGTCGTGCTCGCCGGCGTCATCCAGATCGTGCTCGGCGTGCTTCGCGGCGGCGTGCTCGCGAACATCTTCCCGAGCTCCGTGATCGAGGGGATGCTCGCCGGCATCGGCGTCATCCTGATCCTGAAGCAGATCCCCCACGCGCTCGGCCGCGACACCGACTACGAAGGCGACCTCGACTTCTGGCTGATGGGCCACCAGGCGCACACCTTCAGCGAGATCGAGGCGGCCATCCGCACGCCCTCGCCCGGCGTCGTCATCGTCACCATCGTGTGCCTCGCCATCCTGCTGCTCTGGCAGCGTCCGTTCATCGCGAAGCAGGCGTGGTCGCGCATCGTCCCGGGCCCGCTCGTCGCGGTGCTCGCCGGCGTCGGGATCAACGAGATGTTCGGCGTGGCGGCTCCCGAGCTCTTCATCCGCGCCGAAGAGGGGCACATGGTGAAGCTCCCGGTGCTCGACTCGCTCGGCGAGTTCTGGCGCGCCCTGCCCCGTCCCGACTGGTCGCGCATCGGCGAGCCCCGGGTCTGGTCGGTCGCCGGGACGATCGCCGCGGTCGCATCGCTCGAGACGCTCCTGTCGGTCGAGGCGGTCGACAAGCTCGACCCCTACCGCCGCACCTCGAACACCAACCGCGAGCTCATGGCCCAGGGCGTCGGCAACGTGGTCGCAGGCTCGCTCGGCGGCCTCCCGATGACCTCGGTCATCGTGCGCTCGTCCACGAACGTCTACTCCGGCGGGCGCACCCGCATCTCGGCCGTGGTGCACGGCATCCTGCTCGGCGGGCTCGTCCTGTCGGTGCCGTTCCTGCTGAACCGCATCCCGCTCGCGGCGCTCGCCGCCGTGCTGCTCACGGTCGGCTACAAGCTCGCCCGCGTCGAGCTCTTCAGGAAGATGTACCGCGCGGGTGCCGACCAGTTCGTGCCGTTCCTCGTCACCATCGCCGTGACCGTGTTCTCCGACCTGCTCATGGGCGTGATGGTGGGCTTCGCGGTGGGGGTCGTGATGGTGATGATCACGAACTTCACGACCGCCATCTCGGTCGTGCACGAAGACGGCGCCTGGCTCGTGCAGTTCACGAAAGACGTGAGCTTCCTCAACAAGACCCGACTCCGCCGCGTGCTGGCCGACATCCCGCCCCACTCCGAGGTCGTCATCGACGGCACCCGCGCGATGTTCATCGACCACGACATCTACGAGATCGTCGAGGACTTCAAGGAGTCGGCGAAGCACCGCGACATCCGGGTCGAGTGCCGCCGCCTCGACTCCAAAGACCACCCGATCCGACTGCCGGGGATGTGACCCATGGACTCCTGGAAGCGACTCCTGCTCGAGAACAAGGCCTGGGCGCAAGACAAGGCCTCCCACACCGCCGAAGACCGCCCCGGCGCCGACAAGCCCGAGTTCCTGTGGATCGGGTGCTCCGATGCGCGCGTGCCGGCCGAGCGACTCACGGGGGCGAGCTCCGGTGAGCTGTTCGTCCACCGCAACGTGGCGAACCTCGTGGTGCACACCGACGTGAACCTGCTCGCCGTGCTCGAGTGCGCCGTCGGGCACATCGGCGTCGAGCACGTCGTGGTGTGCGGCCACTACGAGTGCCTCGGGATCCGCGCGGCGCAGAGCCGGGAGACCCACGGGATGATGGACGCGTGGTTGAACCACGTGAAGGACACGTGGCGCGCCCACAAGGACGAGCTCGACCTGCACGACGAAGCCGCGGCACACCGGCGCCTCGTCGAGCTGAACGTGATGCAGCAGGTCCGGAATCTCGCCCGCACCACCGTCGTCCAGCGCGCGTGGAAGAGTGCGAAGAGACCCACCCTGCACGGCTGGGTCTACGATCCCCACGATTTCCTGATTCGTCCGCTGGTTCGTGTCGACGCCGACACCCCCCTCGACGCCGTGCACCAGCTCACGTCCCTCGACTGATTGACAGGGGTGTCAGCGACGGCGTTCCGTGGTGTCCCAAGCTCCGACAGGAGGAGACACCATGATCCAGAAGACGCTGTTCGCACTGCCCCTCGTGCTGTTCACCCTCGTCGCCGGCTGCGGTGGTGAGGGCATCTGCCATGCCGGAGACGACGACTGCATCTGCAGCGGCGCCGGTACGTGCGAGTGGGACTGCGCCGGAGGCGACTGCGACTTCACGTCGAGCGGCCAGGGCACCTCGACGTTCGCGTGTCCGGACGGCGGCTGCACGCTGACGTTCTCGGGCCAGGGCGACACGTCGATGTCGTGCGACGGCGGCGGCTGCGACGTGACCGCGACGGGCCAGGGCGACCTGTCGCTGTCCTGCGAAGGCGGGGGCTGCGAGGTCGACTGCAGCGGTCAGGGCACGTGCACGATCACCGAGTGCACGGACTGCGTGTGCAACCCGTCCCTCACGGGCGTCTGCAACTAGGGAACTTGCGTCGCGTAGCCGGCTGCAGGCTCCTTCCCGTGCGCGTGCGCGTGCGCGTGCGCGTTCCCGATCCGGGACGTGGGAAGCGCCCCCTCGACCGGGGGAACGACGGCGTTTCAGCCCGGTGATCGACTGGGACATCAGCTCCAGACAGTGCCCGAACGCCGCTGCCCGCCTGATCGGGCACGCGCACGCGCACGCGCACCGCCTTCGGCTGGGCACGGGAGGAGTCCGGCGCGCGTTGCGCGACGGACCCCCTAGATCGGGCAACCGTCCGGCCCGCAGGCCTCGGCAGCGTCGCCGAGCGCCTCGGGCTCGCGCGTCTCTTCGGCGTGACGGAGCGCTCGCGTGAGCAGCTCGACGGGCTGTGCGCCCGAGACCGCCACCCGCTCGTCGAACACGAAGAACGGCACGCCCGTCACGCCGAGCTGCCTCGCGAGGCTCTCATCACCGCGCACGGCCTCCGCGAACCGATCGGAGGCCAGCACCTCGCGGACCTCGCTCTCCGGGACCCCCACCTCGACGGCCAGCGCGCCCATCGCGTCGGCATCGCCGACCGCCGCGCCCTCCGCGAAGTAGGCGCGGAACATCCGACCCTTCAGCGCGTCTTGCAGCCCGTGTCGCTCGGCGAGGTGCAGCAGGCGATGCGCGTCGAACGTGTTGCCGTGCTGGATGCGCGCGAAGTCGAACACCACGCCGTCGCCCGCGCCCCGCTCGACCATCTGGGCGAGCATCTGGCGCGCCTGCTCGATGCCGAAGCCGTACTTCCGCGACAGGAGCTCGGCGTGATCCCCGGCCGTGGACCGCGGCGATCTCGGGTCGAGCTCGAAGGACCGCCAGCGGATCTCGACCGCTTCGCCGCCGGACTCGCGGTATGCCGCGACCGCCCGCTCGAGCCGGGACCTCCCGATGGCACACCACGGACACACGATGTCGGACCACACGTCGATGCGCATCCCGCACCTCCAGGCCCCCTCCTATCGCCGTGTGACACAAGGTGACCGACGGGCCTCCATCCAGCGTCGTACGGCTGTAGGACCAGGAGGTCCTCATGCAGTTCAACGCCAAGCGCGTCGCCGCCCTCACCCTGCTCATGCTGCTGCCCGTCAGCGCGTTCGCCGCGGCCGCGGCCACCGGTGCCGACGGCGGATTCTGCGCGTCGCTGCTCTCCGGGCTGTTCGACTGCAGCAGCAGCGGCGGCTGCCCGCACGCCGCCCCGTAGCGCGGTGGCCCAGCGGGGCGAGACCCCATAATCTCCGGAGATGACGAACTCTCCGAAGTCCGACCGCCTGCTGCTCGCCCTCCAGCCCGAGGCCGGTGCCGACGCCCTGATCGCGCAGGGCGTGGCGTGGGCGCAGCGCCTGGGCGCCCGCCTCGACCTGTGCTGCGTGCTGCCCACCTTCCTCGCGTCCGACCCGCTGCGAACCACCTCGACCAGCGAGTACGACGCGGTCGACGCGGTGGCCGACCAGCGCCGCGTGGCCGACTGGCTCGACGACTGCCGGGCTTCGGTGCCCGACGCCGTTCGCGGGGATGCCCGGGTGCTGCTCGGCGACGCCGTCACCGAGGTGCGCGAGGCGTCCGAGGGCTATCGCCTGCTGCTCGTGGGCACGCACCACCGGCGCGAGCTGTCGCGCCTGCTGCTGGGTTCGGTCGCCGAGGCGCTCGCGCGCACCGCGTCCGTGCCGACGCTCGTGCTGGGCACCTCGGTCCGCCCCACGCACGACCCGCTCCGCGTGCACCTGCCGATCGATCCGGGGGATCCGAGCTTCCACGCCGTGGAGTGGGCGCGCACGAACCTGCCGGGCGCCGAGCTGACGGCCGTGTACCTCCTGCCCTGGCTGAAGACCTTCGGTCCGCTGCAGCCGCCCGGCGACGTGGTGCTCGACGAAGCGCGCGAGCGCCTGCGGGTCGCGCTCGCCGACGGTGGGCACGGCGATCTGCACGGCGTGGTCGTGGTCCGCGAAGAGACGAACGCCGGCGAGGCCCTCGCACACGAGGCCGACACCGGGCACGTCGACCTGATCGCCATGCCGACGCACGGCCGTACCGGCATCGCGCACCTGCTGTTCGGCTCGGTCACCGAGCGCGTCGTGCGTGCCGCCGACTGCCCGGTGCTCGTGGTCCGGTAGCTACCGGAACGCGCGAACCATCCGCTCCATGCCGGCCTCGATGCCGGTGGTCGCGCGCCAGCCCAGCACCTCGGCCGCCAGCCGCGGATCGCCGCAGAACCGCTCCACGTCGAACGCCCGCGGCGCGGCGGTACGCACGGTGGCGCCCGTTCCGGCACAGCGGACCGCCAGCTCCGCGAGCGCGCCCAGCGTCGTGCTCTGCCCGGTGACGAGGTGCAGCGGCGGGAGCACGGCCCCCTCGGCGAGCTGCCCGATGATCCGCAGCAGCCCGTCCACCGCGTCGTCGAGCCACACGAAGTCGAACGCGTGCGCGAGCCCGTCGACACGCAGCTCTCCGCCCGTCGCAGCGGCGCGAGCGAACGCGGGCACGACGCGATCGGCGTGGTCGGGCGCGGCTCCGTACACGTTCGAGAGGCGCACGACGGCCGTGCGACGGCCCGCTTCCCGCGCGCCCAGCACCCGCTGCTCGCCCGCGACCTTCGCGCGCCCGTAGACGTTCAGCGGTGCGAGCGGCGCCGACTCCGGCGTCGGCGACACGGTGGGCTGCCCGTAGACCTCGCGGCTGCTCGCGAAGAGCACCCACGCGTCCCCGCTGCGCTCCAGCACGTTGACCGTCCCGCCCACGTTGGTCGATTCGCACACCGCCGGGTCCCGCTCGGCCCACACCACCCGCGACACGGCGGCGAGGTGCACCACGCCGTGACACCCGCGCGCACGCGCCTCCACGGCGTCTGCGTCGCGCACGTCGACGGGATCGGCGCCACGCACGTCGAGCGGCACCACCTCGTGGCCCCGAGCGCGCAGCGCGGCGCCGAGCGCCGTGCCGACCAGTCCCTCCGAGCCGGTGACGAGGATCCTCAAGCGGCCGAGCATAACCGCCGGAGCGCGCTACTCCACGCGCTCGAGATCGCCGAACCGGCCGACGTGGTACACGAGGTCGCCGCCGCGAACGCCCGTCAGCACGGCCTCGATCGTCTGGTCGTCGAACCGCGAGAACGCGAGCGTCAGCACCTTGCCCGCCGGGTTCGTGACGATGTAGCTGCCCTCCTCGGGGAGCGGGTCCTGCAGCCGGAACCCGATGTCGACCATGTCGAGGTGCCAGTCGCCGCGGTCGGTCTGCCAGTCGCGCACGCCGTCGAGCGAGAAGCCGCCGGCCTCGCGCACGCCGAACTCGTGGTCGCCCTGGACGTCGGCGGTCTCGCCGTCGGTGGTGGTCCAGGTGTGCTCGGTGGTCACGTGCCGCGTCCGCGCCTGCGCGCTCCACGTCACGAGCGCTTCGCCGTCGACCTGCACGTCCTCGTTGTGGAAGCCCATCCATTCGTGGAGCACCTCGAGGTCCTCGGCGTCGGTGCGCTGGACGGTGATCGCGGTGAGGCCCGCGTACGTGTGCCCGTCGTAGACACACCCGTCGCCGAGCTCGCCCCAGTCGATGGTCGTCGTGGCCCCGTCGCGCGTGACCTCGTTGCAGCCGGCCTGGCTGTCCCAGAAGGCCTGGAGCTCCGCCGCCGCATCTTCGAGGGCCGCCCCGATGGTGAAGTCGGTGGACACCTCGATGGGCTCCTGGGTGGCGTTCGTGCCCTCGGACGAGCGGGCGGCCTGGCCGAGCGCGTTCGCGGCTTCGAGCGGGCCCATCTCCTCGCCACATCCGACGAGGGCGAAGACGACAGCAGCGGGGAGGAAGATGCGGTGCATGAGGGGTCTCCTTTCGGTCTCGCCCCGTTGGACCCGCGAGGCGACGGAAACGAGAAAGAGAAAACACTCGTCAGTGGCGATCGAGCCAGTCCCGCCACGTCTCGAGCCGGTGCACCTGGTGCGCGGGCTTCGACAGGCCGTGGCCCGCACCCGGGTACGCGTAGAGCTCGGTCTCGACGCCGTTGTCGACGAGCGCCCGGTACAGCGTGACGCCCTGGTCGAACGGCACCCGTCGGTCGCTGCGCCCGTGCAGCACGAGGGTCGGCGTCTTCACCTGGTGGAGGAACAACCTCGGGTTCGCGGCGTCGAACTTCTGTACGTCGGCCCAGGGGCGCCCCGTGAACTCCCAGTCGGCGACCTTGCCATGGTTGATGTCGGACCCGACGTACTGCGCGACCGTGTCGACCACCGCCGCGCCCGCGACGGCGGCCCGGTAGCGCGTCGTGTGGCCGATGGTCCACGCCGTGAGGTACCCGCCCCACGACCAGCCGCCGTAGTACAGGTGCGTGGCGTCGGCGCGGCCCGTCGCCACCAGGTGGTCGACGCCCGCTTCGATGTCCATGAGCTCGATCTCGCCGAGCCGGCCGCGGTTCGCCGCGTAGAAGTCGCGCCCGTAGGCCACGCCGCCCCGGTAGTTCGGGTGGAACACCGCGTACCCGTTGAGCGCGAAGAAGTGCGCCCACCCGTCGAATCGCTCCGTGCTGACGGAGTCCGGCCCGCCGTGCGGCATCACGAGCAGCTTCATCCCCTGCCCGTCCGAGCCGTTCGGCACGTAGAGGATGCCCTCGAGCGCGGTGCCCTCGGGCCCGGTCCACTGGACGATCTCGGACCGCGCGAGGGTCCAGTCGGCAACCCCCGGGTTCGGGTCGAAAAGGACCTCGGACCGGCCCTTCTTCAGGTCGATCACCTCGATGCGGCCTGGATTCGTGGGGCCCGATGTGCGCGTGAACAACCGCCGGCCCTTCGCGTCGAGCGCGAGCCCCTGGAGGACGTGCCCCTCGAAGGCCTCCTCGCGCACGGCGCCACCGCTCGCAGGCACCGACCACAGCCGCGTGCGCGTCTTCGCGCCCACCGCGACGAGCAGCGTGCTGCCGTCCGGCATCCAGACGAAGTCCTCGACCATGGGGTCTGCGTCGGCGAGCGCGTTCCACGTTCGTCCGCCCGCGAGGTCGCGCACCCGCAGCCCGTCCGTCAGCCCACCCGTCTCGCACGACACCCACGCGATTCGCGTGTCGTTCGGCGAGAACGACACCGAGCCGATGCAGCCCTCGGCGTCCGGAACGGCCTCGACCCCGCCGTCGTCGAGCAGGGCCAGCGTGGGCCGGATGGTGTTCTCGTACGCGTTGTTGGCCTCGCTGACGGTCAGCGCGAAACGCCCGCCCGCATGGGACTCCGTGAACTCGAGCACGTGACGGGACCCGTCGGTGAGGGCCGTCGTCTCGCCCGTGGCGAGATCCAGGCTGTACAGGCGGTGGTGCGGACGGTCGCGCTCGAACCGCTCCACCGCGCCCGTGCGGAACGACTCCGCCTTCTCGGCCTCGGACTTGGAGGGCGCCGAGAGGAACCGGAGCGCGCGACCGTCGGGTGAGTACGCGAGGGAGTAGGGCGAGAGGTCGTCCACATCGAGCGTGCGTGCCTCCCCACCTCCCACCGGCAGGAGGTGCACGCGGTCGTCGTCGTCGGACGCGCGCACGAACGCGACGGTGCCGCCGTCGGGGCTCCACACGGCCTGGGAGGGGGCCTCCTCGCCCCACGTCAGCTGGCGGAGCGGCCCGCCGCCGGACGCGACGAGGTAGAGCTGGCGGGTGTGGGTCCAGCCGCCCTCGGTGTCGCCGCCGGGCTTCGCTTCGGGGTCGAACGACCACCCGCCCGACCCGAACAGCACCCAGCGGCCGTCGGGCGAGAGCTGCGGGGCGTCGGCGAACTGGAGCGCCGAGAGGTCGGCGGCCGTCGGGAGCGGGCCGTCGGCGAGAGCGACGAGAACGAGCAGCCAGGACAAGGGCGACCTCCGGAGGTCGCGCCCCTAACGCGCCACGTCAGTCGAGGGCTTCTTCGACCGTGCCCGCCGCGTAGTTCTCGGCGATGTAGTAGGTCGCGAGGACCTCGGCCATCGGGTCGGGCGTGTAGTCGAGGAACGTGATGCTGTTGCGGCCGCGCTGGTACAGCACGCGGCACGTCTCGGTCTGGGTCTCGGGCATGCAGACCTCGAACCCGACGGTGATCTCTTGATCGTTCTCGCCCACGAACGTGACGAGGATGTCGAGCAGCAGGTCGGGCTCGGTGACCGGGATGCGGGAGAGGAAGAACTCCTGCTTGAGGCCGGAGGTCTGGAGGCCGAGCGCGTCGAGCGCGGGCTCCCAGTCGGTCTCGCAGATGGAGTACGTGATGCCGTTCGTGGCCGCTGCGTACTGGAGGTACTGGGTGCCCGGCCGGAAGCTGCCGACGCAGGCGGGGTCTGCGACCTGCGCGACGATCGCGTGCATCGTGACCAGCCCCGGACGCGCCTTGAGCCCCGCGGCCCACTGGAGGAACTCGGGGATCGTGACCGGGTTGGCGCTCGAGTTGTCGAACGTGTCGGACACGAAGATGATGTGCAGCTCGCCCTCGTCGCGGAGGAAGCCCTCGTTGCGCGGGCTGTCGCGGTTGATCTCGAGCGCGTAGTACGCCGCGGCGCGGCCCGACTCTTCGGAGCCCGAGAGCACGCCGAGCTGCTGCGTCATCTGCGAGAACACCTGGGCGGGGTTCTCGGTGAAGTTGTCGATGAACCGGTAGCCGAACCCGGTGCGCAGCTTGCCCTGGTGGTCGGCGCGCTGGACATCCGTGCTGACCATGCCGATGTGGTAGTCGAGCCCCGAGTTCGTGAAGTAGTCGACGAACGACGGGAAGTTCTGCTGGAGGATGAACTGCTCGTCGCCCATCGAGCTCGAGTTGTCGACGACGAACAGGATGTCGACGACGGGCTCGGTGACCTGCACGATCCGGTCGATCTGGACGGGGTTCTCGGGCTCGGGCGGCACGCTGACCCGCGGATCGGCACGCTCGGGGATGAGGTCGGTCTCGATCTTGCAGCCCGCGAAGGCCAGGAGAGCGGAGCCCGCGAGGGCGATGGAGAGATGGCGCACGGCAGACACTCCTGTCGTGCAGGTCATACCCGATTCATCGCCCGCCCGCAGGCCCGACCTACCAGCAGGGGTCGTTCGCCTGGCCGGGGGTGCCCGGCTCACCACCCGTGGACACGACCGACACCTGGTCGCACCACGCGTCGAGGTCGTCGTTGCCATCTTCGTCGAGGGCCGACGGGTCGACGCCGATCGCCACCCCGTTCGTGAACCAGGTCTCGTCGTACTCGAGGCGATCGATCTCGACGCCGTCGGGCCGCGAGAGCACGACCTCGTCGGGGACGTTCGCGAGCGCCAGCCCGCCACCGAGCGACACGCGCTGGAACCAGCCGTCGCAGGGCACACCGCCGTTGAGGCTGGCGTCGGTCTCGGCGCACAGCACGTAGTAGCCGCCGGGCGGGACGATGAAGGGCCCCGAGAGCTCCCACGAGTCGTAGTCGAGGTCGTGGAACGTGTACCCGCTCACGTCGATCGGGTAGCTCGCGGTGTTGTAGAGCTCGACCCACTCGCCCATGTCGTCGGACACGACCTCGGGGTTGATCATGAGCTCGGAGAACACGAGGTCGCCGGGCTGCGCGATGGTGACGACGGGCGGCAGGGGCTCGGGCTCGGGATCGGACTCCGGCTCGGGGTCGGGGTCGGGCTCGGGCTGCTGGGCGGGCGGATCGGACTCGGGCTCTTGCTGGGTGGGCGCCTCGGGCACCGGCTCGTCTTCGACGACATCGGGCACTTCGGCCTCGACCTCGGGCTCGAGCGGCGTGAGGTTCGAGACCCCGTACTCACTGCAACCGACAGCGAGAGACAACACGACCAGCGACGCAATCCGCATGGCGACTCCAACAACGCAAGGGTTCAACCGGCCGCGCAACGTCGCGACCACGGGGACTGTATCAGAACCAGAATTCGGATGCTGGATCGGATCCAGCTTTTTTCCTTCTCGGGGACCCCGCGTAAGCACCCGGGGGTTCGCGCGTTGGTAGAGTGCGCACGGAGGAAGCCATGCTCTGGATGCTGCTGTTGGGCTGCAGCTCCGCGGATGCCGAGGAGATCGCCGCGGTGATGCTGGTCACCGGGGATGCCCACATCCGCCGGGAGGGCGTGGATCTCCCCGCATCGGTCGGCACGCTCGTCGATCGCACCGACACGCTGATCACGGGTCCCGACGGGGCGATCATCGTGCAGCTGCGCAACGATCACCTCGTGCGGGTCGACGCCGACCTCGAGCTCCGGGTCACCGACATCGTGGTGCTCGACGCGCCGAAGTCCGCCGTGCCGCCCGGCAAACAGCTCGCCGACTTCCTCTACCCCGAAGAGGCCGACGCGCTCGGCACCCTCGTCACCCGCGCCGAGCGGGTCGCCGGATGGACGAGCCGGATCACCGCCGCTGACTCGGTGAGCGGCGTCGAGCGCAGCTACGACTTCCAGGACGACGCCGACGGGATGGTCGCTCCCCAGGGCGCGCCCACGCCCGAAGACGTGCGCGAGGAGGAGCGGATCGGCACCATGGCGCCCGACGCGGCTTCGCCGAGGGGCTCCGGGAGCAGCGGAAAGCGGAAGCTGAAGGACGGCTACGGCATCACGGGCCCCACCGAGAAGCCCAAGCCGCGCGCCACCAACCTGAACCCGCCCGCACCTCCCCCGCCTCCCCCCGAGCCGAAGCCCGCCGACGCGCGGCCCGATGGCGGTGGCGGCGGCGGCGGAACGAGCGCCCCGAATCCGGGCCTGAACCTGCACCCCGTCGACGCGAAGGCCGAAGCCGAGCCCACCGAGGCCATGACGATCGACCGGGCCGCGGCACAGGCGTGGTTCGCGGAGGGCGGCAAGCACCGCCAGTGCCTCGTCGACTGGGCGGCTGCGCTCCCGGTCGACGTGGATGCCGTCCGCATCCGCGTCCGGATCCAGGGGGGCATCGTCACCCGCGTCAACCTCGGCGGTGGCCTCGCGACTCCGACCTGCGTGCGCGACGCGCTCGTGGGCGCGGCGATCGCGGGCGGCGACGGCACCTTCGTGCTCGAGGTCGCGATCCAGTGATCCCGGCCGCCCGGCGGCTCCCGCGCCTCGCTCCGTTCTTCGCCGTCGCGGTCGCCCTGCTGGTCGCCGTGCTCACGGGCATCGAGCGCGCGGAGCCCGGAAGCGGCGCGTGGGCCGAGGCCGACTACGCGCTGCTCGACACGTGGACGCGGCTCGCCGCCGACACCGCACCCCCGCAGGGCATCGCGCTCGTCGCCATCGACGACGCGTCGCTCGACGCGATGCCCGCCCTCGTCGAGCGGCGTGAGGGCATGGCGCGGCTCCTCGACGCGATCCGGGCGGCCGGCGCACGGTCCGTCGCGATCGACCTCTTCTTCACCTCGCCCGAGCAGACGCTCCCGCCCGACCTCACCGCGGATCTCGGGGCCTGGATCGCGGCGCCCGAGCCCGAGACCCCGCCGGTCGCCGCGGACCTCCTCCGCCGCACGCACGCCGAGACCGTGGGCGACGGCCTGCTCGAAGCCGCGCTGAAGGAGGCGAGCGTCACGCTGGCCGCGCACTTCGGGCTCGCCGGCACGGTCCCGAGCGACGACCGCAGCCTCACGCGCGGCACCTACGCGCAGGTCGTGCCCGGCGACGAGCTGCCGCCGTCCGAGCCGCGGATGGTGGCGAGCCTGCCGCGCTTCAACGCCGCGGCGAAGCGCCTCGGCGTCATCTCGATCCCCGCCGACCCCGGCGGCGTGCGGCGCATCCCCCTGGCCAAGCGCTACGGGCCCCGGCACTTCGTGCCCTTCGCGTTCCAGGCGCTCGCCGCCCAGGAAGACGTGCCCCGGGCGCGCATGGCGTTCCTCGGCAACGAGGGGACGGTGGCCATCGGCGATCGGCGCATCACGGGGTCGCACAACTCCATGTGGCTCGCATGGCGACACCCCTCCGCCTACCAGGCCATCTCGGTGCCCGCGATCGAGGTCGTGAACGGCGGGCCCCGCGCGGCGGAGCTCCGCGACAAGCTCGTGCTGGTCGGCCTCACCGACCTCGTCCGCGACACCATCGAGACCCCGTGGGGCATCGCGCCCGGGGTGTTCGTGCATGCCGCCGCGATCGACAACGCGCTCGAGGGCGCGCCGCTCGTCCGCGCCTCGGGGCGGGCCGACGCGCTGCTGGCGGCCGGCTGCGGCGGGCTCGTCGCGCTGGTGTTCTTCGCGCCGGGCCTGCGCAGCGGGGCCCGCTTCGCCGCCATCGCGCTGGCCGCGGGCGTCGCGCTCGGCGTGCCGGGGTGGCTGCGCGTGTCCCAGGGCATCTGGGTCGGCAGCGTCGGGCCCCTGCTCGCCGTGGGGCTGACGAGCGCGGCGGCCGTGTCGGTCGCGTGGATCCAGGAGGGTGCCCAGGCCCGCGAGCTGCGCCGGATGTTCGCGCACTACGTCAGCGACGACCTCATCGAGGCCATGGTCGCCGACCCGAGCATGGTGCAGGTGCGCGGCGAGCGCCGCGAGCTCTCGGTGTTGTTCAGCGACATCCGCGACTTCACGAGCTTCTCCGAGCAGCTCCCGCCGCTCGAGCTCGTCGCGTTCCTCAACGCCTACCTCACCCCCATGACCCGCGCCGTGCTCGACCACCGCGGCTTCGTCGACAAGTTCATCGGCGATGCGGTGATGGCGCTGTTCGGCGCGCCGGTCCCCGACCCGGGCCACGCCGTGAACGCCTGCCGCACGGCGCTCGCGATGTTCGGGGCACTCGACGCGGTCCGGCCGGCCGCCGAGAGGCACGGCATCACCCTGGCCATCGGCGTCGGCGTGAACACCGGCGAGGTCGCGGTGGGGAACATGGGCTCGGCGGAGCGGTTCGAGTACACGGTGCTCGGCGACGCCGTGAACCTCGCGAGCCGGCTCGAAGGCCTCACGAAGACCTACGGCGTGTTCTGCATCGTCGGGCCCGCCACGGCCGCCGCGCTCCCCGCGGAGTTCCGCCTGCGCCGCCTCGACCTCGTCCGGGTGAAGGGCAAGGCCGAGCCCGTCGAGATCTTCGAGCTGTGCGGCGACGCGCGCGTGTCGGTCGCGTCCTACACGGCCGTCGAGCACTGGGACTCCGCCATCGCGGCCTTCCGGGCAGGGCGCTTCGACGAGGCCCGCAGCGGGTTCGCGTCGTTCCGCGCCGCCAACCCCGACGACCCCGTGTGCGCGACGTACCTCGAGCGGCTCGATTCCATCGGCCCTGTCGCCCCCGTCGACTGGGACGGCGTTTTCACCCACACGCGGAAGTAGACGGGTAAGATTCGCCCATGCTGTGGATCACCAGCGCGCTCGCGGCCACCTGGGGCGTCCCGGGCGACTATGCGAGCCTCCAGGCCGCCTTCGACAGTCCCACCGTGGCGAGCGGCGACACCCTCACCCTCGCTCCCGGCACGTTCGACGGGGCCGTGCTGAGCAACGGCAAGAGCCTCTCCGTCGTGGGCGCGGGGCCCGCCACCGTGCTCAGGCGCACGGGCACGGGCGGCGTCGTGATCGAGGTCTCCTCGGCGAGCGACCTCGACCTCCGCCTGATCACGATCGACGGGCAGGACGCGAACGCCGGCCTGTTCGCGCAGTCGGGCGCCTCGGTCACCGTGAGCGAAGCGGTGTTCGTGAACGGCACCGACCGCTCCGAGCCCGCTCCCGTCGGGGGCGCCTGCCTGCTGGTCCAGAACGCCACGGCCACCGTCACGGCCTCGACCTTCTCCTCCTGTGACGCCACCAACGGTGCGGGTGGGGCGCTGAGGTCCCGAAGCGGCGGAACGCTCACCGTGATCGGCTCCACCATCGAGGCGAACACCTCGCTCGGGGCCGGTGGGGCCCTGAAGGTCGACAACGGCGGCTTCGTGGCGCTCGTCGACACCCTGGTCACGGGGAACACGAGCGGCAGCAACGGGGGCGGCGCGAGCATCGACGGCGAGCTCTCCGTCACGGGCGGCGCGTTCGTCGACAACGACGCGCCCCTCGCGGGCGGGGCCATCCACTCCACCGCCGCCACGGCCATCGTGATCGTCGACGGCACCGTCTTCTCGGGCAACCAGGCCGGAACCGCCGGCGGGGCGGTCGCCGGCGCGGGCAACACCACGCTCGAGCGCGCCCGCCTCGAGGGCAACGCCGCCAACACCGGCGGAGCGCTCGCGCCGACGGGGCCGCTCTCCGTCCGCAACGTCTACGCGTGCGGGAACACGGCCATCGCCGACGGGCACGTCATCGACTCCGCGCCCGGCGTGCTCGACGTGGCGAACCTCCTCTCCGTGGGGAACGGCGACGGCGCGGGGCTCGTGAATGCCCTCGACGGGAACGTCCGCCACAGCACCTTCGCCTACGACCAGGGCACCACGCTCGCCCGCGTCGAAGGCGGGCTGTTCGCCGACAACGTCATCGCCTCGGTGCTCGCCCCCACCCCCACGGCCCTGAACGTGCTCGGCACCACGCCCTCGGTCTACAACAACCTCGTCTGGGGCGGCACGATCGCGGCCAGCATCGACACGCAGTCCCTGGCCGACGACCCGGGCATGGTGCTCGCCGGGTCCTCCTGCACCGACCTGTTCTCGGCCTACGCGTCCAACGTCACCGACCGCAGCGCGCTGATGCTCTCCGACCCCGACGGAACGCCCGCCGACCTCGGTCACCTCGGCGGTCCCGACGTCGACGGGGCGTGGTGGGGCGCCGACAACGACGGAGACGGCTCGCTCGTCCCGTCCGACTGCGACGACGACGACCCGTCCCGCAACCCCAGCGCGCAAGAGGTCTGCGACGGCCTCGACAACGACTGCGACGGCTTCGTCGACGACGCCGACGGCGACCTGATCGCGTCGCTCTACTACTACGACGGCGACGGGGACGGCTGGGCGCCCGCCACCTCCGGGGGCACGCCGTTCTGCAACCCGCCCGCCGCCTACGTCGCGCGGATCGGCGACTGCAACGACAGCGAGCCCACCATCAACGAGGGGGCCATCGAGGCCTGTCCGGACGGGCTCGACAACGACTGCGACCTGCTCGTCGACAGCGCCGACCCCGACTACACCGACCAGGCGATCACGCTCTACCTCGATGCCGACCAGGACGGCGTCGGCACGAGCGCGTCGTCGGTCGACGCCTGCTCCGACGCCCAGCCCGTCGGCTACGTGCCGGCCAGCTACGGGAACGACTGCGACGACACGAACCCCGTCGTCAGCCCCATCGAGCCCGAGATCTGCGACGCCTTCGACAACAACTGCAACGGGCAGGTCAACGAGGGCTTCCTCACGTCGCCGTACTACCCCGACGCCGACATGGACGGGTACGGCTCCCTCGTCGGGGTCGTCCTGTCGTGCGCCCCGCAGCCGGGCATGGTGAACAACGACGACGACTGCGACGACACCGATCCCGACGTGAACCCCGGCCAGACCGAGGTGTGCGACGGCGTCGACCAGAACTGCACCGGCGTGGCCGACGAGGGGCTGCCCACGACCACGTGGTACGTCGACAGCGACGGCGACGGTTACGGCGACGCGACCGATCCGGGCACGGCGGACTGCCTCACCCTCACGGGCCACGTGACCAACGCGGGCGACTGCGACGACGCGTCGGCGTCCGTCAATCCGGGCCAGGCCGAGGTGCCCGACGATGGCATCGACAACGACTGCGACGGGACGGACTTCGAGTCGCCGGTGCTCGACAGCGATGGCGACGGCATCCCCGACGACATCGACCCCGATCCGTTCTCGGCCGGCGACCTGACGGGCGACGCGCCCGACCCGACGTTCGGGTGTGGCTGCCAGTCCGGTGGGTCGGCAGCGTGGCTCGCGCCCTTCGCGCTCGTGCTGGTGCGGCGCCGTCAGGCGCGCTGATCGACCTCGAGCCACGTGAGCACCGCGCGGCTCGCGAGCGGATCGGTCGTCGCCAGCGTGCCGCGTACGATGCGACCGTCACGGACCTCCGGCGCCGCCGCCTCTTCGAGCGCCCGGGCGCGCTCGGCGGACCAGCGCTCGACCCGCCACCACCCCTCGGACCGCGGGTGGACGTGCGCGGCGAGCGCGAGCCCCACGCGCCCCAGCGTGTGGCGGGCGTTGGTCTCGAGCCACGGATGCAGGCGGAGGCCGTCCGGGGTGCGGACGATGGCGGCGTCGAGGGAGAACGGGCCGCGGAACCCGAGGCCGTGTGCCCAGGCGCCCGCGCGACGGCCGGCCTCTTCGAGGGGCGCCTGCATGCCCCGCACCGCGTCGCCGTCGCCGTGCGCGGCACGCCGGACCTCGGGCGGCAGGCCCTGGGCCCAGCGCCCGAGCCAGGTGCCCGTGTAGACGCCGCGGTGCGTGGCGAAGCGCGTGATGCCGTCGATCCGCACGGTGTCGCCGACGGTCACGTGCACCGAGAGGTCGGCGACCAGGTCGTACAGCGGCTGGCAGACGACCTGGCCGTGTGCGCGGAGGTGGCGCTCGACCCAGGCCCGCTGGGTGTCGCCGAGGGGCCCCTCGCCACGCAGCGCGCGCGTGCCGGACGTGGAGAACGGCGCCTTCAGCACCCACGCGCCGGGTCCGGGGTCGCCCACCGCCGCCCACACCTCGCCACGCTGCGGGGCTGGAAGCACCGCCGGGTGCTCGGGGAGCGCGCAGGCGCGGCGCACCGCCTCGACCTTCGACGAGAGGGCCCGCCATGCCGGGCTCCACGCGGGCCCCCCGGCCTGCAGAGGCTGCGGACACGGGCCCCACGGGATCACCTCGCCCGGCGGCACCGGCTCGACGGCCTCGACCGACGGGGCGAAGCGGGGGATCTGGAACCCCGCCGCCGCGAGCCGCGCGAGGAAGGCCGTGCGCGGCTCGGGGGCGAGCACGACGTCTTCGGCGTGGACGAGGAACATCGGCAGCGCCGCGAGATCCGCCGTGACCGCGAGGGCGCGCGTGGAGCGCGATCCGTCGGCCAGCACGTCCTCGATGCCGGCGTCGAGCCACACCGCGCGCCCGGGGCGCCCCCGCGAGCCGCCGATCACCCGCAGCGCGTCGATCTCGTCATCGCGGAACCCCGCAGCGCGGCGTCCGGAATGGTCGAAGATCGGTCCTCGGCCGCGCGCCGGCGTCAGTGGCGCGGGCAGCTCGCGCGCCCAGTCGGAGATGCGATCCTTCCCGCTCCACCGGGTGAACCACACCAAGCCGTGAGCCACGTGACGGATCTCGTCTTCGTAGACGGACTGCAACACATCCGCGCTCGCCGGGTCGCCCGCCTCGGCGAACCGCGCCTTCCAGTGCTGGCAGAAGTCGAGGTTCGCCTGTTCGAAGCACAACGAGAGCCCCGCCACGAACGCCTTCGGGCTGTCGACCGGAGCGAGCGTGTCCCAGAAGAAGCGCGACACGGGATGGTCGCCTAGCGCCCCGCCCATCGCCTCCAGACGATCGAGGTACATCCTGCAGTGTCGCTGTTCGTCGCGAAGCGTGGCGACCAGCCCGCGCCGAAAGCCACCCGGCGCATCGGGCCAGCGGAGCAGGGCCAGCGCCAGGAGCTCGATGGCCTGCAGCTCGTGGTTCGCGAGCTCGTGCAGGACGCGCGCGCGCCCGGCATCGGTGTCGAGTCGGGCCGTCGCGATCGGCTCGATCCGCCGACGCCCCCCGATGAGGGCCAGCTCCGGCGGGCGCCCCGGGAGGTCGGGCACGGATCCGCCTCGCCCGCCGGGCCGCGAATCGGGCCAGGGCTCCAGCTTGTCGGCGAGCGTCGTGCCGGTCAGCACGCGCTCGGCAGCGGCGTCGAGACTCACGCCCCTCCCCTATCTGGCACGGCCTTCGCAAACCTCCCGGGCGAACCGCCTGGAGGTCCGATGCTCCGCCTGCTCCCCCTGCTCTTCGCCGCCTGCGCCCACCAGCCGCTCGGCGTGCACCGCAGCCGGGCGCCCATCGCGCCCACCGAGGCCATCCAGCTCGCGTGGGGCGTGCTGGCGGCCGAGGGCGGCGGCTCCGTCGAGGTGTGTGCCGTCCAGCCCGCGGTCGGTGGGTACCTCGTGGACTTCACGGGCTACTGGGTTCGGGAGGGCGTCACGTACCGCACCATGCGCGTCGGCATCCCCGACGGGACGGAGCCCGATCGGACCGCGCCGTTCGCGCTGATCGCGCACGGTGACGCGTGGTACCCCGACGCACCGGACGCGCCCGGCTTCGCGGCGGACCTCGAGCTCCTCGGCGACCGCGCGGCCTTCGAGGCCGGTCGGTGCGGAGGTTAGGCGCGTTCCGTGGAGTCGTGGAGTAGGACGCGACCCGGCTCCGCCGCCGCTTCGTAGGTGCCGAGCGTGCGCCCGCCCCGACGGAACCGCCACAGGTGCGTGACGTACGTGGACTGCGCCCACGCGCCGCCTGGCGGCACCACGCCATACGGGCGCTCGTCGCCCTGGTAGTCGATCCACGCCACGTCGACGGGCTCTTCGCCCGGGTTCACCGCGACGATCGAGGTCGCCGCGCCCGTGCGCGAGCGCCGGCTGCGGGTGGGCGACAGCACGTGCCAGGCGAACCGCGCCGGGGCGCGCCGGCCCGCGTAGATCGCGTCGAGGAGCGCGAACGACGCGGGGTCGTAGGCACGCAGCCACGCGGCGCCGGCCTCGGCCGTCACGCCCCTCGGGAAGTCCCCGCGGCTGCCGACGTACCACATCGAAAGCTCGGCCCAGAACTCGCTGGCGTTGGTCGCGGCGTACGCCTGGGGCCACAGGCCCTCGGCCAGGGCGGCTTCGTAGCGCGACCGGATGGCGTCGCGCAGCGCGGCGTCGAGGCCGTAGTCCTGCACGGTGTGGGCGAGCTCGTGGCTGCACACGTCGCGGTGGTCGGCGTGACGCGCGGTCGGCAGGCCGAGGAGCGACTCCTCGGCGGTGCACGCGAACAGCCCGCCGTATCCGCGCCCGCGCTGGTCCATGGTGAGCGCGCCGTCGAAGGGCTTTCCGCGCATGTGGCGGTACATCGGGAGGTCGGTGACGGCCTGGTCCGCGCCGATCACGTGGAGCTCCGCGCCCGCGGCCTCGAGGTTCGCCGCCACGGCGGGACAGCCGCCGAGGAGCCGCCGGATCCGCGCGTCTGCGACGTCGAGGGCCGCATCCGACACGACGCGGTGCGCTCGCACGCGGATGCCGAGCACGCGCCGTTCCTTGCCGTAGAACGCCATGGAGTGTCGTATCCCCTGGCATGGAAGCGGCGTCACAGCGAACCCGGCAGAACGGTGTCAGAGCGAACCCGAACATCACGATTATCGGCATTCTAGAGCTTGTATCAACGCTCGAACTTTCCGGCGGCACCTCAACGCGATGCCTTCGGGGCTCCAGGCCGACCGGGCTCCGATCGATCGAGCCCGGCGCGACTCGCGAATTCTCGGTGTTCCACAGACCCTTTTCCGACTTCGGCCCGCTCGGGTCGAGACTCCGACCCGCGATGGCCCGATGGATCATCCAGGAGTAGAACTGCAAATTATGCCCATGAAATCTTCAATCTCACGATGTTCGGGTTCGCTCTGACACCAGAATGGGCCTGCGTGATCCACGCCATGTGACACCTCCGTCATTTTTGGATAGCCAGCGCGCGGAGGCACCCATGGATCTCGGCAAGCTCGGTTTCCCCCTCGACGACGAACACCTCGCGGTCAGCGCCATGGCGCGGGAGTTCGCGCGCGACCGCCTCCGCCCGACCGCGCGGGAGCGCGACCTCACCGGCGAGTACCCGCTCGACCTCATCGGCGAGCTCGCCGGCATCGGGCTCCTCGCGATGAAGGTCGGCGAGGAGGACGGTGGCAGCGGCCTCGACAACGTCAGCTACGTCCTGGCCATGGAGGGCATCGCGGAGGGCTGCGCGTCGGTCGCGGTCGTCCTCGCCTCGTCGAACCTCGCGACGTTCATCCTCGGGCACCACGCCACCGAGGAACAGCGGAAGCGCTGGCTCGTGCCCTACGCGGCGGGCGACCTGGGCCCGGCGAGCTTCGCGCTGTCCGAGCCCCACTGCGGGTCCGACGCGGCTGCGCTGAAGACCACGGCGCGCCGCGACGGCGACGACTACGTGCTCGACGGCAGCAAGATGTGGATCACGAGCGGCGCCTATGCCGGGATCCACCTCGTCTTCGCGAAGACCGACCCAGACGCCGGGCCCCGCGGCATCACGTGCTTCCTCGTCGAGAAGGGCACTCCCGGCCTCGAGGTCGGCCGCGAGGAGCACAAGATGGGCCAGCGCGCATCGGGCACGGTCGCGCTGCACTTCGAGGGCTGCCGCATCCCCGCCCGCAACCGCATCGGCGAAGAGGGCCAGGGCTACGGCGTCGCGCTGTCGACCCTGGCTGCGGGGCGGGTCGGGATGTCCGGCCTGTGCCTCGGCGTCGCGGAGCACGCCTTCGAAGAGGGGCTGCGCTACGCCGCCGAGCGCACGGCGTTCGGGAAGCGCGTCGCCGACTTCCAGAACAGCCAGTTCGTCCTGGCCGACACGCGCACCGATCTGGATGCGGCGTGGCTCCTCGCGCTCCGCGCGGCCCGGCTCCTCGACGCCGGCGACCGCGCCTCCTCCGCGTCCAGCATGGCGAAGGTGTTTGCATCCGAAGCGCTGGGGCGGACGGTCGACCGCATGCTCCAGCTGCACGGCGGGTACGGCTACAGCCAGGAGTACGCGATCGAGCGCCTGTATCGCGACGCCCGCATCACGCGGATCTACGAGGGCTCCTCCGAGATCCAGCGCATCGTGATCGCGCGCGAGATCCTCGCCTCACTCCAGTGACGCGCGCTCGGGCACGGCCTGGAACGCCAGCAGCCGGGCCTCCCGCCCGCGCGACATCTCCCGGAAGAGGTCGCGGTGCGCCTGCTCCTGCGCGGCCATCTCCACGAATCGCTCGGCCAGCGCGGCGTCTCCGAGGCTCCGCGCCAGGGACTCGAGCCGGTTGTACTCCGAGACCCCGTTGATCTCGAACATCCCCGCCCCCGTCGCCGACGCCCAGTCGCCCCAGAACCGGCAGCCGAAGGCCACGCAGCTCCCGAACGCGAAGAACAGCCACTCGAGCAGCACCCACGGCCGGATCCCGCGGTCGTCCATGATCGCCCGCAGCGCGTCGCGGTGGTGCAGCTCGTCGAGCCGCACCTGCTCGACGTAGGGGCGGTGCTCGGGGATGCCGATGTGGGCGGAGTGACCGCCGTACGCCGTCGCGGCCCCGAGCTCCGAGCTGTACGACAGCCGGAGCATGAAGTGCAGCCAGAACGCCGTCACGGCGCCTTCAGCACGTTCGCGAGGCACACGTAGTCGGCCGGCGTGTTGTAGATCTGCGCCGCCAGCCGCAGCGAGATCCGGCCCTCGCGGAACGCCGCAGCCGCCTCGATCGCGTGGTCGTAGAGCAACGAGCGCCGCAGCGCGACCATGGCCTCCCGGGTGGTCCCGAAGCGCTCGGGCAGCCGCACGGACACCATGCACGTCGCCATCTCCGGCGGGTGGAGCATCCGCGCGCCCACGGCGTCGCACACGATCTGCGCGCCTTCGAGCGCGAGCGCCTGGTTGTACGCCAGCACCTCGTCGAGCCCGAGCTCGGCGAGCATCGCGAGGCCCTCGGGTGCCGCCAGGTGCGCCGAGGGGTCGCGGGTGCCGACGTAGTCGAACTCCGTCGTGAAGCCCTGGTCGAGGCCCCAGCTGATGACCACGGGATGCAGCCCGTGCTGGCGGGCCGGCGGCGCCCACAGGAACGCCGAGGAGCGCGGCGCCAGCCCCCACTTGTGCAGGTTCGCGACGTACCAGTCGGCCCCGATGGACGGCACGTCGAGCGGGATGCAGCCCGGCGCGTGGGCCCCGTCGACGAGCGCGAGCGTCCCGTTGGCGTGGCAGACCTCGACCAGCTCGCGCACCGGCCACTGCATGCCCGTGTCGGAGCAGATGTGGTCGATCACCGCGACCCGCGCGTTCGGCGGCAGGCCGGCCTCGAACGCGCGGACGAGCGCGTCCGGGCCGTCCACCACGACGGGCAGGTCGACCGTGACGAGCTCGATGCCCCGCTCGCGCGCGACGTACGCGGCCGTGTGGTTGATGGAGCCGTAGCCGAGCCCGGTGACGACGAGCGCATCACCCGGCGCGAACGCGAACGACCGCAGCACCGCGTTGATGCCCGTGGTCGCGTTGTCGACGAACACGAGGTCGTCGCGCTCGGCACCGACGAATGCCGCCACCTCGGCCGCCGCGCGGCGCATGCGCGGCACCTGGCCCGGCAGCCCGTCCATGCCGGCCTCCGCGAGCTCGCGGAGCACGTACCGGCTGGGCTGGCGCTCCATCGCATCGCGGATCTCCTGCTGGGCGTTCAACACGCGCCACGGCGTCACCCCGACGGTGCCGTGGTTGATGTAGACGACCTCGGGGTCGAGCGGGAACAGGTCCCGCATCCCGGCGCCGAACATGGGACCTCCGATCGCTGGCGTATGCTGCGCCATGCTCATCCTGATGTTGGCCTGTGGCCAGCCCACTCCTCCACCCGACCCGGTCCCGCCCGCCATCGAAGCCGCGCGCAAGGCGGTCGCGCGGTCGGGATGGGAGCCGGCCGTCGGCGCCTTCACGGTCGAGCGGGTGGCGCACGCGCCCCGCGAGGGTGACCGCGCCATCCAGATCCTCGCCGACGCCACGCTCGCCTGGTTCGATGCGGGCGACCGGAAGCTCGTCGTCACCGACGCCGCGATCGAGGGCCCGCGCTGGCGCGGCGAGGCGGATGCCGACGCCGAAGCGCTCGTCCGCACCTGCCCCGACGCGATGCTCGGTCCCCACGACCTCACCGCGCTGGTCGTCCACGAGCTGGGCCACGCGGCCCTCCTCTCCGACGACCTCGGCCTGCGGTTCGCCAACCTCGAGCGCTGGTCGGCCCTCGCGGGCTGGGAGCAGGCCGTGGGCCGCGATCGCAACGAGCCGTGGCCGAATCCCACGTGGAAGCCGGCCACCGTCTACCGGGGGCCCACCCTGCTGCGCGAGTACCCCGAGCTCGCACAGCGCCTGTGCCGCGGAGAGCCCCGCGGGGACGGGGCCTACCGCACGTCCCGCGACGACTTCCCCACCCCGTACGCCCGCGTCGACCCGCTCGAGGACATGGCCGAGAGCTTCCGCCTCTACCACGCCGACCCCGCGGCCCTCGCCGCGCTCTCGCCTCCGAAGTACCTCGCGCTGGCGACCCCTTCCGCGTGGGGCGGCACGGCGGTCGAGACCCGGCTGGAGGTCGACGCCATCCGTCCCGGCCTCGAGGCGCTCCTCCGCGATGCGCCCTGGGTGGCGATGGAGGCCCTCCGCAGCCACGGCCCGCAGCTGGCCCCGCACATCGGCCACCTCGCGAGGCCGCCATTCGTGTGGCCCGACGGCGTCGAAGGTTTCGACCTCGCGCCGTGGCACGTGACCCTCGGCGACATGGTCTTCCGCCCCGACGACGCGTTCTTCGCCGATCGGCTCGCCGCGATGGAGGCCGAGGAGAAGAGCCGGGCCGAGCTCCAGGAGGCCATCGACGCGTTGCGCGCGTGGGCCGAGGAGGCGCCCGAAGTGCCGGAATAGGCGGGTATCTGCCCGCGAACCCGCCCCCCTGGCAGAGCCGCGGCCCCCTCGTCCACCGTTTCGGCTAGGCTGTGCCCGGAGGTGGTCGTGCGGTGGGCTCCGCTGTGGTCGTTGGTGCTGGCGGGATGCCCGTGGGTCGGGGACGAAGGCGTCGACCGGTACCAGGACGCCGACGGCGACGGTGTCCTCGCGGAGCGTTTCGGCGGGCGCGACTGCGACGACGCCGACGCGTCCGTCGGGGACTGTGACGCGGACGGCGACGGACATCGCTCCCTCCAGGTCGAAGGCGGCGACGACTGCGACGACGACGACCCCGCGGTGAACCCCGAGCGCCCCGAGATCTGCAACGGAGCCGACGACGACTGCGACGGGCTCGTCGACGACGCCGACGCCCCCGTGGTCGGCCAGCAGGGCTGGTTCATCGACGTCGATGCGGACGGGTACGGAACCGGCACGCCGCTGATGCGGTGCGTCCAGCCGCAGGACAGCAGCGCGTTCGGTGGCGACTGCGACGATTCCGAGCCCGGCATCAACCCGGGCGTCGAAGAGCGCTGCGACGCCATCGACTGGAACTGCGACGGCGACCCCAGCGCCGACGCCCGACGCGAGTGGTTCGTCGATGCCGACGGCGACGGCTTCGGCGCGCCGGGGTCTCCCGTCGCGACCACCTGCGAGCGCCCCGCCGGCGATGTCGCCCCGAACCCCTTCGACTGCGACGACACCGATCCCGACGCGCACCCCGCAGACCCCATCACCGGAATCGACGACGAGGTCTGTGACGGCATCGACAACGACTGCGACGGCCTCGTCGACGACGAGGACGTGGTGCAGGACCCCGACGCGGTCGTCCGCTACGTCGATGCCGACGGCGACGGCTTCGGCGACATCACCACGGCCCGGCCGACGTGTGTGGGCGCCGGTCTCGTCGACAACGCGCTCGACTGTGACGACACGAACGCGCTCGCGCGGCCGGGGGTGCCGCCAGCCCTCTCCCAGGTCGAGATCTGCGACGGCTTCGACAACGACTGTGACGGACTCTTCGACGCGGACGACCCGTCCCTCGACCCGGGGTCGGCCGTGCTCGGCTACCCCGACGCCGACGGAGACGGGTTCGGCGATGGCTCGGCACCCGCGGCCGTCGTCTGCGATGCCGCAGTGACCAACGCGACCGACTGCGACGACGGCGACCCCGCCATCAACCCGAGCGCGTCGGAACGCTGCGATACGCCCCAGGACGACGACTGCGACGGGCTGCAGAACTCGAACGACCCCGACAACGACGGGTCGATCGTGTGGTACCTCGACCTCGACCTCGACGGGGTCGGGTCGGGCGGCGACCCCGTCCCGGTGTGCGACGCGAACGGGCGACAGGGCGCCTCGCCTGTGCCGGGTGACTGCAACGACCAGGATGCCACCGTCACGGCCGACGTGGCCTGGTACCTCGACGAGGACGGGGATGGCTTCGGAGAGGACGCCGACGTCCTGTTCTCGTGCTTCCCCCTGCCCAACCGGAGCCGGGCCGGCGGCGACTGCGACCCGTTCGTCGCCGCAAACCACCCGGGCGCGGCGGAGCAGTGCGACGGGTTCGACAACGACTGCGACGGGACGATCGACGACGGGGCTCCGGGAGCGGTGTACGGCTTCGTGGATGCCGACGGAGACGGGTTCGGAGACGGTGCGGACGGGATCGGCCTGTTCTGCGCCCTCACCATCGACGTGGTGCTCGACGGCACCGACTGCGACGACAGCGACCCGGGCACGAACCCCCTCGCTCCCGAGGACTGCGACCCCGTCGACCGGAACTGCAACGGGCTCGATGGCGAGGACGACCCGGCCATCGTCCCCTATGCCTGGTATGCGGACGACGACCTCGACGGATTCGGCGCCATCGGCGCCCCGGCCCTCGAGCAGTGCGACGCGCCACTGGGGTTCGTGCGGAACGCGGCCGACTGCGACGACACCGATCCGACGCGCTACTTCGCGAGCTTCCTGGTCGCGGCACAGCCCGGAGGCCCCTTCGTCGCCGACCTCTCCGGGCTCCTCGCGCACCCGGCGCGCTGCGAGACGACCACGGTGGTGCTCGACTCGGCACAGCCGTTCTTCGTCGACAGCGACGCCTCGCTCGTGGCGACCGACACCCTGCGTGTCGTGGGCGAGGACCCCTCGGCCGTGGTCTGCTGGGACCCCGACGCCGTCGTGTCGATCGCGGGTGCGTTGGCGCTCGAGAACGTCGCCGTCGTGTTCGGCACCCGGGGCGCCAGCGCGCAGTGCATCCCCGCGGCCAGCCTCGTCTCCGACGCGCCGATGCGCCTCGTGGGCGGGGCGGTGTCGCTCGACGGGGTCCAGGTGGCGGATGCCGACCTCGCGGGGTCGCTCGTCGACGGAGTGGGCTCAGTGGAGCTCCTGCGCTCGGACTTCTTCGCGCTCTCGTTCGGCGGGGGGCTGGTCGAGCTCTCCGATGCGGGTTCGGTCGTGCTCGAGCAGGTCGGGCTCGACGGGATCGTCGCAGCCGAGGCCCTCGTGCGCGTGGGCGGAGCGGCGGGGGTCCGGATCGAGGAGACGACGGTCGCGGGCGGGCTGCTCGAGGGCCTCGTGCACACCACGGGCCCCGCGGACGTCGAGGTCCGGCGACTGGCGGTGTACACGACCGGGAGCGACGCACCGCTGTTCTGCGCGAACCGGAGCTCCTGCGCGGCCGGGGCCGACGACGCGCCGGGCGGGAGTCTCGCGCTGCGGGTCTCGGCGTTCGACGAGGTGCACACGAGCGGCGGGGAGGCGACCCCGCTCGCGGTGATGGGCGCAGAGCCGCTGATCACCGAAGACCTCCGCGTGCGGAACACGGCGACGACGGGCGACCCGCTCGTGGCGTTCGAGGCTCCCGGCGCCGGCGGCTGGTCGTCGCTGCGGGACCGTTTCGTCGGGCCCACGGGAGGCGTCGCGTCGTCGGGCCGCGAGCACACGTTCCAGAGCGCCCACCTCACCGGGTCCTTCGTCGTGGACGACCCGACCGGCATGCTGGGTGCCACCGGCGTCGCGCTCGTCGGCGGAACGTGGGACCTCCGCGTGCAGCAGGCCCGGATCGACGGGCTCGTCCTCGGGGATGCCGCGCTCTCGACCGGATCGGTCGGCGCGCTCGTGGGCGACGGAGACCGCGACCTCTACCGCCTCCCCGGCGCACCGATGCCCGCGGCGTGCGCGCAGCTGGCCTGCGTCGACATGCCGACCGCTTCGCTCGTCACCTGGAGCCCCGGGCTGCCGCCGGAGCGCATGATCCCGTACCCCCGCGGCACGCAGCCCCAGGGCCTCGACGAAGACCCCGACCTCGCGTACGGCGGGGTGCCGTGGGCGCTCGACCCCAATGGCGACGGTCTCCCCGTGGCCTGGCTGATGCTGCAGGCCGCCGAGCCGGAGTGCTGGGCCCACGGCGCCGCGCTGTTCGACGACGTCGACCTCGACGCCGACGACTGGACGAACGTGCAGGAGGCCGCGGCGGGCACCTGGCCGTGCATCGACGACACCGACGACGACAGCGTGCCGGACGGCTTCGACCCGTCTCCCCTCACGCCCTGACGACGGGGGCTCAGCCCTCTTCGAGCCGGTAGCCGTCGTCGTGGCGGACGAGGACGTCGCCGAGCCCCATCTTCCGCAGGGCCGCGATGGACGTGTAGACCCGGTTCGCCGCGGCCTCGTACCCGATGTTCTGCCCCGGCCAGCCGGCCTCGAAGACCTCCTCCATCGAGAGGCCCGGACCGCCGCGGGCGTCGACCAGCGCGGCGAGGATGCGGCGCAGGGCCGCCCGCGTGCGGAGGTCGACGTGCTCGCCCGCGGGCGTCTCGAACCACCCGTCGCCGAACGTGAAGCCCCGCTTCGCCGCGGTGCCGGCGCGCTTCTCGGCGACCAGCAGCAGCAGCCGGACCTCGCTCGACCACGCCAACATCGCCGGGTGCGTCTCGCCCGGCGTCGACAGGGCGGCGCGGACCCGCGCCAGCTCACCCGCCCACGCGCCATCGACGATGGAGAGCGCCGCTTCGAGCACCGGCGAGAACCGCAGGCGACGCACGCGCTCCGCGACCTCGTCCCGCCACACGGCCGTCAGAGCGGCGTCGGACACGAGCAGGCACCCGAACAGCACCGAGATCTCGGAGGTCCCGGGCAGCACGTACTGCCGCAGCCCCGTGACGGCGGGCTTCGCGATGGCCTCCGCATCCGCCACCCGACCCTGGAGGAACCGGATGGAGGCGAGCAGCACGCGGTACCACCCGATCCACCGCGGCGCGCCGTGCTCTGCGTGCACGTCGATCCCGCGCTGCACGGACGCCGCAGCGGTGTCGAGGTCTCCGCGCTCCAGCGCGAGCGTACCGCGCGTGGCTTCGAGGTCGCCGACCCGCAGGCCATGGCCCATGGCTTCGAACAGCGACTGCGCCTCGGCCATGCACCGCTCGGCGGTGTCGAGGTCGCCCGTGTCGTGCGCCATCGTTCCGAGCAGCGCGAGGGCGAACGCCGTGGCGTCGGGCCGCTGCTGCTCGCGGGCGAGCGCGAGGGACGCCTCCATGGCCGCCTTCGCGTCGTCCATCCGGCCGAGACCCTTGTCGAAGTTCGCGCGCTGGGCGAGGGCCCGGCCCATGGCATCCTTGTCGCCGATGGCGCCGTACGCGTGGCGGGCGCGCTCCCACAGCTCCCGCGCCCCCACCATGTCGTGCCGGTTGCTCGCGAGCCGCGCGAGGGCCCCGATGGCATCGGCCGCCAGCTCGGGGTCGGGGTGCGTGTCGAGCCCCTCGAGCAGGGCGCCCGCAGCGTCGACCTCGCCCCGCGTCATGTGCGCGTGGGCGAGCCGCAGCCGCAGCCGGGCGTTGGACGGGTCGAGCGCGTGGGCCGTCCGCACGACCTCCATCCGCAGCGGGAGCGGGCCGGTGCGCGTCAGCACGGGGTCGATCCACAACGCGAGCGCCACGGCGTCGGCGGGCGCCGTGTCGACCGCCGCGCGGAACGCGAGCACGGCCTCCTCGACGACCTCGGGGGTCGGCGGGCGCGCCATGAGCCACTGCCGGAACCGGTGCCGCGCGTCTTCGGTGGTGTGGCGGAGCGCGAAGGCCCGCACCCCCTCCAGCAGCCGGAAGCCGGGCTCGAGCAGGCTCGCCTCGACGAGCTCTTCGAGGACATCCCCGACCCACGCGCCCTCCAGCGCGAGCCATTCGCAGTCGTCGAGCGTGAAGGCGCCCGCGAACACGGCGATCTGCGCGAGCGCCGCACGTGCGGCGGGGCTCAGGAGCGCCCACGACCACGCGATGGTGCGCTCGAGCGACGACTGCCGCTCGGGACGGTCGGCCTTGCGGTCGGCGAGCACGCGGAGGGGCTCGTCGAGCAGGGACTGCAGCCGTTCGAGCCCGAGGCTCGCGACGCGGCTCGCACACAGCTCGATGGCCAGCGGGAGCCCGTCGAGCCGCCGCACCACGGGCAGCACCGCGTCGGGCCCGAGCTGCACGCCGTGCTGGGCCGCCCGGCGCACGAACAGGTCGGCTGCGTCGGCCTCGGAGAGCGCATCGAGCCGCACGCGCCGCTCGGCGCGCAGCTGGAGCGGCGTGCGTGACGTGGCGACGATGCGCACCCGGTCGAGCCAGCCGCCCACGAGCGCGGCGAGGCCCTCGACCTGCTCGCAGTTGTCGAGCACGAGCGTGCCCTGCACGGCCGCGAGGTCCGTCCCCACGGCGCGCTCCACGGCACCCTCGACGTCCGCCGCCGTGCGGCACGCCGTGAGGTCGACGAAGCGCGTGTCGTCGAGCTGCCGGACGAGGGTGGTCTTGCCGGACCCGCCCGGCCCGAGCACCGTGACGAGCGGGGCGTCGCGCAGGGCGTCCCGCACGCGCTCGAGGTCGGACTCGCGGTAGCGGAACGTCATCCGTCCGTGGGTTCCGCGGGCTTCGGCGGGTCGCGGACCGTCCACTCGTGGCCGTGCTCGCAGACGAACCGCGTGGTCTTGACGCCATCCACGGTCTTCGCGCCCTGGTGCCACGTCTTCGAGGGCCCGTCACACTCGGGACAGTCCTCGTTCGGGGGGTTGAAGCCCGGTTGGGCCATGTACGCCCAGCGGTTTCGGCGGCTCATGCCGACCTGTATCCCGCAGGGCGCGCGTCAGTTCCCGAACATGCGCTGCCGGTTCTCGTCGATGACCTCCTGCTCGCGCCGGTTCAGCATGTAGCGCCACTCGTCGTCTTCCGCGGCGTCGGCCGCGGCCTCCGGCGTCACCACGCCGTACATGCGCTCGAGGAAGTCGTTCACCTCGACATGGGCCTCGCCGTTCTCGTCGCGCCGCATGCGGGTCGACATCTGGAGGTCCAGCAGGAAGCGCGACACGTACTCGGGCGGTGCGCTGCCGAGCGCCGTCATGAGCTCGGTGGGCTCGTAGCCGAGGGCCTCTGCGGCGGCCTGGAACTGGGGGCCGAAGTCCTCGGAGGCGAACAGGCGGGCGTGCTCCTCGGCGAGCGACGCGGGCCAGCCGCGCTGGGTGAGGGCGTCGATGACGAGCGGCGTGGTGATGCGCTGCACCTGGTCGGGGCTGCCGACGCCGAGCGCGCTCAGCAGGGCGCCGATTGCGGACCCCGCGAACCCGCCGATGACCGTGCCGAGCGGCCCGAACAACGAGCCGATCCCCGCGCCGATGACGGGCAGCAGCGCGATGCCGGCGGCCTCGTAGTTGCCTTCGCTCGCGTAGAGCGCGGCCTCGAGCACGCCGATGGCCGCCCCGACCGCGGCACCGCCCCGCCGCAGGAACGTGCTGACGAAGCTCGCTGCGTCGATGCCGATGTGCAGGCCGAGGTTCTCCTCGAAGCGACCGAGCTCGTCGGGCGACAGGCGACCGATGGCCGAGAGCCCCGCGCCGAGGCGGCCGAACGCGTTGCCGAGGCGCCCGAGCGACGGGTCGCCGGTGAACTCGGCGGCGACGCCCGTGGCCCCGGCCGCGAGGCCCACTCCCGCCGCGGCGCCGAGGCGGAACGAGAGCCCGCCACCCTCTTCGTCGGCCACGGCGAACGCGTCGGAGATCGCCTGCTGGAGCGTCTGGGAATCGGCCTGCGGGTCGATCCCGGCGAGCCGGTCGCGGATGGCCTGCACCGCTTCGGCATTGTCGGGCGAGAGGTTCTGGAGGCCCGCGAGGAGCGTGTCGATGCCCTCGACATCGTGGGCGGACGCGAGTGCGGCGACACCTTCCATGGCGCCGCGCGACACCCACCGCTCGCGCTCTTCGGCCGGCACGTGGTCGAGCCACGTCGGCTCGCCTTCGCTCGCGGACATGACCGCCTCGGCGGCAACGCGGCCGCCGACCTCGGACCCCGCGAGCAGCCCGACCTCGTCGAAGGAGTAGCTGCCCTCGGCGTGCTCGCCCATGCGCTCGTGCGCGAGCTCTCGGGCGTCGAGGGTGCCGGCGTACCACTCCGCGCGCTGCTCGTACGTGTCGAGGATCTGCTGGTGGTCGGCCAGGTACTGCGTCTCCCACGCGCGGATCTCGGACTCGGGCAGCCCGAGCTCCTGCATCCGGGCCACACCCGCCGCGACCTCGGCCCGAAGCAGGTTCGCGGCCTCGGCGGCGCGCTGGAACTCGCCGGTGCCCTGGGCCATCGTCGCGTCGACGGCGAAGCCGAAGTGCACGCCCATCGCGGGGTTCAGGTCGCGCGTCGTGGCGAGATCGACGGCCAGCGTGGCGCCGTGCCCTTCCTCCATCGCGCGGATCAGTGCGTAGCCGACCTGTTCGGTGGCCCCGCGCCCCACGGCACCGGAGACGAGTGCCAGCGACTCGGCGTCCAGCCCCTCGCTGGACGAGGCCAGCATCTCGACGACCGGGCCGAGCATCTCCATGTCGTACGTGCCCTGCGCGGCGCCCAGCAGCTGAGTGATGGTCTCGGCCCCCGCAGACTCCAGGAACGCCACGCGCTGGTCGGGCGGCAGGCTGGCGAGGGTCTCGGCGAGCGCGGCGGACTCGGCGCGGATGGCGTCGGCGTAGAGGTCGTCGTCGCCCTCGGCGCGGGCCGACTCGCGCTGCTCGGCGAGCTCGCGCATGCGCTCCGTCGCGGCCGTGACGGGATCGACCTCGACCGCGGGCGCGTCGGCAGCGGGACCCTCGGTGGTGAGGGCCGCCGTGTCGACCGATTCGTCGAGCCCGGAGAGGTAGGAGGGCTCGGCGGCGACGTCGTGGGCCGCGGCCTCTTCGGCGAGCGCGGCGTTCGACGGGGTCACCGTCTCGCGACGCGTCTCGGGGGCCGTGACGGCGGCCGTCTCGGTCTCGGTCTCGGGGCTGCGATGCTCCCTGTTCATTGCCGACGCTCCCTGGATCGACCTCGAGGATACCGCACCAGGCCCGCCAGCCGGTCGGCCTCGCGGACGTCGTCCGCCGACGGCGAGCCCGCCTCGACACGCCTCCGGTCCAGATCGGCGGCCAGGCCGGCGATCTCTGCGGGCTCGACGGTCGACAGGTCCAGCTCGACGCCGTGGTCGCCGACGATCTCCAGGCTCTCCGCAGTGGCCCGGACCTGGCGCATCGAGGACCACGGTGCGCTGAACGTGTCGCCCGCCACGTCCAGCACGAGACGATCGCGGTAGCAGCGCACCTCCACCGGGCGAATGCCGGGCCGCCCGGCGACCACGAGCAACCCCAGCCCGACGAGCATCACGGCCAGGACCAGCCCCGGCGCGAGCGCGAGCCCCGCCGCGATCAGCGAGCCCGCGAGCATCACGAGGCACACGAGCACGAGCTGGAGGTACGGGTCGGGACGCCCCCACCGACCACTGAACCGCGCCACGTCGTGGTCGACCTCGCCCGTCCACACGGGAGCGATCTGCTCGGCCACCGCGGGGAGCGGCGACTCGTGCCCTCGCATCATGGCCGCGAGCGCGGCCGCGATCCCGAACAACCCGGCCGACAGGAGCCACTCGACCCGATGCCCGTTCGCGAGCGCCGCGAGATCGGGTGCCTCCGGGCGCATCCACACCGAAGCGAGCATCCGCGAAGCGGCCCATGCCGCAACGATGCCCGTCCCCAGCGCGCCCGCACGGGCCCGTCGACCCATCACCTCACCAGTCCGTGGGCCGGTAGTCCTTCAGGAACTGGCCCCAGACGTGCTCGCCCGTCGCGATGCCCGCGAAGATCGGGTCGACGATGCGCGCGGCGCCGTCGACGATGTCGAGCGGCGGGTGGAACCCGTGCTCCTCGCGCTTGCGCTCGGCGTGGTGGACGGGGTCTTCGTCGGTCACCCAGCCCGTGTCGACGCTGTTCATGTGGATGCCGTCCTCGATGTACTCGAGCGCGGACGTGCGGGTCAGCATGTTGAGCGCGGCTTTCGCCATGTTCGTGTGCGGGTGCTTGCTCGACTTGAAGATCCGGTAGAACTGCCCTTCCATCGCCGAGACGTTCACGATGTGCGCGTCGCGCGTGGGCAGCCGCATCAGCGGCTTCAGGCGCGCATTGAGGACGAACGGCGCGACGGCGTTCACGAGCTGCACCTCGAGCAGCTCCAGCGTCGGGACCTCGGACAGCCCGAGCCGCCAGCTGTTCACCTCGCGCAGGTCGACCTGCTGCAGATCCGCGTCGAGCACGCCGGCCGGGAACAGGTGCGCGGAGGTCGTGTCGTCGGGCAGCAGCGCCACCTGCGAGAGCTCGGCCGATGACGTGCCGGACGGCGCGAGCACGGCGCGGGCCTCGGCCGTGAGCGCGTCGGGCGCGCGCTCCCCCTCCATCAGGTGGTCGTAGAAGCCGGGCGGACGGCGCACCGTCTGGCACGCGTTGTTGATGATGAAGTCGAGCCGGTCGAGCCGCGCGAGCAGGTCGCGGCACAGGCCCTCCACCGCGGGGACCTGGCGCAGGTCGATGCCCACGACCTCGAGCCGGTCGGACCAGTCCGCGAAGTCGTCGAGCGCGGCGTAGCGGCGGGCCGCATCACGCGGGAACCGCGTGGTGACGATGACCCTGCAGCCCGCGCGCAGCAGCATCACCGCGGCCTGGAAGCCGATCTTCACCCGCGCGCCCGTGACGAGCGCCACCCGGCCGGCGAGATCCGCCTCGGGGTGGCGCTTCCGGTAGTTGAGATCGCCACAATCGAGGCACATCTGGTCGTAGAAGAAGTGCACCTCGCGGTACGACCGGCGGCAGCAGTAGCAGACGCGCTCCTCGAGGGTCGCGCCGATCGGGGGCGGCAGGTCGCCGGGCCCGCCCGCACGGGGCGTCTGAAAGATCGGGTTCTCGCGCAGCTGCCGGATGCCCGTCTTCGCGAGCAGGGCCCGCTGATCCTCGCGGCGCTGGCGCTGATCGCGGGACCGGTGGGCCCGCTCGAGCTTCTTCCGCTCCTTCTTCGTCGGCTTCGACGCGCGCCCCGCCGCCATCAGCAGGCGCTTGCGCAGATCGGCATCGAGAGAAGCCAGGATCGACCGGTCTTCGACGACCCGCTCGAGCAGCTCGGCGGCGGAGAGGGCCTTGAGGACGAGGTCGTCGCGCTCCGACATGCGCGACGCTCTAACCAGGGGAAGGTCGAAGGGAGACCCGCGGGAGGTCTTCCCGCGCACTCTGTGGCATCGTCCGCACACAATCCGGAGACAGCCGATGAAGTGGACCCTCCTCGTGGCCCTGTCCCTCCTCGCCGCCTGCAAGGGCGAGCAGGTCGACACCGACACCGACGCGGACGCCGACACCGACGCGGATTCCGACGCCGATACGGACGCCGACGCCGATACGGACGCCGATGCGGACACGGACGCCGATGCGGACACGGACGCCGATGCGGACACGGACGCCGATGCTGACACGGACACGGACACCGATGCTGACACCGACACCGATGCCGACGCCGACACCGACACCGATACGGACACGGACTCCGACACGGACTCGGACACCGACGCGGACACCGATACCGACGCGCTGTTCACGGTAGGCGGCACGATCGACGGGCTCACGGGCACGGTGGTGCTGCGGCTCGCGGGCGGCGACGACGTGACGCTCGACACCGATGGGAGCTTCACGTTCCAGACGGCCCTCGCGGACGGCACATCGTACGCCGTCTCGGTGCTCACCCAGCCCACCGGGCCCATCGCGCACTGCGCCGTCGCCGGGGGCTCGGGCACCGTCCAGGGTGCCGACGTGAACGCCATCTCCGTCGTGTGCGCCACCCTCGCCCGCTACCCGACCAACGGCTCCGACTGGGGCGACCACGTGGCGGCCGGCCAGGGCGACGTGGCGTGCGACCCGGATGCCGCGGGGCTCGGCTGCACCGACTGTTTCGACGGCGGATCGGCGCGCCAGGTCCGCGTGCCGGGCTTCGCGAGCTGCGCGGGACTGACGGCCACCGACCAGATGTCGGCGTTCACCTGGTCGTGCGTCGAAGAGAACGGCGGCGTGACGTTCGTGAGCAGCGGCATCCCCGGTCGCCTGCGCAACCTGCTCGACGCGGGCGGCACGGCGTTCCTCGCGAACAGCGTCACGGTCTCGGACGGCACGGGCACCGTGTTCACGAGCGACCCGATGGTGTGGTGGTCGAACCCGATCGTCGACGGGAGCGCGGGGGTCGCCGCGGCCGCGGACGGCACGATCTACGTCGTCGACAACGCGAGCAGCGTGGACTTCGCGCTCGACAACGTGTCCGGCGCGGCCCTGCTGTTCCGCGACGTGGCCGTGAGCGGCTCGGGGGCCACGAACATCGTCGCGGCCTCGGGGTCCGACTTCCTGCGCATCGAGGGCGGCCTGTGGACGGTGGGCGGCGTGCGCGGCGCCCTGCTCGCGAACACCCGGTGCTCCACGATCACCCAGGCCTCGATCTCCGGCGGCAACCTCGGCGTCGAGCTCACGGGGGCCTCGCACTCCAACCACCTCGACCAGCTCGCGCTCTCCGGGCACGGCATCGCTGGCGTCAACGTGGTGGGCACGAACGGCAACGAGATGCGCGACCTCTGGCTCACCGACCTCCAGGCCGACACGTCGGGCCGCGGCGTCGACGTGAACCGGGCCGACGGGCTGCGCGTCTCCGGCCTCGACGCGTCCGACCACGCGACGAACGGCATCCGGGTGCGGAACTCCATCGGCACCGAGCTCGACGGCATCACCGTCAGCGGGACGACCGGCGGGAGGGGCATCGAAGCGACCGACATCGTCGTCGCGACCGACCTCGTGTCCACCGACAACAGCTCCGACGGCATCGTGATCTCGGGGACGAGCTGCGACTTCTCGGGGCTGACGGCCTCGCGCAACGGCGGGCGCGGCATCCGGTTCCAGCCCGTGATCGACTGCGCGATCGACACCGTGCAGGTCGACTCGAACACGAACGACGGCCTGATCCTCGACAACAACTGCACCGACAGCACGTTCACCGACGTGCGCGCGTTCCTGAACGGCATCGACGGCGTGCTGGCCGGCGGCGGCACCACGTCCGGCAACCGGTTCCACCGCACGATCTCGGCGTTCAACGGCGATACCGGCGTGGACATCGGCGGCGACCGGACGCTGTTCCAGGACGTGAAGGTCTACGACAACGAGCGCACGGGCATCATCGTGACCGGCGAGAACACCGTGCTCGTCGACGTGCTCGCCACGAACAACGGCACCCGCACGCCCAACCCCGCAGACCGCGAGCAGTTCGGCGTGCACGTGATCAACGCGGACTCGACGGCGCTGCACTTCGCGACCCTCGCCAACAACTGGACGGGCGGCGCGGCGGTCGCGAGCACGAACAACACGACGCTCGTGAACATCGCCTCGGTGAACAATGGGATCGGCATCGCCTGGTTCGACGGGGGCTCGCACCTCGCCGCGAACCTCGGCATCACCGACTCCGACGGCGTCGAGGTCGTGCTCACCGCGACTGAGGTGTCCTTCCAGGGCCACCTCAAGCTCGGGTTCGGCGGCTGCGACTCGAACCTGCCCGACGACGGCCTGACGGACGTGGACTGCATGGAGGAGGACCCGCCCTCGTCGCTGATCTCGATCCAGGGCGTGCAGACGGCCGAGGTGCCGGGCTCGTTCGTCGCGAAGCTCATCGTCGACGACGCCGCGTCGAACTTCGACGTGAACGGCGCGGCGCAGTTCGCGACCGACGTGGACTGGACCCAGCTCGAGCTGCGCGACCGGGCGTGGGGCCACGACGGGGTGCCGGCGTTCCCGGACGTGGAGAACCTCGGCATGTGCGGGCCCACCGAGACCTGCCGGATCTACGACTGGGGCCTGTCGAGCTCGGACGGCGGGCTGTTCATGCGGAGCGACGTGCCCATCGGCAACGAGACCTGGCCGCACATCTGGACGATCCCGGGCGCGGCCAGCACGCCCGACTGCGAGGCGGCCGTGCCGGGCTCGGTGTGGACGGGCACCGCGTGCCGCACGACGTTCCTGCGGTTCGCGTACGAGGTGTTCGGCGACGGGGTCGGCAACGACAACGGGCTGTGCGAGTCGAACGAGGTGTGCCAGCACGCGCCGAACTTCGGGCGCTACCAGGGCCACGGCCCCCTTGCAGAGATCGCCTTCACGCCGGGCGCGCTCACGGGCATCACGCTCGAGAGCCACACGCTGAACGGCTTCTTCTAGAGAGAACGCCGAAGAACGCAGACGAGAAGGACACCTTTCTGTGTCGGAAGGCGTCGGGCTCCGAGCGTCTCAGGGCCTCACGCAGATGACGCAGAAGGACGCAGATGACGCAGAAACGAGGCCGTTGCGGGTCGATCGCCCTCAGTCCCCGGGGCCGGGGCCCTGGGTGAAGAAGGGTGCTACGGCGCCGTGAATCGCGACAACCGAACTTCAAGCGATCGACCGATGTCTCTGTGGGGTCTGACCCCAGGAAGACATGGGTCGATCGTTTGGAGTCGGTT
>JACKET010000016.1 GCA_020632875.1 Alphaproteobacteria bacterium
CCATCCCCGCGTGTGCGGGGCGACCTGTACAGGTGTACAGGAGTCCTGATTCCATCCAAACATGTCAAAGAAGCGAAGCTAGAACTCCGATACCACCGGCCGGCAGGTCAGCACCATTCCGTCGAGGTCCACGAGCACCTTCCGCGGAACACCGAGCATCCGAACCACCTGACCGCCGACTGCTTCCGGGTCGGGCCAGGTCATGATCACCGACCCCTGCCGCAACGTCTCGTGCCACTCCTCCACCACGGCCCACACCCGGTCGCGCACGGCGCGGTTCATCCGCGGGCCTGTGTAGACACCAGGTGCGATCTCCAGCATGCAGGAGGCGAGAAACCCACGCGTTCGCGGGGCCACGTCGTTCGTCACCACCACGGTCACTCGAGAAGCTCCTTCATCCGGTCGATCATCCCCGGAATCACCCCGACCCTCCGGATCAGTCGTCCCGTCCCGACCCGCGACAGCCGCTCCAGATCCCCGCGATTCGCCCGATACTGCCGAACCGCCTCGAAGGCACCCTCGAGAGCGACCGACTCGCGGTAGAGATCCGCGAGGTCGAGGCAGAAGGCCCATCCCGAGTCCTCGTGGACGAAGCCGAGCTGGGGAACCGCTCCCGCAATGGCCACCGCAGTCTTCGCCGCCGCGAGGAGCGCCGTGGACGCGTGGTTGATCGCCTGGTTCACGTCATCCGTGTTCGTCGGCGCGGCTCGATCGTAGCGCCGACCCGACCACTGGATTCCATGCCGAGCTGCGATCATCTTGTAGGCCGCTTTCACGCGCGCGGCTTCGATCCCGCGTAGCTGGTTGAGCGACCGATCGCCGACGTCTTCCCCGAAGCGGATTGCGAACATCCGACGGGCCACTTCGAGGCGCCGGGACTCGTCGGCCCACAGCGCGGCATGACTCCGAGCGAGCTTCGAGCGGTCCGGCCCACCCGGCATACTCGAGGCGTACATCCGCACGCCATCGGACCCGACAGCGACGAACCCCGTCCCATGGCGCGCCATGATGCGCAGCGCATCGTGCGAGACCGTGCTCCCGGGGCCGAGCAGGAGACACGACACCATCTGGTAGGGCAGGTCGTAGACACCCGGCTCCAGACCACCTTCCCCCGCCGTGGTGAACTGGAGCGTGCCGTTCGTGACCGTGAGGCCGCCGCGAGACAGCCAGACGAGGCCATGTCGGTCCCGATGGGGGACCTCGGCACCATCCAGGCCCAATCGACCCTTCAGCAAGGCGGCCGCAGGAGCAGCATGCCGAATCCGAAGGCACGATGGCGCCCGACCCCTCGCGCGAGCAGCTCCCGAAACCGGTCGGGCTCGCCGATTGCCAGGACCCCCGTGCACTCCATCTCCGGGAGCGTGAGAGACGTGGGCTTGCGAACGCCTCCCTGCTTCCGACGCAGCATGCGCGTCAGCCGATGCCGGGTGAGCTCGAAGGATTCGAGGGTCGCATCGCCATGGCGCTGGATCTGCTGGAGCAGCCATTCGCGGTAGACCGCGCCGCGGTCCGCGGATTCGTCCTTCCATCGCGCCGCGAGATAGGCATCGACCTCGGCCCCCTTCGACGCCCGTCCCTCCACGCCGCCCGACAACCGCACCGTGGGGCTCGCCCGGAGCGCGAATCCGACCCGCAGTCCCCGGGGCCATGTCGCTGGCATGGACTTCGTTCGAATCGCAGCCCACGCCCCCGGCATTGCGTACCGCTGCGCAGCGGCCCGTAGCTCTGCTTCACCGAGCTCGGAGTACCCGAGAAGGCGCGACCCATCGCCTCGATCCATCCAGTGGAACGGCTGGATCGCCCCCGGACCGAAACTCTGGGAGAGCCAGGCGTGGAGGTGGTACCCGGGGTCGAGCCCCTCCTCGAGACGCGCGCCTGCGAAGACGCGAGCCGCGTCGACCTCGACCTCGACGAGAGACAACGTCACTTCAGCCTCGCACAGCCGATCATGCGGCGCTCGCCCACGTGAATCTGGTTCGCCCAGTCCCTCTGGTCGCGTACGAGGAGCTTCTGGACAGGCTTCCACGAGGCCGGAGTGGCATCCACCTCGTCGTGCCAGAGCCAGTCGAGGGTCGTTTCGTCCCAGTCGCCCGCTGTCTCCACGCACGTGCCCCGGGTTCTCGACTTCGCGATGGGCCCTGCCGGCAGACAAGACTTGCGGCCGAGGAACAAGGGTCGCTCGGGCCGCAGCAGCGCCTCCCATACGCGGTCCTCAGCGGGGGCTTCCCCCGCGACCTCGAGCGCGACGACGAATGCCGGCCCCGTGGTCCAGCTCTTGAGAAGGTACTCCCGAGAGCGGATGTGGGTGCCGTGACGCGCAGTTCCGCCCCTCCGTTCTTCGATTGCGTGTCGGGTCGTCCAAGCCACGTCCTCTGAGCGCATGAAGGGCTGGCCCAGGTCCGTCGTGTCGTAGTCGGTCATCCGGCGGGCTCCGCGAACCTCGCTTCGACTGCGGACGGCATACCGAAGACCCTCCTGCAGCGCCTGCGTCGATGCGATGTCCCGATGGTCGTAGCCGAGCGCGTTGGCAATCAACCCCGTGAGCATGGAGAGCGTGGGGAAGGGCTCCGTCCGCCGATCCGCATCCACAGCCACCCCACCGAATGCCATCATCGGTGCATCGAGCTCGAGCACGAGCGTCATCCCGACACCCTCTCGGACGCCCACCTGGCGACCTCGGGCAGACTGTGGATGCCGGGCTCCGCGCGCAGCTGATCCCGGAGGCCTGCGGCGACATCCACACCCGCGAGCACCCGGGCACCGACCATGTCCGGGTAGACCTCGTCGAAGCTCGCGACCTGACGCCCGAGGGCCTCATACGCCTCGCGGAGGATGTCGCTGCCTCGCACGGGGCGCGCGAAGGCGTTCGCGAGGGTGCGGGGCTGCGCATCGCCCGCTTCGACCAGGATCGCGTGCGCGTATGCGTAAGGCGCAGTCGAGCCCAGCTTCGCGCCCGGCGAAACCGTTGCGATGAGGCGGATCAGGCGAGCCACCACTTCGGCAGCGAGCGCTCGATCTGCAGTTGCATAGTCCTTGCGTGAGACTCCCGTGAGGTTGGACACGAGGAGCGGCACGTCGACGACGACGTAGCCGTAGAACAGCCCGCTCGTGAGCTCGCTCGTCCCGATATGGCCGCTTCCCCGGCTCTCTTCGTCCTCGGAGACCTGGCCGAGGAGGTCGTCGATCGCGGAGAAATAGTCGTCTTCGGCCTCTTCTGCGTGGACGGTGAAGGCGTGGGCGACATGGATGGCAGCATCCCCCCGCGAGAGCAGGTCGCTCGTGGTCATCCGCCCGAACAACGCCGCGTCGAGACCTGCAGCATTGCCGAGGGCGCCGAGGTTCTTCTTCGCCTCTCGCGTGAGGAGCTTCTTGGCGTTGTCCTTGACCTTGCCCTCGTCGCTGACCAGCTCTCGAACGAGGTCTCGGATGTACGCGAGCTCGGGCCGGCCCAGCACGACGATCTGGCCCGTCTGAAGGGCATCCGTCTTGCTGCCCTTGCCACTGTTCTTGCCGAGGACGTGCTCCATCACGGCCTCCGTGGCCTCCACCACCCGCGCGTCGTCCAGACCGCTGGAGATGAGGGGAGCGGCCACCATCTGGCGCATGGAGTGACGCGAGCGCACGGACATCTCGGCGCCGTCGATGTCGGCGAGCGAGCCCTCCCCATCGAACGTGCGCCAGTGGCGCTTCAGACACTGCGAGGAGACGCGCGTACGGACTGCGCCTCCGAAGGGCAGACGCTTCGCATACCCCGCGTCATCGCGGTTGAGGAGCACACCCGGGTAGCTGGTGAGTGTGTGGATCTGGAGGAAACGGTCAGGCATTCTCGGGCTCCTGCGAAGCGCGTTCTGCTCGGTAGTACGACTGCGCGACGCGAAGTCGCGGCTCATCGGTTGGATTGAAGAGAAGACGTGCCAGGGCGACGACGTCCACGGAAGTGTTCTTGGCGGCCAGCATCCGGCCGGCGCGGCGCGCTTCGCCGAGCAGTGTGCCGCCGGTCGCCCGGAGCAGGCGCTCCAGGCGCATCTCGGAGAGGCCAGCCTCGTGGAGCGACTCGCCCAGTGCGCGGCCGTCTGCCTGCTGCTCGGCGAGCTCGGCAGCCAGTGCCAGCGCGGTCCACAATGGCCAAAGCCTCTCGGCGGGAGCACCGATATCCGCCTCCAGATGCACCGCGAACGCCACCGCCTCGAGCGGAACCGGCGTGCCTGGACGCCAACGCCTCAGCGAAGCGCGAAGCCCGCTGTGCCTCTGGGCCCGAGCGGCGTCGGCTTTCAGCTCGCCGACGGCCCGAACGACCGTGTCGATCTCACTCAAGTTGCCTCCTGCAATCCGATGTTCTTGCGCAACGAGCCCTCGAGCATCCCCCACGCTTCTGCGCGCGGGCGGTAGAGGCGGGAGCTTCGCGATGGGGCGGTAGCGATGGCCTCTTCGAGGACCCTCCGAGCGATCCCGGCGAGTCGACCGACCCAGACGTCGCGCGCACGAGCGGCATCCAGCTCGAGACCCGCCCACAGAGCCGGGAAGAACACGTCGTCCACCTCCGCCGAGAACCGGTCCAGGAACTTCCGGTGGGCCCCGCCGCTCTTCGACTCTCCGTAGACCTTGGAGAGCGCAGGAAGAAGGCATCGCTTCCGTACATCCGCAGCGAGTGTCACCTGCCGTCGGGCCCGCTCACCGGCGTTGGGCGCATCGTCCACGAACCACGAAGCCGCCTTCTCGGGCAGGTCGACCTCGCGTCGATGGAACCCGGCCGTTCCGCCCTGCTGCCCGGCGAGGACCTCCATGACGAGCTTGCGGTGGTCGCGCTCCAGCTGCATGCCTCGCGGCATCCGCAGCGCCACCCCTTCGAGGACATCGACGACGAGCTCGTAGTGGAACCCGGACTGCGAGACGTTGAGGGCCTCCCCGGTCTCCTTCAACGGAATCCATGGATCCGCGACGCTGCCTTTGAGCTCCTTCGCGCGGATCCTCTCCGCCTTCGTCGTCGTTCCCCGGAGCACGCCATCGATTCGGCGGACCCGGCGGCACACTTCGATGAACAATGGGTGCAGCGCGTCGAGCTGGAGCTGGGAGGCTCCGTCCCAGGGCTCGAGCCACAGCAGCGCTCGCCCGTCGGGATCGAACGGGCCCTCCACGTCGTCGAGCCGCCGAAGGACCCGCCCCAGATCCTCGCGGAACCGCGCGGGCCACCGACCATCGCGGTAGTACGCCACGACGGGGCGGCTCGCATAGCCGCCATTCATCCTCGAGACCCCGTAGTTGCCGGCGCCGCCGAACCCCGCACTCGTCTGAAGGCTCACCAGGGCGAACACCCAGTGCTCGGCACGGGGGGAGCTGACCCGGGCGCGCTTGAGATCGTGGTTCTTCGCGGTCGCGAGCACATCGAGCGCGTCAGGCGTCTCGTAGACCGTCTGATACGCCCCGAAGCCATCCGGCGAGGGAGGCTGCAGGAAAGCGGGTCGCGAAGGGTCGGGCTGCTCCAACCACCAAGCAGACGCGTCGTCCGTCAGGGCCTCGAGACCCTCGCGCCACTCGTCCTCGATCGTCCATGGCTCCGAACGCCCGGCGCGGGCGAGCGCGATTGCAGCCAGCTGGACCAGGAACGCGTGCCACAGATGTGCCTGGTGTGCCTGCAGCCCGCCGTACTCGATGTCGGCGACGCCAGCCAGACACGCCATCAGGCCAGGAAGCGAGAGCGCTTCCACATCCGTCGAGAAGACGGGATCGCGCAGCAGATCGATTGGATTCATGACCGTCCTCTGAGAAAACGGGCCAACGCCAGGCTACACCGACCCGCCAAGCAAGTCCGGGGACGATGGGCGACCCACAGCGCTGACACAGGTGCTACCGAAGCCATTGGAGTCCTTTTCGCCCGTACACGAAGCTGAGGTCGCCGAGCTGGACGCGCTCGCCTTCCTCAGTTCGGCCGACGCGTGTTGCAATGGAGTCCATTTGCACCTTTTCGACCCACCATCCGGGAATGGTGAGCCGGTACCGCCGCTCACCCGCGAACGGTGATCGGACCCCGCCGTCCACCTCCACCACACGGTCGCCCATCCCGAGGCGTGTGGGAGGCCGCCCCATCGCGCTGGTCCAGAGCGAGGCCTCCCAGGAGTCCGTCCATCGGAGCGCGACGAACGACGCCTGCCCCGCCTGCGCGAACACGTCACCCATGACCACCTGCGCCGACCTCTCGAACACCTCGGATCGCTCTGCCAGCCTCGCGAGCGCATCGGGGTGCGTCGTCACCTCGACCAGGCGCCGGTTGTCCCTCGGGATCTCCCACGCTCCGACACGTTCGATCTCGTCGCGGGTCAACGCGAGGATTCGCGGGTCGGAGTAGACGGTGCCCCACCCGTGCGGTCCGCGAATGCCCGAAGAGAGCACTGAGATGCGGTCTTCGAGGGGACCGGGCGGGCTCACCACGACGCAACGTGCGTGGCGGAACGCCTCGGGGCGATCGGCATCGTGCCGGTGGAGCCGCCCGATGCGCTGGAGGAGCACGTCCATCGGGCAGAGGTCGGTGACGAGCAGGTCGGCATCGAGATCGAGCGACTGCTCGGCCGTCGACGTCGTCACCGCGACGACGGGAGTCCGGCGCTCGCGCACGGGCTCCCGACCGAGGCTCGCCAACAACGCCCGATCGAGGAGCTCGCGGTCCTCGGCAGCGAACCGCGCATGGTGAGGCGCCGATACGCCTCCGACGCCGAACAGTCGTGAGGCGTCCACGCGCGCCTCGACCTGGGCCAGGGTCTCCACGGCATCCTTGACGAGGTTCCGGATCACGAGGACCCGTGCGCCGCTCCGCACTGCCTTCGCCGCAATGTCCGCCATGGTGGATGCCACATCCGCTGCACGAACGGATTCGACCCGGACGTTCTTCACCTGGGCGTCGGGAGCAGGAGTGGAGGAACGCTGGCCCGCAACGTCGCGGATCCACACTTGCGGGTAGGGCACCGAGACAGCTTCCTCCAGCCCCGAGATCGCCTTCGTAGGCTCTTCGCCTGGAGCGAGGAGCTCCGCGCGCGCCTCACTCCCCAGCGTCGCCGACAGGAGAAGCGCGTGACCTCCCGACTGCAGGTGTCGTCGAAGGACACCACGGAGCAGCTTCCGCATGTAGGTGTCCGAGGCGTGCACCTCGTCGACAACGAGGAGCTGGCGAAGCAAGCAGATGCCCCGGAGGTGCGCGTGGTTGGTTCGCAGACCCGAGAGCAGCACCTGATCGATGGTACCCACCGCCACGGGAGCCGCGAGGTAGCGTTTCGGCCGCTCGGCGGCCCATCCCCGGCCCGCAGCCATCTCCGCGTCGTCCCAGCGGACCTCGTACCCCGGAAGCGCAACAGCGGTCGCCGCGTCCATCTGGATGTACCCGGGCACGGCCAACGTCACGGGTGGCGCGGCGTCTCCGAACGCGAGGCCGGCGAGTCGGACCACCCGACCGTGCAGCTCGATGGCGGCCGTGCGTCTGGGAAGGGCGAAGTACATCCCGTCCACGGCACCCGCTGCGAGGAGCCGGGCGTACCAGAGCATTGCCGCCTCGGTCTTCCCTGACCCCGTCGCCGCCTCGAGGATGGTGATGCTCGCACCCGCGGGCAGCGGGAGATCCTCGATCGTTGCCTGCGGCCCCCTCGGAGCCCATCCCCCGGTCACATCGGCGAAGCGGGGCCGGGGTAGCGCCGCACGGGCCGGAGCGGCGTCGATCCCCATGGCACACAGAGCCCGTCGGGCCTGCTCGCGGGCGAAGGCAACGCGGTCCTCCTCGCGGTCGTGCCGGTACCGGAACCAGCGGACGTCGCTGCCCAGCCAATCTGCGATCATGGCGAGGCCGCACATCGCGTGAATCGCCGACGGTGAAACGACGAGTGGCCCTCGAGCCGCGAGCTCGCGGGCTCGCGGAAACGCGCGGTGGAGCACTTCCAGCAGCCCGGCGATGGCCCGAAGGGGCTCGTACCCGTCGCTCGCGTCCCAGGTCGTCCCACCGGCTGCAAATGGATCGATCGTCTGTTGCGGCCGCCCATGGTGACAGACCGCAGCCACGAGGAGCCCCCTGAGGCCGTCGTCCTCGTGGAGGGGCAGGTGCTGGCACAGGAGCCTCTGTGTGGCTCGAACGGAGGCGGGCGCCTCGAAAGCGGGATGCAGGAGCATCAGCGCGGGGTCGGTGTGGCCCAACGCCTTCACCCCGGGGTTTCGCGCCCGTTGGAAGCCCGGAGTGGCCTTCCCGAGGTCGTGGAGGCCGAGGAGGAAACCGAGCAGATCGATGCCTCCGGGCTCTTCGACCGGGAGGCCCATCGTCGCTAGGCGGTCACGCCACGTGGGGAGGCTGGCGAGCGCTTCACCCACGCAGGCGACATCGATGCAGTGGTCCTCGAATGGATGCCAGTCGGTAGGGGCGTCTCTCGGGCTCAGCTTCCCCCAGGAGTCACCCGCGCCGAGGAGTTCGAGCCTCAAGGCGAGTCTCGCAGGGCCCGATTCGCGTGCGAGGGGGCAGGCGCTGATTCGATGTCATGGGGTGAGAGAGGCATGGCCGACCCTTGCAGGCGATGCGCACGACGCTGCCATGGATCGAGCCGTCTCCACCATCCCGCTGCAGTCATCGTCTGGATGGCGGGCTCGCTACAAACTCTGAAAGAACACCCAGATCATATCGAATCGACTGATCGCGTATGCGTCGGTCTGCGCGGGAGGCGTATTCGTAAACCGAAAACGATAGGAGCGCCGGATTCTCCCGCGAACGAGCCCGGCGCCCCAAGACTCGACACCCGACACTCGACACTCGGCTCCCGACACCGCCGACCCATCGACGACGCTCTCTTCGCCGGACGCCAGACCCGCGGACTACTCGTCCTCGAGATCGTCGATGTCGCCCTGGATCGTCCGGTCCCCACCCGTCGAGACGGACTCGGAAGCGCCCATCACGTCGAGGTTCAGGAGCTGCGGGGTCGACTTCTTGGTCATCTCGTCGACCGTGACCTTCAGCGTGGCGGTCCAGTCGGCGTCGGCGAGGTGCCCGACGGTGAACCTCGCGGCGTTACCGGCGTCGACGACGTAGCGGAAGCGCTCTTTGCGCTTGCCCTTCTCGGCTTCGCTGCGCACGTCGAGCGAGAGGATGGCGCCGGCGACCTCGGGGACCTGGCCCGAGAGGGGGGACCACCGGCTGACCCAGGGGACCACCTCTTTCTCGAGGACCGCGACCGCGCGGGCGTTCACGTCGAGGGTGGGGGAGAGGATGGTGCCGTGCTCGCGGACGCCGGCGTCGACCCACACCTTGCCGTCTTCGACGACGAGCCCGAGCTGATCGACGGGCGTCTGGTGGACGGCGGTGAGCAGGCCGACGAGCGCGGCCTGGCGGCTGGTCTGCGTGGTCGGGAAGCCGTCGCCGGGCTTCACCAGGAGCACGGAGGCGTTGGCCACGGCGCCGCTCGGGGCGTCGGGGATGCCGGTCTGCTTGCAGGTGAGGGTGGTGAGGGGCGCGGTGGAGAGATCTTTCGCATAGATGCCGATGATCTCGGTGTGGCCCGTCTTCTTGCCCTCTTCGAGGGCCTTCACGAGCACCGCGTCGCGGGCGGCCTCGCAGGTGGGGACCTCGCTGCTGCCCTTGATCTCGAGGAGCAGGGCGGACGTGAACAGCGGCAGCGCGCGGTCCTGCACGTCGAGAGGGGCCGGGTTGAGTGCGTATGCGGCGGTCAGCCAGATCATGCGTTCTCCTACAGGGCGAGAGTATAGGACGGGTGGATGGACCGTCGCGTGCCGCTCGTGGCGATGGCAGGCCTGCTGGCGGGCGCCATCGCTGCTTCACTCTTCCTCTTCGGAGGCGAGCCGAACCCCGTGGAGGGGGAGGATGCGGGCTTCGTCGTGGTCGAGACCGACGCCCGGAACGAGGCGCTCCCGCCCGCCCAGAGCGGGGCCCCGCACGTCGTGGTGGTGCTGGGCTGCACCGTGCGCCGGGACCAGGTGAGCCCGTACGGCGGCCATCCCGAGGCCACGCCGTTCCTCTCCGAGCTCGCCGCGCGGGGCACGCTGTTCGAAGACCCCATCGCCGCGGCCCCGTGGACGCGTGCCGCCTCTGCGGCCATCCTGACCGGGCACCACGCGCTCGAGCTCGGGATGGTCGAGCCCGGGCCCGACCGCAACGAGCGGCGGTTGCCGGGGTCGGTCGAGACGCTCGCCGAGCGGTTCCGGGCCGCGGGATACACGACCGTCGGCGCGTCGACGAACCCGAACCTCAACGCGGCGTTCGGCTTCGCCCAGGGCTTCGACCGGTACGTGCAGCTCCGCCAGCTCTGGCGGGACAACATGGTGAAGCTCGACGGCACGGACATCCTCTCCGACCTGGTCGCGCAGATCGACACCCGACCCGACCCGGATCGTCCGCTCTACCTGCAGGTCATGCTCGTCGACGCGCACGCCCCGTTCGACCCTCCCGCCGAGGACCTGGCACCCGTGCGGGAAGACGGGGTCCCCGACGAGGTGAATCGCTACCGCGGCGAGCTGCGCGGGCTCGATCGCAGCATCCGCGCGCTCCACGACGCGCTGGTCGAGCGGGGATTCACCGACGACCGCACGCTCTTCGTGTTCGCGAGCGACCACGGCGAAGGGCTGCTGTACCCCCCGCACCACGGCCGCAGCCATGGGCGGTATCTCTACAACAGCGCGGTGGAGACGGCCTGGATCGCGGCGGGACCGGGCGTGGCGGTGGGCCATCGCGTGGCCGGTCCGGCGTCGCAGGTCGACATCGCGCCCACGCTGCTCGGGTTCCTCGGGCTGCCCGGCCCCGATGGCGAGGGGCTCGATCTCTCCGCTGCCCTGCGTGGGGGCGCCGAGACCGGTCGGGACATCGCGTACACCGACACGTGGTTCATGACGGCCGACCGCGCGGGGTCGTACGACCGGGGCCTGGCGTGCATGCGGTCCTTCTCGGAGGAGGCCGTGGACGACGCCCCGACCGGCCGCTTCGTGTCGGGCTGCTACGACCGCGTGGGCGATCCGCACCAGCTCGCACCGGTCGAGCCGACGCCGGACGACCGGATGGTGGGGCTCATCCGCTGGCGGTCGGATACATCGCGCAGAGCGCCGTCGGGCGAGGTGGTCGAGGTCGGGTCCGAGCTCGACGAGCAGCTCCGGGCGTTGGGCTACGCGCAGCAGGAAGGCACGCCGTGAAGCAGCGAATCCCAGCGGTCATCGTGGCCCTCCTGCTCCTCGTCGGCGGATTCGGGGTCGCGCGCTACGCCGCCAACCGTCCCGGCGCGCACCGTGCCGCCAAGGCGAAGGCCAAGGCGCGCAAGGCGAAGGCCCGCAAGGCGAAGTCCTCGAAGTCGGCGAAATCGAAGGGAAAGGCGAAGGTCGGCGCGCCCGCGACCGGCGGAGCCCTCGGCGACCCGATCCTCGCGGGCGACCCCGTCGAGCCCGTGCTCCACGAGCACCCGAACGTCGTGCTGATCATCGGCTGCACCGTGCGGCAGGACCAGGTCACGCCGTACGGCGGGCACGTCGAGGCGACGCCGTTCCTGGCCGACCGCGCGACGCACGGGGCCCTGTTCGAGCACGCCATCACGGCGGCTCCGTGGACCAAGGCCGCGTCCGCCGCCATCGTCACCGGCCACCATCCCGCCGAGATCGGGATGGTCGAGCCCTCCGAGCGCCCGAGCCGGCGCCGCGTGCCGGACGAGGTCACGACCGCCGCCGAGCTGTTCTCCCAGGGCGGCTACCAGACGTTCGGGGCCACCGCGAACCCCAACCTCAACGAGGTGTTCGGGTTCGGGCAGGGGTTCGACGGCTACGTCGAGGGCACCGAGCTGTGGCGGCTCGGCGGCCGCGCGAAGGTCAACGCGCGCGCGCTGATGGGCGCCTCGCTGCCCATGCTGGCCGAGATCCGCGACCCGTCCCGCCCGCTGTACCTGCAGTTCCTGTTCACCGACGCCCACTCGCCGTCCCACGTGCGCCCGAACGAGGCCAAGCCGTTCCAGGGCGACGTGCCGCCGAAGGTCGCGACCTACCGCGCGATGCTGCGGCGGTTCGACCTCGCCGTCGAGGTGCTCGCGAAGAGCCTCGCGCACCAGGGCCTGACCGACGAGAACACGGTGTTCGTCGTCGTCAGCGACCACGGCGAGGGCCTGCAGCACCCGAGCTGGCAGGGCTACGGGCACGGCAACTTCACGTACCCGGCGACCGTCCGGATGCCGTGGATCGCGTGGGGCGCCGGCGTCGCGCCGGGCCGTCGCATCGGCGGCATGGCGTCCCAGATCGACATCCTCCCCACGCTCGCTGGGCTCGTCGGGGTCGACGGCTACGAGGGTCCCGGCCTCTCGTGGGCCGACGCGCTCCGCGGCGACGCCGACCGCACGACGCGCGAGCTCGCGTTCGTCGACACGTGGTTCCAGAGCGCCCGGCGCAGCGGCGTCTACGCCGAAGACCTGCACTGCCACGAGGACTGGGCGCGCGTCGAGGGCGACATCCGCGTTCCGCGGGCCTGCTACGACCAGGACGTGGTCCCCGAGCCCGTCACGGGCGAGCGCGCCGACGCGCTCCTCGCGGAGCTCGACGCGTTCCACACGCGGATGGAGGCGTCCTTCGCGAGCTACCCGTACACGATCGACGCCGAGCCGCCCGAAGACGTGGCCGAGCAGCTCGAGGCGCTCGGATACGTCGATGGCGGCGAGGGCGTCGTCGAGTAGGGCCGCTACAGCGACTCCGCCCACTCCACGAGCTTTCGCGAGTCGGTGAACCGGGCGCCCGCGCTCGGCGCCCCGAGGACCACCGTCGCGAGCCGGCGCCCCGTGCGCGTCTGCACGACCTGGCTGAAGCAGTACCGCGCCGTGGACGTGTAGCCGGTCTTCGCGGCCAGCGTGTCCCAGCGGTCGAACAGCCGGTTCGTCGTGCCGAGCCAGCGACGCCCGTCGTCGCGGTCGATCTTCCAGCTCCCCGCGCTCGCGGCGAGCGCGAGGTCGGGGTGGGCGCTGACCGCCACGATGGCCTTGAGCATGTCCCGCGCGCTCGCGAGGTTCTCGTCCTCGAGGCCCGAGGGGTCCGACCAGCGCGCGTTCATGCCGAGCTCCGCGCCGGTCGTCTCCATGCGCTCGACGAACTCGCCGTACTCGAGCCCCGACAGCGCCGCGAGGCCCATGGCGCCGCGGTTGTCCGACGCCACCAGCGCGGCGCCGAGGTACTCCCAGCCCGTGTGGCACGCGCCCGTGACGAACCGGCTGCGCGCCCCGCTCATCGACGGCCAGAGGTCTTCGGTGACGCACAGCTCGCGATCGAGGTCGGGCTCGGTGCTCGCGAGCGCGAGGGCCGACGCCGTCTTCGTGAGCGACGCGACGGGCAGGGGCTCGTCGGGACGCTGGGCCCACAGGACCTCGCCGGTGTCGAGGTCCGCGACGATGGCCGCACGCGAGCGGACCCGCGGGCCGCGCGCGTGCATGGGGGAGGCATCGAGCTCGGGCAGCACCCACAGATCCGCGCGACCGGCCTCGGGGAACCAGACGGGCGGGGTCCACGCGGGGTCGGAGGGCGAGTCGACGTGCTCCGTGGGGACGGGCTCGCTGGCCTCGGGGACCGCCGGGGGCGGAGCGACCATCGCGGAGGTGGAGGGGGGCATGAACAGCGCGTGCAGGATGGACGCTGCGCCGATCACCTGGGCGGTGCTGGCCGCGAAGGTCGCGTAGGTCTTCATGGGGAACCGGGGGCAGGGAGGGGTGCGCGAGGGGGAGACGCGCGGGAGGGTCCCGAGACGGTAGCGAGCGCGTGATCCGTCCGACAAGCACGTGTCGATCGCAGGGGATCAGAGTGGGCGTCCGATCGTACCTATCGATCGACGGGGACACCCGGCCGGACGCGTGGCGTGGATGGGGCGTTCGGCGCGGTGGGCCCCGGGAAGCCCGTGACGACGGACTCGGGCAGCGGCGGCACGTCGAGGTCGGCCCGGACGTAGAAGTCGTAGTACCGGTGATAGTGCTGGTACACCCGGCCGTAGTAGCGGTAGGGCGCCGTGGCCCGGTCGAACACGGCGCGGTCGCGGCCGTATCGGATACCGGGGAAGTCGTCGCGCGCCTGGGTGAGCACGATGATCTCGGGGTTCACCGGCGTGAACGCCATCGTGTCGGCATCCTCGCCGTCGGGGTGGAGCTGGGTGAGCGCACGGTCGTGCAGCTCGGCGACCTTCACGTGCGTGCCCACCCAGTACGCGAGCACGCCCGCGTCGCGCACGGCCATCCACGAGCCCTCGGGCACGCGCTTTCCGACGAATCGCGCGGCCACGGAGGTCCCGTTCCACAGGACCACGCTGTGGCGGCGGTCGTAGCCGCGCACGTGGCCCTCGACCCGCGTGAAGGGCGCCGCGAGCATCCCGATGAGGGCGACCGCCGAAACGACACGCCCCGCGAGTCGGTCCGAGGCCGCGGCGATCAGGCTGGCGAACAACGCCACGGCGGGCACGAGCAGGCGCCCGCCCGGCATCCACAGCTCCACCCGGAACGCGACGAGCACGATCGACAGCGCCGCCCCGGCGAGCAGCCAGCGCCGCGGATCGCGCCACGCCACGAGGACCGACGCGAGGCCCAGCACGCCCACCGCCACCCAGAACGCGCCGTCGGGCGAGAGATACGCGAGGTTCGCCTCGACGTACTGGGACAGCGGGCCCTTCGCCTTGGCGTGGAACGTGTTCGGGACCCAGTCGCCGTACGTCCACAGGCGCCAGGCCGTCAGCGTCAGCCCGGCGCCGAGGAAGGGGAGAGCGATCTTCGAGACATCATGAAGGAACGGATCTCTCGGCCGATCGGATGGCCCGCCGCGGTGCCGGATCGCGCCGAGCGCGACGAGGGCCGCACCCACCACGAACCCCTCCGGACGGATCGCGCCGAGCAGGCCCACGGCGAGACCGGCGACCCAGCGCATCCGGCCCTCCGCCGCGAGCACCGCCCACGCCGCACCCAGCACCGCCGCGTCGAACATCGAGCTCTCGAGGCCGTTCGTGGACACGACCGCGTGGTGCCCGTCGAGCGCCACGAGCAGGGACGCGATCCCCGGCGCCCACCACGCGTCCCGCCCCGCCAGACGGCGCGCGAGCAGCCCGGCGAGCACGACGGTGAGCACGCCGAAGACGAGCCCGGAACCGACCATCCACGTGTCGGGCGGCGCCCCCGAGAGCTCGCCGACCGCCAGCCAGAGCGTCCACGCGAGGTTGGTGTAGCCCTCGATCGGCGGCTCGCCGGCATTGTAGACGAGGCCGTGGCCCGCGGCCGCATTCGCCGCGTACCTCGCGGAGATCCAGGCGTCGTCCACGGTGGTCCAGAGGCTGGGCCACGCGCGCCACAGGTACACGGCGATGGCGAGGAAGCTGCCGACAGCCCAGCGTGTGCGCATCGCACCGGGTTAACCGGGGGCGACCGGAGGCCCCATGGAAGACCGCCAGTTCGACGAGGGAACGACCCTCGACCGCTTCCTCATCGAGACGATGCGTCAGTACCCCGGCGCGACCGGGACGTTCGTGAACCTCATCCAGAGCATCGCGCTCGCGGGCAAGATGATCAGCGCGCGCGTGAACCGCGCCGGCCTGGCGGGCCTGCTCGGCGAGACGGGCGAGGTGAACATCCAGGGCGAGTTCGTCCAGAAGCTCGATCGCTACGCGAACGAGACGTTCATGCGGTCTCTCGAGCACCGCGGGCACACGTGCATGGTGGTGAGCGAGGAGGAGGCCGAGCCGATGAAGGTCGGCGGGAAGTGGCACTCCGGGCGGTACGTCGTGACCGTCGACCCGCTCGACGGCTCCTCGAACATCGACGTGAACGCGACGATCGGCACGATCTTCGGCGTCTTCCGTCGCAAGAGCGAAGAGGGTACGCCGGCCGAGACGCGCGACGTGCTCCGCCCCGGCTCCGAGCTGCTGGGGGCCGGCTACCTGATCTACGGCTCCGGCACGATGCTCGTCGTCGCGGCCGAGTTCGGCGTGCACGGGTTCACGCTCGACCCGAGCGTGGGGGAGTTCTTCCTGTCCCACCCGAACATCCGGATGCCCTCGCCGGGCCGCATCTACAGCATCAACGACGTGTACTGGGACGACTTCGGCCAGGGCGTCCGCGACTTCCTCACGGCGGTCCGCGAGCCGAAGCGCAAGATGAGCTCGCGCTACATCGGCTCGCTCGTCGCGGACTTCCACCGCAACATGCTGAAGGGTGGGGTCTTCCTCTACCCCGCGACCGGCAAGAGCCCCGAGGGCAAGCTGCGCCTGATGTACGAGGCGTTCCCGCTCGCGTTCATCGCCGAGATGGCCGGCGGCGGCGCGACCGACGGCAAGCGCCGCATCCTCGACATCGTCCCCGAATCGCTCCACGACCGCGTGCCACTCGTGATCGGGTCGAAAGACCTCGTCGACGAGGCCACCGCACTGATGAAGAACGACTGAGGGCCGCGTTCGGCCCTCCGGAGGCCGGATGTCGACGGCGGTGCCGTGACCTTCTGAGCCCTCCACTGGATCGGGGGGCCCGCGAGAGGTTAATCCGCGTAGCTTCGCGTTTCGAGGTGTGCCCGTGGCGAGTTCCGTGTCGACGCTGTACCGACCCTCTGGGGTGATGCCGTTCGCAGAACCAGGGGTGAAGCCTCATTACGCGCCAGACCGTCGCGTCCGTATCGAGCACCTCTCCCTGACGCTCTCGCTGTTCCCCGCCGAGCAGCGCTTCGAGGGCTCCGCGCGCATCCGGGTCACGCCGCTCGCGACGTACGGCGGCATCGCCTCCTTCGATCTCGAAGAGGTCGAGGTGCTGTCGGTGTCCGACGCCGAGGGCAACGGTCTCCCGTTCGTCCACGAGTCCGGCGAGGTCAGCGTCACGGTGGCGAGCCCGTCCGTCATCGTCATCACGTGGCGCGGCCACGACCCGTCCTGCGGCCTCTACTTCACGGGCCCGAAGCCCAGCGCGCCCGACCGCCAGCTCATGGCCTGGACCCAGTGCCAGGACGAAGACGGCCACTACGTGTTCCCGTGCCACGACCACCCCGGCATCAAGCACCCGTGGTCGATCCGCCTCGAGGGCCCCGCGGGGTTCACGCTCCTCTCGAACGGCGCCGAGGTCGCGCGCGGCGAAGAGGGCGGGCGCGCGTGGGCGACCTTCGAGCAGAAAGAGCCCATGCCGGCCTACCTGTTCACGGCCGTGGCCGCCGAGCTGTCCGTCCTCGAGGCGAAGTGGCGCGGTCGTCCGGTGCGCTACTACGTGCCGCCGGGCTCCGAAGACGACATCGTGCGCGCGTTCGGCAAGACGCCGCTGATGATCGAGGAGTTCTCGGTCCGCACGGGCTTCGACTACCCCTGGCCGCGGTACGACCAGGTCGTCGTGCACGACTTCATCTTCGGCGGGATGGAGAACGTCGCCTGCACGACGATGACCGACGTGCTGCTCGTCGACGAGCTCGGCGTGCTCGAGTGGGATCCCGACAGCCTCGTCGCGCACGAGCTGGCGCACCAGTGGTTCGGCGACCTCGTCACGTGCCAGGACTGGTCGCAGGGCTGGCTCAACGAGTCCTGGGCGACCTTCATGGAGTCGGTCTGGTGGGATGCCGACCGCGACGCCGACGAGGCCATCTGGTACCGCTTCCAGACGATGGCCGACTACCTCGACGAGTACGCGAGCCGCTACCGCCGGCCCATCGTCAGCTACGACTTCCGCGAGCCCATCGACCTGTTCGACCGGCACCTCTACCAGAAGGGCTCGTGCGTGCTGTGGACCCTGCGCGGCATCCTCGGTGAGGGGCCCTTCTGGGCGGGCGTGAAGGCCTACCTCGAGAGCCGCGCCCACGACACCGTGCACTCCCGCGACTTCCAGCGCGCGATGGAGCTCACCACGGGCCAGAACCTCGACGGCTTCTTCCACCAGTGGATCCACTCGCCGGCGCACCCCGAGCTCGAGATCCGGCTCTCCGAGTCCGACGGGCTGCTGGTGTGCAACGTCCGCCAGACCCAGTCCGGCGAGGGCGTGCCCGAGGCCTACGCGTTCCCGCTGCGCCTCGAGGTCATCACGGCCACGGGCAACACCGCGATCACGCTCCCGGTGAAGGAGCGCGAGCGGGCCTGGGCCATCCCGGTCTCCGGCAAGGTGCAGACCGTCCGCATCGACCCGGGCCTCAACGTGCTCGCGACGCACTCGTGGAAGGGCCCGCGGGCGTGGCTCGAGCGGCTCCTGTCCGACGCCGACCCCGTCGTCGTCTGCCGCGCCGCGAAGGGGCTGCTCGAAGACGGCAGCGCTCCCGCCGTGCAGGCGGTGCGCGACGCGATGGCCCGCCACCCGTTCTGGGGCATCCGGGCCGACCTCGTGGGGCGCGTGGCGCGCCACGGCACGAGCATCGATCGCGACGCCGTGATCGACGTGCTCCAGACCGACAACGACCCGCGGGTCCGCCGCGCCGCCGCCTCGGCGCTCGCGTCCTTCCGCGACACGGCCACGGCCGACGCGCTCCTCGGTGTGATCGAAGAAGACCTCTCGACGTGGCAGCTGCTCGGCGCCGCGCTCAAGTCGCTCGGCGTCACCCGCGACCCGCGCGCGATCGAGGCGATCACGCCGTTCCTGTCGATGGATTCGTGGGCCCAGACCGTCGCCACCCGCGCGCTGTCGGGCCTCGCGTCCACCCGCGACGAGGCGGTGCTCGACGTGCTGCTCGAGCACACGTCCGTCGAGCACGACGACCGGCTCCGCGCGGCGGCCGCCACGGCGCTCGGCGAGCTGGGCGACCACTGCGAGAAGGCCCGCACGCCGGCCCTCGAGCGCCTGGTCGAGATGCTCCGCGAGCCGGGGTTCCGGTCCCAGATCGCGGCCATCGGCGCGCTCGCGACGCTCGGCGACTCCCGCGCGGTGGGCCCGCTGTCCCAGGTGCACCGCTCGGCTCCCGATGGGCGCACCCGCCGCACGGCCTACGAGTCGCTGGTCCGCATCCGGCGCGGCCGCACGACCGAAGAGGGCCTCGAAGGCCTGCGTCGCGAGCTCGAGGCGCTGCGCTCGGTGAACGCAGAGCTCCGCGAGCGGCTCGACAAGCTCGAGAAGCTCGACGAGGCGCGGCGTCCGGGCGCTCCCGAGATCGCGTTCTGACAGATATGGTGGGGGAGCGCGCGAGGCGCTCTTCTCCGAGCCTCCCGCCACGCACCGGAGCCGGCATGCGAATCCCCACGTTCCTCGTCCTGATGCTGGCGATCGGCTGCAAGTCCGACTCCACGACGCCCGTCGAGACCGACACCGACACGGATGCCGACGCCGACACCGACACGGATGCCGACGCCGACACGGATGCCGACGCGGACACCGATGCCGACGCCGACACGGATGCGGACGCGGACTCCGACAGCGACGCCGACTCCGACAGCGATGCCGACGCCGATGCAGACACCGACGGCGACACCGACACCGACATCGATCCGAACGACCTCGACGGCGATGGCGTCACGCCCGCCCAGGGCGACTGCGACGACAACGACCCGACGGTGTACCCCGGCGCGCCCGAGCGCTGCGACGGCATCGACAACCAGTGCGACGGCCAGATGGCGCTCGGCGACGAGGATGCCGACCTCGACACCGTGCTCGACTGCCAGATCTGCTCCGACCACGGCTTCTACACGGTCAGCGCGGGCCTGACGGGCACGGCGCTCGAAGCGGCGCTCCACACGGCCACCGCGGCTCACAACTGCACCGACTACAGCGCCGCGCGCATCTTCATGTTCGACACGCTCGACCCGCGCCCCGACGGCCTCGTCGAGTGCGTGTACACGGGCGTCACCGCGACCCCCAACGGAACCACGACGCCCGGCACGTTCAACACCGAGCACACGTGGCCGCAGAGCCAGGGCGCCGACGTCGTGCCCGCGCGGTGCGACCTGCACCACCTGTACCCGACCGACGCAGAGCCCAACAACCGGCGGGGGAGCTACCCCTTCGGCAACGTCGTCAGCAGCACCTGGTCGAGCGGCGGCAGCACGCTCGGCACCGACGCGTCGGGCAACACGGTGTTCGAGCCGCGCGACGTGCACAAGGGCAACGTGGCGCGCAGCATCCTGTACTTCGGGTTCCGCTACCAGTACACGGTCGATGCGGCCTACAAGTCCGTGCTCCAGCAGTGGCACCTCGACGATCCGCCGGACGACGTCGAGGTCGATCGCACGCTCGGCATCGAAGGCGAGCAGGGTGCCGCGAACCCGCTGGTGCTGTGTCCCTGGCTCGTCGGGGAGCTGTAGAGGAGCGCGGCCTTCCCGGCCGTCCAACGTCGGCGATCCCCGGCATCACGCAGATGACGCAGAAGGACGCAGATGACGCAGAAACGAGGCCGTCGCGGGTCGAGCGCCCTCGCGTCCCCGGGACACCGTCCATCGGGATTTGCACCGCCAGGGCCGCCAGGGACGCCAAGGTCCACCCGGTGGACGCCACCCGGTGTCAGATCGAAACCGAACTCTCTGATCATCCAGCTGTTCGCTGGTGTTTCGTCCTGCAAAGTTCCGTGGAGAACTTTGTCGAGCCAGAATCGCCTTGAAAGCTAGTATATTGCTGGTTTCGGTTTCGATCTGACACCGGCGCGGGAGTCGAGCCGCCCGAAACGCCGGCCTGCTGTGTCGACCCGAATACGGAGGCGTCCCTCGAGAGCCCTGAGGTCAGGGGTGGACATCCCCATCGAAGGTGCCCGGGGAAAGGACGACGCTCGCCCCGCGACGGCCGGGTTTCTGCGTCATCTGCGTCCTTCTGCGTCATCTGCGTGATGCCGGGGTTCGGGAACGTCGGACGGTCGATGCGCAGGCGCGCTCGCCGGACTACCGCGCGGGATGCAGCCTCTCGTGGAAGATCGTCTTCTCTCCTGCGTTCCAGGCTTCGAGGTCGCGGACCCGGATGCCTTCCAGCACGTCGCGCAGCTCCTGGTACGTCATCATCTGCGTGTCGTCGTCGCCGAGCGCTTCGTCGAACGCGTCGAGCAGCGCGTGGCCCGCCACGTCGAGGGAGTAGGTCGGCACGAGGAACACCGGGTCGCCGCGGGGATGCAGGCGCTTCGCGAACAGGCCGAACCGCCGGAAGAACAGCGCGGTCTTCACGAGCGTGCGGTCGGTCGGTGTGGATTCGAGCCGGTAGCCCTTCTTCTCCATCCACGTGAACAGGCTCTCGACCACGACGTCGTGGCGCCGCATCCGGTCGAGCAGGGCGACGTCGCGCCACTCCGCCACGATGTCGAACCGCGGGTCGTACAGGATGTCGGACGGCGCGCTCGTCACGTCGACCTCGATGCCCATCGTCTCGAAGAGCGCGGCGTTCTCGGCCTTGTCGAACACCGTGAGGTCGTACGGGAAGTCGGTCGGGCCGTCGTCCATCATGCCGACGAACGCCCACGGCACGACCTCGGAGCAGAACAGCGCGCGGTGGTCGGCGTAGTCGAACCCGGCGTCGTAGTCGAGCTCGCGCCCGTCGCGGATGCGCGCGTACGCCCGGCGCGCGGCCTCGGCGGCGAAGCCGGGGTCGCGGTACCGGAGCACGACGACCCGCGCGACGTGGTCTTCGAAGTACGCCTCGAACGGCTGGGAGATGGCGCCCCGCTCGATGTACGCCTCGACCGTGCGGGCATGGCCCTCGAGATCGCGGTGGATCAGGACGTTGTGGCTGAACTGCCCGTCGATCCCGCCCATGTGCGCGATGCCCGCCGACGTGAGCGCATCGGCGCGCGACACGATGACGTCGCCTGCGCGCAGGTCGCGCTCGGGGACCCGGAAGTCCTGCCCGGGTGCCACGACCCACGGGCCGGGCGCCGCGTCGCCGAGGGCGATGTAGAGGGCGTCCTGGAGGTAGCGACCGGCGAGGTCGGCCCGCCGTGCGCCGAGCACGCAGCCCGGCGAGAGCTCGCCCGCCTCGAACAGGCCGCGCAGGCGGGTGTGGACCTCGGTTCGGTACGCGAAGACGTCCTGGATGACCTGGGCGCCGTGCGCCGCCACGTCGTCGAGGTCGACGGAGTGGGGGTCGATCGCCTCGAGCTCGTCGAAGAACGCCTGGAGCGTGGGCTGGCAGGTGGTCGCGTCGATCGTGGGGACGCGGTCGCGGTGGGACTGGACGATCTCGCCGAGCGACGCCGACCACGCCGCCGCGACGAGCCACATCACAGCTCCCAGAGCGCGGCCGCCGTGTGGAGGCCGGCGCCCGTGCCCACGAACAGGACCTTGTCGCCGCGCTTCGCACGGCCGGACGCGATGGCCTCGTGCAGCGCCATGGGGATGCCGGCGGCGATGCAGTTCCCGTACTGCGGGATGAGGTCGATGATGTTGCCCTTCGCGACGTTCGCGGCGCGCATCGCTGCGATCGCGGGGCCCGATGCCTGGTGGGGGACGCACACGTCGACGTCTTCGGGCGTGAGGCCGAGCGGGCCCAGCACCTCGTCGACCACGGCGCGCAGGTGGCCGGTCGCCATGCGGTAGATGCGCGGGCCGTTCATCCGGAACTTCGTGGAGCCGGCAGGCGTCTCGGGATCCTCGGGCGGGAAGCGCGTGCCGGACCCGGGGAGCTCGGCCAGCTCGGCCCCGCTGGGGATCGTGCGCATCGAGAACCCGATCAGGCCGCCCGTCTCGGCGGGCTCGAACACCGCGGCCCCGGCGCCGTCGCCCAGCAGGACGGCGCTCTCGGGATGCTCGAAGTCGCGGGAGATGCTGGAGATCTCGGCGCTGACCACGAGGATGCGACGGTAGGCGCCGGTCTGGATGAGGGGCGCCACGCTGTGGGCCAGCGACACGAGGAACGAGAGGCACGTGGCGTGGACCGAGAACGACGGGATGCCTTCGAAGCCCAACTCGCGCATCAGGAACACGGAGGTGTCGGGGATGAGCTGGTAGGGCGTGAGGGACGCGTTGATCACGAGGTCGGGCGGCCCGCCGTCGCCCAGCGCCTGGCGCGCCGCGCGGGCGCCGTAGACGAAGCTCGGCTCGGATGCGATGCGGCGCTCGAGCACGCCGGTGCGGCTCGCGATCCACTCGGGGCTGCGCCGCACGAGCGGGGAGAGCTCTTCTGCGGTCTGGATGGTCTCGGGGACCGAGAGGCCCGTGCCGACGATGCGTACGCCCATGGCGGCCACCTTACCCGCTCGGTCAGGGCTCGGGTGTGGATGGCGAGATCATTCGGAAGAACGTGGTGATCTCGCTCTCGACCCAGCTCGTCGGACCCTTGACGCGGCGCGCCGGGGGCAGGGCGGACAGGATGGTGCGCCCGTAGCTCCGCGAGTGCACGCGGGTGTCGAGGAGGAGGACGACCCCGCGGTCGGAGTGCGAGCGGATGAGCCGCCCGTAGCCCTGGCGCAGCTTCAGCACGGCCTCGGGGAGCTCGTACGCGCGGAAGGGGTCGATGCCGCGGGCTTCGAGGTGCTCGCGTCGCGCCTCCTGCAGCGGGTCGCTCGGCACACGGAACGGGATGCGCGGCAGGATGACGAGGCGCAGCCCCTGACCCTTGACCGACACCCCCTCCCAGAACGAGTCGGTGCCGACGAGGACGGCCTGCGGATTTCGCAGGAACTTCGAGAGGATCTGGCTGCGCTCGCCCTCGCCCTGGGCGAGCACGATGCGGCCGGGCTCGCGCCGCAGCGCCTTCGCGTAGTGCTGGACCGCCGCGTACGACGTGCACAGCACGAAGGCCCCGCCGTCCGCGATCTTCACGGCGCGCACGATCGCGTCGGCCGTCTCGCCCAGGTAGGCGGGCGTGTTGGGCTCGGCGATGTCGCGCGGCAGCCCGAGCACGGCCTGGTGGAAGTGGTCGAAGGGCGACGGGAACTGCGCCTCGTCGCAGCTCGGCGCGCCCGTCCGGGCCCGCCAGTGCTGGAAGCTGTCGCGCACGGCGAGCGTGGCGCTGGTCGCGACCACCGACCCCATCTGGGACCAAAGGATGCGCCGGAGCGTCTGGTCGACCTCGACCGGGGCGGTCGCCACGACCGCGCTGTCGCGCTCGCGACGCGATGCGGGTGCGAACCACCGCGCCTGGGCGGGCGGGGGAGCGAGGAAGGTGCGCAGGATGTCGACGTGGGCCTGGAGCCGGCTGCGTGCGCGGACGACGTCCATCCGCGGCTCCTGCTGCGCTTCGGAGAGCCCCGTGTCGCCCAGCAGCCCGAGGATGTCCTCGAGCTGCTCAGCGGTGGCTTCGAGCTCGGCGGCCAGGTTTCGGAGGGTGGGCGTGATCCAGTCGTTCCAGTCGGTGGACTGCGCGAAGGCGTCGTCGACCCGGACCGCCTCGCCGGACTCCGGAACCAGCGTCGCGAGGCTCTGCAGCGCGTCTTCGGTGCTGCGCAGGGCCTCGTGCGTGCGCCCCTCGGCTTCGAGGAGGAGCTTCTCGAGCTCGTCCTGGCTCTGCATCGAGAGCTGGCTGCCGGCGCGCAGGTGGTCGCGCGCGATGCGGCCGAGGGCACCACGGCGTTTGCCGCGGTCGTGCAGCGGGGCGACGGCACGCCGCACGGCCTCGGCGGTGAACCGGTTGCTGGACGCGCCCGTGGCGGCGTCTTCGAGGTGGTGCGCCTCGTCGAGCACGAGCCGGTCGAACTTCGGGAGGATGCCGCGCCCGATGTCGGCGCGGAGCGAGAGGTCGGCGAGCAGCAGCGCGTGGTTCACGATGACGACGTGCGCAGCGGCGGCGTTGCGGAGCGCGCCGTACCAGTGGCAGCTCCCGAACTCGCTGCACCGCGAGCCGAGCGTCATGTTGCTGTCGGAGAGGATGCGCTCCCACGTGACCGCGTCGACGTCGCCGGGCAGATCGAGCCGGCTGCCGTCGGTGGTCGTGTCGGACCAGCCGGCGATCCCGTCGAGGACGGACGCGAGCCCGACGTCGGCCTCGTCCTCCGCCTCGGCCCGCGCGAGCCCGAGCCGGCGCCGGCACAGGTAGTTGTTGCGGCCCTGGAGGAGCTGGACCCGCACCTTCACGCCGGCGCGGGCGACCACGGGCACGTCGGAGGTCATCAGCTGGTTCTGCAGCGTGCGCGTGTACGTCGAGATGACGACCTTCTGGTCGTTCTGCAGCGCCCACAGCGCCGCGGGGACGAGGTAGGCGAGGCTCTTGCCGGTGCCGGTGCCCGCTTCGACGACGAGCGGGCGGCCCCCGTTGAGGCACGTGGCCACGGCGAGCGCCATCTCGATCTGCTGTGGACGCGGCTCGAAGCCGTCGAGCGCACGAGGGATGGCGACCTCGAAGACCTCGCGCACGCGCCCGAGGTCGACCGGGTCGATCTTCACGACGTGCGGCTCGACGACCCAGTTGGCGCTCGTGACCTGGTTGTCGACGATCACGACGCCCACGCCCTTCTCGCCGTAGAGGTGGGCCAGCTGCATGTCGGCGTCGGACGGGGTGAGATCGCTCGACGGGTGGTTGTGGATGACGACCTGCCCGGGGCGGGGGCGGTCGAGCAGCGCGACGACGCGGTCGCTCTGCCCGCGGCACGTGATGGTGACCGCGGTTACGCAGCGACCGTCGGTGTCGCCGATGGCGAACACCTCGTTCCCGCCGGCCTCCTGGATGGCCTGGCGTAGCTCGTCGGCCGCGTGGGGAAGGATCCTGGAGCCCATCGCACCGCACTAACTTGTTGGATACACGCCCACACCGAACCGGGATGCCCGTTGAGCCTCGAAGCCTTCTCGCTGACCCTGCCCCGAAATGCCTTCAGCGTCCGCGATGCCGCACGGGCGGGCGACGTGTGGCGCGCATTCCAGGATGCGGCCGTGCTCGGCTCGTCGCGGCGGGGCTGGCCGCCCGCTCGCTACGCGACCGAGGAGTGCGCGTTCGTCGTCCGGCAGATGACCGTCGTGCACCACCGCGAGACCCGCTTCGGCGAGGCCGTCACGGGGCGCACGTGGGTCGAGCGGTTCCGCCGCGGGCTGTTCTCCACCCGCCAGATCCGCTTCGAGGTCGACGGCGAGCCGCTCGCCGACGCCATCCAGGAGTGGGTGCACGTGGCCACGGTCGGGGGCGCCATGAAGGTGTCGCGGGCGTCCGACACGCTGCTCGCGTCCTTCGCCGAGCACCCCACCGACGAAGAGGTCGAGCTCCCCGCGTTCGAAGCGCTCGAGGGGCAGCCCGAGCACACGTTCGCGTTCACGACATGGTTCACCTGGATGGACCCGCTCAATCACGCGAATCACCCGGCCTACGTCGACTTCGCGGACGAGGCGATCTCGCGCGTCCTCCACCGGTGCGGGCTCGACCCGATCGAGCTCGTCCCCGTGGCCGAGCAGGTGAAGTTCAAGAGCGGCGTGCTCGCGGCCGACGAGGTGGTGGTGAAGACCCGCCTGATCGGGCGTACCGCCGTCGGCGACGCGGTGATCGAAGCGCGGGTCGAGCGTCCCGGAGAGGTGTGCGCCGAGGCGGTGCTCGTGCGGCGGATGGTGGGCGGAGCCGATGCGCTCGTCCACGCGATGACGGGGAGGGGCTGATGGCGAAGATCGCGCTCGCAGGCGGCGGAACGGGCGGCCACGTGTACCCGGCCATCGCCATCGGCGACGTGCTGCGGGAGCGGGGCCACGAGGTCGTCTACTACGGCGACCCGGACCGACTCGAAGGCCGCGTCGCGCCCGAGAAGGGCTACCACTTCCAGCCGGTCCGGGCGCTCCAGTACCCGCGCGGCGGCATCGTGGGGAAGGTCCGGTTCGCGTGGGGTCTGCTGCTCGCCATCCTCGCGACGCGCTCGATGCTCAAGCGCGACGGCATCGATCTGGTGCTCGGCGTCGGCGGGTACATCTCGGCGCCTCCCGTGCTCGCCGCGGTGCTCACCGGCGCGAAGCGCGCGATCCACGAGGCGAATGCCGTGCCGGGCAAGGCGAACGAGCTGTGCGGCCGGTACTCCCACCTCGTGCTGCTCACGTTCGAGCGCACCCGGTCGCGGTTCCCCGAGGGCGTGCGGAAGGAGCTCGTCGGGGTCCCCGTGAACCCGAAGATTCTCGACGGCGACCGGCAGAAGGCGCGCGAGCGCTACGGCCTCGACGCCGACACGCCGGTCGTCTGCTTCGTGGGAGGGTCGCTCGGGGCGGCGCGCATCAACGAGCTCGCCATCGCGTGCGCGAAGGCCTCGGGTCGCGAGTACCAGGTCCTGCACCTCACGGGCCCGCGGTACTACGACGAGGTGAAGGCCGCGATCGGCACGGTCCCACCGGGCGTGAAGCTCGTCGACTACGAGAACCGCATGGCCGATGCGTACGCCGCGGCCGATCTGCTCGTGTGCCGCGCCGGGTCCGCGACGCTCGCGGAGATCTGCGCGGTGGGCAAGCCGTCGCTCCTGGTGCCGTCGCCCAACGTGACCGAGAACCACCAGGAGGAGAACGCGCGCGGGCTCGAGGATGCCGGCGCGGCGGTCGTGGTGGTCGAGGAGGGCTGGGATCTCGATGCGAACGTGGCCCGGGTGGCGGCGCTGCTCGACGACTCCGACGGGCTCGAGCGGATGGCCGCGGGTGCGCGTGGGCTCGCGAAGCTCGACGCAGCAGCCCATGCGGCGGATCTGGTGGAGCAACTGCTCGCATAGGCGCCCGGAGCCCCCAGTCTCCTCCCGTGCGCGTGCGCGTGCGCGTGCCCGATTCGGGCGTCGGGAGCCTGCTCTCCGACTATCGCTCGGACACGGGACGGAACCGAGCCGCCGCGGCCTCGTCGTCGAAGCACACGAGCCAGCGCACGCCGTCGATGATGTCGTGGCGGCACACGGCCGATTCGGGCTCGGGCCACGGCTCGCCCCCGGGCACCTCGTTCACGTCGTAGAAGCGCCGGGAGTTGCACGCTCTCGGGTGGACCGTGAGCCTCGCGATGCCGAGGCTGTTCACGAGCACCTGCATGCAGTCGTTCCTGACCCCGCATGCCGTACGAAGGCGGCCGTCGTCGCTCACGTCGAGGCAGCGTTGCCAGCCGTCTTCGCCGAGCATCTCGCGAGCCACGCGAAGCGGGATGGTCGCGGTGTGGGTGTACTCGTCGCCCTTCGACCACTGGATCGGGGCACGACGGTTCCCGGTCTCGGGCATCTGCTCGAGGCGCTCCGAGAGCGTGAGGCGGTGCCGCGGAGCAGGGTCGGCGCTCGGCGGTGCGGCGCTGCTCCCCGACAGGAGGGAAGCCGCCACCAGCACGAGGATCACGTCCTTCCAGTCCATCGGTCCTCCCGAGCCCGATCCTATCGTCCCGGTGCGGCCGATCTCGTGGGGCAACTGCTGTAGTATCGGAGCCATGGGGCAGATCCGGGTCGGAGACTTCGCGCTCGAGCGGGTGATCGGAAAGGGCGGGATGGGCCGGGTGTGGTCCGGACGCCACTCCGTTCTCGGCACGCCCGTGGCCGTGAAGATCCTCTTCCCGACCCAGGACGAGCGGCCCCGCGACGCCCTGCGCAACGAGATCCGCGCGATGGCGCGGCTCGATCACCCGGGCATCGCGTGGATCTACGACTACGGCGAGGTCTCCGAGGCCGAGGCTGCGGCGTCGGGTGGCTCGCTCATCCCGCACAGCCCGTGGATCGCGATGGAGCTCGCGTCCGGTGGCAGTCTCGTGTCGATTCCGCGGCTGATGGGCTGGGCGGAGCTGCGGCCGTTCCTCCACAAGCTGCTCGACGCGCTGGCCCACGCCCATGCCCACGACCTCATCCACCGTGACCTGAAGCCCGCGAACATCCTGATCTGCTCGGCCGAAGACCAGCGTCCCGGCATCAAGCTCACCGACTTCGGCATCGCGCAGGCCCTCGACGAGGTGGCGCAGGCGCACCGCATCGTCGTCGGCACGCCGCAGTACATGGCGCCAGAGCAGGTCGTCGGCGCATTCCGCCGCGCCGGTCCATGGACCGACCTGTACGCGTTCGGCTGCGTCGCCTGGCTGCTGGCCACGGGGAGGCGCGTGTTCGAGGGGATGAAGGGCCCCGAGCTCGCGAAGGCCCAGCTCACCCAGGAGCCCGGCGACTTCCGGCCGCTCGTGAACGTGCCCGAAGGCTTCGAGGGCTGGCTCAGGCAGCTCCTCCAGAAGCACCCGGCCGACCGCTTCCGGTGCGCGGCCGACGCGGCCTGGGCGCTGGCGAAGCTGCCCGACGCGCCGGAGGAACAGTCGCTCCCCCTCGACATCCCGGGGCTCTCGACCATGTCCGAGCTCTCGGACATGAACGAGTACGGCCCCGAGGACTACGACACCGAGATCGCCGACGTCACCGAAGAGGCCGTCGTGACGGAGCGGGTGCTGGCCCGCCACGCGCCCATCGTCGCCGACATGCCGCCGACCTGGCGTCGCGCGATGCCCGACCGCACGCCGCGACGCGTGGGCACCGCGCTGTTCGGGCTCCGCGCCATCCCGGTCGTGGGGCGCACCGAGATCCGCGATGCCCTGTGGGCCGGGCTCGCCGAGGTCCGCCGCAAGGGCCGGATGAAGGTGATGCTGGTCCGCGGGATGTCCGGTGTGGGGAAGAGCCGGATCGCGGAGTGGATGGTGCAGCGCAGCCGCGAGGTCGGCGCCGCCGAGGTCATCCGGGCGCACTTCAAGGAGGGCGCGTCCACGGGCGAAGCGCTGCGCGCGGGCTTCCGGCGGGCGTTCCACATCACGGGCTTCGAGGAGGACCTCGCCGAGAAGCTCGTCCGCCGCACGCTTCGCGACCTGGGCGCCGAAGACCCGGCTCTGCTCGCGGGCGCGTACGAGGTGCTGAAGCCCGACAGCATGATGGACAGCGACAGTCGCTACGTCCTCATGAACATGCTGCTGGCGCTGTTCTGCAGGCAGCGCGCGCACGTCGTGTGGCTCGACGACCTGCAGTGGGGGCTCGACGGCATCCGGTGGATCGCGTCGCTCCAGGCGACCCAGTCGCGGCGCCCGCTGCCCGTCCTCGTGCTCGGCACGGTCCAGGAGGAGGGGCTGGCCGAGCGTCCCGCCCTCGCGGCCGAGCTCGACGCGCTCGAGACCACCACGCTCGAGCTCGGGCCGCTCCCGGCGCCGCACCAGTCCGAGCTCGTCGAGACGATGCTCGGTCTAGAGCCCCGCCTCGCGGCGCGAGTGGTCGAGCGGACCCAGGGCAACCCGCTGTTCGCGGTCCAGCTCGTGGGCGACTGGGTCGAGCGGGGCGCGCTGGAGCAGGGCGAGCACGGGCTCCAGCTCCGCACGGTGGGCGGCGAGCTGCCGTCCTCCATCGAAGACCTGTTGAACGCGCGAATCGAGAAGCTGCTGTTCGGGCTGCCGTCGTTCGCGAGCGACATGCTCGAAGCCGCCGCCGTGATCGGGCCGGACGTGGACTTCATCGAGTGGCAGCTCGCCTGCGACGACCCCGAGGGGGCGGTGCGACGCTCCGGGGCATTCGCGTTCGACCGGCAGCGGGCCGAGGTCCGGCGGAAGCTCGAGGAGCGGCTGATCTCCGCGCGGCTCGCCGAAGAGACCGACGAGGGCTTCCGGTTCAGCCACGCGATGATCGTCGAGGCGCTGCGGGAGCGCGCCCGGCGCGAGGGTCGGCACGCCATGCTGAACGCGGCGGCCGCCGAGATGTTGCTGGCGCGGGAGGGGGACCCGTCCGTCGCGGAGCGGCTCGGGCGGCACCTGCTCGAGGCCGGCCGTCCCGAAGAGGCCGTCGAGCCGCTGCTGCAGGGCGTGAAGCTGCGGCGCAACCGCCTCGGGAACCAGGCGGCCCTCGCGCTGGTCGAGGTGGGCCTCCGCGCCGCGCGCTACCTCCCCGAGCGCGATCCACGGCGGTGGAAGCTCCAGATCGAGCACGTCCAGATCCTCACCAACCTCGGCGAGTACGAAGCGGCCCTCGATCTCCTCGATCAGCTCGACCCGCAGCTCGGCGAAGAGCCCGTGCTGGCCGCGATGTCCCGCGTGGTGCGCGCCCAGATCGCCCGCGACCAGGGCGAGGTCTCGGCGTGCGAGCGCGCCGCCCTCGAAGCCGCCGCGCTGCTCGGCACCGACGGATCTCCCGAGCTGCTCGGCCAGGCCTGGTGGATGGCGACGCTCGCGGCGGTCGACACGGGCCGGCAGTCGCTGGTCCGTGAGCGCGCCGAGCTCTGCCAGTCGGCCCTGATGCGCTCGGGCGACGACCACGGGCGCGCCGAGGCGCACCGCATGATGAGCTACCTCCACACCGAAGAGGACGACCACGCCGGCGCCGTCCACCACGCGCGCGAGGCGCTGGAGCTGTACCGCGGCATCGGCTCGGTGAGCGGCCAGGCCCGCACGCTCCTCGCGCTCGGCAATGCGCTGCGGTCACTCGGCGATCTCGACGAGGCCGAAGGAGTGCTGAACGAGTCGCTGGACCGGTTCGAGGCGTGGTCCACGAACGCCGCGTACAAGGCGCGGGTCGCGCTGGCGTTCGTGAAGGCCGAGAAGGGCGAGCACGCCGCGGCGTACGCGGTGGTCGGTCCGATCGTGCGCGATCCGGACGTGCGCACCGAGCGATTCGCGCTGTCCAAGGCGTGGGTGGTGATGGTCGAGGCGTGCGCGGGGCTCGCGCTGTGGGCCGAGTACGACCACGCGCTGGCGGAGGCCGGCAAGCAGCTGAAGTCGCGCCAGCGCAAGGTGACCGATGACGCCGACAGCCTCGACCGGGCCGCCGATCTGGCGAACCGGCACGGGTTCACGGCGCGGGCGCAGCGCGCGCGGGAGCTCGCGAAGCAGCAGCGCTGAGCCGGAGCCGGCTCCCAGCTACTGGCGCTCGGCGACCCACTTGTCGACGAAGCGCGTCCAGAACGTCGCGTTCTTGAACTCCTCGGACAGCAGCAGCTCGCGCTGGAGCGGGAGCGTCGTGTGGATGCCTTCGACGATGAACTCGTCGATCGCGCCGATCAGGCGGCGGATCGCGTGGTCGCGGTCGCGGCCCTTCACGATGAGCTTCGCGGTGAGCGAGTCGTAGAAGGGCTGCACCATCGCCTGCTCGTGGATGGCGCTGTCGACGCGGACGCCGGGGCCGCCGGGCTCGTGGTAGCCGGTGACCAGGCCGGGCGAGGGGAGGAAGGACCGCGGATGCTCGGCGTTCACGCGGACTTCGATGGCGTGACCGGTGGTCTTCACGTCATCCTGGGTGATCGAGAACCCGCGCCCCGCGGCGAGCTCCATCTGGAGCTGGATGAGGTCGATGCCGGTGACCTCTTCGGAGACCGGGTGCTCGACCTGGATGCGCGGGTTGACCTCGAGGAAGAAGAACTCTTCGCCTTCGACGAGGAACTCGACCGTGCCGACCGTCTGGTAGTGGACGTTGCGGACGAGGTCGGCCGCGGCCTCCTGGATGCGGTGGCGCAGGCTGTCGGAGAGGCCGGGTGCGGGCGCTTCTTCGATGATCTTCTGGTGACGGCGCTGCATCGAGCAGTCGCGCGTGCCCACGTGGATGCCACCGCCCTTGCCGTCGCCGGCGACCTGGACCTCGACGTGGCGGGGCGTGCGCAGGAAGCGCTCGATGAAGACCTCGCTGTTGCCGAACGCCGCGAGGGACTCGGTCTGCGTGACCTTGAACACGCGCTCGAGCGTCTCGCGGTCTTCGACGACGCGCATGCCCTTGCCACCGCCGCCGTACGCGGCCTTGAGGATGACGGGGTAGCCCGCGGTCTCGGCCGCCGCGATGGCGTCTTCGATGGTGGTGACCGCGCCGCCCGAGCCCTGGAGCATCGGCAGGCCGGCCTTCGCAGCGGCGGCCTTGGCGGAGAGCTTGTCGCCGAACATCCGCAGGTGCTCGACCGACGGACCGATGAACGTCTTGCCCATCGCGCGCACGGCGCTGGCGAACTGGGCGTTTTCGGCGAGGAATCCGTAGCCCGGGTGCACGGCGTCGGCGCCGGTGATCTCGGCGGCGGCGAGGATGCTGGGCTGGTGGAGGTAGGACTGGGTGGCGGACGGCGGGCCGATGCAGACGGCTTCGTCGGCGAAGCGCACGTGGACGGCGTTGGCGTCGGCGGTGCTGTAGACGGCGACCGTGGGGATGCCGATCTCGCGGCACGCACGGATGATGCGAAGCGCGATCTCGTTGCGGTTCGCGATGAGGACCTTCTCGAACACGATCAGCTCGGACGGATCTTGAAGAGCGGCTGGCCGAACTGAACGGCGGTGCCGTTCTCGACGAGGATCTCGACGATGGTGCCCGACACCTCGGCCTCGATCTCGTTCATCAGCTTCATGGCTTCGACGATGCAGAGCACGGCGCCCTTGGACACGGTGCTGCCGACATCGACGTACGCATCGGCATCCGGAGCGGGCGACCGGTAGAAGGTGCCGACCATCGGGGACTCGACGGTCTTGAGGTTGCCGTCGGCCTTCGCGGGGGCGGCGGGCGCGGCAGCCGCGGGGGCCGGAGCGGCGGCGGCGGGCGCAGCCATCGCGGCCATCGCGGGCGCGGCGGCCATGGGCATGGGCATCGGAGCGACGGTGGCGGGCGGAGGACCGAGGCGCAGGCGGATCGAGTGCTCCTCGTCCTTGTACTGGAACTCGCTCACGTCGTGCTCGGAGAGCATCGAGAGCAGGGCTTGCATACGGTCGAGGTCCATGACGACTCCGTTCGGGGGGCACCGCTCATACCGCGCGGCACCAGACATTTCATCCCCCGATGTTCGCGACCAGCCCCCTGAGCCCGAGGAGGTAGCTGTCCCCGCCGAATCCGACGACGGTGCCCCGCGCGATGTCGGCGAGCAGGCTGTGGTGGCGGAAGGCCTCCCGCGCGTGGACGTTCGACAGGTGGACCTCGACGAACGGCAGACCGGTCGCGAGGAACGCGTCGCGCAGCCCGATGGACGTGTGCGTGTAGCTGGCGGCGTTCACGACGGCCCCGGCGAGCCCCTCGTCGCAGGCGCGATGGACCCGCTCGATGAGCGCGCCCTCGTGAGCGGACTGGAAGTGCTCGAGGGTGACGCCGAGCTCGGCCGCGAGGGCGTCGAGCGATGCCGTGACCGAAGCGAGCGTGGCGTGGCCGTAGAGCGCGGGCTCGCGCGCGCCCAGTCGGTCGAGGTTGGGCCCGTTGAGGACCAGGACCCTCATCGCTTGAGCAGCGTGCGGCGCTTGCGGCGCTTGCGCGGGCGCCCCGCGAGGTTCGGCGACGTGGGCATCTCGTCTTCTTCGACGTCGCCGAGGTGCACGCGGCGCTCGGCCTCGCGGGCGCTGGCGACGAACTCGGCGAGCCCGCTCGGCTGGTCGGACCGCGGCGGCGCGGGCTTCACGGAGGCCGACGTGATGGCGGGCATCGGCATCGTGAGGTCGGGCGGGACGAGGTTCGGGTCGATGAGCTCTTCGGAGAGGTCGTGGGTGAGCTCGTCGTCGTGGATCTCGGCGGAGTCGAGCTGCAGCAGGCGCGCGCGGATCGCGATGTCGCCGGGGTGGCGGAACAGGATGCGGCGGTAGATGCGCGTGGCGCGGTCGATCCGGCCCATGGCGGCGTACTGTTCTGCCCGGCGGACGGTGAGGAACGGGTCGGCTGCGGACAGGTCGCCTTCGGGCGGGGGCGCGTCGAGTCGCTCTTTCGCGGCCTGGAGCACCACGTCGCCCGGGTCGGACGCGAGGTACGCATCGACGAAGTCGCGCGCCTCTTCGGCACGCCCGGCGCGCTCGAGCGCGAGGACGTGGACCCGGCGCATCTCTTCGCCGCCCTGGTGCTTGGTGCCGGAGCGCGTCCACGCCCGGAGCGACGCGGAGAAATCGCCGATCTCGAGCGCTGCACGCGCGAGGAGGGCCCAGCCGTCGGGCTCGTCGGAGTGCGCTTCGAGCCCGCGGCGGAGCACGTCTTCGGCCTCTTCCCACGCGGCGCGGCGCACGAGCTCTTCGCCCACCTGGAGGAAGACCTCGTCGGTCGGGTCGTCGGAGAGCAGCTCGCGTAGGAGGTCGAGCTCGGGGTCGGTGAGGGGCAAGGGGAGGCCTCTGCGGGAGGCCCCGAGCGTACCAGAGGCCCCGACAGCGTCGCAAGGAGCGCTCCCGGCGCGGGGACGGAACGAATGCCGGTTCGAGCGCCATCGCTCTGGAGCTCCGAACGGTGTCCATCACGCAGATGACGCAGAAGGACACGGATGACGCGGAAGGGGCACGACGCATCCGTTCGTGCGCTCCTCGGTGTCGGAAGGGATCGAGCTTCGAGCGTCCCGAGGCATCACGCAGATGACGCAGAAGAACGCAGATGACGCAGAAAGGAGGCCGCCCCGGGTCGAGCGGCTTCGCGTCCCCGCAGCGCCGAGTGGGCCTTCTTGCGGATCGGATTCGAGACTCACCAGAGCAGGCCGGCGTTTCGGCTGCTCCGGTGAGCGGACTGCCAACGGCCGCCCCGTCCACCTCGGAGTTTCGGGTAGAGGCACGAAACGCGCGCCTGCTCTGGTGAATCCCGATTCCGGTCCGCGCGGAGGCCCTCTCTGTCGACCCGAACACCGAAACGTCCCTCAGACACCCGTACGCCGCGCGTGGACCTCGGCGTCCTTGGAGGTGCAATCCCACGACAGAGACCCGGGGACGCGAGGACGTTCGACCCGCGACGCCCTCGTTTCTGCGTCATCTGCGTCCTTCTGCGTCATCTGCGTGAGGCAGATCCCGCTCGCCCACCCAATCGGACGACGGGAGCCCGAACAAGCCACGAGAGGAGAAGCGTCAGTTCTCTTCGAGGATCTCGACCTGCGCGGTCTCGTCGCCCATGCCGACTTCGAAGTAGAGCGGCTCGGCGGGCGGGAAGCTGTCGACCCACACGTACACGCGCGCGAGGCCGTCGGAGTCGGTCTGAGTGCGGGTGGTGGGGGAGGCCCAGCCGACGTAGCGGTCGCGCATCGCATCCCAGACGCACGCGGTGCAGTCGCTGTGGAGGACCTCGATGCTCTCGGACTCGACCAGCTCGATCTCGTCGGTGCTGGTGACCAGCTCGAGGTCGATCGCCTCGAGCGGCTCGCCCGTGGTGCCCTCGTAGACCATCAGATCGACCGGGACCATCGCGCCGACGCCGTCGCCCGTGGCGTCGAACCCGTCATCCCAGTTGACCTCGACCCGATCCGGCACGAGGAGCTGCGCACCTTCGGGCGCCCCACCATCGTCGACGCACGCGACGAGCATCGCGGCTGCAGCGACGGGAAGGAGGGGGCGAAGGTTCATCGGGGCTCCGGGAGCAGCTGATCGAGCTTCTCGAGGGGGAGCGGCACGATTGCGTGCCGGCCCGCGGCGACAGGCACGGGCAGATACAGGATATCGCGCGCGGCCTTCTTGTCCACCGCCATCGCGTCGCGAATCGTCTCGGAATCGAGCCCGGGCGGCGGTTCGGCGGGCAGGCCGAGGGCCGCGGCGATGCGCGCCAGGCGCGCGGGGAACGCGGGTTCGCACAACCCCTGGGACGCGGCCCATCGCGCCTCCGCGACGAGGCCGATGGCCACCGCCTCGCCGTGGAGCAACACGCCATACGTCGCGGCGCGTTCGAGCGCGTGCCCCACGGTGTGCCCGGCGTTCAGCACGCGGCGGAGGCCCGTCTCGCGCTCGTCCTCCGCGACGACGCGCGCCTTGTCGCGCACCGCGAGGGCCACGACGTGCTCGGTGGCCGCGCGGTCGCCCGCGGCGAGCAGGGGTGCGCCGGCCTCGAGGACGTCCAGCAGCACGGGGTCGAGCACCGCACCGGTCTTGAGGACCTCGGCGAGGCCCGCGCGCCGCTCGCGCGGGTCGAGGGTGTCGAGCGTCTCGAGGCTCATCCAGACCGCGGAGGGCTGGTGGAACGCGCCCACGAGGTTCTTGCCGCGCAGGTGGTTCACGCCCGTCTTGCCGCCGACCGAGCTGTCGACCATCGCGAGCGTCGTGGTCGGCACCTGGACGAACGGAACGCCGCGGTTGACGGTCGCCGCGGCGAATCCCGCGAGATCGCCGACCACGCCGCCACCGAGCGCGACCACGGGGGTGTCGCGCCGTGTGCCCACCGCCACGAGCGCGTCGACCACCCGCCTCCAGGTGTCGAGCGTCTTCGAGGCCTCGCCGGCCTCGAACGTACAGACCGGCCCCGCGACGTGCGCGTGCAGCGCGGGGAGCCACAGGGGCCCGACGGTGTCGTCGGTGACGATGCGCGCCTCGCCCGGCACGCGGTCGCGGAGGCCCTCGAACGTCTCGGCGATCACCACGTCGTACGCACGGTCGCCGAGCGCCACCCGCTCGATGCGCGGTCCCCGGCCGGCGAGGATGGCGTCGACCACCGCTTCGACCGCGGCCGTCGCGTCGACCCGCGTGCGCGCGGAGGTGTAGACGGGGAGGCGAACCGCGTAGCGCTCGGCAGCCTGCGCCCAGACGGGGCGGCCCTCGCCGGTGCCCACGCGGCGCCCGGCCTCGTCGAGGGGCACGTCGAGGAACACGGTCTCGAAGTGCCGCTCGACCCACAGCCGTCCCGCCGGATCCACGGTCGTGCCGCCCCCGAGCGCGAGGACGGTGCGCTCGGTCGGGACCGATCTCAGCACGGCCTGCTCGGCCTCCCGGAAGGCCGCTTCGCCGCGGCGCGCGAAGAAGTCGGGGATCGGGCCGTGGAGCGCGGTGAAGCGCGCGTCGAGATCCTCGAAGTCCCACCCGAGACGGGCGGCGAGGGCGCGACCGACCGTGGTCTTGCCCGCCCCCATGAAGCCGCACAGCGCGATGGCGGAACGCGTCATGCATCCATGCTAGCTTCTCCGGCAACCGGCGGCGGCGGGGGCCACTGCCATGCGAACGGGGAAGTCATGAACAGGCTGCAGATCCTGGAAGAGCGCGTGCAGGCGTACCTGGCCGAGATGGAGCTCGAGGCCGAGCGGTCCGACGAGAACCTGTACCTCTTCAAGTACGGCTCCACGGTCGTGATGATCTCCCTCTTCGAAGAGGGCGAAGACACGTTCTGCCGCTTCGCTTCGATCATGCTGCGCGACTTCGAGCCGAGCCTCGAGCTGCTGCAGCGGATCCTCCGGCTCAACACCGAGGTCCTGTTCGGCTCGTTCCTCCTCTTCGAGGACAACACCCTGTCCTTCTCGGCGACGTTGCTCGGCAACCACCTCGACTACGACGAGTTCGACAAGACGCTCCGGTATGTGGCCCGGGTCTCCGACGATTACGACGACGAGCTGCAATCCATCGGTGGAGGCCAGCGCGCACAGGATGTCCTGTTCAAGGAAGAGAGCGCCTGACGCGGTCCGCCGCGTTGACACCCCACCAGCCGCTCGCTAGCATCGCCAACCACCGCGGAATCGAAGGATTCTCGAACCATGCCCACGAGTCCTCCCTTCGTCCTCTCTCAGGCCGTCCAGATCGAGATGACCGAGGACACCCTGAACATCAAGCACGACGGTGACGTCGTGATCGAGCAGACGCTCGGTCGTTCCCTCGGAACGATCGAGGTGGGTGGGGATCTCACCATCCGGCTCCCCGTGATCGGCGGCACGCTGCGTGCGGGTGGCGTGATGCGCCTCGAGGGCGTGATCGACGCCGACACGCTGCACGCGGGCGAGATCGAGATCGGCACCGACGACGTGAAGTGCAAGGCCATCTCGGCCGATGCGTCCATCACCATCGGCGCCGCCGACCTCAAGGTCGACGCCATCATCGCGCCGCAGATCGACGTCGATCCCAACGCTTCGGGCCGCGTCACGGTGATCGAGTCCCACAACGAGCGTCCGGCGACGAAGATCAAGGGCGGGTTCAGCCTGGCCGACTACGGCGACATGTTCGGCGACGCCGAGAGCTTCCTCGCCGAGCGCGGGCTCGCGCCCCTGGGCGAGGCCAGCGCGGCTCCCGCGAAGAAGCCGTCCCGCCCGAAGCCCGTCGCGAAGATCGACGCGCCCAAGCCGAAGCCGGTCAAGCTCCCCGAAGAAGAGAACGTCGCGCTCGCGCCCACGATGGCCGACGAAGAAGACGACGAAGAAGAGGTCGACGACCCGCTCTCCCTGTCGCTCGACGATCTCGAGCCGCTGGTCGAGAAGGGCGGCGAGAAGGGCGACATGCAGGTCCGCCTCCAGGATGCCCTGAAGCGCATCACGGCCTGCTACGAGGGCACCGACGTGCCGCCGGCCGTCAAAGAGCTGCGCTCCCTCATCGACGACGGCGACATGGATGCGCTCAAGTCGAACATCACCGAGGTCTGGAACGGCCTGCTCGGCTTCCACCAGAAGCGCGGCATCCGTCCCCACCACCAGGTCACGCACGCGTTCAACGTCATCCACTCGCTGGTGAGCTGAGCTCCAGGCTTCAGACGGTGTGGTTCCGCGCCAGGAACCCGCGCACGACGTCGCTCTCGCTCTTCAGGAAGTCCTCGCGGGGCCCGTACTCCACGAGCTCTCCGCCCGACAGCATCCCGATCCAGTCGCCGATGGCGAGGGCCTGCACGATGTCGTGCGTGATGACGACGAACGTGATGCCCAGCTGATCCTTCATGCGGGAGATGAGGGCGTCGACGGTGGACGAGGTGAGGGGGTCGAGACCCGAGTTGGGCTCGTCGAACAGGACCACGTCGGGCTCGAGCACGATGGCGCGGGCGAGGCTGACGCGCTTGCGCTGGCCGCCGGAGAGGGCGGACGTGGGGCGGTCGTAGACCTCGGGCAGCTCGACGAGCGCGAGCTTCTCCTCGGCGATCTTCCGGCGCTTCGCGGCGTTGTGGCTCGTGTGGTAGCGCAGCGGGAACTCGACGTTCTCGCCCGCCGTCAGGTTGTCGAACAGGGCGCCGTTCTGGAACATCATGCCGAAGCGCTTCCGCACGGCGTACTGCTGGCGGACCGACGCCGTGTCGACGCGGACGTCGTCGACCCACACCTCGCCGGAGTCGGGCTCGAGCAGCCCGACGATGTGCTTGATCAGCACGCTCTTCCCGGTGCCCGAGGGGCCGAGCAGCACGGTCGTGAGCCCGCGGGGGATGCCGAACGTGACGCCGTCGAGGACCACCAGCTCGCCGAAGCGCTTGTGGAGGTCGACCATGCGGATGATGGGGTCGGGCGGCTCGCGGACGGTCATCCGAACAGGATCTCGCTCATCACGTAGTTGAGCAGCGAGCAGACCACCGCCGAGACCACGACCGCCGCGTTCGTCGCGCGGCCCACGCCGGACGGGCCGGGACGCGTCGTGAACCCGTAGTAGCAGCTGACCAGGCAGATCACGATGCCGAACGCGAACGCCTTGAGCACGCAGTACCAGAGGTCGACGGGGCGCGTCGTGGCGGACGCGAGCTGGATGAACTCCGGCCCGTTCAGGCCGAGCTGGTAGACGCTCACGAGGTAGCTCGCGAGGACCAGGGTGAAGATCGAGATCATCGTGAGGGCCGGCAGCACGAGGCAGATGCCGACGAACCGGGGGACGACGAGGTACCAGTGCGGGTCGATGGCCATGACCTCGAGGGCGTCGATCTGCTCCTGGATGCGCATGACCGCGATCTGCGAGGCCATCTCGGTGCCGGCTTTCGCCGCGACCATCGAGGCGACCATGATGGGCGCGAGCTCGCGGACGCCGGCGAGCGCGATGAACATGCCGACGAGGCGCTGCCCGCCGAGCGGGACGAACGCGTTGTAGCCCTGGAGCGCGAGGTTCGTGCCGACGAACGCGCTGATGACGAGGAGGATGGGCAGCGACCGGAACCCGATGTGGTAGGCCTCTTCGATGGACCGCGCGATGGGCGGCCGGTGACGGAACGTCGAGCGCCCGACCCGCACGCAGAACAGGCCGAAGTCGCCGATTCTCGCGAGGGCGGTGACCATCAGTTGGTGATGGCGCCGAACATGGCGCTGGTGAGGAAGTAGTTCACGATGATGAACGTCGTGATCGAGATGACGACCGTGTCGTTGACCGCCTTGCCGACGCCCGCGGCGCCCCCGGTCGCGTGGTAGCCCTGGTAGCAGGCGATGAGCCCGATCAGCACGCCGAACACGAGCGCTTTGAAGGTGCCGCCGTAGATGTCGGCCGGGTGCGTGAGCTCCCAGAGGTTGTCCCAGTACGTGGCGCTCGGCTGGCCCTTGACCCAGACCGCCGTGACGTAGCCGCCCGTGATGCCGGCGAGGCACCCGATGACGTTCAGCGCGGGCGCCGCGATGACGGCGGCCATGAAGCGCGGCACGACGTGCGTTCGGAGGCTGTCGATCGCCATGATCTCGGTGGCGTCGAGCTCTTCGGAGATGCGCATCGCGCCGAGCTCGGCGGCGAACGCGGAGCCGCCCTGGGCCGCGACGAGCGTGGACGCGAGGACGGGCGAGAGCTCGCGGAACACCGCGACGCTCACGAGCGACGAGAGCAGGCGCTGGGCCCCGAACAGGTCGAAGATCGACAGCCCCTGCAGCGCCATGACCATGCCGAACGGGAACACGACTGCCACGACGGGCATCGCGCAGCGGGAGGCGACCTCCCAGGTGTGACGCGCGGTCTCGTCGATCTCCCAGTACGGCGTGACCACGCGGGTCGCGACGGACCACGAGAAGACACCGAAGCGCCCGATGCCGGCGAGGGAGTCGATCACCACGCCCCGGTAACCCGGGTTACCTGGCTGCGGTTGGAGGGTCGCGATGCCCACGGACGATGACGAGCTCGACGACGCGCCCGAGACCGCCGAGAAGGGCTTCGGCGAAGAGCCGGTCGACCCCGAAGAGGTCGGGCGGTGGCGACGTTTCGCTCGCCGGTTCATGGATCGCAAAGAGCTCGCCGAAGACACGCGCGACCTGCTCACGGCGTTCCTGTCGACCTCCGACAAAGCGAAGTCCGAGCTCGTTCGGATGGCGGGGCGCGAGGTCCGTCACTACCTCGACGGGCTGCGCCTGAAGGAAGACCTGCTCGACGTGGCGACGAACTACCGGCTCGAGGTCCACGCGACCTTCCACCTCGAGCCCATCGCGAAGGCCATGAAGGGCTCCTCGAAGGCCGAGCCGAAAGCTCAGGTGAAGGGTGAGGTCCGGCCGAATGCCGCCTCGAAGGCGCGTGACGACGGAGCCGCAGACGAAGAGGACGACGAGGGCTGATGGCTTCCTCGTTCCGCAACCAGCTCGGCTGTGGCCTCGTCATCGTCACCGGGGCCGTGCTCCTCGGGGTGATGGCGATCATGGCGAGCAACGTCGATCTGCGTCCGACGACCCGGGTGAGCGTCCTGATGGAGGACGCCGTGGGGGTGGGGGCGAAGGCGGACGTGATGGTCGCGGGCGTGAAGGTGGGCCGCGTCGCGGGGGTCGAGGTCGACCACGACCGGGCGAAGCTGATGCTCGACCTCTACGATTCCGCAGGGCTTCGAAACGACGTGAGGGTCCGGATGCGGGCGAAGTCCGTGCTGGGCGAGAAGTACGTCGAGCTGCTCCCCGAGAGCACGACGGCGCCGCTCCTGAAGGATGGCGACAGCCTCGTCCCCGGCGGTCCCCACACCGAGATCGACGAGATGGTGAACGCGCTCGGGCCCCTCATCGAGTCGTTCCAGCCCGAGCAGCTGAACGAGGCGATGGCGTCGGTGGGTGAAGCGCTCGACGAAGACCCCGAGCGCCTGGCGCGCATCCTCCGCAATGCCGACGAGGCGCTGCAGAACGCCGCCGTGGCGAGCCGCGAGCTGCCCGCCGCCGTGTCCGAGACGCGGCAGACCCTGGCCCGCGCGAACCGCGCCATCGGCACGCTCGAAGCCCGTGCGAGCGAGGCCCAGGGCGTGATCGACCGCGCCAACCGCGTGCTCGAGAAGCTCGATGCCGCGTCCGAGCCCCTGCCCGAGCTCGTCGACGAGGCCGAAGCCGCGCTCGCCGACGTGCGGGCCGTGGTGGGCCCCATGACCCACGCCACCGAAGACCTGTCGACCATCCTGGCGAACTTCCGGGATGTCGACGAAGAGACCCTGCGCCGCCTGCTCCGCGAGGATGGCGTGCGCGTCCACCTGTTCGGCGACGGCCGGAAGAAGAAGGAAGAGAGATGATGCTGTTCGTCCTGGGAGCCGCCTTCGCGCAGGCTCCGATCGCGCTCACGCCCCAGTCCACGACCGAAGTGCTCTACGTGGCTCCCGAGGCCGGCGTCCTGTCGAAGCGGTTCGCCGACGACGCCGCTGCGAAGCACGTGAAGTTCGAGCAGGGCACGGCGCTCCGGGTGCTGTACCGCGAGGGCAGCATGGTGCGCGTGCGCGAAGGCGAGCGCTACGGCTGGGTGCCCGCGGCGTCGCTCACGCCCGAGAACCCGAAGCCCTCGGCGCTCCCCGCGGGCCTCGAAGGGCTCCAGCTGCCGCCGGGGATGTCGCTCAGCCCGAAGTAGCGGCTACGCGAACAGCGAGAGCTGGCGGTCGTCGGTCGGCGCCTCGACGACGGGGCGCCGGGAGGCCGTGCGGCTGGGCCGGGTGGGGCGCAGGTTTCGCGGGGTGCGCACGCGGATCGGCCCGAGCGGGAGCTGCTGGCTGGCGACGTGCACCGTGACGCCAGCGGCACGCGCGTCGAGGAGCGCGCGCTCGGCGGCGACCAGCGCGGCATCGGGGTGGTTGTTGTCTTCGGACAGGTGCGCCAGGACGAGGTGCTTGAGGCGCCCGGCCGACCCCCGACGGACGACGTCGCCGGCCTGCTCGTTCGACAGGTGGCCGTGCGCACCCTTCACGCGTTGCTTGAGGCGCCACGGATAGTCGCCTTCGATCAGCATCTGCAGGTCGTGGTTGAACTCGAGCACCGCGATGTCGAGGCTGCCGAACTGGCGCTCGACGAGGCGCGTGGGGCGCCCGAGGTCGGTGATGACGCCCGCTCGCACCTCGCCGTGCGCGACGGCGTAGGCGAGGGGGTCGACCGTGTCGTGCGGGACCGTCCAGGGCTCGACGTGGAAGGCGCCGACCTGGAACGGACGGCCGGACTGGACGCGCTCGACGCGGGTGGGGACGCAGTTCTGGTGGAGCCCGGCACGCGTGCCGCGGCTCATGTAGAACGGCACGTGCCGGCCGGTGCGCTTGTGCAGGGTACGGTCGAGGACCCGCGCCGCGCCGACGTGATCGGAGTGCTCGTGCGTGATGAGCACGCCCTCGATGAGGGTCTCGCCGAGGCCCAGCTCTTCGAGCCGCCGGAAGATCTGCTTCGTGGAGAGCCCGCAGTCGATCAGCACGCCCGAACGCTCGGTGCCGATGTAGGTCGAGTTGCCGCGCGAGCCGGAGCCGAGGGTCGCGACGATGACATCCTGGTGGGACAGCGCATTCATGGTGGGCTTTCGGGGAGGGAGAGCGGAGGGGGGAAGGGCGGATGGCGGCCGCTCACCGCGAGAGCCGATCAGCGGACGCTGAGCGAGCCCCCGGACACCGGCCCGGTTCGCGCGAGCCGACGGGTGAGCTCGGACACATAACGCGCCCGCCGCACGGTCGGGTTGCGTTCCCATGCGAGCCTGGCCCACCACACGGCATCGTCGAGGCGGCCATCGCGCTCGGCGGCCACGGCGAGGTTGTGGTACTGCCGCGCGCTGTCGTTCGAGGGGTCGGCGTAGACGCGGCGGCGGACGACGGTGGAGACGGGGGCGACCTGCTCGGCGAGATCGTGGGCGACCTCGCCGTCGAGCTGGGCCTGCACGCGCTTGCTCGCCCGGACGGGCCCCTCGCCGGCGCGGTCGATGTGCCGCGCGGCCCCCAGGAGGTGGGCGGCGACGCCGTCGCTCGTGGTGAGGGCGGCGATCGCCACGGATCGGCCTTCGACGACCCCTTCGGACTCGGGCGTCCACGCGCTGTTGCACGCGTAGAGGTTGAGGCGGGTGGGGGCATCGGGCTGCACGGACATGCCGTCGAGGTCGTGCAACGCGTCGGCGAGGCGGTCGGCGATCTCGCGGCAGTCGCGATCGACCGCGATCACGGCGATGGCCGTGGTGGGGACCTGGACGGACGGCGCGGCCGGCACACGCACGGGAACGCGGGCGGCACAGCCCACGAGCCCCATGGCGAGGATGCCGATCAGCGAGTGTCTCACAGAACCCCCATGGACATCGTACCTCGCGTGTGTCCGATTGTGGTACGCATGCCACCTGGAGGTTCGATGACGCGGCGGATCGGAATCCTCACCGGGGGCGGCGACGCGCCCGGGCTGAATGCGGTCATTCGCGCATTCACCAAGTACGCCGTACGACATCACAAGTGGGAGGTCGTTGGCATCGAAGACAGCTTCAACGGGCTGTTCGACTCGCCGCGGCGTCTCATGCCGATGACACTCCAGAGCTGCCAGGGTCTCCTCCACCGGGGCGGCACGTGCCTCGGCACCACGAATCGCGGCGACCCCTTCGCCTTCCCCCAGCCCGACGGCACGCGGCGCGACGTGAGTGAAGAGCTCGCGAAGGCCGTCCGGGACGAGGGGATCGAAGGGCTCGTGTGCATCGGCGGCGACGGCACGCAGGCCATCTCGCTGCGCCTGATGCGGGAGCGCGGCATCCCCGTCGTGGGCGTGCCGAAGACCATCGACAACGACCTCTCGGCCACCGACTACACCTTCGGGTTCCTGTCCGCCGTCGACGTCGCGACCGAAGCCCTCGACCGGCTCCACACCACGGCCGAGTCGCACGAGCGGGTGATGTTCCTCGAGGTGATGGGCCGCGACGCCGGGCACATCGCGCTCGAAGCGGGCATCGCGGGCGGCGCCGACATCATCCTCGTCCCCGAGATCCCGTACGACCCCGACCGCGTCGCGGCCAAGATCCGGCGGCGGCAGACGCACGGGCGGCTGTTCAGCATCGTCGTCGTCGCGGAGGGCGCCGTCCCCCTGTCGGCTGCCCACCTGTCCCACGACGAGCGGAAGGCCCGCCTGAAGAACGGCGGCGGGGCCGCAGCCATCGCGATGGCGCAGCTCGAAGGGCGCGTCGACGCCGAGATGCGGAGCTGCGTGCTCGGCCACCTCCAGCGCGGAGGGTCTCCCGTCGCGTTCGACCGCATCCTCGCGACGCGCTTCGGGGTCGCCGCGGCCGACCTCGTCGCCGCGAACCGGTGGGGCGAGATGGTCCGCCTGAAGGACGGTCACGTGGATGGGGTCCCGATCGAAGAGGCCATCCGCGTGTACCGGCTGGTCGATGTCGACGGCGAGCTCGTGCGCTGCGCGCGGGCGACGGGGATCGAGTTCGGAGGCTGACTGCCGTTCCCGGGCTTCGCACAGCGAGCCACAGCGCTCTGTGTCGGAAGGGCTCGGGCTTCGAGCGTCTCAGGGCCTCACGCAGATGACGCAGAAGGACGCAGATGACGCAGAAACGAGGCCGCCCCGGGTCGAGCGTCCTCGTGTCCCCGGGCGCTGTCGAGGGGGATTGACTGCACAGCCAAGGCCGCCAAGGACGCATTCGGGGACGCGATGCCTGTCGACCCGGGACACCGTCGTTTCTGCGTCACCCCGAGCAGCCCGAAACGCCGGCCTGCTCTGGTGAGTCCCGAATCCGGTCCGCATGAAAGGCCCCTCTGTCGACCGGAACACCGAGACGTCCCCTCGGGAGCCCTGACGTCACGGTCGGTCTTGGCGGTGCAATCCCCGTCGGAGGTGCCCGGGGAAACGAGGACGCACGACCCGTGACGGCCTGGTTTCTGCGTCATCTGCGTCCTTCTGCGTCATCTGCGTGATGCTCGGACGCGCGAAGCTCGATCCCTTCCACACGGAGGAGGGCGCAGGAACCGCTGCGTCCTGCCCCCCTACTGGACGCTTCGCGATGCCGGACCGTCGACCGGTCTCACGCCTTCAGGCGCGTGAGGCTCCCGTGCAGCGACGTCAGGTGACGCTTGAGGACCGGCGCGGCGATGTCGAGGGTCTTCGCGGCGTTGCGGAGGACCGTGAGCTCTTTCGGATGGAGCTCGCCATCGACCACGCACGTGCGGTGGAAGAGGGTGACGAGCTCGAGCTTCTGCTCGGTGTCGAGGATGATGGGCAAAACCCGGACGGCTTCGACGTACGCGCGGTGGTACGCCTCGGTGAGGCGGGTGTCGGGACCGAGGAACCGACAGTTCCGCATCAGGCGATCGGGGAAGACGAGCATCAGCAGGCGCATCTCGTCGATGTCGAGGATGCCGTCGGCAGCGACGATCTCGCGCGCGATGTACACGGCGAACGCGACCTGGAGCTGCTCGATGGGGCTCGGCCGCTCGATGTCGATCTCTTCGGGGAAAGCCATGCCGCATGCTACATGACCCACCGGTCCCTGGATATGCGGGGTCCTCGGGAGTGGCGGTGGAAGTCGGGACGACCAGCGGATCCGGGATGCGACTGTCGATGGCGTGGCTCGACACGCTCTGGCTGCAGGTGACGGGCACGGTGTGCAACATCGCGTGCCGGCACTGCTTCATCAGCTGCGGCCCCAAGGTCCGCAAGCACGACTACATGACGGTCGAGCAGTGCCAGGCCGCGCTCGACAGCGCGAAGTCCGAGGGGCTGCGCGCGATCTGGTTCACGGGCGGCGAGCCGTTCCTGCACCCCGACATCCTCGAGCTGATGGATGCCGCGCTCGAGGTCGGTCCGCTGGGCGTGCTGACGAACGGCATGCTGATCGACGACGCGCTGGCCGCCGCGATCGGCGAGCGCTTCCGCAATGCGCCCTACAACCTCGAGATCCGCGTGTCCCTCGACGGCTGCACGGCCGAGCAGAACGACCGCATCCGCGGCAAGGGCGTGTTCGATGCAGCCTGCGCGGGCCTGCGCCGGCTCGCCGAGAACGGGGTCCCCGCGCTGGTCGCGGTCAGCCTGGTCGACGACGACGCGATGGATCAGGCCCGGCTCGTCGAGGTCCTCACGGGGCTCGGGCTCGAACGGCCCCGCATCAAGTGGATCCCGGCATTCCGCATCGGCCGGGAGGAGCGCCGCGGCCGCGGGTACGAGGCCTGGGAGATGCTGACGCCCGAAGACGTGGCTCACCCCGAGACCCCACACCGCCTGCAGTGCGGCACCTCGCGCACCGTCACCAGCAATGGCGTGTGGCCGTGCCCGATCCTCATCAACGAGCCCGACTTCCGGCTCGCCGACTCGCTCGACGCGGCACTCGGTCCGCACCGGGTCGATCACAAGGCCTGCTACACCTGCTACGTGGAGGGGTTCTCGTGCTCGACGTGACCTCCGAGCACCGCAAGGTCGCGCTGTTCGGCGGCTCCTACAACAACTGGAAGGCCACCGAGGCCGTGCTGGCCGACGCGAAGCGCCGCGGCTGCGACGGCGTCTGGTTCCTCGGCGACGTGGGTGGCTTCGGCCCGCACCCCGACCGCACGGCCGAGGTCCTGCGGTCGGCCGAGCTCGGGCTCGTGCAGGGCAACTACGACGACAGCGTCGGCAGCTCGCGCGAAGACTGCGCCTGCGGCTACACCGACCCGCGCGACAACCACTTCGCGCAGATCTCGTACGACTACACGCTCGCGAACACCCACGCCGAGCACCGCGCGTGGCTCGCGGCGATGCCGGCCTCCGCGCGCATCCGGGTCGGCGAGAAGACCGTGCACCTGTGCCACGGCTCCCCGCGGCAGGTGAACGAGTTCCTGTGGGAGAGCACGACGCCCGCCGGGTTCGTCGAGCACCTGTGCAACCGCTACGAGACCGATCTCCTGGCCTGCACGCACACCGGCATCCACTGGGAGCGGCGCCTCGCCGACGGCCGGGGCCTCGTGAACGTCGGTGCGGTCGGGCGTCCCGCGAACGACGGGCGCCAGAACGTCTGGTACGCCGTGCTCGAGTGGGTCGACGGCCGCGTCCGCACCGAGCTCGTGCCGCTCGAGTACGACTGGGAGGCCGTGGTCGCCGAGATGCGCGCCGAGGGCCTCCCCGAGGAGTTCGTCGAGACGCTGGCCACGGGCTGGTGGACGACCTGTCTCGAGATCCTGCCCGCCCGCGAGAGGGTGGCCGGTCGCTTCTGAAGAGGGCATACAAGGCGCTCCCCGCTCACGGAGTCCCCATGCGCCGGCTTTCCCTCGTCCTCCTGCTCGTCGCCTGCAAGTACAACGGCGACAGCGACGAGTCCGACGAGCCCACGACCCCGATCTGCGACGGGCGCCAGCAGGCCGAAGAGAGCGAGATCGACGCGCCGTTCGACCAGGATGGCGACGGCTTCTTCGACGCCAGCAATCCCGACTGCGCCGCCGCGTGGCTGCCGAACCAGCTCGACTGCGACGACTCGAACCCCGAGGTGAACCCCTCGGCGTTCGAGATCCCGTGCAACGGGATCGACGAAGACTGCCGCGACGCGAGCCCCGACAATGCCGACAACGACGGCGACGGGGTGGGGGTGTGCGACGACTGCGACGACCAGCGCGCGAACGTGAACCCGAACCAGCCCGAGACGTGCTGGGACGGCCTCGACAACGACTGCGATGGCATCCAGGACAACGACTGCGGCGAAGACTACAACGGCGTCTGGTCGATCACGCCGAACGACATCAACCACAACTGCTCGTTCGCCGGCCAGCCCCTCGTGAACCTCGACTTCAACGAGCTCAACGTCGTGTGGTTCCCGCCGAACATGACGGTCAGCTCGGCGACCTCGAGCCAGCCGAGCGCGATGGACGGCACGGTCGACCCGTCCTCCGGGGTGTACCACCTCGAGGCGACCGTGGGCGGCCCGGGCTCGTGCGTCGAGACCTACACGATGGATGGCACGTTCACGAGCGCCGACACGATGCAGGGCACCTTCACCTACCGCTTCCAGGGCATCTGCCTCGGCTGCGCCGTCCCGCTCACGTCGGTCGATTTCACCGCGCTCAAGCAGTAGCTCGGAATCGGTGAGGGGATCGCGCCTCCCCGGGCGTTGATGAGAGGACGGCGTACGAGAGGCCGTCATCCCGGGGGGGAACCATGATCACGTCCGTCCGTGAGGCGTTCGTCTACTTCATCGCATCCGGCGCGTCGGTCCTCGCGTTGGGCCTCGTCGCCGCGACGTTGGTGTTTCCGCGCGCGTCCGAGCCCGAGGTGCGGGCACGCGATTTCGAGAGCACCGGGCATGTGTACGTCGAAAGCGAGACTTCGCGACCTTGAGTCGCGTGTGATTCCGATGTGATTGCTGTGGCAACGCAGAGGGGCGAAACTCGGATCAGCTGGAAGGTGGGGACTGATTCCCCCCCCCTTTATTGGTCCCCGCCTTTCCAGCGGCACCCCTGACGGGTCACGAGCGCGAGCTCCTCGTCAGAACGTCGCGTCGATGGTGAATGTCCGCTCGTACAGCGTGACCTGGACGCGGCACGTCGGCGGGCCCTGCTTCTGGACGAGGGTGAACGGGTTGGTGCCCTCGGCCCGCTCGCGGACGGTGCAGCCGTCGTCGAGCGACTCGAACCGCGGCCCGGGGGAGCGGATCCAGGGGACGCGGCCGTCGGCGATACGGACCGTGAGCGTCGCGCCCTCCGTGCTCCAGGACTCGAAGCCGGGGGCCACCTCGATCGACCAGGGCTGCCCGGGCACCGCGAAGACGCCCGGCTCCATCGACTTGAAGCGCACCAGCGTGAAGCCGGGCAGGCCGCCATGCTCGATCGACGCGTGCTCCGGGACGGGGACGTCGATGCCCTCGGCGATCAGCGGGTGCCCATCGGCGTCGAAGTGATGGACCGCGAAGCTGTGCTGCGTGCCGGCCAGCACGAGCAGATCGCCCGTCACGGGCGCTTCGTTCGCGCGCCACTCGGTTCGTGCGGAGGGGCGGACCCGGAGGTCGCGGGTGGCGCTCGAGACCTGCCCGCGGAGCTCGCCGGTCGCCGTGATCCGCGTGGACCCCTCGGACACGGCGATCAGCAGGCCGTCCTCGACCTTCGCGACGGCCGGATCCGCGGTCGTGAAGGCGGCATCGGCGACGGTCGGTCGCTCGCGGTCCTCGGGACGCAGGCGGGCGACGAGGCGCACGGGCACCTTCGCGCCCACGGCGAGTGGGTCTTCGAGCGGGGAGCGCTCGTGGGCGTAGCGGATGTCGAACCGCGGCTCGGACGTTCCGCAGGCGGCGAGGGCGAAGAGGATCAAAGCAGGTCCTGAGACGAAAGAGCCCCGCGCGCACGAAGCGGGCGGGGCTCGGTCACCGGCGGAGGCCGGTCAGTGGGCGTGGTGCGCGTCGAGGCTGTGGACGTGCTGATCCCACGGGTGGTCGCCGAGGTGCGGGTCGCTCGTGACGAGCGGCGGGATCCGCGCGAGCACGTTGCTCACGACGAGGGTGATGAGGCCGACGAAGCCGAGCCACACGCCGACGTGGAGCACGAGGAAGTGCGTGGTCGGGAAGGTGTCGCTCACGTCGGGGTACACCTGCGGCATCACGATCAGGCTGCGCTCCATGAACATCCCGAACAGGATGAGCGAGCAGATCGCCACGAACGGCCAGCGCATCTTCTTCACACCGCGCGAGAGCAGGATGGTGAAGGGCGCCACGAAGCACAGGATCGGCACCGTCTGGGCCATCCAGCGCCAGGCGGTGAGGCCGCCCTCCTCGCCGCCGATGCGGACGAGGAAGAACTGCGTCTCTTCGGGCATGTTCGCGTACCAGACCGGCAGGAGCTGGGCGAACAGGGTGTACGCCCAGAACATGCAGGCGGCGAGCATGAGCTTGCCGAGGTCGTGGGTGACCTTGGGCTTGATCCAGTCGCCGAGGTTCAGCCAGTCGCGGGCGAGCATCGAGGTGACGCCGACGGCGCAGAAGCCCGTCCACACGCAGCTCACGAAGACCCAGCCGCCGAACATGTTCGTGTACCACCAGGGCTCGAGGCTCATGAGCAGGTCGAACGCGAGGAAGCTGAACACGAGGGCGTAGGCGAGGCCGATCATCCAGAAGAGCGTGCTCTGCACGGCCTGGCCGGCCTCGGACGCGCGCTTCACGTTGCTCTGGCCGCCGATGAAGCTGTTCCACCAGCCCGGAGCCTTCTTGCCGAGCCGCTCCTGGGCCTGGAGCATGTCCGGGCCGAGCGAGGCGCGAAGGTAGACGAAGTCGAGGATCATCAGGATGAGCAGGCCGCCGAGCTGACGGGCGATGAAGAAGCCCGGGGTCAGCCAGATCGGCTTGCTGCGCCACGTCGCCGCGACGTTGTGCGGCTCGATGCTGATGTGCTCGATCGGGGCGAGCGGCGTGGGGTGCCACTTGTAGATCCCGAGCCCGCCGAAGAGGAGGAAGCCCGCGAGCAGCACGTAGAGCACCGGGAGCACGAACCAGAAGGACTCGGCGATGCGCTTGATCGGGCGGCCCCACCGACCCCACGTGCCCGTGAGGATGATGGAGAGCATGAACGCGCCCTGGCAGAGGCCGATCGACCAGAACAGGCCGACCAGGATGGCGCCCCAGGTGGGAGCCGCGCCGGCGACCGCGAAGCCGTAGCCCGCGGCGACGAGCCCGATGACCACGAGCAGGCCGCCGACCCCCATCACGATGCCGGGGACCTTGCGGTCGGCGATGCCGTCGATGACGACGTTGATGTCCGGATGGGCGCTCATTGGGGCTCCACGGGGGCCGGAGGGGTGTAGCTGGCCTGGGGCAGCGTGCGGGCGTAGTGCACGAGCGACCACATCTCGGTGTCGTTCATGGCGTACGCGTACGACGGCATGAGCCCGAAGCCATTGCGGATCGTGAGGTAGAGGCGGCCGTCGGGGATGGCCTTGAGGCGACCGTTGGCGCCGCCGAGCATCGCGATGCCGGGGTACTGCTTGCTCACCGGGCCGAGCTCGGTGCCGGTGCCGTGGCACGGCGCGCAGTAGACCTGGAACATCTTCTTGCCGGTGGCGAGCGACTGCTCGTTCTTCTCGACGGGGTTCGTCAGGGCGTTGCCCTCGGGCGTGCCGAGGACCCAGTTCTGACGGTAGGCGTTCGGCGACAGCTCGTTCGCCTGGGCCACGACCCCCTCGGGGAGCGGCGTCATCTCGCGCTCGTAGGCCTTCACGGTCTGGGCATCGGCCATGTCGATGTCCCAGGGGAGGCCGAACGCGACGGTCGACGTGAGCGCGAGGAAGCCCATCAGGCCGGCTGCCTTGATGAAGTGCTGCTTACGCATGGTTGGGGACCTCGTAGATGGTGTCGGCACCGGTCGTGACCTCGACAGCACCGGCTCCCGTGAGGATCTCGGTGATGCGCTGCTGGTCGGCGACGGGCGCGCCGGTGAACACGATGCCGAAGCTCGAGTCGGTGACCCGCGGGTCCTGGATGGCGCGGTCGAGGAAGAAGCCCGGCAGGCCGCAGTGCACGATGGCGCCGAGCGTCGTGAAGAGCGCGCCACCGAGGATGGTGCACTCGAACATGACGACCGCGTACGGCACGAGGGCCACGACGGGCTTGCCGCCCGGCAGGATCATCGGCCACTGCGACGCCGTGAGCGACGTGAGCAGCAGGCCGGTGGTGAGGCCGGTGACGGCGCCGGTCAGGGTCCACCAGCGGACGGGGGAGGGCTGACCCTCGTAGATGATCTCTTCGATCTCGTGGCGGGGCAGGGGAGCCATGACGGTCCAGCCCGTGATCCCGGCCTTCTTCAGGCGGTCGATGCCCGTGAGGAGGCAGTCGAGGTGCTCGTAGATGGCCTTGATGCGGATGCTCGAAGGCGCAGTCGCGGCGCTCATTTGGCCTCCAGGGAGCCCTTCACGGGCGGCGGGATCATCTCCTTGATCTCGGTGATGGCGACTGCGGGGAGGGTCTTGCAGAAGAGCAGGAACCAGGTGCAGAACCAGCCGGCGCTACCCGCGAGGATCCCCCACTCGACCCAGCTCGGCCAGTAGAACCACCAGGTCGCGGGATCGAAGTTGTGGGCGAGGGAGCTGACGATGATGTTGAAGCGCTCCATCCACATGCCGACGTTGATGATGGCGGCGATGATGAACAGGGCCCAGGGGTTGCGGCGGACCTTGGTGATGTACCAGGGCAGCGGCGCGAGGCAGTTGCAGAAGACCATCAGGTAGAAGGCCCAGCCGTAGTCTGCGCTCGGGTCGGCACGCCAGAAGAAGATGGCCTGCTCGTAGGGGTTCTGGCTGTACCAGCCCACGAAGTACTCCATCCCGTACGCGTAGGAGAGGATGGCGCTCGTGAGCACGCACATCTTCGCGAGGTTCTCGAAGTGCCAGGTGTTGACGTACTTGTGCCAGTTGAAGGCGTACGTCATCGGCATGAGCAGCGAGATGACCATCGCGCAGCCCGAGAGGATGGCGCCGGCGACGAAGTAGGGCGGGAAGATGGTGCTGTGCCAGCCGGCGGTGTTGGCCATCGCGAAGTCCCAGGAGACGACGCTGTGCACGGAGAGCACGAGCGGCGCGGCGAGGGCGGCGAAGAAGCCGTACGCGGCCATGTAGTGGTGCCACTGGCGATGCGTGCCGCGCCAGCCGAGCGAGAGCAGGCCGTAGATGCGGCGCACGAGGCCCTTGCTGTGGTCGCGGAAGATCGCGATGTCGGGCACGAGGCCGACGTAGAAGAAGATGGCCGAGACCGTGAAGTAGGTCGAGATGGCGAACACGTCCCACATGAGCGGGGACTTGAAGTTCATCCACAGCTGCCGCTGGTTCGGGTACGGGAAGAACCAGTAGTTCTGCCAGACGCGCCCGAGGTGGAGCACCGGGAACAGCAGCGCGGTCATGACCGCGAAGACCGTCATGGCCTCGGAGGCGCGGTAGACGCCGGTACGCCAGCGCGACCGCACCAGGAAGAGGATGGCGGAGATCAGCGTGCCCGCGTGGCCGATGCCGACCCAGAACACGAACGTGACGATGTACACGCCCCACATCGTGGGGTGCGTGATGTTCGCCACGCCCATGCCCCACCGGATCTGCATGTACCAGCACCACCCGCCGAAGAGCATCACGGAGATGGAGGTGGCCAGCAGGGCCAGGTAGGCCACGGAGGGCTTCAGCAGGACGCGGATGATGTCCCGGTTCGCCGCCCCGTAGCTGTCGGGGCGGTTGGGTTCACCGCTGGTGTAGACGTCGGTTGCCACCTTGAAGTCTCCTGAATGGAATCACGCCCGGAGGCGCGGTGGGCTGTACCTGGAAAGGGATCAGTGGGCGTCGCCGCCGTGCTCGTCGTGCTTCTTCTCTTCGCCGTGGTCGGACCCGCCGTGGCCGTCGCCGGCCTCGCCCGCGTGACCCGCATCACCGCCGTGACCGCCGCCGTGGTGACCGGCTTCGGGCGCGTGGAACGAGACCTTCGCGAGGTAGTTCACCGCCGACATGACGTTGAGGTCGTCGAGCGGCATGTAGTTGCGGGACGACTTGCGGGCCGTGTTCAGCGCGCCGTCTTCGGTGTTCAGGTTGCCGAAGGTGAGCGCGTGGGTCGGGCAGGCCTCGGCGCAGGCGACCAGGCGGGTGAGCGCGCTGTCGGGCACCTTCGCGTTGTACTCGGTGCTGGCGGCCTCGTCCTTGTAGGCGCTCTTCACGGCGCGCAGGCGCTGGACGCAGAAGGAGCACTTCTCCATCACGCCCATGGTGCGGGTCACCACGTCGGGGTTGAGCTGCATGTTGAAGGGCTCGGGCCAGACGTACGTGTGGTAGTTGAACTTCCGCGCCGAGAACGGGCAGGCGTTCGAGCAGTACCGGGTGCCGACGCAGCGGTTGTAGACCATCGCGTTGAGGCCATCGAGGTTGTGGTACGTCGCGAGGACCGGGCAGACGGACTCGCAGGGAGCGTGGCCGCAGTGCTGGCACATCATGGGGACGAAGTGCGTCTCGTCGCCCTTGAAGTACCGGTTGACCCGGATCCAGGACATCTCCCGGCCTTCCTTGATCTTCTCCTTGCCGACGATCGGGAGGTTGTTCTCCGCGTAGCAGGCGATCGAGCAGGCCCCGCAGCCGTTGCAGGCATCCGTGTCGACCGTGAGGCCGAAGCGGTAGGTGGGGTGCTGGGTGAGGCTGTAGAAGTCGGTGATCCCGTTCTCGACGAGGCGCTTGTCGAGCTCGAGGTGATGGATGCCGGTGAGCTCGCCGCCGTGGGCCTGCGGAGCGTCGCCGTTCTCGCCGAACTGCTTGGCGTTGACGTGGACCGCGAAGTTGCGGTTCTCGTCGGTGTCGCCGCCGAACGTCGAGATCAGGTCGGCCTTGCCGCCGGACGGCGTGACGCTGACCTTGGCGGACTGCCAGGCCATCGCGCCCTGCGGATCCTTCGCGGCGCCCACGAGCGCGGCGACGTTCACGCCGATGTTGCTCGCGTAGCGACCGTTGTTCGTGTGGCCCTGCCCGAGCTGGACCGCCACGGTATCGGGGCGAACGCTCGTCGTGACCTCGACGCCGAGATCGACGGAGCCCGCATCGGACTTCAGCGTGACCTTCGAGTTGTCGGACACGCCGAGGGACTTCGCCGTCTCGGGGTGGATCTCGACCCAGCTGTCCCACACCTGGCCCGTCATCGGGTCGGGGAGCTCCTGGGCCCACGGGCTGTTCGCGTACCGGCCGTCGCGGATGTGCGCGTGCGGAGTGACGTGGAGGTTGTACTGGCCCGCGCCGGCGGGCGGCGTGGCGTCTTGCCACGGGATCGAGCCCGTCACCGTCGGAGCCATCATCGCCGTCGTGGTGGCGACGAAGCCCTCCTGGAGGCGACCCGCGAGCCACGCGGCGAAGCCGGCATCCTTCTCGGGAGCCATGGCCGCGGCGTCGTCGGCGGGGGCCTCGTCGGTCGCCGCGTCGAGCACGAGCGCCTTGTAGACCATGCCCCAGCGGGCGTGGAGGTAGCCGCGCCAGTCGTTCTGCGTGACCACACCGAGGGCGCGGCCGGCGGCGACGAGGACCTCGCCCGCGGAGCGCACGTCCCACCCGTCTTCGACGCGCTCTTCGGCCCCGGGGGGACGGTAGCGGATCTGCAGCGGGCTCATCGTGGGCTGGCGGAGCAGGGTGACCCCGGCGACCGGCTGCTCGTCACCCCAGTCCTCGAACGCGTCGGCGGCGGGGAGGATGAGCTTGCAGGCGTCGGTGGTCTCGTCGGGGTGCGACGTGAAGGCGACGGAGAGGCCGGCCTTCGCGATGGCATCCTTCACGTTGACGTTCGGAAGCGCGTGGACGGGGTTGCAGTCGTCGACGAAGAGCACGCCGACGCTGCCGCTCTCGAGGGCGGCGACGAGGGCCTGCACGTCGGCCGCGTTGCCGACCGGCGCCATGTAGCCACCCGCGCTGAACAGCTTCGGGGCCGAGCCCGCGACGATGTTCAGGAGGAACGTGGCGGCGGCGAGCTCGGTGGCCGAGCCGCTCGCACCGGCGGGGCCGCCGGGCAGCGCGACCGCGTCGCCGGCGGCGAAGTGTGCCGCGATCTCTTCGATCTGGGCGGCTTCGATGCCGGCAGCCGAAGCGGCAGCCGCGGTGTCGACGTTGCCGAGCGCGGCGAGGGCCGGACCGGCGTACCCGGTCTTGGTGGCGACGATGCGGGCCACGGCGCGGGCGACGAGCGCCTGGCTGCCGGGCTTGACCGCGTACCAGTCGTCGGCGTTGGCGCCGGTCTGGTCGCGGTAGGGCGAGACGAGCGCGAAGCGGGCGACGTGGTGGCCGTGCGTGTGCGACCGGGCCTTCGACCAGCCGCCGGCGACGCGGTTGCCGCCCCAGCTGTTGAGGAAGTCGGCGCCGAAGGACAGGACGTACTTCGCGTCGTCGAGGTCGTAGCGCGGGATCATCCGCGTGCCGAAGAGCGCTTCGGCGGCGTTGGCCTCGGCCTCGTAGCCCATCGGCTCCCAGAACACGGCCGTGTCGCAGATCGACGCGATGATCGACGCGTACGAGCCGGAGCGGTAGGCGCCGAGCCACGCGATCTTCTTTCCGCTCTGCTTCGCCGCGGCGACCGCGTCGACGACCTGCTTGACGCCGTCTTCCCAGGAGACCGTCGAGCCGCTGTTGCCGTTGGCCTGCGGACCCTTGAAGCGGTCGGGGCTGTAGTGCTTCTGCAGCTCGAGCATCGCGCCCTTCGGGATGGAGGCCATCCACGGGCTGCGCGTGTTCGCGCCGACGTGCACGACGCGGCCGTCGCGGTGCTTCGCGAGGACCGGGTGGGCCTCGGGGCCGCGCGTGATCGTGGTGGCGAAGAAGGTCGGGGTACCGGGGGTGACGCTCTCGGGCTTCACGACGTACGGCAGGATCTGCTCGACGGGCGTGTAGTACCGGTTGTCGTCGAGCCCGCACGCCGACAGCGCCGACGCGCTGCCACCGAGTCCGAGGGCCTTCAGGAAGTTGCGGCGGTTCATCGGGGCGCTCACTTGTGGCAGGTCCAGCAGTCCTTCAGCTCGGCGCGGCGAAGGTCTGCGTTGTCGCCGTAGTTCTGATCGATGGAGGGGTGGCCGGCGTGGCAGTCGAGGCACCAGCCCATCTGGAGCGTGGTCTCGCGGATCATGACCTCGTCGACCTTGACCACCTGCATGGTCTCGCCGTCGACGGTCTCTTCTTCGTACCGGGGCTGGCCCTGGAGCTGGATCTGGCCGTGGCACTCGGTGCACTGGACGCCGGCGCGGACGTGCCGGTTGTGCGCGAAGTGCACGTAGTCGGGCAGGTCGTGCACCTTGTTCCACTCGAGAGGCGTGCCGGAGTCGAAGTGCTCCTTCAGCTTCTTGATGTTGGGGGACTTGGTGCGGACGAACTTGTGGCAGTTCATGCACGTCGCGAGCTGCGGGACGCCGCCATGGATCGAGTTGCGGGCCGACACGTGGCAGTACTCGCAGTCGATCTGGTTCTTGGTCGCGTGCAGGTAGTGCGAGAACGGCAGGGGCTGGTCGAGCGCCTGGCCGGTGGTCGCACCCGCCGCGACCTGCCCGTTCGAGGGGAACCAGACCGGCAGGATCAGGTGGGGCTCGAGGGGGAAGCGCGGATCGTTCAGCCGCTCCTCCTCCTTGACCATGCAGCTCGTCAGGAGAGCAGCAGCGAGCATCAGGCTCACTGAACGCAACATTCGGGACCTCCGACAGGGGTCTGGGTCGTGGGCCCGTGGCTATTGGATTGGGGCGCGTCGATTCAACGGGCCGCAATCAATTGTTGCGACCACCCGGAGGGTCAGGCGAGGCGCCCGGTCTTGCACGCGGCGAGACGCTCGAGCACGACCAGGGTGTGGTAGTGGGCTTCGAGCGTCAGAGTCGGCCGGCCGCGGCCCGTGGCGACCATCGAGAGCTCGAGCATCCCGAGCTCGCTCGGCGACCGGCTGTCGGTCAGCGTGGTCATGCTGTTGCCGCAGAACAGGTGGGTGCCCTCGATGCGCCAGCGCAGCTCGGACTGCACCTCGATGACCCGGGAGTCCATCGAGCCGGGCAGGATCGAGACGGTGGCCCGCGCGCCCTTCCGGAACACGAGGGTCGCGTCGAACCGGCCACTGCGGAACTCGGCACGGGTCACGCCCTCGACCGGCCCGCCGAGCACCACGAGCTGCTGGAGGACCGACAGGTGCTGCTGGACGCAGCTCTCGGCCGACGTCGCCGGCTCGCTGTCGGAGAGTCGCACCGCGATCTCGGACACCGCGGCGGGGTCGCTGTGGCCGCGGAGCGTGCGGAATGCCGGCCGGTAGAGGTTCGGCTCGAACAGGTGGAGCAGGCGGCGCTGCGTCTTCGCGATGTGGGCGAGCCGCAGCATCGACTTCGCGTTGAACGTGAACGGGATCTCGAGGGAGACGTGCTTGCCGGCCTCGAGCGCGGCGCGGACGTACTTCCGCGCGTCGGGACCCCCGATGATCACGACGTCGCTCGCCGCCAGCACCTGGTCGAACGAGTCGACGCGTCGAGCGGGGACCCGCGCCTCTTCGGGCCCGTCGCACACCGCCGTGAGCACCCCGCCCGACCGCAGCACCGCGCGGGCCCGGGTGAACGCAGACTCGTCTGCGTGGAACACCCCCCACTGGAGCTCGCTCTTGGTCGTCGTGGTGCCCTCCGCCGCCGGTTGAGCGCGAGTGCAGGATGGCATACGAGCACGCGACCCGGGAGCGGATCCGCGATTGTGCGCGTCACACGGCGAACCCGGGCCGGAGCGTCGCCCCATGAGCCTGCGCATCACCGGTGGAACGGCGCGAGGACGCGTGTTGCGCGGCGATCTGCCGTCCGGGGTGCGCCCGACCGGATCCAGGGTGCGGGAGGCCGTGTTCTCGGTGCTCGGGCAGGACCTCTCCGGCACGACCTTCCTCGACGCCTTCGCGGGGTCGGGGCTCATGGGGCTCGAGGCCTGGTCGCGCGGCGCCGTGGTGACGTGCGTCGAACGGGACCCGAAGACCGCTTCGCGGATCCGCGCGCTCGCCGCGGAGCTCGGGGCCGACCTCGCCGTTCGGGTGGGCGACGTGACGCGCACCGCAGACGGGGGATTCGACATCGTGTACGCCGATCCGCCCTTCGCGCTCGACCCGGCGCCGATCCTCGCCGCGCTCGCATCCCACGCCGACGACGTGCTGCTGCTCGAGGCCGACCAGAAGGTCGTGGTCCCGCGTGTGGCGGGCGGTCTGGCGCTGGTCCGCACGCGCCGATTCGGCAACGTGTCGGTGCACGAATACCGGAAGGGGTAGATGCGCGCCGTCCCCACCGTCGAAGAGGCCCTCGCCGAGCTCCGCGTCCTCGCGCAGGCTGTCGGAGCCGTGCCGGGCGCCGTCCGGCTCGACGGGGACGTGCTGATCCTCGACAACCCCACCGCGATGGGCGCCGTGACGGTCGGCATGATGGCGGGGCTCGCAGAGGCCGTGCTGGAGCTGCGCGCGCGCGAGGGGGCGGTCGTCGAGGTGCGGGGCAGCGCGTCCGGTGTGTTCTGCAGCGGCGGTCACCTCGGCCAGGTGCGCGCATCGCTCGTGGAGGGCGGGAACGGCGAGCGCATGGCGCTGTGCATGACGTCCGTGCTCGACGGCCTGGCCGGGCTTCCCCAGGTGGTCGTCGCGATGGTCGACGGGCCGGCGCTCGGCGGGGGCTCCGAGCTGCTCACCGCGTGCGATGCGGTGTTCGTGGGTGACGCGGCGCGTATCGGGTTCGTCCACACGCGCCTCGGCGTCGCGCCGGGCTGGGGAGGGGCCGCACGCCTGGTGCGCGCCGTGGGCCCCCGCGACGCGCTCGCCCTGCTCTCGTCTGCGGCGGTGCAGGGGCCCGGTGAGGCCGTGCGGACGGGCCTCGCGCGCGGGGATCTCGCGGCGGGCGAGGCGTACCTCGCGCGGGTCCGGTCCGCGCCCGCAGCCGCCATCCGCGCGGTGAAGCGCCAGGTCCTCGCCGCGGCACCGCTGGTCCGCACGGGTGCCGAGGCCGCGCTGTTCGCGGAGGTCTGGGGCACGCCCGAGCACCTCGCGAGGCTCGGCGGGTGAGGGCGCTGTTCGCGGCGGCGCTCCTCCTCGGTGCCTGCAAGAAGCGCGCTCCCGACGAGCCGATCGTCGACTTCACGGACTACACGCCGGTCGAGGACGGCAGCCTCTCGGATCCCGGCAGCACGCCCGTCGGTCCGGGGCGCTGGGTGGGCGGGGGCCTGAGCCTGTTCGTCCCGCCCGGCTGGTCCGGGCTCCAGGGCCCGCCACCGCGCCTCCTCCGCATCGAGCACGAGGTCACCGGCGTGGGGCTCGAGCTCCTGGTGTTCCCGGAGCCCCTCGATGCACCCCGTCCCGTCGAAGGGGAGGAGTGCGGGTTCGTCGACACCCAGCGATTCCGCGCCGTCCCCGTGCTCGGCACCTCCCACACGGCCACGTGCACCGGCGACGATCGCACGCGCCAGGTGTGGTGGGGCCCCTGGGAGGGCCGCGAGCTGCACGTCGAAGCGCAGTACCCGCCGGGGCGGATGATCCAGGGGCGCCAGACGCTCGCGCCCATGCTGGAGTCGATCCGATCAGCGACGGCGGCGGAGTCCGGCCAGCAGTAGCGCGAACCCGATGAACACGACGCGCACGGGCACCCGGCCGCTGCTGCACCCGGTGTCCTGGCAGCCCGCGCCGGCGTCGCAGCCGCCCGAGCCGTCGCCGCAGCCGGCGCTCTGGTAGCCCACGGGGCCGATTGCGCCGTACAGGCCGAGGCGATCGCCGGTCGAGCCCGCGGCGCGCACGGACGCCTGCTGGAGCCCGAAGCCCTCGAACGAGGGGATGTCGAACGCGAGATCCTGGAGCGCGCTGCCGAGCAGCGGCCCGACGAGCTGGTCGACGAGGCCGACGAGCTGATCGGCGACCTGCTCGTTCGCCTCGGGGGTGAGCTCGTTGTAGGTGACGGCGGCGGTCACGGCGTCTCCGCCGAGGGCCACGTCGATCGCGAGCCCGCCCGTGGCGCCGTCGAAGTCGATGTCGAGGCCCGCGGCGACCTCGAGATCCACCCGCATCAGGCGCGCCTGGCGGCCTTCGAAGTCGGCGTAGAAGTCGAGACCCAGCTCGTGCACGTCGATGTTCAGGTCGTGCGGGCCGGTCGTGCTGCCGATCGGCGGCTGCGTGGGACGCGTGATGATGCCGATGGGCCGGGACTCGGGGAACAGGTCGTCGTAGACGCCGGGCGCGAGCAGGCCGAGCAGGTTCGTGTCGATGGCGAGAGGCAGGTCGCCCGTGCTGTCGTCGATGGTCTGGCACAGCAGACCCGCGTTCCAGACCGCGAACAGGCCTTCGTTCACGAGGTCGTCGTCGACGTACACGCCGACCTGCGGCGTGAAGGGGAGGCCCGACGCGAAGGCGCCGACACCCGGCAGCGTCGAGGCGGTCGCGAGCGACTCGGTGATGCCGTAGGGCTCGACGCAGGGGTCGGCGGGCGCGGAGATCGAGCCGTCGAGCGCGATGCGCACACCCTGGGGCACGATGTCGATGGCGGACGGCGCCACGTCGACGCTGAGGATGACGCCGCCGAGGTCGATCTCCTCGGAGATCGTGGCGCTGGCGAGGGCGTCGTTCACGGCCGTCTGGAGGTCGAGATCCTGGCTGAGCCCGTCGATGGCGCTCGCGATCTCCGGCTCGACGAAGTCGAGGACCAGGCCGAAGACGTCGACGCCGAAGAAGTCGAGGAAGTCTTCGATGGCCGTGACGGTGCCGCAGTTGGCGAGCTGGAAGTCGTCGCCCGTGAGGGTCCACTGCCAGTCGAGCGGCGGGAACGAGACGTTCGCCGTGCCGTCGGGGTTCATGGTGAGGCCGATCTCACCCTGGATCTGGATGTCGAACGGATCGACCCAGGCGTCGCAGGTCTCGGTGATCGAGATGATCTCGATGCCCGTGCCGTGCAGGTAGATGTCGACGGGGTCGGACTGCTGGTTGACCTGCACCGTGAGGTTCGCGTCGAGGTAGAGCACGCCGTTGCCCGGCGTGATGTCGGCGTCGTTGATCGTGACGGACGCCCAGCCGTTCGTGATCGAGTACTCGTACGAGTACGCGCACAGGCCCCAGACACAGCCGCCTTCGTCGGCATCGGCGAACGTGGGAACGTCGATCTGGGACGGCAGCAGCGTGGTGGCGATGGGCAGGAACGCGTCGAGCCCGTCGTCGCTCACGTCGATGGCGACGGCGTTCGGGATGGTCGCGCCCGGCGCGTTGCCGGCGAGGGCGGGGGCGCCGAGGAGGGCGAGGGCGAGCATGTCGACTCCACGTACTCCCTCGACGATAGCCGACGGATTGCGCGATCCTCAAGCGTCGCGGGGTGTTCCGAGCGCCGCGAGCCGCTCGCGGACGAATCCGAGCCTTCGCACGTGGTCTGCATGTGCCGACGGGGACGGGCGCGACTGGCGCTCGAGGCGCTCGAGGTGACCGACGAGCTGCGCGAGGTGCTCGCGCACGTGCGGGTCGTGGCCCTCGAGCAGGCGGGGGCCGTACTCGAGCGCGAGGCCCGTCGCGGGCTCGGCGCCGGGCTCGGCGACCACGACCTCGGCGAACCGCCCGGCCTCGCGGGCGAGACCCTCGTCGACGATGCGCCAGCCGTTCTCCGCGAGCCACGTGCGCAGCGCGCACGGGTCGTCCTGGGCGTGGAGGACCGCGCGGCGGACCGAGGGGCCCCGCGCGAGGATGCGGGCGATGGAGCGCGCGCCCATCCCCGCGATCACGACGGTGCCGAGCGCGCGGAAGCAATCGAGCCCGTCGGTGACGACCCAGTCGATGCCCGGGGCTCGCGCGTGGTCCTGGATCTCCGTCGCGATGGCGCCGATCGCCGCGGCGACCCGCCCGTGGTCGGCACCCACGTCGACGCGTGGTGGTGGCCCTTCGAGGGCGAAGCGGACCAGCAGGTCGCGGCGGGGACGGCCGGCGCTCGCCACTACTCGGCCCGGCGCGCCTGCACGCGCTTCGCGGCGGCGAGGATGCCGTCGAGGGCCTGCTCGGGGGCGTCGTCGGCATCCCAGCGCCCGATCGCCGCGCGGACCTCGGCGAGCACGGACTCGAGGGAAGCCGCGTCGTCCGCGACGCGCTTTCGCCGCTCCTCCATCGCGAGGACGTCGGCGAGCGTGGATTCGAGCCGCGCCCGCCGCGCGTGGGACGCCTCGTCGTCGCCGAGGGACGCGAGCCGGGCCTCGAGATCGGCCGCGGTGGTGGAGCTCGAGCCGCGCAGCGCATCGTGCTCGCGTCCCAGCGCCTCGATCTCGCGCTCGGCGGCGGCCAGCACGGCGCGAACGTCGCCCGCGGGCGCCAGGGGCAGGCCTGCCGCGGCGAGGGACGTGCGGGCGTCGGACAGGGCGGACCAGGCGCGCGCCAGGGCGGGATCGGCGAACCTCCGGCGGCGCTCCTGGGTCGCCTCGATCTCGGCCTGCTGCGCGTCGGCGAGCAGGTTGCGCTGCGAGTACCACATGTAGCCCGTGCGGAGCGACATCCCGGCGAGCCCCAGCGCGAGGAGGAAGCCGAAGGTCGGCAGCCACCACAGCCCGACGAGGCTCAGCGTGAACGCCGCGAAGCCCGTCGCGGCGGCCGTCGCGGCGAGGGACGCGCTCCACGCGGCGGCCACGATGGACCCGCCGGTCGATGCCTCTGCGGGGAGCCCCGTGGCACGGCGGATCCGCTCGGCCGAGTGCCGGGCGTCGCGGCCCCGCCCGTGGCTCTCGAGCACCAGGGGGAGGCCGCCGGCCGCGAGCCCGTCGAGCACCGCGAGGGGGACCCCGGCGATCCCCGCGGCCGCGGAACGCTCGCGCGGACCGAGCTCCCGGAGCACGTCGGGGGGAATCAGCACGGCGGCCCGCGGCGGCGGGCGGTCGTGGATCGCTTCGGGCGGCCGGGTTCCCGGCACCTTCGTGAGCTTCAGCTCGCCCGTGCGCGTGAGGGACGCCGCGGGCCGGGAGCCCGCCAGCACGGCGCGTGCAGTGCGCCGGACCTCGGGCGCCGCGTCGGCGAGCGCGGCGATGGCCTCGTCGATCCGCGGGTCGCGTCCGGCCGGGGAGCTCGCGCGCAGGAACCCGGCGAGGCCGTCGAGCACGCTGCCTTCGGGCTTCGCGCGGTACCAGGGCACGAGCAGCAGGCCACCGGTGGAGTCGACGCGGATCTCCTCGGCGTCCAGCCCGCGCAGGTGCCCACCGACCCGCTCGAGGGCGTCGATCGCCTCGATCCCGAACCGCACCGGGTCGTCGGCGTGGATGTCGCCGTCGGCGAACACGATGGCGCCCGCCCATCGCGCGAGCACCCGGAACACGGGGCTCTCGGGCAGCCCGTCGTAGAACGCCTCGAAGTCCCCGAGGTCGCCGGAGATGAGGCGGATGCAGACCCCGTCGCGATCGGCGTCGTCCCGCACGGCGCAGACCGAGACCGTCCCGTACTGCATCGGGTCACCCGTCTCGGTCCAGGGGGTCTCGGCGTCCAGCGCGGCCTCCGCGGTCGCCCGATCCGTAGCACGCAGCCCCGCGGAGACGGAACACGCCCGGGGGGTTTCGTGCTATTCGAGGTGAGGAGGGCCGTACGTGTCCAGCCCCACGCTCGAACAGATCATCAACTTCCTGCTCGATACGCCGATGTTCGGTGATCTCGACGCGAACGAGCTCTCCCAGGTCGTGCACATCATGCAGGTCCGCACCCTCGCGGCCGGTGACGTCATCTTCCGCGAGGCCGAGCCCGGCGACGCCTGGTACGTCGTGTACGAGGGCGAGGTCGACGTCGTGAAGGATGCCGGCGACGGGCGCCGCGTGGTCGCCAACCTCGGCCCGCGCACGTGCTTCGGCGAGATGGCCATCCTCGACGGGTCGCCGCGGTCCGCCACGGTGCTCGCGAAGACGAGCGTCACGGCCTTCCGGTTCCCCCGGGTCGAGTTCAACGAGCTCCTCGGTCAGGGCACGCTCGCGGCCTACAAGCTCGTCTACCAGATCGCGCTGGTGCTGGTGTCCCGCCAGCGCCAGACCACGTCGTGCCTCGTGTCCCTGCTCAAACAGGATGCGCCCGCCGTGGTCCGCCAGGGGCTCGCCCCGCTCGTCGAGCACGCCACGGTGGCCGAGTGATCTGGGCCGTCGTCGGCCTCGCGCTGGCGGCCATCCCCGAGGGCCTGCGGCCCGCACCCGCTCCCGCCGACGCCCCCGAGGCGTTCGCGAAGGCGTTCCCGAAACGCCCCGGCCTGGCGTGCGCGACGCTGCTCCCCGAGCACGCGCTCCTGTGCTTCCGGGTGTGGGAGGAGGGGAAGCGCCGGTGGGTGACCGAGGCCGACCTCACCACCTGGGGCACGACGATCGAGGGCCTGCGGGTCCACGTCGCCGCGAAGGCGGTCGAGGTCCTGAAGACCGAGCCGACCCCCCAGGCGATCGTCGACATGCCGGCCGGCTACCACGAGCTGCGCGACGGCGATGGCTGGGCGGTCGCCCCGCTCCTCCAGGCCGAGGCGCTCGCGCAGAAGCTGCACGGCGAGGGCACGCGCGTCGCCCTCCCGCGGTCCACGGTGTTCCTCGCCTGGAAGCCCGGCGACGCCGAGCTCGATCGGGTGATGGCCGTCGCGGTCCGCGAGATGTACGACCAGGCCGACGACGCCGTGACGCCGATGGTCCACGTTCTCGAGGGCGGCAGATTCGTGCCGTTCGCACAGGCCAAACCCACGGGTGGTTGAAACCCGGTCGCGCGGGGCGGAGACTGCCGGCATGGCCGACGAACCCCACGACGAGTCCACCTTCGAGCCCGCACCGCTCGCCGACGCCCTCGCCCTGCTCGTGAAGCGCGCCCTCCGCCGTTCGCGGCAGGAGCTGTCCCGCGCGGCCGACGGCCAACGCCGCCGCCTCGAGCTGCGCCAGAAGCGGCGCGACCTCGAGCACTTCTGGATCCGGCTCGGCAAGACCGCACACCGCCTCGTCGAGGCCGGAGAGATCGACCATCCGGCGCTCCGGAAGGCGATGACCAGGATCGCAGAGCTGGAGGCCGAGCTCGAGGAGACCGAGGCGAGGCACCGAGACGTTGCGCACGCTTCGGAGTCGGAATAGCAGGACGGCGTCCGTGGAGACGCGGGCACGGGGGTGTAGCTCAGCTGGGAGAGCGCTAGAATGGCATTCTAGAGGTCGTGGGTTCGATCCCCATCACCTCCACTCCGTAGCCCTCTGCGACCCGCAGGGGGCTTCGTCGTTTCCGGACCCGAGGAGCAGGTCATCATCCGCCGGCTGACTGGAATGGCGTTCGCGGCGTGGGGCCTCTTCGGAGGCGTGCTCGCGGGGGCGTTCTTCGGCCTGGGCGTGGTGCCGTTCTGGCCGATCCCGCGCGGACGGCGCGAGCGCTACACGATGACGCCCGCTGCGGCCTGGGCCCGATTCGTCACGAAGTACGTTCTCTTCGCGCGGGTCCACACGCAGGGCGAGCTCCAGCTGGCGGACGGCGAGGGGGCGATGCTGCTCTGCAACCACCGCTCGTGGCTCGACCCGCTGCTGCTGATGGGCTGGACGCGCTCGAACGGCCTGTCCAAGCGCGAGATCCTGTTCATCCCGGTCATCGGGCTGATGGGCTGGCTCTGCGGCGCCGTCTACTTCGACCGGCGCGAGAAGGACGCGCGTGCGCGGGCGCGCGACGAGGTGCTGTTCCTCGTGCGCAACGGGCACCGCATCCAGGTGTTCCCCGAGGGCACGCGGTCCCGCGACGGCAAGCTGCGCAGCAAGGTGTTCCTCACGCTCGTCCGCGACGCGTGGGATGCGGGGCTCCCCGTGGTGCCGTGCGCCGTCATGCACACCGATCGCTCCCTGCCGGTGGGCACGTTCACCGCGCATCCGTTCGCCGATGTGTACCTCGAGGTCGGCGAGACGATGCATCCGGCGGATCACGAGAGCGACGAGGCCTTCGCGATCGAGGCGTGGCGCCGGGTGAAGGCGCTGGTCGCCCACCTCGAAGCCTCTGCGTAGGTTGCCCGGAGCGGGGCTCGAACCCGCACTCCCTCGCGGAAAGGGGATTTTAAGTCCCCTGTGTCTACCGGTTCCACCATCCGGGCATCAGCGCGCGACCACCGAATCCACGGCCTGGTTCAGGCGGGCTTCGTCGACCGAGACGTTGAACTGCTTCGCGCGGGTGCCGTCGGCCGCGACCAGGAGCGTGACGGGCACGCTGTTCGGCCAGCCGTCGAGCTGGTTCAGCGCGCCCGCGGGGTCGGGATCGACGAGACCGAGGCTGCGGAAGCCCGCGAGGCCGAGGCGCTCGAGGGTGGCCTTCACCTTGGTGTCGTGGAGGCTCGGCATGTCGACGTTGACGAGCACGAGCTCGACGTCGTCGCGCGAGTCGGCGACCCGCTTGATGTCGGGCAGCTCGCGCATGCAGGGGCCGCACCACGTCGCCCAGAAGTTGTAGATACGCGGCCGCGCCTGACGGGAGCCGATCTCGTCGCGCAGCGCGTCGATCGCCACGGGATGGAACCCGCCCGGGAGCGGCGGAGCCTCGGCAGGAGCGGACGAACAGGCGGCGAGCACGAGCAGCAGCATCGCCCTTCCGGTAACCTCCTCGCGTGCGATGGCTCGTGATCATCCTGCTGTGCGCGGGCTGCCCCAAGGGCAGGCAGACCGCCGTCGACGCGCTCGCCCCGCTGCTCGCCGAGGCCGACGCGGCGTGGGACCGGCGGGGCACGAACGGGCTCGAGCCCGTGACCGTCGCGCTGCAGCGGGCGTACTCGCTCCGCCCCGAGAGCCCCGAGGTCGCGTGGCGCCTCGCGCGCCTGGGCATCGCGAAGGGCCTGACGCTCGAGGAGGAGGCCGACCGCGTGGCGGCGTTCGGCGAAGCGCGCGCCCAGGCGTGGAGCTGCGTGATGGGCGACCCGCACGTGCGCGCGCTCGAGATCGAGGTGGGCCTCGACGAAGCCCTGCAGGCCGTGCCCGAAGAGCGGTACGCGTGTCTCGTGTGGGCCGGGCACGCGTGGACGCGGTGGCTCGTGGAGTTCGGTGCGGCCGGCGCGGCGCTCGACCTCGCCGACCTCGACCGCGTGACGGTCTACGCGCGTGGGCTGCCGAGCGACCCGTGGCTGGCGGACTGGAGCAGCGCGCTGGTGCTCGCCGCCCGCCCCGAGTGGGAGGGGAGGGACGTGCAGGCCGCCCAGGCCGAGCTGCGCCGGGTCTCGAACCGCGAGCGCGAGCGGCTGGAGCCGCTGGTCGACCTCTACCTGTACGCCGCGCGCGGCACCGACCTCGAAGGCCCGGTACGCCGGGAGATCGCGCACGGGCGCCCCGACACACCAGAAGAGCGCGCGTACGTCGCGCGGGCGCTCGCGCTGCCCGGTGACCGCGGGGATGTGGAGCCGGACGACACGCCGTGAGGCGTCCGATGGTCCGAGAAACCGCTCTCTGTGTGGAAGCGGTCGGGAAGGGCACGACGCAACCGTTCCTGCGCCCTCCGCTGTGGCGGAAGGGATCGAGCTTCGAGCCCGAGGATCACGCAGATGACGCAGAAGGACGCAGATGACGCAGAAACGAGGCCGCCCCGGGTCGAGCGACTTCGCGTCCCCGGAGCGACGAGAGGGCCTTCTTGCGGATCGGATTCGAGACTCATCAGAGCAGGCGGGCGTTTCGGCTGCCTCCGGAAGGCGGACCCGCCAACGGCCCGCCCACCTCGGATTTTTTCGGGGAGAGGCACCGTCCGCGTACCACTCGAGCAGCCCGAAAACGCTGGCCTGCTCTGGTGGGTCCCCAATCCGGTCCGCGAGAAGGCCCCCTCTGTCGACCCGAACACCGAGACGTCCCCTACGAGACCCGGACGCTCTGAGTGGACCTTGGCGACCGTGGGTTGGCGGTCTTGGCGATCTTGGCCGTGCAATCCCCGTCGTCAGCGCTCGGGGAAAGGAGGACGCTCGACCCGCGACGGCCTGGTTTCTGCGTCATCTGCGTCCTTCTGCGTCATCTGCGTGAGGCCCTGAGACGCTCGGAGCCCGGTCGCTTCCGACCCAGACAGCAGTTTTTCCAGGGACGTTCCGGTGTTCGGCCGTGAGATCGAGGATCGGCGACGCTGCAGGACGCTCTGGAGACGGACTGGGGCGACCCTACACGTCTGCCCACCGGAGCCGAAGCGTCCGCGTGCTCTCGTGATCCGAATGCCGATCCGCCGGAGGGCCGGCGGGACCGCGAGCTACTTGCTGCTGCTGCGGTAGGGGCGGCTGGACTGCTTGGCGGCGCGGCGCGCGGCGCGGCGCAGGGCCTTCCGCCGACGCTTCTCGGCCAGGCGCTGCTTCAGGCGGCGCTTCTCGCCGGGCTTGAGGTAGAAGCTGTTCTTCTTGATGTCCTTCCGGATGCCTTCGCGCTCGACCTTGCGGCGGAAGCGACGGAGGGCCTTCTCGAAGGGCTCGTTTTCGCGAACGGTCACCAGAATCACAGTCTTCTCCACTTGCGCCGTGGACGTCACGCGCACCCCAGCCATTACCCGGTGCCGCAGGGGGGCGCAAGGATCAGGCCGGGTGCTGGAGGCGTGAACCGCTGCCGCGGCTCATGCCGCCAGCCATCCCCTGGTTCGCCGGTCTCCGGGCGTGACCGTCCCGCCCGGACCCTCCGGCGAACGACGAGAGAAGCTCCACTTGCTGCGCAAGTGGATCCTCTCCCTAGAACATCAACCCGACGCTGGCGCCGTAGTACACCAGCGTGTGCAGGCCGCCCTCGACGCGGAACACCACGCGGTCGCCGAAAGTGAACCGCATGCCGCCGTTCACGTCGACCATCGGCAGCACGGCCGGGGGCACGTTCGCCTTGGCGCTATAGGGCGGGGCGCCCTCGTAGTACAGCTTGTAGGCAGGATCCTGCAGGCTGCTGTCTTCGGGGGTGCCATCGGCCACCCAGCGATCGACGTGGCCCGTGCGGAACGCGACACCGAGGCCGCCGCCGACGAGGATCGACCACGCGAACTTGCCGCCGGTCTTCTCGCTCTTCACGAGCGGCGCCTCGTACGCGTAGTCGGCGCCGAGCACGATGAGGCCGAGGTTGTCGGAGGGCACGAGGTACTCGCCGTCGCGCGGCTCCTGCGCGCCTTCGACGTCGTCCCAGTAGCCCGCCTGCATCGTGGACTTCACGTACTCGAAGTAGAACAGCCCGTTGGCCGTGTCGCCCTTGACGACGAACTCGACGCCGGCCGCGTAGCCGCGGATCTTCGGGCGATCCTCGCCGGGCAGGGCCCACTTCTCGGAGTCGGAGTCGAAGTACCAGATGTCCATCACCGAGTTCGGGATGCTCAACATCCGGCCGCGGAAGCCGACCTCCATCTTGTAGCCACGGCTCGCCTGCGTGGGCGCCGCAGCCACGGCGCCGGGCGAGCCCGGCTCGGTGCCCGCAGCGGGGCCTTCGGTGCCATCGGGCGTGGTCTGCATCCGGTAGGCGTCGGCGAGCCGGGGCGCGCCGGCCAGCGCGGTGGCCGGCGTGATGCATGCGAGAAGCGCCAGCATGCGGTACATCGAGACTCCTCCGGGCGTGCAGGCCCGCCTGATAGGTACCGCCTGCGGCGATCCGCTGTCAACCGCCCCGAGAGCCATCCGGAGAGCCGCGTGAACCTGGAGAGCACCTTCCGACCCCAGCCCCGCCCGGCGTATCTGCTCGTCCACGAGTCCGGGCCGACGCGGGATGGCGCGACCGCGGCCGTGATCGACGCCACCCGTCCGCACGTCGGGCTCGAGGCGTTCAACCACTCGACGTTCCGCGCCGGCGAGAACGGGATCGACGCGGTGGTCACGGCTCGAACGCTGCCCATGATGGCCGGGCGGCGCCTCGTGGTGGTCCGCGATCTCGAAGAGGGGGACGATCGCTTCTTCGCGGCGCTGGTCGAGTACCTCGAGGATCCCAGCCCCAGCACCACGCTGATCCTCAACGGGTCGAAGTTCCCGAAGGTCGTGAAGGGCGGCAAGGCGTGGAGCGCCGTCGTGAAGAAGGCCGTCGCGGCGGTCGGGTGGGTGCTCGACGCGAAGAAATCCGAGGATCCCGTGCAGTTCGTCGTCGAGCGCGCGGCGCGCCTGGGCAAGCGGATGGATGCGCGCACGGCGAACGTCCTGGTCGAGATCGTGGGGCGCAAGCTCGGCCCGCTCGAGCAGGAGGTCGACAAGCTGGCGTCGTTCGTCGGCGAAGCGGCGGAGATCACGTCCGACGACATCACGACGGCGTGCTCGATGGTCGCCGAGGCCGTGATCTTCGACCTGACCACCGCGCTCGTCGCGCGCGATCGCAACGCGACCCTCGCGGCGCTCCAGCACCTCGCGAGCGAGGGGAACGACCCCCGCTACGTGCTCGCGATGGTCACGTGGAAGATGCGGTCCGTCGCGCTGGCCGCCGAGGCGATGCAGGCCGGCGCGTCCGACGGCAACATCGCGAAGGCCGCCGGGCTGCGGTTCGACGAGGTGCGTCGCATCAAGCCCGTGATCCTCGCCGGCGTCGACGAGGCCGACGCGATGATGGGCCGGCTGGCGAAGGCGAACCTCGACATGAACAGCCACCGCGCGGGGGATCAGCGGATCCTCGAGCGGCTCGTCGTCGACTGGTTGCTGTAGGCCAGACGCACGAATCCCCGCCACCTGTCGCAGGTGCCGGGGATTCCGTGTCGCACGAGGTCGTGGGAAGGGCCCGCGACCCCCGGGCTACATGCCCTTGACCGCCGTGTTGAGGCGGGAGCAGCGACGGGCGGCCTGGTTGCGATGGATCACGCCCTTCGCAGCCACGCGCTGGATGACGCTGATCGCCTTCTGGAGCTCGGCGCTCGCGTCTTCCTTGTTGCCCGACTGCACCGCGGCGCGGACCTTCTTGATCTGATTGCGCATCATGCTGCGGTAGTGACGGTTCGCAGCGCGGCGGCGGATATTCTGGTTGTTCCGCTTGATGGCGTCCTTGTGCGTGGCCACGGTGATCTCTCCGGAGAACAGACGGGATGGATGAGCTCACGACACGAGCCGAGAGCGACGGGCCGACATAACCTCGATCCACCGGCCGTCAAGCATGCGGCAGACCATTGCCAAGCGCGCGCTTTGGCCATATCCGCTCGCACACGGAGAACCTCGTGGACCGCTCCCGGATCCGCAACTTCGCGATCATCGCTCACATCGATCACGGCAAATCGACGCTCGCCGACCGACTCCTCGAGAAGACGGGCGCCGTTTCCGAGCGCGAGATGAAGGCCCAGCTCCTCGACTCGATGGAGCTCGAGCGCGAGCGTGGGATCACGATCAAGGCCCAGACCGCGTCGGTCCAGTACAAGGCGCGCGACGGCGAGACCTACACGCTCAACCTGATCGACACCCCCGGCCACGTCGACTTCACCTACGAGGTGAGCCGCTCCCTGTCGGCCTGCGAGGGCGCGCTGCTCGTCGTCGACGCCGCGCAGGGCGTCGAGGCCCAGACGCTCGCGAACGTGTACCTGGCGCTGGGGGCCGACCTCGAGATCGTCCCCGTCATCAACAAGATCGACCTCCCCGGGGCCGATCCCGACGCCGTCGCCGAGCAGATCGAAGAGGTCATCGGGCTCGACGCCTCCGGCGCCGTCCTGTGCTCGGCGAAGACGGGCGTGGGGATCGAAGACGTCCTCGAGGCCATCGTCCACCAGGTCCCGCCCCCCGAAGGCGACGCCGAAGCGCCGCTGCAGGCGTTGATCATCGACAGCTGGTTCGACTCCTACGTCGGGGTCGTGACGCTGGTTCGCGTGATGAACGGGCGCGTCTCGGTGGGTGAGCGCATCAAGCTCATGGCGACGGGGGCGCGGCACGAGGTCACGAAGCTCGGGGTGTTCACCCCAGCGGCCTTCTCCAAGCAGACCCTCGAGGCCGGCGACGTGGGCTTCGTGATCGCTTCGATCAAAGAGCTCCGCGACGCCCGTGTCGGCGACACCATCACGCACTTCCTGAATGGTGCGACCGAGCCGCTGCCCGGCTTCGAGGAGATCAAGCCGATGGTCTTCTCGGGGATCTACCCGGTCGACTCCGGCGACTACGACGACCTGAAGGATGCGCTCGAGAAGCTGTCGCTGAACGACGCCGCGATCACGATCGACCCCGAGGTGTCGGACGCGCTGGGCCTCGGCTTCCGCGTGGGCTTCCTCGGGCTGCTCCACATGGAGATCGTCCAGGAGCGCCTCGAGCGCGAGTACGACCTCGACCTGATCACCACGGCGCCGAGCGTCGTGTACCGGGTGACGACGAAGAAGACGGGCGAGAGCATCGAGATCCGCAGCCCGTCGATGCTCCCGGATCCCGGCGACATCGACCACATCGACGAGCCCATCGCGCGACTCACCATCCACTGCCCCGAAGAGCACATCGGTGGCGTGCTGAAGCTCTGCGAAGAGCGGCGCGGCACCCAGGTCAGCTTCGACTACAGCGCGCCCGGCCGCGTGATGATCATCTACGACGTGCCGTACGCCGAGGTCGTGTTCGACTTCTTCGACAAGCTGAAGAGCGTGAGCCGCGGCTACGCGTCGATGGACTACGAGGTCAACCAGTGGCGGCCGGACGACCTCGTGAAGGTCGACATCCTGCTGAACGGAGAGCTGGTCGACGCGCTCTCGCTGCTCTGCCACCGCGAGCAGGCCTACTACAAGGGCAACGCGATGGCGCGGAAGCTCAAGGAGTTCATCCCGCGGCAGATGTACGACGTGGCCGTGCAGGCGGCGATCGGCTCGCGCGTCATCGCGCGCACCACCGTGAAGGCGTTCCGGAAGGACGTGACCAGCAAGTGCTACGGCGGCGACATCTCCCGCAAGCGCAAGCTCCTCGAGAAGCAGAAGAAGGGCAAGAAGCGGATGAAGGCGCTCGGCAGCGTCGAGGTCCCGCAGGAGGCCTTCCTCGCAGTGCTGAAGGTCGGGGACGACTGACGTGGCCGCACCGCCCGACGATCCGTCCACGGCGGGGACCGAGGCCGCGGCCGGCCCGGGCTTCGTGGGGCGGGTGCTGCGGGGCGTGGTCGCCGTGCTGGGCCTGCTCTGCGTCGGGGCCATCGCGGGCGGCGGTGCGCTCGTCTACCCCTACGTGCGGGACGATCTGGCCCTGGACCGTGTCGTGCGGGCCGTGGCGCTCGAGTGGCGCGACTTCGGCCGCGAGAAGGCGACGGAGAAGCTCCGCTTCGAGCTCGAGCGCGAAGAGGTGGGTGCCGCGGTCGGGCCAGATGCGTGCACGCTCGACGAAGCGGGCGGGGTGAAGCGCGTCGCGTGCCAGTGGGCCGTGCGGATCGCCCTGCCCATCGGGGGCAGCGTGCCCCTGTCGTTCGCGTCGGTGGCGGAGATCGATCCGTCGACCGGCGACCTCCGCTGACCCCGGCCCCACGCGTGCGCCGTGCGGATGACATGGCCGGTCCGACCGGCTAGGGTTCCGGCTCGCGGCTGCTGGTCCGGAGGCAGCCCCCAAGGAGCGGAAAACCATGCGAAACCCCGTCACGCCGGAGGGTTACGAGGCCCTCGTCTCCCAGCTGCACCACGAGAAGTCGATCGTCCGGCTGCAGATCGTGCGAGACATCGAAGAGGCCCGCGCCCACGGCGACATCTCCGAGAACAGCGAGTTCGAGGATGCCAAGGAGCGGCAGGCGGCGTGCGACGGTCGGATCCGGATGCTCGAGAGCGCGCTGGCCTCCGCCGAGGTGATCGACATCCTGAAGGTCCCCGCGACCGACCGCGCCGTGTTCGGCTGCTGGGTCACCATCGAGCACGTCGACTCGGGCGAGCAGCGGATGTACCGCATCGTCGGCGAAGGCCAGGCGGATGCCGACAACAACCTCATCAGCTTCCGCTCGCCCATCGGCAAGGCGCTCATCGGCAAGAGCGAAGGCGACGAGGTCGAGGTGATCACGCCGAGCGGCAAGGTCACCTACGAGATCGTCGGCGTGAACTACTCGAAGGACGCGCCGTGACCGAGGGCGGCGGGCAGCTCGCCGCGCCCGAAGCCGAGGTCGAGACCATCGAAGACCCCGGGCTCCCTCTCCAGGCGCTCGATCGGGGGCTCGCGCCCATCCGCCGCGTGGTGCCGTACGCCATCGAGCACCCCTCCAGCGTCCGGTACTTCGAGTCGAACGCGGGGCGGTGGCTCGAGCCGCTGCTCGTGCTCGAGCTCCCCGAGAGCATCCGCGAGCTGCTGGTGTCGCTCGGTGGCCAGATCGCGGGCTTCGACGCGCTCGCCGAGGATGCGCGGGCCATGCGCCTCGCCCGCATCCGCCAGGGGGTGATGCGGCTCGACGCGCTGCTGGGCCTGCCGCTGCCCGCGTCCGAGCGGCGGATCCGGCGACCGCACCGCGATGGCCGCGATGGCCGCGATGGCCGCGATGGCCGCGAGGGGCGCGGCTCCGAACGTCCCGCCTCCGACGCGCCGTCCGACCGGCCCTCGAAGCGCGACCGCAACCGCCGCAAGGGCCGGCGCGAGCCCGAGGCCGACGCGAAGCGTGAGCCCGAAGAGCTCGATCTCGACGACCTCGACGCGGCGCTCGAGGCCGAGCCCGACGCCGAGCCGGGCCGCCGCGAGGGCGGGTCCCGTCGCTTCTGGAACGGCAATCCGTACACGGCCATCTCGGATCTCGACATCGAAGACGGGCTGGTCGAATCGCTCGAGGCGGCCGGCATCGTCACGGTGCGCGACCTGCTGCTGCGGCCCCCGGCCTCGCTCGAGGTGCTGCGTCCGATCCATGGTGCCGGGCGCACGCTGCCCGAGGGGCGCATCGCCGTCGGCGGCCGCCTGAAGAGCACGTGGAGCGTGTTGCGTCCGAACGGAACGCGCAGCATCCACGCGCGACTCCAGGGCGCCGGCCCGCTCACGCTCGCGTGGGACGACGCCGAGACCGCGAGCTGGTGGCTCGACGGGGTGGGCATCGACGAGCGCGTGGTCGTGGCGGGCACGTGGGACGGCGAGCGGCTCGAGGATCCCGAGGTGGTCTTCGACTCCGGCAAGAGCGTGCGTCTCGCGCGCTTCGGCGTCGATGGCGTGCCCGACGCGCGCATCCAGGCGCTCTTGTTCCGGCTCATGCCGTCCGTGCGCCAGCTCCGCGATCCAGTGGCCAACGTGTACCGCGCGGGCCACGTGTCGCTGCCCGAGGCCGTCGAGAGCCTGCACGGGCGGGGCGATGCCGAAGCGGGTCGCGCGCGGCTCGCCTACGACGAGGCCCTGGTGGTCGGCCTGGGCGCCGGGTGGGAACGCCTCGGCGCGGGCAAGGTGAAGGGCATCCAGCACGCGCTCGTGCACACGCGGCTCGATCGGCTCCTGTGGTCCGCCGACACCCGGCTGAACGACGCCCAGCAGCTGGCGTTCGACGACATCAAGCGCGACCTCCGCCGCTCGCGGCCCATGCGCCGCGTGCTGATGGGGCCGGCAGGCGGGGGCAAGGGCCTGGTGGCGCTGCTCACGTCCGTGCTCGTCGCCGAGAGCAAGTGCCAGGTGCTGTGGATCTGCTCCGACGCCCAGCAGGCCGAGATGCGGTTCACGTACTGCGAGGCCCTGCTGCGCGACGCCGGTGTCGTCGGCCGTCTGTCGCCCGACAAGCCCAACGGCGCCCTGCGCGACGCGCTGAAGCGGGGCGAGATCCACGTCCTGTTCGGCACGCGCGAGCTGCTCGACGCCGACATCGAGTGGCGTCGGCTGGGGCTGGTCGTCTCGTTCGAGTCCGCGCAGTTCGGCGAGGTCTCCGAGAAGGTCGACCAGATCCGGTCGCCCCGTCCCGACCTGCTCGTGGTGCCGTGCTTCCATCCACCCGTGTCGGTGCTGCTGACCTCGTGGAGCGATCACGACCTCACCGAGATCCCGGGCGCCGAGCCGCCCGAGGTCGTCGTGAAGTCGGGGGGCAACCGCGTGTCGGCCTACGCCGCCGCGCGCCACGCCATCATGGGCGGCGGTCAGGTCGCCGTGCTGTTCCCGCAGCTCGGCGGCAGGGATGCGCTCGATCCGGGTGAGGCGCATCGCGTCGTCGCCGCGCTCGGCGCCGAGGCCCTGTCCGGTGCGCGTATCGCGCTCCTGCACGGCGCGATGCCCCGCGAAGAGCGCCAGCGCGTGCTCGACGACTTCTCCCACCGCCGCGCCGACGCGCTCGTCGCGACCACGCCCCTCGAAGACGCCTCGCCCGTGCCCGGGCTGCAGATCGCCGTGATCGAGCACGCCCACCGCATGGAGCCCGCGCGGCTGAAGCGCCTGTGCGGCATGGGCGTTCGCCAGGTCACCCTGGTGGTCGACGACGACACGTCCGAGCAACGGGCCGACGAGCTCCGCGCGTTCGTCCGCAACGCGGATGCCGTCGAGGTGGGCGAGGGCGCGCTGCCCGCGTTCCGCTTCCTCGAGCCGGCGCGCGACGTGGCGCTGCTGGTGAAGGCCCGCAACATGGCGCTCGAGATCCTGGCCCAGGATGCGGGTCTCCGCAGCGGGCAGAGCGCCGATCTGCTGCGCGCCGCACACGCCGCGTGGGCCTCGCTGTTCGGTGAGGATGCCGCGTGTCCGCTGCCCGAGGCATCCGCCGACCAGGCGGGCAAGCGCCGGCGCCGGCGTCGCCGCCGGAAGTGAGGGTCTCCGCGCCGCTCGAGCCCGAGGCGCGAGGTACCGTGCTCGCGAAGCTCCGCGACACGGGGTCGTGGCCCACCTGGGTGCCCGGCGTCCGCGAGGTTGTGGGCGAGCCGCCGAGCATCGAGCTCCAGTTCGGTGGCCCGCGCCCGTTCCGGTGCGGCGTGGCCCTCGAGGCGCGCGACGACGGCCTCGGCTTCCAGCTGGAGCAGGGCGAGCTCCGGGTGTTCTCGGGGTCCGTCACGGTCGAGGCCGAGGCCGTGCATGTCGAGATCGACCTGCGGTTCGGTCCGACGGTCCCCGGGATGCTCTGGCGGTCGCTCGAGACCGACTACCTGCGCGACCTGATCACCGGCCTGACAGGTGGTGCTCCGCCAGGAAGCGGTCGACACGCCGGTTGATCGTCTCGGGGTGCTCGACGATGGCGGCGTGGCTGGCTTCGGCGAGCACCATGAGCTCGGCACCCGGGATGCGCTCGGCCATCACGCGCGAGCGGTGCAGCGGCGTGAAGATGTCGTTCTCCGCCGCGATCACGAGCGTCGGCACGGGGACGTCGGGCAGGTAGTCCTCCATGTCGTGGTCGGCCATGAGCTCGACCATCCGCAGGAAGATGCGCGGGTCCATGTGCACGAGGTGCTCCATGTACTTCCCGATGTCTTCGGGGGGCGCGTAGTACTTGTCGACCATGCCCGTGAGCCCGCCGACGCGGAAGGCGAGGGGATTCGCGTACAGCGGGAGCAGCGCGCGGGTGCCGCTCTTGCCGCCGAGGTCGGCGAGCTTCTTGATGAGCCGGAAGATGGGCAGCGAGTACGGGCTGTCCATGAAGGTGTCGAGCGGCCGGGCGAACGTGCCGAGCATCGGCACCAGCGCGCACACGTTCGCGGGGAACATCCGGGTGTATTCGAGGATGACCTGGCATCCCATCGAGTGGCCGAACAGCACGGCGGGCTCGGTGATGCCGATGCTCGCGCGCACGGCCTCGAGGTCTTTCGCGCAGCGGGCGATGGTGAGGTCGGCGGTCGCGGGGTCGTCGGGGCTCGTGGAGCGCCCGTGGCCGCGGTAGTCCCACAGCACCACGGTGAACCGGTCGCTGAAGTGGGCCGCGATGTACTTGTAGAAGAACGTCGAGACGCCGACGCCGTTGCAGCAGATCATCGGGGGCCCGCTGCCCACCGTGCGCCAGTAGAGCTGCTGCCCGTCGTCTGTGGGTGCGAAGCCGGTCCTGACCGCCATGGCTGCCTTCCGGGACGTTCCCCGCAAAAAGAAACGCCCCGGTGAGCACCGAGGCGTGGAGTGGAGGATAGGGGGGTCGAACCCCTGACCTCAGCATTGCGAACGCTGCGCTCTCCCGACTGAGCTAATCCCCCAGCGCGACATTCATAACTCCGCCCCCCAGAGCGTCAAGCCGCCGGATCAGTCGAGGCCGCGCGCTTCGAGGTCGTCTTCGTCGAGCCCGAGGAAGTGGCCGACTTCGTGGAAGACCGTGATCCGCAGCTCTTCGAGCAGGCGCGTGCGGTCCCATGCGATGCGCTCGAGGTTCCGGCGGAACAGCACGATGGCGGAGGGCAGGTTGCTCCACGGGTTCTCGATGGAGCGGTCCATCAGCGACATCCCGGAGAAGTACCCGAGGATCTCGCCCGGCGGTGCCGGCGGGTCGTACTGCAGGCACAGGTCGATGTCGGGCACGTCTTCGAGCAGGATCGCGACCTGGGCGAGGTAGGCGCGGATCGTGGGGTGCAGCGCCATGAGCGCTTCGGTGACCACCGCCTCGACCGTGGCGTCGTCGAGCGGCACCGGCATCGGGAAGCGCTCGGGGTCGAGGTTGCGGGCCCTGCGGAAGTCGCGGCGGGCCCCGCGTATGTCTTGCCGGCGCTCGCGCAGCATCGCCCGCCAGTAGAACGCCTCGGCGTTCGCGTCGTCGGCGCGGATGGCGCGGAGCAGCGCGGTGCGCGCATCCTCGAAGCGGAGCTGGTCGAACAGCACGGCGCCGAGCCCGCTCCAGCTGGGGGAGTGCTCGGGATCGTTGCGCACGACCTCGCGGTACCAGTCCTCGGCGCCTTCGAGATCCCCGAGATCGCGCAGCGACTCGGCGCCGAGGAACCGCGCTCCGGCGTGCTCGGGCGTGTTGTTCAGGATCTGCTGGCACAGCCTCAGCGAGGCGCCGGGGTCACCGCGGTCGAGTGCATCCTCCGCGAGGTCGAGGAGCGCGTCGAGGTCCGTGCCGGCGACGGGCTGGGTGCTCATGGTCACTGCGGTTTGATGTGGTAATCGTACCGCACGGTGGCGAAGTCACCGTCTTTCAGCGGCGGGAAGACCGGCCCGGCCGCCTGCTGCTTCAGGCATTCGACGATCGCCGGGGACTTCGCGCCGTCGCCCTGGATCTCGACGCCCGTGGTGTAGCCGTCGGGCCCGACGTGGATGCGGAGCACGCCCTGCATGGGCTTGTCGGCGAGGCCGCTGCGCAGGCACCGATCGAGCCGCGGCTGGAAGTGGGTCATGACTTCGCCGGCGACGCGCTGGTCGAGGTTGGCGCGGCGCTGGCTCGGTGCCGGCTTGAAGTCCATCCGCGACGACAGCTCGAGATCGACGTCGTAGCTGCCGCCTGGCTCGATGGTGACGTCGCGCACCCACGGCTTGAAGTTGCGGTGCCGCACCGTGAGCGTGGCCTCGCCCTGGGGTGGGGAGTCGAGCACGACGCGCGAGCCGGAGCCCACGGACTTGCCGTCGAGCAGCACCTCTTCGGCCCATGGGTCGATGTCGATGACGTAGTCGGTCGACGCGCCGAGCCAGGTGACGGCGAGCACCCCGACGAGCACCAGCGCGCCGAGCCCCGCGCCACCCAGCGCGAAGAGCAGCACCGGTGCGCCCTTCCGCGTGGCGACGACCTCGATCTGCACCTTCTCGCCCGACTCGGACGTGAGCGTGAGGGTGCCGTTGGCCTGCCGTGCCTCGATGAGCTTCGGGACGATCTGGACCTTGACCGACTGCTGCTTGAGCTCGGGCTTGAGCGACGGGCTCAGCACGCGGAGCCAGGCCTGGTCGGAGGCGATGGTGCCCCGCAGCGGCATCTCGCCACCGTTGCGCACCTCGATCGACAGCGTGACCGACGCATTCGCGACGGGGACCTTCTGCACGCGCTCGGACAGCACCTCCATCCGGGCGGGCGCCAGGCTCGGAACGGAGGGCGGCGTTGGGTCGGGCGACGTGCCGCGGAGCTGGATGGGGGGTGCCGTGGAGGCCTGGACGGGGCGGGTGACCTCGCGGTTGCGAGCGGGCGGGCCCGTGCGCGTCCAGCTCAGGTCGTAGCGCTGGCGGGTCGCTTCGTCGGACAGCACCTTCCAGGCCTTCTCGACCTTGGTGCGGACGCTCTCACGCTGTGCCGGGTCGGTGATGCCGTTGCACTCTTCCTTCTTCGACCGGTAGCGCGCGTAGATCTCGTCGCGGCTCGCGTGCCGGGGCACGCCCAGCAGGTGGTAGAAGTCGACGGTCTTGAGCTCTTCGGCGGTGACCGTGAGCGAGGCGCTGGCCCGCGCGACGCCGGATTCCTTCGAGAGCCGCTCGAGCACGTCTTCGAACGTGTTCTCGGAGACGCCGAGCTCGATCGCGTTGCGGCGGAGGAAGTCTTCCTGCTCGTGCGTGAGGTTGCCGCCCGCGAGCACGCCCTTGATCGTCATCTCGAGGACGGGGAGGTGCTGCGACTCGGCGCGGCGCTTCGCATCCTTGAGGTACGGGATCGGGTCTTCGAGGACCTTCGAGAGCGCGTTGAAGTTCTTGATCAGGAAGATGGCTTCCTGCTTGTACTTCGGGTTGCTCTGCATCCCCTGCATGTACTTGCGCCGGGCCTTCAGCTTCTTCTGGGCAGACTCCGGCGACGCGTCGTCCGGAAGCCCCAGGTAGGCCAGGAGATGCGATTTGCTGACGAGCTTGCAGAACTCGTCGGCGAGGTCCAGGTTGCGCGAATCCATCGAAGGTGGGAGCTGCCTCTGCCAGGGGGGCCGATTCTAACGACACCGAGGCCTCAATGACAGCCGAATGTGCGGCGGGTGCGGGGCGTTCCGTGGAGATCGCGCAGAATCGCGAGGCTGCGCCCGCCTCTACTCCACGTCCATCCGGCTGTTCCGTTGGCGCGCCTCGGCGACCTGCTGCTGCGTGAGGCCGCCCTGGAACCGGATGTCGACGGTGCGCGTGATGCCCGTCTCGACGTCGACGACCTGCACCTTGAGGATCTGGTTCACGCCGTAGCTGTAGATGACCTCGATCGGGGTGCCGCGGGGGCGGGGAGGGAGCCCGGTGAGCTCGACCTTGCCGATGACGGTGACCTCGTCGCGGTATTCGCCCGTGCCTTCGGTGACCTCGACGCGCACCGCCGTCATGTTCTCGTAGGCGTACGCGAAGCGCCCGCGGAACTCGTATGGGAGCTTCGTGCCCTCGGGGATGAGCTCGACGACGCGCTCGCGGCGCTGCTTGTCGAGCACGATGATGCCGAGGGGGTGCGTCGTGGCGTCTTCGATCTGGACGTCGAGGAGACCTTCGAAGCCCTCGTCTTCGCCGTCGTCGACCTCTGCACCCTCGTCGTCGTCGGAGACCTGGAAGTCGTCCTCGGGCGGCTCTTCGCGCGAGGAGCCGCTGTCGAGCCCCATCATCGACCGGGCACTGCCACTCATGGTCGTGGGCTGGTCGAACGGGTCGGAGGAGTCGGGGAGACCCGCGCCCTGGGCGTCTTCGAGCGCCTTCTTCGCGACGTGGCCGCCCGACGCGAGGCCGATGACGGCGCCGGTCGGCTTGCGCACCGGCTCGGCGGGCTTGGGTGCCGCCTTCTTGGCCTTCTTCTTGACCTTCTCGCGGGTGCTCTTCAGCGCGGGGTGGTTCGGACGGTGCCGGAACACGCCGGCGAGCGAGGCGCCGAGCGCGACGCACTCGTCGGGGTTCACGCCCTCGGCCGGCTGCTTGCTCGAGAGCTTGATCAGCAGGTCGCGGATCATCGGCATCCGCGTGGAGCCGCCCACGAGGAGGACGTCGTCGAGCTCGGACCACTGCAGGCCGGCCTTCTCGAGCACGATGTTGGCGGTGTCTTCGCACTGCTGGACGAGGTCGGCGGTGAGCTCTTCGAACAGCTCGCGACTGATCTTCGCGGCCATCCGCATCCCGCGGTAGTTCACGGGGATCATCGCGCGGTCTTTCGTGGAGAGGCTGATCTTCGCGTGCAGACAGCGCTCGTAGAGCTCCTGGTACGGCGCCGCGTCGTCGCGCGGGTCGAGCTGGAACTTCTCGTAGAACTCCTCGGCGACGTGGTTCAGCAGCCGGTCGTCCCAGTCCTTGCCGCCGAGCTCGGCGTTGCCGTCGCTGGCCAGCGTCGTGAGCTTGGTGCCGGAGATCTCCATGCACGTCACGTCGAACGTGCCGCCGCCGAGGTCGAGCACCAGCAGCTTGCGCTGGCCGCCGATGCGGTCGAGGCCGTACGCGATCGCGGCGGCCGTGGGCTCGTTGATGATCGACAGCACGTTGAGGCCGGCGATGGTGCCCGCTTCGGCCGTGGCGCCGCGCTGTGCCGAGTTGAAGTAGGCGGGGACCGTGATGACGACGTCCCGCACCTCCTTCCCGAGCAGCTCTTCGGCGTCTTCCTTGAGCTTGCGGAGGATGAGGGCGCTGATCTCCTGCGGGGTGTAGGCCCGCCCGAAGAACTCGAGGCTGAAGTCCTCTTCGCCCATGTGGCGCTTGATGAAGCGCACGACGTTCTCGGGGTCGATGACGACCATCTTCACGGCTTCTTCGCCGACGACGCAGGCGTCTTCGTCGTAGAAGTGCACGACGGACGGAGTCGTGGGGTGCCCGTCCGCGTTCGTGATGATCTCGGGCTTCCCGTAATCGTTGACGATGGACATCGCCGAGAAGGTCGTCCCGAGGTCGATACCCAGGACGATGGCGTCGTCTTCAGACATGCCGGCTCACTTCTTGTGGCGGTGGATGACCACTTCTTCCGCGCGGAGGATCTTGTCGGACCGCTCGAAGCCGCGCTTGAGGACCTTGCTGATCTTGTAGTCGAGCTCTTTGTCGGTGGTGGGCTCGACCTTGACGGCCTTGTGGACCTTGCGGTCGAAGGTCGTCTCGGGCTCGAACGGCGTCACGTCGCGACGGTAGAGGACCTCGAGGAACTCGTCGATCAGGAACTGGAAGCTGTCGGCGATGACGTCGGGCGACATCTCCTGCTTCACCAGGCTCTCCTGGAACCAGTTCAGGCTGTCGTAGAACAGCAGGAGGTCGAGGAGGAGCGGCTTCTCGGCCTGGAAGAGGAAGTCTTCCTTGTACTGCCGCAGCTCTTCGTAGAGCTGGTCGAAGGCCTTCTCACGGATCCGGTCGTCGTTCAGCTTGTCGGAGATCATCCGCTTGATCTCGCCGAACTCCTCCGAGAGCTGTGCGTTGTCGGCCATCAGTCACCCGCCAGCTGGGTCGCGAGGTTGATGAACGTGCCCTCGAGCTCGAGAGCCTCGTTGCAGAAGTGGTAGTCGTTCGGGCCGGAGGCCAGCGAAGAGAGGAAGTCCTGCTGGACCTCGGTGCCGACGCCGATCGTGATGACCCGCGCGCCGCTGGAGCGGAGGCGGTGCACCTCGGCCACGGTGCCGTCGGGGTCGTCGGGATGGCCGTCGGTCATGACGACGAACACGCGCTGCACTCCCGCGCGCGGACGCAGCAGGTTGCGGGCGTCGTAGAGGCCTTCGCTCATCGGCGTGGAGCCGATGGGCGTGAGGGAGTCGATGGCCCACTTCAGCCGGTCCATGTCGGCCGTCGGGGTGCTCTTCACGCCGCCCGGGAAGGCGACCACCGCGATCTGCCGGTTGGGCGCGCCGAGCGTGCGCTCTGCGAACCCGACCGCCGCGGCCTTCGCCTGGGTGATGTTCTTGCCGTACATCGAGCCCGAGCAGTCCATCACGAGCGCGACCTGCATCGGGGCGCGGTTGTGGGCGAGATCCTCGAGGGTGACCTGACCGGCGGCGAGGCGGTGCGGCAGGATCTGGCCGGTCTCGAGGTCCATCGCCTCGACCTCGACGATGCCGTTCGCGTTGTACCGGTAGGTGACGGCGAGCTTGGCCTCGCCCGCGGGACGGGGCGGGATGCCGTAGAACTCGAAGTGGCCGAGCACGGTGCACTGCAACGGGTCGGAGTCTTCGCCCTGGACGAGCCAGAGGTCGACCGTCGTCTGCCCGTCGTGGGTGGTGGAGTAGTCCTCACGCGTCTTCTCGGCCGGGATCCGGGTGTTCCGGCGGATGATGCGGGAGTTGAACAGGCTGTTCTCGCGGTACACGACCATGCCCAGCGAGTGGCTGGTCACGTCGTGCGTGCGGATGTCGACCGGGGATTCCTCGCCGGCCAGCGCCGCGCTCTCGATGGCCGCGGTGAGCGCCGCGCCGAGGGCGACGCACTCGTCGGGGTTGATGTCGGTGGCCGGCTGCTTGCCGAACATCGCCGTGAGCCGGTCGCGGACCATCGGCATCCGGGTGGAACCGCCCGCCAGCAGGATGATGTCGACCTGGCTCGGGTCGGTCTGCGACTCGGTGAGCACGTCCTGCGTGAGCGCGATGGTGCGATCGACGAGATCCTGCGTGAGCTCCTCGAAGGTCTCGCGGGTGACGGCCAGCCGGAGGACCTTGCTGCCGTAGTCGTGGAAGACGTTGACCTTCGGCCGGCGGGTGAGGCTGATCTTCGCGCTCACGCACTTCTGGCGGAGGTCGTGGTAGCTCGCGAGATCCTCGAGCGGGTCGAGGCCGTGCTTCTCCTTGAAGGCGTCGGCCACGTGCTGGATGAGGCGATCGTCCCAGTCCTTCCCGCCGAGGATGTGGTCGCCGTTCGTCGCGATGACGTTGATGTCGCTGCCGTGGATGTCGACCAGCGTGACGTCGAAGGTGCCGCCGCCGAGGTCGTAGACGAGGACCTTCGCGTTCTGCCCGGCGTTGTTGAGGCCGTACGCGAACGCGGCCGCCGTGGGCTCGTTGATGAGCTTGAGGACCTGCAGGCCCGCCATCTCGCCGGCCTGCATCGTGAGCCGGCGCTGCACGTCGGTGAAGTAGGCGGGCACGGTGATCACGGCCTGATCGACGCGGTGCCCGAGCCGGAGCTCGGCGTCGTGCTTCAGCTTCGCGAGGATGAAGCTCGAGAGGTGCTCGGGCGAGTACTCCTTGCCGCCGTACTCGAACTTGAAGCTCTCGTCGCCCATGTGGCGCTTGACGAACTCCACCACCTGCTCGGGGTACACGACCGCGGCCTGCTTCGCGTAGTTGCCGACGATCACGTCTTCGTCCTCGAACAGGATCACCGACGGCGTGATGCGATCGCCTTCCGCGTTCGGGAGGATTTCGGGGACGCCGTGCTGATTGACGTGCGCGATGGCGGAGAAGGTCGTGCCGAGGTCGATTCCGACCGCACCGGTCGTCATGTGACGGGCCTCCGGCCGGACGCTGATTGTCCGGCTTTCATGGAAGGAAAGGAGAACGGAGAGCGGGCCGCCCGAGGGGTGTGCCCGATTTGGTGCTGGAGTATATCGAACGCACCTTGCCGGTCCAAGCGGTCAACATGCGTCCAATCGTCCTCGCCAGCACCAGCCCGTACCGCGCCCGGATCCTCGCCGAGGCGGGCATTCCGTACGTGGTCGTGCCACCCGGCGTCGACGAGACGGCGTTCGCCGACCCCGATCCCGCGAAGAGGGCCGTCGCCATCGCCGTCGCGAAGGCGCGCGCCGTCGCCTCCGATGGCATCGTGCTCGCGGCCGATCAGGTCGTGTACGACCCCGACTCCGGCGAGGTGTTCGGAAAGCCGCGTGACACCGACGATCACGTGCGCAGGCTGCTCGGCCTGCGCGGCCGCACGCACGATCTCGTGACGGGCTGGGCGGTCGTTTGCGACGGGGCCCTGCGCTCCGGCGTCGAACGCACGCGGATCACCGTCCGGGACGTGAGCGAGGCCGAGATCCGCGCCTACGTGGCGACCGGTGAGGCATCCGGATGCGCGGGTGGCTACGCGGCCGAGGCGCGGGGCGGGTTCCTGATCGAGCGCGTCGAGGGGGACTGGCTGAACGTCATCGGCCTCCCGTTGTTCCGCGTGTGGGACGCTCTCCGCGATCTGGGGTGGAGGTTCGATGGGTGAGGGCGAGCTCGAGGCGCTGGTCCGCGACGTGCGTGCCGCGCTCGACGACCTCGCCGCGCGCGGGATCCGCGAAGAGCTCGTCACGGCGGCGCTCCCCGCGGGTGACGAGACCGAGGCGCCGCGCTCCGAAGACCGTCCCGAGCCCGTGTCCGCGTGGACCGACCTCGCGCGGGGTGCCCGTGTCACCGGCCCCGTGGGGGCCGCCGCGCTGCGGCAGATCCGCGAAGAGCTCGGCGACTGCACGCGCTGCGGCCTCTGCAAGACCCGGAAGAACATCGTCTTCGGCGTGGGCTCCGGCGAGGCCGACCTCGTCGTGGTGGGCGAGGGCCCGGGCCAGCAGGAGGACGAGCAGGGCGAGCCGTTCGTCGGCCCGGCGGGTCAGATGCTCGACAAGATGCTCGAGAACGTGCTGGGGCTCGGCCGTACCCAGACCTACATCCTCAACGTCGTGAAGTGCCGCCCGCCGAAGAACCGGAACCCGCTGCCCGACGAGGTCGAGGCGTGCCGCCCGTTCATGGAGGCGCAGATCCGCGCGCTTCAGCCGAAGGTGATGCTCGTGCTCGGGTCGGTCGCGTGGAAGACGCTCATGCAGACGGAGCAGGGGATCATGCGCGCGCGCGGGCGGTGGCACGTCTACCGCGACCCGGGGTCGGATTTCACCGTGCCCGTGATGCCCACGTTCCACCCGGCCTACCTGCTGCGCACGCCCGAAGACAAGCGGCTGACGTTCGCCGATCTCAAGGCGGTCCGCCAGCGGTACGACGACGAGGGCGGACGGCGCTGACGGGGTTACGGGGCCGGTCCATCCGATGGAGCCGTCATGTCCCGACCCAAGGTGAGCCGCCAGCGCAAGGCCGACCTGCGCGCCGATCGCGTCGAGCCCAGCGAGGCCGATGCCACGCCCGCGTCCACCTCTGCGAAGCCCTCGGCTCCGGCGCCCGCCGTGGCCCCGCGCCCGCGCCTCGACACCGACGACCTGCTCGCGCTCGCGTCGATGGATCCGGCCGAGCTGGCGGCCCTGATGGAGGGTGCGGTCCGCGCAGACGCGCTCGAGGTCGGCGAAGAGGTGCGCGGCACCGTGACGGCCGTGACCGACCAGCAGATCCTGGTCGACATCGGGCGCAAGGCCGAGGCCTGGATGGAGCGGGGCGACCTGCCGGACGTCCACGTGGGCCAGGAGGTCACCGCGTACGTCCTGCACGCCGAGGAGTCCGGTGTCCGGATCTCGACGCGCCTGTCGGGCTCGGCGGCGAGCGCGCACCTCGAAGAGGCCGAGGAATCGGGCGCTCCGGTCGAGGGCCACGTCGCGTCGATGAACTCCGGCGGGTTCGAGGTCCGCATCGGCGACGTGCGCGCGTTCTGCCCGCGGTCGCTCATCTCGCGGCACCACGTCGACGCGCCCGAGGTGTTCGTCGGCCAGACCCTGCAGTTCAAGGTCATCGAGACGGGCGAGAAGATCGTGCTGTCGCGCCGGGCTCTCGAAGAGGAGCGCGCCGAGCAGATGGCGTCGACGTTCTGGAAGAGCGTCGAGGTCGGGCAGCAGCTCGACGGGGTCGTGCGGAACGTCCAGCCGTTCGGCGCGTTCGTCGATCTCGGCGGTGTCGATGGCCTCATCCCGAAGCGCGAGCTCTCGTGGGGCGACGACTCGCCGGCCGATCGGGTCGCGGTGGGCGAGCAGGTCACGGTCCGCGTGCTCGAGGTCGATTTCGAGCGCAAGAAGCTCACGCTCTCCCTCAAGGATCCCGACCAGGCGCCCTGGCGCACCGTCGGCTCCGAGTTCGTCGAAGGCGGTGTCTACGAGGGCACGGTCGTGCGGCTCACGTCGTTCGGCGCGTTCGTGCGCCTGGCGGACGGCCTCGACGGCCTGGTGCACACGAGCCGCCTCGCCGCGGGCGTCCCGAAGGTGGGCGACGCGCTGAAGGTGCGCGTCCTGGCGCTCGATCACGAACGGCAGCGCATCTCGCTCGCGCCGTTCGTCGAGGGCACCGCCGAAGCCACGGCCGAGGAGGAGGTCGTGAGCGGCACGGTGGCCGAGGTCATGCGGAACGGGGTGGTGGTGCAGCTCGACGACGGCCGCACGGGCTGGCTCCCGGCCGGCGAGGTCGAGCTTCCCGCGGGCACGATGTTGGCGCAGCGGTTCCGGCGCGGGAAGCAGGTCCAGGCGCGCGTGAAGGACGCGTCGCGCGGCAGCCGCCTGACCCTCACGATGCGCCAGGCCGCCGAAGAGGACTGGCGCGCCCACGCGGCCCCGAAGAAGCCCGAGAGCTTCGGGACCTTCGGCGATCTGTTCGCGGGTCTGAACCTGAAGAAGTAGTGCGTCTACCCCTTACTTCGCGCGCAAGCGCGCTGCGCGGCTCGCCTATGGCGGCCTTGCGGTTCGTGGACCCGGCAGTCCCAGGATCCGGTTCCCCTGGGGCTTCGAGCCCCTGCGGTGTGGCGAAGGGGAACCGGACCCTGCGGACGTGCCTGACGGGATCGAGGAGGTCAGGAGAGCCCCGGATCGGCACGGCGCTCGAGGCCCGACCCGTGCCCAGCCGCAGGCGGTGCGCGTGCGCGTGCGCGTGCGCGATGGGGCGCTCCGAGCGGGATTCCGGCTCGTCGTAGACGAAGGCGTCGCGCCTGTCGGCCGCGGGATCCCGGCTCGTCGGAGAGGACGGGGATGGCGGGTGTGAACGTCCGGTCTACCCATTACTCCGCGCGCGGAGCGCTGCGCGGCTCGCCTATGGCGGCCTTGCGGTTCGTAGACCCGGCAGTCCCAGGATCCGGTTCCCCTGGGGCTTCGAGCGTCTTTGGGGTGCCGAAGGGGAACCGGACCCTGCGGACGTGCCTGACGGGGCCGATGGGGCTGTCGGGAGACCGCCGTGTCGCGGGTGTCGGCTGCGGGATCCCAGCCGGGTGGCAGACAGCGGAGCTGGCCTGCTCTGGTGAGCTCCGCTCCCGGTCCGTCGCCAGGCCCCCTCGGCAATCGGGGCAGCAGCACCTCTCGCCCCGCCCGCGCCGCTCCTTCTGCGTCATCTGCGCCCTTCTGCGTCATCTGCGTGAGGCAGATCCCGGGCGCGCCCCCGAACCCCGTCGTCGGGAGCATCGGAGAGGGCGCCGCTGCGGGTGTCGGCCGCCGGATCCCGGCTCGTCGTAGAGGACGGGGATGGCGGGTGTGAACGTCCGGTCTACCCATTACTTCGCGCGCGGGCGCTGCGCGGCTCGCCTATGGCGGCCTTGCGGTTCGTAGACCCGGCAGTCCCAGGATCCGGTTCCCCTGGGGCTTCGAGCGTCTTTGGGGTGCCGAAGGGGAACCGGACCCTGCGGACGTGCCTGGCGGGACCGATGGGGCTGTCGGGAGACCGCCGTGTCGCGGGTGTCGGCTGCGGATCCCAGCCGGGTGGCAGACAGCGGAGCTGGCCTGCTCTGGTGAGCTCCGCTCCCGGTCCGTCGCCAGGCCCCCTCGGCAATCGGGGCAGCAGCGTCTCTCGCCCCGCCCGCGCCGCTCCTTCTGCGTCATCTGCGCCCTTCCTTCTGCGTCATCTGCGTGAGGCAGATCATCTCGTCGGGAGCATCGGAGGCCGCTGCGCGATCGGCCGCGCCGGATCCCGGCTCGTCGTAGAGGACGGGGATGGCGGGTGAACGTCCGGCATCTTCGCGGGCTGCGCGGCGCGGCGGCCTTGCGGTTGTCGGCAGTCCCAGGATCCGGTTCCCCTGGGGCTTCGAGCGTCTTTGGGGTGCCGAAGGGGAACCGGACCCTGCGGACGTGCCTGACGGGACCGATGGGGCTGTCGGGAGACCGCCGTGTCGCGGGTGTCGGCGGCGGATCCCAGCCGGGTGGCAGACAGCGGAGATGGCCTGCTCTGGTGAGCTCCGCTCCCGGTCCGTCGCCAGGCCCCCTCGGCAATCGGGGCAGCGTCTCTCGCCCCGCCCGCGCCGCTCTTTCTGCGTCATCTGCGCCCTTCTGCGTCATCTGCGTGAGGCAGATCCCGGGCGCGCCCCCGAACCCCGTCGTCGGGAGCATCGGAGAGGGCGCCGCTGCGGGTGTCGGCCGCCGGATCCCGGCTCGTCGTCCCAGGATGGCCGGTCTCCCCTGGGGCTTCGAGCGGCTCGCCTATGGCTTTGGGGTTCCGAAGGGAAGTCCCAGGATCCGGTTCCCCTGGGGCTTCGAGCGTCTTTGGGGTGCCGAAGGGGAACCGGACCCTGCGGACGTGCCTGACGGGGCCGATGGGGCTGTCGGGAGACCGCCGTGTCGCGGGTTTCGGCTGCGGGATCCCAGCAGGGTGGCAGACAGCGGAGCTGGCCTGCTCTGGTGAGCTCCGCTCCCGGTCCGTCGCCAGGCCCCCTGGCCAATCGGGGAAGCAGCACCTCTCGCCCCGCCCGCGCCGCTCCTTCTGCGTCATCCGCGGCCTTCTGCGTCATCTGCGTGAGGCAGATCCCGTTCGCGCCCCGAACTCCGTCGTCGGGAGCGTCGACCAGGGCCCTTCGACGTGCGATCGAGCCTGCACGCGCCGGGAGTCGGAACCCGCCGTCACCCGAGAACGCTGTGCTGCACGAGATCCGAACGAGCTACTCGGAGCGCTCGTCCATCTTGCCGTCGCCGTCGGTGTCGGTGCCGGTGCGGACGACGTTGCCTTCGGCGTCGAAGCGCTCCCACACGTCGATCTTGCCGTCGCCGTCGGTGTCGCGCTCTTTGCGCGAGAGCATCGTCTTGCCGTCGGCCGTCTCGTAGTATTTGAAGACGTTCGACTTGCCGTCGGTCTCGGTGTCGTACTCGGACATCACGCGCTTGCCGTCGCGGTAGTGGTCGACCCAGTCGAAGTTGCCGTCGTAGTCGGAGTCCATCTCCTCCTTCTTCAGGCGCCCGTCGTCGTCGAAGTACGAGATGAGATCGATGCGACCGTCGTGGTTCAGATCGACCTCCTTCTTCACGAGCAGCCGATCTTCGGTGCGCTCGCGGAAGTAGTTGATGATGTCGGGCTTCCCGTCGACGTCGAGGTCGACCTCCTGCTGGAGCAATCCCTGCTCGGGGAGCTCGCGCTCGGTGATCTGGCTCTGGATATCATCGTTGGACTGTGGGCCTTGCCCGTCCTTCTTCGCCTTGCAGCCGACGGCGAGGGCGCTGAGGAGGAGGACAGTGACGACGCGCATGGAAGACCTCGGTTCGCGGGTGAGCCGCGCACCCGCGCATCTTAGCGGTCATTGTCCGTCTTGCAAACGCGGGCTATTGGCGCGCCGTGGAGGGCACGTGAGCCGAGGTCGCCTGATCATCGTCGACGATGAACCCGTCATCCTGCGGCTGCTCGCGTCCGTCTTCGAGGGCGAGGGCTACGATCTCGTCACGTGCGCAGACGGGCGCAGCGCGATGGAGGCCATCGACGCCGGCGTCGACGTCCTGCTGACCGACAAGAACCTCCCGGATGTCGGGGGTCTCGAGCTGCTCGAGCACGCGAAGCAGCGCCAGCCCGACTGCGAAGTGCTGATCATCACCGGCTACGCCTCGCTCGATACGGTGCTTCGCGCGATGCATCTCGACGCGTTCGACTACATCGTGAAGCCGCCGAAAGACATCTTCCACGTCAAGCGGAAGGTCGGGCAGGCCTTCGCGAAAGTGCGCCTCGCACGCGAGAACAAAGAGCTCCTCGCCCGCCTGAAGGAGCGCAACGCCGAGCTCGAGGCCGCGCTCGAAGAGCTCAAAGAGGTGCAGGCCGAGCTCATCCAGTCTGAAAAACTCGCTGGAATCGGCACTCTCGCGGCCGGCATCGCGCACGAGATCAGCAGCCCGCTGTTCGGTGTCATGGGCCTTGCAGAGGCGATCCAGGAGGAAGAGGATCGCGAGCTCGTGAACGGCTACGCGCGCGAAATCGTCGACTACTCGCGCACCATCAAGGAGATCGTGGTGCAGCTCTCGGGCTACAGCCGCACGGCCGAGCTCGAGTACCACACCACCGTCGAGCTCTCGAAGGTGATCGCCGACGCCGTGAAGCTCGTGCGGCGCAGCCTCGGCGCAGAGCCCATGCAGGTCGTGCTCGACGTGGCCGACGACCTGCACATCAACGCGCGCACCAACGAGATCCAGCAGGTGTTCGTGAACCTCGTGAAGAACGCGCTCGAAGCGATCGCGGAGCGCCACGGCGAGTCCGACGAGGGCTGCCTGACCGTCACGGCGGGGCGCGACGCGCGCGGCACCTGGATCGAGGTCCGCGACAACGGCGACGGCATCCCGCCCGACCGGGTCGGCGCGATCTTCGATCCGTTCTACACGACCAAGCCCCCCGGCCGCGGCACGGGCCTCGGGCTGAACATCGTCTACCGGATCGTGACGAAGTACCGCGGCACCATCTCGGTCGAGAGCATCGTGGGCTCGGGTACCCAGTTCACGCTCCGGTTCCCGGGCGACAACGGCGAGGCGGACGCCGGAGGGTACTGAGCGTGCGCCTCTGGCTGCGGTTCGCGCTCGTCATCGCCGCGGTCAGCGCGCTCTCCCTGCTGTTCTTCGGCACGTGGGCGCAGTGGGCGACGGGGACCTCCGCGACCGAGGCGGCCGTCGCGGCGCAGCTGCGTGACGCCCGCGCCATCGCCACGTCGGTGGGGCGGTGGCTCGACGGCCAGTCCGACTTCCTGCTCGGCTGGGCCGGGACGTTCCCGGTGGCCACCCTGGATCCGGAGCGCCAGACCGGGCTCCTGCGCGCGGTGCTCACGTCGGTGCCGTCGGCCGTGACCGTCGTGCTGGTCGACGGGGACGGCCAGCTCGTCGTCGACCCCGTGTACCTCGAAGAGAAGGGCGGGGGCTCCGAGCAGCGCGCGCTCGCGCTCGTCGAGCGCCTGCCCGTGACCGGCGCGCTGGAGTCGAGCGCCGGGCTCGCGCTGGGCGCGTTCTGGTCGCCGGATGGCGTGCACACGTCCGTGCCCATCGCCGTGGTCGCGTCCGAAGACCCGCCCATCGTTCTCGGCGCGGACATCGATCTCGTCGTCGCTGCCGAGCTCTCCGCGCAGTCGAGCGCCACGCGCGCCGTGCTGCTGGTCGACGGCGCGAAGACGGTCGTGGGGCCGCCACACCCGCTGCTCCGCCTGGACCTCGTCGAAGGGCTGCTCGGGAACCTCGCCGACTTCGCGTACCAGTCGAACGGCACCGACGTGCAGGGTGCCGCCGCGCCGGTGTCGGGCACCGACTGGTCGATCGTCGTCCTCGAGCCGGCCGAGGTCGCGCTCGAGCCCGCGAACCGCATCCGGCGCAGCCTGATCTTCGCGGTGTCGCTCGCCATGGTCGTCGCGACCCTGCTCGGATTCGTGATGGGCCGGTGGTTCACAGAGCCCATCGCACGCCTCCGCGACACCGCGCTCGTGCTCGCCGAGGGGCGGTACGGCGCCCGCGCCGAGGTCGAGAGCCAGGACGAGGTCGGGGAGCTCGCCCGGGCCTTCAACCACCTCTCGTCCCGCCTGAAGGAGAACCAGGGCGAGATCCTCCGCCAGCGCTCCGAGATCGAGGCGTTCAACCAGGAGCTCCAGCAGCGCGTCGACGCCGCCACCGCCGACCTCCGCGAGGCGCAGGAGCACCTCGTCCGCTCCGGGCAGCTCGCCGCCGTCGCGCAGCTCGGCGCAGGCATGGCCCACGAGCTCAACAACCCCCTGATGGCCATCCTCGGGCTCACGCAGATCCTGCGCGCCCGGGCGGGCGACGGCGGCATGGTGGGCGTGCTCGACGACCTCGAAGCGGAGGCCGCGCGCTGCCGGGACGTGCTGGACGCGCTCCTCAAGCTCACGAACGGCGAAGAGCCCGCGGGCTCGGCGTCCGCGCGCCTCGACGAGATCCTCGCCGACGTGCGCACCGCGCTCGTGGCCGCCATCCGCGACAGTGGCGTCACGGTCGAGTGGGTCGCCATCCCCGAGGTCGCCGTGGCGGTCGACGCGGCGCTCGCGGTCGGCGCCTTCGGGCAGCTCGTCGCGGCGTTGCTCAAGGGATTGCCCCGCGGTGCGACCCTCACGGTGTCCGCCGAGCTCGAATCGAACGCCGCCGTCGTGCTCCTCGCGCCCGACCAGGAGGTCGGCATCGTGCAGGACGACTGGATGGCGTCGGGGCTGGACGTCTGGGTCGCCCGGCAGACGCTCGACCGCTTCGGAGGCCAGCTCGTGGAGCCCCTCGACGACAGCGCCGCGTGGCGCGTCCGCCTCCCGCGCGCCTGACGCGTGCTAAGAAAGAAAGGGGCCGGACCAGGGAGCAAGTGCGCGCGTGCGTCAGAACGTAGCGATTCTCCTCACGGCGGTCGTGGTCGTGGCCATGCTCGGCGCGGTCTGGAGGTACCTCTCCAACGGGGCCGCGCAGGGCGGCGTCATCCTCGCGACCGTGCGTGGCGAGGTGTCCCTCGAAGGGCCCGGGCGCGACGGGAAGGCCGTGGTGGGCACGCGCATCGCGCCGTCCGACCACGTGGTGACCGGTGACGGCCGCGCGGTCCTCAGCCTCGGCACCGGCACGAACGTGCGCATCGGGCCCGATTCGTCCGTCGTCGTGCGGTCGGTCGACGAGCAGGGCGTGGGCCTCGAGATCGAAGGGGGCGCGCTCCGCGCGACGGTGCGGCCCGACAGCGGCTCGGTCAGCGTCACCGGCGGCGGCGTCACCGTGCAGGCGACCGACGCGGACTTCGGCATCGGCGTGAACGATGATGTCGCCGTCCTCGAGACCACGCGGGGCGAGGTCGCGCTCATGGGCGTCGATCAGCCCCGCCTCGGCGAGGGCTCCCGCGCCATCATCCGCCAGCGGTCCGCCCAGATCGGGCCGATTCCCGACGAGCTGCTGCTCGAGGTCTCCTGGCCGGCTCCGGAGCGCACCCGGTCCGAGGCCACCGAGGTCCGCGGGCGCACGACGCCGGGCGCCCGGGTCGTGCTCTCCGGCGGGTTCGGCGAGAAGGTCGTGTTCGCCGACGCCCAGGGCGACTTCCTCGCGGAGGTCCCCCTCGTGGAGGGATCGAACGAGGTCGACGTGCGTGCCACGGATCTGCTCGGCCAGGAAGCCGCGCTCCGCGGGCCCCTCCAGACGCGAGACACCCGCGGGCCGACGTTCCGCGGGGGCGTCGAGTACGGCAACTGACGTGCTCGCGCTCCTCCTGTGCGCGTTCGCTGCGGACTTCGCGGTCCTCTCCGCCGAGGAGGAGCTGCGTCCCGGGCTGCCGGGGACCGTGTGGGTCGCCGTGCTCGACGGGAGCGTGCGTCCACCGGCCGTCGAGATCGTCGGCGGCACCGTGCGCTTCGGGCTCGAGGGCGCGCGAGACGGCGTCTGGCCGCTGGTCGTCACACCCGAGGTCGAGGCCGAGCACGTCGAGCTCAAGCTCTCGGCGGGGGGCCGCAGCTCCACCGTCGCGCTCGACGTGGGCTGGCCGCAGCCCGGCGACCTCGACGTGCCGGCGCGCGTCGAGGCGGTCGTGCAGGGCGAGGTCGTCCGCATCCCCGTGACGGGCGCGAACATGCCGCCGCCCGAGCTCCTGCAGGTCGTCGTGGCCGAGGGCGCGGTCGTCGGCGTCGAGGCCGTGGAGGGTGGGCTCGAGATCCTCGTCGAGACGGGGGATTCGCCGTTCCCGCGCCTCATCCCGTTCGGTGTGCGCGACGCGCGCACCGACGCGCGCCCGAGCTGGGGCGCCATCCGGCTCCGCGCGAAGCCACGCATCCCGCTCGACGCCGAGCCCGGCGCGAAGCTCCGGCTCGAGGTCGGCGGGCGCACGTACGGCCCCTTCGAGGCCGGCAGGGATGGGCGGATCGTGGCCCGCGTCGACCAGTACCCCGGCGAGAACCTGGCCAACGCCATCTTCATCGACGACCTCGGCAACCAGACCGTGTCGACGATCCCGCTGGCCACCGAGTCGAAGCCCTCGCTGGTCGCCATCCCCGGCGAGCGCGCGTCGCTGCAGGGCCGCCCGCGGCTCGTGTACCTGCGCGCGACCGACGGCGAGGGCCATGCCTGGCGCGACGAAGCGCCCACGTGCCGCTCGCCGGCCGTCGGGTCGCTCGACGTGCTCCGCATCAACGCGGGGCTCTACGCCGTGCCGGTCGAAGGCCGGTTCTCCGGCGACCTCGTCGACGTGCGCCTCGAGTGCCGCCTCGGCGCCGAGGCGAGCGCGTCCCTGCGCCTCGGGCCGCCGGAGGGCGTGGCCACCCGGCTCCTGCTCCAGGTCTGGCCGACCGACCTGTCGACCGATCTGCCGGTGGCCGAGGTCCGCGCCGCCGTGGAGGACGCGCGCGGGCAGCGACTCGACCCCAGCGCGATCGTCCTGCGCGCCGATCACGGCGCGATCGAGCGGAGCCCCGGCAGCGCCGAGACCGGCGAGGCCGAGTACCGCGGCGAGTCCGCCGTCGACGTGGGCCGCGACACCATCCACGCGCGGTACGAGCCGGCGTCGTCGCTCGGCCCCGTCGCGCGGCTCGACATCGGCTGGGACCGCACCGGGGCGGGCTTCCTGGTGTATGCCCGCGCGCTCGACGCGGTGGGTGCGCCCGTCCGCGACGCCGTCGTGCGGTTCGACCTCGACGGCGAGGCCCGCGAGGCCAAGACGAACCTCGACGGCTGGGCCGCCATCCGCGAGGACTTCGTCGAGCCCGGCCCGCTCGTGGTCAACGCGCGCACCGGCGTCCGAAAGGCCCGCGCGCTCGTGCTCCCCGGCACCCGCGGCCCCGTGGCGCTCGGCGCGCCGCTGCTCGAGACCGCCCGCGACCTCACGCTCTCTCCGGGGCGGGTGGCGGGCATCTCGGTGCTCGTCGATCCGCCGATTCTCCGCACGGGCCGCGCGTCGGTCGCGTGGGTCTCGGTGCAGCTCGAAGACCGCGCCGGCAACCCGCTCACCGAAGAGGACGTACAGCTCGAGGTCTCCGAGGGCTCCGTGGGCCCGCTCATCGCGCGCCCCGACGGCACCTGGGTCGCCGAGTACGTGCCCGAGGAGAGCGACCGGCCACGCGAGGTCACGATCACCGCGAAGACCGAGTCGCTGCGGTCGACGGCGCGCCTCACGCTCGAGCCGCGCCTCGGGCGCCTGTCGCTCGGCCCGCAGGTCGGGTGGATCTCGAACTTCGGCAGCGTCTCGTCGCCCGTCGTCACCATGGATGCCGACCTGCGCACGCGCCTGCTCGCGGAGAGCGTGCTCGTGCGGGCCTCGGTGTCGGGGTACCGCCTGAGCGCGAACGCCGAGACGGGCCTCGGCGACGACGCGCAGCTCGTGGGCGGCGTGTTCCCCCTGTCCCTCGCCGTGCTGCTGCGCCAGGATCGCGGCGGCGTGTCGTTCTGGGGCGGCGCCGGCGGCAGCCTCGGCCTGCACACGGTCACGACGCGCTTCGGCAACCGCATCGTGAGCCGCGGTAACCGCGTCGTCTCCGGCGGCACGCTCATCGCGGGGGCCGGCTACCGGCTCGGTCTCGGCGACCTCGTGGCGGAGCTCCGGTGGTCGTCGCTCCCGGGGCCCGGCGGAGAGGTCGGTTTCACCGGCAATCTCGGCGGGCTTGCGATCGGCGTCGGCTTCAGGTTGGTGTACTAGGTGACACCGCTCCTGCCGATGCTGCTCGCGTGCGGGGTCCGACTGCCGGACCCGGTGCTGCAGTCCGTCGAGCCCGACCGCGGCTGGAACGGCGAAGAGACGGTCATCTCGGTCGAGGGCGCGAACTTCTACCCGCAGGTCGAGATCAACGCGAACCGGCGCGACGAGTACGACCTCGATCGGGGCTTCTCGGCCATCCTCCGCTCCGAGGTGGCGGGGGAGTACGCGCTCGGCAGCGTCTCCGCGCTCGACTACGAGCACCTCCGCGCGGTCGTGGGGCCGGGCCTTCCCGCGGGCATCTACGACCTCGTCGTCGTGTCGCCGACGGGCCGCGAGGCCGTGCTGCCCGCGTCCTACACCGTGTCCAACACCCGCGCCGACAAGCTCGACATCTCCGCGCTCGACGTCGTGGCCGAGGTCAACACGCCCGAGCCGCTCGCCATCCGGCTGCTCGGTCCCGACGACGAGGTCGTCCAGACGGATCTCGAGGTCGAGGTGCGCGTCCAGGCCGTCGGGGGCGGGCTGGTCGACGGCACGTTCTCGTCGCCCGACCTCGAGAACGTCATCATCGCGCCGAATGGCCAGTCCCTCACCGGATTCCTCGGTCCCGACGGGGTGGGGGACATCTCGCTCTCCGTGGGCACCCCGGGTCGCGTGGAGGTCGTCGTCGCGCCGCTCGACCCCACGAGCGCCATCCGCGCCGACACGCTCGAGCTGCAGTGGGAGCCGGGCCAGGACCTCGTGAGCATCGTCACGCTCCCGCCCACGCCCGTGCCTTTCGAGGTGGTCGCCGGCGAGCCCTTCGACGTCGAGGTCCGCGTGGAGGACCAGTTCGGGAACCCCGTCGAGGACGAGGACATCTCGATGCTGCTCGTCTCCTCCTGCGGCGGCGTGTTCCGGTTCCTGGACGGCCCGCAGACCACGTCGGTCACGCTGTTCGACTCGACGGTCTTCGGGAACGACTGCTCCGACGCGCCGCTCCGGTTCAGCATCATCGCCGGGCCGCCCGGAGAATCGGGCCCGATCACGGTCCTCCCGGCTTCCGTCTCGAGCTTCGGCGTCGTCACCGGCACGACGCCGATCCGGGCCGGCGACACGAAGTCCGCCGACATCACGCCGCGCGACCCGTGGGGCAATCGCACCGCATTCACCGGAACCGTCGTGTTGAGCGACACGGTCGGCGGGCTCCAGGGCTCCGACTGCATCCCGTCCGGGTTCAACGACGTGAACTGCCGCTTCGTGAGTGTGCTCGCGGGCGACGCCATCCGGCTCGTCGCCGAGTCGGGCGCCATCGCGGGGGAGAGCGGTCCCTACGTCGTGCGTCCCAAGCTCGCCGTCGACGCCCTGTCCGTCGAGCTCCTCGACACGGGAGTCGCCGGAGAGCCCGTGCACGTCGCGCTCTCGCCGACGGACGAGTACGGCAACGTCCTGCCGGCGGCCGATCTCGGCTCGTTCGCGATCTCGGCCACCGACGATCTGGCCGAGGTCGAGTGCGCGGTCGACACGCCGCTCCCCGACGGTCGGATGGTGCAGGCGTGCGTCCTCGTCACCGCCCGTCCCGACGCGACGCTGACCTTCGACGTCGACGGCGTCCAGGCGGCCTCCGCCCCGTTCGAGGTCGTCAACGGCCCGCTCGCCGTCGCCACGGCCGTCACGCCCGCGTCCGTCGTCGCGGGCGACACGTTCGACATCGCGATCACGGCGACCGACGCGTACGGGAATCCGTACGTCGTCCAGGCGATCGACACGGTCCAGATCTTCGACCCCGGCGGCGCGTTCGTCGGCGAGGTCCTGCTCGACGCGACGGGGCAGGGGAGCCAGCCCATACGCCTCGTGTCCGCGGGCTCGACGGTGCTCGACCTCGTGGCGGACGCGGTGGACGTGGGCGATTCGTCCCCGATCTCCGTGCTGCCGGACGTGGGCGTCGCCCTCGTCGTGCGGCCCCTCGTGCCGTGGGCGTGGACGGGGACCGCGACCGCCGTGCGCGTCGAGTCCGTCGACCAGTTCGGGAACCGCGGCGCGGAGTCCACGAGCGTGACCGTCTCGGCGACCTCGGGCAACGGCGCGGACGTGAACGCGGCGCTGGTGAACGGCGCGGCCACCACGACCTTCTCGTGGACGGCTCCGGCGCTGGGAGAGACGCTGCAGGCCGTCGGAGGCGGGCTCTCGGGCGTGTCCGCCGCGTTCGACGTCGTCTCGGACTGCGGTGCGTCCGGGCCCACTGCGGTGCTCGACTTCGCGGGAGCCCCGTCCGGGCGGGCCTGCTGGGACGAGGTGTCGGAGTCCGCGTCGCTGGCCGGCTCGCTCGCCGGCACCGTGGTCGGCGCGTCGCCTCTCGCGCGCTACGCGACCTCGATCGCCGGCGCACCCGCGGTCGTCTCGGCGGGTCCGGGCCTCACGCTCATCGTTCCGAGCCTCGGCGAGAACCCGATCAGCGCGCTCGTGGCTGACCAGGCGGGGTGCGGGAGCGTCGCGTCGTCCACCATCTGGGCCGGTCCCGACGACGGGAACCCGGTCGGCGAGATCCCGCTCTCCGTCGATCAGCCCGTGCTGGCGGTGGGCTCGAACGCGACGGACATCGACATCGTCGGGGCCTTCGACTGCACCGGCGACCCGGCCTCCGGCGGCGTCGTTCGCGTGCGCTCCGATCGCGGCGAGCTCGTGGGGCCCGTGCCTTCGGGGACGGGCCTCGAGGTGCAGCTCGACGCGACGGGCAGCGCGACCTTCGCCCTCGACGCGTTCCCCGCGTCCACGGGCGGCACCGCGACGCTGGTGGTCGAGTCCGTTAGCGGCGGCGCCCGCGCGACGGAGACCGTGGAATTCGTCGGCGACGACCGGCTTCCGTGGGTCTACCAGCAGAGCCCGACCGGCGACACGACCGGCGCGGTCGACGAGGTGGTCCTGACCTTCAGCGAGCCCATGCTGGCGGCCACGATGGTGCCCTCGGCGTTCCAGATCGACGGCCCCGTCGCGTCGTCCATCGACGATGTCGTGATGGTCGCCCCCGACACGTGGCAGCTCCTGCTCGACGCCCCGGTCTCCGCGGATGCCGGCACGTGGACGGTGATCGCGACGAACGCGGTCCGCGACGCGGCCGGCAACCGCCTCGACGGTGCCGCGAACGGCACGGCGAGCGACTGGATCGGCGTGTTCGGCGACCTCCCCGGCGCGGCAGACCCGCTGAGCTGCACGCCCGCCGTCTCGCGGTTCCGTCCCGACGGCGACCCCGGGCCCGGCGAGGAGGCCGACGTCTTGCACGTCGACCTCCAGACGGCTTCGCTGCCGGCCTGGTGGGTGGCGACCGTGGAGGACGCGTCGTCCGGCATCGTGATCCGCAGGCGCCTCGTGCCCACGGGCGTCTCCGACGCGTGGGAGTGGGACGGGCGCGACGTGACCGAAGCGATCGTCCCGGACGGCACCTACGCCGTCACGATCCGCCCCGAGGACGGCCTCGGGAACCTGGGAGTGGGGTGCACCGTGCCCGTGCAGATCGACAACGCGTTGGAGGTGCCTTGAGCGAGCTCGACGAGCGCGAGCTGCTTCGCCTGGCGGAGCTGGCGGAGGCCGGCATCGCCGCGGCCTCGCTGGTGCACGAGGTGCGCCAGCCGCTGTTCGCGCTGCGGGCCATGGCGCAGCTCGGCCAGCAGAGCGCGGAGGGCGTCCGCATGGACGAGGTGCTCGCGCTGGTCGATCACCTCGAGTCCCTGCTGGCGGCGTGGTCCGACGTGGGACGGCGCGAAGAGGCCCGGATCTACGACGTGCGCGAGGTGGTGGCCGGCGTGGTGCGGATGCTGGAGGGGCGCCGGCGCCAGGTGGCCGCGCAGATCGCGGTCGTCGACGGGCCGTCGGTGTGGGCGCACGGCCCTCCGTTCGTCGCGCGGCAGGTCGCGCTGAACCTACTGCTGAACGCGCTCGACGCCGTCGCACCGGGCCCGGAGCGCCAGGTGCGCGTCGAGATCCGGATGACGACGAACCGCGCGACCCTCGTGGTCGACGACACCGGCCCGGGGGTCTCCGATTCGGTCGCCGACCGGATGTTCGAGCCGTTCGTCACGACCAAGCCCGCCGATCGCGGCACCGGGCTCGGCCTGTACGTCGCGCGCCGGCTCTGCGAGGAGCAGGGCGGCGAGCTGCGCCACGAGCGGCTCGCGAGCGGCACGCGGATGGTGGCTCAGTTCTCGACGGGGCCCATGAAGAACGCGTAGTAGCTGCTCGTCTCGTCGGTCGGGTCGAGGTCGGACGCCTTCTGGAAGTGCGTGCGGCTCTCTTCGACGATGGCGTGGAACCGCTCGGGGTCGCCGAAGATCACGTCGTCTTCGTCGGCGGTGCGGCGCAGGATCTCGGCGAGCTGGGCGTGGCACACGGCGAGCACGACGTGCGCGGGCACGTCTTCGGTCCACTGCTGGCCCGAGAGCAGGATCTTCAGCGCCTCACGCGTGTGCTCTTCGGCGTCTTCGAGGCGGTCGGTGTCGAGCAGGATGCGGCCGAGCAGCAGGTGCGGCTCGGCGAGGCGCGGCTCGACGCGGAGCACCGCGCGCAGCTCGTCTTCGGCCGCGTCGGTCTTGCCCGCGGCATGGAGCTCGACCGCGCCCACGAACTGCTGGGACAGGGCTTCGAGCTTCTCTTCGTCGTGATCTTCGGTCATGGCAGGTCGTCGAACGGGTTGGAGAACGGGTGGTGGGGATCTTCGAGGGTGGGCTGGGGGCCGCCGCCCGACGAGGAGCGGCCGGGGCCGAGCTCTACGAAGTCGAAGCGGCTCGCTATCGCGTTCACCACGCGCGGGGCGAGCCAGCGGCGTGTCGGCGGCGCGATGAACAGGAACCCGGCGAGGTCGGTGAGCACGCCCGGCGTGATGAGCAGCAGCCCGCCGGCCAGCACCAGGACCCCTTCGGCGAGGCGCGACCCCGGCGGCAGGCCGTTGCGGAGCTCTTCCGAGAGCTGCGACAGCACGCCGAGGCCCTCGCGCTTCGCGAGCCACGCCCCGAGCGTGCCGGTGCCGACGACGATCAGGAACGTCTGCCACGGCCCCAGCCACGCGCCGATCTGCAGCAGCAGGAACAGCTCGACGGCCGGGATCACCGTGAATGCGAGGATGAGCTTCCACATCAGTCGCCGCCCTTCAGCGCCTGCCAGCGTGCCTCGAGGGCCTCGCCGTCGAGTGCCGCGGCATCCCCGCCCTCGGCGCGCACGGCATCCTCGAGACGCCGGAAGCGGCGCGCGAACTTCCGCGTGGCGGCGCGAAGGCAGTCTTCGGCCGACACCCCCGCGTGGCGCGCGACGTTCACGACGCTGAACAGCACGTCTCCCAGCTCCTCTTCGACCCGGGAGATCTGCGCACCGTCGAGCGCTTCGTCCAGCTCGGCCAGCTCTTCGTCGAGCTTCGCCCGGGCGCCGTCGATCGACGGCCAGTCGAAGCCCGTGGAGGCCGCTTTCTTCCCGATGCGCTGGGCCTGGATCAAGGCGGGCAGGGCAGCGGGCACGCCGTCGAGGGCGCTCGGAGGGGTGCCGTCGCTACGCTCGGCCCGCTCGGCCGCTTTGATGGCCTCCCACCCGGGGAGCCCGGTGTAGTCGGCCCCCGCGAACACGTGCGGGTGGCGGCGCACCATCTTCTCGCACACGGTCGCCGCGGCGTCTTCGAGCGTGAACGCCTCGGCTTCTGCACGCATCTGCGCGAGCAGCGCGATGGTGAACAGCAGATCGCCCATCTCCTCGCGCATCGCGCGATCGTCGCCCGCGTCGATGGCCTCGAGCACCTCGTAGACCTCTTCGACCAGCATCGGCCGCAGCGAGGCGGGCGTCTGGGCGCGATCCCACGGACAGCCGCCCTCGGCGCGCAGCGACCGCACGATCGCCATGAGCTCGTCGACACTTCCCATTCGGGCTTCCTCCCGTCCGAGTTCGTTCGACCGCCGGCCCTCGGGAGGACAACGGGGTAGGATGGCAGGCGTTTCCCGGGGGTTGTGTGACCACGTCAGGCCCGCAGCAGTTCGGCGACTATCACCTGCTGGAGAAGATCGCGACCGGCGGCATGGCCGAGGTGTGGCGTGCGCGGGCGTACGGCCTCGCGGGCTTCGAGAAGATCCTCGTCATCAAGAAGGTCCTCGACTCGCTCGCGAGCGACGACGAGTTCATCAAGCTCTTCATCGACGAGGCCCGCATCGCGGTCCAGCTGCTGCACGTGAACATCGTGCAGGTCTTCGATCTGGGTGAGGTCAACGGCCACTACTACATGGCCATGGAGTACGTGCACGGGCAGGATCTGGCCCGCCTGGTCGCGCGTTCCCGCAACCTCGGCCCGTTCCCCATCCCGCTGACGCTGTTCATCATCAGCGAGGTGCTCAAGGCGCTGCAGTTCGCCCACGCGCGCACCGACGAAGACGGCAACCCGCTGCACATCGTGCACTGCGACATCTCCCCGCAGAACGTGCTCGTCAGCTACTCGGGCGAGGTCAAGATCACCGACTTCGGCATCAGCCGCGCGGCGTTCCAGGCGAAGAACCTCCACGAGGTCATCCGCGGCAAGTACGCCTACATGGCGCCCGAGCAGGTCGACGGCAAAGAGCTCGACGGCCGCACCGACCTGTTCTCGCTCGGCGTCGTGATGTTCGAGCTCCTCACGGGCCGGCGCCTGTTCAAGGCCAAGACCCGCGACGAGACCATCGCGCGCGTCCGGCGGGCGGACGTGCCATCGCCGCGCACCTACCGCCCCGAGATCAGCGAAGACCTCGAAGCCATCGTGCTGAAGAGCCTGCGCGCGCTGCCCGACGACCGGTACCGCGATGCGGGCGAGATGCTCGAGGCCATCGGCGTGCTCATGGTCCAGGAGGGCCACCGCGCCACCAACAACGACCTCGCGGCGTTCGTGCGCAACGTCATCGAGACCGCTGGCAAGCCGCAGCCGAAGCAGCCGTCCCAGGGGGCCACGTCGCCCCAGGCCGTCGTCGTGCTGGCCGCCGAGGCCGCGCCTCCGCCGCGGTCCCTCGCGAGCCCCAAGACCTCGCTCGCCGGCCTCGCGCAGGAGTGGGCGGGCATCGTCACCGAAGCGGGCGGCGAGATCTGGGAGCGCGAGAACAGCAGCATGCTCGTGTGCTGGCTCGCCGAAGACATGCGCACCGCGCTCGCCGACGCCGTGAAGTGCACGCTCGCGCTGAAGTCCGTGAGCACCAAGGCCGGATACCGCCTGTCGGCGGGCGTCGCGCCGGGCGTCGCGCGGATCGACTCGGGCACGCGGCGCCCTGGCGAAGGCTGGGAGCTCGCGGGCCCGTTCTACCTTGCGCGCTGGATGATGAACCTCTCGGCGCATCGCGGCCGCCCTCTGCTCACCGAGGTCGGCGCCAAGGCCGTGGGGCAGATGCCCACGAACCTCCTCGGCCGCATCTCCATCCTCGGCAACCGCTACATCAACCTGTACGAGGTCGGTTGATGTCGCTTCGCGACCAGCTCCTGAAAGCGGGGCTCGTCTCGAAGAAAGACGCCCGCCGTGTGAACCAGGAGCTCAAGAAGGACCGCAAGGAGTCCCAGGGCTCCAAGCAGAAGAAGAAGGCCCTCGAGCGCGAGGCCCGCGCGGCCGAAGAAGCGCGACGCAACGCCGAGCAGGAGGCGCGGCTCGCCGAGCGCCGCGAGCGCACCGAGGCCCGCGACCGCTACGAGGCCGCGCTGCGCGTGCGGAACCTGATCCTCGGGAACCGCGTGAAGAACCGCGGCCCCCATCGATTCTTCTTCAAGGGTCGCGACGGCCGCACCGTCCACCGCATCGAGATCCAGGCGGGCGTCGCGAAGGAGCTCGCCAACGGGCGCCTCGCCATCGCGCTGATCGACCACGGCACGCGCGAGGAGTACGTCCTCGTCGGCCGTTCCGCCGCCGACCGCATCGCCGAGGTCGACCCCTCGGTCCTCGTCCACTTCTGTCCCGGTCCCCACGCGCCCGATCCGTCCGAGGCGCTGATGGAGAAGGACTGGGAGCCGTCGCTGGGGCCTCACCGGGTCTAGCCTGGAGCCGGGAGCCGGATCGAGCTTCGACCGTCCCGAGGCATCACGCAGATGACGCAGAAGGACGCAGATGACGCAGAGACGAGGCCGCCCCGGGTCGAACGTCTTCGCCTCCCCGGAGCGCCGAGCGGGCCTTCTTGCGGATCGGATTCGAGACTCACCAGAGCAGGCCGGCGTTTCGGCTGCTCCTGATAGGGATCCGCCAACGGCCTCCCCGTCCCTCGGAGTTTCGGAGAGTGGCACCCCGTGCCGGACTGGATCAGGAGTGGTGCATACCGATCCCACGTCACCGAGCAGGTGGGCGTGCTCTGGTGAGTCCCGCTGTCGATCGGGTTGCAGGACCTCTCCCACGATCGGGGCGAGCACGCGGCCCGCCCCGTCGACGCCCTCGACTCTGCGTCATCTGCGTCCATCTGCGTCATCTGCGTGATGCCGGGCGATCGGGGCTCGACAGCGTCGGCAGCCGGGAAACCGGGCTCCAGGCTCCCGGCTCCAGGCTCCGGCTCAATTCATCGATAGCGTCGCCGTGTAGAGACGCCGGAAGTCCCGCTGCATCCCGTTCTTCTCGCCTTGCGCGCACCAGGCTACACGGATCCCCTCAGGGGCTCGAAACACCGTGAGGTCCCGGTTGCCGACCGTGGCCAGGGGCAGATCCGAGCGCTGTCCGCCGACCGTCACGCGGACGATGGGGTCGAGCGCGTCGTCTTCGTCGGCGACCGCGACGAGCGACACGTCGTCGGCCCAGGCGGGGCCGTGGCTGTCGACGATCACCGCGTCGAGCAGGCGCTTCGCGGGGGCGCCGGGACGGGCATCCATCACGTAGAGCCCGAACTGCTCCGAGCCCGGCTCGTTCGCGTAGAACGCGATGCGCTGGCCGTCGGGCGACCACGCCGGGTGGAGCTGGCTGCCCTTGCCCGTCGTGAGCTGGACGGGCTCGGATGTGAGCGAGGGCAGGAGCCACAGGTTGTCGCCGGTGCTGCCGTGCGCGACGAACGCGATGCGCGCGCTGTCGGGCGCCCAGGCGGCGTGGAGCTCGGAGGCCCCGGGGATGCGCGTGAGCTGCCGTGGCCGGTCTTCGACGTGGGCCACGTCGATGAGGTACAGGTCGCCATCGCCGGACCGCGCGCTCGCGAACACGATGCGCGCCCCGTCGGGCGACCAGGCCGCGCCGCCGTCGGCCCCGGGCGAGCGCACGACGGCCGCGTTGCCGATGTAGAGGTCGTAGTCCTCTTCGGCGTTCGTCGCGCTGTACGCGAAGGCCCCGACGGACGGGGGTGCCCAGGTGAGCTCGTGCGCGACGCCCTCGCGCCCCGAGGTCTCGAAGCCCTTCGTGAGCGACGAGCGCGCGCGGGTGGGCGGCTCGATGCGCTTCCCGTCGCCCTTCGCGGTCCCGACGTACAGGTGCAGGATCTTACGGTCGTGGAAGTTCACCTCCCACGCGAGCCGCTCGCCGTCGGGCGACCAGGACGGGCGCTGCACGTGGGCCCCGTCGACCTTCGCGATCTCGGTGATCTCGACGGCCTCAGCGGGCCCACACCACAGTGCCCATGAGGCGCACGCCGCCCAGCAGGAACGGGCGATCCGCGGCATCGACGGTGTACGGGATCTCATCGGGACCCATCCTCGCACTGCCCGAGCCCGGTCGTCGACCGAACGCGGCTTCTCCGACGATTCGGACCCCCCAGCCCACCGCCGTCGTCCGCCGACGGTCGAGGACCACGGCCGAAAGCTCGAGCCCGGGCACGATCGCGAAGCTGTCGGGGTACGCCCAGGCCACGGGAGTCGCGTCCTTCGCGCACACGACACCCGACGCGTCGCCGGCGCAGGGCAGGCCGAGGCCCCCGATGCGCGCGACCCGTCCGGAGAGGGCTGCGCGCAGCGCCGCGTCGCGGATCCGCGCGGCCTCGACGCCGAATCGCGCCGCCAGGCCGAAGTCCGCCGGGACGAAGCGCAGGCCGTCGGGCGTCGTGAGCGTGCGCCCGCTCCAGTCGGCCGCGAGCCCGAGCACGAACCCCCCGAGGGGCTGGGTGATCCCGATGCGCGCGGTCGGGCCGGGGTAGTGGCCGCGCGCGGCGCTCCCGGCCCAGGCGGTGACCCCGAGCGAGCCCTCGAGCTCCGTGACCTGCAGGGCCTCGGGCGCAGCGCCGCGGACCGGGATGCGCACGGTCGATCGCTCCGAGGCACGGATCTCGACCGGGCGGCCGTTCACGCGGTACGTGCCGACCGGGAGACCGAAGCGGATCGGCAGTGGGCGCGGCTCTGCGAGGCGCACGCCGAGATCCTTCAAGTAGTTCTTGAGCTCTGGATCGAGCAGCAGGCTCTCGAGCTGGATGAACACCGAGCTCTGCACGCCGTCGAACCGCGTCTCGACCTCGACGAGCCCGAACTGCTCGTGGAGCCAGGTGCTGAAGCCCGCGGCCAGCTCGAGCTCTTCGGGCGTGCGGCTGTTCGAGTGCGCACGGTCGGCGGCCTCCATCGCGCCCTCGATGTCGCCGAGGTGGTAGCGGACCTCCGCCAGCAGATACCAGGCCTGGCCATCGAGCTCGCCGTTGTCGTTCTCGAGCGCGGCTTCGAGCTCCATCGCGGCGTCTTCGTACCAGCCCTTGCGGACGAAGAACTTCGCCTGGTCGACGTGGCTCCGGTAGTCCTCGTCGTCCTGGGCGAGCGCGGCGGCGAGCCACAGCGCGATCACGCCGTCCGCCCCGCATCCATCCGGATCGTACGGTGCGCGGCGCGCTCGGCGAACGCCATGTCGTGCGTGATGAACAGGAGGCCGCCCTCGGGTCCGACGGCGTCGAAGAGAACGCGCGCGATGGCTCCCCGCAACGGCGCGTCGAGGGCGGCGAGGGGCTCGTCGGCCACGAGGAGGGAGGGGCGGGCGAGGCGGACGCGGGCGATGCCGGCGCGGCGGAGCTCCCCTCCGGAGAGCTCGTGGGGACGGGCCCCGGCGCGGTGGGAGAGCCCGACCGCTTCGAGCGCCTCGGCCACAGCGGCGGGGGGACGCCCGTGGAGACGGGCGGATCGATGGAGGAGCGCGTCGAGGGGGAGGTCCTCGACGAGCATGGCGCGCGGGTCCTGCGTCAGGAGCTGGCTGTGGCGACCGGGGACGGGCGGCTCTCCGCGCAGCAGGACGGTGCCCGCGTCCGGGCGTCGCAGCCCCACGATCAGCTGGGCCAGCGTGCTCTTCCCGCTGCCGGACGGCCCGAGCAGCGCGACGCGCTCGCCCGCGCGGACCGTCAGCGCCGCGTGGTGCAGGACCGGCGAGGTCTTCCGCCACGCGCGGTACGCGAACCGGACCGCGTCGACGGCGAGCACCACGTCGCCCGGCGAGCCCGTGGGCGCAGGCGGACCGGGCTCGTCGGGAGGCTCGAAGGGCACGAGGCGGCCGTCCCGCAGCGCGAGGCAGCGATCTGCGCGCGCCCGGGCGGCCGCGGTGTCGTGGGTGATCCACAGCACGCCGACGCCCGCGTCCGCCACGGTGCGCAGGTGCTGGTGCAGGCGCTCGCGGAGGTCCGCATCCACGGCGGCCTCGGGCTCGTCGGCCACGAGGAACGGACGGCGCGTGGAGAGCGCGCGGGCCAGCGCGACCCGCTTCGCCATCCCGCCGGAGAGCTGGTGCGGGTAGAGGTCGCCAGCCTCCGAGAGCCCGACGGCCGCGAGCGATTCGCGGTCCGCGACCTCGCGCACGCGCAGCAGCGGGTCGAGGGAGCGCAGGCCGTCCTGGGGGAGCCACGCGGCGCCGCCGGGGTCCACCGAGCCCGCCACGCGTCCCGGAGAGGCGTCGAGGACGCCCAGCAGCGTCCGCGCGAGGACGGTCTTGCCGCTCCCGCTCGGCCCGGTCAACGCCACGAGCTCGCCGGGCTCCACCTGGAACGAAACGTCCGTCAGCAGCGCCCCATCACCGGCCCGCACCGCGAGACCCTCGACCCTCACGGCTGCTCCCGGGGGCCCGAGGCGACGGTCGCGAGCCACGCGGCGGCCCACAGCGTCACGAGGGGCGCCAGACGCGCCACGGCGGTCACGTCGCTCCGCCCCCAGTCGAAGACCACGGCGTTCCCCCAGCTCGGCCAGGGCTCGCCGACGGCGAACCCGAGGTACGCGAGGGTGGCCTCGAGCACCACGACGAACCCGAACAGGCCGAGGGTCTGGCGGAGCAGGTCGGGACCGCACTCCCACAGCAGGAGCCGCTCCCAGAGCACGGCGCGGCGCGGCACCCCGTGCGCGAGGTCGGCCTGCACGGACGGATCCGTGCGCCACGGCGCGATGCGTGCGTCCACGACGGCCGCGGCGGAGGGGAGGAACGCGAGGCCCGCGGCGACGCCGAGCACCGCGAACGAGCGCCCGTAGACCGAGAGGGCGAGCAGCACCCACACGAACCGCGGGATGGCGCCGAGCACGCCCGTCACGGCGCCGAACGCGGCCCGCACGAGCCCGCCGGCCCAGCTGCACGCGGCGCACGCGACGACGCCGAGCGCCGTGACGCCCCACGCCCAGACGAACGGCACCGCAGCCGACCCGGCTCCGCCGACGAGCCGCGCCAGCACGTTGCGCCCGAGGTGGTCGCGGCCGAGCGGTGCCCAGGCGGAGAGCCCGCGCAGCTCGGTCACCGGGCTGGTCGTGAAGGGCGCCACGACGAGGCCCACGAGCAGCACGGCGAGCAGAACGGCCACCGCGACGCGCTCCACCGGGCCCGTCTGGCGCAGGAGGCGCGCGGGGAGGGCGCGGATCACGGGAGCTCCCGGAGCCGTGGGTCGAGCAGCACCCGGGCCGACTCGGCGACCAGCGTGACGGTCGCGACGACCGCGGCGGCGACGAGCCCCAGGGCCATCGCGAGCTCGAAGTCGCGCGCCATGGCGGCCTCCCAGAGCACCCAGCCCGCGCCGTTCACGAGGAACACGCGCTCGAGCACGACGCAGCCGCCGAGCACCATGGGCAGCCGACCCGAGAGCACGGGCAGCGCGACCAGCACAGCGTGCTTCCAGCCCGGGCCCGGCGTGTCGTGCACCCGCGCGACCGCGGCGAAGTCCGACCGCTGCAGGGCGTCACGGGCGCGCTGCATGTCGGTCCACAGGTCGCCTCCGACATTCGAGCCCACGGCGAGCACCACGGCGGCGAGCGCCGTCCGCACGGGGTGGTCGACGCCCGGCAGCGCGAACCAGCCCGGCCGGTCGAGCCAGCCCGCCGACATCGCCGCCCAGGCGCTGGCATTCGCGCCTTCGACGACGAGGTGCGCGAGCAGGAACACGGGCAGCGCGCTCACCAGCACGACCAGCGAGCCGAGGCGCCGGGGCAGGCTCGCGAGCATCACAGCGACCGGGAACGCCAGCACCAGCAGCCCCGCCGTGCGCTGGAGCGGGCCCTGCACGACCTCCCACACGGGCGCGCCCGGGCGGTAGGCCCAGCTCGTCCCGAGGTCGCCGGTGAGCACGCGCGCCAGCCAGTCGAACGCCCGCACGGGGATGGGCCGGTCGAGGCCCCACCGCGCGGAGAGCACGTCCGCCACGGCCGGATCCGCGACGAGGTCGGCCGGGCCCCCGGGTGCCAGCTCGAGCCCCACGAGCAGGAGGAACGCCGCGCCGAGCACGGTCCCGAGCGCACGCGCGAGCTGGGCGAGCAGCCTGAGGGTCACTCGAGCCGCCAGCCCTCCACCCACGTGAAGAAGTAGAACGGGTGCACGACCACGTCCTTCACGCGGGCCGACATCGCGGCGTACGAGTCGAGGGTGAACAGGAAGACCATCGGCGCGTCTTCGGCGATCTTCGCGTGCACCTGGCGCAGCGTGGCCTTCTTCTCCTGCGGGTCGGTCGTGGTGCGCGCCTTGTCGAGCAGCGCGTCGACCTCGGGGTTCGCGTAGCTCGTGAAGTTCCGCCGTCCGGTGCTGTGGAACTGGTCGTACACGTCCTCGTTGCGGTCGAACGACCACTGCGAGAGCACCAGATCGAAGCTGCGGTCGCGCCAGACGCGCTTCTTCCACTCCGCGACGGGCAGGAACTCGGGCTCGACCTTCACACCGCGGCCGCCGAGCTGCGACTGGAGGTTCACGACGACATCCTGCGCGGTGTCCATGCTGGCCGGCGCGGCGAGCTTCAGGGTCAGCGACTGCCCGTCGGTGCCGAGCCATTCACGACCGTTGAAGGTGTAGCCGGCCTCGGTGAGCAGGCGCGCGCCCGCGTCGGGGTCGTACGCCGCGGGCTTCACGGCGTGGTCGTAGAAGGGGCTCGATGGGACGAAGGGCCCGGACACGCGGTCGCCGGTGCCGATGGGCTTCAACAGCGCGTCGACGTCGGTCATCAGCGTGATGGCGCGGCGCACGCGCACGTCGGTGAGCTGCGGATTCGCCCCGTTCATCCCGACGTACCACCAGCTGTTCGTCTGGTACGGGTAGAGGTCGATGCTGCGGTCGCTCTCGAGCACGGCGAGGTCGCGCGGGAGCACGCGCACGAGCGCCTCGAGGGACTCGTACAGCAGGAGCTTCGCCTGGTAGTTCTTGTCGGCGACCTCGCGCATCAGCACCTGCTGCGGGCCGAGGGCTCCGACCCGCCGCATGCTGATCGAGTTGTCCTCGTTGAACTTCTCGAGGCGGTAGGGCCCCGAGCCCACCGGAGACGTGCGGAACGCGTTCCCGCGCTCGACGGTGGTGCTCGTGAACAGGTGGGCCGGCAGGATCTTGAAGTGCAGCTTGTCTTCGGGCGCGATCTCGGGCGCCTCGAAGTCGAGCTGCAGGCTGTGGTCGTGGAGCGCGATGGCCCGCCGGACCCACTGCACGCGGCTCGCTTCCGGCGACGCGGTGCCCTCGGCCTGCATCGCTTCGATGGTGAACACCACGTCGCGCGCGGTCAGCGGGACGTCGTCGTGCCACTTCAGGTCGCGCCGCAGCGCGACGCGCATGGAGCGGCGGTCGGGGGCCACGGTGAACGACTCGGCGATGGCGGGCGCACTGCGTAGCTCGCGGTCGTCGGTGAACAGCGACGCGAACACGAGCTCGTTCAGGCGTGCTTCGGCCATCGTGGTCGCGAACAGCGGGTTCACGATGCCGGGCGCGCGGTCTTCGGCGTAGCGCAGCGGATCGCCGGCCGCGGGCAGCGCGAGGACCAGGAGGAGGGGAGCGAGGCGTCGCATCGCGGTGAGTCTACTCCTCCTTGCTGTCGCCGACGCGGGACAGGCCCCGGAGCACGGCGAGGTCGGCGACCGTCTCGCGAGGCCCGGCTGCGCGGGGCCCCAGCACCGCGAGGGCGTCGAGGGCCCCGCGGGGATTGCCGGACGCGAGCTCGGCCCACGCCAGCGCCGCCCAGTAGCGCTCGGGCGCCTGGGCCGAGAGCACGTGCCCGCCCGAGTGGGCGAGCTGGAGCAGGGTGCGGGCGTACTCCGCGTCACCCGCCTCGAGCGCGTCGATCGCGAGGCGGGTCGCGGTGTGCACGGCGGCCACGTCGTCTGCGGCGAGGTCTTCGGCCAGCGCCGCATCCGGCCGGGCTGCGGCTCCGAGATCGAGCTGCCGGCGCAGGGCCATCAGGTCGTCGCGCGCGCCCTGGGCGGTCCGGGGCCCGGATTCGAACGCGACGGGGCCGAAGACCTGGCCGGCGAGGCCCTCGACGGGGCCCTCCCGCTCGGCCCACAGCCGCGCGGCGTGGGCCTCGGCGCACGGGTCGTGGATGGTGCGGGTGAAGCCGTCGGCCTCGAGGGTCCACACGGGGCCGGGGTCGGGCGCGGCTCGGGCCGCAAACCGCGCCGCCAGCACGGGGTCGTCGGGCGCGACACTGCAGTCGGTGGCGTGAGCGGCGGCCGCGCGGACCTCGGGCGGGGCGTCGGGCCACTCCTCGCCGAGCGCGCGGGCCGCCGTGGTGTGCACGGACGCCAGGGCCTCGTACACGAGGCGCGCGTCGAGCGCGGCGCGGTGGCGGCCCTCGTCCGACTGCATCGCAGCCCAGGCCTCGTCGGGACGGCCGGCGTGCAGCGCGACCCAGCCCTCCCGACCGTCACGCTCGATCAGCGCGGCGAACGCGGGCTCGGTGAGCGCGTCGATCCACGTGGGGTCGGGCGCGACGGAGGGCCCGGGGCTGGAGCACCCGACCAGGAGGAGCGCGATCACTGGCCTTCGTAGTTCGCCCCGGACGCGTGCGTCGGGTCCTTGTAGATCTCGGGGTCGAGGTTCTCGCCGGCATCCGGGACCGTGATGCTCTCTTCGGCGAGCGTGAGCGTGTCGACCGTGAGCTCGCCGCGCTTGAAGAAGAACTTCGTGGAGGCCGTGTGATACCCGGGCCGGAAGACCTCGAGGGTGTAGTCGGTCTTGCGGGCGAGCCGCGTGCGGTCGCCCTTCTCGTTGCGCAGGTAGTCGATGAGGTACCGCCCCTCGCGGTCGGTCACGAGCTCGACGTTGCCGGGCGCGAGGCTCACGATGGCCCGGTCGATCGGGTCGCCGTTGCGATCGATGACCTGGCCCTGGATGGCGTGGCGTCCGGCGAGTGCCGTGGCGAGCAGGAGGACGAGCATCAGTGCATGCGCTTGCGCACGTCCTCCAGGGTCGCGATGCGCTCGTCGGCTCGCTGGAGGAGGTCGGTGCGATGGGCGCCGAGCACGTGGGTGCGGTAGCGGCTCCACGCGTCGATCGAGCCGTCGAGCCAGGCCTCGCGGGGCGGGTCGCTGCGCGTGTAGAGGGCGTAGCTGGCCTGGGCCTGGATCTCGTGGATCATGGCCTTGCGCGTGAACATCAGGTCGCGCGGCAGGCGGGACCAGTACTGCTCAGCGCGGTTGGCGCGGTCGAGCGCGGCCTCGTAGTCGCGGTCGGCCATCGCGATGGCGGCGTGCTCGACCAGCAGCTCGGGCCGGTAGCGGTTCTCGGGCACCGCCATCAGCTCGTCCATCCAGCGTCGCCTCGCACCGGAGTCGCCGCGGGCCTTGGCATCCTGGTAGAGCAGCACGCGCGAGCGGGTGAAGCCGGGGTCGTCGGCGGGGACCGCGGCCAGCGCGGCCTGATCGGTGCCGCCGAGCTGACCGCCGTACGCCGCCGTCGCAAACGCGCCGAGGTCTTCGGGAGGCTTCGTGGCGGTGGTGGGCGGCGGCTCCTGGAGGTCGAGCGGAGACAGGTTCTCGGCGACCATCATGTCGACGTCCCAGTCGGCATCCGAGAGCGTCGGGTCGACCGCGGCCACGGCGGGCACCCGCGCTGGCGCGACAGCGGCGACCCTGGGCGCCGGGTCGGGGAGTCGGATGGCAGGCTCGACAGGCCGGGGCTCGGGGGCCACGCGGGCGATGGGCTGTGGAGCGGCGCGCGGCTCGGGTGGCCGCTGGGATCCCGATACGGCCGCGATCGGACGTGGCTTCGGTGACCGGGCGGCCTTCTCGACGGGGCGCGGAGGCGCCAGGGGCTCGGCCCGCGCGACGACGACGGGCTCTTCGGCGGGCAGGGCCGCGACGGGTGTGGGGGCCTCGACGGAGGGCGCCGAGCGGGAGGAGGCGACCTGCGACGCCCCGACGACGCCGAGCACGCTGGTACCGGCGCAGAACACGACCAGCACGCCCATCAGGCCCGCGAGCAGGGCTCCCGCGATGACGGGGCCGCTGCTGCCGCCTTCGTCCCACTCCTCGTCTTCGTCGGCGTCGGGCGGTTCGACCTCGGGCGCCTCTTCGGGCTCCCACGCCTCTTCGGGCGCGACCGGCTCGGGCGCGTGGCGGACCTGGGGCTCGGGGGTGGGGACGCGCCGTGGCGTGGAGACGACGGGCCGCACGTCGGGCTTCGGGGGCGGCCGGAACGGCGAAGGGATGGGGTCGGGGCCGAAGGGGTCGTCGAGATCGGAATCCGCGGACGGCTCGTCGAGATCGGGCGGCTCGGACCGGCCCGGGTCGAGGAGGTCGAGCTCTTCGGCTTCGCCCTGCAGGCTGCCGCCGAACACGATGTCGGCGAGGCCGCTCGGGCCCAGGCCCACCGGGCCGGACGGCGGTTTCTGCGGCTCGCGGCGCGCGAACGGCTGGGTGACGTTCGGATCGAAGCTGCCCGTGGGGCCCGTGTCGCCGTCGGCGGCGAGCAGGTCTTGCAGCTTGGCGTTGATCGAGTCGAGCGAGCCCGTGTCGATCTCGTCGTCGAGCGGCGTGAGGTTGCGCGGAACGCTGTTCGACGCGGAGTCGTCGAGCAGGGACTGCGTGTTCTCGGCGTTGTGGGCGGCCGGCAGCGGAGGGAGGACCTCGTCGATCGCGCGGGTGCGGCCCTGGAACAGCGGCTCGAGGAACGCGCGCGACTCGGCCTGGATGTTCGAGAACGAGTAGCCGGCCATGAGGCCGCGGAGGTCTTCGCGCAGCACGAACGCGCGCTGGTAGCGGTGGCGCTGGTTGAGGCTCAACGCGCGGTACAGCACGCGATCGAGGCCCGGCAGGATCTCCTTCACCTCGAGCAGCTGCGTGGTGACCTCGGCGCGGCGGACGCGCGCGATGGTCTTCAAGGGCGTGGAGTCCTTGAACATCGGCTTGAACGCGAGGACCTCGTACAGGACGGCGCCGAGGCTGAACAGGTCGGACGCCGGCGTGAGCTTCTGATCCTGGTGGGTCTGCTCGGGGGAGATGTAGGCCGACTTCAGGCGGATGCCGCCGCTGTGCGGGGCGAGGGTGGGCGAGCGGACGAGCCCGTATCCGCCGAGCATCACGTCGCCGTCGCGGGTCATGAACACGGCTTCGGGACGCATGCTCAGGTGCAGCACGTGCCGCGCGCCGCTCGCCGCCCCGGGCTGGCTGTGCAGGGCTTCGAGGCCGTTGCAGATCTGCACGGCGAGGTTGAGGAACACGTTGTGCGGCATGCCCTCGCCGGTCTGGTTGCACCACTCGACGATCTCGGCGAGCGACACGGCATCGACCCATTCCTGGATGATGTACAGCGAACCGTCGTCTTCGAATGCGTCGAGGAGCGAGAGCAGGGCGGCGTGGCGGATGGGCTTCAGGTCGCCCACGCGGCTGCGGAGCGAGGTGAGGCGGGCGGGATCGCGGGCGAGCGCCGGCAGGACCTTACGAACGATGACCTGCTTGCCTGCAGGCTGGTCCAATATGCCTGTGAAGGTCTCGGTGGCGCCGTCGTTTCCGACCGTGCGCATCAAGGTCACCGAGCCGACCTTCCGTGGGAGGAGCGCCATGATGGTCCCGTGGCGGGGACAGACCGCCGAGCTGAGATGCTACAGCAGCCCGAAATCCCTGTCAACACGGGCTGGCTGGTGGATTGTGGCGCTCTGTGCGTGGCTCTCGGCGTGCGCGTGGCGGGGGGAGGGGCTCGTCCACGGCGCGGCCCTCGGGCCGATGCTCGAGACGTCGACGGGCGAGCGGTACAAGCTCGTGTACGGCGAGGACGACCGGATGCTCGCCTACCTCGACGGGCACATGGTGGTGATGGAGGGGCGCCGGATCGGGCGCACGCTCAAGGTGGGCGAGTGGAGCATCCCGGCCGGTCTGCACGGGCTGAACGTGTGGTACGGCACGTTGGAGCGGCGCGGCGTGCAGCTCGGCCTGCAGGACCGCAACAGCGGCGCCTACTACTTCCTCGGCCCCGACGTGACCGATGCGCTCGCGCCGTATGTCGGCGAGGACGTGCTGGTCGAGGGTTATGTGGTCGGGAACCACCTCGTGAAGGTGCTGCACCACCAGGTGCTCGCGAAGAGGGATTAGCCCGTGCAGCAGCTCCAGGTCCCGATCCAGACGCTCTCCCGCGACACGCTCGTGCTGAACGACGACGAGCTGGGCGAGGCGCTCGTCGAGCTCGTGCGGGCGGCGGTGCCGCGGCGAACGGCGCCTGCGGTCGCGACCGTCGCGCGGCCCGAGCGCATCGACGTGATCGGGCTCCAGCCCCTCGCCGCGCACCGGATCCCGGTCAACGGCTTCATCGCCGGCCTCACGCGCGCAGAGGTCGGCCCCGACGTGGGCGACGCGCGGGCGGTGGGCGTGATGGGCACCGTGCAGGTGCGCAATGCGCCGGATGCTCCGTCGGTGCCGATGGCCGTGGTGTTCCTCGAGTGGCCGGACTGCCGGTGGTGGCTGTGGCGCGCGCTGGTCGACCCCGGCACCGCGACGATCAAGGAGGGCACCGAGGTGCGCACCCGGGCCGTCGACGGCGACGCGATGCCAGTGGGCTTCGGCCGCTGGTGGAGCCTCGGCCGGCGCACGGGCGTGAAGGTCACGATCCGCTCGCGCGCGGCAGCCGATTCGCCGCACGTGCACTGAGCCGCGCTTCCGCGGTGTCGACCGCCAGATCCCGGCTCGTCGGAGAGGACGGGGATGGCGGGTGGGAGCGTCCGGTCTACCCATTACTCCGCGCGCAAGCGCGCTGCGCGGCTCGCCTATGGCGGCCTTGCGGTTCGTGGACCCGGCAGTCCCAGGATCCGGTTCCCCCGGGGCTTCGAGCGTCTGTGGCGGTGAAGGGGAACCGGACCCTGCGGACGTGCCTGTCGGGACCGATGGTCTCGGCTGCGGGATCCCGGCCGTCGTAGAGGACCGGGATGGCGGGTGTGAGCGTCCGGTCTACCCATTACTTCGCGCGCAAGCGCGCTGCGCGGCTCGCCTATGGCGGCCTTGCGGTTCGTGGACCCGGCAGTCCCAGGATCCGGTTCCCCGTGGGGTTCGAGCCTCTGTGGCGTGGCGGAGGGGAACCGGACCCTGCGGACGTGCCTGACGGGATCGAGGAGGTCAGGAGAGCCCCGGATCGGCACGGCGCTCGAGGCCCGACCCGTGCCCAGCCGCAGGCGGTGCGCGTGCGCGTGCGCGATGGGGCGCCCCGAGCTGGATTCCGGCTCGTCGTAGACGAAGGCGTCGCGCCTGTCGGCCGCGGGAGTAGAGGACGGGGATGGCGGGTGTGAGCGTCCGGTCTACCCATTACTCCGCGCGCAAGCGCGCTGCGCGGCTCGCCTATGGCGGCCTTGCGGTCTGGATACCCGGCAGTCCCAGGATCCGGTTCCCCTGGGGCTTCGAGCCTCTGTGGCGTGGCGAAGGGGAACCGGACCCTGCGGACGTGCCTGACGGGACCGATGGGGCGGTCGGGAGACTGCGGTGTCGCGGGTGTCGGCTGCGGGATCCCAGCCGGGTGGCAGACAGCGGAGCTGGCCTGCTCTGGTGAGCTCCGCTCCCGGTCCGTCGCCAGGCCCCCTGGGCAATCGGGGAAGCAGCACCTCTCGCCCCGCCCGCGCCGCCGCGCTTTCTGCGTCATCTGCGTCCTTCTGCGTCATCTGCGTGAGACGGATCCCGTCCGCGTCCCGAACTCCGTCGTCGGGAGCGGCGGAGAGGGCGCCGCTGCGGGTGTCGGCGGCGGGATCCCGGCTCGTCTACCCTTACTCCGCGCGCAAGCGCGCTGCGCGGCTCGCCTATGGCGGCCTTGCGGTCTGGAGACCCGGCAGTCCCAGGATCCGGTTCCCCCGGGGCTTCGAGCCTCTGTGGCGTGGCGAAGGGGAACCGGACCCTGCGGACGTGCCTGACGGGACCGATGGGGCTGTCGGGAGACCGCCGTGTGGCGGGCGCGGGGGGCCCGGCTCGTCGTGGACAGCCGGATGGCAGACAGCGGAGCTGGCCTGCTCTGGTGAGCTCCGGTCCCGGTCCGTCCCCAGGCCCCCTCGGCAATCGGGGCAGCAGCGCCTCTCGCCGCGCCCGCGCCGCTCCTTCTGCGTCATCTGCGTCCTTCTGCGTCATCTGCGTGAGGCAGATCCCGTACGCGCCCCCGAACCGCGTCGTCGGGAGCGTCGACCGCGGTGCAGGCGTCCGAAGATGGGGGCTCGTCGGAGCGCGGCCTACCAGGGAACGAGCGTCAGCCACGGCTCCGTCGTGATCTGCACGACCAGCCCGCGCTCCGTGGGCCACCCGCGCCAGCCCGGCGTGCGCATCACCTCGCGGCCGTCGCGATCGAACAGCACGACGTGCTTCGCGTCGGACGCCACCACGCCGCCGTGCCAGGGCCGCAGATCGTACGGCGAGAACGGGATCTCGCGGAGCACGGTGCCCTTGTCGTCGAGGCACCGCAGCGGGTGGTCGTTGGCCGACAGCCACAGCCCGGCCTCCGTCCACACGACGGTCTTGGTGGAGCGGCTCGCGCCGATGGACTTCGCGCGTCCGCCCTCCATCGACACGATGCGCAGCCGCGTCTGCATGCCGACCAGCGCGTACCGCTCGCCATCGGGAGCGAAGTCGCCGCCCTGGAAGTACTGCGAGGCGGGCCGATGCTCCGCGATCCCCCGGCCGTCCGGGCTCACGACGTCCGCGCCGTGCCCGAGCAGGAGCAGCCCCGGCGGTCCGAGCCGCATGAACCGCGGCGAGCCCGAGCGCGTCCAGCGACCGTCCCAGGTGATGCGGTTGCCTCCGGCCCAGACGAGCTCGCCGTCGCCCGCCACGATGGTGTCGACAGGCCCGACATCACGGGCCGCGAGCACGCTGCCGTCGACGGGATCGATGGTCAGGAGCTGGCCGTTCTGGCCGACGAAGACGCCGAGGGTCCCGCAGCCAACGGCGTGCGGCTTGGCGAGCTTCGGAAGCGGCTTCTCCAGCGTGAGCGCGCCATCGCGATCGAACGTGCGCACCACGCCGCGCACCGACGCGCGACGGAGCCGCGTGGACCGGGCGATCAGGGCCTCGACGGGCCCGTCCCAGCCCTCCGGGGCCTCGGGCTCGAGCTCGACTGCGGTCAACGCGCCGTCCGGCAGCTGGGCGAGGGCCTCGTCGATCAGCGGACGCCGGTAGGCCGTGTCGGGGTCCTGCATCAGGGGGCCGACCCCGCGCAGGCGGAGCGCCGACATCCGCCCGTCCGGCCCGCGCAGCAGGTCGCCGCGCACGCTCGACGCGCGCACCAGCGACCTCCGCTCGAGCAACGTCGGCCAGATCGCCGTGAGCATCGCGACGCCCGCCCGCTGCAGCTCGAGCGTCTCGAGCCCGTCGAGCCACACGGCGTCGGCCATCCACCCGGCGTCGGTCGTGGCGATGCGGAGGTGGCGGAGGGCGGGGAGGGGATGCGCGGCCAGCGCGCGGCCGGCGTCCATGTCGGCGACGGAGAGCTCGAGCGTGTGGAGCCGCTGCAGGTCGAGGCCCGGCAGGCACCGGGACAGCGCCGGCCCCGAGGTGCGCAGGATCGTGACGGTCGGAGCGATGTTCTCCAGGAAGGGCTGCAGCATCGGCCCGACGCGGTCCCCCTCGAGCCGGATGTCGCCGAACGTGCGCCACGCCGGGTGGACGCCGGTCTGCGTGACCTCACGGGGCTGGCGGAACCGGACCTCCGCCGCCCAGGGGAATCCGAGGCGCCACTCCGTGACGGTCGCGAACGGCGCGAGCTCGCCGAGCCACTCGGTGGCGTGGGCCTCGATCAGCGCCTGCTGGCGGGCCGGATCCGCATCCGACTCCTGGAGCGCGATGAGCTCGCCGCGCGGGTCGCCCGCCTCGAGCAGCGCGTCGCGGGCGACCTGGCGTGCGGCGGGGTCGAAGGGGTCGGCCCACACGTGCGCGAAGAGGTCGTCGACGGTGTCGGGGACGGGCTCGGGGTCGGCGAGGGCCGCGAGCAGGGCGTCGATGCGGTGGGGCTCCGCCACCCGGGGGACCTCGGGCCACAGCGGGTCGATCACGGCCGCGACCCTCGCGAAGCGCTTGAACATCCACTCCTTCTGGGCGGCGCGGACGTCCCAGTCGGCATCGAGCGTCGCCGCGATTCCCGTGAAGCGCGGATCGTGCTTGCCGACCCGGCCGATGGTCTCGTAGAGGTCGCCGAGGTTCGTGCGGGCGGAGCTGCTGGTGAACGGCGCCGCGCGGAGCACCGCTTCGAGCGCCGCGCCGACGCGCGGATCGGGCGACCGACGCGCGAGGATCGCGCAGCGGCTGGCGAGCTGGCCGCTCGTCGAGGCCGGCAGGAGCGCGCCGGTCAGCACGCCGAGCGGGACGGTGCCGGGCTTCGACTCCTCGGCCTTCCACGGGTCTGCCGGACCGACCGTCGGCACCTTCGCATCGAGCCGCGCGCACAGCGTGCCGAGCGAGGGGTCGGGGGTCTTCCGCCACAGGGCGAGCGCGGTGGCGAGGGCTTCGCCGAAGCGCTCGGCGTGGACGTGGGATTCGAGGGTGTCGAGGTCGGACAAGCGCGCTCCTGGCGTCGGCGCGCCATTCGACCGCATCAGCCGAGGCGCGTCCATGCCACGACGCGCGGGTCGTCGCGCTCGAGCGCGGCATCCTCGGTGAGCACGCCGTCGGGTCGCAGCTCGAGGAGCACGCGCTTCCGCCCGATCCGGAGGCGCCGCGACGGCTGGAGGTGCGCGGTGTGCGCGAGCACCTCGGTCTCCCGGTCCACGGGGACGACGAACACGGCGCGCTCCGTGGCGATGCGGGCCGCCGCGCGCACGAAGTCCGCGAGGGTGGCGTCGGCCTCGGTGCGGGCGACCGCCTTGAACGGGTCGGGCGACACGGGCCCCGAGTCGGCCGTGAAGAACGGCGGATTGCACGTCACGAGCGCCGCCCGGCCGCCCACGTCGCGCACGTCCACGCGCTCGAGCGTCGGGGCCGCGTCCGAGTCGCGGAGGGAGCGGCGCCAGCCCTCCGCCCAGCCGTCGAACGCATCGACGCCACGGGTCTGGACGCCTGCAGCCGCGAGGAGGAACGCCACGATGCCCGAGCCCGTGCCGAGATCGACCGCGGTGGCCGGAACGTCCGGCTCGAGCGCGAACCCCGCCAGCCAGAACGCGTCGGCGCTGTACCGGAAGCCGCGCCGGGGCTGGTGCACGACCACGCCGGGCGCCGGACGCTCGGGCGTCCAGTCAGACGTGCCGGACACCGATGTCCCGCCGGAGCTGGCAGCCCTCGAACCTCCAGCCCTCCACCGCGTCGTACGCGCGGTCGCGGGCGACACGCAGGCTGGGACCGACGCCGGTGATGCCCAGCACGCGTCCGCCCGTCGTCACGAGCTGCCCGGCGTCGTTCCGCGCGGTCGCCGCGTGGAACGCCAGGACATCCGGGCTCGGCGGGGGCTCGGGGATGACGGTGCCCTTCGTGGAGGTCCGCGGATAGCCGGCGCTCGCGAGGACCACGCAGCACGCGGCCCCTTCGCGGAACCGGGGCGCCGCGGCCGGCAGGTGACCGGTGGCCGCGCCGTGGAGGTACGCGACGAGGTCGTCGTCCCACAGGGCCATGAGCGCCTGGCACTCGGGGTCCCCGAAGCGGACGTTGAACTCGAGCACGGACGGGCCGTCCGCCGTGAGCATCAGGCCGCCGTAGAGCACGCCGCGGAAGGGCGCGCCGCGCTTCGCCATCTCGCGCACGACGGGGGCGTGGATCTGCTCGACGAGCTCGGCCGTCCGCACGGGGTCGACGAGCGGGCAGGGCGCGATGGCCCCCATCCCTCCGGTGTTCTCGCCGCGGTCGCCGTCCAGCAGGCGCTTGTGGTCCTGGGCCGAGAGCAGCGGCAGCACGCGGTGCCCGTCCGACAGGGCGAACACGCTCACCTCGGGCCCTTCGAGCAGGTCCTCGAGGACGATGCGCGACGCGGCATCGCCGAAGCGGGCGCCCAGCACCTCGTCGAGGGACTCGTGGGCCTCGCCGGCCGTCGGGCACACGAAGACGCCCTTGCCCGCGGCGAGCCCGTCCACCTTCACGACGACGTTCCCGCGGTCGCAGCGCGCTCGCGCCTCCGCGCAGTCGCCGTCGACCACGAGCGCCTCGGCGGTCTTCACACCGGCCGCGACCATGATCTCCTTCGCGAAGGCCTTGGACGACTCGAGCTGTGCGGCCGCCGCGCTGGGCCCGAAGCAGGGGATGTCCAGCAGGGCGTCGGCGAGGCCGGCCGCCAGGGGGTCCTCGGGCCCCACGACGACCAGATCGGCCCGCCAGGATCGGGCCGCAGCGACGGTGTCCTCCACGGAGGAGACGCCGAGCACCTCGGTGCCGTCGGGCCACGCGGGCTTCGCGTGGGTCGCCGCGAACGCGGTCAGCTGGGGAGAGCGGACCAGGGCCGTGGCCAGGGCATGTTCGCGGCCTCCGCCGCCGACGAGCAGGACGCGCATGTCAGTGCCGGAAGTGGCGGACGCCGGTGAACACGAGCGCGAGACCGGCCTCTTCGGCCGCCGCGATCACCTCGTCGTCGCGGATCGAGCCGCCGGGGCTGACCGCCGCGGTGACGCCGGCCTCCGCGGCCACCAGCAGCCCGTCGGCGAACGGGAAGAACGCGTCGCTCGCGAGCACGCTGCCGGGGACGGGCAGGGTGGCCTTCTGGATGGACAGCCGCACGCTGTCGATGCGGCTCATCTGGCCCGCGCCCACGCCGTTCAGCGCGATGCCGGTGCCCGCGGGGCGCGCCAGCACGATGGCGTTCGACTTCACGTTGCGGGCGCAGGCCCAGGCGAAGCGCATCGCGCGCATCTCGTCGTCGGTCGGCTGCTTCTTCGTGACGACCTTCCAGTCCGACTCCGTCGGCCCGTCCCAGTCCTGGAGCAGGTACCCGCCGAGCACCCGCCGGGCGTCCATACCGCCGGGCCTGCCGTCGTTCCAGTCGCCGGGGAGCTCGACCACGCGGAGGTTCTTGCGGGTCGCGAGCGCTTCGAGCGCCTCTTCGCTGAAGCCGGGCGCGGCGAGGATCTCGAAGAAGGTCTTGCTCTGCTTGATGGCGCGGACCTCGTCCATGCCGAGCGGGCGGTTGAACGCGACGATTCCGCCGTATGCGGACACCGGGTCGCCGGCGAGCGCGAGCTGGAAGGCCTCGACCGGTGTCTCCGCCTCGGCGCAGCCGCAGGGGTTCATGTGCTTGATGACGGCCACCGCGGGGCCGCGGAAGTCGAACGCCGTGCGGAGCGCGCCGTCGAGGTCGCCGTAGTTGTTGAACGACATCTCCTTGCCCTGGTGCACGGTGACGCGCGCCAGGGAGCGCTCGCCGCCGTCGGCATCCGCGTAGAACACCGCGCGCTGGTGGGGGTTCTCGCCGTACCGCAGGGAGGCGACGCGCTGCAGCGGCACGCCGAGCTCGGCGGGGGCGGACTCCTCTTCGACGTGCCGCGCGAGCCATGCGCTGATCACGCCGTCGTAGCGGGCGGTGTGGCGGAAGGCCTTCAGCGCGAGCTCGGCGCGCAGGAGCAGGTCGGTGCCGCCCTGCGCGACGGCCCGCCCGACGCGCGCGTAGTCCGCGGGGTCGGTCACGATGGTGACGTGCGCGTGGTTCTTCGCGGACGCGCGGACCATCGTGGGGCCGCCGATGTCGATGTTCTCGATGGCGTCGGCCAGGGTCGCGCCGGCCGAGGTCACCGCTTCGAACGGGTAGAGGTTGCAGACCACCACGTCGATGAACGGGATGCCGTGCTCGGCGGCTTCGGCCGCGTGAACGTCGCGGTCGGCGAGGATGCCCCCGTGGATGCGGGGGTGGAGGGTCTTCACGCGGCCGTTCATGATCTCCGGTGCGCCGGTGTGATCCGAGACCTTGGTGACCGGGAGCCCCGCGGCGGCGAGGGCCTTGGCGGTGCCGCCCGTCGACAGCAGGGTGTAGCCGGCCTCGACGAGGACCTTCGCGAAGTCCTCCAGGCCGGTCTTGTCGCTGACGGAGAGCAGTGCGTACCGGGACATCGGGACCTCCAGGCCGGGCCTGGTAACGCGGACATCCGGCAGGGCCATGGGGTCGGGTGGGGCAGTGGGCGCCGGACCGGCGGGTGGAGGCTGTCGGTCGGCTTTGTGACGATCGTGCGAATCTGATGCGTGGTCGATGCTCCCGACGACGGGGTTCGGGGGGGCGAGCGGGATCGGTCTCGGTCTCACGCAGATGACGCAGAAGGACGCGAATGACGCAGAAGGAGCGCGGCGGGCGGGGTGTACGGGTCGAATCCCCGGTCTCCGAGAGGGCCTGGGGGCGGACCGGGAGCGGGGCTCACCAGAGCAGGGCGGGCTGTGTGGTTGGGGCTCCCGACGACGGGTTCGGTGGGGCGAGCGGGATCGGTCTCACGCAGATGACGCAGAAGGACGCAGATGACGCAGAAGGAGCGCGGCGGGCGGGGCGTACGGGTCGAGTCCCCGGTCTCTGAGAGGGCCTGGGGACGGACCGGGAGCGGGGCTCACCAGAGCAGGCCAGCTCCGCTGTCTGCCGGCTGTCTCCGACGAGCCGGGATCCCGCGGCCGACACCCGCGACACCGCCGTCTCCCGACCGCCCCACCGGTTCCGTGAGGCACGTCCGCAGGGTCCGGTTCCCCTTCGCCACGCCACAGAAGCCCGAACTCCAGGGGGAACCGGACCCTGGGACTGCCGTGTCTACGAACCGCAAGGCCGCCATAGGCGAGCCGCGCAGCGCGCTTGCGCGCGGAGTAATGGGTAGACCGGACGCTCCCACCCGCCATCCCCGCTCTCTACGACGCGCCGGGATCCCGCCGTTGACGCCCGCAACAGTGCTGTCTACGACGAGTCGGGATCCCCAGGGGCACCCGTGACACGCCCGGCTCCCGACAGCCCCTCGTTCCCGGCAGGCCAGGCGGAGCATCGGGCAAGGAACGCATCCTGGCGCGAAGCAACGGGGGTTCAACGCATCGTCCGGGGAAGCAACGGGCCCTCGACGCACGCTTTGGGGAGGCATCGGGCCCCGAACGCATCCATTTCGGGCTCTCCGACCCGTGCAGGATGCGTTGAACCCCCGATGCCTCCGCCGAGGATGCGTTCCGGGTCCGATGCTTCTGACTACGTCCGCCGTCTTCGAACGGGAGCTCCGGTTCGGCATGGTCGACGCGTCCCGACGACGAGGTGCAGAGCGTGTGCGGGATCCGTCTCACGCAGATGACGCAGAAGGAGCGTCACGGGCGTGGCGTGAGGCGCTGCTGCCCCGGAGATCGGGGGGGCCTGGGGGCGGACCGGGAGCGGAGCTCACCAGAGCAGGCCGACGGCGTCTCCACGAGCCGAGATCCCGCGGCCGACACCCGCGACACCGCCGTCTCCCGACCACCCCATCGATCCCGTCAGGCACGTCCGCAGGGTCCGGTTCCCCTCGCCACGCCACGGAAGCTCGAACCCCACGGGGAACCGGATCCTGGGACTGCCGTGTCTACGAACCGCAAGGCCGCCATAGGCGAGCCGCGCAGCGCGCTTGCGCGCGAAGTAATGGGTAGACCGGGCGCTCCCACCCGCCATCCCCGTGCTCTACGACGAGCCGGGATCCCGCGGCCGACACCCGCGACACCGTCGTCTGCGACGAGCCGGGATCCCGCTTCGAACGCCCCATCGCGCACGCGCACGCGCACGCGCACCGCCTGCGGCTGGGCACGGGTCGGGCCTCGAGCGCCTTGCCGGTCCGGGGCTCTCCTGACCTCCTCGATCCCGACAGGCACGTCCGCAGGGTCCGGTTCCCCTCGCCACGCCACAGAAGCTCGAACCCCACGGGGAACCGGATCCTGGGACTGCCGTGTCTACGAACCGCAAGGCCGCCATAGGCGAGCCGCGCAGCGCGCTTGCGCGCGGAGTAATGGGTAGACCGGGCGCTCCCACCCGCCATCCCCGTGCTCTACGACGAGCCGGGATCCCGCGGCCGACACCCGCGACACCGTCGTCTGCGACGAGCCGGGATCCCGCTTCGAACGCCCCATCGCGCACGCGCACGCGCACCGCCTGCGGCTGGGCACGGGTCGGGCCTCGAGCGCCTTGCCGGTCCGGGGCTCTCCTGACCTCCTCGATCCCGACAGGCACGTCCGCAGGGTCCGGTTCCCCTTCGCCACGCCACAGAAGCCCGAACTCCAGGGGGAACCGGATCCTGGGACTGCCGTGTCTACGAACCGCAAGGCCGCCATAGGCGAGCCGCGCAGCGCGCTTGCGCGCGTAGCAATGGACTATGAAGCCGGGTCGACGATCTCGGGCCACAGCGCGTCGGCCTGCTTGCGGCCGCGGCGGACCTCGTGGCCGAACCAGCTCCAGATGCCGACCCAGTCGGACGGCGGGGCCGTGTCGGTCACCTGGTAGGCGTGGTCGGCCTTCTCGACATAGCGACCGCCGAGGAACCGGAAGGTCTGGCGGAGCTCGCGGTTCGCGCAGCCCTCGCCCTCGGCGGTGAGGGCGGCCTTGAGGCCCACGGCAACGGAGTCTTCGGCGGCCCCGAGCGGCGGGAGGATGCTGTGCTCGGGCAGCTGGACGAGGTGGCTCGCGATCTCGGCGAGGTGGTAGACGAGCAGCGGCGCGCTGCCCCCGAGCTCGGCGGCCGTCTGGACGGCCTCTTCGGCGGCGTCGCGCACGGCGACCGAGAGCCCGTCGAGGATCCACTGGAGCTGCGCGAGCGACGTGGCCTGCGACAGGTCGGTGGGGAGCGCCTCGGGCAGCGGGTCTCGATCGACGTTGACCCCCGACAGGAAGCGCGTGACGGGCTCGCCGCGGCCCCCGGACATCGCGCGGCCGGCGCGGAGGGCCACGGCGAGACGGGTGAGCGTGGGGACCTGGGCGCCGAACAGCACGTCCATCACGGCGGGATCGCTGCTCATGCCGAGGCCTGCCATTGCGCCGCGGAGGGCGCGGGCCAGCGCGCGAGCCGGTGCGCGCGGGTCGTTCGCGAGCTCGATGGCCGCCTTGGTCGCCGGGTGGGCGCCCTTGCCCGTGCGATCGACGAGGAACCAGCCGCCCTCGCCGTGGGGCTGGACCGTGACGAGCACGGGCTTGCCGGGCGCGCCGGGGATGACGACGGTGGCGCCGTAGCCGTGCTGGCGGCCGACCGCGCAGCTCGCGAGCACCGGCGCGTAGAGCACCGCGGGACCGGGGACCTCGACGGCCTCGTTCTCGTCGCCCACGACGCTCACCTGGAGCGGGAGCCCCAGCTGGCGGGCCCGGGTGAGCAGCAGGATCCCCGCGGTGGTGGCCCCGGCGCTGCTTCCCTTGAGTGCGACTTCCATCCGTCCTCCGGTATCGGCGGCGAATGGTATCCCGCCGGACGGGCGCGCGACCGTCCGAAGGACACCGGAGCACCCCCGGAGCCGGGGATCCGGGATACAACCGTCCGGCGGAGGTCCCGATGGGTGAGCTGGTTTCCTCGAATCCCGTGAACGGCGAGGAGGTGGGGCGCGTCGTCGTCACCGATCCGGCCGACATCCCGGGCCTCGTCCAGCGGGCGCGCGTCGCCCAGCGCGCGTGGCGCGCGCTGCCCATCGAAGAGCGTGCGGCGATGGTCGCTGCGGCCGGGCCGTCGATCGTCGAACGGTCGCGCGAGCTCGGCGAGCTGCTCACCCGCGAGATGGGAAAGCCCATCCAGGCCGCGGTGGGCGAGGTCCTGTCGTGCGGGCGGGGGCTGAAGGAGGAGGTCGACGAGATCGCGAACGCGCTCCGTCCCGAGGTCCTCGACGACGGGCGCACGCAGACCACCCTGTTCCACGACCCCTACGGCGTCTGCGCGGCCATCACGCCCTGGAACTTCCCGATCTCCATGCCGCACTGGCTCGTGGTCCCGGCACTCGTGGCCGGCAACGCGGTCGTGCTCAAGCCCTCCGAAGAGACGCCGCTCATCGCCGATGCCTGGGCCCGCATCCTGCAAGAGCACCTGCCGGCGGACGTGCTCCAGATCGTCCACGGCGACGAGCAGCAGGGCAAGGCGCTGGTCGCGGCCGATGTCGACCTCGTCGCGTTCACCGGGTCCCGCAATGCCGGTGCGCACATCCTGTCGGCCGCCGGGGGCGAGCTGAAGCGCGTGCTGCTCGAGCTCGGCGGGAAGGATCCGCTCATCGTGCTCGAAGACGCCGATGTCGACGCCGCCGCGCGCTTCGCGGCCCGCAACAGCTTCCGCAACACCGGGCAGGTGTGCGTCTCCACCGAGCGGATCTACGTGCACGAGTCCGTGCTGCCCGAGTTCACCGAGAAGCTCGTCGACGAGGCCCGCGCGATGGTCGTGGGCGACGGGCTCGACGCGGCGACCGACCTCGGGCCGATGATCAACGCGCGGCAGAAGCAGCACGTCGTGGCGCAGGTCCGCGACGCCGCGCAGTCCGGCGCCCACGTCGTGTTCGGCGACACCGAGGCCGAGGGCAACTTCCTCGGTCCCATCGTGCTGGCCGACGTCGACCACACGATGGACATCATGCGCGAGGAGACCTTCGGGCCCGTCGCGTGCGTGCAGGGGTTCTCGCGCGTCGAGCAGGCCGTCGAGCTGGCCAACGACACGCCCTACGGCCTCGGCGCCGTGGTGTACGGCGGCGACTCCGCGGAGGCCGTCGCGCGCGAGCTCGATGCAGGGATGATCGGGATCAACCGCAGCTGCGGTGGCGCCTCCGGAAGCCCGTGGGTCGGCGCGAAGCAATCGGGCTACGGCTTCCACAGCGGTCCGCACGGGCACCGCCAGTTCACCCAGGTCCGCATCGTGAGTCGTCCCAAGTGACCAAGGGCCCCAGCGATCCCGTCCGGCTGTCGAAGACCCTGTCGTTCCTCCTGCGTCACAAGCCCGAGGCGGGCGGCCTGACGCTCGATCCCGACGGATGGACCGACCTCGACGCGGCGGCGCGGGCGGCCGGCAAGCTGATGCGGCGGAAGATCGCGAACGAAGAGGTCGTGCAGATGCTCGAGAGCGCGCGGGTGAAGCGCTTCGAGATCGAAGACGGGAAGATCCGCGCCCAGGTCGACCGGCGGCAGAAGCGCCGCTCCACGCCGCCCGACATCCTGTACCACGCCTGCACGGCGTCCCAGATCGAGAAGGCCCGCGGGGCCGGGTTCCTCGCGGCCCACGGCCGCCCGCTGTTCCTGTCGGCCGACGAGGCCCAGGCCTGGCGCGTCGCCCACCGCATGAACACCGACGCGCCGCAGGTCCTGTACGTCGACACGACGCGCGCGCGGCGCCACGGGGTCCGGTTCTTCCAGAACCGTCGCAACGGCCTGTACTCGGCCGAGAAGCTGCCCGTGGCCGACGTGCTCAACCTCCAGGACAACTTCGCCGAGCAGCGCTCGGCGGGCGGCATCCCGATCCAGATCGGGCCCGACGGCACGCCGCGGATGGCGCTCATCCGCGTCACCCGCCGGTCCGGCATCACGTGGGAGATCGCGAAGGGCAAGCTCGAGCCGGGCGAGACGCCCGAAGGCGCCGGCATCCGCGAGGTCCAGGAGGAGATGGGCATCGACTCCGACCTCAAGGTCACGGGCTACGTCGGGCTCATCCGCTACGGCTTCCTCGCTCCGGGCGGGCTGCCGCGCCTGAAGTCGGTCTACCTGTACCTGATGGAGCCTGTCGACCCCGGCGCACCGGTGCACTTCGCGCCCCGTGCCGCCGAGGGCATCAAGGACGTGCAGTGGTTCACGCCGCCCGAGGCCTGTCGGGCCGTCACGCACTCGAGCCTGCGGCCCGTGATGCGGCGGGCCCGCGAGCTCGTCGAGCGGCTGTATGGAGACGGGTGAGGAGTGCCCGGCGGTCGAGGGGCGCGGCTGTCTCGCCGCGGCCACACCTCCCGCGCCACGGTGCGCGAACGGGGCCGGTGAGGGCGTCGACACCGGGCTCGAGGGGGCCATCGAGGGGAGCGGGTGCTCCTGCGGGATGGCCGCCGCGCCCGATGCCTGGATCGGGCTCGTGCTGATGGGGGTCGTCGCGTGTCGGCGCTTCTGGCGGCACTGACGGCGTGGGGCGGCGTCGATGCGCAGCTGCTCCAGTCGACGGACGGCGGGCGTTACCCGGCGCTCATGGAGCCCGACCTCGGGCTCGAGAACACGCTCGCCGCCACCGTGACGATGCACGTCGGCAAGGAGCTCGTCGTGCTGCGCGATTCGACGGGCGACACCGTCATCGTCGACCAGGTCACGACCCAGGACCTGCACATCAGCATGAACCTGTTCGACTCCGCGCGGATCGGCGTCGGGCTCCCGCGCCACAAGCCGCTGGTCCTCGAGGGCGTGACGCAGCAGCGCGCCTACGCGGGGGACTTCGTCGTGTTCGTGCAGGGTCCGCTCGCGACGGGCGAGCGCGTGCGATCGACGCTCAGCGCACAGCTCGACCTCCCGCTCGGCAGCGAAGCGGTGTGGCTCGGCGATCAGGACCCGGCGCTCCAGGTCATCACGTCGATCGAAGCGCGTACCGGGCGGCTCACGACCCTCGTGAACCTCGGCCCGCGGCTCTCCCGCACGGTGAGCGTGCCGGGGATGCGGTGGGGGAACCACTGGGTGTGGGGCCTCGGCAGCCGCTGGGAGCCCTACGGGCCGCTCGGCCTGACGGGCGAGCTGTTCGGGCGCACACCGCTCAACCCGATTCGCGGGGCGCCGGGCTCCTACCCGGCCGAGCTGCTGTCCACGATCGACGTCCGCCTCGGGCCCGCGACCCTGGGCTTCGGAGGGGGCCGGGGGCTCACCCGGGGCCTGGGGAGCCCCTCGTTCCGCGTCCTCGGCCGCCTCGATGTCCGCCCGCATCGCCGCGTGGACCGCGACGGCGACGGGATCGGCGATCTGCGCGACGTGTGTCCGACCCGTCCCGAGGATCTGGACTCCTTCCGCGACCAGGACGGCTGTCCAGACGAGGACAACGACGAAGACGGGCTCCTCGACGCGGTCGACAGCTGTCCGGACGCGCCCGAGACGTTCAACGGGTGGCGGGATCGGGACGGGTGTCCCGACACGCACGCGGAGCTCGAGGTGGTCCTGGTCCCCGAAGACCACCCCGCGGTCCGGCTCGTGTGGCAGGGGCGGGAGCGGGTCGTCGAGGCCGGGAGGCCCGCCATCGTGGACGTGGACGCGGGGTCCGTCGAGATGGTGGCGACCGCCGCGGGCTTCCTCGAGGCACGCGCTGTCGAGCTCGTGCCCGAGGGGGCGACCGGGACGGTCACGCTCGTCCTCGAGCCCGTCCCGATCGCGCGGGTCCGGCTGCGTCCCACCGATCCCGACGGGGTCGCCATCGTCGCGGCCATCGACGGCGAGACCGTCCCCGAGGGGGGCCGCTGGGAGGAGCTCGAGGTCGGCCCCTACACGGCGCGGGTGTCGGCTCCGGGCTTCTTCCCGGCGCTCGTCGAGGTCGATCTGGTCCCAGGCGAGCAGGAGGTCGACGTGGTCCTCCAGCCGGCGAGCCTCGATGCCCAGGTCGGCTTCGAGCTCGACAGCGACACCCTGACCGACGAGGCGCTCGCGTACCTCGAGTCGCTGCGCGCGTACCTCGACGCGCATCCCGACCTCGTCCTCGTGCGGGTCGAGGGCGAAGCGGACGACCAGGGCACGAGCGCCTACAACTACAAGCTGTCGACCGCGCGCGCGACGCGGGTGCGCGACTGGCTCGTGGAGCACGGGATCGATCCGGCCCGTCTCCAGGCCATCGGTTCGGGCGAAGCCAGCGCCGAGGAGCGACAGGTCCGCTTTCGCGTGCTGATCTGGGATTGACGCTGGGCCGTAGGCCCAACGGGGAGGACGTTCGATGCTGGCGCTGTGGATGGGGAGTGCGTGGGCGATCTCGGGGCCGTGGGTCGTCGGGGAGCGCCAGCTGAACGTCTACACGGGCGTCGATGCCCAGCGGCTGGAGCGCCTCCAGGTGAAGGGCGAGGGCGGCCCGGACGTGATCGACGTGGGCGAGGGCCTGTCGACGCTCGGGTTCAAGGGCATCGTCACGCTCGGGGTCGCGAGCCGCTTCGACCTCGAGGCCGAGATCCCGTGGTACCGCACCATCGCGAACCGACCCGACTCCGCCCTGTGTGACGCGCTCGGGCTGAAGGCCTGCGACACGACCCAGGGCCTCGGGGTGATCTCGGTGCGCGGGAAGCTCCTCGTGCTCGACCAGATCGCCGGCGCGCCCGTCACGGCATCGGTGCTGGGAACCGGGCGCATCGGGATGTTCACGCACCCCACGCGCGCCCGCATCACGAACCTGGGCGAGGGCACCCAGGACCTCGGGCTCGGCGTCAGCGTCGGCCGTGACGGGGTGGTCGGGGGCCAGGGGTTCTTCTCGACGTACGCCGATCTCGGGTTCCGCTACCGGTTCCCGAACACGCGCAGCTACCCGAACCTCCAGGGCGACCGCACGGTCCCCGGCGAGGAGTACTTCGGGAACGCCGAGCTGATCGTGTCCCCGCGGCTGCGGTACGGCTTCGGCGCCCTGGTGGCGGGCTTCTGGCGACCCCGCGGCGTGGATTTCCTCGATCTCGACCTGACGGATCCCGATCGGCTCGCCGCGCTCCGCGTCGCGAACGTCCGGGCGGGTGGCACGCTGATCGTCCGCGCGGAGAAGGGATTCTCGGCGTCGCTGCAGGTGCAGCACACGGTGTACGCGTCCAACAACCCCTACGTCACGGTCGTCACCGCCGGGGTGTCGTTCCAGGGCTCGCTGCGGAAGGACTGACGCGGCCTACGGAGTGGGCGTCTTGGACTCGTGGTCGCGCGTGTCGACGACCTTGCCGTACTTGTCGTAGATGATGACGCGGTCGCGCTCGTTGTTCCAGATCGGCACGTCGGAGTTGAGGTAGACGACGATCTGCTTCGCGGGGTCGATCTCGTCGAGGCCCCGGCCGCTGTGGATGGCGACGGTGAATCCGGCGGGGATGGTCACGTCGGGCAGGTCGAACGAGAGGCCGGTCTCTTTGGCGATCTTGTAGCCGATGAGGTTCACCGGGCCCTCGGTGATGTTCGCGACGCGCATGTACTCGCCGTTCACGTTCTGGCGGTCGTCGCCTTCGGCGTTCGCGTGGAACGACGTGATGTGGAGGGTGCCCTGGTAGTGGTCGGTGGTCCAGATGCCCTTCTTGGCAGCCTTGGCGCGGGCCTGGGCCTCGAGCAGCGGCTTCACGTCGTACCGCTCGGGCGGGATGATGAACACGTGGCCGAGGCCCGCTTCGAGCAGCGCGATGGAGAGGTTCTGGCCGTCGACCTGGATGCCCGCGAGCAGGCGGCCGTAGCCGTCGCGTGGGTTCTCGCCCTGGAGGATGAGCTGGACGGGGCGGCCCTCGGTGAGCCCGCGGGTGAGGTCGCGCGCCTCTTTGCCGAACGCCTCGGGCGGCTTCAGCTCGGGGGTGTTGACCCAGGACAGGCGGACCTTGTCGCCGTTGTCGAGGGTGAGGGTGTCGCCGTCGTAGTTGCTGCGGACGGTCGGATTCTCGGGCGGCGTGGGCCAGGACTGGGTGCCGGCGAGTGCGAGATTCGTGACGAAGAGCAGCATCAAGGGGCCTCCTCGGCCAGGTCGGCAATCCTCTCGGCCTGCCACAACATGTAGACGTTGTCGGGCGAGAGGCGGGCAGCGGCGATCGCCGCGTTCCGAGCGGCTTCATATTCCCCGCGGGCGAGGTGGACCATCGCTTTGGTGTCGAGGAAGTCGGACCGCTCGCCGTCGGAGGCCAGCGCGCGCTCGATGCGCTCGAGCGCCTCGTCTTGACGGACCCCCGCGAGCGACCAGTACCAGGCGAGGCAGTTGTCGGCGCTCGGGCCCTCGCCGAGGGGCGAGCAGTCGCGCTGGATGCCCTCGCGCATGTAGGCGAGCGCGATCTCGTGCTCGCCCGTGACCTGCTTCGCGGCGACGAGGAAGTCCATCGGGCGGGTGCGCGGGTGGAGGCGGGCCATCGCCGCGTCGAGGTCGCGCGCGAAGGTCGCCCGCGTCGCGTCGTCGTCGGCGAGCAATGCGTAGAACCACAGCACCTCGCCGCCCATGGGGTAGAGCGACAGCAGCTTGCGTACGTGGGCGTGGCTCGCGTGCCGATCGCCCGCCGCCAGCGCGACGCGCGCGCGTCGGAGCAGATGGGCGTCGGGGTACTGCTCGAGCGACACGGCTTCGACCAGCGCGTCGTGGGCGCCATCGGTGTCGCCGAGCGCGAGCCGGGCATCGGCCAGCGAGACCCACGCCCAGCCCTGGTCGGAACGCTCGGCGGTGGCCTCTTCGGCCAGCGCGAGGGCGTCGTCGGTGCGTCGCTCGAAGATCAGGCCGTTCACGGCGGCCACGATCTCGCCCTCGTCGACGAGCTGCCCGGGAGAGAGGGGCTCGAGCACCGCCGCCGCGTCGACCAGATCGCCTTCGTGGCGGAACAGGTTCGCGAGGAGGACGCGGGCGCCGCGGGCCTCTTCGGGGTCGGGGTCGCTGTCGAGGAAGCGCTCGAGATCGGCCCGCGCGGCGTCGAGCTCGTCGAGATGGATGCGGAGGCGCGCCCGGAACGCGCCGCGCTCGGGCGCATCGGGGCCGTGTCGTGCGATGTCGCGCTCGAGCAGCAGGCGATGGCCGTTGTTCTGGCGGGGCTTGCGGCGGCTCTTCGCGAGGTCGAGGCGACCGCCCTGGTAGTCGAAGATCACGCGGTGGCCGGCGAGCAGGTCGTGCCCCGCGAGGCCGCGCATGTCGCCCGGGCAGGTGCCCCGGTTGTCGAAGTCGAGCCACCGCGCGCTCTCGACGTCGTCGAGGTAGCGGCCACCGAGCGACACGCCGGCGAGGGGGATGCGGCGGGTGCTCGTGAGGTTGCGGAACGGGGGGAGGGTGTCGGACGCCCCGATGCCGTAGACGGCTTCGAGGCCCTCGGTGAACTCGGACGAGAAGACGGAGGCGGCGCGGCCGCAGATCGAGAGCTCGCTGGCGCCCGTGTCGACCTTGAGGATGACGGTGTGCGCCTCGCGCGGGTCGGCCTCGGTGTAGAGGTCGATGGGCGCGAACACGTGGCGCCCGTTGAAGTACATCGTGCCGGCGCGGCGCCGCGGCTTGAGCGAGCCGGGCGCGTGCAGGACCATGAGGTCGGCGGGGTAGTCGATCTCGACCGTGAATTGCGACCAGACGTTGTTGCCGAGCAGCCCGTCGAGCGGCATCGCGCCCGCCACGTCGCCGAGGCCCGGCACGCCGACGGCCACCTCGATGTCGGCGACGGCGGCCTCGCCGAGCCGGAGCTGCGGGAGCACCGCGCGGTTCATCGGCACGACGCCCGACAGGCCCTGCAGCTCGCTGTAGCCCTCTTCGACCACCAGCCCGAGGGCCGTGGCCCGCTCGCGGGAGAGCACCGAGATGTCGGCCCCGGTGTCGACCAGGAAGAGCCCGGTGGATCCGTCGGGGAACCCGGCCTCGACGTAGATGCGGGGCCCGTCGTCTGCGACGCGGATCAGGTCGATCGAGGTGGACTCGGGCCCCTCGTAGGTTCGCACTGGACCTGCGTTCGTTTCGGGTCGTGCCTGGGCTGTCGGGGACAGCCACAGGAGGCTGGCGAGCGCGGCGAGCATCCTCGTAGAGCGTATCCCGACGTACGGCGCCCGTGCGGCGGTTGTGGGTCGACCGGGGGCGGGGTAGCCTGCGTGACGGCTCCGCAGGAGGGACACCCGTGAGACCGCGCACCGGCATCGCGCGCGCATCGACCTGGATGGCTGCATCCGGGCTCGTCGTGCTCGCTGCGTGTCGCGGGATGTACGAGGCCCCCGCCGAGCTGGTCGCCACGCCCCGTACGGCAGACTTCGCCGAGCTCGTGCTGGGCGACCCCGCCAACTACGTGCAGACCGTGGTCGTCGCGAACACCAGCGACTTCTCGATGCGCATCGACGCGTTCGACGTCACGGGAGAGGCCGCCGGGGCCTTCACGATCGACGACCTCCCCGCGCTCCCGCTCGATCTCGCGCCCGCGGGCGTCGTGTCGGTGGTCGTCCGCCGCGTGGCCGACGACACGCTGGTCCCCGGGGCGTACGAAGCGGCCCTCGTGGTGTCGGGCGAGGCGTTCGAGGTGCCCGCAGCGGGGTGCCAGCCCGGCATCGAGCCGCTCGATCCCTCCGTCTCGCTCACCGTTCCGCTGACCTTCTCGGTCATCGATCGGTGCGACCAGGATGGCGACGGCTTCCTGGCGCCCGAGTGCGACGGCACCGACTGCGACGACGGCGATCCGCTCGTGAATCCGGCAGCCGAAGAGCGGTGCAACGGCCTCGACGACGACTGCGACGGCGTGGTCCCGCCCTCCGAGCTCGACCTCGACGGCGACGGCTTCACGGAGTGCGAAGGCGACTGCGCAGAGGGCGACCCCACGCGGTTCCCCGGCGCTCCCGAGCTCTGCAACGGCCTCGACGACGACTGCAACGGCAACGTCCCACCGCCCGAGCTCGACCTCGACAACGACGGCTTCGCCCTGTGCGACGGCGACTGCGCCGATCTCGACCCGACGCGGTTCCCCGGTGCTCCCGAGCTCTGCAACGGCATCGACGACGATTGCTCGGGCGCGCCCGACCCGTCCGAGATCGACCTCGATGGCGACGGGTTCCCGGCCTGCGCGGGCGACTGCCGCCCGAACATCCCCACGGTGTTCCCCGGCGCCCCCGAGCTCTGTGACGGGCTCGACAACGACTGCGACAACGTCGTCGACGAGGGCACGACCGACGACGCCGACGGCGACGGTTTCACCGTCTGCGACGGCGACTGCGACGATGCGTCCACCGCCACGTTCCCCGGCGCGCCCGAATCGTGCGACGGCCGCGACAACGACTGCGACGGCGCGGTCCCACAGACCGAGATCGACGACGACGGCGACGCGTTCGCCGAGTGCCAGGGCGACTGCGACGACGCCCGGGTCGACGTGGGCCCGACGGCTCCCGAGGTCTGCGACCAGGTCGACAACGACTGCGATGCGCTCGTCGACGAGGGCTTCGACCTCGACGGCGACGGCGTCTCGACGTGCGACGGCGACTGCGACGACGCGAATTCCGACGTGTTCCCGGGCGCGCCCGAGATCTGCGACGGCCTCGACGACGACTGCGACGGCGTGGTCCCGCCGAACGAGCGCGATGTCGACCAGGATGGCGTGGCGGCGTGCGAAGGCGACTGCAACGACGCCGACCGGTTCGTGTTCCCCGGCGCGCCCGAGCGCTGCAACGGCCGCGACGACGACTGCGACGGCGCGGTCACCGGCGAAGCCGACGCCGACAACGACGGCTTCCGTGCCTGCGCCGAGTGCGACGACACCGAAGCGGCGCGGTTCCCCGGCAATCCCGAGATCTGCGACGGGCTCGACAACGACTGCGACGGCGTCATCCCGCCCGCCGAGACGACCGACGCGGATGGCGACGGCTTCGTGGTGTGCCTCGAGTGCGACGACACGAATCCCGACGTGAACCCGGGCGCGGTCGAGGTGCCGTGCGACGGCCTCGACAACGACTGTGACGGCGTGTTCGCGTCCGTCGAAGGCGAAGACGGCGACGGCGACGGGGCGTCGTTCTGCGACGACTGCGACGATGCCGATGCCACCGTGTTCCCCGGGGCCGCCGAGCGCTGCAACAACGAAGACGACGACTGCGACGGGGTGGTCGACGAGGGCGTCGACGACGACAACGATGGCGACGGGCTGTCGGCGTGCGACGGCGACTGCAACGACGCCAACGCGTCGATCTTCCCGGGTGCCACCGAGCTCTGCAACTTCATCGACGACGACTGCGACAACGCGACCGACGAGCCGTTCCGAACCGGCGGGAAGTACACCGACCCCGACCACTGCGGCACCTGCAACAACCCCTGCGCCGACTTCTCCTTCGACAACGCGCTGCCGTTCTGCAACATCCAGCCGGCGTTCCCGTTCTGCGACTACGAGTGCCTCCCGGGCTTCTTCGACGTGAACGGGCTCCCCGCCGACGGCTGCGAGTGCGAGTTCATCAGCGAGGAGGACGAGCCGTTCGACGGCATCGACGCGAACTGCGACGGCTTCGACGGCAACCCCGACGACGCCATCTACGTCTCGTCGATCTTCGGCAGCCCCCAGGGCGCGGGCACCGTCGACGACCCGATCGACGCCATCCAGTCGGGCATCGACCTCGCCGTCGCCCAGAACATCGTGTTCGTGAACGTCGGGTTCGGCACGTACGACGCCTTCACCGCGGCTCCGGGTGTGAACGTGTTCGGCGGCTACGGCCCGTTCTTCGACTCGCGCGACCCGAACGTGTTCCGGTCGACCGTGCGCGACGACGGGCCCGTGGTCGTGGCGGTGGGCATCGCGGTTCCCACCGTGATCGACGGGTTCCACGTCGAGGCCGACGGCAGCGCGACCCGGGCGCCCATCGGCGTGTGGCTCGAGAACGTGGGCCCGGCGTTCGTGTTCAGCGGCAGCTCGGTGTTCGCCGACGACGGGTTCAACGGGTCGCCCGGCGACGACGGGCTCTTCGGCGCCGACGGGCCCGACGGCGAGAACGGCATCGAAGGCGGCCTCGCGTTCTGCTTCTCGCTGCCGGACGGTGGCGAGGGCGGCAACAACACCTGCGACGGCACCAACGTGTCCGGCGGCGACGGCGCGGACATGGACTGTCCGAGCGCCTTCGACCTCCAGCCGAGCGGCCAGGCCGGGCTCCCCGCGGCCGGGGGCGGATTCGGCGGCGCGGGCGCGTGCGATTCGCTGCTCGCCCTCAACGACGAGAGCCCGCCCGACTGCACGTGCTTCGTCGACCCGTCCTGCTGGGACGGCGGCGACGACGGTGGGCACGGGGTCGACGGGAACGAGGGCTCTGGCGGCTCCGGTGGCGCTTCGCCCGTCGGGGTCGTGAGTGGCCTCGCGTCCGGCGGGTGGCGTCCCGCGAACGGCGCGACGGGGGGCCGTGGCGCGGCGGGTGCGGGCGGAGGCGGCGGTGGCGCGGGCTCGGGGGTCGAAGCCTCCGACTGCGGCTCCGACGGCATCGGCGGCACGGGCGGCGGCGGCGGCGCGGGCGGCTGCGGAGGCGAGAACGGCACGGGCGGCGCGGGCGGCGGCGGGTCCTTCGGCGTCCTGATCCTCCCCGGTCCCAACGGCTTGCCTTCGCTCGTCGACAACCAGATCACGTCCAGCGACGGCGGCGTCGGCGGCGCGGGTGGCGACGGCGGCCAGGGCGGCATCGGCGGGTTCGGCGGAGAAGGCGGAGACGCCGACCGCGACGAGTCCTTCTGCTCCGACGACGGCGGCGACGGCGGCAACGGGGGCAACGGCGGCACGGGCGGTGGCGGCGGCGGTGGCGCCGGAGGGCCCAGCTTCGCGGTCTACGTGCACCAGCCTCCGCCCAATGCACCGCGCTACGACGACCTGAACGTCCTCTCCAACGGCGATGGGGGCCCCGGCGGGCCCCGCGGCACGGGCGGCGTGACCCCGGGCAGCAACGGAACGCCCGGCGCCAACGGGGCCTCCGGGCCGCTGAACTACTAGATGCTGCTCGTCATCGACGTCGGCAACACGAACACCGTGCTGGGCCTGATGGACGGGCTCGAGGTGAAGCGCACGTTCCGGATCAGCACGACCCAGCGCACGACCGACGAGCTCGGCGTCCTGATGTTGCAGCTGTTCCAGCTCGGTGGGCTCGGCCCCGACGACATCCAGGGCGCCATCTGCAGCTCGGTGGTGCCGTCCGTGCTGTTCACCATTCAGAAGGCCGTCCGTCGGTACCTCGACGTCGAGCTGCTGGTCGTGGGTCGCAAGCTGAAGACCGGCATCCGCATCCGCACCGACAATCCACGCGAGGTCGGCGCGGACCGCATCGTGAACAGCGTCGCGGCGCTGGAGCGGTGGGGCGGTCCCATCATCGTCGTGGACTTCGGCACGGCGACCACCTTCGACTGCGTGACCGCCAAGGGCGACTACATCGGCGGCGCCATCGCGCCGGGCTTCAAGATCTCGGAGGAGGCGTTGTTCTCGAAGACCGCGCAGCTCCCGCGGGTCGAGGTCGCCAAGCCGCCCAGCGCCATCGGCTCGAACACCATCCACGCCATGCAGAGCGGGCTGTTCTGGGGCTACGTGGGCCTGGTCGACAGCCTGGCCGAGCGATGCCGCGCCGAGCTCGCGCCCGATGCGCGCGTCGTCGCCACGGGAGGGATGAGCAACCTGCTCGCGGCGGAGTCGAAGACCATCGACGAGGTCGACGCCTGGCTCACGCTGCGCGGGCTGGCGCTCCTGTACACCCGCAACACCTGACGCGCGGCGCGTTGCTTCGCGACCTGCCCTGAGCGACCCTCCCGCCCGGAGGGTTCGGATGGACGACACCGTGGCGGAGCTCCTCGAGGGGCTGGCTTCCGAAGACGTGGCGACGCGCGCGCTCACCGTGCAGCGGGTGCGGCAGGTCGACCTCGATTCGATGGAGCTGCTGGACCGCGTGCTGGCGCTGTGCAACGACCTCACGCCGCTGCCCGACGCCATGCAGCCGCCCGCTCCCGACGATCCGTTCGCGGACTTCTTCGGCCAGTCGAAGTCCGCCGCTCCGAAGGTGGCGGTCGCGCAGAAGGCCGCCGAGCGGCTCGTGTTCACGGGCGTGATCGGCAAGCCGCAGACCGCGGAGCACCTGGCCGCCGCCCTCGGCGCGTCGCCGTCCGAGCACCTGGTGAAGGCGTGCGCGAAGATCCTCGGCGAGACCGTGTGGTCCGACCGCCTGGGCGCCGTGAAGGTGCTGGTGCCGGCGCTCCACCGCGCGGATGCCGCGCTCTACGAGGTCGTCGTGCGGATGGGGGAGAACGAGCACCGCGTCATGATCCGCAGCGCGCTCGACCCCTACAACTCCCGCGCGATCAACGAGCTGCTCAACCACGGCCCGAGCAAGGCGATGATGGAGGACGCGCTCACAGAGGCCGTCGTCGGCGGGCACATCGACCTGTCCGAGAAGGACGCGGCCGACGCGCTGACCCTGCTCGTGAGCTGGGACAGCCGCCACGCCGCCCAGGTGGCCGCCGCGCTGGAGCCGAAGCACCACTGGGCCATCCTGGTGCGCGGCCTGTCGGAGGCCGGTGCCGCTCAGCAGCTCCGCGCCTGGCTCGATGCCGGGTCGCCCGCGCCGCTGGCGCTGGTCCGGAAGCTCGGCGAGGCGCTGAAGACGCGGCAGGACGTGCCGTTCTTCCCGATCGACGCGTGGCTACGGTACGCGCAGGCGGGCGTCGACATCGTCCGCCACTGGAAGGCCGCGGGCCGGTGCCGCGCGGAGCTCGAGCAGTTCGTGCAGACCTGGGCCGCGACGGGCGAGGCCGCCGAGCGCGCGTGGGAGTCGATCGAGGCGCTGGTCGAGGCGGGGTTGCACGCGAATGTCGGCGGTGCGGTGCTGAAGGGCCTCGAGCGCGACGCCGAGGAGCCGTACTGGAGCCGTCGCCGGTTCGAGATCCTGGCGAATGCCGAGCCGCGGATCGACGGCCTGCTCGACGCGATGGCGGCCCTGGCGCTGCGCAGGCCGGAGACCTCGCGGATGGTGGTCCCGGCGCTGCTCCAGGCCTGGCCGGCCGAGGCGCTCCGCGGGCTCACGGAGCGGTACATCGCGCTCGCCGAGAGCCGTCCGCTCGTCCGGAAGCCGAGCCGCAAGGGCCTGATCCACGAAGAGCGCGACGGGGTCGATACGGCGCCGTTCCAGGACGTGGTGAGCCTGCTCGACGACGCGTTGTTGAAGGCGCGGCTCCAGGATGTGCTGCCGTACGTGCGCGCGGAGTAGCTGAGCCTGGCGCCTGGAGCCAGGAGCCTGGAGGCGGGCGCTCCTGCATCACGCAGATGACGCAGATGGACGCGGATGACGCAGAAACGAGGGTGTTCCGGGTCCTGCGCGTTCGTGTCCCCGGGCGTCGTGGGGCCCGATTGGTGTCAGAGCGAACCCGAACATGCCGAAAATAGGCTTTCCAGAATTGATGTGGCGATTTCTACTTTTGACGCCCTGCGAACGAACGCCGGCTTCGGTTCGGGTTCGGTCCGTGGGGATTCGCGCAGAATCGACTTTCAATCGAAGCTCGAAATGGGTGCGAGAGCGAACCCGAACATCGAAATAAGTGGCCACGAATCACAAGTCTGAAGCGTTTTGTTCTTGAGGCCGGACGAGCGAACGCCGAGATTTCGAGGCGCGACGTTGGCCGGTCCCGTGGTGACTCGAGAATAACGGGCATTCAATCGTGCGGTGCTCGTGATCCCGACTGAACGGAATTCTCGATAGTCGCGCTATTGCTTGCCTATCGAGATGTTCGGGTTCGCTCTGACACCAACCAGGGAACAACAGGGAACAACGGGGAACGCCCTGACACCCACGGGGAGCTCAGGAGCCCCCATCCTCGGAGCGTCCCTACGGGGATAGGGTCACGCAAGTCGTGGATTGTCCTGCATTCTGCGTCATCCGCGTCCATCTGCGTCATCTGCGTGATGCAAGGCGCACCGAGCGTCACGAGCGCTCGGGCTCCCGGCTCCGGGCTCCGGGCTCCGGGCTCCGGGCTCCGGGCTCCGGGCTCCGGGCTCCGGGCTCCGGGCTCAGATCGTGCAGAACCCGTTGTCGAGCTGACGCTCCACCAGCTCGTCCGCCATCTGGTCCCAGTCCGTCGCATCGAGGTTCAGCCGCAGCTCCTGGACCGCCGCGGCACCCTGACGCACCGACTCGCACGACTCCGGCGAGCCGAACGCGTTCGCCGTGCACGCCGCCTCGATCGCCGCGCGCAGATCCTGACCCGGCAGCGTGATCGGGTCGGTGGACACGGGCTCGAAGCTCGCATTCCACCGCCCGCACTCCGACCCCGGCGCCAGGATCAGCTTGCCCTCGACCTCGATCGACGTCGGGACCGGGATGTCCGGCCAGATCGTGCCCGCGTCCTGGAGCGCGTTGCTGATCGACAGCTCGACCTCGGTGACCGTGACCGTGGTCTCGTGGGCCATCGTCCCGCCCGTCATGCAGCGACAGACCGGGTAGAAGGGGACCTTCATCGAAGCGGGAGTGGCGGCGTCCATCGCGGCGACCGCCGGGTCGGCCGAGCCGTAGGTCACGGTCGCCGTGCCGTCCGCGCCGGTGACGTCGACGTTGCCCCAGCCCACCAGGCGCTGGTTCACGACGTCGAGCGCCGCGTGGCCGCTCACCGGGATCTCGAAGGACTGGCCGCCGATGCCGAGGATCAGCGGGTCGGTGGACGCGCCGCCGGTGGCGTTCGCCGGCTGAAGGGTCCACGCGTAGTCGACGCCGCCGATGCGCTCGAAGCGGACCGCGCCCTGCAGCGTGCGGTTGCCGTACTGGAAGTCGGGCTCGAAGAACATCGCGAGCGCCTGCCCGGGCAGCACCGACACGCTCGCGTGCCCGATGATCCCCTGGAAGTCGCAGGGCGAGTAGTCGACATCGACCCCGGTGGAGAGGATGGGCGTCGCGTTCCAGCAGATGCCGCCGCGCGAGCTGCCGTTGTTCTCGAGCAGGTTCAGCACCAGCGGATCGCTCGCCAGGAGCGAGAGGATCCCCCACAGCGAGACGTGCGCGTCGTGGGCTCCGACGACCTCGGGCGGGAGATCGCCGATCACCGCATTGGGAGCCGTCTGCTCCCGGAAGGTGACCTCCTGCACGTCGATTCCGTCGCCCTTCTTGCAGGAAGCCGCGAGAACCGCGGCCAGCACGACCATCTTTCGCATGGGACCTCCGAACGCTCCCGAACGCGTCGCCGAATAACCGCCAAGCAGGCCGGGTGGGGTTACAACCAGCCCCTCACGGAGTCCACGATGCACTTCCAGGACGCGATCCTGACCCTCCAGCAGTACTGGGGCGCCAAGGGATGCGTGCTGCTCCAGCCCCACGACATGATGATGGGCGCCGGCACGTTCCACCCCGCGACCGTCCTCCGCAGCCTCGGCACCCGGCCGTGGAGCTGCGCGTACGTCCAGCCTTCGCGCCGCCCCGGCGATGCGCGCTACGGCGAGAACCCCAACCGGCTCGGTCACTACTACCAGTACCAGGTGATCATGAAGCCGAGCCCGCCCGACATCCAGGACCTGTACCTGGGCTCGCTCGAGGCGCTCGGCATCTCGATGCGCGACAACGACATCCGGTTCGTCGAAGACGACTGGGAGAGCCCGACGCTCGGGGCCTGGGGGCTCGGGTGGGAGGTCTGGATGAACGGGCTCGAGGTGAGCCAGTTCACGTACTTCCAGCAGGTCGGCGGCATCCCGTGCAGCCCGATCCCCGTCGAGCTCACGTACGGCCTCGAGCGCCTCGTCGCGGCGCTGCAGGGCGTGTCGAACGTGTTCGACATCACGTGGGTCGACGGCGTCACGTACGGCGACGTGTTCCTCGCGAACGAGCAGCAGCAGTCGGCCTACAACTTCCAGCACGCCGACATCGACATGCTGTTCGCCCAGTTCAACCAGTCGTTCGGCGAGTGCGAGAAGCTCGTCGCGGCGAACCTGCCGCTGCCCGCCTACGACCAGGCCATCGCCACGAGTCACACGTTCAACCTGCTCGACGCGCGCGGGGCCATCTCCGTCGCCGAGCGCCAGCAGTACATCCGGCGGATCCGCGAGCTCGCGTGCGCCTGCGCCCGCGTCTGGGCCGAGAGCCAGGAGGCCAACCAATGACCGCCGAGCTTCTGGTCGAGCTCGTCACCGAAGAGATCCCGGCGAGCTTCATCCGTCCCGCGCTCCAGTCCCTGGCCGACGGCGTCGTCGGGCTGCTCGAGGGCATCGAGCACGGCGAGGTCCGCACGTATGCCACGCCGCGGCGGCTGGCGGTCGTCGTGGCGGGCGTCGCCGCCGGGCGTCCGGTCAGCAGGCGCGTGGTCACGGGTCCGCCGGCCGATCGGGCCTTCAAGGACGGCGCACCCACGCAGGCCGGCATCGGCTTCGCGAAGGGCAAGGGCGTCGACCCGAGCGCGCTCACGGTGGTCGAAGGGCCCAAGGGCCCCGTCGTCGCGGTGGAGATCGAAGAGGGCGGCGAGCAGACGCGCGACCTCGTCGGGGCCGGCCTGGCGGGCGTGATCACGGCCATCCCGTTCCGGAAGTCGATGGAGTGGGGTACCGGCGGGCTCCGGTTCGCGCGCCCCCTGCACCGCGTGAACGCGCTGTACGACGGCATCGTCGTCCCCGGCGCGGTCCACGGCATCCCGTTCGGCAACGAGACCATCGGGCACCGCCTCAAGCACCACGAGATCGAGTTCGTGAGCGAAGGCGAGTGGCTGGCCGGGCTCCGCGAGAACGCCGTCGAGCCCGACCTCCGCGCGCGCGAGCTCCACATCCGCAACCTGCTGGCCGAGGCCGCCGAGTCCCTCGGGTGCGACGCCATCGTCGACGCCGAGCTCCTCGAAGAGGTGCTGCACCTCGTCGAAGCGCCGACGCTGGTGATCGGCCGCTTCGACTCCGAGCTCCTCGACCTGCCGTCCCGCCTCCTCATCAAGGCGATGAAGGCGCACCAGCGGTACTTCCCCGTGTTCCGCGGGGGCCGGCTGTCGAACGAGTTCGTCGTCATCTCGAACAACCCGTGGGGCAAGGCCGACGCCATCGCGCAGGGCAATGCGAACGTGCTCCGGGCGCGCTTCCACGACGCGCAGTTCTTCTTCGCCGAAGACAAGAAGAAGCGACTCGAGGCGCACGGCGTGCACCTCGAGAAGATGCGGTGGATCAAGGGTCTCGGCACGATGGCCGAGAAGCAGGCCCGCGTGGCCGGGCTCGCCGCGAAGCTCGCGCCCGCGTTCGGCGCCCAGGAGGCCGTCGCCCGCCGCGCCGGCGAGCTCTGCAAGTGCGACCTCGCTACCCAGATGGTCGGCGAGTTCCCCGACCTGCAGGGCCACATGGGGCACCTCTACGCGCTGGCGCAGGGCGAGGGCGAGGCCGTCGCCGCGGCCATCGAGCAGCACTACCAGCCCGCGGGGGCCGACGATTCCACCGCGTCCACGGCGGCGGGTGCCGCCCTCGCGGTGGCCGAGCGCCTCGACACGCTGGTCGGGTGCTTCGGCATCGGGATGGAGCCGAAGGGCTCGGGCGATCCGCAGGGTCTGCGCCGCGCGATGCTCGGCATCCAGCGCACGCTGCGCGACCAGAACGTGCGGTTCGAGCTCTCCGACCTGTTCGCGCTCGGCGTCGACCACTTCCACGCGTCGGCGGCGGGCTTCGAAGGCTGGGAGAAGGCACGCGGCGCCGACCTCCGCGGCCGCGACGAGCTCATCGGTGCCCTCGTCGACTTCGCGAGCGCCCGGTTCAAGGCCCAGGCGGTGAGCGAAGGCGCCTCGGCCGACCTCGTCCAGGCGGTGCTCGACGTGGGCTCGACCGACGGAATCGACCGTCAGGCACGGCTCGACGCGCTGCTCGCCATCGCGGGGTCTGTCGACTTCCTCCCGATCATGCACACCTTCAAGCGCGTGCTGAACATCACCCGTGGCCACGACTACCCGGTCCCCGATCCCTCCGCGCTCACCGAGCCGGCCGAGCGCGTGCTCGCCGAAGCGACCGAGAGCGCGGGGGTGGCCGTCCACCAGGCGGTCGCCGCGCTCGACTACGCGAAGGCGTTCGAGCAGGTGCTGACCCTGGCCGGCCCCGTGGCCGACTTCTTCGACGCGGTGCTCGTCGAGGCGCCCGACCCGGCCGTCAAGGCCGTCCGGATGGGGCTCCTGCTTCGGGTATCGTCCATCTTCCTCGAGCTCGCGGACTTCTCGAAGATCTCCACGCGATAGGAGCATCGATGCGCTGGATCTACGCCTTCGGCGGCGGTGTCGCGGACGGCGACGCCTCGGACAAGGCCCTCCTGGGCGGCAAGGGCGCGGGTCTCGCCGAGATGACCCGGCTCGGCCTGCCCGTGCCTCCCGGCTTCACCATCACCACCGAGGCCTGCTCGTGGTTCTTCGCCCACGGCGAGCACTGGCCGGAGGGCCTCGAAGACCAGCTCCGCGAGGCCGTCGGCGCGCTCGAGAAGCGGTCCGGCAAGCGGTTCGGCGACCAGGCCGACCCGCTGCTCGTCAGCGTCCGCAGCGGCTCCGCCGTCTCGATGCCCGGCATGATGGACACCGTCCTCAACCTCGGGCTCAACGACGAGACCGTGAAGGCGCTGGCCGACAAGGCCGGTGACGAGCGCTTCGCCTGGGACAGCTACCGCCGGTTCATCCAGATGTTCGGCGACATCGTGCTCGGCATCCACTACACGCGCTTCTCGCGCGTGACCGAGGCGTTCTGCGAAGGGCGCGAGGTGCAGGATCTCGACGCGAGGCAGCTCCAGGCGCTGTGCGTCAAGCTGAAGGCCGTCGTGGCCGACATCGGCGAGTCGTTCCCCCAGGATCCGTTCGCGCAGCTGAAGTACGCGATCGACGCGGTCTTCCGCTCGTACAACAGCCACCGCGCCCGGTACTACCGCAAGTCCCACGGCATCCCCGACGACGCGGGCACCGCGGTGAACGTCCAGGCGATGGTGTTCGGGAACATGGGGCCCGGCAGCGGCACCGGCGTGTGCTTCACGCGCAACCCGAAGACCGGCGTGGGCGGGCTGTTCGGCGAGTGGCTCGCCAACGCGCAGGGCGAGGACGTCGTGGCCGGCATCCGCACGCCACACCAGGTCCGCGGCACCGGGCCCGAGACCCTCGAGGTCGCCATGCCCGCCGCCTTCGGGCAGCTCATGGACGTCGCCTCCCGCCTCGAGAAGCACTTCGGCGACATGCAGGACATCGAGTTCACCATCGAGCGCGGCACGCTGTTCCTGCTCCAGACCCGGCGCGGCAAGCGCACCGCCCAGGCCGCGGTCCAGATCGTCGTCGACCTCGTGTCCGAAGGCCTGATCGACCAGGAGGCCGCGCTGCGGCGCATCGAGCCGCGGTCGCTCGAGATGGTCCTGCGTCCGGTCATCTCCCCCGACGCGAAGAAGAAGGTCATCGCCAAGGGCCTCGACGCGGCGCCGGGTGCGGCGTGTGGCGTCGTCGTGTTCGAGTCCGCGGACTGCCAGGAGCACTTCGAGCGCGACATCCCGACCATCCTGGTCCGGCTCGAGACGAGCCCCGAGGACATCCAGGGCATGACCATCGCCGCCGGCGTGCTCACGGCCCGCGGCGGTCAGACCTCCCACGCAGCCGTCGTCGCGCGCGGCATGGGCAAGCCCTGTGTCGTCGGCTGCACCGAGATCCAGGTCGACTACAGCCGCGAGCTGTTCTACGCGGGCGACTCCGTCGTGCGGAAGGGCGACTGGATCACGATCGACGGCGCAACCGGCGAGGTCATGGAGGGCAAGGTCGAGATGCTGAGCCCCCAGACCGACAGCGGCGCGATGTCCACGCTGCTCGGCTGGGCCGACGACGTGGCGCGGCTCGAGGTCCGCGCGAACGCCGACACCGGCCCCGATGCCGCGAAGGCCCGCTCGCTCGGCGCGGTCGGCATCGGCCTGTGCCGCACCGAGCACATGTTCTTCCAGCCCGAGTCGCTGCGCGCCATCCGTCGGATGATCCTCGCGGACGACCCGAAGGCCCGCCAGCGCGCGCTGAACGACATCCTCCCGATGCAGCGGGCGATGTTCCGCGACCTGTTCGTCGCGATGCAGGGCCTGCCGGTCACCATCCGGCTGCTCGACCCGCCGCTGCACGAGTTCCTCCCCGGCATCGACGAAGACCTCGGCGAGACCGCCGCGGCGCTCGGTGTGCGCGTCGAGGCGCTGAAGACGCGCCTCGAGCAGCTGCAGGAGTCGAACCCGATGCTCGGCCACCGCGGCGTGCGCGTGGGCATCACGAGCCCCGAGGTCTACCGCACCCAGGTGCGCGCCATCTTCGAGGCCGCGTGCGAGCTGACGCGCGACGGGACCGAGGTCCTGCCGGAGGTCATGATCCCGCTGGTCAGCATCCCGGCCGAGCTGCAGCACATGCGCGCGCTCGTGGTCGAGACGGCCGAAGAGGTCATCGCCGAGTACGGCGTCGGGCCGAACTACCTCGTCGGCACGATGATCGAGCTGCCGCGGGCGGCCCTGCTCGCGGGGCAGATCGCCGAGCACGCCGACTTCTTCAGCTTCGGCACGAACGACCTCACGCAGATGACGTACGGCTTCTCGCGCGACGACATGGGCAAGTTCTTCCCGGACTACCAGCGCTCCGGCATCCTCGTCGACAGCCCGCTCGCGGTGTTCGACGTCGAGGGCGTCGGGCAGCTCGTCGAGGTGGGCACGTCCCGCGGGCGCCGTGCGAAGGAGCGCCTGAAGGTCGGCGTCTGCGGCGAGCACGGCGGAGACCCCGTCGGCGTCGCGTTCTTCCACGATGCGGGGCTCGACTACGTGTCCTGCTCGCCGTACCGCGTGCCGGTCGCCCGTCTCGCAGCCGCGCACGCGGCGCTCGAGAACCCGGAGACCCGGGGATGAGCCGGTTCAAGCGGGTCGCGGTGTACTGCGGCTCGTCGAACGACGCCAAGCCCGAGTTCTACGCGGCGGCCTGGGAGATCGGGCAGGTCCTCGCCGGACGCGGCATCGGCATCGTCTACGGCGGTGGCAGCGTCGGCATGATGGGCGCGGTCGCGGACGCCGCGCTCGACGCGGGGGGCGAGGTCATCGGCGTCATCCCCGGCAAGCTGTGGGAGCTCGAGCTCGGCCACGCGAACCTCACCGACATGTTCGTCGTCGACTCGATGCACGCCCGGAAGTCCATGATGATGCACCTCGCGGACGCGTTCATCGCGCTCCCCGGCGGGTATGGCACGCTCGAAGAGCTCTTCGAGGCGGTGACCTGGGCGCAGCTCAACTACCACCGCAAGCCGGTGGGCCTGCTGAACGTCGAGGGGTACTTCGACCACCTCGTGCGCTTCGTGCACCACGCGTGCGACGAGAAATTCGTGCGCCCGGAGCTGCGGAACCTGATGGTCGTGCACACCGAGGTGGGCAAGCTCGTCGAGCAGCTCGAAGCCGCGCAGATCCCGGCCCTGGAGTCATGGCTGAAGAAGAAGTAGCGCCGTCGGCACGCGTCTGGGCGCGCGACGGGCTCGTCGCCGTGCTCGGTGCGAACGCCGGCGGCGTGTTCGGCGTCGCGACGTTCGTGGTGGCGCGCTCGGGGTCGCGGATGATCTTCGACCCCGTGTTCTACGGGCTCTGCGCGGTGGCGCTCGTGGCGCCCCTCGCGCTGGGTCCGCTGGTGGGGCTTGCGCTCGGCTGGCTTTCGGGTCGCCTGCGCTCGGCGCCGTTCATCCTGATGTTCGCGGGCTCGCCGCTCGGCGCGCTGGTGGGGTTGTTCGAGTTCCTGGTGTTCCGTCCGTTCATCGGGTCTTCGGGGGACCAGAAGGTGTTCTTCCTCGTCGGGGTCGTGGCGGGCGCGGTGGTCGGCGGGCTCGGCTGGCCGATCTACATGGCGCTGAACCTCGCGGAGCGCCCGGCGTGGCCGGCTCTGATCGTGTTCCCGATCCTGGCGTCGGTGATCGTCCTCCTCCCCATCGGGCTGGCGCTGTGGACGATGTGACGGCCGGCGAGGAGCCGCTCGCCAGCTGGGTGCGGGACTTCGCGCTGCTCGGCGGGGGGACGGGCTTCTTCGCCCCGAGCATCCTCGGACTGGTGATCTGGATGACGGACGGGACCTTCCAGGCGGTGGAGGTCCTGGTGCCCGTGGGGGCGGTCTGCGGCGTGATCGGGGTCCTGGCCGGCGTGATCGTCGGGACGGCGTTCCGCGCGGTGACGCGGTGGCTTCGGGAGTGGCCGCTCGTGCTGTTCCCGATCGGGTTCCCCGTGGGCGGGATCAGCGGCGCGGTGCCGGGGTGGATCATCGCGCGGGTGATCGAGCCCTATTCCATGCAGACGGCCATCGCGGGGGCCTCGATCTCGGGGATTGCGGGAGGCCTGGTCCTCGGGCTCGTCTGGGTGCCGTACCTCGCCATGCGCCTGCGGGGACGGCCCGGATGGCCCGTGATCCTCGGGATGACCCTGTTCGCACCGGTGATCGGGATGCTCGCCGTGATCGGGTTCGGGGTGATGTGGGAGGCGCTGCACTAGCGTGTCGGATGGGATCGAGCTTCGAGCGTCCCAAGGCATCACGCAGATGACGCAGAAGGACGCAGATGACGCAGAAACGAGGCCGTCACGGGTCGAACGTCCTCGTTTCCCCGGCCTCCACCCGTGACCTCAGGGCTCTCGAGGGACGTCTCGTGTTCGGGTCGACAGAGCGGGCCTCCTTGCGGACCGGATTCGGGACTCACCAGAGCAGGCGGGCGTTTCGGGCTGGTCGGGTGAATCGCGCTTCCGGTCCGCGGGGAGGCCCTCGATTTCGGCCCGAACACCGCGACGTCCGTCGAGATCCTCTTGCCCGTGTTGGCGGTGCGATCCCCTCGACAGCGCCCGGGGACACGAGGACGCCCGAGCCGCGACGGCCCCCACCGGATCCGCATCCGTCGATCACGGAGTTCAGAAGGCGCTGATTCGTGCGCGAAATGTCCAGAAGGGGGCACGACGCATCCGTTCGTGCGCCCTCCTCTACGTGCAAGGGATCGAGCTTCGAGCGTCCCAAGGCATCACGCAGATGACGCAGAAGGACGCAGATGACGCAGAAACGAGGCTGACCGGGGTCCAGCGTCTTCGCGTCCCCGGAGCGCCGAGTGGGCCTTGTTGCGGAACGGATTCGCGACTCACCAGAGCAGGCCGGCGTTTCTGCTGATCCGGTCAGCGCACCCGCCAAACGCCGCCCAGTCCACCACTGAGTCTTGGGGAGAGGCACCGTCCGACCCGGTCGGCGGTCTTGGCGGTCTTGGCGGTCTTGGCGGTCCTACGGTCCTGGCGGTCGTGGCGGTCCTGGCGGTCCTGGCGGTCCTGGCGGTCCTGGCGGTCCTGGCGGTCCTGGCGGTCCTGGCGGTCCTGGCGGTCTTGGCGGTCTTGGCGGTGCAATAAGACGTTTGGCCCATCGAGGCAGTGGATTTCGGCGAACACCGACAAATTCCATTCGTTGAAGCTGCGCAAAACGCGGATCCGCATCCAGTGGGGGCCTGGTTTCTGCGTCATCTGCGTCCTTCTGCGTCATCTGCGTGATGCCCGATGCGCTCGCCCATGCCACGAGCCCCGGGGATGCGACCGCGTTCCGCGACGCCCGATCACAGGATGTGCGACAGCCCGGCGAGGTTGCTGAGGACCATCGCCGTGAACAGCGCGACCGCGCCCATGATCGGGGACGCCAGCACCGCGGTCGCGACCACCGGCAGCCCCGACCGCCCGCGGAGCTTGAGCGCCATGTACGGCATCCACGTGAAGCCGAGCACGAGCCCGCCCGTCACCATCCCGAGCGCGCCGACCAGCGGCGCCTCTCCGACGAGCGAGCCCACCGATCCGCCTACCACGAGCCCGGCGATGGCCCCGGTCGGGAAGCCCACCAGCCCGAGCAGGAGCGGATGGGTGTGCGCGATGCGCGTCAGGACCGCGAGGACCGTGCCCACGCCGACCCCGACCGTCGCGCCGCCCACCGTGCACGCGGCGAGCAGGGCCCACACGACCACCGCCTCACCCGAGCTGCCCCACGCGATGGGCCCGAGCATGACGCACGGCGCGAGCAGTCCGATGCCTGCGCCCATGAGGGTGAAGTCCCGCGTCCAGCGACCGATGCCGATGTCCATTCCGACCTCCTGCACCTTCAACGTACGGCCCGCATGTGCAGGGGACGTGCAGACCCCGTGGGGTCATCGGGCAGCCTGGCAGCGGGGACACCAGTACAGGACGCGGGGCAGGGCTCCGACCTCGCGGGCTTCGATCCGCGTTCGGCACCGCATGCACGGGCGCCGCTGGCGGCCGTAGACCCAGTGGTCGAGGTGGGGGAGGCCCGTTGTGTTGCGTCGGCCGGGATGGAGGTTCTCGCGCATCATCCGCGCGGCCGTGGCCCAGAGCCGCTCGGGGTCGCGGACCGCGTGGAGCGGCGCGAACGGATCCTGCCGCTCGTAGAACAGGATCTCGGCGCGGTAGACGTTGCCGATCCCGCACGCGACCCGCTGATCGAGCAGCGCCTCGCCGACCATGGCCTCCGGAGAGGCCCGCGCCACCGCGCTCCCGGGATCGAAGCCCTCGGAGAGCACGTCGGGACCGAGCGCTGCGAGCACGGGGTGATCGGAGAGCCCACGGTCGTCGATGCGCTCGACATCGGGGACGCGGTAGCACGCGGCCGTGCCGGCCTCGGTGGAGAGCGCGATACCGAGATCCTCGCGGGGGAACCCGCTGGAGAACGTGCGCCAGCGGCCCGTCATCTTGAGGTGGACGCGGATCGTGGTGGCGTCGGAGAACCTCAGGAGGAGGTGCTTCCCGCGGGTCTCGATGCGGTCGACCTGCTTCCCGACGAGCCCGTGCACCACGCGGGGCCACCGGCACGCCACGTCGGTGAGCACCCGACCCTCGAGCACGGGCCGCAGCCTCGCGGCCGCCAGCCAGATGGAGTCGCCTTCGGGCATCAGCCGAGCACGAGCCCCTTGTAGTCGGCCGCGAACCCGGCCTGGAGGAACCGGGCGCGGTGCGGGGAGTCGAGCGCCGCATCCCCGTCGATGCGGTCGATCCGCAGGGTGCGCCGCAGGGCCGTCTGCCCGCGGAGGGCCTGCACCGCGGCGTCGAACGCGGAGGGCGGACAGGGGAAGGTGACGAGGCTCTTCGCGCCCTTGCCGAGCCACAGCACCGGTGCCCCGCCGACCAGGACCACGAGCGCGCCGGCCTCGCGCCGGGGCTGGGGCTCTGGACGCTCGGGCCACGGCAGCACGGCGCCCCAGGGGCTCGCGGGGTCGACCGCGGACAGCACGACCGCGTCGGACGACGGCTGGCGGTGCCCGCGCAGGCGGTCGACGGCGCCCGCCATGGCGAACTGCGCACCGCCCAGGCCGTCGATGAACCAGCCCCGGCGGGCCTTGCCGGACTCCTCCATCGCGCGGAGCACCGGATACACGGCGCCGAAGCCACCGGGCAGCGCTTCGGCCTTGGCGGCAGCGCTGGTCGCGACGCCGTACCGGTCGAGCAGCTGGATCGCGCGGGCATGGGCGCGCTCGGTCGGGTCGGCCGGCGGCCCGATCAGGCTGGTGACGGCGGACCAGCGCCCTCCGGCGGTCTGCGCGCGCGCGCGGCGTGCCGAGCCCTGGCGGGCATTCGAGCGGAGCCCCCGCAGCGGGAGGAACGTGTCGTTCGTGACGAGGCCCGCCCACACGAGATCCCACAGGGCGCGGGTGACGTCGGCCAGCGGGGTGTCGCCACAGGCCATCTGGAGCTCGATGAGGAAGCACGCACCCCGCGACTGCAGGTGCTCCCACAGGCGCTGGCGCAGGGGGCCGTCGGGCGTGCCCTCTGCGAAGAACGCCTCTTCGATCTCGGGAGGGTCGACGAGCAGCCCGACCCGGTCGCGGCGGTACAGCGCGATGCGCCCGTCTTTCGAGCCCAGCGCTCCGCGGCCGAGCCACACGACCATGCCCATCATCCCGAGCTCGTCGAGCATCCGCGGCTCGTAGCCCTTGATGCGGGCGGGCAGGACGTTCGATTCGAGCGTCGAGAAGGGGAGCGGAAGGCCCTCGAGCTGGTCGAGGACCTCGGACAGGCGCCCCGGCCCGCCCCGCGGGCTGCCGATGCCGTGCCACCCCACGAGGAACCGCGCGTACACGTCGCCTTCGACGGGCTCGACCTCGCGCCGGAGCTTCGCGAGGGACCGGCGGCGCAGGCGGCGCATCACGTCGGGGTCGCACCACTCTTCGCCCTCGCCGCCGGGACGCAGCCCGCCGCGCATGAGCAGGTCGCGGGCCTCGAGCCCACGCAGCACGGCCTGGACGACGGCCGGCTGGAGCCCGAAGCGATTGGCGAGGGGGCCTGCCGTGAACGGGCCATGGGTGCGGGCCCAGCGCAGGATCAGCGACTCGAGCGGCGCGTCGTGCGCTTCGAGGAAGGCGGCGGGGAGGCCCGGCGGCACGGGGACACCGAGCGCGTCGCGGTAGCGACCGGCATCCTCGGCGGCGATCCATCGATCGCGCCCTGCGATGCGCACGGGGATGGCGCGGCGCTGGGTCTCGAGCTTGCGCAGCCACGGCCGGACGGGCTCGGCGGCGCGGGCCTGGAGCTCGTCGGTGTCGAGGTCGCCGAGCCGGCGGAGCAGGTCGTGGAGCGCGTCGGCGTCGCGTGCGGCGCGCTCGGGCACGAGCCACTGAAGCTCGGCTTCGACATCGGTGAGCGCGTCGTGGTCGAGCAGCTCGCGGAGCTCTTCCTGGCCGAGCAGCTCGCGCAGCAGGCTGCGATCGAGGGTGAGCGCGTGGGCCTTGCGCTCGGCGAGGGGTGCATCGCCCTCGTACATGTAGGCCGCGACGTACGCGAACACGAGGGACCGCGCGAACGGGCTGGCCCGCCGCGTCTCGACCTCGTGGATCGCGATGTCGCGCCTGCGGATCTGCGCCAACAGCTCGCGGAGGGCGGGGAGGTCGAAGACGTCCTGTAGGCACTCGCGGTAGGTCTCGAGCACGATGGGGAACGCCGGGTACGACGTGGCGACCGCCTGGAGCTGCTGCGCCTTGAGCCGCTGCTGCCAGAGCGGGCTGCGGCCCTTGAAGCTGCGCCTCGGGAGCAGGAGGCTTCGCGCGGCGTTCTCGCGGAACCGGGCCGCGAACATGGCGGATCGACCGAGCTGCTGGACCACCAGATCCTCGAGCTCGTCGGGGTCGGGGAAGAGGTGCTCGGTGTCGGGCAGCTCGTCGGTGTCGGCGAAGCGGAGGCTGATGCCGTCGTCGGTCCACAGGGACTGGATCTCGAAGCCCGCACCGCCCGAGAGCGCCGCTTCGATCGCCATGGCCCAGGGTGCGTGGACCCGGGTACCGAACGGGCTCAGGATGCAGACCCGCCAGTCGCCGAGCTCGTCGCGGAAGCGCTCGACCACGAGCGTGCGGTCGCTCGGCACGACCTCGGTGAGCTCGCGCTGCTCGCGGACATACGACACGAGGTTGCGGGCGGCGAGCTCGTCGAGGGGCGCGCCGGACGCGACCTTCTTCACGGCGGACTTCTCGGGCAGATCCGCGACCTCGCGGACGTACGCCCCGAGCGCACGGCCCAGATCGACGGGCCGGCCGGGCCGATCGCCGTGCCAGAAGGGGAGCCGCCCGGGCTCGCCGGGCGCGGGGGACACGATCACGCGATCGCGCGTGATCTCCTCGATGCGCCAGGTGCTCGCGCCCAGGATGATCGTGTCGCCGGAGCGACTCTCGTAGACCATCTCTTCGTCGAGCTCGCCGAGCCGCGGCCCGTCGTCGCCGGCGAGGAACACGGCGTACAGCCCGCGATCCGGGATCGTGCCCGCGTTCATGAGCGCGATCGTCTTCGATCCACGGCGTGGCTTCAGCGTGTCGGTGCTGCGATCCCACGTGAGCCGGGGCGCGAGATCCGCGAACGCGTCGGACGGATAGCGGCCCGCCAGCATATCGAGCACCGAGACGAGCAGCGTGTCGGTGAGCTCGCGGTAGGGGAACGCCCTGCGGATCAGCGCTGCGAGATCGGCGGTCGCCCAGTCGTCCATCGCGACGGCCGCGACGATCTGCTGGGCGAGCACGTCGAGGCAGTTGCGGGGGATCGCGGTGTGCTCGATCTCGCCGGCCACCATGCGGTTCGCGACGACGGCGCACTCGACCAGATCGCCCTTGAACTTCGGGAAGATCCGACCGATGGAGGTCTCGCCGACCCCGTGCCCCGCGCGACCGATTCGCTGCAGCCCGCGTGACACGGCGCCCGGCGACTCGACCAGCACGACGAGATCGACGGCGCCCATGTCGATGCCCAGCTCGAGCGAGCTGGTGGCGACGATGGCCGGCAGCTTGCCCTGCTTCAGCATCTCTTCGGTGACGTTGCGCTGGGCGTGGCTGATCGAGCCGTGGTGCGCACGGACCAAATCCTCGCCGGCCAGCTCGTTCAGGCGTTGGGCGAGCCGTTCGCAGAGGAGGCGGCTGTTCGTGAAGACGATGGTGGACCGATGGGCCCGGATCAGCTCGAGGATCTTGGGGTAGATCGTGGGCCAGAGCCCGTGCTGCAGGGTGTTCGGGCCGTCGGTGGCCGGCACCCGACCGCCGACCCGCTGGAACTGCCCATCGCCCCCCTGGGCGCGCTGGATGCCCGCCGCGACCGGGCGATCCATGTCTTCGACCGGCACGACGATGTGCAGATCGATGCGCGGGGGCTCGCTCGTGTCGACGACCTTCACGTCGCGGTCGCCGCCCAGGAAGCGCGCGACGAGCTCGAGCGGGCGCTGGGTCGCGGAGAGCCCGATGCGCTGGGGATCGCGGTCGGTGAGCGCCGCGAGACGCTCGAGGGACAGCGCGAGGTGCGAGCCCCGCTTGCTGCCCGCGAGGACGTGGATCTCGTCGACGATCACGGTCTCGACGGTGCGCAGGGTGTCGCGCGCCTGGCTGCCGAGCAGCAGGTACAGGGATTCGGGCGTGGTGACGAGCACCTCGGCCGGGTCGCGGGCCTGGAGCCGGCGGTCGCGGGCGTCGGTGTCGCCGGTGCGGATGTCGACGCGGATCGGCCGCAGCGTGTCGCCGAGGCGGGTGGCGGCGTTCGCGAGGCCCACGAGAGGCGCGCGGAGGTTGCGCTCGATGTCGTACACCAGCGCCTTGAGCGGGCTGATGTACAGCACGCGCACGCCGGGCTCGGCGTCGAGCGGGAGCCGGGTGAGCTTGTCGAGGGCGGCCAGGAACGCGGCCAGCGTCTTGCCGCTGCCCGTCGGGGCGAGCAGCAGCGCGTTGTCGCCGCGCGCGATGTGTGGCCAGCCTTCGGCCTGCACGCGCGTCGGACGGGCGAACGTGTCGCCGAACCACGCGCGCGTGGCCGCTGAGAATTCCACTTCCAACGGGGCCCCCGGTCCAACAGGCTAACGCTGCGTCGCGCGGGGATCCGGGGGCTCCTGACAACGTCCTGGCAGGAGCCCGCGATGTGCCGCCGGTGGCGGGCGTGCGCGTCGATAACGGTTAGTCCCGGGGCCATGGATTGGTCGGACTACCTGACGTTCACGGCGAACGTCTCCCGTGGCGCGAGCGAGGCCCACAAGATCTACATCGCGGGTGGCGCGCTCGTCCTGTTGATGGCGTGGCCCACGATCATCAAGGCGTCCCGCCAGGTCGCGACGACGCTCCTCGTCGTCCTGACCCTGATCTCCACCGCGAACTACATGCGGTGGGGCCCGCGGCTCGCGACCGAGCGCGTCGATTCGTACGACGTCATCCACTACTACCTGAACGCGAAGTACTTCGACGAGCTCGGGTACCTCGACCTGTACCCGGCCTGCATGCTCGCCGACGCCGACAACGGCGGCCCGTTCTTCAAGCAGCAGGGCAACATCTACATGGCCCAGGACGACAAGGGCCACACGCTCAAGCCCACGAGCCACGCGCTCCAGCGCGGCCGGTTCGTGCGCGACACCCGCTTCACGCCCGAGCGGTGGAAGCAGTTCGAGCACGACTTCCTGTACCTGCAGCGCGAGCGCTTCCCGATGGGCGACGAGCTGTGGCGGCAGATGATTCAAGACCACGGGTTCAACGGAACCCCGGTCTGGACGCTCCTCGCCCGGCCCTTCGCCCAGCTCGTCCCCGTCGAGTACATCAAGGCGCTCGGCTACATCGACGTGGTGCTGCTGTTCATCGGGTTCGGCGCGATCTGGTGGGCGTACGGGGGCATCACGTGCCTGTGGGCGTTCCTGTTCTTCACCGTGTCGTACTCGCTGCGGTGGCCGACGGTCAGCTGGGTGTTCCTGCGCTACGACTGGATCTGCGGGCTCCTCTGCGCCATGGCGATGCTCAAGAAGCAGAAGCACTGGCTCGCCGGGATGTTCGCCGGGTGGGCCGCCACGCTACGGCTGTTCCCCGCGTTCTGGATGTGGGGTCCGTTCGCCAAGGGCCTCGCGGGCCTGGCCCGCGGGAAGGTCCACCGGCAGCTGCTCGTCCTGGCCCTCGGGTGGATCGCGGTCGTCGCGGTGCTCGAGCTCGGTGCCATGGTGCGCTTCGGTCCCGGCGAGGTCGTGACGCACCTCGAGAACATGAGCGACCACAACCGCGCCGAGCAGCTCTCGTCCCGCCGCATCGGGCTGGCGCTCGCGCTCGCCTACGAAGGCCCCTGGGAGGAGCGGAATCCCGTCGACGCGCAGCGGTGCAAGTTCGTGCCGTGCAAGATCCTCGAGCCCTGGCGCAAGACGCTCATCCACGACCAGGCGCCGATGCGCTACGGGCTCGGGCTGCTCGTGATGATCGTGATGGGGTGGGGGCTGCGGAACGCATCGGACGACGAGGCCTTCGGCTTCGGATTCATCCCGATCTTCCTGCTCACCACGATGAGCTACTACTACTACATCGCGCGCGTGACGCTGGTCGTGGTCCACGCCGCCGACCTGTCGAAGCTCCGCAACCAGATCGGCCTCGTGCTGCTGCTCGGTCTCGAGCTGTTCTCGAACTGGTCCGAAGACGCGTGGACCGGCCACCGCACGTTCCTCATCGGCTACCTCGCCTGGGGTCTCGCGGCGTACACGGCCATCATGATGGCGATGATGCTGTGGGAGGCCCGCCAGGGCCCGTCCCCCGAGGAGGCGTGAGATGGCGGGTGTGCTCGATCAGTTGATGGAGCTCGAGCAGAGCGAGATCCAGAAGTACGTCGCCGGCATCGCGGTCGACGGCGAGATCGCCCAGGTGTGCACGGTCACGCTGAACAAGGGCCAGACGCTGTGGGTCTCGAAGGGCTCGCTGCTCGCGTACACCGAGGGCATCGACTGGACGCTGAAGGTCCCGGGCGGTGTGGGGAAGGCGCTCGGGCGCATGATGACGGGCGAAGGCGCGGCGCTCGTGTACGTCACGTGCAACCGCGACGGCTCCACCGTGATGCTCGCGGCGAACATGCCCGGCAAGCTCGCCACCTGGGACCTCTCGAAGGGCAGCATCACCTGCACCAGCGGCTCCTTCGTGGCGGCCATGGGCGATGCGGACATCAGCGTCACGATGGCGCGCTCCGCGGGCGCGATGTTCTTCGGCGGGGCCGGGCTCTTCATGCAGAAGCTGTCGGGCACGGGCGTCGCGCTGATCAACGGCTCCGGCGACTTCGTGGAGCGCCGGCTCGAGCAGGGCGAGAAGCTGCTCGTCAGCACCGGGAACCTCGCGGTGTTCAGCTCCGAGGTGTCCTACGGCGTCCGCGGCGTGGGCGGCTGCGGGAAGATGTTCCTCGGCGGCGAGGGGCTGTTCATGACCGAGCTCGTCGGGCCGGGCTGGGTGATGCTCCAGAGCCTGAAGAAGCTGCCGGTCCAGCGGGGCAAGCAGGCGCCTCAGTAGGAGACCCGGCAGTCCCAGTGTCGCGGGTGTCGGCCGCGGGATCCCGGCTCGTCGTAGAGGAGGGGGATGGCGGGTGTGCGCGTCCGGTCTACCCTTGGCTTCGCGCGCA
>JACKET010000017.1 GCA_020632875.1 Alphaproteobacteria bacterium
GGGCCTGTTCCTCGTGGGTCTCGCGCTGGTCCCGCCGGACAGCTGGCAGCTCGCGCTCCTGCTCGGTGTGCTCGTCGGGCCGGGCGTCGCGGCGGGGCACGTGCTGCCGTGGGCGATGCTGCCGGACGTGGTCGAGGCCGACCGGTTGGAGAACGGCGTGGAGCGGGCTGGCGCGTTCTACGGCGTGATGACGTTCCTCGAGAAGGTCGGCACGGCCGTGGCGCTCCAGGCGATGCTCGTGGGCCTGCAGCTCGCCGGGTACGACCGCGATCTCGACGTGCAGAGCGACACCGCGCGGCTGGCGATGGTGGTGATGCTGGGCCCGGTCCCTGCGGTGATCCTGCTGGGGGCGTCGATCTACGCGGTGCTCCGTCCGCCGATGACGCGCGCGCAGCACGCGGCCGCCCTCGCCGCGCTGGCGGTGCGGGGCGAGTGACGCGGGCGTTCCCGATCCTGGGCGTCGAGGTCGTGGCCCTCGTGGTCGCGTGGATGCTCGCGCCCTGGGGCGCCGTGCTGGCCGCGGCGGTGGGGCTGTTCGCGGGCGGCTGGCTCACGGCGCAGGAGCGCGACGACCGCCTGGTCCGCCGGGGCATCGCCGCGCGCGTCGGCGTCGTGAACGGGCTCGCGCTGGCCGCGACCTGGTGGACCTTCGCCCCCGGGGACCCCGAGATCGCGGCCCTCTCGGCACCGGTGCGTGCGGGGCTCGCCGTCGGGCTGGGGCTCGGGGCCGGGGTCGCTGCGTTCGGGCTCGCGCTGATCGGGCTCGATGCGAGGTTCGTAGGGCGGTAGTCCTGGGCTCGGGCGTCCGGCATCACGCAGATGACGCAGAAGGGCGCAGATGACGCAGAGACACCGGCGTTCCGGGTCTCGGCCTCGTCGTGTCCCCGTGTACACTGGAGTCGAATGCGCGCCCCAGCCACCCAGCTGTGAATCTCGATGCAACCGGTGGTGTCGAGGTGCGCGCGGATCTGGACCGAGAGACCGTTGCGCGTCGCCGACGCCGCTTTGCCCTGCTCGGGGGCGCCCTCTCGTTTGGGGCCTTGGCGACGGCACACGTGGTCGTGGTCGGTACCTTCTTGATGCCAGTCGGGCGTCTGGGGGTCGAGCGGTGCCTCGATGGCAGCGAGTCCGCTCGATGCTCGAAGATTCGAGCCATGAACAGCCCGCTTCAGACGTTCGAGCAATACGCCGCGTGTCGGGCTCCCGTCCTCCTCCATGAGTCGAACGCCACGCTCTTCCTCATCGAGCCCGGGTGGCTGGCTCGTGATGGCGAGTGCTTCGGGTTCGCGCCCTCGGTTCAGTCATGCGATCCGATTGGCGGTCTCGGCGCCGACGAGGCCGTAGCGTGCGCGCTGTTGCCCTGGTTGCAGCAGGAGTACCCCTTCGCCCTCGCGCGGCCCGGAGCCGTGCTGGAGGCCACCCACGGTCCGCTGCCAGCGCCGACCTGGACCCGATGGGTCGGCCTGCTCCTGGTCCTGCTGACTGGCATCCAGGTGTTCGGGGCGGCTCTCTCGCTGCGTCGCTGGGGTGGCGACCGCGTGACGACGCTCGTCGTCTCGAACAACCTCGTTCGAATCGGGGATCGCACTCTCTCGCTGGAAGAGGTCGAGTCGGTCGCCCTCGACGGTGAGCGCCTTCGCTTGATGTCGGGCCTCCACGGTGAGAGCGAGTGGGCGGTGGACGACCCGGAGGGCTTGTGCCAGCTGGTCGAGAGCCTTCGGGTCCGGGCGAGACACAGGGTGCGCGGCTCCGTCGATTCCAGGCTGTCAGGGCTTCGGGACGCGGCCCTGCGCTCGGAGGGCTGACTTGCCCTTCGAGCGACTCCAGGATGCCCGATGGTGACCGAGGGCTTCGCGCGCGATTCGTTTCGGGCGTTCGTGGGCGCCCTTCCGTCACTGGCGGATCGCCTGCAGCCATTCGATCGGGTCGAAGGAGGCGTCCGCCGGTACCGAGGTATCGGGGGAACCCAGCGGCCGGAGGCGGATCCGGCGTCCTCGCTGCTCGTTGCGCTGCGGCTCTGTGAGATCGCCCCGCGGGAGCTGGGCTGGGTGCTTCCGCCGGCGTATGCGCTCCCAGCGCCTCCATCGGTGTTGCGGCACCTCGAGAACGGCGATGTCGAGCTGACACCCGTTGAGCAGCACCTCGTGTGGCGTCTCGGCTCCGCCTCGTTGTCGTTCGGCGTCGTTCTACGGCAGCCCCGTGGATTGGCGTGTCTCGTCGGTCGTGAGGAGCTACCGTTGGCTGCCTCGCTGTGTTCGCCGACTCCGGATCTCCTCGAAGCCCGCCTACGCGAGGGTCCGGTTTCGCCGAATCGTGCGTCACGACTCTACTCGGCCCTCGCCGTCGCATGTGGCCCGTGGGCGCGGGCCGAGATGCTGGCACCTCTCGTTGCCTCGTTGCCCCTGGTCGACGCCTGTTCGGTGTCCGCTCGACACCCACGAGAAGAGCTCTTGTCCGAGGCCGCGCGCGAGCTCCCTCTCGGGCGGGCGATCGACGTGGATTCCGCAGCCCGCCTCGCCGCCGACGGCTCCGCGCCACCGACCGAGCGGATTCATGCCGTGCGTGCCGCATTGCTCTCGGGAGCGCTCCAGAGCGAGCTCGTGTTCGAGGAGATCCGGGACCGTGCGAAGGAGTGGATGGTCGAGGACATCCACGATCCCCGAGCCACCCTTCCGGCCTTTCGTTGGTGGTTCGTGGCTGTCGCCGACGCGGTGGCCTTCTCCCACGCGTTTCCCTTTCTCCTCCGGGGGAATGCGTGACATCGACCTACGCGCCGGAGAGGCTCCTGGCAGCCGGACTTCAGGTCCTCCCCGGACACGTGGCGTACAGGCAATGGACCACCGTCTTCGTGCTCGCGGTCACATCCCTGCTGTTGAGCTCGGTGTGGCACTTCGCACCCGCGATCGGCGCGCTGGCGGCGGTCGTGGCGTCCGGGACGTGGGCCGCCGCCGCTGTTCGGCTCGCCATTCGCTCCCATGGGGTCGCGATTCGACGATTCGCACCCGCAGAGCTGATTCGGTGCCTCGCTGGATTGATGCTGTGCATCGCATCTCCACAGATTGCGCTGATGCCTCTGCGGTTCGTGATGCACCTGCCCTTCCGCCACCTGGAGCCCATCGGCCCGTACGGCGTCGTGGCCCTCGTCGGGTTCGGCGCAGGAACGATGTTCGCCCTCTCGAACTACATCGCGGGACGGGCCATCAGCCTGGACTTCGTGTCGGACGGCTCCGCGTCGACGCGCGGCTTGCGTCTGCCACAGCGCTAGCCGGCGACGGGGTCTCACCCAAGGGCATCACCTCGCGCGGGTTTTCGCCTGGAACCCGGATACCTGGACGCGGACCTCGATGGGGGAACGGCGATGCGAGACCGGTCTACTTCGTACCGTGCTCTGATTCAGAGGGCCCTTCCATGGGCGTTGGGCCTCATGTCGAGCTGGTTGTGCTGGCGACTCATCGCGCTGAATCGAGACAGCCCCGACCTCGATTGGAGCTGGCTCTCGTTCAATATGTACTTCTACGGCTGGGTGATCGTGGTCGCCGTGACCGACACGGCCCAAGTGCGGGGAACGATGACCCTGATCTGGGTGTCGATTGCCACCGGGGCCGCGTACTTCGCGTGCAGCGGAGGGTACGGCTACGAGGCCACGTGGTTCCTCGCACCCGTCTTCGTCGTGCCGGCGTTCACCATCCGCTCCCTGCGGCCCATGGTTCTGCAGAGCCCTTCCGACGAGTGAACGACGACCGCGGGCAGGAGCCCACGTGCGCTGTGGCTATCCTGGGCCGCGAAACGCCCGGTCCAACAACGCGAGAAGCCCGTCGGGGTTGTCGACGTGCAGCCAGTGCCCCGCGTCGGGCAGCACGTGGAGCTCGGCGCCCCGGCCGAGCTGGATGCGGGCGAGCACGTCGGGCGTCCACCGGTCGCTGTTCGCGGCCCGCACGAGGTGGACGTGCGGCGCCCCTGTGTGCTGCGCGAGGAACGGCCCGAAGTCGGTCGCGAAGTAGTCGGCCATCATCGCCCGGACGCCGTCGAGCCCGTAGACCCAGCGCCACCCCTCGTCGCCCTGCTCGAGGCTCGTGAGCAGCCAGTCGACGAGCATCTGAGACAGGCCCATGCCGAGCAGCTCGGCGCGCACGTCGCGGCGGTCGGCTGCGGGCATCGCGACGCGCGAGACGCACTCGAGCACGTGCATCACCTCGGAGTCGTCTTCGCCGTGCGACGAGACCGGGATGCTGTCGAGGACCCAGACCTCGCGCGCGGTGCCGCGGTCGCGCGCCCAGGCCAGCGCGACCTTGCCGCCGAAGGAGTGGCCGAGGACGAGCTCGGGGTCGGGCAGCCCGTCGAGGTCGGCCACGCAGTCGATCAAGCGATGCGGCGGGGGCAGGGGACCGGTGGCGCCGTGGTTCCGGAGGTCGGGCAGCACGAAGCCCCAGTCGGGGTGCCGCGCGACGAGCTTGCGCGCGAAGCTGCGCCAGTTGCGCCCGGCGCCGAGGATGCCGTGCAGGATCCACGCGGTGTGCGGGGCGGCCTCGTCGCCGACGCGCGTGAACGCGAGCGTCACTTCGCCGCGTGCTCTTTGAGCTTCTGCGACACGACCCAGCGCAGGGTCTTCACGTCGAAGGGCTTGTGCAGCACGCCGTTGTCGACGCGCGCCAGGAACCGCCGGACGTCGGTCGTGAAGCCGCCGGCCGTCATGAAGACGAGGCGCTTGAGGTGCGGGTTCTTCTCGCGGGCGAGCTGCTCGTAGAGGTCGATGCCGGTCATGCCGGGCATCATCAGATCGCAGAGGACGAGGTCGAACGTGCCGCCCTCGAGCTTGCGCATCGCCTCTTCGCCGTTGGCCGCGACCGCGACCTCGTGGCTGCGGAGCGCCCGCTTCACCGCGGTGAGGATCGCCTCTTCGTCGTCGACGACGAGGATGCGGGCCTGAGGCGCCGGGGCGGTCTCGGTGGGGGGCGGGTTCGCGGCCTCGACGCCCCACGACACGCGCCGCATGGTGCGAAGGAGCTCACCGATCCGCTCGGAGCCCTCGAGCGCGTCTTCGACCAGGGCCTTCACGCGCGGCTCTGCGCCCTGCAGCTCTTCGGAGAGCAGGTTGAGGTTCGTGACCACATAGGCGAGCGAATTGCTCAGCTCGTGCGTGAGGTCCCGAAAGCGCGGGGATTCCGTGGGCGGGGATTCGTCCATGCTTCGCTCCGGGCCGCCATAATCGATCGCCGCGTGGATGTCCCGGGTTAAGGGCCGCGAGGAGGTCTTCTTGGACGGCTACGAACCCCCTCCCTCACCGATGAAGAACTTCGTGGGCGGCGGCGGCTGTGGCTGCGGCTGTATCGGGATGCTCGTGGTCCTCGCGGCCGGCATGGGGATGGCGGCGGTGCCTCTGCAGTTCTTCCCGATCGAGTACGGTGGCACGATCGGGATGCTGTCGGCGGTGGGCGTGGCCTGCGGGATCCTCCTCGCGCTGCTCGGCGGCGCGATGTGGGTGGCGAGCCTCTTCCTGGAGTGATTCGCTCTCGAAGGGCGAGCGCTCCAGCATCACGCAGATGACGCAGATGGACGCGGATGACGCAGAAACCACGTCTGCGCCGACGTGAACGCACCGCACCCCCGGTCGTCCGATGTGCCCTGGAGCGGGATCGAGGACCCCATCTCACCAGAGCACTCCGCCATTTTCGGTCGGTTTGCAGCCGAAACGCCGGCCTGCTCTGGTGAGGTCTCGAATCCGATCCGCAAGAGGGCCCACTCGGCGCTCCGGGGACGCGAAGGCGCTCGACCCGGGGCGGCCTCGTTTCTGCGTCATCTGCGTCCATCTGCGTCATCTGCGTGAGACTCGGGCTCGGGCCCTCTTCGACGCTGGAGCCGTGACCCCCACTGATCAGGGGGCGCTGGACCAGCCTGTCGAGACGCCCGTGTTTCCGGCCCCGTCAGCGCTCCGCACGTCGAACGCGTAGGTGGCGGACGGGTCGACCTGGAAGCCGAGCTGGTGCACCGCGACGAGCGAGTCGTCGCCGTACTCCCCGATGCCCGCGAACGCGATCTTCGACGTCGCGGGCTCGTCGGTGGTCCAGCGGATCACGAGGGACGCGCCGTCCCGCTCGATCGAGACGCCGGAGATCGTCGGGGCGACCGCGTCGTCCACCTCGGGGAGGGGCGCCGGAGCCGAGCCGACCGCCTCGAGCGCGGCGACCGGATTCACGAGGCCCCAGCCGCTCCACGTGTCCCAGCCGTCGGATTCGAGGTCGACCGCCGTCGTCGCGAGCAGGCCCTTCACGTCCTGGGGCTCCGCGCCCGCGGCGAGGAGGAGGGCCGCGATGCCGGACACATGCGGCGTCGCCATCGAGGTGCCCTGGAAGAACTGGTAGGTCGTGCCGCCCGCGCCGTCGATGGTCTCCTGGAGGATGCCGTCGGCGTAGCCGTCTCCGTCGTCGTCGCGAGCGGTGTCGCCGCCGGGAGCCACGACGTCGAGAGCCGATCCGCCGTTGGAGTAGGGGGCGACGGCCGACCGCGCGTCGACCGCGCCGACCGCGATGACCCAGTCGTACGCCGCCGGGTAGCCGACGCTGCCGCGGGCCTCGTTCCCGGAGGCGGCCACGACGACGACCCCGTGCTGGCGGGCGTACTCGACGGCCTGCTGCTCGGCGGACGAGCCCCAGGCGCTCCCGAGGGACAGGTTGATCACGTCCGCGCCGTTGTCGACGGCGTAGACGATGCCCTGGGCGACCCAGAACGACGACCCGCTGCCGTTGTCGCCGAGAACGCGGACCGGGAGGATCGACACGTCGGAGGCGACCCCCGCGACGCCACGGCCGTTGTTCGTCGCCTGCGCGATGGTGCCGGCGACGTGGGTGCCGTGGCCGCCCACGTCCGTGGGGTCGGCGTCGTCTCCGGCGAAGTCCCAGCCGGCGAGCATGTTCACCGGCGTGTCCTCGCCGTACAGCGCTACGCCCGTGTCGAGGACCGCGACGGTGATGCCGGCGCCGCGGTTGTGCGTCCAGGCCGTCTCGAGGTCGAGGAGGTCGAAGTTCCACTGGAGGCTGTTGTAGGGGTCGACGGACGCGGCCTCGCGGGGGCGGTTGCCCTCGACGAGGAGGTCGGCGCGGGCGGTGCGGACGACGAGCGCCGCTTCGATGTCGGTGCGCGTGACGCCCGGCTCGACCGCATAGAGGCCGATGCCGAGCTGCGGGATCCAGCCGAGCTGCTCGAGGCCGTGCTCCTCCGCGACCTCGGGCGCGAGGTCGGCGTTGATGACGAGCTCGCCCTCCACGAAGTCCCCGGCGGACTCGAGGCCCAGCGCGGGGAGGTTCATGCCGCTGTTCGAGCAGGCGGTGGCCGCCAGCAGGCTGGCGGCGAGCAACGCGATCCGGTGCATCTCTTCCTCGCAAGATCAACAGGGAGGAACCGGCGACCCGAGGACGCTGGAGGCTCCCGCATACAAGTCATGAGCGAAAGAGAGACGGCAACAGAGCGCGCCCATGCGGCGCACGTGTCGGACGAAGAAGCAAGGCCCGTGCCACGCGCGCCGTCCGCGCGGGGGTCGCGGAGATCGACGGACCGAAGCGGACGAGCGCCGGATCGCGAGGAGCGGGCCTCCGGCAGGGTGCGGCATTCCCACCGCGGTGGGCCGGGGACACCGGGCGCCGCGCCGCGTTACGCCGGGCCCCATGCACGCGCCGCTGCTCCGCTGGTACCGCGAACAGGCCCGCGACCTCCCGTGGCGCGCGGACCCGACGCCGTACAAGGTCCTGCTCTCCGAGCTGATGTGCCAGCAGACGCGCGTCGAGACCGCCCTGCCGTACTTCGAGCGGTTCGTGGAGCGCTGGCCGACGCTCGAGGATCTGGCGGGGGCGGGGGAGGACGCGCTCGTCGAGGCGTGGGCGGGGCTCGGTTACTACAGCCGGGCGCGCAGCCTGCACCGCTGCGCCGTGGCCGCCGTGGAGCGGGGAGGGCTGCCCGCCACGGCCGACGCGCTGCGCGAGCTGCCCGGCATCGGGCCCTACACGGCCGGGGCGATCGCGAGCATCGCGTTCGGGCAGCGCGCTCCGGCGGTCGACGGGAACATCCAGCGCGTGATCTCCCGCGTCCACGCGCTCGACGCGGTGCCGTCGACCCCCGCGGGGAGCCGCGCGATCTGGGGGATCGCCGAGGCGCTGCACGCATCCGCGCCCGCCGAGGCGCACCCCGGCGATCTGAACCAGGCCCTGATGGAGCTCGGCGCCCGCGTCTGCACCCCGCGAAACCCGCGCTGCGACGGGTGTCCCGTGGCCCCGGAGTGCAGAGCGCTCGCCCAGGGCTGGGTGGACGAGCTGCCGCGCGCGAAGACCCGCAAGCCGCCGGTCCCGATCCGCGGGGTGGCCGGGATCCTCGCTGGTCAGGACGGTGTGCTGATCGTGAAGCGCCCTCCCCAGGGCCTGCTGGGCGGGCTGTGGTCGCCGCCGGTCGTCATGGAGCACGAGGGCCCCGACGAGGTCGCCCTGGTCGACGCGTTCGCGCGGGCGGGCCTCGACGTGCGCGTGATCCGGCCGCTGGGCACGGTGATCCACGTGTTCTCGCACCGCCACCTGACCGCCGAGGTCTACGAGGTGCGCGGCACGGGCAGCCCCCGGGCCGGGCAGGGCTGGGCGGACGTCCGGTTCAGCCGGGACCGCGCCGGCGTCTCGGGGCTCGGCAGGAAGATCCTCGATCTCGCAGCGGACGCGGGGCCGCAGCTCTCTCTGCTGGCCGCCGAACCCCCGGGATCGTAGGAGGCTTCATGCCCACCGCCGCCGCCGTGATCATCGGGAACGAGATCCTCACCGGGAAGTTCGCGGACGAGAACGGTCCGTACCTGATCCGCCGGCTGCGCACGCTGGGCACCGATCTCCGCCGGCTGGTCACGATCTCCGACGATCTCGACGCGATCGCGAGCGAGGTCCGGCGGTGCAGCGAGGCTTTCGATCTCGTCTTCACGACGGGTGGCGTGGGCCCCACGCACGATGACGTGACGCTCGAGGGCGTGGCGCGGGCGTTCGGCCGATCGCTCGTCGTCGAGCCCCGCCTGGTCGCCCTGATGGAGGCCTACGGCGTGGTGCCCGACGAGATGACGCTGCGGATGGCGCGGGTCCCCGAGGGCACCGTCCTCGAAGAGTCCCAGGCCAGCAGCTACCCGATCCTGCGCTGCGAGAACGTCTGGATCTTCCCGGGCGTGCCGAAGCTCCTGCAGATGAAGTTCGAGGCGCTCGCGCAGCGGTTCGCCGGCGACGCCGTGCTCACGGATCGCCTGTACGTCACGGCCCGCGAGACCGAGATCGCCGTCCCGCTCGCCGAGATCGCGGCGCGCTTCCCGAATGTCGACATCGGCAGCTACCCGCGCTTCGGAGAGGGCGACTACCGCGTGATCGTCACGCTCGAGTCGCGGGATCCCGAAGCGCTCCGGCAGGCCGTCCACGCACTTCGTGGAACCCTCCCGCTGCGCGAGGCGTCAAAACCCGTCTGAGACCGTTTGCACGGTCGTCGCCGCGGCTACATTGCCTGTGTAGTCGCCCGCCCGAAGCCTCCGGAGCCCATGTCGACGCACGCGCTCATCGCCACCGCGCACTTCCACGGCGAGGTCGTGCAGCACCGGTACACGGCCGAAGAGCCGGTCGAGATCGGTCCGCACCCGCCGCTCGCGCTGCCGCTCCCCGCCGGGGTCCCGTGGATCGCCCGCGTCGAGTGGGTCAACGAGACCACCGCGCGCATCACCGACGCGCACGGCCGCCAGTACGCCCTCGACGTCGACGAAGCCCTCGAGATGGAGTTCGGCGACCTCCGGCTCGACCTCGAGCTCACGCCGCAGTTCACGCTCCGCCGCACCGAGACCTTCCCGTGGAAGCTGTCGACGGGCTGGCTGCTCACGGTCCTGCTCTTCACGATCTTCACCAGCTGGTACGACATGGTGAAAGAGCGCGTCTGCCCGATCTTCGGCGTCACCGAGGGCATGGCGGTGGCCCTCGGCTGCATCGAGGGCCAGAACCAGGGCGGCGACGGCAGCGACTGGACCGCCGAGTACCTCGCCCGCCTCCTGAAGAAAGACTACGCGGGCGAAGACGAGGGGTACATCGAGCGCCTCGAGCGTCCCGAAGACGGCCGGCAGGAGAAGCGCAGCATCTACCTCCCGGCCGGCAACGAGGGGCCCGTCACGAAGCTCGGCGGCGCCGAAGAGGTCGCTCCCGACGCGGTCCGCGCCCCCCGCACCGAAGAGCTCCCCGAGCCCGAGCGGCAAGAGGCCGGCAAGCCGAGCGAGCTCGTCCTCGAAGCCCCCGAAGAGGTCGGCACCCCCATCGAGCCGCAGGAGACCGATGGCATCGCCGAGGGCGAGGGCCTCGACGAAGAAGACCAGGACGAAGCGATCGAAGAGGTCGAGCAGCCCGCCGAGGAGGAGGAGGGCTGGGGCCTCCAGGACTGGTACGACGAGAAGGATCGCCAGATCGACGATCTCGAGATCAAGTACACGATCGAGATCGCCAAGCGCCGCCTGCGCATCGACCCGAACGACCCGACCGCGCTGTCCCTGCTGTCGTACTACCAGTACCTGGCTGAAGACTACAAGGCGGCAGAAGGCACGTACGACAAGTACATCGAGCTGCTCCCCGACGAGGCCGCCGGGTACAACAACAAGGCGCTCATCTACAAGCGCCTCGGCCAGTACCAGAAAGAGGAATCGCTGTACCGGGTGGCCCTCAGCCTCGAGCCGTTCGACGTGACCGCGATGAACAACCTCGGCGTGAACCTCGCGCACCAGCACCGCTTCGACGAGGCGCTGGCCGTCATGAAGCAGCTCGAGACGATGGATCCCGACGATCCGTACGCCAACCTGCACCGCGCCAAGATCTACGCCGAGATGGGCAACGACGAGCAGGCCTACGCCTACCTCGAGAAGTCGCTCGAGGGCATGGCCGAGCTCGACACGCTGCACCACATCGAGTTCCGGCAGGACATCCGCCTCGACCCGTCGTTCGCGAAGCTGCGCGAGACGCGCCGGTTCCGGGCTATACTCCTCAAGTACTACGGGGACGACACCCCCGTGCCGGAGTGAAGGTGCTGCAGCTGGCCGTCACCACCCGCTTCAACCGCGTCGCGGTCGACACGTGCGTCGTCCCGCTCGACCGGCCGCGTGTGGTGGGGGATGCGCCCGACAGCTCCGCTTCGTTCCCGGGGCCGGTCGTCGAGATCGAGCCGGTGCCGGGCGGCGCGCAGATCGGTCCCGTGCTGCTGAAGCCCGGCGGGCAGCTCACGCTCGATCTGGGCGAGGTCGAGGTCGAGTTCACGGTCGTCCGCCGGGCCCGCATGCCCCGCGAGCGCCTGCCCTCCGCCGACATCCGGATGCTCGTGGCCACCGGTGCCCTGCTCGTCTTCGGGATGTGGTGGGATACCGCGCATCGCTGGGCCTACACGAATCCGTCCGTGGTGGCCGAGCTCGAAGCGCTGCCCGCGATGTGGTCGCGCCTGCGTGGCGAGCCCGAAGAGGTCGAGGCCGGGGTCGAAGCCACGCCGGCCGTCGAGCAGCCGCCCGTCCAGCTGCTCGAATAGAGCGCTCCGGCGGCGCTCCGGCTACGTTCGGGCGCACTGGAGGACCGATGACCACCCGGGCGATCTACGCGGGCTCGTTCGATCCCGTGACCAACGGGCACGTCGACGTCATCCGGCGCGGCAGCGCGCTGTTCGACGAGGTGCTCGTCGCGGTCGGCGACAACCCCGCCAAGCGGTACTGGTTCGACCGCGAGCAGCGCGAGGCGCTCATCCGCGAGGCCGTGTCCGACGTGCAGAACGCGAGCGTCGTGACCTTCCGGGGCCTGCTGGTCGACGCCGCCGCGAAGCACGGCGCGAACGTCATCCTCCGCGGGCTGCGCGCGCTCTCCGACTTCGACCTCGAGTTCCGCAACGGCCTCGCGAACCGCGACCTGTCGGGCATCGAGACGCTCTTCATCCTCACCGAGCCCGACAACATCTTCGTCAGCTCGTCGCTCGTGAAGGAGATCCACACCAACGGCGGCGACGTGTCGAGGTACGTGCCCGCCAACGTGATCGCCGCGCTGCGCTCGCGGGAGGGGTAGGGCGATGCTCGTGGCTCTGGGGTCGCTCGCGTGGGCGGCGGAGATCGATCTCGCGCGGGCGAACCGCGCGCTGGCCGAGGGGCGTCCCGACGACGCGCTCGCGCACGCCCGCAAGGCGCTCTCCGACGACGAGGAGAGCATGGAGGCCTGGCTCACGTGGCTGCACGCCTGCGAAGTGTCTGGCCTCGGCGACCCGTGCCGCGCGGCCGCGTCGGTCGCGGGGGAGGAGAAGCGCGTGGCCGCCGTGGCGGCCGTGTGGCACGACCTGAAGCTCGAACGGATCGAGCGTGGCGCCCTCGACGAGACCCTGCCCGAGCTCGCGGAGCTCGACCGCGGCCTGTGGACCGGACAGAAGGTCCCGCGGGCCGAGACCGCCCGGATGGACGCGCTGGTCCGCGCGGATCCCGACGCCGCAGCCGGGGAGAGCGGCAAGGTGCTGGCCGCCGACCCCGCGCACCCCGAGGTGCTCGTCCCGCTGTTCGCGGAGGGGCTCCCGGCGCGCACGTCGCTCGGCAAGGCGAAGGGCCGCCTCGTCGGGACCGGCGCGAAGTCCATCAAGAAGGCGCCCGTCGAGGTGGTGTACCGCTGGCACGAGCTGTTCGTGGCCACCGCGTCGAACGACGAGGCCGCGCGGTCGGCCGCCCTGCTCGCCGAGAAGGGCGAGCCCGCCGTGCTGCCCCGCCACCCCTGGACCCGCGCCCAGACCGTGCAGGCCGCGCGCGAGCTCATGGCGACGCCGGGCCCGTTCCCCGACATCGTCCCCTCCGAGCGCGAGGCGGTGGCGCTGCGCCTCGCCGAGATGCTCGACGGGGCCGGCCGGCACGCCGAGTCCGCGAAGCACCTCGCCGAAGCCCGCACCCACCTCGACTCGCCGAGCCTGGCCATCGCGCACGGCGAGGCCCTGCTGGCCGCCGGTGACCTCGAAGCGGCGCGCCGGGTGGCGAACGAGGCGCTGCTGCTGTCGTCCCTCCCGTGGGGCACGGACGTCGCGACGATGGACCGCCTGGGTCGCCGCACCGGCCTCGCGAAGAGCCTCGCGCTGCGCGGGCGCGTCGAGCAGGCCGCGGGCAACCTGGGCCCCGCGGCCGTCGACCTGATGGTCGCGAACCAGCTCGCCATCCAGCCCGTGTCCACCGGGGATCTCGAGAAGGCGATGGCCAAGGGCCGCTACGAGCTCGAGACCATCAAGATGCGGCTCGAGACGCCGTCGGAGGGCGCGTCGGCCGTCGCGCTGAAGGCGGCTCGCGCGGCCCTCGAGGCCGGCGACTTCGCGACGGTCGCGTCCAACACGACCGACGCCATCGCGGTGTTGTGCCTCCCCACGCACGCGAAGGCCCGCCTGACCGCGAAGATGGCCTTCACCCCGGAGCTCGCGAGCGCGTTCGCCCTGCGTGGCCTCGCGGCGCGCGACCGCGGCGACGACGACGCCGCGCTGGTCGACCTCACCACGGCGGTGATGCTGCTGCCCTTCGACGCTCCAGACGACTGGTGGGACGTGAAGGCCGCGCTGCACGAGAAGCTCGGCCACGCCGACGCCGCGTTCTTCGCGCGGGCCATGCAGCAGGGCGTCGACGCAGAGGGGCAGGCGAAGACGCCGCTGTGGCGCGGCTCCGAAGCGATGGGGTCCGGTGCTGCGGCCGCGATGGTCGCGAGCTGGATGCGCGGCCACCAGGAGGTCGAGCCCCAGAAGGATCGGATGAAGATCCAGCGCGGGCGCGTCATCCCGTTCCGCCCGCCGGTCGCCGGTGGGCCGGGCAGCATGCGGCCGGTCATCAACGAGCCGTTCCCGGCGTGGACGATCACGGATGCGGAGGGCACCATCGATCATCAGCCCGGGCGCATCGAGATCGTGACGTTCTTCCGCACCGACAGTCCGAACTCGCTCCGTCTGCTCGACGAGGTCACCGACCTGGCACGCCGCTTGCGAGTGGAGAAGGGCGTGAACGTGGCACTCTTCGGCATCTGCATGGACTCTGACGCCTCGTCCCTCGAAGGGATGCGGGCGCGACGGGAGCAGTGGGGGACCACCAAGTGGGATCCCGAGCTCGGCAAGCGCTTCGGCGTCACGGCCTTCCCGACCGCCTGGGTCGTCGACTCCGAGGGCATCGCGCGCTTCAAGCACGTCGGTTACCTCGGCTGGTCGGACTACGAGGCCGAGATCCGGTTCATCGTCGGCATCTGAGACCGCGCCACGCTCGCGGCACCCGAAAGACATCGAGGACAGATCCTATGTGTGGAATCATCGCGTACATCGGCGACCAGCCCGCTCTCCCCCGCCTGGTCGAGGGCCTGCGGCGCATGGAGTACCGCGGCTACGACAGCGCGGGCGTCGCGCTCGTCTACGAGGACTCCCTGTGGGTCCGCAAGGACGTGGGCCGCGTCGACAACCTCGCGCGGGCGGTCGAAGGCGGGCCCGGGGCCCTGATGGGCATCGCCCACACCCGCTGGGCGACGCATGGCGGCATCACGCAGCCGAACGCCCACCCGCACCTCGACGGCGAGCAGCGCATCGCGGTCGTGCACAACGGCATCATCGAGAACATGAACGCGCTCAAGGCCCAGCTGCAGGCCGATGGCGTCGTGTTCCGGTCCGAGACCGACACCGAGATCTTCGCGCACCTGATCCGCAAGCACTACACGGGCGATCCGCGCGAAGCGGTCTGCGCGGCCGTGAAGCACGTGCGCGGAACGTACGGCCTGGCCGTCATGTTCGCGGATCACCCGAACGTCATCGTCGCCGCCCGGAACGGCTCGCCGCTCGTCATCGGGCTCGGCGACGGCGAGACGATCCTCGCCTCCGATCCCCAGGCGATCGTCGCCCACACCCGTCGGGTGATCTACCTCCGCGATCGCGAGGTCGCGGTGATCTCCCGCGACGGCGCCAACGTCCAGCTGGTCGACGGCTCCTCGGTCGGCCACGAGATCGAGCTGCTCGACAACGAGTACGACCTCGCCGAGAAGGGCGGCTTCGCGCACTTCATGCTCAAGGAGATCCACGAGCAGAGCGAGAGCATCGAGCGCGCGCTGCGCGGCCGCATCCAGGTCGACGACGGCAACGCCAAGCTCGGCGGGCTCGAGATGTCCCCGCGCGACCTGCGCGCCGTCGCGCGCGTCGTCTGCATCGGCTGCGGCACGAGCTACCACGCGGGTCTCACGGCCGCGCTCGCCATCGAAGACCTCGCGCGGGTGCCCGCCCGGGCCGAGATCGCGAGCGAGTTCCGCCACCGCCACCCGATCGTCCCGCCGGATGCGGCGTTCTTCGCCATCTCGCAGTCCGGCGAGACCGCCGACACGCTCGGCGCGGTGCAAGAGGTGATGCTCAAGGGCGGCGACGTCCACGGCGTCGTGAACGTCGTGGGCTCGACCATCGCGCGCACCTGCGGCAAGGGCGTGTACGTCTACAGCGGTCCCGAGATCGCGGTGGCCTCGACGAAGGCGTTCACCTCGCAGGTCACGGCGTTGCTCGTCTTCACCCTCATGCTCGCCCGCACGCGCAACCTGTCGTTCGAGCAGGGCCAGCGCGTCGCGCGGCACCTCGTGGGCGTGCCCGACAAGGTGCGCGAGTACCTCGCCGATCCGGGCCCCATCTCCGCCGCCGCCGAGCTCGTCGCGAACGCGCGCTACGTGCAGTTCCTCGGCCGCGGGTACAGCTACCCGGTGGCCCTCGAGGGCGCGCTGAAGCTCAAGGAGATCGCCTACATCCCGTGCGAGGGCTACCCGGCTGGCGAGATGAAGCACGGCCCGATCGCGATGCTCGAAGAGGGCACCCCCGTGATCATGGTCGCTCCGCGGGGCTCGCAGCGCGACAAGGCCATCTCGAACCTCCGCGAGGTCCAGGCCCGCGGCGCGAAGGTCATCCTCGTGCACAGCGCCGGCGACGACGAGCTGCGCGACATGGCCGAGATCTCGATTCCCGTCCCCCAGACCGCCGAGTTCGTGAGCCCGCTGCTCACGGTCATCCCGCTGCAGCTCCTGTCCTACGAGGTGGCCCTGCGCCTCGGCCGCGACATCGACAAGCCGCGCAACCTGGCGAAGTCCGTCACCGTGGAGTGAGCTGTTGCTCGAAGTCCGACCCATCTCGCTGCCCGGTGACGCTGGGGCTTTCCTGAAGTCCTGGTGGCCGATCTACGAGGGCTGCGACGAGTGGGTGCCGCCGGTGCTCTTCGAGCGCAAGCAGTTCCTGAACCCGGCCAAGAACCCGTACTTCCGCGTCGCGAAGGTCCAGTGTTTCATGGCCTACCGCGACGGGAAGCCGGTCGGCACGATCGCGGCGACCGTCGACGAAGAGCTGCAGAAGACCGACCCCGGCGTCGGGATGTTCGGGTTCTTCGAGATGATCGACGACGACGACGTCGCCCGCGCGCTGTACTCCGCGGCGGCGAGCTGGCTCGGCCAGCAGGGCATGACGCGCGCGCGCGGCCCGTTCAGCTTCAACTCGAACCACGAGTTCGGGCTGCTGATCGACGGCTTCGACACGCCGGCCTGCGTCGCGAACCCCCACAACCTCCCGTACTACCAGCGGCTCTACGAAGAGGTGCTCGGCCTCGAGAAGGTCATGGACTGGTACGCGTACTGGATGGACAAGGGCCCGGTCCCGCCCACGATCGAGCGCATCGCGAAGCGCTTCCTCGACCGCAACCCGCGCATCCGCATCCGTCCGATCGACCTGTCGCAGTGGGACTCCGAGGTCGACATCGTGAAGGAGATCTACAACGACGCCTGGACCGACAACTGGGGCCACATCCACATGACGGATGCCGAGCTGCACTTCATGGCAGACGGGCTGCGCCAGGTGCTCGACCCGCGCCTGTGCTTCGTCGCGTTCCTCGACGACGAGCCCGTCGCGATGTCGGTGACGCTCCTCGACTACAACCAGGTCGCGAAGAAGATGAACGGCAGCATCTTCCCGTTCGGCTGGTGGCACTTCCTCACCGGTCGCAAGAAGATCGACGCGCTGCGCATCTTCATCCTCGGCGTGAAGCGCGAGCACCAGAACCTGCCGATCGGCGCGCCGCTCTACCTGGCGACGTGGGAGAACGGCATGAAGATGGACATCCGCGGCGCCGAGGCCTCGCTCATCCTCGAGACGAACCACCGGATGCGGGGCGCGCTCGAGAAGCTCGGGGCGCGGATCTACAAGACGTACCGCACCTACGAGTCGTCGCTGACCACGAACCGGTAGCCGACGCCGCGCACCGTCTTGAAGTGCTGGGGCTCGCCGGGGTCGTCGAGCTTCTGGCGGAGGCGGTTGATGAAGTTGTCGACCGTGCGGTCGGTTCCGAAGTACCCGTGGCCCCACACCGCCGCGAGGATGGACTCGCGGGTGAGGGCGCGGCCCTCGCGCTCCCACATGTACTCCAGCAGGTCGAACTCGCGGGACGTGAGATCGACGCTCTCGTCGTCCTTTCGCGCCGTGCGCTCGTCGAAGTCCACGACCACGAGGCCGAATCGAGCGGTGGTGCTCGCGGGACGCCTGCGCAGGTGGGCCTTCACGCGGGCGAGCAGCTCGGCCACCCGGAAGGGCTTCGTCACGTAGTCGTCCGCCCCGAGCTCGAGGCCGCGGACGATGGCCTCTTCGTCGGTCTTCGCGGAGAGGAGGATGATGGGGACGTCGTCCTTCCGCCGCCGCAGGCGCTCCACGATCTCGTACCCGTTGATGTGGGGGAGCATGATGTCGAGGATCACGAGGTCGAGGCGCTCGCCGAGCAGCTCGATGGCGCGGCGCCCGTCCTGGGCGAGCAGCGTGTCGAAGCCCTCGAGCTGGAGGTTCAGCTCCAGGCCGCGGCTGATGGCCGCGTCGTCCTCGACGATCAGGATTCGGTGTGCCATGGTCCGGGCGTAACCGGATCCGGGGAGTCAGCGCCTTGCTCGCCATCCTGTCCGCCTGGGCCGCCCCACCCACCGTCCCGTGGCTCACGGGCCGCGAAGGCGGCACCTTCCGCGTGGCCATCGTGGGCGAGCTCCCGGCAGACGCGGGGGCCCTCGCCGCTGCCGTGGCCGAAGAAGACCCTTCGTTCCTCGTGTTCACGTCCGTCTCGCGGGTCGAGGATCTCGACGCCTTCGGGCCCAGCGCCGATCGCCCCGTGATCGCCATGCCCGCCGGGGCGCCGCGGCGGTCGTGGCTCAAGCGGTTCGACGGCATCGGGGTCCCGGGGCTCCCGAAGCCCGTTCCGTACGGCGCGGTCGACCTCGTCTCGCAGGGCACGCGCTGGCGGGTGCTGTACGCCACGTCGTGGACGGTGCCCGCAGGGCCGTGGGAGGAGCAGTCGTTCTGGCTCCCGAAGGTCCTCGACCGGTCCGCGTACGACCGGCTGCTCGTCGTGACGGACGGCCCGGTCTACACGCTCGGCGACGCGGGCCCCGTGACGCGCGGCGGCCAGTACCTGCTCGACCGCATCCAGGACCGCGCCGACCCGCTGTCGTTCGTCGGCATCGTCGCGGGGAACACCGACACGAACGAGGTGCTCGCGCCCGGCGGGCGATTCGGCGAGCTGCACCTGGTCGCGGGCGCCAGCGACGGCGAGGTGAACGGGTTCGCGCGCGACGGCGGCGGGGGCCTCGTACGGCGCCAGGAGCTGGAGCCCGCGTGGGCCGGCGCGCTGGAGACGGAGGGGCTCGGCCCGGACCGGTTCGAGGGGGTCAGTGGGTTCTGGATGCTCGAGATCGACGGCGGAGACGTGGTGCTCGACTTCCACATGGAGCGCGGCGGTCGCTGGGACGTGGTGTACCGGTTCGTGCGGGACAAGCAGGGATGGCACCTACCCTGACTCCGCGCGCGGAGCGCGCTGCGCGGCTCGCCTATGGCGGCCTTGCGGGTCTGTAGACACGGCAGTCCCAGGATCCGGTTTCCTGTGGGTCCGGGCTTCTTGGCGAGGCGTGGGGAAACCGGACCCTGCGGACGTGCCTGTCGTTGTCGACGGGGCGGGGGAGGGCGCTGATTTGCCCGGAAGCCGGCGAGCTTCGAGCGTTTCAGGGCCTCACGCAGATGACGCAGAAGGACGCAGATGACGCAGAAACGAGGCCGTTCCGGGTCGGGCGTCCTCCAGTCCCCGGGGCGTCGAGGCGTGGATTGGCCGGCCGTCTCGATCCCCGGTCTCGCACAGCGAGCCACAGCGGCCACAGCGATGTTCGGCCGACGCTCCGGGCCTCGCACGGACCATGGCGATGGTCGAGCCGTCAGAGAGGGCCTGCCGCCGGATCGGCGTCGGGAATCACCAGAGCAGGCGGTCGCTTCGGGCCGCTCTGGTGAGCGGACCTGCCACGTCCTCCCAGTCCACCTCGGAGGCTCGGAGAGGCGCCGTTCGATCCAGCCACACCGCCTTGGCGGACTCCACCAGCGAGAAACGGGGAGGAGCATCGTTGTCCTCTCGATCCGGCTCCCTTCTGCGTCATCTGCGTCCTTCTGCGTCATCTGCGTGATGCCGAACCGGCTCGCCCGTCAGCACCGGACCGATCACCGCTGTGCTCGCCAGTCAGACCGGGACCGATGTCACTGCTCGTACAGGACCTCGGCCGTGCACCGCGCCATCGCCGCATCGCACTTCACCCGCGTCTTCGTGTCGGACTTCACCGTCGCCGTGCCTGCAGCGGTCGCGGCCTGATCCTCGGCGAAGGTCGCCAGGATCTCGTACTCGCCCGCGGGGATGACGCCGGGCACGGGCCAGCGCCTACGGGGGCCCTTGAAGAACACCTTCACCGCGTCGCCTTCGACCTCGACACCGCCGCGGTCTTCGCTCGGCGTCACCATCGGCTCGGGCGGCTTCTGCTTCGACTTCGCCTTGTTCTTCGCTTTCGCCTTCGCGCCGCGCCCGGCAGGTGCCCCGCCCTCGAGCGTGCGGACGCGCTTCTCGAGCGTCGACACGCGCCGCTTCAGGTTGTCGAGCTCGGCCGAGCTGGCGCCGCAGCCCGCCGACAGCAGCGAGGACACGGCGAGGACGAGGGCGAAGCGGGTCGGCGGCACGGGAGCTCCGGGCTCGGGAGGGGGAGTTGGGTATGTCGCACGCCCGGAGCGGTCAACCGGCGACGGGGAGCCACAGCGTGAAGGTGCTCCCGCGCCCGTCCTCCGAGGCGAGCTCGACGCGGCCGCCGTGACCGCGCACCACGGCGCGCACGATGGAAAGACCGAGCCCGCTGCCGCGCTGGGCGCCGGTCGGGGAGGAGAGCCGCGTGTCGGCCTGGTAGAACTTCTCGAACACGCGGTGCTGGTCGTTCGCGGGGATGCCGGGGCCGTTGTCGCTGACCGAGATGCCCACGAAACTCCCGTCGCGACGGGCCCGGACGACGATCTCCCGCGGTGGGGGCGTGTACTTGAGCGCGTTCTGGAGGAGGTTCACCAGCGCCTCGACGATGGCGTCGGAGTCGACCCGGACGGCCGGGACCTCCGCGAGCTCGACGCGGATGTCCTCGGTCGGCTGCATCAGCGTCTGGGACCGGACCGCGGCGATAGACGCAGCGACGAGGTCGGGGACCGCGGCCGTCTCGATGTCGTAGGTCCGCCGGCCGGCCTCCATCCGCGCCCACGAGAGCACGCGCTCGATCATCCGGGACAGGCGGTCGGTCTCCTGCCCGAGGAGGTCGAGGCACTCCTTCACGCGCTCCGGGTCTTCGAGGCGCCCGGACTGCAGCGTCTCCACGAACATCCGGATGGACGTGAGCGGCGTGCGCAGCTCGTGGGACACGTTGCTGACGAAGTCGGTCTGGAGGCGCGAGAGGCGGATCTCCCGCGCCGCGCTGTTGAGCGTGATGACCGTGCCCGCCATGACGGTCGCGACGAGCAGCACGAGCCCGAGCGGGTAGAGCCAGCGCGTCGGGCCGAGGATGGCGCGCACCGGGTCGTCGTCGAGGTAGGTGAGCTGGACCTCGAAGCCCGCCAGCGGCCGCTCCAGGGGGAGCACCGCCTCGAACCGGTCGGTCTCCCAACGCGCCATGACCTCTTCGACGGGCGTGGCGGGACCCGCCGGGGTGCGGCGGAGGGTGAGGTGGATGTCGGGGAAACGCTCGCGGCCCCGGCTGCGCGTGCGCTCTTCGAGGACCGCGACCACGGCGTCGTCGAGGACCCACGCGCCCTGTCGGCCCGCTTCGGCGAACACCCCGATGGTGCCCTGGGCGCCGGTGGACCACACGGTCTCGCCGGTGGTCTCGGGGAGGGGGAGGGACGCCAGCGCGTCCGGCCGGGCCTCAACCCAGCCCCAGGCCGAGGACACGCCGCGTGGACGGGGCTCGCAGGGGAGCTGGCAGCTCGCGACCGCGGTGCGCACGGCGCGATCGAGGCCCGCGATCTCTTCGTAGATGACGGACGCGGCGAACCGCAGCCGCTCCTCCTGGTCGCGGCGGACCTGGTCTTCGATGGCGGCCTGCTGGTTCCGGATCGCCATCACGCCGTACAGCGTGAGCAGCACGGTGGGCACGATGACCGTGCCCACGACGAGCCACAGGAGCCGCTGGAACGCGTACGCGTCGCCGATTCCGCGCGAGGCCATGGGTCGGTCAGTCGCCCCGCAGCCAGGAGGGGTCGCCGAGACCGAGGTCTCGGCGCAGGCTCTCGTCGCCCTCGTCGTGCTTCGACCAGTAGTCGGTGCGGATGGAGCCCGTGAGCTCGCCGGTCTCGCCGTCCGGCCCCGACCACCGGATCAGGCGGTGCGGAGCGGCCTGCTCGATGTCGTAGGCCCACACCCGGTCTCCGGAGGTGACCGTCAGCCGCTCGACCGCGAAGGACCCCGCGGGCACCTCGACGGGCGTCGCGACGACCTCGCGCGTGATGCGGCCCGGCATCCACTCGGCGCCGCGGTGCTGGAAGCGCAGGTCGATGAGCCGCGGGTGGAGCTGGACCTCGACGGCACCTCCCGGGGCCACGAGATCGCCCGCGAAGCCGCGTGCGAAGAGCGGCATGGCGTCGAGGAAGACGGCCCGCTTCGGGATCTCCATCTTCGTCTGCTGGTCGGCCTCGCCGTCGAAGTAGCTGTGCGTGGTGCGATCGTAGCGGTCGCCGTGCGTGATGACGTGGTCGTAGACGTGCCCGCACCACTCCTGGGCGCCGAACGCGACCTTGGTGGGCACGCCGAGCGCATCCCTGCCGTCGAGCCGCACGAACGCCGAGGTCATGACGTTGTAGTCGTAGACCCCGGTCTGGAAGTCGCGGGTCTCGTTCAGCTTGATCACCGGGTACTCGTCGCCGTGCCCGCCGTCGGACTTCACGCGCGTCGCGTCGGTGAAGTCCTCGGTCACGAAGATCAGCACCGCTTCGCCCCGCCGCTGCTCGCCGTACCGCGGCTGGACCAGCCGGTAGCCCGCGAGCTCGGCCCGCCCGTCGCCCCACGTGTCCCAGAAGCCCTTCGGGGCCTGGCTCTTCGGCGCCGGCTCGGCGGCGTCGGTGGTGCAGGAACAGAGGGCCAGGAACAACGGGAGGACGTGTCGCATGGCGAGGTTCTATCCCCTCCGCGGTCCCGTGCGGCTGGAAACGCTGTTCTGCCGGGTTACCCGGGCTGGGTGTGGGTGTGCGGGGCCCACGCGCACGGCCGACGTACGGCCGACGTTCAGGGAGACCACGATGAGCGCGCTCGACGCGATCCTCGCGCGGGTGGACAAGCCCTCGCGCTACCTCGGCAACGAGGTCAACAGCGTCCTCAAGGACCCCCGTACGGTCGACGTGCGCATCGCGCTCGCGTTCCCCGACCTGTACGACCTGGGGCTCGGGAACCTCGGCGTGCACATCCTGTACGCCGTCCTCAACAAGCTCGACTGGGCCTGGTGCGAGCGCGCCTACGCGCCCGCGCTCGACATGGAGGCCGAGCTGCGCGCCGCGGGCCTGCCCCTGTTCGCGCTCGAGTCGAAGGATCCGCTCTCCGCGATGGACGGGCTCGGCTTCACGCTGCAGTCCGAGCTGACCTTCACGAACATCCTCAACATCCTCGACCTGTCGGGCATCCCGCTCCGCACGGCCGATCGTCGGGAGTCCGACCCGCTCACGTTCGCCGGCGGTCCCGCGGTGTTCAACCCCGAGCCGCTCGCGCCGTTCATGGATTTCTTCGTGATCGGAGACGGCGAGGACGTGATCATCGAGATCGCCGAGGCCTTCCGCGCGCACCAGGGCCGCGAGGCCCGCCTGCAGGCCCTCGCCGCGATCGAGGGCATCTACGTGCCCGCGCTCTACCCGTTCGAGACGCTGCCCGACGGCCGGATCCTCCCCGATCCCGCAGCGCCGCCGATCCGCAAGCGGATCACCCGCGATCTCAACGGCGCCACCTTCCCGGTCGAGTACATCGTCCCGTACACCCAGCAGGTCCACGATCGGATCTCGCTCGAGGTCCTCCGCGGCTGCACGCAGGGCTGTCGGTTCTGCCAGGCCGGCATGACCACGCGCCCGGTCCGCGAGCGCACGCTCGAAGAGGTCGACAGCCTGCTCCAGCGCACGCTCGACACCACGGGGTACGAAGAGGTCTCGCTGGTCTCGCTGTCGACGTGCGACTACTCGCGCGTCCGCCAGCTCGTCGAGAACAGCGTCGAGACGGCGCGTGCCCAGAACGTCGCGGTGTCGCTGCCTTCGCTGCGGCTCGACAGCTTCAGCGTCGAGCTCGCCGACATGGTCGCCGAGACGCGCCGCACCGGGCTCACCGTGGCTCCCGAGGCCGCGAGCCCGCGCCTGCGCGCCGTGATCAACAAGTGGATCCCCGACGAAGAGCTGCTCCAGATGTCGAACGGCGCGTTCGAGCGCGGCTGGAGCCACGTGAAGATGTACTTCATGATCGGCCTGCCGACCGAGCGCGACGACGACATCGTGGCGATCGCCGATCTCGCGAATCGGGCGCTCGCCCAGGGCAAGGAGCACAACCGCCGCGCCCGCATCAACCTCGGCGTCAGCACGTTCGTGCCGAAGCCGTTCACGCCGTTCCAGTGGGCCGAGCAGATCGGCCTGAACGAGACCGAGCGCCGGCAGGACGTGCTGTCCCGCGAGCTCGAGCACGCGAGCGGCATCAAGTTCGGGCGGCACGACCCCGAAGAGACGTTCCTCGAGGGGCTCGTCTCGCGGGCCGACCGCCGTGCGGCCGACCTCATCGAGCTCGCCTGGAAGAAGGGGTGCCGCTTCGACGCCTGGCGCGAGCACCTGCGCTTCGACCTGTGGGCCGAGGCCATCCGCGAGCTCGACTACGACGTGAAGGACGCGCTGCGCGAGCGCGCCGTCGACGAGCGGCTCCCGTGGGACCACATCGACGTGCTGATCGACAAGCAGTGGTTCGTCGACGACTGGAACCGCGCCAAGCTGCTCCAGCACGCCGAGGATTGCCGTCACCGCAAGTGCCACAAGTGCGGCGTCATCGACCACGAGCGCGAGCTGTGCGCCAGCATGCTCCGCAAGTCCGTGCAGGGGCGGAAGCCCGAGGCCGACTGGGTCCGCAAGCCGGCGCCCGAGCGCCCCACGCCCGAGCCCGTGCAGCGGCTGTGGATGCGCGTCAGCCGCGTCGAGAGCGGTCGCTACCTGTCGCACCTCGAGGCGATGCACGCGTGGGTCCGCGCGCTCCGTCGGGCGAAGGTGCCGGTGGCGTACAGCCAGGGCTTCCATCCGCACCCGCGCGTTGCGTTCAGCTCCGCGATGCCGCAGAACCAGGCGAGCATCGGCGAGTACATGGATCTCGTCCTCACCGAGCGGCGCGACCCCGTCGAGCTCGTCGAGCGCCTGAGCAGCGTGCTGCCCGCGGGGTTCGGCGTGCACGGCGTGCAAGAGGTCGACATGCGGGCTCCGGCGCTGATGTCCCTCGTGGAGGGGGCCGTGTACACGGTGTACTTCCCGCATCTCACGAAGGCCGAGCTCGAGGCCCGCGTCGCCGATCTCCTCGCGATGGACGAGATTCCCGTCGAGCGCCGACTCAAGCCCCGCAAGCCGAAGAAGGGCAAGCGCGGCCGGCCGCAGGACCGCTCCGCGGGCATCGATCTGAAGCCGATGATCGCGTCGCTCGCCGTCCGCGACACGCGCGAGGTCCCCGCGATCGACGTGACGATGATCAGCCACGACGGCAAGGGCGGGAAGGTCCGCGAGCTCGTGCCGCTGCTCACCGACACGCCAGACCGGTGCCAGGTGCTGCGTCGCGAGACCCTGGCGCTCGACGGCGACGACCGCGTCCCGCTCGCCCGGATCTGGGACCGGTTCGCGCCCTCCGCGCCGCAGCCGCTGGAGGCGCTCGCTTGACACAGCGGGCCGGTTGGCTAACGGTTCGGCTGTCTGTGGAGGAGATCCCCATGAAGCGCCTGCTGCTCGCGCTCCCGCTGGTCCTGCTGGCCGGATGCACGTTCAAGTACCACACGATCCCCGAGGCCGCGCCCGAGTTCGCCAAGGCCGACTACCGCGTGCTCGGCAAGACGAACCACGAGGAATGTGGCACCTACATCCTCGGGATCGACTGGGGGCACCTGTTCTCGAACCAGCGCGGCACCCGCATCTCCTCGAGCCCGCTCGGCGCCATCCCGTTCATCGGTGGCGGCGGCAGCCCCGAAGAGTCGCGCGCGCTGTACCACGCACTCGACAAGATGCCCGAGGCGACGCACCTCCTCGCGCACCGCGCCCACACCACGTCCACGGGGCTGGTGTTCTTCGGTCAGCCCATCTTCGGCCAGCGCTGCTCGGCGGTCGAAGCGCGCGGCGTGAAGATCGGCGAGAAGCCCGCGGGCGGCACGCCCACGCTGTAGTCCAGGAGCCAGGAGCCAGGAGCCAGGAGCCTGGCTCCGAGCTACTGCAGCTTCTTCGCGACCCGGCGCTCGAGCACGATGAGCCAGTCCTGCATCTGCGGCCCGGTGGGCGAGAAGACCCGTTCGGACACGCGGCTCGCGTCGACATCCGTGTAGCCCAGCACGCTCCCGTCGCGGTCGTACGCGACCAGCATCACGCGGATGCGCGCCCCGCCGGCCGTTCCGAACTCCTGCCCGAAGAACCACCCGGCGTTGTGGGACATGTACGTCACCACCCACGGGACGAGCACCGGCTGCTCGAACGTGCCGCCCGCCACGGGGCGCAGCTCGAAGCGCGGCAGGCTCACGTTGTCGTGCCCGTCGCGCGAGGCCGTTCCGCGGCGCTCGCGGCGCTCGGGGGGTGGGGGAGGGGCGTCGAGCTCGACCGACGGCCGGCCCAGTGCGTCTTCGAGCCAGTCTGCGACCTGCTTGCGGTACTTCTCGCCGCTCGACACGTCGATGTCCTTCGAGACGTTGAACAGGCCCTCGCCCGTGCTCTCGGTCACGAAGCCGCCGCTGAACGTCACGTTCCCGACGACCGTGTTGCGGCGGAACGGCTCGCCATCGTCGAGATCGACGAGGAACACGGGCGCCGCGAGCGCCAGGCCCTCGGCGCGGATCGGCTCGGCGGCGACCTCGATGTGGTTCGCGTGCGTGGAGCATGCGGCGAGCGCCGCGACCAGGAGCCAGTTCGACACGGGCGGACGCTGTAACGGCTGTTAGGGGAGCCGCCACACCGGAGACGCAGCATGTTCGAACCGACCGAGGAACAGGCGGCGCTGGCCGAAGCGGCGCGCGACTTCTGCCAGGGCACGCTCACCGAGACGTTGAAGGCCGACGACGAGGCCGAGGTGTTCCGCCCCGAGATCGTGAAGGCGATGGGCGAGATGGGCCTGTGCGGCATCCCCACGCCCGAAGAGCACGGCGGGCTCGGCCTCGGCTACTACGAGTACTGCCTGGTGCTCGAAGAGATCGCGAAGGTCAGCGCTTCGTACGCCGTGTCGGTCGCGGTCACCGGGCTCCCGCAGGTCATCCTCACGCTGTTCGGCTCCGACGCGCAGAAGCAGCGCTGGCTGCCGGGGCTCGCAGCGGGTGAGCTGCTCGGCGCGTTCGCGCTGTCCGAGCCCGAGAGCGGCTCGGATGCGGCGTCCCTCAAGACCACCGCGGTGCGCGACGGCGACGACTACGTGCTCACGGGCACGAAGTTCTGGATCACGCACGGCAGCTACGCCGACGTCTACGTGGTGATGGCGCGCACGGGCGGCCCCGGGGCGCGTGGGGTCTCCGCGTTCCTCGTGCCGGGCGATGCCGCGAACCTCTCCTTCGGCAGGAAGGAGGAGAAGATGGGCATGCGCGCTTCGCCCACGGTCGAGGTCGTGCTCGACGGCGTGCGCGTCCCGGCATCCGCGCGCATCGGCGACGAGGGCATCGGGTTCACGGTCGCCATGACCGCGCTCGATTCGGGGCGCATCACGATCGGCGCCTCCGCGGTGGGCCTGTGCCAGGCGTCGCTCGAGTACGCCACGCGGTACGCCACCGAGCGGCGCCAGTTCGGCACGCCGATCATCGACTTCCAGGGCGTGGGCTTCATGCTCGCCGACATGGCGTGTCGCACCGAGACCTCGCGCCTGCTCGTGCACAAGGCGGCCACGTTGAAAGACGCGAAGCGGCCGTACTCCGACATCGCCGCCATGGCGAAGGTCACCGCCACCGATGCCGCGATGGCCGTCACGACCGACGCCGTCCAGGTGCTCGGGGGCTACGGCTACACGCGAGAGCACCCGGTCGAACGGTGGATGCGCGATGCCAAGGTGATGCAGATCGTCGAGGGCACCAACCAGATCCAGCGGCTCGTGATCGCCCGTCACCTGAAGAAGCAGCACGGCATCGGCTGAGGGCTTCGCGCAGCGCGCGGTCGACCGATTGACCGCGCCACGCACCCTTGCATAAACTTCTGTGGCCCCGGGCCCCGGGGTGCGAGGACCGATGAAAGTCTGCCCACTGTGCGGTGAGAACTACCAGCCGTTCGTCGATTTCTGCTTCGCGGACGGAGAGGTTCTCGCGATGGAGCAGGTGGCCGCAGAGGTGGTCGAGCCCGAGGGCTTCGATGCGCCGCCGCCGCCGAAGATGCTCCAGGGCTCGCAACAGAATGCAGGCTACACGCGCTCGGCCACCCCGGTTCCCCGCGCGCGCCGTCCCGGCCGCACGTTGGTCAATCGCCCCGAGAGCGGCGGGGGCGTCTACACGCCGCCGGTCGACGAAGAGTCCTACGAAGCCGCAGCTCCCGAAGCGTCGGTCCCCGAAGACGAAGAGGCGTTCGAATCGCCGGCAATGGGCGACGAGGTCGAAGAGATCGCTGCGTTCGACGATGGCTTCGGCGAGCCCGACGAGGTCGTCCCCGAGCCGCGCCCCGAGCCGATCCTCCCGAAGCAGAAGGCGCGCACGCCCACGCCTTCGCCGCCGCCGCGTCCGGTCGCGCCTCCTTCCTCCGACACGCCCGTTCCGTCGGATGAAGAGACGGGGGCCATGGGCCTCGTGCTCATCGCTGCCGGAGGCGTGCTGCTCGTCGGGGTGGTCCTCGCGATCGGCGCCGTCGTGGCCGGCGCGATCTTCTCGTCCGACAAGGACGACACCGAGGTGGCGGTGCTCCCCGAGCCTCCGCCCGATCCGGTCGAGCAGCCCCGGCCCGTCGAGCCCGATCCCGATCCCATCCAGGTCGGCCCCGTCGATCCCGAGCCGGTCCAGCCCGATCCCGAGCCGGTCCAGCCCGATCCGGTGCCCGTGGCGCAGCCCGATCCGGTGCCCGTGGCGCAGCCCCTCAAGCCCGATCCTGTCGTGCCACAGCCGGTGAAGCCGCGTCCCGATCCGAACGACGGCGTCGCCGAGGTCACTCCGCGGCCCGAGCCGCGCGTGGGTCTCGTGGCGTTCGCGTCCGATCCGCAGCGCGCGCTCATCTACGTCGATGGCACGGCGATCGGCACCACGCCCTACACCACGCCGGTCGCGTTCGGCCAGCACGACCTCCGCCTCGAGCGCGAGGGCTACCAGCCGTTCACGACGAAGTTCTCCGTCAACGTGCCCGAGCTCACGCTGTCGCCCTTCAAGCTGGTCTCGCTCGCGCCTCCGCCCGAGCCCGAGGCGCCCGCGCCCCGTCCCGACGGCCCGCCCCGCAAGGTGATGTTCTTCCACACCGACCAGGGCATCGAGGTGAAGGTCAACGGCTCGGCCGACGGCTGCACGGCGGGCGCGCGGTGCCTCACGCCCGCCACGTTCAACCTGCCCTCGGGCGGGTACTCGGTGTCGTTCACCACGGCCGACGGTGCGAAGAAGTCGTGTCGCATCGCCATCGAGCCAGGTGAGGGCACCCAGATGGTCCAGCTGCACCAGGCCTGTCCGTAGGCTTCGGGGTCGTCGTCGTCCTGCGTCCGCTGGTAGAGCGCGCGCGGGTGTAACGCGCGTCAGTGGAGCGGAGCGCGCGCTGGTGGAGCGGAGCGGGTGTCGGTGGAGCGGCTCGAGTCGAGCGCGCGCGGCGCTACTTGAGGCGGCCGCCGATGCCGAAGGTCGCGCCACCGGGCGTGGGGGCGACGTGCACGCCGACGCTCGCGCCCTTGGCCTTGTTGTACGCCTTCATCCCGAACGCCTGGTTCGTGGCGACGGAGAGGACGTAGTAGCTCGCCGCGGTGATGCCGATGGCCTCGGGCGCATCCACGCGGTTGGCCGCCATCAGGCCGCCGACGACGCCCGTTCCGAGCACGCCGATCGCGAGACCGGTCGCGAACCCGCCCGTGTCTTTCTGGGCGAGGGCGCTGTAGCCGGGGAGGGGAGTCCACGCGGAGGAGTAGACCCGGTTGCGGGTCCAGCCGAGGCCGGCGTCGGGATCGGGGACCGGGTCGGGCACGACGGTGACGTCGGTCTCGCCGACCGCCGTGAGCACGGACTTCGGCACCTCGCCCTCGTTGATGAGGCCGATCACGCGGAGGCCGGCGTGCCACAGGTCGGCCGCGGAGTCGGTCGTCGCGTCGGCGCGCTGGATCTCGGTGCCGCCGCTGGTGCGCCCGCGGACGATGAGGGCCGCCTTGGTGTCGTCTTGCGGCGGCTGCACGGTGACCAGCCACATCCAGTCCTGGCCGGCGAGCTTGCTCTCCATGCAGTCGAACTCGGCGGCGCACTCGGTGAGGCCGATGATGACGCCGGGCGGGAGGTTCTCGTCGCTCGCGACCACGAGCTCTTTCACCTCGCCGTAGATGGCGGCCATCTTGCTCTCGTACCCGGGCGCGTGGACCCACACCTTGATGGGCTGCTGATCGCGGTACTCGGACGCGTCGATCGGCACCATGTCCATCAGGATCTCGAAGCTGATCAGCGTCTCGCCCTGGGGCACGCGCATCTTGAGACCCGTGGCGACGGTCTCGAGGACCTCGGCCTTGATTTCGCGGCCATCGGTCAGCTTCAGCCTGCGGTATTGCCGATCCTGCGCGAACGAGGTCGCGGGCAGGGCCAGGGCAAGCAGAAGTACGGCGTGTCGCATCCGGCGTTCTCGCATCAGAGGGCACCCGAGTCATACCGCACGCATCGGTGTGACCTCAAGCAGTTCGGATGTACGCGGACGCGGTACCGGTTAGACCCAACCGTCGCGCGGATCGAAATGACGTGCGGCCGTCGCCCGTACGCGACGAGCAGGAGGACCGGTGGCCAACGAGCTGACCGACGACGATCTGACCGACGAGGAAGAAGACCTCAAGCTCGAGCCCCAGCAGGCGGGGCTCGCGTTCCGGGCCGAGATGTGGGCGATGGATACGCTGCTCGGGTACTGGCCGTACCTCCTCGGCGGCATCGGTATCGTGCTCGCCGCGGTGTTCTTCTACGGGCAGTACTCGAACTACGCGACCAACCAGCAGCGCGCCTCCGCGAAGGCCGTCGCCCAGATCGAGGCCAAGGTGCCCGGCGGGCGCATCGGCGATCTCGCGTACATGGCCGCATCCGGCGAGACGCTCGACGTGGGTGCGCTCGTCGAGGCCGCCACCAAGCTCGAGGCCGTGTCGGCCAGTGGCCCGGCGAAGGCCGAGGCCATGCTGAAGGCCGCCGAGCTCTACCGCATCGCCGAGAAGCCCGACGATCAGCGGCGCGCGCTCGAAGCCGCCGCGCAGAGCGGCACCGGGGTGCTGTCGTACGTGGCCGAGAGCGCCATCGCGAACCTCGACCTCGAGGCGGGCAACAACGACGCCGCCACGCAGCGCCTCCAGAAGCTCATGGATACCCACCAGGACTACCTGGGCGAGCAGGCGGCCCTCGATCTCGGGCTCGTGCTCGAGCAGCTCGGCAAGAAGCCCGAGGCCGAGGCGGTCTACACGAAGTTCCTCGAGCGCTGGCCCGAGTCGCCGCGCAAAGAAGAGGTCGCGCAGCGCAAGTCCGCCCTGGGTGAAGGGTGATCCTGCTGGCTCTCGCCGCGCTCGCGGTCGAAGGCAGCGCGTCCGACGCCACGTCCGAGGGCGCCGTCGAGCGGGCGTCTCGCTGGGCACCCTTCGTGCGCGGCGCCGGCGCGGGCGGCAAGCGCTTCGCGGGTGACCTCGATCGCGCGCCGGCGTTCCAGTGGCGCGTTCGGCTCCCCGGGCCTCCGCTCAACAGCGCCTCGCACACCGAGCGCAGCCGTCCGGTCGTCGCCGGCGACGAGGTGCTCGTCGGGTCTGCGGCGGGGCGCGGGCTCTACCGCCTGTCGCGCGTCGACGGCGCCGTGCGCGGCGTGTACGAAGCCAGCGCGAGCGTCGAGTCCGAGCCGCTGGTGGTCGACGACCGCGTGTACTTCGCCGACACGTCGGGCACGACGTGGTGCTATGCGCTGTCTGGCGAGAAGATCTGGTCGAACCGCGGCAACGCGCCGATCCTCACGCGTCCCACGCTCGCCGACGGCACCGTGTTCGTCACGAACGTCGACGACCTCGTGGTCGCGATCGACGCCGAGACCGGCGAGCAGAAGTGGCGCTACAAGGCCAAGCGCGACCTCACGCGGGTCGCCGAGCTGGCGCTCTACGCGGCGCCTGGCGCGCTCGTCGACGGCGGCGAGGTCGTCGTGGGCTTCTCGTCCGGCCAGCTCGTCGGGCTCGGCGCCGAAGACGGCAGCCCCAAGTGGCAGGTCGACGTGGGCGAGGGGAGGTACCCCGATCTCGTCGCCACCCCCACGCGCGCGGGCTCCGACCTCTACGTGAGCGGGTACTTCAAGCCGCTGCTCGCGCTCGATCGCGAGAGCCGCAACGTGCGCTGGCGTGCCGAGTCCGGCTCGGCGTTCCCGGTCGCCGTCGAGGATGGCGTGGTCTACAGCCCCGGCACCGACGGCCAGCTCCGCGCGTTCAGCGCGCTCACCGGCGCCGAGAAGTGGGCCTGGTCGAGCGGTACGACCGCCGCGCTCACCGAGCCGCAGATCACGCCGGCCGGGGTGCTGGTCGCCGCTTCGGGTGGCAGCCTGTACCTGCTCGATCCCGAGAACGGCCGTCAGCAGTGGGCGTTCGACGATCTGCAGCTCCTCGAGGGCATCACGGCCACGCCGACGGTCGTGGGCCGGCAGGTCCTGTTCGTCACCAATGCGGGCTTCCTGTACAGCCTCGTCGTCCCCAAGGGCGAGCTGCGCGAGCGCCCGTCCAGCCGGGGCCCGTTCAAGGGCCTTCCGTAGCGATCAGGGGCAGAGCGCGCCCGGCAGCGCGTTCGGGCTGCCTGCATCACCCGACGGAGCCGTGCTCTGCGACGCACACCACGCGGCGGGCTCGTCGTTGTCGTCGGGATCGAGGAAGCGCGTGTCGATGTCCGCCGCGGTCTCGAGACCCGGGGCGGCCACCGCGAGATCCAGCTCGTCGAGGAGCGCGGTGCCGCGATGCAGCTCGATTGCGCCGGAATCCGGGATGGGCGCGACCCCGTAGCAGTCCAGCGCGCCGTTCTGCGTGCGGTCGCCCGACGCGCAGATCAACCCCGCGACGCCGGGCTCGAGCGGGGCCAGCGCGACGATCGGCACGCCGGAGAGCGTCAGCAGGTCGAGCTGCAGGCCGCCCGGACCGAGGTTGTAGACCTCGACGTACGCACCCGCGGCGACCGAAGGCTGCGTGTGGACCTCGCTGAACACGGCATTGCCGCGCTGCACGAAGTCTTCGTCGACGAGCCCGTCGCAGTCCTGGTCGACGCCGTCGTCGAGCTCGAGAGCCCCCGGGAACGCCGTGGGCTCGAGGTCGTCGCAGTCCGCGGCCACCGGGAATCCGTCGCCGTCGCGGTCGTCGTCGGCGCCGTCGCAGTCCTGGTCGGTGCCGTCGTACCAGATCTCGGTGGCTGCCGGGCTCACGGACGCGTCGGAGTCGTCGCAGTCGTCGGGATTCGCGCTGTGGCCCGCAGGACGCGTGCAGCCGCCGGCCATGGGGCTCGCGGCGTCACCGAAGCCATCCTGGTCCGCGTCGGCGTACCAGAGGACCGGCTCGACCGGGTCGTCGGCGGTGCCGTTGCAGTCGTCGTCGAAGCCGTTGCACGCGTCGGGCGCGCCGGGATGCACGGACGCGTCGCCATCGTCGCAGTCGTCGCCGCCGGCCAGCGTACCGATGTAGCCGTCGCCGTCGGCATCCAGCAGCCCAGCGGCCGCGATCACGAGCGTGAAGCCGGAGTCGCCGGCGCTGAACCGGATCGGGATGTCGACGGGCGTGACGGACTCGAGGACGACCTCGGCGCGGACCATCGCGGAGCTGCCGGCCGGAACCGTGACCCGGGCCGGACCGTCGGCGGGCGCCTCGTACGTGATGGAGGCGGACGCGTCGCCGAGCCCGTCGTTGAACACCTCGACGTCGAACGTCGCCGGAATCCCGAGGGGCACGTTGCCGAGATCGATGCGCTCGACATCCGCACGCAGCAACGGGACACCGACGGCGAAGCCACCGGAGCCACAGCCGATCAGCAACAGGAGGACGGTGGGCACGGGGGCCGGATATCCCGTGTGGCCCGGCCCTACCCGTATCCAAAAGTCCGATAACGTATATTATGTCAAATATGGACACGGGAATACGGGGTGATATGCGGGACGCCTCCTGGAGCCCCGCATGTCCGAAGCCGATCGTCTGAACAAGGTCCTGGAGCGCGAAGCTCCGGCCGTCTTCCGCTGCCTGTCCCCGCTCGGGCGCGAAGCTGCGTTCCCCAAGGGCATCCCGTACCAGGCCGCCATGGCGAACGGCACCCGCATCAACGCGACCATCGGCCAGATGACCGACGGCCACGGCAACGCGCTCCCGCTGTCGATCATGGAGCCGCTCGTCGAGAGCCTCGACACGGCGATGACCTTCCTCTACGCGCCGGTCGAGGGCCACAAGTCGGTCCGCGAGGCGTGGCGCCGCCGCGAGTCCGCGCTGGCCGGCCGCTACGCCGTGCCCGTCGCGATGCCCATCGCCACGCACGGCCTCACGCACGGGCTCAACCTGCTCGCCGATCTGTTCGCCGACGAAGACACCACGCTGGTGCTGCCGAAGCCGTTCTGGGGCAACTACCGGCTGATCTTCACGATGCACGCGCACTGCAAGCTCGCGACGTTCGACTTCTTCAAGGATGGCGGCTTCAACCTCGACGGCCTGGCCGACACGCTGGCGCAGATCCGCGGCAAGGCCATCGTCCTGCTGAACCTTCCCGGCAATCCGACCGGATACGCGCTCACGCCCGACGAGGCCGAGAAGATCACGCAGGTCCTCGCGGCTGCGCCCGGTCCGCTGGTCGTCGTCGTCGACGACGCTTACCAGGGCTTCGTCTACGAAGGCACCGCGCTGCGCGAGTCCGAGTTCTGGCCGCTCGCCAAGGGCCTCGACCCCGAGCGCCAGGCGGTGTTCAAGGTCGACGGCGCCACCAAGGAGCTCCTGTTCTTCTCGAGCCGCCTCGGCTTCCTTACGCACCCGTACTGCACGCCGGGCGCCGAAGACGCGCTGCTGTCGAAGCTCAAGTTCCTCATCCGCGGCACCGTGGGCTCGCCGCCGGGCCCGTCCCAGGCCATCGTGCTGCGCGCGCTGCAGGATCCGGGCATCGAGGCCGCGTTCGACGCGCGCTTCCGGGTCATGAAGGGCCGCTACCAGGCGCTCAAGCGGGCGTTCGCCGACCTCGGCACCGATCGGCTGGTCCCCTACCCGTTCAACGCCGCTTTCTTCATGCTGGTCGAGCTGAAGGGCATCGACAGCGAGGTCGCGCGCCTGCGTCTCATCGAAGAAGAGAGCGTGGGCACCGTGTCGTTCGCGGAGCCGAACGCGCTGCGCCTCGCGCACTGCTCGGTCGACGAAGCCGACATCCCCGAGATGGTCGAGCGCATCGTCCGGGTCGTCACGACCTGAGCCGCGGCCACCGGGAACGCGGTGGCTACGCGGCCAGCGAGACCTCTTCGCCCTTCAGAAGCTTCCTCCGCAGGTAGATGTGCGGACCGACGAGCATCACGATGACCACGGCTGCCAGCAGCACGGTCGCGATGGTCTCGGGGAGGAAGTACACGGCACCGGGCAGCACCACCGAGAGCATCGCCAGGTAGCCGACCAGGGCGGCCGGGACGCGCTCGGACATGTCGGCGAGGAACTCGGTGCAGCCGAGCACGCTCGTGTAGAGGCCCGGAATCACGGTCACCATCACGACGGCGACCGTGTTCAGCAGGAAGTGGCACAGCGCGATGGTCATGCCCGCGTGGAACCCGGGCGTGCCGAACGCGGCGGTGGCCGCCATCAGCGCCGTGACCGTGGTGCCGATGTTGGCGCCCATGATGAACGGGAAGATCTGGCGCACCGAGAAGAACCCCATCCCGGCGAGCGGAACGACCATCGAAGTCGTCGCGGAGCTCGACTGCACGAGCATCGTGAGCACGAGCCCGCGCAGGAACGTGTCCCACGGGCGGGTGCCGAGCAGCGTGCGGCCCATCTCCTGCACGTCGTCGGGGTCGGTGCCGGCGAGCAGCACGTTGCGCATGCGGGTGCTGAACAGCTTCAGGCACACGAACAGCAGCACGAAACCCGCGATGACCAGCCCCCAGCCCGGGATGCCGGCAGTGTCGAGCAGGAAGTGCGTGACGGGCTTGGTCCACGCGCCCGGCGTGATCACCTCGAGGGCCTCGACCACCGTGGCGCTCTGCGACACGGACTTGTCGAAGAACGACGCCATGAAGTCGGCGCCCTTGTGGATGAACCCGAACGGCATCTCGAGGAACAGGATGATGAACGTGACGAGGATGGCGTTGAACATCCCGTGCACGACGGCCGTGCTGACCGCGCGGTGGAAGCCCGGCTGGCGCGGCGCGAACAGCAGGTTCCGCAGGTCGACGAGCGGATTGCCCGTCATGGGGCGGGTCTCGGCGGCGAAGGCCACGAGGCTCGACGTGACGCTGGTGCCGAGGTTGGCGCCGTGCACGATGCCGATGGCGATGACCATGGGCACGATGTCGTCGGACGCGAGCACGACGGCCATCGAGGTGACCGTGGACGAGCTCTGCACGATGGACGTGCCGATGATGCCGATGACGAACGACACGAGCTCGGTGAACTCGGATGCATGGGCCTGGAGGAACACCTTCAGGGGTTCCTTGAAGGAGGCCTTCATGCCGGAGCCCATGAAGCCGATCGACAGGAAGAACGCGTAGGTGATCGCCAGCAATGCCGGCACTTCACGCAGGAATGCCCTGGTTCGAGTAGACACCCGTTCTCCTCTGGACCGCAGGTATCCGGATTCCGTGCCAGTTCTGTGACGGACGGGCCACGTTTGGGGATCACCTTCCGCGCGGATGGTGCTCCCGATGCATGCGTGCGAGGCGCGCGCGGCTCACGTGCGTGTAGATCTGTGTCGTCGAGATGTCGGCGTGCCCGAGCATGGCCTGCAGCGACCGCAGATCGGCGCCGTGCTCGAGCAGGTGCGTGGCGAACGAGTGCCGGAGGACGTGCGGCGACACCTTGCCCGGGATGCCGACGAGCTTCGCGTACTGCGTGATGCGGACCCAGAAGTTCTGGCGCGTCATCGCCGAGCCGCGCTTACTGACGAACAGCGCGGGGCACGCGTTGCCCGGGTCGAGCGCCGGGCGCGAGGTCTGCAGGTACGACCGGATGGCCTCGAGCGCGCGCTGGCCCACGGGAACCAGCCGCTCCTTGTCGCCCTTGCCGTGCACCCGGAGCAGCCCGACCTCCGCGTCGACGTTGCGCCACGGCAGCTTCACGAGCTCCGACACGCGCAGGCCGCTCGAGTACAGCACCGCGAGCATGGCGGCGTCGCGCGCGCCCAGCGGCGTCGAGCGATCCGGCGCATCGAGCAGCGCCTCGACCGTCTCGAACGACAGCACGGTCGGCAGCGGGTGCGTGAACCGCGGCGCCTGGACGAGCACCGTCGGGTCGTCTTCGAGCAGCTTCTCGCGCACCAGGAACCGGAAGAGCTGCCGGATGCTCGTGCGGGCGCGGGCGATCGAGCGGCGCCCGATGCCGTTGTCCTCGAGCCACGCGAGGTGGTCCACGATGTCCTGGCGGCTCACGGACGCCGGGTCTTCCCGGCCCTGATCGGCCAGCCAGTCCGCGAACCGGCGCCCATCGCGGAGGTACGCCTCGACCGTGTTCGCCGAGCGGTTCTTCTCGACCCTGAGAAAGTACATGAAGCCCTCGAGGGCCTCATCCATCGGACGCCTCGAGCAGCTCGCGCAGGCGGTACAGCGCGTCGTGGGCCTCGCGGGGCGACAGGCTGTCGGGGTCGATGGCGCGGAGCGCGTCGCGGAGGGCGTCGACCTCGGCCTCCTCCTCGACCTCGGCGGCGGACGGGTGTGCGTCGGCCGACCCGAACAGGGAGAGCTGCTGGCGCTCGTTGCGCGGCGCGTGCTTCTCGAAGCGCTTGAGGAGCGAGCGTGCGCGCGCGACGACCGGCGTGGGGAGCCCGGCCAGGCGGGCGCACTGGATGCCGTAGCTGCGGGAGGCCCCACCCTCGCGGAGCCTGCGGAGGAACACGATCTCCTCGCCGAGCTCGGAGACCGCGACGGACTGGTTCACGACGTGGTCGATGTCGGCCGCGAGGTCGCAGAGCTCGTGGTAGTGCGTCGCGAAGATGGCGCGGCACCGCGTCTTCTGGGCGAGGTGCTCGGCCACGGCCCAGGCGATCGAGAGCCCGTCGTACGTCGAGGTGCCCCGGCCGATCTCGTCGAGCAGCACGAACGATCGGGAGGTCGCTTCGTGCAGGATGGTCGCGGTCTCGGCCATCTCGACCATGAACGTGCTCTGCCCGCTGCCGAGGTCGTCGCTCGCACCGACCCGCGTGAAGATGCGGTCGACCAGCCCGATGCGCGCGCTGCGGGCCGGGACGTAGCTGCCCATCTGCGCGAGCAGCACGATGAGGGCGGACTGCCGCATCACCGTCGACTTGCCGGCCATGTTCGGACCCGTGAGCACGATGAGCTGGCGCTCGGGGCCGAGGCTCACGTCGTTCGGGACGAACCGGGCGTCTTCGAGGCTGTCGGCGACGACGGGATGCTCGCCGCCCTCGATCTCGAGGTCGTGGCTGTCGTCGACCTCGGGGGCGCTCCAGGCTCGGGCGACGGCGACCTCGGCGAGGCCCGCCATGGCGTCGAGGTTCGAGACCTTCCGCGCCAGCGCCCCGAGCCGGGCGGCATGCTCGCCCACCCGCTCGCGCAGCGCGACGAACAGCTCGAGCTCGAGGCGCTTGCGGCGGTCGTCGGCCCCGAGGACCTGGTCTTCGAGCTCCTTGAGCTCCGGTGTGATGAAGCGCTCGCAGTTCGTGAGGGTCTGCTTGCGCAGCCAGCGCTCGGGCACCTTGTGGAGGTGCGCCCGCGTGACCTCGAGGTAGAACCCGAACACCTTGTTGTTCCGGAGCTTCAACGAAGCGATTCCGGAGGCCTCGCGCTCGCGCTCCTCGAGGTCGGTGAGGATGCCGAGGCCGTCGAGCGAGAGCTGCGTGAGCCGGTCGAGCTCCGCGTGCGCGCCCGCCGGCACCAGCCCGCCCTCCGTGAGGATCTGGGGAGGGTCGGCGACCAGCCAGGCCTGGATGTCCTCCTTCACGTCGCGCATGAGGTCGGACGGAAGCTCGGCGTGCAACCCCGGCTCTGCGTGACACACGGCGACGATGTCGGGCACGACGTCGAGCGCCCGACCGAGGGCGGCGAGGTCGCGCGCGTGCGCCGTGCCCTGGGTGACGCGGGCCACGATGCGCTCGATGTCCGACACGTGGGCCAGCAGGCTGCGGACCTCTTCGCGGATGCCGGGCTCGCGGACGAACGACGAGACCCCTTCGCGGCGGAGCGCGATGTCGTGGGGCGAGAGCAGCGGGAACGCCATCCACTCCCGCAGGCGACGGCCCCCCATGGCGGTGACCGTCTGATCGAGCAGGTGCAGCAGGCTCCCGCGCCGCTTGCCGGTGCGCAGGGTTCGAAACAGCTCGAGGTTCCGGCGCGTGGTGTCGTCGAGGACCATGAACCCCGACGCGCGGTAGAGGTCGATGCCGCTGACGTTGTCGAGCTCTCCCCCGCTCACCTCGAGCCCGTAGGCGAGCGCGGCACCCACCGCGCAGGTCGTGGCGGCGGTGAGACCCGCCGGCAGCCCGCCGAGGACCCGCGACACGACGCCGCGTGCCGCCTGGATGTCGAAGCTGCCATCGACCGGAGGGCTGGCGATCATGCCCTTCGACCAGCGCCTGAGGTCCCGCTCGATCGCGGCGTTCGAATACAGGATCTCGCGGGGCTCGAGCCTCGCGATCTCGGCGCCGGCCTCGTCGATCGACGCCACTTCGGTGGCCTTGAGCTCACCCGTCGAGCAGTCGAGCAGCGCCACGCCCCACGTCTCGCCCTCGTGCGTCACGGCGGCGAGGTAGTTCGGCGTGCGCTGGTCGAGCTGGGTCGGGTCGAGCACCACGCCGGGCGTGACGATGCGGGTGATCTCGCGCTTCACGAGGCCCTTCGCGAGCGCGGGGTCTTCGACCTGCTCGGCGATGGCGACGCGGTGCCCGGCCTCGATGAGGCGCTGGATGTAGCCGCCGGCCGCGTGGTGCGGGACGCCGGCCATCGGGATCGGGTCGGGGTCCTGCTTGTTGCGCGCGGTGAGCGTGAGGTCGAGCTCGCGCGCAGCGACCTTCGCGTCGTCGAAGAACAGCTCGTAGAAGTCGCCCATGCGGAAGAACAGCAGCGCCGTCGGGTTCGCGGCCTTCAGGCGGTTCCACTGCTCGAACATCGGCGTGGTCACTCGGCGCGTCTCCGGAGCACGAAGAGCTGGTGCGCGTCCTCCTCGCCGGATGGCGGCGCGCTCGACCAGTCTTCGACGAGCTCGAACTCCGGGCGTTCGAAGCGGAATCGCGCGACGACCTCAGGCCCTTCCTCAGGTTCCGGGCTGCAGACGGCGTAGCCCAGGACCCCGCCCGGCCGGACGTGCTCGGCAGCCGCCTTCAGGACGACGAGCTGGCGCTCGGCCGACGCGTCGAGGTCGGCGGGCTTACGCGCCCACCGGATCTCGGGGTGCCGGCGCAGCGTTCCGAGGCCCGTACACGGCGCGTCGACGAGCACCCCGTCGAACTGGCCCAGCGCCGGGCGCTCTTCGGCGGTCCAGTCGCAGGGGACCACGTCGACGTCGGCCCGCAGGCGCTCGACGTTCGCGGCGAGCGGGAGCATCCGGTCTTCGAGGTCGGTCGCGACCACCTCGAATCCCCTCGCCCACAGCCGCGCGGACTTCCCGCCGGGCGATGCACACGCGTCGAGCACCCGCCCCGCTCCCACGGCGTCCGCGAAGCGGTCGGTGACGTGCACGCTCGCGGGGTCCTGCACCCAGGCGATGCCCTCTGCGACGCCGGGCAGGTCGGCGGAGGCCGGCACCACGCGGGTGCCGGGGATGGCGGAACCCTCGAGCATCGCCTGAGGCGCCTCGGATTCCATCGCTTCGTCGAGGGCTTTCTCGTCACGCGTGACGAGGCACACGGGCGCGATGGTGTTGTTGCGCGCGCACCAGGCATCGGTGGCCTCGGCGCCGTACCGGGCGTCCCATCGCGCGACCAGCCAGGCGGGATGGTCGAGCTTCTCGGGGCGCGTCAGCGACTCGGCGGCCTTCACGCGGCGCAGGATGGCGTTCACGAGCCCCGAGGCCCGCCCCGCTCCCGTGCGACGGGCGACCTCGACCATCTGCTGGACGACCGCGTGGTCGGGCGTGCGCGAGAACAGCTTCTCGAAGGCCCCCACGCGAAGCACGGCCCGCACGGGCGGGTCGAGCGTCGCGAGCGGCTGCTTCAGGAGCGGCCGCAGCGCCGCGTCGAGCTCGGCGCGACGGCGCAGGACACCGAACACGTCGTGCCATGCGAGGCGCCCGTCGGGCCCCTCGGGCAGACCGCGCGCGGCGAGCGCGTCTTCGGCGTGCCAGCCCTCTTCGATCGCGACGAGGGCACGCACCGCACAGACGCGTCCGGGATTCGCGGGGGCGGCGCGGTGGCCTCCCCCGCCCCGCCGGTCGTCACGACCACGTCGGGCCGACACGGCGGGCTCGACTCAGCGCCAGGACGACGCGGAGTCGCCGGAGCCGCTCATGGCCACCTGCTGCTCGAGCTGGCGGACACGACGCCCCAGGCGCATGCTGCGCCACCCCATCGGGACGAGCCCGAGGAGGAAACCGGCACCCACCGCCCAGCCGATGAGCTCGGGGGCCGTCATCGTGCGGCCATACCGCCCGACACCCCAGAGCTCGAAGCTGACGGTGACGACCTGGCTGCTGTTCTGGACCCAGAACAGGTACCCGCCGCCCAGGAGCGCGAGCGCCAGGGCGAACAGGAACAGGTACAGCCAGGTCTTCATGCTCACTCGCCGTCGCCCTCACCGCCGAACTTGGCGGACAGGTCGCCCATCACGTCGCCGAGGCGCGCACCGGCGTCGCCCTGGTTCTGCATGTAGCCGTCGACATCGCCTTCGCTGCGCTCGAGGGCGCCGCGCTCCGACAGGCTGATCTTGCGATCGTGGCTGTCGATGTGGATGACCTCGGCCCGGATGACCTTGTTGTCGGGGTAGTGCGACTGCCAGTCGTCACCCTCGTGCGCGAGCTCGGAGAGGTGCACGAGGCCTTCGACGCCATCCTCGATCTCGACGAAGATGCCGAAGTCGGCGCGGTGGACGACGGGGCCCTCGACGACCTGACCCAGGAAGTACCGGCTGTGCACGGTGTACCAGGGGTCTTCGGAGAGCTGCTTGATGCCGAGGGAGAAGCGCTCGCTCTCCTTGTCGATCGAGAGCACGCGGGCCTCGACCTCGTCACCCTTCTGGTAGCGCTCGGACGGATGCTTGATCCGCTGGCCCCAGGAGAGGTCGGAGATGTGCACCAGGCCGTCGATGCCCTCGTCGATGCCGACGAAGATGCCGAAGTCGGTGATGTTGCGGACCTGGCCCTTGATGAGGCTGCCGACCGGGTACTGCTGCTCGACGACATCCCAGGGGTTCGTCTCGAGCTGCTTCATGCCGAGGCTGATGCGCTTGTTCTCGACATCCATGCCGAGCACCTTGGCCTCGATGACATCGCCGACGTTGACGAGCTTCGAGGGGTGCTTGACGCGCTTGTTCCAGGTCATCTCGGAGATGTGCACCAGGCCCTCGATGCCGTCTTCGAGCTCGACGAAGGCGCCGTAGTCGGGGATCGACACGACCTTGCCGCGAACGATGGCGCCGACCGGGTACTTGTACTCGGCCTCGTCCCACGGATCGGGGCGGATCTGCTTGAACCCGAGGCTGACGCGCTGGCTGTCGGGGTCGTACTTGAGGACCTTGACCTCGATGGCCTGACCCACCTCGAACATCTGCGAGGGATGCTCGAGCCGGCCGTAGCTCATGTCGGTGATGTGGAGGAGGCCGTCGATGCCGCCGAGGTCCACGAACGCACCGTAGTCGGTGATGTTCTTGACCACGCCCGTCATGATGGCGCCGATCGTCAGGTTCTTCAGCGTCTCCTCGCGCTTCTCCTCGCGCTCCTGCTCGAGCAGGACGCGGCGGGAGAGCACGATGTTGCCGCGCTTCTTGTTGAACTTGATGATCTTGAACTGGAAGGTCTCGCCGAGGAGCTTGTCGAGGTTCTTGACCGGGCGGAGATCGACCTGCGAGCCCGGGAGGAACGCCTTCACACCGATGTCGACCTGGAGGCCGCCCTTGACGCGGGCGATGACCGTGCCCTCGACCACTTCGTCGCGCTGCACGGCCTGGGAGATCTCCTCCCACGCCTTCATGAGGTCGGCCTTCTCCTTCGAGAGGTACAGGACGCCGTCGTCACCGCCCATGCTGTCGAGGTAGACATCGACGATGTCCCCGACCTTGATGGTCATCTCGTTGTCGGGGCCGCGGAACTCGCTGGCCGCGATCAGGCCTTCGGCCTTGTACTGGATGTCGACCGTGACCCAGTCGTCCGAGATCCCGATGACGCGCCCCTGAACGACGGACTGTTCACGGATGCCCTTCTCGTTCATGTAGTCGTCGAAGAACGACTTGAACTGATCATCGGAGAGCTGGTTGAGAGGAAGGTCGGCGATGTTGGAGTCAGTGTTCATACAGGTCCTGGGCCGCAGCGTTCGCCGCGACGGATTCGATTGGGCGAGCGGGAGGTTTCTGTGACGCACGGCACTGCCGTCCCGATCGGCAGGGGTGCACGACTTCCGGACGCAATCCGGAAGACGCGCCCTTATTCGTGGACGGGGTGGGCTGTCAAGCGCCCCGACGGGCCCGCGCGAGCTTCACCACGGCCTCGATGGCCTGCCGGACCGTCATCTCGGTGGTATCGAGCGTGATGGCATCGGCAGCGGCCTTCAGCGGGGCGACCGACCGCTCCATGTCCTGTCGATCGCGGGCGGCGAGGGCCGTGCGCACGCTCGCGAGGGACGCCGGCTGGCCGCGCCTCAGCAGCTCTTCGTAGCGGCGGAGCGACCGGACCTCGAGGTCGGCGTCGACGTAGACCTTCAGTGCGGCGTCGGGGAGCACCACCGTGCCGATGTCGCGCCCGTCCATCACGATGCCGCCACGCGCACCGAGGTCGCGCTGCAGGCCCAGCAGCGCCTGGCGGACGGCCGGCACCTTCGAGACCATCGAGGCGCCCATCCCGATCTCGTCGGAGCGGATGGCGCTCGTGAGGTCTTCGCCGTCGACGATCACCCGCAGCACGTCGCCGTCGAAGGGGAACTCGAACACGAGGGATGCAGCGAGCTCGGCGAGCTCGGCGTGGGCGTCCCACGAGATGCCCGCGCGCAGCGCCCTGAGCGCGACTGCCCGGTACATCGCGCCGGTGTCGACGTACTGGTAGCCGAGGGTGCGCGCGACGCCGCGGGCGATGGTCCCCTTCCCTGCGCTTCCCGGGCCGTCGAGGGCGATGGCGAGCTCTTTCACGTCCGCACCACGTCGAGGTCGTCGAAGAAGGTCGGATAGCTCGTGCGGACGGCGTCTGCATTCGCGAGCTGGACGCCGGCGCGCGAGGCCAGGCCCGCCACCGCGAAGGCCATCGCCAGGCGGTGGTCGCCTTCCGCGTCGATGACGGGGGCCTCCTCGGCACGCAGCCCGCCGCCCGCGATCACCATGCCGTCCGGGCGCTCCTCGACTTCGACCCCGAAGGCGCGCAGGCCGGCCGCGACCCGCGCGATGCGGTCCGACTCCTTCACGCGGAGCTCGGCGGCATCGGCGATCACGGTCTCGCCCTCGGCGGCCGCCGCGGCGACGGCGAGGACCGGCAGCTCGTCGAGGCTGCGCAGGGCGAGCTCGCCGCCGATGCGCGTGCCCCGCAGGCCAGCGCTGCGGACGACCAGCGTGCCCTGGGGCTCGACGTCCCCTTCGTCCGGCACGACCTCGATGTCGGCACCCATCGCGACCAGCGCGTCGATTGCGCCCGTGCGCGTGGGGTTCAGGCCCACCCCGTGCAGCTCGAGGGTGGAGCCGGGCACGAGGGTGGCGGCCACCATCCAGAACGCCGCGCTCGACACGTCGCCGGGCACGCGCACGTCGACCGCATGCCAGTCGCCGGGCTCGAGGGACAGCGCGCCGTCGTCGTGCTCGGCGAGCGTCGCGCCCATCGCACGCAGGAAGCGCTCGGTGTGGTCGCGGCTGCGGCGCGGCTCGCGCACCGTCACGCCGCACGTGCGCGAGGCCAGGAGCACGGCGCTCTTCACCTGGGCGCTCGCGATGCCGAGCGTCACGTCGGTGCGGTGCACCGCCCCACCCCGCACGACGAGTGGCGGCAGGCGCCCGTGCTCCCGGCCGTCGATCTGGGCTCCGACCCCGCGCAGGGGCTCGACGACGCGGAGCATCGGCCGGCGGCGCAGGCTCGCATCCCCGGTGAGCACCGACACGCCGTCGACCTGCGCCAGCACGCCGCACCCGAGCCGGATGGTGGTGCCGGAGTTCCCGCAGTCGATGACGTCCAGCGGCTCACGCAGCACTTCAGGGGTGCGCAGAATCCAGTCGGCACCGGACTTCTCGACCGACACGCCGATGGCTCGCACCAGCTCGCGCGACCGCGCGACATCCTCGGAGTCGAGCACGTTCGAGAGCTTCGCTTCGCCCCGCGCGAGCGCGTTGATCAGGAACGCGCGGTGGCTCACCGACTTGTCGCCCGGCATCCGGAGGCTCCCGGAGAGCCCGGTGCGGGCGGGCTGGATCCCGAGCATCAGGCCAGCGGGCGCTCGACGACGGGGCCCATCGCGCGGAACCGGTCGTAGCGCGTGGTGCGCAGCTCCTGCCGGGTGAGGCCGAGCAGGTCGGAGAAGTGCTTGCGGACGGCCTGACCCACCGCCTCGATCGTGGCCTTGCGGTGGCGGTGCGCCCCACCCCACGGCTCCGACACGACCTCGTCGACCACGCCGAGCTCGAGGCAGTCGGGACCCGTGATCTTCAGGGCTTCGGCAGCACGCGGGCCCTCGGCGCGGTCGCGCCACAGGATGGCGGCGCATCCCTCGGGCGAGATCACGGAGTACACGCTGTTCTCGAGCATCAGCACGCGGTTCGCGACGCCGATGGCGAGCGCACCGCCCGAGCCGCCCTCACCGGAGACCACGGCGACGACCGGCACGTTCAGGCGGGCCATCTCGATGATGTTGCGCGCGATGGCCTCGGCCTGGCCGCGCTCTTCGGCATCGATGCCCGGGTAGGCGCCGGGCGTGTCGATGAACGTGAGGATCGGCATGTCGAAGCGGTCGGCGAGCTTCATCAGGCGCAGGGCCTTGCGGTAGCCATCGGGCCGCGCCATGCCGAAGTTCCGCTTGATGTTCTCGCGGGTGTTGCGGCCCTTCTGGTGGCCGATGATCACGACGGGCATGCCGTCGCACGGGTCGTCGCCGATCGTGCGGAAGCGGGCCATGCCCGTGATGATGGCCTGGTCGTCGTGGCCCGCGCGGTCGCCGTGCAGCTCGTTCCACTCGGTGAAGAGCGCGTTCACGTAGTCCATCGTGAACGGGCGGCCCGGGTGCCGCGCGATGAGGGTGCGCTGCCACGGCGAGAGCTGCGCGAAGATGCGCGCCTGGAGCTTCACCGCCTGGTGCTCGAGCTCGGAGATCGACGCCGAGAGGTCCACCCCGTTGGAGTCCTGCAGCTCGCGGAGCTGATCGATCCGCTTCTGGAGCTCGACGATGGGGCGCTCGAAATCGAGGACGACGTCCACAACAACCTCCGCACGCGTGGGGAACGCAGTCGCGCGCTATAGCCCGGCGAACAGGGTGTGTGCCATCCGCACGGCCTCCGCGACGAGCGCTGCGGCGTCGCCATCCGCCCGTGCGGCCCGGATTCCCGGCCCGTCCGCGACGTGCTTCTGCCACGTCCGCTGCTTCCGCGCGAAGCGCCGGGTGTCGCGCTGGGTGCGGCGTACGGCCTCGTCGAGCGGAACGCCGTCGAGCAGGTGGTCGGCGAGGTGCCGGTACCCGAGAGAACGCATCGGCTTCACGCCGCGGTCGTAGCGCGCCAACAGCCCGCTCACCTCGTCGAGGTAGCCCGCGTCCATCATCGCGAGGACTCGCCCGTCGATACGCGCGTCCAGATCGTCGCGATCGAGCCAGAATCCGCTCAGCTCCACGCGATCCGGCTCGGCCTCGTGTGCTGCGTGAAGGTCCGAGAGGCGCCGTCCCGTCGCCTCGAAGACCTCCAGCCCACGGAGGATGCGCACGTGGTCGTTCGGGTGGAGCCGCGCCGCGAGGGCCGGGTCGACGCGGCACAGCTGGCCGTAGGGGTCGTCGAGGGCCGCGAGGCGCTCCCGGACGGCCGGATCGGGCTCGGGTGTCTCGACGAGCCCGCGCCGCAGCGACCGGACGTACAGCGACGTACCGCCGCACACGACCACCCGACCGTGCGCGCGGATCGCCGACTCCGCGAGCCGCACGAAGTCCGCGGCATCGAACGCCTCGTCCGGGTCGACCACGTCGATGCCGAGGTGCGGGACGCGCGCCTGCTCCTCCGGCGTCGCCTTCGCGGTCCCGATGTCCATGCCGCGGTACACCTGCATCGCGTCGGCCGAGACGATCACGGCCCCCGTGGCCTCCGCGACCGCCAGCGCGAGCGCCGTCTTGCCCGTGGCCGTGGGCCCCGCGACGACGAACGCCCTCACGGCCCCTTCACGAGCGCGGGAGCCGGCCAGCGCGCCACGACCGCGTCGAGCCCGGCTTCTTCGAGGCTCGCGAGCATCGCCTTCACGGCGCGCGGGTCGGGCACCGGTGGAGGCGTCTGGGCGGACGCGAGCGTCGCCGAGAGGGCGTCTTCGGGACAGCGCGCGAGCTTCTCGAGCAGCCCGTCGACGTGGAGCCGCGGGAGCGCCTGGGGGACCGCGCGGATGGCGAGCTCGGTCGGGCTCATCTCGACGACCTCGAGGCCCAGGGCGCCGAGCGCCTCGGCGCGCTTCGCGAGTGCGACGACCTCGGCCGCGGCGAGGCGTTGGCGGCTCGGGACGAGCAGGCGCTGCGACAGGGAGCCGCGCTCGAGCCGTCGCCGCGCGAGCAGCTCGTCCCCGAGGGCGTGATCGACGACCACGAGCTCGCCGTCCCCCTCGAGCAGGAACCACTTCCGGCCGAACGGGCCGACCGGGCGGAGCGCGCGGATGCTGCTGTCGGACGGCGCCCAGTCGCCGGGCTCGGCCGCGACGGGAATCGCGGTGGCGGCGGGCTCGACGTACGCGGCGGACGCGGCAGCAGCAGGCGGCACGGGCCCAGGCTCGGTTGCGTCCAGGACCGGCCGGGCCGGGCGCTCCGGCGGGACCTCCACCGTCTTGGCCGGGGGCTCCGGCACCTCGACGGGCGCGGCCTCGACGATGGCTCTCGGGACCAGGAGGAGCAGCGGGTCGTCGTCCGGATGGGCCGGGAGCGGCGGCTTCGCGGGGGTCAGCGGCAGGGGCGGCGCCACCTCTTCGGACCAGCGGGGACGGCGGTTCGCGCCGGGGCTCGAGAGCTGGCGTTCGATGCCCTGGAGCCGCAGCGCGTCGCGCACGCCCTCGGCGAGCATCTCCTGCACGTGGCGCGGGTCGCGGAACCGGACCTCGGTCTTCGCGGGATGCACGTTCACGTCGACCAGCGCGGGGTCGATGCGGATGTGGAGCACCACGAGAGGCTGCCGGCCGCGCGGGATGCGGTCGCGGTACGCGTCGGCGATGGCGCGCCGCACGACGGCGTCGCGCACGTAGCGCCCGTTCACGTACAGGTAGAGGGCCTTGCCCGACGGACGGTGGACCGCGAGCGGGCTCACGAGGCCTTCGACGGCGAGCCCGCCCCGCTCGAACGCGACCTCGGCGAGCCGTGCGGCGTCGGGGCCCAGCACCTGGCGCGCCCGCGTCGCGCGATCCGCGACCTCACCGGCGAGGACGACCCGCCCGTCGCTCGTCATCCGGAATGCCACGTCGGGACGCGCCAGCGCCATGCGCACGACGGCCTCGGTCGAGTGCGCGAGCTCGGTGGCCCGGGTGCGGAGGAACTTCCGGCGCGCGGGGATGTTGAAGAACAGGTCGCGCACGTCGATCTCGGTGCCCGGAGCGCAGCCGGCCGCCCGGACGCTCGCGATCTCCCCGCCCTCCACCTTGATGCGCACGCCCTCCTCGAGGTCGGCGGGCCGGGTGAGCAGCGCGAAGCGCGAGACGCTCGCGATGGACGGGATGGCCTCGCCGCGGAACCCGAGGCTCCCGATGTGCTCGAGGTCTTCGGCGGATCCGATCTTCGAGGTCGCGTGGCGCTCGAGGCACATCATCGCGTCCTCGCGGTCCATCCCGACGCCGTCGTCCGTGATGCGGATGCGCTCGGCACCACCCCCCACGAGCTGCACCTCGACCCGCGACGCCCCCGCGTCGAGGCTGTTCTCCACGAGCTCCTTGATGACGCTCGCCGGCCGCTCGACCACCTCGCCGGCCGCGATCTGGTTCACGACCTGGTCGGGGAGGACGCGGACGACGCTCATCGGTCCTCGTGCTCCTCGCCGGGCTTGCGCTTCTTCCGGAACACCACGCGGAGCGGCGTCCCGTCGAGGTCGAACTCCTCGCGGAGGCGATTCGTGAGGTAGCGCCGGTACGGCGGCGCGATGCCTTCGGGCGTGTTCGAGAAGAACACGAAGGTCGGCGGACGCACCCGCGCCTGCGTGGCGAAGTGGATGCGGACCGGCCGATGGTGCCGCTGCGGCGGGGTGTGCGCGTGCACGGCCATCTCGAGGAACCGGTTCAGACGGGCCGTGCTGATGCGGGTGTCGAAGGCCTCGAACACCTTCTCGACGGTCGGGAGGATGCGGTGCACGCCCTTGCCGGTCTTCGCGCTGATGAACAGGTGCGGCGCCCAGTACGCGTGCGGGAGGCGGCGATCGAGCTGCACTTCGATCGACTTGGAGTCGACGTCCTCGAGGTCGGGGGTGAGGTCCCACTTGTTGATGAGCACGATCATCGCGCGCCCGCGGTCGCCGATGAGCTGCGCGAGCCGCGCATCTTGATCGGTCGGCCCCTCGGTCGCGTCGATCATCAGCAGCGTGACGTGGCACCGCTCGATCGCGCGGATCGACCGGATCGAGACCCAGCGCTCGACCTGGTCGTCGATCTTGTTGCGGCGGCGCACCCCCGCCGTGTCGACCAGCACGTAGTCGCGGTCTTCGGTGTGCAGCGGCGAGTCGATGGGATCCATCGTGGTGCCGGGCGCGTCGTGCACGACGTGCCGCTCTTCGCCGAGCAACCGGTTCACGAGCGTCGACTTCCCGATGTTCGGACGGCCGATCACGGCGATGCGGATGGGCCCCGAGAAGTCGGGGTGCGCTTCGATGTCGACGTCCGCGTCGAGATCCGCGGCCTCTTCGCCTTCGTCCTCGTCGTCGGTGCCCTCGGGCAGGTGCGACTCGATCCGCTCCAGGAGCTCGAACATCCCGCGCCCGTGGGCCGCGCTGATGGTGAGCAGCTGGGGGATCCCGACGCTCCAGAACTCTGCCGAGAGGTCTTCGTGCGACGCGCCGTCGATCTTGTTCACGGCGAGCAGCACGGGCTTCTCGGCCCGGCGCAGGATGTTCGCGACCTCGGCGTCGGCCGGCGTGAAGCCGGCGCGCCCGTCGACCACGAACACGATGACGTCGGCTTCTTCGACCGCCACGAGCGACTGGGCCCGCATCGCCTTGAGGAGATCGGTGTCGGGCTCGGGCTCGAGCCCACCCGTGTCGATCACGAGCGCGGCGCGCGTCAACAGCTCGGCCTTCTCGTACAGCCGGTCGCGCGTGACCCCGGGACGGTCGTGCACGACGGCCTTCGAGAACCCGACGAGACGGTTGAACAACGTGGACTTGCCGACGTTGGGGCGCCCTACGATGGCCACCACCGGCAGAGACAAGACGGCCTCCTGGAACGCGGCCCCCTATCGCAGTGGACCGGGCGCGCCGAGGAAGCGCGGAATACTTGGGCACCGATGAAGGTCGTCGTCGCCATGAGTGGGGGCGTGGATTCGTCCGTCACCGCGGCGCTCCTCGCTGACCAGGGCCACGAGGTCGTCGGCGTGCACATGAAGCTGCACGACGCGACCGGTGGGGGTCCGGGGCACTGCTGTGGCCTCGAAGACGCGCTCGACGCGCGCCGCGTGGCCGACCGCCTCGGCATCCCGTTCTACGTGATGAACCTCAAGGAGGCGTTCGGGAAGGCCGTGATGGACGACCTCGCCGACACGTACCTCGCGGGCCGCACCCCGAATCCGTGCATCCAGTGCAACGGCGTCCTGAAGTTCCGGGTGCTGCTCGCGCGGGCCATGGCGCTCGGCGCGAGCCACCTGGCGACCGGCCACTACTGCCGCATCGTCGACACGCCCGCGGGCCGGCGCCTCGCCACGGCCGTCGACACCGCGAAAGACCAGTCGTACTTCCTGTTCCCGATGCCGCAGCCCGCCGTCGACCGCACGCTGTTCCCGCTCGGCGGGCTCACGAAGCCCGAGGTGCGCGCACTGGCCGAGAAGTACGGCCTCTCGACGGCCGAGAAGCCCGAGAGCCAGGAGATCTGCTTCATCCCCGACGACGACCACGCGGCCTTCGTGAGGCGTCACCGCCCCGAGGCCGACACCCGTGGCGAGATCGTCGACGAGCACGGCGTCGTGCTGGGCCTCCACGAGGGCTTCGAGCGGTTCACCATCGGCCAGCGTCGCGGCATCGGCGTGGCGCTCGGCTCGCCCGCGTGGGTCGTGCGCATCGAGCCCGACACGAAGCGCGTCGTGGTCAGCACGAACCCCGAATCCCTGCTCGACACGGGCCTCCTGCTCGGCACGGCGAACTGGTTCGAGCGACCCGCGCCCGGCGAGGTGGTCGACGTCCGCATCCGCCACCAGGGCCGCCGGATTCCGTGCGTGGTCGAAGAGGGCCCGTCGCCCGAGGTCACCGCGCTGCGGTTCGCCGAGCCCGCGAGGGCCGTCGCGCCGGGGCAGGCCGCCGTGCTCTACCGCGGCGATCTGGTGCTCGGCGGCGGCTGGATCCGCCGTGCGCTCCGCGATGGCCTGGCGAAGGTCGCATGAACCTGAACCGCCTGCAGGGCAAGCTCGGCTACGTGTTCCGCGACGTGCAGCTGCTCGAGCGTGCCGTCACGCACTCGAGCTTCGCGAACGAGCGCGGCACGGGCGACAACGAGCGGCTCGAGTTCCTCGGTGACGCCGTGCTCGAGCTGGCCGTCTCGGCGCTGCTGCTCGAGCGGTTCCCCGAGGCCCGCGAAGGCCAGCTCTCCCGCCTCCGCAGCCGCCTCGTGAACACCACGACACTGGCGCGCATCGCCCGCGAGATCGAGATCGGCGCCGCGCTGCGCCTCGGCGTCGGTGAAGACCAGACCGGGGGCCGCGACCGCACCAGCGTCCTCGCAGACGCCGTCGAGGCCCTGCTGGGCGCCGTGTTCCTCGACGCCGGCTTCGCGCGGGCCCGCAAGGTCGCGGTCGGCTGGATGGAGGGCGAGCTCGCGGGCCTCGCCGACGACGGCTCCGGCGACGTCGACCTGCGGTGGAAGAACGCGCGGAGCCTCCTGCAGGAGCGCATCCAGCACGAGCGCCAGCAGACCCCGCGCTACCGCGTCGTGGGGCACGAGGGCCCGGCCCACGAGCCCACGTTCACCGTCGAGGTCCACATCGGCGACACGGTGCTCGGCTGTGGCTCCGGGTCCAACAAGCGCGAGGCGTCCCACGCGGCCGCCGAGGCGGCGCTCCGCGCCCTCGGAGAGCCCGCATGAGCCGCGTCGTCGCGCCGATCCAGCTCGGCTGCTGTCACGAGGAGGAGCGGTGCCGGCTCTGCCCACCGGCTCCGCCGTGGCCCACGGCCGACTACGTCCGCGCGCTCATCGCGAACACCCGCGCCCAGCGCGGCACCGACGACGTGGTGACGGCCTTCTTCGGGGGCCGCCCGCCCGACGACGCCCAGCTGGCCGCGTCTTCGGGGCGCACCATCGCGGCGCGGGTGCGGCCCGACCTGCTGACGCGTGCGGCGGCCGATCGGCTCCGCGAGCACGGCGTGGGCGAGATCGAGCTCGACGTCCTCACGTTCGACACCCGCGTGCTGCGCGGCATCCGGCGCCGCTACCCGGGCGAGCGGGTCGTCACCATGGCCACCGAGCTGCGTGCCCAGGGCTTCCAGGTCGGCCTCGTGCTCGCCGTGGGCCTTCCGGGCTCCGACCACGAGCAGTGCGTCGAAGATGCGCGCATCGCGACCGGCCTCGCCGACACGGTGCGGATCCACCCGACGCTGGTGCTCGACCGCTCGGGTCTGAAGCAGGCCCACATGGACGGGATGTACGCGCCCCTCACGATCGCGCAGGCGGTCACCACGTGCCGCGCGATGCTCGACGTGCTCGAGCCCGCGGGCGTCCGCGTCATCCGCGTGGGCCAACAGCCCGGTCCAGATGGGCTCGGAACCGCGGTCGCCGGTCCCCGCCACAGTTCGCTGCGCGAGCTCGTGGAAGCACGACGCACCCTCGACAGGCTACGAGATCTCCTGAGGAACGAAGGAGTGCAGGGCGACGTGGTGATCCGCTGTGCCAGTGCAGACGAGACCCGTACGCGGGGCCCGCTGAACGACAACGTGCGTACGTTGCGGGCCGAGTTCGGCCTGCGCGAGCTGACGATCCGCCCCGACCCCGAGCTCGGGCGCGGCGCGTTCGTCGTCGAGGAGGCATCGTGAGCGAGGGCTTCCGCTGCGGCTACGTCGCGTTCATCGGCCGTCCCAACGCCGGGAAGAGCACGCTGCTCAACCAGATCCTCGGCACCAAGCTCGCCATCACGAGCGACAAGCCGCAGACCACCCGCAACCGCATCGCCGGCGTCCACACCGACGAGAAGATGCAGGCGATCCTCGTCGACACCCCCGGCATCCACGAGGCGTGGACCGCGCTCAACCAGCAGATGGTGCAGGTCGCGCACAAGGTCCTCGAAGAGGTCGACGTCATCGCGCTCGTCGACGACATGACGCTGCTCGCGCGCCGCGTCGAGAACGGCGAAGAGGTCATCGACCCCACCCTCGAGGCGATCTGCCAGGCGGTCGCGGCCTCGGGTCGCCCCGTCGTGTTCGTCGCGAACAAGATCGACGTGGTGCCGCATCCGCTCGTGCTGCCCGTGATCGACGCGATCTCGAAGCGCCTCGCGCTGCACGCCGCGATTCCGCTGTCCGCCCTCACCGGCGACGGCGTCCAGGCGTTCCTCGCCGAGGTCGAGAGCGCGCTCCCCGTGGGCCCCGCGCTCTACCCGGCCGACGAGTGGACCCAGGTGACCGAGCGCTTCCTCGTCGCCGAGATCGTGCGCGAGAAGATCTTCCACCTGACGAAGGCCGAGATCCCCTACTCCACCTTCGTCGAGGTCATCCAGTTCGACGAGACCGAGCGCGAGACCAACGGCATCGTCCGGATCAATGCCGATATCATCGTCGAGCGCCCCAGCCAGAAGGGCATCGTCATCGGCAAGGGTGGCGAGATGCTCAAGCGCATCGGCACCATGGCCCGCAAAGAGCTGCAGCAGGTGCTCGACTGCCGGGTGCACCTCGAGCTGTTCGTGAAGGTCGAGCGCGACTGGACCCGCTCGAAGCGCGGCCTGTCCCGCGTCGGATTCGACCCCGCCTAGAGGGGTTCCGGATCGTCCGTTCGGCCGGTGTCTGCTGGACTCCCGATCCGCGGGGCCTTATTGGCGCCCGCGGAGGTTCGATGAAAGCCCTGGTCCTGTGGTTCGCCGTCCTGCTCGGAATCGCGATTCCGGCCCGCGCAGACGAGCCCGCGAGCACCCCCGACCCGTTCGAGGCCGCGTGGGCCGCGTCGCAGAAGGCGAAAGACGCGGGGCCCGCGCCAGAGCCCGACGTGTTCGCGAAGTTCGACCAGCAGTTCGGCGCGTTCGTCGTGGGTCCGCTCGCCACCGTCATGTTCTTCGACGTGGTGATGTGGGACAACACCCTCCCGCTCGGCGAAGGCATCGGCAAGGTCACGGCGGGCGACGGCGCGGTCGTGAAGATCACCGACTTCCAGGCTGGCAAGGGCTACGGCCGCCAGAAGGGCGCCGTGGTCGAGCGGGTGCAGGCCATCCTCCCCGAGCCGGTCGTCCACAGCTTCGGGCCCGTGAAGGCCACGCTCGCGACCGAAGAGCACGACGGCAACCGGATGACGATGGCGAAGATCGACCGCCAGCCCGCCGATCTCGCCGCCCTCGGCATCGAGCCCTGGAACCCCGACGCCCCGTCGGGCAACCCGATGGTCGTCGCGAACCTGCCCGACATCGGGTTCCCCGTGATGGTGAACCGCCAGACCGCCGAGATCGAGCCGACCGAGGGCATCGCGCCCGCGTCCGCGACGAAGCCCGAGATCGGCGGCACGGTGTGGGTCCCCTCCCTCGGTGCCGAGCGCATCCTCGATGGCGGCGGCGAGGGCCACTGGCACGTGCTCGAGTCCGACGTCGCGTGGGACCACACGCCCCTCGCGAACCCCGAGAACGTGAACCTCCCCATCGTCGTGGCCTGGCTCGTGTTCGGCGCCGTGTTCTTCACGCTGCGCATGCTGTTCATCAATCTGCGCGGCGTGCCGCACGCCGTGCTCGTGACCATGGGCCGCTACGACGACCCCGATCACGAGGGCGAGATCAGCCACTTCCAGGCGCTCTCGAGCGCGCTCTCCGCGACCGTCGGCCTCGGCAACATCGCCGGCGTCGCCATCGCCATCGGCATCGGCGGCCCGGGGGCCGTGTTCTGGATGTGGGTCGCGGGCTTCCTCGGCATGTCGAGCAAGTTCACGGAGTGCACGCTCGGCCAGATGTACCGCGTCCGCAAGGACGACGGGTCCGTCTCGGGCGGGCCGATGCACTACCTCGACCGCGGGCTCGCCGAGCTCGGGCTCGGGCCGCTCGGCAAGATGCTGTCGATCGTCTTCGCGCTGATGTGCATCGGCGGGAGCTTCGGCGGCGGCAACATGTTCCAGGCGAACCAGAGCTTCGAGGCGATCAGCAAGGTGATGCCCGGCCTCGCGGAATACTCCTGGCTCTACGGGCTGATGCTCATGATCGCCGTCGGTGTCGTGATCATCGGGGGCATCAAGCGCATCGGCGCCGCGGCGAGCATCGTCGTGCCCGTGATGTGCGGCATCTACATCCTCGCCGGGCTCTACATCCTCGTGATCTACGCGGCCGAGGTGCCCCACGCATTCGCGTCCATCATCGGTCAGGCGTTCTCGCCGGACGCCGGCATGGGCGGGATGATCGGCGTCCTCGCCATCGGGTTCCAGCGCGCCAGCTTCAGCAACGAGGCCGGCGTGGGCTCCGCATCCATCGCGCACAGCGCCGCATCGACCAACGAGCCTGTGCGGGAGGGCGTCGTGGCGCTCCTCGAGCCGTTCATCGACACCATCGTCGTCTGCTCGGTCACCGCGCTCGTGGTCGTGCTCACGGGCGTGAAGGTGCCCGGCGGGTCGGGCATCGGCCCCACGATGGACGCGTTCGCCACCATCCTGCCGTGGTTCCCCTACGTGCTCGCCTTCGCCGCCATGATGTTCGCGTTCTCGACGATGGTGAGCTGGTCGTACTACGGCGAGAGCTGCGCGACCTTCCTCTTCGGCGATCAGGCACGTCTGCCCTACCGCATGGCGTTCCTCGGGTTCGTGTTCGTCGGCTCGGTTTTCAAGCTCGGCAACGTGCTCGACTTCTCGGACCTGATGATCCTCGGTATGGCGTTCCCCAACATCCTCGGGGCGCTGCTCCTGTCCGGAAAGGTCAAGGCAGCCCTCGACAAGTACCTGGCCGACCTGAAGGCCGGGAAGTTCGAGGTGGCCTGATGCGTATCGGCGTGCTGACTTCGGGCGGCGACTCGCCCGGGATGAATGCGGCCATCCGGTCCGTCGTGAAGGCCTCGATCGCCCGCGGGCACGCCGTCGTCGGCATCCGCAACGGCTACGAGGGTCTCCTGGCGGCCGACATGGTCGAGCTGCAGCTCAACGACGTCGACGGGATCTCGCGCTTCGGCGGAACGATGCTGGGGAGCGCGCGCTCGCTCTACTTCCCCACCCCCGAGGGCCAGGCCGACGCGCGTCGACGGGTGAAGGAGGCCGGTCTGGACGGGCTCGTCGTGATCGGCGGCAACGGCAGCCTCGCGGGGGCGCACGCACTCTCGGACGGCCGTCCGTGCCAGGTCGTCGGGCTGCCGGCGAGCATCGACAACGACATCGGTCACTCGCGCCTCTGCATCGGCGTGGACACCGCGGTGAACACGATCGTCGAGGCCTGCGACCGCATCTCCGACACGGCCCGGGCCCACCGCCGCGCCTTCGTCGTCGAGGTCATGGGCCGGCACTCCGGCTACCTCGCCATGCGCGCGGGCATCGCGGCCGACGCCGACGCCATCCTGTACGCCGAGGAGGGGCTCGACGAGGAGACGCTCGTGCAGCGCCTCCGCAAGCTGCTCCAGCAGAGCTTCAGCGACGCGCGCGACAAGAAGCGCGTGCTCATCGTGAAGGCCGAGGGGGTCACGGTCCCCACGGCCCGCATCGTCGAGCGGCTCGCGAAGTTCCTCGAGACCGACGCACCGGGCGTGGGCATCCGAGAGACCATCCTCGGGCACGTCGTGCGCGGCGGCTCGCCGAGCGCCATGGATCGCCTCATCGCCCAGCGCCTCGCGCTCGGCGCCGTGCTGGGCCTCGAGGCCGGCGTGCACGACGCGATGCTCGCGTGGGAGCCGTCGGAGGGCGTGGGCGCCGCGACGCGCGACCCGTCCGTGGCCATCGTGCCGCTCGCCGAGGTCCTCGCCGAGACGCAGCGCATGCTCGACGGGACGAGCGCCTCGACGAAGGCGCGGGTCGCGCTGCTCCAGGCCTACGGGTCGCTGCTCGCCCTGTGAACGGGGCGCGCCTCCGCGCGCTCCAGGCCGACACTCTCGAGCCACCGATCGAGCTTCGCCTGGGCCTCGGCGTTCGAGGCGGGCTTCGCGAGGTGATCGGCGTGCCAGCCGACGCTGCGCAAGCGCCCGGCGATCGCGTGCAGCGTGCGCCGCGGCGCCTCGAGGCGGCTCGGCCAGCGCGTCCACGCGAGCTCGGCTTCGCGGAATCCGCCGCTCGCGTCGCGGTGGAGCGCGATCCCGAGCAGCCCCTGGCGGTCGCGCAGCACGAGGGTCGCGATGGCGTGGGGCGTGGCATCGGCGGCGTCCAGCACGGCCGGATCGTGGATCTCGAGCACGAGGCACCCGATCGACACGGGCTCTCCGCCCTCGAAGGCCGCAACGAGGCCCGGCGGGCCGCCGTACAGGTGGACCTCCGGCAGCACGGGGGCGAGCGCCCGGAGGTCGGCGAGGCGGAAGGCATCGGCCACGGCCGTGAGCACGACGGGCGGGGCTCCGGCGAGCGGGCCGGCCCCCCGCGCGAGGCTCCACCGCACCGCCCGTCGCGGGTCCAGCACGTGCGCGGGACCGAAGCCCCCCGCAGCGCGCTCCCCCGCGGAATCCCCGCCTTCGCGGGCGCGCCAGAATCCCCCACCGTTCCGGCTCTCCACCGAGATCCGCCGGCGCGTGGACGGCGCGGTGCGCACGAGGGTCTCGAGCGATGGCGGGGCGAGGTCCACGCCGATCTCCTGGGGGCCCGGCTCCCCCCACACGACGCGGAGCTCCGGTGCGTTCGCGTCGGCCAGTGCGGCCTCCGCGGCCTCCGGGTCGCCCCACACGTCCACGTCGAGGGCCTCGAGCCCCCAGGCGTTCGCGAGCGCCACGACTCGGGCCAGATCCTCCGGACCGCTGTGGACGCCGAGGCGTCGGAGCCGCGGGCCGCGGCGGACGAGGCCCTCGAGGTGGTGCGCCTGGATCCAGCGCAGATCTTCGAGCCCGTCGAGCACGGGATGCTCGAGGAAGGCCACGATCGGGTCGTCCCAGCCGTCCCGCACGGTCAGCCGTCGCACCGTCCGCCACGCGTCCGAGCCGACGAGCGCGCGCAGCAGCGGCCCGAGCTCGGGGGGATGCCCACTCACGTGGTAGCTCTCCGGCCCCGACAGGTCCACGGCACACGGGAAGCCGCGGTCCCACTCGATGCCCGCCTTCAGGAAGCCGTCGCCGAGCCACCGCGTGCGATGGGTCCGCTGCAGGTACCAGGCTCTTCGGCTCGCCGGCTCGTCGTCGCGCCGGAAGTCCAGCGCGATGAACTCGCCGCGGGGATCGCCACGCTGCTGGAGGGCATCGGCGAGGACCAGCCGCGGCCCGTCGGCCACCGGATCGTCCCACACCGCCTGGAACAGCGCGCCGATCCCGTCGTCCCCGCTCTCCAGCGTCGCTTCGATCTCCGCCAGCCTCCGCCGCTCGCCCCGCGAGACCTTGTCCTCCCGCAGACGCCACCGCAGCGGATCGGGCTCCACCGTCCACTGGTGTCGGAGCACCCGGTGGGCCAGGTCCTTCGCGAGCGCGCCGTCGAATGCGCCCACCTCCCGCGCGAGATCCTCCGCCCATCGCACGGACCGGTCCGCGTGCACGGGCACGAGTGCGAGCACCCGGTCCCAGAACGCCGCCGCGCCGGGCTCGTCGCGGTACGGGAGCGCCGCGAGCCACAGCTGGATCGCCTCCGCGACCCGTGGATCGGGCTCCAGTCGCTCGATCGCCGCCAGGCGGTCACGGGCGGTCTCGAGGTCTCCGGCAATCACGTCCGACAGCGTGCGGCGCAGCACCGACGCGCCCCGATCGAGGCCCAGCACCACGCGGCTCGCCCGCTCCGACCGCGTCCTCCGCCACAGGTCGAGCGCCCACTCCAGGTCGGGACCTTCCGGTCGCTGCATCCCCTGCCCCACCGCGCGGGCTCCAGCATACTGGCGAACCCCGCCCCCTCCAGGTAGTTTCCCGACAACACGAGGAAGCCCCCATGCGCGTCGCGGGAACGGTCCTGCTCCTCTCGATCGGTGTCATGGCGCTCGTCGCCTGCAATCCGCCGAACCCCGAGAACGAGGCCCCCAACATCCAGCTGCTCGACCCGGTCGGCACGTACACGCCCTCCACGGGGCTCACCACGTACGAAGCCGCCGCGAACGTGCCGTTCGACATGACGTTCCGCCTGCGCGACCGCGATGGCGATTCGCCCCTGTCGATCAAGCTCTACCTCGACCCCACGCCCGACGATCCCGACGACGTCGAGGCCGACATCCTGCTCGACGAGGCCGACGGCCTGATCCCGGTCGAGACCGAGATCCCCGAGATCCCCGCCGAGCCCGACGGCAAGCAGATCAAGGTCGATCTGGTCGACGTGGTCCTCCAGGTGCCGGATGGGCTCGACGAGGGCACGCAGACCGTGGTTGCCGTGGCCGACGACGCCAAGGCGATCGACAACCTCCGCCGCGTCTCGTACTCGTTCGTCGTCAACGCCTCGATCTCGGCTCCCGAGGTGTCGATCAACCCCGCGAATCCCACCGCCCAGGATGCGCTCTCCGGCCTGCTCGTCACCGAGTCGGTCGACCCCGAGGGGGGCACGCCCTTCCACGCGTGGCGCTGGCACCGCGTCGACCCTGCGGATCCCGAGGTCACGCTGCCGCCCAACGGCGAGTACGGGATCAACTTCCCCGGTCCGCTTCCCGCGGTGAACACCGCGCGCGGCGAGACCTGGGAGTTCTGCGTCACCGCGTTCGAATCGCCCGACGGCACCCCGCCCGACGACCCCGAAGAGGCGCAGCAGCGCACCACGTGCGCCGAGGTCCTCATCGAGAACGCCGCGCCCGGGGCCCCGGGCGCCGTCGAGATCCTCCCCGAGCGCGCCACCGCGGTCGATCCGCTGTTCTGCGACGTGGTCATCGACGCCAGCGACCCCGATGGCGACGCCGTGACGTACGAGTACGCCTGGGCCGTCGGCGGCACCACGGTGATCTCCGGCAGCGCCACGCCCTGGCTCGACCCCGCCGAGATGGCCGGTGGTGACTCCTGGACCTGCACGGCCACCTCCGTCGACACCTCCGAGGGCACGCCACTCACGGGCGGGCAGCTCACCTCGGCCGCGACGGTGGTCGCGGCAGCCTCGCTGAGCGCGCCCACGCGGGCGTCCCGCACCATCAGCGGCGGCACCGACGCGCATGCCGGCGAATACGTGGGCATTGCTCCCATCGAGACCTTCACGGCGGGCTTCGCGCAGGAGTGCCTGCTGGTCGGCACGCCCACGGGCGTCGGCGGGCAGGGCTCGGTCGACGTGTTCCGAGGCAGCGCGCTGCAGGCCGCGAACCCCAACCTCTCGCTCGCGGGCGGCAGTGCGACTGGGCTCGGCGGCCCCCTCGCGGTGGGCGACGTCGAGGCCGACGGCAACCCCGAGGCCGTGGTGGGCTCCGACGGCGCGGTGTGGGTGCTCTACAGCGACTCCCTCGCGGCCTCCACGGTCGACTACGACCTCACGGCCGGCACCACGACCGCCGTGGCGATCACCAGCACCGACACGGGCTTCGGCAACGCCATCTCCGTCGGCGAGATCTTCCCGCTCTCGCCGAACCTCGAGGTCGTCATCGCCACGAACGACCCCGTCGCGCAGAACACCGTCCGCATCATCGACGGCGACCTGCTCGATCGGGCCGACGCCGACATCGATCTCGACGTTTCCAGCCCTGCTTCGACCATCACGGGCGACAGCAGCGGCGACCTGTTCGGCGCCGCAGTACTCGCAGCGCCCGACCTCACCGGCGACGGTCTCGCCGATCTGGTGGTCAGCGACCCGAGCGGTGCGGCCAATGCGGTGTTCGTGTTCCCCGGCGGCAGCGGGCTGTCCGGCAGCATCGACACGAGCTCCGCGGCGTTCGTCGTCACGGGCACGACCGGCCAGGTGGGCACGTCGCTCGCGGCCGGCGACCTCGATGGCGACGGCGCGGCCGACCTCATCGTGGGGGGTCCCGGGCGCGGCGTCGGCGGCGAGGTCGCGGTGTTCCTCAACGCCACCGTCGCTGGCGGCGGCAGCGTGGCGTTCGGCAGCGCCGACTACGTCATCCGGGGCAACACCGGCACGGGCTTCGGCACCGACATCGCCGTGATCGCCGACCCGTCCGGGATGTTCGGCGACACGCTCGTCGTGGGCGCCCCGCTCGAAGACGACGGCTCGGTCACCGGGGCGGGCTTCGTGTACCTGTTCACGCCCGACTCGCTCGCGAGCGCTCCGACGCCCCAGGCCATCACGGTCGCGGCATCGGCCGTGAGCTACCACGGCGACGGCCAGGATGGTCACCTGACCGTCCGCTCCAACGCCTCCGACCTCGACAACGACGGCTTCCCCGACCTCGTGCTCTCCGCGCCCGACTACGGCGTGGGCACGTTCAACGGCCGGGTGTACGTGCTGTTCAGCTCGAGCCTGTAGCGCCGTCGGGCGGCGGTCGACCCACGAGCAGCACGACCGCCACGCACGCCGCGCCGCCGATGGGGAGCATCACCCACGGCGACACGCCGAGCCCGATGGGCAGGTAGCCGAACAGGACCGCGATCAGCCCCGTCGTCAGCGCGTACGGGAGCTGGGTGCGGACGTGCTCGACGAGTGGAGAGTCGGAGCCGATGGCGCTCAGCACCGTCGTGTCGGAGATCGGGGACGCGTGGTCGCCGAGGCAGGAGCCCGCGAGCACCGCGGCGACGGTGCCGAGCACGATGGAGCCGTGCGGATCGGGCGAGACGGTGGCGGCCACGGGGACCGCGATGGGGATCAGGATGCCCATCGTGCCGAACGACGTGCCCGTCGCGAAGGCCGTGGCCGCGGCGAGGAGGAACGTGATCGACGGGAAGGCCCACTCGGGCAGGCGCCCGGCGAGGATGCCGGAGATCCAGGTCGCGGCGCCGGTGTCTTTCATGGCGGCCGACAGGGCCCAGGCCAGGAACAGCACGACGAGCGCCTTCGCGACGGTGGTTGCGCCCTCCTTCCCGGCCTTCCAGGCCTCGTGGGCGGTGAGGAGCCCACCCCCGAGCGACGCGATCAGGGCCGTGACGAAGGCCACGAGCGAGCCCGAGAGCATCGCGTGGTACGCGTTCGCCGAGCCGAGGACGTTCGACGCCAGCTCGAGCCATGCCGACACGACGTGCAGGCCGGTGGCGGCGGCGACCTCGGCCCGGCCGGCCGCCCAGACCCCGGCGTCGATCGAGCGCAGCCCGTCGCCCACGAGCTGTCCGAGCGTCACGGCGACGAGCAGGAACACCGGAACGGCCGCGACGAGCGGGCTCGCCGAGGTCGGCGGGAGCGCCTTCGCGGGAGCGCGGCTCGCGTGGGCCTCGGCCTCGCGCATGGGCCCGAAGTCGCGCCCGGAGAGGGCGACGGCGCCCACGAACACCAGCGTGAACAGGGAGTAGAAGCGGTACGGCACGCTCTCGAGGAACACGGAGAACGCGGACGCATCGACGTTCTCGACCGCGTTGAGCGCGTCGGCGATGAGCCCGACCTCGTAGCCCACCCACGTCGACACGATCGCGAGCGAGGCCACCGGAGCAGCCGTGCTGTCGACGATGTAGGCGAGCTTCGCGCGGCTGACGCCGTTCCGGTCGCACATCGGGCCCATCGCCGATCCGACGACCAGGCAGTTCGCGTAGTCGTCGAAGAACACGATGGCGCCGGCGAGCCAGCTGCTGACCATCGCCCCACGGCGCCCCGAGGCGCGCCGCTCGACGAGCTGGATCAGCGCGCGCGTGCCGCCCGCCTCGCCCATGATCGAGACCGTCGCGGCGACCACGAGCGAGAAGGCCGAGATCTCGAGATGGTCGACGCCGAACGCCCAGCCGCCCTCGCCGTGGGTGAACCCGATGGCGTCGGCGACGTACGTGAGCACACGCGTGGCGCCATCCACGACGTCCATCCGCGCGGCGACGAGCCCTCCGAGCACGACGCCGAGCGCGAGCGCCGGCTCGACGCGCTTCGTGGCGAGCGCGACCAGGATCGCGACGAACGCGGGAAGGACCGTGAGGCCGCCGTCCCACGCGAGCAGTGCGGAGAGTCCGTCGAGCATGGGCAGGCTCTTACCACGCCGAAGCGCTATGTTGGCGTCCGGAGGTCGGATGTTGGGAGCTCTCGCCGCGTTCGTCGCGGCTCTCGTCGTCACCACCCTCGTCGGGATCCCGATGGCGACCAAGCTCGCCACGGTCCACGTCTGGAAGCGCCCCGCCATCCCCGACATGCCCGGCGAGCGCACCTCGTTCGAGCGCGCGTTCTTCGAGCCCGTCGACTTCGGCCCCGACCTCGTGAAGTGGCCCTCCGAGGTCCCGCGCGAGACCACGTCCATGCCCGAGCCGCCGTGGCCGAGCGCCCACTGGGACGACGAGCACTTCGGTCGCTACGGCGACAAGGTGCCGCGCCCCGCCCCCACGCGCCGCGACGACGACGCGGCCGAGGTGCGCCAGGCCGAGAAGAAGCCGCAGAAGCAGCGCAAGAAGCAACAGCAACAGCAGAAGCCCGCGCAGCAGCAACAGCGCCTCGAGTCGCGGCGTCCTCCGCCCGCGCAGCCCGCTCCGCAGCAGCCCCCTCCGCAACCCGCGCCCGAGGCGCCGCGCCAGCAGCAGCGCTCCGCGAATGCGCTCCCCGATGCGGCTCAGGTCGAGAAGATGGTGTCCGAGCTCGGGCTCGCCGGCACCGTGCAGCACCTGATGCAGACCCAGGGGTGGGACTTCAAGACCGCCGCCGCCTGGCTCGGTCGCGCACGCCGTCGATAGGCCGCGTGGCGCTGGTATTGGGGCCGTCCGGGTTGTAGTCTCCTCCTCCTCAGGAGGGAGCGAGCCGGATGGAGACCATTCCCGCACGACTGTTGAAGCAGGCCGAGAAGTACGGCGACCGCGCCGCGCTGATGTCGAAGGTCGGCGACGCCTGGAAGCCCACGAGCTGGAAGCAGTACGCCGAGCGCGTGAGCAACGTGGCGAAGTCGCTGATCGCGCTCGGGTTCCAGCCCGGCGACACCACCTCGATCCTCGGCTTCAACACCGAAGACTGGGTCGTGTTCGACGTGGGCACCATGATGGCGGGCGGCGCGTGTGCCGGCATCTACACGACCTGCTCGCCCACCGAGGTCCAGTACATCGTCGACCACAGCGAGTCGAAGGTCGTGCTCGTCCGCAACCGGATGCAGTGGGAGAAGATCGACGCCGAGCGAGGGAACCTCCCGAAGCTGCAGAAGGTCGTGATGATGCGCGGCGGCGAGACCGTCGACGACGAGCTGCTGCTGTCGTGGGACGACTTCATCGCGCTCGGGAAGGAGGTCACCGACGCTCAGGTCCAGGAGCGCATCGCCGGCCTGAAAGACGACCAGCTCGCGACGTTCATCTACACGTCCGGCACGACGGGGCCGCCCAAGGCCGTCATGCTGTCGCACAAGAACATCGCGTGGACGGCCGACTGCGCCGTCAACGAGCTCGCGAACCTCGACGATCAGGACACGTGCCTGTCGTACCTCCCCCTCTCGCACATCGCCGAGCAGATGTTCACGGTGCACGCGCCCATCACGGCCGGCAGCACGGTGTACTTCGCCGAGAGCCTCGAGAAGCTGCCCGACAACCTGAAAGAGGTGCAGCCCACGGTGCTCTTCGGCGTGCCGCGCATCTGGGAGAAGTTCCACGCCAAGGTCAGCGCCAAGATGGCCGAGACGACGGGCGTGAAGAAGGCCATCGCCGACTGGTCGTTCGCGGTCGGGCAAGAGGTCTCGGCGGCGAAGAACGAGGGGCGCCCGATCGGGGGCATGCTCGGTCTGAAGTACAAGATCGCCGACACCCTGGTGTTCTCGAAGGCCAAGCCCGCCATGGGTCTCGCCAAGGCGCGGGTCTGCGTCACGGGTGCGGCGCCCATCGCACGCGAGATCCTCGAGTACTTCGCGGGTCTCGACCTCGTGATCCAGGAGGTCTACGGGCAGTCCGAAGACTGCGGGCCCACGTCGTTCAACGTCGTCGGCAAGACGCGCTTCGGCACGGTCGGCCCCGCCCTGCCCGGCACCGAGGTCAAGATCGCCGAAGACGGCGAGATCCTCGTCCGCGGCCCGCACGTGTTCCTCGGCTACTACAAAGACGAGCAGGCCACGAACGAGACGCTCATCGACGGGTGGCTGCACACCGGCGACCTCGGCGAGTTCGACAGCGACGGCTTCCTGAAGATCACCGGCCGCAAGAAGGAGATCATCATCACGGCCGGCGGCAAGAACATCGCCCCGAAGAACATCGAAGCGGCGATCAAGAACATCGACATCGTCAGCCAGGCCGTCGTCATCGGCGACGCCCGCAAGTTCCTGGCCGCGTTGATCACGATCTCCCCCGAAGACGACGCCGTGAAGGAGTACGCGAAGGCCCACGGCCTCGAGATCTCCCGGATGCACGAGGATCCGGGTGTCATCGCCTACGTCCAGAAGCAGATCGACGACACGGTGAACCCGCAGTTCGCCCGCGTCGAGCACATCCGGAAGTTCACCATCCTCCCCCGCGACTTCACGATCGCCGACGACGAGCTCACGCCGACGTTGAAGATCAAGCGGAAGAACGTGAACAAGAACTGGGCAGACGCCATCGAGGCGATGTACGCCTGAGGGCAGCCCCCGGCTGGAGATTCCGAGATTGAGCATGCGCCGCCGCCAGTACCGGCCGCCTCCCGCGACACTCGCGGCGGGGCGGTACGAGCTGCTCGAAGCCATCGGTTCCGGTGGAATGGCGAGCGTGTTCCGCGTGCGCGACCACTGGGAGGGCTGCGACCGGGCCGCCAAGATCCTCAACGAGCACGGGGCCTCCCGCGACAAGACGCGCAATCGCTTCCTGAAGGAGGCGCGCACGATGTCGCAGCTCGACCACCGCAACATCGTGCGGATCTTCGACATCGGCGAAGAAGACGGCCACTACTACTTCGTGATGGAGCTGGCGGTGAACGGCTCCCTCGCGGCCCGCATGCGGCAGAAGGGCGCCGTCGAGCTGCAGACCTCGCTGCGGCTCGCGTTCGAGGCCCTGCTGGGGCTCGAGCACGCGCATGCTGCGGGGGTCGTGCACCGCGACATCAAGCCGCACAACATCCTGCTGTCCGAAGACGACGAGGTGAAGCTGTCGGACTTCGGAATCGCCCGCCTGCTCTCGGATGCCGAGAGCCTCCGCATCACGGGCACCGGCGACATGCTCGGCACCGTCGCCTACATGGCGCCCGAGCAGCGGCTCGACCCGCGAAAGGTGGGCCCCGAAGCCGACATCTACAGCATCGGCGCCACGCTGTACATGATGATCACGGGCCGCCGACCGATGGATCTCGCGCTCGCGAAGCTCGACCCCAACGTGCTCGAGCGGCTCCCCATCGCGGTGCGTCCCATCGTGCGCCGCGCCATCGCCCACCGGCCCGAAGACCGCTACGGCTCCGCGCACCAGATGGCCGAAGCCATCGCCGAGATCCGCGGCAAAGAGGATCCCGCCACGCCGGCCGAGGTCCTGATGGACGAGTTCGAAGACGACCAGACGATCCTGCGCGCCGGTCGCCCGAACTTCTCATCCCAGGACTGACCGCAGCGCCTCCACCACGGGCCCGATGGCTTCGCAGAACGCGTCGACCTCGGCGTCGGTCGTGCACGGGCCGAGGCTGACGCGCAGCCCACCATCCGCGTGGGCGTGCCCCATGGCCAGCAGCACGGGCGAGGTCTCGATCGACCCCGAGGCGCACGCCGCGCCGGCACTCGCGCAGATGCCGCGCAGATCGAGCGCCTGGACGAGGGTCTCGGCGGGCAGCCCCGCGAACACCGCATCCACGACCGAGGGCACGGCCCCCTCCCCCACGACCTCGCCGCCCGCCCCGCGCACCGCCCGCACGAGGCGCTCGCGCTGCGTCGCCCAGGTCGCGCGACGCGCGTCGAGCTCGACCCGCGCCAGGTGTGCCGCCGCCCCGAAGCCCACGACGAGCGGCGTGGGCACCGTCCCCGCGCGACGCCCGCGCTGCTGCGAGCCGCCCTCGAGCAGCGGCGGGAACGGGTCTGCGCCCTGGACCACGAGCGCGCCCACCCCCATCGGCCCGCCGAGCTTGTGGGCCGACAGCACGACCGCTTCGGCCCAGCCGAGGTCGAGCGCCAGGCGCCCGGCCCCCGCCGTCGCGTCGACGTGCCGCCAGCCGCTGCGCTCCCGGAGGGCTGCGAGGGGCTGCACGACGCCGGTCTCGTGGTTGACCGCCATCAGCGACGTGCCGTCGGTCGCTGGAACGCCCTCGAGGCGCGCGCGCCCGTCGGGGCCCATGGGCACGTCGATCACGGCCTCGCAGCGTCGGGCCGCGGCCAGCACGCAGGGATGCTCGAACGCACCGACGGCCACGGTGCGCGCGCGACCCTCTGCACGCATCGCGTGGAACCACGCGTGGTTCGCCTCGGTCGCGCCGGACGTGAACACCACGCCCTGCGCCCGGCCCCCGACGAGGGCCGCGACCTCCGCCGCCGCGGCTTCGACGGCCCGCGCGGCGGCGCGGCCCGCGGCGTGCACGCTGGAAGGGTTCGCCGGGACGCCGAGCCACGGCTCCATGGCGTCACGGACCTCCGGGAGCAGCGGGCTCGTCGCGTTGTGGTCGAGGTAGATCACGGGCGCACCACGACGAGCGGACCGAGCTCCGCGAGCAACGCGGGGCCCACGCCCTGCACGCGGGAGAGGTCTTCCAGCGCGCTGTACGGGCCGTTCTCGTCGCGATCCACGACGATCCGGGCCGCCAGCACGGGCCCGATGCCCGGTAGCGTCTCGAGCTCGCCCGCCGACGCGGCGTTCAGGTCGACCGGACCGACCGCCGAGAGCGCGAGGAACGGCTCCATCGCGTCGAGCGTGCCGGCGCGGAGCCCGTCGACCCTGCGGAGATCCTCGAGATCGCGGAACGGCCCCCGCCGCTCGCGATCCGCGACGATCGCCGCGGCCACCGCGTCGCTCACGCCGGGGATCGCCGCGAGCTCGTGCACCGCGGCGGTGTTCGGATCGACGGGAATCGACACCAGCACCGGGTCGGACGGACGCTCGATCCGCGCGACTCCCCCCTCCACCACCACGCGATGGCCCGCCGGAACCGGGGCGTCGCGGATGGCGCCGGGTTCCCCGCCGGCCGCCCGGATCGCCGCGTGCACGGTCGCCTCGTCGAGTGCGTACGTCCCCGGGCCCGGCACGTCCCCCACGACCTCGACGAGCACGGGAGGTGCGCCTGCGGGCGTCCACAGGGCCCGGAGGACCAGCAGGACGGTCACGACACCGAGCAGCAGCACGAGCGACCACGGCGCGCCGCGCGCCTCGGTCTCCCGCTGCGGGCGGAACCGCGGCCCGTCAGCCAACGGCGCTCCCGAGGCGCTGCGAGACGGGCCCGGTGCCTGCGATCGCCACGTCCCGGGCCTCGCCGTCGATCGCGATCCGCACCTCCAGGTGATCCGCCGGCAGGATCTCCGGGAAGCGCTCCGCCCACTCCACGACGACCACCCCGTCGCCGCCGAGCACCTCGTCGAGGCCCAGATTCACGAGCTCGTCGGGGTCCGAGAGGCGGTACAGGTCGCAGTGGTGCAGCGGCAGCCGGCCCTCGGTGTACTCGGCCACGAGGATGAACGTCGGGCTCGGGATGCGTCCGCCGATGCCGAGCCCCCGCGCGATCCCCCGCGCCAGCACGGACTTCCCTGCTCCGAGATCGCCGTGCAGCGCGATCACGGTGCCCGCCGGCGCAGCCTCGCCGAGCGCCCGTCCGAGCGCTTCCATGGCCTCGGGGGTCTCGATCCTCACAGCTCGGCGATCGCCTCGGGCAGGGCATCCGCGATCTCGTCGGCGATCCAGCCCTCCGCCCGGGCCTCGCCCAGGATCTCGCCCGTGCGCCCGTGTACCCAGGCCGCGAGACGCGCGGCTTCGACCGGCGCCACGCCCCGCGCCAGGAGCCCGCCCAGCAGGCCCGTCAGCACGTCGCCCGAGCCGGCCGTCGCGAGCACCGGCGAGCCCGTGGGGTTCACGAACACGTCGCGCTCGTGGGCCACGAGCGTGTGGCGACCCTTGAGCAGGGCCGTCGACGCGAGCCCCGCGAGCCGCCGCGCCGCGCCGAACCGGTCGGCCTGGACCTCGCCCGTCGCGATGCCCAGCATCCGCGCCGCCTCGCCCGGATGCGGCGTGCACACGACACTCGGCCCCGACGCCCGGGGCCACGGCCCGAGCGCGTCGGCGTCGAAGACCGCGGGCATGTCGGACTCCCACAGCTCGCGGAGGATGGCGTGCGCCTCGTCGGGCAGCGGCTTCCCGCCGCCGATCCCGGGGCCGACGGCGACGGCGTCGTAGCCCTGCGCCCGCTCGAGCGACTCGGCGAGCGTGCCCGTTCGCACCATGACGCTCGCAGGCAGCCCTGCGAGGCGTGGGAGGGCCTCGGGGACCGTGAGCAGGGTCACGAGCCCCACGCCGCTCCGGACGGCCCCCAGACACGCGAGAACGGCCGCGCCGGCCATCGCCTCGCTGCCCGCGACCACGGCGAGGTGACCGAGGCGCGTCTTGAAGCTGCGCTCGGGGCGCTCGGGCCACGCCAGATCGTCGGCGGTCGTGAGGTGCGCCGAAGCGTGGTCGCTCGCGTGCACGCCGATGTCGACGAGCTCGACGCGGCCACAGGTCTCGGCGCCCGGCGTGAAGAAGGCCTGCTTCAGCCGCCCGAACGTGACGGTGAGGTCGGCCGGGAGCACCGTGCCCAGCACGCGGCCCGTGTCGGCGTGCAGGCCGCTCGGCAGGTCGACCGCGACGACCTTCGCGTCGAGGGCCGCGAGGCGCGCCAGGGCGTCGGCGTAGCGGCCCCCCACGTCGCGCGCGAGCCCGGTGCCGAACACCGCGTCGACCACGATGCCCTCCCCGCCCGGCCCGTCGACCAGGGGGATGCCGGCCTTCAGGGCGGCGGCGCGCATGATGCCCGCATCGCCGCCCGACGCGTCGGTGAGCGCCCAGATCCGCACGGGGACTCCGGCATTCGTGAGCCAACGCGCGCATCCGTAGCCATCCCCGCCGTTGTTGCCGCCGCCGGCGACCACCAGCACGCCACGCTCGGCGGCGTCGGGCCACTCGTGCAGCAGGGCCCGCGCGACACCGCGGCTCGCGACCTCCATCAGCGCGATGCCCGGCACGCCGAGGCCGTCGATCACCCCCGCGTCGAGGGCGCGGCACTGCTCGGCCGTGCTGACGGGCACGCTCACCGCAAGGCTCCCGCGGCCTGCTCGACGCGATCGGCGACCGCGGCCACCACGGCGGCGTCGCGGCCCTCGACGAGGATGCGGAGCACCGGCTCGGTGCCGGAGTACCGCAGGAACACGCGGCCCCCCTCGCCCAGCGCGGCCTCGCCGGCCCGGCTCGCTTCGACGAGGGCCGGCACCGAGTCGATCGGCGGACGCGCCGCGACCCCGACCTTGCGCTTGGCCCGAGGCCAGACCTCGAACGGCGCCAGCACCTCGGAGAGCGGGCCCTGCGGCAGGGCGTGCGCGAGCGCGCGGAGCCCTGCGAGCAGCCCGTCCCCGCCGGGATGATCGGCGAACAGCACGTGCCCGGACTCCTCGCAGCCGAGCGGGATGCCGTGCTCGCGCATCGCGGCCTGCAGGTGCTTGTCGCCCACGTCGGTGAAGGTGAGGGCGACGCCGGGCAGGGCCGGACCGAGCGCGCCGGTGCTCATCACGGTCACCGCGAGGCTGCGCACGCCGAGCGCCCGCGCGAGCAGCCACGCCAGTGCGTCCCCCGCGACGATCTCGCCGCGCTCGTCGACCAGCACGCAGCGGTCGGCATCCCCGTCGACGGCGAGCCCCGCTTCGCAGCCCTCGCGCCGCACGGCCTCCTGCAGGGCCTCGGGATGCTCGCTGCCCACACCGTCGTTGATGCGCTTGCCCGGCACGACGACCCACTCGGCCGGCACCGCCCGCAGGAGCCAGGCCAGGCCGACCATCGCGGCCCCCCCGGCGAGATCGACGGCGATGCGCCGCCCCGCGAGCGCCCCGCGCTCCGGGAGCCGTGCCTCGAGCGCGTCGGTCCATCGGTTCATCAGCGGGCGGTGGGCCTGCTCGACGACGCCGTACGCATCGGCCTCTCCCGCGGGCTCTGCGAGCCAGGCCTCGACCTGCGCGGTCTCTTCGTCGGTCAGCTTGCGACCGCCCTTCGAGAGCAGCTTGAAGCCGTTGTCGCGCCACGGATTGTGCGACGCCGTGATCATGACGCCCGCCGAGGCGCGGCCCTGGTCGAGCGCCACGGCCAGCGCCGCGGTGGGCACGACCCCCGCGTCGATCGCCACGAGCCCCTCCGACGCGATGCCGGCGAGCGTCGCGCAGGCCAGCGCGTCGCCGCTCGGGCGCGTGTCGCGCGCCACGATCACCGAATCGCCCCCGTTGGCACGGGCCAGACGCGCCGCCGCGCGCCCGACGGCCAGCGCCGAGGCGGCGTCGATCGGGGCACGCCCCGCAGGCCCACGAATCCCATCGGTTCCGAACTTCATCGCGCCACGACCTCCACGCGCGAGGGCTCCACGGCAATGACCTTCACCCGCTCGCCGCCGCTGTGCAGGACGCGCAGCCGCAGCCCGTCGACCGGGCCCCACGCCGCTTCGTAGCGCGGCTGGTCGGCCGGGTCCGGCAGGTGCACGAATGCGGCGAGCTCGTCGCCCGCGAGGCTCTCGATCTGCGCGGCGGGCCCCTGGATGACGACCTGCACGGTCTGCTCGATCGGCCGGTACGCCTGGGCCCCCCACAGGTAGACCGGCACGGCGGCGAAGGTGCGCTCGGCGTTCTGCGCGAGGATCTCGATCTCGGCGCTGAACCGCGTGCCGTCGGCGCTCTCGATCGAACGCGGGAAGTCGATCTCGACCGGGACCGTCGCGCTGCCCGCGAGCCCCGACAGGTCGATGGGCTCCGTGGAGACCTCCGTGAGCTCCTGGACGCTGACGCCCGGCCCGCGCACGTTGGCCACCGGCGGGTTGAGCACGATGGCCTCGACCGCGAAGCCGGGCGCGGGCTCGCCGACGACCACGGGGCGGACCTTCACCTTGCGCTGGGCGGTCTCGTCGAGCGTGAATCGGATGGCGGACGGCGAGTGCCCGACCACCTCGAGCATCGACGGCAGGTTGACCGTGGGGAACGTGCCGAACTCGAGGTTGTGCTCGCCGATGCCGATGTCGCGGATGTCGACCTCGACGCGGGGATCCTGGTCGCGGGCGCGGCGGATCGCGGCCCGCGTGCCCTTCACGCGCAGCGCGACCTGGGTGGGCAGCGGGTCGACCGAGAGCAGCCCCGGCGCGAGCAGCCAGTCGACGCGCGCCTTCACCGCGTCTTCGTGGAGCTCGTCGGACTGGACGTACAGCCAGGCGAGCAGCGCGAGCGCCAGCGCGGCGAGCTTGTAGTGGGGATTGCCGAAGACCGACTCAAGCACTGGCGACCCCCGCGTTGCTGGGCTCGTCGGCCTGGCGGTCGAGCTGCTCGGTGAGGTTGTGGCGGAGGTCGTTCATGTCGGCCACCGGCACGATCTCGCCGCGAACGACGATGGCGACGGTGCCGCGCTCTTCACTGACCACGATGCAGAGCGCGTCGGTGATCTCGGTGAGACCGATGGCCGCGCGGTGCCGGGTGCCGAACGTGCGGCTGATCTGCTTCGACAGGCTGATGGGCAGGAACACACCGGCGGCGGCGATGCGGTCCTTCCGGATGACGACCGCGCCGTCGTGCATGGGGCCCGCGGGGTGGAAGATCGACTGCAGGAGCTCGTGGCTCACCTTGCCGTCGACCTCGTTGCTGCCCTCGATCCAGGCGTCGAGCGAGGCGTTGCCCTCGAGCACGATGAGCGCGCCGATCTTCCGGCGGGACAGGGCGAACGCGGCCTTGATGACCTCTTCGAGGATGGTGGCGTCGGCGCGGGCGATCGGCAGCCGGGACACGAAGAAGCGCCCGCCGGCGTTGGCGAGCGCGCGGCGGATGTCCTGCTGGAACAGGATGAGCACGGCCAGCACGAGGTACACGAAGACGTTGTCGAGCACCCAGCTCATCGTCGTGAGGCCGCCGATGCGGGCGACGGCGTAGAGCCCGACGAGCAGCAGCAGCCCGATGAGGCTCTGCATCGCGCGCGTGCCGCGCAGCACGAGCAGGATGCGGTAGATCACCGCGGCCAGGAGCAGGATGTCGATCCAGTCGACCCAGCTGGCCGTGGTGAACGGGCTCTCCGCGAACCAGGACCAGACCGACTGCACCGAGCCTCCCGGGCGTACGCGCCCGCCGATGGACTATACGCCCATCCAGGCGAGGTTGGCGGGGCGGACGGGGCCGGCTTCTTCGACGAGCTGCTCGAACTCCTCGGCGTCGAGCGTCTCGATCTCCATCAGCCGCTGCGCCACGGTGTGCAGCACGTGCACGTTCTCCTGGAGGATGTTCTTCGCGGCCTGGTAGCCGCGGGCGAGCATGTCGCGCACCTCGGAGTCGATCCGGCGCGCGGTCTGCTCGGAGTACGACTTCACCTGGGACATCTGGCGGCCGAGGAAGACCTCGCCGTCGCCTTCGTTCCAGCTGACCGGGCCCAGCTCGTCGCTCATCCCGAGGTCGCAGATCATGTGCCGCGCGAGCTTCGTGGCCTGGCGCAGATCCATCGCGGCGCCGCCGGTGACGGAGTTCATCGCGATCTCTTCGGCCGCGCGCCCGCCCATCATCATCGTGATCTGCTGGAGCATCTCGGTGCGGGTCATCGAGAGCTGCTCCTCTTCGGGGAGGATCATCGTCACGCCGAGCGCGCGCCCGCGCGGCACGATGGTGACCTTGTGGACCGGGTCGTGCTGGGGCAGCAGGTGCGCGATGATCGCGTGGCCGGCCTCGTGGTACGCGGTGTTCTTGCGCTCCCACTCGGGCATCACCATCGAGCGGCGCTCGGGGCCCATCAGGATCTTCTCGCGGGCCGAGAGGAAGTCGGCCATGTCGACCTGGCGCTTGTCTTCGCGGGCGGCGAGCAGCGCGGCCTCGTTGCAGAGGTTCTCGAGGTCGGCGCCCGAGAAGCGCGGCGTGCCCTTCGCCACGACGTCGAGGTCGACATCCGTGCCGAGCGGTAGCTTGCGGGTGTGGATCTCGAGGATGCGCTTGCGGCCGCGCACGTCGGGCGCAGGCACGACGACGCGCCGATCGAAGCGGCCCGGACGGAGGAGCGCGGGGTCGAGCACGTCGGGGCGGTTCGTGGCGGCGACGAGGATGACGCCCTCGGTGCCCTCGAACCCGTCCATCTCGACGAGCAGCGCGTTCAGCGTCTGCTCGCGCTCGTCGTGGCCGCCGCCGAGCCCGGCGCCGCGGTGCCGACCGACCGCGTCGATCTCGTCGATGAAGATGATGCAGGGCGCGTGCTTCTTGCCCTGCTCGAACAGGTCGCGGACGCGGCTCGCGCCGACGCCGACGAACATCTCGACGAAGTCGGACCCGCTGATCGAGAAGAACGGCACGCCGGCCTCGCCCGCCACCGCGCGGGCGAGCAGGGTCTTGCCGGTGCCGGGCGGGCCCATCAGCAGCACGCCCTTCGGGATGCGCCCGCCGAGACGGGTGAACCGGCGCGGGTCGCGCAGGAACTCGACCACCTCGGCCAGCTCGTCTTTGCTCTCTTCGATGCCGGCCACGTCGTCGAACGTGACGAGCTTCGCGCTCTCGCTCTGCAGGCGGGCCCGCGACTTGCCGAAGTTCATCGCCCGGCCGTTGCTGCCCTGGATGCTGCGCATGAACCAGAACAACGCGAGGACCACGATGGCGACGGTGCCCGCGGCGATCAGGGCCGAGAGCCAGACGCCGCTGTCTTCGGCCTCTTCGAAGCTCGGCGTGACGCCCTCTTCGACGAGCTTGTTGTAGACGGGCTGGAGGAACTCGGGCCCCGTCGTGTGGAAGGGCCGGTCGTCGGCGAGCTTGCCCGTGATCTGCTGGCCCTTGATCGTGACCTCTTTGATCACGCCCTCGTCGACCTTCTGCATGAACTCGGGGAACGCCAGCGCCTCCTGATCCGCCCCCGGCAACGGGAGGTTGAAGAACAGGGCGAGCATGCCGAGCACGACGACGAAGAGGAAGATGCTGCTGCGGTTCACCGGTGACCAGCCCCAGGGAGTGGATCGGAGGGTTCGACGTAACGCGGACGCGCCCCGGATTCACAGGGAGCGCGCGGACGCCACCCGGCGCGGTCAGCAGAGGTCGGCGTCGTCTTCGACGTGGAGGGCTTCTCCCGACACGACCACGCGCCGGCGGAGGTCGAGGACGACGGCGCCCTGCCCTGCCTGGACCGCTCGCATCACGGCGTCGAGCTGGGCCGTCGTGACCGGGCCGACGAGCGCTTCGATGCGTCGACGGGCCAGCGGAGACGGCGCGTTCCGGAGGACCCGGGGATCCGCCGGGAGCTCGGCGGCGAGGGACTCGAGGAGGACCTCGTCGTCGGCGAGCCGTCCGGCGCTGCGGGCGAGCGCGTTCACCGCGCCCGGGCGGATCTCCTCGAGCAGGGGGAGCAGGTGGTGCCGGATCCGGTTGCGGAGGTAGCGGTCGGTCGCGTTGGACGGGTCCTCGAAGACCCGGATGCCGTGGGTGGAGACGTACGCCTGGAGCGCCATGTGCTCGACCCCGAGCAGCGGGCGGACGAAGCGGTCGCGCCGTGCCGCCATGCCACGCAGGCCGCGGGGGCCCGTGCCGCGGAGCAGGTTCACGAGGACCGTCTCGGCCTGGTCGCGGACGTGGTGCGCGAGCGCGACGCGATCGACGTCGAGCCCCTCGAGCAGGGCGTAGCGGGCGGACCGCGCCTCGGCTTCGGAGCACCCCGTCGGCAACGTCGCGTGCAGGACCTCGCCGGGGACCCCGAGCATCCGGCCCTCGGCCACCACGCTGGCCGCGAACGCCGCGCTGTCGGAGTGCTGGCCGTGATCGATCGACACCACGGTGAGCCGGGCCCCGTGGACCGGTGCGGTCCGCGCGGCCAGGTCGAGCATCACCATCGAGTCCGCGCCCCCGGACACCGCGAGGGCCACGCGCTGGCCGGGCTCCCAGAGCGCTCCGTCGCGAACCGCGCGGAGGAAGGCCTGGCGCAGGGCGTTCATCCCGCGGCTCCTGCGAGCGACGACACGCGCGCCCAGTCGTCCGGCGGCTCGCCGTCGAGAAGGACCTGGTTGCGGCGTGTCGCGCCACACAGCTGGCAGCGGTACTCGAGGATCCATCGACCCTTCTCGCGGTGGACGGCCACGGGCTCGAGCAGGCCTCCGCAGTCCGAGGCGCGGTCGCCGGGCACGTCGCCGTCGACGTGGAGCCCCGCGAGGCAGAACGGGCAGTGATCCCGGGCAGAGCGCCCGTGCGGCGGGACGCTCGCGCCGCAGCGCACGCACGTGAAGGCCTCGTCGCGGCGGATCGGGTTCTTCCGGACCTGGGCGAGCGCGTCGAGCCCCCGCGCCCTGCGCAGGAGCTTCTTGCCCGGCCAGGTCTCGGCGTCGTCGGGCAGATCCACGCCGCGGGCCCGCGCGAGGCCGGCCACCGCGCGCTTCAGCTCCGGCCCCGCCGCGTCCAGCTCGGCGCCGAGCGTCTTGTAGAGCGAGCGGTTGTGGGCGGCGTCGAGCAGCGCCGCGGCGCGCTCATTCATCGGTGGGTTCGGCGCGCGCGAGGATCTGGATGCCCTGGATCCGGTCGCCCGGCTCGAGCACCCGCAGGACCTCGGCGCTGTCGACGACCTCGCCGAACCACGTGTAGTCGCCGTCCAGGAACCGCCCGGGGCCCGTCATCACGAAGAACTGCGAGCCGCCGGTGTCGCGGTCGGAGCGCGCCATCCCGAGGGCGCCCGTCACGAAGGGCGCGTCGGACACCTCGTCCACGATGGTCCAGCCCGGCCCGCCCCAGCCGTCGCCCCGCGGACAGCCCGCCTGCACGACGAACCCGGGCACGACGCGGTGCCACAGCACGCCGCGGTAGAAGCCGCCCCGCGCGAGGGCCGCGAAGTTGTACACCGCCAGCGGCGCGACCTCGGGGTGCAGCTCGACGAACAGCGTGCCCTTGTCGGTCTGGATGCGTGCCGCGGCGATCTGCTCCACCTCGAGGAGCTTCGGGAGGTCGCCGGTCGTCGTGGTGACCGTGCCGTCGGGCAGGATCAGCTCGCGCACCAGCGCGGACTCGGGCGGCGGAGGCACTTCGACGCCCAGCGCGGCGGCCAGCGCGCGCGCCGAGGCCTGAACACCGGGCGAGCGGTGCGTCGCCCCGCGCTTCAGCGCGCTCGTGAGGAACCGCGACGCGCTCACCGAGGACGGCTTCCGCTTGCGGTAGTCGGCGAGGCGGTCGAATCCCGCGCGCATCACCTCGCCATCCTTCTCGACGCGCAGGGTCAGCACGATCTCCTCGACCACCGCGGGGTCGGGGTCGCCCTCGAGCCACCCGAGCGCCGCCTCGCGAACCCCGACGTCGGGCGACGAGAGCAGCTTCGCGTGGGTCTTCGCATCGACGCCCAGATCGTGGATCCGGCTCGCCGCTGCCGTGCGGAGCGCAGGATGGTGGCCCTCGCCCGTCACCACCGCGAGGAGCGCGTCGACGTTCTCGACGCGACCGAGGCGCGCGGCCTGCACCGGCCAGGGCTCGTCGGGAGCGATCTCCACGTCGCCCCCGTGCTCGATGACCCAGGCCTCCCGGAACGGCCCCTCTGCTGGCGCCTCTATGGACGGGAAAGCCGCCACCGCCGCCGACCACACCCACCAGTCGTCGGCGCGCCCCGAGAGGGCCTTCGCGACCCGTGCTTCGTCGGCCACTCCCTCGGCGGCGAACTGCAGGGCCGTGGCGGCCACGAGGGGCGAGTCGGAGAGCGCGCGGTCGAAGGCCTGCCGGCCCCGATCGGAGTCGGCCCGCACCAGCGCGCGCGTCCAGCCCGCGCGGACCGCCGAGGTCGGCCCCAGAAGGGCGCGATCCGCGACGCCGTCCAACAGCGCGGGATCCGCGATCCCCTCCAGCCCGACGCGCCCGATCAGCCCCGCGATCGTCCGCTCCGTCCGGGGATCCGCCCCCGCCAGCACCTTGCGGATCAGCGGCGATCGCGCGGATCGCACGTCGATCTCGCGCCGCTGCATCCGCAGGAGCGATCGCGCGGCCGCGTCGTCGAACGGCCAGGGCTCCCCGAGGTGCTTCACGAGGAGCGCGACGTCGCCCGCCTCCCCTGCCCTGCCCAGCGCCTCCAGCAGCTCCCAGCGCACGGAGTGCTCCGCCAGCAGGGGCTGTTCGGGCATCGGCTCCGCGGCGAGCCAGGCCCGGATGGCCTTCGCGGCACCCGGCGTGAGGCCGAGCGCGAACGCGACCTCGCGGCGCACGCCTGCGTCGGGGTGATCCTTCAGCGCGAGCAGCGGCTTCAGCGCGCCGGGATCACGCAGCCGGCCGAGCGCCTGGGCCCGGACGCGCAGCACGGCCGGGTCGTCCAGATCCGACGCAGCGACCACCTGGGCGGGCGTCTGGCGCTTCCACTCCGCCGTGCGGATGGCCTGGATGGCCTCCTCGACGGGCGTGTCGGCGAACGCCAGCCCGAGGAGCGCGAGGATCACAGGCGTCCCGCGGCGTTCCACCCCGACAGGCCCGTGAAGCCGCCGCCCGGATGCGTGCCGGCGCTCGCGAGCCACAGGCCCCCGATGGCCGTCGCGTATTGCGCGGTGCCGAGGAACGGACGGGCGACGAAGAGCTGGTCGATCGCGAGCTCGCCGTGCCACAGGTGGCCCTGCGGCAGCCCGAAGCGGTCGGCGAGATCCGCCGGGGTCAGCACCTCCGACGCGACGACGCGCCCCGAGACGCCCGGCGCGACGGCCTCGAGCGACGCCAGCACCGCATTCCCGAGCTTCTCGCGGGTCGCGTCGGACCACCCCTCGTCGAGGACGAACGGCACGGCGTGCACGAGGATCGACACCACGTGGTGCCCGGCCGGCGCCAGCGCGCTGTCGCTCGCGGTCGGCACGCGGATGTCGAGGGGCAGCCGGTCGGCGAAGCGCCGGTACTTCACCTGGTCGAAGGCGCGCTCGAGGTCGTTCGGCTGGCCGGCGACGAGGATGCGCTCGTGCACACCGGGCTTCGCCGCGAGCTCGAGCGGACCGGAGAGCGCGAGGTGCACCTTGGCGCACAGCCCGCGGGCGCGGACGTCCGACATGTCGCGCTCGAGAGCCGGGGGCAGCTCGAGCGGGTCGACGAGATCGAGCAGCGCGTGGCGCGGATCGCACGCGGCCACCACGTGATCCGCGTCGATGCGGTCGCCCGACGCCGTCTCGACGCCCGTGACGCGGCCGGCCTTCGTGAGCACCCGCGCGACGCGGGCCTCGCACCGCAGCGTGCCGCCGGCGGTCTTCAGCGCGTCGACCAGGGCGTCGACGACCGCTGCGGGGCCGCCCTGCACGTCCTGGCCGCGCAGCGACTCGAGCAGCAGCAGGGTCGCGGTGCTCGTCGGGCTGCGCGGGCCCATCCACGTGCCGTGCAGCCCTTCGAGGGCGAGCCCGGCGCGCGTGATCGGGTCGGCGATCATCTCGGCGAGCCAGTCCTCGACGGCCATCGGGCCGATGCGGAGCAGCTCCATCATCGTGGCCTGACCGAGCCGGCGCAGGCCCCACGCGGTCTTCGCGAGCGGCAGCAGCGGCGCGTCGGCGTCGGTACGCGGCGGAGGCTCGGAGAGCACTGTGGACGCGTACTTCCGGACCTCGTCGAGCCGCTTGCGGTACGCCGCCCAGCCCGCGGGGTCGGGCAGATCGGCCGTCGCGCCCACAGTGCGGGCGACCTCGGCGGTCGCGATGACCGCGTCGGGCAGCGGACGCCGCGTGATGCGCAGCCCGAGGTCGCGCGCGACCACGTCCGAGAACGTGCTCGCGTCGTGGAAGATGCCGGTGTGCCGGTAGCCCGGGTGGAACTCGGCGCCCGCTGCGGAGCCGCCCGGCGTCGGGCGGGCCTCGAGTACGGTCACCTGGTGCTTCGCGCGCGCGAGACGCACGGCTGCGGCGAGCCCGTTGTGCCCTCCGCCGATCACGACCACGCGCGCCATCACACCGCTCCCTGTGCGAGCATCGTCTTCGCCGCGATGGCGCCGGGCGCGCCCATCACGCCGCCGCCCGGATGCGCGCCGGAGCCGCACATCCACAGGTTCCGAACGGGCGTCGTGTAGCGCGCCCAGCCCGCGGTCGGGCGCTGGAACAGCAGCTGCTCGAGCGACAGCTCGCCCTGGAAGATGTTGCCTTCGGACAGGCCGAACTCCTGCTCGATGTCCCACGGGGTCAACACCTGGCGGTGCAGGATGGAGTCCTTCAGCGTCGGGCAGTACTCCGAGAGCGTGTCGATCACGGCGTCTCCGAAGGCCTCGCGGCGCTCGGGCCAGTGCTCGGGGCCCTCTTTGATGTCGTACGGCGCGTACTGCACGAAGATCGACGCGACGTGCTTGCCCGGCGGAGCCATCTCGGGGTCGAGCAGGCTCGGGAACACGACGTTCATGAAGGGGCGGGACGAGAAGTCGCCGTACTTCGCCTCGTCGTAGGCGCGCTCGAGGTAGTCGAGGCTCGGGCAGATCGCGATGTCCCCCATCACGTGCATGCCGATGCCCGGCCGGTCCTTGAAGTCGGGGAACCGGTCGAGCGAGAGGTTCACCTTCCCCGAGCTGCCGCGGAACTTGAACCGCTTGATGCCGGTCACGAAGTCGTCGGGCAGGTGGTCTTCGCCGACGAACCGGAGGAACGTGAGCCGCGGGTCGCACGAGCTGATCACCGCCCGGGCGCTGATCTCGTCGCCGTTCTCGAGCACCACGCCCGTCGCGCGGCCGCCCTTCACGAGCACCTTGTGGACGGGCGCTTCGGTGCGGATCTCGGCGCCGAAGGCCTGGGCGGCGCGCGCGATCGACATCGACACCTCGCCGTTGCCGCCCTTCGCGAAGCCCCAGGCGCGCGAGGCCCCGTCGATCTCGCCCATGTAGTGGTGCAGCAGCACGTACGCGGTGCCGGGCGAGCGCACGCCGAGGAACGTGCCGATGATGCCGGAGACGCTCATCGGCGACTTGAGGAAGTCGCTCTCGAACCACTCGTCGAGGAAGTCGACGGCGGACATCGTGGAGAGCTTGAACTGGATGGCGCCGAGATCGTCGCCGAGGTCGCGGAACCGCCGGCCGAGACCGAGCAGCTGCATCAGGTCGCTGGGGCGCCACGACGTGGGCTCGGGAGCGGGATTGTCGATGATCTCTTTCGCGAACCGCGCCAGGCGGCCCATCGCCCGGCCGAACTCGGGGTAGATGTCGGCATCCTTGCGCGAGTAGCGCTGGATCTCCTCGCGGGTGCGGTGCGGATCGGGCCACCGGCACAGGCCGGGGCCCTCGGGCTCGGGCGTGTAGGAGCACTCGAGCGGCGTGATCTGCAGGCCGTGCTTCACGAGGTCGAGGTCGCGGATGATGTACGGCCGCAGCAGGCTCACGACGTAGCTGCACACGGTGTACTTGAAGCCCGGGTACAGCTCTTCGGTGACGGCTGCGCCGCCGAGCACGTGGCGCCGCTCGAGCACGAGCACCTTTCGGCCGGCCTTCGCGAGGTACGCGGCGCAGACGAGCCCGTTGTGCCCGCCTCCGATGATGACGGCGTCGTACGTGGTGGCCATCAGGCCCTCCCGGGGGTGCTGCGCTTGCGCTCGGGATCGAAGAACGGCCGCTCGACCACGGTGGCCGTGACGGTGCGCCGCTCGTACTCGACGGTGTGCTCGATCTTCAGCTTCGTGCCCGGCTTCGCGAAGCGCGGCTGGACCGACGCGAGCGAGAGCTGGCGCTTGAGCAGCGGCGACCAGGTGTGGCTCGTCGCCTGCCCGACCTGGGTGCGGCCATCCTCTTCGAAGACCGGGACCGCATCGCGGCACGCGACCGGCGCGAGGTGCGGCGGCAGCGAGTACTCCTCGTAGAGCGCCTCGATCTCGGGCCAGCTCACGTCGAGGCCGACGAGCGCCCACTTGTGCGCGCCCTTCAGCTCGGCTTCGACGGCATCCTGCCCGACGAAGCGGATTTCGCGGTCGAGATCGACGGCGTGCCCGAGCCCGATCTCGTGCGGCGTGGACTTGCGGGCCTCGATGATGCAGTTCTTGGCGCTGAAGTAGTCGACGCCCTGCAGGATGTAGCCGGCTTCGATGCGGCACACGTCGAGTGCGTCGAGGCCCATGGGCGTGATGCCGTGGATGCGGCCGGCGGCCATGATGGCATCCCAGACGGGCAGCGCGTGGGCCGCGTCGACCCAGACCTCGAAGCCCAGATCACCCGTGTACCCGGTGCGGCTGAGCCACACGTCGACGCCGTCGAGCTTCGTCTTCCGGACGCGGAAGAACCGCATCTTGTCGACATCGAAGTCGACGCACTGCTTCAGGATGTCGCGCGCGTGCGGGCCCTGGAGCGCCAGGCAGCCGAGCTGCTCGGTGGTCTCTTCGACGCGCACGTCGAGCCGGCGGCCGTGGCGGAGGAGCCAGCGCAGCCAGGGCTCGCTGCTCGTGACGCGCCAGTGGCCCTCGGCGAGGTGGCTGATCGTGCCGTCGTCGAGGACGTTGCCGCGCTCGTCGCACCACGTGCAGTACGTGACCCGCCCGACGCCGAACCCGTTGGTGACGTCGCGCGTGGCGAACCGGGAGAGCAGCTTCGCCGCATCGGGCCCGTACACGTCGTACTTGTAGAGCGGGCTCGCATCCATGAGGCCGGCGGAGTGGCGCACCGCGAAGTACTCGCGCTCGCTGTGCCCGTCGTACGTGCAGATCGCGACCTTCCCGGCCCAGTCCTTGAACTTCCAGCTCTCGCACAGCGCCGTGGTGCGCTCGTGGAAGGGTGTGGGTCTAAGCATCTTCCCCGCCCGCGGTGAGCGGGGATTCTATGGGCCGTTCGGCCCCACGTCGAGGGTGGTCGGAGCGAGGATCTCGTCGAGCCGGACCGCGGCATCGCCGCCCGATTCGCCCACCAGCACGAACCAGGTGTCGGCGAGCAGCACGTCGGGCCCGAAGGTGACGGACGTTCCGGCGGGGCCGGTCGCGGGCGTGCCGCGGACGTCGAGCCAGCCATCCTCGGGCTCGATCACCGCGCCGGGCGCGTCGAGCACGCTGATGGCTACGCTGTCGGGGCCCGCGTCGTACAGCCAGGCACCCCCGGCTGCGACGGGCGACCCGGCCACGCCGAGACTGAAGCCGACGACCCCCTGCTCCCAGCCGTTCGGGTGGGTCACGGTGGTGGGACCGGTGGTGCGCAGCCGGACGTGCCCCCACAGCTCGGGGCGCCCGGAGATGGCGAGCCAGTCGGCGTCCCACGCGATCGACGCCACGCCGCCACCGATGGCGCCGGACGCGCGGAGCCGCGCGATGGCGGGATGGGCGTCGACGACCACCGACCCCGCGCCCGGCGACACGGTGCCCGCGGGCGTCTCGATGCGCGGCCGGAACACGGTCTGCGACGCGTGGCCGTTCGGCGAGAGCCCCACGAGCCGCAGCCCGCCGTCGAACGTCGCGGTGGTGACGCCCGTCGAGAGCTGCGTCGCGGAGGCCTGCGCGGAGCCCGTCGCGCCGGGTGCGAAGTGCAGCCAGCCCGTGACCGCCGCACCCGCAGCGAGCACGTCGCGCGTGGTGGGGTCGCCGTCGGGGTCGTACACGACGAGCAGGGCGCCGGCGAGGTCGCCCGGGACACCCGGCGTGCCGAGGTCGTCGAGATCGTCGAAGAACCGCGTCGGGAGCTCGGAGAGCCCGGAATCGCACGTGCCCACGGCCACCCGAAGCGCCGCGGGGTCGACGGTTCCCGTGCCGCCCGCCGCATCGTACAGCGCCTGGAGGTCGGACACCGCGTGCACCAACACGGGGACCGCCACGTCCTGGCCCGCCGACAGCGAGACCGGGATGCGTGGCCCGGCGGCCAGGGGCGCGTCGGGCAGGTCGATCACGCCATCGCAGTCGTCGTCGACGCCGTTGCACAGCTCGGGGCGACCCGGCGCCACGTCGGCGTCGAAGTCGTCGCAGTCGCCCGCCGTCTGCGACCACGGACCGGCAGGCGGAGTGCACGCCTCGACCGAGAAGCCCGCCGTGCCCACCCCGTCCCCGTCGGCGTCGGGGTACCACAGGAGGCCGACGACGAGCCCCGGATCGGCTTCGTCGAGCAGCCCGTTGCAGTCGTTGTCGATGCCGTCGCAGAGCTCGTCGGCGCCGGGATGCCGGTCGGGGTCGCCGTCGTCGCAGTCGCCGCCCGTGGCGATGAACCCCGGCGTCGCGGTGCACGTGTGGATGGCGCCCTCGGAATCGCCATACCCGTCGCCGTCTTCGTCGGGGTAGACCGGGTCGGACGGCTGGGCGTCGACGAGGCCGTCGCAGTCGTTGTCGATGCCGTCGCAGAGCTCGGTTCGGAAGGGGCGGACCTCGGGGTCGCCGTCGTCGCAGTCACCGCCCTGCTCGGCGTATCCCTCGGGACGGTCGCACGCGGTGGTCGCCGTCGTGCCCCAGAGATCGCCGTCTTCGTCGAGGTAGAAGGTGTCGGCGTCGACGGCGTCGTCGTCGATGGCGCCGTTGCAGTCGTTGTCGATGCCGTCGCAGAACTCGAACGAGCCGGGGAACGCGTCGGCGTCGGCGTCGTCGCAGTCGACATCCGCGGGGAAGCCGTCCCGATCGGCGTCCGGCACGGTCGCGGGATCGGTCGTGCACGCCAGCATGGCCCAGAGGAGCGTCACGGCCGGCTCATAACCCGAGGAGGTCGGCATACGCCGCGAGCGTTCGGGCGCGCAGCGTGTCGGCGTGCAGCCCGGGAGGCAGGGACGGCCGTGGACGTGGACGTGCCAGCGCGTCCAGGACGGCGGCGGCCAGCGCGGAGGGCCGTCGGACGTCGACGAGGGCCGCGTCGGGCCCGGCGATCTCGGGGACCCCGCCCGCGCGCGTCGCGACGATGCGGCACCCCGCGGCTCGCGCCTCCAGCACGGCCTGCCCGAGGCCCTCTTCGCGGCTCGGGTGGCAGAACACGTCGGCGGTCGCGAGCAGATCCGCGATGTCGTCGCGCTGGCCGAGCAGCGCCACGGGGGCGCCGATGCGCGCGATCTCCGCCTCGAGCGCGGGGCGCAGCGGGCCCTCCCCTGCGATCCAGGTCGTGAACCCGCCGATGGCGGCGGCCCGCACGAGCGTGACGTGGTCCTTGTGGGGCACGAGGGCGCCCACGGCGAGCACCACGGGCCCCGCGGGACGCGGGAGCGCGGTCCCGGGTCGCGGCGCCACCCCGTCGTGCACGACGCGGACGCGGGAGGCCGGCACCGCCCGCTCCAGGACGGCCGCGACGGCCGCGCTCACCGCGACGAAGCCGCGTACCGCCCGGTACTTCGGCCCCGACAGCGGACCGGGCGCGAAGTCGACCCGCCGGTGCACGACGACGGGCGTGGAGCGCTGGAGCAGCGCCAGGCCGTGCGCGTGCGAGGTGTGGGCGGCGATCAGGTCGGGCCGCTCGGCGCGGATGGCCGCATGCAGACCGGAGTGCCCGTACGGACGGGCGTGCGGGAAGCGTGCCGCGAGGGGCGAGCCCGGCCGCAGGAGCAACGCGTCGTCCGAGCCGGCGACGAGGTACGCGAGCTGTGCCTGCCCACCCCGGTGCTCGCGGGCCGAGTCGACGTGGAGGACCTTCACCCGCGCTGCGCGCGCTCGGGCAGCATGAACGGCACCCCGTCGACCACCGGATACGTCAGGGCGCAGGCCGGGCAGCGCAGCCCGTCGGCGGCCTCGTCGAGGTCGCCCTTGCACACGGGACACACGAGCAGCGCCCTGAGCACGGGGCTCAGCGGACGCTCGGATCCATCGGGGTCGGTGTCGTGTTCCATTGCTGGATGGCGCTCGGACCGCTGGTATTCGGAACGACCTCGCGCGTCTCGCCCACGTCGACGGTCTCGCCGGGCGCGAGGCGCCGCGCCGAGCCCCGCTGGATGTACGGATAGCCCGCCGCGCCCAGCGCGATGGGGCTTCCGGGCGTGGGCTCGCCCCGCATGGTCCACGTGCGGCTCACGAGCCCGAGGTCGGGGTCGAAGATCGTGTGGGCCGCGAACTCGCAGGTGTACTGGTTCAGGCTCTCGCCGGGCGCCATGAGCCCGCGCCCGTTGGTGGCGATCTCGACGTTCTCGCCGCGGATCGCGGCCTGGTGGACGCCTTCGGCGGGACCCGCCGTGCCGAGCGTGGTGGGCAGTGTGCAGAGCAGCGCCTCGTTGCTGACCCACAGCGGCTCGCCGGGGCGCCGCGACAGCGGGACCTCGATTCCCGCGGCGAGGAACCGCGTGAGCAGGCGCATCGACTCGCGGCGCTGCCGGGTGCGCAGGTTGCGGGTCGCCACGTCGGTCAGGTTCACGTCGGTGATGCGGCCGTCGTCGCGCACGATGAGGTCGAGCGATGCGCTCGCGAACAGCGCGTCGTACTCGTCGAGGATGGGCTGCACGATGCCCTCGTCGCCCGGGAGGCCCGCGGCGACGAGCCCGATGTCTTCGAAGGTGCACCGCACCTCGCGCTTGCGGGCACCCTCTTTCTCGGTGCCGGCGCACGCGAGGACGGAGCGGACCTGGAACCCGATGACCCGCGCGTTCTTGTTGATCTCGGCGTTGATCCAGAATCGATCGGGGAGCGTGACCTCGGTCTCGACGTAGAGCCGGTGCGGCTGGTCCCAGTCCCACGCCATCGGCGGGAGATCGGCCTGCTGGGCGGCGATCGCGGCGGTGAAGAGCATCATCATGCGAGATCCGTAACTGTGGCCGCGACGCAGTGTCGGCGGAGCGGGCAGGTGGGACAGACGGTGACCTGGTGGGACCCGGAGCAGCCGTCGCTGATGCCGAGGTGCGCGAGCGCGAAGTCGTACCGGACCGGGTCGGACGGCGCGAAGCGTGCCAGCGCCCTCGTGAGCTCGACGGCGGTGCGCCAGTCGGCGGTCTTGCGGTCGGAGAGCCCGACGAGACGGGCGATTCGGTGGACGTGCGTGTCGACCGGCACGACGAGCGCGGAGGGCGGGATGTGCGTCCACAGGCCGAGATCGACGCCGTCCGTGCGGACCATCCAGCGGGCGAGCATCGCCATGCGCTTGGCGGTGCTGCCGTCGGCGGGATCGGGGAGCAGGTAGCGCAGCCCGCGGGACGCGCGGCTCCAGTCGCCGGGCCCGGCCTCGGAGGTCGACACCGCCGCGCGGATCGCGCGCACGAAGCGACTCAGCGCCGGGCCCACGTCGGTCTCGCCGGGCTCCATCCGGACGTGGTCGCCGAGGCGCCCGTCCGCGCCGAGCAGGATGCGCAGGCCGTCGAGCAGCGCCACGTGGTCGGGACCGCGGTTCCAGCGGTAGTACAGCGGCTCCAGCACGGGCAGCTCGCGCTCCGCGTCGAACCCGCGCACCCAGGCCTCCGGGCCTCCCTGCGCATCGGCGCGGTCGAGCAGGGTCGCGATGACCGGCGAGAACAGCGCCACCCGCCCGTAGGCGAGCCCCGAGGCCAGGAACGCCGCGATCTCCTGATCGACGGGTGCCGTGTAGCGATGGGCGAAGCGCACCGGGTCGTTCGCGAGGCGGCCCGGCACGTCGAGGGCCTCGACCATGGCGTCGAGATCGGCCTTCAGGGACACGGCAGCCGCTCCAGCGGGAAGCCCGGCACCTCGAGCGTGACGCCGCGCCACCGCAGCCCGAGGGCCTCGCGCCAGGCTGCCGGGATGCGAACGGCGTCCCGGTCGGTCGTCACCAGCGTTCCGTCGCTCGCCCAGCACCGCAGCGTCTCCAGGTCCTGCTCGGTGTAGGTGTGGTGATCCTGGAATCCGCAAACGGCCCGGGTGTCGAGGTCGGCGAAGAAGTCCGCGTTCCGACCGATCCCGGCGAAGGCGTAGACCGGGCCCGAGGGCGCTGTCGGGCTCCACGGCCCGGGGGTTCGATGCGCCTCGAGGCCCGCGGGCACGGCGAGGCCCACACGCCGCGCGCTCCCGGCGTGGTGCACGAGCGTCAGGTCGGCGGGCGCGAGGCTCCCCCTCCCCTCGCCTGCCGGGAGCAGCCCGCGGGCGCCGGGGAACCGCGCGTCGACGGCCGCGATGCGGAGGTCGGCGCGGATGGAGCCCGTCTGCAGGCCGTCTTCGAGCACCACGACGCTCGCACCCCAGAGCGCACGGGCCGCGCGCAGTCGATCGGCATGCGCGGCGACCCGGTGGCCGCGGAGCGCGAACAGCGCGCCCTCGTCGCCGAGCCACGCGGCATCCGCGCCATGGACGTGGGAGAGCCCCGGGTCGCGGTGGGTCCGTCCGGTGCCCCGGGTCGCGATACCCACGTCGTGCCCGGCCTCGGCGAGGCGGTCGGCGAGCCACAGCGCCGTGCTGGTCTTGCCCGAGCCGCGCGCGTTCGCCGAGCCCACGGCGATCACGGGCACGTCGAGCGACACCGCGCGTCCGGCCCGGCGCCACCGCATCCCGGCGCGCTGCACGGGCTGCAGCGCCTTCGCCCAGGGCCGCGGGGAGCGCTCGGGCGCCGGGGTGACGGCGAGATCGTCGAGCACGCGGGCTGTCTCGGCCAGCCGGTCGGCGGGGGGCGAGGCGCCCTGGTCCCACGCGCGGCGCAGAGCCTCGGGGAGGTCGTCGGGCGTCGCGGCGAGGAAGGCGCCCTCGAAGTCCGCCGCGTTGTTGCGGACGACCGGGCCGTGCACCACGGAGACCCCCGCCCAGCGGGCCTCCGCCGGGGAGTGGCCGCCGATCGCCTCGTCGTACGTGCCTCCGATGAACGCCACGGCCGCTCCGGTCAGGAGCCGATCGAGCTCGCCGACCGTGTCCACGAGGACGTCCCCCGTCGCGTGGGTGGTCTCGCTCCGCAGCGATGCGTCCGGCAGCAGCGCACGCACCTCCGCCAGCCGCTCCAGGTGCCGCGGGGCGAGGAGGAGCCGCGCCTCGGGGAAGGAAGTGTCGCGGGCCCGGATCAGCGCGGCCTCGTCCCCGGGACGCGTCGAGACGCCCGCGATGAACGGCCCGTCCCACGTGAGCGGGCTCGGCGCCCCCGGCGGACCGCCCTTCAGCGTGCCGCACACGCCGAGCACCCGCACGCCGCGGGCCCCGAACCACGCGGCCGCCGCGTCGTCCCGTGCGAGCACGGCGTCCGGCAGGCCCAGGGCACGCGCACGCAGCGACGCTCCCCGGCCCGGCCGCGCCGCGATCGACACGACGGGCACGCCGTCCCGTCGTGCGAGGGCAACGATGCCCGGGTACCAGCCCGACTCCACGAAGACGAGCATCGCGGGCCGCGACTCCGCCCACAGCGGCGCCAGGGCCCACGGGTGGTCGAGCGGCCGGAGCGCGTCCGCGAACGCCGCCCCCGCCGCCGTGTCCGCGGTCACGAACGCCGGACGCTCCAGGGCCGACGCGAGGCGCCGCGCGGTCCGGCACTCCCCCAGGCTCGCGCCATGGATCCAGACCGACCCGGGCTGCACGGGCGGGGTCGAGAGCCCGAGCCTCTCGCGCGACACCGGCCACGCGCGGGCCGCGAGCAGCGCGAGATCGACGGGCCAGCCGTTCACGCGACCGTCCAGTGGGCCCGGTACGCGGTGTTGCTCTCGATGAGCGCGTCGTGGCGGCCCTCCGCGACGATCCGGCCGCGCTCCAGCAACACCACGCGGTCGGCGCGCTGGGCGAACGAGGGCTCGTGGCTCGCGAACACCACGGTCTCCGGCCGCGACGCGAGCAGCTCGGCGATCCGTCCGCTCCACACGGGGTCCACCTCCGACGTCGCCTCGTCCAGCAGCAGCACGGGGCTGTCCGCCAGCAGGGCCCGCGCGAGGCAGAGCCGCTGGCGCTCCCCGCCCGAGAACCGCCCTCCCCGCTCGCCCATCCCCTCCGAGAGCCCGCGATCGAGCGCCACGTCGAGCCCCACGGTGTGGAGGAGCGCGGCGAGCGTGTCGTCGGACGCGTCCGGGCGCGCGAGCAGCAGGTTGTCGCGGACGGAGCGATCGAAGACCCAGGGGTCCTGGCGGAGCAGCAGCGCACGGCCGACCTCGGCGCTCCCCTCTGGCTCCAACAGGCCCGCCAGCACGGCCAGGAGCGTGGACTTGCCGCTGCCGGACGCGCCCACGAGGGCCACCTTCTCGCCGGGCGCCACCTCGAGGTCCACCGGGCCTACGCGGCCCGGGACGACGACCTGGCGCAGCGCGAACCGCGACCCCGTCGGGAGCACGAGATCGGGCCGGTCGAGCACGGCTTCGATGCGCTCCAGGGCCGCGACGGAGCGCTGGAGGAGCGTCCAGACCTCGGTGAGGCCCGTCAGCGGCCGCTGGAGCAGCGCGATGGACGCGGCGAACCCGACGACGGCGCCCGGCGTCAGGGATCCGACGCGCACGCTCTCCGCGCCCTGGAGCAACAGGGCGACGAGGCCGAGCGCCACACCGAGCTGGACGAGCGCCGGCGGGACCGCGCGGACCCAGTCGCGGCGGGCGCGGGTCCGCGACTCGACGACCGAGAGGGCATCGATGCGCGCGACCTGGAGGTCCACCGCGCCGAGGTCGACGGTCGTCGAGAGCCCCGCCTGCTGGTCCTGGAGCTCGGCGAGGAGCGCGCGGTGCGCGGTGGTCCAGTCGCGGGTCGCGCGGCGCACGAGCACCCCGCCGAGCCACGCGACGAGCGCGAGCACCGGCGCCAGCAGGAGCGCCTGGAGCGCGAGGCCGGGCGCCAGACCCGCGGCGGCGCCGATCAGCGCGGCGGCGGCGACGGGATTGCGCAACGCGGTCACGAACGCCGACACGCCGTACTGGAGCTCGTCGGCCTCGTGTGTGAGGGCCGCGAGGCGCTCGCCGACGGGCCCGGGGTCGCGGGCGCACGCCTCGTGGAACCGCCGGTGCAGCGCGACGCGGAGGTCGTGGACGAGGCGCGTCGACAGGGTGCGCGTGATGGCCGAGCGCCCGACCATCAGCACCGACTGGAGGACGGCGACGACGACGAGCGCGGCGAGCCACCGGGTGGCGTCCTGGCCGTTCAGGAGCGCGTCCGAGGCCTGCTGGAGCGCCACGACCGCGGCTCCGGGCAAGAGGCCGGCAACGCCGAGCAGGCCGGTCGCGAAGACCACCGTGGGGACCGCCGTTCGGAAGTGCCGGAGGTAGCGGGTCACCCGGGTCATCGCGCGACCTCGAAGAGATCCCATCGGCCCACGACGCGGCCGCGGATGTCGCGCCCCTCGAGCGGATGGCGGGTCTTGGAAGCGTGCGTCGCGTCCGGGCAGATCGCGTCGCCCGACGTGTGCGGGCGCACGAACAGGAAGGTCTCGGGCACCTCGACGCCCCACAGGTCGAACTGGTCGCGTCGTCCGCAGCCCGGGTACGCGGCCGCGGGGATGCCCGTGTACCACCAGATCAGCGCGGCCTCCTGGTAGCGCTCGGTGAGCACGGGGGTCGCTTCGACGGCGCGCGGCTCGCGCGGCCCGACGCCCAGCGGGAGGGCCCAGCCGGCCACGGACGACGCGAGCGGGCGCCCCTCGCGCACACGGTCGGCGGGATCGATGCGCAGCGGCACGACGCCGACCTCCGCATGGGTCACGAGCAGCGCGGAGCCCGCGAGCCCCGTTCCGACAGCGAGCCAGCCGGCGCGCTGCATCCAGGCCGTGCCGCGCGACGCGAGCAGGCCGACGCCGATCCAGAACGGCGCCAGCCAGTGCGCCTCGGGCGGCCCGCCGAACGATGCCAGCAGGAACACCATGCCGACCGGCGCGCTGCACCACCACGCGACGCGATCGACCCGGTCCAGCGGGGCTCGCGCGAGGCCTGCCGTGCCGAGCAGCACCCCGAACGGGGTCGCGACGCCGAGCTGCTGGCCCACGACGCCGAGCGGCCCGGTAAGGCCCGGCGCATCGGGGTTCACGAGCCCTTCGCGGAGCTGGAACCGCACGCTCACCCAGTCGTGGCTGGCGAGCCAGCCGGCATGCGGGATCAGGAGCAGCGCGGCGAGGGCGCTGCCGGCCCACATCCACGGGCTCTTCCAGTCGCCCGTGCCCGCCCAGAGCAGCGGGAGCAGGAGGATCGCGGTGTACTTCGCGTAGACGCCCAGCGCGACGCACGCTCCGGCGAGCAGCCACGCGGGGCCACCGAGGATGGCGGCCGACATCGCGCCCGCCCAGCACCCGAGGAGGAAGGCGTCGGGCGTCGCGAATCCGGTCAGCCACGCGAGCGACGGGATGCCGACCCACCAGGCGGCGAGCAGCACGCGGTCCTTCGCCCAGTGGAGCAGCGCGGCGGCCCCGGCACACCCGGCGAGGATGGCGGGCAGGCGCAGCGCGACGTCGTGGTCGCCGAGCACGGCGCGGGTGGCGGCGAGGATCCAGGCGATCAGCGGCGGTTGATCGTAGTACCCGAGCGCCAGGTGCTCCGACCAGAGCGCGTAGTACGCCTCGTCGGCGAGGAGGTCCCAGCGCGTGGCGAGCACGGCCTTGCACGCCGCGACGACGGCGATGGCCGCGACCGCCCACACCACGTCGGGCTCTTCCTCGGTCGACATCAGGGCTGGTTATCGGGGATGGCCGGAGGAGACATGTCCGAAGACCTTTCATCCAAGCACTGCGTACCCTGCCGCGGGGGCGTCCCGCCCATGACGTCCGAGCAGATCGCGGCACTCCTCCCCGAGCTCGACGGCTGGCAGGCGGTCGACGACCACCACCTCACGAAGACGTTCCCCTTCCCCGACTTCGCCCAGGCGCTGGCGTTCGTGAACCGCGTCGGTGCGGTCGCCGAGGACGAGGGCCACCACCCCGACATCCTGCTGCGCTGGGGCTCGGCGCGGGTCGACATCTGGACGCACAAGATCGACGGGCTGACGTACAGCGACTTCGTGCTCGCCGCGAAGTGCGACGACGTCCGTTCGTCGGGATGAGCCTGGAGCCGGGAGCCTGGAGCCGGGAGGGCCGAAGCGGTCGGGCTTCGGGCGTCCTCCGGGCATCACGCAGATGACGCAGATGGACGCGGATGACGCAGAAACGAGGGCGTCGGGGGTCGCGCGTTCTCGTGTCCCCGGAAGCTGTCGAGGGGTCCACTCGAAGACGGTGCACGGGGAGAGGAAGACGCTCGACCCGTGACGACCAGCGCGCGATCCGCCGTCCCAGGCCCCTGAAACGTCCGGCTGCTCTGGTGAGCGCTGCTTCCCGAACCCTGTCCAGACAATCTCGACTCCGGGGACCGAAGACGCTCGACCCGTGACGGCCTGGTTTCTGCGTCATCTGCGTCCTTCTGCGTCATCTGCGTGATGCCCGAACGCTCGCTTCCCAAGGCGATCGGCCGACCGCGGCGGCCACGCGCTCCACCGCGCCGTGCGGGTCGAGGATCTCGCCGACCTCGACGAGCCCGTCGCTGACGCGGTCTCCCGCGGGGCCGAGCAGGTGTTCGACGTGCCCGCGGAGGACGGCGGGGGCGAGGTCCTGGACGACCTCGGGGACGAGAGGTCGGCCGAGCACCAGGTTCGGGAGCGCGAGGTACGGGACGCGCACGAGGCGGCGCGCGATTCGGTGCGTGAGCGCGGAGGTCTGGTAGGCCGCGACCATCGGGACGCCCGCTGCGGCGAGCTCGAGCGTCGCGGTGCCCGCGCAGGTCAGCGCCGCGCGGACCTCCTGCGCCATCGCCGGGACGGACGGGACGACACGGGCTCCGGGGACGACCGGCGCCATACCCGGCGGGACGGCCTCGACGACGGGCAGGCCGATGTCCGCGGCGACCGATGCGAACACGGGGCCGAGCCGGGCGCGCTCCGAATCGCGGGACCCGGCCGCGATGCCGAGCGCCTCGGGGCGTGCGGAGCGCGGCGCTGCGGCGGCCGGGTGCCCGGTGAAGGTCGCCACCGGGCCGAACAGCGCGGGCTCGAACGGGAGCAGGCACGCGAGCGCGTCGACGGACGCCGCGACCCGTGCGGCCCGTCCCGGCCGCCACGCCCACACCTGCGGAGCGACCCAGTGCACCACGCGGACCCGGCCCTTCAGCCGTCGCGCGAGGCGCAGCGCGAACGAGGGGCTGTCGATGGTGACGACGACTTCGGGGCGCAGGGCGAGGATGTCGCGCTCGAGGGTCGCGAGGAGCCCGGCCAGACGGGGCAGATGGCGCACGACCTCGGTGAGGCCCACGAGCGACAGCGCGTCGATCGAGGCCAGCGGTCGGACGCCGGCGGCCTGCATCGCCGGGCCGCAGACGCCGTGCAGGTCCGCGTCGAGGTGAGCGGCGAGCGCCGCGCCGAGCTGGTCTCCCGACCGCTCCCCCGCGACGAGGACCGCGCGCTTCAGCGGCCGAGCCCGCCCCGGCACACGCCGCGCTCGGACTCGCCGATGAACTGCACGAGCTCGGCGACCTCGGGCACGTCGGGGTACGCCTCGGACGCGCGCGACATCGCGACCTTGCGCGGCAGGCCCTCCACGAACAGGAGGCGCCAGGCCTCCTTGAGCGCCGTGATCACGTCGTTCGTGGCTCCCGCGCGGCGCAGGCCGATGATGTTCAGGCCGTAGAGCCGGGCCCGGTCGCCCTGTGCGAGCGTGAAGGGCGGAACGTCCTGGGCGCACATGGCCCCGCCGCCGACCATCGCGAGCCGGCCGACGCGGCTGTGCTGGTGCACGGCGCAGAGCCCGCCGAGGATGGCGCCATCCTGGATCTGGACGTGCCCCGCGATGGCGGCGCTGTTCGCGAACATGCAGTCGTCCCCGACCCTGCAGTCGTGCGCGACGTGGCTGTTCGCCATGAAGTAGTTCCGGTCGCCGATGACGGTCGTGCGGGCGCCCGAGCTGGAGCCGCGATGCGCGGTGGAGAACTCGCGGAACACGTTCTCGCGGCCCACGACGAGCGTGGTCTCGACGGAGAGGTCGTGCTTGCGGTCCTGCGCGAGATCGCCGAGCACGACGTGCGCGTGCAGGACGGTGCCCTCGCCCACGGTGGTGGGCCCGTGCACGACGGAGTGCGGCCCGACGACGACGCCGTCCGCCAGCTTCACACCGGCGCCGATGATGGCGAAGGGCCCGATCTCGACGTCACCGAGCTCGGCGGAGGGGTCGACGAGGGCGGAGGGATGGATGGCCATGCCTACTCCCTGTCCACGGTGGCCATGAAGGTGCCGGTCGCGGCGCGCTTCCCGCCCACGCGGGCCGTTCCGGAGAAGGTCCACATGTGGTGCCGCTCTTCGATGACCTCGACCTCGAGCTCGAGCACGTCGCCCGGGCGGACCATCTGGCGGAAGCGCATCTTGTCCATCCCGACGAGGTACACGTTGCCGCCCGCCCGATCGGTGTGCGCCGACGCGAAGACGATGCCGGCGGTCTGGGCGAGCGCTTCGCTCATCAGCACGCCCGGGAGGATGGGCTCGCCGGGGAAGTGGCCCACGCACCAGAACTCGTCGTCCCGCACGTACTTCCGCGCCAGGGCGCGCTTGCCGGGCTCGATCTCCACGACCTCGTCGACCATGAGCATCGGGTCGCGGTGAGGGATGAGCTTCTGGATCTGCTCTCGGTTCATTCGTCCTTCCCGTCAGCGGGACCTTCTACCTTCCGGCGGAGTCGCTCGACCACCCGCAAGGTCTCGGGGAGCTGGCGCAGGGCCGCGACTTCCCGCAGCCACAGGTGGTATCGACGCGCGGGCGAGCCGCCGAGGCGGACCCGCGGCGGCACGTCGCGGCTGGCGCTCGCAAGGCCCGCGAACACCACGTCGTCGCCGACCTCGATGCCGTCGACGACCGCGGTACGCCCGGCCATCACGACGCGGTTGCCGAGCTTGGCGCCGCCCGCGACGCCGGCGAACGCGGCGATGAGGCACTCGGCCCCGACGCGCACGCCGTGGGCGATCTGCACGAGGTTGTCGAGGCGCGACCCGCGGCCGATGCGCGTCTCGTCGAGGGCCGCGCGGTCGACGCACGCATTGGCGCCGATCTCGACGTCGTCTTCGAGCACCACGGTGCCGAGCTGGGGCACGCGGAGCACGCCCCCCTGCCCCACCACGTGGCCGAACCCGTCGGCCCCGACGATGGCGCCGGGCTGGAGCCAGCAGCGGGCGCCGACGACACAGCGCTCCATCACGACGGCGTGCGGCATGATGCGCGACCCGGCGCCGATGACGGCGTGGCGCCCGACGAACGCGTGCGCGCCGACCCACGCGCCCGCTTCGACGTGCGCGCCCGCCTCGATCACCGCGAACGGGTCGATGGTCGCGCCTTCGACGTGGGCCGTGGGGTGCACCGACGCCTTCTCGTGGACGCCGGGATCGGGCCACTCGAGCGGCAGCATGTGCGCGGCGGCCACCGCATAGGCGAACCGGGGATTCGGGTGTCGCAGGACGACGGCGCCGGCCGGGCACTCCATGTCGCCACGCGCGATGAGCACGCCGGCCCGCGTGCCCGGGAGCATCGACATCCAGCGGCCGCCCGAGCAGAACGAGAGGTCGCCGGGCCCGGCGTTGCCGAGCGAAGCCACACCCGTGACCACGCGGTCTTCGGGGCCTTCGCACGTGGCCCCGATCCATGCGGCGATCGTGCCGGCCGAGACGGGCGCGGGGCGGCTCATCTCACTTCTGGGCGGCGTTGTACCGCTTGACCAGCTCTTCGGTCATGTCGATCGTCGTGCCGCCCATGTACACCACGGCCGCGCGGTCGAGGACGAGGTCGTACCCCTTCTCCTTCGCGAGCTTCTCGCTGATCGTCCGCATCTTCACGTCGAGATCCTGCAGCATCGTGTAGTAGGTCTGCTGCATCTCGGCTTCGTACTGCTGGTTGAGCTGCAGGAACCGCTGCTCCTTCATCCCGATCTTCTTCTCCTCCTCCATCTTCTGGGCGTCGGAGAGGACCAGGGCGCGGTTCTTGTAGTCCTCGTACTCGGCCTTGAGCTCGTCTTCGAGCTTCTTCAGCTCGCCGAGGCGGCTGGAGTACATGGCATCGAGCTTCGTCTGGGCCTGCTTGCCCTCTTCGGTCTCGTTGACCGCCCGCTGGAAGTCGACGACGGCGATTCCGCCGGCGAACGCGGAGGTGGACACGGACAGGGCGGCAGCGAATGCGAGCGCACGGAGCATCAGGGGTTCTCCAAGCAGGACGAGCGGCCTGGTAGCGGGTTTCGGGGCTGCTTGCCATAACGGGTGAGCGGCCGAACGTATTTCGTGGGGGCACGTTCATCGCCGTGCGGCGACGCCGGAGGGGTGCCTCCGGATGCTCCGAGCGGGGTCCGTCTCACGCAGATGACTGTGTCGGAAGGGATCGAGCTTCGAGCGTCCCGAGGCATCACGCAGATGACGCAGAAGGACGCAGATGACGCAGAAACGAGGCCGCCCCGGGTCGAGCGTCTTCGCGTCCCCGGAGCGCGAGTGGGCCTTCTTGCGGATCGGATTGGAGACTCACCAGAGCAGGCCGGCGTTTCGGCTGCTCGGGTGAGTCTTGGTGTCGATCCGGCGGAAGGCCCACTCGGGCAATTCGACCGTCGACACGGACCGTCGAGGCGCGGAGGTTCCGAACCGCGAACGCGGGGACACGAGGAGGTCCGACCCAGCATCTGCCTTGTTTCTGCGTCATCTGCGTTCGTCTGCGTCATCTGCGTGATGCTGGACGCTCGGGGCACGAGAACGTCGGGCGACGCCCTAGAAGAAGGACCCGATCGAGAAGTCGAAGACGCTCTTCCGCTCGTCCTCGAACGGCCGCAGAGGGATGCCGTACTCGAAGCGCAGCGGCCCGATCGGCGAACGCCAGCGCACGCCGGCGCCGACGGCGGTGCGAAGCCCGAGGGGGTTGAGGTTGCCCTTGTTCCACGGGTCGCCGAAGGTGTTGCCCGCGTCGAAGAAGACGACGGCGGAGACGCCGGCCTGGCGGATGACGGGGGCCTCGATCTCGATGTTGTTCACCCAGGTCTGGGTGCCGCCGACGATGATGCGGTCGTCGGCGCGGTCGGGGTCGTCGGAGCTGACGGCGCGGATGCTCGGGCCGAGGGAGAACCAGTTGAACCCGCGGACGCTGTTGATGCCGCCCGCGCGGTAGCGGTGGATGAACGGGATGACGCGACCGTCGGTGCTGATGATCTGGCCGATGGTGCTGTTCACCCGGAGGACGAGGCGGTCGCTGTTCTTGATGAGCGGCTGGAAGTACCGGATGTTGAACCGGTTCTCGATGAAGTTGAACTCGCCGCCCAGCAGGTTGAGCACCTCGTTCTTCGAGACGCGGAAGCCGCCCGCGAGCGTCGACGAGAACGAGACGAACACGCCCTGCGTCGCGAAGATGCGGTTGTTTCGCTTGTCGATGTTGAGCGAGAGCCCGAGGCTCGACGTGATGCCGTTGCGGTACAGATCGCCGCCGAGCAGCCTGCGCCGGAACGGGTCGATGTTCGTGAGGCCCACGTCTTCGATGGTGTAGTCGAGCCGGAGCTGGACGTCGTCGCGCTTGTCGAGGTACCGGCCCACGCCGACCGACCCACCGCGCTGGAACTCGTTGAGGCCGTTGCTGACCTGGAACTGGCCGAAGCGGCGGTCGATGCTGTACGCGTTGACCTGGAACGACCAGCGCGTGTCGAGGAAGTACGGGTCGACGAACGAGAGGTTGAACTGCTGGCGGAGCCGCGAGTAGTTCACCGCCAGCGACATGCTCCAGCCGAGGCCGAGGAAGTTGTTCTTGCTGACGTTGGCGTTGAAGACGAAGCTCTCGAGGTTGCTGTACCCCATGCCGAGCGAGAACGAGCCCGTGGGCTGCTCGCTGACCTGGAAGTTGAGGTCGAGCACGTCGGGCCCGTCGCCACGCGGCGTCGAGATGTTGACCTCGTCGAAGAATCCCAGCCGCGCGAGCCGCGCGCGAGACGCGTTGATCAGCGAGCCGCGGTAGAGGTCGCCCTCGTCGATCTGGATCTCGCGGCGCACGACCTTGTCGAAGGTCGGGTCGTTGCCCGTGATGTTGATCCGGCCGATCCGGATCTTCTCGCCCATCGAGATGTCGTAGGTGATGGCGACGGTCTTCGTGTCGGGGTCGGGCTCGGAGAGCGGCACGACGTTCACGAACGCGTAGCCCTGGTCGCGGTACAGCGACGCGATGTTCTCGCCCACGGTGTGGATGAGGGAGTACTTGAAGGTCTCGCCCGACGCGATGCGCGCGCCGCGCGGGTCGAAGTTCAGCTGCGGCAGGAACTTCTTGCGGCCGGTGTACTCGCGCCAGGTCTCCTCCTGGACCTCGTGCACGGGGCGCCCGGTGGCGATGTCGAGCGCGGCGGCTTCGGTGAGACCCTCCTCCGGGAGGAACTCGCCGCTGACGGCGACCTCGCCGAAGTCGTACTTCTCGCCTTCTTCGATGTTGTAGCTGATGAAGATGAAGCGCTTGTCGGGCGACAGGTAGACCTTTGGTGGGTCGACCTTCACGTCGACGTAGCCCTCTTCGAGGAACACGGCGGTCACGACCTGCTGGTCGGCGTCGAGCTGCTCGCGTCGGAACGTGCCGGTGTTCGTGAGCCACGGGAGGAAGCCGCCCTCCTTCACCTGGAGGAACCGCTTGAGCTTGTTCGCCGGGACGTGGTCGTTGCCGTGGAACTCGATGCGCTGGACGAGGACCTTCCGGTTCTCTTGAATCTTGAAGCGCAGGTCGACCTGGTCGTCGGCGACCTCGATCTTCTCGACGTCGACGTCGGCCAGGTAGTAGCCCTTCTCGACGTAGAGATCGCGGATCTGCGCGACGTTGTCGGAGACCTTGGCATCGTTGAGGACCGAGAACGACCGCAGATCCATGACCTCGCGGATGTCGTCTTCGTCGATCTTCTTGTTGCCCTCGATCTTCACTTCGCGGATGGCGGGCTTCTCGCGCACGACGAAGAGCAGATCGACGGTTCCGTCGTCGTTCTCGGACTTCTCGATGACGACGTCCTGGAAGAACCCGGTCTCCCAGACGGACTTCAGGTCGCGCCGGACCTTCTCGGGGGTGAGCGTGTCGCCGCGGCGCAGGCCGATGTTCGACAGGACCGCCGCCTCTTCGATGCGGCGCGTGCCCTCGACCGTGACCTTGCCGACCTTCCCGCTCGCCTCGACGGGCTCTTCGGCGTGGGCGACCGCGCAGAGCAGCCAGGCGACCAGGAGGAACAGCGCCTTCACGCGGCCTCCTGCACACGCCCGTCGACGAGTCGGAGCACCCGGGGGAACTGGGAGGCGAGGTCCATGGAGTGGGTGACGACGACCAGGGTGCTGCCGAGTTGCTCGTTGAGTTGCAGCATCAGGTCGAAGACTCCAGCGGCCGTGGCGGGGTCGAGGTTCCCCGTGGGCTCGTCGGCGAGGACGAGACCCGGGCCCATAACCAGAGCGCGGGCCAGCGCTACCCGCTGCTGCTCCCCGCCGGACAGCGCTCCCGGCAGGTGCTCGAGCCGATGCCCCAGCCCGACGGACCGCAGGAGGATCTCGGCCCGCTGGAGCGCGACGCTCGGGGACGTGCCCGACAGCCGCACCGGCATCATCACGTTGCCGAGTGCCGTCTGCTCGCGGAGCAGGTTGTGCGACTGGAAGACGAAGCCGATGCGCCGGTTCCGGATGCGCGCCCGCTCGGACGTGCCGAGGGAGCCCACCTCGCGGCCGTCGAGCGTCACCCGGCCGCCCGTGGGCCGGTCGAGCAGCCCGAGGATGTGCATGAGCGTCGACTTGCCGGACCCCGAGGCCCCGACGACCGCGACGCGCTCGCCGGGCTCGATGGCCGCGGTGAGCCCGTCCAGCACGACGATCTGCCGCCCGTGCAGGTGATGCACCCGCCGCAGCTTCTCGATCTCGATGCGCACGCCCGGCACGCTCATCGCCCTGCCCCCGTGCTCATTCGACGCGCAGGCCCTTCACCGGATCGAGCGACGCCGCGATGAGCGCCGGGATCAGCGTGCTCAGCACGCAGGTGACGAAGGCGCCCACCGCGATCATCACGACGTTGTCGGCCTCGACGACCACCGGGAGCGTCGACAGGTAGTACACGTCGGTCTCGAGCGGCCAGCCGTACGCCCACAGCGCCCAGCAGCCGAACAGTCCGACGGCCGTGCCGAAGACGACGCCGACGAACCCGATGAAGCTGCCCTCCATCACGAACACCCGCAGGATCGAGGTGCCGCTCGCGCCCATGGCCTTGAGGATGGCGATCTCGCGGATCTTCGTGAGCACGACCATGATCAGGGTGCTGATGATGAGCATCCCGGCCACCGCGATGATCATCCACAGGAGCAGGCCCATCACCCACTTCTCGAGCCGCAGGGCGTCGAAGAGCTTGTCGTTCAGCTCCTGCCAGTCCTTCGTGTAGTGCGGATAGCCGAGCTTCTCCTCGATCTCCGTCGCGATGCGGTCGGCACCGTAGATGTCGTCGACCTTCACCTCGATGCCGTTCACCGCCGAGCCGATCTTGAGGAAGGACTGGGCATCCTCGTTGTTCACGTACGTCCACTTGTTGTTGTACTCGAACATCCCCGAGTCGAAGATCCCGGCGATTCGGAACGACTTCACGGTCGGGGTGGGCATCCCGAACATCGAAGTGCCCGTCCCCACCGGGTTGATCAGCTGGACCTTGTCGCCCGGGCGCACCTGCAGGGCCTCCTTGAGGTCCTTGCCGATGAAGATGCCGGGCAGCTCGAGGTCGTCCATCTCGAGCTCGGGGTTCAGCGGCGGGAGCTTCTCGCCGATGCGCGCGAAGGCCGCAGCCCGCTCGTCCGGGGTCTTCAGCTCGCCGTCGTAGGCGAAGGTGAGGTCGTCGCGCAGGTGCGTGACGTCGGGCGTGCGCTCGGGATCGACGCCCTTCATGATGACGCCCGTGTGCCCCAGCGTGCTGCGGATCATCATCTCCTGGTAGACGAACGGCGCGGCGTGCACGACGCCCGGCACCGCTTCGATCTCGTCGCAGATCCGATCGGCGTCGACGAGCATCCCGCCGTGCCGCATCACCACGATGTGGGCGTTCGACCCGAGGATCTTGTCGCGGAGATCGATCTCGAAGCCCGCCATCACCGCGATCACGCAGTTGAGCACCGCCACGCCCAGCACCACGGCGATGATCGACACGAGCGTCGTGACGTTCGTGAGGATGCTCGACCACTTGGGACGCAGGTGGTCCCACGCGATCCACCCCTCCGCGAGGAGCGTGCCGCCGGGCTTCAGCGCCGGGAGCGTCGAGAAATCCGGCAGCTCGTGCCCACCGGGAGGTGCTGGCTCGGCCATGCTCATTCCGGGGTGGGCTCTCCGGTGCGCTCGGGACGGAGCGTCGGGAACAGGATGACCTCGCGGATCGACGTGCGGCCCGTGAGGAGCATCGCCAGGCGGTCGATGCCGATCCCCTCGCCCGCCGTGGGCGGCATGCCGTAGGACAGCGCGCGGATGTAGTCGGCGTCGAAGTACATCGACTCGTGGTCGCCGGCTTCGCGGGCCTTGGCCTGCGCGGCGAACCGCTCCGCCTGATCGACGGGATCGTTGAGCTCCGAGAACGCATTCGCGATCTCCCAGGTGGCGATGACGAGTTCGAAGCGGTCTACGCGCGACGGGTCTGCATCATTGCGTCGGGAGAGCGGGCTGATCTCGGTCGGGAACCCGGTGACGAACGTGGGGTTCACGAGGGTACGCTCGACGTGGGCGTCGAAGTACCACTCCCACCACTTGCCGCGAACGGTCGGGAGGACGGTGTCTTCGGCGACCTCGTGGTGGGCGCGCCACCAGGCCTCCATCGCGGCCGGATCCTGGAGCTGCTCGAGCGTGAGGCCCGTCTGCTCGCTGATCAGCACGTCCATGTCGGCGCGGCGCCAGGGGGTCGTGAAGTCGAGCGTGTGGCCGCCGAACTCGACGACGGTGGTGCCGCGGAGGTCCTGCACGAGGCCGCTGATCAGGTCTTCCGTGAGGTCCATCAGCTGGGTGTAGTCGGCCCACGCCCAGTAGAACTCGAGCATCGTGAACTCGGGGTTGTGTCGGACCGACAATCCCTCGTTCCGGAAGTTCCGGTTGATCTCGAACACCTTGTCGAACCCGCCCACGACGAGGCGCTTGAGGTACAGCTCGGGCGCGATGCGCATGAAGAGCTGCATGTCGAGCGCGTTGTGGTGCGTGACGAACGGCCGCGCGGCGGCCCCACCCGGGATGGCCTGGAGCATCGGCGTCTCGACCTCGAGGAACCCGCGGTCTTCGAAGTAGTGCCGGATGTGCCGGATCATCCGCGAGCGCAGGCGGAACGTCTCGCGGGTGTCGGCGTTCATGAACAGGTCGACGTACCGCTGTCGCGCGCGGAACTCGGGGTCGTTCACGCCGTGGAACCGGTCCGGGAAGGGCGTGATGATCTTCGCCGCGAGGTGGGCTTCGGCGACGTGGATGCTGAGCTCGCCGCTGCGGGTGCGCATGAGGGTTCCGCGCGCCCAGATCCAGTCGCCGATGTCGATCTTCTTGAGCTCGGCGAACATCTCGTCGCCCACGTCGTTGCGCGGCACCCAGAGCTGGATGAGGCCGCCGACCAGGACCTCGTTGCCATCCTTGTCGGTGGAGCGCACGGTGGGCTCGCCAGAATCCTGGACCCGGATGAACATCGTGCGGCCCATGTGGTTCCGGAACATCACCCGGCCGCCGATGCGGACCTCGCCGAAGCCCGTCTCTTCGGGCTTCTCGACGCCCTGCATCGCCGCGTGCAGATCGGTGGAGACGTGCGTGACCTCGAAGCCGTTGGGGTACGGCTCCACGCCGCGGGCGCGGAGTTCTTCGAGCTTGGCGAGCCAGTCGGGATCGAACGTGTACATCGTGGGTCTCGGGTGAGCCCCCCGACTAACGCGTGTGGCCGCCCCGGTCTGCCGGGGTGCGCCAGGTCAGGCGATCACCACTCGGACAGGATCTCACCGAGCGTCTCGTCGTCGACGTAGAGATCGGCGACCTGCGGCTGCTCGAGCAGCCACTCGGACAGGACGGACGCCTTCTTCTCGAAGCTCATGGGCGTGGCGAGGATGCTGGCGACGCCGGACCCGAGCTCTTCGGGCTCGTGATCGTCTTCCATCTCGAGCTCTTCGCGATCGATGAGCAGCCGGAGCAGCGAGACGGCCTCGGCGATGGGGCCCATCTTCTGATCGCCCGACGGGGGCGAGGCCTTCGGGGGCATGGGGACCTCTTCGGTGACTGGGGCCACCGGCTCGGCGTCTTCGTCGTCGAGGTTCTTCAGGGCCTGGAGGAGGGCGGCGAGGCCGCGGGGCTTCTCTTCGGGCTCGTCGTCGTCGGGCTCGGGCTCGTCGCCGAAGTCGGAATCGTCGTCGAGATCGCGCTCTTCGGTGAGGAGCGCCGCGTCGGGGACGTCGCCGGCGACGGCCTCGAACGTGGTCTCGTCGCCCCAGTCGAGGTCGTCTTCGTCGGGGCTCTGGTTGCGGGGACCGCCGGCAGCGGGCACGCCGGACGGCAGCCGGACCGGGATCTCGGCCTCGAGCGGGTACAACAGACCGTTCTCGACGTCTTCGAGGCCTGCGGCGAGGTGCAGCTTGCCGTCGCGGACCGCGATGGTCGCATCCTGCAGCTGCGCCGGAGCGCCGTCGATCGCGGCCTGGCACTTGAAGAGCATGTCGAGCTTGTTCAGCTCGACGCCCTTCTCGAGCTCGATCGTGCCGTCGGCCGGCACGGGCAGAGCCGCGAAGCGGAGCTGGATGTCCTCGAGATCCGCCGAGAGCTCCAGCTCGAAGCCGCGGTCGGCGAACCAGGTGAGTGTCGCTGTACCAGACATCGTCGTGCCCTAACCCAGCCGCAGCGGAGGTCACCCCCCGGACTGAAGGGTTCCTTCGGCTCGCGCTGCGAGCCAGCTCTCCATGAACCGCGTGATATCCCCGTCGAGCACCTCGGACACGTTGCCGATGGCGAGGTTCGTCCGGAGATCCTTGACCTGCTGGTACGGCTGCATGACGTACGAGCGGATCTGACTGCCGAAGTCGATCTTCTTCTTCTGCGCGTTCACGGCGTCCTGCGCTTCCTGACGCTTCTCGAGCTCGCGCTGGTACAGCTTGGCCTTCAGCATCTTCATCGCCTTGTCGCGGTTCTTGTGCTGCGAGCGCTCGGCCCGGCACAGGACCACGATCCCCGTGGGGAGGTGGCGCAGTCGCACCGCGGAATCCGTGGTGTTGACGTGCTGGCCGCCCGCACCGCTCGCGCGCATCGTCTCCATCTCGATGTCGGCGGGATTCAGGTCGATCTCGATGGTGTCGTCGATCTCGGGGTACGCGGCGACGGCGGCGAACGCGGTGTGCCGGCGGGCGTTCTGGTCGAACGGCGAGATCCGCACCAGCCGGTGCACCCCGCTCTCGGCCTGCAGGTAGCCGAAGGCATACGGACCGCGGATGGCGAGCGTCGCACCGCGGATACCCGCCTCTTCGGAGGGTGCGTGGTACAGCAGCTCGGTGCTGAAGCCCTGGCGCTCGGCCCAGCGCCCGTACATCCGCAGCAGGATCTCGGCCCAGTCGGCGGCATCCGTGCCGCCTGCACCGGCGTTGATCTCGAGGATGGCATCCATGTGGTCTTCTTCGGCCGACAGCAGGCGGCGCGTCTCGAGCGCGCGGATGCGGTCGTCGAGGATCTCGAGCTGCTTCTGCGCCTCGGCCGCCGTGTCGTCGTCTGCGGCTTCGGTCGCGAGCTCGACGAGCGTGGTGATGTCGTCGCGGAGCTCGGCGAGCCCCTGCCAGTCTTTCACGATGCGCTCGATCTGGCCTTTCTCCTTCAGGATCCGCTGCGCGCGCTCGTTGTCGTCCCAGAAGCCGGGCGTGGCGCTCTGGGACTCGAGGTCGGCGACCTTGCGGGTCTTGCCCTCGATGTCGAGGTGGCCGCGAAGCGTGTCGATACGCTCGGCGAGCGGCTTCAGCTCGGTGGTGATCTGCTCGTACATCTCGAATGCCTGGGGTCGCAGCGACGGGAGGGGCCGGCGGAGGGAGAGGCTACGGCTCTATCTCTCCGCGGTCGCGCGCGCGATCAACCCCTCGGGAGTCAGGCCGAGCGCGGCGAGCAGCTTGCCTTCGAGCGCGTTCATGGCGTCGCGGTCGCCTTCGTCTTCGTGCGTGTGGCCGAGCAGGTGGCAGAGCCCGTGGACGAGCAGCACCCGGAGCTCGTCTTCGGTGGAGTGGCCGAGGTCGGCGGCCTGGCGCGCAGCCGTCTCGATCGAGATGACGACGTCGCCGAGCAGCACGGGCTCGGGAGGCAGGTCGACGGCCTCGTCGGGAGCCGACCACTCGAGTTGGGGGAACGAGAGCACGTCGGTCGGGCCGGTCTTCCCCCGCCACTGCTGGTTCAGCGGCGCGATGAACGCGTCGTCGCAGACGAGCAGCGAGAGCTCCCAGTCGGGATGGCCCGCCGCGTCGAGCACGGTCTGGCCGTCTCGCGCGAGCGCTTCGATGTCGTAGGCGCCGGTGGCGCCCGTGGTGCTGGCGACGACGCCCATCAGTCCTTCCCGCGGGGCAGGTACTGCACCGCTTCGTAGTCCGAGGCCGAGGAGACCGCGCCGAGCGTGCCGTCCGGCGCCACGATGACGGGAGGCGGCAGCTCGTCGCCCTCGCCCGGCTTGCGACGCCGGCCCATGACGGGTGGCGGCGTGGTGGGCGTCGCGTGCTGCTGGCCCTGGGCGATGGGGAGCCCCTCGACGGGCGGCGGGAGCGGCTCGAGATCGGTGTCGTCGTCGACGGGGGCGAGCGAACGATCCGTGTGCAGCTCGAGGGTGATGAGGCCCGCCTTCGCGACCGCGCGCGGGGTCGCGTCGCCGCCGGAGATCTCGGCCGTCTGCGGGTACTCGATGCGCTGGTGGTAGATGCCGAGGAGGACCGTGACGAACGTGTCGGCGACGGTGTGGATCTCCTGGAACGTCAGCGGGCACTCGCTGAACTGGCCGTCGGCCATCACCGAGCTGACGATGCGGCTGATCATCGCGCGGATGTTGTCTTCGGTGGGCGACCGGATGGTGCGCGTCGCGGCCTCGACCTTGTCGGCGAGCATGATGATGCCCGCCTCGCGCGTGTCGGGCTTCGGGCCCGGGTACCGGAACGGCGCCTCGGAGACCTCGGGCGACTGCTCGGCGGCCTTCGCGTAGAAGAACTGGAGGATGCCGGTGCCGTGGTGCATCCAGATGTTGTCCTGGATGGGCTTCGGCAGGTTGTGCTCGGCCGCCATCCGCCCGCCCTCTGTGACGTGGCTGATGATGATCTGCGCCGAGGTGTGCGGATCGAGGCCCTCGTGGCGGTTGCCACCCTTGCCCTGGTTCTCGACGAAGTACTGCGGCTTGAGCGACTTGCCGATGTCGTGGAAGTACGCGGCGACCTTGGCCTGCAGCGCGTTCGCGCCGACGGCTTCGGCGGCGGCCTCGGCCAGGGAGCCGACCATCACGGAGTGGTGGTAGCTGCCCGGCGCGCGCAGCATGAGCTGCCGCATCAGGGGGTGGTTGAGGTTCGCGAGTTCCATCAGGCGGTAGTCGGTGACGAAGCCGAACGACTCGAACGCCGGCGTGAGCCCGAGCACGAGGAATGCCGACAGCACGCCGCCCGCGAGCGCGAAGGACATGGACCACACCGGGCGCATGGTGGTCGCGAGGGTCACCTCGCCATCGACGACGTAGAGCTGCACGAAGTGGATGACGAGCACCGTGGCGGCGTTCACCAGGGCCACCTGGAGCCCCGCGCGGAGCACGGCGATCCGCTCGCGGGTGTGCGCGACGGACGCCGCGGCCGTGAGGCCGGAGATCGTGAAGAACGCGACCGGCAGGACCGACATCTCCATCACGAGGCCCGCCGTGACGGAGGCGACCACCGTGAAGAGCACGGCCCACTCGATGCTCATGAGCAGCCGCACGAGCATCACCGCGCCGGCCATCGGCACGACGTACCAGACCGACTCGGGCTCGGCCTCGAAGCCCACGAGCGTCGACACGCCGACCGCCGCGGCCACCGCCACCCGCGCCATCAGGGTCGTGAGCACGAGCAACCCGGCCGCGCTGGCGACGTGGCGCAGCCGCGTCTCGAAGCGGTCGAGGTACGAGGCGCCGAAGCTGTACGCGATGCCGACGAGCAGCATCAGGAAGGCCGCGATGCTGCCCCAGGCGAGCGCGATGGCCTGCTCGCCCTGCTGCGCCTGCAGCGCCTCGTACCGCACGACGTCGCCCTCGGAGAGCGTGTCGCCCTCGCGGAACAGCACGGTGCCGCGCTTCACGCTCTCGGGCTGCAGGCGCACGTCGAGCACGGCGTTGCGCTTGCGCTCTTCGGTCTTCAGTGCCGAGAACGAGAGGTTCGAGCGGACGAGCGAGCGCGCGATGGCCGCAGAGGCCCGGCCTGCCGCGGAGTCGCCGACCTGGGAGTCGAGCGCGCGCAGGCTGATCTGCTGCCGGGCCTCGGGAGCCGTGTGGACGCTCGCCGTGTCTTCGAGCACCCGCTCTTCTTCGGCGCCGCCGAGCTGGATGACGCGAATCGCCCCGCGATCACGGGGCAGATCGGCGCGGTCGGCGATCACCATTCCCGAGAGCGCCTCGGAGAGCAGCTCGGCGACCAGATCCTCGTAGACGACGGCGAAGCCGGCATCCGCGAGGGCGTCGACGTCTTCGGGGACCAGGTGCACCCGCAGGTCGCGGTTGAACTGCTCGACCACGGTGCGGCGCAGCTGCTCGGGGTCGTGCTCGCGACCCGAGGCGGACGAGAGCTGCGCGCGGGCGTTCGCGAACGCCATGTGCACGTTGATCAGCGCTTCTTCGCGGGCATCGGCCTGGAAGACGAACACGGGCAGCTCGCGCTCTTCGGCCGCGGTGCGGGCGGTCTCGTAGGCCGCCATGTCCTGGTACTTGAAGGTGACGGGCGCCTTCACGGTGCGTGGCGCGATGTCGCCGGCGACGAGCTTCTCGGAGGGCGCGCGCGACCAGTCGACCGCCGTGGCGGCGCAGATCAGGCAGACCCCTACGAGGAGGACGACGCGCCAGACCCAGGACTCGCGGTCGAAGCGCATCGTCAGACCTGGATCTCGTCGTGGTGCGCGTAGGCGTCGATGATCTCGGCGACGAGCGGATGCCGCACGACGTCGATCGAGGTGAGCTTCACGATGCCGATGCGGTCGATGCCGGAGAGCACGCGCAGCGCCTGCACCATGCCGCTCTGGATGCGGGTGGGCAGGTCGATCTGCGTCACGTCCCCCGTGATGACCATCTTCGAGTCGGGCCCGAGGCGCGTCAGGAACATCCGCATCTGCTCGCGCGTGGTGTTCTGCGCCTCGTCGAGCACGACCATGGCGGACTTCAGGGTGCGCCCTCGCATGAACGCGAGCGGCGCCACCTCGATCGTGCGGCGCTCGAGCAGGCGGGCCACGCGGTCGGCGGGGAGCATGTCTTCGAGCGCGTCGTAGAGCGGACGGAGGTACGGATCGACCTTCTCGTTGAGGTCGCCGGGCAGGAAGCCGAGCTTCTCACCGGCCTCGACCGCGGGACGCGTGAGGATGATGCGCTTCACGTCGCCGCGCTTCAGCGCCGCCACGGCGACGGCCATCGCCAGGTAGGTCTTTCCGGTGCCCGCGGGACCGACGCCGAACACGACGTCGTGCTTGCGCAGCGCGTTCAGGTAGGTGCGCTGGCCCGGCGACCGCGGCGTGATGCGGCGCCCGTCGACGCCGATGAGCACGGTGTCGTCGAAGTACTCGCCGAGGCGCGCGCCCGGGTCGTTCGCGAGGATGCGGATGGAGTGCGCCACGTCTTCGAGGTCGAGCGAGTGGCCCGACGCGACGAGGTCGTAGAGCTGCTCGAGCAGGCGCTCGCCCCACAGCACGGCCTCGCCGTCTTCGCCGCTGATGAGGATCTGCGTGCCGCGCTGGGAGAGGGACAGACCCGTGCGCTCGCCGATGAGCTGGAGGTGGGACCCCATCTGGCCCACGAGCTCTCGAACCCGGTCGTTGTCGTCGAACTGGACGGACCTGGCTTCGCTTGTCGTCTGTCTCACCCCAAGACGCTAACAACGAACCCGCTGGCCGGGAAGGCCCCGCGAGGCCGTGGATACCCGCGGGACAGCGGTCGGTCAGCTCGCGTGGCGGAACGGCGAGTCGGCGATGGCCTCGGTGAGGATGTGGTCGGGAGCGGGCTCGTAGTGCGAGAACTCGCCGTAGAACCGGCCCCTTCCAGACGTGGCGCCCTGGAGCCGAGGACCGAACGTGCGCAGGTCGCGGTACGGCATGTGGGCGCAGACGCGCGTCTCGGCGCCGAGCACCTCGAGCCCGACGATCCGCCCGCGGCGGCTGCTGATCTCGGCGATGACGTGCCCGACCTCGTTGCCTCGGGCGTACACGTCGACCTGCCACCAGGGCTCGAGGATGTGCGTGCCGGCCTGCTCGAGCGCGCTGCGCGTGGCGATCTCGCCCGCGATGCGGAAGTGGTCTTCGGTGGACTGGAGGATGTCGTACTCCCCTCCGGTCAGCCGGACCGCGGCCCCGAGCACCGGGTATCCCGCGGTGGGCCCGTGCTCGAGGGCCCGTCGCACGCCCTCGTCGATCGCGGGCCGGAACTTCCGGGGCAGCTCCTCGGGATCCGGGTGGGCGTCTTCGAACCCCACGCCCTCGTCGGGCGACAGCGGCGCCACGTCGACCTGGCAGGCGCCGAACTCCACGGGCAGCCCGTGGTTGTCCTCTTTGCGGTGGACCCCGGACACGCCGTTCACCACGCGGGCTGGGATCTCGCGGTACGGGATGGGTGGCAGGTCGGCGTGCACGTCGACGCCGAGCCGCGAGTGCAGCCGCTCGAGCGCGAGGTCGAGATGCGCATCCGAGAAGCCGCGCAGCAGCAGGCGGCCGGTGGTCTCGTCGGTGTGGAGCTCGAGCGAGCCGTCCATCGAGAGGAGCTGGTTCAGCGCCTCCTGCAGGCGGCGCGCGTCGCGATCGGACTTCGGGAAGAGCGCGTAGGCCATCATCGACGGCGGGACGTCGGGTGCCGGGACCAACAGCTTCGGGCCCGTGTTGAAGCAGGCCCCCGGACGACCGGGCAGCGGATCCCACGTCGCGACGAGCGACCCGGCGCACGTGTTGCTCGCAGCGGCCCGCCGGGGCCCGCGCAGCTTGTAGAGCTTGCGGATCCGGCCGCTCTCGCCGGTGTCGGCGTTCACCCAGGTCTGGTTGGGCTTCGCCTCGCCCTGCCACACGCGGAGCACGTGGTAGGGCTGCCCGTCGGCGTCGAGCTGCGTCGCCACGAGCTGTGCGACGAGGGGCCCCTCGGGACCCAGCTCGACGGGGGTGCCGTCGTACTCGAAGGCCGTCGGGCCCTTCCGCGATGCCGCGGTCGGCGCGTAGGCCGCGACGAAGTCGAGCAGCCGGTGCACGCCGTAGCCGTTGGTCGCGGAGCCGAAGAGCACCGGCACGATCTCGCCTCGGCCCACCGCCTTCGCGAGCGCGGCCTGGAGCCGCTCGGGCGGCACCTCGAGGTACTCGAGGTAGTGCTCGAGCAGCGCGTCGTCCGTGAGCGCGACGGACTCGGTGAGCTGCTCGGCGAACCGCGTCATCCAGCTCTGCATGCCGGAGAACGGCTCGGCGCCTTCCTTCATGTCGACCGCCCCGGTGAGCAGGTCGACGACCCCGGTGCACTGACCGCCCTCGCCCACCGGCGCCTCGACGGGGACCACGCGCCGATCGCCCGCCGCGGACTGCAGCGACTCGAGCACGGCGCCGAGATCGTGCGGACGATCGAGCTTGTTCACGAACACCATCGTGGGGACGCCGCGCTGGAGCGAGTCGGCGAACGCCAGCTCGGCCGCGGCCCCCAGATCCTCGCCCGCGTCGACGACCACGATCGCCACCTCGGCGACCGAGATCCCGAGCAGGCGTTCGTAGGCGAGCGCGTTCAGGCCCGGCGTGTCGAGGATCTGGAGCAGCCCTCCGCCCCACTCGACCCACGCAAAGCCGGTCTGGAGGGACTGTTGCTTGCGGCGCTCCACGTCGTCGAAGTCCAGCAGGGCCGTGCCAGCCGTCACGCTCCCGGGCGCACGAACGGCGCCCGCGATCGCGAGGATCGCCTCTGCGAGGCTGGTCTTGCCGGAGCTTCGATGACCGATGAGAGCGACGTTCCGGATCTGGGTCGGAGCGTACGTCGCACGTGCGGCCATTCGACAACCTCCCAACCCAATCGTACTGAATTGAGGCGGCCGCCGACAAGGCATAGAGTCCCCGTCGACCGGAGTCGTCCGATGCTCGCTCCCGGCGATCAGATCCACCACTACATCGTCGAAGCCGCGATCGGCGGCGGCGGGATGGCGACCGTCTACCGGGTCCGACACGCGATCCTCCAGGCGGCCCTCGCGCTGAAGGTCCTCGATCCCAAGTGGGTCGATCGCCCCGACATCCGGAAGCGGTTCCTCGCCGAAGGCCGCATCCAGGCGCTCGTCCGGCACCCGGCGATCGTCATGGTCACGGATGCGGTGGTCGACGCGCCGCGGCAGATCGCGGGGCTCGTGATGGAGTACGTCGAGGGCCCGAACCTCGCCGAGCTCGTCGCGCGGATGCAGGCCCCGCCCGACCCCGCGCTGGTGCGGTCGATCGCGATGCCCGTGCTCGAGGCCATGCACCACGCCCACGGCGAGGGGGTCATCCACCGCGACCTCAAGCCGAGCAACGTGCTGCTCTCGCGCGACGCGGCCGGCGTGTGGCACCCGCGCGTCGCCGACTTCGGGATCGCCCACGTCCACGAGGCCGCCACGAGGCTCACGAAGCTCCGCGTGACCGACACGGGCGGGAGGCTCGGCACCCCTGCGTTCATGGCGCCCGAGCAGATCCGCGGCGGTACGCCCGACCGGCGGTGGGACGTGTTCGCGCTGGGGTGCGTCCTGTACGAGCTCGCGACGGGCGGCACGCACCCGTTCGAGCGCGACAGCGACCAGGCCACGCTCTCGGCCATCCAGGCCGGCGAATACCGCGATCCGCGCGAGATCGCGCCCGAGCTCGACGACGGGATCGCCGAGGCGATCGCCGCGGCCCTCGTGGTCGATCCGGGGCTCCGGGCACCCGACTGCGCCACGCTGATCCGGATGCTCGATCGCCACGCGACCCACCTGGCCCCCGAGCCCGCCCCACAGCCCGTCGCCGCCGCGCCGTCCGGCGAGATCCCGCCGAGCTTCGTCGAGACCACGGGCCCCGCACACGAGCGGAAGGCGTGGCGGCTCGTGTCCCCCGAGATCCGCGTGGGTCGGGAGGACGTCGAGGTCGCGCTCGGCCCCGTCGCGAACCTCGAGGCCGAGCACTGCGCGTTGCTGTGGAACGGCCGGTCGTGGGTGCTCGAGGATCGGAGCGGCGCCGGAACCCGGGTCAACGGCGCCCGCGTCACGCACATCCCCCTCGAAGACGGCGACCTCATCGGCGTCGGGCACCAGATGCTGAAGTTCCACACCACGGCGGCCGTGATCGGGGCCTCCGAGCCTGCAGAGCCGGCGTCCCCTGCCCCGCCGAAGCGTCCCGAGGGCCCCCACCTCGAGATCCCCGCGGCGATCCTCTCCGTGGCGGAGGGCACGGATCCGGTTCGCATCGCGATCCCGTTCGACGGCGTGGTGATCGGACGCGGCGCGAAGTGCGACATCTCCATCAATGAGCCGAGCGCCGCCGGGCGGCATTGCCGCATCCGGCTGCAGGGCATCGACGTCGTCGTCGAAGACCTCGGATCGGCCGTCGGCACGCGGGTCGACGGCCAGGCCGTCCGCTTCCGTCGGCTCGCCGACGGCGCGAGGATCGAGATCGGATCCGCCGTGATCCGTTATCGTCAGCGCTGAGAGGGTCGCAGTCCCCCCGAGGAGCTCTCCGATGCAGTGCCCGCGTTGCTACTTCGACAATCCGGCCGGGTCGCGCGTCTGCGAGTACTGCGGAGCGCGACTCGAGGGCACGACCGACGTGGGGCCCGCAGGGGGCGGCTCCGCATCGCAGAAGCGCAAGACGATGCTCGGTCCGGTGCCGGCCGTCGCCAAGGGCGATGGGGCGATCCCCGCGCCCACGCGCACCCGGATCGACCCCGACGACCCGTTCCGCATCGCGGCCGAAGGCGTCACCATGCGCACCCCACGCCCGCCCCCTCCGCCCACCGAGCCTCCGCGGGGCCCGGGCAGCACGGCGGTGCCGGTCGACGAGCCCCCGCCGCTGCCCCCGGCACCGGTCGCTCCGAAGCCGCCGCCCGTCTCGCGCGCCGAGCCTCCGCCGCCTCCGAAGCCCGCCACACGCGCGACGATCGTCACCCTCGCACGCCCCGAAGAGCCCTCTGTGGCCGGCGCTGCCGTGATCATCCCGCCCGAGGGGCCCGCCCGCGCGGTGGTCCTGCGCGAGGGGCGCACGCGAATCGGCCGTCGCGATGGGCTCGAGATCGCGGTCGACGATCCGAAGGCGAGCACCGACCACGCGCTGCTCCGCATCGAGGGCGGCGAGGCCTGGCTGCTCGACACCAGCGCGAACGGCACCACGGTCTCGGGAGTCCCGTGCGTGAACGACCGGGCGAACGTCTCCGATGGCGCCGTGCTGCGGGTCGGCGACACGATGATCGTGCTCAAGCTGCTCGGCGAGGAGACGCTCGCGCACCTGGTCGGAGACGACTGACGCGTTGCTGCTCCTCCTCGCCGCCGCGCTCGCCGGTCAGGGCGCCTCGTTCGTGGAACCTCCACGCATGGACGGCTCGTTCGTGCGCACGCGCATCCGCGTCGAAGACCCGGGCACCACCGACGCGATCGCCACGCAGTTCGAGTTCCTGCTCGACGGGATGCCGCGCAAGGCCCGGGGGCGGCGCGCATCGGGCGACGGCGTCACGACCGTCCTGACGTTCGACGGCAGCGGCAGCTTCCGGAAGCACCACGACCGCGCGTTCGACCTCGCCGGCGCGTACGTCAGCGGGCGTCTCGAGGGCGAGGCGATCGGCGTCATGGTGTTCGGGCGCAGCGCCGAGTCATGGGCCCCGTCCGACGACCTCGCCGTGATCGAAGCGAACGTCGCGGCGGCGAAGCAGCTCGGCGCGACCCAGCAGGAGACGCGTCTGGCCGCTTTCGTGCGGGAGGCGTCCGAAGCCGCGAGCACCGCGCGTCCCGTGTCGAGCGGCGGGGTGCGTCGCGTGGTGGTCTTCACCGATGCGGGCGAGGAGTCCCGCGTGTTCGACGTGGACGAGGTCGCCGCGTTCGCCACGTCGCGCGGCGTGATCGTCGATGCGGTCGTGTTCGCCCGGGGTTCGGGCTCGTATGCCGAGGACCTCGACCGCATCGCGCGTCTCGCCACGATGACGGGCGGCGACGTGATCGAGATCCACGACGCCGAGATGCCCACCGCGGCACTCGGCGCGCTCGCCCAGGACGCGCGTACGCTGTTCGATCTCCACGTCCGTCACTGTGGAGCGGCACCGCCCTCCGTCGCGGTTCGGGGGCCGAAGGGGATCCACACGGATGCCGTAACGGCGTCGGGCCAGCCCCCCGCGTGCGAGGTCGGGCAGCGCGAGGACACCGACGACGCGTCGTTCGTCCTCGAGACCCGCGAGCCGGGGCTTCTCTCCCCGGATGGGCCGGGAGGGCGCCTGGCGGGCCTGCTGTGCCTGTCGCTCGCGATCCTGGTGCTGGTGCTCCTGGGTGTGGCGGCCTGGGGGCTCGCGTCCCGGGACGGGATCCAGCAGGCCCCGCCTCCGCCTGCACCGCCGCCCGAACCACCCGATGCACCATCGGGCGAACAGCCGACGCCGGCCGAGCCGCCTGCGGCCCCTGCCGATGGCGACACGGAAAACAGCGCTTTCTCCATGCATCTCCCTGAGACCCATCTGCGGGTCGTCGGCGGGGATCTCCCCAGGGGAACGCGCTGGAGGTTCGCCGGGCGTATCCTCCGCGTGGGCGCAAGCGCGGAGGACAACGAGGTCGTGGTGGACCTTCCCCAGATCAGCAGCCGGCACGCGAGGTTCGAGCTCTTCCCATCCGGCGCCGTGTACGTCGAGGATCTGGGCAGCTCCAACGGCACCTGGGTCGCCCAGAAGCGGCTGCGGCCGAACGTGCGCACCGAGGTCCCGCACGGCGCGAGCGTCGCGCTGTCGAGCCAGCTCGTCGTCGTGGTCGACCAGCCGCATCGGGGTGAAGCGTGACCCTCTCGATCGACTCCCGCACCCACATCGGGCTCGTGCATCACACGAACGAAGACAGCTTCACGGTCTTCGCCACGCCTTCCGGCCATCTCCTCGCGGTGTGCGACGGCATGGGCGGCATGGGCCGGGGCGACGAGGCATCGGCCATCGCGGTCCGCGTGCTCGAAGAGCGCCTCTCGGATGCCGTGGGCTTCGCACCCGACCAGATGGAATCGGCCGTCCAGGCCGCCGACGTCGAGATCCGCAAGCGGCTCGCCGTCCCCGGCAATACGCCGGGCTCCACCGCCGTACTGGTGCACGTGGACAGCGGCCTCGCACATGTCACCTGGGCCGGCGACAGCCGGGCGTACCTCGTCCGCGAGGGTGCGGTCATCTCGCGTACGCGCGACCACAAGCTCGTGAACGAGCTGGTCGAGGCCGGCGAGCTCACCGAGCAGGAGGCCCGCCTCTCCACCCTCGCCCACGTCGTCACCAAGGCGCTCGGCGGCCGCGGCCCCAACGAGCCGCCCATCCGTCCCGACAGCCTCTCGCACCCGTGGAAGCTGAAGCAGGGCGACAAGGTGCTGCTCTGCTCCGACGGGCTCTGTGATCTCGTCGAGGATCACGAGATCGGCAAGGTCCTCGAGGGCACCGACCTCGCGGTCGAGCTCGACACGCTCGTGCAGATGGCGCTCGACCGCGGCGGCCACGACAACATCACCATCATCCTGGCGCGCTGGGATGGGGCCGACTTCGACGAAGAGGGTCAGCAGACCCCCGTGTTCACGGATCTGCGCGAGCACGTGCCGAACGTCACCACGCCAGAGATGGCGAAGGCGGCCAACAGCACCTGGCAAGACGAGGATCTCACGCCCCGCCTGCCCAACGAGGCGGATCAGGAGACCATCCCGCCTGCACCCGAGCGGCTCGACTCCGAAGAGGCCGAGCCCACCGACGACACCGATGTCGGCTCCGGCACCCCGCCCATCCCCGAGCGGCGCGAGGCCACGCCCGACGAGCAGCCGAAGCCGTGGCTCGCGGCCCTGGTCGCCGTGCTCGCCATCGCGCTCATCCTCCTCGGCATCCTGTTGATGCAGGGCGTGTTCACGAACAACGTGAAGGTCGACGTGCCCGACGAGGTGCACGAGAAGTGATCGCGCTGCTCACGTGGTTGTGGGTGGCGTCGAGCTCGGCCGCCCGTCCGGGCACCGAGTTCGTCATCGTCCTCGACAACAGCTGCTCGATGATCGAGAACCACACGATCAAGGGGCACGAGCACCCGGCAGCCGACCCCGATCGACGCTCCGTGCTTGGCGCCCTGCTCGTCGAGGGCCTCACCACCGGCACCGACGACGAGCTCACGGTCATCGCGTTCCCACGCGCCAACCGCCCCGGCAGCCGCGAGCTGACGAGCCGCGAGCAGATCGAGCGCATCGGGCCGTCGTTCGGGACGTACTACCAGGCGCCCCTCACCAAGGCGCGCGAGATCCTCGAAGGCAGCGAGCGCAACGAGCGCATGCTGCTGTTCCTGTCGGACGGCGCACCGAACGACTACGAAGACCCGATGGTCGGGCGACGCGTGCTCGGCCTGCCCGACGTGGCGTTCGACACGCTCGTCCTCGCGCTGCTCGCCGAAGACGACCCGACCGCCGAGGGCTTCATGAAGCCACTCGCGCGGCACCCCGAAGACTACGTGCGCGTGACCGACGGCGCGGCGCTCGTGAGCCACTTCACGGCCGGATACGCCCGTGCGCTCGGGTCGAAAGCCGTGTCGGGCACGCTGCAGCCCGGCGGCGAGCACACGGTCGAGGTCGGCCGCTACGTCACCGAGGTGCTGGCGGTCACCACGTCGGTCGACCCCACGGGGCCGTACAAGGCCGAGCTCTCGGGGCCCTCCGGGAAGATCCGCGCCCGGGCCGAAGGCGACAACGGCTGCAACTTCAAGACGATGCGCAACCCGACGTACTGCGACCCACCGCGGATGCACTACGCCGTCTGGCGCGCTCCCCACGACCCCGAGCAGACCGACTGGTGGACGCTTCGCCTCGCCGAGGGCTCGGGCGGCGAGGTCGCATGGGGCTTCATCCTCCGGTACGACCTCACCGCCGAGGCCCTGCTGCCCGAGAAGGCCAAGGTGGGCGTGGCGACGCCGGTGCGCGGGCGGCTGGTGGTCGACGGCAAGCCCTTCGACGACGCGCAGTTCTTCGCGAGCGACGGGTTCGAGGCCGAGGCCCGCATCGGCGACCAGACGATCCCCATGACCCACGTGGGCGACGGGGTGTTCGAGGGCTCCTGGACGCCGGACTCCGACGAGCCCGCATCCGCCGAGATCCGCTTCCGCAACGCCTGGATGGAGAAGCGGGCGCGCGGCACGATCCAGACCGAGCGCCCGCCCGAGCTCGAGCTGTCGGCCGACCGCGGGGTGCTGGACTTCGGCCAGTGGCGGGGCGAGCGTCGCGCCACCGAGCGATGCGTCCCGTTCCGCCCGATCCCGAGCCACGCCATCGTCGCGCAGAAGACCGCCTTCACCTTCCCCGGCGTGCCCGACGACATCGCGATCAGCGTGTCCGAGACGCCCAACGGGTACGAGGCTTGCGCGCGCGCCCGGGGCTGCTGCGGCGACCTCGTCGCACCCGAAGGGGCGTCGCTCCGCATCGAGGCCGTCGACGCCGAGGGCAGCCGCGCCGTCCACTCCATCCCGATCCGCTACCAGGTCGATCGCACGGGGTTCCTGCGCTGCTGGTGGCCCTGGCTGCTCGCGCTCCTCGTCCTGCTTTTCCTGATCTGGTTCCTGTACGGCTGGATCCGTCCGCACGACTTCGACGAAGACCTCACCATCAAGGTCGCCGGCAGCGAGCGACAGCTCTCGCGGGCCGCGAGCCTCGTGCTGCGCGAGCAGCCGAAGGGCCGGCGCGGCTTCTACCGCAACGCGCGCATGTCGCTCACGGCGACGGGCGACTTCGTCGCGAACCCCCGCAACGCGGCCGTGTGGATCGAGGCCACCGGGGCCGGCGACACGCGCATCCACCTGCGCGGCCCGCTCGAGATCAAGGACACCCGCACGAAGAAGTGGGTCCGCGTCGAGCCCGAAGCGGCGGCGGACGGAGTGCGCACCAACGTGCTCTATCGACTGGGCGACATCTACTTCCGCTTTCAATAGGCTGTCCGCCACACTGGAGGAACCGCATGGGTCTGCTCGCTGGCGAGAAGTTCTCTCCCACCCTGTTCGTCGGGCTCGGTGGCGCGGGGAGTCGCGTCGTGAACCTGCTCGCGGGCAAGCTCAAGCGGCACCCGCACTGGAACCGGCTCAAGGAGCTGACCCATTTCTGCGTGATCGACACGAACAAGGACGACCTCTACAAGAACCTCGAGATCAAGCCCGACGCGCGGTTCCTGGTCTCGGCGTTCGACCGGCGTTCCTATGTGAAGCGGAAGCGCGGTGAGCTCGAGCTCCCCGAAGACCGCAACCTCACGCAATGGGTGCACCCCGACTACGACTTCCGCGCCACCCAGGGCGCCGGCGCGGGCCAGATCCGCGTCGAGTCGCGGCTGGGGCTCTACTACAACCTCGAAGACGACCGAGCGGGCATCCGCCGCAAGATCACCGCGATGCTCGACCTCGCGACGCGCCGCGAGAACCCGTGGCGCGACAACGAGCACCGCGTCGTGAACATCTGCCTCTACGCGTCGGTCGCGGGCGGAACGGGCTCCGGCGGGTTCCTGCCGATGGCGTACCTGCTCAAGGACCTCGTTCGCGACCACGGCTGGGGCCGGCCGAACCTCGTGTCGACCCTCTCGTTGCCGTCGACGTTCCTCGACCGCGTCGAGCGCCAGCTGCACGACGACATCCGCGCCAACGGGTACGCCGCGCTCAAGGAGCTCGAGTTCCTCACGAAGCTCGGGTACCACGGGCACCCCGACCACCTCGCGTTCCACTACGACCCCGACGCGAACAGCGACGCGCGACGCACCATCGACGAGCGGCCGTTCTCGCTCACCTACATCGTCGACAAGCCCGCCGAGATCAGCCTCGAGCGCTACGAGCACGCCGTCGCCGACGCGGCGTTCCTGCAGATCTTCAGCCCGCTGCTGGGCGCCCAGGCCGGCGAGTACGACAACTACGACAAGCACCAGAAGTCGCTCGCGCTCGACCACTTCGCGGTCCACTACGGCTGCTACGGCACCTCGCTGCTCCAGCTCCCCCGCAACGACCTCCTGCGCTACGCCGCGCTCCGCTACACGGCACGCGCGATGGAGGGGCACCTCGTCTTCGGCGCCGACCACCCCGACTTCCGCGTGCCCTGGGGCGAGCCGCGCTTCGAGCGCCTCGACCAGGCCGAGAAGGACCGCATCGCGGACGAGAAGTTCCTCGGCTGGGTCGCCTGGCAGTCCGGGCAGGAGGAGGCCGCCGACGAGAAGGGCGTGTTCACTGCCGTGCACGCGCAGCTCGACCGCCACGGGCGCGCCTGGGCCGACCACTTCCAGGAGCGGATGCAGTCGATCTTCGACCGTCTCGACGAGCTCATCGACATCGCGCCGGTCAACCAGGGCGACATCACCACGGGCAACCCGACGCTCACGCGGCAGCTCGAGGGCCTCCGCCGCGACACCGCCACCTCGCGCAGCAAGGTCATGGGCGAGTTCCTGCAGGCCTCCATCACCGAGCTCCGCACCGACCGGTTCTTCGGGAAGCTGTTCGCCGACCTCGAGCTGAACCCGCTCGCGCAGCGCACCTTCCTCATCCACCAGATCCGCCGCGCGTTCCTCTCGCCCTTCCACGACCCCGAAGAGGGCGCGTGGCTGACCGAAGAGGGCGGCAACCCCTCCGACCTCGACAGCGACGGCGTCGTGCGCGAGGTCAAGGAGTCCGAGCAGCGGCTCCAGGCCACCGCCGAGCAGGGCCTCATCGGTCGGATGTTCTCGAGCGAGAACAAGGAGTTCAACAAGGCGAAGCGCCGGGCCGTCCAGCTCTTCGACCGGCTCGCCGCCGACCAGCGCGACTTCCTGAAGCGCACGTTCTGGCGGTCGTTCGAAGGCGAGCTCCGGCTCAACATCGAGGCGCGCCTGTCGGCCTTCCGCAAGGTCGCCGAGATCGCGAGCGAGCAGGCCCGCGACGCCTCCGAGTCCGCCGAGCGGTTCCGCAAGGACCCGGCGACGCAGCCCGACTCCGACGTGGCCCGCTTCTACCTCGACACCGAGGTCATGCGGAACGATCGGGCCGCCGATCGCCTCTGGGACCGCCTCTACGCCCACCTCCTCGACCGCTCCGGCAACTTCGACGACAAGCGGATCTTCGAGATCGTCACGTCGGCCTTCGCCCCCCAGCGCGACGACGACACCGGGCGGATCCGCCCGCGGGACGCGACCGAGATCGTCGCCGCGGTCCGCTCGTCGCTCACCCAGGAGGGTCTCGAGGTCTTCACCGCGGCGCTCGCCGACCTCGATCTCCAGCGCGCCCTCGAGCTCGAGGCCCGCTACACCGCGCTCGAAGAGGGCGGCGGCCGCGTCATCGGGCTCCCGCGGAAGGAGATGGAGGAGGCGCTCGCGAAGGTCTCGGCCGACGAGATCAAGCGCCGCGTGCTCGACAAGCTCCAGCGCGTGTCGGACGAGTGCGTGACCCTCGCCCACCTCGACAAGGCGCGGATCGGCGTCGACGACACCGTCGTGCCGGCGCGAATCTTCTACGCCGGCGTCGCACCCCGCTACGACACCGACGAGCCCACGAGCCTCGGGCGGATGCTGAAGGAGGTCGCGCCCGGCGTCGACTTCGTCGAGGGCTGGAACGAGCCCGACTCCATCGTGCTGTACCGCGCGATGCTCGGCATCCCGCTGTACTTCTTCAAGCGCGTGACCGACGAGCTGTTCACGGCCTACAAGAAGGTCGATGCGAAGTCGAACCGCAGCTACCCGCTGCACATCGATGTGAACTTCGAGGCCGGCGCCGTGCCCAACCTCGACCCGATCGAGCTGAAGGAGGCGCGCGAGCGCGCGACCCGCGAGGCCCAGGCGAAGAAGGTCGCCCACGAGCGGGGCACGCGCCTGCGCGGCTTCACGTTGTGCGCGCTCTTCGGGACCATCTCGAGGAACGAGGACGGGTACGCCTGGTCGATGAAGGGCTTCGGCAAGCCGCTCGCGAAGCACCGCGGCGACGCGTTCGAGGCGTTCTGGCAGCTCGACCCGACCCTGCGCGACGACATGATCCAGACCGCCGAGACCACACTCGTCGGCAAGACCGCCGAGAAGCCTGACCGGGCGCGGTTCCGCGACGAGCTGACGGCCCACCGTGACGCGCTGAGCGGCCTGTACTACCAGGCCGTCGCCGAAGAGCGCGAAGCCGAGAAGCGCTTCCTGGATGAAGAGCGGCGCGCGGTCGACGAGCTGATCGCGGGCCTGGCGTAGTGCGCGGGGGCCTGGCCGGATGAGCGACACTCCGATCGCGAATCCACTCGTGCTGATCGGGCTCGGCGCGATGGGCACCCGTGTGGTCGACGACCTCGAGGAGACCGCGAAGGCGCTCTACGCTCCCCGGCCGAGCCCGCACACCGCGCTCACCAGCGCGTTCGACAAGGCGCAGCGGCTCCGGCGGAAGTTCGCAGACCAGGCCGGCAAGCTCATGGAGGCCGGCGCGGGGCGCGGCACCGGCCGCGTGAATCTCGACGTCGTCGTGGTGGCGGACGGGCGGGAGGCCGAGCCCGACGAGCTGATCGCGTGCCTCGACACGCTCACCGACGTGCTCGCGGACGACTTCCCCGTCCTCTTCCCTCCCAGCACGCCGCCAGAGCAGCGCTCGGTGTGGCTCACCGTGCTGCTGGGGACGCCGCCCATGGTCGCGACACCCGAAGGGACGGCCTTCGCGAAGGTCGTCGCGGGCATCGATGCCTGGGCCGGAACGGCGCGGCATCCGGCCCTCTCGCGGGTCCTGCTGCTCCCGCGGCAGACCACGGCGGGCCGCCTGGACGAAGACGGGCTCGAAGAGGCCCTGCGCGCCGGAGTGCAGACGCTGTTCCTCTCCGGCAGCCGCGACCACGACGACGTTCGCGCGGCCCTCGCGCACCGGCCCGACGACCGGCGGTTCGCGTCGCTCGCCGTCGCCACCGCCGAGCTGCCGGTGGCGCGCATCCGCCGCTATGCGCGCTGGAGGCTCGCGCTCACCGGGCTCGAGGTGCTGCTCGACCTCGCCGAGACCCCCACGACCGACCCGAGCCGCGCGCAGAGCATTCAGCAGCGTCTCGACGGCGCCGCGCTTCTCGAGGACTTCGGGAAGGGCACGGCCGGCGAGCGCGTGCGCGGCCGCGCGGCACGGCTCTCGGGCGCCGAAGACCACCTGCCGGACCGCTGGCGGGTGCGCATCACCGAGCGACCCGTCGACATCCGCACCCGGTACCGCGTGCTGTTCGACGCCATCGCCAAGCCCTGGAACCGGCGCACCGACCCGACGACCGACCCCGATCACGGCGCCATGCTCCGCCTCGTCGATCAGGCCGAGGCGGGCGCGCTGCACGAGGCGGACCGCCGGATCACGGCGCTCCTCGACGAAGAGCTCGAGCCGCAGACCGCGCTCCGCGTGCTTCCCCCGCTCGAGCATGCCCTGAAGCAGGCGATCCACGACCTGAAGGAGGAGCTGGCGGCGGAGGTCGACCCGCTCCCCTCGCCCGAGCCCCCGCCTCCACCGGACGATCCGGGGCTCAGGGCGCTGGAGCGCGTCATCGACGGGCGCCCGGGCATCTCGCGTACCTGGGGCGTGCTCGCGGCCCTCGCCGGGTCCAGCGGCGTCACCGTCGTGCTGCTCGTGAGCTGGCTCATGGCGCCCACGCCCACCGGCGCGGCTGCGGCGGCCTCCAGCACGTTGCCGCCCACCACGACCGAGGCGTGGGCCGCGGGGTTCCTCGTCGGCTTCCTGGTGGCCGCGGCCTGGCAGCTGCTGGTGCTCTGGATCTGGCGCCACGGCGCCGAGCTCGCGCTCGAGAAGCGCACCCACGAGCTCGACGAAGCCTGGCGCCGCGGCGGCGCAGGCCAGGAGCGCGAGCAGGCCGAGCGGCTCCTCGCCGTCCGTCGGCGGCGCACGGCGCGCGACCTCGTCCGCCGCTACGAAGCCGCGCTGGAGCGCCTCGCCGCCCTGCGCGCCGCGATCCGCCAGATGACCGCTTCGGCGAAGGACACGCTCGTCGACCTCCGCGTGCGGCTCGGCCAGACGCCCCGCCAGGACGACCTCTCCGGCCTGCTCGGCACCGAATCCGCCCTGCACCGGGCGCTCGTCGACCCGTCCGACCTCGCGACCCGGCTCGAGGCCATCGCCGGCCAGCGCGACGCCCAGCGCTGGGCGGGCCAGATCCTGAACGCCACGTGGCCGCGGATGGGCGGGCTCTCCGAAGACCTGCCGTGCCTCGACCGCGACGCCCTGCTGCGCACCTGCGACGACCAGCTCGGCGTGCTCACCGCGGCGGGCCTGCTCGGTGAAGAGCGCGAGGGCGTGCAGAGCCGCGCCCACACGTTCCTCGCCGAGGCCGGCGGAGCGCTCGGCTGGGGCATCACCCCGGTCGACGCACACGGCGACCCGGTGCGCGGCGAAGGTCGCGATCGGCGCCTGCTCATCGCGCCCACCGGCATGCGGGCGGCCGTCCAGGCGAGCCTCGCCGACGCACCCGTGCTGCTCGACCCCTGCTGGACGGAGGCGCAGGTGCCCTGGCTCTCGATCATCGCGCTGTGGAGCGGCCTGTCCGCCGACGACGTGCTGCGCGGGATGGGGGTGCGCCGATGATCGCGACCGGCATCCTCCACGAAGCGACCTGGCACTGGAACGTGCTGGCGTGGTTCCTCGGCTACCTCATCCTCGCCATGACGCTCGTGGCCGTGCTGCTCGTGACCGCCGCCATGCGCCCGCGCCAGGGGCCGCTGCTCGAGCGCAGCCTGTTCGCGTTCGGCCCCGCGGCGGCGGCTCCCCCGCTGCTGTTCCTCATCCTGCGGCTGTTCGAGCGGGTCGAGACCGCTTTCGGCCCGGGCCCGCAGTACTGGCTGCTCGGGTGGATCCCGAACATGGCCGGCCGATGGGTCCACCCGTACGACACGATCGTCGCCGTGCACGTGATCACGGCCGGCGTGGCCGGCGCGATCGCAATCCTCGCCGCGATCATCCTGCCGCCGAGCCAGCACCCCGCGAACCAGGCCCCGCTCCCGGGGCGCTGGGGGGCGGCGACCGTTCTGATCCTGGGTGCCCTGCTGATCCCGTTCTTCGCGTTCCGCGTGTACGTCGACGACATCGACTCGGCGCGGCTGCTGGAGTGGGTGGCGGCGATGCCGACGCTCGCGCTGTGCCTCTCGCTCCGCGTCCACGCGCGGCTCCAGCCCCCGCCCGACCGCGCGGCCCGCCAGGCGCCCGACGAGGTGCCGCTGCCGGTGCCGGACTTCCGCAAGGCCTGGATCTCGGCCGGTCTGCTCGATGCCGAAGCGAAGCCGCTGGCCCGCGTGCAGGCCGAGGCGCGCGGGCAGGCGCCCTCGTCGCGTGCGGCGAGCGCCTGGACCGCCGCGGGGGCCCCGGGGGCCGCGCCCCGTGCGCTCGACCAGCTGCTCGAGGACCTCCCCGGAGCGCACGACCTCTTCGTCGTCGGCGATCTGCCCGAAGAGACCGAGAACGCCCTGCTGACCGCGCTGCTCGCGGATCTCGTGGGGGCGCGCGGGCTCCGCGTGCTGGTGGTGCATCCCGAGCCGCAGCGCATCGCGGGGGACCTGGATCGCGCCATGCGCACCGCGCGCACGTGGGATCCGGGTGCCGTGGTGTGCGGTCCCGACGCGCTCTACGAGAGCATGGTCGGCCAGCAGGTGCCGGCGCTCACCCTCGTCAGCCAGGCGGACGTCGGGCGGCGCCTCATCAAGATGGCGGTGTCGGACGCGCACGCCTGGGTGCTCGGCATCGACCTGATCGTCGTGCATCGCCCGGATCTCGGCACGCCCATCGAGGTGACGCACACGGCGTTCGTGTGGCGCCGCTGGCACCTCGCCACCGGGCGCCTCGCGGCACCTCCCGTCCTCGCGATCAGCCCGGACACGCCGGCGCATCGCGCATTCCTGGAGCAGCTGTTCCCCGGCCGCGAGTCCATCCGCGTGGGCTACGCGCCGCGCGTGGTGGGCGAGACGCTGGCGTGGCCCGGGCGCGATCCCGAGCCCGACAGCGCGCGCCCGTGGCTCGGACGCGCCACCGAGGTCGTGACCCGGCTCGGGTACCCGGCGACCGCCTTCGACCCCAGCGGGCGCTGGGGGCGCGACGTGCTGCCCGCCGAGGTCGGCCTGCGTCGCATGGCCGCCTGGCTCCACGATGCGAGCGCCGGGGATCTCGAGCCCTCGAGCCTCGTCGAGTCCACGGCGACGCTGCCGAATCGGCTCCCGGTCCCGAAGCTCCACCAGTCGCTCTGGCTCCTGCCGACCGACCCGGTCGCGCGTTTCCTCCATCCGGGTCGCCTCGCCAAGCTCACCGAGACGGGCCGCCTGCCCCGCCCGGCGCCGGTGGTCGGCATGCGGAACCGGTTCCTGCGCCTGGCGCACCTCGACGCCGCGCTGCGCGAGGCCCCGAACGACGAGCTCACGCTGCGCTCCGCGTTCGGCGACGACCTCGTCGACTTCCGACTGCGCACGGCCACCGACCCGATCACGCGGTCCCAGAACCACTCCGCTTGGCGCCGGGGCGGCGAGATCCTCCGCAGCCCGCAGCTCCAGGCGCCCGCATCGGCCGGCTCCGAGCCCGGCGCGAACACCGTGACGAACGACGTGGTCGAGATCGTCGAGGGGCGCAGCGGCGAGGTCCTTCTGAAGGTCGACGCGCGCACGGCCTCCACGCGGTTCTACCCGAAGCGCGTGTTCGGGCTCGGAACCCGCCGCTATCGCGTGCCGATGCATGCGTTCGACGCGAAGCGCCGCAAGCTCACCGTCGATCTCGCCTCACCTCGCGATCGCGTCACGCATCCCGTGCTGTCGTTCGGGCTCGACATCCGTTCCACGACGGTCGAGCGCGTCACCCGACGGCACGGGCGCTTCACGATGCACACGCTGTCCGCCGACGTGCTCGTCACCGAGCGCGTGCACTCGGCCTGGGTCCCGGCGTCCGACCAGGAGGAGCGGTTCGACGCCGTCGAGTCGCAGTACGACACCGAGGCGCGGTTCATCTTCCCGGACAAGGGCGAGAAGGGCCTCGGCCTGTTCCACCTCGCGGCGACGGTCGAGTCGCTGCTGCCGGTGTTCCTGCGGTGCGAAGCAGCGGACGTGGCCGTCACCCCCGTGCGGGCGGGCTTCCTGGAGGGCATGGGCGCCGGAGTCGCCGTGGTGGACCGCTTCGTCGGCGGCATGGGCTTCGCGAACGCCCTCGACGACGGCGCGCTCGCAGAGCTCCTCACCTGGGCGCGCGCGATGCTCTACGAGTGCGGGTGCATGGACGGGTGCGAGAAGTGCTCCCCCGCAGCCGTGCTGCGCGTGGGCCCCGACAAGCAGGCGGTCCTGAAGATGCTGGACGGCCTCTGAGGGGCGATCCCGTTCCCGTTCCCGTTCCCGCTCCCGTTCCCGGTGGGGAGGCACACGAGCGGCAACACGGTCGGTCCTGATCGGCGAACGGGATCCGTCTCAGACCCTCTCCCCGAGCTCCGAGGACTACGAGGGCGTCGGCGAGTCCGATGATCGAGCAGCCCGAGACGCCCGCCTGCTCTGGTGAATCCCGATGCCGGTCCGCGGGGAGGCCCTCTCCGTCGACCCCTCGACAGTGCCCGCGGACATGAGGACGCTGGACCCGCGACGGCCTCGTTTCTGCGTCATCCGCGCCCTTCTGCGTCATCTGCGTGATGCCTTGAGACGCTCGAAGCTCGACCCCTTCCGACGACACAGAGCGCTGTGGCTCTCTGTGGTCGCTGTGCGAGACCCGGGGATCGGCAACGCGGTCGCTTCGTGGGCTCCGCGGCGGGTCCGACCGAGATGCCACTCACGAGCTCGCCCGGAGATCGACAAGCGCTCGAGGCCCGAGGGCTAGCCGGCGACGAAGAACAGCCCGACGACGACACCGAGCGCGATCATCCCGCCGAGGAACAGCAGCGCCACGAACACGCCGGCGAGGATCATCCACATCTTCATGCCCCCCGCGCTCGCGGGCTTCTTCTCGGGCGGCGGCAGGCGCGTGGACGACGTGCCGGGCGTGCGGGACGACGACGCCTTGTCGTCGGGCGGATCGAGCGTCTCGCCGCCCTCTTCGTCGAAGGTGCTCTCGGTGCGGGCGGCCTCGACGTAGTTCGCGGGGATGAAGTCGGGGTCGAACGACTCGGTGCGATCGCCCGCGACCACCACGGCGACCGTGATGTTGTCGTGCCCGCCGCGCTCGTTCGCGAGCTCGACGAGCGTCTGCGCGGCCTCGTTCGGATCCTTGCCGGCGATCGCCTTCGCGACCTCCCAGTCGTCGACCAGGTCGTGCAGGCCGTCGCTGCAGAACACGAGCGCGTCGTTCTCTTCGAGCGTGAGCGGGTCGGCGAGCACGTCGGGGACGAGCGGCTGACCGTCGGCCATGCGGCTGTGGCCGAGCGCCCGGGTGAGCATCCCGGACTCGGGATGCGTGCGCGCCGCCTCTTCGGTGATCTCGCCGCGCTCGATCAGCATCTGCACGCGCGTGTGATCCAGGGTGCGCCAGACGAGCTGGCCGCGGCGCACGTGGTAGAGGCGCGAGTCGCCGATGAGCCCGACGTGCACCTCGGGGCCCTTGAAGATGCTGGCGACCGCCGTGGTGCCCATGCCGCGCGTGCCGCTGCGACGGCCCTCTTCGAGGATCGCTTCGTTCGCCTCGAGCAGGCCGTGGTACAGGCGCTCGCGCGGATCGCCGGTGGAGTCGCGCGCCACGGCGTCTTCGAGCACGCGCACCGCGAGACCCGACGCGACCTCACCGGCTTCGTGGCCGCCCATCCCGTCGGCGACGATCACGAAGAGCGAGCCATCGTCGAGCCACGCGTGCCCGAAGCTGTCTTCGTTGTTCGCGCGCACCCGTCCGACGTCGGACCGGACGGCGACGTTGAGAGGGAAGCCGTGGCTCCGCCGGAGCTCGCTCATCAGACCGGACCCGCCGTACGAGACTGCGAGCTGGGCCTGGCTGCCCCCGAGACCTTCGACACGCGCAAAAAGGACCACTCCATGGACGGCCTACTCTACCGTGTCCGGGCGCGCGACGGCACCCACGGAACGCGCACGGTCGCGTCGATACCCGAAGAGGTCGCCTGGGCCAGCCCACACCGTCTCAACGGAAGATCATGTCCAGGAAGGGAAAGCTGTTCTCGTTCTCGCGGATGGTCTCCCCCTGGGCCAGGCGTTGCGCGAGCAGGTAGGCGTCGTACGCCGCGAGCGGGACGAACAGGTACAGCAGACCGAAGGTGCACATCCCGCCGAGCACGACGATGGCCCACGTGACGAAGGCCTTCTTCTTCTGCCCCATCAGGAAGTACCCCACGCCGCCGAGGCCGATGAGGTTGAGGCCGCCGAGCATCATCGGGTTGGCCTGCGGGTTGGTGATCATCTCGCCCATGCGCGCGAGCCTAGGGGAACGCCCACGCCCGGTCAAGGAGCGAAGAGGTCCGCCCATGCGGGGTATTGCGGCACGACACTGTCGTCCTCGACCCACAGCGTCAGGCGGTGCTCGAGCGGGATGTCTTCGGTGATGTGGTAGCCGTACACCAGCTGGTGGAATCCGCGCTGGAGCCCGAACACCGCATAGCGGCCCTGGGGGCCGGCATTCGGGGCATCGGGGGCCCACGCCTCGCCGTCTTCGTCGAGGTAGCAGGCGTCGATGCGCTCGCCGTCGGGCGTCTCGACCCAGGCGAACGCGTTGGTGATCAGCGGCGACACGCCGTTGTCGTCGGTCGCGCCGAACAGCCGCACCTCGCCGGTGATCACGGCGCCGGGACCGCTGCACCCCGCGAAGGTCGCGTCGAGCGCGGCGCGCTCGGTCTCGGGCCACGCGAACAGGTTGCCCGCCGGCAGGACGAGATCCCCCTGCCCCATCGTCCCGGAGAACACCGAGGGCGTCATCCCCTCGCCCTCGATCACCGCGAAGATGTTGAGCCCGAGCGGCGCGGTCGCCTCGAATCGACCGTCGCGATCCGTGATGCCCTCGTCGAACGGCTCGGCCGCGTCGCCGAGGATCCGCACGGTGCCGTCCTGCAGCGGGCTGCCGACCTCACCGGGCCCGACGAGCACGATCCCCGTGACGAGCCCGATCTTCTCGGTGCAACCGAGCAGCAGCAGCGCGAGCATCGAACCTCCGTGCCCCTGAGTAGCGCGTCGGGGGCCCGGTGTTCACGGAAGCGCGAGATCGGCGAGCAGGCCCCGGCTCTTCAGCACCCCGCCGAGCTGGTGCTGGGCGTGCTCCGCGAGCACCCAGCCGGCCGGAGAGGGCGCCTGGCCGGGGGTCTCGAACAGCGGCGTGCGGCGCAGCTCCTCGAGCCGCGCGAGCGCCGCAGCGGTCACGGGCGTGCCGAGCCCGCACTCGACGTGCACCGGGCCGTGCTCGTAGTCGAAGCGCACGCCGCCCTCGAGGGGCTGATCGCACGCGGCACAGGTCGTGAGCGAAGGCAGCAGCCCCGAGAACGTCAGCGCCTTGCCCTCGAGGCTCTGGCGGCTCGCGGATCCCGGCATCGCCTCCCCCTCCAGCAGCTCGAGCCACACGACGAGCAGGTGCGCGAGGCGCGGTGCGGGCACGTCCTCGCCCGCGAGCCTCCCCACGAGCTCGCATCCGTAGGCGAGCAGCGCGATCCGCTCGATCTCGGTGCGGGCGCGATCGACCGCCTCGACGAGCTCGACGTCCGCGATGCGCGCCAGCAATCCCCGACCTCGCGCGCGCTCGACCCGCACGCGCATCCCGAGGTCGAGCAGCCCGCCGAAGCGCTTTCGCGACGACCGTGCGCCACGCGCCAGCAGGGAGATCCGCCCCTCCTCGGCCGTCAGGAGCCGCACGATCCGGTCGGCCTCGCCGAGGTCGACGTGCCCCAGGACGACCCCGGAGACGGCGTCAGAGCCCAAGGAGCGCCTTGGCGATGTTGAAGTAGATGAGGATCGCGAGCATGTCGACGGCCGTGGTGACGAACGGCCCCGTGGCGATGGCCGGATCCGCGCCGGCCCTCCCGAGGACGACCGGAATCGCGGCGCCGATGGCGCTCGCCGCCGAGATCGCCAGCGCGATCGAGGTCGCGACGCTGAGCCCGATCCAGATGCCGAACCGCGCGCTGCCGTACGCGCCGAGCAGGAACGCGAACAGGATGCCGAGGAGCACGCCGACCTGGGCCTCCTGGAAGACGAACCGCGCGGCGCCCCCGATCTGGATGTGCCCGGTCGCGAGCCCACGCACGGCGACGGTGGCCGACTGGATGCCGACGTTCCCGCCCATCCCCATGATCACGGGGATGAAGCCCGCGAGCACGGCGACGGTCTCGAGCGTCTGCTTGTACACGCCGATGATCTCGGCCATCAGGATGCCGCCCACGGTCGTGGCCATGAGCCACCCGGCGCGCCGGAAGGTCTGCGACAGCGGGCCGCCCTTGTCGGGGCCTTCGCTGACGCCGGCCATCAGCATCATGTCCTCGGCGGCCTCTTCGCGGATGACGTCGAGCACGTCGTCGACCGTGACGATGCCGAGGATGTGGCCCTGCGAGTCGACGACCGGCACGGCGAGCAGGTCGTAGCGGGCGACGAAGCGCGCGACCTCCTCCTGGTCGGTGCGCGGGCCGACCTGGATGACCTCGCGGTTCATGAACGCGACGAGCGGCGTGTCGGGCGCGTGCGTCAGCAGCGAGCGCAGCGACGTGACGCCGACCAGCCGGTCCTCCCCGTCGACGAGGTAGAGGTAGTGGACGCTCTCGACGTTGTCGTGCTGCTTCTGGAGCTGCGCGATGGCCTGCGCCGTCGTGGCCGTCTGCGCCATCTTGAAGACCAGCGGGCTCATGATCCCGCCGGCCGTGTCGCTCGGCCACTCGAGGAGCTCGCGTACGCCTTCGGCGTCGATCCGGTCGAGCTTCTCGATGACCCGGGACCGCAGATCGTCCGGCAGGGCCTCGACGACGTCGGTGGCGTCGTCGGGCTCCATCCGGTCGAGGAGGCTCACGAGATCGGCCTCGGTCTCGTTCTTGAGGAGCTGGATGACGGCGGGCTCGGACAGGTTCGAGACGACGGCCGCTTTGTAGTCGAGATCCTCGATCAGCCCGTGCAGGCGGCGCTGCTCGGCCCAGGTGAGGTGCTCCATCGCGGCGGCGAGGTCTTCGGGACGCGTCTTCGAGAGGAGCTTCCGGATGGCAGCGGACGCCTCGCGGCGGACGAGTCGGCGGAGAAGACCCTCGGTGCGCTGGGTGAGCTGGGCCATCAGGGCGCCCCGTCGTCGACGAAGACGATGCGGCGCGGCGCGTCCTGCCGGCCCTGCGGCACGATGCGCTCGCCGTTGAAGTGCAGCTTCACGGACTCGACCGACGGCACGTCGATCTCGATGCGGTCGTGCGCCGAGAAGTCGAGGCTCTCGCCACCCGACAGCACGCCGTCGAACGCGGGCTCGCCGTCGACCTCGACGTGCAGCTTCACGTTCTGCAGCGCCGCGACGACGACCTCCTGATCGGGGCCGGCGACGGGCGCGGGGCCCGTGTGCTCGCCGCCCTTCGGGCCCCACTGGAGCCAGGCGATGAGCCCGATGGCGGCGAACAGCGTGACGAGCCCGACGGCTCGCACGACGTTCAGCGGCACGAGCGGCGGATCGCCGGGGCTCGGCATGACGACGGGCTCTTCGACGTCGACGATCTCGCAGTACGTGCGCAGCCAGGCGCTGCGGTACGGGCCCGGAGGCAGGTCGTCGAGCCGATCCTCTTCGATGGCCGCGAGGTGCGGCTCGGGGATGCGGGTCTGGGCCGAGACGTCCCCCAGCGAGAGGCCCCGGGCCTCGCGCGCGGCTCTGAGCTTCGCCCCGATGCCCTTCACCCCAGGTACTTCTTCACGAGCAGGTCGAGGCGGGCGCGCTGCTCGGGGTCGACGACTGCCGGGTTCGTGAGGATGGCGTTCTTCAGGGCGCGGTGGGCCGGCGCAGGCCCGTCGTGGGCGGCGATCAGCGGCACGGCCCGCTGCAGGATGCGCTTCGCGAGGGCGACGTTCTGCATCAGGACCCCGATCACCTGCTCGACCGTGACGCTGCCGTGCTCGGGGTGCCAGCAGTCGTAGTCGGTCGACATGGCGAGCGTGGCGTACGAGATCTCGGCTTCGCGCGCGAGCTTCGCCTCGGGCAGGTTCGTCATGCCGATGACGTGCGCCCCCCAGCTCCGGTAGAGGTTCGACTCGGCGCGGGTCGAGAATGCGGGGCCCTCCATCGCGATGTACGTGCCGCCGTCGTGCACGATGGCCCCTTCCGCACGGGCCGCTTCGAGCAGGTAGCCGCGAAGGACCGCGCACAGGGGGTCGCCGAAGCTGATGTGCGCGACGATCCCGTCTTCGAAGAAGGTGTTGGCGCGGCTGCGCGTGCGGTCGATGAACTGGTCGACCACCACGACGTGGCCGGGCTCGATCTGCTCCTGCAGCGAGCCGACCGCGCTGACGGAGAGGATCCAGTCGACGCCGGCGTTCTTGAGCGCCCAGATGTTCGCGCGGTACGGCACCGACGTGGGGCTGTGCACGTGCCCGCGGCCGTGCCGGGCGAGGAACACGAGCTCGGCGTCGCCGAGGCGCCCGCGCATGAGCGCGTCGGAGGGCGGGCCGAACGGGGTGTCGACGCGCTCTTCGCGGCGGTCTTCGATCCCTTCGAGGTCGTACAGCCCCGAGCCGCCGATGATCCCGATCGTGTGCGCCACGCTGCCCTCCATCCGCGGAGGGCGAGTAACGCTACGCGCGAGCGGCCGCCTGCTCGCGCATCCTGCCGAGCTGACCGCACGCGGCGGAGATGTCGATCCCGCGGGTGGTTCGGACCGTACAGCTCATCCCGCGGCTCACGAACCAGTGCTGGAAGGCCTTCACGGTCGCGTCGTCGGGCCGCTTCAGGTCGCGGTGCGGGTTCTCGTTGTACGGGATCAGGTTGACCTTCGCGGGGATCCCCTCGAGCAGGCCCCACAAGCGCTCGGCGTCTTCGAGCGAGTCGTTGAACCCGCGGAACATGACGTACTCGAAGGTGATGCGCTTGCCGGGGGGCAGCGGGAAGTCGCGGCACGCCTGGAGCAGCTCGGCCATGCTGTGCTTCTTCGTGATCGGCATGATCTGGCGGCGCTGCGCTTCGGTCGTGGCGTTCAGCGACACGGCGAGGTTGACGGGCAGCGCGGCGGCCAGCTCGCCCATCTTGCTGACGAGCCCGACCGTCGACACCGTGATGCGGCGGTGGCTGAACTTCATCCCGTGGTCGTCGAGCAGGTTCTCGAGGGCCGGCACGAGCGCGGGCAGGTTGTGGAGCGGCTCGCCCATGCCCATCAGCACGAGGTTCGTGATGCGCTCGCCTTCGGGCAGCAGCTTCTGGATCTGCAGCGGCTGGTTCGCGATCTCGCTCGCCGTGAGGTGCCGCTTCAGGCCCAGGTCGCCCGTGAGGCAGAAGGTGCACGCCATGGCGCACCCCACCTGGCTGCTCATGCAGAGCGTGAGCCGGTCGCCGTCGGGGATCAGCACGCTCTCGATGGTGTGCCCGTCGTGCAGCTTCCACAGGAACTTCCGGGTGCCGTCGTCGGACGCCAGCTCGATCTCGGGCTCGAGCGACCGGATCTCGGCGACGGGCTCGAGCTGGGCGCGCAGCTCGCGGCCCACGCCCTCCATCTCGCCGAACGTGCGGGCCCCCTGCTGCCACAGCGCGCGGAACACCGCGTTCGCACGGGTCGGCCCGACCTCGAGCTCGTCGGCGAGCCATCGCGTGAGCTGGGCCCGGTTCATCGCCTTGATGTCGACCTTCTGCACGTCGGCCTCCGCACAGCCCACTATCCCGCTATGCTGTCGCGCCGGAGGCCCCATGTCGACGCTCGCCCAGCTCAACCACGCCCTTCACGCCGTCCCGTTCCTCGCGCACATCGGGATCCGCGTCGAAGAGGCCCGCCCGGGCCACGTGGTGCTGCGCCTCCCCCACAGCCCGGCGATCTGCAATCACGCCGGCGCCATCCACTCGGGCGCGGTGTTCACGGTCGGCGAGCTCGCCGGGGCGGTCGCGCTCGGCACCCATCCCGATCTCGCGGGCACGAAGCACCTCCAGAAGTCCACGAAGATCAAGTACTACCTGCCCTCCACGAAAGACATCACGGCGCACGCGACCGTCACGCCCGAGATGATCGACGCCGTGAAGAGCGGTCAGGCCGCGATCGAGTTCCCGATCAAGGTGCTCGACGGGCACGGGCAGGATGTCGCCGAGCTCGCGTCGCGGTTCGCCTTCAAGTAGCGGTCACTGCGCGGGCATGGGCTCCACCCGGCCGCGAGCCGCCCATCGGCTTCGATCGGACTTCTCCGCGCGGATGCAGAGCACTTTCGGCCCGGCCGCGATCTGCTCCAGCCACGCGAGCAGATCGCCCTGCTCCAACACCGAGAGCCCCTCCCAGACCACCGGTGCCGGGTCGCCGTCGATTCCCCGGTCCCAGGCGTCTACGAGCACGCGGGGCAGGTCGCGGAAGTGGACGGGATTCCGCCACGCCTCGGACTTCGCGCGCCGCCAGATCCCGGCGGCCCGCTCGGCGTCGATCGCCGGCTGCTCGAGGACGGAGAGCATGGCTTCCGCCCCCTCGTCCACCCGGTCTTCGCTGACGTACCCGTGGAGCTCGATCCACCCGGGGTCGGCGAGGCTCCCCCGATGGATCCGGGCCTCGGCGTAGTAGGCGAGCGCCGAGTCCTCCCGCATGGTCTCCCGGACCTTGCCGGTCCTCCCCGAGAGCAGCCGCTCGGCGACCACGTGCAACGCCTCGTCCTCGAGTGCCGGCGGAGGGAGTGGCGCGAACAGCCTCAGGCGGGCGAGGCCCGTGATCACGGGGGTCTCCGAGCGACCGATGCGGAGGCCCTCGTGCTGGAAGCGCGGCGTCGGCACCCTCTCGAAGCGCTCACCTTCGGTCGCGTGCCAGAGCCCCTCGGGCGTCTCCGTGCCGGAATACAGCACGCGCGGAGCGTATCGGCCCATCTCCATCAACGCGCCGCGCATGGCCGCCGCAGAGGGGTCGACGTCGGTGGCCACCCAGGGCCCGTCGGGACCGTGGAGTGCCCAGCCCATCATCGAGTCGGCGACCCCACCGAGACCGTGATCGGCCAGGACGGGACCCGAGAGGCCAGCCCGAACGATGGCGAGGGCCGCGTCGACCCCCTCTCGCGGCCCGTCGAGCACGATCGTGGTGGACTCCGCCTCCACGGCTTCGATCGCCAACCGGACCCCATGCGGGCGAAGGCGGCTCCGCACGCACCCCGACCCGTCGCAACGCTCCCATGCGGACGCCGCATGACGGAGCGCCGGGAGGTCGGCCCAGCCGACCGGGTACACCAGGCGCGACTCGAACAGCGTGTTGGCGGGGTTGTACGAGACGAAGACCCGCCCGTCCTCCGTGCTGTCGAAGTGCAGGCCACGCTCGGCCCATCGCGAAGGCAGCGGGGGCCGCTCCATCGAGGTCACGAGCTCGAAGAGCTCGGACTTCCTCCGGCCGCGTCGTGGGGCCCCGCGGAGGCGCCGCGAGCGATGCGGGTCCCGGCGGGACTCGCTCCGGGTCACGCCGCGGAGCGACAGGAACGGCGGCCCCGCGAGATTGTCGCGGATCACGGTGTTCACGTGCGTCGGCGTGACCGATCGCAGCCGCTCGACCAGGGTCCACCCACCCTCGAGGTCGAGCCCCACGGCCCACGCGCTCGCGATGCCCTCGGCCTGGGCACTCCCGCGCTCGAGCTCGCGCAGCCGGTCGTACCAGACGCGCTTCCGCAGCCACGCGATGTCGGACTTCGTCACACCGGTCTTCCGGAGGTGCTCCAGCGCGGCCGCGAGGGCGGAGCGGCATCGCGTGGCGGCGTCCCCCTTGACGCTCGAGCACGCCCCTTCGACGCGCATCACCACGCCAGAGCGGTACCTCCAGAGCCCGATCGCGAGGTTGCCCCACCCGTCCTTCGAAGCGGCGAGCCGGCTCGCCAGCGCCGCGAGCGCCACGCGCAATGCGGGCTCGTCCTCGGCGGGAATCGGCGGAAGGGCCCAGTGGGCGGTCGCCCTGCCGTAGCTCTCCTTCCCGTCGTAGTCGTACACGACGCGCCGCGCGCTCATGTCGGGGACCGCGACCGACGCGCCCGTGCCGGGCCTCCAGCGGCCGAAGTTGTCCTCGAGCGCGCCCCACAGCTCGACGGAGTCGAACTCGCCGACGATGACGATGGCCATGTTCTCCGGATGGTAGTGGCGGGCGTGGAATCCCTCGGCCGTCTCGATGTCGAGGCCAGCGAGCGACTCGGCGGTGCCCCCGATCGGCCGTCCGAACGGATGCCCCTCGAAGAGAACCGCATGGACGCCCGACTCGACGGAGCGACCGTCGCGCTCGAGGGACACGACCTCCTGGACGCGCGGGAACGACCGGAAGACCGGGTCGGCGAACCGCTCGGCCTCGAGGACGACCCACGGCAGGAGCGCGTTCGGCGGCACCGCCGCGACGAATTCCGTGGTCTCGAAGGACGTGAACGCGTTCACGTCGTCTGCGCCGATCTCGTCGAGCGCCTCGGCGTACTCGCTGTTCAGCAGGTACGCGTCGGCCTCCGCGAGCGCAGCATCGATGTCGGCCTTCGGGGCCCCCTTAGCGGTGAGGTCGCGCAGCACGTCGTACCAGGGTTGCTCGGCGCGCCAGTCGCTCGTCCCGAGCGTTGTAGTACCCATGAACATGAGGTGCTCGACGAGGTGCGCCACGCCCTCCTCACCGGGCTGCTCGTGCGCCGACCCCGCGCGCACCACGATGCGTGTCGCCACCATGGGCTCGGTGCGGTCTTCGATCAGGAACACCGTCATCCCGTTCGACAGGGTGCGCGCCTGGCCGCGGAACGGACGCGGTGCGAGCGGGTCGAACGGCTCGGGAGGGTCGGCGGTCGGGTCCTCCTCGACCGGCTCGGGAACGGCCACGCGCGGGAGTGGAGTCGGAGCGCTCCCCGCCTCTGGCTGCGGAGCCCCGGGAGGCTCGAGGAGATCGGCGGACGGGCGCGACAGCCACCACAGGAAGAGCAGCATGCCGAGCGCGACCAGGCCAGCACCGACGTGTCGTCGTCTCACGTCGCGAGCGTATCTCGAAGTCGTCTCAAGGGTTGCGAAGACGCTCGGCCAACGCAGTGTTCCGCGCATCGCTCCGGTTGTCGCGCACCGCGCGTCCCCACGCCCGTTCGGTCCCCACCACGCAGAGGAAGCGCTTCGCCCGGGTCGCGGCCGTGTAGAACAGGTTCCGGCGCAGCATCAGCCCGTGGGAGTGGTGCAGCAGCAGCACGACGGCCGGGTACTCGCTGCCCTGGGACTTGTGGACGGTGACGGCGTACGCGAGCTCGATGCTGGTGAGCTCGTCCCACGGGAACACCACGTTCCGCCCGTCGAACTCGATCTCGATGCCGTCCTTCACCGCACGGAGCGCGACGCCGAGGTCGCCGTTGAAGACCTCGAGGTCGTAGTTGTTGCGGGTGCAGATGACGCGGTCGCCCACGCGCAGCTCGCGCTCCCCTTCACGCAACACCTCAGCTTCGCCGTTCAGCGCGCGCTGCAGGCGCTGGTTGAGCTCTCCGGTGCCGAGCGGACCGCGCCGGACGGGGGTGAGGACCTGGATCTGCTCGGGTGCGAAGCCATTCGCGGGGAGCCGGTCGCGGACGACCTTCAGCAGGGTCTCCTGGACCTGGGACGCCTCCTCGCGCTCGATGAGGAAGGCGTCTCCGCCGGGGGAGCTGCGCGCCGGCAGGTGACCGGAGCGGATGGCGTGCGCCGCCGCGACGATCCCGGAGTCCTGGGCCTGGCGATGGACCGTGTCGAGCGTCACCACCGGCACGGCCTGGGACGCGATGACGTCCGCCAGGATCTGCCCCGGCCCGACCGAGGGGAGCTGATCGGCGTCCCCCACGAGCACCAGCGAGAAGTCCTCGCCGGGGTACGGAAGCGCCTCCATGAGCGCGCGCATGAGCGGCAGATCGACCATCGACGCCTCGTCCACCACGAGCCCGGAACCTTCGAGTGGATTCGAGGGGCCGCGCTGGAACCCGCCTTCACCCGGGTTGAACTCGAGGAGGCGATGGATGGTGGAGGCCGGACGGCCCGTCGCTTCCTGGAGGCGCTTGGCCGCGCGACCGGTCGGCGACGCGAGCAACCAGTCCTCGGCGCGGACCGCGCGGAGGAGGACCTTGAGCAACGTGGTCTTGCCGGTGCCGGGACCGCCGGTGACGACGACCACCCCGCCCTGGAGTGCCGTGAGCACGGCCCGGCGCTGGCTCGCGTCGAGCTCGATGCCCTCGGCCCGCTCGGCGTCGAGCACCCGGCGTTCGGCGTCGAACCCGAGCGGCGGCTGCATGTGCGAGCGTGCGGCGAGCTCGCGCGCGACGAGCTCTTCGGCGTCGAACAGGGCGCCGCGCCACAGGCGGTCGAGGCCCGGGCTGTCGCGCTGCTCGACGACCACCGTGCCGCCCGCCACGGCGGCCTCGACGGCATCATCGAGGTGGTCGACGGGCACGCCGAGCTCTTCGACGGCCGCGCGGACGGCGGTGCGCGTCTCGAAGCAGTGGCCGTTCTGCGTGGCCTGGTCGAGCACGTGCACCACGGCGGCCCGCACCCGCGCGGGGTCGTCGAGCGGGAGCCCCTGGTGCCGCGCGAGCTGGTCGGCCGTTCGGAACCCGATGCCCGCGATCTCCTCGGCGAGGCGGTACGGCTGGCGCTGCACGACCTCGGCGGTGCGCTCGCGGTAGCGGCGCGTGACGCGCTGAACGAGGCGGTTCGACAGCCCGAGCCCGCGCAGCGTCACGACGACCGCACGCCCCTCTTCGTCGGCCCGCCACCGCTGCTGGAGCGTCTTCGCGCGCTTGCTCCCGATCCCGTCGACCTCGACGAGGCGCTGGGGCTGGTTCGCGAGCACGTCGAGCGTCTGCATCCCGAACCGGTCGACGATCCGCTCCGCCAGCTTGGGCCCGACGCCCGGCATCCCGGCCGACCCGAGGTAGAGCTTCAGCCCTTCGAGCGTGCGCGGCGTGCCCTGGAGGAACCCGGACGCCCGGAACTGCCGCCCGTGCACCGGGTGCGTCTCCCAGCGGCCCTCGAGCGCGGCGAAGGTCCCCTCGCCCTGCTCGCACAGCAGCCCGAGCTCGCCGACCGCCGTGACCTCTTCCCCGTCGACCTCGAGCCCGACGACCGCGTACCCGTTCTTCGCGCTGGCCCAGACGACCCGCGCCAGTCGCCCTTCGACCCAGTCAGCCACGAGCGCTGACGTACACCTCGTACTGCTCGGGGTGGTAGTGCCCCATGGCGCGCACGACGATGCGTTTGCCGATGTCCCGCTCGGTGGTCTCGAGATCCTGGTAGCGCGACCCGTACAGGAGGTCGGCGATGGCGGGCGTGGTGTTGACGTAGATCGCTTCGGCGCCGTTCGCGCGGCTCGCTTCGCGCTTGACCTCGCGCAGGATGTCGAAGGCCAGCGTCGACTTCGAGCGGACGTAGCCCGTGCCGCTGCACACCGGGCAGTCTTCGCGCAGGTAGCGATCGAGGCCCTCCTGCACGCGCTTGCGGGTCATCTCGACGAGGCCGAGATCGCTGATTCGGAGCACGTTGGTGCGCGCCCGATCCTTCCGCAGCGCCTCTTCGAGCCGGCGGTACACCTGGTCGCGGTTCTGCTCGCGGTCCATGTCGATGAGGTCGATGATGATGATGCCGCCCATGTTCCGCAGGCGGAGCTGGTTCACGACCTCGTCGACCGCTTCGAGGTTGATGCGCAGCGTCGTGTCTTCGAGGGACGAGCTGCCGACGAACTTGCCGGAGTTCACGTCGATCGCCATCAGCGCTTCGGTCTGGTCGATGACCAGGTACCCGCCGGACTTGAGCCACACCTTGCGCCCCAGCGCACGCCCGATCTCGGTCTCGACGCCGTACGTGTCGAAGACGGGCTCGTTGCCGCGGTAGTGATGGACCCGGTCGACCGCCGAGGGCAGGACGCCCGCGATGAAGTCGCGGACCGTGTCGAAGACCTTCTTGTCGTCGACCACGATGCGCTCGACGTCTTCGTCGAACAGGTCGCGGACGGCGCGCAGGACCACGTCGTACTCGGCGTGCAGGAGCGCGGGCGCCTTCTTCTTCGGGAGCAGCTCGGCCACGCGGGCCCAGGTGGTCTCGAGGAACTTCATGTCGGCCTTGAGCGTCTCGGTGGACTGGCCGGAGCACACGGTGCGCACGATGTAGCCGGAGCCCTTGGCCCGGTTCTTCTCGACGATGTTGCGCAGGCGGCGGCGCTCTTTGTCTTGCTCGATGCGGCGCGAGATGCCCACGTGGTTCACGGTGGGCATGAACACGAGGTACCGACCGGGCAGCGCGATGTGCATCGTGAGCCGCGCGCCCTTCGTGCCGATCGGGTCTTTCGCGACCTGCACGACGACCTGCTGGCCCTCTTTCAGGAGATCCTGGATGGGCGCCTGGCCGGGCTTCGGCTGGGAGCGCGCCTCGCTGTCGCCGATCGGCGGAGCGGTGCTGTCGCGCCCCTCGAGCTTGAGGACATCGGCGTGGATGTCGCCCACGTACAGGAACGCGGCCCGCTCGAGCCCGATGTCGACGAAGGCGGCCTGCATGCCGGGCAGCACCCGGACGACCTTGCCGAGGTAGACGTTGCCCACGTAGCCGCGGCCATCGCCGCGATCGACGTGTAGCTCAACGAGGCGGCCGTGCTCCAGCAGCGCGACACGGGTCTCGCGCGCCGTCGTGTTCGTGATGATCTCGGCTGACAATGCGTGCTCCAGAACCGGATGCGCGGCGCTGCGGGAGGCTCGGGAGCCTGCGACCGTGGCGTCGGCATTCGGGTTGAATCATTGGGGACGGGCGGGGAGCACGCGCCGCGCGACCCACCGCTCTCTCGCGGTCTGGGGCTCGGCACGTGGCTTCCGGGGAACCTGACATCGGGTTCTTTTCCCACGCTGTCACGCGGACGTCAACCGGCCGTTTCAGAGTCGCCGGAGCAACGCGAACTTCAGGTAGTGACCCTCCGGGTGTCCAAGGGCGACCGGGTGATCCGCGGGTGCGCGCGACTGCCAGCACCAGCTCCAGGAGCCGTGACGGGACAGCCCCTCCGACACCGCCCGCGTCCAGGATTCCCAGTCGAGCTGGGCCGTGCAGCTCGAGCTCGCGACGAGCCCGTCCCGCTGCACGTCGCCCCCGAGAGACGCGTGCAGCTTGCGGTACGCGGAGGTCGCCGCTCCACGGGCCTTCACGGTGCGCGCCAGCGACGGTGGATCGACGATCAGCAGGCCCAGCTGGCCCTTCGGACGCCAGGCGAAGGCATCGGCGACCTCGAACACGTGCGCGTCCGGGTCCAGCTCGTTCAGCCGGAAGTTCTCGCGGGCGTCGTCGATCGCGGCCTCGGCGATGTCGACGGTGATCACCTGGGACGCCCCGCCCAGCGCGGCGGCCAGCGAGAACCCGCCGTTGTAGGCGAACAGGTTCGCGACCCTGCGCCCCATCGCGATCTCGCCCACCAGCCGCCGGTGCTCGCGCTGATCGAGGAAGGTGCCGGTCTTCTGCCCGGTCCACGGCCGCACGAGCATCTTCATCCCGTGCTCGGTCACGACCACCGTCTGCGGGGGCTTCCCGAAGCGCGCCTCCGCGCCCTCCTTCCCGTCGACCGCCTTCACCCCGAAGCGGCGCAGCATCGAGCTCGCCCAGCCGAGGCCCTTCACCGCCTCCTCGAAGGCCTCGAGGTGCGGCTCCCACGCGCGGGAGTACACCTTGGTCACCGCGACGTCGGCGTACCGATCGAGCACCAGCCCTGGGAGCCCGTCGCCCGCGGCGTTCAGCACCCGCCACGCGTCCGTCACGCCGCCCACGACGCGCTTGCGGAAGGTGTCCGCCCGCCGGACGCGCTGGCGGAGCAGCTCGTGCAGGTCGATGTCCGGCGGCTCCCCCACCCCGAGCACGCGCACGCAGATCGCGCCGCGGTCGGCCAGCCCGTAGCCCACGATGCGCCCGCGGGGGTCTTCGAGCCGGATGGGCGAGCCGACCTCCGGCAGCCGGAGCTGCCCGTACAGCCAGGGGTGCCCGCGTCCGACCGCGGCGGCCGAGTCCGGCGGGATCCTCACCACCGGAGCGCTCGAGAGCTTCGTGTTCACGGGCCTCCCCGCCGATCGATCAGAAAAATCGGAGCGGCCTTCGAATAACCCGCCGAGGGGGGCGTCCACCGGTTGTCAGGCAGATGCAAGGAACCCCGCCCCTACGGAGGCCCCCATGAACAAGCTCTTCGCACTCGTTGGCGCCGCGACCTTCGGACTCTCCGGCTGTGTCGTCTACTCGTCCGATTACGACGAGCCCGATGTCGTGGTGGTGCACGACGCTCCGCCTCCCGTCGTGAACTACTCGCCGGTCGTGCTCTCCGCGGGCGCCGGGGTCTACTGGGACGACTACTACTACGACGACATCTGGTACTTCGAGGCCGAGGTCGACGACGCCGACAGCCCCTACGACGTGGTCCAGGTGTGGGCGGACGTGTACGACGAGTACGCCGGTGGCGTGTACGTCGAATCCTTCGAGCTCTACCCGACCGACGACCCCTACGTCTGGTACAGCGACTGGCTCGGGTCGACGACCTACCTCGACCCCTTCTACAGCGGGTACACGGTCGACATCGTGGCCTACGACACCTACGACGACTTCGACTTCGTGACGCTGTGGGCCGAGACCTACGCCTACTGATTCGAACGCGGTGAACGAAGAGCCCCGGGCAGCCCAGCTGCTCGGGGCTTTCTCGTCTACCCACTACTTCGCGCGCAAGCGCGCTGCGCGGCTCGCCTATGGCGGCCTTGCGGCCGGAGACCCGGCAGTCCCAGGATCCGGTTCCCCGAGCCTCTGTGGCGTGGCGAAGGGGAACCGGACCCTGCGGACGTGCCTGTCGGATGGGGCGGTCGGGAGACGGCGGTGTCGCGGGTGTCGGCCGCGGGCTCCCGGCTCGTCTACCGTTGGCTACGCGCGCAAGCGCGCTGCGCGGCTCGCCTATGGCGGCCTTGCGGTTTGTAGACACGGCAGTCCCAGGATCCGGTTCCCCAGGGGCTTCGAGCCTCTGTGGCGCGGCGAGGGGGAACCGGACCCTGCGGACGTGCCTGTCGGATGGGGCGGTCGG
>JACKET010000018.1 GCA_020632875.1 Alphaproteobacteria bacterium
GCCCGCGGCGATGCGGCCGAGGATGGGGATGCCCTGCACGCCGTCGTCTTCGAACGACTCGGTGGCCTGCTCGGTGAGGCGGATGCTGCGCGGCGCGCCACGCCCGCCGACCCGCTCGATGAAGCCCTTGCGCACGAGCGCCTTGATGTGGTCGCTGACCGCGTTGGTGGAGCCGATGCCCAGCGCCGTGCCGATCTCGCGGTAGCTGGGCGCCACCCCGCGCTGATCGATCACCGTGCGGATGAACTCGAAGATCTCCTGCTGGCGGGGAGAGAGGTCGTCCATTCTTCTTGGCCTCGCGGGTGTGGCAGCGCGCTCACTGCACATACGTTTCTGTGAACGCTTGTACAGTACCCGTCGCGAGGCGGCCTGACAACCCTACTTCGGCGGACGGGCCCCGACCCGGACCTGGATCACGTCGGTGACCGACATCGCCGACTGCGTCTGGACCTCGATCCGCACCTCGACGTTGTCGGTCGCGCCGACCGTGGCGCCCGAGTGGTAGCCAGCCGTCGCGATGACCTTCTCTTCGCCACACCCCTTCTCGACCACCTGGATGAACTTCTTGCCGGGCATGCAGCCGCGGATGAACGCGCACCGGAACGCCCTGGCGCGGATCTCGACCTGCGCGCAACCGGCCGGATCGAGCGTCGCTTTGCCCGGCGAGAGGATGGTCGCCGTGATGGCCTCGACCTGGATGGCGTCTTCGGCATCGAGACGCACGCGATCAGGGAGGATGGGCTCGGACGCGATGGGATGGAACACGTGCCCCGCGGACTCGAAGCCGAGGTACACGCCGCCCTTCAGGGGGATCGGCCAGCGCGCCGCCGTGTCGACGACGCCGCGGTAGAAGCCCGGCACGAAGAGCGGATCGGGCGCGCCGGACCACGTGTACGCGAGGTGCTTCGGCAGCATCTCGCGACCCGCCGCCGTGAACGCGATGGCCGAGATCTTCGCGCCCTCGAACGCCTGCGCCCGCACGCCTTCGAGCTTCACGTCCTTGCCGCAGCCGAACGCGAGCGGCTGCACGACACCGCCACGCAACAGGGCCTGTGCGGGCATGCCCGGGAGCGCGTCTTCGCAGATGATGTAGTGCACGGGCTCGGTGATGCCCTGGGCCGCGAGGAAGCCGGCGAGCTGGTCGACGTTGCCCATCGCCAGGCGGAACGCGACGGGGCCCTTGGCGCCGTGCAGCGCCGCGAGCTCGGGGACCTTCTCCATGCCGGTGTTGACGACGATCTCTTCGCCATCGGGGCCGATCTTGGTCTTCGTCTTGGTCTTGACCTTCTTGCCCTTCTTGCCCTTGTCCTCCTTCTCTTCCGGCTTGTACTCGCCCGTCGCCTCGCCCACGAACCACACCACGGGGTCGAGCTGCGCGACCGCGCGGTACGCGCCGTCGAGCATGCGGTAGTCGATGCCGTCGCACGCGAGGTCGGGGAACCCGACGGAGCCGCGCTGATCGACGCATCCCTGGGGGAGTCGGCCGAGCAGCTGCCAGCTGCCGTCTTCGCCGAACGTGATGATGATCTCGTCCTGGCCGACGTAGAGCCAGAGCTCGTCGACGCCATCCTCGTCGAGATCGGTGATCCGGCGGAGCCGCATCTCGCGAACGTCGAGCGCGTGCGCGCGGATGAACGGCTTCGGGATGGTGAGGGACTTCGCCGTGCCCGTGGGCGTGTGGATCTCGCTGCCGGTCGTGAGTGTGACGGGCCGATCGCCCGTGACCCAGAACAGGACCCCGGCCGCGACGAACACCATCATCCAGGCCGGCGCCATCGCCCAGAGCAGCCGGCGGAGCACGCGCGACCCGCCCGAGTCGAGCTGGAGCTCGCACTCGCCGATGAGCACGACGTCGCCCACCTGGAGCGCGACGGGCCTCTGCACCGGGATGGGCTCGCCGTTGACCTTCACCCCGGTGGCGGAGTCGAGGTCGGTGATCGTCCACCCCCCGCGCGTGAAGCTGAGGGACGCGTGCTTGACCGACACCAGCGGATCCGGGAGGTTGATCCCGCGTTGCGTACGGCCGATGATGATGGCCTCGTCGCTCGCGACGAGCGGGAAACGGTCACCCGCGACCGGTCCACCGATGGCGACGAGATCGTAGGCCAAGAATCCTCCGCGATACGCGCGCTTCTACCTTGCGCAGGCGGTCCGAATCAAGCGAACGTGCGCCTCCCGCCCCGCGCGTGGGGGTTATCCGGCATTCACGGAGGTGGACCGACGTGCCCGCGAATCCCCAGCAGACCCTGTACCTGCCGCCACTCGAACCGTGGATGCGCAACCTGCTCATCGGGTTGTTCGTGCTCTACGTGGTCGAGCTCGTGCTGTGGAACCTCGGGGTGCCGCTGGGGGCGATGATGCTCACCAGCTTCGGCTACGGGTTCCAGCCCTGGCAGGTGCTCACCCGGTTCTTCGTGCAGGGGCGCGAGAACGCCGCCAACGTCCTGATCTCGATCGTCGTGCTGTACTTCGTGCTGCCTTCCCTGCCCCGGCTCCTGCCGTGGCGGCAGTGGGTCGACGCGCTTTCCGTCACCGCCATCGTGGCGATGCTCATCCCCATGGTGTCCGACGCGCTCGGGCTGTTCCCGCCGGCCACGCGCTCCGGCTGGACCTTCCTCGTGCTGCCGATGTTCGTCGGGTTCGGCCTCGCCCAGCCGCGCGGCATCATCAACCTGATGTTCGTGCTCCCGATCCCGGCGATCTACATCGTCTGGGGCACGCTCGTTTACGTGCTCGTCATGCTGCTCGCGTTCCCGAGCGCCGCGACGCTCGAGATGGTGGCGAGCTGGATCGGCATCGTCGGCTGGTGGAGCTTCCGGGGCCCGGGCAAGCGCCGCCGCGAGCTCCGCAAGGAGGCCTCGAAGATCGAGAAGGAGCTGCAGCGCTTCACCGTCCTCGACGGGGGCAAGGCGCAGGGCGGCCAGGGCCGCGACGACGACGAGTGGATCCACTGAGCCGTCCGGTCGTCCTCGACGGGGGCCTCGCCACCACGCTGCAGGACGCGGGCCTCCCCCTCTACACCCCCGTCGAGACGTGGCTCCTGGAGCGTCCCGACGCGATTCGCGCGGCCCACGCGGCGTTCGCGGAGGCGGGCGCCGAGGTCCTCCTCACGGCGACGTTCCGGAGCCTGCCGAGCGAGCGGGACGACTGGGAGGCGCTGGTCCCGCGGGCCATCGCGCTGGCGCGGGAGGCGGCCGACGGGCGGGCGGCGGTCTGGTTGTCGCTCGGACCGGGCGGCGGCCATGTCGAGGTCGTCGCGCGCTTCGGGGGTCTCGTGGACGGCGTGGTGCTCGAGACCTTCGTGGACGGCGATGCGGGGCTCGCCGCGCTGCGGTCCTGCGATCGGGTGGTGCCCACGGTGCTCTCGGTCACGCCGATTGGTGTGATGGACGTGGCGCGAATCGCGCGCGAGGCCATGGACACGGGGGCGGCGGGCTTCGGGCTGAACTGCGTGCCCGGTCCCGCGCTCGTGGAGGCTGCGGCGCGGGTGCCGGGCGACATCCCGTTGTGGGCGAAGCCGAACGGGGGGCCGGGTCAGCGCGAGGCGTTCGCCGCGTTGTGGCGTCGGGCGCGGTGGCTCGGTGGGTGTTGTGGGACGGGGCCCGTGGCCATCGCGGGGCTTCGCGGCGGGGTCTGATGGAGCGTGGACCGTGGACCGTGGACCGTGGACCGTGGACCGTGGACCGTGGACCGTGGACCGTGGACCGTGGGCCGTGGGCCGTGGGCCGTGGACCGTGGACCGTGGACCGTGGACCGTGGACCGTGGACCGACTGCCGGTCCGGACAGGCACGTCCGCAGGGTCCGGTTTCCCCACCGCCCTGCCGCGACGCCGGAACCCCCGGGGAAACCGGATCCTGGGACTGCCGGGTCTTCCGACCCGCAAGGCCGCCGTAGGCGAGCCGCGCAGCGCGCTCCGCGCGCGGAGTAATGGGTAGACTGGGCGTCCACACCCGCGGTCCCCGTCCTCTACGACGAGCCGGGATCCCGTGGCCGGCACCCGCAGAGGCGTCCTCTACGTCGAGCCGGGATCCCGTGGCCGGCACCCGCAACGGCGTCGTCTACGACGAGCCCGGATCCCGCGGCCGACACCCCCAGCTCCGCTGTCTACGAAGAGCCGGAATGCCGCTTCGAGCGGGTCCGGGGTCGGGACATGGGTGACACATCAGGGTCAGGACATGGGTGACAGCTCCATGGGAGGTCATCCGTGCCGTGGCCACAGAGGTGCATCTTGAGTTCGAGAGAGGAGTTCCTTCATCGGTTGCTGGATCCGCACCGCGTCGACAGCGTTTCCTCGTTGTGTGCGGAATTCGGAATCAGCCGGAAGACAGCCTACAAGTGGAGACAGCGGCTCCTCGATGAGGGGGTCGCCGGCCTCGAGGACCGGTCGCGTAGACCGAAGACACAGAAGCTCGAGACCTCGGCGGACATGGTCGCGAGCATTGTGAGTCTCCGCCGTGCGAACCCTCGATACGGTCCGAAGAAGCTGCGAGCTCTGCTGCTTCGGGAGCACGACGAAGCCGATGTTCCGTCGGTGAAGACCATCGATCGGGCGTTGAGGCGGTGCGGCGAACCCAGGAAGAAGCGGCGTTCCCGCAAGCAGCCGCTTCAGAAGCACTCCCCAGCGTGGCCGTCGAAGGCCCGAATGATCTGTGGACGATCGACTTCAACGGGGTTGGTGGCTCACTGCGGATGGCACGAGGGTGTACCCGCTCACCGTGAGGGACCAGTTCTCCAGATTCGTCCTCGCTGTAGTGCTCCTGGACCACAATCGATGGAGGGCGTTCGTGGCGTTCTTCTCGAGCTCTTCCGGCGGTACGGAATCCCGAAAGCGATTCAATCCGACAACGGATCCCCGTTTGGCAGTACTGCGTCGCGAGCAGGCTTCACCCGACTGTCGGCCTGGCTCGTCTCGATGGGCGTTCGTGTCGTGTTCTCCCGTCCCGGCCACCCCGAGGACAACGGCGGGCACGAACGCATGCACCTCGATCTCCGGTACGACGTGGAAGACAACGCCAGCGAGACGATTCGCGAGGAGCGCGAAGCGGCGGCGCGCAGTGGGTCCATGAGTTCAACCACCATCGGCCCCACGAGGCGCTCGGACAGCGAGTACCGGCAGAGGTCTACCAGCCCTCGGTTCGTCGACTGCTCGGGGCCTGGCGACTCCCTCTGTACCCGAGCGCCTGGCAAACCCGGAGTGTGAGTTGCCCCGGGCGAATCAGCGTCAAAGGCAACCACTACCACGTGAGCGCCGCCCTCATCGGCCATCTCATCGGCATGGAGCCCCTCGAAGGCACACGGGTACGCCTGTGGTTCTACGACTACGGCCTCGGCGAACTCGACCTGTCGATTGTCACCCAGAAGCGGCCCGACCGGCGCGGACTGGGCTGGAACGACCCCATTCCCGAGGTCAAAGAGTGAGACGCCCACAACGATGGGCCGCCTGCCTGCTGCCCCGCGGGCTCCGGCCATCCCATCCTCCGACGCTCGCCGCGAATACCGCGACGGCCGCTTCGGTCAAGGGTGCGTCCTCGCAGTCCTCGCCATGCTCGCCCCCTCGCGAGCGAGGGGCCTGCGCGTGGCTCCGGGCTGCTCCGGGCGCTCCCTGGACCTGCGCGCCCTTTCGCGGACCGCACGATGTGCGAGCGACGGACGACGGGAAGGCCTCCGGCGGGAGCTCTGCTCACTCAAGGAAGGCCCCCAACGCGGATGCCTCGGGCAGGGCTCAGGCACGTTCGCCAAAACGCAGCTTCCCGTGTCACCTGCACACGGGTACAACTGTCACCCATGTGCCGTCCCGGGCAAGCGCATATTCGGGCACGCGCACGCGCACGCGCACGGGTCGGGCCTCGAGCGCCCTGCCGATCCGTGGCTCTCCCGACCTCCTCGATCGCGACAGGCAGAGCCCGAAGGGTCCGGTTTCCCCCCGCCCTGCCGCGGCGCTGGAAGCCCGCCAGGAAACCGGATCCTGGGACTGCCGGGTCTCCCGACCCGCAAGGCCGCCGCAGGCGTGCCGCGCAGCGCGCTCCGCGCGCGGAGTAATGGGTAGACCGGGCGTCCACACCCGCGGTCCCCGTCCTCTACGACGAGCCGGGATCCCGCGGCCGACACCCGCAACACCGCCCTCTGCGACGAGCCGGGATCCCGCGGCCGACACCCGGGACGGCGCCGTCTTCGACGAGCCGGGATCCCGCAGCCGACACCCGCGACGTTGCCGTCTCCGACGCGCCGGAATGCCGCTTCGAGCGCACATTCGGGCACGCGCACGCGCACGCGCACGCGCACGGGTCGGGCCTCGAGCGCCCCGCCGATCCGTGGGTCTCCCGACCTCCTCGATCCCGACAGGCAGAGCCCGAAGGGTCCGGTTTCCCTCCGCCCCGGCGCGACGCCGGGACTCCCGGGGAAACCGGATCCTGGGACTGCCGGGTCTCCCGACCCGCAAGGCCGCCGTAGGCGTGCCGCGCAGCGCGCTCCGCGCGCGGAGTAATGGGTAGACCGGGCGTCCACACCCGCGGTCCCCGTCCTCTACGACGGGCCGGGATCCCGTGGCCGGCACCCGCAGCTCCGCCGTCTACGACGAGCCGGGATCCCGCGGCCGACACCCGCAGCTCCGCCGTCTACGACGAGCCGGGATCCGGCGCTCTTCGAAGGGCCCCGGGAACGGGAGCGGGAACGGGAACGGGAACGGGGGAGCCTCGCGCTTCGCGCGTTGGCTCAGTTCGCGATCGGAGGGCTGAACGTCGCGAACTGGCCCTCGCCGATGTCGATCGGCTTGCCGCCGTGCAGCGGGCACTTCCAGATGCGCGGGCTCTGCGCTTGGCCGCGGAGGACGCCCGCCAGCAGCAGGTACCGCGAGTCGGGGTCGACGATGGGGTGCGACTGCGTGTACTGCTCGAAGAACCGCAGGAAGAACCTGAAATCCCGCGTCGGAAGCAGGTCGGCGACGTGGCGCGCCGTGCCGTGGGTGTCGACGAAGAACCACTCGACGAGGCCGCGGTCGGTGTCGACGCGCGACACCACGAGCCCCGAGCCGTCGGGCGTCCACACGAACGCCAGGCAGGACATGTCGGAGATGGTGCGCTCGACGCCGGTTTCGATGTCGATGACCGCGAGCCCCTGGTACGGCGTGCCATCGCCGCCGGGCGCCACGGCCTTCGCGATCATCCGGCCGTCGGGGGACGCGACGAACGCCAGCAGCCCTTCGCCGCCCGCGAAGTGCTTCTCGCTGCCGTCGGTTCCCATGCGGACGATCTCGGCCCGACCGTGCGCGTGTACGCCGTACACGACGCCATCCCCCGCGCGGACCGGCGCGCAGAAGTCGCCCGGCGTGCCCGGGAGGACCTCGGTGGGACGCCGCATGTCGGGGTCCATGATCATCATTCGGGCGTTGGCGCTGCCCCCGCCGATGAAGGTCGCGAGGCGGCCATCCTGGGTCCACGTGATGAACAGCGGGCTGCCCTTCGCGAGGATGCGCTGCGAATTGACGGATTCGGTGCGGCCGATGGTGAGCAACAGGTCGTCGCCGCTCTGCGTGACCGCCGCGATGCGCTCGCCGTCTTCGGCCCATTGCAGGTAGATCGGCACCTGGTCGGGCAGGTCGATGACCTCGGCCGAGCGCACGCCGTCGAGGCTCGTGACCAGCACCGACGCGTTGCCGCCCTCGCGGAGCCGGAAGCACGCGACCCGGTCGCCGCTCGGCGAGAAGGACGGCCACGTGTGCGCGAACTTCGGGTTGCCCGCGCTGACCCAGCTCGCCCAGATCAGCCCGTCGGCATCGGTCGTGAGGCCGGACATGCGGCCATCGGGCTCGACCAGGTGGACCTGGCGCGTGGGGCTGACGAAAGCGATGCGGCTCACGTGGCGCCCCCGCCGCGAGCGACCGGAGGCGGCGCGAGGATGCCGTGCAGGACGAACTGGATGCCGCCCTTCAGCAGGCGCTCTTGATCGGGGCGGATGCCGATGGCGGACTGCCCGGCCATGCCGTCGATCATCGCCTTGAGCATCGCGGCCATCGCGATGGGGTCGCCGTGGCGGAACGCGCCTTCATCCATGCCCTGGGCGAGGATGCGCGTGCAGGCGTCGGTGAAGCGCTGGTGCACGGCCTGGCACTCCTCGCGGATCTCGTCGTCGCGGACGGCCATCTCGGTCATCATCAGGAAGAAGCGCGGCGGCGACTTCAGGCCCGCGAAGTAGTCGAGGTACTTCTGCCCGAGGTCGAGCAGCTTCACGACGGCCGGCCGGTGATCGGTCTCGGCCTGATCGAGGAAGCTGTAGGTGTTCTCGTGCTCTTCGCCGACGAGCGCCATGAACACCTCGCGCTTGCTCGCGAAGTAGAAGTACACGGCACCCTTCGACAGCCCCGCGCGGCGCGCGATGTCTTCGACGCGGGCGGCGAGGAAGCCCTTCTCGACGAAGACACTGCGGGCGGCCCGCAGGATCTGCGCTCGGCGTTCGGCTTCTGAGAGGTGCTTGGTCATCGGCCGGCGAAGGTACCTCAGCCGGGCAGGGCCATGTCGAGGTCGACCCGGATCGGCCGCCGGTCCTCGATCATCTGGAGCAGCTCGGGAGGCCAGCGATCCCGGGGCGTGTGCACGAGGAGATGCCAGACCAGCGCCGCGCCCTCTGGCGCGTGCGTGTGGAGCAGATCCCCGCTCAACGGCTCCGGCTCGGCGATGCCCACCGAGGACGGTGCCGGGATGGCGACCGTCGTGCGGGTGCCGAGGTTCACGAGCGCGAGCGGCAGCCGCTCGACCGTCTGTTTCGACTGGAGCCCCTGGAAGAGCACGGCGCGGCGCTCGGAGGCGCCGAAGGTCCACCCGCCGATCGTGCCGCTGTCGCCGGACCGCCGCCAGTCATGGCCGTCCAGCACCATCCAGTCGGCGTGCGGCGCCTCGTAGTACCCGAACAGGTCGATGTCGGGCTCCATCCCCGGCCACAGCCGGAGCCCGGTGCGTCGCCACACCGCGGGAGGCAGGCGGGTCCGCAGGAACCGGACCACCTCGCTGGTCGGGTCGTAGAACGTCTGGCGCGGACGGCGCGCCGCGGGGGCCAGCGCGCGGAAGAGCCCGGCCACACCGCCGAAGAGCACGTCGTACACGTCGGCCGGGATGTCGTGGGGCTGCGGCTCGAACGGCGCACGGACCACGAGGCGCACGGCGAACCGCACGTCCGTGTCGTCGCCGAGCACCAGCGCGAGCTCGAGCTCACCGAGCTGGAGCTGGCGGAAGTACAGTGTCGCGACGGTCACCTCGTCGAGCGGGACCACCAACGGACCCGGCGCCAGCGGGTCGATCAGCGTCACCGCCGCGTCGTCGACCCGCAGGGACTGGGCCCGGTCGCCGCGCCACCAGAAGAACCCCTCGTAGAACGCGAGGGCTGCGAGGATCGGGACGGGCACCCACCACAGGAAGCCGAAGAACCAGAGCGCGCCACTCGCGAGGACCCCCGCGAACAGCGAGATCACCCGCACCACCGGGCGATAGAAGCTGTCCACCAGCTGGGGTGTGCCGGTCAGGATAATCGGCTGCAATGATGCTGCTCCTCCTGGTCCTCTTCGCATGCCGGGCCCCGGCGGCGCCACCCGACCCGTTCTGGAACGACCATGCCGTCGTCGTGGTCGGCGAGGCACAGGGGCCGATGTGCACCGTCGTCGCCCTGCACGGCTACGGGGCCAATCCCGACGACCTGAAGAACCTGTTCGCGGGCCTCGAGCACCCGCTGCAGGTGGTCCTCCCGCGGGGGCCCACGAACATCCACCCCAAGGGCTGGGCGTGGTTCCCCCGCCGCTCGCAGGCCCCGATGGACGCCATCGCGCGCGAGATGGCCGAACGCGCCGACGCGCTCGTGAACGCCCTGCCGACGCTGCCGGCGCCCCACCCGATCCGCGGGAAGCCCATCATCACGGGGTTCTCGCAGGGTGCGATGCTCTCCTTCACCGCCGCCACGCGTCACCCCGACGCCTTCCAGGCCGCCCTGCCCCTCTCCGGCTTCCTGCCCACCGAGCTCTGGCCCGACGGTCCCGCCGGCGCCGTGCCCATCCACGCCTTCCACGGCGAGCTCGACAACGTGATCCCGCTCTCCGAGGACCGCGCCGGCGTCGACCACCTCGCCGCCGCGGGCTGGAACGTCGATCTCTCCACCTACCCGCAGACCACCCACAGCGTTCCCCCGCCCATGCGCGCCGACTACTGGAAGGCCCTCGCGGAGGCCTGTCCCTAGCTTCACGGGCACGTCTCACGAGCACGAGCACGAGCACGAGCACGTCTCACGAGCACGAGCACGAGCACGAGCACGTCTCACGCGAGCACGTCTCACGCGAGCACGAGCACGAGCACGAGCACGAGCACGAGCACGTCTCACGAGCACGAGCACGTCTCACGAGCACGAGCACGAGGAGGCCAGCCTCGAGAGGCTCGCGGGGGTTGAGAGCGCGTTGGAGCCTTCATCCCTCGCACTACCTGCACTCACCTCGCAATCGGGTCGCCATCGGGCGCGTCCTACGCCGAGGCATCGGCGGTCGAACGCATCCTCCGCCGAAGCATCGGGGGTTCAACGCATCCTCCGGACCCGTTTCGGACTGCGAACACCTCGAAATGGGAGGCATCGGACCCCGAACGCATCGAGATCGGGGTCCGCGAACCGTCGAGGATGCGTTGAACCCCCGATGCCTCCGGCCAGGATGCGTTGCAGGTCCGTTGCCTCCGACACGCGCCACGCCAACGGCGACGTTCTCGTGCAACGTGCTCGTGAGACGTGGACGTGGACGTGGACGTGGACGTGGACGTGCTCGTCCTCATGCTCGTGCTCGTGAGACGTGCTCGTGCGACGTGCTCGTGCTCGTGCTCCTGCTCGTGCCACGTGCTCGTGCGACGTGCTCGTGCGACGTGCGACGTGCTCGTGCGACGTGCTCGTGCGACGTGCTCGTGGTCGTGCTCGTGAGACGTGCTCGTGAGACGTGCTCGTGAGACGTGCTCGTGAGACGTGCTCGTGAGACGTGCTCGTGAGACGTGCTCGTGAGACGTGCTCGTGAGACGTGCTCGTGAGACGTGCTCGTGAGACGTGCTCGTCCTCGTGCTCGTGAGACGTGCTCGTGCTCGTGAGACGTGCTCGTCCTCGTGCTCGTGCTCGTCCTCGTGAGACGTGCTCGTCCTCGTGAGACGTGAACGTGGACGTGCTCCCCGCGTCAGGTCGACCGGAGGGTGCGGCGAAGCCGCAGTCGCGAAGCGACCGAGCGAGAGCGAGCCCGGAGGGGGACCGCCGACTGCCGGACGCGGAGCGGCCGGCAGGCGGGACGCCCATCAGATGTCGAAGGTGACGCCCTGTGCGAGGGGCAGATCGGTACCCCAGTTCAAGGTGCAGGTCTGCCGCCGCATGTAGGCCTTCCAGGAGTCGGAGCCGGCCTCCCGGCCGCCGCCCGTGTCCTTCTCGCCGCCGAACGCGCCGCCGATCTCGGCGCCCGAGGTGCCGATGTTGACGTTCGCGATGCCGCAGTCGGAGCCGCGGTGCGACAGGAAGCTCTCGGCCGACCGGAAGCTGTCGGTGAAGATGGCGCTCGAGAGGCCCTGATCGACGTCGTTCTGCTGCGCGATGGCGTCGTTCAGCTCGTCGTACTCGAACACGTACAGGATGGGCGCGAAGGTCTCGTGCTTGCAGATCGGCATGGACGGGTCGGCCTTCACGATCGTCGGCTTCACGAACGAGCCCGCGCGGTCGAGGCGCTCGCCGCCCGTGAGGATCTGGCCGCCCTGCTCGCGGATGGTCGCGATGGCCTTCTCGTACATGACGACGGCGTCCTCGTCGATGAGCGGGCCCATGAGGATGCCGGACTGCGACGGATCGCCGATCGGGATGCGCTCGTAGGCCGCGACGAGGCGCTTCGTGAACTCGCCCGCGATGGAGCGGTGCAGGAAGAGGCGACGCGTGCTCGTGCAGCGCTGGCCGGCCGTGCCCACCGCACCGAACGCGACGCCGCGGAGGGCGAGGTCGAGGTCGGCGCTCTTCTCGACGATGATGGCGTTGTTGCCGCCGAGCTCGAGCAGGCACCGGCCGAGACGGCCCGCGACGACCTGGCCGACGTGGCGGCCCATGCGCGTGGAGCCGGTGGCGGAGATCAGCGGCACGCGGCGGTCGCGGATCATGGCCTCGCCGACATCGGCGTCGTCACCGATGACGAGGTTCAGCACGCCACCCCAGCCGTGCTTCTGGAACACGGCGTCGCACACGCGGTGCGTGGCGATGGCCGTGAGCGAGGCCTTGAGGCTCGGCTTCCAGATCATGGTGTTGCCGGCCGCCGCGGCGACCATGGCGTTCCACGCCCACACGGCATTCGGGAAGTTGAACGCCGTGATGATGCCGACGACGCCCAGCGGGTGCCACTGCTCGTACATCCGGTGGCTGGCCCGCTCGGAGTGCATGGTGAGGCCGTTGAGCTGGCGGGACATACCCACCGCGAGGTCGGCCATGTCGACGGATTCCTGCACCTCGCCCTCGCCCTCGGACGTGACCTTGCCGACCTCGCGCGTGATGAGCGCGCCCAGATCGGTCTTGTGCTCGCGGAGGGCCTCGCCGACCTCGCGGAGGATCTCGCCGCGCTTGGGCGCCGGCAGCATCCGCCACTCGGCGAAGACGCGCTGCGCCTCGTTCACGATGGTGTCGTAGTCGTCGACCGAGCACAGCCGGACCGAAGCGATGACGTCGCCCGTGGTCGGATCGGTGCTGGGGACCTCGCGGCCCTTCGTGTCGACGAAGCCGGACGTGGACGCGGCGCCGGGGTTCGAGGCTTCGATTCCGAGGCGGTTCAGGAAGTTCGACATCGGGGTCTCCGGCCCGCTCAGCGGGTCTTGGTGGAGGGTTTCGTGGAGGTCTTGGGCTTCGCCGCGGCCTTCGGCTTCGCGGGGGCCTTCTTCGGCGCCGCCGGCTCGGCGATGCGCGTCATGAGCGCGGCGAGCTGCTCTTCGACGCCTTCGAGCCCGTCGGCGGTCGCCTCGGCGGTGGTCTTCGCGGTGGTGGCGAGCTGGGAGGCCTGACCGGCCGCGGCCTTCGCCTGGTCGACCGCGGTGTGGAGGCCCATGAGCTGGGCCCCGCTGGCCTGGACGGAGCCCATCGTCATCTTGAGCTTCTTCTCGAGGTCGTCGACGCGCTTGCGGAGCTCATCGACCTCGGTGGCCGACGGGAGCGACCGGGCGGCCAGCTCTTTTCGCAGCTGGTCGCGGATCCGTCCGTCGACTCCGAGCCAGTTCCGGATTGCGTCGCGCAGGGCCATCTCTCACCTCGTGGGCCGCGCGCCGTAACACGATGGAGGCCACCTGCGCCGGGTTCGTCACCCGTTCGTCAACGGCAGCGTTTCGTTGTTGCCACCCGTCCGGCGACACCCTATAGTGCGCGGCATCCCTGGAGGAGACCCCATGCGCCTCAAGCTCTTTGCGGCCGCCACGCTCATCGGCGCCGGCCTCGTCGCTTGTAAGTCCGACCCGCCCGAAGACACCGACACGCCCGACCCCTGCGTCGAGAGCCCCGGCAGCGCGGCCTGCTGCGCCGACCAGCCGAACCACGCGTCGTGCGAGCCCGACGACACCGCCCCCACCGGCGGCGGCGGCGGCCCCATCGGCTACTACACGTTCTTCGGCGCGGCCACGGTCACCCCCGGCGCCTCCTACGCGGGCACCGAGACCCTCGGCATCTACTACTTCAACGACCAGTCGGGCACCGACACCACCAACACGACCGCGCTCTGCGAGGTCGAGTACCAGGCGGCCTCCGCCACGCCGGATGCCACCTGCACCGATTGCGACTGGGCCTTCAGCGCCATCGCGATGTCGAACGGCGCGCTCGTGGCCGGCGCCGCTCCCGTCACCACCCCCGACGGCAGCTGGTCCTGCACCGACTTCGTATCCGACACCACCCCCGCCGGCCTCGCCGACGGTGGCAGCTTCCGCTACGGCTACTGGGGCGCCTACCCCTACGGTGGCATGACCTACGAGGTCATGATGTACACCAGCGCCGACGCCGACACCTGGGGTCCCGTGACGGATGCCACGTTCGACGGCACCAACTTCGCCTACGACTGGATCCAGAACGCGATCTACCTCCCGTAGTCGCAGGTCTCCATCGTCCCGACGGGGCAGCGGTCGTTTCGACGACCCCTGCCCCGTTCGTGTCTCAGGGAGTGCGCTCGCGCCTATCTCGGGCGCTTCTCGCGTTTCGCGGCCGTGCGGCGCTCGAGCTCGGCCTTCGCCTCGAGCATCCGCTTCTCGCCGGCCGCCTTGTCGCCCTGGTGGGCGAGCAGGTTGGCGTCGAGGAGGACGAGCTGGGGGTCGCGTGGATCGACCGCGAGGCCGGCCTCGAGCGCGGGTCCGACTTCGTCGAACCGCTTGAGGTTGAACAGGCTCTGGGCCTTCCAGTAGTGCGCCTCGGTCGACCGTGGCATCAACGCCACGGCCCGGGAGGCCGACGAGAGGGTCCTCTCCCAGTCGCCTGCGCGGGCGACCAGCCGCAGCTGGGCCTGAGCGGCCTTCGCGTTGCGCGGGTACTCGCGCAGCTCCCGCTCGAGCAGGGCGATGGCCTCGTCGGTCTTGCCCTCGCCCGTGGCCTTCGCCGCGAGGTGGAAGCACACGTCGGGCTCGGGACGGGCCGCCTTCGCGCCGAGCTCGAGCATCGTCGCGATGGCGTCGGGGGGACCCTTCTCTTCGAGGAGCGCCACGGCCACGGCCCCGATCAACACGTAGTCGTCGGGGTGGCGCTGGAGCTGGTCGTCGGCGAAGGCGTGTGCGACCTCTGGACCGTCGCCGCGCATCAGGACCCGGAACGTCTGCGCCCGGATGCGGGGCGCGTAGGGACGCGATTCGGCGAGGGGGAGGAACAGGTCGGCGGCCTCGCGGAACCGGCCCAGCTCGGCGAGCAGACCGGCGCGGCCGAGGAGCAGGTTGTCGTTGTCGGGGGCGACGAGCAGCGCCTCGTCGACGACCCGCAGCGCGTCTTCGAGCCGACCCGCCTGGGCATACTGCTGCGACAGGCGGTTCTTGAACTCCGGGATGCCCGGGTACTCCTTCGCGAGCGCTTCGAGGGTCGGGATCAGCTCGTCCGCCTCGCCCATCACCAGCATGTGGTCGACCCGCTGGGCGCGGACCAGCATGTCGAGGTGGTCTTTCGGGTCGTCGAGCGTGGCGCCCAGCGGGACCGGGGTGGTGGCGTCGGTGTAGCCGAGCGCCTCGAGCTGCCCCGCCACCTCGGGGTCGACCTCGAGGTCGTCACCGGACGGCGGTGCGTACCCGAAGGCATCGAGCACGCCCTGGAGCGCGGCGACCCGCTCGGGACGCGTGCCCGCGAGGTTCTCGGCCTCGGCGCGGTCGGAGGCCACGTAGAGCTCGGGATGCGGCACGGCGATGAGCTTCTCGTCCCCGTCGACCACCCCGACGTGCGAAGCGAGCCCGAACCGCTGGGTGAGCTGGTACGTCTCCATGTAGAGCGGCTTCGCCGGGTCTCCCGGCGCGACGCGCCCGTCGATGCCCTCGAGGGCGGGCAGCCCGACGAGGCTCAACAGCGTGGGCGAGACGTCGACCAGGCCCACCGGCTCGTCGATCACGCCGGCCTCGATGCCGGGACCCGCCATGATCAGCGGGACGCGCTGGGTCGCGTCGTACAGGAACAGCCCGTGGGCGACCTCGCTGTGCTCGCCGAGCCCCTCGCCGTGGTCACCGACGACCACGAACACGGTCTTCTCTGCGTCGAACGCGCCGACCAGACGCGCGATCTCGCTGTCCATCCACGCGAGCTCGGCGTCGTAGGGACGGTCGGGCACCTTCTGACGCCACTCGAGCGGCGGGAAGAACGGGTAGTGCGGATCGTAGAGGTGCGCCCACACGAAACGGGGTTTCGCCAGGTCGGTCGTCTCGAGCCAGGAGAGGAGGTCGTCGACGACCTCGTTCGCGGGGCGCTCGGACTTCCAGAAGTTCTGCTCTTCGGGGATGTCGTCGAAGTAGGCGTCGAACCCCTGATCGAAGCCCCACCGGCGCGTGGTGACGAACGCCGCGACGGACGCCGCGGTCTGGTAGCCGGCACGGTCGAAGACCTCGGCCAGCGTGCTCGCCGCGTCGGGGAGGATGCCCGAGCCGTTGCTGCGGATGCCGTGGTGGGGCGGCGCCTTGCCCGTGAAGATGGACGCGTGCGCGGGGATGGTCAGCGGGAGCGGGCTGTAGGCGCGGTCGTACCGCCGCCCGCGCGCCGCGAGGGCGTCGATCGTGGGCGTGAGCGCCTTCGCGTAGCCGTAGGCGCCGATGCGGTCGGCGCGGGTGGTGTCGACCGTGATCAACACGACGTCGGGAGCGCCCGCGGGCGCTTCGGGCCGCGTGGAGCCGGGCTTCCCGGGTTCCCGGCATGCGAGGAGGGCGAGAACGGCGAGCGTGGACACGTGGGCTCCGGACGGGATCGGCGTCCTAACCCGGCGGGACCGCGCGGGGGACGAGTCGGTCGAGCGGGTCGGAGTCGGAGCGGCGGACGACGTCGTACATCGCCTCCCACGGCCCGGTGTCGGCCCCGGCGGCACGCGCGAGGTACCACCGCGACGCGACCCAGTCGGGGTCGCTGTGGTCGGGATGGGCCGCCAGCGCTTCGCGCGCGTCGTCGAGCCGCCCGGCGTCGACCGCTGCGCGCGCCTCGATCGCGAGCGTGATGGGCAGCGTGTCGACCTCCTGCATCGCCGGACGCTCCAGCGCGAAGGCCGTGCACTCGAAGTTGCCCGCCCGGCGGCAGGCCTCGGCGCGCCACGTGGCGTACAGGCGGTTGCGGAAGTCGGACCGGATCGCGAGCATCATGCGGTCGGACGCCGCTTCTGGCGACCCGTCGAGCAGGAGCTGCCGCGACTCGAGGAACGCCGACACCGCCTCGACGGCCGGGTCGTCGAGGCTGTCGGCCACGGTGCGGAAGCGGACCCACGCCGCCGCGAACCCGTCGGTGCCGAGCGTGAGGCGGACCTCGGCCGTGGCAGAGTAGTAGCCGTTGCGATCGACCTCACGGAGCGCGTCGAAGGCCTCGAGCGCGCCTTCGACGTCGTTCGACACCCAGCGCGCGACGAACAGCTGGTACCAGGCCGCGGCGCTCTTCGGGTACCGCCAGGTCGCCTCTTCGAACCGCTCGATGGCGGTCGCCCGGTCGCCCTGCTGCAGGGCGCACTCCCCTTCGATCAGGTAGCCCGGGAGCCGGTAGACCGGCTGGGCGCGGACCCGGTCGAGCACCGCCTCGCCTTCGGCGCAGCGCCCGAGCCGCGCGAGGCTGAGCCCCGCGCCCAGCGTGGCGGCGGCGTGGTCGGGCTGGCGCACGAGCACCGCGCGGTACGCCGCGAGGGCCGCCAGGTATCGCCCGGACTTGAAGTGCGTGTCGCCGACCACGGTCGCGGGGTCGCGCGGACGCCGCGGGCCCGCGGCGATCGAGAGAGCCGCGATCACCGCCACCAGGACGGCCCGCGTGGACCTCGGCGCCATCCACATGGGGACTCGGGTAACCGAGCCTGGTACGCTCCGCGACCCAACCGGGACGGACACCATGTACACAGATCCTGCAGCCGTCCGGGGACGGGTCGAGGCGATGGACCGCGCCGCCGCGGAGATCCGCATCGCCAACCTCGTGCCCGAGCTCAACCGGCACTCGCACCTCTACCACACGCTCGATGCAGCCGAGATCGACGATCGTACCTACGATCTGATGTACCGCGAGCTCGAGCTGCTCGAGATGCGGTTCCCCGACCTGGTCCGCAGCGACTCGCCCACCCTGAAGGTCGGCGGCGGCGCCGTGTCCGAGCTCGCCGAGTTCGTGCACCGCATCCCGATGCTCTCGCTCGCCAACGCCTTCTCGTCCGAAGAGATCGCGGACTTCGACGGGCGGTGCCGCAAGAACCTCGGCGACGACGCGCCCGAGGCCATCACGTACGTCGTCGAGCCCAAGCTCGACGGTCTCGCCGCCGAGCTCGTCTACGAGCGCGGCACGCTGGTCGGCGCGGGGACCCGCGGTGACGGGAAGGTCGGCGAAGACATCCTCCACACCGTGAAGACCATCCGCGCCATCCCGTCGAAGCTGCTCGGCGATCGGGTGCCCGACCGGATCGCCGTGCGCGGCGAGATCTTCTTCGACCTCGCCGGCTTCGAGGCCATGAACGCCCGCCGGGTCGCCCGCGGCGAGAAGGCCTTCGAGAACCCCCGCAACGCCGCGGCCGGCGCGGTGCGGCAGCTCGATCCGGCCGTGGCCGCCGAGCGTCCGCTGACGTTCAAGTGCCACAGCTTCGGCGAGGTCGAGGGCTTCGAGATGCCCGACACGCACTCCGCCCAGCTCCAGGTGCTGGCCGGCTGGGGCCTGCCGATCAACGAGCTGAACCAGAGCGCGACGGGCGCCGACGCCGTGAACGCCGCCATCGCGCACCTCGGCAGCCTCCGCCACGGCCTCCCCTACGAGATCGACGGCGCGGTCGTGAAGGTCGACTCGATCCCGCTGCAGGCCGCGCTGGGCTTCATCACCCGGTCGCCGCGCTGGGCCGTCGCCTACAAGTACCCGCCGCCCCAGGTGCACACCCTGCTCCAGGCGGTCGGCTTCCAGGTCGGCCGCACCGGGGCGATCACGCCCGTCGCACACCTCCGGCCCGCGCGGGTCGGCGGCGTGACGGTCTCCCGCGCGACGCTGCACAACGAAGACCAGGTGCGCCAGCTCGACCTGCGCGTCGGCGACACCGTGGTGATCGAGCGAGCCGGCGACGTCATCCCGCGCGTGGTCCGGGCGGTCGACGACGCGGCCCACGCGAGCCGTCCGCCCGTCACCTTCCCCACCGTGTGTCCCGAGTGCGGCTCGCCCGTCGACCGCGAGGGCGACCAGGCCGTGCTCCGCTGCACGAACGCGCTCGCCTGCCCGGCCCAGCTGCGCGCGGGCCTCCGGCACTTCGCGTCGCGTGGCGCCATGGACATCGAGGGCCTCGGCAGCAAGCTCGTCGATCAGCTCGTCGACGCCGGGCTCGTGCGGCGGCTCAGCGACCTCTACCGCCTCACGTACGAGCAGCTGGTGTCGCTCGACCGGATGGGCTCGAAGTCCGCCGAGAACCTGCTCGAAGCCCTCGAGAAGAGCAAGGGCCGCCCGCTCGAGCGCGTGCTCACGGCGCTCGGCATCCGCGACGTGGGCGAAGCCACGGCCCGCGACCTGTCGCAGCACTTCCACACGATCGACGCGCTCTCGGCCGCGTCGCGCGACGACTTCGCCGGGGTATCGGGCATCGGGCCCGTCGTGGCCGAGCGCGTGGCGGCCTTCTTCGCGGATCCCCGGCACCGCGGCGAGATCGACGCGCTGCGCGAGCTCGGCGTCCGCTTCCCCGAGGTCGAGGAGGGCGAACGGATCACGGGCGGCGTGGATCTCGGCGGCCAGGTGTTCGTGCTGACCGGTACCCTGCCGACGATGGATCGGAACGAGGCGAAGAAGCGGATCCTCGCGGCCGGCGGCAAGGTCACGGGATCGGTCAGCAAGAAGACCGACTACCTCGTGGCGGGCGAGGCCGCGGGCTCGAAGCTGACGAAGGCGGAGGAGCTGGGCGTGACGGTGATCGACGAAGCGGGGCTCGTGGCGCTGCTGGCAGGGGTGTAGGAGTCGCGAAAACCGCCCGTGTAGACGTGCTCCGGTCGTTGACAACGTTTTCAGTGGAAAGCATACTGCGGGGACTCCCCGGATCGGCGTCCGCCCGGTCCTCCCCGCCCCTCCCCGCGAAAGGTCCCGATGCCCGTCGACTTCCCCAAACTCCACGAGATCCCGCGCGCGGAGCTCTTGAAGACGGCGAACGACCTGGGGGTGGAAGACACCGCCGACATGCGGCGGCAAGACCTCGTCTTCGCGGTCGGGCGCAAGCAGGGCGAGGCCGAGGGCAACGCCTACGGCCGCGGGGTGCTCGAGGTGCACGGCGAGGGCTTCGGGTTCCTCCGCTCGCCCGCCGACAACTTCCTGCCCGGCGCCGACGACATCTACGTCAGCCAGAGCCAGATCCGGCGGTTCAAGCTCCAGACCGGCGATACGGTCATCGGCCTCGTGCGTCCGCCGAAAGAGGGCGAGCGCTACCTCGCGCTGCTCCGCGTCGAGTCCGTGAACGGCGAGCCCCCCGGGATGGAGCCGCCGAGCTTCGACACGCTCACCGCGATCTACCCCGACGATCGCTTCGACCTGTCCGGCGATCCCGTGCTCGAGGCCGTCGATCGCACCGCGCCCATCGGCCTCGGCCAGCGCGGCATCCTCGTGGCGCCGTCCCGCACGGGCCGCGTCGACCTGCTCCGGCGTCTCGCCGACGCGATGAGCACCGACGAGGATCTCCACGTCACGGTCCTCCTCCTCGGCGAGCGTCCCGAAGAGATCGGCGAGTGGCGCAGCGAGAGCAAGGCCGAGGTCATCGCCACGCCGTTCGACGAGCCGCCGTCCCGCCACGTGCAGGTCGCCGACATCGTGTTCGAGCGTGCCCGCCGCATGGTCGAGCGGGGTGACGACGCCGTGCTGCTGGTCGACTCGCTCACGCGCCTGTTGCGGTTCTGCCTCGCCGAGTACCCGTCCAGCGGCCGCGAGATCGACGGGGTCGACGCCACGGCGCTCCATCGGATCCGGCGGTACCTCGGCGCCGCACGCGCGCTCGAAGAGGGCGGCTCGCTCACCGTGATCGGCGTCGTGTCCGGCGACCAGGATCACCACATCGCGAAGGCCCTGCTCGACGATCTCCGCGAGGTCGTGAACTGGGAGCTCGTGCTGTCGCGCGATCTCGCCGCCCGTGGCCTGCGCCCGCCCGTCGTCGTGGCGAAGTCGGGCACGGCCCGCGAGGATCGCCTGCTCTCCGACGACGAGCAGAAGGCCCGCGCGAAGCTGCGTGCGACGTACACGGGCGACCCCTTCGAAGACGCGCAGCGCGTGATCAAGGGCTGATCATCGGCGGCCCGTGGCTGTGGCTCTTCGCCTGCGGCGCGGCCCCTCCCCCACCGCCGGCGTGCGGCTCGGCGGGTCCCCCGACGTCCATCGCCGTCGAGACCTCGGTGATCCCGATCCGGGCTCCCGAAGCCATTCGCACGCGCTTCGAGCTCGCGGGCTCTCCCGAGGGATGCACCGGTCCGCACTGCCGGGCCGTGTCGGACGAGGTGCTCGTGACCGCGACAGCGGCGGCGATGCCCGCGCTCGGCCTCGGGACCACGAGCCGCCACACGAGTCCCCATGCGCCCACCACGCGCCTCGTCGTGCGCTGGGCCGACGCCACCTGCGAGATCCACGACGGCCGAACGGAGGGCGTGACCGACCCCGCGCGGCTCGACGCGGCGGTCGGTCGGCTCCGGGAGATCTGGGTCGAGGCCGCGCCCGTCACGCCGTGACGAGGTTCACGAGGCGGCCCTCGACCACCACGACGCGGGCCACGGCCCGACCCTCCAGGCGACGCGACGCGGCGGCCTCCGCGAGCTCGCGGATCCGCTCGCGACCCGTCCCGGCGGGCACGGCGATGGATCCGGTCGTGCGGCCGTCCACCTGGACGACGATCTCCGCCGTCGCCGCCTTGGCGGACACGACCGCCGGCCATCCCTCGATGGCGCCCCACCACGCCGGCCAGCGCGCCTCCACCCACCCCGGCACGAACGGGTACATCGCCTTCAGCGCATCGCGCAGCGAGGCACCGGCCCCGGGAGCCCGGCGCTCGAGCAGCGGCCGCAGCGCACGGGCCAGCTCGTGGATCCGCGCGACCGCCACGTGCAGCGCTCCCGTGCGGATCGCGTCGTCGATCGCAGCGATGCAGGCGCCGATCCCGGCGTCCGGGCCCGCCATGTCCGCGCCGGCCTCCAGGTAGCGGTCGACCGCCCCCGCGAAGCGCTCCAGGAAGCGCGCCTTCGCTTCGACCCGCGCGTCCGACCAGGCGACGTCGCGCTCGACCGGGCTGTCGGCCAGCACTGCCAGGCGCAGCGCGTCCGCGCCGTAGGTCTCCAGGATGCCGACGGGGTCGCGCCCGTTGCCGCTCGACTTGCTCATCTTGCGGCCGTCGTCGCCCAGCACCATGCCGTTGCAGACGAACCCGGCGACCGGCTCCACCACGGGCGACACCCCGCGATCGAACAGGAAGCGCGTCACGAAGCGCGTGTACAGCATGTGCTGGGCCGCGTGGTCGAGCCCGCCGACGTAGACGTCCACTGGCATCCAGCGCGCGGCGACGGCCTTGTCGAAGGGCGCGTGCGTCGCGTGCGGATCGCAGAACCGCAGCTGGTACCAGGAACTGTCGACGAACGTGTCGAGCGTGTCGGTCTCGCGGGATGCAGCGCCCCCACAGCGCGGACAGGGCCGCTCCACCGGGCTCTCGCGCAGGACGGGCAGCTCCGCGTCCGGCACGGGCACGGCACCGCAGGCTTCGCACCGCACCATCGGGATCGGGCAGCCCCACGACCGCTGGCGGCCGACCGACCAGTCCCGCAGGTTCCAGGAGATCCGGCGTCCGCCCGTGCCGCGGGCCTCCAGCGCGTCGACCACCGCCCCGGCATCGCGCAGCTCGCCCGACCCGACGGGCAGCCCGACGGCGTCGGCGAATGCCGCGTCGCGCTCGTCGTGCGCCGGCACGCACATCACCGCGCCCGTGCCGTAGTCCCCGATGACGTAGTCCCCCACCCACACCGGGATCGGTGCCCCGGAGATGGGGTGCGGCACGTCGACGCCCAGCGGCACGCCGGACGGCGCGCGCTCGGCCATGCGCTGGACCGCGCTCCGCGACAGCGCGTGGGTCACGTACGCCTGCACGTCGGGATCGCCGCTCGCCCGGGCCAGAGGGTGCTCGGGCGCCACCACCACCGCCACGACCCCACCGAGGGTGTCGATGCGCGTCGAGAACACCTCCACGCCGCCGAACGCCGCCCACGCGCCCTCCGAGCGCCGGATCCAGTTGCGCTGCACCGCCACGGCGCGCGGATCCCAGCCGGTCAGCGCGTCCAGCCCGTCCCACAGGGCCTGTGCGTACGCCGTGATGCGGAACATCCACTGGCGTCGCTGGCGGCGCTCCACGTCCGCATCGCACCGCCAGCAGGTCCCGCCGACGACCTGCTCGTCGGCCAGCACGGTCGCGCAGGCCGGGCACCAGTGCACCCAGCCGTCCGCCTCGTACGCCAGCCCGTGCTGGAACAGCTGCAGGAACAGCCACTGCGTCCAGCGGTAGTACGCGGGGTCGGCTGTGGAGATCTCGCGGTCCGCGTCGAACGAGAAGCCCAGCCGCGCGAAGATCGCCCGCATCTGCGCGATGTTCTCGGCGGTCCACTCCGCGGGGTCGACGCCGCGCGCGACCGCCGCGTTCTCGGCCGGCAGCCCGAACGCGTCCCAGCCCATGGGGTGCAACACGTCCTCGCCGTGGAGCCGGGCGTGCCGCGCGCGGACGTCGGACAGGGTGTAGACCCGGACGTGCCCCATGTGGGGCCTTCCAGAGGGGTACGGGAACATCCCCAGGGTGTAGAACGGCATCTCTCCGACTCCAGAAAACACGAAGCCCCGGGGTCCGTGAGGAGCCCGGGGCTTCGAAGCGTGGCTGCAGGTTCGACCTACACGACGACGGCTCCGGGCCCACGGGGACCGGCGAGAAGTCGCGTCGAAAGCGTCAGGACGAACATGCGGGGATCGTAGCACCACCCCGCGGATCGCGCCAGGAGCGCCCCTTCCGGCATCCGCTGTATTCGGGGCCGGAGGGTTGACAGGCACCCTCCGGCGAAGCATCTAGAGCCGTCTGTCCATCGGCTCCGATGCGGCCGAAAACCCCTCGCGCGGCCCCTGCGCCCCGCCACCGGTAGAGCGAGAGCTACGATATGAAGCCCGATATCCACCCCGAATACCGCTTCGTCGTCTTCCGCGACATCTCCTGCAACTTCGAGTTCCTGACCCGGTCCACCATCTCGACCGATCAGACCACCGAGTTCAACGGTCAGGAGTACCCGCTCGTCGTCATCGACATCTCGAGCGAGAGCCACCCGTTCTACACGGGCCAGCAGAAGATCATCGACACCGAGGGCCGCGTCGACCGCTTCTACAAGAAGTACGGCCTGTCCAAGGACGAGTCGGTCACCGGCTGAGCCTGACTCGGGGCGCTTGCGCCTCCGACCGAGGGATCCATGTTCGACAAGCTGCCGTCGTTCGAGCGTCGTCTGGAGGCGCTGGACCGTCAGCTGATGGATCCGGCCGTCGCCAAGGACACCAAGCGCCTCCGCGATCTCTCGCGCGAGGCCGCTCAGGTGCGCGACATCGTCGACGCCTGGCACTCGCACCAGCACCTCGAAGCCGAGCTGGCCGGCGCGAAGGAGATGCTGGGCGAAGACGATGCCGAGATGCGCGAGATGGCCCGCGAGGAGATCGCGAAGCTCGAGCCCGCGCTCGAGGCGAGCACGCAGTCCATCCGGCTGCTGCTGCTGCCGAAGGATCCATACGAGGGTCGGCCCGTCCTGCTCGAGATCCGCGCCGGCACGGGCGGTGACGAAGCGGCGCTGTTCGCCGGCGATCTGTTCCGGATGTACGCCCGGTTCGCCGAGCAGAACAAGCTCCGCTTCGAGATCATGAGCAGCAACGAGATCACCGTGGGCGGCGCCGGCGCCGGCTTCAAGGAGATCATCGTCAGCGTCACCGGCGACGACGCCTACACGCTCTTCCGCTTCGAGGCCGGCGTGCACCGGGTGCAGCGCGTGCCCGCCACCGAGTCCCAGGGACGGATCCACACGTCCGCCGCCACCGTCGCCGTGCTGCCCGAGCCCGACGAGGTCGAGGTGGCCATCGACCCGAACGACCTGCGGATCGACACGATGCGCGCCGGCGGCCCCGGCGGCCAGTCCGTCAACACGACCGACAGCGCCGTGCGCATCCTGCACAAGCCGACCGGCCTCATCGTGCAGTGCCAGGACGAGAAGTCCCAGCACAAGAACAAAGAGAAGGCCATGCGGGTGCTCAAGGCCCGCCTGCTCGAGATCAAAGAGGCCGAGGCGGCCGCCGAAGAGAGCGCGGCCCGCAAGGCGATGGTGGGGTCCGGCGACCGCTCCGAGCGCATCCGCACCTACAACTTCCCGCAGAACCGCGTGACCGACCACCGGATCAACCTCACGCTCTACCGCCTCGACAGCATCATGGCGGGCGACATGCAAGAGCTGCTCGACGGTCTGACGGCGGCTCACCAGGCGAAGCTGCTCGAGGCCGAAGGCCTGTCGTGAGCGGCATGCTCACGCTCGTCGACGTCCTCACCCGAACCGAGCGCTTCCTCCGGGAGCGCGGCATCGACAGCCCCCGGCTCGAAGCCGAGCTGCTGCTGTCGCACGCGCTGGGGATGGAGCGCCTGCAGCTCTACCTCGCGTGGGACCGGCCGGTCGCCGAGTCCGAGCGCGAGGCCCTCCGCGAGCTCGTCGCGCGGCGGGGAAAACGCGAGCCCCTCGCGTGGATCACCGGCCACGCCGGGTTCCATGCGCTCGACCTCGTGGTCCACCCGGGCGTGCTGGTGCCGCGGCCTGACACCGAGACCCTCGTCGACGCGGCCCTGAAGTGGATCCCCGCGCACGACGACCCGGTCTACGTGGCCGACGTGGGCTGCGGCACCGGAGCCGTCGGCCTCGCCATCGCGAAGGCCCACGCGGGCGTGAAGCTCTGGGCCATCGACGTGAGCGCCGAGGCCCTCGCGAACACCCGCGAGAACGTCGAGAAGCTGGGCCTGCAGGACCGGGTGGCCGTGCGCCACGGGCCGTTCCTCGACCCCATCCCGCAGAACCGCCCGGTCGAGTGGGTGGTCAGCAACCCGCCCTACATCGCGCGGCGCGAGATCGACGGGCTCATGCCCGAGGTCGCCCGGTGGGAGCCGCGCCTCGCGCTCGACGGGGGGCCCGATGGTCTCGACGTGTACCGCGAGCTCGTCCCCCGCGCGTTCAAGCGCGCGACCCGGGGCCTCCTCCTCGAGATCGGCAAGGGCCAGGGGCCCCGCGTGATCGAGCTGATGCACCGCGCCGGCTTCACCGATGTAGCGACCTTCCCCGATCTGGCAGGGATCACCCGCGTGGTCGGGGGCCTTGTGCCGGAAGGCCGGTAGCTGGTAGACACACCATCCCGTCAGGAGACCCGATGCTCGTTCCCCAGACCTGGAATCCCGCCCTGCGCACCCTCGGTGCGCTCCCCCTCGCGCTGCTGGTCGCGTGCAGCGGCGGCGGCGCGGCGAAGGATGGCGGCGCATCCGGGGCGAAGTGGGAGACGCGCGACACCCTGGTGATCGCGACCCCGTCCGACATCGGCTCCCTGATCCCGGTCAAGCCGCGCACCGCGTCCGACCAGTTCATCATCTCCGAGCTCACCGTCCCCACCATCGACTCCGACTTCGACTGCTCGCTGAAGAAGAAGCCGGCCCTCGCGAAGTCCTACGAGTGGTCCGACGACGGCAAGGTCGTGAAGCTCGAGCTCGACGACCGCTACACCTGGGAAGACGGGAAGCCCGTCACCGCCGACGACATCGCCTTCGCGTACGAGCTCGCGGGCGACAAGAAGGTGGCGAGCCCGCGCTTCGGCTACCTCGAGTTCATGACCGAGGATGCGCGCCCGAAGGTCATCGACGACACGCACGTCGAGTTCCACTTCACCCGCGCCTACGACCGCGACACCCAGGCCGCCCACGTCGACCTCACCGCGATGCCGCGGCACATCCTCGGCGACGCCGACCGCGCCACGCTCGAGGGTCACGAGTTCGCGACGAAGCCCACGTTCTACGGCCCGTTCCGCCTCGCGAAGCACACCCCGAACCAGTCCGTCATCCTCGAGCCCAACTGGAACTTCACGGGCCCCGAAGAGCGCCGGCCGCGGCTCTCCCGGGTGATGTTCAAGGTCATCCCCGAGTACTCGGCGCGCCTCATCGCGCTCGAGAAGGGCGATGTCGACTTCATGGAGTCGCTGCAGATCGCCGACGTCGACCGCCTGCGCAAAGAGCACGCCGAAGACCTTCGCATCGTGCTGCGCGGCTACCGCGCGATGGACTACGTCGGCTGGAACGGCTCGAAGTACGAGCCCTTCAACGACCTCAAGGTGCGCCAGGCCCTCGCGCACGGCGTCGATCAGCAGCGCATCATCGGCAAGATCCTCACCGGCGAAGACGGCACGGTCTACGCCCGCCCCGCCATCGGCACCATCACACCCGAGCTGTGCGGCGTGCACAACGACGACGTGAAGCCGCTGGCCTACGACCCCGAGAAGGCGAAGGCCCTGCTCGCCGAGGCCGGCTGGACCGACTCGGATGGCGACGGCTGGGTCGACAAGGGCGGCCAGAAGATGTCGTTCACGATGGTCACGAACCAGGGCAACAAGCGCCGGGCCGACGCCGCCGTCGAGATCCAGGCCGACATGAAGAAGATCGGCGTCGACATGCAGATCGACTTCAAAGAGGCCAACACCTTCTTCGACAAGGTCGAGGCCCGCGAGTACGAAGCGTTCCTCGCCGGCTGGTCCGCCGGGCTCTTCGTCGACCCGAGCTCGATCTGGCAGAGCGAGACCCCCGACCGGCCGCAGCCGTTCAACCACACGCTGTACAGCAACGCCGAGGTCGATCAGCTGATCGACCGGGGCCTTGCGACTCCCGATCCGCGCGAAGCCGCGCCCATCTGGAAGGAGATGCAGCAGAAGATCTACGAAGACCAGCCCTACATGTTCCTGTGGTGGATCAACATCCCCGTCGCGGTGAGCTCTCGCTTCGAGAACACCACCATCGACGTGCTGTCGCCCCACCGGAACCTGTACCAGTGGGAGGTCCCCGCCGACAAGGTCAAGTACAAGCGGTAGGACGTTGCAGCTCCTCAAGGGAATTCCCTGGAAGTACGCCGGACGCAAGCTGCTGCTCGCGATTCCGCTGGTCCTCGGCGTGGTCACGCTCATCTTCGTGCTGCTCGAGCTCGCCCCCGGCGACGCCTCGACGAAGTTCCTGAATCCAGACTTCCCGCCCGAAGTGAAGCAGATGGTCATCGAGAAGTACGGTCTCGATCGGCCCGCCTGGTACCGCTACTTCCTGATGATGAAGAACCTCGCGGTGCTCGACTTCGGCCGGTCGATCACCGCCGAGCGACCCGTGTGGGACCTCGTCGCCGACGCCCTGCCGAACACCGTCATCCTGTCGTTCGTCACGCTGATCGTCAGCTACCCGCTCGGCATCCTGCTGGGCACCTGGCAGGCCATCCGCCAGAACAAGCCCGACGACACGGCGATCTCGGTGGGCAGCCTGCTGTTCTACAGCATGCCGAGCTTCTGGTTCGCGATGATGCTCCAGCTGTTCATCAGCTACTACCTGTCGAACTGGGTCAGCGGGCAGATCGAGGCCGGCACCCTGCCCGGGTTCATGAACGTCTTCGACTTCGACGTGTCCGGGATGTACAGCAACGACCTGCTCATCGCGATGAGCATGGACGACCCCTGGACATGGGGCCAGATCCTCTCCGACCCGCTGGGCGCGTGGAACGAGCGCTTCCCATGGTGGCTCGAGCGCAACCTGTCGATGCTCCACCACCTCATCCTGCCCGGCATCGCGATGGGCATCGCGAGCAGCGCCGGTGCCGCGCGGTACATGCGGTCGAGCCTGCTCGAGGTCATCCGGCAGGACTACATCCGCACCGCCCGCGCGAAGGGCCTCCCCGAGCGCGTCGTCATCCTGAAGCACGCCATGCGCAACGCGCTGCTGCCGATCATCACGCTGTTCGGCCTCTCCATCCCGTACCTGTTCAGCGGCTCGGTGCTCGTCGAAGTCGTGTTCGCGTGGCCCGGGATGGGCCGCCTGATCATCGACAGCATCTTCGCCCAGGACACGCCCACCATCGTCGCGTGCTTCTTCGTCTCCACCCTCCTCGTGGTGACCGGCAACCTGATCTCCGACATCTCCTACGCGGTCGTCGATCCCCGCATCCGGTACGACTGATGACGGCGATCGAGAAGCACGAGAAGAAGCCCGAGCCGCCGAAGACCTACGCGGGCTACGTGTGGCCGGGACTCGGTCACCTGCTGAACGGCGAGATCATCCACGGGCTCGGGATGATGTCGGTCACGGCGCTGTGCGGGCTCGGCCTGATCATCGGGATGCCGACGCTCGGCTCGCGCCTGTTCGTGCAGACGGGCCTGTCGTACCACGCCGTCATCGCGCTGCTCGGCCTGCCCGCCGTGCTCGCCGTGCTGTGGTTCCGGGCGCACCGCCGCGCCTTCCCGCGCGAGCTGACCGAAGAGGAGTTCAACTCCAACCGGAACATCTTCCTCCGCCAGATCCGGCGGCACCGCAGCGGGATGCTCGGGTTCTACGGCATCTGCCTGCTGCTGCTCGCCATGCTCATCGCGCCGCTGCTCGCGCCGTTCGACCCCGACCTCATCGACGCCGGGCCGGCCACCGCGGCGCCGGGCTGGTGGCAGCACGTGGCGCCGATGATCGGATGGTCCGACGAATCGGCCGTGCACGGCTGGCTGCAGTACCCGCTCGGCACCGACGAGCGCGGCCGCGACGTGCTGTCGCGCCTGCTGTTCGGCGCGCGGATCTCCCTGCTCATCGGGTTCTTCGCCGTGTCCATCGCGGCGTCGATCGGCACCGTCGTGGGCGCGACGGCCGGCTACCTCGGCGGCTGGGTCGACCGGGCGCTGATGTGGGTCGTCGACCTGCTCCTCGCGATGCCGCGCCTCGTGCTGCTGCTCGCGGTCGTCGGCATCATCGACCTCGGCGGCACCAAGCGGCTCTTCCTCATCATCGGCGTGCTCGGGTTCACCGGCTGGATGGGCGTGAGCCGCATCGTGCGGTCGCAGGTCCTGTCGCTCAAGCAGCAGGACTTCATCCAGGCCGCGCGCGCCCTCGGCTACTCACGCCCGCGAATCGTGCTGCAGCACCTCGTCCCGAACGCGATGGCCCCCGTCATCGTCTTCTGCTCGCTCGCCATCGGCGGCACGATGCTCGCCGAGGCGGGGCTCTCGTTCCTCGGGCTCGGCGTGCAGCCCCCGACCTCCACGTGGGGCGTCATGGTGAACGAGGGGCGGCCGACCCTCCGCGATGCCCCCTGGATCTCGCTGTTCCCGGGCCTGGCCATCGTGGCCGCGGTGATGTGCTTCAACCTGCTCGGCGACGGCCTCCGCGACGCCCTCGACCCGAAGCAGCGCACCTGAATTCCGTCGGCCACCGCCCGCAAGCGGGCGTCGTCCCGACGGAATCTCAACTGCTGAACGTCTTGACGGGACCTCAGTACCCCCTGTGAACGCGGCTGAAACGCCGCGTTCCGGGGGCACAGAGGTCTTGACCGTCAAGGCGTATATCCCGGCCGGGTTTTCGACGCAGAGGTCCGGGTGCGAGGCGCCCTGCCAGCCGGGCCGACCGCGTGTGGTAGGGTGTACGTTGGAGGTTCCATGCCGATCCGGACCCTGGCCGTTCTCCTTGCGCTCACCGCCTGCAAGGGGGGTACGGACACCGACACGGAGGTGTCCGACACCGACACCGACACCGACGCAGACGCAGACACCGATGCGGACGCAGACACCGACGCGGACGCAGACACCGACGCAGACGCAGACACCGACGCGGATGCCGACACCGACACCGGGTCCGACCCGCTGACCGACGACGACGGAGACGGGTTCTCCGAAGTCGAGGGGGACTGCGACGATGCGGACGCCACCCGTTCGCCGGGTGCGATCGAGGCCTTCGGAGACGGCGTCGACAGCGACTGCAACGGCGATCCCGACCTTCCCTCGTGGGCGTACGGGGGCGACGCCTGGGACGATCCGCTCCAGCCTCGGGTGGACGCGACCGACCTCCACTTCGTCCTCGCGGTCAACGCCAGCTGGACCTCGCAGTTCGATCGGAACGACCCGGCGTTGGCCCTCCTCTTCCAACAGACCAACACCACCACCCGGTACGACGACGTCGTCGTGTGGAACAACATCAGCCCGTTCAACACCTTCCGCCAGGGCCCGGCAGACCTCGTCGCCAGGGGCGACACCTTCTGGGTGGCGAGCACCTACTACGCCCCCGATCAGGGCAATCCGGGAAGCCCCAACGACCGCATCCGGATCCTGGTGAGGGAGCACGTCTACGCCCCGCAGTTCCAGAACTATGGCTACGAGCTCGCGAACCGCGTGTTCTACTGGCGGGGCTTCGCCACCGACATCGACCTCGTCGTCGACACGAGCGGTACCGCGTACATCGTGGCCTGCGGAGGCAGCTCGCGGACGGGCCCGCTGGAGGCTCCGCCCACGCCCACGACCCATCCGGCGAGCTTCCAGGTGATGGCGATGGAGACTCCGGTGCTCACGTCGCCCACGCAGCAGGACGTGCGCCTCCTGAACCAGCACGACCTCGCGAGCGACCGCCCGATCTGCTTCGCGGAAGCCGATCTCGGTGGCGACGACCGCCTGAGTTTCTGTGACACGACGGGCTGTGAGTCGTGGACGGGGAACACGTCTGCCGTGCTCGGCGACGTGAGCCCCGGGGGTCCCGGCCCCTGGGACGCGCTGCAGGTGGCCGAGGCCGACAACCACCACGGGCTCCTCGTGTTCGTGAACGCCGGGGCCGCCGGCGGGCGCATCGTCGACGGGGCGACGACGTGGGACGTCTTCGCAGGAGAGACGCTCACGAGCCTGGACGCCGTCCAGGAGGGCGGCGTGACGTACATGGCGGCGGTGGTCCCCGCGGACGGAACCGTGCGCATCGCCTGGGGCACCGACCCGAGCGCGCCGACGGGCTCCATCACGATGCCGATGCTCGACCCGGACGACCGGTACACCCACGAGCCGACCACTCCCGGCTGCGACCCGCTCGTCCCCGGCTGCACGACGGGGCGGAACCTCGAGCCGCGGAAGGTCTCGCTGCACAAGGCCGGCGCCCGGCTCATGGTCGCGGTGTCGGCACAGAGCACCGACGTGCCGACCGGGCCCACCGATTCGCTCGGAGTGCCCCTGCCGCAGGACGCGGTCGGCTGGGCGTTCCTCGACGTCACGCCGTGAGCGCGGACGCCCCCTCGGCGCCGCGCAGAACACACCGATGCGACCTGACCGGATCGGGTCCGACACGTTAAGTGCCCCGCTCTGAGCGGATTCACACGACGATGGACTGGAACTGGACCGATCTCCTCTACCAAGGCCTGTACGCCGTCATCGTCTGCGGCGTGGGCTACCTGGCGGCCGGCTGGCTCACGGGCCTCGCCAACATGGCCATCGGGCGCACGCCGCTCGACCCCATCGTCCGCCGCCTGGTCGTCAGCCTCGTGCGGCCCGTGGTGCTCGGCATCACGGTGTTCGCGGCGCTGTCGCTCGTCGGCATCCCGATCACCACCTTCGCCGCGATGGCCGGCGCCGTCACGCTCGCCGTCGGCATGGCGATGCAGGGCAGCCTGTCGAACGTCGCGTCGGGCGCACTGCTCCTCTCCCTCCGGCCGTTCAACGCGAACGACGTGATCACGGCGGCCGGGCACACGGGCAAGGTCCGCTCGCTCAAGCTCTTCGCCACCACGCTCGAGACGCCCGACGGCAACACCATCACGCTCCCGAACGACGTCGTGTTCAAGGGCCCGATCACGACCTACACCACGACGCCGAACGGCCGCATCGACCTCACGTGGGTCGTGAAGCCCGACACCGACCTCGACAAGGCCGCGAAGATCATCGACGAGGCCCTGGCCGGTGACGAGCGCACGCTCGAAGACCCGCCTCCGTCGCTGACCTACGCGGGCGTCACCGAGCTCGGCATCGAGCTCGTCGGCCGCGCCTGGACCCCGAACGACGACAAGCTCGTCGCGAAGTCCGCCATCCACGCGGTCGTGCTCAAGGGCTTCCAGAAGGCGAAGATCCAGCTCGCCACGCGGGGGGTCTGACGTTGGCGGCCGAACCCGCGAGCTGGTACGCGCCCGAGCGCAGCCTGTCGGCCTCCTCGTTCCAGAGCGTCGTCGACATGTGGAACCACCGCGTCGGCAGCACGCCCGACGGCGACGCGATGACGTTCCGCTCGCGCGGCGCCTGGTCCACCTACACGTGGCGCGACGCCGACGAGCGCGTGCGCCGCATCGCCAACGCCCTCCTCGCCTTCGGGCTCGAGCCCGAGCAGCGCTGCTGCATCCTCTCCCGCACCCGCGTCGAGTGGATCCTGTGCGACATGGCCATCCTCTCGGCGGCCGGCGCGACCACCACGATCTACCCGTCCTCCACGCCCGCCGAGTGCGCGTACATCATCGACCACTGCGGCGCCGTGCTCGTCTTCGCCGAAGACGACAGCCAGGTCGCGAAGCTCCAGGGCGTGCGCGACCGCATCCCGAACGTGAAGCGCGTCGTCGTGATCGACGGGCACCCCTCGAGCGACGGCTGGGTGCAGACGCTCGCGATGCTCGAGGTCGAGGGCCGCGAGCACGCGCTCGCCCATCCCGGCGCCCTCGCCGAGGCTTCCGAAGCGCTCACGCCCGACAGCCTCGCCACGCTCATCTACACGTCCGGCACCACGGGCGAGCCGAAGGGCGTGATGCTCTCGCACGACGCCTGGGTCTACGAGGCCGAGGCGATGGACATGCTGGGCGTCATGAGCCCGGCCGACAAGCAGTACCTGTTCCTCCCGCTGGCCCACGTGTTCGCGAAGGTCATGCAGGTCGCCTTCATCCGGCTCGGCATCCCCACGGTGGTCGACGGCGACACCGACACCCTGCTCGACCACCTCGCCGAGCAGCGCCCCACCTGGATGGGCGCGGTGCCCCGCATCTTCGAGAAGGCGTACAACGCCATCCTGCGCGGCGTCGAAGAGTCCAGCCCCGCCAAGCGCCGCGTGTTCCACTGGGCGCTCGGGGTCGGCCGCGAGGTCAGCCGCATCCGCCAGCAGGGCCGCGAGCCCACCGGCCTGCTGAAGCTCAAGCACGCCATGGCCGACCGGCTGGTGTTCAGCGCCATCAAGGCGAAGTTCGGCGGCCGCATCCGGTTCTTCATCTCCGGCGGTGCGCCACTCTCGCGCGAGATCGCCGAGTTCTTCCACGCGTGCGACCTGCTCGTGCTCGAGGGCTACGGCCTCACCGAGTCGGCGGCGGCGAGCTGCGTGAACGAGCCCGACTCCTTCCGCTTCGGCACGGTCGGCAAGCCGGTGCCGGGCTGCGAGCTGAAGCTCGCCGAAGACGGCGAGATCCTGCTCCGCAGCCGCGGGGTGATGCAGGGCTACTACAACGACCCCGAGGCCACGGCCGAGGCGCTCACCCCGGATGGCTGGCTGAAGACCGGCGACATCGGCGTGCTGCTGCCGAGCGGTCACCTCCAGATCACCGACCGCAAGAAGGCCCTGATCATCACGGCCGGCGGCAAGAACGTGGCCCCCGCGCACTTCGAGAGCCTTCTCAAGGCGCGCTGTCCGTACGTCGGCCACGTCGTGATGCACGGCGACGCCCGGCCCTACTGCACGGCCCTCGTCACGCTCGACCCCGAGACCGTCGGCGCCTGGGCGGCCCGAGAGGGCCTGTCGGCGCGTCCCGAAGACTGGCCGAAGCTCGACGTGCTCCGCGCGCTCGTGCAGTGCCACGTCGACGAGGTGAACCGCCAGCTGCCGAGCTACGAGACCGTGAAGAAGTTCGCGATCCTCGACGAGGACTTCACGCTCGAGAACGGCTTGCTGACTCCGTCGCTGAAAGTGAAGCGCAAAGTGGTCGAAGCGCGATATCAGCGCATCCTCGATGCCTTCTACGAGGGCAGTCTGGAGGAGCTGGAAGCGTGACCAGTCGTATTCCGGGTTTCTACCGCCTCGATCCCGACGCGCGCCTCGCCGCCCTGTCGGAGCGCGCGGTCGTGCCGTCGGAGTGCGTCGAGCGCTACCGCACCCAGGGCCTCACGCTCCAAGACGCCGACCTGATGGTCGAGAACGTGATCTCCACGTTCGCCCTGCCCAACGCAGTGGCGGTGAACTTCCGGATCAACGGGGTCGACCGGTTCGTCCCGATGGTCGTCGAAGAGCCCAGCGTGGTGGCCGCGGTGTCGAACATGGCGCGGCTCGCGCGGGTGTCGGGCGGCTTCACGGCCGACGCCGACGACGGCGTGATGATCGGCCAGATCCAGGTCGTCGGCGTCACCGACGTCGAAGCGACCGTGGCGGCCATCGAGGGCGCGCGCGACGAGCTGATCGCGTGTGCGTCGGGCATCCATCCCCGCCTGGTCGAGCGCGGCGGCGGCATGCGCGGGCTCGAGGTGCGCCACGTGCGCTACGACGAGCCCGGCTACCCGCCCGAAGACATGGTGGTGGTGCACTTCCTGCTCGACTGCGTCGACGCGATGGGCGCCAACATGGTGAACACCGTCGCCGAGCGGCTCGCGGGGCCCATCGAGTCCCTCACGGGCTGCCGGGTGGCGCTGCGCATCCTGTCGAACCTCGCCGACCGCCGGCTCGCGCGGGCCGAGGTCTCGGTGCCCGCATCGGCGTTCGGCGCCGATGGCGAGCAGGTCGCCGCCGACATCGCGAGCGCCTGGCGCTTCGCCTGGGCCGACCCGTACCGCGCCGCCACGCACAACAAGGGCGTGATGAACGGCATCGATGCGGTGTGCCTCGCCACCGGCAACGACTGGCGTGCGGTCGAGGCCGGCGTGCACGCGTTCGCAGCGCGCGACGGCCAGTACCGGCCCGTCACCAGCTGGCGCTTCGAGGGCGGCGTGCTGAAGGGGCGCATCGAGGTGCCGCTCCAGATCGGCGTCGTCGGCGGCCCCATCAAGGTCCATCCCACGGTGCAGGACAACCTCCAGCTGATGGGCGTCACCACGGCGCGCGAGCTCGCCGAGGTGATGGCCGCGGTGGGCCTGGCCCAGAACATGGGCGCGCTCAAGGCCCTCGCGACCGAAGGCATCCAGGCGGGGCACATGCGGATGCACGCGCGTACGATCGCAGCCACGGCGGGTGCGGTGCCGCGCGAGGTCCCGCACATCACGGCCCGACTCTGCGGAGAGGGCGAATTCTCGGTCGAACGGGCTCGGGAGCTGCTCGACGAAATCAGGAGTGCTGGGTGAAGGGTACGGCCGGCGGCAAGCTGATTCTCTGTGGGGAGCACGCGGTGGTGTACGGACACCCGGCCATCGCGATCCCCGTCGACATGCACACGACCGTCGAGTACGAGCCGCGTCAGGGCGCGCTCGTGGTCGAGCACGACCTGTGGTCGCCGCGCGACGAAGACCGTCTCGACGAGGCCCTGTCCAAGCTGTTCCCCGACGGCGGCGCGCACCTGAAGATCGAGAGCGACCTGCCGATCGGCGTCGGGCTCGGCAGCAGCGCGGCCCTCTCCGTCGCGGTGGCGCGTGCGATGGGCGCGACGACCGACGACGACATCGCGGCGAAGGCGATGGAGATGGAGCGCGTGTTCCACGGCGACCCGTCCGGCCTCGACGTGGCGGTGGCCATGAAGGGCGAGACCCTCTGGTTCATCAAGGGCAAGCCCATCCGCACCATCCCCTCGCCGCCCTGCGCCATCGTCGCGATCGACAGCGGCACCAGCGGCGACACCGCGCAGATGGTCCAGCGCGTCAAGGATGGCGGCGCCGCGGCCGAAGAGATCATCGACGACATCGGCGCGCTCGTGCACGCCGCACGCGGCGTCATCGAAGATCCGCGGCTCCTCGGCGAGCTGCTGAGCGAGAACCACCGGCACCTCCGCAAGCTCGGTGTCTCGACGCCGACCCTCGACCAGATCGTCGACCTCTGCCTCGCCGCGAAGGCCTACGGCGCGAAGCTCTCCGGGTCGGGCGGCGGCGGCGTGGTGCTCGCCCTCGTCGACGACCCCGAGCCCGTCCTGCGCTCGGCCGAAGCCGCCGGATTCGAGGGCTGGACCGTCCGGAGCCGGGATTGATCCTCGCGTGGCTCATCGCGTGCGGGGGCGCGCCCGTCGGCGACCCCGAGCAGCCCGAGCCGGCTGTCGAGGCCCGCAGCGTCGCGGAGGACGCCGCGGAAGACGCCGCAGAAGACGACCCCTCCTGGGGCGACACCTGCGTACCCACCAACGAGCTCGGCTGCGTCGGGTGGGGTCGCAAGGCCCGCAAGCTCCAGCAGGACTACCGCGAGTTCCTCGAGCCGAGCTGCGAGCGCGGCTACGGCCCGTCGTGCTTCTACCTCGCCATGTTCCTCGGTGAAGACGGCAGCGACGCGTCCGTGACCACCCCGCTGTACGAACGCGCCTGCAACATGGGCGATCCCAACGGCTGCATGCGCTGGGCACAGACCCTCGAGGGCGACGCGCAGCGCCCCATCCTCGAGAAGGGCTGCGCGCTGCGCTGCGTCTGGTGCTGCGAAGAAGCCGGGCTGCCCGCCCCCACCTGGTGAACCCGATGCAGACTGCGACCGCCATCGCGCATCCGAACATCGCGCTCGTGAAGTACTGGGGCAAGCGCAGCGTGGCGCTGAACCTGCCTGCCGTGCCGTCGCTGTCGATCACGCTCGACTCGTTCCGCACGCGCACCCAGGTCGTGTGGGGCGTCGACGCGGATGCCGTGCACGTCGACGGCTCGCCCGCCCCTGCGGCCTTCGCGAAGCGGGTCACCGACTTCCTCGACCTCATGTCGCCCAACCGGCCGGGCTGCATGGTGCTCACCGAGAACAACTTCCCGAGCGGCGCGGGGCTCGCGAGCTCGGCGTCGGGCTTCGCCGCCCTCGCGGTGGCGGCGAACCGCGCGGCCGGCCGTCACGACGACCGCACGGCGCTCTCGATCATGGCGCGTCGCGGCAGCGGCTCGGCCTGTCGCAGCCTGTTCGGCGGCTTCTCCGAGTGGAAGCTCGGCTCCCGGCCCGACGGCAGCGACTCGCACGCCGTGCCCGTCGCGAGCCCGAACTACTGGGCCGTCGCGATGGTCGTGGCCGTGGTCACCGAGCGGGCGAAGGCCGTCGGATCGACCGAGGGCATGGAGCGCAGCCGCACCACGTCGCCCTTCTACCCGAGCTGGGTCGAGACCACGCCCGGCGACGTCGAGAAGGCGCGCGAGGCCGTGTACGAGCGCGATCTCGAGGCCCTCGGCCAGGTGATGGAGCGCTCCACGCTGAAGATGCACGGCGTGATGATGTCGAGCGATCCGCCCCTGCTGTACTGGCTCCCCGGCACGCTCGCCGTGCTGCACGAGGTCGGCGACCTGCGCCGCCAGGGCATCGGCGCGTGGGCGACGATGGACGCAGGGCCCCAGGTCAAGGTGCTCTGCATGCACCAGGATGCCGAGCGCGTCGTCGAGGCGATCAAGCCGCACGTCCGCCGGATCCACGTCCTGCGGCCGGGGCCGGGCGCCTTCATCGACGACGAGGAATGAGCGCGGTCTCCGACGCGAGCGGGAAGCTCGTGCTGCTCGGGGAGTACGCGGTCGTCGACGGGGGCACCGCACTCGTGCTGGCCGTCGCGCACGGCGTCCGGTGCACCGTCCACCCCGCAGCCGTCCGTTCGGTCGAGACCCCGACGGGCGACGACCGCTTCGTGACGGCCGCGCTCGACGCCGTGGGCGCGCCCCCCGCGCGGTACGTCTTCACCGACCGGGAACCGCTCGACACGCGCAGCAAGCCCGGGTTCGGCGGGTCGGCTGCGGCGGTCGTGGCAGCCCTGCGCGCCGGCGGGTTCGCGGGGTCCATCGACGCCCTCGTGGCGCTGGGCATCCACGTGCACCGGGCCGTCCAGGGCTCGGGCTCCGGGGTCGACGTCGCGGCTGCCGCATACGGCGGAGGCCTGCGCTTCCGCGACGGGTCCTGCGCCCGCCAGGCGCTCCCCACGCCGGTCGTCGTGTACAGCGGCCAGAGCGCGAAGACCGGGCCGCGCGTCGACGCCTGGCGCGCATGGCCCGGACGAGCCGCGTTCGTCGCCGAGTCCGACGCCCTGGTCGAGGCCTTCGCCGACGACCCGGTGGCAGCGACCCGCGCCGCCTGGCGCCTGCTGTGCGGCATGGCGGAGGCCGCCGGAATCGCCTACCGCACCCCTGCGATCGACCGCATCGTCGCGCTCGCCGAGGGCATGGGGGGCGCCGCGAAGCCCTCCGGCGCGGGCGGGGGCGACAGCGTGGTCGCGTTCGTCCCCGACCCGGCGGGCTTCGCGGCCCGCGTGGCGTCCGATGGGCTCGACGTGCTGCCCGTCCGCACCGACCCTCCCCGCGCCTGAGCGCGCGTTAGGGGGGAGGCCATGCCCGACATCCGCTCCCGCAAGGCCGACCACCTCGACCTGTGCTCCACCGACCAGGTCGCGTTCCGCGGCAAGTCCACGCTGCTCGAAGAGGTCCAGCTCGTCCACGACGCGCTGCCCGAGCTCGACATCGAGGCCATCGACCTCTCCACGACCGTGGCCGACAAGACGCTCCGCGGCCCGCTCGTCATCGCCGCCATGACGGGGGGCATCGACCGCGCCGAGGCCGTGAACAAGGGCCTGGCGTCGGTCGCGCAGGAGCTCGGGCTCGCGTTCGGCTTCGGCTCGATGCGTCCCCTGCTCCAGAACGGCATCCGGCTCGGCTACGAGGTGCGCGACGTGGCGCCCGACGCCGTGCTGCTCGGCAACCTCGGCGTGGTGCAGGCCCGCGACGCGAGCGATCAGCAGCTCGTCGATCTCGTCGGCACCACGGGGGTCGACGCGCTCTGCATCCACCTCAACCCCGCGCAAGAGGTCGTCCAGGACGGCGGTGACACCGACTTCCGCGGGGGTCTCGACACGTTCCAGCGCGTCGTCGAGCTGCTCGACGTGCCCATCATCGCGAAAGAGACGGGCTGCGGCCTCTCCCGCCGCGTGGGCAAGGCCCTGGTGCGCCGCGGCGTGCGCTGGGTCGACACCGGCGGGGCGGGCGGCACGAGCTGGGTGGGCGTCGAGACGCTCCGCGCGCGCGCGGCCACCGAGCGGCTCGGCGAGCTCTACTGGGACTGGGGCATCCCCACGGCGGCGAGTGTCCTGCAGCTCCAGGGCCTCGGGCTCGGGATCATCGCGACGGGCGGGGTCTCGAGCGGCCTCGACATCGCGCGGGCCCTGGCGCTCGGCGCGAGCGCGGGCGGCATGGCGCGGCCCTTCCTGAAGGCGTGGAACGCGGGGGGCCAGGCAGGCGCGCTGCAGGCGGCGCGCGAGCTGCTGCACGAGGTGCGCGTCGCGATGCTGCTCTCCGGATGTCCCGACGTGCCGTCGATGCAGAAGGCGCACCGGCTGCTCGGCCCCAACCTCGAGCGGTGGGAGCCGGCCTAGCGCTCGGCAACAGCGCTCCCGGCACGCGGAGTCGGCACGGGCGCAAGCGCCCGCACCGCGCAGAAGACGCGGAAGGCGCAGAAGAACGCAGAAGAAGAGGAAGGAGGAGTGAGAAAGGCACTCCCGAGGCTGCCGAATCGCCAGGCCTCCTTCCGCCCAAATGAATGCGGATTCACGTTTTGCGCAGCTTCAACGACTGGAATCTGTCGATAGTTTCAGCTGGGACCGTAGCGACATCACCCGAGCTGCCCGAAACGCCGGCCTGCTCTGGTGAGTCCCGAATCCGGTCCGCAAGAAGGCCCGCTCTTTCGACCCGAACACGGAGACGTCCCTCGAGAGCCCTGACCTCACGGGTGGACCTTGGCGGCCTTGGTGCAATCCCCGTCGACCGAGAGGAAGACGCTCGACCCGTGACGGCCAGACGGGGCGGCGTGGATGGGCCGCGCGCTGTCCAGCCCCAGGGTTCGGGAGGCAGCGCTCACCAGAGCAGCCAGACGTTTCAGGGGCGTGGACGGCGGCAGATCGCGCGCTGTGGATCTCTGTGGACCGGGGGCTCACCGGAGCAGCCCGAAACGCCGGCCTGCTCTGGTGAGTCCCGAATCCGGTCCGCGAGAAGGCCCCCCTCGTCGACCCGAACACACAGACGTCCCTCGAGAGCCCTGACGTCACGGGTGGACCTGGCGGTCTTGCCGGAGCATCCCCGTCGAACGTACGCGGGGAAACGAGGACGCTCGACCCGTGACGGCCTGGTTTCTGCGTCATCTGCGTCCTTCTGCGTCATCTGCGTGAGGCCCTGAGACGCTCGGAGCCCGACCGCTTCCGACGCACGACGGTCCGATCCGATTCCTAGATCGCAGCGAGCCCCGCCAACGCGGACGCATGCCGCGGCGCCACGTGCAGCACGGCCTCGAACATCTTCTTCGCCCCGGCGGCGTCGCCCTGCTTGGCCCGGCACCACCCGATGCCCGCCATCATCTCGACGTCCGCGGGATAGGCCGCCAGCACCTTCCGGTACTCCGCCTCGGCGTCCGCGAACCGCCCGAGGTTGAACAGCGCCCACGCGCGGCGGGATCGGGCGAGCGTGTTGCCCGGATCCTCCGCCAGGAGCGCCTTCGCCGTGTTGTCGGCGTCGAGCCAGCGCCGCGCCGCGAGGAGCGGGAGCAGCTTGCCGAGCTCCGGCTCGACCGCGTCGGGGGCGACCTTCGCCGCCGCGTCGTAGTCGCGGACGGACGCGTCGAAGTCGCCCTTCAGGTACGCGAGCCACGCGCGGCGCACGAGGAACACGTAGGTCGACTTCTCGGACGACGGGAGCTCGGCGAGCGCAGCGAGCGCCCCACCGTAGTTCGCGGTGGCTTCGGCGTCGTAGCTCCGTTGGTACAGATCGGGGACCTCGGTGGCACGCGCGAGGAGGAGGGACAGCAGCAACATCACGAGACTCCCTGGAGCGCGGGGGACGCGCTGGCGGCGGGCGGACGCACGCGCTCGAGGCGGCGCGTGTGCCCACGGAGGGTGAGACAGAGCTCGACGGGCCCGTCCCGTCGATCGATCCGGGCGAAGGTCTCGATGGTCCCGTCGTCGGACCGCCCGCGGACGACCCAGCCCGTGCCGTCGGACGTCAGCGCGTACCGGACCGTGAGCCCGCGCCACGACGCGAACATCGAGAGGACCTCCCACAACGGACGCGCCATCCACGGCACCGTCGCGAGAGGCGGCAGCGGATCGGCCCAGCGCAGGCCGGGCTCGAACGGGACCCGCGCGAGCGCGGCCCGCCAGACGTGGAGCAGCGAACGCTCCGGTGCGACCGGCGCGAACAGGGTGAGCAGGTCGTCGCGGGCCGCGTACACGAGGCGCCCCGCCCCATCGGCGAGGTACGGCACGCCGAACACGTCGATGGCCACCTCGACCTCGGCCTCGGTCTCGCCCGAACGCCAGCGCTGCGTCGAGCCGGCGCGCAGCTCGAGGGCCTCGGCCAGCGCGGGCTCGGGCTCGGGGTTGCGGACCCGGTCGCCGGTCTTCGGCGACCACGTGCTGCGCAGCTCGCCCGCCGTGTCGTCCACCACGTCGTGGAGCTCGAGCGGCAGGGTCGGGCTGCCGATCTGCGGCGCGCCCTGGAGCTGGAAGTGCAGGTGCGGATGCGGCGAGCGCCCCGAGGACCCGCAGCGGCCGAGCGGATCGCCCTGTCGGACCTGCTGGCCCTCGCGGACCTCGATGGAGCCGGGCGCGAGGTGGGCGACCAGCGAGTAGAGCCCGGGAGCGTGCCAGAGCACGACGACGTTGCCCCAGTTGTCGTCGAGGTCGACCTGGCCGATCGGGTTGTCCCGCACGCCGTCCACGACCTTCACGACCGTGCCGTCGGCGGCCGCGACCACCGGCAGGCGGTAGCAGAGCCAGTCCGTCGGCACGCTCCCCTCGCCCCGGTGCAGCAGGCCCTCGGGGCCCTGGACCTCGAGATCGATGGCGTGCCGCCAGGCTGCGCGATGCGTCGGGCCGTCGTCGTCGGCCTGGGTCACGACCCACGTGCCGAGCACGGGAGCCCGGAACCGCACGGCGTAGCGAGCGCCGAAGCGGGCCGCGCGGGTCGTGTGGTACGAGAGGTTCTGCTCCGGCGTGCCCGGGATGGCGTCGACGGACTTCGGCGCGCGGTCCTCGGCCCGCTGCCGCATCGCGAGCAGTACCGTCCACACCGTCAGGTCGAACGGGAGGATGCTGACGGGGAGGCCGAGCCGCTCGCCCATCGGGCCCAGCGCGAGGCCCACGAGCCCCGTGGCCAGCGCGCCGAGCGCCGCGACGGCCACCGAGCTCCGCGAGGGCACGAACCACACGCCTCCCACGGCCACGGCGGTGAGCGCGAGGTTCACCTCGAACAGCGGAGGCGGCGTGAACCCCGTCGCCCACAGCATGCCGCGCGCGAGCCCGAGCCCGAGAAGCGCGAGCACGGCGCCCTGCCGGCTCCACAGCACCACGGCGAGCGCGACCAGCACGCCCGCGCGCGCGTCCGGCACGAAGAGCAGGCCGCCGAGCGTCTGGAGCAGCCCGTCCGGCCGCGGCGGAGGGGTGCCCGAGAGCAGCACCAGCGCCCACAGCGCCAGGACGAACGGAACGGTGAGCGGCGGCACGCCGAGGGTGCTGCGCAGCCCCGCCGTGGCGAGCACCATCACCGGCCCGACGAGCGCCGCGATGCCCACCGACAGCAGCGACGGCGCGAAGAGCGCACCCGCGGCGAGGCCCGCCAGCACGGCGTTGTAGCCGTAGAGCCCCTCGCTCGTGACCTCTTCGCGCAGCCCGAGCGCCACCGCGACGCCGAGGGCCGTGACGGCGGCGACGAGCCCGTGCAGCCCGATCCACGGGGCCACGAACGTCGCGAGCAGCACGAGCCCGCCGACGAGCTCGCTCCGCGAGAACAGCACCTGGCTGTAGCTGCGGGCCAGCGCGCTCAGAGCCACGGCGGGATCACCTCGCGCTCCTTGAGGGTCTCGAGGGTCTCGCGCTTCCGGAGCAGGGCATGCTGGCCGTTCTTCCCGATGAGGACGACCGCCGGGCGGTACGTGATGAACTGCATCCACTGCGTCACGTTGTAGGCGCCGGTGTTGCGCAGCACGAGCGGCTCGCCGACCTCGACGGGCGGCAGCAGGAGCTGGTCGCGCACCACGTCGATGTTCATGCACAGCGGCCCGTACAGCACGGTGGGCTCGGGCAGGCCGGCGATGGGGCGCGTGGGCACCACGTCGTGGCGGTACCAGAAGCTCGTGAACAGCACGTTCACGCCAGCGTCGAGCACCAGCGCGCGGCGGCCGTCGGGCAGGCGCTTGCTCGCGTGCACCGTCGTGATGAGGCTGCCGGCGTCGTCCACCAGCGCGCGCCCGTCCTCCACGACCAGCACGGGGCGCTCGCGCGGCGGAGCGTCGAGCTCGGCGAGCCCCTCGGCGATGGCGTCGGCGTAGCGCTCGAACGACGGCGTGGCCTGGGCGGCCGGCAGGTACTGCGCCTTGAGCGTGTTGTGCGACGCGAAGCCCCCGCCGAGGTCGATGAACTCGAGGCGGATGCCGAGCTCGCTGCGGAGCTGGTTCGCGAAGCCCGCGAGCTTCTTCGCGGCCACGTGGTACGCGGCCGGGTCGAGCAGGAAGGTGCCGAGGTGGCAGTGCAGCCCGACCAGCTCGAGCTTCCCGCCGGCGAGGAGGCGGCGCACCGCATCCATCGCCTGGCCGCTCTCGAGGTTGAAGCCGAACCGCGACCACGGCGGCACGCCCTCCGCCGCGAGGTTCAGGCGGATGGCCACACCCGGCCGCAGACCGAGCTCGTCGGCCGCGGACTCGGCGCGCAGCATCTCGTCGAAGTGGTCGAGGTGCACCATCGCACCGCCTGCGAACGCCTTCTTCAGCGCGGCGGGCGGCTTGTACGGCCCGTTGAAGTGGATGTGCGAGGGATCGACGCCGTTCGCGACGGCCTTGTCGTACTCCATCTCCGAGACGACCTCGGCCCAGGCGCCCTCGTCGTGGAACACCCGGCAGATGCCGTCGAGGTAGTTGGTCTTGTAGGACCACGCGATGCGGACGCGCGGCCAGCGCCGGGCGAGCGCGTCGTGGAGCCCGCGGTACCGCTCGCGCAGCGTCTTCTCGGAGAACACGAACAGCGGCGAGCCGTACGTCTCGAGGAGCGTGCTGACGGGCACCCCGTCGATCGCCTGGAGGGGCTCGAGCGCCTGCACCCGGGCGTACTTGTTCATGAGTCCCGACTCGTGGCGAACGAGGAGGGGCCGCTCGTAGGCGGGCTTGAGCTCGGTCATCGGGGGCTCCTGGAGAGCTCGCCGGCAGTCGCGAGGGCTGCGTAGTCCTCGAGATCGGCGATCTGGTCGATGGAGATGCGGACGAACATCGTGCCGACGCGGTACTCGCGCGCTGGCGGGAGGGGCGTGCCGAGCGCCTGGAACACGACCTGCTCGGGCAGGTTCGCGCCCGCGCCGACGGTCATGTAGCACCAGGCCGGGAATCGCGGATTGATCTCGAGCAGGTGGTACCCGCCGGACGTGTCGCGGATGACCTCGACCTCGCAGGGGCCGCGCCACTTCGTGGCCTTCATGAAGGCCTCGGCGAGCGCCAGGACCTCGGGGTCGCGGATGGCGATGCCCGCCCAGCCCTTGCCCTTGTCGGTGAGCATGGTCTTCTTCATGGGCACCGCGCCGAGCAGCCCACCCTCTCCGTCGCCCACGCAGCACACGTCGATCTCGTCGCCGCGCACGAAGTCCTGCACGATGATGGGGCCGCCCCACTTCGCCAGGGTCGCGTGGTAGGCCTCGACGGCTCCCGTGAGGTCGTACACCACCTTCGCGCCGTAGAAGACGCCCTTCAGCACGTACGGGAACGCGATGCGCTCGTGCAGGGTGTACAGGTCGGACACGTCGGAGAGCACCTCGCTGCGGGGCACCGGCAGCCCGGCCTGCGCACCGAGCTCGGCCAGGTGGACCTTTCCGCGCAGGTCGAGCTGCTCTCGCGTCGGCAGGAACATCTTCACGCCGAGCGCCGCGAGCGTCGGCTCGAGGTCGATGAACCCGGGCAGCTCGCTGTCGAGGTTCGGGATGACGACGTCGAGCCCGAAGGTCTCGACGACGTGTCGGAGCCGGGCCTCCAGCGCCTCGGTCCCCTGGGACGGGTACGGGATGAGGAAGACGTCGTCGAACCACTGGGGCGCGTAGTTGCCCGGGTCGAGGAGGTCGTAGGCGAGCCCGACGACGCGGACGTCGCGGTCCATGTCCTTCAGGGCGCGCGCGACCGCGACACCCGGAGCGGGATTGTCGGTGGCGTTGAGGCCGGTGACGGCGACCGTGAGCACTCAGTCCTCCAGCTCGAAATCGGCCGGCAGCAGCTCGTTGCCGCGCATCAGGGCGACGAACTCGTCGACGTCGCGGTGCAGATCGACCTCGGTGCGCAGATCGAACCCGTCCTTCAGGGCCTGCACGATGGCGCCTCGCGACGCGCCCCTGCGCAGGGCCTCGAAGATGGCGCGCCCGGTCGCGTTCGTGCTGAACGTGGCGCCGGTGTACGGGTCGAAGACGAATCCCGAATCGCTGATGGCCAGGTCGGCGAGCTTCTGCATGGGGGCTCCGTTCAGAGAGGGGTCTCGAGGTCGAGCGCGACGCCCGGCACGACCGAGCCGCCCGCGAGGACGTGGCCCGTGCCGGCGATCGACACCCAGGTGCGGTCGAGGCGGCCCAGGCGCAGGCCACCGAATCCCACGCCGTCGACGGGCTCGGGCCAGCGCACGGTCGAGGGGAAGACGAGCTCGGTGGCGTGCAGCTCGGTGCCCACGCGGCCGCCGGCCCACAGGGCCCAGCCCGGCCGCACGAGGAACACCGTGAGCTCGCCGCTCGGGAGGAACGCGCCTCCACCGAGCTGCGCTGCACCCGCCGGCTGGACGACCAGCGAGCCGAGCGGCAGCCACAGGGACGGCGAGAGCCGGTAGAGATCGAGCTCGCTCGCGGGAGGACGGGTCCAGCTGCCCTCGAGCGCACCGCGGAACCGGCGCCCGACGGTGACCCGGGAGCCCGCCGCGAAGCCGGCCTTCCCCCCGGTCGTCTCGGTGAGGACGCCCGCGACGCCCATCACCGTGATCGGGCCGGGGCGGAAGTGCACACGCAGCCAGCCCTCCGCGGATGCGCCGAGCTCGTCGGCCCCCGGGACCCACGGGCCCTGGACGGTGGCGACCGGCGGAGAGCCGACGCCCGTGCCGCCTCCGGTGCCGCCCTGGCCGTTCCCGCCGCTGCCGCCCTGGCCGTTCCCGCTGCCGTTGCGCGCGGTCGACCCGCCCTGTCCGGGCGCGACGGAGTCTCCGGCCACGTAGCCGATGCCCCCGACCGTGAGATCGCCCCACACCCGGGTGCCCGGCGTCGTCAGCCGCACCCGCACGGTTCCGGACGCGTCGGGGCCGTCGGTGGCGGCGAGGCCGTTGGCGCCGACCGTGAAGTGCGCCCGCCACGGGGTGGGCAGCGCGGCGAGGAGCCGCTGGACGCCCGAATCCGCGGGACGCTCGTCGCGCAGGGCCTCCGCGGCGCGCCGCGCATCGGACCGCTTCAGCCGGACCAGGCACCAGGCCTCGCCGAGGCGCGCGTCCCACGCGCCCCCCGAGAGGTCGGAGGCCTGCCGATAGTGCACGAGCGCCGCTTCGTACGCGCCGGCGCGGAACTCGGCCCACGCGAGCTCGAGCACGAGCGCGAAGTCCTGGGGGTACTGCTCCACCAACGGCGCGAGGCGCGCCATCGCGACGTCCGGGTCCTCCTCGGGCGCCGGATTCGCCAGGGCAGCGATGGTCAGCAGCAACGACATCGCCCCCGCGGGATGCAAGGGCCATACCTCCGGCGAGAGCACCCGCGGATACGGGCCCGCTACCGATCTACGGCCTCGGGGGTGTACCGGATGCGACAGCCGGGAGACCCGGAGTGTGCGATATCGCTCACTCCTTCCGGGCGCTCCCGACCAGCTTGCGCATGGCGGCCGGCATCCGCGACGACCGCACGGTCGAGAGCAGCTGGTACTGCGAGATCAGCGGCTGCAGCGCGTCGGGGTCGTCGAGGAGGGCGGACGTCACGTGTGTGCCGTCCCTCCTGGCCACCACCAGCCGGCCGCTCTCGACCCAGACGCCCGTGATCTCGGCGGCCGGGACGAAGGCGTCGCCGAGCCGGATGCCGCGCAGATCGAAGCGGAAACGCTGACGGTCGGGGACGAACGCGAGGCCGAGCACCAGCATCAACAGCGCCACGGCGGCGCCCGCGAGGCCCGCGATGGTGCCGAGCGGTGCGTCGTCGCGGACCCGGACGGTCTGCGGGGTGGGCACTGCGTACGGGACGCTCGTCGGCGCGGACGCGCCCTGCGGGCCGGCCTGGATGAGGTCGTACTCGCGGCCGATGCGGTACCACAGGGCGAGCTCGGCTTCGGCGAGCGCCTCGACGCTGGCGTGCTCCGCGCCGCCCCACAGCGGGTTCTCGACGGGCTCGCCCTCTTCGATCGCCACGGGAAGCACGTCGAGCTGCGAGCCGAGCCCGAGCCAGCTCTCCGGACGGCACCGGACGTTCTCGAAGTCCACGTCCTCCACGAGCCGCCGGACCGTGTTGTAGCCCCCGTCCAGCAACACGGGAAGCGAGCGGGTGCGGTGCACGTCGTCGAGGATCTGCGCCGTCCGGCAGCGCTCGTACGACGCGCGCCCCCGCGTACGGAGGCCCTCGATGCCCGGGATGGCGCCGCTGGGCTCGTCGACGATGTAGTCGCGGATCGACCGCTCGAGCGTGATCTCGTCGTGGGATCGCGGCACCAGCAGCACGCCCGCAGCGAGCATCGCCACGACGGCGAAGCTGCAGGCGACCGCGATGACGGGCACCTGGGCCTTTCCGAACGCCGTCCGGACCTCCACCTCGATGCCGTCGACGTCGACCGTGCGCTCCCGCAATCGCACCCCTCCACACCGGGATAACCTCGGACCATGCCCGAGCGCCTCGTCCGAATCGAAGGCCCGTACGACTTCCGCGGCACGCTCGCGAGCCTGAGCAAGTCCGGGATGATGCCGCCCGTGGCGCGGTGGATCGACGGCACCCTCTACAAGGCGACGAGCACGCCGGCGGGCTCGGCGACGGTCGCGCTCACGCGGCACCCCGAGGGGGTCCACGCCGAAGCGTGGGGCGACGGGGCCGACTGGGTGCTCGAGCGGGTGCACCACTGGGTCGGCGCACACGACGATCCCGGTTCGTTCCGCCCGGATCATCCCCTGCTGGCCGAGCTCGTCCGTCGGCACCCCGGCATCCGGCTCGCGCACACCGGGCGCGTCTTCGACAGCCTGCTGTTCGTCATCATCGGGCAGAAGGTCACGACGAAGGGCGCGATGGGCTCGCGGAAGCAGCTGTACTTCACGTACGGCGAGCCCGCGCCGGGCCCCGCCGACCTGCGCCTGCCGCCGAGCCCCACCACCCTCAAGACCGTCGCGTACTACGACCTGCACCCGATGAACATCGAGCGGAAGCGTGCCGAGATCCTCCTCCATGCGGCCCGCGTCGCGAAGCGGCTCGAGGAGTGTGTCGACATGCCCATCGAAGACGCCCGCCAGCGCCTCATGGCCGTGCGCGGCATCGGTCCGTGGACCGTCGGTCTGGTCGGCGGTGCGGCGCTCGGCGACCCCGACGCGGTGGCCGTGGGCGACTACCACCTGAAGAACGCCGTCGCGTGGCTGCTCGCGGGCGAGCCCCGCGCCACCGACGAGCGCATGATGGAGCTGCTCGAGCCCTACGCCGGGCACAAGCGGCGCGTGATCCACCTGCTCGGCAAGACCGGCGAGAAGGCCCCGCGGTACGGGCCCCGTCTCGCGGTGAACGACATCCGGGGCCGGTAGCGGCTAGGTTCCCTACGTGCTCGCCCTGCTCGCCGCCCTCACGACCGCCTCCGCGCAGGACACCCGCGTGTTCGCGTCCGATCAGGCAGCCACCGACTGGGTGCTCCTCACGCGGGCGACGATGCGCACGCGCCTGCCCGTCGTCGGTCCCGAGGGCATCCTCGAGTGGAAGCGGTACGTCGACGGCTCCGACGTCGAGCTCGTCGTCGTCGACCCGAGCGTCGACCCCGAAGAGGCGGCCATCGCGGCGCGCAGCAAGCTCGGCTCGCCCTGCACCCTCGCGTTCGCCGCGCTCGACGAGGGCCAGTGGGCGGGCTGGGTCTCGGGGCACTGCGGCCTGCTGTTCCTCGGCGCCTGGCGGTACCAGGCGGATGGCCGCGTGATCGACGACCGCGGCCGGTTCATCCCGGTGCCCCAGTTCGCCGCCGACGCGGGCGACCTCGACGTGATGTCGACCTACAAGCGCCTCGACCGCGTGCGGGGGCGGGCGATCTGGAACACCATCCTCGGCACGGGCCTGCTGTACGTGGGCCAGGTCGGGCTCGCGGCGGCCCGCAACGAGGGCGGCGAAGAGACCGGCTGGTGGATCACGACGGGCGTCGGGGGCGCGCTCACCGCGGCGGGCGTGGGCCAGTTCATCTGGGTGCAGGCCGACCGCCGGTCGCATCCGCGCGATCTGCTCGCCCACTACACCGAAGACGAGATCAAGGTCCGCATCGAAGAGCACAACTCCCGCCTGCGGCTCGTGTCCGTCGGGCCCGGGGGAATCCGCGGCACCTTCTGAAGTCGTGGCGTATGATCCGTCCATTCCGCGGCGCGCCGCGGGTGGAGGCACGATGTTCCGGTCCCTCGCCGCCCTGGTCGGCGTCACCCTCGCCAGCCCGGCCTTCGCCACGGATGTCTACCTCACCTACCCGGGCATCCAGGGCGAGGTCACCACGCAGGGGTACACCAACCAGATCGCCCTGACCTCCCTCGAGGTCGTGGGCTTCCGGGTGGCCGAGATCGGCAACGTCGCGGGGGCCGGCAACCCGAAGCTCGGCGAGGTGAAGGCCACGAAGCTCACCGACAAGGCCTCGCCGCACCTCTTCCTCGAGTCCGTCGTGGGCGTGCCGAACGCCCAGGATGCCGTGTTCCGGTACGTCCGCACCGGGCCCTTCTCCACCCCTCCGACCTTCTACACCGTGACGCTGAAGAGCCCGCTCGTCACGGGGTACACGGTGTCGTCCGTGAACGACGATCCGCCTTCCGAGACCGTCACGTTCGCCTACGACGAGATCTGCATCAAGCACCAGGTGCTCAACGGGAGCGGCGCCCCGAGCGGGCAGCCCGTCGAGCGCTGCTGGAACGCCGCGACCCAGACGGGCGGCTGATGCTCGTCCTCGTCCTCGCCGCGAACGCCGACGACCTGGTCGTCCGCGCGGGCCAGCCGGTCGATTCGGCCGACGTGGCCATCGCGCTGGGGCAGCCGCGCGCGGCGTGGGCGCAGGCCCAGATCCGCCAGGCCGGCGGGGCAGGCGTGGGCTCGGGGGTCGTCGTGCACCCCGCGTTCGGCGACCCGCGGCGGGTCGACGAGCCACTGACGCTCGTGCGCACCACGGGGGCCGAGCGCCGTCCCATCGAAGCGCTCGCCACCGCGGGTGACATCGCGGCCGTGCTCACCACGGCGCCCGGTGGGCAGCCCATCCTCGCGCGGTACCGTCGCGGCGAGGTCGTCGACACGTGGGTGTTGCACTACGCGGCCCAGGTCGCGCTCGGGGTCGCGCCGATCTGCGCCCCTCCCCTGCTCGCCGAAGCGGGCGGGCCGTTCGCCATCGACGAGGGCAGCTCGGTGCTGCTCGACGGCTCGGGTGCGCCGGGCTGCATCGCCGCGTGGGCGTGGGACTGCACCGACGACGGGTCGTTCGACGAATCCGGCACACCCGCGGGTTGTGCGTACGACGACGACGGCGCGTTCACGATCCGGCTGCGCGTCACGGGTCCCAAGGGCAACACGGCCGACGACACGGCGTCCGTCCTGGTGTCGAACGTCGATCCGCTCGTGTCGGCCGGGGCCGATCTGAACGTCACGGTCGGCGAGGACGTGGGGCTGCTCGGGTCGTTCTTCGACCCCGGCGCCGACACGCACGTCGTGCTGTGGGACTTCGACGACGGCGACACGGCCTCGACGCTCGCCGCGACCCACGCCTGGGCGGCGGAGGGCATGTACACCGTCACGCTCACGGTGACCGACGACGACGGTGGGGTCGGGTCCGACACGCTGTTCGTGTTCGTGCCCTCGGGCGGCGACGCCGACACGGATGCCGACGCCGATACGGACGCCGACACCGATGCGGATACCGACTCCGACGCGGACACCGACGCCGACACCGACACGGATGCCGACTCCGACTCCGACACGGACGCCGATTCCGACACCGACGCGGATACCGACACCGGCGCGGACACCGGGCGCGTCCAGACGGGCGACACCGGCGATACGGGCGGTGACGTCGACACCGACACGGACACGGACAGCGACACGGATTCCGACACGGACTCTGACACCGACACCGACTCCGACACCGACTCCGACACGGACACCGATTCCGATACGGACACCGATTCCGACACGGACACGGACACCGACACGGACACGGACTCTGACACCGACTCGGACACCGATTCCGACACGGACACGGACACCGACACGGACACGGACTCTGACGCCGACTCGGACACCGATTCCGACACGGACTCCGACACCGACACCGACACCGACACCGACACCGATTCCGACACGGACACGGACGCCGACAGCGATTCCGACGCCGACAGCGACTCCGACACCGACAGCGACGCCGACTCCGACGCGGACACGGACACGGACTCCGACACGGACGACGTGAAGAAGGGCTGTGGCTGCACGACGGGCTCGGGAGTCGCCGGCTTCGCGTTCCCCGCGCTGCTCGCGGGCCTCGCGCGTAGACGGGAGCAACGCCCCACCAACGCATCCCGCGCGAAAGCAACGGGGGTTCAACGCATCCTCAGGCCCCGGATCGACGGCACGCCGTGATCGCGGCAACCAGCGAACGCCGACAATCGCCCGCCGCGTTCGCCTCGTCTCCCCAACCAGAGCCCCCAGGATGCGTTCGACCCCCGATGGTCCCGCGGAGGATGCGTTCCGACCCCGATGCCTCCGCCCGGGGCAGTCGTCCTCTCCGGCCAATGGACCGGGAGGGCGGCGGCAGCGTTCACGCGAGCAGCCCCAAAGGCCCGCCTGCTCTGGTGAATCCCGATACCAGTCCGCGGGAAGGCCCACTCCGGCGACCCGACCATCCAGACGTCCCTCACGAGATCCCGGACGCTCCACGTGGACCCTGGCGGTCCAGCCCCCCCCTCGACACCCGGGGACACGAGGGCGCTCGACCCGCGACGGCCTGGTTTCTGCGTCATCCGCGTCCTTCTGCGTCATCTGCGTGATGCTCCGGACGTTCGAAGCCCGACCCCTTCCGCCACATCGCGCTGTGGCTCGCTGTGGCCGCTGTGCGAGCGCCAGGGATCGACAGTCGCGGGCCCCTCGTTTCTGCGCCATCCGCATCTCTGCGGGATGCGCCGCGAACCTCGCCGCGACGTGGCCCGCCTGCGCTACCATCCCGCGATGCCACGCAACTCCCCCCAAGCCTCCGCGCCCCGCACCACACACGGCCGGATTCCCCTCGTCCTGGCCGGCCTGATCCCCCTCGCGTTCGCGCTCGCGTGCGGCGGGGGCGGCCCCGCGACGATCGACGAAGCGCAGGCCATGTGCGCACGGAAGGAGGCCGAGGGCTGCCTCTTCCTCGCCGAGGCGTTCGAACAGCCCGGCCAGCGCGCGGCGCACCCCGAGGCGTACGAGGTCTACGTCGAGGTCTCGTGCGACAGCGGCATGATCGGAGCCTGCTACGACTACGGCTTCATCCGGCTGACCGGCGAGGGCGGCGCGAAAGACCCGGCGGCCGCGGCCAGGGCGTTCGAGAAGGGCTGCGACGGGGGCGACGGGCGCGCGTGCCTCACGCTCGGCGAGCAGACGTACCGCGGCGACGGCATACCGAAGAGCGCGAAGCAGGCGCTCGAGCGGTTCCGCGCGGCGTGCGACCACGGCATCAGCCAGGGCTGCATCCAGGCGGGTCGACTGCTGGCCGAAGGCGAAGCCGGCACCGTCGACATCGAGGCGGCCAAAGCGCTGTACGCGAAGGCCTGCGAGCTCGACCCCAGCGGGCCGTTCTGCCGGTAGCCTAGCGCTCCTCGACCAGGCGCCGCAGCGCGACGGGCGCCTCGCCCGGCTCCCGCGCCTCGAGCTCGCCCCAGGCCCGCACCGCCGCCTCGAGGTCCGGCCCGACGACCAGGCGCATCGACCGGACTCGCTCCCCGCGGGACACCACCACCAGCCGCCCGCCCTCGAGCGACAGCGCCTCGACGTCGGCCCGCGCGAAACGACGCCGCCCGATGCGGACCTCGCCGAGCCCCAGCGCCACCTCCTGCGAAGCCGGCACGCCCCCCGCGGCGAGCACGGCGGCCATGACCGTCCCGATGCCGCTCGCCAGCGCGATCAGCACCGCCGCGCCGACCCCGTCCCACCACCGCAGATCGCTCTCGCGCTGCGCTTCGGCCTCGAGCACGCCGAGCCCCTCGAGCCACTCGATCGGCGTGGTCCCGAGGACCCGCTGCTCGGGCGGCTCTCGGCTCGCACGGTCGAAGCCGATGGCGCGCACCCGCAGGGCCCAGAAGTCCTCTTCGGACCGGGGAGCGTGCCGCAAGCGCTGATCGTCGATGTAGAGGCAGCGGCGCGAGGTGGGGTCGCAATGCTCCAGCTGCGCCATCGTCAGCGGATCGACGTCGGGCGCGGGGCCCACGGCCAGCCAGAACACGAGCAGCGCGACCACCAGCCCCGGCCACGGGACGAACCACCAGCGCTGCCGACCCAGCGCGGTCGGCACGTCCAGCACGACGCCGTCCTGTCCCCACTTCCCCATGGCCCGATCCTATCGCGCGCGTGTTACTCGGCCCGACTGCATCGGCGGAGGAGCCATGGCGAAGATCGCGGTCGTGCCCGGCGACGGCATCGGCAAGGAAGTCGTCCCCGAGGGCGTGCGCGTGCTGCAGCACCTGGCCGCGCGCGACGGCCTCGACCTGCAGTTCGAGAGCTTCGACCTCGGCGCCGACCGCTACCTCGACGACGGCACCACCATGCCCGACGCGACGATGCAGCGGTGGCGCGACGAGTTCGACGCCATCCTGCTCGGCGCGCTCGGCGACCCCCGCGTCCCGAGCAACGTCCACGCCGCCGACATCCTGCTCGGCAGCCGGTTCAAGCTCGACCTGTTCATCAACCTGCGCCCGATCCGCCTGCTCGACGCGCGCTACTGCCCGATCAAGGGCAAGACGCCCGACGACATGGACATCGTGGTGTTCCGCGAGAACACCGAGGGCCTCTACACGGGCATCGGCGGCCAGTTCAAGCGCGGCACGCCCGACGAGGTCGCGATCGAGGCCGAGATGAACACGCGCAAGGGCGTCGAGCGCATCATCCGCGCCGCGTTCGAGTACGCCGACCGCCAGAAGAAGGCGTCGGTGTGCATGAGCGACAAGTCGAACGCCATGCGCCACGGGCACGACCTCTGGCAGCGCACCTTCAAGGAGGTCGCGGCCGAGTACCCCCACATCCGGCCGTTCCACCTGTTCGTCGACGTGCTCTGCATGGAGCTCGTGCGGGCCCCCGAGCAGTTCGATGTCATCGTGACGAACAACCTGTTCGGCGACATCGTCACCGACCTCGGCGCCCAGCTCCAGGGCGGCATCGGGCTCGCCGCGTCCGGCAACATCCACCCGGGCCGCGTCAGCCTGTTCGAGCCGGTGCACGGCTCCGCGCCGACCATCGCGGGCCAGGGCATCGCCAACCCCCTTGCCACGGTGCTCTCGGTGGGCATGTTGCTCACCCACCTCGGCCACGACGGGCTCGAAGCCGAGCTCCAGCGCGCGGTCGGCGCCGTGCTCGAGGCCGGCCAGGTCACGCGGGAGCTCGGGGGCGACCTCACCACCCGCGCCGCGACCGACGCCGTGCTGAAGCACCTCTGATCCGGAAACCCAACAGACCTGGACTCGACATGAACCTCGACATCGCCAAGCGTGAGCTCGTCATCCTCTCCGGCGTGCGCACCGCGTTCGGAACCATGAGCGGCAGCCTCAAGGGCATGACCGCCACCGATCTCGCGGTCCCCACCGCCCAGGCCGCGCTCGAGCGGGCGGGCGTGGCCCCCGACGACGTCGACCACGTCATCTACGGCAACGTCCTCCAGACCGCGAACGACGCCATCTACATGGCCCGCCACATCGGTCTCCGCGTGAACGTCCCGGTCCCGGTCCCGGCCCTCACGCTCAACCGCCTGTGCGGCTCGGGCTTCCAGGCCGTCATCAGCGGCGCCGAGCAGATCCTCACGGGCCAGGCCAACGTCGTCCTCTGCGGCGGCACCGAGTCGATGAGCCAGGCCCCGCACGTCACCTACGGCCTCCGCGAGGGCCAGAAGTTCGGTCGTCCGCCGAAGATGGAAGACCTCCTCTGGGAGTGCCTCACCGACAGCTTCACCGGCGCGCCGATGGCCATCACCGCCGAGAACCTCGGGGTGAAGTACGAGCTCACGCGCGACGAGGTCGACGGCTACGCCGAGCTCACCCAGAAGCGCTGGAAGGCCGCGAACGACCGTGGCTTCTTCAAGAACGAGATCATCGACATCACGCTGAAGACCCGCAAGGGCGAGGTCGTGTTCAACGTCGACGAGCACCCGCGCGAGAGCCCGATGAGCACGCTCTCCGCGCTCAAGCCCGTGTTCAAGAAGGATGGCCTCGTCACCGCCGGCAACGCGTCCGGCATCTGCGACGGCGCCGCGAGCCTCGTCGTCGCCGACGCGAAGTGGGCCGAGACCCACAACCTCGAGCCCATCGCCCGCCTCGTCGGCTGGGGCGTCTCCGGCTGCGACCCCACGATCATGGGCATCGGCCCGGTCCCGGCGGCGAAGCGCGCCCTCGAGATGACCGGCCTGTCGCTCGGCGACATGGCGCTGGTCGAGGTCAACGAGGCCTTCGCGCCCCAGTACGTCGCCGTCGAGCGCGAGCTCGGCCTCGATCGCAGCATCACCAACGTGAACGGCGGCGCCATCGCGCTCGGCCACCCGCTCGCCGCGAGCGGCGCCCGCATCACCGCCACGCTGATCCACGCGCTCCGCGAGCGCGGCGAGAGGTACGGCCTCGGCAGCGCCTGCATCGGCGGCGGCCAGGGCATCGCGGTCATCGTCGAGGCGCTCTGAGGCTTCCGGGCGCCCCGCCCGCCGCCCCTCCGGTGCGGCGGTCGGCGGGCGTCTTCCGGGCTCGGCCATTCGGCCTCGGTCGCTTCGCGACTGCGGCTGCGCCGCACCCTCCAGCCTCCCTGGCGCGGGCGGCACGCAAGAAACCGGATACCTTCCCCATCTTCGGAGGTGCGCATGGAGCGTGACGAGGTCATCCACGACTGGAACGTCATCGGCGAGAAGTCCTCGCCGCCGCTGAAGCGCGTCGCAGTCCACGACGAGACCCTGCGCGACGGCATCCAGTGCCCGTCCGCCCACGACCCCGACATCGACGAGAAGGTCGAGATGGTGCGCCTCATGGCGCGCTGCGGCATCGACTCCGTCGACGTCGGGCTGCCCGGTGCCGGCCCCCGCGCCGTGGCCGACAGCCAGCGGCTCGTCGAGCTCATCCGCGACGAGAAGCTCGGCATCCTGCCCGGCTGCGCGGCCCGCACCCACGCGAACGACATCACGCCGATCATCGAGATCTCCCAGCGCACCGGGGTCCCGGTCGAGGTCATGGCGTTCATCGGCAGCTCGCCCATCCGGATGTACGCCGAGGGCTGGGGCGAGGATCGCCTCGAGTCCCTCACGCGCAGCGCCATCAAGCTGTCCGCCGATGCGGGCCTGCCGACGAGCTACGTCACCGAAGACACCGTCCGCAGCCGCCCCAGCACGCTGAAGCGCCTGTTCACGGCCGCCATCGAAGAGGGTGCCACGCGCCTCGTGCTCTGCGACACGGTCGGCCACGCCACGCCGAACGGCGTCTACAACCTCGTCAGCTGGACGAAGAAGCTGCTCGCCGACATGGGCCGCTCCGACGTCGGCATCGACTGGCACGGCCACAACGACCGCGGCCTCGCGCTGGTCAATGCGCTCTATGCCGTCGACGCCGGCGCCGACCGCGTCCACGGCACCGTGCTCGGCATCGGCGAGCGCGTCGGCAACACCAGCACCGACCAGGTCCTCGTGAACCTGCGCCTGCTCGGCAGCGACGAGCACGACGTCACGCCGCTCGCGAAGCTCGTCGAGCTCGTCGCGAAGGCCGTCCGGTGGGAGGTCCCCGTCAACTACCCGGTGTTCGGCGCCGACGCGTTCCGCACCGGCACCGGCGTGCACGCCGCCGCCGTCATCAAGGCCGAGAAGAAGGGCGACACCTGGCTCGCCGACCGCATCTACAGCGGCGTCCCGGCCGCGTGGTTCGGCCGCGAGCAGGAGATCACGATCGGCCACCAGTCCGGCGAGTCCAACATCCGGTACTGGCTCCACAAGCGCGGCTACGGCGAAGACGACACGCTCGTGCGGGCGATCTTCGAGCGCGCGAAGATGCAGTCCGCGATGCTCACCGACGACGACATCCGCGCCGTGATCGAATCGCACGCATGATCACGGTCACCGAGACCGCCGCCATGACGGCGTGGTCCACGGCCCGCCCCGGTCGCATCGGGTTCGTCCCGACGATGGGCTTCCTGCACTCCGGGCACGTGAGCCTGATGCAGCGCCTGCGTCCCGAGGTCGACCGGCTCGTCGTGTCGATCTTCGTGAACCCGCTCCAGTTCGGCCCGAACGAGGATCTCGACCGCTACCCGCGCGATCCCGAGGGCGACGCGGCGAAGTGCCGCGCGGCCGGCGTCGATGCGCTGTTCGTGCCCACCGACTTCTACCCGTCCGACTTCAGCACCGGCGTCTCGGTCGCGCGGCTCACCGAGGGCCTGTGCGGGGCGAAGCGCCCGGGGCACTTCGACGGGGTCACGACCGTCGTGGCGCGGCTGTTCGGCGTCACGCGATGCCACGTCGCATGCTTCGGCGAGAAGGACTACCAGCAGCTCGCGGTCGTCCGCCGCATGGTCCGCGACCTCGCGCTGCCCGTCGAGATCGTCGGCGCTCCGCTCATCCGCGACCACGACGGCCTCGCCCTGTCGAGCCGCAACAAGTACCTCACCGCCGACGACCGCCCCCGCGCGCTGTCCCTGCACCACGCGCTCTTCGCGATGCGCGATGCGCGCGAGGCCGGCCAGACCGACGTTCCCGCGCTCCTTGCGCTCGGCCGGTCCGTCCTGCAGGCCGATCGCGAAGACTACCTGCAGATCGTCGATGCCGACTCCCTCGAGCCGCTCCAGACCGTCGACCGCCCGGCCCGCGCGCTCGTCGCGGCATTCGTGGGCCAGACGCGGCTCATCGACAACGTGGCCCTGTAGGTGGCGGTCACCCACGTCGCGGTGATCACGCCGTTCGTGGGAGAGGCCGCCGAGGTCGTCGAGCGCTGCGTGGCGTCGGTGTCCGCCCAGGCCACGGCGCTGCGCGTGCACCACGTATTCGTCGCGGATGGGGTGGCGCTCCCTGCCCTCCCCGCCGCGTCGGGCGTCGTCGAAGGCGTGCTGGGCATCGCGCTCCCCACGCGGTGTGGCGACGGTGGCGCCACGCCGCGGGCGGTAGGGGCGGCCTACGCGCTGGGCGCGCTCCGCGTCGACGGCCTGGCCTTCCTCGATGTCGACAACACGTTCCGGCCCGACCATCTCGCGACGGTGGCCGGGCTCGCGGAGGGCCGCGACGTCGTGAGCGCGCGGCGGTTCCTGTGCCACCTCGCCACGGGCGAGCCGATGGTCGAAGACCGCGCGGACAGCGACGGCGACCGGTTCACCGACCCGAGCTGCCTGTTCCTCGCGCACGGCGGCCTGCGCCTCGCGCGGCTCTGGGGCGAGCTCGACGCCCAGCGGCGGTACGTGCACAACACCATGCAGGACCGGCACTTCTGGGGCCTCGTCCGCAACGCGACGCCGCCGGCCCGCCGCGCGATCGCGCCGCACGCCACGGTCGACTACCGCACGCCGTGGCTCGACCACTACCCGGTGAAGGGCGCGTTCCCCCCGCCCGACCGGGCCAAGGTCGTGCTCGGCCTCCCCGATGGGACCCGGCGCTCCACGTGGGTCGAGGTCCTCGAGGCGGATGGCGACAAGGGCTGGCGCATCCGCGTGACGGGATAGAGGGCGCCATGGACTGGAGCACCCGGATCGTCCTGTCGGTGGCGCTGCTGCTCGCGGTGAACAACGCGATCACGCGCGTGCCCGTGCTGCGCGACCGCGAGGTGCTGTTCTGGACGGTGCAGCTCGTCGACCTCGGCGCCTGCATCGCCCTGCTCGTGTACGGCATCCCCGGGTTCGCCGACATGCCCGCCGTGAGCTGGATGCTCGGCCTGCTCTTCCTCCTGCACGTCGCACAGAACCTGCGCTGGCGCGCCGAGCGACGTCGCGAGCGCGGGGCCTCCGACGACGTCGAGGCCAAGAAGAGCGCGCTCCTCAAGGCGCTCGGCGAGCCCGACGAACCCGAAGAGCCCGAGTAGCCCGAGTAGCCGGGAGCCCGGAGCCTGGAGCCCGGAGCCCGGAGCCTGGAGCCCGGAGCCCGGATCGGGGCTGACGGCTGTGTCGGGCCCCGGACGCCTTGCATCACGCAGATGACGCAGATGGACGCGGATGACGCAGAAACGAGGCTGTCTCGGGTCGGGCGCCGTCGTGTCCCCGGGCCGGTGCTCGGTGGGGTGCTGGCCCGATGGGGGGGTGCTCGAAGGACGGGTTTCCGCCGGTCGCGCGCCGAGCGAACGAGCGACCTCGCCGATGCACAGAGCCCAGTCGAACTTCACATCCGGCGCACAGAGTGCCCTCGGGTTTCACAGTTCGGGGTGCGGGACCTCCCCGAACTACGATCGCCCGGACAGCGGACGCGACTTTGTCGGCGTGCATCCGTGAGACGGCCAGCGGGTCGATGGCTCGATGTGAAACTCACCGAGGCTCTGCGTCCGAACTGTGAAATTCAGCCGGACGCTGTGTCTGGGTCCCAAAACGCCGATTCGTGCATCGCAGTCGATACGGCCCGCTCCAGCTGGGGCATCCCTCCCGCCGGATCCTGCGTGCCGACAAACGCGCCTCCACCCGACCCTTTGCCACGTCGAACCCGCTCGACCCAGCAGCCCCGTCTCGGCGGTCCAGGCGGTGCAAATATGGCTTTCACCCATCGAGACGAACGGGGAGGCTCACCGCGATTCTCCCGATCCGGCCCCCCTCTGCGTCATCTGCGTCCATCTGCGTCATCTGCGTGATGCAAGGCGATCGGGGCCCGAAAGAGCCCGCAGCCGCGATGCGCTCGAGGCTCCAGGCTCCCGGCTCCCGGCTCCAGGCTCCAGGCTCCAGGCTCAGTAGAGCTTGGCGACCTTCCGCGGCGCGTTCTTGCGCTCGAAGCTGTGCTCGGGCCCCGGGAAGGAGCCGGCGCGGACTTCGTTCGCGAAGGCCTCGAAGGCCTGCACGGCGGTCTCTTCGACGCGGGCATAGCGCTTGACGAACTTCGGCGCGAAGGAGAGGTCCATGCCGAGGATGTCGTTGCACACGAGCACCTGGCCCGAGCAGTGCGGGCCGGCGCCGATCCCGATGGTCGGGATCTCGAGCCGGTTCGTGATCTCGGCGGCCACGTCGGACGGGATGCCTTCGAGCACGATGCAGAACGCGCCGGCCTCCGCCACCGCGACGGCGTCGCGCACGACCCGATCGGCGGCCTCTTCGGTGCGGCCCTGGATGCGGAACCCGCCCATCGCGTGGACGGACTGCGGCGTCAGCCCGACGTGCCCGACGACCGGAATGCCGGCCTCGACACAGCGGCGAACGGCCTCGGCGCTACGCTCGCCGCCTTCGAGCTTCACCGAGTTGGCGCGGCCCTCCTGCATGAGCCGACCAGCGCTCGCCAGCGCCTGGGCGCCGTCGATCTGGTAGGACATGAAGGGCATGTCGGCCACGAGATGCGCGCGCTGCAAGCCGCGGCTGACGCACTGCACGTGGTACACCATGTGGTCCAGCGTGACGGGCAGCGTGTCGTCGTGACCCTGCACCACCATGCCGAGCGAATCGCCCACGAGCACCATGTCGACCCCGGCGGCGTCCACCAGCCGGGCCATGGTGTAGTCGTAAGCCGTCACCATGACGATCTTCTCGTCGTTGTCGGCCTTCTTCCGAAGGTCCAACACGCTCTGTCTCTTCACTTCGCTGTGTCCTTGTCAGGAGGGGTGCCTGCTCACTCCTTCGAGCCGAAGAGACTCGGCTGGGCCTCCCGGTCGGGATCCGATCCAGGGGCTGTCGGAGGAGGTTCGCCGGCGAGCGCTGCCCGAATCTTCTCGAGCAGCTGATGACGAACACGCTCGTCCGTCAGGTAGTCCATATCGCGATTGTCGAGGTAGAGGACCGGACAGGCGTCGTAGTCGGCCAGCAGGCGCTTGTAGCGCTCGCGCAGATCCGTCAGGTACGCCGCCTTGATGCGGTGCTCGCCGGGCGCGTTGCGCTTCGCGATCCGCTTCATGATCGTGTCGATCGGGGCGTCGAGGAAGATCAGCAGATCGGGCTTCGGCGCCTTGTCGCCCAGCGCGGCGGCGAACCGATCGTACAGCTCGAGCTCCATCTCGGGGAGCGTCTTCTCGGCGAACAGCCGGTCTTTCTCGAAGAGGTAGTCGCTGACGACGAAGCGCGTGAACAGCTCTTCCTGCCGGATCGCCGCCTGCTGCTTCCACCGGGTCACCAGGTAGTACATCTGGACCGGGAAGCCGAAGCGCTCGGGATCCTCGTAGAACTGCTCGAGGAACGGGTTCGTCTCGGAGGGCTCGAGAACGAGCCTCGCACCCCAGGTCTCGGCCAGGAGCTTGCAGAGCGAGGTCTTGCCGACGCCGATCAGTCCCTCGACGACGATGAACTGGCGCATCGCGCACCCCTCCGTGGGAACGACGATCAAGCGATCCGCGGCACCGTGTCAAGGGCGCGCGGCCACTCAGCCTGTCCGCCGTGCCCCCGCCCGGCTAGGTTGCCACCGCCCGGAGGCCCTCGCCATGCGGTGGAAGCTCGTCGGAATCGCGGTCTCGACCGCCATCTTCGCCGCCTGCAAGAAGGGCGGTCCGACGCCGGTCGACACCGACACCGACACCGACCTCCCCGCCGACACCGACACCGACACCGACCCCGGCCAAGACACCGCGTCGGAGCCCGGGCCGCCGTGGGACCTCACCGTCATCGGCCAGGGCTACCAGGGCGGGAACGGGTTCGAGGTCCGCGTCCGCATGGCCACCGAAGAGCTCGTCCTCGTCGGCGAACGCACCGACACCATCGAAGGCGGCGGCTGGATGGTGCGCTTCCGCGACACCGTCGACCCGGCGGAGCCCGGCTACTGGGTCGGCTGGTGGATCGACCTCAACGGCAACGGCGACTGCGGGGCCGGCGACGTCGCGGTCCTCGAGACGGTGACCACCGGCGACGGCGACATCGTCCGCGTCCACACGTACTCGCCAGGGGCCGTCGACCCGGTCGCGTGCAACGGGTTCTGAAAGGGCCTTCGGTGGCCGGTGTTCGGTGTTCGGTGTCCGGTGTTCGGTGTTCGGTTCGGACGTGGGTGCGGGGGTGAAAGCCGGTCCGATGGGGGTTTCGAGCATCTCAGGCATCGGGGTCGGAACGCATCCTGCGCCGGAGCATCGGGGGTCGAACGCATCCTGGAGGGCGCTGGCGGCGAAGAGAGGCGATCGCGACTGACGATTGTCGGCGTTCGCTGGTCGGCGAAGTCAGCGGGGACCGTCGATCCCGGGCCTGAGGATGCGTAGAACCCCCGTTGCTCTCGCGCGGGATGCGTTGGTACGCCGTTGCCTCCGACTACGGGCCGGTCTCCCCACCTCGAGCTGGACCAGAGCGCCGGCTCGCACACGCGAGCAGCCCGAAACGTCCGCCTGCTCTGGTGAATCCCGACTCCAGTCCGCGGGAAGGCCCTCTCGGACGACCCGACCATCGAGGCGTCCCCCACGACGCCCGGCCTCTGCGCGTGGACCTCGCGTCCAGTGTCCGCTCACCCGAGCAGCCCGAAGCGTCCGCCTGCTCTGGTGAATCCCGACTCCAGTCCGCGGGAAGGCCCTCTCTGACGACCCGACCATCGAGGCGTCCCCCACGACGCCCGGCCCCTGCGCGTGGACCGCGCGTCCGGGGCCATCTCCCTGCCTCCGGGGACACAAGAAGTTCGGCCCGCGACGGCCTCGTTTCTGCGTCATCTGCGTCCTTCTGCGTCATCTGCGTGAGGCCCTGAGACGCTCGGATCTCGACCACTTCCGCGATGTGACTGGGCTCGAACCGCGACCACGTCCGCCGGAGCCCCACCCGCTACGCGGCGCTCGATCGCGATCCCCGGCCTTCTCCCTCCCCACCCCGGGATTCCGAATCCACGTTCTGAAAACGGTTTTCATTTTCAGCTTCCAGCTCCCGCTGAAAGTGATTATCATTTGGACATCGGGAGGTCGGAGTGATCGTCTGTGTGTGCCACGGTGTGAACGACCGCGCGCTGAACACCGTGATCGACTCCGGCGCACAGAGCCTCCGCGAAGTTGGCGACGCCTGCGGCGCGGGCACCGATTGCGGGCAGTGCTGCCGCGACATCGTGAAGAAGCTGCGCGACCGCGCGGCGTCCGTGTCCGACCGCCCCGAGCGCGCGCCGCTCTCCAAGTGATCCCGGCGATCGCGGGTGGTCCCGCGGCGATCGGCGGTTAGACAACCCGCCCCGAACGGGGAGGAGGTTCGTCATGGCAGTGAAGGCCGGTCCTGAGATCATCGCGGCGCTCAACGAGGTCCTCACCTGGGAGCTCACGGCGATCAACCAGTACTTCCTGCACGCCAAGATGTGCGAGAACTGGGGCATCCTGAAGATCGCGGCCCACCAGCGGCACGAGTCGATCGACGAGATGAAGCACGCCGACACCCTGATCGACCGCATCCTCTACCTCGACGGCATCCCGAACCTCCAGAAGCTCGGCAAGCTCCGCATCGGCGAGACCATCAAAGAGCAGTTCGAGTGCGACAAGGCCCTCGAAGAAGAGGCCATCCCGCGCCTCAACGCGGCCATCGCCCGCTGCGCCGAGGCCGGCGACAACGGCACCCGCGCGATGCTCGAGCAGATCCTCGTCGACGAAGAGCAGCACCTCGACTGGCTCGAGACGCAGCTCGCGCTCATCGAGCGCCTCGGCGAGCAGGCCTACATCGCCGAGCAGCTGCACGCGTAGACCGTCAGCGCAGTCAGCGGCCGGTGTCGCCCGTGGCTCCGGTGTCACTGCCGGAATCCGCGGAGTCGCCGGAATCCGGTCGCCACCACGCGCCGCTGTCGTTGTCGAAGGTGAACGTCCACTCTGCGCCAGCCGGGTCGTTCTTGCGCGTGTCGCGCAGATACACCGTGAGCCCCCAGCCGGAGTAGGTCTCGGGCACGTGCCACACGCCGGACCGCGCGTCGGGATCGAAGTCCACCTCGCCCTGGACGCCGGGGAAGAACACCTGCACGCCATCGCCCTCGGGGTCCGACACCTCGACCGTCAGCTCGTAGGGCTGGCCGGGCGTGTAGGCCGGGAGCGTCGGTTGGCCCTGGTTGCGGCGGGTGGGCATGACGCGACCGTTGATCCGCACGAGGTTCGGCGGCTCGTTGATCAGGGGGAACTGCCCGAAGCAGCCGGTCAGCGCGAGCAGGATCACGGCCGCACCTCCAGCTCGACCACGTCCCAGATGGGCGACCGGCGCCCGTAGAGCGTGCTCCCGACGACCGCGACGCGCAGCGTTCCCGTGAAATCGTCGGGGATGACGAGCCGGTTGCGGGTCTCGTTCCCCTGCGGGCTGTCGACGTAGAGCCCCGTGCGTCCGGTCGACCGCAGGGTGCCCGCGTCGATCCACCACTGGAAGTAGTCATACCGGCTCGGGCCGATGCGCCACACCAGCTCGACCTCGGCACCCGGCCGAGCCTCGCCCACCACCTCGAGCGCGTGGGGCGGCTCCGGCCGCTCGACCCCGGTGGAGCGGGCCTCCCGCGTCCACATGTGCACGTAGACCCCGCCGTAGCCGATGTCCTCGGCAGTGTGGGCCCGGACGAGGACGGGGATCTGGATCTCGCACTCGTTGTACGGCTCGAAGCCCGTGTCCGCGGTGTCCTGGCCGCACGGGAGCGCGGAGAGGTCCGGCGTCTCCCAGACCAACGGCAGCGCATCGCCGAGCGGCGTGACGAGCTCCTCGTTGCTGAAGCACTCCATGCCCCAGATGTACGTGAGCGAGTCGTCGCGCAGGCCGCACGCGCTGACGTCGAGCCGCTCCACCGCGTGGGGCCCCATCACGAGCGCCTCGATCGTGCGAGGCTCCCCCGCGATGGCACCGATGGGCGTGGCCCGGACGGCCAGCACGCGCGTGCGGTCGAGGTGGTAGTCGAGCGCGCGGTTCCCGAGCAGGAACGAGTCGTCCGGGAGGCAGGCCACCAGCAGCAGGAGCAGCATCAGTACTCCACCTGGAGCCCGAGGGCCGGGAGGATCGGGATGTAGTAGTCCGTACGGAGCTCCGAGAAGTCGTAGTCGTAGGACACCAGGAACGGGTTGTGGCTGTTGAGCGCGTTGTACACGTCGAGGTACACGGTCCAGCGCGCCCGCCGGCCCGTGAACGTCTTGTCGATCCGCACGTCGAGCTGCTTGAAGAACGGGTACCGCGCGCTGTTCCGCTCGAGCGGGAGCGGCTCGTAGTAGTCCCCCACGAAGACGCCCGCCTGCGGGGTGTACGGCTGGCCGCTCGTCAGGCGGAGCCGTCCGGACAGGCCGATGTCGAGGGGCAGATCGCGGGCCGCCACGAGGACGAACGAGAACGGCGTGTCGTAGCGGCTCGGGAAGGTGCCGTCGTCGTCGATGCGCAGCGCCCGACCGACCGTGACGCCCGCCCAGCCGAACCAGCCGTTGTTGGGACGGAGCCGGATCTGGGTCTCGAGCCCGAACGCCCGCCCCCGGACGGCCTCGTAGCGCGGCCGCTGCTGGAGGTACGCGACATCGGAGTCGTAGTCCGAAGGCCGGACGACCTCCCAGACGACCTGCTTCACGTTCAGGTCCTTCATCTCGGAGAAGTACACGTTCGCGTTGACCTCGAGGCCCGACGGCCAGCGGCCCTCGATGCCGGCGGAGCTCTGCCACGCCTGCATCACGCGCGTCGCGGTCACCCCGACGCTGTCGGCGTAGCGGTCGGTCGGCGGGGCCTGGGTGAACAGGCCCGAGAAGGCGGTGAGCGTCCACCGGTCGGAGAGGTCGTAGCGCACGGACGCGCGGGGCTCGGCGTACACCGCATCTTTCCCGGCGAGGCGGTGCCAGCTCGCACGGAACCCCGGGGCCACCCACAGGTCGCCCATCCGGTGCTGGGTCTCGACCCACGGGCTGGCCCACAAGCGCAGGTCGGACACCGACTTCACGTCGCCCGGCGTGCTCGCGTCGATGTAGCTCTCGACGGTGCTCGGCTGGGCGCGGAGATCGAGCCCGTACCGCGTGACCCATCCCTCCGACAGCTGGAGCCGCTGCTCGTGCCGGACGCGGAACCAGCCCGTCTCGATCTGCCCGCCGTCCGGGCCGCTGAAGAACACGCCGAGGCCCGGGATGATGTTGCGCTGGCGGTCGTTCCCGACGCTGACCCAGGTGCTGGCGTCGAACTCCGGGGTGTCGTGATCCCACCGGAAGGTCATCCGCACGAACCGGTTCTCGATGATGTCGTTGAAGTCGGTCGGTGCGTTCGGGTCCGGCTCGTACGGGTCGGGACGCCCGTCTCCGTCGTCGTCGTAGCGCTCCTCCACCGCGCGGAGGCCGTCGAGCGCGCCGATCGCGGACATCGACCACGTGTCGGGCCCGGCGCGCTTGATGATCCGGAGCTGCCAGTCGTTGTACGGGAACTTGATGCGGGCGGGCCGGTAGTCGCGCTCCCACGCGCCGCGGGACGCGAGGTAGACGAACTGCCCCGCCTGGATGAGGCCGGAGATCCACGCGACGCGCCCGGCGCCCCGGACCGTCCACCCGTTGCCGAGCTCGGCCGCCATGGACGCGCCGCCTTCGAGGAGGTCGGCGTGGACGTGCCCGTGCAGGCCCTTCTCGGCGGGACCGAAGCCCGTCCGCGCGTTCACGACGGCCTGGGTGACGTCGCCGAACCGGGACGGCATGCCGCCGGGGTAGAACTCGACGTCCTCGATCATGGACGGGCTCACGACGCTGCGCCCGGCGAGGAAGTGGAAGAGGAACGGCACCCGCACGTCGTCGACGAAGGTGCCGGTGTTCAGGCCCTCTGCGCCACGGACGACGATGTCGCCCTCGACGGACGAGGGCCGCGCGACGCCCGGGAGCGACTGGAGCGCGCGGATGGGGTCGCCGAAGGAGCCTGGCACGCGCCGCAGCTCCTCGATGGTCACGACCTGGCGCGACACCTCTTCGCGGTGCTCGCCGTAGACGATGACCTCTTCGTCCCACGCGAAGCGGCGGAGGCGGTACTCCACCTCGACCCGCTCACCGGCGCCGAACGTCTCTTCGACGGTGAGCGCCATGTGGTCGGCGCCCTCGAGCGTCACGGCGTACGTGCCGGGCGGGAGCGCCAGGGCGAAGCGCCCGTCCTCGTCGGTCGTCACGGGGTCGACGCCCTCGATGGTCACGGTCGCGCCGACGACGGGCCGCCCGGAGCCGTGCTCCAGCACGAGCCCGTCGAGCTCGACGGACGCTGCGGGCGCTTCGGCATGGACGGGCGGAATCCAGAGCATCACCAAGCATATGTCGCCAGCGGTCCGAACGGATCGCGGTGGCGTGGCGGGGTCGGTTTTCGGTGTTGGGTGTTCGGTGGTCGGTGGTCGGTGGTCGGTGGTCGGTGGTCGGTGGTCGGTGGTCGGTGGTCGGTGGTCGGTGGTCGGTGGTCGGTGGTCGGTGGTCGGTGGTCGGTGGTCGGTGGTCGGTGGTCGGTGGTCGGTGGTCGGTGGTCGGTGGTCGGTGGTCGGGTGGGGGTATCAGGAGCCCCCGGCGGCCCGCCTATTGACACGTCAATCGTAGAATAGACTCGCAGATATTGCCCGATGGAGATTCACTCACAGGATGTTCGGGTTCGCTCTGACACCGGTTTCGGTGAAGTAGCTCACACTCGACGCTCGACACTCGACACTCGACACTCGACACCTCGACACCTCGACACCTCGACACCTCGACACCCGACACCCGACACCCGACACCCGACACCCGACACCCGACACCCGACACCCGACACCACGGTGGCCTCAGCGGGGTCAGACCCCACTGAGGCCACCTCGGGAGGCCCGTCCTGCGGGCCTCCTCTGGCGATACTGCGCATACCTGCTCGGTGCCGCGTGACCCTTCGGACGATGACGCGCGCGATTCGGCGGACGATGACGGTCGGAGCGGGTAGGGTCGGGCATGACCGCGCTCCCCCGCCTCCCGTTCCTCACGCTCCTCCTGCTGCTCGCCGGTTGCTCCGGCGGAGCGGTGCCCTGCCTCGGGCAGGAGGGCGAAGAGCTCAACTGCGGCGAGACCGACGTCGACACCGACGCGGATGCCGACGCCGACGCCGACGCCGACGCCGACACGGACTCCGACGCCGACACGGACTCCGACGCCGACACGGACGCCGACTCCGATTCGGACTCCGATTCGGACGCCGACTCGGACTCCGATTCGGACTCGGACACGGACGCGGACACCGACACCGCGGCGATCGAGACGGGCTCGACGGACACCGGCACCACGGACACCGGCTCCACCGACACCGGCTCGACGGACACCGGCACCGAGACCGGCGTTCCCTGACGCCCCCGTTCAGCGCCGATCGAGCGCGAACAGCTGCACGTTCGCCACCACCACGCGCTCCCCCACCGTCGCGTCGGCCACGATGCCCCGCATGGCGCGGAAGTACGCGAGGTGCAGCTCGCGGATCTTCTCGAAGTCCGCATCCGAGCACGCGAACACGTTGTACGAGAACTGGCCGGGGTCGCCCGCGAGCACCCGGTCGGCGGCGACGTGCGACCAGTGCGCCTTGAGCTGCCTCCCGATCTCCGGACGCCGCTTCGTGTCGACCGCGACGACCTCCTGGACGTAGTGCGTCCCCGTCCACCGGAGCTGCGCGGTCTCCTGGAGGAACGCGAGGCACGTCGCCTCCACCTCGGGATCGATGCCGAGCCGCGCCGCGATCCAGCCCGGCCGGTGGCGCGTGAGGCGCTTGTAGTCCTCGAGCTCCAGCACCCGGAGGATCGCCTGGGTCCACGGGTGCCGCCCTGCGCCCTCGCGACGCGCCTCCATCGCGCGCCACAGCGGCTCGACGGTGTACGGCAGCTCGGTCGGATCGACGAAGGCCGTCACGAAGTCGACGAGCCGCACCGACGTCGCGTCCACGACGTGGAGGAAGTCGGGCAGGCGCGGCTGGGTTCGCCCCTGGACCCAGCGCCCGATCGCGTGCCGGTTCAGGCCCGTGGCCGCTGCGAGGTCGGTGATGGAGCGCTTCCCGCGAAGGTCGGCGAGCAGCTGGGCCACGCCCTCCGGCGAGTCGGCGGGCGTCGCGTCGAGCCACGCGGGACGCCGCCCGAAGAAGGCCGTCAGCCCCGCGTCGAGATCGCGCCCGGCGCGCCGGATCGCCCGCAGCGCCTCGCTGGCCGTGGGGTACCGGCGCCCGGACTCCCACGGATACGCGACGTTGCTCGTGTACCCGAGCCGCCGCGACCACGCGACCTGCGAGCGCTTCCCGCGCAATGCCCGCATCAGCTCGCGGGCCACCTCGTCGTACTCGATCTGCATTGAACCGCGTTCACCCGCGGTTAGCCTGAACACACGGGGGAGGGCCTGGTAACGCGCGAACGCACATCCGAGCAGCCGGCCGCACGACGTCGCGCCCTCGCCGAGGCCCGCGCCGGACGCGTGCGGCAGGATCTCCGGCAGCGCGAGAGCCGCCTCACCCTCGCCATGGGCGGCGAGACGCTCGAGCTGAAGGGCTTCGCGCGGGGCGACGACACCCTCTCCGACCTCGCGCTCTACGGCATCGCCGCGGCCGCGATCACCGTCCTGGTGGGGCCGCTCGCGGGGCTCTTCCTCGGCGGGCCCACTGGCGCGGCCATCGCGGGGGCCAGCATCGTGCTGGCCGTCCTGCTGTGGTCGTTCCGGAAGGCGGGTCGCACGCGATGGTCGCTCCACATCGACGGGGCCGCGGCAGAGCTCGTGCTCGGCCCGTCCGTGCGGGACCTCCGCTGGCGGGAGCACCGGGTGATCGTCCCGACCCGCGAGGTGTGTCTGTCGATCGACGGCGAGCGCGACCCGCGCCTGGAGCTGTGGGTCCACGCGGCGGCGATCCCCGCGACCCGCCTGTCGTTCGACGACCTGCAGCACGCCCGCACGGTCGAGGCCTGGCTGCAGCGAGCGAAAGATTCCGCGCGGTCGGACGTATGATCACAGAGGGAGGTCGTGGATGTCGAAGACCCAGAACAGCATGGTGGCGGTCGGACTCGAGGTCGGGCCCGGCGCAATCTTCCAGACCTTCGGCATCGGGCACCTGTACCAGGGCCGCGTGAAGGCCGGCCTGGCCTTCATGTTCAGCTACTGGGGCCTGCAGATGATCAACGCCTGGCTCATCCCGCTGTGGGGCATCGGGTTCGTCACGGGCTTCCTGACGTGGCTCGCGTACATGATCGTCGCGCCGACCGACGTGATCGAGTCCGGCAAGTAGCGGGGTTCAGCCCTTCGCGAGCGCCTTCGCCCGCTCGACCGCGTCGAGCAGGGCCTCGTTCGTGGCCGGGATGGCGACGGGAACGAAGTCACCGGGCCCGAACGCCGAGCACGCCCGCGACAGGGCCGTGTGGGCCGAGATGGCGAGCATGAAGGGCGGCTCTCCGACCGCCTTGGAGCCGTAGATCACGCCCGGCTGCGCGGCCCGCTCGAGGAGGTGGACCTGCATCTCGCGCGGGATGTCGCCGATGGCCGGGATCTTGTACGTGCTGGGGCTGTGCGTCAGCAGGAAGCCGCGGTCGTCGAACACCAGCTCCTCCCAGGTGAGCCACCCGAGACCCTGGACGTAGGCCCCCTCGACCTGGCCGCGGTCGATGTCGGTCGACAGCGAGTCGCCCGCGTCGTGCACGATGTCGACGCGCCGCAGGCGCCACTCCCCCGTGAGCCCGTCGACCTCGACCTCGCTGACGGACGCGCCGTAGGCGAAGTAGTGGAACGGCTTGCCCTTGCCGGCCGACCGGTCGTAGCCGATGTCGGGGGTGCGGTAGTAGCCCGCGGCGAACAGCTGGATCTGGCGCATGTACGCGGCCGATGCGACCTCGGCGAGCGTGACGGAGCGGCCCTCGGCCCACGCCCAGGCGGGCTTCCCGTCTTTCGTCGGGATGTCGCCCTGGTTCTCGGACGCGAGCGTGAGCTTCTCGGTGGAGACGCCGAGCAGCTCGGCTGCGACGGGCACCATGCGCGCCACGATGAGCCGGCAGGCCGTCGCCACGGCCTGGCCGTTGAGGTCGCTGCCGGAGGAGGCCGCCGTGGCGGACGTGTTGGGGACCTTCCCCGTGCTCGTGGGCTGGTGGACGATGTCGGACAGCGGCGCCCCGAGCGCGTGGCTGCAGACCTGGAGCATCTTCGTGTAGAGCCCCTGCCCCATCTCGGTGCCGCCGTGGTTGAGCTGGACCGTGCCGTCCGCGTACACGAGGACCAGCGCCCCGGCCTGGTTCAGGAAGGACGCCGTGAAGCTGATGCCGAACTTCACGGGCGTGAGCGCGATGGCGCGCTTCCGGAAGTCGTTGCTCGCGTTGAACGCCTCGATCTCGGCGCGACGCGCCGCGAGGTCGGAGCGCTCCGCGAGCTCGTCGCAGATGCGGTGCAGGCGGAAGTCCTCGACCACCTGGCCGTACGGCGTGCGGTCGTGCGGCGCCTCGTCGTAGAAGTTGCGGCGCCGCACCTCGAGCGGATCGAGGCCCAGCGCGTGGGCGACCCGCTCGACGACGTGCTCGATCACGACCATGCCCTGGGGCCCGCCGAACCCGCGGAACGCCGTGTTGCTCGTGCGGTTCGTGCGCACGACGAACCCGCGCAGCCGGACGTTCGGCAGCCAATAGCCGTTGTCCATGTGGAAAAGGCCGCGGTCGAGGATGGCGAGCGAGAGGTCGGCCGCCCACCCGCCGTCGGCGTAGAGGTCGGCCGCGAGCGACAGGATGCGCCCGTCGTCGTCGAAGCCCACGTCGTACCGGCTGTGGAACGGGTGCCGGCGCCCGGTGTGGGACATGTCGGTGTCGCGGTCGAGCCAGACCTTCACGGGACGGCCGGTGCGCAGCGCGCCGAGCGCCGCGAAGCAGGCCCACTGGGCCGCCTGGGTCTCCTTGCCCCCGAAGCCCCCGCCCATCCGGGGACACTCGACGGTCACCCGGCTGCGGCCCCAGCCCAGCGCGGCCGCCACGAGGGTCTGGACCTCGGAGGGGTGCTGCGTGCTGGACCAGACCTGGATGCTGCGGTCTTCGCCCGGGATGGCGAGCGCGGCGTGGGTCTCGAGGTAGAAGTGCTCCTGTCCGCCGCTGTCGACGGTGCCCGAGAGCCGGTGCGGCGCTTCGCCGAGCGTCGCGTCGACCTCGCCGCGCTCGATGACGTGGGTGGCGCCGATGAACGACTCCGCCGCGATGCCCGCGTGGATGTCGGTGAGCGCGGGGAGCGGCTCGATCTCGACCTCGACGGCCGCGGCGGCCTTCCGGGCGGCCTCGTACGAGTCGGCCACCACGAACGCCACGGCCTGACCGACGCAGGACACCTCCCACGCGGCGAGCAGCGGCTCGTCGTGGATGACGGGACCGACGTTGTTCTCGCCCGGGATGTCCTCGGCGAAGAACACGGCGTGCACACCGGGGACCTGGAGCGCCCTGGCGCGGTCGCGGCGCGTGATGCGCCCGCGCGGCTCGGTGCTCCCGACGACCACGCCCACGAGGAGGCCCGGGGCGTGCGGGAGATCGTCGACGTACCGCGCCTCGCCGGAGACGTGGCGGAGGGCGGATTCGTGCGGGAGGCCGCGTCCGAGGACCGTCTTCATGCGACACCCCCCGGCCGCACCGTGCCCACGGGGTGGGCATCGAAGGCGTCGCGGTCGCGCCGGTGGGACTCGAGCCAGAACCCGAGCAGCAGGTTGCGCGCCACGGTGGACCGGTAGCGCGCCGACGCGCGGTGGTCGGCGATCGGCAGGAAGTCGGCGTCGACCATCGGCATGGCGGCCTCGATGTTCTCGCGCGTCCAGGAGTGACCCAGCAACGCGGCCTCGGTGCGCCGGGCGCGGGACGCGGCGACGGCGGACATCCCGCCGTACGCGAGCCGGATGTGGCGCACCACGCCGGCATCGTCGAGCTCGACGTACATGCCTGCCGCGACCGCCGAGATGTCGAGCTCCCGGCGCTTGCTGACCTTGTACGACGCGCAGAACGCGTTCCGCGGGACGTTCGGGATGTGCACGACCGCCACGATCTCGTCGCCTTCGAGGCACGTCTTGCGGTAGCCCGTGAAGAAGTCCTCGATGTCGACGTGCCGCGTGCCGTTGCTCCCGCGGAGCTCGATCTCGGCACCGAGCGCGGCGAGCACCGGCGGCATGTCGCCAATCGGGCTCGCGTTCACCAGGTTGCCGCCGAGCGTGGCGCGGCTGCGCACCTGCCGGCTGCCGAACCACCGCAGCATCTTGTGGAGCGCCGGCAGCTCTTCGCCCACGACCTCCATCACGCGCGTGAGGCTGACGCCCGCGCCGATCTGCCAGCCCATGGGGCTGCGCTCGATCTCGCGCAGCTCGGCGAGGCCCTCGAGCCCGATGACGACCGGGAAGTGCTCGCGGAACTTGGTGACGCGCAGCCCGAGGTCGGTGCCGCCGGCGACCAGCACCGCGCCGGGGTTCTCGGCGCGCGCCTGCCACAGCGCCTCGAAGGACGTGGGCTGGATGTAGCGCTGCATGCCGTCGAGCCCGTCGCGCGCGGTGATGTCGACGGCCGCGTCGCGCGCGCGGTACTGCTCCATCGTCGCCTTGAACAGGTCGTCGGGGCGCAGGCCCGCGACCTTCTCGCCGGCCTCGCGGATGGGCTTGTAGCCGGTGCAGCGACACAGGTTGCCGCAGAGCTGGTCGTCGACCTGCCAGTCGGCGCCCATGTCGTCGCGGTACGTGGCCTCGAACAGCGACATCACGATGCCGGGCGTGCAGTAGCCGCACTGGGAGCCGCGGGTCTCGACCATCGCGAGCTGGGCCGGATGGTACCCCTCGGGGTCGTCGGGCGAACGGGACCGGTCGCGCAGCCCTTCGACGGTGTACACGCGCTTGCCCTGGAGCATCGGGAGGAACAGCAGGCAGCTGTTGACGGCGCGGTACGTGGGCGTCTCGCCGGGCCGCTCTTCGAGGAGCGCCACGGTGCACGCGCCGCAATCGCCCTCGGCGCACCCCTCTTTCGTGCCGGTCGCGGCGAGGTGGTCGCGCAGATACCGGAGCAGGGTCGTGGTGCCGTTCACGCCCGTCACTTCGATGCGTCGGTCGTTCAGCCAGAATTGCAGCGTGTCCAAGGGGGCTCGGCTCCGTCGTTCGGGTCCCGGAGCATACCGCAAGGTCGGCATCCAGCCGTCCCCGGCGAGCCAAACGACCGACCAATGTCTCTGTGGGGTCAGACCCCACGGAGACATCGGTCACTCCGTGCTCACGATCTCCGCCCAGCCCGACCGCACGTCGTCGATGCGGGCCCGCACCCGCGCCCGGGCGCCATGGCCGACGACCAGGTGGTTGTAGCGGTCGACCGCCACGCCGCGGCCGTCGATCTCCCAGTCCACCTGCGGCGTCACGTCGATCGTGCGGCCGTCCGCCAGGGTCGCGCGGACCACGAGCTCGACCGGGTCGTCGGGCCGCACCGCCAGCGCTCCGGGCTCCACGTCGACGCGCAGCACCGCCACGCCCGTCACCTCGACGCGCACGGCCGGCGACTCCTCGCCGCCCACCACGCCCACCAGCGTGGTCTCGCCGGGCGCCAGGGCCTCGAGGTACCCGTTGGCATCGACCTGAACGACATCCGTGTCCGAGACGCCCCACAGCGTCTGCTCGCTCGCGTCGAGGAGCTTGCCGTCCGCCGTGACCGCCGTGGCGCGCAGCGGGAACCGCCGCCCGAGCAGCACGACCTCGCTGGCGTTCCCGAGGATCACGCCGACCGCGTCGACCGGCGCCACCGTGACCCGGATGGGCGGCGACTTCAGCCCCATCCACGTCGCGAAGACCTCGGCCACACCGGGCTCGACGCCGGCGAGCAGCCCGTCCTTCGCCGTCGCGACGGAGGGACGCGTGGAGGTCCACGTGACGTGCGGCGTGCCATCGGCCTGCGCGCCGTCGCCGAACACCGCCACCACCGCGAGAGGCAGCGTCTCGTCCGCGCGGACCGACGCCTCGGCGGGCTGGACCGCGAGGCTCACGAGGTCCGTGTCCGCGACCTCGACGGGCATCGGCAGGGTCTTCATGTTCCGCCAGGTCGCCACGACGTTCGCGCGGCCCGCCTTGAACGCCAGCAGCTCGCCGTTGCCGTCGATGCGGAGGATGTCGGGGTCCGACGAGCTCCACTGCACCCCGCCGTCCAGGCGCTCCGCGGAGCCGTCGTCCACCACGGCCAGCGCGCGGAGCTCGACCCGCGCGCCCACCGGCAGGCGGCCGAGCGGCGGGTCCGCGGTGATGCCGACGATCGGGCGGACCTCGACCGGCACCGGGAGGCTGCGCACGTCCCCCTGCACGGCGACGATCTCGGTGTTCCCGACCGCCACGGCGCGCACCTCGTTCTTCTCGACCCACGCGACGCTCGGGTCCCCGACCTCCCAGCGCACGTTCTTCTCGCCGAGCAGACGGCCCGACTCCGACAGCACGCTGACCGCCAGCGGCTGCGCGCCCTGCGCGGAGATCGACACGGTGGCCGGCTCGACGAGGATCGCGTCGGGCACCTCGGAGATGCCGGCGCCCACGAGGATCTCGACGGGCGGAGTGGACCAGCCCAGCCAGGAGCCCGTGACCACGGTGCGACCCGGCTTCAGCCCCGTGATCTCGCCGTCTTCGGAGACCTTCGCGATCCCGGGATCGCGCACCTCCCACGTCACCACCGAGGTCGCCACGGTCTCGCGTCCGTCGCGGAAGGTCGCGAGCGCATCGACGTACGCGACCTCGTCCGCCTCGACCAGGATGGACTCCGCCGTCGCCCGCAGCCCGGCGAGCGCCGTGCCGACGACCTGGACCTCCATCGGCAGCGACTCGTTGCCGCGGTACCGCGCGACCAGCGAGGTCGTCCCGACCTGGCCCGCGAGCAGGCGCCCCTCCTGGATGTCCGCGATGGCGGGGTCGGCGGACGTCCACTTGCCCTTCGTGACCTCCTGGTACGTCCCGTCGCCGAGGACCTCGAACAGCCGCACGGGCACGGAGACCCCCGCGGGCACGACGCCGATCGTGGGCACCACCACGAGACCGACGGCCGGCACCACCTCGATCGTCGCCCGCGTGCTCTCGACGCCCTTGAACGTGGCCGTCACCGTGGCCCGCCCGACGCTCACCGGCTTGATGCGCCCACCGGGCAGGATCGCGATGACATCCGGGGAATCGGTCGCCCACTCGACCTCGGTGGTCAGGTGCACGTCGCGGCCGTTCGACAGGCGCGCGTCGACGTACACGCGGCCCGAGGACTGGAGGCCCAGCGTGAGCTGCGGCGGATTCACGGCCATCTCGGTGGGCACCGCGTCGCCCGTCGTCACGCGCACCTCGACCGGCTGGCTCGCGACGCCCAGGTAGTCGGCGCGGAGGATGGTGGTGCCCGGCCCGGTCGCCACGAACACGCCGTTCCCCTCGACCCGGCAGACCTGGGGGTCCTCGCACCGCCAGTCGACGCGGTCGCCGACCTCCTGCGAGTCGCCGTCGACGAAGATGGCCGTCGCGCCCACCGTCGCGACGTCGCCGAACGGCACCTCGAGCCGCGCGGGCCGCGCGACGAGCCCGACGACCGGCAGCCGGCGGACCTCGATCTCGATGCCGGGCGACCGGACCTTCCCGCTGAACGCCTCGACCTGCGTGCGCCCCTCGCCCACCGCGACGAGGGCGCCCCCGACCACCTTCGCCACGCGGTGGTCCGCCACGACGAGGTCGGGCTTCTCGATGCGCATCTGCAGCAGGTTCGCGAAGGTCCCCGTCACCTCGAAGCCGATGCGCTCGCCGACCTTCAGGTCGGTCTGCTCGAGCTGCAGCCGGAGCGCGACGAGCGCGCTGTCCGCCTGCTTCGACGTCGGGCTCGGCGACGGGGGCTGCACGTACGGCAGGAGCAGGCGCACGTCGCCGTGGTCGACGGGGTACTCGGTCACCCGGATCGGCTCGGACTCCACGTTCCCCACGCGCACGCGCTGGTCTCCGGGCGGGACGGGCTCGAACGCGAACGACCCGTCCGGACCGGTCTTCTGGGTCTCTCCGGTCGCGAGCGACACGGTGAGGCCGGCCTCGCACACGTCCGCCCCGTCGAGCCGCCCGTTGTCGTTGGCGTCCCGGCACACGCGCCCCGCGATGCGCCGCACCGGCCGCACCGGGAAGAGGACGCGCTGGAAGCCGCGCCGATCGACGTACACCGTCCGCCGCGTGAGCCCGGTGGGGAGGTAGCCCGCATCGAGCAGGGCCGTATTGAGCTCGATCTCGTACTCGCCGAGGGGGAGGCCCTCGATCGTGACGTGCCCGTCGGGCGCCTGGAGCGAGCGGGTCCCCTCCGGCCCCGTCAGCGTGATCAGCTCGGCGGGCACGTCCCATTCGCCCACGTCGAGGACCTTGTTGTCGTTTCGGTCGACGAAGACGTGCACGTCCACGCGCCGTTTCTCGACGAGCGGGATGTCCACGACGGCCTTCCGGCTGCCCGACACGCCCACGGGGGCCATCTCGTCCACGCTCAGGAGGTAGCCGGACGAGTCCACGCCCATGCGGAAGACGCCCGGCTTGAGCCCGCGGATCCGGTAGCGTCCGCCCTCGCCGGACACGGCGGTCCGGTCGAGCACGGTGACCTCGACGCCCTGCACGCCGTAGTCGCTCGGGCCGAGGCGCCCGTCGCCGTCCACGTCCACGAAGACCGTGCCCGTGACGACGCCGCCCCCGAGGACCGCTCCGCGCACGTCCCGGAGGTTCCCCCCGAGCCGCACCCCGGAGTTGACGGTGTACGCGAGCTCGAGGTCGGTGAGGTCGGTGATGAGGTTGCCGCCGGCGAAGACGCTGCCCCACCCCGAGAACGCCCAGCCCACCCGGCCCTCCAGCAGCGCGCGGGGGTTCGAGAGCCCGTCGGCGCCGAAGCCGGTCTGCAGGCCCAACGCGGTGAGGCTCTCGACGCGCGCCCGCTCCATCAGCAGCCTCGCGCCGGCGCCCGCGACCCCGGACCCGCCCGTCGCGACGCCCCATGCGTACGGGCCGAATCGCAGGATGGGCCCGAGCTCCGACAGCGCGAACAGCCGCCACTGGGCCTGCTCCACCTGGAGCGCCCGGTCGAAGGCGAGGTTCAGGCTCGAATTCAGCCGGAACCGGCTCCGCGTCTGCATCGCGAACGCGCTCTGCACCTGGTGCCGGAACAGGTCGCGGGACGGCAGCCCGTCCTCCCAGCCGAGCGCCACGCCGTAGCGGAGGGCGAGCCGGGCCCGCGAGCCGAAGATCGCGCCGAGGCCGGCGGTCCCGACGGTCGTGGAGTCGAGCAGGGCGCTCGCGTTGCGCACGCTGCCGTCGGCCTGCATCGCGAAGGTCGACGTGAAGCGGTGCTCCCCGTTGGCGAGGACCCACGATTCGGTCCGTGTGGCCGGGCCGTTCGACGGCATCCACGCGTCCCGGCCGTTGATGTAGCCCACGAGACGCGCCCGGGAGCGCTCGCCCTGAACGCCCACCGCCAGCGTGCTCGTGTAGCCGCCGCCCACCCGCGCCGCGGTGGCGCGCGCCCGCACGGGGCCGGCCTCCACGGTCTGCTCGATGCCTGCGAGCGGCAGGATCTCGGGGTCGGTGCGCGGCACGAGGACCCCGCCGAACACGCGCGTGCGGCCCACGCCGTAGCCTTTCGCCGCTCCGGCGACCGCGACCACCTCGCCCTGCTCGTCGAAGATCGAGCAGCACACGAGCTGGCGGGTGTTCCCGACGGTCAGGTCGGCTTCGAGGTCGGTGTCGCCCGTCGGCCGCAGCGCCGCCTGCAGGCCGCGCAGCGAGAACGCCGAGCGGCCCGGCGTGGGCGTGAAGAACACGTCGCCGAGCGTGAGATCGAAGCGGCGCGTGGTCGTGGTGCTCTGCAGGTTCCGGAAGCCGAACCCGTCGCCCGAGGACTGCATGAGCACCTGCGAGAGGTGCGACACGCCGGCCGCTTCGCTGTTGTACCCCAGCATCCCGCCGTACACCTGGGTCAGGACCGGGGGCCCGGTCTTCGTCCCCCCGCTCGCCCGGACCGTGGCGTCGGCCCGCCAGAACGGCACGCCGTCCTCCGGTGCGAGATCCAACGGGGAGAAGGTCTCGCGAGAGAGCGGCGTGCCGTCGACGGTGATGACGATGGACTCGGTGAGGCCGCCGCGGAGCACGAGGACCGTGGCCACACCGGGTCGCCTCCCCTCCACCCGGACGGACCCGGCGTCCACCACGGACAGCTCGAGGACCTCGGGATCGAGGGAGATCGCATCGTCGAAGGCATCCAGACGCAGGAAGTACGCCCGCCCCACGGGGAGCGGCGCCGTCGCGACCCGATCGGCCGACAGCGTGCGCTGGGCGTACGCAGGCGACGCCAGCAGCGCGAAGAGCAGGCCCAGCAGGGCGAAGAGCATTCGGCTCTACGGGACGGTGAAGAGCGTGGAGGCCACCGGGACGGGCGCCGTGTTGTCGCCGACGACGACGCCGTCCACGGTGTAGATCCCGGGCTCGAGGGCGGTCTCGAGCTCGGCGCGGAGGGTGCGCCCCTGGCCCGGGAGGAACCGCATCTCGCCCGAGTCGACGCGGGCCACGACGGGCCCGTCCTTGCGCCGGACGACGCCCTTGAACCGGAGGAAGCTGTGGGTCTCGCCGCGCTGCTGGGCGTCGAGCGAGAGCCACAGGCGGCCGTCCTCGACGTTCACCGCGGGGCTCCCGACCTCGACGGCAGGCGCGCCGACGCCCCCCGCGTCGATCAGGAGGAGCGAGGCGATGCGCATGGTGGTGCTGCCGCCCGCGCTCGCTTCGAAGAGCACCGTGGCGTACTGGCCACCGGAGGCGTCCGGCGGGATGTGCGCCTCGAGCTGGATCTCGCGGCGCTCGTCGGCCGCGAGTCGGAAGGTCGGCGGGTCGATGGACGACCACACCGCCGCGGAGCGCTCGAGGGTACCGACGGGCGCGAACACGTGGCCGTGCTCGTCGTACCACCAGTCCTCGAGGTACACCCTCACCTCCACCGGGTAGGGCGCCGTGTTCCGGACCGCGAGGGTTCGACCCACGGCGGATCCGGGTGCGGCGTCCACCACCAGGTAGGGCGGAGAGACGGCCAGACCGAGGGCCCATGCGGCGGAGATGAGGGCGATCATGGGAACCTCAGCTCGGGATGAAGGTGAGGATGATGGTCGCGCCCGCGGTCGGCGCGTCACCGGAGTCGATGATGGTCCCGAGACCCATCTGCTGACCGACCACCGGCACGCCGAGACCCGTGAACACCGCGGTCGGGCCGGGCGTCAGGGTGAAGGTGGGCGGCGTCACGCTCAAGTTGGAGTGCGTGTCGTTGAAGAAGCCCTCCGCGCCACCGGTCGTGGTGGACGTGAACGCCTGGACGTCGATGGCCGTGAGGCCGCCGGTCTGCTGGCAGTCGAGCAGCGCTTCGCCGCCGACGTACCAGAGGCCGCCGCCGTCGAGCCAGCCGAACAGGTTGCCGCCCGGGAGCAGGCCCGTCTGGCCGAACGTGACGTTGGTGGCGCCTTCGTTGTTCACCTGTCCCGGGGTGAGGAAGGCGTTCGTGGTGACGCCGGCACCCTGGACCGCGCAGTCGATCGTGAGATCCGCCTGCACCGAGATGTCGAACGTGAAGTCGCCGGTCGCGGGGTCGGTGGGACCGCCGTGATCGGCCGCCATGGCCTGGAATGAGAGTAGTAGCGCTGAAATCATCGCCATCTCCTGTTGTGGGTGAACCCGCCGGACGGGTCGGCGACCTGGGGTCGCCGGGAGATCCCGTTCGTCGGGGCTTCGAGGCCCGAGACCGATTCGGCCTCCAGCCGGTAGACCAGGGGGAAGTCGAGCCACCCGTCCCGCCGCGCGCGGTCGACGCGCACGGCGACGCGGTGGTGGAGCTCTCCCCCCTGCACCAGCTGGGACTCCAGCTGGACTCCGAACGCAGACGCCGAGCGCAGCGACTCGACGGGCGCTCCGACGGGACCGACGCGCACGTGGTCGGCGGCACGCAGGTCGGGGCGGACCCAGACCGTGTAGGCGCCCCCGCCCGGACGGACGCGGAGCACCTGGCGCGAGCCCATCTGCGTGACCTCGGGGAGCACGGGCTCGAGGCGCTCGCGGCCCATGCGCAGGCACACGTCGAGCACGAGCCACTCGGCCCCCGCGCTCTCCACGACCTCGACGCCCGGGTCGCCGAGCCCGAGGTGGGTCGCGTACATCGAGCCGCCGCCGTCGATCACGGCGCGCGAGCCCGATCCGAGCCCGCTCATCGACAGCTCGACGGGCGGCGAGGCCAGCGCGGCCATCACTGCGGCTGCAAGAACCACTGTGCCCCCGCAGCGCCTTCGGTGCGCGTCCACGTCCCCTGCATCCGGCCGTCGTCGCGGAGCGTGCCCTGGAACACCATCGGGCCGTCGCGCTCCACGAAGTGGATCGCCTCGCCGTTGAGCGTGCCGGACACCCGGATCTGCCGTCCCCGCAGCGTCAACGTGGCGTCGAAGCCCGCGCTGCTCTGGTGCTCGATCGCCATGACCGCCGGGTCGCTGCCCGCGATGCCGCGGTACTTCGTGGCCAGGCGTCCGGCGGGCTCGGCCTCGACGGGCTTCGGCGCGGGTGCGGCGACCGGCTCCGGGACCGGCGCCGCGACCGGCTCCGGATCACGGGCCGCGACGGGCTCCGGGTCGGGGACGGGCGCCGCGACGGGCGCGGGAGCGGGCTCGGCCGGCGCGGGTGCGACGGGCATCGCCACGGAAGCGGCGCCGTTCTGCACGACCTGCGCGGTCACCATCGCCCCCACGCCCATCGCGAGGATCACGAGCAGCCCGACCCCGATGGCCAGCACCAGCGGCGAGCCGGGGTCTCGCGGCGTGGGATCGAGGGTGGTCTGCGAGATGGTCAGGTCGGTCAGCCGCGGCGCGATGGGCGCGTTGGCGTCGGCCGGGTTCAGCACCGTCTGCTGGTGGTCGGCGCGCGGCCGCAGGACGGTGTTCTGCGGGACCGGCGCCCGCGCCGCCTCGGGCGGGCCGAGGTCGCTGCCGCTCGAGAACGGTGCGACGAGCGTGTCGCCGTTGTCGATGGCGGAGCCGTCGCCCGGGAGCAGGGTCGGGTTGTGGGGGACCTCGTCGGCGACGAACGTGTCCTGGCTGGGCGTGCGGCGGTTCCAGCGCGTCGTGCGGCCGAGCAGCACGTCGCGCAGGGTCGCGCAGTCGGGGATGCGCTCCTCCTTGCGGGTCTGGAGCGCGCCGGCGATCGCGGCCTCGACGGGGCCCGGCAGGGCGGCGTTCAGCTCGCGCGGCGGCGTGTACTCCCCTGCGGCGACCTTGTTGAAGATCTCGAGGATGTCGTCGCCGTAGAAGGCCTGGGAGCCCGTGTAGAGCTCGTACAGCATGCACCCGAGCGCGAACACGTCGCCGCGCGCGTCGACGGACTTCGCGTCGCGGATCTGCTCGGGGGACATGTAGGACGGCGTGCCCATCGCCACGCCGGAGCGGGTCTTCGAGAGGTTCTGGTCCCCCTCGACGAGCTTCGCGAGCCCGAAGTCCGTCACCTTCGGGATCCAGGAGCCCGAGAACTTCTGCAGCAGCACGTTGCCGGGCTTCAGGTCGCGGTGGACGAGGCCCTGCTGGTGCGCGTGGTCCACGGCCTCGAGCGTGCCCATGAACAGCTGGAAGGCCAGATCGGGCGCGGGTCGCGGCACCTTCATCAGGAAGCCGTCGAGCGACGGGCCGTCGACGTACTCCATGAGCAGGCCGGGCTGGCCGCCGATGTCGAGCACGTCGTGCACGGCGACGATGTTGGGGTGGCGCAGGCTCGCCTGGACGCGGCCCTCCTGCAGCATGCGCTCCGTGATCGCCTTGCTGCCGACCGTCAGGACCTTCAGCGCGTGCTGGCTCCCGAGCGTCTGGTGCCGCACGAGGTACACGACCGCCATTCCACCCTGACCGAGCACGCGCTCGATGGTGAAACGGTCCACGATCTCGCCTGCCTCGAGCACGGCACCACCCCGTTGGATTCACGGGGCGAGGGATCCTTCCCGAGGTCCCCAATTCCTGCAGCACATGTCACGAGCACGAGAACGAGCACGTCTCACGAGCACGAGAACGAGCACGTCTCACGAGCACGAGCACGTCTCACGAGCACGAGCACGAGCACGTCTCACGAGCACGTCTCACGAGCACGAGCACGTCTCACGAGCACGTCTCACGAGCACGAGCACGTCTCGCGAGCACGTCTCGCGAGCACGAGTGCCAGCCCCGGTCCACGGTCAACGGTCCACGGCCCACGGCCCACGGCCCACGGCCCACGGCCCACGGCCCACGGCCCACGGCCCACGGTCCACGGTCCACGGTCCACGGTCCACGGTCCACGGTCCGCTACTCGCGCGCGGACCTCCACCCGAACATCGAAGCGATGAGCAGGGTGTAGGCCAACATGATGGCGAGGACGTTGAGGATGCCGCGCGCCAGGGCGAAGCCGGAGAGCCCGCTGGTGCCGAGGACGCCGGCGCCGTGCAGGATGGCCGGGAGCGGGACGAGGAGGATGCCGAGCCCGAGGCGGAGGAGCTCGAGCAGGCCCGCCGTGATCAGGCAGAGCCCGGCCGCTCGGCTGCTGCCCAGCATCCGCACGCCGACGACGAGCGCCACGAGCCACATCACCATCAGCGGGGCGCTGAACACGGTGTGGCTGCCCATCGCCCAGAGGAGGTCAGCCTCCATGCGGCTCCCTCCCCCGCGCCGCCACGGCGATGGCGAGGCCCAGGAACAGCGCGTGGATGATGGACTGCACGAGCCAGAAGACCTGGGTGACGTACACGGGCACGCCCTCGCCGCCCTCCGCGACGACGAACCACTCGTAGAGCGCCCACACGAGGGTCCCCGTGAGGTCGAGCAGCAGGAACCCCGACAGGGCCATCGCGCCCAGGATGCTCACGGTGCGGTGCGCCCCGATGGTGAGGACCGCGTACACGATTCCGACGAGCAGCACGAGCCACACGGGAGCCGAGAACAGGACGGGGAGGAGGATGTCCATGCGGGCGCATCGTACACGAGCCTTGGAACGGACCGGTGAGCTTGCTAAGTGCCCGCCACAGGAGGAACCATGCTGGGCGTTCTGTTGTGCGCGGCGGCCCTGGCCGGCCCCGAGATGATCCCCGAGAAGGACGTCGACCTGGTCGGCCGCACCGCGCCCGACTTCACGGCGCAGGACGACGAGGGCGCCGCCTTCACGCTCGCCTCCACCCGCGGCAAGCCGGTGGTGCTGTCGTTCTGGGCGAGCTGGTGCGGGCCCTGCCGGCAAGAGCTGCCCGCCCTGGCCGAGCTCCAGAAGACCCGCGACGACGTGGTCATCTACGCCGTCAACGTCGACCGCGAGCGCGCCAAGGCCCAGAAGTTCCTGGCCCAGGTGAAGTTCGACCTCCCCATCGTGTGGGACAACAACGCCGAAGCGCTCGGCCAGTACGACGTGATGTCGATGCCGACGATGTTCCTCCTCGACCCGAAGGGCACGGTGAAGTGGCGCAAGACCGGCTTCAGCCGCGAGAACGGGCTCAAAGAGCTCGAAGACGAGCTGGCGAAGCTGTAGGGGGCGACGGTGGCCAAGAAGAAGAACAAGAAGGGCACGAAGTCCGAGCGCCCCGAAGCGGTCGACGCGACGGGCGCGTCCGAAGAGACGGAAGCCGAAGAGGTCGCCGACGACGGGGCCGAAGAAGAGGCGGAGGCGGTCGCGCCCGCGAGCGCGGCGCCCGAGGCCGTCGACGGCCCGTCTCCCATGGCCGGGCTCGCCGCCAGCGTCGTCATCGCGCTGCTCGCCCTGTTCGGCATCGGCGTCGGCCTCTACATGACGTGGCACCACGAGCTCTCGCTCTACGGGTCCGGCTTCGGCGAGATCGCCGGCTGCGTCGAGTCCGAGCACGTGAGCTGCGACGTGGTCAACACGTCCGCGTGGTCCGAGCTGTTCGGCGTCCCGCAGTTCACGTGGGCCATCCCCACGTACGTGACCCTGCTCGGGCTGTCGCTGTGGACGGCCTTCAAGCAGCGCTCGATGTCCTGGGTCCTCCTCGGCATCGCGATCTGGTGCGGGCTCTACTCCGTGTTCCTCGCGTACATCTCGAAGGTCGAGCTCGGGATGTGGTGCCTGTGGTGCATGCGGCTGTACGCGGCGAACGCCGCGATCCTGCTCGCGTCCATCGTGGCCGTCTGGAAGTCCCCGCGGCCCGCGGTCCCCGCGCTCGGTGGGGCGGCCGGGCTGTTCGTCGTCGCCACCCTGGTGGCAGTCGGCGGTCAGAAGGCCTACCGCAGCACGCTGTTGAAGGATGCGCCGGTCGTCGAGAACCTCCCGTCCGTCGCGGCCGAGACCACGGCACGCGACCCCGAGGGGCCCGCGCCCGTGCTCACCTGGCAGGTGAAGACCGAAGACGGCAAGGATGCCACGCTCTCCACCAGCCCCGAAGACGCCTGGAAGGGCAACCGCGACAGCAAGGTCGCCGTGGTCGAGTTCGCCGACTTCGAGTGTGGGTACTGCAAGCGCGCCTCGGGCGAGCTGCGCCGCCTCTACGAGGCCTACGGAGACCGCGTCCTGTTCGTGTTCAAGCACTTCCCGATGGATCCGGAGTGCAACCCCGGGGTCAACAACCGCAAGCATCGCAGCGCGTGCCTCGCGGCCAAGGCGTCGGTCTGCGCGCAGCAGCAGGGCGTGTTCTGGGCGTTCCACGACCTCACGTTCAAGAACCAGCACCAGCTCAAGCCCGAAGACCTGCTCACGTACCTCGAGTCCGTCGGAGGCGAGAAAGAGCCGTTCCTCCAGTGCATGCAGATGAACGAGGGCCAGCAGAAGGTCATCGCCGACGCGACGATGGGCATGAACCTCGACACGCACGGCACGCCGCGCATCTGGGTGAACGGCCAGCTCTACCGCGCCGGGCAGAGCGCCGAGCAGATGGCCCGCACGCTCGAGCTGGCGCTCGGCACCAGCGCCGACGAGGCCAACCAGAAGGCCGCCGCGCTCCGCGAAGCGCAGGACCAGATCGTCCCGATCCCCGAAGACGTGCCTCCGATGCAGCGGATCGAGCTCGCCGACGGCACGTCCTTCGAGATGGACACGTTCGAGGCGGCCCTCGAGAACGGCAAGGCCGTGTCGGGCAAGCACCTGATCCCGGGCACCCGAATGAGCTGGTTCGCCGCGAAAGACGCGTGCGAGGCGGCCGGCAAGCGCATGTGCACCGAGCGCGAGTGGATCGCGGCCTGCCAGGGCGAGGTCCCCGTCGACGACGACGCAGACGGGGAGCTCGCCGACGACCTCATCGAGGGCACGTCCTACCCGTACGGCGACTACCACGACCCGCGCCGGTGCTGGGACGCGCGGAACCACGACACCGAGCGCCCCGTCTACACGGGCGAGATGCCGGGGTGCGTGTCGAAGCACGGCGTGTACGACCTGACCGGCAACATGGAGGAATGGGTCGGTACGACGCCGGAGAACGCGGTCCTGCTGGGTGGTGCGTACGACACCGACAAGGACCACGCCCGCTGCTACCGCAGGAACACGACCTTCGGGGCCGGATACGCGAGCCTGCGTACGGGGTTCCGCTGTTGTCGTTGAACCGGGCTCGCAGAGCGCAGTCAGATGTGATTCAATCCGCGCGGGAGAACCGCATTGGGTAGGCACAGGCCGGTCAGCGACGCCGATTGGAACCAGCTCATCACGCTGGCTTCGGGCTACCTCGCCCTCGAGTCCGGCGACATCCAGGCGGCCATGCAGCGCGCGCTCGCCGCGCACATGGATCTCATCTCGGCGCTGAAGGCCGAGCGGATCTCGGCCGAGGTCGACGAGGGTCGGGTCGTGATGTTCGTCCCCGACTCGGGCGGCGTGGCCCTGCGTATGGAGCCCACGTCCGTCGACGTCCCGCTGTCCCGGCCTCCGAAGCCTCCGCCGTCCCCCGAGGCCTCCGAAGCGCCCACCGTCATCGAGCCGCAGCCCGATCTCGCGGCCAGCTTGTCGGATGCGCCCACCAAGAGCGGCTACGACCCCCACAAGGCAGGCGAAGAGGACGACTTCTAGTGGACGAGCGGTACAAACGGAACGTACCCGACCCGTCCGCGACGATCCCGGACTTCGGCCCGCGTCCCGACATCAAGGTGAAGAAGGAGGAGGCGAAGGTCGCCCGCATGCCCGAGGGCGACGTCGCCGTCGGGAAGAAGGGCCCGATCTCGCGCCCCGCGCCTCCCGCCCCGCAGAGCACGTTCAACCCCCTGCTGCTCGCGATCATCGGGCTGCTCGTCGCCATCATCGCGGGGGCGCTGGGGTTCTTCGTGGTGGTGTTCGCGGGGATGTTGTTCTGGCTGATCCTGGGCGGCTGATCAAGGCTCGCGTCGCGAAAACGACCGATCCTCTCCCGTTCCCAGCCGCAGGCGGTTCCCGTTCCCCTTCCCGTTCCCGGGGAGGCGCTTGCGGTGCCAGGGCATCAGAGTGATGCCGAAATCGGCGGAGCCCCCACGGGGAGCAACGCACCCGCAACGCATCCTCGCGAGAAGCATCGGGGGTTCAACGCACCCCCTCGCACTCCTGGAGCCCGAATCGGATGCGTTCGGGCCCCGATGCCTCCCCAGAGGATGCGTTCGAGGGCCGATGCCTCCCCAAAGGATGCGTTGAACCCCCGTTGCTCCGCTCGAGGATGCGTTCCCTCCCCGATGCTCCACGCTCCACAGTCCACGGCACAATCGGGCATGCGGCACGGGCCTCCCGCTCCACGGTCCACGGTCCACGGCCCCGCCGCCCACCGTCCACGGCCGCGCTTCCAGGCGCCTGGCCCGGCTCCCGGCTCCTGGCTCCCGGCTCCCGACACCGAGGCGCAGTCACCGCAGCGTCTGCACCACCTCCGCGCGGCCGTCCGCGTAGCGAACCCGGGTCTCGGCGCCCATGACGAGCATCCACTGCGGCGGCTGATGTCCGACGTCCCCGTCGACTACCACGGGGACGCCGCGCTCCAACAACGGCGCGAACGCATCCTCGACGGCGGCCCGCTGCGTGTAGGCGTCGGTCTCGGGAGCCGTCGTACGGCCGATGAGCACGGCGTTCGCGCGGTCGAGCCAGCCAGCGAGGATCAGCTGGTGCCAGCAGCGCGCCGCATCTTCGGCGGGCATCCCGCAGTTCTCGAGGACCACGACCGTCCCGTCGGGCGAGTGCGCGCGGACCCAGCCCGGGACGTCGCCGTACGGGGTCCCGACGAGACGCGACACCACGTCTGCGCAGCCCACCAGGAGTCTCCCGCCGGCCTCGAAGGGCGCGTCGCTCCCGAGCCGGACGGGGCGCGAGGGCTCCTGCAACAGCCAGTCCGTGAGCGCGGGCTCGTGCCGGTAGTCGCGAAACGCCCGCTGGAGTCGGCCGATCGAGCTCTGCGCCACCGAAGTGCCCGGCGCGGCGCGGAGGATCTCCCACCACGGCGCGACGCCGGGGGGCGGCGTGAAGGACGCGTCCATCAGGTTCAGGCCGTGCAGCGACATCCAGCCGGCGCGCAGGAGCAGGGGCAGCATCAGGGTGGTGCCGTCGGACCAGCTCGCGAGCCACTTCGGCGGTGAGGCGGCGAGGCGCGCGAAGTCGAGGCGGGGCAGCAGCTCGATGGCGAGCTCCCCGCCCCACGGCGGGAGGACGGCGTCGATGGCGGGGTCCGTCAGCATGGCCTCGAGCTCGGCGGCGCGCGCGGGCGCCGGGGCGCTCGTGATGCCGTCGCCGAACAGGCAGTCCCCGGTTCGGACCCGGAATCCGCGCGCTTCGACGTGGGCGCGGCAGAAGTCGAACCGGGGGCGCAGGGCGGGCCCGACGCCCGACGAAGGTGCCGTGACGCCGATCACGGCGCCGGGCGCGAGTGGGTTGGGGAGGCGGGGTCTCATGGAGCGACGCTACTCCAGCGAGCCCACCGGCGTCCTGTCAGCCGTCAATCGACGGCCGAGGCCCTCGACCCGGTAGGCGGAGTACGATCGGAGCAGTGCCATCCACGCACCGAACGCGACCTACCGCCGCACCGCTCTCCACGCCCGAACTGGGAAGACGCCCGCCAGTTGCGTCGCGAGTTCTTGGCGGTGCTCGTGGTCTGTGCGCTGATGCTCACCATCACGATGCTCAGTGCCCTCGCACTCTGGATCCCGATGCTCGCGGGCGGCAACGCCATGGAGTTGGGCATCGAGAACGACCCCGGCCTCGACGCTTTCACGAGGTTCTCCGTACGGTTCTTCTGGACGTTCCACGAGAACCCGGCTCTCTCCGGAATCCCGGAACTCTCGTGCTTTGCGACCGTGGCGTGGCTGGTGATCACGCCGATCATCGGGCTGGTGTGGTGGCGCGCACAGGGCCCGCCGTGACCTCGCCGACCGGAGAAGCACGCAGACGATGCGGCCAATGCACTTGCCGATGGGCGGAAGGACGACCCGAGTGAACGCCACCGAATTCAGGAGCGTGCCGCCCATGTTGCTTCTCGTTCTCTCGGCGACGATCGCCTGCGGGAAGGTGCTACGCCCTGCAGCGATGTCGATGTTGAAGTGCACGACCACACCCATGGCCGATGGAAACGTGTCCGTGAATGCCACGGTCACGGCTGTTCGGACGCTCCGGGTTCCGGAAGACGCTGGCTGCTTCCTGACTACTGTGAACCGAAGTACGTCGACCTCGGACCTGGCGGAGAGCGCACGTACGAGGTTGTCGCTCGCCCTCCGGCGAACGCAGTGAAGTGCGTGGTCGACCTCGAAGGCGGCCACGCCGTTTCCCAATCGCCATGAGGCAAAGGAGCACCGTGCACGAAAACGCCCCCTCCAGGCTGGCACAGCCGACCGTGGCGTGGCTGGTGATCACGCCGATCATCGGGCTGGTGTGGTGGCGCGCACAGGGCCCGCCGTCACCTCGCCGACTGGAGAAGCACGCTGACGATGCGGCACTTGCCGATGGGCTGAAGGACGACCCGAGTGAACGCCACCGAATTCGCGAATCGGAAGCGACTGATGTACGCCAGCTTCACGATGCTGGTGGCGTCCACTGTCTCGTGCACGGGACTCCACATCATTGTGTTCACCGCTGCGAGCGAGCGTGATCTCAGCCTCCCCGCCCCATCCGGTCTGCAAGGGTTCCTCGCAATCCGAATCATGGAGGAGATCTCGCGGGTGGTCAGCCCAGGCGCACTCCTAACCACCCTGATGGTCTCCACACTCGTGTGGTTCTACATCGCCACGGTTGCGGCATTGCGAGTACAAGGACGTTCCCCGGACGAGGACGAGGACGAGGGCGACGACGAGGAAGCAGAGAAAGAGGAGCAGGAGGGGTAGCGATGCGAACGTGGCCCGAGAATTCGCACTGAGCCCGCCGAACACGAGTTACACCGGAGGGTCGCCTCTTCCGGAGGACCCATGCTCTTCGCCCTCGCTCTCCTCGCCTGCAAGACCGCCGAAGACCCCGAAGCCGGCCCTCCGCTCGGCATGATCCTCGACGAAGGCACCTTCGCCGGCGCCGCCGTCATCGACGTGACCCCCGAGATCGTCGAGACCTTCACCGACCTGAACGGCAACAACGACTTCAACGGCTGCCTCGACGACCCCACGTGCAACGAGCCGTTCACCGACGCCGACGGCGACGGCATCTTCGAGCCCGTGTGGATCGGTGGATACGGCCCGCTCCGCCCGGCGATCGAGGTCCACGACCCCATCACCGTCCGCGCGACCGTCATCTCGCACGACGGCGAGTACATCGCGTTCGTCTCGCTCGACCTCGTCGGGCTCGGCTCGCCCCGCATCGAAGACGCCCGTGCGCGGCTCGCCGAAGAGGGCTTCGCCGCCGACCACCTGATCGCGTCGAGCTCCCACAACCACGACGGGCCCGACACCATGGGCCTGTGGGGCAACCCGTTCATCGGCGTGACCGGCCGCGACCTCGACTACCAGCAGCGCATCTCCCACGCGATCGACGACGCCGTCCGGCAGGCCGCCGCCGCCATGGAGCCCGTCGACCTCAAGGTGGGCCGCACGCGCATGCGCGACCGCGGGCCCTGGTTCTCCGGCGAGCGATTCGGCGGGAAGAACCCGAGCACCAAGATGCACGGGATGATCTACGACGGGCGCGACCCGGTGGTCATCTCCGACCAGCTGCTCGTCCTCCAGGGCAACGGGCAGGACGGCACGGTCTTCACGCTCACGAACTGGTCGGGGCACCCCGAGGTCCGCGGGTCGAGCAACAACGCGCTGAGCTCCGACTGGGTCGGCGTGACGCGCGAGGTGCTCGAAGACACGTACGGCGGCATCGCCCTGCACGTGCCCGAGTCGCTCGGCGGCATGCAGAGCGCGCTGAACGGCGACCTGCCCCTCGTCCAGCCCGACGGCACGCACGTCTTCCAGACCTGCGCCGCGGCCGACATCGCCGACGACACCCACGACTGCTTCGGCGCGGCCGAGGGGTCCGTGCGCGTCGACGCGGACGGCGACGAGGTCCCCGCGTGGGCCGAGAAGGACAGCTGGGAGTTCGTCACGAGCCACGGCTGGCACATCGCCGAGGCCGCGGTCGACGCCCTGATCGACGGCGAGGCCATCACGCCGAGCCCGATCCGCGTCGAGCGCGAGTTCTTCAACGTGGCCGTCGAGAACGACGCGTACCGGCTGTTCGGCCCTCAAGACCTCTTCGACCTGAACTTCGACGACGGCATCGACGACCCCGCGCTCTGCCCCGAGGTCGCCGAGCCGGAGATCGACGGCTGCATCACGACCAGCACCAGCCGCCTGCAGATCGGGCCGATCACGTTCGTGGCGGTCCCCGGTGAGCTGCTGCCCGAGCTCGCGTGGGGCTTCCCCGAAGAAGACCCGGAGTGGACGGCCGAAGTGGCGAGCACGGCTCCCCGCGGCCCCGGCGCGCGGTACTTCCCGCAGCACCCGCGCGAGTGCGACACGGTCGACTACACGGAGTGCCGCCTCACCGACAACGTCGGCGCCTGCGACTGCTACAAGTTCCACGCGGTGCCGTACCGCCTGTCCGACGGGGACTTCGTGCCGATGCTCGACACCGTCGACACCGAGTACAAAGCCGTCATCGGGATGGCGAACGACTACCTGAGCTACATCATCCCCGAGCCCGACTTCAATCGCGACGTGAGCCTGCTCGGCGGCGAAGACGGCGACCACTACGAAGACACGGTCAGCCCGGCGAGCAACTTCGCGACGCGCATGCTCGAGGCACAGGACCGGATCCTCGAGCGCTGGTAGGCCAAACGTCTGTCGAGCCCTGATTCACTGGCCCTCACTCTTCTGGCCCAGGCTTGAATGGCGCGAGGACCAGTTTGGCGAAGAAGTCGTTCAGGTCCTTGAGGGCTTCTCTGTCGTCCGCACGAGGAAGCGTGCGGGCCGCGGCGTTCAAGACCCGTCTGGTGCGCTCCAAGACGAGAGGCCGCACGTGGTGTTGATCGCCCTTCTGGCTGCCAAACTTCAATTTTGAGCTCGCGGTACCCCCTTTGCCGTGGGCGAGCGTCGAACGAACGTTGTAGAAGTCCTTGAGTTCCTTGTAGACGATGTCGGGGTCTTCTCCCGCCAGGCCGCAAATTGCCGATCCAAAAATCGCGAATCGGAACGTCACATCAGTCCCTTTCGCGGAGGTGAGCACCGCCTCCATAGCGATGCCACAATCGAGGAGTGCATCGATCGGCTCTGTCCGGTGGCAAGCGAACCGGTACCGCCTGAGGCCCAGTTCCACCTGCTCAGGGATGTTGGTGTATTGGCGGCAGTGTTCGAGCAATACGACAGGATCCGCGAGGGGCGCACTCATCGGGATTTGCATGCCGTGAGTCGAACGCACCCCGCGCCAGCTCGGGTCCAGAAAGTCGTCAGAATCGACAAAATGGAGCAGATCGCGAACCCGAAATCCCTCGACGGTTCGAAGGATGTCGGCGGCCAATTGCACTTCCGCGACTGCGGCCCGGATATCCGGCCTCGGCATGCCCGGGTTCGCGCTCCCCTCTTCAAACCGGGTCGCGCAAAGCACAGCGCAGCTCTGCGCGGCCAGCAACGCCTCCCGAACGCCCATGAGCTGCTGGATCGCTCGCAACTCCGCATCCGAAATCAGCCCAAACGACACTCCTGGCGTAATTTCGACCGCTCGCGTAGTCCGAACACCCGCAACGATGATCTTGGCGAAGAGCTGGCGACTGCTGGACTGAAGCGACCTCTCGAGCCAGGCCCAAAGATGATCGATCACCGCGTCGTTCGGTACACGCCACAATCCCATCCTGCGAAGTGCTGTCCACTCCATGGTGCGGGCAATGACGGCGCCCGCAACGGCTCCGCCCAAGCGATCACCGGGAAGACTCATTGAATTGAAATGGAGCCGGTTTCCAAGAGCCCGGACCCGCGCTTCGTCATCCTCAAAAGCGCCGGCCAGCACTAGAATTCGCGCTGGATCCGGTAGGCCCTCGTCGAGTACCTCGCCGACGAACTCCCGAAAGGCGCTTTCGAAGGACATTGCTGCACCTCGCTAATACTGCTGAGTCGGCCACTCCGGCGGGTCGTCCTTCGCCGCGTCGTACTCGACGAGCTCGCAGGTCACCACCTTCTGCCCGCCGCTCGCGTCGACCGCGATCTTCCCGGCGATCGTCATCTTCCCGTCTTCGACCTTCACCGGGGCGCGCAGCTCGAACTCGTGCGCCTTGCCCTTCATCCCCCACACCACACGACCCCACTTCGTGCCCTTCGACACCGCCTCGCACGCCGCCGGACCCACCTTCCCGTCCGTGATCGTCGCGCTGACGCGGGGCTGGGTACCGATGCGCTTCATCGACTCCATGTCGTTCGACAGCCACACGCGGGCCTCGGTGATGGTGACCTCCGCCGCGCTCGCCGTCGCGGAGCCCGCGAGGAGCCCGACCAGACCGAGTAGCATCACAGCGCGCATCCGAACCTCCGTCGGGCATCCAACCCATGTCGGCCACGCCATCATCCCACAAGTCCAGCCGCGCAGCCGTGCTCCGCGCGCTCGGTGCCACGAGCCTCGTGGCGTTCGGCAGCCTGTGGGTCCAGATCGACGGTCTGGTCGGGTCGAACGGCATCCTCCCCTTCCGCGACCACCTCGACGCCGTGGCGGCCTCCGCGTCCGGCAACCCGTTCTGGGAGGAGCCGACCCTGTTCTGGTGGTGGCCCACGGACGCCGCGCTCCACGTGGCGTGCGGCCTCGGCTGCCTCGGCTCCGCGCTGCTGATGACGGGCCTTCCGCTCGAAGGGCCCGTCCTGCTGGGGCTGTGGGCGCTCTACCTGTCCCTGTCGCAGGTCGGGCAGATCTTCCTCGGCTACCAGTGGGACACGCTGCTCACCGAGACCCTGTTCACCGCGATGCTCGTGGCGCGGTGGCACCCGTGGAGCTCCGAAGAGCCCGCCCGGCTGGGCGTCTGGGCGCTGCGCCTGCTCCTGTTCAAGCTGATGCTCGGCAGCGGGCTCGTGAAGCTCACGTCCGGCGACGGGACGTGGCGCGACGGCACGGCGCTCGCCTACCACTACTGGACGCAGCCCATCCCGAACCCGCTCTCCTGGCGGTTCCATCACCTCCCCGCCTGGTGGCACCACGTGGAGACGTGGCTGACGTTGATCATCGAGATCCCGCTCCCCTTCGCGATCTTCGCGGGGCGGATGGGACGGCGGGTGGCCTTCGTCGGGTTCACCCTCGTGCTCGCCATGCTGTTCGCGACCGGGAACTACGGGTTCTTCCAGCTCCTGTCGATGGTGCTGGTCCTGTCCCTGCTGGACGACGCGGACTGGCGTGGCCTCACGGCACGCCTCCGGATGCGGACGCCACCGACCCTCGCGTGGGCCTGGCGCTGGGGGTACGACCGAGAGCGGGCGTTCGCGAAGGAGGTCCTCGCCGGGGCCGTCCTGACCGGCCTGATCGCGATCGGGCTGCCGATGCAGTACGGCCGGACCTGGAGCTACCGGGACCTGCCGCCGTCGACCGTCGAGGTCCTCCGCACGACGAGCCCGTTCCGGACCGTCAACGCGTACGGGCTCTTCGCGAGCATGACGACCACACGGCCCGAGGTCCGCATCGAAGGCAGCCTCGACGGCCGCGTGTGGAAGCCGTACGTCTTCCGCTACAAGCCCGGCCCGCTCGACCGCGCGCCGCCCGTGGTCGCCCCGCACATGCCGCGGCTCGACTGGCAGATGTGGTTCGCCGCGCTCCGCAGCTGCCAGCGGTCCACGTGGGTGCCGAAGCTCATGGAGCGCCTCGCCGACAACGAGCCCGCCGTGGTCGCCCTGATCGCGGAGGACCCCTTCCCGGACGGCGGCCCGCGCTACATCCGCGCGCAGCGGTCGCTCTACACGTTCACCGAGCGGGGCCCGGAGTGGTGGGCGTCGAGCACCGTGGAGGAGCCCTACTGCCGCGCGATCGAGGTCATCCGATGACGCGGTGGACCGCGTCGACGCCCTTGATCTTCTCGATGTTCCGGATGAGCCGCGTGAGCTCGCCCACGTCGCGCACCGACAGCTCGAGGCTGACGTTGGCCCGGTCGTCGGCCATGTTGCGCGCCTCGGCGCGGTTGATGTTCACCTGCTGCTGCTCGCACAGCTTCGTGATGTTCGCGAGCATGCCGGGACGGTCGGTGCAGAAGATCTCGATCGTGCCGCTGTGGCGGATCTCGCTGCCCTGATCCCACTCGACGGGGATGCGGCGGTCGGCGTCCATCGTCTCGAGCTGGTCGCAGTCGCCCTTGTGCACGGTGATGCCGCGCCCGCGCGTGATGAACCCGACGACGGGCTCGCCGGGCAGGGGCGAGCAGCAGCGCGCGAAGGTCACGAGCAGGCCGTCTTCACCGGAGATCAGGACCGGGCTGACCGTGGCGGTGCGCCGGCCGAGCCGCCCGAGCAGGTTGGCCGCGAAGCCCTGCTGCTCTTCCTGGCGGGTCTGGTACTCGCCCTCGGGCAGCAGATCGCGCGCGACCTGCTGGAGCGTGAGGCCGCCCTTCGCCACCTCGACGAGGAGCTGATCCAGGTCGGCCAGGCCCCGCTTCTTCAGGACGGAGGTGATGTTCCCGTCGCGCTTCACGCGCTCCATGCTCCAGCCGCTGCGGCGCAGCTCGCTCTCGAGCATGTCGCGACCGAGGCGGGCCCCCTGCTCGAGCTCGCGCTGGCGCAGGTGGCGGCGGATCTTGCTGATGGCGCGGGAGGTCTTCGCGATGGCGAGCCAGTCGCGGTTCGGCTCCTGGTTCTGGGACGTGAGGATCTCGACGGTGTCGCCGGACTTCAGCACGTACCGCAGCGGCACCATGCGGCCGTTGACCTTCGCGCCGGTGCAGTGGTGGCCGACCTTGCTGTGCACGGCGTACGCGAAGTCGAGCGCCGTGGCGCCCATCGGGAAGCGCTTCACGTCGCCGCCGGGCGTGAAGATGAAGACCTCGTCGGCGTAGAACTGCGCCTTCACGCTCTCCATGAACTCGGTCGCGTCTTCGGCGTCGGTCACGCCCTCGAAGACGTTGCGGATCTTCGCGATGGCTACGAGATCCTCGGGCTTGAGCGCGAGGTGGCCCTCTTTGTAGCGCCAGTGGGCCGCGATGCCCTCTTCGGCGACCCGGTGCATGTCGGCCGTGCGGAACTGCACCTCGACGCGACGGCCCTCGGGCCCGATGACCGTGGTGTGGAGCGACTGGTACCCGTTGGGCTTGGGCCGCGCGATGTAGTCCTTGATCTTGTCGGGGACCGGCGGGTAGCTCGCGTGGATCATGCCGAGCGCGGCGTAGCACGAGCCCAGATCGGGCAGGATGACGCGGAACGCGAGCAGATCGGCGACCTCGGACAGCGTGATGCCCTGGCGCGTGATCTTCTTGAAGATGCTCCACCGGTGCTTCGCGCGGCCGCTCACGTTGCCCTGGATGCCGCTCGCGTGGAGCAGATCCTGGAGGGCGGACACGACGCGGGAGGTGTAGGCCTCGCGATCGGCTGCCGTGCGGTCGAGGAACCGGTCGATCTCGAGGTACGCCTCGGGCTCGAGGTAGCGGAAGCAGAGGTCTTCGAGCTCGGTCTTGAGCCGCGTGATGCCGAGCCGGTTGGCGATCGGCACGAAGATCTCCATCGTCTCGCGCGAGATCTCCTTCTGCTTCTCGGGCCGGTGGTGCTCGAGCGTCTGCATGTTGTGCGTGCGGTCGGCGAGCTTGACGAGGATGACCCGGAGATCCTTGCTCATCGCGAGCATCATCTTCCGGAAGTTCTCGGCGGCGAGCTCTTCCTTGCTGCGGAACTTGAGCTTGCCCATCTTCGTGACGCCATCGACGAGGTCGGTGATCTCGACGCCGATCTGGGCCGCCATCTCCTCCTTCGTGATGGGGTTGTCTTCGAGCGCGTCGTGCAGGAGCGCGGTGGCGATGGTGTCGACGTCCATCCGGAGGTCGGCGAGGATCATCGCGACGGCGATGGGGTGCGAGAGGTACGGCTCGCCGCTCTTGCGCTTCTGACCCGCGTGCGCGCGGGCCGAGATGAGGTACGCATCCATCACCCGGCCGACGTCGGCGTCGGGCGAGTAGGTCTGGATCCGTTCGATGATTTCGGAGATCGAGGACAAGGTCGTGCGACTCCCAGACGAGAGTCTAGCCGCGGAGGAGGCGGTGCACAGTGGGTGCGTCAGTGCGATGCGAGTGGAGCGAAGCGCGCCACCCAGCTCGCCCTCCGATCCCGACGGGACATCTCGGCGAGCATGATCCCCTGGAAACAGGCATGCGCGGCTTCGAGGTCGTCGTTCATCACGACGTAGTCGAACTCGCCGACGGCGCCGAGCTGGCCCGCGAGCTTCGCCATCCGCCCCGCGATCACGGCGTCGCTGTCGGTGGCCCGGGCGCGCAACCGCGCTTCGAGGGACCCGATGTCGGGCGGCACGATCATCACGTGCACGGCCTCGGGCATGCGCGCGCGCACCTGGCGGGCGCCCTGGACGTCGATGTCGAGGATCAGCGAGTCGCCGCGGGCGAGCGCGGCTTCGGTCGGCGCGCGCAGCGTGCCGTAGAACCGGTCGTACACCTCGGCGTGCTCGAGGAAGGCGCCCTCTTCGACCAGCGCGAGGAAACGCTCGCGCGCGACGAAGTGGTAGTCGACGCCATCCGCCTCGCCGGCGCGCGGGTCGCGCGTGGTCGCGCTCACCGAGAACGAGAGCCCGGGGATGCGCGCCAGGGCGGCCTTGAGCAGCGTGCTCTTGCCGACGCCCGACGGGCCGGACACCACGAAGAGGACCCCGCGATCGGGCGGCGCCAGGGCGAGCCGGCTCATTCGATGTTGGCGCTCTGCTCGCGCATCCGCTCGAGAACGCTCTTCATGAGGACGACGCGCTGGCTGACCGGGTGCTCGGCGGCCTTCGACCCGATGGTGTTGACCTCGCGGTTCATCTCCTGGAGCAGGAAGTCGAGCTTCCGGCCCACGGGATCCTGCTCGCGCAATGTCTCGGAGAACTGGTCGAGGTGGCTGCGCATGCGCGCGACCTCTTCGGTGACGTCGGCCTTGTCGGCGAGGTGCGCGACCTCTTGCGCGATGCGGTACGGGTCGGCCTGGTCGCCGAGCAGACGCGCGATGCGGCGCTGCAGCTTCTTCTGGAGACGCTCGTTGATGCCCTTCGACGCGGCTTCGATCTCGCCCGTGATCTGCCGCATCTCGTCGACCATCTGCTCGAACTCGCGCTGGATGGCCTGGCCCTCGGCCTCGCGCATCTGGATGAGGTCGGCGATGGCGGACTGGACGGCGATCTCGACGACATCCCACTCGAGCGTGACGTCGACGAACTCTTCGGCGATCGTCATGACGCCCGGCTGCGACAGGATGAACGTGAACGGCACCTCGCGGGCGACGAAGCCGACCATGTTCTGTGCCACGTCGTTGATCACGAGCGCGTACTCGTTCGCGAGCGCGGCATCCGCGACGACCCGCTGCCGGGTGGTGCCGACCGTGCGCCGCACGTAGGCGTCGATCCGCCCGCGCGCGAACGGATCCTTGAGCAGCGCGTTGATGCGCGGCTCGAGCGCCAGGTATTCCCGCGGAGAACGCAGGTTGATGTCGCGGAAGCGGTTGTTGACGCTCTTCAGCTCGACCACGACCGTGAGGTCGTTCGCGCTGGCTTCACCGCGGCCGTATCCCGTCATCGAACGGAGCATGCGGTGCCGTTAACAGGGTCGAAACACAAGGGCCCACGTCCGCGTACGACCCACGTGATCCTCCTCCTCTCCCGCGCCCTCGTGCCCACCGCGATCTCCCGCACCATGCCGGGTGCGCTCGCGCTGTTGTTCGCGATCTCCCAGGTCTCTGCCATGGTGGACTTCCCGGGCGTCGCGGTGCAGGTGCAGGCGGCGCCGATCGGAGCCCGGGCTGTGCTGGCGGGCGCCCTAGCGCTGCTGGGAGGTCTGGGGTCGATCGGGACCTACCGGGTGCTGCTCTACGGTCCCCGGGCGGGGTTCGCGTGGCGGATGCCCGTGGGGGACGCCGCGCTGGCGGGGGCGTTCGGGACCGCCCTGCTGATCCCGGCCGTGCCGACGGGCGTGTGCGCGTTGCTGTTGGGACCGATCCCCGCACTCGCGGTGATGTTGCTCGCGGCGATGGTCGGAGCCGCGGGAGCGGCGCGGAGCCCGTGGGCCCTCGTCTTCGCGGGCCTGGCGGCGACCGCGACCGGGCCGTGGGCCGTGCTGTCGGCCCTCGCCGGGGTCGCGCTGCTCGGCCCGCTCGGTCGGGCGCTGCGCGACGGGCGGCCGCTCGGGCAGCCAGCCGTGCGGACGGCGTGGCTCCGGCGGGGTCCCGTGCTGGCGCTCGTCCAGCGGGACGTGCTCGGGCTCTGGCGGACGTGGCCCGCGACGGTCGCGGGTCTCGCGGTGGTCCCGGGTGTGCTCGCCTGGCTCGTGCAGGGCGCCCTGCACCGCACCTGGCCGCCCTCCGCGATCTCGACGGGCAGCGTGCTGATCGTGGGCGCCTTCGGACTGCTGCCCGCCGCGACGCTCGGCGCCGTCGCGAAGGTCGAGCGGGGCGCTCAGCTCGCGCGCGGGCTGCCCGTCTCGCCCGGCGAGCGCGTGATGGCGCTGCTCGGCACCGCGCTGCTCCCGCTGGGTCCCGTGGTGGCGGGCATCCTCGTCGCCGGCACCGCGAACGGCCCGCTCGGCGCGGTCCGCGTGGCGACCGTCGCGCTCGTGCTCGCCAGCCTCGCCGCCGCCGCGCTGCTCGGCCGCACCACCCAGCGCCACCGGGAGGATCTCGTGTCGCACGGCATCGCCGCGTCCGTCTTCGTCACCCTCGTCGCGGCGATCTCGCCGTGGGCGACACCCCCGCTGCTCGCCCTCTCGGCGGGTGCGGCGACCCTCGCGGTCCGGAGGGCCGGATGATCGCGGTCACCGGCCTCGAGGTCCACTACGGCGCGCTCCGACTGGGGCCGCTCGATCTCCGCCTCGACGCGGGCATCGTGCACCTCGTCGGGTCCAACGGGACGGGCAAGACGAGCCTGCTGCGCGCCATGGCCGCCGCGATCCCGCGGTCCGCCGGCACCGTCGAGGTGGATGGCCACGACCCCGAGCGCGACGCGACGGCGCGCGGCCGGATCGGCTTCGTCCCCGCGGCTCCCGAGCTGCCGGGCTTCCTCACGGTCGACGAGGCCTGGCGCATGATGGCCGACCTGCGCCGCCGCCCCGACTGGGATGGCACCGAGCTGCGGGACGCCTTCGATCTGCCCGGGGCCCAGCGCCTCGACCGCGCCAGCACGGGCATGCGGCGCAAGGCCGAGGTCGTCGCGGCGCTCGCCGGCGATCCCACCGTCCTCCTGCTCGACGAGACCCTCGCGAACATCGACGTTCGCGGCCGCGAGGTGCTGTGCGAGTGGCTCGACCGACACCGCGGGGATCGCGCCGTGATCCTCACGCATCACGGGGCCTCTCCCGTCCGACCCGACGCCGTGGTCACGCTGGGTTAAAGCGCCGGCCGGGAGGTAGGGATGTCCACCACGACCGGCATCGCCGACGCGGCGCTGTCCGCCTACGTCGCGCAGCACGGCTGCCGCGAGACTCCCGTGCGCGCGGCGCTGCGCGAAGAGACCGCGCGCCTGTCGCAGTCCAACATGCAGATCAGCCCGCTCCAGGCGTCGTTCCTGCAGATGCTCGCGCGGATCTCCGGCGCCCGCTCGTACCTCGAGATCGGCGTGTTCACGGGGTACTCGTCCCTCGCGGTGGCCGAGGCGCTCCCGATCGACGGGCGCATCGTCGCCTGCGACGTGTCCGAGGAGTGGACCTCCACCGCCCGCCGCTACTGGCAGCAGGCCGGGCTCGAGCACAAGATCGACCTCCGCCTCGCGCCGGCGGCCCAGACGCTCGCCGCCCTCGAAGAAGCCGGCGAGACCTTCGACTTCGCCTTCATCGACGCCGACAAGGAGAACCTCGCCGAGTACTACGAGCGCTGCCTCCGCCTCGTCCGGAAGGGCGGGTTCATCGCCGTCGACAACGTCCTGTGGAACGGCTCGGTCCTCCTCGACCCGCCGAACAGCCCGGCCACACAGGCCATCCAGAAGTTCAACGCCGCCCGGCGCAGCGACGACCGCGTCGATCTCTCGCTCGTCCCCATCGCCGATGGCGTGACGCTCCTGTGGGTGCGCTGATGTGGCTGCTCGCGCTCCTCGGGTCCGCGTGGGCCGACTGCCCGGCCGGCCCCACCTCGACCGTCGGCGTCCAGCGCTTCGTCGAGCAGGCCGAGTTCGCGTTCGTCGAGCTCGACGACACCGGCCTCCGGGCGAACCGCGACCAGGCCGTCCAGACCGTGCTCTGCCTCGGCGAGCTCGTGCATCCGCCCCACGCGGCGGCCTTCCTCAGGCTCGAGGGCGTGTTCGCGTTCGTGAACGAGAACCCGACCTTCGCGCTCGACGCCTTCCGCAGCGCGCTCACGGTGCAGCCCGACTTCCAGATGAAGGCCGCGATCGCCCCGGCCGGCGGCCCTCTCGCGGGCCTCTACGCGCAGGCGCGCGGCGACGTGCCGACGATGTGGGCCCTGCCCCAGCCCGGCAAGGCCGTGTTCGTGAACGGCGTCTCGACCACGCACGCCCCGTATGGGCTGTCGATCGTCCAGGTCGTGGAGCCCACGGGCCAGGTCGGGTGGACGGGCATCGTCACCGGTCCCAACGACCTCCCGCCGTGGTTCGTGAACGTCGCGGTCCCCTCGCCCGTCGCCGTCGCGCCGCAGCCGGTGCCCGCGCCATTCCCCGTGCCGGCTCCCCTCCCCGCTCCCGAGCCGTTCATGCCCGACCCGCTCGACGAGGATGCCGGGAAGAAGCCTCCCCGCGTGCCCCTGCTCGTCACCGCGGGCATCATCGCGGCCGCCGCGGGCGGCATGTACGCCGGGTCCGCCATCACCCGCACGCGGTACGACGCCGCCCCGACCGCCCAGCGACGTCAGCTCACCAACACGCTGTTCCTGGGCGCCGCGGGGGCGGGTATCGTGAGCCTGGGCGTCGCCACGGTCGCCGTGGCGCTCCCGGCCAAGAAGCCGCAGCGAAACGAAGGAGTCTACTGATGCGTCGCCTGCTCCCGCTCGTCTTCGTGTTCCTGGTGGGCTGCTGGCCGTTCATCGACACGCCCGACCCGAACGAAGGTCGCACCCCCGATACCGACGCCGACGCCGATGCCGACTCCGACTCGGATGCCGACGCCGACGCTGACGCTGACGCCGACGCCGATGCCGACGCTGACGCCGACACGGATGCCGACTCCGACACCGATGCCGACGCAGACGCCGATGCCGACGCTGATGCTGACGCGGATGCCGACGCTGACGCCGATGCCGACGCAGACGCAGACGCGGATGCCGACACCGACTCCGACACCGACGCGTGCCCGGCCCCCGACGGCGACCTGGGCACCGCCCTCGGCGCCGGGCTGGCGGCGGGCAACACCTGCGGCGAGGTCGACGACTACACCCAGGGCTGCGGCGGCGCGACCACACCGAGCGAAGACGTGGGCTTCGTCTGGACCGCCCCCGCGGCCGGCGACTACCAGTTCGACCTCGCCGGCAGCGGGTTCGACACGGTCATGACGCTGCACTCGCGGTGTCCCGACGACACCGAGCTCGAGTGCAACGACGACTTCATCGACCTGCAGTCCGGCGTGATCCGCACGATGGCGCAGGGCGAGGCCGTCGTGGTGGTCGTCGAGGGGTACAGCGACGAGTGCGGCCCCTACGTGCTGAACATCGACGCAGCCGACACCGACACCGACACCGACGCCGATGCCGACGCCGACGCCGACGCCGATGCCGACTCCGATGCAGACGCCGATTCCGACGCCGACACCGACGCGGATGCGTTCTTCAGCGAGGTCGTCGACCACCCGGTCGTCGGGGCGCTGAAGTACGTCGAGATCTACAACCCCAACCCGACGCCGCTGAACCTCACCGGCTACTCGGTGCGCCGCTACAGCAACGGCAACACGGCCCCCACGACGGTCGCACTCGACGCGGTCACGCTGCCGGCCCAGTCCGTGTGGGTGGTCGCGAGCGACGCCACGAGCTTCGGCTCTGCGTTCCCCTCGCAGAACGCGAACCAGTACAACACGAGCATCAACGGCAACGGGGATGACGTGTACGAGCTGTTCGACGGCACATCGGTCATCGACATCTACGGCGTGGTCGGGGTCGACGGCACCGGCACGCCGTGGGAGTACCTCGACAGCATCGCGCAGCGCACGAACAACGCGGCCAGCACGACCTGGACGGCGAACCAGTGGAGCATCTCCACCAACGCCGGCACGGCCACGCCCGGCACGCGGTAGTGCACACCGAGCTCGTCCCCTACGCCGAGGGCTCCGACGCGTTCGACCTGTTCGTCGCGCGGCCCACCGTGCCCGGCCCACGGCCGGCGGTGATGGTCGTGCACGCGTTCGGCGGCCGCAATCCGTTCGCCGAGGAGAAGGCACGCGCCCTGGCCGCGCTCGGCTGGGTGGGTGCAGCCATCGACCTGTACGGCGTGGGCCGCCGGGGCACCGACCGGGCCACGAGCTCGGCGCTGATGGGCGAATTGCTGCAAGACCCCGCGAAGCTGCGTCGGCGGCTGCGGGCCTCGTTCGAGGCCGTACAGCGGCTCGACGGCGTCGACCCGGGCCGCGTGGGGGCCATCGGGTTCTGCTTCGGCGGGCTGTGCGCGCTGCTCGCCGCGCGGATGGGCCTTCCCCTGCGGGGTGCCGTCAGCTTCCACGGGCTGTTGAAGATCGGGGAGCCGCTGCCCGGCCCCGTCACGGCGCGCATCCTCGTCCTGCACGGGCAGGACGACCCCATGGTGCCCACGGCCGACGTCGCGGCCTTCGCCGCCGAGATGAAGCGCGTCGACGCCGACTGGGCCCTGCACGCCTACCCGGGCGTCATGCACGCGTTCACGAACCCCGAGGCGAACGACCCCGACTTCGGCACGGTCTACGACGCGGACGCCGACCGCCGGTCGTGGGTCGAGATGCGCCGGTTCTTCGAAGACACGCTCTGAAGCGTCACTCCTCGAGCCACCAGGTGGTCATCCGGCCCTTGCCCTTCACGTCGATCTCGCCGCGCGGCGCGAGGGTACGCCCCTCCAGGCGCTGCGCCGCCGCGTCGGACACGTGGATGCGGCCCGCCTCGCCGTGCGACTCCATGCGCGATGCCGTGTTCACGGTGTCGCCCCACAGGTCGTAGGCGGGCGTCGAGCGCCCGATCACCCCGGCCACGGCGGGCCCGACGTGGATCCCGATGCGCAGGCGCAGGTCGTGGGCCTCGCGGAACGGCGCCACCACGCGGTTCATCGCCAGCGCGAGGTCGGCGATGCGGTGCAGCGCATCCGGGATGGGCTCGGGGATGCCGCCCGCCACCATGTACGCATCGCCGATGGTCTTCACCTTGTGGAGCCCACGGGCCTCGGTCTCGGCGTCGAACGCCGTGAAGAGCTGGTTCAGGAGGTCGACCACGACCTCCGGCGACGTACGGGCCGAGAGCGCCGTGAACCCCACGACGTCCGCGAAGAGCACGGCGACCTCGGCGTGGCTGTCGGCGAGGCCGCCGGGCGACCGCTGGAGCCGCTGCACCACGGAGGCCGGCAGCATGGCGTGCAGCAGCCGCTCGGACTGCGCCTGGGACTCGGCCAGCGCGCGCTCCACGTCCTGCGCAGCGGCGCGATACCCGAGGATCACCGCCAACAGCGCCAGCAGCATCCCCGCGAAGTTCCCGTGGCTCACCCAGCTCGGCGGGGGCGGGTCGGCGCTCGGCACGAACGACAGGGCCACGTAGAGCACGGCGCCCGCCACGGGGATCACGACCTGCGAGCGCGGGTGCGGCAGGAGCGGCAGGAGCCCGCCCACCACGACGGCCAGCAGCATCCAGTGGTGGAACCCCGCCGACGCGCCGAGCACGGCCGTCGCGAAGACGGCGTGCGCCACGACCTCGAGCAGGGCCATCATCCCGACGAGCAGCGGTCGACGGGACGCCAGCACGGCACCGACGGCGAAGCACGGCACGCTGACGAGCACGTTGAACGCGACGAGCGGCCACAGCTCGAGCACCACGAACAGCACCGCCATGCTGACGTGCGCGACGAGCCCCGCCCACACGCTCACCCGCAGGGCCCCCTGCGCACGGAGGCTCGCGCCCTCGCGCTCGCGGCGGACGATGTCGCTCCACAGGTCTCCGGCCATGCCGCTAGCGGACCTTGCAGATGCCGAGCGACTCGCGGCACGTCACGGCCTTCGCGGTGCCGTCGAGGATCGCGATCGAGCCCGCCACGAAGGGCGCCCGGCCCGCGAAGCTCACCTGGAGGTCGTAGGTACCGCGGGGGAGCGCGGCCGGCAGCGGATAGGCCGTACCGTCGGGCGTCACGGCGAAGACCTCCGACGCGTCGCCCGCAAGCGAGACCTCCGCGACGATGAGCGTGTCGGACTCGACCTCGACGATCATCGGATCCTCCGGCTCGGGAGGAGGCTTCGGCTTCGGCCCGGTCGGACGGGGACGGCGCGGACGCGGCGAGATGGGCCTCGCCTCGGGCTCGGGGGCCGGATCCGTGCCCGCCACGGGACGGGGCGGCGAGACCTCGACGATGCGTGGCATCCGGGCCCAGATCGCGCCGCCGAACCCGGAGCACACCAGCACCGCGGACAGGCTCAGGAATCCCACGAGGAGCACACAGCCGACGCCTGCGATCCCGAATCCCGTGCCCGCCCCGGACCGTCGTGCGCTCATTCGATCGGCAGCTCCACGCGGTGCGTCTCCACGTCGATCGGGTAGCCGTCGAGATGGTGGTACGCGCGGTTCTCTTCGCTCATGCGCTCCGAACGCGCAACCACCACCGCGGCTTTCGCCCCGTCGGGGACGGGCACGCGGTGCACCCGCGATTCGCGGGGGGCGAGGCGCGTGTCGCCGTGCTTGGTCGGGGGCTCCCAGGTCCACTCCTGGCCGAAGACCTCGGTGTGGGCGGGCGTGCCGTCGAACGCGGTCGTGACGAAGACCTTCCGCTCGGGGTCGCCGGTGGGCAGCATGTGGCCGGCGTTCGCGTTCGTCGCGGTGACGACGAGCTCGCGCCCTTCGAGGGCCACCTCGAGCCCCAGCCCGTACGGATTGGCCTCGGGAGGCGGGTAGCGCCCGGCGATCTTGGGGATGCCGGCCCCCCGCCACCAGTGGCGGGCCACCGTGCGATCGGGCCCGCCCAGCGCGGCCGGACGCGTCACCGGCGGCATGTGGCAGTCGACGCAGGTGCGCCCCTCGTCGTCGTACGGGCCGGCCTTCCACTCCTCGCCCGTGTCGAACGTGCAGGTGAAGCTCTTGCCCGGGTAGGTGGCGGTCGCCTGGTGGCAGCGCAGGCAGAGCGCCGCGCTCCGGTAGTCGGGGTCGGCCTCGACCGGGTGGGGCGGCGTGCCGCCGAGCCCCGGACCGTGGATGACGCCGTCGCGCACGTGGCACGCGGCGCACGTGATGCCCTCGTCGCGCAGCGCGGCGTCGTAGTGCGGATTGTCGACCAGCACGGGCTTCTCGACGTCGTCGGCCTCGAGACCCACGGGCAGCACGTCCTGCTGGAGGCGCAGGGGCGTGTGGCAGTTGAGGCAGAGCCAGCGGTTGCCGGACTTCTTGATCTCCTCCTGGAACTGCGGGTCGATCCAGGCCACGGAATGGACCGACGTGCGCCACTCCTCGTAGATCTCCTGGTGGCAGACCCCGCAGGTCTGCGCGCGCAGATCCGGGATGCCGGGCACGCCGCCCAGCCCGTCGCCGAGGGGCTGTTCGTAGGTCGGTCGGGTGTCCGAGAAGGCGCGGGCGCGCGCGATCGGGTCGGGCTTCGACCCACCACAGGCCAGGAGGAGCAGCAACATGCCAAGCTGTTACGGCACTCGGCCAGGTCCTGCCAATGCCCGCCTCGCTCACCGATCTCTTCGCCACGTCGCTCGACCCGATGGCCGTGCTGAACCACGACGGCACAATCGCGTTGGCGAACCGGGGTTTCCAGCGGGTGCTGGGACGCGAGCCCGACCAGCTGCTGGGCGTCGAGCTGGTGTCCCTGTTCCACAGCGTCGACCGCGACCGCGCGAACCAGGCGATCACCAAGGGCATCCGCACGCTGAAGCCGATGCAGATCGAGGGGCGCGTGGCCCATGCCGACGGCGGCTACCGCTGGATGTCGTGGTGGGTCCGCACGTCGCCCATCGGCACGGTGTACGCGAGCGGGCGCGACGAATCGATCCGCCGCCAGATCGAAGCGACCGTGCGCCGGCGCGAGCGCCGCAACCGCGCGATGCTCGACCACGTCGCCGACATCCTGCTCGTGGTCGACCGCGAGCTGCTCGTCCGCGACGCCAACGCCACGGCCGCTGCGGTGCTCGGCCTCAACCGCACCACGCTGAAGGGCCTCCACCTGGCCGAGGTCGCGCCGACCCTCGCCAGCGCGGGCATCCTCGAGCTCCGCGAGGGCGACGGCCTCACCACCGAGACCCTGCTCCAGGCGCGGTCTGGCGAGCTCGTCGACGTCGAGGTCCGGATGGAGGCCTTCACGTTCGACGGCGAGGGCATGATCGTGCTGATCGCCCGCGACATGCGCGAGCGAAAGGCGCAGGAGCAGCGGCTCCGCGACCTGAACGCCGCGCTGCAGTCGGCCCGCGACGCGGCGCAGGCCGCGAACGACGCGAAGACCTCGTTCGTGACGCAGATGTCGCACGCGCTGCGCACGCCGCTGGCCGCGATCCTCGGCTACGCCGAGATGATGACGGAAGACGCGCCCCAGGCGCTCTCCGACGACCTCGCGCGCGTCCACATCGCCGCGACCACGCTTCTCGACCTCGTCGACGACGTGCTCGACCTCGCGCGCATCGAGGCCGGCGCGATGGAGCTGTCGAGCGACTACATCGAGCTCGAAGACCTGGCGTCGCAGCTGGTCGACACCGTGAAGCCGCTGATGCGCGGCGGCTCGCTGACCATCGAGATCACCGCCGAGCCGCCGGCGCTCGAGGCCGACCGCAACCGTCTGCTCCAGATGCTACTGAACCTGCTCACCAACGCCATCCGCCGGTCGCCGGGGGCCTCCCTGCGCCTCGTCGCCCGCGACTGGGACGAGGCGAATACGGCCTTCGACGTGATCGACGACGGTCCGCCGCTCGACGACGCCACGCTGGCGCGAGCCTTCGAGCCCTTCGGGACCGGGGGGCGAGGCAGCCGCGACGGGAGCGGCCTCGGGCTGGCGATCGCCCGTCAGATCGCGCTCGGCATGGGGGGTACCCTCGATGCGTTCCACGACGACGGGCTCAACCGGCTCACGGCCGTGCTGCCGCAGTCCTCGACGCGCTGATCTTCGGACGGATCCCGCTCGGTCCGCGGAGCGACGGCGTCACCGATCCCCGGGTCTCGCACAGCGACCACAGGGGGCCACAGCGCTCGGTGTCGAACGGGGTCGGGCTTCGAGCGTCCCCGGGCATCACGCAGATGACGCAGAAGGACGCAGATGACGCAGAAACGAGGGCGTCGCGGGCCGGGCGTCCTCGTGTCCCCGGATCGTCGGAGGGGCCTCCCCGCGGACTGGAATCGGGATTCACCAGAGCAGCCTTGCGTTTCTGGCGACTCCAGGTCAGCACACCGTCGACGCGAGCTTCCCACCGGTTCCGCATCCGCCGATCGACACCGCCAAGGAAGCCTAGGTCCACCCGAGACGTCAGGGCTCTCGAGGGACGTCTCGATGTTCGGGACGACCGGGAGGGCCTCCCCGCGAACTGGAGTGTGGAGACCAGAGCGGTCGCGAATGTGACTGCCGCCGGGCAGAGCCGGCCTGAACGTGAATCTCGCCGGATCGGGCCCGTTGTCGCGAGGGCCCCAGCGAGAATTGTGGAGCTTCGACGGTCGAGCGGTTCGCTGGCGCGGGTGGAGTCACTCTCAGCCGGGCTCTGCGCCGCGGCAGTCACTTTGGACCCGGCTCTGGTTGGATCCCGACGGTGGCCCGGGGCGAGCTTCCGATGGTCGGGACCGGGCGACGGTGCCCGGGGAAACGAGGACGCTCGACCCGCGACGGCCTGGTTTCTGCGTCATCTGCGTCCTTCTGCGTCATCTGCGTGAGGCCCTGAGACGCTCTGAGCCCTACGGATTCCGACACAGAGAGGGGCTGGCAGTGCGAGACCTCCCTTCTGCATGGCACGGACGCCTGCGTCCGTGCCTTTCCGTGTCTGCAACAGCGCCTAGAGCCAGTCGCCGTCCGGGCCCCCGTTCGCGCCGACGTCGCCCAGGGACCCGTCCGCATCGAACGTCCCTGCAGCTCCGGCGTCCACGAGCGGTGAGCTGCCGGACAGGCGGACGTCCCCGTTCTGGCGGTCGACGTAGACCGGGTCGACCGCGAGACCCGTCCAGGTGACGGGTGTCCCGGCCGCGTCGACCTGGACCGTGGACAGGTCGAACGCATTGCTGCCGGAGAAGCTCGCGGTGCCGCGGATCGCCGGCGGAGCGCCGCCCACGAAGCCCGTGTTCTTCACGGACAGCGTCGCACCGCTCGCGATCTGCAGCGCTCCGGCCTCCGCGACGGTCGCCGTGCTCGGGTTGTCCACGAAGTCCGCCTGGGCGAGCGCGACGTTCGCCGAGCCGTCGACGAACAGGGGTCCACGCGCGGTGGCGCCCTGGGCGGAATTGCCGGTCACCACGAGGTTCCGGAGGTCTCCCGACGCTCCGACGCGCAGGCCGAACGTCGACGCGCCGGAGAGCTGGTTGCCCTGGACCCGCGTGCGGAGGACGTCGAGCTGCTCCGCGTTCACGAGCGACGCGGAGCCGGAGCTCGACGTCACGGTGTTCCCGGCGATCACCACGTCGGAGAGGGCCGCGTCCACGTGGCTCACGAGCGTCGCCGCCGCGGTGGAGGTCAGCGTGTTGTCCCGGATCTCCACCCGCTCGAGGACGATCGGCTCGGCGCTCGTCCCGCCCATCACGAGGTCGATGCTCCCCTGCGACGTGAGGTCGAGCCCGGTGATCTGCGAGTCGCGGACGGTGACCGACGACCCGCTCTGCGCGTAGAACAGGCCCTCGAGCGAGTACGTCCCGAGATCGTCGACGAACGGCTCCACGACGAGCCCTGACACGTCGATCTCGGCGTTGTCGTAGAGGAACGCCACCAGCCCGAAACAGAAGTTCGAGCAGCCGATCTGGCGCGCCTTCACGTCCTTCAGCTCCAGCCGGGCGCCGGGCGAGACCTGGATCAGCGGGACCGTCCCCCCGCCGTCCAGCACGACGTTCTCGAGGCGCTGCACGCCCGAGCCCGCGACGTACAGGCGGTTCCCGTTGCCCGTGTGCAGACGCGTCGTCCCGTCGCCGCGGATGGTCAGGTCCTTCCCGAGGACCGACACGAGGCCCCCGTAGCTCCCTCCGTCCACGCAGATCACGTCCCCGTCGACCGCCAGCCCGACCGCCGCGGCGATCGAGGGCGCGTCCCCGGGCACCTGGAGGTCCCCCATCGACGGCGTCCCGTCGCAGTCGTCGTCGATCGCGTCGCACGCCACGTCGACGGCGTTCGGGTGGACCGCCGGGTCGGTGTCGTCGCAGTCCACGTCCGCGGTGTAGCCGTCCCCGTCGGCGTCGGGGAAGCCCGTGTCGGTGTCGCTGTCCGCGTCCGTATCGGCGTCCGTGTCGCTGTCCGAGTCCGTGTCGCTGTCCGCGTCCGTGTCGCTGTCCGCGTCCGTGTCGGTGTCCGCGTCCGTGTCGCTGTCCGCGTCCGTGTCGGAGTCCGCGTCCGTGTCGGAGTCCGCGTCCGTGTCGCTGTCCGCGTCCGTGTCGCTGTCCGCGTCAGTATCGGAGTCCGCATCGGTATCGGCGTCCGTGTCGGAATCCGTGTCCGCGTCGGACTCCTCGTCGCCACCGCCCTTGCACGCGGGAGCGGCCAGCGTGGCGAGCAGCACCAGCGGGAACGTCAGTCTCCGGACCATGAGCACCTCCACGCAGGACGTAGGGGCTCGGGAGCCGGGGCGTACCCTGCGCGGATCCTACGGGGTCACTCGTCCTCGAGGTACCCGAGGAGCTCGAGCTGGGCCTCCTGGTCGTCGCCGACCTCGGCCTCGTCGACCGCATACGCCTTGCCGAGCTCGGTCTGGCGGGCGTGCCAGCCCTTCAGCTGCTCGACGAGCCCGTCGGAGTCGGGGATCGGGCTCGCGAAGCCCGGGTCGGCCTTGCGGTCGAAGCAGCCGGTGACGTCCTGGTCGCGGTCGCCGGGGAACCAGGTCTGGCACTGCTTCTCGCGCGTCCAGATGGCGGCGACGTTCGCGACGTGGAACATCGACGCGGAGTGGGTCTGCTGGCGGGGCAGCAGGCCCTCGCGGTCGCCGCGGACCCACGGCGAGACATCCTGCCCGGCCAGGCCCGCTTCGCCCTGGAGCTTCAACAGGCCCAGCACGGTGGGCTTCACATCGGCCCCGCTCGCGAGACCCTCGACCACGCGGCCCTCGGGGACGCCGGGACCGCGGAGGATCCACGGGATCGACACCGTGGTCGGGTACATCTTCTTGCCGTGCCCGGGACCGTGGTGGGCGGGCATGTCGAGGCCCTCGCCGTGGTCGGCCACGAACACGACGAGCGTGTTGGAGGGGTCGTACCCGCGGGACCGCAGGCCGCGGTCGAGCTGATCGAGCGCGTGATCGAGCTGGGCGAGGCTGGCGCGGTACTCGGCGAGCGTGGCGCTGACGCCGGGGCGGGTCTGCGCGCGGACGAGATCGGCCGGCGGGGTGCGCGGATGGTGCGCGTCGATCATCATCAGGCGCAGGTAGAACGGACGTTCCCGCGCTGCGTCGTCGCGCGCGTCGAGGAGCTCCATCGCGCGGTTCACCACGTCTTCGCCGGACATCCGGGCGCGCTTGAACGCCTTCTCGGACGAGTCCTGGTAGCCGTCGAACCCCTGCGCCATGCCGTAGTTCGAGTTGAGGTTCGGGTTCGCGGTGACGCCGTACGCCATCCAGCCCGCCGTCGCGAGCCGCTCGGCGAGGGTGACGGCCGCCTCGGGCAGGACGCGCTCGGACTGCTTCGGGCCCGGCTCGGGCAGGTTGAACGACAGCGGGTGGCGCCCGGTGACCACGCCCACGGCGCTCGCCCGGGTCCACGAGGACACGGACAGCGCGTCGTCGAAGCGGGTGCCGGACGCGGCGAGCCCGTCGAGCCAGGGCGTGACGCCGGGCTCGCCACCGTAGGCCCCGATCTGGTCGCGCCGGACGGTGCACCCGAACACGAGGACCACGTTGGGCGCGCCCTTCGCGGGCATCGGCCTGCGCTCGGGCGGCAGGACCGGCGGAGGCGTGTGGGCCTTGGCCTTCGCCTTGCCCACCTTGCCCTTCGCCTTCGGCAGGAGCTTGGACTTGCCCTTCTTCGTGGGCGGCGCGTCGCCGTCGTCGTCGTCGGGGTCTTCGACGACCTCGTCGACCGCGGGACCGGCGCTGCGCTTCGCCCGGGGCACCGCCTTGAGCCAGGTGATGGCCGCGCCGAACGCGAGGGATGCCACCACCCCGGCGATGACGAGGGAACGTCGCGCCACTGGACCTCCGGCCGAGTACCTAACCCCAGCGGGCGCGCCCGGTTAGAGCCCCGCCATGCAGTCCCTCCTCCTCCTCCTGCTCGCGTGCGGCGGCTCCCCGACGGGGTCTCCCGATTCCCCCGAGGTCAAGGCGGCTCCGAAGAGCAAGCGGCCCCGGCAGCCCCAGGCGGCGAACCACAACCGCGTCGACACGGGCGAGGCCGAGCCGGGCGAGGGCCTGTGGAACAAGGCCCGCGAGCCCGCCACGGTCGAGGAGCAGATCGAGGCGCTCGAGACGCTCGGATACGTCGGTGGCGACGAGCCCGCGACGGCGAGCACGGGCGTCACGGTGCACGATGCTGCGGCCCAGGACGGGCTGAACTTCTGGGTCTCGGGCCACGGTCCCGAAGCGACCCTGATGGACATGGACGGCAAGGTCCTCCACACGTGGAAGAAGGCCTACACCGAGGCGTTCCCGTGGGGTGCCCGCTACCAGAACAAGCACGGCGCCGAGTTCTGGCGGCGCGGCTTCCTGTTCCCGAACGGCGACGTGCTCGCGATCTTCGAGGGCCACGGGCTCGTGAAGGTCGACAAGGACTCGAACATCCTGTGGACGTGGGACGGCCGCGTCCACCACGACCTCCAGATCATGGAGGACGGCACCCTGTGGACCCTCGCCCGCAAGGGCGACGTCATCGAGCGGGTGAACCCGCGCCAGCCCGTGCTCGAGGACTTCGCGGTCCACCTGTCGGCCGACGGCAAGGTGCTCGAGGAGATCAGCCTGCTCGAGGCGCTCGAGGCATCGGCCAGCAAGTCGATGCTCTACTCGAAGAAGAAGCGCCGGGGCGACATCTTCCACACCAACAGCATCGTGGTGCTCGGGCCCGAGGCCGAGAAGGTCGGCAAACCGGCGTTCGCAGCCGGCAACCTGCTCGTGTCGATGCGCACGCTGTCGGCGCTGATGGTGGTCGACCCGAAGCAGAAGAAGGCCGTCTGGTGGCACCAGGGCGGCTACGACAAGCAGCACGACGCGAAGATCCTCGACAACGGCCACCTGATGCTGTTCGACAACCTCGGCGCGGGCGGGCGCTCCGCGGTCCGGGAGTACGACGTGGCCGACATGACGCAGGTCTGGTCGTACGAGAACAGCGAAGCGCACCCGTTCTTCAGCCGGTTCACCGGCGCCGCCTACCGCCTCGAGAACGGCAACACGCTGGTGGCCGAGAGCGGCTACGGGCGCGCGTTCGAGGTCGATCCGACCGGAAAGACCGTGTGGGAGTTCCACAACCCGAACCGCGCCGGCGACAAAGGCCAGTTCGTGGCGATCATCCCCGACATGCAGCGGATTCCGAAGGGCTGGGTCGAGTTCCTGTAGGCCGACCCGGTTGGGCGAAGAAGCGACTTCAAACGATCGACCCATGTCTATCTGGTGTCAGACCCCACAGAGACATCGGTCGATCGCTTGAAGTTTGATTGACGCGATTCACGGCGCCGGAGCGCCCTTCTTCACCCAGAGCGCCAGGCGGTTGCCGCTCGGCAGACGGTAGCGGCGCAGCACGTAGCGCTCGGTGAACCCGGGCTGCGCGTAGAGCTCGCGGTCGCTCGCGAACACGGGCTTGTCGCGGCCGAGCGCGCTCCCGAAGTGCACGTAGTCCGGGTCGCGCGACAGCACGTACGCGCCGTCGGCCTTCTCGTGGCCCGCGCGGCCCCGGCCCATCCGCGGCATCTCGCGGTGCGCGATGTGCGCGTCGTTGAGCCCGAGCATGTCGACCGTGCGCAGCCGGGAGAAGTACGGCACGCTGCCGGCCGTGTTCGTCGCGAGCAGCCCGTCCGGGGCGAGGTTCTCGCGCATCCACAGCCCGACCTCCTCGCCATTCAGCCCGACGATGCCGCGCTCGATGCGGGGCCGGAGGTCGGCGTGGTGCCCGAACTGCCACACGTTGTACGCGACCGCGACCGCGACCACGCCCACGCCCAGCCGCGGTGCGAGCGACAGCGCGAGGCCCGCCAGCAGCCCGATCACGGGCAGGACGTGCGCGAAGAACCGGAACGCCGGCATCACGTCGCCCCCGACGCTCACGACGTAAGCGGCGTGCAGCGCGACCCCGGCCCAGAGGGGCGCCAGCCCACCGAACCGCGACCACGCGACCTTCGCGAAGGGCACGAGCAGCACGGCGGGGACGAGCAGGAAGGCCGCGGGCTCCACGAAGTCGGTGACGTACCGCACGCCCCGCTCCACCTGGGCGCCCGTCGAGCCCACCTTCGCGTAGAACGTGTTCGGCAGCAGCCAGCCGTAGTACGCGAACCGCCACGCGAAGTAGGGCCCGTAGAGCCCCGCCACGACGAGCGGAGCGCGCGCGAGCCGCGGATCGCGCCGCAGCGCCGCGAGCCCCAGCAGCCACGCCGAGAGCACCGACACGAGCACGACGCTGTCCGGACGGCTCATCAGGGCCAGCGCGCCGCAGATCCCGGCGGCCCACCAGCCCCGTGGGGTGCCCCCGCTCTCAGCCGCGTCGGCCTCCCGCGCGAAGCCGAGCGCCGAGGCCAGCAGGAGGAACGCCACCAGCGGCACCTCCATGCCGGGCATGGCCCAGGCGCCGAAGATCGCGGAGCTCCCGACGAGCGCGGCGGCCAGGCTGCCCGCGATCGGCGGGATGCCGCGATGGAACCGGTGCGCCTGGGACAGGAGCAGGATCGAGCCGGCCGCGAAGACCGCGCCCAGCACTTTCGCGAGGGTGCGGGTGTCGGCGCCGAGCGCATGCCCGACGCCCAGCAGGAACACCCAGAGGAACGTCGTGTATCCCTCGACCCGCTCTCCCGGGTTGTAGACGAGCCCCTCGCCGCCCGCGAAGTGCTCGGCGTAGCGGAAGCTGATGTAGGCGTCGTCGAGCGTCCAGGGCTGCAGCACGGCGTTGTAGCCCGCGCACACCGCGAGACCCGCCACGGGCCCCAGCCAGAGGAGCGCGTCCAACCGTTTGTGGGCACCCGACATCGGGGGCCGTTAACCCGGCACCGATGCGGGGACAGGCCCATCGCTGGCTCGGTCTGGTCGCGCTCGCGCTGCTCGCCGTGGTGCTCGTGCGCTGCGCGTGGGTCAGCGACGACGCGTTCATCACCCTGCGCACCGTCGACAACGCGCTGCACGGCCTCGGCCTGCGCTGGAACCCCGCGGAGCGCGTCCAGTCCTACACCCATCCGCTGTGGATGCTCGGATTGCTCGTCGCCCACGCGCTGAGCGGCGGGCCCTACTACGGAACGCTCGTGCTGGGCGGCGTCACGACCCTCGCGGCGGTGGCGGTCCTCTGGTACGGCGTCGCGCGCAGCACGGGGGGCGCGCTGATCGGGGTGACGGCGCTCTTCTGGTCCAAGGCCTTCGTCGACTTCGGCACGTCGGGCCTCGAGAACCCCCTCACCCACCTGCTGCTCGCGGTGTTCGCGTGGTCGCTGTTCCAGGGCGGCGACCGGCCGGCCGACCTGTTCCGCACGGCGCTGCTCACCGCGCTCGCGATGCTGAATCGGCTCGACCTGGCCGTGCTGTTCGCGCCGGGCCTCCTGATCCATGCGACCAGCGTGGCCCGCACGCGGCGCCACATCGCCGCGCTGGCCGCTGGCTTCGCGCCGCTCTTCGCGTGGGAGGCGTTCTCGTTCGTGTACTACGGGTCCCTCGTGCCGAACACCGCATACGCCAAGCTCGGCACGGGCATCCCGCGCGGCGAGATGCTCGTGCAGGGCGTCCGGTATCTGCAGCACGCCGCGATGCACGATCGGGTCACGGTCCTGGCGCTGTTCCTCGGGGTCGTGCCGCTCGTGCGGCTCCGGCACCCTCCGGCCGTCGCGGTCGGCCTCGGCGGCCTGGCGTACCTCGCGTACGTCGTGTGGATCGGCGGCGACTTCATGGCCGGTCGCTTCCTCACGCCCCCGCTGTTCGCCGCGGCCCTCGGGCTCGCGATGCTGGAGCCCGGCCCCGCGATCGCTGCGGCGGGCGTGCTCGGGATGACGCTCCTGGGTGCGGCGAGCCCGTACGCGCCGGCCTGGTCGGGTGCCACCTACGAGCGCATCGCCGCGTGGGAGGGCATCGTCGACGAGCGCGGCTACTACCATCGCGGCGCCGGGTTGCTCGCCTCGAAGCGCCCGATCTCGCACGCCTTCGCCCGGGAGGGCCGCCAGGCGCGCAAGCTCGGCCCGCACACCGAGGTCCGCGCCGCCGTCGGGTACTTCGGCTACTACGCAGGTCCGAAGGTCCACATCGTCGACCCGCTCGGGCTGAACGACCCGCTCGTCGCCCGGATGCCGGCCCGCTACAACCCGGGCTGGCGCGTCGGGCACTACCGTCGCGAGCTGCCCTTCGCGTACGACCCCGGCAACGACATCCCGCCGCAGGACCCCGACCTCGCGGGCCTCTACGCGCGGGTCCGTCGCGTGACGCGCGGGCCGCTGCTCGACCCCGGGCGGCTCGGCGAGGCGCTGTCGCTGCAGGTGTTCGGTCCCGGGATCGACCCGTGGCCATGGCGGTTCCCGGGGGTAGACGTGCGCGACGAGGGTGGGGTCGTGCAGGGCGTCATCGGGGAGCACGGTCGCGTGGTGCACGTCGATCCGCCGCGTCCCGTCGAGCCCGTGCTGCGCGCGGCCCGCGGCGAGCGGATCCGCGTGCTGTACGGCCGCGGACGCCGGATCCTCGCCACCCACGACCTCGTGGCGACCGGCGAGGACCAGGCCGTGCCCGGCTCGCCCGGCGCCGCGGAGCTGGTGTTCGTGTTCCCGCTCGACCGCAACGCGAAGATCCACCTCGGGCGGCTCGCGCTTGGGCCGTGACCGGGCCGGGTGATATGGCTGTCGAATGCTGAAGTTCGGAGTCCGGAACCTCGGGCGCATTCGCGAAGCCGGGATCGAGGTCCGCCCCCTGACGATGTTCGTGGGCCGGAACGGCACGAACAAATCGTGGACCGCCTACGCGATCTGGCAGGCACTCCACACCTACAGCCTCTTCGATGTCCCGAGCCTCAATGGCACCTTCTCGGGTGACGCTGCCGAACTGCTAGAGCAGGCAGTGGCCGCGTACGAAGGACTGAACCTGGGTGGGCGACTCAAGCTCGACCTCGAGGTCCACCCCGACCGAGTGCTCCAGCAGGAGCTTCGGGCAAGTCACCTCGCACCAGTGCTCGGTCTCCCCGTATCGGCCATCCAGGACTGCGAGCTGACGCTTGGCCTCGACGCTGTCGCCGGGGGCCACCTCGTCGACAGGATCTCGGTGTCCGCCGAGCGACGCGCCACCAAAGGTGTGATCGAAGTCACCTACCACCTGCGGGACGGGCGCTCCGAGACCGTTTTGAGCTTCATCGACCCGACCGACCTCCGGTCGACCCTGCACACGGTGGCGGGCCAGACGAGCGCCCGGTACCGCCAGACCGTCGCCTTCCCGGTCGAGCGCGTGGCCTCGGTCTCGTTGGACGGGGCGCCGCCCGCACGCAGCCTCGCGACCGCGATCGAGAAGGCCCGCTCCACACCCGGGATCCGCGGCCGGTTCGACTGGGAGCCCCTCCTGGGTGGGCGAATCCTGAACGACGAGCAGCTCCAGTTCGAGCCCGGAGGCGCCGCTCCCATCCCCCTCGGCGCCGCGGCGTCGATGGTGCGCTCCCTGGCCCCGCTCGTGCTCTACCTCGAGACCGTCGGGGAGCCGGGCGATCTGCTCGTCATCGACGAGCCCGAGATGAACGCCCATCCCGCTGCGCAGCTCGCCATCGCCGAGCTGCTCGCCATCATGGTCAACCGCGGGTACCACGTCATCTTCACCACCCACAGCCCGTACATCGCCGACCACCTCTGCAACCTGATGGAGGCCCACGCGCTGGGCCCGGAGGCCCGAGAGGCCAAGGCCCGCGAGCTCGCGATGCAGACGACCGAAGCCTGCCTCGATCCGGAGCAACTCGCGGCGTACGAGTTCCGCGAGGTCGGCGCAGAGGTCGCGGTCGTCGACGTGCTCGACCGCGAGGCGAGGGTCGTCGACACCCAGACCTTCGCCCGCGTCACCGACCACGTCTCCGAGATCCTCGGGTCGCTGCTCTCAGCCAAATGACGCCCGACGCCTGCGAGACGCACAGAGCGGCGGCGCAGCCCTGCGCCTCCGGCGGCACCCTCCACGAGCGCGGAACGGCGGTGCGCGTCTCTGGACGCACGCCGTGGCGCGCATTCCGGCTCGACAGCCCGGAAGGCCGGGAGCTCCTCGGCCTCGGGCCCGACGACAAGTGCGCCGACGGCGCGTTCCTCCACGACGACGAGGATGCCCTCGAGCTCGTCGTGGTCGAGCTGAAGGGGCGAGCCGACCTGTCGCACGCCGTCAGCCAGCTCCGCGCGACGCTCCTCGCGATCCGGAGGCGGCTCGAAGGCTGCCCGATCCGCTACCGCGCGGCGATCGTGGCGAGCGAGTCCGCGCCTCCGGGCATCCGCGAGCACAAGAAGCGCTTCCTGAAGGAGCTCCGGGTGCCTCTGGTCTTCAAGTCCGGCGTTCGGGGTCCCATCGACATCGCCACCCTCCCGCAGGTCTGACGGGATGAACACGCGTGTGATCCTCGTGGGAATCGTGGCGATCGGGCTCGCCGTCGCCGTGATGCTCCTCACCGGCCCGAGCTCCGACGACGCGCCGGAGCCGCCCCCGACGCGCGGCGCACGCACTCCACCCGCTCCATCCGGGTCCGCGCCGAGTCCGAAGCGGGCTTCGTCCCCCAGATCCCCGGGCCGCACGGCCCCGGACCCATCCTCCGAGCCGGACGCCCCGGTGGGCACGGGCCCGACCCGACGTCCCCCGCCGTTGCTGTCGTTCACGACGGGCGTGTCGCCGTACGCCGCCGAAGAGGGGCTCCGCGCGTTCGCGGACGCCGCCGGGCTCGCGGTGGTCCGATGCCGCACCGACTCCGAGATCCCCGCCGATCTGCTCGACGCCGTCGGGCCGAGCGCGCTCGTGGGCGCCGATCTCGTCGTGCCCGTCGAGCCCAGCGCCGAGGAGGGCACCGAGAAGCTCAAGGTCTGGTCGGCCGGCGACTACTCGCTGTTCCTCCAGTACAGCGACGCGTTCCCCGGAGAGTCGGGCAGCTGCCGGATGCAGATCCAGGAGCGGAACGCGCCGCCCAACCCCGGCGGCAAGGTCGCTCCGCCGCTCGATCAGGAGCCGCTGCGCATCGCGCTCGAGCGCGACGACCTGACGGACGGCGCGCGCCGCTGGCTCGAGGAGCAGCTCGGCGAGGCCGGAGCCCTCGCGATCCCAGAAGAGTGACGGTCGCCCCGGCTTCCGGATAGTCCCCTGCATGCTCCACGCGATGGACCAGCTCCCCTCGTCGCTCTGGGCCGCGGTCGCCGGCTTCGCCGTGCTGTCGTCGCTGTACAGCCTCGTCGTGGGCGGGCTCCTGCTCACAGGGCGACGCGTTCCTCCCGTCCTGGCGGTCGCTCCGACGGGGGTGGCGCTGCTCGTCGCCTGCGGCGTGGCCTTCTGGAGCGCCGGCAACCTCCCCTGGGACACGAGCACCGTCGGTGCCGTCCGCCGCATCGAGCTCGCCACGCCCGACTTCCTGATGCGCACGGCGCTGTTCCCGGCGATCTACCCGGGTCTCGCGCTGCTCGTCGCCACGTCCGCCATCGCGGCCCCGCTGCGCGGCCCGCGCACCACGTGGCCCGCCGGCGTCGGCCTGCTGCTCGCCCTGCTCGGGTTCTTCGCGCTGACGGCCGGCGCGATGCTCGACCTCGCCGCCACCGAGACCGGCGTGCTGCTGCTGCTCGTCGGTCCCCTCGCGCTCGTCGCGTTGATCGCGCTGATCCGCGGCGACGAAGAGGGCGCGGGCCCCGAGGCCAGCGTGATCGGCGCCGTGGCGTTCGGGCACGCCGTCGCGGCGGGCGTCACCGCGGTCCTCGCCGTCTCCCGGTACGACCAGCTCCTCACCCACGTCTACGCGGGCGACCCGGCGGCCTGGCGCGCTCCGGCCGCCGCGATCGCGGTCCTCGCCACGGTGGGCATGTCCGCGGCCGCCACGACGGGCGTCACCGCGACCCGACCGCGCACCTACGCCGGCGTGGGCGCGCTCGCGACGCTGGGCCTGTGGGTGCCCCTCGCGATGGTCGGCGCGCTGACGCAGCTCGTATAGGCTACGTTCCCTGCATGCTCCGCTTCGTCCCCGTCCTGCTCGTCGCCTGCGCCGGCCCGCCGGGCATCCAGCCCTGCGATCCGCTCGCTCAGATCATGCCGCCCGAGTACCTGCGCGTCGGCAACGACGACCTGATGCTGGCATCCGTGCGCTACGCGGGCTGCGACGAGGTCCGGTTCCACCTCTGCAGCACCGCCGAAGACTGGCTCACGCCACAGGGCGCGTCCCTCCAGATGGCCACGTTCGGCGCGGCGGGCGACTGCGAAGACGAGATCTTCCAGGACGAGCCGCTCAACCTCCGCCCCGTCCGCGAGCAGTACCAGCGCGACTACGGCGTCGACGAGGCGACCATCGTGCTCACCGTGGGTGAGGTCGAGGTCGACTACAGCTTCTCCGACGCGCCGTGACCGGCCTGCCGCCGGTGGTCCTCCCACCGAGCGACGGCATCGACGTCCACGCCCACCTCCGTCGGATCTGCGCCGGGCCCCTCGGCGGTTGCGAGCTGCGGGCACCCGCCGACGACGCCCGCTGGCGCGAGGCGGCCGAAGCCCTCGGCCTCGTCGACGCCGGCATCCGCGAGCGCTGGAGGGGCGTGCTGCCCGGCCGTCCCGCGGATCCGGGCTTCGTCTCCCTGGCCTCGATGGGACCGGAGCGGTTCGTGGCCCGGCTCGGCGAGGCCCTCGAAGGGGTGGACGACCCGCGCTTCGGGTCCGATCCCGCCGCGCTCTTCGAGGCCTGGGAGCCGCTGGCTCCCGGCGAGGACGGCCTCTGGGGTGTCGTCGGGGACATCGGGGTCGTCGTCCCGCGCCGTGTCGAGCCCGAGGTCGGCTCGCTGCTGTTCGTCGGAACGTTCCCCCGGTGTCGGGGCCAGGGCCACGGCCCCCGCCTCCACGACGCGGCGCTCGCGCTCCTCGGCCGTGCCGGCGCCTCGCTCTACGAGGACGAGGTCGCCGAGCGCAACGTCCCGATGCGCCGTTTGCTCCAGCGCTGCGGCGCGTCCCGGGTGGAGCGCTACCGCAGCCTGCTCCCCGCGGGTTGAATCGCCGTATCCTCGTGGCGGAGGGTGGTTGTCGCGCCTGCTCCTCGATCGTCGGCAGCTCGTCGTCGGGGCTGCCGCCCTCGCTGCGTCGTGTGCCGGCCCCCGGCCGCCGGGCGGGCCGAACGTGCTCGTCGTCCTCGTCGACCAGCTGCGGGCCTGCTCCCTGCCGGCGTACGGCGAGCGCGACCTCGAGACACCCGGCTTCGACCGCGTGTTCGCGGAGGGCACGCGCTGCGACCGCGCGTTCACGCCGAATCCGCTGTGCGGCCCGGCGCGCGCGGCCCTGTTGACGGGCTGGCTCCCCGAGCACGTCGGCGTCCCCTCGAACGACCACGCCCTGAGCCTCGATGCCCGCACGTTCGGCGACGCCTTCCGCGCGGTGGGCTACCGCTGCGGCTGGATCGGGAAGTGGCACCTCGCGCCCCCCGGGCAGCAGCACCCACACGGGTTGTTCGGCTTCGAGGACTGGTTCGCGAGCTACAACACGGGGCACCGCTACCGCCACAGCCGGTACTTCCTCGGCACCGACCCGACCGTCCACCGGCCCGAGCCCGCCGACCGCTTCGAGCCCGCGTGGCAGGTCGATCAGGCGCTCGACAAGCTCGCGGAGTGGCAGGACGCGCCGTGGATGCTCGTCGTCAGCTTCGCCCCGCCTCACCCCCCGGACGGCGCATGGCCGGAGTGGGCGGACGAGCTCCCGGACGGCTTCCCTTTCGGGCTGGACCCCGCCGCGCTGACCCTCCGCGCGAACGTCACCGTCGAAGACCTCCTCGACGGTCCGGCCCAGGGCGTCCGCAACTACCTGCTCCACTACGACGGGGCGATCCTGGCGCTCGAAGCCGAGATCCGGCGCCTGTTCGACGGGCTCGACGCGCTCGGGCTCGCGGACGACACCCTCGTGGTGCTCACGTCCGACCACGGCGACCTCGCCGGCTCCCACGGGCTCTACCTCAAGCAGAAGCCCTACGACGAGGCCGTGCGGGTGCCGCTGGGCTTCCGGTGGCCGGGCCGGATCCCCGTCGGCGCCTGGGGCACGCCGTTCTCCCACGTCGACCTGCTCCCGACCGTCGCGGGCCTCGCGGGCGTGCCGCTCGCGGCGCCGGTGCAGGGGCGCGACCTCTCCACGGCCCTGTTGGAGGGCACCGAGCTCGAAGCGCCCGTCCTGATGGGCTCCCACGTCGGCCGTCCGGAGCTCGAGTGGTGGAGCCTGCGCGACCGGCGCCACCAGTACGTGCGGTACACGTCGGGCGAGGAGCTGCTCTTCGACATGGATGCCGACCCCTACCAGCTCGACGATCTCTCCGGACGTCCCGAGCACGCCGCCCTCGAAGCGTCGCTCGCGGAGCGCCTCGCCGAAGAGCGCGCGCGCTTCGCGGTGGACTGACGCAGGGGATCCCAAAGGTACGCCTGCGCTGGGCCCACGACCCGCCGACTGGGCTACGCGAAGACCCACAACGTCTTTGGCAGATACAGAAATCCACGTTGACGCCTCCACTCCTAATGGGGGATCATCGAGCGGCGGCCCCCTAAGCCGAATGGAGAACAAGATGATCCGATTCTTCTTGGCAGTAGGCGCGCATGCGTCGATGCCCAATTCGAGCCCAGTCATCGCCGCGACCCTGAGCGCCGAAAACGCAAACTTCCAACTATCGCTCACGCCTCTCCAGTCAGATGTAGAACCATTCCTTGCCGAAGTGGAGTATCATGTCTTCGCTGAACACGAAGAAGTCCATTGGAGCGAGACGTTTGCGCTTCAATCGTTTCGAACGGAGCTCGGCGTTTCGACCCTTCCTGCCGTCGCCGTCGACCTCATCGAGAGAGCGACCCAAGGGAGAGTGTGGATCGAGGCCCAGGTTCGTGTTTTCACCACCATTGGAACGACGCGAGTGGCTGTCCCCGCTCAACTAGTGAGCGGCACGCCAATGCCAAGGTCCCTACTACTGGTTGACGGCGAGGAAATGCTCGTGACGTGGACAGGAACCTCGAGTCTGAGGAGGTGGCACCATGATTGCCGTATTGATCTCTCTTGCGACACCTGATGCGGCCGCCGCCTCTGTATTCCAAAAGGTATGCTTCAAATACGACGCGAATTTCTTGGATGTGGGCAATGGGGACGACCACGTAACGCATAACAACACCTACAAAGCCCAGAACGCGAAATACAGCATCAGCGAGTACGGGGGGCCCACAGTCTCAAGCGGCTACCTGAATGACGACGGGTGTGTCTCCTTGTTTCTAAGCAACACGAAGTCATATCTCTACGTGATGGCTAGCCAGGCGAATTTTGGCGCCGCAAGCATCGACGTTCACCCCACACGAAGCCAGGCCCAGCAACTCTATGGGCATGCTGTAGGGCCCGTCACACCGACCGGAGGTACCTACAATGTCACCGCCTCGGCATCGATTCCGGGTAATGACTGGGTTAACGTAATGATCGCTTGGACGAAAACGTTCAAGCGCGCACCCGCCGCGTGGCCCGGATACAGCTACAACCTCTACATGGAGGCGCCGTCGGGAGGAGGTGCTGCAGCTTGGGAAGCCGATCGATTTTACCAAGGCACGCTCTACCCTGGCGTATCCATCGACCCCAACAACGTCGCCGCCCTCTACAAATTTGCACTCGTGCACGAATTGGGTCACGCAATTGGTTTCTACGTGAATTGCCAGCGTGACGCCGCCTGCGGCACCGCTCAGGGTGAACAGCCGTTCTTCGAAAATGAGTCGGATCCATGTGATCCGACACTCACGGGGAACGACCTGGGACATGACTACAACTCGAAAGAGAACCAAACCGCTGCCGAAATCGAAGGCTGGGCCCACTACGTAGCCGCCTTCACATTCAACAACGTCGGCGAGACGGACTGCCGGTACACTCCCGCGAATATCATTCGATGGAACTACGATAGCGTCCAGCAGAACAACACGGCCGAGGCATTCAGTTGTGAAGGCGGTGAAGGCACCGCAGACAATGACTACGGCGGTGCGGAGTTCACAGATCCCGTGATCGCGGTCGAGGGCCGCGACGCGTTCGGACAGTTCTGCGCCGGGTCCGGCGATGTAGCGAACCGCGGAATGGAGGTCGATTGGCTGCGTTTCTGGTGGGACGTCCACCAGACGTCTGGCGTGACCCTCGACGACATTCTCGCTATCAGAGCCGACATGGGGACGAACGGGTGGAGTAGCCTAGACACTGCACCGGCGTCTCTCAAGGTGAATTCGAGAGTGGCGCAGGCGTTCTATGCAAACGGGCTGCTGTCGGTCTGGGCCGCCCAAAACAACAATGGCATCACCCGTTGAGATCGGCGGTGATGGCGCTCGCCCTCCTGATCGCATGTCGACCGGGGACGCCAGATGCGCCAGTGGACACGGGGCCAATCCGGCCCCCGACCGAGGATCTCGATGGCGATGGGTTCTCGCCACCGGAAGACTGCGACGACACCGACCGGAGGGTGTACCCAGCGTCCCCCTACGAGGCCCTCAACGAGCAGTCGGGCGTGTGCGAAGGAATCGACTACGACTGTGACGGAGTGGTCGAGGGGGAGGACGATGGCGACGGTGACGGGCTGACGCGGTGCGACCCGCTCGACTGTGACGACTCGGACGCCACCATTCACGTCGGCGCCCCCGACGCGTTTGGTGATGGCGTGGACCAGGACTGCGACGGAACCGATGGTGTCGGGCTCATCGGCACCGTCGCCATGGAGGGGACGGCCATCCTGCACTCCCTCGGCTATCGACTTGCCCGAGCCGACGTCGACGCCGACGGCTGTGACGATCTGATCGTGGTGAACAGCGGAGCAGCGAACCTCGCGCTGAACATCGAAGAGGGCGGACGCTGGCCGAAGATTCACGCGCTCCGGGGGTGTGGACGTTCACTCCTGACGCACGAGGAGTACTTGGCTCACGCGAGGAATCTGGGCGATCGCCTCACCATCTGGCCTCGGGCCGACGGGGATCGCGTCGTCGCCGCCTCGGCGTTCAACAATCTGCAGCGCGGCACGGTGCACACCTTCGACTTCTCGGTCGACCCGCCCGAGCTCGAATCTCTGGCATTCGGAACAGAGGTCGGCGAGCTCTTTAGTGCTGCTGTCCTGTTCCGGGGTGGCGCGTGGCACGTCGCCTACGGCTCGCTGAACACGAACCAGCCGAGCGGGCCGATCCGGGTGTATCCACTCCCGCTTCCGGACACTCCGGCGCTCCAGGACCTCCCTCATGTCGACTGGACGCCACAGGAGACTGCCTGGCAGGCCAACTGGTCGCTGATGGCCCTCGATCGCGACGGAGACGGGGACGATGAGCTCGTGACCTTCGGGCACTACCCGACCCCGCCGGGAAGCGCGGTCGGCGAGCTGTACGTCCTGGATGGGCCCGGCGCGTTGGCGTCCGCAAGCGAGACGTGGGTCGGCAACACGTCCTGGGGTGACGGATTCGGCTCCAACTTCTCAGCGGCGATCGGCATCGATGGAAGCCCCTCGCCGTGGCTGTTGGCTGGTGGCGGTGCCCTTCTCGGCCGTGGTGTGCTGTTCGCACTGCCGCCCCGTCCTGGAGCGAACTCGATCGAAGACGCGCCCTTCCGATTCGAGGGCGAGTTCGCCGATGACTGGTTCGGGCACGACAGCGTTGCGGTCGATCTGAACGCGGACGGGATCGTCGACGTCGCCGTCGGCGCTCCGGGAAACAACGAGCGAAACGACCAGCGGGGAAAGGTATTCGTCTTCCTCGGACCCTTCTCGGACGGCGGTGTCTACACACGAAGCGACGCGCTGGTGTTCGTCGGCGAGAGAGAGGACGACCACTTCGGATTCGCGCTCGAGGCCGTCGACCTCGACGCAGACGGCCAGGTCGAGTTGTATGCTTCGGCTCCGTTCTGGAACGATCCTGCGGAGGAGACCGTGACCCAGCTGGGTCGGGTCTACCGCCTGGACATCCCGACACCGTGATCACGAAACGCGCCGTGTACGACGCCCTCCTCGCGGCCCTGAAGGCGCAGGAGGCCGATCTCGTCCGGAGCCAGCGGGACGCCACCGCGTCGATGCGCGTCGACGGCGACCATCGCCCGACCAACCGCGGCGAGCGCGGCGCGGTGACGAGCGCGGGCTACCTGACGGCCGGCATCGAGCAGCGGCTCACCGAGGTCCGCGATGCCCTCGACCTGCTCGAGCGCACGGGCGACGGGCCGCGCGACAAGGCCGTCACCGGCGCCCTCGTCACAGTCGAGGACGACGACGGCACCGAGCGCTGCTTCTACCTGTTCCCCGGCGCCCCGGGCGTGGAAGCGGCCGGCGCCACGGTCGTCTCGCCGGACTCCCCCGTCGGGCGGGCGCTCTGGGGCCTCGAGGTGGACGACGGCTGCGAGATCCCCGGCGGCGCCGTGGTCGTCGCGTCGATCGCATAGAGCCGGAGTTTCGCACCACCAGGAGGTCGTTGGCGGTTCCGCTCACCCGAGCAGCCCGAAACGCCAGCCTGCTCTGGTGAGTCCCGAATCCGGTCCGCAAGAAGGCCCGCTCTGTCGACCCGAACACCCACCGACGGTGCCCCGGGATGCGAATACGCTCGACCCGCGACGGCCTCGTTTCTGCGTCATCCGCGTCCTTCTGCGTCATCTGCGTGATGCCTGGGGACGCTGGAAGCGCAGGGTTACGGTCGCCAGCCCCGTAGCAACGCCTCCACCGCGTCGCGCAGCACCGGGCCTGAGTGCAGCTCGGGATCCGGGATGCGGCTGTCGCGCTTGCGGAAGTGCAGGCAGCCAAAGACCGTGCCCCACAGCGCCATCGTGCGGCGCATCGGGTTGCCCGGCGTGATCTCGCCGTTCGCCTCGGCCTGGCCGATGCGCTGTGCCACCCCGAGCAGGATGGGCATCACGGCGTCCTGCACCTGCGCGGCCTGCTCGTCGTCGAGGATGCGGCGCGGGTCGGAGATGGCGAGCTCGAGCAGCGCGAAGCTCGTGGAGTGCTCGCGGCCGAAGCTCTCGACCGCGAGGGCCGTCTCGCGCACGCCCTCGAGGCCCGACGACGTGCGCCGCTCGTCGATCCAGACGCCGAGCTGGCTGATCGAGTGCACCTGCAACGCCGCGAGCAGCTCCTGCTTGCTCGCGAAGTACCGGTAGAGGCCGCCGACCGCCACATCGGCCCGCTCGGCGAGGCCCGGCATCGTGAGGCCGTCGAACCCCGACTCGACGATCATCTGCATCGCGGTGGAGAGCAGCAACCGCGTCTTTTCTTCGCGCTTGCGCTGGCGCCTTCCGGGAGCTGGGTTATCCAAAGTGCGAACCTCATTCACTTTTTGAACAGCGTACCCGAAGCCGCCGCTCTCCGGCGCAGGTAACAGGAGTCCCCCCCATGCACGACCTCGTCATTCGCGGCGGAACGATCGTCGACGGCACCGGAAACCCCCGCTTCGTCGGCGACATCGCGGTCGACGGCGATCGCATCGTCGCGGTCGGCGAGGTGCCGGGCAAGGGCCGCCGCGAGGTCGATGCGCGCGGGCTCCTCGTGACGCCGGGCTGGGTCGACATGCACACCCACTACGACGGCCAGGTCACGTGGGACCCCTACTTCACCCCCAGCGGCTGGCACGGCTGCACCACGGTCGTGATGGGCAACTGCGGCGTCGGCTTCGCGCCGTGCCGCGCCTCCGAGCGCGAGTGGCTGATCAACGTGATGGAGGGCGTCGAGGACATCCCCGGCTCCGCGCTGACCGAGGGCATCCAGTGGAGCTGGGAGACCTTCCCCGAGTACATGGACGCCATCGAAGCCGTGCCGCACGCCATCGACTTCGCGACGCAGATCCCCCACTCCGCCCTGCGTGCCTGGGTCATGGGCATGCGCGAGTCCGAGAACGACAAGGCGACCCCGGCGCAGATCGCCGAGATGGCCGGGCTCGTCGAAGAGGCCATCCAGGCCGGTGCGCTCGGGTTCTCCACGAGCCGCACGTCGCTCCACAAGTCCGCCGAGGGCGTGCTGGTCTCCGGCACCTTCGCGGATCCCGACGAGCTCTACGGCATCGCGGGGGCCATCCAGAACGCCGGGTTCGGCGTGTTCGAGCTCGCGCCCGACCACCTCATGGTGCCCACCGATCTCCCGATGATGCGGAAGATCGCCGAGATCACGGGGAACCCCGTGGTCTTCAACCTCTCCCAGACCGACTTCTCGCCCGAGACCTGGCGCAAGGGCCTGCAGGGCCTCGAGGCCGCCGCCGCCGACGGGCTGCCGCTCTACGCCCAGTGCGCCGGCCGCGCCATCGGCGTGCAGATGAACTGGCGCCTCACCGCGCACCCGTTCGTCGCCTACCCGTCGATGGAGGCCATCAGCACGCTCCCGTGGGACCAGCAGCTCGCGAAGCTCCGCGACCCCGCGTTCCGCGCGCAGCTCCTGTCCGAGAAGCCCCGCGAGCTCAACGTCTTCGAGCGCTTCGTCACCGAGAGCTTCGACAAGATGTACCCGCTCGTCGACGCGCTCTACGAGCCCGACCCGAGCCAGTCGATCGCCGCCATCGCGAAGCGCGAGGGCCGCGACCCGCTCGACGTGGCGTACGACCAGATGCTCGAGAACGACGGCCAGGGGATGCTCTACTTCCCGCTCTTCAACTACAGCGACAAGAGCTACGACCTGCTCCACGAGCTGCACCAGCACGAGCGCACGCGCATGGGCCTCTCCGATGGCGGCGCGCACTGCGGGGCCGTGTGCGACGGCGGCATGCCGACCTACATGCTCACGTTCTGGACGCGCGACCGCGCCCGCGGCGAGAAGCTCGGCCTCGAGCACATCGTGAAGCGCCAGACCTCCGAGACCGCGCAGTTCTACGGCATGCACGACCGCGGCATCCTGAAGCCCGGCTACAAGGCCGACATCAACGTCCTCGACTACGAGGGGCTGAAGCTCTCGCAGCCCGAGATCGCCTACGACCTCCCCGCGGGCGGGCGCCGGCTGATCCAGAAGGCCGAGGGCTACGTGATGACGGTGTGCTCCGGCACGGTGGTCGCCGAGAACGGAGAGATGACGGGCGCCATGCCGGGCCGGCTCGTCCGCGGCCGCCAGGCGGGCCCCGACGCCGGCGTGGCCCTGCCGAAGCTCGCCTCGGGTCCCGAGCTGCGCGCCTGATTGTGTGAACGCGCGCAGGCGACCTGTGCGCGCCACCACAACGGGCGGATGGCCCGCGCGCAGCCGAGGCATCGTGAGCCCGCGCGTGGAGCGCATCCACGGCGCCTCCTCTGCGAAACCCGCCTGGCACGCCCCGTGCTCTACCCCTCCGTGCGGAGGGACGCATGGGACGGAAGCTCGTGGGAGTCGCGCTGATCGCGCTGGCCTGCAAGGGGAAGGAGCCGGAGGGCATCGGCGTCGACTTCCCCGACGCCGGCCCGAACGTCGTGGAGCTCGAAGCGAGCGACGACGTCGGCGCGGTCACGTGGGCGGGGACGGACGACGGGGAGACCGTCGTCATCGACGCGATGGCGGGCTCCGTCGACGGCACGGCCTTCGAGGCGACCTTCGAGGGCGGCGTCCCCACGGCGTCGACCGTCGGCGGAGCCAACTGGGCGTGGCAGGCGCAGGGCGATGGGACGTTCGACGCGACGTGGGGCTCGGCCGCCGCGGGCACCGAGTCGATTGCCGGGATCCGGCCGGATCCGGACCTGCTGGGCGAGCTCGAGGCCCAGTCCCAGGCGCGGGTGGTGATGACCCTGCCGGAAGGGGCGCCGGAGCTCGCCGCCCAGTGCATCGCCGCCATGAGCCTCGGCCTCGTCCTGAAGGCCAGCCGGGATCTGGAGTGGACGACCGAACACCGGCGTGACGTGCAGACCTGCCTCGATCAGCATCCCGACTTCGTCGATCAGGTCGTCCAGTACTGCACGCTCGAGTACTACGTCATCGCGCCGCTCGCGGCGGCCCGGTCGCAGTGCGACGACGAGCCCGACCCGCAGAAGTGCCGGCGGCGCCTCGACGCCGCGGTGGACCACTCGCGGGACTACGGTGCGCTCGTGATCGGGAGCCTCGAAGGGCTCGCCCTCACGCTCGGCGAACGGCTCGACGCAGGCGGCACCTGTCCGTGGGGCGAGGAGCCCGGCGACCTGAACCTCACCATCGAAGCGGTGCGCGACACGAGCGGCGCGGACGCCCTCATCGGCGGGGCTGCCACGCTGCCCCTGCCCGCGACCTTCGACCTCCGCCTGGTCGACGCACCGGCGTCGCTCGATGGAGCCACGGTCTCGCTGAGCATCGGCGGGACCGCCGTGGTCGAGGAGGACCTGCTGCTCGCGAGCCAGTCCCTCGTCCTGCCCGCCGGCGCGATGGACCTGTTCACCCCGACCCCCGTCACGGCCCGCGCCACGCTGTCCGACGGCTCGACGGGCGCGGACACCGTCACCGTCACCGCCACGCCCGACACGCGGGAATTCGACGTCGCCACCATCACCACGCGACTGATGACGACCTGGACCTACACCGACGGCTCCGGCACGGTCACCGTGACCGAGCAGACGGGCAACATCGCGTTCGGCGGAACCGAACCCCAGATGGCCGGGACCTGGAACGCCGACGGGACCGTGTTCGACTCCTCCTGGGACTACGACGACCAGGGCGTGCAGATGACCGGCGCCGTGCACCTCGAGCTCTCTGCGACCCGCGACCGCATCGACAGCTTCTCGTTCGAGTGGGGACGCGACGATCCGGGGCCGGCCGTGTGGACGCGCACCCTGACCGGCGGCGGCATCCCGTTCAGCTCGTACACGGCGGGCTCCAACCTCCGCTACGTCGCCACCGACATCGGCGTCGACTGCACCGAGGTCACGTCCTTCACGCTCGACGAGACGCTCTTCGACGGCGGGAGCCAGTCGGTGGAGTTCGCCTGCGTCCCCGATTCGAGCGTCACCATCGCGCTCTTCCCGCTGTGAGGACTCACAGGAACCGGAGCGCCCTCAGCACCTCGAACCACGCGTCCGTCTCGAACCGGACGGTGCGCTCGGTCGCGAGGCGGGCGCCGGGGTACCACTGCTTCTCCCAGGCCTGGCGCGGGTCCTTGTAGTCGACCTCGAGCGCGAAGGGCCCGGCGGGACGGCGCGGCGCGGGGAGGTCGGCGAGCGCGGCCGTGACGCCGGTGCGGATGGCTTCGACGACATCGGCGGGGTGCCGGGCGATGGTCGCGCGACCCTGACCGCGGCCCGAGGCGACCGCGCGCGCGCCGAGCGCCTCGGCATGGGCGCACAGCGCCTCGTCGCCCGAGGCGAACGCCAGGGGGATGCCGAGCTCGGCGGCCATCCACGCGTGCAGGTGGAGCTCGGCGACGCGCGCGCCGTTCACGCGGACCTCGGCGTAGCGCCCGGTCATGGTGTGCGCGAGCGGGTTGGCGCTGGAGCCGGCCTCGCTGTGGTACCCGATCAGCACGAGCGCATCGAAGCCGTCGTCGATGCCTTCGATCATCATGTGGGGGTGACCGCTCCACTCGCGCACCAGCTCGACGCCGCCGGGCAGCTGGTCGCCGCGGAGGTTGCGCGCGCTCGCGTGGGCGTCGCGCACACGGATGCGCGTGGCGCCGGCGGCGAGGGCCCCTTCGCAGGCGGCGTTCACCTCGTCCTGCATCTGATCGCGGTAGAGGGCCCAGTCCGGCGCGCTGCGGTCGCACTCGTCCCAGTGGCAGACGCCCGTGATCCCCTCGATGTCGGCGCTGACGAACACGCGCATGCAGCCTCCCCGGTCGCGTCGCAGCATATCCACCCGGCGCGACCGGCCGGGGTGCGCGGGATAGCTTCTGTGCCTGGAGGACCGGATGTCGCGACCGCGTGCCGTGCTCGTGGGCGTGCTGGTGCCGGACCGCGAGCCCGACGACCTCGAAGCGTCACTCGACGAGCTCGGCCGGCTGTGCGACACGCTGGGGCTCGACGTGGTCGGGCGCGTCACACAGCGGCGCTCCGGAACGGGCTCCGCCAACGTGCTGGGCGAGGGCAAGCTGCAGGAGCTCGGCGAGTGGACGGGCGTGTTCGGCGACCCGTCCGCGGACGTCGTGGTGGTCGACCACGAGCTCACCCCGAGCCAGCTGCGCAACCTGCAGAACGCCACGGGCGCCGAGGTGCTCGACCGGAACGGCGTGATCATCGAGATCTTCAGCGGCCGGGCGCGCACGCGCGAGGCCCGGCTGCAGGTCGAGCTCGCGCGCCTGGCCTACCTCGCACCCCGGCTGCGCGAGCTCGGCGGGCCGTCCGAGCGCCAGGCCGGGCGCGGCGCCGGCGAGACGGCGTTGCAGCTCGACAAGCGCCGCATCCGCGACCGGATGGCCGAGCTCCGCCGCGAGCTGGCCGAGATCGAAGCCACGCGCGGGGTCGTCCGCGACCGTCGCACCGACTCCCGGCAGGTCGCGCTGGTCGGGTACACCAACGCCGGCAAGTCGAGCCTGATGCGCGCGCTCACGGGCGCCGAGCCGTACGTGGCCGACCAGCTGTTCGCCACGCTCGACACGACCGTCCGCCGCCTGCATCCCGAGGTCACGCCGCCCATCCTGGTCACCGACACCGTGGGCTTCATCAAAGACCTCCCGCACAGCCTGGTCGCGTCCTTCCGGTCCACGCTCGACGCGGCGAACGACGCCGGGCTCCTGCTGCACGTCGTCGATGCGAGCGACCGCGACTGGCGCCAGCAGGAGCGCGTCACCGCCGAGGTCCTCGAAGAGATCGGCGCCGACGACCTCCCGCGCGTGCTGGTGTTCAACAAGTGCGACCAGCTCCCGCCCGGCGCAGAAGACGCCCTGCGCGCCGAGCGTCCCGACGCCTGGTACACGTCCGCCCACGTCCCCGCGCGGGTGGCCGACCTGCACGATCGCATCGCCGCCCGGTTCCGCGCCGACGACGAGGAGTTCGAGCTCTTCGTCCCCTGGGATCGCTCGGGCCTCATCGGGCAGGTGCGCGCCGAGGCCCACGTCGTCTCCGAGGACTACGAGGACGACGGGGTGCGGTATCGTCTGCGCGCTCCCGCGAAGGCCGCGGCGAAGCTCCAGGCCGCCTGTGGAGGGCCCCTCTCGTGATCGCGCTGTTGCTCTCGGCCCTCGCCGCCGAGCCCACCGGGGCCGCACTCGCGGCGACCCTCGAAGAGACCTCGAACGAGCTGCGCCCGAGCGACATCGTCGTGCTGGCCGCCACGAACAAGAAGGCGCCGGTCGTGGTGCAGTACAGCGACTGGCGCTGCCCGCACTGCATGTTCGCCCTGCCGAAGGTCCTCGAGGCCGCCGAAGCGAGCGGCGCCGAGCTGCGCTTCCGGAACTTCCCGCTCGAGGCGCCGTGCAATCCGGTGATGGGCGACCGCGCACCGAGCGGCGACCACCGCTGCGAGCTCGCGCGCGTCTCGCTCTGCGCCGACACCACCGGGCGATTCCGCGACTTCGCGCGCGACCTGGCCGCCAGCGACGAAGCCGCCGTCGAGCGGTGGCTCGCCGACCCGAGCCTCCAGGCGTGCAGCCGCGAGGGGGCCGTGGCCGAGCGCCTCGACATGCAGGTCCGCGCCGGCATGGGCGACCAGCTCGTCGGCACCCCGACGTTCTTCGTGCGTGTGAAGAAGCGCTGGGTGTCGACCTCCGACCCGAGCGTCGTGGCAGGCCTGCTCACCCCGTAGCCGAGGTTCTCCGTGCGATTCCTGCATCCTACCCGCGATGCCGAGCTCGAGCTCGCCCTCGAGGACGTCTTCATCCTGCCCGGCTGCTGGGAGGGCGGGTCCCGCCTCGAGACCGACCTCCGCCCGCCGGACTTCGCGGGCGGCTCGCATCCCGTGGTCGCAGCGAACATGAACGCCGTGACCGGCAAGCGCATGGCCGAGGCGATGGCGCGGTTCGGCGGGCTCGGTGTGCTGCCGCAGGACATGGCGCTCGAGCACGTCGAGCGCATCGTCCGGCACATCCAGGGCGCCGACCCGCGCTACGACACGCCGCTCTGGGTGCGGCCGACCGCCACGCTGCGCGACGTCGAGGGCCTGATCCACAAGCGCGCGCACAAGATGGTCGTCGTGGTCGACGAATCGCACCGGCCCGTCGGCATCGTGAAGCCCGGCGACCTGCGCGAGCGCGACCAGTACGCCCCGGTCAGCGACGTGATGACGCCGCGCCCCGTCACCCTGCCCATCGGCACCACGAACCGCGACGCGTACCTCCACATGGAGGCCGCGCGGGTCCACTCGGTGCCCGTGGTCGACACCGACGGGCGCCTGCACGGCGTGCTCACGGCCGAAGACGCCGTGCGGCTCGAGATCCTCGCGCCGAGCCTCGATGCCGACGGGCGGCTGATGGTCGCGGCGGCCGTCGGGATCAGCGCCGATGCCGTCGAGCGTGCCGTGGCGCTGGCCGAGCTCGGGGTCAGCGCGCTCGTGCTCGACACCGCGCACGGCCACCAGCGCCGGATGCTCGAGACCATCGCCCGGGTGCGCGAAGCGCTCGGCGGGGCCGTGCCGATCGTCGCGGGCAACGTCTGCACGGCCGCGGGCACGCGCGATCTGGTCGAGGCCGGCGCGGACGTGGTGAAGGTGAACGTCGGTCCGGGCGCCATGTGCACGACCCGAATGCAGACCGGCGTCGGCCGCCCGACCTTCTCGGCCGTGGCGGAGTGCGCCGCCGAGGCCCGCCGGCTCGGAAAGCACGTCTGGGCCGACGGGGGCGTGCGGCACCCCCGCGACGTCGCGCTGTACTGCGCTGCGGGCGCGTCGCGCGTGATGGTCGGCACGATGATGGCCGGCACGTGGGAGAGCCCCGGCGACATCCAGGTCGACCCCGAGGGCCACCTGTACAAGGTGAACTGGGGCATGGCGTCGGCGCGGGCCGTCAGCGACCGCACCGCGGGCCTCGACCCGTTCGACCGGGCGAAGAAGGGCTTCTTCCGCGAGGGCATCAGCCGCAGCCGCATCTACCTGCGCGAGGGCCAGGAGTCCGTCGGCGCCATCCTCGTCGACATCATCACCGGGCTGCAGTCGAGCCTCACGTACGTCGGCGCGCGGGATCTCGACGCGTTCCACGCGAACGCCGTGATCGGCGTGCAGACCGTGGCGGGCTTCGGCGAGGGCACGCCCCACGGGCGGGTCCGGCGATGAGGGTCGGCGCGCGGTAGAATCCGGGCATGCTGCTGGCCCTCCTGTCCGCGTACGCGGGCCCGTACTCCGAAGCCCGCGCGCTGTGCGTCGACGGCACTGGCACCGCGGTGACCGACCACCAGGTGTCCTTCGTGTGGGACACGAGCGCCGCGGGCCTCCAGGGCGACTGCAGCGACGTGTCCATCGAGCTGCCGAACGGAACGCCGGTCCCGTTCTGGATCGAAGACCCGACGTGCGGCACGGCGTCCACCATCGTCTGGGTGCGCGTCCCGTCGGTGCCCGCCAGCGGCACCACCTCGCTGGTGCTCCGCTACGACGGGCCTCTCCAGCCGACGAGCTCTGACGGAGACGCCACGTTCGAGCTCTTCGACGACTTCGATTCGCTCGACCCCACGGCGTGGACCGTCCACGGCTCGGGCACGACCTTCATCGAAGCCGCGGGCATCCTGCGCACCGTCGGGGCGGTCCTGCTCCAGTCGACGACGACCGCCTACGTCCCGGGCAGCACGGTGATCGGCGCGCGGCTGCGGGTCGATCCGAAGGGCGGCTGCGACGTCGAGCTCGGCTTCGGGAGCTTCGTGACGTCGGGATTCCAGGAGAACTGGGCGGGGGGCCGCGTGTGGACGGGCTCCACCGCGCTCGCGTGGGACGAGACCTACGCCCAGTCCGCCATCGTGGGCCCGGTCAACGCGCACAACACGATCCTCGCCACGTCCTGGCTGCCCTCGAACACGTGGACCCGAGCCGAGGTCGACATCGGCCCCACCGGGGTCACCGAGGTGTCGATCGATGGGGTCCCGCTCGGGAGCGCCACCGCGCCGGACGCCTTCGGGACGACCGCACGTCCCGTGTTGATCTCGCTCGACCACGTGACCGACGGCAACGCGAACCTCGACCCGACCCAGCGGATCGATCACCTCTACGTCCGCAAACGCGCGGCGAACGAGCCCGTCGCGTCCGTCGAGATCGGGGTGGTGGGCTGGACCGACGCCGACGGCGACGGCCACGGCGCCACGGGCACCGACCCGGTCCCGTTCTGCGACGCCCTCTTCATCGGCTATGCGCCCGACGACACCGACTGCGACGACGGCTCGACGGCGGTGCCCGTCCAGGAGATCTGCAACGGCACCGACGACGACTGCGACGGCGAGACCGACGAGGACGGGGTCTGCGGCGGCGACGCGGACACCGACGCAGACGCGGACTCCGACACCGATGCCGACGCCGACACGGACGCCGACGCCGACGCAGACGCCGACACCGACACCGACGCCGACTCCGACTCCGACAGCGACACCGACGCAGACTCCGACAGCGACGCGGACGTGGACACCGATGCCGACGCGGACACCGATTCCGACGCGGACTCCGATTCCGACACCGACTCCGATTCCGATGCGGACACCGACTCCGACTCCGATGCGGACACCGACTCCGACGCGGACACGGATTCGGACGCCGACACCGACACCGACCTCGACACGGACACCGACGACCGCGTCAGCGCGACGGGATGCCGGTGCTCGAGCGGGTCGGGCGCATCCGGTGCGCTGCTCCTCGTGCCCGCGATGTTCGCGCTGCGTCGGCGCGTCAGCGCGTGCAGGACGCCGTAGCCGCGCGGATCCGGCCCAGCGCCCGCTCCGTGCGGCTGGATTCGAGGTCGAGCTGGATGCGGGTCCAGACCTCCGCGTCGAGCTCCAGCCGGTCGGCGAGGTCGGCTTCGCCCGCCGCTCGGGCCTCGTCCGCTTCGGCGTAGAGGCGCGGGAGATCCGACGCGACGCGCAGATCGACGCGCCCCTCGGGGATGCCCGCGAGCCCGTCGGCCTTCCCGAGCGCCTGCTGGTGCGCGCGTGTCGCGGCCTCGGCGTCGACGATGGCCTGGGGTACGGCGGTGGTGCGCTTCGTGCAGCCGGACGCCGCGAGCTCGGCTTCGATCGCCGCGGCCTCGGGGAAGAACGCCGCATCGACGGGGATGCCCGCGAGCAGGCGCTCCACGCGCTTCGGCTTGCCGCGCCGGTGCTCGAGCTGGGCGGCGCGCGCCCGGGCCAGGGCGACGACGCCCGAGCCGTTCGGCACCTGGAGGTAGAAGCCGAGCGCCTTCGCCGGGTCGAGGTCGGCGTAGAGCGCGCCGAGGTCGATGTAGGCGAGGTTCTTCACCTCCTCGAGGACTGCTGGATCGCGCGCCTCCCCCTGCCAGTCGAGCACGTCCTGCGCGAGGGCCGCGGCCAGGCGGAGCTGGTCCCCCCGACGGAGCGCCCGGGCTCGCAACAGCGCGGCGAGCGGCCACCGATCCGAGGTCGCCGGGACGCGCTCGAACCACTCCAGCGCCGCCGTGTCCCCCTGCCGCCACAAGCGCATACCTGCGGCGAAGAGCACGTCCCCGTCGAGCGATTCGGACGCGCTCCCCTCCTCCAGCACCCGGTCGACCGCCCCTTCGACGCCCGCCCGGGCCACCACGAGTGCGAGCAAGGCCCACATGTTCCCTCCACGCGAGGAGCTATCCGCTCGCGCCGCCCCGCGCGTCCTCGGGCCCGTAGCGCATCAGGAACACGATGAGGGCGGCGGACGGGAGCGCGAACAGCGCCGTGACGACGTAGAACCCGGCCCAGCCGACCATCTCGGAGAGAGGCCCCGACGTGGCGGAGGCGAACGACTTGCAGAACAGCGAGTACGCCGAGCTGAACAGGGCGTACTGGGTGGCGGCGTACTGGCGCTCGGTGAGCGACGACAGGTACGCCACGAACACGGTCCCGACGTACCCGGCCGCCAGGTTGTCTGCGACGATCACGACGAGCAATGCCAGATCCGACGGTGTGTTCACCACCGCCGTGGTGTCGCCGGACGCCGCCAGGTCGAGCCCGGGGCCCGCGGCCATGGCGAGCCCCGCGAAGGCCCCGTTGGTCAGCAGCGTGATGACGGCCCCGACGAGCAGCGCGGGCATCAGCCGGTACCGCACGGCGACGAACCCGCCGAGGAACCCGCCGAAGACCGTGGGCCACGGACCGAACAGGCCGGTGATGACGCCCACGGTGTCCTTGTCGTACCCGAGGTCGGCGTAGAACGGGCTCGCCATCGTGCCCATCGTGAAGTCGGACAGCCGGTACAGCCCGACCAGCAGCAGGACCGGAACGACCCAGCGGCCGTAGCGCGCCACGATCTGCCAGAACGGCTGCACGACCGCGTCGACGCCGATGCGGAGGATCGACTTGTCGCGCTCGGCCGCCCGCGCGGGTCGGTCGGGCTCGCGGATGAACAGGACGAGGCCCGCGACGAGCGCCATGACGCCCGCCATCGTGGCGTAGGCCGCGAACCAGCCCGCGCGGTCGGCGATCACGAGCCCCAGGCCCGCGAACATGATCGCCAGGCGGTACCCGAGGATGTAGACGGCCGCCATGTTCGCCTGCTCGTCGTCGGGCGCGGCCTCGATGCGCCACGCATCGACGGCGATGTCGAGGGTCGCGCCGCCGTACGCCAGCACGAAGGCGCCGACGAGCGTCTGGGTCAGCGAGACGGCCGGATCCGACGACCCGATCAGCAGCAGCCCCGCGATGATGCCGAGCAGCGCGAGCAGCATCCAGCTCCGGCGCTGCCCGAGCATCGCCGTGAGGAACGGCAGGCGCACGCGGTCGACCACGGGCGCCCAGAACACCTTGAGCGAGTACGACAGGCTCACGGCGTAGAAGCCGCCGATCACCGTGCGGTCGATGCCGACCTCGCGCAGCCAGAACGAGAGCTTCGAGAACACCATCATCAGCGGCAGGCCCGACGCGAAGCCGAGCACGAGCATCGCGGCGATGGACCACTTGAGGTAGGGCCGGATCCACTCGACGAATGCGGCCCAGCTCACGCGAGCACCGCCAGGAGCTGCGTGACGAGGCCCTCGCGGAAGGCCGGCGTCGCGAGGAGCCCCGCGCGGTCGCGTGCCGCGGCGTGCACCACGCCCTCGAGCGTGCGGATGACGAGGAACGCCAGCACCTCGGGGTCGCGGTCGCGCAGCTCGGCGGGCCGGGCGCGCATCAGGGCGACGAGGCCGAGCTCGAACCGCTGCAGCAGGTCGTCTTCGAGCCCCGGCCCCGCTTCGCTCGCGACCACCCGGCCGAGCAGCGCGTGCAGCGCCGGGTCGACGCGGTGGGCCGCGAGGAACGCGTCGACCGCGGCGGCGACGAGCGCCGGGGTCGGCGTGGACGGCGCCCGTGCGAGGACCTCGAGCATCCGGGCCGTGACGTCCTCGGCGTGGCGGCGGAGGAGCGCGTAGAGCACGGCCTCCTTGTGGGGGAAGTACTGGTAGAACGACCCCGGCGAGACGCCGGCCACGTCGCACAGCGCGGGGACCGTGAGCGCGTCGAGGCCCTCGGCCACGACAATGCGAGCGGCGGCCTCGAGCACGGCGTCGACGAGGGCGCGGGATCGCTCCTGAGTCGGCTTCTTCCTCTCTTTCAGCGCTTCGATGTCGCGGTTCGCCAATGCGAATGCCCCGGGCGCCCGCGGCGCGTGAGACTGGGAACGGAGGTCGGATGCCGATCGTGTGGTTCGTCGTATCGATGCTCGGGTGCGCACGCCACGCGCCCCACGTGGAGCGCCTGCCGGATGCCGCGGTCCCCGTGCCGGCCGTCCCGGAGGGCGCGGACGCGGTGCTCGAGCGCGGCGCCCGGCTGTACCGGACGGCGAGCTGCGTGGGCTGCCACTCCCCGCCCTTCGACGACGCCACGCACCTCGGCGGAGGGCGCGACCTGCCGACCATCTTCGGCGTGTTCTACGCGCCGAACATCAGCCCGGACGCCGAGAACGGCATCGGCACGTGGACCGAGGCGGACTTCGTGCGGGCGATGCGGGACGGCCGGGCGCCCGACGGGCGGCGCTACTGGCCGACCTTCCCGTACATGGCGTACACGAAGATGACGGACGACGACCTGCACGCGCTGTGGGTGTACCTCGAGGCCCAGCCCGCAGTCGCGACACCCTCGCGTCCCCACGAGATCCGCGCGCCCTACGGGATGCCCGGGATGCTGGGGCTGTGGCGCTCCCTGGCGTTCCGTCGCGGCGCCCTCGAAGAGAACGCGGAGCAATCCGGGGACTGGAACCGCGGGCGGTACCTCGTGGAGGCCGTCAGCTACTGCGACCAGTGCCACACGCCCCGCAGCGCGCTCGGGCTCGTGAAGCGCCGCCACTACCTCGCGGGCGGGGCGAACCCGGCCAAGGCCGACGTCCACCCGAACCTCACCTCGCATCCCGATGCGGGCATCGGGGCGTGGAGCGGGGCCGACATCGTCCGGTACCTCCAGACCGCGCAGAAGCCCGACGGCACGACGAGCGACGCGAAGGACATCATGGCCGAGAAGGTGCACGACTCGTTCTCGCACCACACGCCCGCCGATCTGCACGCCATCGCGGTCTACCTGGGCGCACAGCCCGCCGATGCCTTCGACCCGGAGGCGTGGGGCCTGGTGAAGCGTCGGCGCCGGAAGCTCGCGCGCCAGGACGATCGGGATCCAGAGGACGCGGACCGATGACGAAGGAAGGGAACGCGAGCCACGGCGCCTTGCGTCGGAAGGGATCGAGGTTCGAGCGCCAGGCATCACGCAGATGACGCAGAAGGACGCAGATGACGCAGAAACC
>JACKET010000019.1 GCA_020632875.1 Alphaproteobacteria bacterium
CCATTGAAGCGCGTTTCATGGTCTGTCTCCACACACACCGCCAAGGCGGGGTGGTGCGTCGACCGGCCCCCCGAAGCTCGGAAGTAGACTGGGAGTGCGTCGCCGGATCTGGTCACCTGTACAGCCCGAAACGCCTGCCTGCTCTGGTGAATCCCGATTCCAGTCCGCGGGAAGTCCCCCTTGTTCGACATGAACACCGACACGTCCTCGCAACGCCCAGGCGCTGCGGGCGGACCTCGGCGTCCTTGGCGGTCCAATCCCCCCTCCACAGCGGCCGGGGAACGAGGACGCTCGACCCGCGACGGCCTCGATTTCTGCGTCATCTGCGTCCATCTGCGTCATCTGCGTGATGCTGGACGCTCGAAGCTCGACGTCGTCCGCCACAGAGCGCTGTGGCCCGCTGTGGTCGCTGTGCGAGACTGGCTACTCGCACCGCTCCCACGTGCCCAGCGGAACGTAGACCCGTCGCCCCTCGCACGGCACCGCGTCCTTCGCGAACGGGATGCCCGCGGCCTCTCCCGAATGCGCGAGGTTGATCCGGACCCCCCAGCTCCACGGGCCCACGATCGCATCACCGGGACCGATCTCCGCCGCGATGGACCGGATCGTCGCCGTCTCGCGCTCCACGCGCTCGTGCGTGGCTGCCGCCGTGTTCATGCCCATGCCGACCAGCGCGACCATCGCGGCCCACCCGCGACGGTCGTCCACGGCGCTGCCCACCGACACCAGCGGAAGCGCCGCGATCCAGAATCCCGGCACGTCACCAGGTGCGAGGAGCCCCACCAGCGCGAGCGCATCCGCCCACCGGAGCCGCGCGCGCCCCGTGGCGTGGGCCCACACCGCCATGCCCAGCGGAACCACCAGCCAGGGCAGGTTCCGCAGCGGGTCGGGCGCCCAGCCGCCCGTCAGCACCCCGCGAGTGCCGGTCCACCACCCGCCCTGCGACACGACCGTGAGGACGAGCACCGCGACCAGGGCACCGATCCATCGAGAGTCCTGTTTCCTGATGACGATCCACGGAATCGTCGCGAGTGCCGTGGGCGACACGGTGACCGCGAGGCCCAGCAGCGCGGCTCCCGCCCGCGGACCGGCGAGGAACCCGAGCCCACACAGCGCCAGCCATAGAGTGTCGACCTCACCGAAAGGTGCGAATGGGAGCACGAGACCGGCGAGGAGCCACCCCGCGCGCATCTCCCCTCCCCGCTCGGCCAGCGCCGTGCCCCACGCGCCGATCGCCACGACCGACGCGAGCACGCTGGCCACGTCCAGCAGCAGCGAGAGGTCACCAACTCCGCGAAACATCATGAAGATCATGATGAATCCGGCATGCGTCCACCGTGCCGTGATGTCGCCGTCCACGATCTGGTCGAGGTACACCGCCGCGTCGCCGTTGACCGGGCCCGCCCCCACGAGCAGCAGGGCCAGCCCTCCTGCGACGACCGCGGGCAGCCACGCGTGGCCGATCCGGCTCACTTCGCCCGGCGGTCGAGCCAGTCGATGATCTGGGGCCAGACGAGCTCCGGTGCGTCCTTGCCCAGGATGAGATCGACGTGACCCCAGTGGACGCGGTGGTGGAACGCGTCCATGACGACGAGCTGCTTGTCGGCGCTGCCGCTCGCCTCGAAGCAGTTCTTCGCGTCGGCCGGGCGCACGAGGGGGTCGGCGTCGCCCACGATGACGAGCAGCGGCACGTCGACGCCGCGGAACGCCTCCGCCCCCGGCACGGGCGCGCCGTTCGCCCAGCGCGACATCTCGATCCAGACCTCGACGCTGGTCCAGTCGAAGCCGAGCTCGAGCCGCTCCTCGAGCAGCTCGCGCTCGATCGAGCCCGGCACCCACCCCGAGATCGGGAAGCCGTAGCCCGCGATGTCGGTCACCGAGTACAGCCGGCCGAGCAGGCGCCCGGCCCACCCGGTCGACATCCGCACGGGGCTCGCGCGCAGGGCGGGCTCTGCGGCCAGCGTGAGCCGGCCCAGGGCACGCAGGGTCGGATTCCGGGTCGCGAAGGTGTAGACCCCGGCGATGGGCACGACCCCCGCGAGCTCGACACGCGAAGCGGCACCCACGACCACGGCCCCGCCGAGCGAGTGCCCGATGGCGAACGGCGGACGGTCGCAGATGGCCACGACGCGCTCGAGATCCTCGATGTACTCGGTGAACTCGGTGGCGTTGCCCGACCCGAGCTCGCGCGACAGGCCGTGCCCACGCAGCTCGAGCGAGAGCACCTCGTACCCGGCGTCGGCGAGCGCCGCGACCATCGATCGCCCGCTGATCCGCCACGTGAACCGGTTCTGCGCGAAGCCGTGCACGAGGATGACGGGGGGACGCGTCGGTCCGCCCTTCCGCACCGTGCGCTCGACCGCGAGCGGCGGGCCGTCTTCGAGACACAGCCACTCCCGCTCGACCGTCACGAGGCGGTCGCCGTGCACCACCTCGTCGCGGACCTCGGGCTTCGGCCGGCCCACTACCGCGCCTCCCACACCCGGTAGCGCCGGTCGTCGGCGAGCAGCACGACCTTCGAGAAGGCCGCATCCAGCGCGCGCTTCACGGGCGCCGTCGAGGGGCAGACGAACGTGAGGCGCCCGCCCTTCACGAGCCGCGAGGGGGCGCTGGTGATCAGCGCGTCCATGACGTGGAAGTCGGTGTCCTTGCCCGTGTGGAACGGCGGATTGCTCACGATGTGGTCGTAGAGCCCCTCGGGCGCCGCGGCGAGGCCGTCGCCCACGACCCAGGTGCCCGGCTGCGCCTGCGCACACTCGATGGCCCACGCGTCGATGTCGACGCCCGCCGTGGGCCCGAGCCGCTCGCCGAGGAATGCGGCCACGACCCCCGCACCGCAGCCGAAGTCGAGGAGCTTCGCCGCCGCATCGACCGAGAGGTTCTCGAGCAGAAGCCGTGTGCCCTCGTCGAGCCGACCGTGAGCGAAGACCCCGGGCAACGTGGTGAACCGGAAGGTACGCCCGCCCGCCGTCGCCTCGACCTCGGTGCGGAAGTCGCGCAGCGAGACCCTAGGCGCGTGCACGCCGCTCGCCTGCACCACCCGGCAGTGCCGGCGCGCATCCACCGATTCGTCATGATCGAACGAATCTCTGAGCTGTTTTGACACCGAGCGGATGCCCTCGTCGTTCGCGCCGTAGAGCCAGAGCTTCCCCTCGGGGACGAGCTCGGCCGCGGCGAGCGCGAGCATCGCCGAGAGCGTGTCGCGCCCCTTGGGCAGCCGCATGCAGACACGGTCGTAGGGCCCCTCGGGGGGCAACGCCGAGGCCTCGCGCCCGCCCGTCGCCCACCGGTCCCACCGCGTCACCTCGAGGCCCGTGGCGCCGAGCGCACGGACAACGTCGTCCGCCACGCCGACGGCGAGCACCCGCCCCTCGAGCGCCACCGCGTCGAGGGCGCCCACCATGATCTCGCTGGCCCGCTCTTCCCGTTCGCTCAAAACGATCCGTCTCCTCCCCACGCCACCGAGACCGCACCGGAGTCGCCGCCCGGCCCCGTGAACGTGTCGGCCCCGATCGCGAGGTCTTCGATGCTGCCCGCGTCCAGCAGGCCTCCCGCGAGGGCCACGCCCGTGCGGCTCGCGAGCGGCCCGATCACGATGGCGTCGCCCGACAGCACGTCGACCGCCCCGAGCGTGCCGCCCGCGAACACCGCGACGCCGCCACTGTCGGCATCCGCCGTCGGCCCTCCGACCACCACGTCATCCAGCCCATCCCCGTCGAGATCCACGAGCGCCACCGCCGTGCCCAGACCGTATCCCGCACGCCCGCGGACCACGAGATCCGCAGCGACCGCCGACCGCGTGCCCGCGTGCGGACCGAGGAACAGGTACGCCGCACCCGCCTCGGCGCCGCCCTCGTCGTTGTACGGCGCCCCGACGAGCACGTCGGGGATGGCGTCGCCGTTCGCGTCGCCCACGGCCAGCGCGGCGCCGAACTGGTCGCGCGCGACCTCGCCCACGAGCGACACGCCGGTGCTGCTCGCGATGGTGCTGCCCGGAAGCCCGGCGACGAGCCACACGGAGCCGGGGATCGCGAAACCCACGTCCCCGCCGGGCTCGCCGACCCACAGATCCTGGAAGCCGTCGCCCGTCACGTCCGGCGTGGGCGCCAGGGCCGCGCCCGCGCGCCCCCAGGCCGTGGTGCCGCGGAGCCGCGCGGCCTCCGTCAGGTCGTGGATGCCCGTCCAGCCCACGGGCACGAAGTACACGGCGCCCGAGTCCGTGCCCGACGCGTCGCTCGACACGGCGCCGACCGCGATGAACGCGGGACCGCCGAGCTCGACGTACGCGACGGACCACCCGGCGCGGTCGCCCGCGAAAGCCCCCTCGAGCACGAGGGACGCGTCCCGCTCGTCCATCACCGGAGCGAGCGGCGGCTCGAACAGGAAGACCGCACCGCGCCAGTCGAACCCCGCCCCCGAGAGGCTCCCGACGATCACGCCCCCCGGCGCGGCGGCCACGCTCCACCCGAACGAGCCCGAGCCGACCAACAGGGTGTGGTCCTGGGCGAGGGTCCCGTCGCGGGGCCGCGTGATCAGGTGCACCGCACCGTTCCCGTCGTACGCCTGGTACGCACCGACGGCGAGGTCGCGCCGCCCGTCGCCGTCGAGGTCGTCGACGACCGCCAGCGAATGCCCGGCGTAGTCCGCCGAGGTGTAGCCGGTGATCAGCGCGTCGAGCCCGTCGAGATCGACCGTGCCCGTGAGCCCGCACTCGGGCTCGCCGTCGCAGTCGTCGTCGATGCCGTTGCCGCAGACCCTCGCGGCGTCGGGGTGCACGGCGGCGCGGGTATCGTCGCAGTCGCCCCCGCAGCTCGTCCAGCCGTCGCCGTCGGCGTCGAATGCGGACCGGGAGGGATCGGTGTCGTCGCAGTCCGATCCGCCGTACTCCGCCGAATCGGAGCCGTCTCCGTCGGCATCGAAGTCGCTGCCCCCTCCGCAGTCCTGGTCGACGCCGTCGTACGGCGGGTCGTCGGCCCCGGGGTGGACGTTCGGCGAGCCGTCGTCGCAGTCGACGTCGGCATCGAATCCGTCGCCGTCGCCGTCGGTCTCGTCCGACCCGCTGCAGTCCTGGTCGATCCCGTCGTACGGCGTGTCGATGGCGCCCGGATGCACGAATGCATTCCGATCGTCACAGTCGGAGGGCGTGCGGAAACCGTCGCCGTCGAAGTCCTCTCCGGCCCCTCCCACGCACGCGACCAGCGCGAGCGCGATCAATCCAGGTGGACCTTCAGCGGCTCGAGACCCCAGATGCGCGTGGCGTACTCGTGGATCGACCGGTCGCTGCTGAACTTCCCGGCCTTCGCGATGTTGATGGCCACGCTGCGCATCCACCGCGACGGATCGGCGAACGCGGCGTCGACCTCGCGCTGGCTCTCGGTGTACGCGGCGAAATCCTCGCAGACCAGGAACGGGTCTTCGTGGCGGAGATACCGCACGACCTCGCGGTGGACGGCCGGGTCTTCGCGGTTGAAGAACCCCGAGCCGACGAGCTCGAGCGCCATCTCGAGCTCGGGATTGCGCGCGATGGCCGCGGCGGGGACGTACCCGGCGCGCTTGACCTCGGAGACCTGCTCGGCGTCGAGCCCGAACAGGAAGAAGTTCTCGGCGCCGACCTCTTCGCGGATCTCGATGTTCGCACCGTCGAGCGTGCCCACCGTGAGCGCGCCGTTCATCTGGAACTTCATGTTCCCCGTGCCGCTCGCCTCCTTCCCGGCGAGCGAGATCTGCTCGGACAGATCGGCCGCGGGGATGACGCGCTCGGCGAAGCTGACGTTGTAGTTCGGGAGGAACAGCAGCGTGAGCACACCGCGCGTGTCGGGGTCGTTGTTCACGACCTGGGCCACGTCGTTGATGAGCTTGATGTGCTGCTTCGCGCGGGCGTAGCCCGGGGCCGCCTTGCCGCCGATGAGGACGGTTCGCGGCTTGATGTCGACGCCCTCGAACTTCGCGAGGCGGTACAGGTGCACGACGTGCAACGCACACATGAGCTGGCGTTTGTACTCGTGGATTCGCTTCACCTGGACGTCGAACAGGGTGTCGGGGTGCACCTCGACGCCCATGAGGTTCCGCAACCAATCCGCGAGGTCGGCCTTGTTCTTCCGCTTCACGCCCGCCAGGACGTCGAGGAACGCGGCGTCGTCGACGTGCTCGAGCAGGCCCTCGAGCTGGGCCAGATCGGTGACGAAGCCCGTGCCGATGCGGTCGGCGATGACGCGCGCGAGGCCCGGGTTGCACTGGAGCAGCCACCGGCGGGGCGTGACGCCGTTGGTCACGTTCGAGAACCGGCCCGGGAACATCTTCGCGAAGTCGGAGAGCGTGCGCTCCTGGAGGAGCCGGCTGTGGAGCTCGGCCACGCCGTTGACGGTGTGGGAGCCGACCACGGAGAGGTGGGCCATGCGGATCTGGCCGTCGCCGAGGATGGCCATCCGATCCTCGACGCGGCGGTCGCCGCGGCAGTGCAGGTGGACGGCCGCGAGGAACCGGCGGTCGATCTCGGCGATGATCTGGAGATGGCGCGGGAGCAGGCGCCCGAACAGCTCTTCGGGCCAGCGCTCGAGCGCCTCGGGCAGAAGCGTGTGGTTCGTGTAGGCGATGGTGCGCTGGGTGATGTTCCAGGCTTCGTCCCACGGCACCCCCTCGCGATCGACGAGCACGCGCATGAGCTCGGCGACGGCCACCGCGGGATGGGTGTCGTTGAGCTGGATGGCGACTTTGTCGGGGAATGCGACGAAATCGTCGTGGCTCGCCTTGTACCGGCGGACGAGGTCGTGGATGGAGCAGGCGACGAAGAAGTACTGCTGCTTGAGGCGGAGCTCCTTGCCTTCGAGCGAGGTGTCCTTCGGGTAGAGGACCTTCGAGATGGACTCGCTGATGGCCTTCTGCTCGACCGCGCGGCGGTAGTCGCCGTCGTTGAACACGGCGAGGTCGAACTCCTGGCTCGCGCGCGCGGACCACAACCGCAGCGTGTTCACCGTGTTGTTCGTGGTGCCGTAGCCGGCGACGGGCGTGTCGTGGGGCACGCCGAGCACCTTCGACGCGGGCGTCCAGGCGACGTGGAACCGGCCCGCGGCGTCGGACCACTGGTCGACGCGACCGCCGAATCCGACCTCGACGGTGTACTCGGGACGGACGATCTCCCACGGGTTGCCGTCGGACAGCCACTCGTCGGGGTTCTCGACCTGCCAGCCGTCTTCGATGGTCTGCCGGAAGATGCCGAACTCGTAGCGGATGCCGTAGCCCATGGCCGGGTACTCGAGCGTCGCGCACGACTCCATGAAACACGCCGCGAGCCGGCCGAGACCGCCGTTCCCGAGGCCGGGATCGGCCTCCTCCTCGAGCACGTCGCCGAGCGCCACGCCCTCGCCCTTCAGGCCCTCGGCGGCGATGTCGTAGACGCCGAGGGTGCGCAGGTTCGCCTCGAGCTGGCGGCCGAGCAGGTACTCCGCCGAGAGGTAGTACACCCGCTTCGGGTCGCGCTCCTTGTACACGCGCTGGGTGCGCATCCAGCGGTGCACCAGGCGGTCGCGGGCCGTGTGCGCGAGGGCGTGGTTCAGGTCGAGCAGCGTGGCGGTCTCGGGCTCTTTGCTGCGCGTGTACTTGAGGTGGTCGAGCAGGGCCCGACGGAGCGTCTCGGGGCTCATCCCGGTGCGGTCGTCTTCGACGATGATGCCTGTGGCCTTCGACACGTGCCCTCCATGCGGCCAGCGCCAATATCCCGCGATGCGCGCCTTGACGCGGGATCCCCGGTTCGACAGAATCGTTGCGTCGCCGGACTCCCCGTCCACCCCCGCGACGCTCCCCTCCCCCCCCGAGGTCTCCATGCTCCAGCCGCAGTCCATCGAGTCCATCGTCCCGAACCGCCACGACACCCGCAGCGTCGCCGTGGGCTTCTACTCGCGCCTCGTCGACGAGGGCTTCACGCGCGAGCAGATCTTCGACCTGTCCCTGCGACTGCTCGACCACGTGGCATCCGAAAAGCGCGCAGACCCGTCGGTTGCCGAACTGCTGTCAGCGAAATAAGCGCGCACGACACCCGGAGGGCATGGCGTTGGCACGAGCATCGAGCACGGAATCCCGAGAAGAGATCGCGGACGTGCTGGTCGACGCCATCTTCGAGATGGAAGCCGAAGGGGGCGCCCGGGGCCCCGAGCTGGCGCGACGCCTGAAGGTCAGCCTGAGCCGCGTGCGCGCCGAGCTCAACACCCTCGAATCGCTCGGCTGCATCTACCGCACGGGCGCCAAGCGCGGCACCCGCTGGTGGGTCGGTTAGGGCGCTTCTGCCCGTTTCGCTGCAGGGCTCGCCGAGGTTCCCGTGATCGAGCTGCCCCCCTCCGCGCCCATGTCGGCGTACCAGAGCTACATCCACGCCCTCGAGTCCGAGAAGGGCTGGCTGCACGTCGACCTCGTCCACAACTGCTTCCTGATGGGCGAAGAGGTCGGCGAGCTGTTCAAGGCCGTCCGTCGCTACCAGAAGCTGTTCGACGAGGAGGGCAAGGCCTCCGCGAAAGGCGACACGACCGAGGTCGCCCACGAGATCGTCGACGTGCTGAACTACCTGCTCGCGATCGCAAACCGGCTCGACATCGACGTAGAAACGGCGTTCCGCGAGAAGAACGCCCACAACCAGGGGCGTACGTGGGGCTGACCCATTAAGGCAGGCCGTCCCTCACGGAGCCCCTGCCCATGCGTCTTCTCCCCGCCCTCGCCCTCTTCGCCCTCGCCTGCAGCGGTGGCGAGAACACCCAGAAGCCCGAAGAGCCCGCCAAGTCGGACTACGTGCCGAGCACCGAAGCGCCCGCCGACGTGGCCGCTCCGCCCGAGGATGCGGTGAAGACCGAGTCGGGCCTGGCCTACAAGGTGCTCGTGAAGGGCGACGGCACCGAGGTGCCCGAGGATGCCTCGACGGTCGAGGTCCACTACACGGGCTGGCACACCACCGGCGAGAAGTTCGACAGCTCCCGCGACCGCGGCCAGCCCGCGCGATTCGGCGTCCGCGGCGTCATCGCCGGGTGGACCGAGGGGCTCAAGCTGATGCACACGGGCGACCACTACCGGTTCTGGATCCCCGAAGAGCTCGCCTACCAGGGCCGTCCCGGCAAGCCGGCCGGCATGCTGGTGTTCGACGTCGAGCTCATCGACATCAAGACGCCGCCGAAGCCGCCCGAGGCGCCGCCCGACGTGGCCGCCGCCCCGGCCGACGCGACCACCACCGCCTCCGGCCTCCAGTACAAGATCGTGAACAAGGGAAGCGGCGGCAAGAAGCCGACCGCCGAGTCGATGGTGGCCGTGCACTACGCGGGCTGGCAGACGACGGGCGAGAACTTCGACTTCTCGCGCAAGCGCGGCAAGCCCGCCGCCTTCGGCGTCACGGGCGTCATCCCCGGCTGGACCGAGGGGCTGCAGCTCATGGAGACCGGCGACACGTTCCGGTTCTGGATCCCGCCCGCACTCGCCTACGAGGGCAAGCGCGGCCCCCAGGGCACGCTCGTGTTCGACGTCGAGCTGCTCGACGTGGTCGACGCCCCGCCGTGGTCCGCCCCTGCCGACGCGAAGTCCGAAGAGTCGGGCCTCAAGTGGAAGCTGCTCTCCGGGCCCGCCTCCGCCGAGCAGAAGCCGACCGCGGAAGACCTCGTGAAGGTCAACTGGATCGGCTGGGTCGCGAAAGACAAGCTCGGCTTCGACAGCAACCTCGGCGACGAGCCGCAGAACCCGATGCGCCAGCTCCGGTCGATCGCGGGCTTCCAGGAGGCCGTGACGCACCTGAACGTCGGCGAGAAGGGCCGGTTCTGGATCCCCGAGAGCCTGGCGTTCGCGGGCCGGCCGGGAGCCCCTCCCGGCGACCTCGTCTACGACATCGAGCTGGTCTCGATGGAAGCGGGCAAGGCCCCGAAGCTCCCGCCGAGCCACCCGCAGTAGGGCCTACGAGACGCCGAGCAGCTCGACCTCGAAGATGAGCGTCGAGTTCGGCGGAATCGCACCCGGGAACCCCCGCTCGCCGTACGCCATGTCGGGCGGGATGGTGAGCTTCACCTTGCCGCCCACACGCATGCCCGCGACGCCCTGGTCCCAGCCCTTGATGACCTGGCCGCGCCCGAGCTCGAACTGGAACGGCTGGCCGCGGTCGAGCGAGCTGTCGAACTTCTGCCCGTTCGTGAGCCAGCCCGTGTAGTGCACCTTCACGCGGTGCCCCTTGGCCGCGACGGGACCGGTTCCTTCGTTGATGACTTCGACTTCGAGACCCATGTTCGTCCTCCTGCCGCATTCCATCACGGGTCCCCCGGCAGGCGCGAGCGCGTTATGCGACGAGGTCCAGACGCGGCCACGTCCGCCGCGTGAGAGGAGCCGATGAGCAAGGAAGAGTTCGAAAGCGCGCTCGAGGTGATGCGCGGGCTCGACGTCGAGAGCCGCAAGAAGATCTTCACGACCCTGCGCCGCGAGCGTCAGGTCGAAGAAGAGGCCGCCCGCGAAGAGCTGCGCATGCTGCCCAACGCCCACTGGAGCAAGGCGCACGTCCTCCGCCGCATCCCGAATCCCACCGGCGAGGCCTACGAGCAGAAGATCCTGATGCCCGAGTTCACGTTCGTGGGCACGGCCAACCAGCCCGACTTCGGCGAGGTCCTCCTCACCTTCTACCCGAAGCAGTGGACCATCGAGCTCAAGAGCCTCAAGCAGTACAAAGACGCGTTCCGCGACAGCATGGCGAGCTACGAGCGCCTCGCGAACGTCATGTACGAAGACCTGATGAGCGTCTACGACCCGATCCGCCTCCGCGTGATGATGCGCCTGCGGCCGCGGGGCGGCATCTCGAGCTGCCTCACGATCGACAGCGACTGGTCGATCCGCGGCGGCAACGAGCAGTTCTCCGACTGGCAGAACAACACCGACCGCTTCGGCTTCGAGGTCTCGGGCGCCGTTCGGCTGTAGGTCAGCCGAGCGCCGCCTCCAGCGCGTCAGCCTTCCGGAAGCCCGCCATGACGGGCTCGCCGCGCACCTCGATCACCGGGCGCTTCACGAGCATCGGGTCGGCGGCGAACCGCTTCGCCCACTCGGCGTCGGACCAGCCGGTCTTCGCGTCGGGCAGGGCGCGGTACGCCTGGCCGCTCGTGTTGCGGAGCGCCGCGCTGCCGAGCGCCTCGACCCAGCGCGCGACCCGCGCCTCGCCGACCGGGTGGGCGCGGAAATCGACGAAGACGTGCGCCACGCCGCGGCTCTCGAGCCAGGCCCTCGCCTTCTTCACCGTGTCGCAATTGGGGATGCCGTAGACCGTGACATTCTCGTCGGACATGCTCGTCTGCTCCACCGTCCGGGTTAAACCGCGCCCCGGTCGTAACCGTCCTGGGGGACCTGATGGCCAAGTCGACTCTCGTGATGATCATGGCCGGTGGCAAGGGCAGCCGCCTCGGCCCCCTCACCACGCACCGCGCCAAGCCCGCGATGCCGTTCGGGGGGCGCTACCGGATCATCGACTTCGTGCTGTCGAACTTCGTGAACTCCGGCTACCGCCACATCTACGTGCTCACGCAGTACATGGCGTCGAGCCTCATCAAGCACCTCAACCGCAACTGGCACCTCTCGGGGCCCGGTGAGTTCATCGAAGAGGTGCCGGCGCAGATGCGCACGGGCGAGAACTGGTACCTCGGCACGGCCGACGCGGTGTACCAGAACCTCAACCTCATCCGCGACTCGCGGGCCGACACGGTCGCCGTGTTCGGCGGCGACCACGTCTACAAGTGCGACGTGAGCCAGATGGAGGACTGGCACCGCGCCCGGGATGCCGACCTCACGATCGCGGCGTTCCCCGTGCCGCGGCACGAGGCGAGCCAGTTCGGCGTCATCCAGATCGACGCCACGGGCCGCGTCACCGGCTTCCAGGAGAAGCCCTCCGACCCCGCGCCCATCCCCGGCCGGCCGGATTGGTGCCTCGTGAGCATGGGCAACTACCTCTTCAAGCGCGACGTGCTCGAAGACCTGCTCATCGCCGACGCCGAAGACCCGTCCAGCAGCAAGGACTTCGGGAAGAACGTCATCCCGTCGCTCCTCCAATCGGGCGGGGCCATCTACATCTACGACTTCACCGAGAACCGCATCGTCGGCGAGCCCCCGGGCGTGAACCCGTACTGGCGCGACGTGGGAACCATCGGCTCGTACTTCCGCGCCAACATGGAGCTCCGCAGCGCGCTGCCGTCGCTCAACCTCTACAACCGCGCGTGGCGCATCCGCACCGCCCAGCGCGACTACCCCCCTGCCCGCTTCGTGCGGCACGAGGGCGGCCGCTTCGTCGACGTCGTCGATTCTCTCGTGTGCGAGGGCTCGATCGTGCAGAGCGCGGCGCTGCACGAGGTGATGCTCGGCTACGACTGCTTCGTGCACGCGGGTGCCCGAATCCACGACAGCATCCTGCTCTCGGGCTGCGACGTGGGCGAAGACGTGCAGCTCGACGGCGTGCTGTGCGACAAGAACTGCGCGTTCGAGAAGGGTGTGCGCATCGGCGTCGACCCCGAGGAGGACCGGGCGCGTTTCCCGTTCGTCACCGAAGAGGGTATCGTGGTGTTGCCGAAGGGGACGCGCGTGCCGCGCACCGGCCCCGTCGTGTTCGCCTACGACATCGGCCCCCTTCTCGAGAAGGACCCCGCGACACGCGACGCCATGATGGCCTACTCCGGCAAGTACACGCTCTCGAACCACGACCGCCACAGCTACCGGTCCCGTGGGCCGCGCTCCCGTGGCGTCGCCCTCGACCAGAGCATCCCGAGCTAGCGTCATGAAGGTGCTCGTCGGCGTCGATCTCAACGTCCAGGGCCACGACTGGCTCCTCGACCGTGCTGCCCGCTTCGCCGGGGCGATCGGCGCGGTCGTCGACCTCGTGTTCGTGGCCAGCACCGCCAGCAAAGAGCACGAAGCGCTCCTCTCCGGCCTGCTCACGCTGCTCCCCGAAGAGCGCCGCGGCACGACGCGCGTCGAGACCGGCGACCCGGCCGACGCGCTCGTCGCGCTCACCCGCGAGTACGACGCGCTGATCGTCGGCCCGCGCGAGCCGGCGATGTTCCAGCGCTGGCTGCTCGGCCCGATGGCGGTGCGCGTGCTGCGCCGGTCGGTGTGCCCCATCCTCGTCCCGCGCGGCGAGCGCCCGCCCACCGACCACCCTCGCCTGCTCGCCGGGCTCGACGTGAACGGCGGTGCGCTCCAGCAGGTGCTCCAGTTCTCGAAAGACTGGGTGGTCCGCCTCGGCGGCACGCTCGACGGGGTCTACGCCATCCCCGACCACCTGCCGCCCATCGCGAACAAGGCCGTCCGCGAGGGTGCCGAGCGCGAGTGGATGGCGCGGCACGAGCCCGAGCGCCAGAAGCTCGAAGAGCTGCTCGCCACCGTCGACGAAGCGCACCGCGGGGCCGCGGTCCTCCGTGCCGGCGAGCCCGAAGACGTGCTGCTCCAGCTCTCGAAAGACTACGACGTGGTGCTGGTGGGCAACCGCGGGCGCCAGGGCATCAGCCGGATCATCATGGGCAACGTGGCGAATCACGTGGTGCGCACGGCGCACTGCGACGTGCTCGTGCTGCCCACCGCCGCGTTGCTCGACGAGGTCGACTGACTACTGCCCCGCCCCGTGGATGCCCATGGGGATGGCGAAGATGCGGCCCTGGTCGCGGTCGGACACGTAGAGCGTCTCGCGGTCCCAGCCACCGATGCCCGAGCCCCAGCGCAGGTTCGGGATCCAGCTGCTCGGCAGGTCGGCGACGATGGCGGCGCCGTTGCCCCCGGCCGGCACACGCCAGACGATGCCCTCGATGTACTCGGTGAGGTAGATGTTCCCGCACGCATCGGCTTCGATCCCGTCGAAGTCGCCGCCCACCGGGCTCTGGGCGTGCACGCGCACGGGCGCCCACGTGTCGGGCCCGGTGCGGTCGATCGCGTAGACCGTGCCGCCCCCGAAGCTGCCGATGTAGACGGTCTGCTCGTCGGGCGAGAGCACCACGCCGTTCGGTGCGTTCATGCCCGTGCCGACCACCACGGATTCGCCGGTCGTCACGTCGACGCGGCGCAGCCGCCCCGCGTTCTGCTCGGCGACGTACACGAAGCCCTCGGAGTCGACGTCCGCGCCGTTGGGGTACGACATCCCCGACAGCACCGTGTTCTTCGCGCCCGTCGCCACGTCGACCTTCACGAGGCTGTTCGCGCTGACGTTGCAGACGATGAAGTTGCCGTCGGGCAGGCGGCGCGTGCAGGCGGCCGTTCCCGCGACGTTCGGCGAGATCAGGGTCTGCGTGCCGTCCATCTGGATGGCCACCATGCTGCCGTTCGCGGCCCGCACGCTGACGGCCGCGCCGTTGAGGTCGAAGTCGAAGTCTTCGGCGTAGGTGAAGCCCGTGAGCGTGTCGAAGGCCGTGGGCAACGGCGGCAACGTCGAGCAGTCGAGCTCGGGCCCGGTATCGCCAGTCGGCAGGACGGGCTCTTCGGCGGTGTCGCCGGTCTCGACGGGAGGCTCGGTGGGCGGAGGGGGCTCGGTGGGCGGCGCTTTGCAGGCCGACAGGGCCAGGATGGAGAGCAACATCAAAAAACTCCGATAGAGCTGGACAATGCATAAGGGGTCGAGCATGCCGGAGCGGAGCCGGCGTGTCGGACCTCGAGGATCACGACGCGGGCCAGAGGGCCCGTGTTCGTCCATTCTACGCGTTCGCCATCCGATACGCCGAGCGACGTGTCGAGCTCGACCCACAGGGAGTCGATCAGCCGCACGTCGATGTCGCCGAGCGCGTGCAGGAAGGCCACGTCGGCGACGAGGGTCTCGCCGGGCTGAACGGTGCCGAGCGCGAAGTGGTCGAGCTCGGCGGCGTCGAGCAGCGCGTCGGCGGTGCCCACGGCCGTGGCGGTCTGCGGCGTGTCGTTCGGCTCGAACGCGTCGTTCGCACCGCACGCCTGGTGCACGAAGTCGATGGTGTACGGCAGACACGCGCCGAGCGGGTCGGCCTCGACGACGCCCACGGTGAACGTGGCGGACGCCGCGCCAGGGTTGAGCAGGCCCACGCTCGCCGGGGCTCCCGAGGACACCGCGACGACGGACCCGCTGGGGTCGCGCGCCTCGAGCATCGCTTCGCCGAGCACCGCGTCGAACGCGAGGGTCGCGGCGGCCTGGCTGTTCGCCGGCACCTCGACCGCGAACCAGTCGGCATCGGCGGCATCCACCGTGAACGTGCCGGGTTCTTCGGGGCCCGCGGTATCTGCGTCGTCGTCGTCTTCGCGGAGGTCGGGAGTGCAGTCGGGCGTCCGGTCGATCACGTCGAGCGTGTAGGGCCCGCAGTACCCGGAATCGAGCGAGACCCTCGCGTACACCGTGAAGTCGAACGCCGCGTCGTTCGCCCAGATCGCCGGATTGCCCGTCGCGAGCACGGCCTGCGTGGCGGTCTGCAGCACCAGATCGACGCCGATCGCGTCGGGGTCGTGCCCCACCGCCACCTCGACGACCTGGCCCGGCGCGACCGAGAGCGAGAACCAGTCGACATCGGCCGGGTACAGCGCGAGATCCGTGACCGACGTGACATCCGTGGCGGTGTTCAGGGTGTCGTTCGGCTCGGAGGAATCCTCGGTGCAGACGAGCGGCTCGAGCGTGCTGACCACCTCGTAGGCGTTGCACGACGTGACCGTCGAGGCCCAGAAGAACACCCGCAGGTACACGGTGGTCTCGGCCCCGGAGTCGTTGAAGTACGCGACGGACTCGGGCGCTCCGCCGGTGCGGGACGCATCGAGCACGGTGCCGCCGGCGTCCTGCAGCTCGACGTCGATGTCGCCCATGCCCGGATCGTGCACGAGGTCGATGCTCAGCAGCTCCTGGTCGGCCACGGTGTACGCGAAGAAGTCCTCGTTGGTCGCGACCAGCAGCTGGCCGGACGACACCGCAGTCGACGCCATGGCAATCGAGTCGTTCGGCTCGTCGGGGTCGGTCGAGCAGCTCGAGCGCTCGATGGAGTACTGGTAGGTGTTCGACCCGCCCGGCGTGTAGACCCACACGCGCAGGTAGACCGTGGTGTCGGAGCCCGTGTCGTTCAGCCAGCCCACCTGCTCGAGGTCGTTGGTCGACTCCGATTCGTCGAGCAGCGTGCCGCTCGCGTCGAGCAGGCGCACGTCGAGGTCGCCGAGCGCGTGCTCGAAGACCACCGACACGTCGATCTGCTCCCCCGCGGCCACCTCGATCGACCAGAAGTCGTCGAAGTCGTCGCAGACCACGAGCCCGATTCCGCCGGCCCCCGGGAGCGCGCTCCCGAGGTCGTCGTTCGGCTCGAGCGCGTCGTCCGCGCACCCCTCGGTGTCGGTGTCGACATCCGAATCGGTGTCGGCGTCTGCGTCGGTGTCGGCATCCGTGTCGGTGTCGGCATCCGCGTCGGCTTCGACCGGCGGGGTGGGCGCGGCGGGCTTGCACGCCGTCGCGCCGATCAGGAACAGCGGAACGAGACCCCGCATCCGCGACCTCAGGGCGTGATGGTCGTCTCGATGGAGTACGGCGTCGAGCAGGTGTCGGCGACGTTGTTCCAGAAGAACACGTGCAGGAAGACATCCTGATCCGCGGCGGTGGCGTTCGTGTAGTTGATGGTCTCGACGGGCGACACCGTTCCGCTGGCGGCGAGCACCTGACCGTTGCCGTCGAGGAGCTCGGTGTCGATGTCGGCGTTGCCACTGAACATCAGGATGTTGTCGATGGTGCCGGCCGGGGGGACGGTGCCGAGCGCGAACCAGTCGTCGTTGCCGACGTTCAGGAACAGGTCGTCGGCGTTCGAGACCGCCGAGGCGCTCACGATGTCGTCGTTCGGCTCGTTGCCGTCTTCGTTGATGCAGGGGACGGTGGTGAGATCGAGGTCGTAGGCCCCACAGACGCCGGGCCCGTTCTCGTCGGCGCGCACGGCGACGTACACGGTCTCGGCGACCGCGCCGGCGTTCGCGTAGAGCGTGGGGTTCGTGGTGCCCACGACATCCAGGTTCGAGTTGCGGACCTCGAGGGTGACGCCGACCTCGAGCGGGTCGACGATCGCCTCGATGCGGAGCTGCTCGCCCGCCGGCGCCTGGACCTGCCACCAGTCGGGGTTGCCGATCACGATGCCGAGACCGAGCTCGCCCGCGCTGGCGACGCTCTGCACGAGCGTGTCGTTCGGCTCGTGGGCGTCTTCGTTGCACACGACCGGGGTGGTCGACCCGCCGATGTCGTAGCTCATGCAGCCGACGGTGCCGAGCGGGCTCGGGAAGACCCGCGCGTACACGGTGACCTCGGCGCCCGTGGAGTTGTAGTAGAGCAGCCGCTCGTCGTCGTCGCCGGAGTTGGCCGTGGCGAGGACGGTGCCGTTCGCATCGACGAGCTCGGCATCGAGGTCGCCCACGGCGTTCGAGAACAGGACCTGGACCTCGAGCGCGTCGCCAGCGGGGACGATGTACTCGAACACGTCGACGTCGGCGTCGAGCATGGTGAGGCCGGTCTGGTTGCCGTCGGTCGTGGCGGAGGCGATGTCGTCGTTCGGCTCGAGCGAGTCGGCCCCGCAGGGGGTGAGCGTCGACGTGAACGCGTACTCGGTCTCGGCGGTGGTGAGCCAGAGGTACAGGTTGGCGTTCACGATCGCGTTCGCGCCGGTGCCGTTGTACCACTGCACCTGCTCGGAATCGCCCATGCCCCAGGAGATGTCGAGCGTGGCGGTGTTGTTCTCGTCGAGAAGGTCGACGTCGATGTTGCCCACGCTGCTGTCGAACGTGACGTCGACCGTGAGGATCTGGCCGTCGGGCACGTCGAACGCCCACATGTCGTTCGAGGACGCGCAGACGATCAGCGCGGAGCCGCTGGCCATCGACATCGCGGTGGTGACGTCGTCGTTCGGCTCGAAGGCGTCGTCGTTGCAGGGCGGAGCCGCGCTGCCACCGCTGCCGCCGGTCTGCTGCCAGGACGTGTCGGTGTCTGCATCGGCGTCGGTGTCGGCATCCGAATCCGTGTCTGCATCCGTGTCGGAGTCCGCGTCGGCGTCCGCGTCCGTGTCCGTGTCCGTCTCGACAGGCGTGGGCTCGGGCTTCTTGCAGGAGCCGAGGAACAGGATGGCGAGGGCGAGCCCCGACGACAGACGCATGGAACCTCCAGGGCGGTGACCCGCCGACTCCCCGTTCTACCCGATCGACGCGTAGTTGGCTTCGAGAACGAGCCCCACGTCTTCGTCGAGGATCTCTTGTGAGATGGGCTCCTGCCACGTGCCGAAGCCCGTCACGCCGAATGGCGTGGAGAAGATGCGGCCGAGCTCGACGCTCGGGGGCGAGCCCACCGGCATCTTCACGGACACGCTGTAGAACACGACGAACCCGTAGTCCTTGCAGTGGCGCTGGACCTTCATCGAGAGGTCGAGGTTCAGCGGCTGAAGGGCCCAGGGCAGGTGCGCCCCGCCATCGCCGAGCATCTTCCGCATGGTCTGGGCGATGCGCTTGTTGGCGGGCATGTACGAAAGGCGGCTGTCACGCAGCTTGTCGGCGACCAGATCGTTGTCGGGCGCGTCGAGCATCTTCACGAGCCGCTGCCCGAAGCGCCGCCCCTGCTCCTCGACCTCGGGCGGCAGCTGCGCGCGGGTGCTCGCACCGTCGATCACGTCGGGTGCGTCGGGCTCGGCGACGAGGTTCCGCACGACCCCGAACATCCGGTGGATCGTGCCGAGCATGGGGTGCTCGACCGTCATCGCGAGATCCGGCTCGACCACGCAGCCCGCGAGCTCGAGCGCTGCGCGCGCCGAAGCCCCGTCCCTGCACAGCACGTCCGTCAGAGCCACGCGCTCGGTCGTCGACATCGTTCCTCCCCGGGCCCGCAGCTTAGCAGCGCCCGTGCTGTCACGCCCCCGCGGGCTTCACGCCGAGGTAGGCCTTGATCGCGTCGGAGAGCTCGCGCACCAGCACCTCCTCCGTGATCTCGTTGCCCGTCGGCGCTTCGCCGTGGAACAGCGCGACCTGGTCGAGCATCGAGAACATCATCCGGTGCAGGAACTCGGCGGCGAGGCGGGGGTCGGGGTGGGTGTACTCGGCCCGGCGCGCGACGAGCAGCTCTTCGAAGGCGTCGACCACGGCCCCCGACAGCTGCTTCGACAGGTTGCGGATGTCGGGGTCGGACTCGACGAGATGCATGGCGAAACGCCGCAGACCCGGGCGCAGCAGGTAGTCGTGCGCGGTGAACCCGATGAGCGCGTCGATGACGGACGCCAGGTCGTGGCCATCCCATTGCGACGGATCGAAGTTGCTCTTCACCGTGGCGAGGGACTGGTTGCGGAACCGCTGGTACAGCGTTCGGGCGAGGGCCTGTTTGTCGGGGAAGCGGTGGTAGAACGCGCCGACGCTCGACCCGGCCTCCTTCGCGATCGCCGAGACGCCCGCCGACTGCAGCGGTTGGACCTCGAGAATCCGCTCTGCCGCATCGAGGAGGGACTCGAGAGTACGCTCGGATCGCTCCTGGAGCGGCGCTTTGATCCATCTGAGTTGCGGAGTGGTCGCGCTCATATTAAACCCGAATCAGAATTCTGGTTCTGGTTTCCCATGACTTCCCTCGCCCTCCTGTTCCTCGTCCTCACGCCGGCCTTCGCGCAGGGCCAGCCCGTGTACGTCCCCACCCCCGAGCGCGTCGCGGTGCAGAGCACCGAGCGCTGGGAGCTGCTCGCCCAGGCTGGTCGATACGACGAGCTGGCGGCGCTTTCCCGGGATGTGGTGCTCACGCGGCGGCTCTCCGAGCTGAAGTCTGCGCAGTTCATGCAGCAGCGGCTCCACGCACAGTACCAGCCGCGGCACCCCCGTCGGGATGCGATCGACGACCGCGTCCGCCTGCTCGAAGGCGCCGTGGCCGAAGCCGCGCTCGATCTCATCGCGCGCGAGCAGGCCCGCCAGGCGCAGATGGCGGCCAACGTCACGCCGACCCAGGCGCCCGTGGGCATGGCACCCTGGCCGGCTCAGTCCGGCGTGTCCCAGGGCGAGCCCTCCGGGGCGGGTGCCGGGGCGGGCGCGGGCGCATTCTGATCGATCGCGCCCCACGGTGAGCTGGGCTCGGGAGCGGGCTTCGGCGCGGGGCGCGTCAGCGGGCCGGGCTGCGGCGCGGGCACCGGCTTCGGGCGCGTCATCGGCTTCGGGCGCGCGACAGGCTTCGGCTTCGGGCGCGCGACGGGCTTCGCCGTGGGAGCCACGGGCGCGGGCGCGGGGGCGATCGGCTCCGGCTCGACCGGCTCCGGCTCGGCGACGGGCTCGGGAGCCGCTTCGGGCTCGGGGACGGGCGCAACGGCGGGCTCGATCTCGGGCTCGGGGACCAGGACCGGCTCGGGGCGCATCCCGGAGGCCGCCACCGCCGTGGAGTCGCCCGCCGCGGCGAGGATCCCGCGCAGGGCGGTGAATCCGCCGGCGCACAGGCCGAGGAACACGATGACCACGGCCACGCCGACCATCCCGAGCACCATCGTGCGGTCGCTGCGGGGTCGGTAGTCGAGCTCCTCGCTCCAGTCGTCGGGGTCGGCATCGCCGTCGAAGTCGGTGCGGAGGCCGGGATCGTCGAGGTCGAAGCCCAGGCTGTCGCCCACGGTGCCGATCCCGAGACCCGCGTCGCCGGGAGCGTCGTCTGCGGGGGCATCGTCTGCGGGGGCATCGTCTGCACCGTCTCGGGCGTCGTCTGGCGCTGCGGCGGCGGGACGCGCGGCTTCGGCGGCCGCGTGGGCTTCGGACCCGAGGTCGAGCGGCTCGGGAGCGGGAGGCTCGGCCGGTGCTGCGGCCTCGGCTGCGAGAGGCGCCGACAGGGGGACCTCGGGGCCATCGTCGAGCCACGCGAGATCGCTCGGCCCCAGCCGCTCGGCCTGCACCGGACCCCCGCGCGGGCGCGGCAGCTCGAACGGAATCGTGGGGTCCGTGGCATCGGCGGATTCCCGCCCGACCGGACGGAGGAGGTCTGCGTCGGCGAAGCCCGGATCGACGGGTGCCACCAACCGCGGCGGAGGCGGAGGCGACGTGGGATCGTCGGCCGGCGGGAGCGGCGGGACCTCGGGCACGTCGAGATCGACGGGCGCCAGCGTGGGGCTCGCCTTCCGCTCTTCGGCGGGCTCGAGCGAGGCCTTCAGCTTGCGAGGTTCCGGCGCGTCGTACGGATTCATGCCGCGAGAACGTAACCGGGCCCGGCACGACCTTTGGTCAGGGCCTTGTCACAGCGCGCGCCCGACCCACGTGGGACCGGGCGCACCCTCTTCGCGCCACGAGCGCGCTACGCGGCTTCTTCGCGGATCCGCCCGCTCTCGCGGAGCAGACGGAGCGCGTCGCGCTCGAGCTGGCGCACCCGCTCGCGGGACAGCGAGATGCCGCGCCCCACCTCGGACAGCGTGCGGCTCGGGCGGCCGTCGAGGCCGTAGCGCTGGATGATCACCAGGCGGTGGCGCTCGGGGAGGACGCTCGACATGCCCTCGAGCATGCGCGCGAGCTCTTGCTGCTGCACCATCGAGTCGTCGGCGCCCTCGGCCTCCTCGTCGGCCAGGAAGTGCCCGACCTGACGCGCCTTGCGGCCGTCTTCGACGGGCTCTTCGATCGACACGGTGGTGCCGCGCGAGAGCAGGAACTCGACGCGCTCGCGCTCGAGACCCACCTCTTCGGCGAGGTCGTTCATGCCGTACTCGACCCCCTGCGAATCGAGGCGCTTCATCGCCTTGCGCAGGTTGCGGAGCTGCTCGACCGCGCACCCGGGCAGGCGCACCGGGCGGCCGGTGTGATCGATCGCGCGGGTCATCTGAGCGCGCACCCACCACTTTGCGTAGGTACTGAACCGGATCCCGCGGTCGGGCTCGAACCGGCGGGCGGCGTTCAGCAGCCCGATGTACCCCTCCTGCACGAGGTCGGGCTCGTCGAGGAAGGGACCGGCGAGCTTGCGGGCCTCGCCGTGGGCGATGCGGCGGCCGGACATCGCGAGGGTCCACGCGACATCCTCGGCGCGCTGCCAGTGGCCCTTGGCCTCACGGGCGGCGGCGCGGATGGACGAATCGGACCGCGAAGCCTCCCACGCGGCGTCGACGGCGCGCTGCAGGCGATCGACCTTGCCCGCACGCGTGCGCTCGGCGCGCTTCGGCTTCTCGGTGAGGATGGCCATCGCGACATCGACGCTGTGGAGAGCATCCTCGGCCGCAGCCTCGGCCTCGAGGATCTGCTGCGCGAGCGACTTCTCCTGATCTGCATCCAAGCGAGCCATTGCGACCTCCCACCAGTCGGCGCGGATTGCTCCGCGAGTGACTCATCCTTTCACCCGATTCACGATTTGTTCAAGGCCTGTTCAACAAATCGTGACATTGGCGTACAGATTGAGTCCCCGCAGTTCTGAAAGCCCCGTACCCACGGGGACTGGCGCGAGTATTCACACGCGACGGCGCCGTGACAAGAGGAGGAGCGCGATCCAGATCCCAGGTGCGCAAAACCTGTTCATCAGAGTGGAGCAGCCCTTCGGCCCATCGCCGCCGGACTCCCCCGTCGCGAGCACCACCGGGAGGCAGTCGGGGTCGGGCAGCGGGCAGTACAGGTCGCACACATCGTCGTCGTAGCGGCCGTTCGCCATGCAGAGGTCGCGCGTGCCGTGCACCGCCTCGACCTGGTCGAGGATCCAGTCGACCCCGACGTCCGTGCGCGTGCTGCCGGACGTGATCCGGCATTCGACGTCGCCCCACGAGTGGATGGCCCACTGCTCGAGGCGGCCGTCGGGCAGCGTCGCGTACATCGGCCCGCCGCTGTCGCCCGAGCAGATGTTCGACCCGCCGTTGTCGGCGTTGTCGGAGATCAGGTACATCTCGTCGAAGTCGCTGATCGTCAGCGAGGCGGAGCGCTTGATGCCCGAGCCCGCCCCCGTCTCGTCGATGCCGTACCCGACCGACCGCAGCACCGTGCCGACGTCTGCGGGCTCGATGGGGCGGGTGCGGAAGAACACGGCGTCGACCGGCGACGGCTCGGCGAGCACCACGACGGCGAAGTCGAACTCCCCCACCGTGCCGGGGCCGAGTGGGATGTAGTCGGGGTGCAGCGCCGCGGACTCGATGCCGATCGAGACCTCGGGGTCGGCCGCGACCTCGCCGAACCGCACGCTGCCGAACTGGACCACGGCCTCGAGCGGCACCTCGCCGGAGCAGTGCGCGGCGGACAGGACCACGCGTGGCGTGATGACGCTGCCGGTGCAGACGTGGATCGGGCCCACGCCGAGCGACACGGTGGACGGGTACCCCGGCTCGTCGTCGCCGTTGACGATGAAGACCTCGGCGCGATCCGGCGGCGCGGCGAGCGTGGTCTCGCCCTGGGCCGTCGGGGGGGCCGCGAGCGCCGCGGTGAGCCAGATCATCGGACCTCCGGAGCGGCAGCGCGCACCGCCGCCACGAACGAACGTAGCTTCTGCGGGTCGAGCCGTCCGCCGGTGCGCACGCCCGTGCACAGATCGACGCCGAACGGCCGGACCTTCGCGATGGCCTCACCCACGTTGTCGGCGTTCAGGCCGCCCGCGAGCCACACCGGGACCGGGCTCTCGGCGACGATGAGCGCGCTCACGTCCCAGTCGTGCGTGCGGCCGGTGCCGCCGAGCTCCTTGAAGTCGGCGCCGGGCGCGCCGCTGTCGAGCAGCAGCGCGTGGGCGTGACGCGCGGCGGCGCTCGCGTACTGCAGCGACGACGGGTCGCCGACGTGCACCACGGCCACCACGCGGGCCGACGTGCGCTCGCGGACCGCGGAGAGCACGGCCGGATCGACGTGATCACAGATCTGCACGACATCCACGCCGGTCAGCCGGACGTGCGCCACGATGCCCTCGACGTCGAGCCGGCTCGTGAGGAGGAACCGGGAGACCCCGGGCGGCGTGAGGCCTGCCAGCCGCGTGATCAGGACGTCGTCGACCACCCCGGGCCCGGACGGCATGTCGGAGACCAGCCCGACGGCCTGCGCCCCGGCCTCCACGGCCAGCGCGAGCTCCTCTTCCGAGGCGATGCAGCAGATCTTCACGCGGACCACGGCTTCCCTTCCCATCGATGGTTGCTCTTTGCGGTAACCTCACGCCGTGCAGCCGTCGGTCACGCGATGATCCGCCCAATCCCGGTCGGGCCCTTCGATCTCCTCAGCCTCGTCGGCAAGGGCGGGATGGGCGAGGTGTGGCAGGGCATCCACCGCGACCAGAACATCCCGGTCGCCGTGAAGGTCATCACCGCCGACGCCGCGCGCCAGGAGCGGTACCTCGAGGCCTTCCGGAACGAGGTCAAGGCGGTGGCCCGGCTCGATCACCCCGGCATCGTGTGGGTCTTCGACTACGGCACCATCTCCGAAGACGCCGAGAACGAGTCGGATGGCGCGCTCGTCGCGGGCAGCCCGTACCTCACGATGGAGTACGCGAGCGGCGGCACGCTCCACGGCCTGATGAAAGAGCTCGACTGGCCCGCCGTGAAGCGCGTGCTGCTCGAGCTGCTCGACGCCCTCGCCCACGCGCACGCGCGCGGCGTGATCCATCGCGACCTGAAGCCGGGCAACGTGCTGCTCTCCCGCATGGGCGACGTGCGACCGGGCCTGAAGCTCACCGACTTCGGCATCGCGCGCGCGATGGACTTCAAGCCCGAGGAGACCGGGAGCAAGCCGCTCGGCACGCTGCACTACATGGCGCCCGAGCAGGTGAAGGCCGAGTGGCGCGAGCAGGGCCCCTGGACCGACCTCTACGCCGTCGGCTGCATGGCCTACCGGTTCACGACGGGCCAGCTCCCGTTCAAGGGCATGCGGACGGCGGCGCTGATGCACGCCCAGATCCACAAGATGCCCCCTCCCCCGGTGCCGCGCTTCGACGTGCCCGACGGCCTCGTCGACTGGATCTGGACCCTCATCGCGAAAGACCCGATGGGCCGGTTCCGCCGCGCGGCCGACGCGGCCCACGCGCTCCTCTCCATGAAGGATCCGGAGGGCGTCGACGGCAGCGACATCACGTCCCTCGCGGCGCAGTTCAACAGCGGCACCCGCCTGCCCCCCGACGACTCCAGCCACTCCCTGCCCGGCGACTTCGAGCCCACCGCGCTCGTCCCCGACGTGGCGCTCGAGGAGTCCGACCCCGAGCCGTCGGATCTGATGGAGTCCCGCGAGCTTGCGCGGCTCATGAAGACGCGACCGCCGCAGCCCCGCACCTGGCGCCGGCCCATCCCCTCCCGCCCGTCGCCGAAGCTGCACGGCGCGGGGCTCGGGCTGTGGGGCATCCGCACCGTGCCGCTCGTCGGGCGCGAGGCCGAGCGCGACCTGCTGTGGAACGCCCTGCGCGAGGGCAAGCGCCGCCGCACGCCCCGCCTGGTCGTCGTCCGCGGGCCCACGGGCACCGGGAAGACCCGCCTCACCGAGTGGATCGGGCAGCGCGCCGAAGAGGTCGGAGCCGCCATCCTGCTCGACGGGCAGTGCGTCGCGGGGGCCCCGACCGGCCACGGCCTGCAGGATCTCATGATCCGCATGCTCCGCACGGATCAGCTCGAGCCCGACGAGATGCTCGAGCGCGTCGCCGAGGTCATGGGGGCGCGGGGCCACGACGACCCCGATCTGCACAAGGCGCTCTGCGCGCTGTGCTCGCCCGACGGCATCTTCGAGGGCGTCCAGCCCCAGGGCACCGCGCGCTACGCCGCCGTGGCCGTGGTGCTCCAGGCTTGGTCCACCGAGCGCCCGCTCTACCTGATGTTCGACAACGCGCACTTCGACCCCGACATCCTGGCGTTCGCCCGGTGGATCATGGCGCGTCCGCTCGAGCAGCCCATCCCGGGCCTGCTGACGCTGGTCGTGCGCGACGAAGACCTCGCCGAGACGCCCGACACCGCGGCCGAGATCAAGCAGATCTGCGAGCACGGCTCCACCGTCGTGGTCGAGCTGCAGGGCCTCAAGCGCAGCCACCGCTCCATCCTCGTGCGCGAGCTGCTGGGCCTCGAGCCGGTCCTCGCGGCCCAGGTCGAGCGCCGCACCGGCGGGAACCCGCTGTTCACCATCCAGCTCGTCGGCGAGTGGATCGAGGCGAACCACCTGGTGGTCGGCCCCGACGGCTTCATGCTGCGCGACAAGGAGCAGGCGAACATCCCCCGGTCGCTCGACGAGGTCTGGAAGGAGCGCCACATGCGCATCCTGCAGGACCTCCCGGCGAACGCGCGCATCATGCTCGAGCGGGCCGCCGTGCTCGGCGATCGCGTCGATCTCATCGAGTGGTCGCAGGTCTGCGACGACCCCGAGGGCCTGCGCGCCCGCGAGGGCCAGGTGTACTTCAAGCCCGATGCGGCCCGCACCCGGCACCTGCTCACGTCTCGCCTGCTCGCGTCGTACCTCGCCGAGGAGACCGACGACGGCTGGCGCTTCACGCACGGGATGTTCCGCGAGACCATCCTCGATGCGGCCCGTCGCGCCGGGCGTCTGCAGGAGGCGCACCGCGCCGCGGCAACGATGCTCGAGATCAAGGGAGAGGGGGGCGGCGACCTCGAGCGGCAGGCCGTCCACCTCGTCCAGGGCGGCGCACCCGAGAAGGCCCTCCCCCTCCTGTTCGAGGCCGTGAAGCTCCGCAGCCGGATCAGCCTCCCCGCCGCGCTCGAGCTGGTCGGGCGCGCCGAGACGGCCCTCCGCGACGCCGGCGTCGCCCAGTCCGACGTGGCCTGGGGGACGATCGGGCTGTCCCGCTGCCAGCTCTTCATGCGGCTCGGGCGCTACCAGCTCGCGCGCGAGCACCTCGATCGCCTCCTCGAAGACGCGACGATGCACGACTGGGACGACGTCCGGACGGCGACGCGCCTGTTGAGCATCGAGCTCGGGCTGCAGCTCGAGGACGCCGCTGCGCTCGACGAGGTGCTCGCCCTCTCGGCCGATCTCGGCGACCGGGCGACGCTGGAGCAGAAGATCGCGATCGCGTCGTTCCGCAGCGAGCTCTACGCGCGCCAGGGCGACTCCCAGAAGGCCTTCGCCGCCGCGGGAGACGTGGTCCGCTACACCCAGGGCCTCGACGACGAGGTCCAGCAGGCCACGGCGTGGGCGCTGATGGGGCGGCGGTGCTTCGAGCGGGGCGAGCACGAGGAGGCGCTGACGCTCCACACCCACGCCGCGCAGGTGTTCCGGAAGCACGAGCGCGCCGTCCAGCTCGCGGCCTCGCTGCTCGCCCTCGGCGTGACGTATGCGGAGCGCGGCGATCTGCGAGCTGCGAACACGAAGATGCGCGAGGCCATGAAGGTCTACCGCCTCACGGGGAGCGCGGATCTGGTGCACGCGCTCGTCGCCTACGGCGAGCTCCTCCTCGTCGCCGAGAACTGGCGCGACGCGGTGGTCGTGTGGACCCACGCCGCCCGGCACGCCCAGGAGCACAAGGCGCCGTCCCTCCAGCTCCACACGCTCGCGGGGCTCCTCGTCTGCTCGGCGGGGCTCAAGGACTGGACCGCCTGCGCCCGCCACCTCACCGACGGCGAGCGCGCGAGCGAGCGCCTCCGCAGCTTCCGTGACCGGAAGACCGCGCCGATGCTCGAAGAGACCGCCGACCTGATGCGGCGTCGCAAGCGCCCCGAGCTCGCGATGCGAACGCTGCGCCTCGCGCGCAGAATCCTGCGCGGCTCGGGAGACGACGAGGGAGTTCGGCGGGTCGAGCGGAAGATGGACGAGCTGTCCGAGGTGACGTGACGCGGTTCTTGACGGAGCCGGTCCTGAACGGAACAATCCCGCGAGGGTTGAGAATGATCGCGATCTGGACGGGCCTGCTCCTCGCGAGCGCCCACGCCATCGAATGTGTGAAACCGGTGAGCCCCGCCGAGCTCGACGAGGCCCTGGCGAAGGCCGAGACCGAGTACGTCGACCTCAACGAGATCGGGTTCCGCGACCGCGTGAACGAGGCTGCGGGCCTGCTGCTGCCGTGCCTCGCCGACCCGCTCCCCCTCGAGACCGTCGCCCACCACCACCGCGTGATGGCGATGCACCTCCTGATGATCGGCGACGAGCCGGGAGCGCTGAAGGCCGTCGAGGCCGCCAAGGTCGCACAGCCCGACTACGCCTTCCCCGACGAGCTCCTGCCCGCCGACCATCCCGTGCGGGCGCACTACGACGCCTACGCCCCCGAGGTCGCGACGCGCACGGTACCCGAGCCGCGCTCCGGCAGCATCGCGTTCGACGGTGCGAACAGCCGCAAGCGGCCGAAGACCCACCCCACCATCGCCCAGCTGTTCGACCCGCAGGGCCTCGCGCAGAGCACGACGTACCTCGGCCCGCGCGACCCGCTGCCGCCCTACCGCGCCATCCCCCGCCAGCGGAACATGCTGATCGTGGGCAGCGGCGCGTCGCTCGCGGTGTCGGGCCTGATGTACGGCCTGGCCTGGGGCCAGCGCGGCAACCTCTTCAAGAGCGCGCAGGATCAGTCGCTCTCGGCCGACGTGCTCGACGGGAAGCGCGCCCGCACCAACGCGCTCACGTTCACGAGCGGCGCGTTCTTCGGGATCGCGGTCGGGGCGGGCGTCGGCGCCGCGCTCATCGGAGAGCGCTGAGTCGCGATGTCCGACCTCCAGCCCGGCACGCTGATCGACAACCGCTACCTCGTCGAAGCCGAGATCGGGCGCGGCGGCATGGCGGCGGTCTACCGCGTCCGGCACGCTCAGCTCGGCACGCTCGCCGCACTCAAGGTCCTCACGCTCCCCGCGACCAGCATCCAGCAGCGCCTGATGCACGAAGGCCGCGTGCAGGCCGCGCTGCAGCACCCGAACATCGTCGCGGTGAGCGATGTCGTCGTGCACAACGGCGCGCCGGGCCTCGTGATGGAGTACGTGCGGGGGCCGTCGCTCGACGACTTCCTGCTCCGCCGCAAGCTCACGCTCGAGCAGGCCAACGAGATCGTCACGGGCATCCTCCGCGGCGTCGCGGCGGCCCATCGGCACGGCCTCATCCACCGCGATCTCAAGCCCGCCAACATCATGCTCGCGATCACGGCCGAAGGCCTGGTGCCGAAGGTCACCGACTTCGGGCTCGTGAAGATGATCATGGGCGAAGAAGACGGCATGTCGAAGACCCGCTCCGGGGTCGCGATGGGCACGCCGTCGTACATGGCGCCCGAGCAGATCTCCGACGCGAAGAAGGTCGACAAGCGGGCCGACATCTTCTCGCTGGGTGCCATCCTCTACGAAGTCGTCTCGAACCAGCGCACGTTCGACGGCGAAGACATGTTCAAGATCTTCAGCGCCATCGTGGGGGGCACGTACCAGCCCATCCGCGAGCTCGTGCCCGACCTCCCGAAGCGGATGGAGGACGCGATCGTCGGGGCCCTCGAGCCCGACCGCGAGAAGCGCATCGAGAGCTGCGAGAAGCTCCTCGCCGTGTGGCTCGGCCACGCCGACCTCGAGGGGCCGGTGACGGCGCTCTCGCGCGGCCCGTGGGATGCCGACCTCCTCGAAGCGGCCTCCAGCATGGGTGCCGGCGGCGAGAGCACCGCCGACGCGCTGCGCAGGTCCTTCAAGGGCGGCTCGATGCCCATGCCGACGCCCACGCAAGACCGCGTGCGCGACACGAGCATGGACAGCGCCCCCACCATCTTCCCGGGTCCGCGGCCCGATCTCCACCAGACGGCCGAGACGCTCCACCCCGAGGATGCAGCCGACGCCGACGACGACGATCCCGACACCGTCCCGGGGGCCTCGACCGGCAAGACCCAGTCGACGATGGCGCCCATCCCGGGGATGTTCGACGAGCCGATGCCCGCCTCGGTGCAGAAGCCCGCGAAGCCCGCACCCGTCGCGTCGTCCGCCACTCCGACGCCGAAGCCGCCCGCACAGTCGGGCTCCTCCGCGATGCCGATGGTCGCCGCGGCCGCCGTGGTCGTGTTCCTCGCGGCCATGGGGCTCGCCGGGATCGGCGCCTGGGCTGCAGGTGTGTTCGACTCGCCCCCTCCGCCGGAGCCCGTGCCCACCGCGCCCGACCCGGCACCGGTCCCCGACCCCGATCCCCTGCCCGACCCGGTCCCCCAGCCCGATCCAGCGCCCCAGGCTCCCGTCACGCCCTCGCCGACCCCGCAGCCCGTGCGCCCGGATCCCGCACCTGCGCCGGTACCCGAACCCGCTCCCGTCCCCGACCCGGTCCACGAACCGGTCCCCGAGCCGCAGCCGACGGTCCCCGACCCCGCGCCGGTCCCCGATCCAGCGCCGGTCCCCGATCCCGCACCGACGGCCTCGCGACCCGAGGTGTGGATCAACTCCGGCGGCGCCACGGTCACGCTCGTGAAGCAGGATGGGCGCCCCGCGAATCCCGATCAGCTCGAGCCCGGCACGTACAAGGTGGTCGCGTTCTTCACGACCACGAACGAGCCCTCCGAGCAGGGCAGCATCACCGTCGCGAATGGCGAGATCTGGAAGGTCACCTGCTCGCCGAGCCTCCGGAAGTGCTCGATCAAGAAGCAGTAGCCGGGAAATCGCGACGCAAGCGCCAGATGGGCGCAAGATCACCCGATCAGCCCGAAACGCCGGCCTGCTCTGGTGAGTCCCGAATCCGGTCCGCAAGAAGGCCCGCTCTGTCGACCCGAACACGGCCATCGAAGGTGCCGGGGGAAACGAGGACGCTCGACCCGCGACGGCCTGGTTTCTGCGTCATCTGCGTCCTTCTGCGTCATCTGCGTGATGCCTCGGGACGCTCGAAGCTCGATCCCTTCCACGCCAAGCGTGCTAGATCGGCGAGAAGCTCGACTGGTTGTTGAATTCGTCGGACTCGTCGGCGTCGTCGCAGGAGTCGACGAACACCCACGAGAGCCACGGCGTCACGCCCTGCGCGTCGTTCACGATGGGGTCCCACACGTACGTGGCACCCGGAGCGAGCGTGTCGATGTTGATGTACCGGTCGCCGATCGCGCAGGTGCCCGGCGCGACGACCTGATCGGTGTACAGGTCGAGCCAGAAGTCGAGCGCCGTCTGGTCGCCCTGGTTCTCGATCTCGATCAGGTACTCGGTGATGAACCCGTCGGTCAGGGCGAACGCGTCGACGATCACGAGGTCGGGGCCCAGCAGCGCCGCGGACGTCTCGATGGTGATGGGCCCGCTGACGTTGTTGCTCTCGTTCGACTCGGCGACGTACCCGTCGAAGTCGGCGCCCACCCAGCTCGAGAACGTGCCTTCGGGCGCGCCGTACATCTCGAGGTAGAGCTCGGCCGTCTCGCCGGGAGCGAGGCCCGAGACATAGGTGCTCGCGTCGTAGGGCGTGCCGGGCACGGGTGTGCCGGAGGGATCGAGGAACGCGTCGACGAAGAAGCCGCCGGCATAGGCGTCTCCGAGGTTCGTCACCTCGACGATCCACAGCACGTCGGTGTCGATCCCGATGCCGTCTGCGTACGTGAAGGCGATGTCGGGCTGCCCGAGGTCGACCTCCTCCTCGACCACCGTGACCGTGGCCTGGCCGCCGAGACCGCCGTCGCAGGCGGCCCCGATCATCGCCGTGCCCGCGGCGACACCGGACACGAGCGCGGACGCGTCGACCGAGGCCACCGCGCCGTTGGACGTGTTCCAGGTGCACCCGCTGCCGAGGTTGCCCGTGCTGCCGTCGCTGTAGGACGCGACCGCCGAGAGCTGCACGGTGTCGCCGATGTGCAGGTTCAGGCTGGCCGGCGTGACGGACACGCCCGTGATGGTCGTGGTCTCGCCGATGACGGTCATCTTGACCTTGGAGCTCTTGCCGGTGCCGTCCTGGACGACGATCTCGGTCTCGCCCTCGGCCAGCGCGAGCGCCACTCCGTCGGCGCCGATGGTCGCGACGCGCGTGTCGGTGCTGATCCACGAGGACTGCGCGGTGATGTCCTCGTACTCGGTGTTGTCGTAGTACGCGGTCGCGAAGAACGGCACCTGCTCGCCCACGCGGGCCACGGGGTCGCGGGGCGCGAGCCCGATCCCGAGCAGCTCTTCGCGCGGCGGGAGGCCGGGGTCGGTGTCGATCGGGGCGACCGGGCCCTTGCAGCCGGCGAGGGCGACGACGAGAAGCAGCGTGCGCATCGGATCTCCTACCGCGCGAGGATATCCCCGGACGATGGGCTGTGCTGGCGAAGCCTCAGGGGCCGGTGATGGCGAGGGACCAGGGCCCCGACTCGGTCGGGAGGATGATTCCCCCGTCCCAGCCGGCGATCCGGAGCACGAACGCCTCGCCCGCGCTCGCGGTGACCGTCACGGACTCGACCGCCACACCGACGACATCGGAGCAGTCGACCGGCGGGCGCGAGCAGGCCGGATGGATCGACACCATCGCGTCGAACGTGGGGTCGACGGTGAAGGTCCACGTGCCGGCGCTGGGCGCGACCCAGCGGAGGAGGGTGTCCTTCCCGGAGCCCGCGCCGAAGCAGGCGGGCGTCGCGAGCGTGTCGACCGCCGCGGACGTGTCGCCGGACGCCGCGAGCGCCGAGCCCAGATCCTGATCGACGGGCCCGAAGGTGCCGGGGCCCACGGCGAGCGCCCAGGTGCCCGTGTTCGTGCCGAACGCGTCGACGACCACGACGAGCGCTTCGCCCTGCGAGGCCTCGAGCACGACCTGCGACGCGCCCCCGCTGCCGAAGAAGTCGTCGTCGCAGGCGATCTCGGGGCCGGCGCACGACTCGAGCACGTACAGCACGGTGTCGTAGCTCGACCCCTGGGTCGAGAACGCGTAGCACCCGTCGGACGGCGCGACCCACGACAGCGCGACCTCTTCGCCCGACGTTCCGGTGCACCCGGTGGGCTGGAGATCGTTGCCCTCGCCGGCATTCGTGCCGTTGGCAGAGCCCGCGAACGGCGAGTCGACGCAGGGATCGGCATCGGCGTCGCTGTCGGCATCCGCGTCGGAGTCGCTGTCTGCGTCGGCGTCGGTGTCGCTGTCGGCATCCGCGTCGGCGTCGGCATCCGTGTCGGCATCGGCGTCGGTGTCGGTGTCGGCTTCGCCCACGACGCGCCTCTTCGCCTCTTCGACCTCGGCCGGCGTCAGCCAGCAGGCCCCGAGAAGCGGGAGGAGTACGAGCTCAGGCCACCTCGACCTCATCGATGACTTCCAGATCCTCGCCCCAGCCTGCGAGCAGGGCCCACGCCGCGGCTTCACCCAGGGTATCCGCGAAGTAACCCTCGATGCCTTCGGGCGTGCGGATCGCGACGATCCAGCCGCCCTGATCGCGCACGACGTCGGTGAGCAGCCCCTCTTCGTCGAGGATCGACAGCAGCACGCCGCCGGTCGCGGGATCCGAGAGATTCGGCCCGTTCTCGCCGGTGGGCGCCTCGATCGAGGGGTGCTTCCAGGCGTCGAGCACCAGGCGGGCGCCGAGTCGGTCGAGCATTCCGTCTTTCCAACGGAAGCGGGGGTGGCGTGCGAGCCACCTGGCGGGGTCGCGATCCTGCATGACGCGATTGTAGACCCCGTCGGAGCGGCCCGGAAGCACGAGGCGTGCGCCGTGTAGCAGCCGAGTATTGGACACGCTCGGGTTCGATGGGTACAACCCCCATGCTTGATGGAGCCCGCGTGCTCGCTTTCGCGTTCCTCATCTCCCACGCCCTCGCGAGCGAGCGCCCCTGGTCCGGCGCGGGCGCGGTCACCCAGCTCCCCGACCTCCCCGGTCTCGTCGATCGCTGGGACGCGAAACGGGCCTGGGGAACGCCCCTTCTGGTCGAGACGCTCCTGTCCGTCTCCGAGCGCCTCGCGTGGGACCACCCCGATTGGGATCCGATCACCATCGGCGACCTCTCCCGCCGCGGGGGTGGCCCGCTCTACGGCCACAAGACGCACGACCTCGGCATCGACGCCGACCTCGGGCTGTTCGTGCGCGGCGGCCGCCAGCCGGATGGCTTCCTCGACGTGCGGCCCGCCGATCTCGACGTGGCGGCCACCTGGATCCTCGTGAACGCGCTGCTCGACACGGGCAACGTGCAGTTCATCCTGCTCGATCAGCGCCACATCGACCGGCTCCGCGCCCACGCGCTCGACGATCTCGGCCTCGATCCCATCGACGTCGATGCGATCCTCGTGCCGCCCACCACGCGCCTCGGCTGGGAGCAGCGGGGCGTCGTACGGCACGCTCCGAACCACAGCAGCCACCTGCACGTGCGGATCACGCCACCGCCGCCGGTGAGCCAGCTCAACTGATCGCCCGCGGCGTCGCGGGCCCGGAGGTCTCCATGCTCTTCGCCGTGTCCCTGGTGCTCGGCTGCGCCTCGTCTGCTCCGGCACCCGAGACGCCCGTCACCACCACCACGAAGGTCGAGACGGCCGCGAAGGGCACGCGCGTCGACACCGACATCACGGGCCTCGAGAAGGCCCTGTCCGACGGGGCGCTCGTGGTCGACGTGCGAACGGATGGCGAGTGGGCGAACGGCCACGTGCCGGGCGCCAAGCACCTGCCGCTGTCCGACCTCTCGGCCGATCACCCGATCCTCGCCGAGCACGACAAGGCGCAGCCCGTCTACTTCGTGTGCGAGTCGGGCGGGCGGTCCGGCCGGGCCGCGGATGCGATGTCGGCGGTCGGGTTCAAGGCCGTGAACGTGAAGGGCGGAACGTCGGCGTGGCGGGAGGCGGGGAAGCCGCTCGACCCCCCATAGGAGCCAGCCGCGCGAAGCGCGCTGCCTCCTCCCGTTCCCAGCCGAAGGCGGTTCCCGTTCCCGTTCCCGTTCGGCTGGCAGCGGAACATCCGACCGCGAGATCGAGGCCCCGTGGAGGCACGGACGCAAGCGTCCGCGCCCGCAGAAGACGCATAAGGCGCCGAAGACGCAGAGGATTGGATGATGACGCCTTCTTCCGCGTCTTCTGCGCCGGCGCGAGCGCTTGCGCCCGTGCCGATTCCGGGCCGGAGTCAGCCGTCGTCGCGGGTCCAGCTCGGCGGGAGGCGCAGTGGAGTGCCCCGGGCGGCGCGCTTGAGCTTGCGCACCGCGTCGACGCCGGGCGCACGGCCCCCGCGGACGTGGATGTACGTCAACGCGCGGATGTCGAGCGCCGCGAGCTCCGTGGCCAGCGGCGCCACCAGATCGTCGGACAGCTCGGCGACGGGCCACGCGTCGAGGTGCTCGAGCCGGGCGCCGGAGAGCGCGAGCAGCCAGGCCTGGACGCGCACCTCGACCGCCGTGAGCCCGCTTTCCACGAGCCCGTCGCGCCACGGCCGGAGCTCGCCGTGCCCCACGCGCACCCGACGCACCGAGGGGTGCCTCGCGAGCAGCGACTGCACGAGCGAGACCCGGTTGCGCGCCTCGAGCGACAGGTACTCCAGCTCCGGCAACGACGCGCCGAGCAGCGCGCTCATCCCCTCCCGGTCGAGCTCCGTGAGCGACAGCTCGGCGATCGGCCGCGGCTCGGCGAGCAGGGCCACGAGCTCGGGGGTGTTCACGCCGTGCACCGAACGCAGGCCCGCGAACCGCGGGAGCAGCGCCGTCAGCGGCGCCTCTTCGGGCACGAACTCGCGCACGACGTCGATCCGCCGCACCAGCGCGTGCTCCGGGAGCAGGTCGACCTCCTCCTGGAGCCAGAGGGGCGAGCGGCGGAGCGTGAAGCTGTGGAGGAAGCCCCGGTCGAAGCGGACCGTGCGGTTGTCGACGAGCAGCCGCAGCCGCGCGCCCACCCAGGCCTCCCAGTGCGTGCGCAGCAGCGCCATCGCGCGCCGCCGTTGGGTGTCGCTGGGCTCGGGGAGGCACTGCAGGCCGATGAACTCCCCGCGCGGGTCGCCGCGCTCCGAGAGCCAGTCGGCCAGCACGAGGCGGGGCTCCAGCGCGTCGGGGCTCGCGAGCACCGCCGCCAGGAGGCCTCCGTCGATGCTCAAGGGGCCGCCGGGCCTTCCACACGGGGCTCGAGCGGCCGGATCCCGGCGGTCTCGAGGACCCGCATGTCGTCGGCGTAGTCGGGATTGGCGGTGGTGAGCAGCTTCTCGCCGAAGAAGATCGAGTTCGCCCCCGCCATCATGCAGAGCAGCTGGGCCTCTTCGGACATCGCCTTGCGGCCCGCCGAGAGCCGGACCATCGAAGCGGGCATCAGGACGCGCGCCGTCGCGATCACGCGGACCATCTCGACCGTCGTGACGCGCTCCTGGTCGGCGAGCGGCGTGCCGTCGACCGGGACGAGCGCGTTGATCGGCACGGACTCGGGGTGCTTCGCCATGGTGGCCAGCACCTGGAGCATCCGGCAGCGGTCGTCGACCCCCTCGCCCATCCCGAGGATGCCGCCACAGCAGACCTGGATGCCCGCGCCGCGCACGTGCTCGAGGGTCTGGAGCCGATCGGCGTAGGTGCGCGTGGAGATGATGTCGCCGTAGAACTCGGGCGAGGTGTCGAGGTTGTGGTTGTAGGCCGTGAGGCCCGCCTCGGCGAGCCGCTGCGCCTGGTCGGCGGTGAGCATGCCGAGCGTGCAGCAGGCCTCCATGCCGAGCGCCTTCACGCCGCGGACCATCGCCAGCACGTCGTCGAACTGCGCGCCGTCGCGCACCTCGCGCCAGGCGGCCCCCATGCAGAACCGCGTGGCCCCGGCCTCACGCGCCTGTCGCGCCGCGGAGAGCACGTCGGGCACGGCCATCAGGCCCTGGTACTTCACCTCGGTGTGGTGCCGGGCGGCCTGGGGGCAGTACGCGCAGTCTTCGGGGCACCCGCCGGTCTTGATCGAGAGCAGCGAGCACAGCTGCACCTCGTGCTCGCCGAAGTGCTCGCGATGCACGGTCTGCGCGCGGAACACGAGGTCCATCAGGGGCAGATCGTGGATGGCGCGGATCTCGTCGAGGGTCCAGTCGTGGCGGATCATCGGGCTCCCCAGTGCAGGCGGCCCGTCTATCGCGCCACGGCGCCCGGCTCTACCCCGCCGGGCCGCGCGAGCCCGCGCCCGACCAGCGCCGCCCCGACGCTGAGGATGGCGACACACGCCATCTGGAGCAGGAATCGCTGCCCGATCGCGGAGTCCCACACGGGCAGCAGGGTGACGGCGAACGCCGTGCCCCACTGCACCGCGAGGAAGGCCCCGAAGTACGTGCCGAACGACGTGGCCCACGACGCGGCCGGCCCGCCAGCGCGCGCTGCCTCGGTCTCGGCCGCCGCACCGGACCACGCGAGGCCGAGCCCGGCCATCCCGCCGATGCCGCCGACCACGAAGACCATCGGGATCGCGTAGCCATGGCCGTCGCCGCCCGACGCCACGAACATCGTGCACACGAGCATCAGCGGCGATCCGAGCAGCCCCGCGAGCGCCGTGGACGGGATCAGGTGCGGGATCTCGGGCAGGCTCATCCTCGATTCTGCGAGGGTGCGCCGACGGAACCCCGCGAGCGTGGCGGCACACACGCCGCCGAAGCACGCGACGCCGAGCCACGCGATCAGCCCGTACACGGCGGACTCGAAGTACCGCTCGGCGGTGGACCCGGTGGACCCGATGCCGTTCACGATCGCCACCAGGCTGTACGGCAGCATCACGAGCCAGTGCCCGAGCCCCGTGGCGCCGATGCCGTACCCGATCCACGCGAAGCGCCCGGGCCGGTCACGCCGGGTGATGAGGCGCTCGCGCGACGCGGCGACGAGCCCCACCACCAGTCCGACCGGCACGCAGAACCCGACGGTGAGCAGGGCCCACGCGAACATCGTGTCGTCGCCCTGGTCGGCCTCCTCGATCCAGAGCGAGATCGCGGGGACGAGCACCACGAGCGTGTACACGACCGCGCCCCACGCGACGACGGCCCACGGGCGCGCGGCGAGGGAATAGCCTCGGGTGGGATCGGACATCGAGCCTCCGGCGCCCGGAGAACGGGCGCGAACGTTCGAATCTTACGCGACGCGGAGCGTCGGAGGGCTGGCGCGGGCCCGATGCCTTCCGGGATACTGCGCGCAGGCCCCCGGAGGACCCGATGTCGCCGTTCCGACTCAACCCGCGTACCGGAGCCCTGCTCCTCGCGCTGTCCGCCCTCGTCATCGCGTGCACCAAGGTCCCCATCACCGGGCGCAAGCAGTACAACCTCATCCCCGAGAAGCTGATGATCGGCCTCGGGAAGAGCCAGTACAGCTCAACGCTCTCGAAGCACAAGCTGCAGCGGAAGGGCGAGGACAACCAGGTCCTGCAGCGCGTCGGCAAGCGGATCTCGAAGGTCGCCAAGCGCAGCGACTACGACTGGCAGTACTCGCTCATCAAAGACGACACGATCAACGCGTGGTGCCTGCCCGGCGGGTACATCGGGTTCTACACGGGCATCCTCCCCACCCTGAAGCACGAGGCCGGCATGGCCTTCGTCATGGGCCACGAGGTCGGTCACGCGACGGCGCGCCACGGCTCCGAGCGCCTCTCGCAGCATCTCTCCGTGCTCGGCGGGATGGTGGGCCTGTACGCCATCCTCGAGGGCAAGACGAAGCTCAAGACCGAGCAGAAGGTCCTCATCGTCGGCGCACTGGGTCTGGCGACCGAGGTCGGCGTGATCCTCCCGTTCTCCCGGATGCACGAGTCCGAGGCCGACGCGATCGGCGTCATGTACATGGCCGAGGCCGGGTACCCGCCGAAGGAGGCGAAGGCCGTGTGGGACCGCATGGCGCAGAACACCGGGAAGTCCGTGATCCCGGTGTTCCTCTCCACCCATCCGAACCACGAGCAGCGAAAGAAGACCATCGACAAGTGGCTGCCCCAGGCGCAGAAGCGCTACCAGCGGAACAAGCTCGACCGCGAGACGACCAACGGGCTGTGGTGATCCGCGAGGCGCATCCACACCGACTTTCTTGACAGCAGCTTTGGTATGGCTAAAGCTTCGGCCAATCTTCTGGAGGGTCTCTTGGACGCGCCTGCTCCCTACAAGACTGCTGCCATGTGCAACCTGGTCAGCGGTGGCTTCAACATCCTGATGGGTCTGCTCTGGATCTGGGCCTGTTTCGGGATCATCCCGCTCGGCATCGGCGCCTGGCAGGTGATGGTCGGGATGAAGATGAACAACGGCGAAAAGGACGACAACGCGAAGAACAGCCTCATCGCTGGCATCGTGGGCGCCCTGATCACCTTCAACATCATCGGCGCGGCCATCGCCGGCTTCGGTTTCCTGCAGATGGGTCAGGACGAAGTCGTCGGCTGGCTCGAGGGCTGATCCGACTGCGCGATCTCCGGATCGCGCCGCCTCCGAAGCCGCTTCGCACTGCGTGATGCACGCCGTGCGGGCGGCTTCGTTGCGTTCGGGGGGCGCGTCCAGCGCCACCGTACGCCCCCTCCCCCACTCTGTGACAAAGCCGTACATCAGGCGAACCGCAGACGCCGTACAGTAGTCACAGGAGGGTGGGAGGTTCCGGATGGCCGAGATGCTCCGCACACCGCCGCGCGTGGCGGTCGACGAAGCGACGAAGTCGGACGCACACGTCCACTTCGACGAGCCCGTCCTGATCCGGTCCTACACCGCGAGCTCCGGGCCCCGCTCGGTGCCCGCCGGGGCGCTGGCCGGCGCGGTCTCGAGCTGGTTCGCGATCGTCTTCGCGGTCTGCTACCTCGCGCTGCCCGCGATCGCGTCGGTGATGGGGCTCTACTCGGGCATGCTGGCGAACCTCGTGCCCAACACCCTCGCCCTCGGGCTCATGGGGCTCGTCACCACCGCGCTGGCCGTGGTCATCCGCCCGAAGGTCGTGACGAACGTCCGCGCCGCCCGCGACCCGGTGATCGCCGCGACGGTCGGTAGCCTGCTGATGTGGGCAGGTGGGCAAGAGCTCCTGCCCCAGCTCCAGGCCCTCACCGCGATGCCGTTCTACGAGAGCCTCACCTTCGTCGGCATGAACGTCGTCGAGTCGAGCCTGTTCGGGATGATGCTCGCCAGCTTCGCCCGCACGCCCGCGAAGGCCTTCGCGCTCGGGGCCGCCTTCCAGGCCCTGCTGCTCTGCCTGTTCGTGGGGTCGACGGGCTTCTGAGCCCGGGCCTCAGGGCTCCACGAGGCCGAGCGCGAGCCTCTCGGCGAGGTCGCGCAGGCCTTCGGCTCCGGGAGCGTCGGGGTGTTCCTCGAGGTACGCCTCGAGCTCGAGGCGCGCGGTCTCGGGGTGCCCGTCGTAGGCCGTCATCAGCGCGAGGTCGCGGCGCTCGGACGGGATGTGCGGCTCGGCCGACAGCATCCGGCGCACGGCGCGGATGGCCGCGGGCACGTCGTCGCGACGCAGGTGGGCGCCCTTCAGGTTGTTGTTGATGCGGACCAGGATGTACCTCGCGCCCACGCGGCGCACGGCGGCCTCGACCACGGCGGGCGAAGGGCGCGAGCCGCCCGCCATCGTCGCCATCCGGTCGGTCAGCGCCTCGGTCGTCAGGATGCGACCGCGATTGAAGGGGTCGACGAAGAACTCGCGCTCGGCGTCGGCCGGCGCCACGAGGAAGTGCCCGGGGAACCCCACGCCCTCCACGCGGACACCGCAGCGCCGCGCCACCTCGATGTAGATGACGGACAACAGGATCGGCAGGCCGCGGCGCCGCTCGAGCACCTCGCAGAGGTAGCTGTTCCGCGGGTGCTCGTAGTCGTCGACGTCGCCCGTGAACCCGTGCTGGTCGAACAAGCAGAGGTTCAGTCGCGCGACGGCTTCGGCGGGCTCGACCGAAGGCGGCATGCGGACCGCGCGCGCGAGGTCGTCGAGCTGGGCGAGCATCGCTGCGACGCTCGCCCCGGGGACCTCATCCGCGGCGATCGCCGCGACCGCCGCATCGAGCTCCATCCTCAGTCCATCGCCTGCCACTTCTGCATGACGTTGAGCAGGTCGCGCTCGCGCTCCTGGCTCGACGCGAGCCGGCGCTCGAGCTCGTCGACCCGCTGGTGCAGGGCCTCGACCTTCGCCATCTCCATCTTCAGGTGCTGGATGGCGGCCTGGTGGGAGAGCTGGCTCAACGCCTCGTGCGCGAGCTCGGGGGCCATCGGCGTCTGGCGCGCCGGGCGGGCCGGGACCTGCCCCGCGGCGGGAGCCGCTGCGCCGGCCTTCGCGACGGGTGCCGGGCGCTTGGCCTGCACCGCCTGCCCCGCGGGAGCCGCGGCAGCCGGAGCAGCCGCCGCAGTCGGAGCCGCGGGCGCCGGAGCCGCCGGGGCGGGCGCCGCGACGGCGGTGTTCGCATCGCCGATCGGCAGGTCCTTCGGGAAGATCATGTACCGGAAGCCGAACTCGGTGAGCGGCTCGAGCTCGACCCAGCGGCTGCCCGGGAGCTTCTCGAGCAGGTCGGGCGTGAGCCGCGAGAGCGCGTAGCTCCGGCGGTTGCCGCCCGGGAGGACGTGCACGAAACGCCCCTGCCGCAGCGCGTCGGGCGGGATGTTCTCCTCTTCGTAGTGCGACACCGGATCCGGGTCTTCGCGACCGGGCACCCGCAGCGAGAGCACCGCGCGGCCGTGCTCGGTCTCGAACCGCACCGTGCACGCGCTCTCGTAGCCCTCGTCGCGCCGCACCCACATGCGGAACGGGTCGTCACCGAGGTGGATCTGCATCTTCCGAACTCCTTCAGCCCACGTGCCGCTGGATGAGATCCGCGACCCGGGGCATCGCCGCCGCCGTGTGCAGCTTCGCCTGTCCTCTGAGGGAACTGTAGACCTTCTTCATGACCCGGTTGCTCGCGCGCTCGGCCTTCGCGTCCGTGATGGCCAGCAGGGCGTCGGCGATCTCGTCCGCATTCTTCGTGAACCAGCCCCTCACGTCGCCCGCTTCGCGTGCGCGCGCGTAGAACGGGTCGACGGCGGGCGCGAACTCGGGGAGCAGCTGGGACACGGCCGCTTCGAGGATGCCGGGCTTGATCTTCTTCACCGTGGCGAAGCCGGTCTTGATGGCGGCGCCACGCAGACCGCCCTTGTCGGCGACCTCGAGCTCGATCACCTGGACACTGTCGGCGATCACCGCCTTCTTCGTGTTCTTGTCGGCCAGCGCTTCGACGAGGGACACCGCCACACTCCACCTCCGGGCGTCGAGGCTAACCCGTCAGTTCGGGGTCATGCCCGGACAGAGCGGACGGTGCGCCTTGCCGCCGAGGTCGTTGACCCACCGGCCCAGGTGGTTCCGCGCGTAGCAGGACAGCCCGCCCTTGTTGTACGCGCGGTTCACGCACTCGTACGAGCGCTCGTGATCGCGGTTGTTCTGGAACGTGCAGATGTCGACGCCCTGCGTCTCCTCCGCGATCTTGTCGGTCACGTAGAGCTTCATCACTGGGTGGATCAGGTCGCACAGCGCGTCGGCCGCCTTGTCGGACGGGCTGGCGCCGAGGGCCTCCATCACGGCCGTGCGGACCGCGGGATTCTCCTCCTTCTCGAGGAGCCGGTCCTTCAGGCACGCGATGCCCGTCGCGCTCTTGGTGCCGTGCAGCGCCTTCGCGGCACCGACGCGCATCGTGGCGTCCTCGTCGTTCATCAGCGTGCGGCAGACCTTGGTCATCGCGCCGGGCGCCTTGGCGACCATCAGCGAGCGGAGGGCCACGGCGCGGACGTTGTTGTCGGTGTCGTCGTCGAGGACCTTGCCGATGGCGGAGACGACCTCGTCCTGGGTCTTGCCCTCGAGACCCTCGGCCGCAGCGGCCCGGACGGTGGGATCCGGGTCGTTCAGCACGGCTTCGATGAGCGTGTGGCGCGCGGCGCTCGACGGCTTGAGCGAGCGTGCGGCGGCCGCGCGGGTGGCGACGTCGGCATCGCTCTTCACGACGGCCTCGAGGGCCTCGAAGCCCGCGGGAGCCCCGATGCGACCGAGCGCTTCGGCGACCTTGTCCTTGTCTTCGACCGCCGGGTCGGAGAGCGCGGGGGCGAAGCACTTCGCGAGGTCGTCGCGCTTGCTGTTCTGCACGCCGAGCGCGACGGCGAGGTCGGCCCGGTGGGCGTCGGCGACGTACAGCGCGTCGCAGAGGCACCGGCGCGCGTCGCCACGCGTGTCGAAGGGCACGAGCTGCTGCGCGGTGTAGGTGCGCAGCCCGTCGTCGTCGAGGTTCTTCAGCCCCACGCAGGCCGACGCGTAGTTCTGCATCGAGAGGAACTTGTCGACCTCCGACGGCTCCTCGATCCGACGGGGCACCACGTCGCAGCCGAGCAGGAACGCGAGCAGGAACATCCGACCTCCAGCGCGGCGGTTTACGCGATCCACCCGCCCGGCGCCACGCGCGTTATCCTTCGGCATGCTCCTCGCTCTCCTCCTGTCTGCCTGCTCGTTCTTCGAACCCGCTCCCGCCGACATCGTCGTGATCGTCGAGAAGGGCGATACGCTCGGTGAGATCGCGAAAGAGCACGGGGTCACGGTCGCGCAGCTGAAGGCCTGGAACGGCCTCACGTCCGACCTCATCGAGATCGGCCAGCAGCTCGTCATCCACGCCGATGGCGAGCCCCCGGTGGTCGCATCCCTGAAGAAGGCCACGAAGCGCACCCAGGGCGCCGTCAGCACGGGTACCGGCGACGAGCGCCCCCGCCTGATGATGCCGTCCGCGAAGAAGTGCCTCGGTGGGCCCTCGCTCGACGACCTCACCGAAGACGAGGGCTCGCTCGCCTCGTCCGGGCTGGGCGAGAACGAGGTCCGCGCGTCGATGAACGCGTTCCTGCCGAACGTCTCGCCGTGTCTGCGCATGCTCGAGGGCAATCCGTCCGGCGCGCTCACCCTCGCGATCACGGTCGGCTGCAACGGCCTCGTCGACCACGTCGCGGTCGAGGGCACCGACGACTGGCCCGCGCCCGCCGCGTCCTGCATCGTCGAGACCCTCGCGTACGCCCCCTTCCCCGCGCACGATCTGCCCGACGGCGACACCTTCGTGTACCCGCTGCGAATGCAATAGCGGCACGTGGTAGAACGACGCCTCACGCGGGGGTCCGAGGGTTGAGCCAGCCGCTCCTGAAGATCGAGGGTCTGAAGACCTGGTTCCACACCGACCAGGGGATCGTGAAAGCCGTCGACGACGTGTCGATGGAGATCCCCGAGGGCATGACGCTCGGCGTCGTGGGCGAGTCCGGGTCCGGCAAGTCCGTGACCTCGCTGACGTTGATGCGGCTCCTCCCTCCCGAGACCGCGAAGATCGCCGGCGGGTCGATCTCGTTCCTCGGGAAAGACCTGATGTCGTTCTCGAAGCGCCAGATGATCGACGTTCGCGGCCGCGACATCGCGATGATCTTCCAGGAGCCCATGACCTCGCTGAACCCGGTGTTCCGGGTCGGTGACCAGGTCGCCGAGGCCATCATCCGGCACGAGCGCGTGAGCCGCGCCGAGGCCCGCAAGCGCGCCATCGCGCTGTTCGAAGAGGTCGGCATCCCCGACCCCTCCAACCGCGTCGACAGCTACCCCCACGAGATGTCGGGCGGCCAGAAGCAGCGCGTCATGATCGCCATGGCGCTCGCCTGCAACCCGAAGCTCCTCATCGCCGACGAGCCCACCACCGCGCTCGACGTGACGATCCAGGCGCAGATCCTCGACCTGCTCCGGCGGCTCCGCGACAGCCGCGGCATGTCGATCCTCTTCATCACCCACGACCTCGCCGTCATCGCCGAGATCGCCGACCGCGTGGCGGTCATGTTCCGCGGCAAGCTCGTCGAGTACGGCGACGTGGTCGACGTGTTCAGCGCACCCCAGCACCCGTACACCAAGGGCCTGCTGGCGTGCCGTCCGCGCCTCGACACGCAGTACAAGCTGCTCCCCACCGTGTCCGACTTCATGGAGACCTGGGTCGAAGACGGCGAGGTGAAGATGAAGGAGAAGGTGCTCACCGACGAGCGCCTCCACGAGCTCATGACCACCGGCCGCGACAAGATGACGGTCGGCGAGGGCGAGCCCGTGCTGCGGGTGAAGGACCTGAAGGTCCACTTCCCGCTCAAGAAGACGATCTTCGGCCAGGTCACCCAGTGGGTGAAGGCGGTCGACGGCGTCAGCTTCGACGTGTACCGCGGCCAGACGCTCGGCCTCGTGGGCGAGTCGGGCTGCGGCAAGACCACGACGGGCCGCGCCATCCTGCGCCTCATCGAGCCGACCGCCGGCCAGGTCGTCTTCCAGGGCAAAGACCTCGGCAAGCTCGACGCGCAGCAGATGCTCGCCGTCCGGCGCGACCTGCAGATCATCTTCCAGGACCCGTACTCCTCGCTGAACCCGCGCCTCACCATCGAAGCCGCGATCACCGAGCCGATGAAGGTCCACGGCATCGGGACGAGCTCGAGCGACCGCCGCAAGCGCGCCCAGGGCCTGCTCGAGGAGGTGGGTCTGAACCCGGCGTACCTCCAGCGCTACCCGCACGAGTTCTCGGGCGGTCAGCGCCAGCGCATCTGCATCGCGCGCACGCTGGCGGTCGAGCCGAGCTTCATCATCTGCGACGAGTCGGTGTCGGCGCTCGACGTGTCGGTGCAGGCGCAGGTGCTCAACCTGCTGAAAGAGCTGCAGGAACGCCGCGGTCTCACCTACATCTTCATCAGCCACGACCTCTCGGTCGTGAAGTTCATGAGCGACATCATGTGCGTCATGAAGGGCGGGCTCATCGTCGAGATGGGCGGAGCCGAGGAGATCTACGCCGACCCGCGCGAGGAGTACACCCGGTCGCTCATCGGCGCCATCCCGCGCGACGACATCGAGCACATCCAGTCGCGCCAGGCCGCGCGCCACGCCGCCGCGGGCTCCCGGGACGTCAGCCCGGCATGACGCGCGCCGTCGTCGCAGCCGGAGACGCGCAGACCGCCGAAGCCGGCATCGAAGTGCTCCGCGCGGGTGGGAACGCCATCGACGCCGTGTGCGCGGCCGCGATGGCGAGCTGGGTCGTGGAGCCGCCCCTCGGGTCGCCCGCCGGAGCGGGCCTGCTGCTGCACGGGAACGCCGACCGCGGCATCCACCTGCTCGACTTCTTCACGCGGGTGCCGGGCCTCGGCCTGCCGCCCGTCGACGTGGGTGCGCTCGACTTCCACGCCGTGACGGTCGACTACGGCCCCACGACGCAGGACTTCCACGTGGGGCGGGGCTCGGCTGCGCTGCCGACGTGCATCTTCGGGCTCGTCGAGGCCCACCGACGCCACGGCTCGCTGCCGCTGTCCGAGGTCGTGCAGCCCGCCGCGCACCTCGCCCGCCACGGATGGACGCTCTCCCCCACCATCCAGTGGGTGTTCCACCTGCTCTCGCCCATCCTCACGCTCACGCCGAGCGTGCGGCGCATCCACTGCCTCGGCGACACCCTCGCTCCGCCGAACGCCACGATGCACAACGCGGGGCTCGCCGACTTCCTCGACGAGGTCGGGCGCCACGGCCAGCGGTTCCTCGACGGCGACTGGACCGACGCGCTGGTGCGCGAGTACGGCCCCGCGAACGGCGGCCGCATCACGCGGGCCGACCTCGCGGGCATCGAGATCACCGACCGCCCCCCGCTCGCCGTGCCGTTCGCGGGTCACACGCTCGTCACGCCGTCTCCGCCAGCCTCGGGGGGCGCCCTGGTCGCGCTGGCCCTGACGCTCGCCGAGCGCCTCGGCGTGCCGGGCATGGCGTGGCTCGGCCCCGAGTGGGCGAACAGCGTCGGGCGCATCCTCCGCGCGCTCTCCGTGGCGCGTGGCGCGGGCTTCGACGCGCACGTGTTCGAGCCCGGCGCGGCGTCCTGGCTGCTGTCCGAGCCGGCGCTGGAGCGTTGGCAGCACGAAGCCGCGCGCGAAGAGCGGCACCTCGGCGGCACGACGCACATCTCGGTGCTCACGCGCGACGGCGACTGCGCGGCGCTGACGATGTCGAACGGCGAGGGCTGCGGTCACGCCATCGAGGCCTTCGGGGTCCACGTGAACAACTTCCTCGGCGAGGAGGACATCAACCCCGGCGGATTCCACGCGCGACCGGCGGGGAGCCTCATGACCACGATGATGACGCCCACCGTCGTGCTGAAGGACGGTCGCCCGGTGCTGGTCGCGGGCACGGGGGGCGCGAACCGCATCCGGTCCATCGTGTTCGAGACGGTGCTGGCGCGCATCGGGCACGGCCGCTCGCTGCAGGAGGCCGCGGACGCGCCGCGCATCCACGTCGAGGGCGAGAAGCTCTGGTTCGAGACGTGCGACTTGCCCGCCGGGACCGAAGCAGCCGTGCTGGCGGAGTGGCCGGACGCATCCTGCTTCACCGAGCGCAGCATGTTCTTCGGGGGCGCCAACCTCGCGGCCCGCGAGGGCGACAGCGTCGTGGGTCACGGGGACGGTCGACGTGGCGGGCGGGCGGCGTCCCTCGAATAGGGTCGGACGGGATCGCTCCTTGTCGGAACGGTCGAGCTTCGAGCGTCCCGGTCCATCACGCAGATGACGCAGAAGGACGCGGATGACGCAGAAACGAGGCCGCCCCGGGTCGAGCGTCTTCGCGTCCCCGGAGGCCGAGCGGGCCTTCTCGCGGATCGGATTCGAGACTCACCAGAGCAGGCTGGCGTTTCGTCTGCTCCGGTGAGCGGACCCGCCAACGGCCTCCCCGCCCACTTCGGAGTTGCGGGGGGCGGCACCGTCCGGCCCGGCTACCCCGTATTGGAGGTCTCGGCGGTCTTATCGGTGCAATCAGATGTTTGCTCCATCGAGGGCTGCCCCCACCGGATCCGCATCCGCCGATCACGGAGTTCAGAAGGCGCTGATTCGTGCGCGAAATGTCCAGAAGGGGGCACGACGCATCCGTTCCTGCGCCCTCCTCTACGTGCAAGGGATCGAGCTTCGAGCGTCCCAAGGCATCACGCAGATGACGCAGAAGGGCGCAGATGACGCAGAAACGAGGCTGACCCGGGTCCAGCGTCTTCGCGTCCCCGGAGCGCCGAGTGGGCCTTGTCGCGGAACGGATTCGCGACTCACCAGAGCAGGCCGGCTTTTCGGCTGATCCGGTGAGCGCACCCGCCAACGGCCGCCCCGTCCACCTCTGAGTTTGGGGAGAGGCAAGGTCCGACCCGGTCTTGGCGGTCTTGGCGGTCTTGGCGGTCTTGGCGGTCTTGGCGGTCTTGGCGGTCTTGGCGGTCTTGGCGGTGCAATCAGACGTTTGGCCCATCGAGGCAGTGGATTTCGCCGAACACCGACAAATTCCATTCGTTGAAGCTGCGCAAAACGCGGATTCGCATCCAGTGGGCCCCCCCTCCCTCTGCGTCATCTGCGTCCTTCTGCGTCATCTGCGTGATGCAGGGCGCTCCGGACGTCGACACGTCCGACCCGATCGAGAGAGCTCCAGACTCCAGGCCCTGCTCTACTGCGCGCGCTTGATCGTCCGGATCACGACCGGGAAGTCGATCTTCTCCCCGAGCTTCGTCTGCAGCAGGCAGCGGCCCTTCCCGTCTTCCATCAGCGGGTACGCCGTGACCTCGAGCACCGGACCCGCCTCGATCTTGCACAGGATGTTGAGGCTGCCCGTGCGGCCCTGCTGGACCCCGAAGTCCTGACGCGGCGGCGGGCCCTTGTAGATGGCCGACTCGCCCTTTGTTCGCGGCATGACCAGCGAGCCATCCGCCACGAACATCGGCTCGAGGTTGCGGTCGATGATGCGCACCTTCGCCGAGACGCTCCCCGAAGTGCCGGTGCAGACGACCTTCTTCGGGACCTCGGAGGGCCACGAGGGCTTGCGGACCCACACCTCGACGAAGTCGTCGTTCCCCACGCACTCGAAGCCCGAGTGGCTCGCGGCCCACTGCTCGTTCTGCGCGCCGGGGCGCGGGATCAGCGCGTGGAACTCGGTCTGGTAGTCGTCGGCCGGCGTCAGCGGCATGACGAGCACCTTGAGCTGGGCCTCACCGGCGAGCGCTGCGAAACATCCCAACAACCACACGAACACCGGCACTCCTCGCACTATGGTGGACCGGACACGCAGGGACCCGCATGCCTTCCGAGCGCGAGCATAATCCACCCGCAGCCGGTCGCGCGCTGTGGCTCGACACGCTCGGCGGCGTGCTCCAGCCGCGACGCCTCGCTCCCCTGCTCGTGCTCGCCCTGCCCCTCATGGCGTCGCAGCACGCCTACAGCGCCTACCCGCTCGCGGCCGACGCCATCGCGGCCGGGATGGTCGTGGGCTTCGTGCTGCTCGGGCCCTTCGCGTGGCGGGCGCTGTTCGGCGCCGCGGCACCGAGCCTCCCCTGGGTCGTGCGGCTGGCGCTGTTCGCCATCGTCGGGGTGATGCCGCTGACCTGGGGCTACGGCATGACCGCCGCCGTGGAGCTCGGGCCGAGCTTCCTGGTGAGCTCGCTGAACGGCGGCGTGGCGGCGGCGCTGTTCCTCGTGGGCGGCTGGGGTCTCGGCCGGGACATCGAGCTCGAGCGCGGCCTCGAGGCCGAGCGCGCCCGGGCCGACGCGCTCCGGAAGCAGGCCGAGGCCGCCGAGCTCCTCGCGATCCGCGCCCACCTCGACCCGCACTTCCTGTTCAACACCCTGAACGCCATCGCCGAGTGGTGCACGCTCGACGGCGCGAAGGCCGAAGAGGCGATCCTCACGCTGTCCGGCGTGCTCAGGCAGGTCATGACCGGGATCCGCGCCGAGCGCTGGCCCCTCGACGAGGAGCTCCGCATCGTCCGCGACGTGCTGGCGCTGCACCAGATCCGCGACCCCGCGTGGTTCGACGTCGACTGGCGGGCTCAGGGGCACGGCGCGAGCATCCCGCCGCTCCTTCTGCTCCCGCTCGTCGAGAACGCCGTGAAGCACGGCCCCGCGAAGGGGCACCGCGGCACGATCCGCGTCGCGACCGCGCTCGAAGGCGGCCGCCTCACCGTCGAGATCGCGAATCCCGGGCCGTACGGCGGGCCCCGCGACGGCGGCGAGGGCCTGCGGATGGTGCGCGACCGGCTCGCGCTGGCGTTCGGCGATCGCGCCTCGCTCCTCCTCGAAGGCCAGGGCGACGCGACCGTGGCGCGCGTGGGATACGACGTGCCCTCCGGGGGGGAGTGAAGTGCGCATCGCGGTCGCCGACGACGAGATGCTCGCGCGAAAGCGCATCGCACGGCTGTTGTCGGCGCTCCCGGACGTCGAGATCGCGGCGGAGTGCGAGAGCGGCGAAGCCCTCCTCGAAGCCGTGGCCGACGGAGACGTCGACGCCGTGTTCCTCGACATCCACATGCCCGGGCTCGACGGCACCGAGGTGGCCGCGCTGCTCGGCCCCTCCGGGCCCCTGGTCGTGTTCCTCACGGCCCACGCCGATCACGCGGTGAAGGCCTTCGAGACGGGCGCCGTCGACTACCTGCTGAAGCCCACCGACGCGGCCCGCGTGCGCACGGCCGTCGACCGGCTGCGCGAGCGGCTGGCCCCCGTCGACGCCGGCCCCACCGGGCGCATCGCGCTGCCCACCCACAACGGCGCCGTGCTGGTCGACCTCGACGCGCTGTCGCACGCCGTCATCGACGGGATCTCCGTCGTCGTGCACGCCGGGGGGCGCAAGCACTTCACCGACCTGCGCCTGGCCGACCTCGAGCGGCGCCTCCCGCCGGGCGCATTCCTGCGCGTGCACCGCCAGGCCATCGTGGGCACCGCCCACGTCGAGCGCCTCGAGAACGTCGACACGGGCGGCTACCTCGCGCACCTGAAGGACGGCTCCGTCGTGTCCGTGTCGCGGTCGGCGGCGCGCCAGATCCGCCGCGCATGGGGCCTGCCGCGATGATCGACGCCTGGCTCGAAGAGCGCATCGCACCGAAGCAGCGGCTCGGCAAGCCCGTGCTCGTGCTTTGCCGAACCACGGCGACCGCGAACAGCGTGCGCGCCTGGGCCGCCCGCCGGATGGGCGTCGCGGGCCTCGAGATCGCCACGCCGTCGGCCCTCGCCCACCAGCTCGACGGGCCCTGGCTCGACGCGGCGCCGGTCGGCACCGACGCCCTGCCCGACACGCCGTTCGCGGCCCGCATCGGCGCCCGCCCCGGCCTCGTGGCCCTCGCCCGCCAGCGCGTGCGCGAGCTCCGCCTGCACCGCCACGCCGATCCCGACGTGCGCGCCCCGGCGTGGCTCGAAGAGCTCGCGGCCACCGACTGGCACACCGACACCGCGCTCGAGACGCGGCTGCTCGACCTCTCGCGCGCGAACGGGCCGCACCTGACGGACTCGTTGCAGTGGTCGCGGGTCGTCGCCATCGGCTTCGAGGGCCCGCTCGACCCGTGGACCCGCGCGGTCCACCAGGCCCTCACGCGCGGCGAGAAGCTGCGCGACCTGCCGCGGAAGTCGCCGCGCACCGCGCTCGGCGTGCCCGACACCACCGCCGAGGCCCGGCTCGCCGCGTCCTTCGCCGCCCGGGGGGATGCGCTGGTGCTCGTCCAGCACGACGCCACGGCGGCCCGCGTGCACCGGGCGCTGCTGCGCAACGGCGTCTCCAGTGCGTGGCGCTCGCCGGCGCGCCTCGAGCGCCACACGCTGGCGTCCGTCATCCGCCGCGCCATCCCGTGGTTCGACGGGAACCCCGACCCCGCGATCCGCGCCGTCGATCTGAACTTCGTGCTCCGGCACCCGATGATCGACCGCCGCCTCCCGCCGCCTGCGCTCGCCTGGCTGCGCGAGAAGCTCGAGGCGCTGGGCGAAGACCCCGAGCGCACCGACCTCACGCCGCGTGCCGTCGCGAAGATCATCCGACGGGCGCGGCACCTCGACGCCCCGCTCTCGCGCTGGCTGCACGAGCTCGACGCGCTCTCCGCCCGCACCGACCTCGAAGGCGGGCGCACCGCGCCGCGCGCCCTCCGCCTCGCCGCGCGCCTGCGCGTGCTCGAGGCCTGCGTGAAGGGCGCCACGTTCGGCGACACCTTCGGCGTGCAGGGCCCCGAGGAGGACGCCGACTGGGGCGACTTCGACGCCCTCGTCGCGAACCTGCTGGGCGACCAGGACCCCACGGCCCTCCCCGACACCCCGCCGGGCGGCACGCTCGGCGCCCTCCGCCGGTTCCTGCTCGCCTGCCGCGTGCGCACCGGCGACGACCCCGCGAGCCTCCGCATCCTCGGGGCGCTCCGCCGCGGCTCCGACCGCCCCGCCACGCGCGTCTCGGCGCTCGAGCTGCTGCGCGGCGCCGTCGACAAGGGCGAGGTGCGCCCCGGCGTCGAGATCCTGACGTACGAGGACTACGACGGCCGCCCGTGCGGGCAGCTCGTCCTGTGCGACGTGCACGACCAGGGCGTCGCCGTGCGCCCCAATCCCGATCCCCTGCTCTCCGAGGCCGCCCTCGAGGGCCTCGGCATCCTCCATGGCCGCGCCCGGGTCGACTTCCGCCTCGCCCAGCTCGAGCGCGCCGTGGCCCAGGCGGATGCCGTCGTCACCCTCGTCACCGAGCGCGACGCGATGGGCCGCGCGGTCGTCCCTCCCATCCAGCTCGGCCTCGCGGTGGGCGACGGCGGCTGCGAGCCCTACGGCCTCGGCCTCGCCGACCTCCCCGAAGAGCGGTGCCTCGAAGCCCTCGAGGCCCGGCACGTCTCCGACGGCGCCCCTCCTCCGGAAGGCCCGATGCAGCGGGCCGCCCTGCAGGCCACCCTCGAGTGGAGCCGCGCCGGCCGAGGTCCCGTCGACCCACCCCGCAGCCCGACCCGTGCTCCCGGGAGCCGCACGCTGGTGCATCGCCTCGTCGAGCGCCACACCCCGCGCGACTGGCTGCTCCCGTGGCTCGGCCGCGCCACCGAGGTCCCCGAGGCCCGCCTCGACGCCGGCCCCCACTCGGTCTCGCGCGTCCTCGGCCCGCTGACGCACTGTCTGTACCAGACGTTCGGCCGTCGGGTCCTCCGCATCGAAGAGCCCGAGACCGTCGCCGAGGAGCTCGACGCGAAGGAGATCGGCATCGCGGTGCACGACACCCTCGAGCGGGCGGTCCACCGCGGCGCCTGGCGCACCGAAGGCGACCTCGATGCAGCCCGGCAGCGCTTCCACGACGCCCTCCTCGCCAACACCTCAGGTTCTTTCGAGGCCCGGAGACGGGACTTCGGCGCCCTCTCGCCGGCCCGCGACGCCGCCGCGCGAGGCCTCGAGGAGCGGTGGACCGTCCACTGGGGGCGCTACGCGATGGCCCGGAGCCAGCCCGCCCGCGACGGCCGCACCGCTCCGGCGTCCGCCGAGGAGCTCGTCTACAACCACCACCTCCTCGACGTCGCGTCCGACCGCCTCACCGACTCGGGCCGTCTCGCGGGCCTCGAGTCCTCGTGGTGGAACCTGAGGAAGTGGATCAAGTCCGCCGCACAGTCGGCCGCGAACGGCACGAATCCAGCGACCTCCTCCGAGGACGTCCTGTGCACGATGGGGGGCTCCACGTTCTCGACGGCCTGGGCCCCGGTGCTCCGCGACTTCGTGGCGCACCCCGCGTTCGACAGCGTCGTCGGGCTGTGGAGGGAGGCATGGGCGCTGTCGACCGCCATCGAGGCCCCCGTGATCGGGGCCGTGGCGGAGCTCCCGTTCGGCCCGTCCGACCGGGCCGCCGCGTTCGGGAGCGAGTCCGACAACGAGCCCGCCGCCATCGGGCCCATCGAGATCCGGCTCCGCGGGATCGACCTCCCGGTCCTCGGGGTGATCGACCGCGTGACCCTCGTGGGCGACCCCGCGCATCCGCTCGCGCGCATCGCCGACTACAAGACCACGAGGAACGCCCCGGATCACCGCGGTGGACGCCGTGACCTGCTCGAGCTGAAGGAGCCCCAGCTCGTCGTGTACGCCCTCGCGCTCCAGGAGGCCATCGCGCGCGGCGTCCTGCCCGAGGCCTTCCGGAACGCCCGCGTCGCCACCATCGGGTGGGACCACCTCCGGGCCGTCGACGAGGAGCGGAAGCTGAAGCCGGCGCTCGAGGACTACCTCGTCGACCGCGAGACGCTCAAGATGCTGTCGTTCGCCCTCGGCAATCTCGTGGAGCGCGCGCAGGGCGGCGACTGGCTCCTCTCCCCGCGCGAGGACACCTGCCCCGCGATGTCGGGCTGGCAGCACGACTACTGCCCCCTCGCCGGCGCCTGCCGCATCCGCGACGTGGAGGTGGGGTCGTGACCGTGCGCGTCATCCGGGCCGCCGCGGGCTGCGGGAAGACCACCGCGCTGGCCCGTGCCTACCTGCAGCTCGTCGCGGACGACATCCCCGTCGAGCGCATCGTCGCCATCACCTTCACCCGACGCGCCGCCGCCGAGCTGGTGGAGCGCGTGGGCCTCGCCCTGCGCGCGGCCGCCGGCGACGACGAAGCGCTCGCGATGCTCGGACAGGCCGGCCCCGTGTACCTCGAGGCCGCTCCGAAGGACCCGGCCGTCGCGCGCGCCGCGCTGGCCGACCTCGGCAGCGCGCCCATCGGCACCACCGACCACTTCGTGCACCGCCTGCTGTCGGAGTTCGCGCTCGACGCGGCCCTCCCGCTCCCCGACAAGGGCTCGATCGCCCTCGACATCGGGCTCGTCGCGGTCCCCGAGCTCACCGCCCACCTCGACGCCGCCGCGCGCCGCCTGCTCGACCCTCCCGAGGCCGACCCTCCAGACGAGGTGAAGACCCTCACGCGATACTTCACCCTCGGCGAGATCCTCGAGATGACCACGCGTTCCGCCGAGATCGACGGGCTCGACGCGGCCCGCGGCTCCGACGTGCTCCACTGGATGTCGACGCGCATCGCCGAGGCCCTCGAAGGGCTCGACCTCGAAGACGCCTTCAAGATCCGCGGGCTCGACCGGGACGCCACGAGGGCGCGGCTCGCCGACATCACGAACAAGGGCGCCGAGTGGGCCATCCCCGCGGTCGAGGCCTGGCTGCACGACGGTGCGCCGCCCGCCTCGGCGCCCATCGAGCTCGTGTCGTGGATCCGGAAGGTCCACCGCGGGCGGGCGCGCGACGTGTGGAACGCGCTCGAAGCCACGGCGTTCGACTTCGGCATCACCACGGTCCGCATGGACGACGCGCTGAAGACCCTCCGCCATCCCTACGAGGACCCCGCGCACCTGGCCCTGGCCGACACCCTCCGCGACGCCGTCGAGAGCCTGCGCATCCGCGTGGCGTCCGACGCGCTCGAGTCCGCCGCCCTGCAGGGCGAGCTGTCGCACGCCGAGCTCACGCGCGCCGCGGCCAAGCTCTGCGAGAGCCCCCTGCTCGTCGGGCGTTTCGCGGCCCTGCTCGTCGACGAGATCCAGGATGCCAGCCCCGATCAGCTGGAGCTGTACGAAGCCCTCGGCCGGATCGCGGGCATGCGGTCCGTGTTCGTGGGCGACGGCCGGCAGAGCATCTACCTGTTCCGCGGCGGCGAGCCGGAGGGCCTGGAGCGGCTCACGAAGCGCACCGAGGACGTGGTGCCGCTGCTCACGAACCACCGCAGCACGCCGCCCCTCGTCGACGCCCACCGCGCGCTCTTCGAAGCCCTCGAAGCCCCGATGAAGCGGCGCTATTGGACGCCCCTCGAATCCCTCGAGGGTCTCGCGGCCGACCCCGAGCGCGCCGACAACACCCTCGACGGAGCCGTACACGGCGACCTCGCCCCGCCCATCGTGATCGTGAACGACGGCAACCTGACGCCCAACGCCGCCGACGACCACGCGCTGGTGGTGTTCTGGGACCGCGTGCGGCGGGCCTGGAGCGACGAGGAGGGGCATCGGTCCGACAGTGCGGCCGTGCTGTGTGCGAGCTGGCGCGCGGCACGCCGGGCGGCCGACCTGCTCCGCCGACTCGCCGGAGACGAGACCATCGCGTGGGTCGACGGCGGCGACGGCTGGCTCGGCGAGGGCGTCGCGCGCGACCTCGGGATGTGGCTGCGCGCCCTGCTCGACCGGGCCGACGACGTCGCGTGGCTCGCCGTCTGGAAGCACCCGAGCATCGGCCTGACCGACGGCGCCCTGGCGCGGATCCGCAAGGGCATCGGCGTCGGCGACCGCGGCTGGGCGACCGATCTCGGCGCCGTGGCGCGCATCCCGCGGCTCGAACGACCCCACCGCGACGACGACATCGCGGCCTTCGCACAGGCGCGGGAACCCCTGCTCGCCGCGCTCGCCGACATCGGCCGCGACGACACGTCCCTCGTGCTCGACCGCCTGGTCACCGCGATGGGCTGGCGCACGCTGCTGGCCGCCAGCCCCGGCGGGCTCGACGAGGTCGCGCGCCTCGAGGTGCTGCTCGACTGGATCGGCGAGCTCGACGCCCAGGGCGCGAGCGTCGACGCCATCGCGAGCATGCTGTCGGCCGACTCGCGCTCCGACGTGCCCCGGGTGCGGCTGGAGCGGCCCGAGCGCACGATCACCTGCACGACGGTCTTCCAGGCGAAGGGCCTCGCGTGGGACCACGTGTGCGTGTTCTCGCCGGGCCGCGGCGGGCGGATCGACATCGACCCCGACGAGGACGCCTGGATGCAGCTCGGCGGGAAGCGCGTGCGCCTCCTCGGGTTGCGGTTCGACCCGGAGGGCGGGCTCGTCCCGTACCACGACCCGCTGAAGCGGCTCGGGATCGCGATCCGCGAGACCCGCTACGCGGAGGAGGGCGCCCGGCTGGCCTATGTCGCCGTCACCCGCGCGCGGCGGTCCGTCACGATGGGGCTGCCCAAGAAGGGCCGGATGAGCCGGGTGCAGCAGCTCGTCGCCGAGACGTGGGCGAAGGTCCGGCACCCCGCCATCCTCCACGTCGCACCGCCCGGACTCCCCGAGACGGAGCGACTCCACCGGTACGAGGTCGTGGCGACGGGGGTCCCGCCGTTCGAGCTCCCCGACCTCGACCCGCCGCTCATCGAGCAGGCCCCGTCCGCAGCGGCAGCGCGGTACTCCCGCGAGCAGCGTCAGAAGCTCGCCGAGCTCATCCGCTCGAAGGTCACCCTGGGCGGCTTCCAGCGCGGCGGCGGCGACATCCCCCCGCCCGGCGCCGACCACCCGGATCTCAGCCCCGCCGACTGGGGGACCCTCGCGCACGGGTGGTTCGCCGCATGGCGCTTCGACGGGCCCGCTCCACAGGCGCGCATCGCGGCATGGCTCGGCGAGGAGTGGGGCGCGCCCGACCCGGCCATCGCGAGCTGGCTGGCGGCCGTCAGCACCCGTCTCCGCGAGCAGAAGGGGCAGCTCTGGGACATCGTCACCGACCCGTCCTCGAAGCTGTGGTTCGAGTATCCGCTGGTCGGGCGCGGCGGCGCGGACGACAACCTGCTCCTGTCGGGGCGCATCGATCTTCTCGTGCAGCGGCCGAAGGGCGTCGTCGTCGTGGACTTCAAGGCCGGCACGAAGTCCCCGCGCGGGCTCGACGACCTGATCGAGGGCGCGTCGCTGCGCACGTACGGGCCCCAGCTCGCGAGCTACGCCGACGCGCTGGAGCGCATGGGGACGCGCGTGGAGCACCTGGCGCTCTGGTACGTCCGCACGGGCGCCTCCGTGATGTGGCGACCGGGATAAGACGCCCACCATGCGCATCCTGCACGCCAGCGACTGGCACCTCGGGAAGACCCTCGAGGGGCGGTCGCGCATCCCCGAGCAGGCCGACTACCTCGACGAGGTCGTGCGGCTCGCGGCCGACGTCGATCTGGTGCTGATCGCGGGCGACGTGTTCGACGTGTACAACCCGCCGATCGACGCGGAGGAGCTGTACTTCGAGACCCTCGCGCGGCTCGGCGACGGCGGGCGCCGGCCGGTCGTCGTCATCGCGGGGAACCACGACAGCCCCGACCGCATCGCGGCGGCCACGCCCCTCGCCGCCGCGCACGGCGTGTACATCCTCGGGCGCGTCGGGCAGGCGCCGAAGGCCGGCGGGGGCGTGTCGTACGCGGCTCCCGGTGTGCTCGGCGTCGGCACGCCGTGTGGGCAGGAGGCCCGGATCGCGGCGCTCCCCTACCCGTCCGAGGCCCGGCTCTCGCTGCTGCTCACCGAGACCGTGCGCGAGCGCTCGCTGCAGCACGCGTACTCCGAGAAGGTGAAGGCCGTGCTCACCGGGCTCGCCGAGCACTTCGACCCGGGCGCGGTGAACCTGATGACCTCGCACCTCCAGGTGCGCGCGTGCCTCGCGAGCGAGTCCGAGCGCGCGTTGGTCGGCGGGGCCTACCAGGTCGAGACCGACGTGTTCCCCGCGTCCGCGCAGTACGTGGCGCTCGGCCACCTGCACCGCGCCCAGGACGTGCCCGGCGCGCCCACCGCCGTGCGGTACTGCGGGGCTCCGCTGGCGTTCCGCTTCTCCGAGGCGGGCGAGGAGCGCACGCACACGCTCGTCGAGGTCGAGCCCGGCGGGGCCGCCGTGGTCCACCGCATCCCCATCGATGCCGGCCGCCCCCTCGCCGTTTGGCAGGCCGAGAGCTTCCAGGCCGTGCTGGCGGGCGTCGAAGCGGGCTTGCACGCCGACGCGTTCGTCGATCTCCAGCTCCAGGTCGACCGCGCGCTGACGCACGCCGAGCTCGCGACGCTCCGCAAGCTCCCGCGCGACTTCGTCCGCATCCGCGCCGTGCTCCCGGAGGCCGCGCTCGGCCCCGTCGACCGGCAGGACCGGCTCGAGCTCGCGCCCGCCGAGCTGTTCAAGGCCTTCCACCGCGACGCGACCGGCACCGAGCCCGACGACGCGCTGGTCGATCTGTTCGTCCAGCTCGCGTCCGACGTGGTCGCGGAGGCGCGCAGCTGATGCAGCCGCTCTCGCTCCACGTCGACGGCCTCCACAGCTTCCGACGCCCCGTCGACATCGATCTCGCGGAGCTCGGCCAGCACGGGCTCTTCGGGATCTTCGGCCCCATCGGTTCGGGCAAGTCGACCCTCCTCGACGCGATGACCCTCGCGCTCTTCGGCACCGTCGATCGGCTCGTGGGGCGCAGCAAGCGCGGCATCGTGAACCACCAGGCGAAGCGCTGCGAGGTGCGGTTCCGCTTCCGCGTCGGGGACACCGAGTGGGAGGCGCAGCGCGCGTACCGGGCCGACAGCGAGGGCGTCGCGCAGCGCATCCACTCGCGCCTGGCCCGCATGAACGGCACGACTCAGGAGGTCGTCGCCGACAAGGAGCGCGAAGTCAACGCGGCCGTCGAGAGCCTGCTCGGGCTGTCGGCCGAGGACTTCATGCGCGCCGTCGTGCTGCCCCAGGGGCGGTTCATGGAGTTCCTGCACCTGCAGGGCACCGACCGGCGGCGCATGCTGCAGCGGATCTTCCGGCTGGAGCCCTTCGGAGAGGGCCTGCGCGCGCGGGTGAAGCGCGAGTCGGACGCCGTGGCCGGGCGCCTGCACCACGCGACCGGCGAGCTCGAAGGGCTCGGAGACGCGGGGTCGAACACCGTCGAGGCCGCGCGATCCGCGGCCGAAGTGGCGCGCGGCGCGGCGATCGAAGCGCGCGCGGCGTTCGCCGTGGCCGCGGAGGCGGCGGAGGAGGCGCGCAAGTCCGTGCGGCACCACCGGGCGCTGGCGGAGGCGCGGCGTGCGCTCGACACCCACGACGCGGAGGCCGACCGGTTCCAGGGGCTGCGCGAGAGGATCGCGACGGCGCGGCGTGTGCGGCCCGTCCTCGACGCCCGGATGCGCGAGCAGGCCGCGCGGGGTGCCGTCGCTGCGGCACGGGCACGGGTCGAGCGCGCACAGGCGTCGATGGACGATGCGAAGTCCCGCAGCAGTCGCGCAGCCGCCGAGCGCGCCGAGGCGGTCGAGCGCCGCACGTCGCGTTCTCCGGCCCTGCAGCAGCAGCGCGAGGCCCTCGTGCGCGCCGTCCGGCTGCTGGGCGAGCTCGAGGAGGTCGCCAGCCGCACGCACAAGCTCGCCCACCGCCGCGGCCAGCTGCGCCGGCGCCAGGAGGACGAGGAGCGCCAGGCCGGCGACGAGGAGCGGAAGCTCGAGAAGATCGTGGCCCGACGCATCGAGCTGCGGAACGCGTGGTCCGAGACCCAGGTCACCCCCGCGCTTCGCGCCCGCATGCGCACCGCCGAGTCCGCGAAGATCGCGCTCGAGCAGGCCCGGAAGCGCTCCACGTCGCTCGCCGCCGAGATCGTCGAGCAGACCGAGCGCGCCAGGGAGGCCGCAGAGGCCGTGCGTCGCGCCCAAGCGGCGGTCGAGGCCGGCGAAGACCGTCTCGACCGGTCCCGGCGCGAGGCCGCCCTCCTCGAAGCCCAGCTCGACGCGCTCGGCGGCGTGTCCCAGGCCGCCGACGCCGTGCGCCGCCAGGGGCTGCTCGATCGGATGGGGGCCGCAGTCGAGCTGCGTCGCGTGGCACAGGCCGAGCGCGACGCCACGCGCGAGGCCGTGGCGCAGGCCGAGGCCGACGTCGAGCGTCTGGGGGGCGAGGCCCTCGCTCCGGCCAAGCTGGCAGGGCTGCTGGCTGCATCGCTCGTCGAGGGCGACGCGTGCCTCGTGTGTGGCTCGACCGACCACCCGAGCCCCGCGAAGCCCACCCGCGAGCACGACCTGCTCGAGATCGTCGCCGCCCGCGCGCGCGCCGCCGCCTCGCTCGAGGCCCGCCAGGAGGCGCTCGCCGGCGCCGAGCACCGGGCCCGGGTCGCCGCGGAGGGGCTCGACGCGCTGATCGCCGCGATTCCCCCCGTGCTCGGGGTCTCGGCGGCGGATGCGCTCCTGCTGCTGCTCGAGCGCGAAGAGAAGGCCCGCCGCACCCTGCAGCACGCCATCGCGCGCGCCGAGCGGTCGCGAACAGCCATCGCACCGGGCGTGGAGGACGCCCGCTCGCTGCTCGCCACGGCCACCGCGCGCCACGGCGCCATCCTCGACGAGCTCGAGCGCCTGAAGGCCGCGCAGTCCGAGACGCTGGATGCCGAGGGCCGCGCATGGGGCGAGCTGACCGATTCGCTCGGCGAGCTCACGATGTTCGACCTGCCCCGCGTGGTGGCCGACATCGCGGACCGCGACCGCCGCCGCCAGGAGCTGGAGCCCCGCATCGACGCCGTCGAAGCCGAGCTGACCGCGGCCCAGAAGGCCTGGGAACAGCGCCGGGACAGCCTGTCCGGGCGGCGGGCCGAGCTCGAGCGCGTGAAGGCCGAGCACGACGCGGCCGACGCGCGCCGCGAATCCCTGCTCGCCGCCGTGCGCGAGGCCGCACCCGAGGGCGACCCCGTGGAGCGGCTGGCGGCGGTCGAGGCCGAGCTCGCGTCCATCGAGCGCGGCGTGACCGAAGCCAGCGCCGGGCTCGACGCCGCGCGGCTCGTCGCGGGCCAGGCCACCGCGGAGCACGCCGCCGCCGAGCAGGCCGTCCAGTCCGCCACCGCGCACGTCGACGACGCAGCGAGGGCCGCGGCGGCGGCGCGTGACGCGGCAGGCCTGCCGGAATCCGCCATCGTCCCCGAGGCCGGGCTCCCCGGCGAGGATCTCGACGCGCTCCAGTCCGGGGTCGAGCGCTGGTTCGAGCGCCGGGCGGCCCTCGCGCACGGCCTGCAGAGCCTCGAGGCCCAGCACGTCGCCGAGGTGTCGGCCGAGCACGCGGAGTCCCTCGAGCAGGAGCTGGCCCGCGCCGAAGCCCAGCGGCGCGCCGCGGAGGCCGATCTGGTGCGGACCTCCGAGCGCCTCGCCCAGCTCGAGGCCCGCGCGAAGCGCTACGCCGACCTCACCCGCGAGCACGCCGACCTCACCGAGCGCCACGAGCGGCTCGGCACGCTGGCGCGGCTCCTGCGGGGCGATCGGTTCGTGGAGTACGTCGCGAACGACTACCTGCACGACCTCGCGGCTTTGGCGACCGACCACCTCGGCCGCCTCACGCGCGGCCGCTACGCCCTCACGCTCGACGACAGCGGGTCCTTCCTGATCGCCGACCTCGACGCGGGGGGTGCGGTCCGCCCGGCCTCGTCGCTGTCCGGCGGCGAGACGTTCATCACGTCGCTCGCCCTCGCCCTCGCCCTGTCCACCCAGGTGCAGCGGCACAACTCCAACCCGCTCGAGTTCTTCTTCCTCGACGAGGGCTTCGGCAGCCTCGACCCCGAGAGCCTCGACCGCGTGATGAGCGCCATCGAGTCGCTGTCCGACGGGCGGCGGGTCATCGGCCTCATCAGCCACGTCGGCGCGGTCCGCGAGCGGGTGCCGCGATACCTGTCGCTCTCCTGCCCCCGCGATGGGAGCGGGACGAAGGTCGATCTCCGGGAGTCCTGATGCTGTTGCTGCTCGCCGCGCTCCTCACGCCCGCCCACGCCGACGACTACGGCACCGGCCAGGCGCTCGCGCTCACGGGCTTCGGCGTCGGGGTGGCCGGCAACCTGGTCCAGCTCGGCGGGTCCATCGCGTCGATCCCGTACATCGACGCCGAGACCGGCCAGGTCTCGCCCGAGGGCCTGAAGATCGCGCGTCCATACACCATCGGCGGCGGGCTCGTGAACCGCGGCGGGGCGTCGCTGATGGGCTTCGGCACGCTGCGGATGCACGCCGCCAACCGCAAGGCGGGCGCCGAGTACACGAAGACCTTCGGCACGCTCGGCCTCGGCTTCGGCCTCGCTTCGCTCGGCGCGTTCGGCGCCGGCCAGGCGATCTCCGGCACGCCCGACCAGGTCGGCACGAGCCGCGCGCTGACGGGCTCGTTGCTCACCTTGACGTCCGGCGGGCTCGCTGCGGCGTCCTTCACGATGAGCTTCATCCAGTACGTCGTGAACAACGCGAACAAGCCCGCCAAGCGCCGGAAGATCGAGCCCGCGAAGCTCGAGTGGAACCTGGGGGCGACGCGCAACGGTATCGTGCTCGCGGGGCGTTTCTGAGGGCGTGGACCGTGGACCGTGGACCGTGGACCGGGGGCCTCGTCCGGAGGGTCGGGCGTCGGCTGGTCCCCGGGTCTGGCACAGCGAGCCACAGTGATTGGTGTCGGACGGGATCCGGCTTCGAGCGTCTCGTGGCATCACGCAGATGACGCAGAAGGACGCAGATGACGCAGAAACGAGGGCGTCGCGGGCTCCAGCGTCCTCGTGTCCCCGGGCGCCGTCGAGACCGATTGCGCCGCCAGGGACGGCAAGGACGCCGAGGACGCCGAGGTCCAGGCGCAGCGACCCGGCGTAGTGAGGGGACGTCGATGGTCGGTCGCCTGAGAGGGCCTCCCCGCGGATTGGAAACGGGATTCACCAGAGCAGGCGGTCGTTTTGGGCTGCTCTGGTGAGCCGGGAGTCTCGATGCGGGTCCAGTCCACCTCGACGGTGCGGGGGAGAGCAGGATCGACCCCTGCCAGTCCACTTCGTGGGTTCGGGGAGAGAGTGCCGTCCGGCCCGGCCACACCGGCTTTGCGGTTCTGGCGGCTGCAATCAGTCAGTCGTTGCCCTGACTGCCATCGGCGTCCCCTCAAGGGCCCTGAAGTCACGGGTGGACCTTCTGGCGTCCTCGGCGGATTCCCGTCGAAGACGCCCGGGGAAACGAGGACACTCGACCCGAGATGGCCTCGTTTCTGCGTCATCTGCGTCCTTCTGCGTCATCTGCGTGAGGCCCTGAGACGCTCGAAGCTCGACTCCTTCCGACGATCGCCCTCGATCCCGGCCCGGGCGGCCGAGACGCCGTGTACGCGAGCATCACCGCCGCCGCGAAAAGGGGCCCCGCGGGTGCGGCGACCCGCAGGCGCGGGCTCCACGCCAGACCACACGAGGCGAGCAGGGCGAGCAGCGCGAGCGGCCACGCCCACCCGATCTCGGGGACGTAGCGGAGCGCATCGCCGTACACCCCTACCCCACGCGCTGGCGGAGCCAGAGCTCTTCGATGTTCTTCGTCGAGTCGGCTTCCATCGCGCTCTTGTCGCTGCGGATCATGACGAGCTTCGGGTCGCGCAGCTTGAGCTCGCCTTCGAGCGAGTCCTTCACGATGCCCTCGAAGCGCACCGTGACGACGATGCTCGGGCGCAGCTCCATCCCGGGACGCGTGCCCGACGCGCTCTGGCGCTCGATCCGCCGGCCCGTGATCAGGCCCTCGCGCATGATCTCGCCCTGGATCTGGGCGTCGCGCACGCGGTCGAGACCCGCCACGTCACCCACGTCGACGAACCCGCCCTCCGGCGTGCGAGCGCCGATGACATACGAGCCGAACGTGCCCACGTTGGTCTTCTCGGTGACCGCGAAGACCGCGCCGAGCAGGACGAGATCGAGGGTGATCTCGGGCTTGCGCTTGTGCCAGTTCGGATCGCGCGACGACAGCAGGTAGGGGCCGTCGAGCTTCTTGCTGATGATGCCCTCGTACCCCTGCGACCGGAAGTGGTGGTAGAGGCGCGACAGGTCGTCTTTGGTGTTCGCGAGCTGGCCCTCGGCGATCTGCAGCGGGACCGGCAGCGGGAGGTTCTGCACGGGCCCCAGCGTGCGCTGGAGCCAGTCGCGCCGCTGGTGCAGGGGCAGCGAGGTCATGTCGGCGCCGTTGAGGTAGACGAGATCGAACGCCGCGAACTTGAGGTTCACGGGCGTGCGGGTCTGCCCCTGGAGCGCGGCGTACACCTCGTAGACCGACGCCGGACGCGCGCCCTCGAGGTCGAACGTCGTGCCGTACAGCTCACCGTCGACGATGCAGCTCTTCACGGGCAGCATCCGGATCGAATTCGCGAGACCCGGCACCATCTCGAGCCAGTCGCGCCGGTTGCGCGTGTAGGCCCCCGTGAGCACGGCGCCGTGCTCGTCGGTGCTCTTGTGGAGCATGAAGCGGATGCCGTCGTACTTGCGCTCGACCCACACGGGGTACGACTTGATGTCGTCGGTCGACCCGCTCGCGAGCGCCGGCCGCACCGCGACGAGCGGCTGGAGCTGGATCGAACGCAGGCCCGCAGGCCCGTGCTCGGAGAGGACCTCGGCCACCCTGAACGCGTCGGTGAGCGCCATGGCGTGCTGCACGGCCTCGGGCATCGCGCCGAACTGCTGCGCGAGGGCCCGCGCGATCAGCGCGCCCTGGTAGTCGAATCCGAAGCCCGCCTTGCGGAGCATGAGCTTCGCCACGAAGTACGCCTCGAGCTTGCCGCAGCGCTCGAGCAGCGCGCGGAGCAGCGAGAACTTCTTCGCCCGCGGAACGCCCGGCTGGGCCTGGAGGCGCAGCGTCTCGAGCACCTCGGCGGCCGTGAGCGGCGGGTCGACCTTGAGCGACTTTCGCGACTCGGCGAACAGCACGGAGACGTCGCCCACGACGGTGAGCCGGTCGAGCAGCTGCTGCCGGGACTTCATCTCGAGCGAGAGCAGCAGCGTCACGAGCGAATCGCGGCGCAGCGTGCTGCCCTTGCCGCGGAACGGGTCGCCGAGCACGCAGGAGAGCTTCTGCACGAGCGTGAGGCCGATCGTCGCGTCGAAGAACCGGTTCAGCAGCGCCTCGCGCTCCTGGCTGTTGGGCGCGGGGTCGCTCGCCACACCGAAGATCGCGGCGATCCGGTCGGGCTGGAGACCCGTGAGCGGCAGGAACAGGCCCTTGCACAGGCTGTAGAACGGGATGCTGGCCAGCTGATCGAGCCCCACGGTCGGGTCTTCTTCGACCAGCCCGCGCATGGTGAACTCGAGGTGGTACGGCAGCCCGAGGGTGTCTTCGAGGTACTCGGGGCTGACGGGATCGCGGCCGATCGAGCGCGTGAAGCGCCCGAGCTTCTCGCTCTCTTCGAGCCACGAGCGCAGGTCGGACGCGCCGACCCGCTTCAGCTGGAGCTCTTCCACCCTAGCCCCGCGGCTCGGGCGGCATCATGTCGGCGGGCTGTGCGGGGTGCATCTCGAGCGCGCCCGTGCCCTCGGCCTGCTGGACGCGCACCGGGTGCGCGAAGGTGGGCGTGGTGACGCTCTTCACCGCGCGGATGACGTCGATCTTGTCGCGGTAGTTGCCGCCCCACTGGGCCGCGATCTCTTTGCTGCCGAGCGACATCTCTTCGATGAGGAAGACCGCGTCGGCGGTGTGCATGAGCGCCTCGCCGCCGACCGGCAGGCCCGTATCCTTGATCTGGCCGATACAGACGGCCGTGACGCCCTGCTCGTGGTTGTAAGTCTTCAGCGCCGAGAGGTTGTCGGCGGTGCGGTTCTTCGTGGGGTCGAGCATGTTCAGCGAGTCGATCACGACGAGATCGATGGCCGCGCGCTCGACGAGGTAGCGGTACTTGCTGATGAAGTCGTCCCACGTCTGGCCCTTGTGGTACTGGCTCTCGAGGACGTAGGTGCGCTCGAGCACCTCGGTCTTGAACTTCTCGACGTCGGTGATGCCCGTCGCGGCCATGCCGATCTTCACCATCCGGGAGCACAGGTCGTCGCGACCGGAGCCCTCGGCGTTGTGGAAGCCCTCTTCGGCCACGACGAACGCGACCTTCATGCCGCTCGCGGCGGCCCGGGCCAGCATCGACAGCGCGGTGCGCGTCTTGCCCTTGCCCGGCGGCCCGACGAACGCCATCGTGCAGCCCTTGGGCACGCCACCGAGCGCGGCGGCGCCATCCTCGGTGAGCACGAGCCGATCGAGCACCGAGCCCGTGGCCAGCGCCTCTTGCGAGCGGACGAGGTCGGTGAAGGTCGCGGGGCGGATGATGTCGGCGTCGAGGCCGGCATCACCATCCTGCTGGACGTTCGCCATCGGGTTCGCGAACGGCATCGCAGACGGGTCGATGGTGGGCGCGCCCATCTGGTTGCCCATCATCATCTGCATCATCTGCATCATCTGCATCATGGGATTGCCGCCCATCATGCCGGGCATGCCCATGCCCATCTGACCGGGCATGCCCATCTGGCCGGGCATCCCCATGCCCTGACCCGGCATCATCCCCGGCATCATCCCGGGCATCCCGCCCGGGTTCCCCTGATTCTGATCACCCGCCACACCGCCTCCACTGGACCTGAGGCGGGCAGTCTAGCAGCACTCGGAGCGCCGCCCTACTTCTCGGGATTCTTCGCGCGGGCGTAGACGCCGTCGAGCTTCGTGGAGAAGCCCGGCCACTTGGGGTCGTCTTTGCAGTAGATGTCGAACGCGGCCTTCGCCGAGGACCAGAACGCGGCCTGCGCCTCGACGACCTTGATCGCGATCGAGCCGTCGAAGCCCTCGGGCGCGCGCGCGAGGCGGTCGTTGAACGTCTTGTGCAGCTTCGCGGCGTCGTTGGCCTTCAGCCAGCTCTCGGCGGCCGAGACCGCGTCGGGACAGCTCTCGGCGCCCTTGTCGAGCGCATTGGCCAGGCCGTCGTTGAGCGACTTGAGCGCCGGCGACCAGCCGTCTTCGTTCATCAGGCCGTACGTGACCTCGGGACAGCCATCCTTCACGTCGTCGTTCTCGATCTCGCCGTCGCACTCGTCGTCGGCATCGTTCACGCCGTCGCCGTCGTTGTCGGGGTCGGGACAGCCGTCGTCGTCCTCGAACCCGTCTTTGTCTTCGGGCTCGTTGGGACACTTGTCGCTGCCGTCGAGGAACCCGTCGGCGTCGTTGTCGGGGTCGGGACAGCCGTCTTCGTCTTCGAACCCGTCGGCGTCTTCGGGCTCGTCCTTGCAGGCGTCGGTCTTGTTGTCGACTCCGTCCTTGTCCTTGTCTCCAGCGAAGGCGGTACCGGAGAGGAGAGCGAGAGCGAGGGCGAGCATCGAGACTCCTTGGTCAGGTCGGGCGCACAGTAGCGCCGGAGGCAGAACGCGTAAACGGGCCCGCGCGTTCCGTCGAGCGAACGGGCCCGGCAGGACGGGTCAGTTGCCCGCCTTCTCCTGCTGAACGAGGTTGTGCTCGCGGTGGTACAGGTACAGCATGTCCATCACGAGACCGAGGTTCTTCGCGTTCATGTCGTTGTCGTGGGCGCGATCGATCTCGTCCATCTGCTTGCCGATCTGGAAGAGCTGCTCGATCAGGTTGCCGAGGAGCGTGAGATCGCGCGTCTTGCGGTTCTGACCCGCGAAGTGCGAGCGGTACTCGGCGAACACCTCGTTGGCCGCGCCGCCCAGCGCCCCGACCCGCTCGTTGAGCGGGCTCTCGATGCGCATCGTGCGGACCTTCGGGATCTCGTCGCGGTACACGTCGAGGTTGTTCTTCACGAGCTGCATGTTCTTCTTGTGGACTTCGGTGTTGAAGCCGTCGTCGAGCAGGGCCTGCATGCCCTGGTAGATCTCGTTGAGCGCGTCGTTGATGTGCTCGAGGAGCCGGGGGCTGCGCGAGATGCGGCCCTTGTTCGCGAAGTGCAGGCGGTACCGGTTGAACTGGTCGTTCGCGAGGTTGGCGAACAGCGTGCCGCGATCGGCGCCGAACACCTTCTTGCGGTCTTCGCGGATGCGGTCGCGCTCGACCCGGTAGATCGCCAGGTTGTTGCGCGTGGTCTCGAGCGCCTGCTGGAGATCGGGCGTGTTGGCGCGGGACGCGAGCGCCTCCATCTCGGACACGAGGCGGTCGCTGTCTTCGATCATCTCGGCGAGGATGCCCAGATCGCGCGTGCGGCGCGTCTGGCCGGCGAAGTACCGGGCGTAGCGGGCCTGCACGAAGTTCGCCCAGGTGGCGAGGCGGTGGGCCACCAGCGCGGCGGGGCCCTGCGCGCGCGCGTCGCGGATGCCCTGGAGCTCGCGCTCGTAGAGGGACCGGTTCTCGGCGAGGCGGGCCTTCTCGTCGGCATCCATCGCGGTGCTGCTGTCGCTCTCGAGCTTCGCCGCCTCGGAGAGGATCTCCTCGAGCTCGTCCGGATCGCGCGTGATGCGGGGGAAACCAGCGAAACGCGCGCGGTAGCGGGTGTGGATGTCGTCGATCTGGGCGCCGAACTGAGACACGTGTACCTCCAGGGGCCCCCTCGTAACCGCGGCGATAGGTGCGGGGCATGGCGAAGATGGAGAACAGCGAGGTGGCCGCGGTCTTCTACGAGATCGCAGACCTGCTCTACATCCACGGCGGCAATCCCCACCGGATCCGCGCGTTCTCCCGCACGGCGCGCACCGTCGAGAACCTGCCCGACAGCTGCGAGAACATGCTGCGTTTCGGCACCCTCGCGAAGGTGCCGGGCATCGGCGACGGCTCGGTGCGCCGCATCAAGGACATCCTCCGCACCGGCACGTGCGACGAGCACCTGAAGCTCCGCAGGGCCCTTCCGGCCGGCCTCCGCGACATGCTCGAGGTCAAGGGCCTCGGCCCGCGCACCATCCGCGTGATCTACCAGCACCTGCGCATCGGCACGATCGCCGAGCTCGAGCACGCCATCCGCACCGGGCAGGTCCAGAAGCTGCCCCGCATGGGCCAGCGCACCGGCGAGAAGCTCCTCAAGGGCATCGAAGACTGGAAGAACCGCCTCGGCCGCGTGCCGTGGGTCGATGCGCGCCGCCAGGTCGGGCGCCTCACCGATCAGCTCCGCGAGCACCCCGCCATCCTGAAGATGATGGTGGGCGGCAGCGTGCGCCGGGGCAAAGCCACGATTGGCGATCTCGACATCCTGGTCGGCGCCGACGACAAGCTCGCCGTCGTCTCGAAGTTCATGACGCTGCCCGAGATCGACGAGGTGCTGGTGCACGGCGAGGGGCGCGTCTCCGTCCGCCTGCACAACCGCCAGCAGTGCGACCTGCGGGTGCTCGACCCCGAGTGCTTCGGGGCCGGGATGCACTACTTCACCGGCAGCAAGCTCCACAACATCGCGATCCGCGTGCGGGGGCTGAAGCTCTTCGACCGGAAGATCAGCGACAAGGGGATCTTCGTCCGCGACACCGAGATCCGCCTCTCCCCCGCCACCGAGGAGGAGGAGATCTTCGCCGCGGTCGGGCTTCCGTACATCGCGCCCGAGCTCCGCGAGAACACCGGCGAGATCGAGGCCGCAGCGGCCGGGCGCCTGCCCCGGCTCGTCGAGGCGGGCGATCTGCGCGGCGACCTGCACATGCACACCATCGCGTCCGACGGGAAAGGCACGGTGGCCGACATGGCCGAAGCTGCGGTGAAGATGGGCCACCGCTACATCGCCATCACCGACCACACGAAGCACCTCGAGGTCGCGAACGGCCTCGACGAGCGCCGGTTGACCGCGCAGGTGCGGCACATCCGCGACGTCGAGCAGGACGTGGGCCGGCTCCACATCCTGGCGGGCACCGAGGTCGACATCCTGCCGGACGGCGCGCTCGACATCGATGCCAGCGTGCTCCAGGGTCTTGACTGGGTCGTGGCGTCCGTGCACTCGGGGTTCGGGCAGTCGGGCGCCGAGATCACCGAGCGCTACATCCGCGCCATGGAGACGGGGCTCGTCGACTGCATCGGGCATCCCGAGACGCGCCGGCTGGGCCACCGCAAGGGCGTGCAGCTCGACCTCGACCGCCTGCTCAAGGCCGCCCGCAAGACCGGCGTGGCGCTCGAGATCAACGGGAACCCCTACCGCATGGACCTCTCCGACACCTCGGCGCGGCGTGCGAAGGAGGCCGGCGTGCCGGTGTGCATCAACACCGACGCCCACGCGCCCGGCCACCTCGTGTACCAGGAGTTCGGCCTGATCACGGCACGGCGTGGCTGGATCGAGCCCGGCGACGTGCTGAACGCGCGCGACGTCACGGTGCTGCGCGAGCGCCGGAAGGATCGGCTCCGAACCCACGGGATCGCGGTCTCCGGCTGGGACCCGCAGATCGAGGGCAACGTCGAAGCGCTCGTGTACCCCGAGGTCTTCACGAGCGCCGAGCACTGGCCCGAGTCCGACCGCATCCACGGCGCCGCCGACGAAGAGGAGCCCGAGGTCGTGCCGGTCGACCCCGAAGCCGAGACCGGACTCGACGCAGCGCTGGCCGAGCCGCTGACCGACGCGCTCCGCGGGCGCATCGACGACTACCTCCGGAACGGCGGCGACCCGGAGCTCGAAGCAGCGCTCGCGCGAAAGGGCCCGAACGCGATGCAGGCCGCGTTCAACCTGCTGTTCGGCGGTGGTGGATGACCTGGCTGGCGGCGACCTGGGCCGTCACCCCGTTCGTGCTCATCCCGCTCATCGCCGCCTACGACCTGGTGAAGCGACCGACACACGTGCCGCTCGTCTGGCTCGTCCCGGTGGCGATGTCCGCGATCGGAGTCGTCGTCCCGATCCTCCGGCTCGCGAACGGGCTCGATGCGGCGGGCTTCTCCGCAGCGTCCGACCTGTCGCTGCTCCTCCTGTCCGCCACCCTGGCGTGGTACGCGGGATGGCTCGGCGCCGCGCGATTCCTTGCACCTGGGTCCTCGTTCGAGCCCCTGGCCCGCCCACCGCTCGATGCCCGTGCCCTCCCCATCGCCCTGGGGTTCACGTTGTTCGGTCCTGCGCTGCTGTGGATCGCCGGCATCGCGGTGGTGTGCGTGACGTCCCCGTGGATGTCCATCGGGACCGTGTTCACGCTCGCGCTCGTGCGGACGGGCTCGCCGCGGATCGATGCCGCGCGGAGGGCCGGCGGTGGGGCCCTCTTCGGGTCCGGTGCCGCCTACGTGGGGATGATCGCGGTCCTCTCGGTCGGCTCCACACCGCAGCCCCCTGCTCGCCTCGCCTCCATGGGCGTGTTCCTCGCATACGCCGCGCTGGCCGTCCTCGCCGGTCGCCCAGACCCTCGGCACCTCGTCCCGCTCGTCGCCATCTCCGCCGTGCCCCCGATCCTGGCGGCCATGCTCCACGGCTGAGGCACGCTCCCCGTGCTACGGCGGCCCGAGCACCGTGATGTAGAGGGAGGTGGTGTCGAACAGGTTGGCGCCGAGGTCGCTCACCCGGAAGAACAGACGGTCTCCCGCCTGCATCGCGATGCTGAACTCGAAGGTGGCCTCGTTCGGGATCGGATCGACCCCCCCGAGCAGGGTGCGCGTCGATTCGTTGGTGTTCGAGGCGTCGAGGTACGCCAGCGACGCGCTGGGGCTGTTCTGCATGAACGCCGCGACCGGCACGGCGGTCGAGCCCGGCGTACCCATCGTGACCGAGACCGCCACGCCCCGGGAATCGGTGGGCCCGTCGGAATCCGAGCCGTCGGCGTCGCGGAACAGCCCGCTCACGTCGTAGGTGCCCGCAGCCGGAGCACGGAACTCGACGATGCAGTCGGGCTCCGGGTTGTTGGAGGGATTGACGTAGTCCCACGTCCCGGGATGCACGTAGCTGTCTGCGATCAGCTGGTACGGGTTGGGCGACGTGTAGAGCGGGCCGGTCCCGGCGGCGAACAGCGTGTAGTCGCTGTCGTCGTCGTCGCGGTCGGCACGCGTGTACCACCACACGTGGTCGGCGCCGTTGCCGACCTGCGGCAGCACGAGGGCGTAGTCGGCGATGCGGTTCCAGACCTGCCGCGCGACCCCGGTGTCGCCGGTGCTCGCGCTGGCGGTGTCGCCCGTGGACACCGGAACCCCCGTCTCCCCCGTGGACGTCGGACCCCCGGTGTCGCCGGTTGCGTTCACCGCCGTGTCCGTGTCCGCATCGGTATCCGTGTCCGCGTCGGTGTCAGTATCCGCGTCGGTGTCCGTGTCCGCGTCGGTATCGGTGTCCGCGTCGGTATCGGTGTCCGCGTCGGAGTCCGTGTCCGCGTCGGAGTCCGTGTCCGCGTCGGAGTCCGTGTCGGCGTCGGAGTCCGTGTCCGCGTCGGAGTCCGTGTCCGCGTCGGAATCGGCGTCGGTGTCGGACTGCGTGTCGGTCTCCGTCGTCTTGCCCTTGCAGGCGACGGGACCGAGCCAGAGAACGAGAGTGGCGATGCCAGCGAAGGAAGTACGCATCCCGCGATGCTACCCGCCATCCTCGCGAACGTCGACCCCGAGGTCAGCCGGAGAAGCTCCAGCTGTCGAACTCGGTGAAGTAGTAGTACGGCGTGATGGTGTTGCCGCGGACCGAGTTCCGCCAGGCGCTCTTCGTGTCGAGCTTCCACAGGAAGATGTACGGCAGCTCTTCGGCGAGGACCTCGTGCAGCTCGTGGTACGAGTCCTGCGCTTCGGTGTCGGTGTTGGACTGGTCGTACTTGTCGAGCAGCGCGTCGACCTCGGCGCTCGAGTAGTTGAAGATGTTGAGCGCGCCCTTCCCGCCCGCGCGGGTCTGGAACAGCGGGTTCACGTCTTCGACGACGCCGAACGACCACTTGCCGATCAGGAGATCCCAGTCGGCCATCTGGCCGGTGATGACCTTGTTGGTCCACTCGTCGTTGCTGATCTTGTGGACCTGCCGCTGGAAGCCGCCCGCCTGGAGCTGGTTGCCGAGCTGGTTCAGGAGGTCTTTCGCCTCGAGGTCGAGCGGCGCGTTCATCCCGATCTTCAGGTTGAACGGCTTGCCGCCCTTGAGCCACAGGCCGTGCTCGAGCTGTGCGCCGGCGGACTCCATCAGGCTCTTCGCCCTCGCGAGGTCGGCGGTCTCGTGCGTCTCGACGCTGCGGTTGTAGTACGGCGACGACGGGATGAACGGCCCGGAGATGAACTGGCACGCGGGCAGCGGGTCGTCGGGCTTGATGCCCATCGTGAGCTCGCGCAGCTGCTGCCGATCGATCGTGAGGTCGAGCGCCTGCCGGACCTTCGGATCCTTGAGCTGGGGCTGCTTCTGGTTGACCGCGATGTACCACCACGAGCGCAGGTCGTACGACTTGAGCCCGACGTCGTCGGACGCGCGGACCTCGGGCCGACGCGGCGGGGCCACGGCGATGAGGCCCTGGACGCCCCCGCTCATGATGGTCTTGACCTGGACGATGGGATCGCCGCCCTCGCCGAGCATCAGCAGCGGGATCTTGGGAGCGTGGTGGCCGTTCGAGAACGCCTCGAACCGCGCTTCGGTGCGCCCGCGCGTGCCCTTCATCGGACCGGTGCCCACGGGGCGCGACCCGAACACGTCATCCGGGAGGATGGTCGTGGACTCGAACTTGTGCTTCGGGATGACCCGGAACCCGAGCCGCTCTTCGGGGTTGTGGTAGGCGCGCTTGAACTCGACCGTCGCGGAGGTCTTGTCGGCGGTGCACCCCTCGAGCACCTCGCGGTACTGCTTGCCGATGAGCGACGGGGTGTTCGTGTCCATCAGGACGTCGACGGTGAAACAGATGTCTTCGGGCACGAAGGGCTGGCCATCGTGCCACTTCACGCCCTTCTTCACCGTCATCTTCAGCTTCTTGCCGCCTTCGATCCGCTCTTCGGACTCGACGAGACGGCTCTTGATCGTGCTCGTGATGGCCGAGCGGAAGTACAGCCGGTCGAAGACCAGCTCCTGCGTCCGTTGGTCGACCATGCTCTGCGCGAACAGGGGGTTGAGCGTCGTCGGGAGCGCCTCTTCGTAGTAGGCCACCGTGCCGCCCGTGAGGAAGACGGAGCTGACGATTCCGAGGCTGACCAGCAAGTGCCGGCTGCGTGCCATCCACTCTCCTTGTTGGGCGGAACGATACCGCACCGCGTGACCAGGGCGTCTACTTCTGGACATTCTTGAGGTTCTTCAGGATCTCTTCACAGATCACCGCGCCGATGCGTGCGTGCGCGCGGTCGGTGAGCGCCCATCCCCCGCGCGTCAGACGCTGCCGCGCGTTGCGCTCGGAGGGCCAACCGAGGTCGACCACCCACACGCCGTCGTCGGCCTCGGCGATCTTCCCGAGCGCCGCGTTCCACTCGGCCGTTCGGGCGTCGACCGCGGCCTGCCGCGCCTGCACGTCTTCGCCATCCTTCCACTCGAGCTGGGAGAGCGTCGGCGGCACGATGCCCACGAGCAGCACCGACGGCCCGTTGTCGGCGCGCAGGGCCCCCACGACGCCCGCCAGGCGCTTGGCGAACGCGTCGACCGTCTCGTCGGGACCCATCTCGTGTGCACCCACGCCCAGCACCACCGTGCGCGGCCCGAGCTCGCGGATGGCGGCGGCCTCGGTGGCCAGCTGGACCGTGGTGGTGCCGTCGCGCGACCGATCGACCACGGACCACTCGCCGGGACGGGCCTCTTCGAGGCAGTCGCCGAGCACCGAGACCCACGTGCCCACGACGGCGTCGTCGGGCTTGACGAACCCCTCCGGAGGAGCCGCCACGAGGCCGTTCCCTGCGGCGACGATGGGCTCTGCGGCGATGGCGAGGGCTGCGAGGAGGAGCGTGATCAACGGGCGGTTCTCTGTCGGTGGTCTCTACAACCCCGACCGGGCCGCGATCTTCCCCGCGCTTCGTGGCGGGGTCAACCCTTGCGCGGCTCGTGGTGCCGCGCCCTCGGGCGGTTGGCGGTGAGCGTGTCGTAGAACTCGCGCGGCGCGGAGCGGTCGAGCCGCATACGGTCGATCGCGGACCGGGGGTGCAGGTTGAGCCACCCGGTGACCGCGTACGGCACGTGGTAGCCCCACTTCAGCTCGGCGCGCAGGTCGGCCAGCTCGTCGGTGAGCTCGAGGATCGGGCGCACGTCGTGCCGCGGATCGTCGAGGTACATCAGCAGCAGCTCGAGCGGGCAGTTCCCCGCTCCGCGGCCCATCCCGAAGATCGTCGCGTCGACGAAGTCGGCGCCTTCGTCGATGCCGGCGATGGTGTTCGCGAACGCGGTCTCCTGGTTGTTGTGGAGGTGCACGCCGACGCCCTGATCGGGGCGGAGCCAGTTCTTGTACTTCCGGATCAGGTAACGGACGTGGTGCGGGTACATCGCGCCGAAGCTGTCGACGACGGCGATGTGCTGGACGGCGGACTCGCGGAGCACGCCGAGGAACGCGTCGACCTCCTGCGGGGTGCACGTGGTGACCGCCATCACGTTGCAGAACGTCTCGTACCCGAGCTCGCGGCAGTGCTGGAGCAGATCGACCGCCTCGGGCACGTCTTTCGCGTACGTGGCGACGCGCACGATGTCGATCGCGGTCTCGCCCTTCGGCGGGATGTCTTCCTTCCGGATGCGGCCCATGTCGCACATCACGGCGAGCTTCATGTCGGACGCGCGCACCACGCGGACGAGGTCGTCTTCGCGGCAGAAGCGCCACGGGCCCGTCGTGGCGGGGTCGTAGACGCCCGGGGAGGTCCAGTAGCCCACCTCCATCACGTCGACGCCGGCCTTCACCAGCGCGTCGAAGGTGCGCCCCACGAGCTCGTGCGAGAACAGCCAGTCGTTGTTGCAGCCGCCGTCGCGGATGGTGCAGTCGAGCACCTTCACGTTGTGTCGGCGATCGGTCATCAGCCCGTCGGGGCAGCAGCGCACGCGGTAGTCGAGTCCCATGGGGTCCCATAGCGCGCCCGCGGCCGCACGGGATACCAGACCCGGTCGAGAGGTAGAGATGTCGAAGGTCCGCACCCGCTTCGCCCCGTCGCCGACGGGCTCCCTGCACGTCGGAGGGGCCCGCACGGCGCTGTACAGCTGGCTGTACGCGCGCAAGCACGGGGGCGAGTTCATCCTCCGCATCGAAGACACCGACCAGGTGCGCTCGTCCGACGAGGCCGCCCGCGGCATCATCCGCGACATGAAGTGGCTGGGTCTCGACTGGGACGAGGGCCCCGTCGTCGAGGGCCCGCACGGCCCCTACTACCAGTCGCAGCGCATCCACCTCTACGAGACGCACGTCCGCGACCTGCTCGACCGCGACCGGGCCTACCAGGCGTGGGAGAGCCGGGACGAGCTCGACGCGATGCGGAAGGAGGCCGAAGCGAACAAGGAGAACTTCCGCTTCCGCCGGCGCGAGCCCTACACCGACGCCGAGATGGCGCTGTTCGAGTCCGAGAAGCGCGTGCCCGTGGTGCGGCTGAAGGCCCCGAGCCACGCCGTGACCATCGAGGACGTCGTGGTGGGCGACGTGACCCAGACCCCCGACGAGCTCGAGGACGTGGTCATCCGGAAGGCCGACGGCTTCCCGACCTACCACTTCGCCGTGGTGGTGGACGACCAGGACATGCGCGTCACGCACGTGCTGCGCGGCTCCGAGCACCTGATGAACACCGCGAAGCACCTCGGCATCCTCGAGGCGCTCGGCTGGAAGGCCCCGGTGTTCGGGCACCTGCCGATCATCTTCAACATGTCCGGCAGCAAGATGAGCAAGCGCGACAAGGCGAAAGCCGCGCGCGAGGGCGCCCGGAACGCCGCGCAGGCCCGCAGCGCCGCGAAGGACGACTGGGCCTGGCTCGCGTCGCCCATCGGCTCCGACGCCGAGTCCGTGCTCGCGTTCATGAAGAAGAAGAACGACGACGTGGGCATGGCGACGGCCATCGCGAGCCACCTCGACGTCGACCTCCCGATGATCGAGGTGATGGACTTCCGCCAGGCCGGCTACCTGCCCGAGGCGCTGCTCAACTACCTCGCGCTGCTCGGCTGGTCGGCCGGCGACGACCGCGAGTACTACACGCTGCCCGAGCTCGCCGAGGCCTTCGAGCTCGGCCGGGTGAACAAGCAGCCCGCGAAGTTCGACCCGGCGAAGCTCCAGGCCATGAACTTCGAGTGGATCACGAAGCGCATCGACGAAACCCGCTACAAGCAGGCGCTGAAGCAGTGGTTCGAGGTGGTCGACAGTCCCCTCGCCCGCCTGTCGGACGACGCGCTCGACACGACCCTCGCGCTCTTCCGGCCCCGGGCGCACACGTTCGTCGACCTGCAGCGCAAGAGCCAGTTCCTCCGCGCGGCGCCGGTCGTCTACGACGCGAGCGGCGTGCAGAAGCACATCCGGCAGGGCGCGGGTCTCGCGCACCTCTCCGACGTGCGGGCTGCCCTCTCCGACGTGGGCCGCTGGGAGAACGGCTCCATCCAGCGCGCGTTCGAGCGCCTCTGCGACCAGACCGGCACCAAGCTCGGCAAGTACGCGCCGCCCGTCCGCATCGCGATCTGCGGGGCGACCGACGGCCCCGGGCTCTACGAGACCCTCGCCGCGCTCGACCGCGACGACGCGCTGGCCCGCATCGATCGCGCGATCGGTGCGTGGTCCGCGGAGCAGTAGGTCCGTGAAGCGGCTGCTCCCGGCCCTCCTCCTCGTGGCGTGCGGGCCGAAGATCGACCCGCTGCACCCGCTCAAGGCCGAGGTCCAGGAGGCCCGTCGCGCCGGGCCAGATGGCACGCCACCCCACGTGCGCGTCACGCTCGCCGAGAAGACCGCGGGTGAGCTGCTGCAGACGGCCATCGGCAAGCCCATCACGGTCCCCGTCATGCTGGGCACGGCCGCCGTGGTCACGCCCACCATCGACCTGCCCGACCTCGGCGTCACGGCGAGCCGCGCGTGCGACTGCCCGCGGGCGGAGGTGTCGCTGCGCGGCAGCTTCGACGTCGAGCTCCGCGGTCTGCTGGGCAAGCAGAAGCTCGCGGACGATCTGGGCTTCGAGGCCGCCGCCACGGGCTCTCTCGCGCTCTCGTTCGACCGGAAGGACGACGCTGGCGCGCCGATCCTCGCCCTCGAGCCCGTCCCCCAGGACCCCTGGGACATCCGCATCACGCTCGACGAGCAGCAGGGCATGATCGACGATGAGCTCGTCCGGAAGCAGGTCAGCCAGCCGCTGGCCGACCTGCTCGCGAAGCCCCTCGTCCTCGCCACCCTCCCGAAGACCCTGCCCGTGAAGCCGGTCAAAGCGCAGCTCGAGGTCGCGGATCACCCGACCGCGGCGCTGTGGTTGCGCGCGAAGCCCGCCGAGGCGCCGCCCGAGGTGAGCGTCGAGAGCGGCTGGGCCATCGCGAGCACCGAGACCGCGGTGACGTCGGCCGCCCGCGCGGCGTTCGCGGCCCTCGAGCAGCCGAAGAAGTGGAAGCTCGAGCCGCTCGGCCTCACGGTCGGCGAAGACGCCACGTGGGAGGCCGATCTCCGGCTGCACAAGGTCGCGCGCAAGGCGAAGCTCCGCGACTACCACGCGAAGGGCGAGCTGATCATCGGCGAGCGCATCGAGGTGAAGGTCACGTCGATGGCGCGCACCGCGAAGCGCGGCTGGGGCGGCAGCATCACGGCCCTGTTCATCGACGGCCGGCTCCGGCAGCAGGCCATGCGCCTCGCGCTCTCGGAGCCCGCGACGCGAAAGGCCGACATCAACGGCATCCCCATGGACCTCACCGTCACGCGCATCACGTCCGAGGGCACGGGCGTGTTCGTCTACGGCACGCTCCAGCCCTCCGAAGAGGAGCCCGAGGAGGCGCAATGATCCGCGAAGCCCTCGTCGTCATCGACGTCCAGAACGACTTCTGCCCGGGCGGTGCCCTCGCCGTCCCCGACGGGGACGCCGTGATCGCGGTGTGCAACGCGCGCATGGCGACCGCCGACCTCGTCGTCCTGACCCAGGACTGGCACCCCGCCGGGCACCAGAGCTTCGCCAGCACCCACGGGCTGGCACCATTCGGTACGGTCGAGCTCGCGTACGGCACCCAGGTGCTCTGGCCCGACCACTGCGTGCAGGGCACGGCGGGCGCCGCGTTCCACCCGGCGCTCGACGCCGACCGTGCGAACCTCGTGATCCGCAAGGGCACGAACCCCGCGATCGACAGCTACTCGGCGTTCTTCGAGAACGATCAGACGACGCCCACCGGGCTCGGCGGCGCGCTCCGCGAGCTCGGGGTCACCGAGCTCGTGCTGGTCGGGCTCGCGACGGACTACTGCGTGAAGTACACCGCGCTCGACGGGCGCCGGCTCGGGTTCGCGGTCTCCGTCCTCGAAGGGGGCGTGCGCGGCATCGACCTGAACGGCTCGGTCGCCGCGGCCTGGGCCGAGATGGCCGAAGCGGGCGTCGTCCGCCGCTGACCTACCAGCCGCGCAGGCGGGACTCGTGCGCGCGGTAGCTGCGGAAGCTCTCGCGGACGATGTCGACGGCCTGGGTGGCGTTGAGCAGGTCTTCGACCTCGACCTCCTTGCCCTCGAGGATCTTGTAGTCCTCGAAGAAGCGCTTGATCTCGAGGTACGTGTGCTTCGGCAGGTCGGAGATGTCGCGGAAGTCCGACACGGCGGGGTCGTTCACGTGCACCGCGATGATCTTGTCGTCGCTGTCGCCCTCGTCCTTCATCCGCATGCAGCCGATGGCGCGGGCCTGCATGATCGACATCGGCACGACGGGCTCGTGGCCGAGGACGAGCACGTCGAGCGGGTCGCCGTCCTCGCAGTACGAGCGCGGGAGGAAGCCGTAGTTCGCCGGGTACATCACGGCGCTGTACAGCACGCGGTCGACGCGGAGCATGCCCGTGGGCTTGTCGAGCTCGTACTTCACGCGGCTGCCGCGTGGGATCTCGATGATGACGTTGAACCACTCGTCGCAGGTGTCGGGGTTGTTCGGCAGGTCGTGCCAGGGGTGGGAAGCCATGGACACCTCGTGTGGGTGGGCGTTTTCGGACCTCGAACGTATGCGGGAGCCCACGCGATGTCGAATCCCCGTTGGAGTGGACGCCGCACGTGGGGCTCCGATGGAGTCGGGCTTCGAGCGTCAGGCATCACGCAGATGACGCAGAAGGACGCGGATGACGCAGAAACGAGGCCGTCCCGCGCCGGGGGTCGTCGCGTCCCCGAGGGTTCGACCTCCGTGCCCTCCGTCCCTCCGCGTCCTCCGTGCTGAGAGAACGCGCGCCGGAACACCCTGGTCTCCGAACGTCCCGCCGGAGAGCCCGTCGTACCGGGCCGATTCCTCAGCACGGAGGATCGGAGGGCGGGAGGGACGCGGAGTTCGTCGTCGTCGGGCGAGCGTCCTTCGGTCCCCGAAGACGAACCGCACGAAAGGCCCAGCTGGCGCACGCGTGCTCTGGTGAGCTCGACGTTCGAGGCCGTTGCAGGCCCCCAACCCCCGAATCCACGTCGGCCCCTCCAACCTCCGTGCCCTCCTTCCCTCCGCGTCCTCCGTGCTGAGAGAACGCGCGCCGGAACACCCTGGTCTCCGAACGTCCCGCCGGAGAGCCCGTCGTACCGGGCCGATTTCTCAGCACGGAGGATCGGAGGACGGGAGGGACGCGGAGTCCGTCGTCGTCGGGTCGAGCGTCCCCCCGAAGACGAACCGCACGAAAGGCCCAGCCGGCGCACGCGTGCTCTGGTGAGCTCGACGTTCGAAGCCGTTGCAGGCCCCCAACCCCCGAATCCACGTCGGCCCCTCCAACCTCCGTGCCCTCCTTCCCTCCGCGTCCTCCGTGCTGAGAGAACGCGCGCCGGAACAACCTGGTCTCCGAACGTCCCGCCGGAGAGCCCGTCGTACCGGGCCGATTTCTCAGCACGGAGGATCGGAGGACGGGAGGGACGCGGAGTCCGTCGTCGTCACGCCGAACGTCATTCGGTCCCCGAGGGCGAGGCGCACGAAGGCCACATTCCTGCGCGAGGCTCGGGTGAGCTCGACGTTCGAGGCCGTTGCAGGCCCCCAACTCCCGAATCCACGTCGGCCCCTCCAACCTCCGTGCCCTCCTTCCCTCCGCGTCCTCCGTGCTGAGAGAACGCGCGCCGGAACACCCTGGTCTCCGAACGTCCCGCCGGAGAGCCCGTCGTACCGGGCCGATTTCTCAGCACGGAGGATCGGAGGACGGGAGGGACGCGGAGTCCGTCGTCGTCGGGTCGAGCGTCCTTCGGTGGCCCGAAAGGCCGGCCTGCTCTGGTGAGTCCCGATTCCGGTCCGCAAGAAGGCCTGTCGACAGGAACACCGAGACGTCCCTCGAGAGCACTGACGTCACGGGCGGTCTTGGCGGTGCAATCCCCGTCGAAGGTGTCCTGGGAAACGATGACGCTCGACCCGTGACGGCCTGGTTTCTGCGTCATCTGCGTCCTTCTGCGTCATCTGCGTGATGCTCGAGACGCTCGAAGCTCGATCCCTTCCGACACAGAGGAGGGCGCAGGAACGGATGCGTCGTGCCGGTGGTCGTCAGAGGAGCGCAGCGAGCCTCGCGAAGGTCGCCTCGGGGTCGGTGTCTTCGAAGGTGAACCCCGCTTCGGTCAAGCGCTTCGGCACCGCGCGGATGCTGGCCAGGAACAGGTCGTTCGCGAGCTCGCCGAGCGCCCCGCGCAGCGCCCACTTCGGCGCGTGCGTCATCACCGGGCGGTTCAGCGCGCGACCGAGCGCCTTGCACCACTCCTTGTTGCGCACGGGATCGGGCACGGTCGCGTTGAACGCCCCCGCGAGATCGTCGTGCCCGGCGACGAACAGGAACGCCGCGATGCAGTCGCGATCCGAGATCCAGCTCGTGTACTGCTGGCCGTTGCCCAGCCAACCGCCGATGCCGTACCGGAACGGCAGCACCATCAGCGGGAACGCGCCGCCCGACGCCGAGAGCACGATGGTCATGCGCAGGACCGCCGCCCGGCACCCGAGGACCTCCGACGCAGCGAGGTGCGCGACCTCCCAGTCGCGGGAAAGCTCGGCCAGGAAGCCCGTTCCGGGCTCGGCGTCGTCGGGGATCTCGGCATCGCCGCAATCGCCGAACAGCCCGAGGCCACCGGCGCCGATGAAGAACCCCGGCCGCTGATCGAGCTGTGCGAGGCTCTCGAGGATCACCTCGGTGGCCGCGATGCGGCTGTCGTGCAGGATCTCGCGGCGCTTCTTGGTCCACGGGCGATCCGCGATGGGCGCGCCCGTCAGGTTGAACACACCGTCCAGCCCCTCGAGACGCGCGACGCCCTGGATGCCGCGCGTCGGGTCCCACTGGACGTGGAATTCCTCTTTCGGGTCGCGCCGGGTGAGGATCCAGACCTCGTCGCCCCGCTCGCGCAACGCCGCGGCGAGATGGGTGCCGATCATGCCCGTTCCGCCGACGATGGCGTACCGCAGGAGACCCTCCCGGGCCGAGCGATGCCGGACGTTCCGCCATCGATGGCAAACCGACCAATCAGTCGGAATACCGACCCAACCCGGAGAAGCGTAACAAGCTCCCCCGGCGAGGGACAGGGATTGCGGATATGAAGGCTGCTCGCCTGGAGCTGCGAAGCGATGACCACCCCACCCTCGGGCCTCTTCGAGGCCCTCCGGCACGACGCGGACAAGCAGGACTACGTCGACTGGGTGTTCTCGCGCGTGGCCGACCGCTACGACCTCGGCAACGACCTGATGTCCGCGGGCTGGCACACCCGGTGGAAGCGGCGGCTCGTGTCGTTCGCGCGCATCGAGCCCGAGCACCGCGTGCTCGACATCGCCGCCGGCACGGGCGACGTCACGTACATGATCGGGCGCGAGGCGTTCCGCGGTGAGGTGATCGGGTCCGACATCAACCCCGACATGCTCGCCGTCGCCGAGAAGAAGCGTCCGGCCGGCTGCGAGAACGTCCGGTTCTCCGTCGACGACGCGGCCGCCCTGCCCTACGACGACGACTCCTTCGACCGGGTCACGTGCGTCTACGCCGGCCGCGGGTTCCCCGACTTCCCCGCGGTCCTCCGCGAGGTGCACCGCGTGCTGAAGCCGGGCGGCGAGTTCTGGAACCTCGACTTCGCCCGCCAGCCGAACAAGGCGTGGGACAAGGTCGTCCGCGGCTACATGATGGCGTCCGGCGCCGCGCTCGGCGTCGCCCTGCACGGGCACCCGAAGACCTACATGTACATCCCGGCGTCGATGGCCGCGTACCCGGGCCAGCGCTGGCTCGACCGCGAGATGAAGGCCGCGGGCTTCGACACCTGGCTGGTCGAGACGTTCGGCTGTCTGATGGCCTACAACCTCGGCGTGAAGCGGCAGGGCACCTGATGCTCCTCTTCGTCGACCCCATCGAGGGATGGGACGCCGACGAGGTCGCCGCCACGGACGCGCTGATCCGGGGGCGGGACTGGTCGGACGACGCGCGCGACGGGCTCGCCCACGCCGTGCTCCCCCTCGATTCCCCCGACGTCGCGGGCTTCGTCGCGGCGTGCCAGCGAACGGGGTCGACGCCGTGGGTCGAGGTCGGCGACATCACCCGGCTGCGCGAGGCCGCGCGGCACGGCGCCCACCTGTGGCTGCGCGGGTACGAAGCGGGGGGGCGCTGCGGAGAGGTCGGTGCGCTCGTGCTGATCCGCGCCGCGCACCGGTCGCGGCGCCCGTGGGTGGCCCAGGGGCTCGGCCTGCGCGCGATGGGTGCAGCCATGGCCGTGGGTGCGGCGGGCATCGTGCTCGACGCGCACCTGTGGCTGCTCCCCGACAGCCCGTTGCACCCCGACCACAAGGCGTTCCTGCTCGGCCGGTCGGGCCGCGACACCGCGGCGGTCGACGGCGAGCGCACGCTGCGTGGCGCCGTTCGCCCGCGCTGGTGGGCCGATCCCGAGAGCGGGCTCCCCTGCCCCACGTGCATCCCCGAGCTGCCTGACACGGGCACCCTCGCCGAGGCCGTCGCCGCGCTCGGCGACCGTGCCTTCGAGATCGCAGCGTCCGGCGCGGGGGCCTCGGTGCTCGCCGCCGACCCGCTGCACACGGGCCGCCCGCTCGTGCAGGGCCCGATGGCCAACGTCAGCGAGAAGCCCGGGCTGGCGCGCGCCGTGCTCGACGCCGGCGGGCTCCCCTTCTGTGCGCTCGGCGCGCTGAAGCCCGACGCCGCGCAGCGCGTGCTCGACGGGATGGCGGCGCTCGAAGGCCCCTGGGGCGTCGGCGTCATCGGCTTCGACGTGATGCCGTTCCGCGACGCGCACCTCGACGCCGTGGCGGCCGCGGGCACCCGGCCCGTCATCCTCGCCGGCGGCAGCCCCGCCCTCGCCGTCCAGGTGCAGCAGCGCGGCCTCGAGCCCTGGCTGCACACCCCGTCCGCGCGGCTCGCCAAGATGGCCCTGAAGCGCGGCGTGGCCGTCGTCGTCTTCGAGGGGCGCGAAGCGGGCGGGCACGTCGGCCAGCTCACGTCCGTCGCGGCCTGGGAGGAGGGCCTCGCCGAGGTCGAGGACGCGAAGGGCCCCGCGATGGCCGTGCTCGCGGGCGGCATCGGAGACGCGGTGAGCGCGGCGTTCGCCGCCACCATGGCGTGCGGCGCCTTCGAGAAGGGGCACCGCATCGCGCTCCAGGTCGGCACGGCGCTGTTCTTCACGCACGAGATCGTCGAATCGCAGCAGATCACGCGCGCCTACCAGCAGGCCGCCGTCGCCGCGGAGCGCACGGTGCTCGTGGGCGACACCGTCAACCTGCCGCTCCAGTGCGCGCCGAACCGGTACACCGACCGCGCCGTGGCCGACGAGAAGGCGTGGCTGCGCGAAGGCCTGCCGCTCGGCGAGCGGCGCGAGCGCGTCGAGCGCCACAACCTCGGCCGCACGCGCGTGGCCGCGAAGGGCATCGAGCGCGACGGGCACGGCGGCTACCAGCGCGTGCCCGTGCAGCGCCAGCTCGACGAGGGCGCCTACACGATGGGCCAGGGCGCCCTGGTCGAGGATCGGCTCACCACCGTGGCCGCCCTGTTCGCCGAGCTGACCGACGGCGCGATGTCGCTGCTGCGGCGCCAGCGCACGCCCCACGAGAGCTTCGGGCCTCCCCTGCCCGTGGCGGGCGAGCCGCACGTGCCCGTTCGGGCCGCCGCGCTCCGACAGGCCGACCCGGACGAGCCGATCGCCGTCGTCGGGCTCGGGTGCGCCCTGCCCGGCGGGCTCGGCGTGGATGCCTTCCGCGAGACCCTGCTGTTCGGTCTGGACGCCGTACGGGCCGTCCCGGACGAGCGGTGGCGGGCGGATCGCTACTTCGATCCGACCGATCGCGAGCGGACCCGGACGGGCACGCGGATGGCCGGCCTGGTGGAGGGGTTCGAGTTCGACCCGCTGGCGTTCGGCATCCCGCCGCGCGTCGCGCCCAGCATGGACCGCGCCCAGCAGCTCGCGCTCGTCGCCGCTCGCGAGGCCGTCGAGGGCGTGCGGATCGCGGATCGGCGACGGGCCGCGGTGGTGCTGGGGAACAGCATGGGCGGCGAGCACGCGAAGAGCCTCGCGGTGCGCGTGCGGTTCCGCGAGGTATTGGCCGCGCTCGACGCGGAGGGCGCCTTCGCCGGCCTCGACGCGCACGCCCTCGAGGCCCTGTCGGACCGCGTGGAGGCCCGCCTCTCCGAGACGCTCCCGCCCGTGGACGTCGAGAGCATGAGCGGGCTGCTGTCGAACGTCATCGCCGGGCGCGTGGCGTCGTGGCTCGACCTGATGGGCGGCAATCTCACCGTCGACGCCGCGTGCGCCGCGTCGCTCGCCGCCGTCGAGACCGCCGTGGAGTGGCTGCGGAACGGGCGCTGCGACGTGGTGCTGACGGGCGGGGTCGACGCCGACCTCTCGCCCGAGACCTATGTGGGCTTCAGCCGGACCCACGCGCTGTCGCGGACGGGGTCGAGCCCGTTCTCGTCCCGAGCGGACGGGTTCGTGATGGGCGAAGGCGCCGCCGTCTTCGTGCTCAAGCGGAAGTCCGACGCAGAGCGGGACGGCGACCGCATCTGGGCACTGATCCGCGGCATCGGCCAGTCCTCCGACGGGCGGTCGACGGGCATCACCGCGCCGCGCGCCGAGGGCCAGCAGCTCGCCATCCAGCGCGCGTATGCCGGGTGCGACTTCGGGCCCGACGCCGTCGAGATGATCGAGGCCCACGGCACCGGCACGGACGTCGGCGACGCCACGGAGTTGACCGCCCTGGCGCGGGTCTTCGCGGGGCAGACCGCGTGGCTCGGCTCCGTGAAATCGGGCATCGGGCACCTCAAGGGGGGTGCCGGGGCCGCGGGGCTCCTGAAGGCCGTGCTGGCCGTCGCGCACCGGGTCGTGCCGCCCACGCTCCACGCGACCCCGCTGCGCGACGAGCTCGCGCGGAGCCCGTTCCGCCTGCCCCGCACGCCGGTGCCCTTCGAGCGCGACGTGCCGCGGGCTTCCGTGAGCGCGTTCGGCTTCGGGGGCACGAACTTCCACGTGCTCGTCGAGGGCGCCGAGCCCGTGCCCTGCGAGCGGCCGCACCTCGCGCCGTCCGCGTGGGCCGACGCGGTCCCCGAGCTGCGCGTGTACGCGGCCGACGACGCCGAGACCCTGCTCGCCCGCTTCGACGCCGACCACACCTGCACACCGGAGGAGGCGGTCGCTCGCGGCCATCGGCTCGTCGTGCTCGACCGGCCGCCCGGGCTGCGCGCGTGGGTCGCGTCCGGCGCCACGGGGTCGTTCGGCGGGCGCGCGTGGCGGTTCGCGGGGCCCATGGCGCCGCCGGTCCTCGTGTTCCCGGGGCAGGGCAGCCCGCGGGTCGGCGCGCTCTCGAAGCTCCACGCGATGCCCGCGTCGGCGGCGGCGCTGCGCGCGCTCGGCGTGACGGACGTCGACACGTCGGCGGATCCGGCCGCCCAGCACGAGCTGCTGGTCACCACGGCCATCGGCTGGGCCGCCGTGCTCGACCTGCCCGTCGCGGGGGTCGTGGGGCACTCGGTCGGCGAGCTGGGGGCCCTCGCCGCAGCCGGGGTGCTAGAGCCCGCCGACGCGCTGGAGCTGGCGCGGGCGCGGGGCCGCGGCCTGAAGAGCTGCCCGCGCGGCGCGATGGTCGCCGTGGCCCTCGATGGTCCCGAGGCGGCCGCGCTCGCCGGGCAGACCGGCCTCCACGTCGCCGCGCTCAACGGTCCGGGCGCGTCGGTGCTCGCCGGATCGCCCGGCCGCGTCGAGGTCGCTGCGGCCCTCGCGCGCGAGCGCGGCATCCGGTCCACGGTGCTGGACGTCGAGCGGGCGTTCCACACGCCGGACGTCGAGCCCGCCGCGCGGGCGCTCGCCGAGGTCGTGTCGGGCGTCCCCCTCCAGGAAGGCGCGCCTTGGTGGTCGAACGTCGGCGAGGTCGACGACGTGCGCGACGCGCTGGTGCGCGCGGTCACCGAGCCGGTCGGCTTCCGTCCCGCCATCGAGCGCGCCGCCGCGGAGGGGCACCGCCTGTTCGTGCACTGCGGTCCCGGCAGCGCGATGGCGCGCCACATCGAGAAGACCGTCCCGGGCAGCGTGGTCGTGTCGCTCGACCCCGCGCCGGACGACGACGGCGACGGCCTCGTGCGCGGCGCGTGCGCCCTGCTCGCGCTCGGGTACGTCGGGTTGCTGCGCCAGCTGCCGGCGCGGTTCGTCACCCTGCCCTTCCCCACCGAGCCGCGGGCGCCCGTGCGCGAGGCCGGGGAGGCGTTCACGGCGCCCGAGCGCGCGGAACGCCCGGCGCCGACGGCTCCCGCGGCCGTCGAGAGCGAGAGCGACGAGCCGGTGTCCGAGGTCCGGCGCGTCGTGCTCGACGCGATCTTCGAGATCACCGGCTACCCGGCCCAGGCGCTCGTGCCCGGCGCGCGCCTCGACGCCGACCTCGGGATCGACAGCATCCGCAAGATGGAGATCATCGGGCTCGTGCAGGACCGCCTGGGTCTCGAGATCGACGATGCTGCGCTCTCGGAGCTCGGCTCGCTCGATGTCGACGCGCTGGTCGCGTGGCTCGAGCACCCGCCGGAGCGCCGCGCACGCGAAGCCGTCCCCACGGCCGAGGCGCATCGCTGGCGGCTCACGTGGCTGCCGGGCGCGCTGCCCGACGCCGAAGCGCCCGGTCCCCTGCCCGAGGTGCTGGCCGACGCCCCGCTGCGCGAGCTGCTCGCGCCGTGGGTCGGGGGTGCGCCGTTCCCCCGCGCGGTCGCGCTCGACCCCGACCTGCCCGCGCACCACGGCGTCGCCGCGTTCGTCGAGGTGGCCGCGAAAGAGACCGGGCGCGCCATCCGGGTGGTGTTCCTCCGCGGCGAGGTGTCCGAGAGCCACTTCCGCCGGGCGCTCTCCACGCCGTCCGGGCGCATCCTGCTCGACGGCGAGCGGGTGCTCGTGCCCGGGCACTGCGCGAACCCCGTCGCCCACGGTCTCCCCGACGCCCCGGTCGTGCTCGCCTCGGGTGGCACGACGGGCATCCTCGGCCCCTGCCTCGACGCCCTGCCCGGCGCCCGCGGCATCGTCTTCGGGCGCAGGCCCCAGCAGTCCGCCCCTCCCGGCTTCGAGTACGTCGTGTGCGACGTGACCGATGCCCGCGCCGTCGCGGCCCTGGCCCGCCGGTGCCGCGAGACGTACGGCCGGATCGACGTCGTGGTCCACGCCGCGGGCGCCCTGCGCGACGGCCTCCTCGAGACACGAACCGCCGAAGACCTCGACGTGGCGCTCGCGGCGAAGCTCGACGGTGCGCAGGCGCTCGTCGCCGCGACCCTGGAGGATGCTCCCGTGTGGGTGCCGTTCTCGTCCGTCTCGGCCCACCTGGCGAACCCCGGCCAGTCCCTGTACGCCGCGGCGAACGCCGCGCTCGAGGCCCTGGTCCACCCGACCGCCACGCGCTCCGTCCCGATGGTCTGGACCGCCTGGTCCGAGGTCGGGATGGCCGCCGACCCCGCTCTCCAGCGCCTGCTGGCCTCGCGTGGGATCCTCCCGCTGTCCCCGGCAACGGGCGCAGCGGCATTCGTCGACGCGCTCGGCGCCGACGGTCCCCAGTGGCTCGCGCCCGAGCCCCCGCCCACGGCGACCCTCCCGTGGCCCCTGACCGGCTGGGCGGGCGCGACGTTCTCCATCGCGCTCGACCCGTCCGACCCGGTGCTCGTCGACCACACTGTCGCGGGGCGCCCGCTCGTGCCCGCGGCCCTGTGGGTCTCGGCGCTCCTGCACGCGGCCGGGATCCTCGATCCGGGCGCCGCGTGGTCGCTCCACGACCTCGAGATCCTCGCGCCGTGCTTCGTGACCCGGCCCGAGTCCGTCCTGCTGACGTTCGACGGCTCCGCCGCGCAGATCACCCGGGCCGGCACGGTCCACTGCCGCGCGTCCATCGAGCTGACCGATCCCGACGACGTCGACGAGACCGACGAGGTGGCCGAGCCGGAGCCGCTGCACGGCGAGCCCGCGGCCCACCTCTACCGCGACGACCTGCTGTTCCACGGCCCCGCCTGGCAGATGCTCGTCGAGCTCGGCGCCTTCGAGACCGACTCCGCGGCGGCCGACGTGTCCATCGACTCGATCGACCCGCTCGCGACGACGATCGACGGCGCCCACCAGCTCCTCGCGGCGTGGTCGGGCCGCCGAACCGGCTGGCTCGGCCTCCCCGTCGGCGCGAGCGCATGGCAGGCCTCCGGGGGCCCACTGTACGGCCCGATCCGCCTGCTCGTCGACGCGCGGGTCGAAGACGGCGCGGTGCTCGGCGAGGTCGTGGCGCTCGACCCCACGGGCCGCATCGTCGTCCGCGGCTCCGGCGTGCGACTGGCGGCCGCGAGCCGTTGGAACGCCGGCGAAGCGCCCGCCGCGTTGCGGGGTCCCGCCGATGGCTGAGCCCCGCATCCAGTCCATCGGGCGCGCCGTCCCCGAGCGTCGCGTGGCCCAGCAGGACCTCCTCGTCCACAGCCCGTGGCGACGGAGCCCCCTGCTCGAGCGGCTGTTCCTCGACTCGCCCGTCCACACGCGCGGTTTCTTCGTGCCGCCCGAGTTCTACGCGACCCCGCGCACCCTCACCGAGACCAACGCGGCGTGGCGCGAGGGTGCGCTGCTCCTCGGCGGTCGAGCCGTTCGCGACTCCCTCTCCCGTGCGGGCCTCGGCCCCCGCGACGTCGACCTCTTCGCGGTCACGACGGTCACCGGCTACACGACGCCCGGCCTCGATCTGCTCCTCGCCCGCCAGGAGTCCATGCGGTCGGACTTCGCGCGCGCGCACTTCAACTGCGTCGGCTGCCACGCGGCCATCCCGCTGCTGAAGGTCGCCGCCGACCACGTCTCGCGACGCCCCGGCGACACGGCGCTCGCGCTGGCCGTCGAGGTCTGCAGCGCGTGCTTCAGCGAGCGCGATGCGCCCGAGAACCTCGTGGCCACGGCCCTGTTCGCGGATGGGGCCGCGTGCGCCACGATCGGTACCGGCGGCGACGGCCCCGTGCTACTCGACTTCGGGAGCCGCTACGACTTCGAGCACATCGACACCCTGGGGTTCGACCTCGACGCGCTGGGGTTCCGCATCGTGCTCGACCCGAGCATCCCCGACCTCGTCGCGTCGCACATCGAACCCACGGTCGACGATCTGCTCGCGCGGAACGGTGTGGAGCGCAGCGCGGTCCGCTCGTGGGCGCTGCATCCGGGCGGCTCGCGCATCCTCGAGGCGGTGGGCACGGCGCTCGGGCTCGACGATCGCGCGATGGCTGCGTCGAGACGGGTGCTTCGGACGCACGGCAACATGAGCTCGCCGAGCGTCCTGTTCTCGCTCGCCGAGGACCTCCGCACGCACGGCGTCCCGTCCGACGGGTACGGGGTGATGGCGGCCTTCGGGCCCGGCCTGGGAATCGAGGTCGCGCTGTTGGGCTTCGGACGATAAACCGTGCCCTTCCACGGAGACGCAGCTTGACTGACAAGACCGAAGACGCCGGCACGGAAGAAGACTACACGCCGACCGGCACCGACTACGTGAGCGACAGACGCTTCGCCGACTTCCCCATCTCCGCCGAGGTCCTGAAGGGCATCCTCGAGCTCGGGTACGAGAACGCGACCCCCGTCCAGTCCGCCACCATCGAGGCCGGCATCGCTGGCACCGACATGCTCGTCCGCGCGAAGACCGGCACCGGCAAGACCACGGCCTTCTGCCTGCCGATGATCGAGCGCATCCCCGATGGCGCCGACGGCCCGCGCGCCCTGGTGCTCGCGCCGACCCGCGAGCTCGCGCAGCAGATCGCCGAAGAGGCGGCCGGGCTCGCGAAGTACCGCGACATCCAGGTCGTCACCCTGGTCGGCGGCCTCGCGATGGGCCCGCAGGAGAAGGCGCTCGAGTCGGGCGCGCAGTTCGTCGTCGGCACGCCCGGCCGCGTGCTCGACCACATCCGCCGCAAGAACCTCGACACGAGCGGCATCCAGTCGATCTGCCTCGACGAGGCCGACGAGATGCTGTCGATGGGCTTCTACGAAGACGTGACCGCCATCGTCGACCAGACGCCGTCCAACCGTCAGGTGCTGCTGTTCTCCGCGACGATCAGCGACGACACGAAGCGCCTCGTCGATGCCTACCTGAAAGAGGGCGCCGAGAACATCCGGCTGTCCACCGACGCCGACAACGTCGAGCTCATCGAGCACATCATCTACGAGACCGACCCCGCCGTTCACAAGGTGCGGTCGCTGCTCTACCTGCTCGACACCGAAGACCCCACGTCGGCCATCATCTTCTGCAACACCCGCGAAGACACCGCCACGGTGGCGAGTTTCCTCGACCGGCAGGGCCTCGATGTCCAGCTCATCTCGGGCGAGCTGTCCCAGGCGCGCCGGTCGCAGGTCATGAAGAAGGTGAAGTCCGGCGAGGTCCGCTTCCTCGTCGCCACCGACGTGGCGGCCCGCGGCATCGACATCTCCGACCTGTCGCACGTCATCAACTACAGCCTCCCGCAAGAGGCCGCGGTCTACCTCCACCGCTCCGGCCGCACGGGCCGCATCGGCAAGAAGGGCACCTGCATCAACCTCGTGGGCGGGTCCGACCTCAGCACGCGCCGCCAGCTCGAGACCATCCACGGCCTCGAGTTCACGGTGAAGGCGCTGCCCGACCCCGAGACCGCCGCCCGCACCCGCGTCGAGCGCCAGGCCGAGCAGATCCGCGCCGCCATGGGCACGATGGTGTTCGAGGCGTACCTCCCCACGGTTCGCGCGCTGAAGGAGCGTCCCGATGGCGACGCCCTGCTCGCCGCCGCCCTGCGCGTGTTCTTCCAGTGGAACCGGCAGCGCAAGGCCGTCGAGGGCGAGGTCGACACGCTCGCCGACCTCCGCGAGAAGCGCAACGAGCGCGCCGACCGCAAGGCCGCGCGCAGCCGCGACGGGCGCGACAGCCGCGACAGCCGTGACGGGGGCCGCCGCGACCGCAAGAAGGGCCGGCGCCGCGACGACGACGCCCCGTCCGACTCCGGCGGCAAGCTCGACGATCTCGACGCGCTGCTCAGCGCCGACAGCGCGAGCGATTCCGGCGACGCGGGCGATGCCGACGGCAAGAAGAAGAAGCGCCGGCGCCGCAAGAAGAAGGGCGGTGGCGAAGGCGGCTCCGACGCCGTGGCTCCGACGGCCGACACGGGCGGTGGCGACCTCGACGACCTCGACGCGCTCCTGTCCTGAGGCGACCCGGTGACGACCCCGCGTGAGATGCTCGAAGCGCTCGTCCGGTCCGGACGGGTGCTCCTCACCGGGCCGTCGCAGCCCGACGGTGACAGCATCGGTGCGTGCCTGGCCCTGCAGCGCGTGCTCCGCGCGCGCGGCGTCACGTGCGAGGTCGCAGGCGAGCCCTCCTACCGGTACACGTGGATGCCCGGCGTCGACGGCATGGTGCCCGATGCGCGCATCGAGGCGGACTGGCCCGCCGTCGTCGTGCTCGACGGCGACCGGCACCGGCTGAGCCCGCGCACCGAAGCCGCGTTCACGGCGGCGCCGCTCCGCGGCATCATCGATCACCACGCATCGACGACGAACGACGGCTACACGCACTTCTGGCTCGCTCCCGAAGCGGGCTCGGCGTGCGAGATGCTCTACGCCCAGCTCGGTGCGTGGGACGTCCCGCTCGACCGCGCGCTGGCCGAGGTCCTCTACACGGGCCTGATCTTCGACACGGGCTGCTTCCGGTACAGCAACACGACGCCCGAGAGCCACGCGATGGCCGCGAGGCTCCTCGAAGCGGGGATCGACCACGCGGCCATCTGCCTGCAGGTCCTGATGGACAAGCGCCAGTCCGGCCTGCGCCTCGCGAGCGAGGTGTTCGCCGAAGCGCGGTTCGAGCTCGACGGGCAGCTGGCCGTCAGCACGGTCACGCTCGGCCAGCGCACGCGGCTCGACGTGGCCGATGGCGATCTCGAAGGGCTCGTCGAGAGCCTGTCGCACGTGCACGGCGTGGAGGTCGGCGTGCTGCTGATCGAGCGCGCCGACGGCTGGTGCAAGCTGTCGCTGCGCAGCCGGGGCAAGGTGAACGTCGCGAGCGTCGCGAAGTCCCTGTCGCCGTCGGGCGGCGGGCACGCGAAGGCCGCGGGGGTGTCGCTCCGCGAGCCCCTGGCCGACATCCGGGCGCGCGTCATCTCGATCGTGGGCGACGCGCTCAGCTGACCGTCAGTCCTGCGTTCCCGTCCGGCTACCCGACATTCTCGCGCCCGTCCCGGACCGACGCGCCGGAGTCGGCACGGGCGCGAGCGCCCGCACCGCGCAGAAGACGCTGAAGACGCAGAAGCACGCAGAAGAAGAAGGTGCGTGGGAACCGCATCCGCTGACCGGAAGGGGTCGACCTGCGAGCGTCCCGTGGCCTCACGCAGATGACGCAGAAGGACGCGGATGACGCAGAAACGAGACCGTCGCGGGTGTGGAGCGTCCTCGTGTCCCCCAGCGACGTCGAGGAGGATTGAGAATTTCGACGAGGACGGGGAGGACGTCGACGGGTCCACTGACCCGAGCAGCCCGAAACACCGGCCTGCTCTGGTGAGTCCCGAATCCGGTCCGCCTGGAGGCCTCTCCGTCGACCCGAAGACCGAGACGCCCCTCGAGAGTCCTGACGTCGCGGCTGGACCTCGGCGTCCTTGGCGGTCTTCGCCGTGATATTCCGCCGACGGTGGCCGGGGAAACGAGGACGCTGTACCCGCGGCGGCCTCGTTTCTGCGTCATCTGCGTCCTTCTGCGTCATCTGCGTGAGGCCCTGAGACGCTCGAAGCCCGGCCGCTTCCGACACAGAGACGCGTTCGACCACGAATCAGCGCCTTCTCGACTGCGTGATCGGCGGAGTCGGACTAGTCGAGCTCGGCCGTCAGGTACTCGAACGCATCGTCGACGGAGTCGGACGTGTGCATCAGGTTCACGTCGTCGGGCGAGATGGTGCCGAACTCGGCCATCGCGTCGGTGTTGATGACGCGCCCCCAGTAGTCGCTGCCGAACAGCACGATTGGGAGCTTCTTCTTGATCTTCCCGGTCTGGACCAGGGTGAGGGTCTCGAACAGCTCGTCCATCGTGCCGAAGCCGCCCGGGAAGATCACCAGGGCCTTCGCCATGTAGAGGAACCAGTACTTCCGCGTGAAGAAGTAGTGGAACTCGAACGACAGGTCGCGCGTGACGTAGTCGTTGTTGCCGGCCTCGAAGGGCAGGCTGATGCCGAGGCCGACGCTGCGGCCGCCGTCGATCTCGCTGGCGCCGCGGTTCGCGGCCTCCATGATGCCGGGCCCCGCACCGGACGAGATGACGTAGTGCTTGCCCGTACGGTTCGTCGACCACTCGGTGAGGCGGGCGGACAGCTCGCGGGCCGACTCGTAGTAGACGCTCATCCGGTCGGCGATCTGCGCGCGGCGGAGGAGCTTGTCGGCGTCTTCGTCGCCGCGGGCGACGGCCTCTTCGGCGTCGAGCACCATGCGGCGGGCCTCGTCGGACGAGCGCGTGCGCGCGGACCCGAAGAAGACGATGGTGTTGTGGACCCCGTGGCGGAGGAGCCGCTGGCGGGTCTCCTCGAACTCGCAGAGGATGCGGATGGGGCGGGCGGCCGGGGAGTTCAGGAACTCGAGGTTCTTGTAGGCCTTGGTGGGTTGATGGCTCATCATTGCTCTCTTTCTGGAACCCAGGCCCTCTAACACCGCTCGGCGCGGTTCCCGGGCGCGCGGGACGCGACTTTTTTCGAAGAGATGCCGCGCTCGCGCGTCCAATCCGCCATCGCTCCCCGGGACCGGGCCGGGGCTCTGGAGGATTCATGCGCACGCTCCTGCCTTTTGCCCTCGCCGCCGCGCTGACGGGCTGTGTGATCTACGACGAGGAGCTCGTGTGGGACGACGGCACGCCCGTCGGCGATGACCCGGCGGATCGCGACCCCGCCGACCGCCCGTCTCCGCCGAGCGACGACCCGGCGACGGGCTTCAGCGTGACGCCGGACCGCGGTCAGCCCGGCGAGACGCTCATCCTGTTCGTGGACTCGGAAGCGGGCGAACTCGGCGACGTGGTGGGCGCGGAGATGTTCGGCCCGAGCGACCTGATCGTGACCGCCGTGGCCTCGGGTGGTGCGTCGACGTTCGTGGTCACCGTCGCGATTCCCGACGACGCGGCGTCCGGCCCGAACGACCTGCTGCTCGAGCGCGCGGACGGCACGGTCGAGTTCCTGGACGACGTGTTCCGCGTCCAGTGAGGCAGTTGGGCCGACGCCGGGGAGGCGGGGTGGGCGCGGTTCAGCTCCTGAGCTGGGCCAACGCCGGGGAGGCGGGGTGGGCCTGGATCAGCTCAGCTCGATGACGGGCTGCGATTCCTGGAACGTGACGCGCAGGAGGTTGAGCTCGGACCGGTCGAAGCTCACGCCGACCCCCCGCTCGACCACGACGAAGCCCACGTCTTCGTAGACCTTGATGGCCCGGCGATTGTCGGTGCTGACGTAGAGGCAGGCCGAGCGCAGACCGCGCTGGCGGAGCTTCTGGAGCACGCCGCGGATGAAGTGCTGGCCGAGGCCCTGGCCACGCCAGCCCGGCTTGATGCCCATCGACAGGATCATCGCCTCGTTCGGGCGATCCCAGCAGCGCATCGTGACGCACGTGCCGATGACCTGATCCCCGAAGGAAAGCAGGTAGACGTGCCCGTTGCGCAGCATGGCGGCCGCCGCGTACTCCGAGAACGTCGACTCGGAGAACGTCTGGAGGTCGATCTCCATGAGAGTGTCGATGAGCTCGGGGGTGACCGCATGCGCTTCTTCGATGCGGAAGCCGGTACGCGGACCTGGCTGCCCACTCGTCCCAAAGCTCTCCATGAACCCCCCTGCCGGCAGAAGCGCAGTGGTTTCGCACCCGCAATCACGGTAGGACGCTTGGGATATCGGATCAAGAGGTCGTCTGCAACCGACGGTTGCACACGGCCTGCCGACCCCCCGCACATCGCGGCCGAAGCGCGCTCGGCGCGCTCCGCGATCGGAGATCGAAATGCTCGCGAAACCCGACTTCCAGGCTCACCGATCCAGGCTCCAGGGCGCGCTCCGCGAAGGCGAGGCCGTGCTGCTCTTCGGCGGGCCGCACCACCTGCGCAACGGGGATGCGGAATACCGCTACCGGCCCGACTCCGACGTGTACTGGCTCACGGGCTGGCCCGACCCGCACGTGGCGGTCTTCGTCACCCGCGACGCCATCACGATGTTCGTCGAGCCGAAAGACCGCGAGCGCGAGGTCTGGACGGGCTTCCGCCCCGGCCCCGACGGAGCGAAGGCGCACTACGGCGCCGACGAGGCCTTCGAGTGGGGCGAGATCGAAGAGAAGCTCACGGGCCTGCTCAGCGGGATCGACACGCTCCACCACGCGTTCGCGGTGGATGCAGAGCACGACGCGCTGCTGATGTCCTGCATCGCGAAGGCCCGTCGCAAGAACCGGCGCGACGGGCTCTCGGTGCCCGAGACCTTCTGCTCGCTCGACAAGCTGGTGCACGAGCTGCGGCTCATCAAGGGCCCCGACGAGCTCGAGGTGATGCGCGAGGCCGGGCGCGTCTCGGCCGAGGCCCACGTCGCGGCGATGCGCGTCGCCGCGGCCGGCATGCCCGAATACCGCGTCGAGGCCGAGCTGCTGCGCGTGTTCCACGAGCAGGGCTCCACGGGCCCCGGCTACACGTCGATCGTGGCGGGCGGCGCGAATGCGACGGTCCTCCACTACATCACGAACCGGAACACCCTGAAGGATGGCGAGCTGCTGCTCATCGACGCGGGCTGCGAGATCAGCCACTACACGGCCGACATCACGCGCACCTTCCCCATCGGCGGTCGCTTCACGCCCGCGCAGCGCGCGATGTACGACGTGGTCCTCAAGGCCCAGCTCAAGGCCATCGACACCTGCCGCGCCGGCAAGACCTTCAACGACGTGCACGACGTCGCGGTTCGCGTGCTCACCGAGGGCATGGTGAAGCTCGGCCTGCTCGTGGGCGACGTCGACGAGCTGATCGCCGACGAGTCGTACAAGAAGTACTACATGCACGGCACCAGCCACTGGCTCGGCCTCGACGTGCACGACGTGGGTGCGTACGGGCGCGACGGGCAGGTCCGGGTGCTGGCGCCCGACATGGTCCTCACGGTCGAGCCCGGCCTCTACGTGGCGATCGACGATGCCGACGCGCCCGAGGCCTACCGCGGCATCGGGATCCGCATCGAAGACGATGTGCGCGTGACCGACGGCGACCCCGAGATCCTCACGGCCGGCGTGCCGAAGCACCCCGACGATCTGGCCGATCTGCTCGCCTCACCCCAGAGCTGAGACGACGCGCTCGAGTGCGTACTCGAGCTCGTAGTCGAACGCCGCGGCCGCGGTGGACAGCCTGAGCAGACCGCTCGGCGCGCCCGGCGCCGAGGGGCGGTAGTCGGCGACGATGCCGTCGGCCGAGAGCCGCTCGAGCAGCTTCTCGCCGCGCTGCACGCGGATCGAGAGGATCGGGCCGCGCTGCGAGGCGGGCTCCTCCCCCACCACCTCGAGACCCGCAGACCGCGCGCGTCGCATGGCGCGTTCGATGGTTCGCGACGTGCGCAGGCGCACCTTGTCGATCGCGCCCCTCAGCGAGCCGCCGGCGTAGGTCGCGAGGACCTCGAGCTCGGTGACCAGCGCCTGCATCGGGGCCACGTCGGGCGCCCCGGTCTGCCAGCGGAACGCGCCCTTGGCGGACGTGAGCGGCGGTGGCGCGAAGGCCAGCGGGTCGGCGTGGGCGAACCACCCGGTGCGGTGGAAATCGAGGTCGGCGAGCAGGGCGTGCGACAGCCACGCGAAGCCGCTCCCCGTGCCCGCGTGCAGCTGCTTGATCCCGCCGCCCATCACGGCGGTGCGGAGCGGCAGGCCGTCGATGCGGAACGGCACGGTGCCGAGCGACTGGTAGCCGTCCACCAGCAGGGCCGCGTCGGGGCACGTGGCGTCCATCGCGGCGGCCAGGCGCCCCAGATCGTGCAGGCGACCCGTCCGCCAGTGCGCCGTGCTGATGCTGACGGCCGCGGTGTCGGGCGTCAGCGCGCGGATGTAGGCGTCGGTCGTCACCCACTCGTCGGCGTCGCCTTCGATCTCGACGAACGTGCCGCCGGTGCGCTCGGCCCACCACCCGTGGACGTAGCGCGCCGAGGTGAAGTGATCGGCGCCGGACAACAGCCGCCCGCGGATGCCGCTGTCGAGCACGGCCGCCAGCGCGTCGGAGAAGTTCTCGAAGCGCGCCACGTCGCCGCGGAGCAGGTCGGCGCCGACGAGATCCGCGACCCGGGCCCGGAACGCGTCGCGGATCAGGCCCCATCCACCCACCTCCCACGCACCTACGCCGTGGTGGAACAGGTGGCCGTGGTGCTCCTCCATCGCGCGGAGCAGGACCTCGCTCGGCTTCCCCATCGCGTGATGGGCGCAGTAGATGCCGAGGTCGAGCGACGGGAAGAGCCGCCGGTACGACGTGTCGAGCGGCGTGGCGTCGAGGAGGCCCACCGCGGCGCACTCTTCGCGGAGGCTCCGCGGAGAGGGCTCGGGGCCCTCGAGGCGCAGGCGGGCGTCGAGGAGCGGACGCTCCTTCAACAGGGCCTGGTGGATCTCGGCCGGCGTGAGCGCACGCTCGACGAGCGCGCTCAGCTCGGGCGGCTCGGCCGATGCGAACGCGCGACCGCGCTCGACCTGCGCGACGGCGATGCGACGCAGGTGCTCCGACAGCATGGAACCTCCTCGCGGGCATGGTAGACCAGCCGTCCGACCGAGGAGGGGTGATGGACACGGGACTGCACGGGCGACGCGCGCTGGTCTGCGGAGCGAGCCAGGGAATCGGACGCGCGACCGCGCTCGAGATGGCGTCGCTCGGCGCGGAGGTCTTCGTGCTCGCGCGGCGTGCCGCACCGCTCGAGGCGCTCGCGGCGGAGATCCGGAGCACCGGTGGGCGCGCGGTCACCATCGTGGCCGACCTCGACGCAGGCGTGCCGGACCTGCCGGACGGCCTGCAGATCGTCGTCCACAACACCGGGGGCCCCGCGGGCGGCCTCCTGCTCGACGCGAGCGAAGATGCGCTGATGGACTCGTTCCGCCGGCACGTGATCTCCGCCCACGCGATCGCGAAGCGGGTGCTGCCCTCGATGCAGGCCGCCGGGTACGGGCGGTTCGTGAACGTCCTGTCGACCTCGGTCTACGAGCCCATCGACAACCTCGGCGTGTCGAACCTGACGCGCGCGGCGATGGCCTCGTGGGCGAAGACGCTGTCGCGCGAGCTCCCGCCGGGCGTGACGATCAACAACGTGCTGCCGGGCTTCACCGACACCGAGCGGCTCACGAGCCTCGCCGAAGGGCGCGCGAGCAAGACCGGGAGCACACCGGATGCGGTCCGGCAGGCGTGGGTCGGGCAGGTCCCCGAGGGTCGGCTCGGCCGCCCGGAGGAGACCGCGCAGGTCATCGCGTTCCTCGCCTCGCCCGCGGCGAGCTACGTGCGGGGCCAGTCCCTCGCTGTGGACGGCGGGCGACTGCGGAGCATCTGAGAGCGCTTCGGAGCGGCCTGGGCCGTCGGGAGGTTCGAGCGTCTCAGGGCCTCACGCAGATGACGCAGAAGGACGCAGATGACGCAGAAACCAGGCCGTCACGGGTCGAGCGTCCTCGTCTCCCCGGGCACTTCGAGATTGCACCGCCAAGACCGCCCGTGACGTCAGGGCTCTCGAGGGGACGTCTCGGTGTTCCGGACGACAGAAGGGCCTTCTTGCGGACCGGATTCGGGACTCACCAGAGCAGGCCGGCGTTTCCGGGCTGCTCCGGTGAGCGGGACCTGCCTCGCTTCTGCGTCATCCGCGTCCATCTGCGTCATCTGCGTGATGCCGGAACGCTCGCAGCTGGACGACTTCCGACACAGGGCGCTGGCTCCTCACCCGAGATGCCACCCGATCGGATAATGCGCGTTCCACTCAGCGGGAGCCGGGCATGAACTACGACATCTTCTACTCGATCAGCCAGACTCCCGCGGGCGGCGTGTTCCCGAGCGAAGCGCAGATGTTCCGGAACTTCTTCGACCAGGTCGAAGCGGCGGATGCATTGGGCTTCGGCGTCGCCTGGATCGCGGAGTCCCACCTCTCGTCCGAAGTGCAGAAGACCACGTCGAAGCCGGTGATTCCACACTGGCAGGGCGAGGTCGGGCTCAATGTCGACTTCGTGCAGACCGCCTCGCGCGTGTTCGCGCGTACGAAGCGCATCGAGTGCGGCTCGGCGATCATGAACATCCTGTGCAACGGCGGTCCGGTGGCGGCTGCCGAGCGGGTCGCCGCGTTCCTCGGCTTCCACGGGCTCGACCCGGACGAGCGACGCCGGCTGCACGTCGGGTTCGCGGCCGGGCGCTTCGACTTCATGAACCGCGCGTACGGCATCGGGCCCCGCAATCCCCTCGAAGAGGCCGCGTGGCCGGTGATCAAGGGGCAGGTCTTCACGCGTGCGGCCGAGATGTTCTGTCGCCTGCTCGCGGGCGAGGCCCTGGCGAGCGACGACGTGGCCCGCGTCGAGCTCACCCGCCAGCACTTCCGCGACGACGCGTCGTGGGAGAAGGTGCGGTCGCTCGCCCACACCGACCGGATTCCGATCGAGCCGTTCTTCGACTTCGAACGCCTGAAGATCGTGCCCGCCGAGATCCGGCACGATCTGCTCCAGCTCGTGATCGGGAGCCACGACCCCGAGACGCAGGAGTACGTGAACCGCTTCCTCCCGGTGCAGGTCTTCAACCTCTCGATCACGCGTCCCGACGTGATCGAGGACACGCACGCGCGGATGACGCGGGCCTACCACCGCGACGGAGGCGCGTGGGAGCGCGGGTTCATGCCGCGCACGACCTTCGTGTTCCTGAACGCCCGCCCGGGTCTGTCGCCCGAGCAGCAGAGCCGCGCCGCGCAGGAAGAGGCCCGTGAGGCGCTCGGCGCCTACTGGACGGCCCTCGAGGGCACGCTCGACCCCTCGAAGGTCGAGAAGGCGGCGACCAACGCGCTGATCGGCAACCCGGCCGAGATCGCCGCGCAGATGAAGGAACGCTTCCATCGCGACGACCGGTTGATGCTGTGGTTCGACTTCTTCAACCACGACAACGACCGGGTCATCGCGAACATGGCCGACTTCGTGGAGCAGGTCGCGCCCCTCGTGGAGGGCTGAGATGCAGCTCGCGAACTACATCGGCGGGCGCTTCCAGCCCGCGCTGTCGGGCGCGACGCTCGACGACATCGAGCCCGCCACGGGCGAGCGCGTCGCGGTGGTGCCCGCCTCGCGCGCCGAGGACGTCGACGCCGCCGTGCGCGCGGCACGCGACGCCGCGACGGGCGCCTGGGGAGCGGCCAGCACGGCCGAGCGCGCCGACCTGTGCGATGCGATCGCCGACGCCATCGCAGCGGACCTCGACCGGTTCGCGGACCTCGAGTCCCGCGACACGGGCAAGCCGCTGCGGGTCGCGAAGACCGTCGACATCCCGCGCGCGATCGAGAACTTCCGGTTCTTCGCGGGCGCCGTGCGGCACAGCGCGACCGAGATGCACGAGATGGCCGACGCCATCAACTACACGCTGCGCCGTCCGCTCGGTGTGGTCGGGCTGATCACGCCGTGGAACCTCCCGCTCTACCTCTTGAGCTGGAAGGTCGCGCCGGCCCTCGCCACCGGCAACGCGGTCGTCGCGAAGCCCTCCGAGATCACGCCGCTCACGGCCCACGCGCTCGCCGAGACCATCGACCGGCTCGGGGCTCCGAAGGGCGCGTTCAACCTCGTTCACGGCTACGGCCACGAGGTCGGTGCCGCGATGACGGCCCACCCGGGCATCGACGGCATCAGCTTCACCGGCGGCACGGCGACCGGGAAGCACGTCGGAGCCAGCGCGGGCGCGACGTTCAAGAAGGTCTCGCTCGAGCTCGGCGGCAAGAACGCGACGCTGGTGTTCGAGGACGCCGATCTCGACCGGGTGCTGCCCGACATCGCGCGGGCGTCCTTCCTGAACCAGGGCCAGATCTGTCTGTGCGGATCCCGAATCCTGGTGCACCGCTCCATCCACGACCGCGTGGTGGAGGGCCTCGCCGCGATCGCGAAAGGCTACCGCATCGGCGACCCCCGCGACCCCGACACGACCTTCGGCAGCCTCACGAGCCACGCCCACCGCGAGAAGGTCGAGGGCTACCTCGCGCTCGCCGTCCAGGAAGGCGGCACGATCGTCACGGGAGGCCGTCGCCCGCAGGTCCCCCCTGCCCTGGCGAACGGCGCCTTCCTCGAGCCCACCGTCATCACGGGGCTCGGCATCGCGTGCCGCACGGCGACCGAGGAGATCTTCGGCCCCGTCGCGACCGTGCACCCCTTCGACACCGACGCAGAGGCGGTGGCGATGGCCAACGGCGTCCAGTACGGCCTCGCCGCCAGCGTCTGGACCCGCGATCTGGCCCGCGCCCACCGCGTCGCCGCGGCCCTCGAGACCGGCATGGTCTGGGTGAACTGCTGGCTCAAGCGCGATCTACGCGTCCCCTTCGGCGGGGTGAAGGCCAGCGGCGTCGGCCGCGAGGGCGGCAAGTACTCGCTCGGGTTCTACACGAACGACAAGAACGTCTGCATTCAGCTCTGACGCGGCCGGTCGGGTGTCGGTCGGGTCGAGTGTCGAGTGTCGAGTGTCGAGTGGCGCCGCTGTGGAGGGCTCGATCGGGCCCCCTCCCCGTGCGGCGGCGAGCCACGGTAGACCTCGGGCGCGCCCGCCTGCTCTGGTGAATCCCGATGCCGATCCGTGCGCAGGCCCCCTTGGCCTTCCGGCCATCCAGCAGTCGGTCGAGCACGTCGGAGCTCGTGCCCTCGACCTCCGTGCCCTCCTTCCCTCCGCGTCCTCCGTGCTGAGAGAACGCGCCGGAAGGCCCCGGTCTCCGAACGTCCCGCCGGAGGAGGTTGGACCGGGTCGAGTATCGAGTGTCGAGTGTCGAGTGGCGCCGCTGTGGAGGGCTCGATCGGGCTCCCTCCCCGTGCGGAGGCGAGCCACAACCACCTCGGGCACGCTCGCCTGCTCTGGTGAATCCCGGTGCCGATCCGTGCACAGGCCCCCTTGGCCTTCCGGCCATCCAGCAGTCGGTCGCGTGGATCAACGCGCTGCGGCTCCAGGTGCGCCAGACCTCGCCGTCGGAGGTCGTGCCACGACCTCCGTGCCCTCCTTCCCTCCGCGTCCTCCGTGCTGAGAGAACGCGCCGGAAGGCCCCGGTCTCCGAACGTCCCGCCGGAGGAGGTCGGACCGGGTCGAGTGTCGAGTGTCGAGTGTCGAGTGGCGCCGCTGTGGAGTGCTCGATCGGGCTCCCTCCCCGTGAGGCGAGCGACCACCACCACCTCGGACACGCTCGCCTGCTCTGGTGAATCCCGGTGCCGATCCGTGCGCAGGCCCCCTTGGCCTTCCGGCCATCCAGCAGTCGGTCGAGCCCGTCGGAGATCATGCCCTCGACCTCCGTGCCCTCCTTCCCTCCGCGTCCTCCGTGCTGAGAGAACGCGCGCCGGGACCCCCGGTCTCCGAACGTCCCGCCGGAGGAGGTTGGACCGGGTCGAGTGTCGAGTGTCGAGTGGCGCCGCTGTGGAGGGCTCGATCAGGCTCCCTCCCCGTGCGGAAGCGAGCCCCACCGCGCACGTCCTCTGGGCGCGCCGTGCCTGCGTCCCCTGGTGAATCCCGATGCCGATCCGTGCGCAGGCCCTCCTTGGCCTTCCGGCCATCCAGCAGTCGGTCGACGGCCCGTCGGAGATCGGATGGTGCCCTCGAGTGTCCTGGCGCCGCTGTGCCTCCTCCCTCCCTGCCGCGTCCTCCGTGCGGAGAGAACGCGCGCCGGGCCGGACCTGGTCCTACCGAACGAGCCCGACGGACGGAGGTCGGGGGACCGACCCAAGGGTCGCGTGTCGAGCATCGCCGTGTCGAGTTGGCGCCGCCGTGCACGAAACGGAGGGGGCTTGATCGGCCCTCCCTACCGGATCGGCGAGCGCCAGGCCACCAATCGCGCGCCGGAAGAGGCTGACCGGTCCCGAACGTCCGGAGCGCCGGAGGCCTTGGGGATCCCGTCACCTACTGGTGCCGAGAGCGCACTCACCAGTTTTGGGGGACCAGCAGGCACCGGAGGGCGTCTTGGCGCTCTTGGCGGTCTTGGGGACACGAGGACGCTCGACCCGCAAATTCCATTCGTTGAAGGGCCTCGTTTCTGCGTCATCTGCGTCCTTCTGCGTCATCTGCGTGATGCCCGGAGACGCGCGAAGCCCGGAGCCGCTCGAAGCCCGAGACCGCGTCCCAGAAACGCAAAGAGCCGGCCCGAAGGCCGGCTCTCTCGCCGAAGAATCGGTGCGGAGCCTACGGCGCGCCGGAGTCGCCGAAGAGGCCCGAGCCGCCGCCCGCACCGGAGTCGCCGAAGAGGCCGGAGCCGCCGCCCGCGCCCGAGTCGCCGAAGAGGCCGGAGCCGCCCGCGCCCGAGTCGCCGAACAGGCCGGAGCCGCCGCCGAGGCCGGAGTCGCCGAAGAGGCCGGAGCCGCCGCCGAGGCCGGAGTCGCCGAAGAGGCCGGAGCCGCCGCCGAGGCCCGAGTCGCCGAGGAGGCCGGAGCCACCGATGCCACCGGAGTCGCTCGTGGGCCAGCCGGTGTCGGTGTCGGCATCGCTGTCGGCATCCGCATCCGCGTCGGCATCCGCATCCGCGTCGGCATCCGCATCGGTGTCGGAATCGGAATCCGCGTCGGCGTCGGCGTCGGTTTCGTTGTTGTTGTTCGTATCCGTCGTGTCGCCGTACGTGTTCTTGCACGCGGTGAAGACGAGAGCGAACGACAGCAAGGCGATGCGGCTGAGAGTCATGTGACCTCCGGAGACAGCCGAAGTTAGCCAGCCCCCCTGCGACCAGCCACACCTTTTTCTGGGGTGTCTGGCTCCTTGACATCCCCTCGACATTCGCTGGGGCGTCATCACCGCGCGAGCGCATGTCCACATGCAGTATGGTATGCCCGCCCGTACACCTGGAGTGGGCCCGATGATCTGGATGTTGGCGACCGCGTTCGCCCAGCAACCCCCCGTAGTCCCCGATCTCAACGCGCAGAACTACCGACCCGTGATGGATGCCGAGCGCACGTTGTGGGCCGACGACGCCGGTCGAATCCTCGATGGCGGCCAGTTCAAGGCGCGCGCCTTCGTCCACTACGTGCACCGGCCGCTCGTCTACATCCCCGACGACGACACGATCGAGCGCACCATCATCGTGTCCGACGCGCTCCAGCTCGATGCGCTCGCGATGTACCACTACGACCGGTTCCGCGTGGGCATCGACGTGCCCATCTACCTCTACAGCGCGGGCCAGCTCACCCAGGATGGTGCCGGCCTCGGCGACATCGCGCTCGACGCGCGTGGAACCGTGCTCGATCGCGAAGACAAGGGCGTCGGCGTCGCGCTCGGCGGCCGCCTGACGCTGCCCACCACGTCGGTGAAGGCTCCGCTGGGGCAGCCGCGCGTGAGCGGCGAGGTGTTCGGTATCGTCGACGGCGAGGTCGACTCCCTGTTGCTGGCGTTCAACGTCGGTGGGCGGTTCGTGCCGACCTCCGAGCTGTCGAACGTGAAGCTCGACGACCAGCTCTTCGCGCGCCTCGGCGCCGGCTGGCAGCTCGTCGACGACGCCGGTGTGTCGCTCGACCTCAACACGAACATGAACCTCGGCGACTTCGGCAACATCGCGGGTGTGCCGGTCGAGGCGCTGCTCGGCGGCTGGGGCCGGATCGACGACGACTTCGTCCTCCGCGGCGGCGTCGGCACGGGCCTCACGCCCGGCATCGGCTCCGGCGACTTCCGCGCGGTGGTCAGCTTCGGCTACGAGCCGCGCGAAGACCTCGATCCCGACATGGACGGCCTGGTCGGCGACGAGGATCAGTGCCCGAACGACCCCGAAGACAAGGACGACTTCGAGGATCTCGACGGCTGCCCCGACCCCGACAACGACAAAGACGGGATCCTCGACGGCGACGACAAGTGCATCAACGACCCGGAAGACATCGACGACTTCCAGGATGGCGACGGCTGCCCCGACTTCACCAGCCAGGTCACGGTGAAGGTCCAGCAGCAGAACGGCAAGCCCGTCCCCAACGCCAAGTCCACGGTCTCCGGCGACAACACGAAGGGCCAGTCCGGCGGTGCCGAGCTGCTCGTCGAGCTGCACGAGGGCGAGTACGTCGCGAAGGCCGAAGCGGTCGACTGGCTGCCGGGCGAAGCGACCTTCAAGATGCCCCTGCCCGAGGGCAAGGAAGAGGTCATCATCATCCTCCAGCCCGACGTCATCATGGGCGACATGAAGCTCATCGTGACGAACCCGGCCGGAGAGCGCCTCACCGACGTGATCTGGTACCTCGACGGCGGGGTCGGCCCGGCGCCGATCAACAACGGCGAGGTCACCGTGAACGTCCCGGCCGGCGAGCACGCGCTCGACATCCGCCGCGAGGGCTTCGTCACCGACCGCCGCAAGGTCACCATCCCCGAGAAGGCCTCGAAGGAGGTCGTGGTGGTGATGCAGCCTTCGCAGGTCACCGTGACGAAGGAGAAGATCGACGTGAAGGGCACGGTGTACTTCGACACCGCGAAGGCCACCATCCAGGCCCGCTCCTTCGGTCTCCTCGACGACGTGGCCGCCGTGCTCCTCGACAACCCGCAGCTGACGAAGATCCGCATCGAGGGTCACACCGACAGCCGCGGCGGCGCCGACTACAACCGCACCCTGTCCGACAAGCGCGCCAAGTCCGTGCGCGAGTACCTCATCGGCAAGGGCGTCGAAGCCACCCGCCTCGACGCCATCGGGTACGGCGAAGACCGCCCGGTCGACCCGCGCAACGTGCCCGAGGCCTGGGAGAAGAACCGCCGCGTCGACTTCTTCATCGAAGAGCGCAGCGACGAGTAGCGCGTCGGCACCGCACGGCCTCCCGGGTTAACTGCCCGCGCTCGGGAGGCCCTGTGTCCGACGCCATTCGCACCACGTCCGCGCCGAAGCCCGTCGGCGCCTACCCGCATGCCCGCCGCGTCGGCGACCTGCTGTTCGTGAGCGGGATGGGGCCGCGCCAGCCCGGCACCGACGCCATCCCGGGCGGCCCGATTCGCGACGCACAGGGCAATCCGCTCGACTACGACGCCGCGGCGCAGACCCACGCCGTGATCCAGAACATCGCGCGCGTGCTCGAGGCATCCGGAGCATCGCTCGCGAACGTCGTCGACTGCACGTGCTTCCTCGTCGACATGGACCGCGACTTCGCAGCGTTCAACGCGGTCTACGGCGAGTACTTCGCCGAGATCCAGCCCACCCGCACGACCGTGGCGGTCCGCGCGCTGCCCACGCCCATCGCCGTCGAGCTCAAAGTGGTGGCCTGGCTCGGATGACCCGGCTCATCGACATCTCCCCGCGCGTGCATGCCGGAACGGCGGTCTGGCCGGGGGATGTCGCGTTCTCGCGGTCCGTCGTGCTCTCGATCGCGAATGGCGACAACCTCGAGCTCTCCGCCATCACGACCACGGTGCACATCGGCGCGCACACCGACGCTCCGTCGCACTACGTCGCCGGTCCGGCCATCGACGCGCGCGACCCGGCCCTGTACTTCGGGCCCTGCCAGGTCGTCACCGCAGCGGTCGGCAGAGGCGCGCGCATCGCGCCGTCCGACCTCTCCGCGCCCGTCGCCGCTCCCCGCGTCCTGCTCCGCACGGGCACGTTCCCCGACCCCGACCGGTTCGACGAGGACTTCGCCGCGCTGTCCGTCGAGCTCGTCCACCATCTCGCCGACGCGGGCGTCCGGCTCGTCGGCATCGACACGCCGAGCGTCGATCTCTGCCACGACGCCGAGCTGCACGCGCACCACGCCATCGCCGACCGCGACCTCGCCATCCTCGAGGGCATCGTGCTCGACGGCGTCGAAGACGGCCTCTACACGCTCGTCGCCCTCCCCCTGCGCCTCGCCGGCTGCGACGCGTCGCCCGTCCGCGCGATGCTGTTCACCGACCCCGTCGCCGACCCCCTGAGGAGCCCCGCATGAGCCCCGGCAAAGCGAAGCACGAGTCCGCGGTCGAGCCCGGCCGTCCCGGCAGCGGCGTGTTCCCGAAAGACGCGATCGGCCGCTCCACCGAGGGCATCCCCACCGGGCGGGACGTCGCGTGGGAGCCGCTCGTCGACTACCGCCGCAACGGCGTCTCCGAGACCACGGTGCACGGCGCCGTCGCGTGGGCCCACGGCGACGAGATCGTCCACAGCTTCGGCGGGAACGTCCTCTGCTACGGGCGCTCGATGATGAAGCCCATGATGATGAAGGTGTTCGCGAAAGAGCTCGCGAACGCCACGTCGTGGGAGCAGAAGGCCATCGCGCTCGCGAGCCACAACGGCGACACCGAGCACGTCGCAGCCGCGCAGTCCCTGCTCACGAAGCCCGAGTGGGGCCTGATGCAGACGCCGCTCGACGTGCCGCTCGTCCAGTTCGGACGCCAGGTCCGGCGTCCCCGGCGCTGGTACCACACGTGCTCGGGCGAGCATGCCGCCATCCTCAAGGGCTGCCGGCTGAAGGGCTGGAACCGCGCGGGCTACACGCTGCCGACGCACGAGGTGTTCCGGTCGTACGTCGACGTGCTGAAGACCGCGCTCGGCGAGGGCTGGGAGCCGCTCCGGACGGCGCGCGACGGCTGCGGCCTGCCGACCGTCTCGAACACCGTGAACGAGCTCGCCCGCCTCTACGCATGGCTCGCGACCCACAAGGACGACGACTGGATCTGGGAGGCCATGATCCGCCACCCCGACCTCGTAGGCGGCTTCAACCGGCTCGACAGCAGCATCCTGAAGGCCTGCGAGGGCAAGGTCGTCGCGAAGGAGGGCGCCGACGGGCTGCTCGGCCTCGCGGTCGTGCACCCCGACTTCCCCCGCGGGCTCGGCGTGGTCGTGAAGATCGCCCACGGCTGGAACCCGCAGGCCACCTGGTACGTCGCGCGCGCGGTGCTCGGCGTGCTCGGGTTCGAGCTCCGCAACCCCTACCCGCTGCATCGGCAGAAGGCGTTCATCGTCCCCGGCGTCGTGCCGCCCGACCGCCTCGAGGCGCTCGCCGCGCTCACGACCTGGGACGAGTGGGACCCGGACGACGACCGCTGGTACTACGACATCGACACGCGAAGGGAGCCGGTATGAGTGAAGGCACCATCGTCGCGGGTGCGCTGGCACCCCATCCCCCTCACCTCGTGTACGCCGAGAACCCGCCGCAGAACGAGCCGGTCGCGGAGTGCGGCTGGGAGACCCTGCGCTGGGGCTACGAGCGGATGCGGAGGGACCTCGACGCGCTCGCGTACGACGTGCTCGTCGTGTTCTCGCCGCACTGGCAGACGTACATCGGCACCCACTTCCTCGGCGTGCCGCACTTCCAGAACAAGTCCGTCGATCCGATCTTCCCGAACCTCTTCCGGTACGACTACACCCTCGACGTCGACGTGCCGCTCGCCGAGGCGATCTGCGAAGAGGCCCGCGATGCCGGCCTCGTCACGAAGATGATGCGCAACCCGGACTTCCGCGTCGACTACGGGACCATCGTGAGCTGCCACATGGTCCGGCCGCGGTGGGACAAGCCCATCGTCTCGATCTCGAGCTGCCGGAGCCACGCGTACTACTCCACCGAGGTCATGCAGGAGCAGGCCATCGCGCTCGGCCAGGCGACGGCCCGCGCGATCGAGCGCAGCGGCAAGCGCGCCGTGCTGCTGGCCAGCTGCTCGCTGTCCCACCGCCACTTCGTGACGGAATCCGAGCTCCCCGAAGACATGAGCAAGGAGCACATCACGAACCACAACCAGTACCTGTGGGACATGCGGATCATCCAGATGATCAAGGAAGGCCGCACGAAAGAGCTGATCGACGTCCAGCCCGAGTTCATCAGCCAGGCCATCACCGAGACCGACTCCGGGGCCCTCACCTGGATGCTCGCCGCGCTCGGGATGCCGCAGCTCGCCGGCGAGGTCTACGCGTACGGGACGGTCATCGGCACGGGGAACGCGGTCGTGGGCTGGTATCCGAAGGGGGTGCCGGCATGAGCGTCGTCATCGGCGGCATCGTCACGGGGCTCCCCCACCCGCTCCTCGTCCCCGAGCAGAACCCGCACTGGCGTCGGGTCCGCCAGGGATTCGAGGCGTTCCGCGAAGAGATCCTCGCTGCGAAGCCCGACGTGCTCGTGATCTACAGCACGATGTGGCCGAGCGTCATCGGCCACCAGATCCAGGCCGATCCCGAGCCCGAGTGGGTCCACGTCGACGAGCTGTTCCACGACCTCGGCTCCATCCCCTACAAGTTCCGGATCGACGCCGACTTCGCGCATGCCTGGCGCGAGGCGGCGCTGGAGCGCGGCATCCACGCGCGAACGGTCGCGTACCACGGGTTCCCCATCGACACGGGCAGCGTGACGGCGCTCAAGCTCCTGAACCCCGACAACGCCATCCCGGCGGTCATCTGCAGCAGCAACGTGTACGCCGACCGCGCCGAGACGCTCGTGTTCGCGAAGTCGCTGCGCGACGCCATCGAGAAGACGGGCAAGCGCGCGTGCGTGCTCGCGGTCATGTCGCTGTCGAACCGCCTGTTCACCGACTTCATCGACCCGGCCGACGACCACATCCACTCCGACAAGGACGAGGAGTGGAACCAGAAGCTGCTCCAGTTCCTCGCGGAGGGCCGCCTGGAGGACACCGCGCAGCTGTCGCGGCAGATCCAGAAGCAGATCCGCGTGAAGAAGGTCGTGAACTTCAAGTCGCTGTGGTGGCTGTCGGGCGCGATGGGCCAGCACAACCGGTACGAGGGGAAGGTCCACGCGTACGGGCCGATCATGGGGACGGGGGCGGCGGTGGTCCGCCTCACGCCGTCGGAGGACGGCATCGGCGACAAGGAGTTCGACGAGGACGACGTCGAAGTGTTCCGCGGCGACCGGGACGTCCTGAGTGACTGAACCCCGCGTGCGCACCGGCTTCGGGCTCGTCATGGCGGGTGGAGCCGCGCGCGGGGCCTACCAGGCGGGCGTGTTGCGGTTCCTGTACCGCGATCTCCCGAAGCAGCTGGGCTGGACGCCGTGGCCCGACATCGTCAGCGGCACCAGCGTGGGCTCGCTGAACGGCGTCTTCGCGGCGGCCCGCGACCCCGCGGGCATCGACCACCTCATGGCGCTGTGGCAGGGCCTCCGTATCCACGACGTGTACCGGTTCGGCGCGCCCGAGATGCTGCGCTTCCTGAAGGCGCCGTTCCAGTCCGACCAACCCTTCGCCCTGCTCGACGGAACGCCCCTGCGCAGGCTCGTCGAGCGCGAGTTCCCGGGGCCCGCGCTGCGCACGGCCATCGACTCGGGCCGCACGCGCGCGTTCATCATCTCCGCCACCGAGCTCGCGACCGGCCGGAACGCGCTGTTCATCGACGCCGGGCCGAACGCCGAGCTCGTCGACCCGCTCCCCCAGGTGCGCGTCTATCGCCAGCGCACCCTCGCCCACCACCTCGCCGCGAGCGCCGCCATCCCGTTCCTGTTCCAGCCCGTCCAGGTCGAGGGGACCTGGATGGTGGACGGGGGCCTGCGGATGAACACGCCGCTCCGACCGGTGCTGCGCTCGGGGGCGAACCGGGCGCTGGTCGTGTCGCTCATGCAGGGCCCGTACCGCGACTACGCCGTGCCGGACGCGGTCCCGAACCTGTTCTTCCTCGCGGGCAAGACGTTCAACGCGCTGCTCCTCGATCCCGTCGAGCGCGACCTGCACAACGCCGAGAAGCTCAACGGCGTGCTGCGCTGGGGGGAGGAGCGCTACGGCGACGGCTTCGCGAAGGCCGCGGGCGAGGAGCTCGATCTGCACGCCGTCGAAACGCTGTTCGTCCGCCCGAGCGAGGACATCGGCCGGATGGCCGCCCAGATCTACCGGGACCACCCCCCGAAGGTCAGCCCTCCCGTGCGGTACCTGTTGTCGCGCGTGCGGGACGACGAGAACGCGACGGAAGCGGACCTGCTCTCGTACCTGTTCTTCGACCGCGTGTTCACGGGGGCGCTCGAGTCGCTCGGGTACGAGGACGCGAAGCGGGCCGAGGAGCAGATCGTCGCGCTCATCGGCCCCGAGCCGCAGCGCTAGACGCCGAGCTTCACGCGGCGGGCCTCGACGGCCGCGCCTCGCATGAGGGCTTCGGCGATGCCGACGACGGTGCGCTTGGACACGTCTTCGAGCGCACCTCCGCGGGCCCATTCGTTGAATCCGCCCATCGCGGGCCCGCACCAGATCTGGAAGTCGCGCTTCCGGTCGTCTTCGCCGAGGCGGGCCCAGCGGGAGGTCATGCCGAGGTACCAGCGGAAGGTCAGGGCCATCTTGTGGCGCGGGTCGCGCTCGGCCTTGGCCACCTGGGCCGGATCGCGCTGCTGCCAGTACTCCCGCGTGCCCTCCCAGACCTCGTCGAGCGAGCGCTTGAAGAACTGCTTCTCGATGCGGGACCGCTCCTTCTCGGGGATGGCCTCGATGGAGCCCGCGGTCTGGTACAGGTCGTAGAGGCGCTGGGCGCGCTGGGCGTACATCGAGCCGCGCGAGAGCACCTGGACCTTGGCGCCGATCTCGAACATGTCGGGCGCCGGACCGCTCGCCACGTCGGTGGGCGCGGCCTCGCCGAGCATGCCCTTCACGAGGTCGGACGTGCCGGCTTCGCGGGTCGCCTGGTTGACGGACCCGGTGAGCACGTAGTCGGCGCCCATCGCGAATGCGCCCCAGATGGAGCCCGGCGTGCCGAGCCCCCCGGCGGCACCCACGTAGACGGGCTCGGCGTAGCGGTGCTCGGCGACCATCGCGTCGCGGAGGGCCAGCATCTGCGGGAGGAGCACGACGAGGGCGCGGTGGTCGGTGTGGCCGCCGGAGTCGGCCTCGGCGGTGATGCAGGACCCGACGGGGACCTTGCGGGCGAGCTCGAGCTGGTCGGCCGTGAGGTCGCCGCGGGCCACGAGCTGCTCGAGGATGTCGGAGGGGGCGGGCTGGAGGAAGTGGGTCGCGACCTCGGCGCGGCTGATCTTCGCGAACACGGCGTTCGGACATACGATACGGCCGGATTCGTCGCGGTGGATGCCGGCGAGGCGGTAGCGGACGACGGCGGGCGTGAGCCGCATGTACGCGCTGGCGCTGACCTTCCGCACGCCGTGCTTCAGGTACAGGTCGACGGTCTCCTCCTCGACCGTGGGCTCGGCGGGGTTGTGGAGCAGGTTCGCGCCCCAGGCGCCGGTCGCGCGGGACGCGATGTCGGCGACGGCCTTGTCGACCGCGTCGAGCGGGAGGCCGCCCGCGCCGAAGAACCCGAGCAGCCCGGCGTTCGACATCGCGACCACCAGGTCGGCCGACGCGATGCCACCGGCCATCGCGCCCGCGATGTAGGCCCACTTCACGCCATGGGCCGCGCAGAACCCCTTGCTGCCGAGGTCTTCGGGGCCCAGCGGACCGACGGAGCCCAGCAGCGGCAGCTGACCGAGGCCGGGACCGTGGGTGCCGGAGTCGTGGTACCGGATCTCGCCGTCGACGTCGCGCACGGCGTAGACGGGCCGCGCGAGGTCGGCGAGCGCCTTGTTCTTCGACCGCTCGACGCCCGCGGGACGGAACCAGGCGCCCGGCCACGCGCTCTCGATGGGCGGGATGTCGACGCCCTGGTCGAGGATGACGTCGTCGTCCCACTGGACCGCGAGGCGCCCCCGGGTGCCCTCGCGCTGGAGGCGGATCTGCAGCCCGCCATCGGCCAGCACGACGGAGCCCACCATCGGATCGCGCAGCACGCCCAGCAGCGGCGAGCGACCGAGGCTGTCGAAGGTCTCCTGCAGGCCTCCGCCCTCGCTCATGAGGTCTTCGGGCTCGCCGTTCGTGGGGACGATGCGCACGGCCGTGGCGCGGTATGCCGAGAGAGCCTGGAAGTGGGACGCCAGCGACATGGGACCTCCGCCGGCCGACTAACGCAGGACCGCACGGCGGGCCCGGAGGGTTACGGGTCGGACGTGCGCCTCCCCACGCTGGTGCTGCTGCCGGGGCTCGACGGGACCGGGCTCTGCTTCGCGCCCCTCGTCGCGGAGCTCGACCCGCCGCCGACGGTCGTGCGCTACCCCGACGCGCCGCTCGACTTCGACGCCTGCGTCGCGCACGTGCGAGCGGGCCTGCCGCGAGGTCCGTTCCTCCTGGTGGGCGAGTCGTTCAGCGGGCCCGTCGCCATCCGGCTGGCCGCGGAGCGCCCGGAGGGCTGCGTCGGGCTCGTGCTGGTCGCGACGTTCGCGCGGAACCCGGTGCCGCTGCCGGCATGGCTGGTGCAGATGGCGGCGCCCGGTCTGTTCGCGGTGTCCCCGCCGCCGTTCGCGGTCCGCGCGTTCCTGACAGGTCCCGACGCGACGGACGGGCTGGTGGGCCTGGTGCGTTCGTCGATCGCCGGCGTGTCGCGGAGCGTGCTGCGCCAGCGGCTCACCCTGGTGTCCGGGGTCGACGTGACCGACGACCTGGCGCGGGTGGACGTGCCGATCCTGTACCTCCAGGCGCTCCGCGACCGGCTCGTACGTCCCACATCGCTGGTGGAGATCCGGCGGGTGAGGCCCGACATCGCGGTCGAGACGCTCGACTGCGCCCACCTGGTGCTCCAGTGCCGTCCGGTCGAGGCGCTGGAGCGGATCCGGGCCTGGTGGTCATCGGACGAGACGCGTGATCCCGTCGCGCAGGTGGGCGGTGTTGAAGTTCAGGAGGAGCCCGACCGATAGGCCAGCGAGGCGCAGGTACGACAGCACCTGCGCCTTGTGCACGGGATGCACCTCCCGCAACGCCTTCACCTCGACGACGACGGCATCCGCCACGACGAGGTCGAGGCGCAGGTCCATGCCGATGAGGTGGCCCTTGTAGCGAATGGGCACCTCCACCTGGGTGGCGACATGAATGCCCCGCTCGCGCAGCTCGGTGGCCAGGCAGCGCTCGTAGACGGACTCGAGCAGACCTGGCCCGAGCAGGGTGTGGACCTCGAACGCCGAGGACAGGATGGCATCGGTGAGATCGGTGTGTTGCAGCATTGGACCTCCTCCCGCCCCTGGAGCAAGCCCGATGCCTGGCGATATTCGAGTTTTGCGCGAAGACGGGGCGACGGAAGTCGTCAGTTCGTCGTCCGATTCTCGTTCCCTGGAGGGTGAGGAGCCGCTCTGGCGGGACGTTCGGAGACCAGGGTGTTCCGGCGCGCGTTCTCTCAGCACGGAGGACTCTGCGTCCCTCCCGTCCTCCGATCCTCCGTGCTGAAGAATCGGCGCGGTACGACGGGCTCTCCGGCGGGACGTTCGGAGACCGGCGTGTTCCGGCGCGCGTTCTCTCAGCACGGAGGACACGGAGGCACGGAGGGCACGGAGGTTCCGATGGGGCCGATGTGGATCCGGGAGTTGGGGGCCTGCAACGGCCTCGAACGTCGAGCTCACCAGAGCACGCGTGCGCCGGCTGGGCCTTTCGTGCGGCTCGTCCTCGGGGACTGAAGCATGCTCGGCCCGACGACGATGGACTCAGCGTCCCTCCCGTCCTCCGATCCTCCGTGCTGAGAAATCGGCCCGGTACGACGGGCTCTCCGGCGGGACGTTCGGAGACCAGGGTGTTCCGGCGCGCGTTCTCTCAGCACGGAGGACGCGGAGGGAAGGAGGGCACGGAGGTTGGAGGGGCCGACGTGGATCCGGGGGTTGGGGGCCTGCAACGGCTTCGAACGTCGAGCTCACCAGAGCACGCGTGCGCCGGCTGGGCCTTTCGTGCGGCTCGTCTTCGGGGACCGAAGGACGCTCGCCCGACGACGACGGACTCCGCGTCCCTCCCGTCCTCCGATCCTCCGTGCTGAGAAATCGGCCCGGTACGACGGGCTCTCCGGCGGGACGTTCGGAGACCAGGGTGTTCCGGCGCGCGTTCTCTCAGCACGGAGGACGCGGAGGGACGGAGGGCACGGAGGTTCGATGGGACCGACGGAAATCTGCGGGTTGGGGGGCAGTTGGGGGCCTGCAACGGCCTGGAGCGTCGAGCTCACCAGAGCACGCGTGCGCCGGCTGGGCCTTTCGTGCGGCTCGTCCTCGGGGACCGAAGCATGCTCGGCCCGACGACGACGGACTCAGCGTCCCTCCCGTCCTCCGATCCTCCGTGCTGAGAAATCGGCCCGGTACGACGGGCTCTCCGGCGGGACGTTCGGAGACCAGGGTGTTCCGGCGCGCGTTCTCTCAGCACGGAGGAGGCGGAGGGACGGAGGGCACGGAGGTTCGATGGGACCGACGGAAATCTGCGGGTTGGGGGGCAGTTGGGGGCCTGCAACGGCCTGGAGCGTCGAGCTCACCAGAGCACGCGTGCGCCAGCTGGGCCTTTCGTGCGGCTCGTCTTCGGGGACCGAAGCACGCTCGCCCGACGACGACGGACTCCGCGTCCCTCCCGTCCTCCGATCCTCCGTGCTGAGAAATCGGCCCGGTACGACGGGCTCTCCGGCGGGACGTTGGGAGACCAGGGAGTTCCGGCGCGCGTTCTCTCAGCGCGGAGGACACAGAGGGTCGGAGGCCGGCGCCGGACCTCGATCCGAGGTTCTGCCGACTACTCGTGCTTCTCTTCGGCCTTCGCGCCCGGCACCGGCTTCTTCTCGAGGACGTTGCCGTTGATGCAGTACCGCATGCCCGTGGGCTTGGGGCCGTCGTTGAAGACGTGGCCCAGGTGCCCGCCGCAGCGCGCGCATGTGACTTCGGTGCGGATCATGCCGTACGACACGTCGGAGTGCTCGTCGATGCGGTCGTCGGCGATCGGCTTGAACCACGACGGCCAGCCGGTGCCGCTGTCGAACTTCTGATCGCTGTGGAACAGCTCGAGCCCGCACGCCGCACAGACGTAGACGCCCGGCTCCTTGCTGTCCCAGTACTTGCCCGTGAACGCGCGCTCGGTGCCCTTGTCGCGGAGGATGCGGTACTGCTCGGCCGTGAGCTGCTGCTTCCACTCGGCGTCGGTCTTCACCACGCGGTCGGACCGGCTCGGCGGCGCGTTCTCGCCCCCCGCGAAGGCGGTGCGGTACACCGCGAAGAAGAACACGGCGAGCACGGCGAAGACGGCGATCGAGGTCTTGTTCATGAGAGCTCCGTAACCCGGGTGACCGGGATTCACCTTCGTCTACGGCCGACGCGGGCCGATGGTTACAGCGCGAACGTCACGACGACCGGAACGCCCGCCTCGTCGAGCCCGACCGGGATGATCTCCGCGATCGCGCCGTGCTGGACGCCCTCGCCCACGTCGACCGTCTGCACGGTGCCCTCGAACGCGTAGTCGAACGCCGACAGCTGCGTGCCCGGGCTGAAGTTCGTCGCGTGCCCGCTCGCCACGTCGTCCGCGGCGCTGGCATCCAGGTGCAGCGTGCGCACGTACGCGCCCCGATCCTCGCCCACCTCGTGGAACGTGAAGTCGAAGCGGCTCCAGCCCACGAGGGGGTCGCCGAGGTCGGTGCCGAGCGTGCGCTGCGACCAGTCGGGGTCGGGCTGCTCGCCCGGCGACGTGGGGGACCCGGTGTAGGCGTACTGCATGGACTGCGACACGGTGACCGTCTCGGCGGCCTCTTCGGTGACGGCGACGAGGACCTCGACCCTCAGCGCGATGCGCGCCTGGTCGATCACGGCGTCGATGCACTGGCGCTCGTCCTCGTGGGTGAGGCCGGCCTGGAAGCGCCCCGTGACGTCGAGCGTGACGGACTTCCCGTCGCCGGAGAGCACCGGCTCGCCGAGCTCGATGCCGAGGGACTTCGGGATCCAGCCGTTCTTCGGCTGGTAGCAGGCGGTGCCGCCGGACAGCGGGACGGCGGTGTCGAAGCTGTACCCGCGGATGACGGCGGTGGGCGTGCCCGTCGCTTCGGCGGGCAGATCGACGGTGATCGAGGCGGTCTCGCCGTCGGCGTCGATCTCGAGCTGCGCGCTGCCGGACCCGAAGACGGCCGTGGTGCTGGTGACCCGTCCCCAGCCGATGCGGATGTCGGCGTTGTCGAAGAACGGGAACTCGTCGCAGGTGTCGGGGTCGCACTGCGCGTCGAGCTCGGTGACGACGTTCGTGGTCGACGTGCCGCCGACGATGGACGCATACGCGTCGGAGTCGGTGACGCCGAGCTCGACGTGCGACATGCGGTGGTTGAAGAACTCCCAGCCGTAGCCGCTCGACTCCATCCACACGCCCGTGCTCTCGACGGGCTGCTTGCACGCGAACAACGCGACGAGCGCGATCATCCGGACCTCCTGGAGAGCATGAGCTCGGCGTTCAGGATGGCCGCTCCCGCCGCGCCCCGCACGGTGTTGTGCGCCAGCACGAAGAGCTTGAGCCCCATCACGTCGCACTTCTCGACGCGCCCGAACGTGACCGCCATGCCGGCGCCGTTGTCGATGTCGAAGCGGGGCGACGGGCGGTCGCGCGCGGTGCGGTGCACGAGGAGCGGGTCGGGCGAGGTGGGCAGCGGAAGGCCGCGGAAGCCCGCCAGCAGCGCGGTGGCGTCGGCTGGCGAGATGGGGTCTCGCGTCTTCACGTGGACCGCGACGAGGTGGCCGTCTGCGACCGCGACCCGCACGCAGCGCGCGCTCATCGCGAAGTCGGCGAGATCGACGCCCGATTCGCCCACCGTGCCGAGGATCTTCTTCGGCTCGAGCGCGAGCTTCTCCTCTTCGTTGCCCGCATGCGGGTGGACGTTGCCGACCATGTCCCACGCGCTCTCGCCCGGGTATCCGGCGCCGGAGACCGCCTGGTAGCTCGCCACCGTGACCGCCTCGACGCCCACGGCGCGCATGAGCGGCGCGAGCGCGATGGCGACCGGCATGGACGTGCAGTTGGGGTTCGTGACGATGGAGCCCGGCGTGCGCTGACGCTCGCACAGCACGAGGTGATCGGCGTTGATCTCGGGGATCACGAGCGGAACGTCGGGATCCATGCGGTGGGCGCTGGCGTTCGACACGACCGTCCAGCCGGCTTCGGCGAACGGCTTCTCGATCTCCTTCGCGGCACCGGCGTCGAGGGCGGACAGCGCGAAGCCCGGCCGGCCGCCCGTCAGCGCGAGCATCTCGCCCGGATCGCAGGGCCGCACGAGCTCGTCGTCGAGCCCGCAGTACGGCTCGCCCGGGAGCCGCCACGCACACGCCTCGGAATACGGGCGCCCCGCGGACCGCTCGGACGCCGCGAGCCCGACCAGCTCGAGCCAGGGGTGGTCGCTCAGCAGCTGCACCGCGCGCTGGCCCACCATCCCGGTGGCTCCCAGCACGACGACGGGCGCTCTCTCCATGTCGCTCCTCCACGCTCTGTCCTGACGCGTATCCAGACCTCGACGGGGAGTCCCGTTCGTGGGGACCGCACTGGCGGATCCGCGTGCGGGCGTTATTCGCGACCATCCGTCGGAGGTCCGCCATGTCCGAAGCCCGCTACGAGTCGTTCGAGGAGTTCTGGCCGTACTACCTCTCCGAGCACCGCAACCCGGTGTGCCGGGGCCTCCACTACGTCGGGACGAGCACGGGGATCGCGGTCCTGGGCCTCGGCATCCTCACGCTCAACCCGTTCGCGCTGCCCGCGGCGCTCGTCACGGGCTACGGCGGCGCCTGGGTCGGCCACTTCATCATCGAGAAGAACCGCCCGGCGACCTTCAAGTACCCGGGGTTCTCGCTGCGCGGCGACTTCCGCATGCTGAAGCTCAAGCTCACGGGCAAGCTCCACGACGACCCCGCCTACGTCTCCGTCATCAAGAACGGGCAGGAGCCCCCTCCCCCGCGCGCTGCGGCAACGGCCTGATTCCACGGGGATAGGCTACGCCCCATGAGCACGGACGTCCGCTCGCTGCCCGACAGCACCCTCAACCTGTACCTGTACGGGCTGGGCGCCTGGGCCGTGGCGCTGCTCGCCCTCCTCCCCCTCGGCCGCATCGAGCTCGCCATCCCGCTGAGCTACCTCGTCGCGCTGTGGCAGGCGGGGCTGACGATCTGGTGGGGCCCGCGGATGCTCGGGCGCTACTCCGCGGGCGAGTTCACCCGCGCCGAAGCCGACGAGGGCGTGCGTTCCGTCGGCAAGCTCCTCTCCGCGTCCAGCCTGCTGCCCGCGATCGTGTTCATGGCCCGCGACCCGCTCCAGCCGTCGAGCTGGACGGCCACCCTCTCCATCGTGGCCGTCGCGGCGATCGGCTATTTCGGCTCGTCCCTGGCGGTCCGCCTGTCGAATCGGTGGACCCACACGCTCGTGCTCGCCGCCGCCGCCCTCACCCTGCCGATCAACGCGACGGGAGCGGTCTCGTTCGCCGCTGCATACGGGCTCTTCGACCGTTTCCTGGAGTGACCCGGGCTGATATAGTGCGGGCCCGCTCGAAGCGCCGTCCGCGCGCTGTCCGCACTCCCTTCATCCCGTTGTCCAGCCGTCGGAGCCCCGCATGAACACCGCGTCCGTGGAGGACGTTCCGCTGCACACCGCGGCCAGCGAGCGCTACCTGAACTACGCGCTCTCGGTCATCACGGCCCGTGCCCTCCCCGACGTGAGGGACGGCCTGAAGCCCGTCCAGCGGCGCATCCTCTTCACGATGTACAACGAGATGAACCTCCAGCCGGGCGGGCGCTACCGGAAGTGCGCAGCCGTGGTCGGCGAGGTGATGGGCAAGTTCCACCCGCACGGCGATTCGTCCATCTACGACGCGCTCGTGCGCATGGCGCAGGACTTCACGCTGTGCGCCCCGCTCGTCGACGGGCAGGGCAACTTCGGGTCCCTCGACGGCGACCCTCCCGCCGCGATGCGGTACACCGAGTGCAAGCTCCGTCCCCTCGCGGTCGAGCTGCTGTCCGAGATCCAGAAAGACACCGTCGACTGGTCGCCGAACTACGACGGCCAGCGCGACGAGCCGAACGTCCTGCCCGCGCAGTTCCCGCAGCTCCTCGTCAACGGGTCCGAGGGCATCGCGGTCGGCATGGCCACGAAGATCCCGCCGCACAACCTCGGCGAGGTGTGCCGGGCCGCGGTGCTGCTCATCGAGTCCGAGAAAGACCTCTCGATCCCGCAGCTGCTGCGCACGATCAAGGGTCCCGACTTCCCCACCGGCGGCCAGATCCTCGCCGACAAGGCGCAGCTCAACGAGATCTACGAGACGGGCTCCGGCTCGGTGAAGGTCCGCGCGACCTACACCACCGAGAAAGACGGGCGCCGCCGCTCCCTCGTCATCACGTCCATCCCCTACGGCCAGAACAAGGCCAAGCTCATCGAGCGCATCGGGCAGGAGGTCCGCGCCCGCAAGCTCCCCCAGGTGGTCGACGTCCGCGACGAGTCCACCGACGACGTGCGCATCGTGCTCGACCTCAAGGGCGACGCGAGCGTCGACGCCGTCATGGCGTACCTCTTCAAGCACACGCCGCTCCAGTCCACGTTCGCCGTGAACCTCACGGCGCTGGTGCCCGGATCCGAGCCCGGGGTCGCCCGCCCCAGCAAGCTCGACCTGAAGGAGATGCTCCAGCACTGGCTCGACTTCCGCTTCGAGACCGTGCGACGGCGCTACGAGTTCGACCTCAAGGTCCTGCGCGACCGCATCCACATCCTCGAGGGCTTCGCGACCATCTTCGACTTCCTCGACGAGGCCATCGCGATCATCCGGGCCAGCGAGGGCCGGCGCGACGCCGCCGAGCAGCTGATGGACCGCTTCGACCTCACCGAGATCCAGACCGACGCCATCCTCGACCTGCGCCTGTACCGCCTCGCGAAGCTCGCCATCCTCGCCATCCGCGAAGAGCTCGCCGAGAAGCTCGAAGAGGCCGCCCGCATCGAAGATCTCCTCGCCTCCGAGGTGAAGCTCTGGGGCCAGGTGAAGTCCGAGCTCGAAGAGCTCGGCAAGCTCTACGGCCGCGAGCGCCGCACGCTCATCGGCATCCCCGACGACGACGTCGAGTACGACGAAGACGCGTACATCGTGAAGGAAGACACGTTCGTCGTGGTCACCCGCGACGGCTGGATCAAGCGCCAGAGCTCGTTCAGCGACATCTCCAAGATCCGCGTCCGCGACACCGACGAGATCGGCTGGCTCATCAAGGCGCACACCCGCTCGACCCTCACGTTCTTCTCGAGCGCCGGGTCCGCGTACGTGATGCGGGTCGACGACGTGCCGAGCACCACCGGGTACGGCGAGCCGCTCCAGCGGTACTTCCAGTTCGCCGACGGGGAGCGCGTCATCGGCGTGGTCTCGCACGACGCGCGGCACCTGCCCGACACGCAGGAGTCCCTGCCGCTCGCGTCCACGAGCGAAGACGACCCGCCGCCCCCGTGGGTGGTCGCGCTGACCGTCGGCGGGCGCGTGCTGCGCGTGCCCAGCAAGGCCCACGAAGAGGTCTCGACCCGTGCGGGCCGGCGCTACGCGCGCCTGAACGCCGGAGACGCCGTGCTGGCCGCCTATCTGTGTACTGGCGAAGAGGCGTGCGCCGTGGCCACGAAGCTCGGCCGCGCGATGATCTTCCCCGTCGGCGAGACCCCCATCCTCGCCCGCGGCGGCAAGGGCAGCACGGGCATCAAGGTCCGCGACGACGACGAGGTCGTCGCGTTCGAGCTCGTCACCGGCTCCCTCCAGGGCCCCGAGGTGATGACCAGCTTCGGCCGCGAGCTCGTCGTGCGCGAGCGCAAGTTCGGCATCAGCAAGCGCGGCGGGCGCGGCAAGGTCGTCCTCAAGCGCGGGTCCATCGACGAGTGGAAGCGCAATCCCATCGTCCAGCTCGGCGTCCCCGACACTCCCCCCGACGATCCCACCGAAGAGGTCGAGCCGGCCGGAGGTGAAGCATGAGCTCGTACGGCGCAGACGACATCGAGATCCTCCAAGGCATCGAGCACGTCCGGCGGCGGCCGGGCATGTACATCGGCAGCACCGACACCCGCGGCCTGCACCACCTGTTGTGGGAGATCGTCGACAACTCCGTCGACGAGGCGATGAACGGGTTCGCGTCCTTCATCAAGGTCACGCTGCACGCGTCCGGCGACACGGTCACCGTGGAGGACAACGGCCGCGGCATCCCCGTCGAGGAGAACAAGAAGCTCAAGCGCAGCGCCCTCGAGCTCGTGCTCACCGAGATCGGGGCGGGCGGGAAGTTCAACGACCAGAACTACAAGAACTCGGGCGGTCTGCACGGGGTCGGGTCGAGCGTCGTGAACGCGCTCTCGGCCTCGCTCGAGGCGCGCGTGAAGCGCGGCGGCTTCGAATACCTCCAGGAGTACCGGAGGGCGCGGCCGAAGAAGCCGGTCGAGCCGATCGGTCCGGCGCGGGGGACGGGCACCACCATCACCTTCACGCCCGACATCAAGATCTTCGAGGAGGGCATCCAGTTCGATCCGGAGACCATCCGGCGCGCGCTCGAGGTGAAGACCTTCCTGAACAGCGGCCTTCGAATCGTCTTCAGGGATCTCGTGAACCGCGAGACCTACGACATGAAGCACGACGACGGGCTCAACGACTACCTGAAGGTCCTGACCGAGCGGAACGCGTGCAAGTCGGTGCTCGAGACGCCCTACCGGGTCGAGCTCGAAGCCGAGGGCGTGAAGATCGACCTCGCCCTGACCTGGACCGACTCGACCAAGCCGCGCACCCTGTCGTACGCGAACAACATCCACACGATCGACGGGGGCACCCACGAACAGGGCCTGCGCGACGCGGTGTTGAAGGGCCTGCGCAACTTCATGGAGCTGCACAACCTGGTGCCCCGCAACCTCCAGGTCACCGCCGACGACCTGCGCGAGGGCCTGCTCGCCGTGATCTCGGTGCTCGTGAAAGACCCGCAGTTCCAGTCGCAGACGAAGAACCGCCTCAACAACGTCGAGCTGCGTGGGCTCGTCGACAGCAACGTGCGCCCGCACTTCGAGCAGTGGCTGCTCGACAACCGCAGCCTCGGCGAGACCATCGTGGTGCGCGCCATCCAGGCGGCGAAGGCGCGGCTGGCCTCGCACCAGGCCGCGAACGCGGTCCGCCGCAAGTCCGCGACGTCCGGGCGTCTCAACCTGCCCGGCAAGCTCGCCGACTGCAGCTCGAGCGACCCCGACGAATGCGAGCTGTTCATCGTCGAGGGCGACAGCGCCGGCGGGTCCGCGAAGCAGGGGCGGAACCGGAAGTATCAGGCCATCCTCCCCCTCCGCGGCAAGGTGCTGAACGCCGAGCAGGCGACCGCGAAGAAGCTGCTCGAGAACGAAGAGCTCTCGAACGTCGTCGAGGCGCTCGGCTGTGGGATGGGCCGCGACTTCCGCGAAGACCGGCTGCGCTACGGTCGCATCATCCTGCTGATGGACGCCGACAGCGACGGGCACCACATCGCGACGCTGCTGCTGACGTTCTTCTACAAGACGATGCAGAGCTTGATCGAGAAGGGCTACGTCTACATCGCCCAGCCGCCACTCTACCGGATCAACGCCGGCAAAGAGACGTACTGGGCGCTCGACGACCGCGACAAGGAGCGCATCCTCGCGAACCTGCCCGCGCGCGTGAAGCCCGAGATCACGCGGTTCAAGGGGCTCGGCGAGATGCCGCCGAAGACGCTCTACGAGACCACGCTCGACCCCGACAATCGGCGTCTGCAGCGGGTCACCATCCCCGAGCCGGTCGCCGCCGAGCAGACGATCACCGACCTCATGGGGAAGGACCCCCAGATGCGGTACCGCTACATCATGGACCAGGCCGAGACGGTGCGAGAGCTCGACGTCTGACGCAGCGCTGTCCGGTGGGTTCCCGACACCGCCGTCGGGGGCTAAGCTGGAGCGTGGAGGAGACGTGGCGGAGGAGCGATCGCATTTCGCCCGTGGCTCGAGACTGGTGGCCCGGGGCCAGCTCGGCGAGGCGGCCGCCGCATTCGAAGCGGCGCTCCGCGAGGATCCGGCCAACACGGCCGCCGCCGTGCAGCTCGCGCGCGTGCGCGAGGCCCAGGGTCGCTGGTCCCTGGCGGTCGAGGTGTGGGAGGGCGTGGTCCGCCGCGAGCCCCACCGGGTCGACGCGCTCTCGAGCTGGGCCGAGTGCCTGCGCCAGGCCGGCTGCTACCACCAGGCGCTGCGCGCGTACGACCGCACGCTCGCCCGCGACCGCACGCACCTCTTCGCGCTGGCCGGCAAGGCCGAGACGCTCCGCATGCTCGGGCGCGTCTCCGATGCGCTGAGGCTGTTCGACGAAGCGCTGGTCCTGCATCCCGAGCACATCTTCGCGCTGCGGGGCAAGGCTGCGACGCTCAACGCGATGAGCCGCTACGCCGAGGCCCTGCCCTATTGGGAAGACGCCCTCGCGCTCGACCCCGAGTCGCAGTTCTCGGCCCAGGGCCGCCGCGATGCCGAGCGCGAGCTCGACAACCCCCGCGCCGACGCCACGCCGCCGGTCGAGCCCTCCCTGCCCCGCGGCGAGCGGCTCGAAGCCGAGATCGCGCACGCCTGGGGCCGCGCGCTGGCCGGCGACCGCCGCTACGCCGAGGCCGCCGAGGCCTTTCAGACCGCGCTCGGCGCCAGCCCCGACTGGGTCGAGTGCGCGATGGACTACGCGAGCGCGCTCGAAGAGTCCCGCCAGTGGGACGAAGCGCTCCGCGCCTACGATCGCGTGCTCGAGCTCGACCCCACGCGCGTCGAAGCCGCATGCAACCAGGGCGAGGTGCTGCGCAAGGCCGAGCGGTTCGAAGAGGCCATCGAGGCCTACGACCGCGCGCTGAAGCTCGACGGTGCCTTCGTGTTCGCGCTCGCCGGCCGCGCCGAGGCGCTGCGGATGCTGGGTCGCTACGACGCCGCGCTCACCTGGTACGACAAGGCGCTCGAGCGAAAGCCCACGCACGCCTTCGCGCTCCGGGGCAAAGGGGCCGCGCTCAACGCCCTGCGCCGGTACGAAGACGCGCTGCCCGTGTGGGAGCGCGCCCTGGCCCTCGACCCCTCCGCCGACTTCGCCATCGCGGGCCGCGCGCACTGCCGCGCCGAGCTCGCGCGCGACACGCCGTCCGATCCGCCCGACGAGAGCGCCGGTCTCGTGCCGTGGCAGCCGCAGCGCACCCGCCAGGGCGAGGCCCGCGCGCACTTCGACCGCGGGCGGGCCCTGATGCAGGCCGCGCGGTTCCAGGATGCCATCGCCGCCCTGCAGGCCGCGTGCACGGCCGACACGCAATGGGCCGAGCCGCACTACCTGATCGGCGTCGCGCACAGCGAAGAGCGCCAGTACCGCCAGGCCATCGCGGCCTTCGAAGACGCGCTGCGCCTCAATCCCGAGCACCTCGAGGCGGCCATCGCGCGGGCCGACTGCCTGCGCAAGCACAACGACTACCGCGCCGCGATCGACGCGTACGACGCCATCCTCGAGCGCGAGGCCGGCGAGATCCGCGCGCTCACCGGGCGCGGCGAGTCGATGCGCATGCTCGGCGAGTTCGCCGACGCGCTCGGGTGGTTCGACCAGGCGCTCGCCATCCGGCCGAGCCACTACTTCGCGCTGTGCGGGAAGGGCGCCTGCCTCAACGCGCTCGGGCGCTACGAAGAGGCCGAGCCGCTGTGGATGGCGGCGCTGCGCGAGAACCCCACGGCGCCGTTCGTGCAGCGTGGGCTCGCGAACTGCCGCCGGGCGCTGGGCCGCACCGAGACCACGAGCCTGGCGCCTCCGCAGCCCACGTCGATGGTCCGTGGGCCGAGCCCGCGGGCGCGTGCCAAGGCGGCCGTCGAGAAGGGCCGCTCGCACTACAAGGCCCGCGAGTACCCGTCCGCCATCCGCGCCTTCCGCCAGGCCCTGGCGCTCGACCCGAACTTCACCGAAGCCGCGCTGCGTCTCGGCATGGCCTACGAAGACAACCAGCAGTACGACAAGGCGATCCACGCGTACGAGCGCTGCCTCGCGGCCGACAAGGACCACTACCAGGCCGCCACGAACATCGGCGAGGCGCTGCGCAAGAACGAGGCGTACGAAGACGCGATCAAGGCGTACGACCGCGCGCTCGAGATCCAGCCCTCGTACCTCTACGCGCTCGCGGGGCGTGCCGAGTGCATGCGGATGCTCGGCGACTACGAAGCGAGCCTCAAGTGGTTCGACCGGGCGCTCGCCGAGAACAGCCGGCACGCCTTCGCCATCCAGGGCAAGGCCGCCGCCCTCAACGCGCTGCACCGGTTCGAAGAGGCCCTGCCGCTGTGGGAGGCCGCCATCGAGATCGAGCCGACCTCGCAGTTCGCGCTCGACGGCCGCAACCAGTGCGAGACCAGCCTCAAGGCCACGGTCGCCGAAGAGCCCGAGAGCGCCACGCCCACGCTCGACGAGCAGGGCCGCGACCTCACGGCGCTCGCCAACGACGGCAAGCTCTCCCGCATCGTCGGGCGCGAGTCCGAAATCCGCGCCGTCATGAAGACGCTGGTGCGGCGCCTCAAGGCGAATCCCCTCCTCCTCGGCGACCCGGGCGTCGGGAAGACCGCCGTGGTCGAGGGCGTCGCGCAGCGCCTCGCCGCCGAAGACGCCCCCGAGCGGCTGCGCGACCTGCGCATCATCGAGCTGTCGATGGGCTCGCTGGTCGCGGGCACGAAGTACCGCGGCACGTTCGAGGAGCGCCTGAAGGAGATCGTGCGCGAGTGCCGGGAGAACCCCGGGATCGTCCTGTTCATCGACGAGATCCACACGCTCGTCGGCGCAGGTCGCACCGAGGGCGGCTCCCTCGACGCCGCGAACATCCTCAAGCCGGCCCTCGCCCGCGGCGAGATCAACGTCATCGGCGCCACGACGGTCGACGAGTACCGCAAGTCCTTCGAGTCCGACTCCGCACTCGACCGCCGCTTCCAGCCCATCACGATCAAAGAGCCCACCGAAGAAGACACCGAGGCCCTGCTCACCGCGCTCGCGCGCGACTACGAGGCGCACCACGGCGTCGACATCTCGCCCGAGGCGCTGTCCGCGTGCGTTCGGATGTCCGTCCGGTTCGTGCCGAGCCGCCGGCTGCCCGACAAGGCGCTCGACCTGCTCGACGAGGCGTGCGCCGACGCGTCCCTCGGCGGGCACCGCGCCGTCACGCCGCGCATCGTCGCCCGCATCGTCAGCGAGCGCACCGGCATCCCCGTGCACGACCTCACGACCGAAGAGCGCACGCGCATCCTCGGCATCGAGGGGTACCTCGGCCAGAAGGTCGTCGGTCAGGAGGAAGCCGTCCGCCAGGTGGGCAACGCGGTCCGCATGGCGCGCAGCGGGCTCCGCGATCCGGGCCGTCCGCGCGGGGTGTTCCTGTTCGTCGGAGCGAGTGGCGTCGGCAAGACCGAGCTCGCGAAGGCCCTCGCCGACTTCCTGTTCCCCGAGGGCGACGCGCTCGTCCGTGTCGACATGTCCGAATACTCCGAGAAGTTCACGGGCAGCCGGCTCATCGGCGCGCCCCCGGGCTACGCGGGTCACGGCGAAGAGGGCCAGCTCACCGGGCCGATCCGCCGTCACCCCTACTCCGTCGTGCTGCTCGACGAGTTCGAGAAGGCGCACCCCGACGTGCAGGCGATGTTCCTGTCGCTCTTCGACGAGGGCGTGCTGACCGACTCCGAGGGGCGCAAGGTCAACGCGCGCGAGGCGTACTTCATCATCACGACGAACGCCGGCAGCGAGGTCGCGGGCAAGACCAAGCTCGGGTTCGGCGGCACGACCGACGACCGCCGCCGCGAGCTCGCGAGAGAGCGCCTGAAGCAGTGGTTCCGGCCCGAGCTCCTGAACCGCATCGACGACACGGTGCTGTTCAACGAGCTCGGCGAGACCGACCTCGTCCAGATCGCGCAGCTCCAGCTCGAAGCGCTCCGCGCGCGCACCCGCGAGCAGGGCGTGACGCTCACCTGGGATCGCGAGGTCGCCCGTCTGTGCGCGACCCTCAACGCCGATCGGTCGTACGGGGCCCGTCCCACGCTGCGCGCCGTCGACGAGCTGGTCGCCGAGCCGCTCGGCATCGAGCTGCTGCGCACCGAGACCGGGCGGCACCGCATCCTGCACGCCGTGGTCGACGAAGGCACCGTGTCGCTGATCGAGCAGGTCCCCGCCGGCGATCAGCGTCCCGGCGAGCCCGAGGCCGACCTCTCCCACTCCCAGCAGTAGGACGCTTCGACGCGGCACCGACGCGTGCGGTGCCCGACGCGGCTACTGCTGCTCGGGCGTCTCGGACGTGCCGTCGCCGCTGTCGTCGCAGAACCCGTCGGTGCCAGCGGCCGAGATGCACAGCTGGTACGCGTTCGTGATGTCGCGCTCGGCCTCGCGGGCGTAGTCGAGCCACTCGCGGGCGAGGGTCTTCGTGCTGTTGCGCGCGGACTGCTGGAGCTGGTCGAGCTCTTCGGTCGGGTCGAGCGTGTACTTCTCGGCGAGCCAGCGCCACTCTTTGTGCGCCGAGATCGCCTTCATCTTCCGGAGGTTGAACACCCGGTCGACGTACTCTTCGCCTTCCCAGACGGAGCGGTTCTCGAGCGCGATGTCTGCCCACTTGATGGCTTCCTGCATGTAGTCAGGGCCCTTCTTGGACAGGTGCTTGGCGAAGATGTAGCACATCGCCGGATCGGAGCGGTCGATCTCGGAGAGGTGGCGGCGCACGATGCCTTCCCAGCGGTGGAGGTCGCGCTTGGCCCACGCATCCTTCATCAGCACGAGCGACACGCGCTTCTTGACCGTCTGCTTCTCGGACTCGCGGAGCATGCGGTCGAGGCAGCGGATCTCGGCATCTTTGAGGCGCCCCATGATGGCGGACGGCTCGAGGCGCACGAGGTCGCCGCACGGCGCGATGGCTGCGCTGAGCTCGGACCCCACGAGGTCGTTGAGGTCTTCTTCCTCATCGGTCAGGTCGATCTGGATGAACCCAGACGGAATCGTCTCGACGTCAGTGGTCTCTGCGGGCTTCTTCTTGCCGCAACCCGCCACGAGGGTGGCGAGGGAGATGGCAAGCAGGATCGAGCGCATCAAGCGTCCTCCGGACAATCAATATACCGCGTCTTCGGCGACCGAGACATCGCGCTTTCCCTCGCCCGTCGGAGGGTCGACCACGTACCGCGGAACCGCGAGGCCCCCGATGCGCCCGCGAACCTCGGCCATCAGCGCCAGGCCGCGCGCCGCCGGCACCCGAAGGTGCGCGTTGCCCGAGACGGCATCGGGGTGGTGCAGGTAGTACGGCCGGACGCGGAGCCGCACGAGCGTCTCGAACAGCTCGACGAGCACGTCGGCGTCGTCGTTGACCCCGGCGAGCAGCACCGCCTGGTCGAGCACGGGCACACCAGCATCGACGAGCGTGGCGAGCGCCTCCACCACGTCGGGAGCGAGCTCGCGCGGGTGGTTGCAGTGCACGACCATCCACACGGCCCGATCGGCGAGGGCCGACGCGAGCTCTGGCGTGACGCGGTGCGGGTACGTGATGGGCGCGCGGGTGTGGATGCGGACGCGCAGGCCGAGCGCGCGGACGCGGTCGATCAGCGCCAGCAGCTTCGCATCGGGCAGCACCAGGGGGTCGCCGCCCGACAGGATCACCTCGCGCAGGTCGGGCTGAGAAGCGAGGTACGCGAACGCCCGATCGAGCTCGGTGGGCGTGGGGTCGAGCGCCTCGCCCGGCGCGTGCGTGCGGCGGAAGCAGTACCGGCAGTACAGATGGCACCGCTTCGTGACGAGCAGCAGGGCCCGATCCGCGTACTTGCGGACGACCCACGGCACCGGCGCGCGCTGTTTCTCGCCGACCGGGTCGTCGAGCCCGTCTTCATCGAGCTCCCGGGGATCGGGCAGCACCTGGATGGCGAGCGGGTCGGTCGGGTCCGAGAGGTCGGCCCGGGAGGCGAAGCTGCGGGTCACGCGAATGGGGAACGAGGCGTCTGCCGCCTCCCAGATCGCCGCGAGGTCGGGCCGGTGACCGAGCACCTCTCTCCTCCCGAGCATTCGCCCGCGACCGTGATACAGGGCGGCACCTTCCAGGGAGGGCTCGGGCGTGTCGACGCCCGCACCTCCCCGCGAATCCGGGGCCATGTCCCCATCCTGAACCATCTCCGCCTCCGAGGACGCCATGTATCAGACCTCCGACATCAAGAAGGGCCTCAAAGTCGAGATCGACGGTGCCCCCTGGACCGTCACGGAGTTCCTGTTCGTGAAGCCGGGCAAGGGTGTCGCGTTCACCCGCACCCGCCTCAAGAACCTCATCACGGGCGCCACGCTCGAGCGCAGCTTCCGCACCGGTGAGAAGCTCGAGCCGGCCGACGTGGCCGAGCACGAGATGCAGTACCTCTACAACGACGGCGAGCAGTACCACTTCATGAACATGGAGACGTTCGACCAGATCGGCGTCCCCGCGAAGCCCCTCGGCGACGCGACCAAGTTCCTCGTCGAAGAGATGATCTGCACCGTCATGTTCTTCAAGGGCGCCCCGGTGGGCATCGAGCTCCCGAACTTCGTCGAGCTCGAGATCACGTACTGCGAGCCCGGCGTGAAGGGCAACACGGCGCAGGGCGCCACCAAGCTCGCCACGCTCTCCACCGGTGCCGAGGTCCACGTGCCGCTCTTCGTCGAGCAGGGCGAGTGGCTGAAGATCGACACCCGCGACGGGTCGTACGTCGAGCGCGTCAAGAAGTGAACGCCGACGGCCTGCGCGCGCGGGCCGTCGTTCTCCGGGCGCTGCGGCGCTGGTTCGACGACCACGGGTACCTCGAGGTGCCGACGCCCACCCTCGTCCGCTCGGCAGGCATGGAGGAGCACCTCCATCCCCTGCCCTGCGCCGACGGCTTCCTGCGCACCTCTCCCGAGTTCGCGCTCAAGCGCGTGGCGGCCGCCGGGCTCCCCCGGATCTACGAGATCGGGCCGTGCTTCCGCGACCGCGAGCAGGGCACGTGGCACGGCCGCGAGTTCACGATGCTCGAGTGGTACCGCGCGGGCGCCGAGCTGGTCGACCTCATGGCCGAGGTCGAGGGCCTCGTGACGGCCGCAGCGGGCGCGCTCGGCGTCCGGGTTCCGGGACCATTCCGGCGCACCACGATCCTCGAGCTCTTCGCGGCGGACGGCGTGGATCTGCGCACCGCGAGCCCCCGCGACATCGCCGCCGAAGACGGGTGGGACGACGCGTTCTTCCGCCGCTGGGTCGAGCGGATCGAGCCCGGCCTCACCGGCGCGCTGTTCGTCGAGGGATGGCCCGCGTCCCAGGCCGCGCTGTCGGTCGTGCGGGACGATGGCGACTGGCCGGTCGCCCAGCGGTTCGAGGTGTTCGTCGACGGCGTCGAGCTGGCGAACGCCTTCCTCGAGCTGCTCGATGCCGACGAGCAACGCCAGCGGTTCCACGAGGCCAACGCCCTTCGTGCCGTGGCGGGTGAAGCGCCGAATCCGGTCGACGAGGCCTTCGTGCAGGCGGTGGGACGGATGCCGGCCACAGCGGGCATCGCGCTGGGCGTCGACCGTCTGGTCGCCGTGCTGACGGGCTCTGCGGGCATCGACGCCGGGCGCGTCCCGTGGTGATCCTGCTCCTGGCGTGCAAGGGCCCGGCGAGCCCCGTGCACACGGGCGACACGGGCATCCGGCCTCCGCCGCCCTGCCCCGTGTTCGAGGCCTGGCAGGACCAGGGAACGATCCCCACGCCCCCGGCGATCGAGATCTCCGGAATCGCCGTGTCCGGCGGGCGGATCTGGGTGCAGAACGACGGGGGCACCGCGGAGATCCACGAGATCGGCGCCGACGGCGCGCTCGTCGGCACGCTGGCGCTCGACATCACGGGAGGCCGCGACCACGAAGACCTCGCGGTGGGGCCCGGGCCCGATGGCGAGCCCTGGCTGTACCTCGCGGACATCGGCGACAACGGGCGCTCGCGCACCTCGGTGTTCGTCCGCCGCACGCCAGTGCCGGCCGTGACGCAGGGCACCGTGGTCCCGGAGAGCCTGGAGCTCGTCTACGAAGACGGTGCACGCGACGCAGAGACCGTGTTCGTCGACCCGGATGGCGCCATCTGGGTGGCCTCGAAAGAGCTCGATGGCCAGACGGGCCTCTACCGCGCCGACGACGGCATCCTGCACCGCCTCGCCACCCTGCCCTTCGGCGAGCCCCCGCTCGGCCAGGCGACCCAGGTGACCGGCGGCGATTTCGGCCCGCGCGGCCTGGTGCTGCGCACGTACCTCGAGACGGGCTTCGTCTGGCCGACCCATCCGGGAGAAGGCGTGCTCACGGCCCTCGAGCGCGAGCCGTGCACCGTGGCGCTGGCGCCCGAGGCCCAGGCCGAGGCGATCGGCTGGAGCGACGCGGGCCTCTTCACCGCGAGCGAGGGCCAGAACCCGACGCTGCACTTCCATCCCCTGGCGGCACCATGAGCATCGCGATCGAGCGGGTCGGCGGCGTCACCGTCGTGACGATCGACCGACCGGCCGTGCGCAACGCGGTCGATCGGGCGACGGCCGAGCAGCTGGCCGACGCATTCCGCGCGTTCGACGCCGACGACACGAGCCATGCCGCGGTCCTGACCGGTGCGGGCGGCACGTTCTGCGCCGGTGCCGACCTCAAGGCCGTGGCGAACGGCACGCCGAACCGCCTGGATCCCGAAGGCGACGGTCCCATGGGCCCCTCGCGCATGCTGGCCTCGAAGCCGGTCGTCGCGGCCATCGCGGGCCACGCGGTCGCCGGAGGGCTCGAGCTGGCGTGCTGGTGCGACCTGCGCGTGGTCGAGGCCTCCGCGGTGCTGGGGGTGTTCTGCAGGCGCTGGGGGGTGCCGCTGATCGACGGTGGCACGGTGCGCCTGCCGCGGATCATCGGTCTCGGCCGGGCGCTCGACCTGATCCTCACCGGGCGTCCCGTCGCCGCGGACGAAGCGCTCGCCATGGGCCTCGCCACCCGCGTGGTGCCCGACGGCACCGCACGCGATGCGGCCATCGCGCTCGCCGAGAGCCTCGGTGCGTACCCCCAGGGCGCTCTGCGCGCCGACCGCCTCAGCGCCTGGCGTGCGTTCGACGGCGACCTCGAGTCGACGCTCACCGCGGAGTTCGTGCGCGGCGTCGGCACCCTGAACGAAGGAGCGGCCGGCGCCTCCCGATTCAGGGATGGTGCCGGCCGCCACGGTTCGTTCGAAGACTGAGCCCGCGCTCGCGGGCCGCGCCGGTCAGGCGGCCCGGCGCCGCCGCAGGCCGAGCAGCCCGAGGATGGCGAGGACGCCCGCGGGCGCACCCGAGGTGCCCGTCTGGCAGCCGCACTTGTCGTCGGGCGGGGGCCCGCCGCCGTCGTCGAACGCGCACGGCCCATCGAAGTTGTCGAAGTCGATCCAGTCGGCCGTGCCGTCGCAGTCGTCGTCGAGCGCCGCGGGGAACGTGTCGTCGAACGGCGGGCACTCGTTCGTGGGCTCGCCGAACCACTCCTCGTCGTCCGAGATGCCGTCGTCGTCGGAGTCGGTGTCGAGGTGCGACGGGACGCCGTCGCCGTCTTCGTCACCCACGCCTTCTTCGGCCGTCGGGATGCAGTCGTTGTCGTCATCCGGGTCGAGGAGGTCAGCGATACCGTCGTTGTCCGAGTCGGTCGGGTTGTTCGGGTCGCTCACCTCGTACGCGTCGCCGATGCCGTCGCCGTCCGAGTCGTCATCCGTCTTGATGAGATCGCAGGTGGCTGCATCGAGGCCGAGCGCGGCGCAGATCAGGTCTTCGACCTCGTTCGACATGCCGTCGTTGTCGGCATCGGCCACGGGGCCGTCGAAGTCGTTCGCGTCGAGGTACTGCAGGATGCCGTCGCCGTCGGTGTCGTCGTCGTTCGGGTCGTCGTAGCTGACGCCCAGATCGAAGTAGTCACCGTTGCCGTTCGGATCTTCGTCGATGGTCGGGAACCCGTCGTTGTCGTCGTCGTCGTCGATGCGGTTCGGGCGGCCGTCGCCGTCGCGGTCGACGCCGTCGGGGTCGATCACCACGTACTCGGCGGTGTTGTCGGGATCGAGCGGGTCGAAGACCTCGCACTTGTAGAGGTGCTCGAAGATCGTGTCGCCGTCGGGGTCGCGCCACTCGAGCACCGGACGCGACTGGGTCGGCGCGTTCGGACAGAAGAAGTCGACTCCGAGCGTGCCGTCGGGGTTCACGGCCTGGTAGACCTCGCGGCGGCTCGGGATCGCGTCGCCGTCGTCGTCGGTGTCGAGGGCATCGGGGATGCCGTCGCCATCCGTGTCGGGCGCCACCCAGCCCTGGGTCTGCCACATGTCGAGGGTGAGGTTGTTGTCACCCGCGAGGCTCGGGCAGATCTCCGTCACGCTGGTGTCGGGGTGCACGAAGTTGGCCGGCTTGATCTCCTGGCAGTCGAGCACGCCGTCGCCGTCGGAGTCCGGCACGCCCGGGTTGGTGCCGAGCTCGAGCTCGAGCGCCGTGACGAGGTTGTCGCCGTCGGGGTCGCCGGTCTCGCCGTCGAAGTCGTTCGCGTCGATCCAGTTCGGGATGGTGTCGCTGTCCCAGTCCTCGAACGACTCGCAGGCGTCGGGACGCGCGAGCGTGTCGACGATGCCGTCGCCATCGAGGTCGATGAAGCTGTCGCCATCGGAGTCGAGGTCGCGGTAGTCGGGGATGTTGTCGCCATCGGTGTCGACGCCGTTGCCGAACTCGGGCAGGAACCCGCCGACGGGGATGAAGCCGGTGGGCAGCCCGTCGTTGTCGTCGTCGGTGTCGAGGGCGTCGATGAACGAGTCGCCGTTCCCTTCGCTGATGATCCAGAGGTCGGACGCGTCGGGGTTCTGCGGGTTGCGCTCGCAGAAGAAGGCGCCGTTGCCACCGTTCGCCTGGGCGTCGGTGTTGCGCGGCGCGAGCTTCGAGAACACGCCCTGGCAGATGCCGAGGGTGCAGCCCCACTCGATGTCGTCGCGAACGTCGTCGCCGTCGCTGTCCTGGTCGAGGCGGTTCGTGAAGAAGAACTCCTCGAAGTAGGACTCGATGTAGTCGCCGTCGTCGTCGAGATCGCGGAAGTCGGGGATCCCGTCGTTGTCGCTGTCGTCGTCGAGCGCATCCTGGTTCGTGTTCGTGTCTTCGAACCAGGTGAACACGCTGTCGCCGTCGTCGTCGCCATCGAGGTAGTCGGGGATGTCGTCGCCGATGAACACGCCGAGCGTGCCCTCCGCCGCCTGCAGATCCGCCGTCAGGTTCACGAGGGCGTCGGTGTTGCGACCCACCTCTTGATCGGTCGGCACGGTGTCGCCGTCGTCGTCGGTGTCGCAGGGGTCGATGATCGTGTCGTAGTACGGCGACAGGTTGATGCTGTCGGTGTTGCCCGCACCGGGACCCATCCCGAACTCCGTGCCGTCGGGCACGGTGTCGCCGTCGGTGTCGGTGCTCTTCGGGTTCATGCACGCCGTCGCGGCCTCGACCTGGTCGCTCACCGAGTCGTCGTCGGAGTCGAGGTCGAGGTAGTCGGGGATGTTGTCGTTGTCGGTGTCGACCGTCTCGTCGCCCTCGTCGATCGTCAGGATCGTGTCGTTGTCGTCGTCGAGATCCTGGATGTCGGGCCCACCGGCGCTGTCGAAGTTGCAGGGCCCACCGGTCGCCGGCTGGTTGGGGCACTGGCCGGCCGCCACCCACTCGACCCCGTCGTCGACGCCGTCGTTGTCGGAGTCGGCGTCGCGGTGGCCGGGGAAGGTGTCGCCGTCCCAGTCGATCGTGCGGCCGTTGTTGAACTGCTCTTCGATGATCGTGAGGATGCCGTCGTTGTCGTCGTCCGGATCGCGGTAGTCGGGCAGCGCGTCACCGTCGGTGTTGTCGTCACGGGCATCCATGATGCCGTTCCAGTTCTCGACCGAGGTCGGAATGCCGTCGTTGTCGTCGTCGGGGTCGCGGTAGTCGGGCTCGGAGTCGTTGTCGGTGTTCCCGAACGGAGCTTCGTTCGCGGTCAACACGCCGTCGTTGTCGTCGTCGGTGTCGTTGTAGTCGGGGTTCGCATCCCCGTCGGTGTTCCGCGGCGACGGGTTGGCCCCGCCCGTGTACTCGAGGTTGTCGGTGATCGTGTCGCCGTCGGTGTCGGCGTTGCTCGGGTTCGAGCCGTTCGCCACCTCGATGCCGTCGTTCAGCCCGTCGTTGTCGACGTCGATGTCGCAGTCGTCGAGGCCGAGCGGGGTCTCCTGGTTGTACGTGAGCCCGTCGCCGTCGTCGTCCCAGTTCGGGCCGTTCTGCCCGTCGCAGTCGGAGTCGACGCCGTCACCGCAGGTCTCGGTCGCGGCCGCGATCGAGAAGGTGCCCGTGGGCGGCGGCAGGTTGACCGTGAAGCCGGGGTGGATGTTCGGGTTGCCGTCGTTGCAGTCGGCGCTCGAGTACGACTCGCCCGCATCGAGGCAGTCGCCGTCGAGTCCGGCCCCCACGAACTCGACCGGCACGCCCACACCGTCGCCGTCGGAGTCGGTGAAGCACTCGACCGCGTCGACGCCGTTGCAGTCCTGGTCGATGGTGTCGAACAGGATCTCGGGCGCGCCCGTGTAGATGGTGTTGTCGTTGTCGTTGCAGTCGTCCTGGATGCTGCTCTCGCCCTGGAGGCGTTGGCAGAGCAGATCGGGGCTGTTCACCGTCTGGCCCGTCTCGATCCCGTGACCGTCCATGTCGGCGTCGCGGTAGCACAGCTCGATGCCGTCGCAGTTCTGGTCGACGTTGTCGGCGATGCCCTCGGTCGCGGCGGGGTTGATCGTGGGGTTCGTGTCGTTGCAGTCGGTGTTGAACGGCGACAGACCGGTCGCCGTGCACGCCCACGCGGGAGCGCCCTGGGCGGACTGCTGCGTCGCCCCGCCCTGGTTCCCGAAGGTGTCCTGGTCGGTGTCGATGTAGCAGAGCTCGCGACCGTTGCAGTCGTTGTCGAGGTTGTTGGCCGGGATCTCGGTGTTGCCGTTGTACCGGTTCGGGTTCGTGTCGTCGCAGTCGAGCTCGCACTCGCGCTGACCGTCGCCGTCGTTGTCGGTCTCCCAGTTGTCGGTGCCGGGGTTGCCGGAGTCGTCGAGGCCGTTGCAGTCGTTGTCCTGGCCGTCGCAGATCTCGGGGTTGCCCGGGTAGTTGATGCCGTCGCCGTCGTCGCAGTCGTCGCTGCTGGCGACGTAGCCGAGCGGCGCGCCGTCGCACGTGCTGCGCGAGTCGCCCACGTCACCGTGGGTGTCGCCATCGGCGTCGCGGTACCAGGTCGAGTAGCTGACCTGGGGCCCGGGCTCGTCGACGCCGCCGACACAGTTGTTGTCGACGTAGTCACAGACCTCGGTGTTCCCGGGGAAGTTGTTCGGCGCGGCGTCGTCGCAGTCGGTGTTGACCGGCGCGCGGCCGGCGTCGAGCAGACAGGACAGGGTCAGGCCGTTCAGGCGGACGTTCTGACCGAAGTTGTCGTTGTCGTTGTCGCGCCAGCACATGTCCTTGTTGTCGCAATCCTGGTCGACGCTGTCGCCTTCGACCTCGGGAGCGCCGGGGTACGTCGTGTTCTCGCCGTCGTCGCAGTCGTTGTTGAACCGCGAGACGCCGGACTCGGTCGCGCAGTCGGTCGTCGTGGCCGTGACCACCGTGTTGATGCCGAAGTCGTCGTTGTCGGCGTCGAGGTAGCAGTTGTCGGCGCCGTCGCAGTTCTGGTCGATGTTGTCGGCGACGATCTCGGGGTTGCCGGGGAACCGGCCGGGGTTGCCCTCTTCGCAGTCGGGCTGGGCCGACGTCTCGGCGGCGTTGGTGCACACCCCGTCGTTGTTGATGTCGCGGCCGTTCGGGCAGTACCCGTCGTTGTCGAGATCCTCGATGCCGCCGCAGTCGCTGTCGGCGAGGTCGAAGTTCCCGTCGCAGTCGTTGTCCTTGCCGTCGTTGCAGACCGCGGTGAGCTCGGCGGGCTGGCGGAACTCGGCTGCGTCGGAGTCGTCGCAGTCGGGCGTCGAGCTCGGCGAGCCGTCGACACAGCTGCTCGATTCGCACTGCCCGTCGCCGTCGTTGTCGACCCACTGGTTGCAGTTGGAGTCGTCGGGATCGGTGTTGCCGTCGCAGTCGTTGTCGAGGCTGTCGGAGCACTTGCCGAACGTGTTCTCGGCGATGCCGGGCGACTCACCCGGCTGGGTGTCGTCGCAGTCGTTCGTGGGCAGGCCGTCGATGCAGTTGGTCGCATCTTCGCAGTACCCGTCGCCGTCGTTGTCGGCCCACTGGGCACAGCCCGGGTCGGCCTGATCCGCGTCGGACCCGCAGTCGTTGTCGATGTTGTCGTTGCACAGCGGGAACGTGTTCTCGGGGTTGCCCGGCGAACGGAGCGCGCTGCCGTCGTCGCAGTCGTTCGGCAGGAGCCCGTTGATGCAGCCGTTGGTGGCCTCGCAATACCCGTCGCCGTCGTTGTCGTGCCACATCGCGCACGCCGGGTCGGCTTCGTCGACGCCGTTGGCGCAGTCGTTGTTCAGGCCGTCGTCGCACAGCACGAGCGAGTTCTCGGTGTTGTCGGGGTCTTCACCCGCCTCGGCGTCGTTGCAGTCGCCCGGGGCCGAGCCGTCGACACAGGTGGTGCCGTTCTCGCAGTTCCCGTCGCCGTCGTTGTCGACCCAGGGGTTGCAGCCCGAGTCGGCCGCGTCGTCGTTCCCGTCGCAGTCGTTGTCGAGCCCGTCCTGACAGGCCCCGAGGGTGACCTCGTTCAGCCCGGGGGACTCCCCCGGCTGCGCGTCGTTGCAGTCGTTCGGCATCGACCCGTCGACGCAGTTCACGCCGCTCTCGCAGTACCCGTCGTTGTCGTTGTCGACCCAGTTGAAGCACGCGGAGTCGTCGGCGTCGGAGTCGCCGCTGCAGTCGTTGTCGAACCCGTCGCTGCACAGCCCGAAGGTGTTCTCGACGTGGTCGGGCGCCTCCTGGGCGGCGAGGTCGTTGCAGTCGCCCGGCAGCGAGGCGTCGGCGCACTGGGTCGCGTTCTCGCAGTAGCCGTCGCCGTCGTTGTCGCGCCACGGGTTGCAGTTGGAGTCGGCCGTGTCGATCAGCCCGTCGCCGTCGTTGTCGAACCCGTCGGTGCAGTCCGCGAACGTGTTCTCGTTGCCGTCGAAGGGCGCGCACTCGGGGTCGTTCGGGTAGTCGATGAGCGAGTCACCGTCGTTGTCGAACCCGTCGTTGCACAGGGTGAAGTTGCCCTCGAACCCACCGAACGGAGCACAGTCGACGTCGCCCGAGTCGGTACCGCCGGTGCAGTCGTTGTTGATGCCGTCGGTGCAGTCCGCGAAGCCGGCGTTGCTCGCCTCTTGCGTGTTGCCCGGGAACGCGCTGGCGGCGCTGTCGTTGCAGTCGTTCGGGAGCGCCGAGCCGATGCACGCAGAGAACTCGCAGTAGCCGTCGCCGTCGTTGTCCTCGAAGGGATCACACGTGGTGGACGCGGCGTCGATGCCCCCGAGACAGTCGTTGTCCTTGCCGTCGTTGCACAGCGCGACGGTGTTCTCGGGGAGGTTGGGCGCCTCGGAGGAGTCGGCGTCGTCGCAGTCACCGCCGGACCCCTCGCCGATCACGCAGCTCGCGGCCTCGCAGAACCCGTCGCCGTCGTCGTCGTAGAACGGGTTGCAGTTCGCGTCGGCCGCGTCGATCTGGGAGTCGCCGTCGTTGTCGAAGCCGTCGTCGCAGTCGCCCGGGTCGTTCTCGTCGCCGTCGTACGGCGCGCAGTTCGGATCGGCCGGGTAGTCGGTGAGCCCGTCGCCGTCGTTGTCCTGGCCGTCGTGGCACAGCGCGTAGGTGTTCTCGACGCAGCCCGTGTCGGCGGAGTCGATGTTGCCGTCGCCGTCGTTGTCGAGGCCGTCGTTGCAGTCGGCCGTGCCGACCTCGGTGCCGTCGTAGGGCGTGCAGCCCGTGTCGTTCGGGTAGTCGGTCTGGCCGTCGCCGTCGTTGTCCTGGCCGTCGTGGCACAGCGCGTAGGTGTTCTCGACGCAGTTCGGGTCGTTCGAGTCGACGAGCAGGTCGCCGTCGTTGTCTTCGCCGTCGTTGCAGTCGGCCGTGCCGGTCTCGGTGCCGTCGAAGGGCGCGCACTGGGCGTCGTTCGGGTAGTCGGCGCCGCTGTCGCAGTCGTTGTCCTTCGAGTCGTGGCACAGGCTGTAGGAGTCTTCGGGGTTGCCCGGATCCTCGGCGGGGTCGGCGTCGTCGCAGTCGCCGCCCAGGCTGCCGTCGGAGCAGGACGCCGCTTCGCAGTAGCCGTCGCCGTCGTCGTCGTAGAACGGGTCGCAGTCGGCATCGGCGTCGTCGGTGTTGCTGTCGCCGTCGTTGTCGACACCGTCGTTGCACCGCGCGGCCGTGTTCTCGGGACCGAAGATGTTGCAGTCGGAGTCGGCGCCGTCGATGTTCCCGTCGCAGTCGTTGTCCTTGCTGTCGCCGCACAGCGGGATCGTGTTCTCGAGGTTGCCCGGATCCTCGGCGGGGTCGGTGTCGTCGCAGTCGCCCGGCAGGCCGGTCACGCAGTTCGTCGGGTCTTCGCAGTAGCCGTCGGAGTCGTTGTCGACCCACGGCGCGCAGTCGGGGTCGGCCGCGTCGGTGAGCCCGTCGGTGTCGTTGTCGGTGGAGTCGTTGCACAGGGCGAACGTGTTCTCGACGAGGGCGGCGCACTGGGGGTCGGCGGAGTCGACGAAGGTGTCGCAGTCGTTGTCGAACGTGTCGTTGCACAGGGGGAGCGTGTTCTCGGACGCGCCGGGGTTCGCCGTGGCGGCGGTGGGCTCGCAGTCGTCGTTCGTGGACGCCCAGTTGTCGGCGGGCGTGTCGCAGTCGGCCGCACCGGCCGCCGCCGTGCTCCCGTCGTCGCCGTAGCCGTCGGCATCCTGGTCGGGGTAGCAGTGGTCGACGAGATCGCAGTTCTCGTCGATGCCGTTCGCGACGATCTCGGTGTTCGTCGGGTACCGATCGGGATCGGCGTCGTCGCAGTCGGCCTCGCCGCCGCCGCCTTCGGCGCACTCGCCGTCGTTGTTGTTGTCGCGGAACCCGTTCTCGCAGAACCCGTCGTCGTCGTTGTCGATGTCGGG
>JACKET010000002.1 GCA_020632875.1 Alphaproteobacteria bacterium
CATCGGCGTGCTCGCCACCCTGCGCACGGTATCGAGCGGCACGTGGGTCACCGAGATCGGCAAGCTCGGCCCGCATCGCGTCAGCCAGCAGGCCGCGGCGCTGCTCGCGCCCCTCGTCGAAGAGGGCTGGGAAGACACGTCCATCGCCGATCTCGCCATCGCGCGGTACCTCGAGGCGCTCGGCGACGTCGACACCATCGTGCTCGGCTGCACGCACTACCCGCTGCTCGGCGCGGCGTTCCGGCGCGTCACCGACACGCCGGTGCTCGACCCGGCGCCGTTCATCGCGCAGCGCCTCGTCGACTGGCTCGACCGCCACCCGGGGTTCGCGTCACCGGGAGCGGGCCGGCTCCGCGTGCTGTGCAGCGGCGACCCCGAGCGGTTCGCCGCGCAGGGGGCCCGATTCCTGGGGCACCCCCTCGAAGGCGTCGGCCACGTGGGCCTCGTCGACTCGCGGCTCCTCCGGCGGGAACCGAACCTCGCACCCACCGGTCAGATCGTCCGCTGACCGGGTAGAGTAGAGGCATGAGGCGAATCTCCGGCCATCGCGCGACCATCACCGTCGGCGGGCTGTTCGTGCTCGGGCTGGCCTCGGGCTCGTGGGTCGGCACGGCCGCCGTGGCGCGCGCCACCGACCCGTACGCCGGGCTCGACCGGTTCGCGCGCATGTTCACCGCGATCGAGTCCGACTACGTCGTGCCCGTCGAGGGCGAGACGCTCCTCGATGCCGCCGTGGCGGGCATGGTCGAGCAGCTCGATCCGCACTCCCGGTGGATGTCGGCCAGCGCGGTCGAGGCGCTCACCGCGGATGCCGCGGGCAACACGACGGGCTTCGGCCTCGAGGTGGGCCGCACGCGCGACGGCGTCGTCGTGCTCAAGGTGCTCCCCGGCAGCCCCGCCGCGCGCGAGGGCCTCCAGCGGGGCGACCGCATCCTCGCCATCGACGGCTCGATGCTCGATGGGGCCAGCCTCGACGACGTGAAGAAGCTCTTCGACGGCTCCGAGGGCCAGGAATCCGACCTCGAGATCCTCCGCGAGGGCTGGGAGGCCCCGCAGCACGTCCAGACGGCCCGCGAGCAGGTCCATCTCCCCGCCACCGAGGGCTCGCTGCTCGCCGGCGACGTGATGTACGTGCGGCTCATCGACTTCCAGACCGATGCGGCCGACGAGCTCATGGCCGACATCACGCGCCTCCAGCAGAAGGCCGACACGAAGTGGGCGGGCCTGATCCTCGATCTCCGCGACAACACCGGTGGGCTGCTGTCCGAAGCGGTGCAGGTCACCGACCTGTTCCTCGACGAAGGCCCCATCGTGAGCGTGCGCGGGCGCCGCGACGGCGTCACGTCCTACGACGCCACGCCCGGGGGCGTGCCGGCCGACCTCCCCGTGGCCGTGCTGATCAACGGTCTGTCCGCGTCGGCCTCCGAGATCGTGGCCGGCGCCCTCCAGGATACGCATCGCGCCGTGCTGGTGGGCTCCCAGAGCTACGGCAAGGGCAGCGTCCAGCAGCTCTACCGCAACCCCGACGGCTCGGCGCTCAAGCTCACCGTGGCGCGGTACCACCGGCCGTCCGGCGCGGCGATCGAAGCCCGCGAGGGCCTGGTTCCCGACGTGCCCGTCGAGGGCTCCCACACCCAGGGGCCGCGCGCCCAGATCGAAGCGCGGCTCGCGGCGCTCGATGTCGATGCCGACGAGCGGGCCGCCATCACGGGCCTCCTGGCCGATCTCGAAGAGCGCGAGCCTTCCCCGCCGCGCATCCCGTGGTCCCGGCCGCCCGACGAGCGCCTCCCGGGCGATCCGGTCGTGCAGGCGGCGCTCGACGCGCTCAGAGCGAAGGCGCCAGACCGATGATGCCGTAGGCCTGGCCGCCGCTCTCGGTGCCGCCGGCCGCCACGTGCCCCTCCACGACGAACGCCCCCAGACCGGGCTGGACGGACACGAGCGGCAGCACGCCGCTCCCGGGGGTCGCACAGCTGCCGCGGTTGCGGAACGTCTCGGTCGACGGGTCGAAGACCTCGGGGCAGTACACGGGCCCCTCGTCCTCGGAGATCATCGAGCCGGCCTTCGCGGCGCCGCCGAGGATCACGAAGCGGCCGTCTCCCGTGGGCACCGCGACGCCGCCCGCACGCGGGTCGGACAGCCGGGGCAGCTCGCGCCACGCGTCGGCCTCCGGCTCGTAGAGCCAGGCGCGATCGGTCGCATCCGCCACGTTCGCGCCCACCAGGAAGCCGTCGGCGAACGGGATGTCGACGTCGCCCACGATGCCGCCCGCGAGCAGCACACGGCCGTCGGGGAGCGCCGCGATCGCGCCCATCGACACGGCCTCGGGCAGGTCGGGGAAGGGGATCACGTCGCCGGAGAGCGTGATGCGGTCGCACACCGCGGTGCCGACGAGCTTCTCGGCGGTGAAGTCGAAGCGGAAGCCCCCACAGGCCACGGCGCCGTCGCCGCCGATCGCGGCGACGTTCGTGCCGAGCGGCCCCGCGCCCGCCGTTCCGAAGCCCACGAAGCGGCGCAGCCCCGGGTCGAAGATCTGGAAGGTGCCCTCCTCGGCATCGACTCCGGCGCCCTGCCAGCCGCCGAACACCAGCACGCCGCCGTCGAGCAGCTTCACGGCCTGGTGCCGCGAGCGGGCGGGGTTCATCCCGTTGCTGGCCTGCCACGCGACCTCGCCGGTGACCGGGTCCCAGATGAACGCGTTGGACGTGTTGTTCGCGATCGCGAAGTACGCCGGTCGCCCGCCCGTGACGAGGATCGTGCCGTCGTCGAGGACCGTGGCGGTGTGGAGCACGGACGCCGCGTTGCCGGATGCACCGGGCATCTGCCCGACCTCCACGGCGTCCCAGATGCCGCTGCGGAGGTCGGCCACCCGCTGGATCACGCCGTGCGGCGTCGTGTCGGAGGCATCGAGCCCGCCGAACATCCACGCCTCGCCGGACGGCAGGAGGGCCGCCGCGCCCAGCAGGGGAGCGCGGCGCCGCGGCACGCTGCCGAGCTCGCCCGTGCCGCCGAGCTCGCTGACGAGGATCGGCACGTGCCGCTCTTCGCGGCCCGTCGCGAGGGGACCGTCGAGCGGAGACTCGCCGTAGCCCAGCAGCGTGTCGGGGTCGTACGTGTCGGAGGCGGTGCCCTCGCGCGTGACGAGCAGCCCCACCACACCGTCCTCCAGCGGGGGGAGCCCGCCGAAGTCGCCGTCGGCGAGGGACCCCAGCGGGTAGAGCGTCTGGCGCGCCCCCACGCGATGCACCAGCGTGACGTCGGGGTTCGCGAATCCCATCGTCACGTTGGGCGGCGTGATCGGATCGATCGCGAGCGTGTAGTCGGAGTCCGGTGCGCAGCCCGCGAGGACGGCGAGGAACAGCGGCAGCCGAGCGGGCATGACGCAACCTACAAGCGGGTGAATGGCCCCGCAACCGCGCTGGACGGGGTGCGATCGGGCTACGATTCGCTCCATGCACGATCAGGCGCCCGAGCTCGCCCGCCGACCCGACGTGCGGCACGTGTTCACGGACCGCTCTGGCGGCGTGTCCACGGGGCCGCTCGCCACGCTGAACCTCGCCCGTCGCGACGGCGAAGACGATGCCGCGCTGCTCGAGAACTGGGCGCGGGTCGCGCGGGCCCTCGACCCCGTGTGGAGCGCCGATCAGCTCGTCCTGCTCGACCAGGTGCACGGCGGCGAGGTCGTGCATGCGCGCGGTGCCACCGGGCCGCTCGCGACCCTGGCCGCGGCCGACGCCGTGGTGACCGACGTTCCCGGCCTGCTGCTCGCCATCCGCACCGCCGACTGCGTGCCTGTGCTGTTCGCCGGTCCCGGTGTGGTGGGGGCCGCCCACGCCGGGTGGCGCGGGGTGGCCGCGGGTGTGGTGCCCAACACGGTCGCCGCGCTGGGCGATCTCGGTGCGGCGCCCGACCAGCTCGTGGCCGCGATCGGGCCGCACATCGGCGTCGAGGCCTACGAGGTCGGCGAAGAGGTCGTGCGCGGCATCGAGGCGTCCGGGGTGCCCCGTGAGCGCTTCGTCCTGCTGCGGGCCCGGCCGCACGTCGATCTCCGCGCGGCGGTCGTGCACCAGCTCGAGCGGGCCGGGGTTCGCGTCGTGGGCCACGTGCACCGCTGCACCCACACCGACCCCGACTGCTTCTCGCACCGCCGCGACGGGCCGATCACCGGGCGCCAGGCCTCCGTCATCGGGCGGCGCGGATGAGCGCCCTCCTGCTCCTCCTCGCGTGCTCGCGGGGAGACCCCGAGCTGCGCGCCCAGAAGCAGGCGATGGACGCGTGGCACGAGGGGCAGGAGGCCCTCGCGGCCGGCGACGCAGACCGCGCGATCGCCGCGTTCGCCAGGGCGCGCGAGGCCCAGCCCGACGACACGTTGCTCGCGGCGTGGCAGGCCCGCGCGATGGCGGCAGACGGCGACCTCGACGGGGCGGTCGATCTCCTCGGCATCGCGGTCGCCACGCACCCCCGGTTCGCCGAGGCCCGCTACAACCGCGCCGCCTACCTCGCGCGCCTCGGGCGCCTCGAAGAGGCCGGTCCCGAGCTGGCCCGCGCGATCGAAGACGGCGCGGCCCGCTCCCGCGAGGCGATGGTCGACCCCGACTTCGCGCCGCACCTCGACGACCCGGCGTTCGCCTTCCTGCCCGACGAGATGCTCCTCGTGGCGCTCGACGCGCCGTCCGGCACGCTGTTCTGGGGCAGCGACGCGACCCTCCGCCTGCGCGTCGTGGGCGGCCAGGGCGCGCCCGCCACCGTCGAGGCCGAAGAGCTGTCGGGCCCGATCGAGCTCGTGTCGGTCGTCGAAGACGTGGTGGAGTCGACCGAGGGCCCCGTCCGCGACCTCTCCTGGACGTTCAAGGTGCGCGGCGAGGGCGAGGCGGTGCTGGGTCCGTTCACGGTGCGCTCGGGGCCGTGGTCCTCGCGGGTCCGCGCGGTGCGGTTCCCCACGACGGCGCCTCCCGGCAAGGGCGTCCCCGACGGGGCTCCCGCGCTGTCGCTGCCCGTTCCGTCCGATGTGGCCGGGTCGCTCGAGACGCCCGGCATCCGCTACGGCGAGGGGGTGCTCGACGTGAAGACGGGCCCGCAGGATCGCGTGACGATCACGCCGCGCCCGCCGGGGTCGCCGGTGCGGTTCGAGCTGCGCGACCGCAGCAAGGCGGTGTGGGTGATGCAGCGGTACGCGGTCGAGGGCCGGCCGGAGGTCGAGATCCGGGCGGGCACCGAAGTCGTGCTCCGGGGCCCGGTCGTTCCGTAGGAGTCAGCACGTCCCAGCGGCTCCCACCCGTGCGCGTGCGCGTGCGCGTGCGCGTTCCCGAAGGGGCGCGGGAACCGGGCACCGGGATGGGGGATCGGTGGCGGTCGTTGAAGGACGTGGTCACCAGATCGAGGCGGTGTGGGTCTTCGCAGCGCTGTATCGGGCACGCGCACGCGCACGGGCGCGGGCGCGGGAGGAGCCTGCGGCTCCTAGAGCGGGATGCAGCCGTGCTTCTTCGGCGGGTTCTCCTGCCGCTTGTTCTCGAGCGACCGGAACGCCTCGATCACCCGCCGCCGCGTCGTCTCCGGCCGGATCACGTCGTCGATGTAGCCCTTCGCCGCGGCCTGGTAGGGGTTCGCGAAGTGCTCGCGGTACTCGGCCACCAGCTCGGCCTTCTTCGCGACCGGGTCTTCGGCGTCGGCGAGCGCGCGGCGGTGGATGATGTTCACCGCGCCATCGGGGCCCATCACCGCGATCTCGGCGGTGGGCCACGCGAAGTTCAGGTCGGCGCGGATGTGCTTGCTGCTCATCACGTCGTACGCGCCGCCGTAGGCCTTGCGCGTGATCAGCGTGACCTTCGGGACCGTCGCCTCGGCGAACGCGAACAGGAGCTTGGCGCCGTGCTTGATGATGCCGCCGTACTCCTGGGCCGTGCCGGGCAGGAAGCCGGGCACGTCGACCAGCGTGAGGATCGGGATGTTGAACGCGTCGCAGAACCGCACGAACCGCGCCGCCTTCACCGAGCTGTCGACATCGAGGCAGCCCGCCAGCACGGCCGGCTGGTTCGCCACGACCCCGACGCTGTGCCCGCCGAGGCGGCAGAACCCGATCAGGATGTTCTGCGCGTAGTCGGCGTGCACCTCGAGGAACGTGTGGTCGTCGGCGAGCTCGCGGATGACCTCGTGCATGTCGTACGGCTTGTTCGGGTTCGTCGGGACGAGGTCGACGAGCTTCTCGCACACCCGGTCGGACGGGTCGTCGGTGGGCTTGAACGGCGCGTCTTCCATGTTGTTCTGCGGCAGGTACGAGACCAGCGCGCGGATCAGCGCCAGCATGGCGCGCTCGTCGGGCACCTTGAAGTGCGCGACGCCGCTCTTGCGGTTGTGCGTGTCGGCGCCGCCGAGCTCTTCCTTCGTGACCTCTTCGTGCGTCACGGTCTTCAGCACGTCGGGACCGGTGACGAACATGTACGAGGTCTCGTCGACCATCGCGATGAAGTCGGTGATGGCGGGGCTGTACACGGCGCCGCCCGCGCAGGGCCCGAGGATCGCGGAGATCTGCGGGACCACGCCGCTCGCGAGCGTGTTGCGCAGGAAGATGTCGGCATAGCCGCCGAGGGACGCGACACCCTCCTGGATGCGCGCGCCGCCGCTGTCGTTCAGGCCGATGACGGGGGCGCCGTTCTGCATGGCGAGGTCCATCACCTTGCAGATCTTCCGGGCGTGCGCGGCCGACAGCGACCCGCCGAAGACCGTGAAGTCCTGGCCGAACACGTAGACGAGACGCCCGTCGATCCGGCCGTACCCGGTGACGACGCCGTCGCCGAGCACCTTCTGCTCCTGCATCCCGAAGTCGGCGCAGTCGTGGGTCACGAAGCGGTCGAGCTCCTCGAACGTGCCGGGATCGAGCAGCTCCTCCATCCGCTCGCGCGCCGTGAGCTTCCCGCGGGCGTGCTGCTGGGCGATGCGCTTCTCGCCTCCGCCGGCGAGGGCCTCGGCCTCGAGTGCGGCCAAACGATCGAGCAGCTGCTGACGGTCCATGTCCTGACCTCCGGGGACCGCAGCTAACGCGTCGGAGCCCGAGGAACCGCAGGTCAGACGGGGAGGCGGCGCTCCAGCGCGTTCACGGCCTCCTGCCGGTCGGGGTCGGCGAGCTGCGAGGCCTGCTCCTGGGCGTGGCGGATGGCCCATCGGGCGATCGCGATCTCGCCGGCGTCGAGCGCGTGCCGCCCGGCGCGGAGGAGGAGGTCGAACATGTCGGGCTGGTACACCGGCGGGGCGTTGTCGACGGCGGGCTCGAGGTGGCGGACCGTGCGCCAGTCGCCCCGCGCCGCGGCCGCCGCGAGCAGGCCGAGGCCCGCGTAGGTCGCGAACACCGGGCTGATCCGCTGGTGGGCCAGCACGGACCGGAAGTGCCCTTCGGCCTCCGCGATCCGATCACGCTCCAGGGCGACCAGGCCGAGGTTCAGCGTGAAGCTGTGGAACGGGTACCCCAGGCGCTCGGCGAGCTTGAGGGCTTCCTGGTAGGCCTTCTCGGCGCGATCGAGGTCGCCGACCATCCGCGCGAGCTCGCCTTCGGTGTTGTAGAGGTTCGCCATCGTGTGGCGGCGGCCGGTGCGGAGGATCGAGTCGCGCGCGTCGGCCAGCTCGCGGAGCCCGTCGTCCGGCCGCCCCAGGGCGCCCAGCACGTACGCCAGGTGCAGGCGGGCGTTCGCGATCGTCGTCTCGGCCGCGCCCTCGAGCGCCAGCGTCGCGCGGATCGCCCGCTCGGCGCCCTCGCTGTCGCCGACCTGCTGCATGGCCGCGGAATGCTCGACCAGCACGTGGCCCAGCAGCTCGCGATCGCCGAGCTCGCGCGCCATCGCGCCCGCGATCTCGATGTGCTCCATCGCGACGAGCTGGTTGCCGTCCATCCGCTCGACGATCGCGAGCTCGAGGTGGGCCTGCGCGATCGGGAGGCGCTCCGCGGCCTCCTGGAGCACGCGGCGGATCCACGATCGCGCGAGATCCGCTTCGCCGCGGAGCCTCTCCATCCGGGCCAGCTCGTACCAGCCGTCGAGCCGGCGGCGATCGACGACCCCGCGCGCGGCGAGGAGCTGCTCGCGCTGCTGCATGCGGTCGTAGGCCCGGGAGAGCGCGGTGGTCTTCGCGTGCAGCGCGGCCACGAGGAGCGCGTCGATCGCGGCCTCTTCGTCGCCCGCCCCGAGCAGGTGCCGGGCGAGGCGGTCGGCGCGCCCGGGGTCGTTCGGGTCGAGGGCCTCGGCGCAGGCGCGGTGCAGGGCGGCCAGCCGCCCCTCCCGCCGGACCCGGTCGATCAGCGTCTCGCGGAGCATGCCGTGGGCGAAGCGCCAGCGAGTGCCCACCGCATCGGGGTCGAGCACGGCGAGGCGCTCGGCGAGCAGGCGCAGCACGAGCTGCGGCGAAGCGCGGGTGCCCGTACGCGCACAGGCCGCCGCCCACTCGTCGGCCTGTACGTCCATCCCGATGAGCGCGGCGATCTCGAGGGGCGTCTCCCACGTGGGGTTCGCTTCGAGCAGGGCGCGGATCCGGGCGTCCCACACGGCCTCGACGGCCTCGGGCAGCGGCAGGTCGGAGCCCGTGCGGAGCGCGAACCCCCGCGTGCCCTGATCCTCGAGGAGATCGCGGGCCACCCAGTCGCCCACCATCTGCACCGCGAACAGCGGGTTCCCCGCGGTGCGCTCGGCCAGACGTCCCGCCAGGGCGGGGTCGAGCGCGAGCAGGCTCGTGGCGAGGTCGATGCGGGAGTCCTCGTCGAGCGGGCCGATCGTCCGGCGCGTCGCGCCGAGATCCTCGATCTCCTCGAGCAGATCGTCTTCGTCGACCTGCTCGACCAGGGCCTCTTCCTGTGCGGTGAGCAGGATCAGCGCGGGCCCCACGTCCTGCCGCTGGAGCACCCAGCGCACCCAGGCGAGCGTCTCGGCGCCCCACTGCACGTCGTCGAGGAAGATCGTCGCGACGCGGCCCCGGGCCAGCTCCTTCACGACGCGGGAGATCACGGCGTGCCGCTCCTGGTGCGTCTCGAGCTCGAGCACGGGGCGGCTCGGCGGCGCCCTGAAGAACGGGACGCACAGGAACTCGACGCCCTGCGTCGCCCAGTCCGGTGCCCCCGGGAGGAGCTGGTCGACGTGGTCGCGGAACTCGTGCTGGTCGACGTCGTGTGCCCGCAGCGCGCGGCCGAGCAGCCCCGTGAGCCCGTCGCGGACGCGGTGCGCACGGCTGTGGGTGCCGAGGAACACCTCGGCGGCGCCGACCTCGTGTGCGCGGCGGAACGTCCACTCCGCCAGGCGCGACTTGCCGTAGCCCGCAGGGCCCCGCAGCACGACGACCCGCGCCGACTGCGTCTGGTTGGCCTCGAGCAGCGCGCGCCACAGCAGGTTGCGCTCGGCGTCGCGGCCGACCATCGGCAGCTCGCGCAGCCCGAACAGGCCGAGACCGGCGCCCATCAGCTCTTCGTGCGTGCGGCGATCGGGCCCGCGCCAGTCGGGGGGGATCTCGACCATCGACCGCTCGGGCGCCAGCTTCCGCACGCGGCGCGCCCGGGCGGGCAGGGCGAGGGTCGTGCGCTGGGTCTCGCTGTCGGCCTGGAGCAGCGCGTCGGGCGAGCCCAGCGCGCCCACCTCGGCGGGCATCGGGAGCTCGATGAGCGCGTTCGCCGCGTCTGCAGCGCGCTGGAAGCGGTTGCCCGGCGCCTTGGCCATGAGCTTCTCGACCCATCCCTGCAGGCCGTCGGGCACGGGGAAGCGCGGCTTGAGCGGCGGCACGGGCTTCACCGCGTGCATCCGGTACAGCGCAGAGGCGCCGCCGTTCGCGTGGAACGGCCGGTGCCCCGAGACCAGCGCCCACGCCATGCAGCCCAGGCTGTAGAGATCCGTCCACGGACCCTGGATTCGCCCGTCGCCCTCGAACTGCTCGGGCGCCATGTAGCTGGGGGTGCCGCCCGAGAGCGGGATGTCGGGCGACTCGATCGCGTAGACCATCCCGAAGTCGGTGAGCTTGATCCGGGTGCCCTGGTTCATGAAGAGCACGTTGCTGGGCTTGAGATCGCGGTGGATCACGCCGCGTGCGTGGGCATGCGCGAGCGCCTCGAGGAGATCCAGCAGCACCCGCCGCGTCGCGATCCAGTTCAGCCCGAACGCCCGCTCGCGCAGGGTGGAGCCCGTGGCCATCTCCATCGCGAACCACGGGCATCCCGCCTTGATCTGGCCCGCGGAGTCGGCCTCGATCGCGTCGTCGGCCGTGCCCGCGTCGTACAGCCAGACGATGTTGGGGTGCGCCAGTGCGGCGGCCGCGCGGATCTCGGAGTGGATCGCCGAGACCAGGCGATCCTCCTTCAGCCCGTCGGCCGTGAGGACCTTGACCGCCACGGGGGTTCCGGTCGTGCCGTGCCGGCCGCGCCAGATCTCGCCCATCCCACCCTTGGCGAAGGGGGCCGACAGTTCGAAGGCTCCGAGCATCAGCGACATTCGGTCCGATATCCTGGATAGGTCCGTGAGGCGGTACCCGATCCCTTGACCGGAGGTCGCTGGGCCACTAGACGGGTGTGGTTGACACGACCACTTCAGGAAGCATCCATGGTCCGCATCCGACTCTCGCGCCGCGGCGCAAAGAAGAAGCCCTTCTACCGTGTGGTGGCGTCCGATCAGCGCAGCAAGCGCGACGGCCGCTTCATCGAGCAGCTGGGCTACTACGATCCGATGAAGAACCCCCTCGAGCTCAAGCTCGACCTCGAGCGGATCGACGCGCTGATCGCGAAGGGCGCCCAGCCCTCCGACACCGTCGCCCGCCTCATCGAGCGCGCCCGTGGCGCCGGGGCCGAGTCCTGATGGAAGATCTCGTCCGTCATCTCGTCGCTCCGATCGTCGATCACCCCGAAGACATCGTCCTCTCGACCGTCGACGGCGAGTCCGTGGTGATGATCGAGCTCAAGGTGCACGACGACGACCGGGAAGCCGTCGAAGGTGAGCGGGGCCGCACGCTGCGCAGCATCCGCAACATCCTCTCCGCGGCTGCGGGGTCGAAGAAGGCCTCCCTCGATCTGGTCGACGAGAATGCCTCCGGAGCGGAAGAGTAGGCTCGCGCCCGCCGGCCCCGTCCACGAAGACGAGGTCGAGCTCGGCAGCATCTCCGGCGTCTTCGGCGTCAGGGGAGAGGTGCGCCTCCACCTCCACAACCGCGATTCCTCGCTGCTCGACGACGGGCGCGAGGTCGTGCTGATCACGCCAGAAGGGCGTTTCCGCGCGACGCTCCGCACGCGTCCCGGCGCCGGGAAGCGCGTGCTCGGTGTGATCGACGGCATCGAAGACCGCGACGAGGCCGAGGCGCTCATCGGGGCCACGTTCACGGTCCCGCTCGCCGACCTGCCCGAGCCCGACGACGACGAGTACTACCTCGACGAGGTCGTGGGGATGTCGGTGTGCACGGGCGAGAAGGTGCACGGCCGCGTGGTCGAGGTCCACACCACGGGGCCCGTCGAGGTCTTCGAGCTCGACACGGGCGCCTACCTGCCCAGCACGGGCGATCACATCCTGGCGATCGATCGGGTGGCGCGGGTGATCGAGGTCGCCGAGGGCGCCGTCCATGAGGTTTGACGTCCTCACGCTGCACCCCGACATGGTGATGGCCCCGCTCTCGACCTCGATGATCGGGCGGGCACGCGACGCGGGGCTGCTCGAGGTCGCGGCGCACGACATCCGCGATCACGCGACCGACCGCTGGAAGACCGTCGACGACACACCGTACGGCGGGGGCGCCGGCATGGTGATGAAGGTCGACATCGTCGCCGCCGCGATCGAAGCGGTCCGCACCGACGCGAGCCGCGTGCTGCTCACGAGCCCGGCCGGCCGGCCGATCACCCAGGCCGACTGCATCCGGTGGTCGAAGCTCGAGCACGTCGTGATCGTCACGGGGCACTACGAGGGCATCGACGCCCGCATCGAATCACTGGTCGACGAAGAGGTCAGCCTCGGCGACTTCGTGCTGACGGGCGGCGAGATCGCGGCGATCGCGATCGTCGATGCCGTCGGGCGCCTGGTGCCGGGTGTGCTGGGCAACGCCGACAGCGCCGCCGACGAGTCGTTCTCGCAGGGGCTGCTCGAATACCCCCAGTACACGCGGCCCCGCGAGTTCCGCGGCATGGAGGTGCCCGAGGTCCTGGTCTCCGGCCACCACGGGAGGATCGCCGTGTGGCGCGAGGAGCGGTCGAGGGAGCGGACCCGCGAGCGGAGGCCCGATCTCTGGGAGGCGTGGCTCGCCCGCACCGTCGGCGACCCGATCGTCGATTGACGCGCGGCGCCCACACGACTATTTGAGACCGGTTGAATGATCGGCGAGACGGCGTTCCTGGCGCGACCAAACGCACGTAGCCGCGGAGACAGACCGATGAACCTCCTTCAGACCATCGAGGCCGAGACCCTCGCCGCGCGCACCCGCGAGACCGTGGATGTCCGTCCGGGCGACACCGTCCGGGTCCACGTGCGCATCACCGAGGCCGGCAAGAGCCGCATCCAGATCTTCGAGGGCACCGTGATCCGCATCAAGCGGGGCGGTCCGCGCTCGACCTTCACGGTGCGGAAGATCTCGTCCGGCGTCGGCGTCGAGCGCGTGTTCCCCTCGTGCTCGCCCAACGTCACGAAGATCGAGGTCACGGCGCGCCACAAGGTGCGTCGCGCGAAGCTGCACTTCCTCCGCAATCGCCGGGGCAAGGCCGCTCGCCTCAAGCCGATCATCGACTTCAAGCGCAAGAAGTAGTCGGCGGCCCTCCCGTTGCGAGATCGCCGGGAGGCCTACGAACACGGGCTGGGCGCAGAGTCCTTCGTCGAGGCGTACATGCACGACGAGGGCTGGCACACGCTCGCCCGCAACTGGCGCGGCGGCGGCGCTGAGATCGACCTGATCATGCGGCGCGACGGCGTGGTGCGCGTGATCGAGGTGAAGGCGCGGGAGCCCGGTGAAGACGGGCTCGAAGCGGTCACCCCGTCCAAGCAGGCCAAGCTGCGCCGCGGCGCCGAGGCCTGGCTCGCGTTCAACCCCGACTGCGAAGAGATCGCGTTCCTGGTCGCGGTGGTGACGCTGAACGAGGGGATCTGGGGCCTCGAGCTCTGGGACGACGCGTTCTAGCCGGGAGCCAGGAGCCTGGAGCCTGGAGCCGGGAGATCTCGATCGGGGCGTCGTCGAGCTCCGGAGCGCCTCTGCATCACGCAGATGACGCAGAAGGACGCAGATGACGCAGAGGGGAGGGCGTCGGCGGGGGAGCGATGTCGTGTCCCCGCGGTCCCCGGGCGCTGGCCTGCTCTGATGAGGCGGGAGCCGCAGTCGCCTGTCCAGTCTCCCTCGGAAGGGGGACGGGACTCCGCACCGACCCGTCGATCCCGTGGTTTCTGCGTCATCTGCGCCCATCTGCGTCATCTGCGTGATGCAGATCCGGCTGGGAGCGGGAACGAGGCTCCAAGCTCCAAGCTCCAGGCTCCCGGCTCCAGGCTCCAGGCTACTCGAGCAGGTCGTCGGCCCCGATCGCACCCGTGATCGTGAAGTACCAGCTGACCGCGAACGTGTCGGGGCTGGTCTGCACATCGTACACGTGCTCGAGCGTGTGCGGCAGCGTGTATTCGAAGCGGGCGCCCGTCGTCGTGCGGACGATGTCGGAGAACACCAGGTTCACGCCCATTCCGGCGATGCCCTGGATGCGCTCGGAGCGCGTGACGGGGATCGTCTTGCTCGCGTCGATCACGTTCGGCAGCAGCAGGCCCGAGGGGAGGTCTTCCCACGTGTGGTAGCGGAACCCGATCTGGAAGTCGGCGGCCGTGCGGTTGCCGTTCTCGCTCTTCGACGCGATCACCTCGGACCCGCCGAGGATCTCGATCGACGAGGCCGGGTGCAGCTCGATGCCCGACGCGACCACCGTGCCGGTGGCGTCGACGAGGTCGGTCGTGACCTTGCTCTCTTTGATGTAGCGGGCGCGAACGTAGGGCTCGGCCGCGCCGCCCATGCGCGAGAACGCGCCCTGGACCTTGATCGCCGAGCTGCCCAGCGCGCCGCCGCGCTTGCCGTCGGTGTACGACCAGCGGTGGTTCTTGCTCGCGGTGCGGTAGCCCACGTCGAAGCGCCAGGTGACCCGGTGGTTCAGGTCGAACGCCTCGGAGAACGGCGAGAACGCGGCACCGAGCCACACGCCGGTGATCCCGCCGCCGCTCACGTCGACCGGGTCGCCGCCCGGGTCGGGGTCGGTCGCGAACTGGTAGCTGCCGCCGCCATCCACGGGCTCGAGCAGCATCTGGCGCGCATCGGGGTAGCGCCACAGCCAGCGCGGGGTCATGGCGAGGTCGAGCGTGACGGCGGCGCCGCGGATCGGGGCGATCTGCAGCCCGAGATCGAGGCCGTGCTCGGTGATGCGGCGGCCGGCGACGCGGATGCCCTGCTCTTCGAGGTACCCGCGCTCGTAGCGGCCGTCGTACTTCAAGGACGCCGCGACGTGCAGCCTGTCGGGCATCCAGGTGACCTCGGCAGCCGAGGCGGTCATTGCGAGAGCGATCAGCACGGCGGAACGGTACCCCAAGACGCCCGACGACGCGAGCGTCGCGTGTCAGTCTTCGCGCAGCCCGTAGTCCTTCATCTTGGTCTGCAGCGACTTGCGCGAGATGCCGAGCTGCTGGGCCGCGCGGGTCACGTTGCCGTTCACCGCGTCGAGCACGCGCTGGATGCGCGCCCGCTCCAGCTTCACGGTGTGCACACGGACGTACTCCTTGAGCCCCATCGACTCGAGCTCTTCGGTGCGAGGCTCGGACGGGTCGTCGTCTTCGGGCAGCTCGAAGCCCTCGGGCAGGTCGGCGAGGCGGATGCGGTCGGCATCGCTCAGCAGCACGAGCCGCTCCATGAGGTTCTCGAGCTCGCGGATGTTGCCCGGCCAGTCGTAGGCCTGGAGCGCCACCAGCGCGTCGTCGTCGATCGCGGTGATGTCGCGCTGCAGGCGGCTGTTGAAGCGCTTCAGGAAGTGCTGCGCGAGCCGTGGCACGTCTTCGGGCCGGTCGCGCAGGGGCGGCAGGGGGATCGGGATGACGTTGAGCCGGTAGTACAGGTCGTTCCGGAAGCGCCCGTTGGCCACGGCCTGCGACAGGTCGACGTTGGTGGCCGCGACCACGCGCACGTCGACGGTCAGGGGGCGGATGCCGCCCACGCGGTCGATCACGCCCTCCTGCAGGGCGCGGAGCAGCTTCACCTGCATGTCGAGCGGCAGCTCGCCGACCTCGTCGAGGAACAGGGTGCCGCCGTCGGCCAGCTCGAAGCGGCCGGGCTTCGAGCCCACGGCGCCCGTGAACGCGCCCTTCTCGTAGCCGAACAGCTCGGACTCGAAGAGGTTCTCGGGGATGGCGCCGCAGTTCACCTGGATGAACGGCCCAGACGCCCGGTCGGACCGCGCATGCAGCGCGCGGGCGACGAGCTCTTTGCCCGTGCCGGACTCGCCGGTGATGAGCACGGTGGTGGGGGAGGGCGCGACCTTCTCGATGCGCGCGTAGACCTCTTGCATCGCGGGCGTGCGGCCCACCATGCCGAGCTCTTCGCCGGGCTCGGGTGCCAGGCGCTTCGCGTTCGCGGCCTCGGTGGCCAGGGCCTTCGTGATGATGGCGTGCAGGTCGTCGCGATCGAAGGGCTTGGTGACGTAGTCGAACGCGCCCTTCTTCAGCGCGGTGACGGCCGTGTCGACCGTGCCGTGCGCGGTGATCAGGATCACCGGAAGCCCGGGCTGGTTCACGACGCACCACTCGAGCAGCTGCATGCCGTCGACGTTCGGCATCTTCAGGTCGGAGACGACCAGCTGGAAAGGCTCGTCCTGCAGGGCGGCGATGGCCGCGGCCCCGTCGGCGACGGTGTCGACGTCGTGCCCGAAGCGGCGGAGGTGAGCGGAGAGGACCTTCCGGATCGACGGCTCGTCGTCGACGATGAGGATGCGTTTCGCCATCGCGCCTACTCTAATGGAGTTGCCGGGCATTGCGGGGTGCCCTGGAATAGAGGAGGGTGTCCGTGCGTCCAAGGCGCACCCCTGGAGGTTGGATGCGTACGCTCTTCTCGCTTCTCGTCGCGGCGGCCCTGTCTGCGCCGGCGCTCGCCGCCGACGCCACCGACTTCACGCTCACCGACATCCAGGGCAAGAAGGTGTCGCTGTCCGACTTCGGCGACGACGTGGTGGTCATGAGCTTCTGGGCCACGTGGTGCGGCCCCTGCAAAGAAGAGATGCCGCACCTCCAGAAGCTCTACGCCGAGCAGAAGGAGAAGGGGTTCACGGTCCTGTCGATCTCGACCGACGACGCCCGCTCCGCCAGCCGCGTGAAGCCCTTCATCATGAAGAACCAGTACACGTTCCCGGTCCTGCTCGACAAAGAGTCGAAGGTCATCACCCAGTACAACCCGAGCAAGACGCTCCCGTACACGGTGGTCATCGCGAGCGGCGAGATCGTGAAGTCGCACTCCGGCTTCAACCCCGGCGACGAAGAAGAGCTGGCGAAGCTCGTGGGCGAGCTGCTCGCGAAGAAGGGCGAGGCCCCCGCCGAGAAGCCCGCAGAGAAGTAGGTCGCCCGCCGCCCCCGCGTGTAGACTGCGCCGGGCGCCGTTGAACGAGGAGGGGGCGTGCTGCTCTGGCTGTCGGTCGCGCTGGCCGGCTCGGATGGCAACGCGTGGTCGGTGACCGCGTCCGACGACCTCGAGATCCGCTACTGGATCCGCGATCAGCGCCTGCCCGACCCCTCGGACGTGCCGGTCTTCAACTACGTCGAGGGCGTGAACCGGCTGAACCTGGCGGCGAGCCGCGGCGCGTGGAAGCTCAACACGCAGCTCGACCAGGTCGCCCTGCTCGCGAACCGCTACTTCCTCGACGACGTGAAGTACGTCGAGCGGCCGCTGATGCAGCCCGGGCGCATCTTCGCGCCGTTCGGCGACGATGCCGACGTGTACGCGAACGTCGAGAAGGTCACCGTGTCGTACGACTCGCCCGACGTGAGCGTGCAGGTCGGCGACGTGTACGCGGCCTTCGGGCGCGGCGTGGCGCTGAACGTCAACCGCAACGTCGACATCGACATCGACACGTCGATCCAGGGCGCGAAGATCGTGCTCCGGCCGGGGGCCTGGGACCTCACCGCCGTGTTCGGCCAGCTCAACCGGCAGCAGGTGTTCCAGGACAACCCGAACATCAACATCCAGGGCGACCTGCGCCATACCGTCGCGGCCGTGCGCGCCGAGCGGTACGGGGTCGGGCCCGCGAACCTCGGCGTGCACGGCGTGACCTACGGGTTCGTCAGCGATCCGGGCCTCTCTGCCGGGTTCCGCGAGTCGACCGGGCCCGACGTCATGATCGGCGGCGTGACGGCCGAGGTCATCGGGCTCGGCGGCATCGACTGGTTCCTCGAAGCCGACGTGTTCGACTACGTCGGCGACAAGCTCACCGGCGGCGAGACCGAGCTGGGCGGTGCCGTGTACGCGAGCGCCTCGTTCTACCCCGGCAAGACCGTGTGGCTCGTCGAGCTCAAGCGCTACGTCGACACCAACCAGGTGAACCTGGTCCTGTCGCCCGAGCTGTACCAGGTCGCCATCGCGCCGACCCTCGAGTACGAGCGCGCCATCACCGAAGACAGCGCGGCCGCCGTGGGCTCCGAGAACGTGTGGGGCGGGCGGGCCCGCGTCGACTGGGCGCTGAAGCCCGGTGTGTTCGTGCCGTACGCGGCGGTGGGCGTCTTCCGCGACCTCGACATCGGCACCCTGCACTTCAACGACGTGCCCGAGACCATCGTGCATCCCATGGTGGGCGTCGAGTGGCTGCCGGGCGACGGCGCCGTGCTGCTCAACGTGGGCCTGCGCAACGACGACCGCGACGGCACCGACTTCGGAGCCGACCGCCAGCTCCACGGCGACGTGACGCTCAACTTCCCGCTGCTCGCCGGGCTCACGGGCAACGTGAACATCGGCGCCGAGCACTACTGGTGGGGCGTGAACCCGCTCCAGCAGAACGACTACACCGAGATGGAGAGCGCCTGGACGGTGAGCCGCGGCAGCAAGGTCGGGTTCACCTGGTACACCGACTTCTCGAGCAACCCGCTCATCGACAGCACCGGCAACATCTCCGAGACGGTCTACATGGCGGGCGAGCTGCAGGTGAAGCCCGCCTCGGCGCTCACGCTCAAGGCGTTCTACGGCGCGTACAAGAGCGGCATCCGGTGCAGCGGCGGCCAGTGCCGGCTGCTGCCGGGCTTCGAGGGCGCGCGCGTCAGCATGACCGGCACCTTCTGACCCGCACTCAGCGCCGGCGGAGCAGCGCCCCGAGGCCCATCCACCGCGGCGAGATCGACGCCGTGCACCCGCAACCGTGGCGGAATTCCGGCAGCCCGGGAGAGGCGACGTCGCCATCCGAGCCCGGAGCCGGGTCGACGGAGTCGGGCACGCCGTCGCCGTCGGAGTCCACCACGGGCGTGACGGCGCCCTCGCCGTCGCAGTCGTTGTCGATCCCGTCGTCCGGGACCTCGACGGCGTCGGGGTTCACGTCCTCGTCCGTGTCGTCGCAGTCGGTGGCGGACAGCACGTGGCCCGACAGCACCGCGCAGGACGGCGTTCCCGGGTCGTCGGCGTCCCCGAAGCCGTCTCCGTCGGCATCGTTGTAGTACGTGGTCGTCGGGAGCCCGTCGTCGACGCCTCCGACGCAGTTCTGGTCGACCCCGTCGCACACCTCGGTGGCCGCCGGGTTGATGGACGCGTCGCCGTCGTCGCAGTCGCCGCCGCTCACCACGGTGCCGGGCAGGGCGGCGCACGACAGCGTCGGCGTCGACGCGCTGTCGCCGTACCCGTCGCCGTCCACGTCCGGGTAGAACGGGCTCGCACCCAGCCCCTCGTCGATCTGGGTGTCGCAGTCGTTGTCGAGCTGGTCGCAGATCTCCGTCTCGAGCGGGCTGACCAGCGGGTTGCCGTCGTCGCAGTCCTCGCCGAGCGACGGCGAGACGTACCCGACCGGCGCGCTCGCGGAGCACCCGATGTACACGTCCGCCGAGGTCCCGACGGAGTCGCCGTCCTGGTCGAGCCAGAACTCCACGCCCTGGGCGGTGAAATCGGGGTCGGCGGCGTCGACGAGCCCGTCGCAGTCGTTGTCCACCCCGTCCACGCACGCCTCGACCCCGCCGGGGTACACGCTCGCGGCCCCGTCGTCGCAGTCGCCCTGCGCATCGGCCCAGCCGGACGCCGGTGGCGCGCAGAAGGGCGTGCCGGCGGCGAGGTCGTCGCCGTACCCGTCGCCGTCGAGGTCGGGGTAGTACACCGTCGCGACCACGTCGGGGTCGACGTCGTCGACCAGCCCGTCGCAGTCGTCGTCGACGCCGTCGCACAGCTCGGGGGCCCCGGGGCGCACGTCTGGATCGGCGTCGTCGCAGTCGAGCGTCGTGAGCACGCCGTCTCCGTCGTCGTCGGCGCCCCAGAAGGCCACGTCGAGCCCCGGGCCGCCGAGGTGCCCGATGTCGCCGGGCGAGCCATCCGGGTCGACCGCGCCGACCCCGGTGCGGTCGAACACGTTCGCCGTCGGGTGGAGCCCGAAGCGCGTCGCGCAGCTCGTCGCGTCGACCTGGATGGACGGATCCAGGATCCAGCCGCCGAGCGGGACGCCGGGCGTGACCTGCCAGAACAGCGTCGTGCCGACGGTCGTGGGCTGGTTCAGCACGAAGGCGATGGGCGGGCTCGATCCGGCGCCGACCACGACGCTGTCGACGACGGAACCCCCGTGGAGGAACGCGTAGATCCCGCTCCCCTCGTCGTAGACGGTGAGGTTCGCCACGTCGCCCACGCCCTCCGTCCACATGGCGTTCGACCCGCCGTTCGCGGTCAGCAGCACGTTCTTCAGGTCGTACGTGGAGCTCACCCAGAACCCGAACGCCCCCGACGACTGGCTCGAGTTCCCGCACGCGAAGACGTTGGAGAGCGTCCAGCTCCCGTCCCACACCCCGATCGCGCCCGCATCGCCGCCCGCGCTGTTCCCGACGAAGGACGTGCGTTGGATGTCGGCGTCGACGGCGCCCGTGATCGCGCCCCCCACCACGGTTGCGACGTTGTCCTCGAACGTCGAGCCGTCGATCACGAGCGAATCGCCGACCACGTGGAGCGCGCCGCCGTCGGACGCCGTGTTGCCGCGAAAGGTGACGTTCTGCAGAGTCAGATCGCCGGTGCTCAGGATGGCCCCACCCTGGTCGGCCGCATTCCCCTCGAACAGCGTGTCCTCGATCCAGGCGGTCGCGTTCGTGTCGACCTGGATGGCGCCGCCCTCGTTGGCCGCGGAGTTCGCGAGGAAGATCGAGTTGCGGATCGTGACGGACGTTCCGGGGTTCACGTCGATCGCGCCGCCATCGTCGTCCGTCGCGCACCCGACGATGCTCGAGCCCTCGATCAGCACGTCTCCGCCGAGGTCGATCGTGATCCCGGCGCTCTCGAGATCGTAGTCCACCCCATCCACGATCCCGATGCCCACGAGCTCGACCGTCGCGGGCCCGTAGACCTCCACGGGCAGGAAGAGCCCCTCGCCGTCGATGGTGAGGTCTTCGATGCGCAGCGACCCGTTCTCGACGTAGACGACCACGCTGCCCTCGCCGAGCAGGCGCGTGGAGCCGATGCCCGCGCCGCGGAGGACCAGGGACTTGCCGTCCCAGAAGTCGATCTGGGCGTTCGGGTAGTCCTGCGCGGCGAGCTGGATCACGTCGCCATCCACGACGTTCGCTGCCTCGAACGCGGCCTGGATCGTCGAGAAGTCACCCGGCACGTTCCAGGTGCTCGCCAGCGCTGAGACGCTCCACCACATGCACGCAGCTTACCGCGCGTCGCGGGCGCCTACAGGGAGAGCTCGACCAGGACGGGGCGGTGGTCGGAGAGCGCGGCGGCGTCGGGCACCTCGGCGCTGACCGGGACCGCGCACCGGCTGCGCACGTAGACGCGGTCGAACCGGTGCGAGAGGCCCGGGTACGTGCCGCGCGTCGCACCCACCTCGTTGGCCACGTCGACGAACCCGGCCTCGAGCAGGGAGGCGTGCGTCGCCGCGTCGGCGGGCTCGTCGTCGTAGAAGTTGAAGTCGCCCATCAGGACGAGCGGCGCGTCGGACGTGCCCACCGCGGCGAGCAACTCGTCGACCTGCGCCGAACGCACGCCGGCGTTGCGCTGGCCCCCGCCGGACTGGAGGTGCGTGACCGCCACGCGGACCGGGTCGCCGCCGAGATCGACCTCGGCCGAGAGCACGCCTTTCGCCTTCCAGGCGTCGAACCCGCGCTCGGTGCGGAACGTGTGCACGGCCTCGTTGGAGAGCGGGTGCGGCGAGCGCAGCGCGAGACCGTGATCCCCGTCGGATCGCCCCGTGCTCAAGGGGCTCTTCAGGAGCTTGAGCGCGCCGCGCCACACCTCCTGCAGGCCCGCCACGTCGACCGCCGCCTCTTCGAGCCACCGCTCGATCCGCGGCATCCGCGCGCGGCGCTCGGGCGCGATGGGCGCGGGCAGGCCCCACGTGTTGAGCGTGACGATCTTCACCGGCGCACCGTCGCCACAGTCGGCCCGCGCGGGCGCGGAGAGCCCGGAGAGGACGAGAGCGAGCGAGAGCATCGGCATATGTGCAAGGTAGACCCGACCGCGGGAGACGCCAAGATGTGGGCCCTGCTCGCGCTCACCGCCGCAGCCTACGAGACCGACCAGCTCACGTTCCGCACGCGTCCGTTGCGCGACGCGACCGACACCGCGGATGCCCTCGTCGAGCCGATGTTGGCGCGCGCCGTCGACCGCGCGAACCGCCGCACGCGCTGCCAGGGCGATGAGGGCGAGATGCGCGAGGCGCTCGCGCGGGCCATCCACCGCGAGACGGGCGGCAAGGTCTGGGTGATCTCGCGCGGGCTGTTCCGCGCGCCGGGGTTCTCGCGCTATTCCGCGGCGCTGGTGCGCTCGCCGGCCGAGCGCATCGCGTTCGAGCGCCGGGAGGACATCTACGGCGACATGACGTTGTGGCAGTCGGTGATCCTCACGCTGGGCGGGCCGTGCCCGACGTTCGTGATCGCGGGGGTCCGCATCGGCTCCGACAAGCTCGACCACTTCTTCGATCTCGGCTGGCAGTACTTCCACGCGATCGAGAAGGGGAAGCCCGAAGCCGAGGCGATCGCCGCGGGCGCCCGCACCGAGGTGCAGATGTACGGGATGCTGACGAGCAAGACGTTCGCCTTCGCCGACCTGAAGGCGAACTGGGACGGGCTCGGGTTCTACCGGGCGCTGCTGACCGACGACAGCGTGTTCCGACGCGGCGAGGACGGGTGCGTGGAGCAGGTCGCGCCGTGGCGGTGGGATGCCTGGGTCGACGCGGACTGGGACGAGGTCGAGAACCCCGGGGTGCACACGCGGCTCGTGCAGCGGCGGCTGACGAAGACCCTCGAGGAGCGCCGGGAGGTCGTGTGTGCCGAGCGCGACGTGTGGGACGCCGAGGGCGAGCGAGAAGCCCGGATGGCGGACCTGAACGCGGACCAGCCGTGGATCCGCGGGCGCGTGCCGCTGCGCGACGACCCCTACCAGCTCGCCGCGTTGTGCGACCCGGAGTGGGACGGGGAGTCGACCCCGGCCCGGCCGCACCACTTCGTCGAGCGCTGAGACGCCCCGACGGTCGCTCAGAGGTGCCAGTCGTCCGTGTCGACGCGGTGGCGGAGGCCGCGCAGCGACGGCTCCTTCACGGGCGGCGCGGGAGGCTCTTCGGACGCGAACAGCGCCGCGACGACGGCGCGGGGGTACTCCCACATCGACGCCGGGCGTCGCCGGGTGCCGAGCCGCTCGGCGATGACGCGCTCGCGCTCTTCGAGCGGCAGCCACTCGTGCGCGGGGACGGGCTCGACGCGGACTTCGGGCAGGCCGCGCCGGATCCGCCGCGACACGGCCATCCCGTTGACCTCGAGCGACACCGCGGGCCCGGCACCCCAGGCACGGACGAGCGTGCGGATGCCGTTCGCGTGGCCCGTGTGCGACGCGATGCCGAGGGTGTGGAAGCCGAGCTCGTCCATCATCGCGAGCGTGTAGGCGGCGTTCTCGTCGCTGTGCAGCGCCTGGGTCTCGCGGTGGATGCGGCCTGCAGGCACGCCCAGCGCCACGAGGCCCGCCTCGAGCGCCTCGGCCTCGATGTACCGGTTGTGCACCGCGCCGCCGGACACGATGAACGCGTCGGTCACGCCCTCGTCGTAGAGCTGGGCGGCCCAGACCACGCGCTGCCACTGGCACTTCGACAGCGACCCGTCGTCGCGGGTCGGACAGCCCGGCACCAGCACCACGTCGACCGTGCGCGTCGACGGCCACGTGATGGGACGTGCCCGCATCGCGCAGGCCGACAGGAACACGAGGAACAGCAACCCGATGGCGCGCACGCCGACCTCCCACCCGGATACCGGGTGAGAATAACGTGATTCTGTTTTCACGTTTTGCAGGTCGTGAAAAATACCGGGGCTCAGTCGCCGTCGGACTCGTCGGGATCGGCGTAGAACCCGAGCCCACGAACGTTCTCGTCGAGCTCGAGCTCGGCGGAGAGGCTCGGGAATGCGCGCTGCTCGCAGCCGCGCCGCTCGCACAGTCGGCACGTCACGCCGATGGGCACGGCCTCCATGCCGCCGATGTCCATCCCGTCGGCGTACACCATCCGGTGTGCGTGCTCGAGCTCGCAGCCGAGCCCGATCGAGTGCACGACCTCGGGGGCGCGGTAGGCCCCCGCGTTCTTCACGATCGTGCGCGCGACGCAGAAGTAGCCCGTGCCGTCGGGCATCCGCGAGACCTGCACCCTAAGCCGGCCCGGGTCGAGCAGGGCCATCGACACGTTCCATCGCGGACAGGCCCCGCCGAATCGCGCGAACCGGATGCCCGACGCGCTGAAGCGCTTCGAGATGTTGCCCGCCGTGTCGATCTTCAGGAAGTGGAACGGGATGCCCTCCTGGCCGGGCTTCCGCAGCGTCGTCATGCGGTGGCACACCTGCTCGAACGTCGCGCCGTACCGCCGCGCGAGCAGGTCGATGTCGTACCGCTCGGCCTCGCAGGCCGCGTAGAAGTCGGCGTACGGCATCATCAGCGCGCCGGCGAAGTAGTTCGCGAGCACCATGCGCCCGAGCACGCGCGAGGCCTCGCTGCGCAGCAGGTCGGAGCGCGTGAGCTCGTCGAGGGTGTCGGACAGCGTGATGAGCGCGATCTGGTGCGACAGCTGGAAGTGCCGGGCGCTGCGCGCGAGCCCCTCGGACAGGACGAGCTCTTTGCGCCCCGGGTCGTAGCGGCGGATGGCGTTGCCCTTCGCGGGGGCGTACCGCACGCGGATGCCGAGGGTCTCGAGGTAGCGCGTGAGGCCGTGCCGCAGCTCGATCGACTGCAGGCTGGCGGTCTTCCACAGCTCTTCGGCCGCGTCCTCCAGCGGCTGGAACCAGTTCCGCGCGGCGTGGATGAACTCGGTGACCTCTTCGGAGGGCAGTCGGGTGCGGCCGCCGAGGTCCTGCCCGTCGGCCACCGTGTGGGCGAGGCGCGAGGCCTGCGTGTAGGCGTTCCGGTAGTGCTGGTACAGGTGTACGACGGCCCGCGCGACCTCGGGGGTGGTGCGCGACAGCTCGCGGACGCCGACGTTCGTGAGGCCCATGCCCTCGAACATCGCGTCGCCGAACACCTCGAGCAGGTCGGACTCGAGCTCGGCGTCGCGGTCCTGACCGAACGACGCCACGTCGAGATCGAAGTGCGACGCGAGCTGGATGAGCAGCGGGGCCGTGAGCGGCCGCTTGTCGTGCTCGATGAGGTTCAGGTAGCTCGCGCTGATGCCGAGCTTCTCGGCGAGGCGGGCCTGGGTGAGGCCCTCCTGGCGGCGGAGGGCGCGGACTTTGGCGCCGAGGCGGAGGTCCATGGGGGCTCCGATTTACAGGCTTTACACTATCACAGGAGTGGATTCACAACCGCTTTCACACGTGACAACGTAACCTTTCGTCACCCGTTGCCGATGGGGCTGTAACGCTCAAGACTTTTACAAGCCTCCCCGGAGCCGTGAATGACTTCCGCACCCGTCGCCCGATCCGCTGCCATCCGCGTCGCACAGGCCCGCGACACGTGGTTCGACCGCGTCCTCACGCCCGAGGCCCTGTCGTTCGTCGCCGATCTGCACCGCGTGTTCGCCCCGCGCGTCCAGGCGCTCCTCGAGGCCCGCCGCGCGTACCAGGCCCGCATCGACGCAGGCGCCCTGCCCGGCTTCGACCCGCTCACGCGCGTCATCCGCGAGGGGGAGTGGCGCGTCGCACCCATCCCCGCCGACCTCCGCGACCGCCGGGTCGAGATCACCGGCCCCGTCGACCGGAAGATGATCATCAACGCGCTGAACAGCGGTGCGAACGTCTTCATGGCGGACTTCGAGGACTCGAGCGCACCCACCTGGGAGCAGATGGTCGAGGGCCAGATGCACCTGCAGGATGCCGTCCGCCGCACCATCTCGTTCGAACACCCCACGAAGGGCACGTACCGGCTGGTCGACGACCCGGCGGTCCTGATGGTGCGCCCGCGCGGCTGGCACCTCGTCGAGGCCCACCTCGAGGTCGACGGGCAGGCCGTCGTGGCCGCGCTGTTCGACTTCGGGATGTACCTGTTCCACAACCACGCGGCGCTCGCGGCGCGCGGGACCGGGCCGTACTTCTACCTGCCGAAGCTCCAGGCCGCGTCCGAAGCCGAGCTGTGGAACGACGTGTTCGTCTACGCCCAGCACGCGCTCGGCATCCCGCAGGGCACGATCAAGGCGACCGTCCTCATCGAGACGCTCCCCGCGGTCTTCCAGATGCACGAGATCCTCGACGCGCTGCGCGAGCATGCCGTCGGGCTCAACTGCGGCCGCTGGGACTACATCTTCAGCTGCATCAAGACGCTCCGCGCGAAGAAGGGCCACGTCCTCCCCGACCGACGCGAGCTCACGATGACCACGCGCTTCATGCGGTCCTACACCGAAGCGCTGATCCAGACCTGCCACCGCCGCGGCGCGTTCGCGATGGGCGGGATGGCGGCCCAGATCCCCATCAAGGACGACCCCGCGGCCAACGAGGCGGCGCTCGGGAAGGTCCGGGCCGACAAGCTCCGCGAGGCGCGCGCCGGGCACGACGGCACGTGGGTCGCGCACCCGGGGCTCGTCGCCATCGCGCGCGAGGCGTTCGACTCCGTCCTGACCGGGCCGAACCAGCTCGACGTGCTGCGCGGGGACGTGGTGCCCGCGGCGTCGGACTTCCTCGCGCTGCCCGAGGGCACGCCGACCGAAGCCGGCCTGCGCGAGAACCTGTCGGTCGGGCTGCAGTATCTCGCGCACTGGCTCGACGGGAACGGCTGCGTGCCGCTGAACCACCTCATGGAGGACGCGGCCACCGCGGAGATCTCGCGCACCCAGGTGTGGATGTGGGTGCAGCAGGGCGCCCGCCTCGCCGACGGCCGCGCGATCGACGCCGATCTCGTCGAAGCCCTGCTCGACGAGGTGGCCGCGGGGCTCCGCGCGGCGGGGCCCGTCCCGAAGACCTTCTCCCGCGCTCTCGGGCTCTTCCGACGCCTGTGCGTCGAGCCCGCGTTCGCCGAATTCCTGACGCTGCCGGCCTACTGGCAGCTCGTCTCCCCCTGAACCTGGAGGCTCGAATGAGCGCCGTACTCGATGAAACCACCCATTGGCTCGAGCGCCGCTTCGACGGCATCGAGCGTCCGTACACCCACGACCAGGTGAAGGCGCTCCAGGGTTCCCTGCGGATCCGGCACACCTTCGCGGAGGTCGGGGCACGCCGGCTCTGGGACCTGCTCCACACCCGTGACTACGTCAATGCGCTCGGTGCGATGACGGGCGGCCAGGCCGTACAGATGGTGCGCGCAGGGCTCGAGGCCATCTACCTGTCGGGCTGGCAGGTCGCGGCCGACGCGAACCTCTCGGGGAACGTGTACCCGGACCAGAGCCTCTACCCCGTGAACAGCGTCCCCAAGGTCGTGGAGCGCGTGAACGCCGCGCTCCAGCGCGCCGATCAGATCGAGGTCAGCGAGGGCGGGGCGGACCGCTACTGGTTCGCGCCCATCGTGGCCGATGCCGAGGCCGGCTTCGGCGGGCCGCTCAACGCGTACGAGCTCACCCGGTCGCTCATCCAGGCCGGCGCGGCGGGCATCCACTTCGAGGACCAGCTCGCGGCCGAGAAGAAGTGCGGCCACCTCGGCGGCAAGGTGCTCGTGCCCACGCAGCAGTTCGTCCAGACCCTCGCGGCGGCGCGCCTCGCGGCGGACGTGATGGAGGTGCCGACCGTGCTGATCGCCCGGACGGACGCCAACTCCGCGAACCTGCTCACGTCGGACATCGACGAGCGCGACCACGCGTTCCTCACGGGCGAGCGCACCACCGAGGGGTTCTTCCGCGTGCAGGCGGGCCTCGACCAGGCCATCGCGCGCGGGCTCGCCTACGCGCCCTTCGCCGACCTCATCTGGTGCGAGACCTCGACGCCCGACCTCGACGAGGCGAAGCGGTTCGCGGACGCCATCCACGAGCGGTTCCCGGGCAAGATGCTCGCGTACAACTGCTCGCCGAGCTTCAACTGGCGCAAGAACCTCGACGACACGACCATCGCGAAGTTCCAGCGCGAGCTCGGCGCCATGGGCTACAAGTTCCAGTTCGTCACGCTGGCCGGGTTCCACGCCCTGAACCACAGCATGTACGAGCTCGCGAAGGGCTACGCCGAGCGCGGGATGTCGGCGTACGCCGAGCTCCAGGACGCCGAGTTCGCGGCGGCCGCAGACGGCTACACCGCGGTGAAGCACCAGCGCGAGGTGGGCACGGGCTACTTCGACGCCGTGCGCGAGACGCTGGGCGGCGCGTCCAGCACGCTCGCCCTGGCCGAGTCGACCGAAGCGCACCAGTTCTGATGCGTCACTCGGCGTAGCCGAGCGCTTCGAGCTCCTCCCGGATCCCGGGAGCGAGCTCTTCGCTCGCCCCTGCGCCGAGCTCGTGTGCGCGGCGGTCGAAGCGGACCTGGGCCTCGCGCAGCGCCGCGCGGAGGGCCTCTGCGACCTCGGGGTCGTGCACCTGCCGGAGCTGGTGCGGGTCGGTGCGCAGGTCGAACAGCACGGAGCCCTGGAACGACTCGACGAGGGCGTGGGTCGGCGAGTTCACCGTCCACACCGTGCCCTCGTCGCTGCGCAGCCGGACCTGGCGGTTGCTGCGCCTGGAGATCACCATTCGGTCGGCGGCCGCGGTGAGCACGTCCTCGCCGGACATCTGCGCGAGCAGGCCCTCCTCGTCGGGCCAGTCCACGAGCGCAGCCAGGGTGGGCACGACGTCCTGGGCAGTCGCCAGCGTGGCGACGCGGCGGGGCTCGACGCCGGGCACCCGCATCGCGAGCGGCGCGGCGAGCTGCTCGTTCCAGTTGCCGCCGTGGTCGGGCTCGCGGTGCTGCATCAGGCCCTCGCCGTGATCCCCGACGACCACCACCGCCGTGTCGTCGTCACGCCCGAGGGTCTGGAGGTGGCGGAGCAGGCGGGCCGTCTGGTCGTCGACGTAGCGGATCTCCGCGTCGTAGCGGTTGATCTGGCCGAGGAGCTTCTTCTCTGCCGGGATGTGCCGCTCGACGATCCAGTCCTTCACGGCCTCCTTCCCGCCGGGCAGGACGCGCTCGTACCCGCGCGGGAAGACGAACGGGCGGTGCGGATCGTAGAGGTGCACCCACAGGAGGAACGGGACGCCCTCGGGCACACCGGTGAGCCACTCCATCGCCGCGTCGACCGTGATCCCGCCGCGGTGGTCGCGGGTCACGGGCTGCCCGAAGTCCTGGAAGCCCCGCTCGGCGCCGCTGCCGTTCTTCACCGGGGTCGACGTGACGAAGCCCGCGGTGCGGTAGCCGTGCGCCGAGAGGTGCTGCGCGAGGCTGCGCGCGTCGACCGGCACGACGTACCGGCGCCCGTCGGACGAGTTCGCGATGACCCCGTGCTCTTCGGGGTGCAGGCCCGTGAACAGCGAGATGTGGGTCGGCAGGGTGGTGGCCTGCGGGACGATGAACCGCTCGAACAGCAGGCCCTCGGCGGCCAGGGCGTCGAACGTCGGGGTCGTCGGGCGGGGGTACCCGTACGCCGACACGTGGTCGGCCCGGACGGTGTCCCAGGTCACGAGCAGCACGCTCGTGCCCTCGTGTGCGGGCTCGCGCGGGGGATCGACCGTGCGCACCTTCACGGCGGGCGGCTGGGCCCAGCGCGGCTGGCGCACCGGGGGGCGGTCGTCGGCGAGCAGAACGGCAGCGAGCGCGCCGGCAGCGACGAGCGCGACGGCACCGATGGCGATGGCGGGCCAGCGTCTCACGGGGGCCCGCTAACCGCTCGTGGTATCCTGCGGGTGTCGCGTGGCGTTCCCGCGGCTTTGCTTGTTCTCCTTGTCATTTGTGGAGGCCCCATGCGTTTCGGGGTTCTGTTCTTCCTGCTCGCCGCGGCGTGCGCGTCCGACCCGGTGCCCGGTCCCGAAGCGACGGAGGGGCCGGAGAGCCCCGCCGACACGACGGATCCCGCGCCTCCCGCCCCCGAGGGACCCGTCTGTACGCCCACGGCGTGCCCGGACTTCGCGGAGCTCATGCAGCTCGACCAGCCCGCGGTCGCCGAGGACAACACGCTCGAGATCGTGCAGGTGTTCTGGGTCCCCGCCGGTGTGGACGTACCGGACCCCGCGACGCTCGAATACGCGCAGGTGCGGTTCCGCCAGCACCTCCTCGCGGGCCAGCAGAAGTACCTCGATCTGCTGGGGACCGACACCTACCGCATCTCCGGGCGCGAGCCCTACGTCCTCGCCTCCGCCACGCCGTTCGCGGGGGACTACGACCAGGACTTCCCGAACGTCGGCGCTGAGGTCGAGGCCTGGTTCGACGCCTACGAGCCCGGGAACCGGTTCGTGACGTACGTGTTCATCGTCACGCCGCCCGACCAGCCGTGTCACGTCGAGCCCGGGGTCGACACCTGCATCCAGGCCGGAGCCCCGAAGATCGGGTACGACGCCGACTGGCAGCTCGAGTACACCGGCGGCTTCGTGCTGGCGTACCTCGACCACCTGTTCCACGACACGCCCGAGGGCGGAACGCCGATGCAGTCGACGCTCGTGCACGAGCTCGGCCACGCGTTCGGGCTCCCGCACAGCGACTGCTTCGGCTACCCGCTGTGGGGTGGCCCGTCGATCATGGGGTACAACGTCGACTTCCACACGTTCGAGCCCGGTCCTTCGCCCGGCGGCCTGCTCCCCGAGGAGTACTTCGGGCTCGCCGGGAACCGGGCCGCATTCTCCGATTTCGCCTACGACCCCGCCGTGCACGATCCCGCGGGAGACGGCCTCCAGAGCGTGGACGCGTGCATCTACGTGTACTGAGGGGGATCCTGCGGATAGGCTGCGGCGGAGGTGACACATGCGCAACGCGATGGTGCTGCTGGTGCTGGCGGCGAGCTGCAAGAACCAGGTCGTCGACACCGACGAGACCGACACGGACACCGACACCGACACGGACACCGATACCGATGCCGACGTCGACGCCGACCTCCAGGCCTGCCTCGATGCGCTCGACCTGAACGCGGGTGTGACGGCCGCCACGAGCGCGGCGAACACGTACGAGTGGGACCAGGGCTTCGCGGTCAGCGCGTGCGTCGTGCCCGGCACGTCGGTGACGGGCGAGGGCAACGTGTTCATGCGGGCGCCCAACGGGGGCGCGTCCGACACCTACTGCGCGACCCTCTTCACGCTCGGGGGCACGCCGCTCACCGACTGCGACGACTGCGACTTCGCGTTCGACCCCGACACCACCCAGACGGGCACCGTCGACGGGTTCACCGCGCTCGCCGGAGACTGCAACTACCTCGGCGACATCGGGCCGATGCCCCAGTGGGGCGTCGACATCGACGGCTTCAAGGGCAGCCCCGCGCTGATGTCGCCCGACGTGAAGTTCGGCTGGCAGAGCGTCGCCCCGGCCAGTGTCACCGAGCTCCAGGGGGGCGTGGTGCGGGTCGACTGGGTGTGGTCGGAGTACGTGAACCTCGACTGATGGCGTGTCGGAAGGGAGCGAGCGTCGAGCGCCTCGAGGCATCACGCAGATGACGCAGAAGGACGCAGATGACGCAGAAACGAGGCTGACCCGGGTCCAGCGTCTTCGCGTCCCCGGAGCGCCGAGTGGGCCTTGTTGCGGAACGGATTCGCGACTCACCAGAGCAGGCCGGCGTTTCTGCTGATCCGGTGAGCGCACCCGCCAACGGCCGCCCCGTCCACCTCTGAGTTTTGGGGAGAGGCAAGGTCCGACCCGGTCTTGGCGGTCGGTCTTGGCGGTCTTGGCGGTCTTGGCGGTCTTGGCGGTGCAATCAGACGTTTGGCCCATCGAGGCAGTGGAGTTTGGCGAACACCGGCAAATTCCATTCGTTGAAGCTGCGCAAAACGCGGATCCGCATCCAGTGGGGGCCACCGTGGGTCGAGCGTCTTCCCGTCCCCGGGCGCTATCGATGGGGATTGCACCAGCCCAGACGCTGCGTTGACCCAGGCCTCGACAACGCCAGGGGAACGAGGAGGCTCGACCCGCAGCCCGAATCGCTGGCCTGCTCTGGTGAGCTCCGAATCCGGTCCGCGAGAAGGCCCGCTCTGTCGACCCCAATGCGGAGACGTCCCTCGAGAGCCCGGACGTCACGGGTGGACACCCCATCGAGGGTGCCCGGGGAAACGAGGACGTTCGACCCGTGACGGCCTGGTTTCTGCGTCATCTGCGTCCATCTGCGTCATCTGCGTGATGCCTCGGACGCTCGAAGCCCGATCCCTTCCGACAACACGGAGCGCTGTGGCCCGCTGTGCGAGACCCGGGGATCGGCAACGCTGTCGCTTCGTTGGGCTCCGAGCCGGGTCCGGCTGCTACGGGTCGACGTGGATCCAGTCGTTGCTCCACAGGTCGAACGTCGGGTCCACCGCACAGAAGCGCTCGAGCGCGATGACCGTGCGCAGCTCCGGCTGCGTGCTGCGCCTGGACCGCAGGTGTAGATCGAGGTCGTCTACGCCGGGCTGTTCGCAGGTGTGCCGCGCGACGCCCCAGTGCACGATGGGGTCGCAGCGCATGCGCGATGGGCCGATGTCGGTCGGGATCTCCACCCGCTGCGTGCGGCCGTCGGTGAGGTGCACGTCCATGTGGGCTTCGCAGACCACTTCGGCGTCGAACATGTGGAGCGCGAGGATCCGCCCCTGGGACGTGAGCGCGGGGTCGCCGGGGGCCAGCAGCGGCACGATCTGCAGCAGCGAGACCGCGCCCACCGCGATCGCCGGTGCCACGGGCGGCCCCTCCGGACCGCGCGGAGAGGCCCAGCACAGCGGGAAGATCGCGAGCATCCCGCCCATCAGCAGCGGGTAGTAGAACCCCACCACCCCCCACGACAGTGCGTGGAACACGGCGAGCTGCGCCAGGGTCGCCCACCGCATCCAGCGCGGCCCGAACAGGCCGAACACACCGACGAGCTCCAGGAACACCACGTACGCGCACGCCGCGGGCAGCAGGGCGCGCGGGACGCCCGGCACGCCGAGCTCTCCGAGGGCTGCACCCGTCAGCCAGTCGGCGTTCAGCTTGATCGTCCCGGCCCAGAAGTAGAACGCGACCAGCAGCCATCGGAGGGTGCGACGCTTGTCCGGAGCGAACAGGAACGCCGCCAGCACGAAGGTGTGCATCGTGTGCTGGTTGAGGCGCAGCCGGTAGTCCTGGAGCAGGATGGCGAGCCCCACCGCCGTGAGCAGCCCGAGCCCGACCGTGCCGGCCCGCACATGGCGCGTCGCGAAAAGGGCCGTCACCACGAGCCCGGCGAGGCCCACGGCCCAGGGCACGCCCTCCCAGAAGCCTGCTGGGAGCAGCCGCAGGTCGGCGCACCGCTCGAACACCGGCCAGCACAGCGCCGGACGCCCCTCGGCCAGCAGCCGTGCGAGATCGCGATCCCCCCGCCACGACAGGGCGGTCAGCACGTGAGTCGCGGCGAGGATCGCACCGAACGCGACGAGCGCGGGATCGCTCGCGATCGAGCCCTGGGCTGGGGTGCCGGTCGGAGCGGTCACCGCCCGACCATACCGCGGGAGGTGGGCCGGTATACTCGTGACGTGCCCGACACCGTGCCGCCCGATGCCGAAGCGATCCTCACCCGGCTGCTCCAGGCCGTCCCCGGTGGGGTGGTGTACGTGGATGCCGAAGGCGCGGTGCGCCGGGCGAATCCGGCGGCCACGGCGTTCCTCGGGTTCGCGTACGACGCGCTGACCCAGCGCTACACGCAGGACTTCGCGGGCGACACCTGGTTCGAGAACGGCGAGCCGTGCGGCGTCGAGCACTACCCGGTGACCCAGGCGCTCGTCACGCGCGAGGCGGCGGGGCCGACGACCATCGGGGTGCGCCAGCCCGACGGCGCGATCCGGTGGGCCGTGTTCCGCGCCGTGCCCGTCGAGGGTGGCGGGGCCATCGTCACCTTCCTCGACATCACCGAGCGGCGGCTGGCCGAGCGGCGGCTGCGCATCAGCGACCGGCTGGCGTCCCTCGGTCGGCTGGCCGCGGGCGTCGCGCACGAGATCAACAACCCGCTCACCTGGGTGGTGCTCAATCTCGAGCGGGCCCTCGAAGAGGCCGCTCCGCGCGAAGCGATCGAGAACGCGCTCGGCGGGTCGCACCGCGTCGCTTCGATCGTCCGCGATCTCGGCGCCTTCGCGCGGGTCGACGACGCGCAGCCCGAGCCGTTCGACGTGGCCGAGGCCATCGCGCACGCCGTGGCCATCGCGCGCCAGGAGATCCAGCACCGCGCCACGCTCGACGTGGTGATCGAGGGCGTCCCGCCAGCGTTCGGCATCGCGAGCCGCACCGTCCAGATCGTGCTGAACCTGCTGTTGAACGCGGCGCAGGCCATCGCCCCCGGCCAGCGCGACGCGAATCGCATCGAGGTGCGCGCGTCGGCCGAGGGGGGATGGGTGGTGGTCGAGGTCCGCGACACGGGGCCCGGGATGAGCACCGACACCCTCGAGCACGCGCTCGACCCCTTCTTCACCACCAAGGGCCCCGGTGAGGGCACGGGGCTCGGCCTCGCCATCAGCCACTCCCTCGCGACCGCCATGAACGGCACGCTCGAGATCGAGAGCCAGCTGGGCGAGGGCACGGCCGTCCGCCTGAAGATCCCCGCCGCGCCGGGCGCTTCGGTGGTCGACCCCCTGGACGACCCGTCGCTGCACGGCGTTCGGCCGGCGCGCCTGCTGGTCGTCGACGACGAGCCCGAGATCCTCGCGATCCTCGAGTGGGCGCTCCAGCCGCACGCACTCGACCTCGTCGGCGACGGGCGCGAGGCCCTCGCCCGCCTCGAGTCCGACCGGTACGACGCCGTGATCTGCGACCTCATGATGCCCGAGATCACGGGCATGGAGCTCTACGCGCGGGTGGTCGCGTCGCACCCGGGGATGGCCGGCCGGTTCCTGTTCATGACGGGCGGCGCCTACACCGAAGAGGCGCGGCGGTTCGTCGACCGCGACGACATCCGCTGCATCAGCAAGCCGTTCCGGGTCGCCGAGGTCCGGGGCATCGTGGCCGGGTTGCTCGATGAGTGATCGGGCCGGAGGGTCGCCATGACCGACATCACGCGCATCGAAGACTGGATGTCGCGCCCGCTCGTCACCGCGCCGATGGATGCGACGACCGAGACCGTCGCCCGCCTCATGCTGGGTCGCCAGATCCGACACGTGCCGCTGCTCCGCGCGGATGGCCGCTGCGCGGGGGTCGTGTGCGACGCCGAGGTCTTCGCGACCGGCGCGTTCGTCGAGGACGACACGTGGATGGAGCGCAAGGCCAGCGCCCCGCTCGACCTCGCGCGTCCGCTCGGCGGCGTGCTGCACCACACCGACGAGCTCCCGTATGCGCTGGCGGCCATGGAGCGCGCGCAGTCCGACCACGCGCTCATCCTGTCCGGCACGGGCCGCCCGGTCGGCATCTTCACCGAGCACGACGCCGTGCGCGCGGCCGCCGCCCTGCTCCCACCGGGCCGTCGGTTCGTCGCCGGAGCCCCCGTGCAGACAGTGCCGCGCACGATGCGCGCCGAAGAGGCGCTCACCCACATGGTCACGGCGATGCACCGGCACCTCATCGTGCTCGACGACCATGGCTGCGTCGCCGGCGTGGTGTCGGTGCGCGACCTCGCCGGAGCCGACGAGGGGCTCACGGCGGGCGAGGTCGTCCCGGCCCACCCGCTGCACACGATGCCGCCCGAGTGCCCCCTGCGCTGGGTGGCGGGCGAGCTTGCGCGGTTCAAGATCGGGTGCCTCGTCGAGCTCGACGTGAAGGGCGCACCCGTGGGCGTGGTCACGCGGACCGACATCGCGCGGGCCCTGCTCGAGGAGTACGACGCCGGGGAGGACACCGCGCCCTGGCGGCTGCCTCCCGGGGATCTCCTGGCTTCGAGCTGACCCGATCCGGGCTTCCGACGGAGACCTGGGAGCGACGACTCCGAGCGTCCCCGGGCATCACGCAGATGACGCAGACGGACGCAGATGACGCAGAAACAAGGCCGTCACGGGTCCAGTGTCGTCGTGTCCCCCCAGCTCGAGATTCGGATCCTCGGAGGTGGACGGGGAGGTCGTTGGCGTGTCCGCTCACCCGAACAGCCCGAAACGAAGGCCTGCTCTGGTGAATCCCGATTCCGGTCCGCAAGAGGGCCCCCCTCTCGACCGGAAGTGCCCGGGGAAACGAGAACGCTCGACCCGTGACGGCCCCCACTGGATGCGGATCCGCGTTTTGCGCAGCGTCAACGCCTGGAATCTGTCGACCATTCGGCCTGGGAGCGAAGCAAGTTCACGCGAGCAGCCCGAAATGCCGGCCTGCTCTGGTGAGTCCCGAATCCGGTTCGCAAGAAGGCCCGCTCTGTCGACCCGAACACGGAGACATCCCTCGAGAGCAGCCCGAAACGAGCGCCTGCTCTGGTGAATCCCGATTTCCAATCCGCGCGAAGGCCCTCTCTGGCGAAACAACCATCGAGCCCCGGACCCACGTCGGCCCCATCGAAACCTCCGTGCCCTCAGTCCCTCCGCGTCCTCCGTGCTGAGAGAACGCGCGCCGGAACGCCCCGGTCTCCCAACGTCCCGCCGGAGAGCCCGTCCTACCGGGCCGATTCTCAGCACGGAGGATCGGAGGACGGGAGGGACACGGAGTCGGTCGTCGTCAGGCGGAGCGTCCTTCTTCGGTCCCCGAAGACGAGGAGTACCAAGGGCCCGATGCCGGCGCGCGCGTGCTCTGGTGAGCTCCACCTTCGAGGCCGTTGCAGGACGGACCCACGTCGGCCCTATCGAAACCTCCGTGCCCTCCGTCCCTCCGAGCCCTCCGTGCTGAGAGAACGCGCGCCGGAACACCCCGGTCTCCGAACGTCCCGCCGGAGAGCCCGTCGTTCCGGGCCGATTCTCAGCACGGAGGATCGGAGGACGGGAGGGACGCGGAGTCCGTCATCGTCGGGCCGAGCGTCCTTCGGTCCCCGAGGACGAGGGGGACTGGACCCGGATCCTGGCTCCAAGGCACCAGAGCAGGCCAATGTGGTTCCTCACTCCAGGGTGGCCTCGGAACTCCCGAATGGAGGCCAGCCCCTCGACCTCCGTGCCCTCCGTCCCTCCGAGCCCTCCGTGCTGAGAGAACGCGCGCCGGAACACCCCGGTCTCCGAACGTCCCGCCGGAGAGCCCGTCGTTCCGGGCCGATTCTCAGCACGGAGGATCGGAGGACGGGAGGGACGCGGAGTCCGTCATCGTCGGGCCGAGCGTCCTTCGGTCCCCGAGGACGAGGGGGACTGGACCCGGATCCTGGCTCCAAGGCACCAGAGCAGGCCAATGTGGTTCCTCACTCCAGGGCGGCCTCGGAACGCCCGAAGCTCGATCCCTTCCACAGGGAGGAGGCGCAGGAACGGATGCGTCGTGCCCCCTCCTGGACGTTCCGCGCACGAATCAGCGTCTTCTGAACTCCGTGATCGGCGGATGTGGATCCGGTGGGGGGCCTCGTTTCTGCGTCATCTGCGTCCTTCTGCGTCATCTGCGTGATGCTCGGGACGCTCGAGGCTCGATCCCTTCCGACACAGCGATGGAGCCGTCAGCGCCGCGCGATCTCGGCCCGCAGCGCCGCGATCTCGGCCCGGAGCGCTTCGATCTCCTGCTGTTGGACCTGGACCGCGGCGAGCGCGAGGCTCGTGTAGCCGTACAGGTCCACGCGCTCTCCGTCGCTCCGCACGGCCGCGCTCGAGGGGGCGTCGTCGATGATGAACCCGAGGTGCGGGCGCGTCCCGCCGTCCTCCCAGCGGTACCGCCACGTCGCGAGCCGCATCGCGAGCGCCTCGTCGGCGCGTCGCTTCAGGGCCGCCTCGTCGAGGTACGCGATCTCGCGCTTGGCTTCGGCCTTCGAGATCGGACACCCGCCCGGCTGGTCCTTCGGGTCGTCCGCGGCGCAGAGCAGCACCGCGTTGCAGTCGCTCATGAAGTCGCATTCGGCGCCGTCGTCGCCGCACGTGCCTCCTTCGACCTCGTCCGTACAGGCCGGAACGCCGTCGTAGGGCCCGGAGTACCCGCTGCACGCGGGGTCTCCGCAGGTCGTGTACCACTGCAGCGACGCGTCGGTGTCGGTGTCGGTGTCTCCGGTCTCGCCGTCCTTCTTGCAGGCGGTTCCGGCGAGGACGAGCAGGGTCGGGATCACGAGCATTCGGTGCATGGGGCCTCCAGACCCCCATCGTGCCGGCTACGTGACCCGCTGTGCATGGCAGACGACTGGCTCCGGGGTTCTTCGCGCTCTGCGCGGGCGTCGCGCTCGCGTCGCCTCCACCGCGGGCCGAGGCGCCGAACGACGCGGGGGTGGCGCTCCTCCCGGGGGCGACGCGTGCGCTCGTGACCGCGCGCGAGGGCGTGTGGCGCGTCGACCTCGAGACGGGCGACCGGGTCCGGGTCGCGGACGGTGGGCACCTGTGGGCCGTCGAGCACGTGGCCGATGGCGTGCGCGTCGGGCTCGGCGAGCGGATCGTGACGTTCGATGCCGATGGGCGGGAGGTCGCCTCGCGGGCGGTCGGGAGCGGGGACTGCTTCGCGTTCCACGGCGAGGTCGTGGCGTGCTCGGAGTGGGGCAGCACCGAGACCGTCTTCGAGGGCTGGGGCGTCGCCGTGCCGGGCGGGCTCCGGCAGGTCTTCTTCACGCCCGACGGCGCCATGGCGGTCGCGACCCGCGACGACGGCGCGCTGCTGGGCATCGGTCCTGAAGGCGTCCGGTGGACCGTGGGGATCGAGTCCTACGTCGACATCGCCCTCGGGGCCGACCGGATCTTCGTGGACGCGCACGGCGACATCGACGTGCGCGGGCTCGACGGGAACCGCATCCGCACCGTGCGCGCGTCCGGGTCCCCGATGACGGCGCTCGACCACCGGCTGCTCGCGGGCGACCAATGGGTCGACACCCGCACGGGCGAGGTGCGGGCGCTTCCGATGCGCTCCGACTGGGGCCGCGCCGATGCCCGCGACGGCGTGGTGGCGTCGGTGGGGACGCGCGCGGGCCGCTTCGAGCTCGTGTGGACGCGCGGCGACGAGGTCCACGTCGCCACGTCGGCGCCGTCGCCCATGGAGGAGCTGCGGGTCGTCGGCGACGCCGTCTACACCCTCGACGCGTCGGGACGGGTGCGGATGTGGGAGGGCGGACGCCAGACGGGCACCGCCGACCTCGGGTACGACGGGGGCGCGTTCGGCTTCGGCGTCCTGCCCGACGGGCGCTGGATCCGCTCCGGCGACGAGTCCATCACGCGGATCGACCCGCGGACGGGCGAGGTCGAGCTCGCCATCCCCACGACCGCCTGGCGCTCCGATGTGGGCGTGGTGGGCGATCGGTTCGTCACGTACGGCCGCGACATCGAGATTCGCGGCGCCGATCTGCGCATCGCCGAGCGCAGGCCGCCGCGGGACGGCTCGGGGCGTCGCGTGCTCGGGCCGTGGGTCGAGGTCGACGACCGGTGGGTCCACGCGCTCACGGGCGAGAAGCGCGGCCACATCGAGGTGCCGATGGTCGACGGCGACCGGATCGCCGACGGCACGCGGTGGCATCCGAAGGCCGTCGAGGGCGCGATGGCCGGCGAGTGGGTCGCGATCCGCGAGTACGAAGACGGCATCGTCCACGCCTACCGCGGCAAAGAGCTCGTGTGGACGGCCCAGTCCGACGGTCGCCTCGCGGGCGTCCTGCCCGACGGGCGGGTGCTGGTGCTGCTCGGCGGAGGCCTGCGGGTGCTCGAGCAGGGCGAGGTGCGGCAGGTGCTCGTGGGGCTCGATGGCCCCGACTGGGCGGTCTGGAAGGGCGGCGAGCTCGAGGTCACGGGGGATGGGAGGGTGCTGTGGTCGTCGCCCTGAGCCTCGCGCTCGCGTCGGACTGCGCGGTCGCCCTGCCCGCCGTCGTCGAGCACGGCCCGTGGCCCGAGCCCGCGGTCTTCCCGGCGCTCCGTGGCGATGCCTTCGCGCTGGCCGCGATGGGGGACCGCATCGTCGCGACACTCGACGAGGGCCGCGTGCAGGTCGGCGACCAGACGTACGAGACCGGCTTCGAAGCGACGTACGAGGTCGCGGCGTCGGCCTGCTGCGCCGTGGTGAACGGCTACGACGGGCTGTGGATCCTCGGTGCCGACGGGAGGACGCGCGTCGTCGAGGCCGAGGGTGGCGTGCCCCCGACGATCGACGACACGGGCCGCGTGGTGGCGGGCGGCTGGCTGGTCGAGCCGGGCCGCGAGCCACGCCAGCTCTACGGCCCGTGGGCCGCGCACGCGTTCACGTGGGACGAGGGCACGCTGTACGGCGTGGGGCCGAAGGGGGTGCTGGAGTGGTCCGACCTCGATGCGATGCCCGCGGTCCGGCCGGCGATCCACGAGGAGGGCGAGGCCCTCGAGCTCGCCGGGCGGTTCGCCGCGGTGATTGGTCCGCACGGGGGTCGCGTGGTCGATCTGGCGACGGGGGCGGTCGTCTGGACGTGGGAGGGCGCGCTGTCGAGGGTCGTCCTGCATCCCTCCGGGCTGCGCGTGCTCGCCGACGTGGCGGACGAAGGCGTCGCTCGCGTGGATCCGGGCGGCTGGACGGGGCTGACCAACGCGGGACCGCGCGACGTGCTGTGGGTCGGGGATACCGCGGTGGGTGCGTTCGAACGCCACGTGCTCGCGCTGCCGAGCGAGGGGTGGGAGCACCGGGGGCCCCGTCCGCGCGCGCTGATCGCGGTCGATGGTGTGGTCGAGGTCGACGGGCAGTGGCTCTCGGCGTCCGGCATCCGCGGAGAGAAGGCCGTGCGCATCGGCGATCGCGTGGTGCTCGCCGGGTACGACGCCATCGCCGCGGTCGACGTGGCGACGGGCGCCGAGGTGTGGCGCCTCCCGGCCCCGTCGTCCGAGTCCATCGACGCGCTCGACGCGCTGGGTCCGAATCGCGTGGGGTTCGGCAGCTGGGGCTCGCGTCTGGTGGTGGTCGACGCCGACGGGCAGACGCGCGACACGCATTACGGCACCGGATTCGCCGAGCCCGTCGCGGTCCGGACGCGCGGGCGCGACCTGTGGATCGGCGAGCGCGCCCTGTGGTTCGGCGACCGGGAGATCCCGCTCGGGTATGGCGCGGATCCGCGGTGGATCGAGCTCGATGGGCCGCTGGCGGCGGTCGGGTTCGGAGATGCGCACGTCGAGCTCCGCGACCTGTCGGGCGACATCCAGGGCGCGCTCGGTCCGGTCGCGCAGCACCTCGCCTGGCTGCCGGACGGAACGCTCGTCACCGCGGGCCGCACGGGGGTCGTCACGCGCTTCGACCGCGACGGCAGGCCCATGTCGGCGATGCGCCCGGCGCCTCAGCACCCGATCGACGTCGTGGCGCTCGGGCCCGAGGTCGTGACGGCGTACCGCGACGGCACGCTCGCGACCGCGTGCGCGACCCGGGTCGTCGAGGGCCTCGAGGCGGTCGCTGGGGGCAAGCGCCTCGCCTGGACCGCGGGGAGCGAGCTCTTCGTGGGCTCGTCCCTCCGCGCCGAGGTCTCCTGGTCCGTCGACGGGCTCGCGTGGTCCGATGGCGGGGATCTGGCGGTTTCGGAAGGGTACCGCGTGCTCCGCTTCGCGCCGAAGGGCGAGCCCGCCGAGCTCGAGACGGAGCTGTACGGGGCCGCCGTGGCCTGGATGGGCGAGACGCTGCTCGTGGGCGACGAACGCCGCGTGTCGCGGCAGCAGGGCAAGCGCTTCAAGCCGTTGTTCGAGACCTCCGACGACATCGCCCTGCTCGCCGCCACGAACGGGGCGGTCGCGACGGTGTCGTGGAACGGGCTCCTCGAGCTGTGGAGCGCCGGTGGGCAGCGCACGCACACGGCGTTCGCCGCGGCGCTGCCGATCGATCTCGCGTGGTCGCCGGACGGAGGCTCGGTGGCGGCGAGCTTCTCGGACGGGTCCGTGCGCGTCTGGCGCGCCGACGGGGCGCTGGCGCACGTGCTGCGCTTCGAGGGCGCGGCGCTCCACCTCTACCGCTGAGCGCTACTCCTTCGGCGGCTCGCGCGGGTACCACTTGCCGGGGCCCATCACCACGGCCTCGCCGTCGATCTCGAAGCGCACGGGCCACGTCCGCGTGACCCAGCCGTCGAGCGCGCTGCGCACGACGAAGTGCAGGTGGGGACGCTTGGAGAACCCGCTGGTGCCGGCCTCTCCGAGCTTCTCGCCGACTTCGACCGCGTCGCCGACGGCCACGGGGATGGACCCGGCCAGCAGGTGGACGTAGTCGGCGTACGTGCCGTCGTCGTGGAGCAGCCGGACCTTGTTCGCCTCTTCGATGTACTTGCGGTCGGGCGCCCCGTCGCCCCAGCCGTCGATCACCGAGATCACCCGGCCGGCGCGGGCCGCGAGGATGGGCGTGCCCTTCGGCATCACGATGTCGATCGAGTGCTCGCCCTTGTGCGAGTAGTCGCCGTCGAAGCCCTGGGTGCACTCGAAGCTCTGGTCGGCGGGCCAGGGGAGCTGGTACAGCGTGCGTTCGCGGTGCTTCGCCTTGTAGGAGCCCGACGACCAGCTCCACCGGTAGCTGTACGCCTTCGTGCCGCCGTCGCGGCTCGAGAAGCGCACCGCCATGCCCTGCCCGGGCTTCAGCACCTTCTGGAACGGCGTCCGCGGCGTGGTGCTGGCGTTGCGCGCGCTGGTCAGCTCGAGGGTGAACGTGATCGGGTAGGGCTTGCCGTTGTGCACGGTGAGCCGGTCGTCGCCGAACACCACGTCGACGTTGGAGGCATCGACCGGGCCGCCAACGGGACGGGGCGCCTCGAGCAACACGCCGAGCACGTTGCTCGTGCCGATCAGACCGCCGAGCTCGATGGGCTCGGTGGAGGGCTGGGGTTCGGGCGCCGGCGCCGGCGGGTCGGCGAACGCGACGAGCAGCGCGAGGGCCAGCACGGTCAGCGGCGCCGGCGCAGGGCCAGCAGGGGCAGGGCGAACAGGCCCAGCGCGCCCCCCGGAGCCGTCGAGCAGCCCTTCGCCTTGCCGTACATCGCGACGAGACCGGCTTCGTCGTCGGCGTGGGGGAGCCGCGTGGCCGTGCCGTTGATGGAGGCGGGCAGCATGATGGCGCCGCCCACGTCGGTGTGGTTCAGGCCGAAGCAGTGGCCGAGCTCGTGCAGCATGACCGTCTGGAAGTCGAACTGCTCGAACGGCAGATCGGCCTCGTCGGGCGCGAAGGACCACGGGATCGGGTCGAGCTGGCCGTTCGCCCGGTACACCTGGATCTCGCACGCCTGCATCTCGGCGCCCACCGAGCCCGTGAGCGCCGCGCCGAGCAGCCCGCCGGTGCTGGAGTCGACGTAGTACACGCGGATCGCGTCGTTCGTCGGCCCGCTCACGCGGCCGCCGTAGTCGACGGCGAAGGCGGCTTTCGTGTCGGACCAGGCCTCGGTGGCCTGGATCAGGTTCTCCTCGAGGTCGTCGGGGTCGGCGAAGCCCGGCGGGAACGAGCCGTCGTCGAGGACGATGGGCAGCTCGAGGGGGTTGTCCTGCCAGGTCCAGTCGAACCCGATCAGCTCGTACGCGAAGGCCGGTGCGGCGACGAAGAACAGCATTCGCCCCACTAACCGGGGGGCCATCCGGCACACACACCTGTGCGATCTCGACCCGGATGCCCGGCGGAGAGGGCTGCGCTACAGGCACGGGTCTTGCTGGGACCTCGCGTATGCCGGACCGCCGCCGCCCCCGCCTGCCCCGCCTCCTCGGAAAGGGCCTGCTCTCGAAGCTCGTGCTGCCCCCCGAGCTCGAGGAGATCGCCGAGACCGTGCGGATCAACGACGCCGGCCACGGCATCGATCCGTTCGGGTTGAACCGGAAGGGCGCCTACCGCGGGCTCGCGCTGACGTACTGGCTCTACGAGTACTGGTTCCGCGTCGAGAGCCACGACATCCACCACGTGCCGGCCGAGGGCGCCGCGGTGCTGGCCTGCAACCACTCCGGCATGCTGCCGCTCGACGCGCTCATGCTCGCGCACGACCTGATGCGGAACCGGCGCCGTCCCGCGCGCATCGCGATGGACTACTTCGTGCCCGGTCTGCCCTGGGTGAACCTGGTCTTCACGCGGGGTGGGGGATTCTCGGGCTCGCGCGGCAACTTCCACGCGCTGATCGAAGCGGGCGAGCTGGTGCTCGTGTTCCCCGAAGGCGTGCCGGGCATCGGGAAGCCCTTCTCGCAGCGCTACCAGCTCCAGACCTGGCGCGAGGGCCACGTCGAGCTGGCCATCGAGCACGGCGTGCCCGTGGTGCCGGTGTGCGTGATCGGCGCCGAGGAGCAGTGGCCCCAGGTCGCCCGCATCGAGGGCGTCGAAGCGCTGGGGATCCCGTACATCCCCATCCCCGCGACGCCCGTGCCGCTGCCGGTGAAGTACCACATCTGGTACGGCGAGCCGATCCCCATCCCGAGCCTCTACCGGCGCGAGCAGGCGCACGACTCCGGAGCGGTCTCGGAGGCCGCGGCGCGGGTCCGGTCGGCCGTGCAGGACCTGATCACGCACGGTCTGGCGCAGCGGAAGGGGATCTTCACGTGAGCGGGGTCCTCGTCACCGGTGCGACGCAGCCCCTCGGGCGGAGGGTCGTCGAGGAGCTGAAGGCCCGCAGCCTCGGGCCGATCCTCGCCGTGGGCATCGACCCGGAGGGGGGCTTCGACCCGGACGTCCGGTACGAGCGCGTCGATCTGACGCGGTCCCGCGCGCTCAAGCAGCTGCTGTACGGGCCGGTCGCCGAGATGGGGCTGTCGACGGTCGTGCACCTGGCGTTCCACCGCGCGCCCGGCCATCCACGCGCCCACCGCCTGCACGTCGAGGCGACGCGGTCGCTCCTGCGCCTGGCCGAGACGCACGTGTCGCTGCGCCGGTTCGTGCATCGCTCGACCGTCGAGGTGTACGCCTCCCGCGTCGATCGCCCCGACATCCTGCGCGAGGACAACCCCCTCGAGCTGTCTCCGAAGGCTCCGCCGTGGGTGCGTCAGCGCGTCGAGGCCGACCTCACGGTCTGCACGCGGATGGGCATGAGCGACCGCCAGGTGATGGTGCTGCGCTGTGCAGAGATCTTCGCGCCCGAGATGGGCAGCCAGCTGTGGGACTACCTCTCGTCGCGGTTCTGCTTCCGTCCCGTCGGGTTCGACCCCATCCTGAACCTGCTGTCGCTCGACGACGCCGCGCGGGCGTTCGCCCTCGCCGCGGCGGCCGACGCGCACGGGGTGTTCAACATCCCCGGCCGCGACACGCTCCCGCTCGTGTGGGCCATCCGGAAGTGGGGGCGCGACGGCATCGGTGTGCCGGGTCCGCTCATGGGCCCGCTGTATCAGCTGCGCCGGGCCGTGAAGCACACCGAGTTCCGCTACGCGCTGAACGCCTGGCGATTCCACTTCAATGGCGTGCTCGACGGCACCCGGGCGCGCGACGTGTTGGGCTACGTGCCGACGGTGGGGATCGCGTGGCCGAACGACGAGACGTGAGGACGATCGCATGCTGAAGGTGGACATCGACGGGCCCGTGGCCCGCATCACGCTCGACCGGCCCGAGAAGCGCAACGCGCTGGCGCCCGAGCTGCTGCGTCGCCTGATCGCCGCGTGCGACGGGCTCCGCGGGGATCGCGCCGTTCGGGCGGTCGTGCTGGCCGCGACGGGCGAGGCGTTCAGCGCGGGGGCCGATCTCATCGGGTTCCTGGCGGAGCTGCAGGGCCCCGACGCCCGTGAGAACGCCGATCTCGGGCGCCGGGCGGCGGAGGCCCTCGCGAGCCTGCCGCAGCCCACCGTGGCCGTCGTGCACGGGGCCTGCGTGGGCGGCGGCGTGGTGCTGGTGTCGGCGTGCGACATCGCCATCGCCACGTCCACGGCGCGGTTCCGCGTGCCGGAGGTCGAGCTCGGCATCCCGCTCGCCTGGGGCGGCACGACGCGGCTCGTGCAGGCGTTCGGCCCGCGTGTGACGGCCGATCTGGTGCTGTCGTGCCGCTGGTTCGACGCGCGCGAGGCCCGCGAGCTCGGCCTCGTCAGCCGGCTGGTCGACGAAGAGGCGCTCGACGCGGTGGTCGCCGAGCTGGTCGGAGCGCTGGTGCAGCGCCCGCGCCTCGCCGTCGAGGTGACGAAGCGCCAGATCCGCCGCGCCCTGGCGGGCGATCCGGACGATCCGGGCGATGCCGACGCGCTGCTGGCGGCGCTGCGGGATGCGGAGTCGATGGAGGCGGCCCAGGCGTACTTCGCCACCCAACTGTCGGGCCGCTAGAACCCACCCCCCGTTCCCGTTCCCGTTCCCGCTCCCGTTCCCGAGACGTTCGAAGCGGGTGATTCATCGGGGAACCGACGGGCGGGAACCGCCTCCGGCTGGGCACGGGAGGATTTCAGCGCGCTACGGGCTCTTCGGACCGCCGCCCGTGGCCTGGTGGCACGCCGCGCAGGTCGCCAGGAAGTCGCCGTAGAGCTGCACGCGCTCGGCGACCGTCAGCGCATTCAGCGTGTCGGAGCCGAACTGGTGCACGCGGAGCGCCACCGCCGCCACGCCGGGGTCGACGCCCGGGTCGCCGGGCCGGTGCATCGGCTCCTCCAGCAGCATGAGCGCGCCGGCCGTCCAGTTCCCGCGGTCGGGCGCGGCCAGCCCCTCCCACAGCCGGTCGGCAGCCCACTGGTGCCGCTGCATGTGCGTCTTCGGGTCGGAGCCCTCCGGGATCGCGACCGCTCCGAACAGCGGGCCCGTGTTCATCGCGGCGTGGCAGGCCCCGCAGCGCCCGGCGACCTCGGCGACGCCCCGCGCGGCGCCCATGAGCGTCGTGCTCTCGGCACCCTGGCGGGCGCGCTCCTGCAGCGTGTCGAACTGCGCGACGGCCCCGCCCGACAGCTTGGGTTCGTTGTCGGCGATCCAGGCCATCTTCTTTTGCGCCGTCGCGAGATCGCCGGCGATGACCGCGTCGCGCGCGGCCTCGGCAGCCGCGAGGTGCTCCTGCATCTGGGCGTGGACGGGCTTGGGGGGCGCAGCAGTGGCGAACGGTACGAGCCAGACGAACATCGAGTCTCTCCTCGCGCTCGGTAGATGCAAGCGATGTACCAGCTTCACCGGGAGGCTATGACGGGTGCGTGGAACAGGTCCGCCAGCGCCAGTCCCTCGCGAACGGCCGATCCCCCGTCGATCCCACCGAGATCCCCGAAGCGCTCGTGGGTCGGGTGTGGGTCGACGAGCAGGGCCTGTGGCTCGACGACTGCGGGCACCGGAGCGCCTGGCAGCCCGCGCTCGGCGCCGTGGTCGCCGTTCCGGCGATCCTGCTCGCGCTGGTGCTCGGGTCCGTGGCGGTCACGGCCATCGCCTTCGGGCAGCCGCTCGTGGCGATGGTCCCCCTCTTCGGGGCGCTGGTGTCGGTCGCCGTGGGATTCGCGGGCACCCACTGGGTCGTGGCCCGGATGCTCCGACCGGTGCCTGCCGTGGCCGGGCCGCACGGGCTCCGGATCGACTCCCTCGGCGCACCGCCGATCCTGAAGCCCGAGCACGTCGAGGTCGTCCGCGAGCCGGGGCGCACCGAGGTGTGGGTGGTCGGTGAGCGGCGGCAGCGGGTCTTCAGCGAGAGGCTGGAAGATCCGGCGGAGGGCCCGGGCTCGTGGCTTGGGGACGCCATCGCCCGCCACCTCGGGGTCGAGCTGCGCACGGTCGAGAGCGAAGCGCCCGCCGTCCACACGCGCGCGTGGTCGGTTCCCGACGCCGACAGCCCGGAGGCCATCGCGTTCCACCGTCGCTACCTCGAGAACCTCGACCGTTGGCGCTCGTACCACGAGGTCGCTCCAGACGAGCCGCACGGGGTGCTCTGGGAGGCCACCGGCTTCCGGCTGCGGTCGATCACCCTACGCGGGTCGCGGCTGTGGGACGGGTACGCAGAGATCGACCTCTCCGACCTCCGCGACGTCCGCCCGCACTTCGAGGTCGGCAACGACCTCGCGCGCTCGCGGTTCGCGATGCTCAGGGTCCGCACCTCGACCTACGCGATCGAGATCGCCCGCCAGCCCCTGTCCGAAGCGACCGCGGGTGAGGTCGCGTGGCTCGCCGAGCGCGTGGCGGAGCACGCGTCGAAGGCCCAGCCGCACGGGGGCCACGCCGATGTGCCCGAGGCGCTCGACGCGCTCGTGGGGAAGGCGCGATGAGCGGGTCGCCCGTGCCCGAGGCGCTCGAGGGGCGCGTGCGATTCGACGGCGACGCCATCGTCCTACGGGACACCGCATGGCGGCCCTATCCGGTGCTGGCCGTCGGGCTCCTGGTGGCGAGCGTGGCCGCGGCTTTCGCGTGCATCAGCGCGCTGGTCGGCTTCTTCGGGTTGCTCGGGCACTCCGCCTCCGTGTCGGGCGTCGGCCTGGCGGGGTTGCTGGGGTTCGTGCTCGCCGCCGTGGCCGCGGTCGCCCTGCCCACCGTGCACACCGTCATGGCGGTGCCGCTGCGCATCGACGACCTCGGCGTGTGGCTCCAGCACCCGTTCGGGAAGGCCGTCCGCAAGCCGCTCGAGGTGCAGGTCTACGGCGCGGTCGGCACCCGAATCACCGTGCGGATCGTCGGTGAGGACGGGACGTTCACCCCGATCGAGACCCTGCCGTCGGTGTCGGGCCACGGCTGGACGCTCGACGCGCTGCTCTGGTTCGCGGACGCCATGGCGGCGCGGGTCGGCGTCCCGGTCCAGAGCACGATCGACCGTGCGGCGTGGGCCCGCTGGGAGCTCGACCCGCAGTACCGACGCCGGGTGCGATTCGATCTCGAGAACGCGGCGAACCGGCGACGCTACGGCCGCCAGCTCGACGTCGAGCCCGTCGAGCCGCGCGACCTCCGCTACGACCACCACGGGATGCGCGTGGGGAACGACCTCCTGGTCGAGGCCGGCGAGGTGCGGGTGCCGGGCCGGCGTCTGGCGCTGCGGTCCATCGTCGACGCGGTGGCGCAGATCTACGAGGTCCACGTCGACGACGGGATCCAGCGTCGTGTCCGGCTCCAGCTCCTCACGACCGAGGGGATCTTCCGGGTCCGGGCCCGGCGGCTGTCGGGACGCGACGTCCGCGAGACGCTGTGGATCGCGAACGAGCTGAAGCGGCTCGCGTCCGAGACGCCTCCCGAGCCCGACGCCGGCACCGCTTCCGACGTGCCCGCCGCGCTCCGCCGGATGCGGACGGCGGAGTGACGGGATGCGAGGTTCCCGGGGATCTGGCGGGGCGCGTCTGGTGGGAGGGCGAGAACCTCGTCGTGCGGGACAACGGGTTCCGGTCCCCGGATCTGCTCGGCTGTGGCGCGTTCCTCACGCTGGCCACGACCGTCCTGCCCCTCGTCGCGTTCGTGGCGCTCGAGCTCGTCCTGTTGCTCGAAGCGGCCTGGTGGGCGGTGCTGGCGACCCTGGCCGTGTTCCTCGCGGCGGAGGTCGGGGTCGTCGTGATCGGTGCGTTGGCCCTTGGGATTCCGCTCGTCGTGCCCTCCCGCGTGGTCGCCGGGCCGGGAGGCGTGGGGATCCGGGCATTCTCGGTGCCGCGGGTGCGCGGGCTCCGCGCGGTCTCGGTGGGCGGAGAGGCCGGCGGGACGGTGCGGATCGACGCACACGGGCACAAGACGCTCGCTGTGCTGGCCACCACGCCGGGTGTGAACGGCCACGGCTGGACGCTCGACCAGCTGCGGTGGGTCGGCGCGGAGATGGCCCGCGCGGCCGGCGTGCCCTTCGAGGACCGGCTCGATCCGGCCTGGGAGCGCTGGCTCGTGGACCCCGGGTTCCGCGCGGAGGCCGCCTTCTCGCGGCGCTACGCCGCGAACCGGCGGGAGTTCCCGCGCGAGCACGCGGCCGAGCCACGCGAGCCGGCCAACGCGAAGTACTCCCATCACGGCCTGAAGTGCGGAGGGCTCCACATCGACGCCGAGCGCGTCCGCCACTGGGAGCGAGCGGTGTGGCTCGGACGGGTCCGTCAGGCGCGGCCGTCGCGTGGTGCAGCTCGGTTGGGAGGGCGATCCACACTCCACGGCGTGGGCCGCGCAGCGCATCGAGGAGGCGGCGCGGCGCTTCCGGCAGGAGGATCGGGGGAGCGCGTCCGAGGTCCCGTCCAGCCTCCGGCGCCTGCGGGACGGCGAGAAGGCCTGACGACCGTGGCACGCAAGCTGCAAACTCTGCGGGCGGAGGTGCGCATGTGGAGAGCCCTGCCCCTGGTCGCGTTGCTCGGCTGCCCGAACAACGGGAGGGAGGACCTGGACGGACCGCACTGCGAAGACACGCCGACCGCGGTGGCGCTCGACGAGGTGACCGACCTCGGCTTCACCGCGCAGGCGCTGCTCGACCTCGCGACCGGCGCGCACGACGAGACGTTTCGCTGGGCACGCGACGGCAGCACCACGCCCCTCGCGCTGGCGGTGACGTACGGTGCCGGCGAGGCGCGGTTCGTCGACAGCGAGCCCGTGTACCCCGAGGGCGGCGAGCAGCCCGCCATCGGCGTCATCTGCGACGATCGGGTCGAGGTGGACGTGACCGTGAGCTTCGCGACCGACGATGGGGCGTTCACCGAGGTGCTCGACCTCGCGCTGACCGCCGTTGCCGGCGATCGCGTCGAGATGGTCGAATCGCTCGATCCCGACGGGCTCGTCGGGACGTACGACATGAGCGTCGACATCACCGAGCCCACGTACGACGCGCGCTCGCTCTGGCTGCGCGGCGCATTCACGGCGGAGGGCGCCTCGGGCGAGGTCTCCGGGCAGGTCTCGGGCGAGGACGAGTGCAGCGGCGACACGTGCTCCGCGTGGGCCTCCGAGGTCGCGGTGGGCACGTGGGGACCGGTCCCCGAGTGACGCGCTACGACCGGTTCGTGCTGCAGCGGCGCGGCGAGCCGGGCGTCGTGGCCACCGTTCCGGCGGTCCGCGGCGAGACGCTCTACGAGGCTCTCGAGCGCACGGGGCATCCGATCCGCACGACGTGCCGTGGCAGCACCATCTGCGGGCTGTGCGGCGTGCACGTCGAAGAGGGCGGTGAGCAGCTGGAGCCCGCGGCGCCCGACGAACAGGTGCTGCTCGAGCGCGAGCAGGCCGGCCCGGACGAGCGCCTCGCGTGCCGGCTCCGCATCCCCGAAGGGGCGTCGAAGCTCGTCGTGTCGACGCGCTACTGGAGGAAGCGATGAGGATCGTGGGACGGCTCGCCCTGGGCCTGGGTCTGGGTCTCGGCGTGTCCACCGCCATGAACGCCACGGCGGCGCGCGACGAGCACGTCACGGTCGCGGTGGGCGGCGGGGCAGGGGGCTACCGCGAGTCGTGCGGCCCGGCGCACCGCTACGGAACCGCGGCCGTGGGCGTCGAGTACGCGCGGGCCCTGTCCGACACGGTCGACCTGACGCTCGAAGCCCAGGGGTCCGGCGCGATCGACGTGGCACTCCTCCAACCCCCGCAGGATGGGCAGCCCGCCGAGCCCCCCGAAGAGCCGCGCGTGCAGGGGGGCGGCGGGCTCCGGCTGCTGGTCGGCTTCGATCACCGGTATGCAGCGTTCTCGCTCGGTGGGGCCGTGGGGCCGCTGATCTTCGACGGCGATCTCATCCCGGTGTTCCCGGCCGGGCGCCTCCGCCTCGGCGAGCGCTCGGTCTTCTTCCTCGAGGGCCACGTCTCCGACCACTTCGCCGGGCCTTCGCCCGGGGGCTTCTTCCAGGCCGGGCTGGGCGTCGGGATCCCGCCGCGCCCGCGTGGGGCGTGGAACCACCCGTACGTCCGCGGCGGCGTGGCGGACGCGGGGTACTACCTCGGCGGCAGCTACGGCGTCGGCTCGCGCGTCGCGCTCGACGGCTTCTTGTCCAACGCATTCGACCGGGACACGTGGCAGGTGGCGCTCGGGGTCCGGTGGCGCCCTCCCGGGAGGCATCCGGAGTAGTCTCGCGGCCCGGAGGTGAACGTGTCCCTGGACGACAACGCGATCGCAGCCGCCGCGAAGCCGCGGCCCATCACCGAGGTCGGCGCCCTGCTCGGGCTCGCCGGCGACGACCTGCATCCGTACGGTCACCACGTCGCGAAGGTCGATCGCAGCGTGCTCGATCGCCCCTCGCGCAACGGGCGGCTCGTCCTGGTGAGCGCGATCACGCCGACCCCCGCGGGCGAGGGCAAGACCACGACCACGATCGGGCTCGGCATGGGCATGAACCGCATCGGCCAGTCCACGTGCCTCGCGCTGCGCGAGCCCTCGCTCGGGCCGTGCATGGGCATGAAGGGCGGGGCGACGGGCGGGGGGTACAGCCAGATCCTCCCGGCCGACGAGATCAACCTGCACTTCACGGGCGACTTCCACGCGATCACCAGCGCGCACAACCTGCTCGCCGCGGTCATCGACAACCACCTGCACTTCGACAGCGACCTGCGGCTCGATCCGCGCCGCGTGGCGTGGCCGCGGGTGCTCGACATGAACGACCGCTCGCTGCGCTCCGTGCTGGTCGGGCTCGGCGGCACGGCGAACGGCGTGCCGCGCGAGGCGTCGTTCGACATCACCGCGGCGAGCGAGGTGATGGCGATGCTGTGCCTGGCGAGCGACCCCGACGATCTGCGCGCGCGGCTCGAGCGGGTGATCGTGGGCTTCGACCACGACCGGAAGCCCGTGCGGGCGGGCCAGACGGGGGCCGTCGGCGCGATGATGGCGCTGCTGCACAAGGCGTCGCTTCCGAACCTCGTGCAGACGCTCGAAGGCACGCCGGCGCTCGTCCACGGCGGGCCGTTCGCGAACATCGCGCACGGCTGCAACAGCGTCGTCGCCACGCGGATGGCGCTTCACCTCGCCGACTGGTGCATCACCGAGGCGGGCTTCGGGTTCGACCTCGGCGCCGAGAAGTTCTTCGACATCAAGTGCCGGCTCGCCGGGCTCAACCCGTCCGCCGTCGTGCTGGTCGCGACCATCCGGGCGCTCAAGATGCACGGCGGGGTCGAGCTCGACGCGCTGTCCCAGCCCGATGCCGCGGCGGTCGAGCGGGGGCTCGGCAACCTCGAGAAGCACCTCGAGAGCGTGCTCGCGTTCGGCGCGCGTCCCATCGTCGCCCTGAACCGCTTCGCGGCCGACACCGACGCCGAGATCGCGGTGGTTCGCGCCGCGTGCGACCGCCTCGGCGTGCCCTTCGAAGAGAGCGACCACCACGCGCGCGGCGGCGCGGGTGCCGAGGCCCTGGCGCGGCGTGTGGTCGAGGTCGGCACGCCCGAGGCGAAGCCGTTCACTCCGCTCTACGCGCTGTCCGACAAGGTCCCCGACAAGATCCGGAAGGTCGCGCAGAAGATGTACGGGGCGCGCGACATCGAGCTCACGTCCGAGGCGCGCAACTCGCTGCGGCGCATCGCGAAGCTCGGCTACGCCGACCTGCCCATCTGCATCGCGAAGACCCAGAGCTCGCTGTCCGACGACCCGAAGCTCCGCGGGCGCCCGCGCGACTTCACGGTCACCGTGCGCGACGTGAAGCTCAACGCCGGTGCGGGGTTCCTCGTGGTGTTGACGGGCAACATCCTCCGGATGCCGGGGCTCCCGAAGGTGCCCCAGGCCGAGCACATGGACGTGGTGGACGGGCGCATCGTCGGCGTGCGCTGACGATCACCGCTTCTCGAGCTCGGCGCGCACCGCGTCGTGCTTCGCTTTCGTCAGCGGGTAGCGGAGCGCGACGAGGATGGCGCCGAGCAGCAGCACCGCGCCGGCCGGCCCCGTGAGCAGGCGGATGGCGAGCAGGGCCGACTCGGGCTGCGCGACGACGGCACCCGCCTCGTCGGGCGGCGTGTAGCCGGTCCAGCCGAGCACCTGGAGCGCGCCGAAGATGGCGAGCGCCCCCGTCACCTTGCGGATGAGGTTCTTCGCGCCGTAGTACACGCCCTCGTTGCGCTTGCCGGTCTGCAGCTCGTCGACGTCGACCACGTCGGGCACCATGGCGTCCGGGATGACGTGCGCACCGGCCACGCCGAGACCCGCGACCGCGGCGAGACCGATGCCGAGCGCCACGTCGCCGGGCCCCACGAAGAAGAAGCCGACCTGCATCGCGGCCCACGAGAGCATCGCCACGATGTAGGCCGTGCGCTTGCCGACCTTCGCGGACAGGAACGTCCACAGCGGCAGGGCCGGCAGCGCCACGATGATCAGCATGCCGAGCATCGCGCTCTCCATGGCGAGCTCGACGCCGAACAGCTCGGTCTTCGCGACCAGATCACCGCCCGCGAGCTGCCAGGTGACGAAGTACGGCACCATCAGCCCGACGAGGTCGAACGTGATCCAGTTCAGCATGTACAGCAGGGCGAGGTAGCGGAAGGGCACGTTGCGCCAGGCGCCCTGCAGGGTCTCGACGAGCCCCACCTCCTCGCGCTCCGCGCCGGGGTTCTCCCGGACCTTCGCGAAGATCGCGAGGAACGGCAGCACGCCGAGGAACCCGAACATCGAGCCGACGATCAGGTAGCCCTGCTGCTGCGTGAAGCCCGCGCCGGTCGCGGCATCCACGATCTCGGGTGCCGCGATGGCCACCGCGAGGCTCGCCAGCAGGTTGAAGAACATCCGCCACGCGGTGATCTCGGTGCGCTCGTCGTAGTCGGGCGTCAGCTCCGGCGTGAGCGCGTAGAACGGCACCGAGACCATGGTCTGCAGGGTGTCCGACAGCACGTACGCGACGGTCACGTGCAGCGCGAGGGCCCACTGGCTCTCCCACGGCGGCGCCCACCACAGCAGCACGAACGCGAGGCCGAAGGGCACGCTCGCGAACAGGAGGAACGGCCGTCGCCGGCCCCAGCGCGTGTTCACGCGGTCGGTGAGCGTGCCCATGATCGGGTCGTTCACGGCGTCCCAGACGATGCCGATCAGCGCAGCGAACGATGCCAGGCGCGGGTCGACGCCGACCACGTCGGTGAGGAACACCGCGTAGAAGATCGACCGGAACGTGTTGAAGCTCGAGAGCGACCAGTCGCCCGTGCCGTAGACGATCTTCGTCGAGAGGGGGAGGACCTTCGCCAGGTCACACCCCGGCCTGGTACACGCGGTACCGCCGGTACACCGTCATCCCGGCGCCTTCGACGATGGCGCGCATGGGCGCGTTGCGCTCGTCGACCACGGAGGCCTCGAGGCGCGTGTAGCCGGCCTCCTTCACGCCGCGGATCGTGTGGTCGACGAGCTTCGCCTGGAGCCCGGTGCCCCGGTACTCCGGCACCACGCCGATGAGCTTGAACGACGCCGTGTGGATGGTCGACATCGCGAGCGTCGAGCGGAGCCAGCCGAGCGGCAGCAGGTCGCCGCGCATCGCGCCGATCGCCTCGTTGAGCTCGGGGAAGGTGCCGGCGAACGCCACGGGACGCCCGTCGACGTGGGCGATCTGGAGCATGCGCGGGTCGGCCACCGTCAGGTACACGCGGCCGAGCGCCATCCACTGGCCGAGCGGCATGGGCGAGATGTCGGGGACGGTCGCGAAGGCCTCGTTCAGCACGGTGTGGGCGTCGCGCAGGTCGCGGGCCATGCGGAGCCGGCTCGTCGGCCGCACGACCAGGCCGGGGATGTCGCAGGCCGCGGCTTTGGACTTCAGCGGCTCGGGCAGCTCGCGCTGGTTGCCGAGCGCGTCGAGCACGGGCGTCTCGTAGGCGAGCACGTCGTGGTGCTTCGCGAATCCCTGGCCCTCGACCAGCGCGGCATACCAGGCGGCGTGGTGGGACTGCATGAACGGCGGCAGCGTCGCGTGGCCCTCCACCGTCAGCCCCATGCTCTCGAAGCGCGTGAGGTTCCGCGGGCCCCGCACGAGCGTGCAGCCCCACTCCCGCGCCTGTGTCGCGACGCGCTCGAACAACGCGGCCGCCACGGCCTCGTCCTCGATGCACTCGAAGTACCCGAACCACGCGACCGGCTCGCCCTTGTGCGCCACGTAGCCCTCGTCGCGCAGCGCGCTGATCGTGCCGACGACGGCGCCGTCGCGCTCTGCGGCGAACAGCTTCAGGCGGCCCTTGTCCATGAAGGCCGCGATGCGCTTGCGCTCGAGCAGGCCGATCGGCGCGACCCAGCTCGGGTCGTTCGCGTAGATCCGCCGGGGTAGCGCGAACAGAGCGCCCAGATCGTCCTGCGTGAGCTCGCGGATCGTGGGCATCCGGGCGTCCCTCCGGGGTGGGGTCCCGTCACTCTGCCAGATGTCGCGGACCGACGGACAGGGAGCCGCTCAGGGGGCCCGGCGGAACAGCGACCAGCGGCGGTCTTCGACGTCGTTCGGCACGACGTGCAGGGCCGTGAAGCCCTGTGCTTCGAGCCACGCGTGGTCGGGCGGGAACACCGCGGCGAGCACGACCTCGCGGCCCGCGACGCGCTCGAGCACCGCGTGGAGCACGTTCAGGCCGAACGGATTGTAGATGAACAGCACGAGCGGCCCGTCGGGCAGGGGTGCCGTGCGCACGTCGCCGTGGACCCACTCCGGCGCGGTGACGACGCGCCCCGTGTACGCGGCGGCGTTCCGCTGGGCCCGCCGGTGCAGCATCCAGCGCCGCTCCACGCCGACGACCCGGCGGAATGGACGCCCGGCGGCGATGAGCACGACCCGCCCCTTTCCGCTGCCGAGATCCACGAACGCATAGCGCTCGAGCGGCGCGGGGAGCGCGTCGAGCACGGCCTCGACGACGGAGGGCGGCGTGGGCTCGTAGTTCCCGAGGTCGAACCAGGAGGTGGCGGTGCCGTGCTCGCGGTCGAAGCCGCGGCTCTCGGAGTCGAGCTGATCGGCGATCCAGGTGCGCAGCTCGCGGACCACGTCGAGCGGCGTCGGGCGTCGGGTGCTGTGCGGAGGCTCGGCCATGTGGGAGGATCTACTACACGGAGGCCCGAGCCGCGGCCTCTCCGATGGAGGCGAGATGGCGATGGTGTCCTGTCCGGGGTGTCGTGCGGTGGCCAACGCAGAGGCGTGTGTGTGCCCGGAGTGCGGCCTGAAGCTGCGGAGCTGCTCGTCGAAGGTCGCCCGCACGGCGAGCGCGATGATGCTGGGCCTGGCGCTCGGTTGCGACGGCGGGCCGCAGCCCGAGCCGGCGTACGGCATCCCGTTCGTAGACGACGACGGCGACGGGTACGAGTCGGACGTCGACTGCGACGACACGGACGCGAACATCTACCCGGAGGCCGACGAGACGCCGGGGGATGGCGTCGACTCGAACTGCGACGGCGAGGACGACACCTGACGGGTGGCATGGGATCCCGACTTCCCGATCTGGGGCCGGGATCCCGATGTGCAGAATCGCCGTGTGTACGGGGCTCTCGGGGCTCGGGTCCGGCGCCGCGGCCGTGTCCGGCGCGATCCCATCCGTGATCCCGGGATCCCACGGAATCCTTGAATATCCGGCATTTTATCGTTGAACAGGGTTGGCACGCCTCCTGCATTACTCCCACACGACACCCGGGAAACCGGTGTTGACCGAAAAAGGGCGGGCTAGCCCCGTTCTCGAACTGGTCGAATCCGTTCTTTCACGTCAGAAACCCCATGGAGGTCGCGAGGAGCGCCCCCCTGCTTCGGCAGAACGCTCCTCACGGAGACCCGTCGGACAGACGGGGCCACAACCCCCGATGGTCGCAAGGCCGTCGGAAGGTGAACGGGCCCCGGGATCCAGCGAAATGGGCGCACGACGACTCGCTTCGGCGAGACGATCGGGGCGTCCGTCCCCGCGCTTCGAAAGCCGCGGGCGCGTCACGACGGTCGGGAGCTCGCTCCCGCGCGCGAGGCTCAGGCCGATCGCGAGCCGGTACCTCGAAGGGGGAACAGAAGCCCATGGAAGAAGAGGGCCCGGAGTGCTCGCCGCAAGGCGGGTCCGTGGTCCGGTCTCCCACCCGGAGCAAAGCCCTGGAGCCGCGCGAGCATCGCGGGCGGTCGGCAACGACACGTCGGATGCACGAGAACGGCAAGAGGGCCCGATGACACGGTGACGTGTCACGGCTGGGGGGGAGTGGCGTTCTTCGAAGGGTGCGCGCGCATCGGGGAAGGCGGCATGGCATCGCCTTTCGAGCCCGCAGGTCCGCTTCGGCGGATCCGTGGGATGCGACGGCCACCGGTCCCGTGGTGGCAGGGTCTTCGGACCTCTGGCATACGGGATGTCCCGACAGACCGGCCCACTGCGAGGTGGGTGCTCCGAGAGGAGCCGAGAGCGGACTGCCCGGGGAGGTTCCTCAGCAATGGGGTCCCGGGGGTCGGTGCCGAGGGCGTCAGCGAGAGCTGGCAGCCCGAACCAGAAACGATGCGAATCCTGTCCGGCTGGGGCTGCAAAACGTCCCGAGCGGTTCAGGCCCCAAGCCGTCGAGGGGGTGAGAAACCCCGAGGGCGGAAGCCGACCTGCAGCATGTGGTGGTGGCAGGTCCTCGACTCTTCTTCGGAAGGGTGGCTGGGTCGGTTCCGGGAGTACCGGAAGCAGGGCGTTCCACACGAGAGCGAATCTTCAAGAGAGGCCGTCCAGAGCGAGCTCGCAGAGGCCCTACCGGCAACGGAGGGAATAGCGGAGGAGCTGTGGAGGGCAGACAGACGGCGCGTCATGGTCGACGCAAAGTCCACGAGGGGTGCTTCTCTGGTGCTGTAAAAGGTGCCAGTCGGGGGCGTCTCGTCCAACCCCTGAAGGCCAGCCGGCGACGGTGAAGGCCACGAGGGGCGCGGTGAACCCAATCAGCCGCAGGCGAGATGTTCCGATGGAAGCCGCGTCGAGAGACGCGAACGAAGTCCCATCCCTGAAGGACCGGCGAATCGACGCAGACGCTGCACCGACTCCTCGCGAGACGGTGAACGGCTGCCAGCCAGAGTCTCTGAAGAAGACGCTTCCATCGGTTCTCTCGAGTGTCACACCAAAGGCCCCGGCGAGCTTCGGCTCCCGGGGCCTTTCGTCGTTTCGGGGCCGCCACGGGCCCGCCGCGGGGCTACTCGCCCGCGGCCTCCACGGGCAGCGCGAGCGGCGGGTCGTCGGGGTCGACGGCGGGCGCGGATTCCTCGTCCCAGCCGGCGTCCCAGCCCGCTTCGGGCGTGTAGTCCTCGGTGACCGACCGCTTGTAGTCGTCGGTCGTCACCCACTCGCCCTTCTGCCACTCGCGGCCGTCGAACCACCCGGGCACCCAGACGTACCCGGGCCGATCCTCGACGGGATCCCAGTAGCCGCACTGGAGCAGGCCGTCTTCGTCGTACGCGCGCGGACGCCACACGAAGCCGGCGAGCGCGGAGGGCCGCCAGAAGCCCTCGACCCAGGTGTCGCCGTCGAAGAAGCCCGGCTCCCACACGTAGCCCTCGGGGGGCGCGCCAGCGGGGCGCCAGTGGCCCGGCACGTAGGCACCGCCGTCGACGTAGTAGCCGTCGACCCAGACCCAGCCGGGGCGCCCGTCCACGCGGTAGTAGCCGTCGACGTAGATGTCGCCGTCCCACCAGCCGGGCACGTACACGTACCCCACGTCGACGATGACCACGGCACGCCGCACGGGGCGCCAGTACCCCGGATGCCACCAGCCGAACGCCCAGTAGCCCGGCACCCAGACCCAGCCCGGTCGCGGCGGGGGCGCCCAGATCGGGTCCCAGGGCGTCACGGCGAACGGGAAGCTGACGACGACCCACGTGGTGTGGGTCCAGCGCCAGTAGGGGTGCACCCAGTAGTGGGTGTACCAGGGCGAGTAGTACACGTACGTCGGCGGGGCGTACGTGGCGTGGGGGTAGCGCGGCACGTAGCGCGGGTTCGGGCGCGCGTAGTGGTGATCGCGGGAGCGCTCGTGCTCGCGGGCCCGCGCTGCCGCGTCGTACGGGCGCGTGGCGGTCGCCACGGCCGGACGGGGTGCGACCCGCGTGCGGGCCTCGGCCGTCGGGGGTGGCGTGCGGGTGGGCCGGGTCACCGGGGGGAGTGGGCGATCTGGCCCATCGCCGATCGGGCGTGGTGCGGGCTCCGCGGGGACGGGCTTCACGGTGGGCGTCGGGCGCGGCGCGGGGGCCGTGGGCCGCGGCTCGATGCCGGGCGCCGGGCGCGTTGGAGCCGGAGCGGGACGGGGCACGCGGCGGATGTCGGGCAGCGCGGGCCGTGCGGCCGGCTGGCTCGGGACGGGGCGCGCGGGGGGCGGCACGTCCTTCACGGGCGGCGCGGGCTTCGGCTTGCGCGACGCCTCGTGCTCGACGGGGAAATCGGGCGCTGCGGACGCCTGGGGGACGAGGAGGGACAAGAGGAGTGCCGTGACCATCGGAACCTCTGCGGAAGGTGGCGGTCGGTAGAGAGCAAGGACGATGCCAGCCCTTGGTGGACATCGGTATGCTGGGGCTCGTCGGAGGTTGTGGATGATCGTGCTCTTCGCCCTGTTCGGCCTGGCTCCCCCTGCGCTCGCGTGCATCTGGGACCGCGACACGCTCGCGACCGAGCTCGCCGGGCTGCCCGAGGTGGAGCGGGTGATCTACGGCGACTTCGACCGGTTTCCGCCGCGCTACTACGAGATGCGGCTCGAGCGCGTGACCGCCGAGCTCGCCACGAATCCCACGTTCGATCGGTACGACGACGCGGCGGCGGCCCTCGACCGGCTCGGCCGCTCGGACGAGGCGATCGCGATGATGGAGCGCAAGCGGGCCGCGATGGAGGGGCAGTCCGATGCCCAGGTCGCCTACCGCACCCACGCGAACCTCGGGACCTTCCTGGCGCACCGCTGGTTCCGCAACGGCGCCGATCGGCGCCAGACCGCCGATCTCGACGCTGCCATCGCGGAGATCGAGGCGGCGCTGGCCCTCGATCCCGAGGCGCACTTCGGGCGCGAGCGCGTGCAGCTCGACATCCTGAAGTGGGCGAAGGCGGCGGAGCCCTTCGACTACGCGCTCGGCTCGTTCGCGGGCGACGGGATGCGGATGAAGACGGCGGACGACGACTCCCAGGCGAAGACCATCGAGGGGCTGCGGGGGCTCGTCGTGCTGGGTGCGGCGTGGGAGAGCGTCGACACGTACCACGCCTTGGCGCTGGCCCTCCGGGCCGAGGGGCGGAACCACGCGGCCGGGCTCGCGGGGCTCCGTGCGGCCGAGCTGGCGAGGGCCGGGAAGCGGTCGATCCAGCCGGGCGCGCCGGAGGGCGAGGCCCTCGCGGCCGTCGTGTCGTCGGAGGAACCGCTGGCGGTCGAGGACCCGGCCCCGCTGCAGCGGGCCTTCGCGAAAGGGCGGGAGCAGGCCGACCGCCACGCTGCGGAGCGCCTGGCGTTCATGGAGGCCCGCTTCGCGCTCGGGATGCACCCCGACACCCACGCCGGCTTCTGGGATCCCGTGCTGCCTGCCGAGGCCCCGGCGCCGAGCGAGGCGGCCGGGCCGCCCCCTCGGAGCGACGAGCCGCTTCCGAGCACGGCGGAGACGGGCGGGATCTGCGGCTGTGCGTCGGTGGGGCCCGTCCGCATGGCGTGGATTCCGATGCGCAGACGGTGACCGGTGGCCTCAGTGGGGTCAGACCCCGCTGAGGCCGGCCTCAGTGGGGTCAGACCCCGCTGAGGCCACCCTTCGTGTGCAGCCGACCCCCGACGGCGAGCACGTCGATGTCCGTGGCGTGGAAACACCGCTTCGCGTCGTACTCGGTGCACACGATGGGCTCGCCGCGCACGTTGAAGCTCGTGTTCAGCAGGACGGGGCAGCCGGTGCGCGCGTGGAACGCCGTGAGGATGGCGTGCAGGACGGGGTTCGTCGCCCGGCTCACGGTCTGGACGCGCGCGGTGCCGTCGACGTGCGTGACCGCGGGGAGCGGGCGCCTCACGCGGCCCACGAGCGTCATGTGGGGGCTCGTCCCGGCGAGGTCGAACCACTCCGCGACGTGTTCTTCGAGCACCGCCGGGGCGAACGGCCGGAACGCCTCGCGCTTCTTCACCGCCGCGTTGACGCGGTCGCGCATGCCCTCCACGCGCGGGTCGGCGAGGATCGAGCGGAACCCCAGCGCGCGCGGCCCGAACTCCATCCCGCCCTGCACGAGCCCCACCACCCGGCCGCTCGCCAGGGCGTCCGCGACGGCCTCCACGGGCACATCGGTCGAGGCGCGCGGCCCCCAGTCCCCGCCGGCCATGTCGATGCGGCACCGCTCCACGGCGAGCGCCGCGCCCAGCGCCCCACCCGCGTCGCCGGACGCGGGCTGCACGAAGATCCGATCGACCACGCCGTCCGCCAGCAGCCGGCCGTTCGCCACGCAGTTCAGCGCGACGCCTCCCGCGAGGCAGAGGTCGCGCACCCCGTACCGACGCACGCCTTCGGCCGCCATGCGCGCGACGACCTCCTCCACGACGGCCTGAGCGGAGGCTGCGACGTCCCGGTACAGGTCGGTCATCGCGCTCTCGGGCTCGCGGGGCACGCCACCGAGCAGGGCGCTCAGCCGGTCGCCGTACATCCGATTGCCCGCCAGGAAGTCGAAGTACGCGAGGTCGAGGCGGAACGAGCCGTCCGCCTTCACGTCGATCACGTGCCGCCGGAGCACCTCCGCGAAGCGCGGCTCGCCATAGGCCGCGAGGCCCATGAGCTTGTACTCGCCGCTGTTCACGCGGAACCCGCACCAGCTCGTGAACGCCGAGTAGAACAGCCCGAGCGAGTGGGGGAACGCGAGGCAGCGGTCCAGCCGCAGCCGATCGCCCTCGCCGACGCCCATCGTGGCCGTCTCCCACTCGCCGACCCCGTCGATCGTCAGGACCACGGCCCGCTCGAAGGGGGAGGGGTAGTACGCGCTGGCGGCGTGGCTCTCGTGGTGCGCGACCAGCTCGAGCGGCGCGGTGATGCCGATGCGCGCGAGCTCCTTCTGGAGGTGGCGCTCGACGTTCAGGCGCTCGCTGGACCACACGGGCCATGCGCTGCGGAACCGCCGGAACCCCGCGGGTGCGGTGGCGAGCCACGTCTCGAGCAGCCGCTCGAGCTTCGGGAGCGGGCGCTCGTAGTACACGACGCGATCGACGCGGTCCTCGCGGGCGCGTTCGAGCACCGCGCGGATGGCGTTCGCCGGGAAGGACGCGTCGTGCTTCCGGCGCGTGAAGCGCTCTTCCTGAGCGGCGGCGACGAGGGCGCCATCGCGGAGGAGTGCTGCCGCGCTGTCGTGGTAGAACGCCGAGATGCCGAGGGTGCGCATCACGACAGCGGGTACAGCAGGACGAGCAGCGCCGAGCCCTCGGACAGCACGACGATGGCGCCCACCGCGAGCAGGACGAGCACGATGGGCACGAGCCAGAGCTTGCCGCGCTCGGTGAGGAAGGCGACGAGGCCCGAGCTCGGGGGCGCATCGCGGGGCTCCCAGTAGGTCGGGGCCTCCGGGTCGAACGAGCGTCGCAGCGGATCCTCGCGGACCGCGCGGGAGATCAGGCCCGCCGGGGTCAGCACGGCGAGCCACACGATTCCGAGAACGAGCGTCGAGGTGAGCTCGCGGAAGGTGGCCCAGGCGCGGATCAGCGCGGTCACAGCGCCTCCGCGAGGGCCGTGCCCCAGTCGCGGTGCACGCGGGCATCGGGGTGCCCGTCCCCCGGGATGGACCAGGCGGGGAGCTGCGGGTGGCGCAGATCCAGCACGTCGACGCCCTCCTCGGCGAACCGCGCGAGGTAGTGCGGGTGCCGGGTGGGCGCGTCGAGCAGGGCGACGCGGAAGCGCCCGCCATCCGCCTGGACCGCGTCGCGGAACCGGAGCACGAGGCGCACGGTGGTCTCGGCCTTGGTGCGGAGGAAGCGATCGTGCACGGCGTTCCGCGCGTGCTCGAGCCGGTCGATGAGCGCGGATCGCTCGCTCGCCGCCCAGTGGTGGTAGGCGATCGGCGCGGCGTAGACGAGCGATTCGCCGTCCCACCACGCGCCGGGCACCGCCACCCAGGCCTGCCCACGCGATGCGCGCTCGAGCGCGTGCAGCCAGGACCAGGCCGCGGCATTGCGGCCGTCGTGCAGCTCGACGAGCCCGTAGATCACGTCGTGCGGCGGGTCGGCGAGGCTCTCGTACAGCAGGACGGACTGCAGCGTGCCGTAGCCCGGCACCGCGTGGTTCCGCACGGACAGGTCGGGGCGGAGGGCCTGGAGCACGGCGGTCAGGACATCGGCGTCGCCCAGGCCGTAGCCGAAGGCGTACGACCCCCCGAACAGCCCGACCGACCGGCCCTCTTCGGCGGTCGGCCCGCGCGTGCCATCGGCGGCGATGGTGACGGGTGTGCCGTTCAGCACGAAGGTGCCGGGCGCATTGACCCATCCGAGCGCCGGGTCGGACGCGCTGAGGGTCGGGACGTTCGCGAAGCTCTCGAAGGGCCGCCACGGGCCCAGCCCGGCGCAGCGCAAGGCGCCTTCGCACGCGAACAGCGCGAGCAGGCCCGCCACGACGGGTTCGATCCAGCGCGACATCGGCATGCCGCCGAATAGCACCGGACCCGGTCCGACGCCCCCTGTCCCTTTCGGGTCTGACCCTTTTGGGACATCGGTCTGACCGATCGTGTCTTTGGGGTCACAGCGCGTGGCTGGCGCTTTGAAACATCCGGCGGATCGATCGTGTCTCTGGGGGCACAGCGCGAGGCCGGGCTATCCGTCGATCGCGATCGCTCCGTCGAGCGCCACACCGCGTCCGTCGGACACGAGCGCCACGACCTCGCCGGGACCGGCGCCGATCATCGCGGCCAGCTCGGCCGCCACGCGCCCGGGCTCGTCGCAGCGCGAGTCGGCCAGGCGGCACCCGGCGTGCCCGATCACCAGGATCTCGGTGAGCCCCAGGAACGCCCGCCCGTAGCCGACCGTCGCGAGGGCCGAGGCATCCAGCCAGAGCCCGCCGGCCTGGTGGACGATCAGCGTGCCGGGAGGCCGTCCCAGCAGGGCTTCCGGCTCGGGCAGGCAGCCGCAGGTGAGCACCACGGCCTCCGGCTCCGCGGGCTCGGGCGCCCGGTTGGAGGGGGACAGCGCGACGGGCGACAGGATGGGGTGGGCCATGGGGTCCTCAGAACCAGAGCTGCTGCTGGATCGCGACCGACTGCGAGGCCGGCTGCTTCGTGTCGGGCTGCTGCCAGGTGTACTGGAGCGTCGTGCGCAGGTTGTCGCCCTTCGGGTACCAGGCCACGAGGCCCTGCATCGTCCACTGCGAGGTCGTGCTCTCGAGCATGTCGAACCGACTGCCGACCTCGAGCACGTCGATGGGGGCGACGGAGGCCTGGAGGTAGGCGCCGAGGTCGGTCTGCCCGTCGTCCCAGTTGCGCGCGAAGCCCTCGGTCTGGACCCGGATGTGCCACACGCGAAGCGCGGCGTCGGCGGCGACCATCCGCGCGAGGACGATGGCCTCGTCGGTGCGCCGGAGGTCGTCGCCGTACGACGCCGCGGCCCCGATGGAGAATCCCGGATCGCCGTCGGGCGCGTTGATCACCTGGGTCTCGTCGAGCGGCACCTTGCCCACGACGTCGAACGAGACGCGCGAGAACAGGAACGGCCGGCTGGTGTCTGCGTCGGACAGGCCGGAGAACACGCCGATGCGGGCGTCCAGACGCCCCTCCGCGGGGATGGCGCGCAGCTGCACGCCCACGTCGCGCGTGCGGTGCTCGCTCACCGTGGACGGCGCGAACGCGTGGTACTGCAGCTTCGGCACGGGCGTGAGCTGGGCGCGGCTGCTCGGGACGAGGAACCGCCCGGCCCACACCTCGAACCACGGCACGGGCTGGAGCTGCACCACGGCGTCGAGCATCGAGATCGTGCCGGCGAGCTCGGCCTGTGCGAAGAACCGCGCCTTCTGGCCGAGGATGGTGCCGCGCAGGTTCGGCCGGAATCGCTGCACCTGGAGCGCCAGGTCGGGCTCGTCGGTGAGGGTCGAGGTCACCCGCGCGTTCAGCAGGAGCCCCGGCTTGACCGACACGCCGTTCGGGTCGCCCAGGACGAGCGGATCCGCGGCCCAGGCCGCGAACAGGGCCAGGATCACGGGGCCTCCCCGGCGATCGACGCCACCTCGGACGGCGCCTCGCCGGCGAGCCAGCGATTCACCAGGAGCTGCGGAGCGAGGCCGCTCGTGACGAGCAGCGCGCCGAGCGCGACGAGCGCGATCCGCTCGCGGGGCAGGGCCTCCGGGACATGGAGGTCGGCCGGAGGACCGAAGAACACGCGGAAGAACAGGTGGAGCACCGCGTAGCCCTGGGCCGAGACCGTCGAGACGAACAGCAGCAGCAGGCCGGAGTGGTGCGCCATCGCGCCGTGCAGCACGAGGTCTTCGCTCGCGAAGTCCGCGGTGCCGGGGGCGCCGACGGCCGTGAGCCCGAAGAGCAGGAAGACCGTGGCGAACAGCGGCGCCTGCTTCGACAGCCCGTTGTAGCGGTCGACGCGCACACAGCCGTTGCGCGAGCGCAGGGCGGCGGCGACGAGGCCGAGGCCCAGCAGCGCGAGCCCCGTCACGTTCCACATCAGCAGTCCACCGAGGTGGCCGATGTGGTCGGCGTCCATCACGCCCAGCAGCACGATGGTGCCGACGCTGGCGGTCAGGAAGCCGACGGACCGGGAGAGCTCCTGCTGGACGATGGCGAGCCCGGCGGTGAGCAGCGCGGCCACGGCCAGCCCCGTCATCAGCACCGTCGGCACGCTGCCCTCGAACCCGAGGGGAGCGCGCGCGACCAGCGCGATGGCGGACATCGGCGCGACCGCCGCCGCCGCCCAGGTGGTCGGCGCGAGCTGGTAGGACGCGACGGCCCACGAGTGGAACGGGAACACGCCGAGGCGGATGGCGACGGCCAGAAGCAGGAGCCACGTCCCCGCGTCCCCGCCGAAGATCGAGCCGACGAGCCCGGCTCCCGCGGACAGCGCCAGGTAGGGCATCGCGAGCCGGCGCGCCGTCGGGTCGCCGAGCGCGGCCCACGTCAGGGCCGAGCACAGCACCCACAGCCCGCCGGACACGGGCCCGGTGGGGGCGAGCGTGAGCGCGAGGTGCGCCACGGCATGCGCGAGGACGGCGAGGGTCGCGACCGGGTCGGCGTGGCGGCGCGGCAGGACCGCGAACACCGCGACGAGCCCCAGCCCGACGACCGGGATGCGCGGAGCCGACACCGCGTCGAGCAGGAGGCCCGTGGGGTGCGACTCGAGTGCCGAGACCGCGATTCCCACGGCGAACACGAGCCATCCGACGGCGAGGCCGACGGCGCGGGCGTCCGGGCGGTACGCGGCGAGCCACGAGGCCAGCAGCACCAGGCCGCCGGCGACGACGAGGACCATCTCCAGATCGAGGGCGATCATCGGGTCTCTCCCGGGTCCTGACCGGCCATCAGGGCGACCCAGCGGCGATCGAGGGAGTCGATGGCGCGGAAGACCGCGCTCAGGGAGCCGAGCAGGCCGTTCGCGGCCATGTCGTCGAGGAACCAGCGCTCCAGCGCCACGCGGTAGCCCCACTTCTGGAGCGCGGGCGGCAGGAACCGCTCCCACAGCGTGCCGCGGGGCGGACGCCCGCCGCCGATCAGGCCGACCAGCTCGTGGTGGTCGTGCAGCAGCGACGGCGCGCGGAGCAGCTGCCAGGTCCGGAGGATGGCGTGGCCGGTGATGTGGAGGAGCGCGAGCCCGGTGAAGCCGAGGCCGATCTCCACGAGGATGACGGCGGCCTGGGTGACGCTCGCGTAGCCGAGCATGCTCTTCACGTCGGTCTGCACCCGTCCCACCATCGTGGCGTGGGCGGCTGTGACGACGCCGATGGCGACGAGGATGCCGCGTGCCACGGGCTGGTCCGCGAGGAGCGGGAACGCCCGGAGCAGGAGGAAGGGCCCCGCGTGGATGGAGAGCGCGCCGTAGAAGATGGCGCTCGATGGGGTTGGGCCCTCCATCGCACGCGGGAGCCAACCGGTGAAGGGGAACGCGGCGGCCTTGCCCATGCTGGCGAACACCAGCAGCATCGCGACGAGCAACGCCACGTCCGGGCCCAGGTGGAGGCCCTTGCCGAGGGATGCGTCGCCGGCATGGTGATGGAGGATCACGGCCGCCGCGAGCAACGCGACATCGCAGACCCGGTACACCGCGAACGCGCGCAGCCCGTGCCGGACGGGCGCCTCGCGGTAGTCGAAGTACGCGATGAGGAGCGCGGAGGCGAGCCCCACGACCTCCCAGCCCGCGTACAGCAGATCGAGCGTGTCGGCGGCCGCGATGGCCATCATGCCGGCCGCGAACAGCGGCAGCAGCACGAAGAAGCGCCGGAAGCCCGGGTCCTGGTGGAGGTAGGGCGCCGAGAACGCGCCGATGAGGCCGCACAGCATCGCGGTGAGCGTCATCAGCACGGCGGCGGGGAGGTCGAACACCACACGGGCGTCGACGACGTACGACGGCACCACCACCCAGTGGGCGAGCGTGATGACGCTCGTCGAGCCGGGGTGGAGGAGCACGATGACGTCGATGCCGAGGCACGCGAGCAGCGCCAGGGTGAAGCTCGCGCCGACCGTGCGGTTGATGGTCGCCTCGGGCAGCGTGAAGCCGAGCACCCACGGGATTCCGGTCGCCAGGGCCGCAGCGACGGGCATGAACATGGCCACGAGGCCGAGCACGCCGAGCAGGGATTCGCTGGTCATCGCTCCCCCCCGATGGTCGCGCAGGGCAGGAGCCCGCGCGTGCCGCGGAACCACTCGAGCGACGAGCCCACGCGGGGCAGGTCGGTGCGCTCGGGCTCCCAGGGGCGGAACCCGCCGTCCTCGAAGATCTGCAGCGCGCCGGTGGTGGGGTCGAGGCTCGCGACCTGCACCCAGCCGTTCGTGACGAGGCGCCCGACGGCGGGGTTCTCGGTCGCGATCTTCAGCAGGCGCTGGGTCGACGCCTCGACGACACACAGCAGCCGGACGGGCTCGTGCAGCTCGACCATCTGCCAGGGCAGGCCCGTGCGCAGGTCGCTCTGGTGGCCGTCCATGACGCCGATGAGCCCGGTGATGTTGTGCGGGAGCTTGGTGCCGCAGCCGTACCCGGTGGGGTCGACCACGCTGAACCAGTACTCGAGGCTGATGCCGGCGCCGACGGGCACGACCATGCCGAGCAGGGCGGCCAGGATGTCGCCATCCGGGTCGACCGCGGGGTCGTAAGAGCACAGGAACGCGCGCCGGTCGAGGAACAGGCCGCGGCTCCACGCGCGCCGCCCGACGAGGCAGATGGCGTTCGTGCAGTGGCCGTACTCGGGGCGGGGCTGCGCGAGGTCTTCGTCGCGGTTCTCGACGTGCTCGAGGGCCATGGCCGGCGTCGCGCCCAGCGGCACGCTCTCGAACTTACGGCACCGCTCGAGCGCGTCGAGCGTGCGGGCCGTGTCGAAGGCCTTGCGGGTCTCTTCGAACAGCTCGCGGTGCGTGTCGGGCACGAGGTCGGTGTCGTACAGGTCGATCGCGTCGTCGGCGGTGTTGTGGTACCCGCCGACGAACCAGGTGGCCTCGGGGATGTGGATGCCCTCTTCGGAGAGCCGCGCCCGCACGGCCGGATCGTTGGCCATGCGCGCGAAGACCCGTGCGTTCGGGCCTCCGCGGCCGCCACCGCACGCGCCGCAGTCGTGTGCCGCCTCGTGCGGGTTGTTCATCGATTTCGAGCCGTGCCCGAGGCTGAAGATCAGCGGCGCGAAGTCGCGCAGCATCGACATCAGCCGGAGGGTTCCGCGCACGATGCCGACCTTCTCGTCGAGCGTGAAGCCCACGAGCAGGCCGTGGTGCTCGTGCCCGTCTTCGGCACGGTCGAGCTCGAGGTCGGTCTCGCCGGGCAGGTCGCGCTTCGTGAGGCCGGCGTGCATCTTCGGAGCGAGCAGGCGCAGCGACAGGGGAACCGCGGAGAACACGCCGCCGAGCGTGACCATCGCGCCGCGCAGCAGGGTCTGCGAGCCCACGTCGACGTTGTGGCGGATCATGCCCTGAACGCGGGAACGCGACGGCACGCCCGCGTGCCCACGGGGGATCTCGCGGACGTAGTGCTTCGGCTCGAACCCGCCGGGCCCGAGCGCGACGGGATGCCCGTGCTCGAGGCCCTGGTAGTACATCGAGATGCCGTAGTTGCCGGCGACCCCGAGGGTCTCGATCCAGGGCGCGACCTCTTCGAGCAGGCGCCGCATGGACTCCTCGCGGTCGTCGATGCAGAACGACACCTGCACGCGGCGCTCGGGGGCGGGCTCGCGGGCGGCACGGCGCGCGTGCACCGCGACGGCATCGAGCGTCTCGACGCGGAACCGGCGCTCGTAGGCGGTGTGCCAGAGGCGCCGACGCTCGAGATCGTCGATGGCCGCGGCTTCTTCGAGCAGTCGCCCGAGCCGCTCGGGGCCCACGTCGCCGAGCGCGTGGCCGCCGATGCCGAGCACCTGGGCGAGCTGGAACAGCGCCCAGGCCGGGTCGCCCGGAGGCTCGGCGGGCGGCGGTGTCGGCAGGGACTCGACGCGGGCGAGCAGCGTCTTGCCCTGCTGGGCGCCGAGGATCCAGGAGGCCGCCGACACGTCGAGGGCCAGCCGGACCGCCAGCATGTCGCCGAGCGTGGTCGGGAGGCCGAGGGGCTCGGGCGCCACGTCGGGACGGTCGTGCAGCCGCTGGAACATGCCCGACCAGCCGCGCAGGGCGAGCAGGCTCGCGAGCACCACGTCGTCCCAGGTGGAGGTCGGGTGGCCCAGCGCTTCGAGCGCGTGCAGCGCCATCTGCTCGGCGGTCCACGACTCGCGCTTGGCGCGGTGCACCAGGGTGCGCAGCTCGGCGAGCCACGGACGGCCGAGGTCGACCGCCTGCGAGAAGTGCTCGACGAACGCGTGGAAGAAGCCCTTCTCGCGCCCGCTCATCGGCCAGTACGCGACGCCGTGGTCGAGGTAGCCGGCCGACCAGCGGATGAGCACGGGGTGCACGAGCGTGTCGGGGTCTTTCAGGCCGTGCGCGACGATGCGGTCGCGGATGCGGTGCGCGGGCCGCGCGGCGCGGACCGGCACGGCCGGCAGCGCGTCGCGGAGGGCGTCGCAGGTGCTCCACAGGGTGCGCATCGCGCGCGGCGCGTCACCACCGGACTCGGCGAGCAGGCGCGCCCGGGCCTCGCGGGTGAGGTCGTGGCGCGGTGCTGTGAGAGCGTCGGTCTCGGTGAGGGTCCACTCCAGCGCGGCCCCGGCGAGGGGACGGATGGCGTGGCGCATCAGGGCGAGCGTGAGCTCGCGCCGCTCGACGATTCCGGCGACGGGGCCCGGAGCGACCTCGCGCTCCAGCACCTCTTCGAGGTCGTTCGAGCGGATCCGCCCGGTGGCGTAGGCGCGACGGTACGCGTCCTCCGCCCAGAAGGGCTGGGTGCCCAGGATCTCGGAGGCCGAGACCACCGCGTCCTCGAACCGCTCCTCCTCGAAGTGGTGGAGCGGGTTGTGGTGGACGAAGCGGTCGAGCGGGCTCTGAGCGGGGACGAGGTGACTCGCGTGTTCCAGGGCATGCCCCAGAACCGCCGCCGGGGGACTCGCGAGGCCCGGCGCCTCGAGAGTCGTGCTCACGCGGCCCTCCGGCGACGGCAGGCATAGGGATGCTCACTGGCGGCTTCGAACGCGTCGAGTCCGACGAGCTCGAGCCGTGCGTGCGCCCATTCGTTGGACGCGAGGTGGACCTTCTCGAGGAAGGTGTGATCCACCAGCGTGGCCTGGCGGAGATCGATGACGACGGCTTCGATGTCCTCGCCCACGTCTGCGAGGGCGTTGCGGACCGCGAGCAGGTTCGTGAAGACGGCCGGCCCGGCGACGGAGACGAAGAGCTTCGCGCCGTCGCGCTCGACGCGGACGGGGCTGCGGAACATCTGCAGCGGGTTGGCGCCGCGGGCGACGTGCAGGGCGAGCTTCACGAGCAAGCCGACGCCGACGCCGACGAGCAGGTCGGTGGCGAGGGTCGTGAGGAAGGTCACGACGAACACGCCGAGCTGGTCGCTGCCGATCTGCCATGCGTGGCGGAACTCGTTCGGCGAAGCGAGGCGAGCGCCCGTGTAGACGAGCATCGCGGCGAGGGCGGCCAGCGGGATCTGCTGGAGCAGCATCGGCAGCAGGGCGACGAAGCCGAGCAGCGACACGCCGTGGAAGAAGTTCGACCAGCGGCTGCCGGCGCCGGCGTCGATGTTCGCCTTCGAGCGGACGATCTCGGAGATCATCGGGAGGCCGCCGATGCACGAGCAGATCAGGTTGCCGACGCCCGTAGCGAGCAGGTCCTTGTTCAGGTCGGACACCCGCTTCTCGGGGTCCATCGCGTCGACCGCGATGACCGACAGGAGGCTCTCGACGGACCCGACCAGCGCGAACATCACGATGTATTTGATCGACGTGGCCGACGTGATCTCCGAGAAGTCGGGGAAGGCCACGGCGTTCAGCAGGCTACCGGGGAGCTGGACCAGGTACTTCGGGCCGAGCTCGTAGGTGTGGTTCGCGATCGTGTAGGTGTGCGCGTCGCCGAAGTGGAGGACGAGCCCGAGCGGGATGGTCAGCATCAGGGCGACCATTGGCGCGGGGACCTTCTTCAGGCCGGGGATGCGCGGCATCAGGATCAGCGTGAGGAGCGAGAGGATGCCGACGAGCAGCACCTCGGGGTTCGCGTCGGCGATGTACGCCGGGATCTCCATCAGCATCTCGAGCGGCTCGCCGTGGGCGCCCTGCACGCCGAGCATCACCGGGGTCTGCTTGGCGATGATGATGACGCCGATGGCGGCGAGCATGCCGTGCACGACGGACGGCGGCATGACCGAGGCCACGACGCCGGCGCGGGTCAGGGCGATGATGATCTGGATGACGGCTGCGACGACGCCGACGGCGAGGGCGCGCTTGTAGCCGATCTCACCGCCGCCGAGCTCGGTCACGGCGCCGAGCGCGATGACGATGAGACCGGCGGCCGGGCCCTTGATGGTGAGCTCGGCGCTGCCGAGCCAGCTGACGACGACACCGCCGACGATGGCGGTGAGCACGCCCGCGACGGGCGGGAAGCCGCTCGCCATCGAGATTCCGAGGCAGAGCGGGAGGGCGATCAGGAACACGAGGAAGCCGGAAAGGGCGTCCGAGGCGAGGCTGCCCTCGGCGGGGGGTGCCGATGGCGCGGAGGCGCTGGGCTGCGACATGTGACGACTCTCGAGGTTGAGGCGGCTCGCGCTTACGCAACGCGTGTGCCAGCGAATCGTCCGTGCGGGCGCGCGTCCGCCGCGCACACGTTGATCCCTCCACAACGCTCCGATCGGGGGTCCCGCGGCCCACGGGGCAACCTCGCGGATCGCCCGTGGCCACGGGTGTGTCGGAACGACTCAGTCGCAGTCTTCCGTATCGGAGTGGCCCAGGTGCAGGCCCCAGCTCTCGAGCTTGCGGTACAGCGTCTTCCGGCCGATGCCGAGGATGCGGGCGGCCTCGGCCTTGTTCCCGTCGACCGAGCGCAGCACGGCGAGGATGTGCCGGCGTTCGACCTCGATCAGCGGGAGGAGGGGCTCGCTGCGGCGCTCGACGCGCTCGGGCGGCGTGAAGCCCTGGAGCCGCGGGGGCAGGTCGGCGGGCATGACCTGGCTCGTGCGGGCGAGCACGGCGGCGCGCTCCATCGCGTTGCGCAGCTCGCGCACGTTTCCCGGCCAGCCCCACGAGAGCAGGCGGGCGGCGGTCTCGTGGTGGAGCGTGAGGGCCGCGCGCTCGGCCTTGCGGGCGTGCTCTTCGAGGAAGAGCTGGGCGAGCAGCAGGATGTCGCCGCCGCGGTCGCGCAGCGGGGGCACGGCGAGGTCGATGACGGCGAGCCGGTAGAACAGGTCTTCGCGGAAACGCCCGTCGCGCACGGACTCTTCGAGGTCGCGGTGGGTGGCGGCGAGCAGGCGCACGTTCACGGGGATCTCGTTGTCGCTGCCGACCGGGCGCACGACGCCCTCTTCGAGCACCCGGAGCAGCTTCGGCTGGAGCTCGAGGGGCAGCTCGCCGATCTCGTCGAGCAGCAGCGTGCCGCCGTCGGCCTTGCGGAACAGCCCGGTGCGGGAGCCCGTGGCCCCGGTGAACGCCCCGCGGACGTGGCCGAACAGCGTGCTCTCGAGCAGATCGGCGGGGATGGCGGCGACGTTCTCGGCCACGAAGGGCTTCTCGGCGCGCCGCGAGAGGTCGTGGATCTCGCGGGCCACCATCTCCTTGCCGCTGCCGCTCTCGCCGAGGATCAGCACGGTGGCGTCGGTGGCCGCGACAGTCGCGACGGACTCGCGCAGCCGGGCGATCTCGGGGCTGGTGCCGTCGAGGCGGGACTTGCGCTGCCTGCGGCGCACGTCGACGCGCAGGTGCGCGAGCTCGCGCTTCAGCGACCGGAGCTTCGCGGCCCGCTCGACCGCGAGGGTGAGCGTGTCCATCGAGAACGGCTTGGTGAGGAAGTCGTAGGCGCCCGCGCGGATGGCGCCGATCGCCGTCTCGAGGCTGCCGAAGGCCGTGATGATGAGGACGGGGAGCTCGGGGTCGCGCGACAGCGCGCTCCGGCACAGCGACAGACCGCTGCTGCGCGCGAGGTTCAGGTCGGTGACGAGCACGTCGACGTTGTGGGTCTCGAGCCACACGTCGGCGTCGTCTGCGGTGGGCACGCCCTTCACGGTGTAGCCGCGCTCGGTGAGGTCTTCGACGACCAGATCGAGCATCGGGCCGTCGTCTTCGACCACGAGAACGTCAGGCACGCTTCCCTCCCGTCGGCAGGTGCACGACGATGCGGCAACCGCCTCCGTCGCGGTCCTCGACCGTAACTGCGCCCGCGTGGTCCTGTACGATCTCGGCCACGATGGCGAGGCCGAGACCCGTGCCTTCGCCCGGCGCCTTCGTGCTGAAGAACGGGTCGAAGACCCGCGGGCGGACCTCGATCGGGATGCCCGGGCCGCGATCCTCGACGACGAGGTGGAGGTGGTCGGAGGGCAGCCCGCGCTCCGCGGCCTCGTCGCAGTGCGCCGGCTCGATGCGGACCGTCACGGTGGCGTCGGCCGGGCTCGCGTCGATGGCGTTCGCGAGGAGGTTCACGACGACCTGCTCCAGCGCCTTCGCGTCGCCGTCGACGATGGGCGCGCCCCCGGGGAGGCGGGTCTCGATGGCGACCCCTCGCGCGCGGCCGCGATCGGCCATCATCGGCGTCGAGCGCCGCACCACCGCGCCGAGATCGAGGGGCGCCAGCTCGAACGTGTCGTCGTGGCGGGCGTAGTCGAGCAGGCGGCGCACGAACGCCGCGATGCGATCGGCCTGCTCGTGGATGATGCGGGCGCCGTTGCGCACGCCGTCGGGATTCACGGGACGCTCGAGCCGCTCGGCGCGCCCGACGATCACGCCGAGTGGCGTGCCGACCTCGTGGGCGAACACCGCGACCGTGCGACCGACGGCGGCGAGCCGGTCGGCGCGGCGGAGCTGGAGCAACACGCGCTGCCGCGCCTCGGCCTCGGACTGCGCGTGGGCCCGCGCCTCCTCGATCTGCTGGGCCATGCGGTCGACGGCCTCGCCCAGCACGCCGAGCTCGTCCGCGCCGAGGGCCAGTGGTGGAGCGCGGTACTCGCCCCGCCCGACGGCCTCGAGACGGTGGATGAGCCGGATGACCCGCGACTGGACGAGCGTGCGGCCGACCGCCACCGCGAACGCCCAGGCCACGAGGGTCGCCACGACGCTCCCCACCGCGTCGGCGAGCAGCGCACGCAGCACGAACGCATCGCGCTCCTGCAGGGGCTCGGTGACCACGACCCACTGCGTGCGACCGTCGGTCTCGAGGGGAGCGACGCCTACGACCTGCATCCCGTCGACGTTGCCGGCGGCGACCGGATCGTCCGCGAGGCGGATCGCGAGGTGCGCGAGCTTCTCGTCGACGCTCTCGAGGTGGGCGCGGGCGCCATCGGCGTCGACGCCTTCGTGGCGGAGCACCTCCGCGAGGCTCAACGCGACGGCGTCGGCATCGCGCTGCATCTCGAGCTCGATGACGTCGCCCTCGCGCATCGCCGTGGCGACGCCGAACAGCAGCAGCACGAGCACCAAGGCGGGCAGCATCGCGAGCGCGATGCGGAAGGAGATCTGGTTCATCGGCTTCCGGAGGGAAGAGGTCAGCAGGCGCATGGGCGGGTAACATCGGCCACATGGCGCAACCGCGAGAGCCCGGCGAATCCGGTCCGTACGAGCCCTCTGAAGACGGCCTCGAGACGCTCGCCCCGGTCGGGGACTGGGACGAGCCCGAGGCGACGCAGACCTCCGTCGTGCCGAGCGAGCGCTACGAGGCCCTCGGGACCATCGATGCCGGCGGGATGGGCGTCGTGCGACGCGTGCGCGACCGGGTGCTGAACCGCACGCTGGCGATGAAGGTGCTGCACCGCGGCCTGGTCGATCATCCCGATGCCATCGCGCGATTCCTCGAAGAGGCGCAGGCGACCGCGCAGCTGCAGCACCCCGGCATCGTCCCGGTGCACGACGCGGGTGTGCTGCCCGACGGGCGGCCGTGGTTCACGATGCGCGAGATCAAGGGGCGTCGCTTCGGCACGGTGATCCGCGAGCTGCACGCCGCGTCGGGCGACCGTTGGGGGGCGACCCCCGACGGCTGGACGTTCCGCCGGCTGGTCGCCGCGTTCCACGACCTGTGCGAGACGGTCGGCTTCGCGCACGAGCGCGGCGTCGTGCACCGCGACCTGAAGCCCGACAACATCATGGTGGGGGCGCACGGCGAGGTGCTGGTGCTCGACTGGGGCCTCGCGAAGGTGCTCGGCGCGCCGACCGCCGAGGCGCGCGGCTTCGAGCCCGTCTCGACGGACCGCTCGACCACCGACTCGCTGAAGACCCACATGGGCACGGTCGCCGGCACGCCGGCGTACATGGCCCCCGAACAGGCGCGTGGCGAGGTGGATCGAATCGACGCACGGTCCGACGTGTACGCGCTCGGCCCGGTGCTGTACCACGTGCTCTCGGGGCGGCCGCCGTACGACGGGCGCGACGGTCAGGAGGTGATCGCGCAGGTGCTCTCCGGTCCGCCCACTGCGGTGGGCCGCGGGGCCGCCGAGGCGAGCTTCGGCTTCGGGCTCGAAGCGGTGGCGCGCACCCGGCAGGGCCCGCCGGTGCCCGAGGCGCTCGTCGACCTCTGCGAGACGGCCATGGCCCGCGAGCCCGACGAGCGGTACGCCAGCGCGCGGGAGCTCGGCGAGCGCGTGCTCGACTGGCTCGACGGCATGCACCGGCGCGAGCAGGGCCTCGCGCTCGTGTCGCGGGCGCTCGAGGGCGTGCCGGCCGTCGACGCCACGCGGTCGCGCGCGGCGGCGCTCGATGCCGACGGGCGCGAGCGTCTCGCAGGGCTCGCGACCGCCGCGCCCGAGGCCGAGAAGGCGGCGGCCTGGGCGCTGCTCGACGAGGCGAACGAGCTCGTGCGGGCCGCGGATCTCGACGACCTGGCCATCGATCGCGCGCTGCACGCGGCGCTGCAGGTCGCGCCGGGCCTGCCGGAGGCGCACGCCGCGCTCTGCACGCGCAACCGCGTGCGCCACGCCGAGGCCGAGCGCGCGGGGCGCACCGAGGATGCGGCCCGGTACGCCGCCGAGCTCGCGCACCACGCGCGCGCCCTGCCGCTCACGCATCCCGACCGGGCCTCCGCCGAGGCCTGGCTCGGCGGGGAGGGCCGGCTGACGCTCCACACCGAGCCCGCCGGGCTGCCCGTGGCCCTGCACCCCTACGCGACCGTGAACCGGCGCCTGGTGCTCGGCGAGCCGGTCGATCTCGGCTTCACACCCGTCGACCGGGCCGTGGCGATGGGCGCCTACCTCGCGGTGCTCGACCCAGACGGCGCAGCCGTGCGGGTGCCCGTGCAGATCGGGCGCCAGGAGGGCTGGGACACCGTGGATGCCGCCGGCACCCGGCACCCGGTACGGGTCGTCCCCACCGGCCCCAACGAGGTGCTCGTGCCGGCGGGGTGGGCGCGCCTGGGCGGGGATCCCGACGCGCTCTTCGCGCTGAGGGCGCGGCGGCGTTGGCTCGATGCGTTCGTCGTGCAGCGCTTCCCCGTGACCGTCGGGGCGTACTTCGAGTTCCTGAACGCCCTGCTCGCGGAGGGCCGTCGCGACGAGGCGCTCGCGCATGCACCGCGCGAACGGCCCGCGAATCCGGGCGAGCGCGGGGCGCTGCTGGCGATCGAGGGTCCGTCGGGCTTCGCGCCTCCCGCCGGAGGCACCGCCGACTGGGCGGCACGTCCCGACCACCCCGTCACGATGGTCTGCTGGGCGGATGCCTGGGCGTACGCCGCGTGGCTCGCCCGCACGACGGGGCTGCCGTGGCGCCTGCCGGGCGAGCTCGAGTGGGAGAAGGCCGCGCGCGGCGACGACGGGCGCACGTTCCCGTGGGGGTGGTTCGGCGACCCGGCGTGGTGCCACGTCCAGGGCAGCGCGGGATCCCGCCGCCTGCTGCCGGTCGGCTCGTACGCGACGGACGAGAGCCCCTACGGCGTGCGGGACTGCGGGGGTGGCGTGCGGGACTGGTGCGCCGAGGTGTTCGGCGAGGATCGGCCGGGCGCCGCGAGCCCGCCGGGCGATCCGACGGTGCAGCGCGTGTGCCGCGGCGGTGGGTGGGACGATCCGCTCCGGTTCGCGCGGGTCTGCTCGCGCCCCCGCAACTCCGAGGGCTTCCGCGACCGGCTCATCGGGTTCCGGCTGGTGCGGTCAGTATGACTCGCGGATCTCGTCGCCGTCGGCGGTGATGACGCACACGAAGTCGGCCTCGGCCCCGCAGTCTTCGAAGCCGTAGCCGGCCGGCCAGTCGGGGTACGCGACCCAGGTGCGGTCGTCGAGCTGCGCGAGCGGGAAGGACTCGACCAGCGCGCCGCTCGACCAGAACTCCACCGCAGCCGTGTCGGCCCGGTACGCGTCCATCTCGAACGACAGGCCGTCGGTGTCGCAGGTGATGTCGCAGTCGCTGATGAATGCGGGGTCGTTGTTCTCGAAGGACGTGTCGCCGGCTCGGTCGTTCTTCCCGAAGAAGAGGCCGCAGCCGGTGAGGGTCGCGATGGAGAGCGTGAGGAGCGCGATTCGCATGGGACCTCCGTGCGCGGCGCAGGTACCCCGGCGTCCCGCCCCCGTCGACCTCAGGGGCAGGCCGGCACGCCCCACGACCCCGAGATCGCGTTGGCCGGGAGGTTCGTCATGGTGCCGCCCGCGAAGCAGTCCGTCCCGAACGCCCGCGTGGCCTCGTACTCCACGAAGGTCGAGTCGTACCAGAGGGTCAGCGACTGCCCGCCCGAGGTCGTCTCGCGCTCGAACACGCCCTCGCCGCCGTTCCCGGTGGTGAAGCCCCGGCCCGTCCCGTCGAACCAGAACGCCACGTCGGTGGTCCCGACGGCGTCGTCCTGCACGAGGTCGTCGTCGCCGTTGTCGAGGTCGTACATGAAGTCGAACGCGAAGCTGAAGTCACAGTCCTCGTTCGCGGCACGCGGCGTCCCGAAGTCGCCGTCGCCGAACGAAGCGCGCCCGTCGCACCAGTAGGTCGGGGTGTCGTTGTCCGTCGCGTTCGCGAAGTCAGGATCGACGGAGATCGACGCCCCATCGGGCATCGCCGCGCCCGTGCTGTTCGCCGCCGTGTAGGAGACGGAGTCGAGCACGACCGCATCCGTCCCGGTGAGGGTGACGGTGTCTGCCGTGTCGCCGAGGTTCAGCCCGGTGAAGTCGTCGTCCGCGTAGGGGAGGCCGCCGTTGCGGAGCGGGTCTTCGCTCGACGCGAGGATCGCGTAGGCGCCCGGCGCGATGACCACGTGCTCGTCGACGACGTAGCTGCCGCTGTTCGTCGTGAGGGTGGCGTTCCGCAGATCGATCGTCTGGGCGCCCTGGTTCTGGATCTCGATCCACTCGCCGTCGTCGTCGTTCGAGCTCACCGGGTTCGCGAGGATCTCGGTGATCGCGAGGTCGGGCGTGCAGGAGCCCGTCGTCTCCGTTCCGCACGGCGCGTCGTACCCGTCGCAGTCCTCGTCGAAGTCGTTGCCCGTGATCTCGGTGAGGAGCGGGTTGCAGCCGTACTCGAACGTCACCTCTAGGGTGGCGAACAGGTACTTGTCGAAGCGGTAGAGCCCGAAGTTCCACGTGCCCGGCGTCGGTGACGTGAAGATGCACTCCTCGGCGTTCCCGTAGTTCCAGCTGCGGCAGTCGTACGTGGTGAGGCTGGGCTGCCCCACGCGACGCACGTACAGATCGAGGTCGCCCAGGCTCGAGCCCGCGCCGAAGCCGCCGTACGTGACGACGCGCATGGTGGTCACGTCGCTCGGGACGGTGAACGTGCCGTACGTCCAGCGGGTATTGCTGCCGCTGGAGGTGTTGGTGAAGGGGCCGCCCTCGAGGTCGTTGCCCAGGACGCCCACCTCGGTCCACGCATCGCCGATGGAGTCGGCCTCGAAAGAGCCCACGCCGTAGAGGTCTTCGGCGGCCTGGACCGTCGCGTAGCGCGCGTCGGAGAACCCCGAGAGCTGGCCGAGGTAGGTGGTGAGCGCGCGGTACCAGATCGCGGACGCCCGATCGAGCCCGATGCCGTTCACGGTCAGGTTGGCGTGCCCGGCATCGGGGTGGGTTCCACCTTCACTCGCGAGGTAGAACGCCAGGTTCGAGATGCCCGAGTTGAGGTGCACGCCGCCGTTGTCGCTCGTGCCGAACGTCGCCAGCAGGTCGGACAGATCCTGCCAGCGGTCGTCGTAGTGTCCCGTGCTCGCGCCATCCTGGGCGGGGTCGTACATGTACCGGAGCGCGTCTCCGGGGGTGCCGGGGGTCGTCACGTCTTCCCCGATCTCCCAGATCGACGGGTTCTCCCCCTCGACGTGGGCCTCGACGAGGACGGCGAACACGTCGGACATGGACTCGTTGAGGGCGCCCGACTCGTAGGTGTAGATGAGGTCGGCGCTGTATTCGGTGACGCCGTGGGTCAGCTCGTGCGCGGTGATGTCGAGCGACGTGAGTGGCCCGAAGAACGAGCCGTCCCCGTCCCCGAAGGCCATGACCTCGCCGTCCCAGAAGGCGTTCCCGTAGTTGGAGCCGTAGTGGACCATCGCGCTGATCACGCCGTCGGGCCCGAACGTCGGGCCCCCGGCCTCGTCCATCCCGTCGCGGCCGTGATCGGTCAGGTAGTAGTCCATCGTGGCCAGCACGCCGAAGTGCGCGTCGGGCCCGGAGTCGTCCTCGCCGGTGTCGTCGGGGTCGGGGAACGCCACGGTGTCGGGCCCGGCGGAGTACTCGTCCGACTCGAGGTCGAAGAACGTGGTGCCGTAGCACTGCGTGCCGGGAGGCGGAGTGCAGTCCGAGTACTCGACGTTGTTGCGGAGGTCGTACGTGCCGACGCCGCCGCCCACGAGCCTCCAGCCGCCCGTGCTGGTGGTGACGGGGAACGAGATGCTCCCGTTGTACGTGGTGTTCGCGGTGCCGTCGGTGGTCTGGAGGTCGTCGTACTGGAACAGCGGCTCGTTCGTGCCGGCGTCGACGAACACGACCGGGATGTGCGGGTCGGTGGGGCTCATCTGGCGGATGCGGACGCGGTACGCGTAGTACATCGAGCCGCGGTGCTCGTAGACGAACAGCTTCGCCTGGGGCGTGTCGGTGGCGGCCTGCCAGCCGCCCGCCGCGTCGACCGCCGCGTCGACGGCCTCGGATTCGTCGTACAGCACGCTGTTCACGGGCGCGATGTCGCGGAACAGCTTGTCGGTGCTGCCCCGGACGGTGCCGTCGGGGTGGAGGTGGACGAACAGCTGGCCGCCGAACACGGGCGTGCCCTCGAAGTCCTGCGTCATCCGCACGTGGGCGGTGGAGAGCCCGTCGATGACGGTCTTCTCGACGGTCAGCCCGCCGACGGACGCGAGCTTGTCGGGGCTCTCGGAGAGGAACTGCGCGACCAGGCCCTCGGCCACGTCCATCTCGGCGCGCGAGCCCGTGGGGAACAGGTTCGTGGCGCTCGGCGTGGGCGGGAGCGGATCGGGCGCCTCCTCCGGCGTGGTGTTTCCACAGCCGGCGGCGAACAGCGCCAGCAGGACGAGCGAGCGGTTCATGGAAATCCCCCAGGCAGAACCGGCTTCAGCAGTCCTGCTCCGGTTTCATACCCCGAAAACGCCTCGCTCTGGGACCCCTCCGTGCGTCACTCGGGAGCGAGGTCGAAGATCGTCGGGTAGGCCTCGGGGAAGGGCTGGTGCTCGACGTCGCCGTCGAACAGCGCCGCGAGCACGGCGCAGCGCGGCTCGCCGATGGGACGGCACCCGTCGGCCACGTCGCGCAGCACGTCGAGGTCCATCACGGTCTCTTCGTCGGGCTTGATGGCGATGGAGGCGTACCCCACGTCGTCGCCCACGGGCACCGGATCCTCCTCGATGTGGCAGATGCGGCAGACCGTGCCTTGCCCCTCGAGGATCCGGTGGTGGGGGCCCAGCGGGTCGACGGGCTGCTCGACGGGGAGGTGCAGCTCGCCCTTGAGGGTGTGCAGCGCGTCGATCTTCTCGCCGAACTCGACGACCTCGCTGCCCATCCCGGAAGGCACCAGCGAGAGCGAGAGCGTGTCGAGGAACACGAACAGGCGCGGGCTCAGCGGCCCGTCGGCGGGCTGCGCCGAGAAGGGGTTGGTGGTGGCCTCGACGTGCAGCGGGCGCTCGAGGCTCGCGAGGATGCACGCCGCGTCGACCGGGCCGGGCAGCGTGTCGAGGTGCGCCACCATCGCGTCGATCGTGGCGGGGGCGGCATCGCCCGCACACACGGACGGCTGGGGGCCGCAGCCCGCGAGCGCCAGGAGGAGGAGGGGTCTCACGGTGCCACCGTAGCCGCGACCTCGCGCAGGCGCTCGACCGACCCCTCGATGCCGCCGGCGCCGGTGTCGATCGTGACGTCGGCCCGCCGGTACAGGGGCTCTCGCGCGTCGAGCAGGCCCTGGAGCCGGGCGAGCGCATCGCGGAAGCCCTGCATCGGGCGGGTGTCGCCCTGGGCCGCGACGCGGTCGAGGTGATCGCGGGGCGAGGCGCGCAGCCACACGACCCGTGTGTGCCGATCGAGCAGCGCCCAGCACGCGGCGTCGGCCACGACGGAGCCGCCGACCTCGACGACCGCGGGGCCCGGTGTGGCGACGAGATCTTCGAGCGCCTCGCGGCAGAACCGGTGGTAGCCGGCCGAACCGTGCATCTCGAACAGGTCGGAGAGGCGGAGGCCGGCGCGCTGCTGCACGCTGGCGTCGAGCTCGACGAACGGCCAGCCGAGCGCGTCGGCCGCGGCGCGCCCGATGGTGGACTTGCCCGCGCCACGCAGCCCGATGAGCGCGATCTTCGCGACCCGCGCGGGCGTGGCGGCGCCGAGCAGGGCGTCGGAGGCGGCGGGGTCGAGCGTCGCGACGTGCCCCGCGATGCGATCCGCGGCGTCGCGCACGTCGCCGAGGCCCGCGACCAGCGTGACGAGCGACACGCCCAGCGCCGACGCGACCTCGGCGAGCCGCACGACCGACACGTTGGCCGTGCCGCCCTCGAGCTGCCCGAGGAACCGAAGCGACATGCCGGCGCGCTTCGCGAGCTCGCGCTGCGTCCATCCGCGGTCGTTGCGGGCGTCGCGCACGCGGATTCCGAGCTCGTTCAGTGTGTCCATGTACGCATTATATTGCGCTCGCCAGTTACGTCAATGCGTATGATATTGCGCCATGTGAACGTCCCAGGGAGGAACCATGGCTTCCATCGACTACAGCGAGCGCATCCCGAACAACGTCGACCTGTCGAGCGATCGGCGGCTGCAGCGCGCGCTCGAGAAGTGGCAGCCCGACTTCCTCGACTGGTGGCGCTCGGTGGGCCCGCAGGTGCTGTCGACCAACGAGATCTACCTGCGCACCGCAGTCTCGACGGATGCGGGTGGCTGGGCGAACTTCGGGTACGTCCGCATGCCCGAGTACCGCTGGGGCATCTTCCTCTCCGACAAGGAGAAGGATCGCGTCATCCCCGCGGGGGACGACGCCGGAAAGCCCGTGTGGCACGAGGTCCCGGGTGAGCATCGCAACGCGCTGAAGCGCATCATCGTCGTGCAGGCCGACACCGAGCCCGCGAGCGTCGAGCAGCAGCGGTGGCTCGCCAACACGGCGCCGAGCCTCTACGACTGCCGCAACCTGTTCCAGGTGAACGTCGAAGAGGCCCGCCACCTGTGGGCCATGGTGTACCTGCTCCACGCGCACTTCGGTCGCGACGGGCGCGACGAGGCCGACGCGCTGCTCGAGCGCCGCTCGGGCGACCCCGACAAGCCGCGCATCCTCGACGCGTTCAACCAGCCCTGCTCCGACTGGCTCACGTTCTTCTGCTTCACGATGTTCACCGACCGCGACGGCAAGTACCAGCTGGCCTCGCTGGCCGAGAGCGCGTTCGACCCGCTGTCCCGGTCGTGTCGCTTCATGCTGACCGAAGAGGCGCACCACCTGTTCGTCGGCGAGACGGGCCTCGATCGCGTCATCCGTCGGGCCGGCGAGCTCACGAAGCTCGACCCGAACGGCGATGCCCGCGCGCAGGGCGGCATCGACCTGCAGACCATCCAGAAGTGGGTGAACCACTGGTTCTCGTACTGCCTCGACCTGTTCGGCGCCGAGGTCTCGTCGAATGCCGCCGACTACTTCGCGGCCGGGCTCAAGGGCCGGTACCGCGAGGCCGCGAAGTACGACGACCACTTCGCGCGCACCACGACGATGTCGATCGCGTTCCCGGAGGACGGGAAGCTCGTCGACCGCGACATCCCGCTGCGCGTGGCGATGAACGAGGTGCTGCGCGACGAGTACATCGCCGACTGCCAGAAGTCGGTCGACCGGTGGAACCGCACGCTCGAAGAGCTCGACCTCGCCTTCCGGATCTCCCTGCCGAATCGGCGGTTCTTCCGCCGCCAGGGGCTCTACGCCGACCTGTGCTTCGACCCGCAGGGCCACCCGATCGACGAGGCGACATGGCAGGCGAACGTCGACCACTGGCTGCCGACCGCCGACGACCACGCGTACGTCGAGAGCCTGATGCAGCCGGTCTACGCGCCCGGGAAGATGGCCAACTGGATCGCGGCGCCGCGCCGTGGGATCAACGGCCAGGCGCTGGAGTTCGAGTACGTCCGGACGGACTGCTGATCTCAGGCTCCGCGGACCAGAACTCCCGCGTCCACGGCGGGAGCTCGGCGAGCACGGCCTCGAACGCAGCGGGGTCGACGAGGTGGCGCCGGACCGCGGCCGCGACGTCGGCCACGGCGGAGGGCGGCGCGAAGTTGTGCTCGGCGCGGAGGCCCTGGGCCTCGCGCGTCCAGCCGTCGCGCGTCCCGACCGGGGACAGGGGCTCGTCGGGGTCCCAGTCGGCGACGTAGAGCGCGCGCAGCCCCACGGGCAGCGTGCGGGCGAAGCGGAGGGAGTCGGCGAGCGGGAGCCGGCGCCGGAACGCCTGGAGCACGCCCCGCGTCATGGTGAACGTCTTGACGGTCAAGACCTCTGTGCCCCCGGAACGCGGCGTTTCAGCCGCGTTCACAGGGGGTACCGAGGTCCCGTCAAGACGTTCAGTGGTGGAGATTTCGTCGGGACGACGCCCGCTTGCGGGCGGTGGCCGACGAAATGCGCGGTGGCTGGTCTCGATGCCTGCCGTCTCGGCGGCATCCTCGAGGTACGCGTACAGATGGTCGCGGCAGCGCTGGTATTCGTGGGGGACGGGCACGAGGCCTCCTCAGCGCGTGGCGGTCTCGGCAGCATCCCAGAGGGCGCGCCGGGCCCGCGGGTCTTCGGCGAGGGCGTGCGGCACGTCGGGATGCGTGCGGCGGAACCACACGCCCGTGCCGCCGGACTCGAGCGCCGTGAGGACCGCGTGGGCGCCGACCTCCGGCGGCTTGAAGACGGGCTTCAGCACGGTGTCGGCCATCAGGCGGAGGAACCACGGTGCGGCGTCCTGGGCCGAGGTGCGGATGGCGCCGGGATGCACCGCATTGACGTGCGCCCAGGGCCAGCGGGCCGCGAGCTCGAAGGTGAAGAGCACCCGATGGAGCTGGCTGTCCGCGTTCGCTGCACCGGCGTCCCAGGGGCGCGACCGCCAGTCGAGGTCGTCGAGCACGAGGGTGCCGTGGCGGTGGTACAGCCCGGCCAGGTTCGCGACCCGCGCCTCGCCGGAGGCCCGCAGGCACGGCTCGAGCAGCGTCGTGAGGAGGAACGGCCCGAGCACGTGGACCTGGAACATGCGCTCGTGCCCGTCGGGGGTCTCCTCGCGGACGGGCGTGTACGTGCCGGCGTTGTTGACGAGGGCGTGGAGCGGCCCGCCCGAAGCGATCGTGTCCGCGGCCTCGCGCACGGACGCGAGGTCGGCCAGATCGCAGCGCACGGCCTCGGCGTCGAGGTCGACGCGCAGGGTCTCCATCTTCGCCACGTCGCGGCACAGCAGCACGACGCGATCGCCCCGTGCTGCGAGGGTCTCTGCGAGGGCGCGCCCGATGCCGGAGGTCGCGCCGGTGACGGCGATGCGCATCAGTCCGCCCAGGCGTGGTCGATGGCGGCCTTCACCACGTCGCGGCGGGTGAGGACGGCCACCGCGCGGCCCTCCGCGTCGAGGAGGGGAACCGCGCCCACGCGCTGGTCGACGAGCAGGTTGGCGGCGTCGATCAGCGGGGCGTCGGCGGGGACCGAGAGCAGCGGGCGCCGGCGCCACACCGCGGCCAGGGGGAGCGAGCGCCCCCTCCGGATGCCTTCGGAGACCAGGTCGCGGTGCGAGACCACCCCGACCGCGCGGCCCCCGTCGGTGACCACGACGTGCCGGACGTGGGCGAGGCGCATGTGCTGGTCGGCGTGGCACGCGTCCTCGTCGATCGACACGCTGTGGACGGGCGTCGAAGCGACAGCACGCGCGGGGACCCCGTCGGGCAGGTGGTCGAGCGCGGCGCGCACGCCGTCGTGCTCGGTGAGGACGCCGACGAGGCTGCCGTCGCCGGCGCACACCACGACGACGGTGTCCTGCAGCAGGGCGCGCATGGCTTCACCGAGCAGGTCGGTGCGCAGGATGGGCGCCTCGCTCGTGACGTCGCGCGCCGTCTTCGCGGACCCCCAGCCGAACCAGGACCCGGCGCGGAGAGTGCCCTGATCGTCGAGATCCTCCTGCCGCACGACGCCCATCGGATGCCCGTCGTGCATCACGGGCACCTGGCGGCCCTCGCAGGCTTCGAGGGTCTTCGCGACGAGCCCGATGGGCGCGCCCGAGGGGATCGAGACTGCGGGCGACGTGACGTGGCGGTAGAGCATGGGAGTCCTCGGAACCGCGCAGTGCAAGCACCGTTCCAGCGGATGCATCGGTCCGACCGGCACCTTCGGTCGGAACCTGTGGCATCTCGCACACGTGCTGCGGCATTCGGCACAGCGCGTCGTCGCTCGGGGGGCGGGACTCCAGTGCTCCGCGGTGACCCAGCCTGTCCCGATTGTGCCAGAGCCTCCGCGAAACGCCTTCCCACACGAGAGGATCGGGTGTCCAATTCGGGTCAGACCCGAACGGGACACCCGGGCTGCGGGTCGGGTGGCACGCGCGCTGCAGACCACGCAGGGCGGAGGTCCCGTGCTGGTCATCCTGTTCGCCGGTTCGCTCGCCGACGAGCCCTCGATCCACGCGCACATGCAGCTGCACCTCGACACCACGGTCCGTGCGCGGGACGCCGTGGTGCGCGGCGATTTCGACGCCGCCCGCAGCGAGCTGAAGGCCCTCGCCGAGCACGCGCCGCTGAAGCGGGTCCCGCCGGACGCCCGGAAGTACGTGGGTGCCATGCAGGCCGCCGCGAAGTCGGGCGCGAAGGCGAAGACCCTCGAGGCCGTCGGCGCGTCGGTCGCCGAGGTCGGGCTCCAGTGCGGCGGGTGCCACGCGGCGCTCGGTCGCGGGCCCGTGTTCGCCGACGCCCCCGAGCCCCCGGCCGGCGACGACGTCGCGGCGCACATGGCGCGCCACGCCTGGGCCTCGGCCCGCATGTGGGAGGGGCTCGTGCAGCCCGCCGACGACCGCTGGGACGGCGGCGCGCTCCAGCTCCTCGAGGAGCCGTGGACGAAGGCGCGCGACCCCGACGTCGACCCGGCCGTCGCGGTCTTCGCCGAGCGCATCCACACTGCGGGCGTCGACGCGTTGATGAAGAGCTCCGACACCGAGCGCGCCGGGCTCTACGGTGCGCTCATCGCCACGTGCGCCCGCTGCCACAGGGCCGTCGACGACGGGGCCGCCGACTAGTCTCTCGGCTGGGCCTGGCTCGGCAGCACGAGTCCCACGAACACCCCGAGGAACAGCGCCAGCGCGCCGCCCACGATGAAGGTGCCGACCTCGAGCTCGGCGAGCGTGAGCAGGACGAGGCCGTCGGAGACGAGGGCCACGACGGTCGCGGCGAGGAACACCGGCGTGGAACGGGCGAGGACGGTGGACCACGCGCTGCGCCCGTGGAACCGGCGGGCGAGCGTGGCCGTCAGGGTGGCCCAGGCCATCGCGGTCGCGAGGAACACGGTGGCCACGTGCTCCCGGCTCATCCCGTCGATCTTCTCGGCCTCGTCGACCCACTTGGTCCCGAAGTCCTGCACGAGCAGCGCACCGCCCGCGATGGCCGTGAGCATCGGCAGGAAGTGCGCGACGAGCGAGGGGAGGGCGAGCCGCTCGCGCACGGCGAGTCGCAGGCGTCGCGCGGCCGCCCAGTCCATCTGGTCGAGCAGGAAGCGGTGGATGCGCCGGAGGTCGGCGGGCGTGTGGAACGCGAGCAGGTCGGGCTTCGCGATCCGCGCGTGGATCGCGGCTTCGTCGCCGAGTCGCAGCGCGTCGTCGAGCGCGTGCGCCTCGGCGCGCGCCCGGTGCCCGGCGTGCAGGTCGGCATGCGCCCGCGCGGCGATGCGGCCCAGCACGAACGCCACGGCGTGCCGCTCGGGCCAGCCGCAGCCCTCGACGCACGCGCCGACCTTCTCGCAGGCCCGCCGGACCTCCGCCGCGTGGACGGCGTCGATGAGCGGACGCGCGGCTTCGAGGTTCGCCTGCGTCGCGCGGAGCTCCTCGGTCGCCGCCGCCGCCGTCACGATCTGCCCGGCGAGGGCCGCGGAGTCTCCGTCGAGCCAGGCGGTCCAGCGGAGCAGGCCGCCAGGCCCGTCGCCCAGCAACGCGGACAGCGCCTCCACGGCGGTCTCGGGAGGGGCTTCGACGAGGTCGGCGAGCGCGCGGAGCGGCGGACCTTGCGCGACGTCGAGGGCGTCGAGCCGGGTCGCGAGGGACCGCATCGCCTCGGCGAGCTCGCGGGCCGGGACCTCTGCGCGGTGCTGGTACAGGGCGGCCACGGCCCGGGCGATCTCGATGAGCGGGCTCGAGGCGGGCTCGCCGGGACGGGCGTCTGCGCGCAGCATGTCGTCGAGCTCGCGAAAGGTCCGCGAGGGAGGGTCGCGCTGGAGGAGGCGCCACAGGAGCCGCAGTCGCTCGCTGTCGTCGGCGGCGCGGCGCAGGGCGATCTCCATCTGGACCGCGACCTGGGTGGCGACGAAGGGGTTGTCGCGCCCCGCCACCCTCAGCATGCCCTCGACGCCGAGGTCGCCGATGCGCAGCAGGTGCTCGACCGGCGCCGCGTGCAGGGCCGCCGTGATGCCGATCGCCCGGGCGCCCACCTCGATGGCCCTCCCGGGGATCTCGACGACGAAGTCGCCCGTCGCGCGGGCGATGTCGGGCCAGGGGACCCCGCGCACCTGGGGCGCTTCGAGCAGCGCAACGGCTTCGGCCAGCGCGCACGCGCGGCGGCGGGGCGGGACGAGCGGGGAGAGGACCGGGTCGAGGCACTCCTTCAGGACCTCGACGAGGTCGAGCGGCGTGCCGACCGGCTCGATGGCGAGCGCCATCGCGCGCGTCGCGGGGCCCGCTTCGAGCCCCTGCAGGCCGAGCGCTCGCGCGGTGTCCATCCAGGCGAGCAGGCCGTCCGGGGTCTTCCAGCGGTCGCGGGAGAAGCTGTCGCGCACGGCGGCCTGCGTCGCTTCGTCGAGCAACGGCCACGCGAGCACCACGGCCCGCTCGCTCAACGGGCCGTGCTTCCGGTCGGCGAGGCGCTCGCGCAGGACCGGCGCCACGGCGGGGTCGTGGCGCAGGGCGACGAGGCTCGACAGCACGACGCTGCGGTCGGCGTCGTCTTTCGGGAGGGGCGCGGACGCGAGCCCGCGCGGGTCGGGCCCCCGAAGCGAGCCGCCGAGCGCGGCGTGGCACGCGCCGAGGTAGAGCGCGTGCCGGCGGAGGCGCGTCTTCCCGCCGCCGAGGGCCAGGGTCTCGGGGAACGCCTCGGCCCAGAGGCCCTGCACCGTGGCGTCGAGCTCGGCGTCGCCCTGGGCCTGGCGGGCCATGGCGCGGGCCGCGGCGGTCCAGAGCGGGCGCGGACGCACGCGCAGCAGCACGCGGAGGAAGCGCCGGAGCTCGGGGCTCGCGAGCACCTGAACCCGCGCGAGCACGTCGAGTGTGGCGGTGGCGAGCTCGTCGTCGACGGTCACGGCGTCGGCCCACGGCCACTCGCCGAGCGCCGGGTCACCGAGCAGGGGCGCCAGCGGGCCGAGCTCGTCGGGGTTCTTCGCGAGCCAGCGCACCAGCGAGGCCGGGTCGCCGGGCGCGTCGTACGCCCTGCGGATCTTCGACAGGCCGCGGTCTCCGTCGGCCACGCGGCCCTCGGCCACCGGAGAGGTGCGGAACCGCGCGCGCAGGTCGGCTGCGCTGGCGGCTGCGCCGTCCCACTGCTCGAGGGCCTCTCTCACGTGGGATCGGCGGGGCGCGGCGGCGGAACGCGCAGGTCGGCCGGGACCATGGCGTCGAGCGTGCGGAGGAACGCGACGAGGGCCTCGAGCTCGCCGTCGCGGAGCGCGAGCTCGCGCAGCGTCAGCTCGCGGTGCCCGAACACGGCGTCGCCGGGCAGGTCGTCGTAGAACTCGATCACGTCTTCGAGCGTGGCCGCCGCGCCGCTGTGGAAGTACGGCGCCGTGCGCGCGACGTTCCGGAGGGTGGGGGTCTTGAACGCGCCCTCGAAGTCCGCGAATGCCGGATTCAGGTAGTCGAGCTCGTCGCACCGGTCGGTGTCGGAGTGGGCCGAGCGGCAGTTGAACCGGTTGGCGAGCACGAGCTGTGCGCCTTCGGTGCGGCCCTTGTCGTACCCGCTGATCTCTTCGATGCCGAGGGTGTGGAACGACCCGTCGGTGAGCATCGGGCCGTGGTGGCAGTCGACGCAGCCCTCGCGCAGGAACAGCGACAGCCCGCGCAGCTCGAGGTCGTCGAGCGAATCGCCCGGCGCCCCCGCGGCGAGCCCGTCGAGGTACCGGTCGAAGCGCGAGGGCTCGGGGACGAGGCGTCGCTCGTAGGCTGCGATGGCCTTGGCCACGTTCACCGCCACGCGGGTGGGCGCCTCGGAGGCCGGCGGAGCGCCGAACACGGCCTCGTAGGGCGCGGCGTACCGCGTGGTGACGACGCTCGCGAGGTGCTCTTCGGTGGCGGCCATCTCGGCCGGGTGGAGCATCGGGCCGAGCGCCTGCGCCCACAGCGAGTCGCTGTCACCGGCCCAGCCGAAGAACGGGCCCGCCTGGGCCCCCGGGATGGGGGGCGTGTGGCGGCGCGGCGTGCCCGCGGCCTGCGAGCGCAGCCGGTCGTCGGCGAAGCCCTTGTCGGGGATGTGGCAGTTGGCGCACGCGAACGCCCCGCTGGCCGAGAGCGCCGGGTCGAAGAACAGCGCCTGACCGAACGCCGCGGCGCCGGGGTCGTCGGCCCACCGGTTCGTCGGATCGGCGGGCAGCGGTGCGAGCCGCATCCGCTCCAGCGCAGCCTTCTCGCCGTCGGTCCACACGCCCGGCGGAGGGCCGGCGGGACCCCCGGTACAGGCGGCGAGCAGGACGGTGACGACGGCGGACACGGGCTCTCCGGTGGAGGCGGTGTCGGATTCTATCCAGATCGCGTGTGCCCGGGTCCTCGAAGGAGGCAAACGGGGCGATCGCGATCCGCCACCGGCGGCGACATCTCTTGACGAGCCAATCGGGCCGGATAGACACGGCCGGCCGAATCGGGAGCATCGATGGACGACCTCAGGAAGGCTTCGCTCTTCCGCGACCTCACCGACACGCAGATCACCATGCTGGAGGCGCGCTCCACCCGCGTGTCCAAGCCGGCGAGCGAGGTGTTGTTCTTCCAGGACGACCGTGGCGACTCGATGTACGTCATCGCCCGCGGCTCGGTGAAGGTGTCTGCGAAGACCGAAGACGGGCAGGACAAGGTCCTCGCCGTGCTCCACCACGGCGACTGCTTCGGCGAGATGACCCTGCTCGACAACCGCCCGCGCTCCGCGACCGTCGAGACGCTCGAGCCGTGCGAGTTCATCCGCATCGTGCACCACGACTTCCGCACGTTCACCGAAGAGCACCCCGAGATCCTGTGGAAGGTGCTCCAGGCGCTGTGCGCCCGGGTTCGCGTGCTGTCCGACAAGGCGCTGGCGCTGGCCTACGAAGAGGTCCCGTACCGCGTCGTGAAGGCCCTGGTCGACATGACCGACGCGGCACTGTCCGGCGAGAAGACCGGCTCCATCACGCTGCACATCAACGCCAACGACCTGTCCAACCTCGCGGGCACCGACCGCCGTACTGCCGCCCGCATCATCCGTCAGCTCGAGCAGCAGGGCCTGGTGCATCCGCAGGCCACCTCGGTCGAGGTCCCCGACGCCTACGCGCTCCGGCGCGCCCTCGAGTTCGCTCGCGACTGGTTCTAGCTCATGATCCGTAGATTCCTCCCGCGCCTCCGGGCGCTCTACGCGGGCCTGTGCGTGCTCGCCGCGGTGTGGATCACCAACACCGCCCTCGCGCACGAGCGCTTCATCCCGCACCGCCTGAAGAACCCGCTCTGCCTGGACTTCTTCAAGCAGACCAACGAGGGTGCCCCGCTCGGCATCCACTGGGACACGTGGAACATCACGGCCCGTGTGTTCCTCATCATCTGTGCGTCGATCCTGATCTGGTTCCTCCGCCAGCCGATCGAGGAGTTCCTGCTGCGTCGGGTGTTCTCGCGCGGCGGCGCGACCGTTCAGCGCATCGCGCACGGCGTCACGAGCTTCCTGACCGACAAGCCCGTGCGCGCCACGTGGTTCCGGCCGATGCGCGAGTTCGCCGTGCAGTTCTTCATGCGCAGCCCGGCGCTCGTGCTGATGTTCTCGGCCACCAACGACTCGCTCGTCATGCCGAGCTTCCCGCTCGACCCGTCCACCGCGGGCTTCCTGAAGGCCGTCCAGGCCGTGCTGGCCATCCTGATCCTGGCGCAGGCCCTCCTCCCGCTCGTCGGCACGGCCATCATCGCGACCTGGTTCTACATGGCGGCCAAGTGGGGGCTCATGGTGTCGATCGACGCCGCGCCCGTGCTCACCGTAGCGGTCGTGTACCTCACGTCGCCCTGGCAGTCGCACCGCATCGCCATCACGAACATCAACCGCGAGCAGATGGTCTGGCTGCGGCGCGTCCTCGGCATCGGCTTCTGCGCGCTCGGCTGGCTCAAGCTCTACAACCACGACCTCACGGCCGGCGTGGCCGACAACTTCGAGTCCGTCATGGGCGACCCGCTCGTGCAGATGCTGAAGTTCGGCACCGTGAACGCCGACGCGCACCCGCGCGAGACCTGGGTCATCGCGTTCGGCCTCGCCGAGATCATGAGCGGGTTCCTGCTCACCATCGGCGTCTTCTCGCGCTTCTGGGCCATGACCATGACCTTCGTGTTCGCGAAGCTCATGATCCTCGACTTCGGCTTCGAGGAGATCCCGCACATCTACCCGATCTCCGCGATGCTCTGCGTCATCTTCAACAACGACCTCTCCTCCGAGCTCGACGTGGTCGAGGCGGTGGAGGAGGAGGCCGGCGCGACGGGCCGGGCCTACAAGCAGACGGCGGTCATCTGGGGCGCCACGGTCGGCGTGGCCTTCCTGGTGCTCGTGCCCGGGCTGTGGGTCGTCACCCGCATCGTCACCAACGAGCGGCCGGAGCGTGGCGTGTGCCTCGTCGAAGCGACCGCTGACGCGTCCGAGGGGGTGCGCCGATGACCTTCGCGAGCTGGAGAGTGCTCATCGCGCTCGTCTTCGGTTGGACCGCCATCCTGTTCGGCGCCGACTTCCTCCTCGACCCCCACAGCGCCATCTGGACGCGCGGGCAGTCCCAGGACGCCGGCCGCTCCGACGGCAAGGCCTACCTGCGGATCTGGCTGCGCTACCCGTGCCGCGCCGAGTCCACGTGCCTCCCGGTCGCGAGCGATGCGGTGAAGGACCTCGTGATCGGCACCGGTGCGGGCGGTGGCACGGGCGCTCCCTGGATGACCGAGCCGAAGCTGGTGCCCTACAAGACCATCGTCGAGGAGCTCGCCAACGCGCAGTCCGACGACGAGTACTCGGTCGAGAGCATCCTCATCGTCAATCGGCTCGAGGCCGAGGTCCCGGATCCCAAGATCGTCGACTTCATGGACGTGATCCGCTCGCTCGAAGCCGTCGGCCTGGTGCCGGACCGCATCGAGTACGAGGGGCCGGGTCACTACACCATCCAGGCGAGGGTCGACGGTCTCCGCGACCAGCCCTCCCGCACCGATGCCGTCGAGGCGATCGGGCACCTGATCTCGGAGTACCGGAGCCGCGGGTACTACCGGTGGCTGAACAGCGTGGGCGAAGGCGAAGACGCGAAGATGGCGGGGGTCTCGGGCGATTCCGTCTCCGACTCGCTGCGCTTCTTCCCGAGCCTCGGCGCGCGGGTCGACATCATGGAAGTCGTCGAAGCGGTGCAATCCATCGGCCTCGCGCCGAGCTCCATCACGATCGGTACGGAGGCGCCCCAATGAAGCCTGCACGTTGGACCCTGCTGCTCGCGAGCCTCGCGCTCCCGTGGGTGGCGTCTGCGCAGGAGGCTCCGCCGAAGGACGGCGTGATGCCACCCGAGATGGCCAAGCCGAAGATGCAGGTGCAGATGCCGCATCTCGGCGGTCTCAAGCCGTTCGCCGACGTGACGCTGCGCTACGACAACATCTGGACCACCGACCCGAACGACGTCTTCCGCGTGCCGCGCGAAGAGGTCGAGGTGCGCGACAACGCCACCATCCCGGGCGCCGGCGAGTACATCGACGGCTTCCGCACGAAGGTGCGCTTCGGCGTGAAGACCACCGACGAAGACGCCCTGCTTGGCGGCGGGATCCGCGTGGCGGTCGGCCAGAACCCGAACCCCGCGAGCTCGTTCGTGCCGCTCGGCAACGTGTTCCGTCCGACGGGCATCGGGATCGACCAGTACTGGATGTCGATCCAGCCGCTCATCAAGCTCGATGCGCCGGTCACCCTGCGCCTCGACGCCGGCAAGATGCCGAACCCGTTCTGGCGCGGCGAGGTGAAGGGCACGGCCTTCGCCACCGAGATGATCTGGGACAACGACGTGAACCCGGCCGGCGTCGCGGGCACGCTCGGCATCCCGGTGAACGACAGCGTCACCATCGAGAACGCCCTGGCATACTGGGTGCTCGAAGACCTCGAAGACCGCCGGTTCGTCGGTCTCACGGGCGAGGTCAACATCATCGCCGACCAGGTGCGCGTGAAGACGCCGTACGTGACGGCCGCGCTGACCTACACGGGCTTCGAGAACATCAACTCGGGCCTGCACGCGCCGGGCGTCACCGGTCCGGGCAACGCGACCATCGACCCCGGCAGCACCGCCTTCCTGCTCGGCCGCGGCCTGCAGAACGGCAACAACCACGTGAACTACGGCCCCGGCGCCGAGGGCTTCCGGGTGGGGCACTTCCGCACGCTGTCCCTCGCGGGCCAGTTCCATCACACCGTCGAGCTCGACGCGATGGACATCACGCCGCACTTCATGATCGACACCGTCGTGAACACGTCCGTGAAGAACGACCGCGTCGGCGTGGCCGTCACTGCGGGGAGCATCATCGGCGGGTGGGACGACGCGTCCAAGGTGAACCCCTTCGACGTGTGGCTGACGTACCGGGACGTGCGCGGCGACGCGACGATCGCGGCCATCGCCGACTCCGATCTGGGTCGCGGCACGCAGTACGCGGGCCTCGAGGCCGTCGTGGGCTACTCGTTCGCGAAGAACCTGAAGCTCGCGGTGAACTACTTCGAGTTCGACCGCTTCCCCCGCCGGGCGAATCACGACCGGCGCATCTTCTTCGACCTCATCGGCAAGCTGTAGTCCGGGAGCCCACCATGTTCCGCAACCGACCTGAACTGCTCGTGGTCCTCGCGTTGACCGGCTGCTACAACGGCAACATCACGGACAACTACGCGTCGATCGACGCGCGCGACCTGTCCGGAATCGCCGGCCCCAGCGCCCTCGAGCGCAAGCCCGTCGACTTCGCGCCGCGCGCGACCTTCGCCACCGACAACACCCTCGCCGCGCTGTCGTACGCGACGTCCGACATCCAGGACAGCAAGACCGTCCAGGGCATCTTCGACCGGGACGACACCTCGGCGGGCATCTCGATCTTCACCAACCTGCACGACGACCCCGACGAGGCCGTGGCCCCCGGGCTCGGCCCGGTCATGAACCAGCTGTCGTGCGTCGGTTGCCACCGCAGCAGCGAGATCATCGACGAGTTCGTCGACGAAGCCGACCGCGGCGACCTCGTGTCGATCTCCAACTTCCGCCAGTCGACCCCCGCCAGCCGCGCTCACCGCATCGCGCCTCCCGAGGAGACGAAGGGGCACCTGCTGACGATCGACGGCGAGCGGAACGTCGAGACGGCCGCGTTCACGCTGTTCGGGGACTTCGACGCCTCCGACGGCCGGTTCAACGGGCTCTCGATCTTCGGTGGGCCGGTGTTCCACGTCCGGGCCACCGAGGGCTGCAACCCCGACTTCATCGTGCCCGAGTCGCAGGACCCGTTCCTCGTCGGGCCGCTCGTCACGCGGGTGACCGCCGAGCGCGCGGGCCCGCCGTACATCGGCCGCGGGCTGATGGAGGCCGTGTACCACGGCGACATCTCCGTCGACGAAGACCCCCTCGACCAGCGCAACGACTTCGCGTCCGAAGACCCGGCCGTGCGCCTCCCGCCCTTCAACAACCCCTGTGGCAGCGACTGCATCAGCGGGCGCCAGAACCAGAGCCGCATGTCCGACGCGCTGGTCGGCGGCGACCCCGTCGTCCGCCTCGGCCGCTTCGGCCTCCGCGCCGCGGGTCCGACGATCATCCAGTTCGTCGTGGGCGGCACGCAGGGCGAGCTCGGCTTCACGAGCGTCCTGCAGCCCTCCGAGCCCTCGAACGCGCTCAACACGTCGCCCACCTGTGTCGACGAGGGGCCCGACCCCGAGCTGACGATCGACGAGCTGCGCGGCCTGCGCGACGTGATCCGCCTCGTGGCTCCGCCGCGGCCCGCGCCCGAGCTGATGGGCGACGCCGACGCGAACGCCGCGCTGCAGGCGGACGTCGAGGCCGGCGCGCGCCTGTTCGGGCTCGACCTCGACGCCTGGCGGGGCCGGATGAACGGCACCGTCGAGACCGATGCGAACGTGACGCGCAACGAGGCCCGTGGGCGCGCGATGGATCGCCAGCTCAACTGCTCCGGCTGCCACACGCCGATCCTGCCGACGGGCATCTCGCCGGCCGCCATCGACGAGGTCTCCGAGACGCTGTCGCAGCGCTGGGCCCCGATCTTCAGCGACCTGCTCATCCACGACATGGGCGGCTTCCCGCCGGGCTTCGACGAGGCCGGGTTCGTCGCCGAGAACGAGCAGTACCAGGGCCTCAGCCGCAACCTCGCCGACTTCGCGCTGCCCGGCCAGGGCCTCGCGATGGGCACCGAGTGGCGCACGTCGCCCCTCATGGGCCTCGGCAAGATCGGCCCGCCCTTCCTCCACGACGCGCGCGTGTACCTGAACCAGCCCGACCCGCAGTTCTACTACGCACACAACGCGGACCTCGACGCCTCCGGCGTGCCGGTGTCCGACCGCATCACGCCGATCGACACGTTCGACGAGGCGCTCATCGCGGTCATCGAGATCCACGACCTGCCGACGCCGCCCGACACGGATGGCGACGGCATGCCGAACTACGAGGCCTGCCAGACGGTCGGCCAGGGCCAGAGCGCCGACCACACGGCGTTCTGCGTGCGCGACAGCGAGTTCCGCAGCGAAGCGCGCCTGGTCATCGAGAAGTGGCGTGCCCTCACGCGCGCCGAGCAGCTCCAGGTCGTCGCCTTCCTGAAGTCGCTGTAGTCACGGCATCCAGTGCTCGCGGACCCACGCATCCGGGTCCCCGAGCACGATGCCGTGGTTCGGCCAGCGCTGGATCGAGAGCCGCTTGAGCTCGGCGTGGGTCAGCTCGACCACGACCTCCTCCAGCGCCGCGACGTCCTCGCCGCGAAGCGCGATGGCCCGCGCCCGCGTGGCGTCGTTGCGCATCCCGGGCTTCTCGAGGTCGCTGCCGTCGACGCAGTCGTCGCCGGGCGCAGCGCACTCGACGTGGAGGAGCAGGTCGCCCACCTGCAGGCCGCCCGCGCCGGGCTCCGCGATGGACACGATGCGCTGCGCGAGCCGGATCCCCGGGTCGATCGCGCTGGTCATGTTCGCCTTCGTGCTGGCCCGCACGATCCACCCGGACGCCGCGAGGGGGAGCGGCGTGCCGTCGGCGGCCAGCCGGACGGCGTAGCGGCTCTCGTCGTCCAGCGCGTACGGATAGCGCAAGAGGATCGTGGCGTAGCCCGCGGGGAGGTTCACGGGCTGCCCGTCGACGCCGACGAACGTGAGGGACGTCATGCGGCCCCGCGCGTCCCACGCCATCCGCTTGCCGGCCATGCCCTCGGGCTGCATCAGCGGCCTGCCGTCGAGCCCGAGCCACGTCACGGTGACCTGGTTGCCCTGGTCGTCGTACGTCGCGGTCCAGGCGGCATAGCCGCTCGATGCGAGCAGCGGCGCGTCGTCCGGGCCGAGCAGATCCCGGCGGACCTCGTGGTTCCGGGCGTCCCACGTGGACCGGAAGCCCCAGATCCCCTCGTCGTCGGGGCCCGGCTGCTGGGACGCGTCGAGGTAGTGCCGCGACACGAGGTTGCCCACCGCGTCGTACGTGTCGTTCCAGCCGCTGCAGGCGCAGTCGGGATGCAGGACCGGTGCGTCCGCGGCGTCGAGGTAGCGCAGGCGCGCGACGTTGCCGCGGTCGTCGCGGCCCTGGATGCGGGTCGCGAAGCCCTCGCGGAGCGCCACGGGGGCCCCGTCGAGCCCGAGGTACGTCCGCCGCGTCTCGTTGCCGGCCTCGTCGTACTCGATGCGGGCGGCGTGGTTGCCGTCGCGATGCACGACGGGCGCACCGCTCGCGTCGAAGAACGCGTAGCCGACCTCGTTGCCCAGCTCCCAGGTGAGCTCCTCGATCGCGTAGCCGTCGGGCGCCAGCATGATCGAGCCGTCCGTGTCGAGCCATTCGAGGCGCACGCGCTGCCCGTAGCGGTCGTAGGTGGAGCGGGATCCGAAGGCCCCCTCCGCCCGCGTGCGGACCGGGGCGCCCGCCACGTCGTAGTGGCGCTCCTCCATGTCGAGGCCGTGCGCGTCGCGGGTCCACTCGGACCGGTGCCAGGTGTCGTCGCCGAAGGTCGTCGGGTTGCCCTCGGTGTCGAAGAAGCGCTGCTCCACGAGCGAGTTGTGCTCGTCCCACACCATCGTGGTCGCGTGGTACGCCTCTGCAGACCACGTCGGCTGGTCGGACGTGTCGAAGTAGGCCGTGCGGGACCGGTTCCCCCGCGCGTCGTGCTCGAAGCGGACCAGGTGGGCGCGGGTCTGCGCGTCGCTCGTCGGCTGGCCGGCCGCGTCGAACGCGCGCTGGGTGATGGGCTGGCCCCATCCGTCGAACGTCCACACCCACTTCGCGACGCCCTGGGGATTGGGCGTGGGCGCGCCGTCGGCGTCGAAGAAGGACGTCGTGTCGTTGTTCCCGACCGCGTCGTAGGTGAGGCGGGTCGTCGCGATGCCGCCGACCTCGAACAGCCGCCCGTCGGCGGTGTGCATCGACTCGGCGACCATGAAGCCGCGGGCGTCGTACTCCCGGTGCGCCGCGAACACGCCGTCCGTGCGCGGCGTCGGACGGCCCTTCTCGTCGAGGTAGGTGAGCTTCGTGATCAGCCCTCGCGGGTCGCGCTCGACGATGTACGACCCGATGCCGTCGCCGTTGCGGACGTAGTGCCCGGCGATGTTCCGGTGGGTCTGCTTCGTCACGTGTCCGCGGTCGCCGTACTCGAACGTGTAGGCGCTGACCTGGGACCCGGGCACCAGCGCGGGAGTCCCCTGGGGCGTGTACCGGCGCTGCGTCAGCAGGTCGGGGCTCAGCTCGTAGTACGCCTTCAGCGTCCCGTAGTCGTCGTAGGTGTCGATGCGGCTGACCGCGCCGTTGTCGCGATAGGTGTAGATCCAGCTCGAGACGCCCTCCTCGTCCTGGACGAGCACGTCGTGGGCGTTCACGTAGTCGACGCGGGTGACCCGCCCGTCCTCGATGGTGAGCCGGTGGGTGCGCCAGCGCCGCCGCTGCTCCGCCCGGCTGACCTCGACGTTGGCGTTGGGGACGCTGTGGATCCAGTCGAGGTCGTGGGCGTAGACGTGGGTGGGGAGGGAGGAGAGCCAGTACAGGCCGGCGCTGGAGAGGCCGCCGACCCCGAGCACGCCGAGCAGCATCAGGACGAGCGTGAGCGCCACGGCGGCCGGACGCGCCGCCAGGAACCGCGCGACGGCGCGACCGATGCCGCCGGGCCGCGCGCGGACGGGCTCGCCGGCGGCGAACCGCTCCAGATCCTGGGCGAACGCGAGTGCCGTGGGGTACCGCCGCTTCCGATCGCGCTCGAGCGCCACGCGGAGGATCGCGTCGAGGTCGGCGGGCACGGACGGATCGACCTTGCGCGGCGCAGGCGGCTCGGTGTCGAGGATCTGGCGGAGCAGCGCGCCTTCGGTGTCGGCGTCGTGGGGCGGGCGGCCCGTGACCATCTGGTAGAGCGTGGCGCCGAGGCCGTACACGTCGGCGCGGCGGTCGAGGCTCGCGCGCTCGGGCCCGAGCTGCTCGGGCGCGGCGTAGCGCAGGGTGCCGAGCACGCCCGTCGTGGTCTTGGTCAGCGCTTCGGAGCGGTCGGCGAGCAGCGCCAGGCCGAGATCCATGAGCACGAGGCGCGTGCCGTCGCTCGACAGCACGAGGTTGTGGGGCTTCACGTCGCGGTGGACGATGCCGGCCTCGTGGAGCTGGTGCAGCCCACGCGCCACGTCCGCGAAGAGCTCGGCCACGCGGCGGAAATAGCGCGGACCCGAGCTCGGCACGCTGCGCGAGGTGACCTGGGGGTCGGTGGCCCGCGACACCTCGACCGCCTCGGCGAGCGAGCGGTCCGACAGGCCGCCCTGGCTCCGGAAGCCGTCGAGCGCCCGCGTGACGGCCGCGAGGTCGGACCCGTCGACGAACTCCATGGCGAAGAAGTGCCGGTCGTTGCTGACCCCGGAGCTCAGGATGCGCACCACGTTGGGGTGATCCGCGCGGGCCAGCGCCTTCACCTCCTGCTGGAAGCGCTTCACGGCGGTCTCGTTGGCGGCGAGGGCCGGCGGCAGGACCTTCAGCGCGACGATGCGTCCGAGCGTGCGCTGGCGGGCGCGGTACACGATGCCCATCCCGCCGCGCCCGAGCTCGTCGAGGATCTCGAAGTCGCCGATGGCCGCGCCTCCGGAGACGACGTCCGCCACGTCCTCCTCGTCGCCGACGCGACTGGCGTCTTCGACGGCCGCGACCTCCGCGTCGGAGACGGGGCGCGCGCGCAGGCGGGACAGCAGCTCGGTGAGCGTGCCGCGCGCGTCGACGCCTTCGATGATCTCGCCGGACGCGTAGTCGAGGTAGTCGGCGCGTCGGACCTCGTCGATCTCGGCTTCGCCGGTGCGCTTCGTGCGGCGCACCGTCTTGTTGAGCAGGCCGACGACCTCGCGCTCGAGCGCGTCTTCGTGGAAGACCGCCAGCGGGTGGAGCGCGATCAGCTCGCCGGTGCCGACGAGGTACAGGTGGCCGGGCACGGGCTTCGCGCTGGCCGGCAGGGCGGGGAGGTCGTCGCGGGAGACCGGCAGGCCGGAGAGCCCCGTCAGGTCGCGCCAGCCGACGCCGTCTTCGGAGGGCGTGACCTGCACGAGCCGGCGGTCGCCGAGCAGCACGCCCGTCTCGAGCACCTCGGTGTACGCCTCGAGCAGCGCGTCGCCGAGGTCGGCGTAGAACTGCTTGGGTCGCTGGGCGCCGTGGCCGAGCACCGCGTTGCGGTACGCGACGAGGGCGTCGAAGAACGCCTGCACGCCCTGCTTCTTCACGCGCTTCGGGGTGTCCTGCGGCACCACGTCGGCGGCGCGGGCGGCCTCGGCGAAGGCCAGGCACGCGGGCAGGTCGCGGGGCGCCGAGAGCTGCCCGAACCCGTCGGAGAGGGGGAGGAGCGCGGCGTCGGGACGCTCGGCCAGCGCCTTGTCGAGGGCCCGCAGGTAGCCGCACCAGTGCCCGAGCGACGGCATCACCAGCGACTCGAGCACGCGCTCGATCTCGCCGCCCGGCTCGAGGCAGTGCTCGAGCCACACCCCGATCCGCGCGGTGGCGGCGAGCTTCAGCGTCGCCTCGGCCAGGTAGAACGCGTTGTGGTGGCGCTCGAGCGCGGACTTGGCGTTCAGCGCGCGGCGCACGAGCTGCGCGATGGGCAGCGGGAGCTCGTGGAGCTGCTGGGCCAGGCGGCGTCGGGCGTCCATCGTCGGCTTCAGCCCTCCGGCTCGGCCGTCGCGTCGGCCTTCACACGGTGGATGGGCATGGGGCGCGGGAAGCCCTTGAGCGGGACGTGCTCGGCGTCCGCGGCCCCGGGTGCCGCGGGATCGAGCATCCACACGACCTCGCCCGGTGCGGCGCAGCCCTGCAGGCGCGCGGCGAGGTTGGTCGTGCGCCCGATGGCGAGGTGCTCGAGCTTCGCGAAGCTGCCGACGAGCCCGAGCACCACGGGCCCCGAGGCCAGGCCGGCGCGGGTGGTGAGCGCCAGGCCCTCGCCGCGCGCCCGCCGCACGCGGCTCATCTGGCCACAGCGCCACACGAGCTCGGTGGCGAAGGCCTTGCCGCGCGCGTCGTGGTCGGGGCCCTGCGCCACGGCGAGCAGCCCGTCGCCCATGTACTGGAGCGGGCGGACACGGTGGCGGGCGAGCACGGGCGCGGTGATCTCGAAGAGGGACCGCACCGTGTTCATGACCTCGTCGGGGCTCAGGTGCTGAGAGCGCCGGGTGAAGCCCACGAGGTCGTTGAAGATGATGGTGACGTCCTCCTGCACGGTGCGCTCGATGGCCTCACCGGGCAGGCCCGAGAACCGCTGCGACGCCTTGAGCGCGCTCCTCACGGGGTCGAGGGCCGCGTAGCGCCGGTCGACGTCGGCGATCCAGAGCGGCGTGTTCGCGGCGGTGGCCAGCGCGAGCGCGCGGTCGAGCCAGCGCAGCGCGAGGTCGCGGTCACCGGCCGCGAGCGCACGGTCGGATCGCAGCACGGCGCGGAGGAACCGGCCTTCGGTGGGCTTCTGGGGCACCGCGCCCTCGGGCTCGGGGACGGGTGCGTCGGACAGGAGGTGCTCGGCCCACGCGTCGACGAGCGCCATGCCGTGCGGGTCGACGAGGCTGGAGCGCGCGATGGCCAGCCAGCGCTCGGCCCCGTCGGGACGGGCGCGGAGCATCGCGAGGGCCGCCATCCCGCGCATGTAGCCGTCGGGCACCTCGGCGATGCCGCCCTCGACGCTGTGTGCGAGGGCTTCGTCGACCGCGCCGAGCTCGATGGACGCCGTGAGCCCGAGGGTCGCGAGGCGCAGGCGCGAGAACGCCGGGATCCGGTCGCCCACCGCGGACATGGCGTGCGCGATGTACCCGCGCGCAGCAGACGGATTGCAGAGCCCGAGCTCGAGGGTCGCCTGGCGCCCTGCGGTGATCGCCGTGCCGACGGTGTCGCCGATGGCCGTGCGGTGGCGCGCCACCACGTCGAGCACGGCGCGCGCTTCGGTCCACGCGCCTTCGCTGATCAGGATGTTCGAGACGGACCCGAGCAACCAGTAGCGGCGCGGGGCCTCGGCGTGCACGGACTCGAGCCCGGCGAGCAGGTCGTCGAGCGCGAGGTCGAGCTCGCCGCGCCACGTGCGCGCGATGCCCGCGACGTGGAAGGCCCGCGCGGCCACGGCGGGCTCGGCAGACCGGGCGAAGGCCTCCGCGCGCTCGGCGAGGGCCGCGAGATCGGCGCCACGCCGGCCGATCGCGACGAGCAGCGCCACGGCTTCCTTCACCTCGGGGGGCGCGTCGCTCGCGACGAGCGCGTCGAGGCCCTGCTGGGCGCGGTCGCCCGACTCGGGGTCGAGGGTCGCGGTGAGGATGCCGACGACCGTCTGCTGCCAGGGCTCGGCGAGCGGCGGACCGTGCCCGAGGGTCGCCGCGAGCTCGGCGTCGGCCCACCAGGTGCGCGGAGGGCTCAACTGGCCGCCCGCTCGGCGGTGAGGCGCGCACGCGCGACGTCGATCGGCGTCAGCATCCCGAGCAGCGCGCCGTCTTCGACCACCGCCATCCACCGCAGGTCTTCGCGGTAGAAGCGCTCGGCGATCTCGGTGAGGTCGTCTTCGGGCGCGCAGCACGGCGCCCGCGCGGCGAGGGCACCGGCCGTCCGCCCCTCGAGCGCGGTCTGGGGAGCGTCGATGAGCACGGCGGGATCGATCCAGCCGGCGAACGCCGCTCCATTCGACACGGCGACGGGCTGCCCTCCGGCGGCCTCGAGCGCCTCGAGCACGGCGTCGACGGGCGAATCGTCGGGCACCGTCGTGGGCGGCGGCCGCATACGGGTGCGCGCGGTGTCCTGCCGCAGCGCGTCGTGGCGCTTGCGCTCGCGCGCCTCGTCGCCCGCCTCGGGCGTGGGCTTCACCTGGCGCAGCAGGTTCGAGAGCCCGCCCACGCGGCTCGTGAGCAGCGCGAAGTCCTCCCGCGTGACGACCCGCACGTCGGTGGGCTGCACGGCGCGCACGGTCGCGTTGCGACGGGCCCCCGTGAGCAGCGACTCCTCGCCGAAGTGCGCGCCCGGGCCGAGGCGCGCGAGCACCTGCTCGCCTCCGGCCCGCCGCTGCACGATCTCGACCTCGCCGGTCTCGATCAGGAAGAACGCGTCGCCGTCCGCCCCCTCTTCGACCACGGTCTGGCCGGGCTGGTAGTGCTGGCTGCCGATGCGATCGGAGGTGCCGGGCATGAGCTGGCAGATGTCCCGCGGGAAGACGAGGTCGAACACCCAGTCGACCAGCACACGCGCGCGGCGCAGCCAGCCCGGCAGGATCGTGAGGTACATGAACCGCCACACGAGCCAGCCGAAGAAGCCCGTGAACCGGAGCCGCCCGCTCTCGACGATGGCGTCCATGTGACCGAGCGACGCCGCGTAGCCCTTGGGCTTGAACGAGAAGGGCTTCAGCTCCTTCCCGTCGATCGCGGCGATCACGTTGTCGGCGCACTGTGCGCCTTCGCGGCTCGCGAACTGGGCGGTGGGCGGGGCGAGCTCGCCGTCGAGCGCGTTCGTGATCAGCGCGCAGTCGCCGATGCCCCAGACGTTCTCGTGGCCGGTGCACCGCATGAACGCGTCGACCGTGAGCCGGCCGCGGTCGTGGTCGAGGCCGCTCTGGATGATGACGGGGTGGGGACGGTTGCCGATCGTGCCCACGACCGTGCGCGTGGGGATCTCGTCGCCGTCGCCGAGGAAGATCGCCGTGGGGGTGACGCTCTTCGCGCGGCACGAGAGCTTCACGACGACGTTGCGGTGCTCGAGCGCCTTCTGCGCGTGCGCCGAGGCCGTCTCGGACAGGGCGGGCAGGATGCGCGGGGTCGCGGAGACCAGCACGGAGTGGATGCGCTCGTTCGCGAGCTCGGGGAAGTAGCGGAGCGAGAACGTCGCGAGATCGTGCACCTCGGCGCAGGTCTCGACCCCCGAGAAGCCCGCGCCCACCGTCACGATCGTGAGCAGCTCGCGCCGCAGCGCCGGATCCGTCGTGTTCGCGGCGTGCTCGAGGTTGCCGAGCACCTGGTTCCGCACGGCGAACGCGTCGCCGACGGTCTTCATGGGCAGGCCGTGGGCGCTCATCCCCGGCACGATGCCCATGTTGGGCACGAGCCCCATCGCCACGACGAGGTGGTCGTAGCGGCGCGAAGGGGGCGCCGAGAGGTCCGTCGCCTTGAAGTGCACCACGCGGTTCGCGAGGTCGATCGACTCGATGTCGGCGCAGTCGAAGTCGACGCCGGGGCACAGCGAGCGGATCGGGTTGATCACGTGCTGCGCGTGGATGGTGCCCGCGGCGACCTCGGGAAGCAGCGGGTGGAAGACCATGTAGTTCATCTGGTCGGCCAGCACGACGTGCGCGCGGCGGCCCAGCACCCGGTGGAGGCGATTCGCGCACTCGGTGCCGGCGAAACCGGCGCCCAGCACGACGATCTCGAGCTGCTCCTCGGTGGTCATGAACGCTCCCGTCCGAATCGACGCCGCTTATACGACGAGTATGGGGCCGACACCACCGAAGGCCCCAGCGGGGTCACTGTCCGAGCGCTTTCAGCTCTTCGAAGCCCGGGAGCGCCTCGAGATCGGGCAGCACGATGATCTCGATGCGCCGGTTGTTCGCGCGGCCCTCGTTCGTCCGGTTGGTGTCGGCGGGCTTGTACTCGCCGTAGCTCGACGCGCTGACCCGGTCGGCGGTCAGGCCGTTCTGGACGAGCAGCCGCGTGACCGCGATGGCGCGGTCGCTGCCGAGGTGCCAGTTGCTCGGGTACTTCGCGGTGGCGATGGGCTGGTTGTCGGTGTGCCCGGCGACCTGGAACTCGCGCTTCTCGATCGACTGCAGCACCTGGGCGACCTCGGCCATGGCCTTCTCACCGTCTTTCGAGAGAGCCGCGCTGCCCGGGTCGAACAGGATGTCGGTCGGGAGCTGCACGACCATGCGCCCGTCGATGACCTTCACGGACAGCGTGCCCGCGTCGATCATCCCCTGGAACTTCATGACGAGCTCGCGGAACTCCTCGAGCGCGGCTTCGGCGCGCGCGCGCCGCATGTCGAGCTCCTTGAGCGCCTCCTGCATCTCTTCGATGCTGCGCTGCATGTCGGTCTCTTTGCTGACCGCCTCGGCGAGCTCGCGGCGGCGCTTGTCGAGGATGCGGTTCGCCCAGTCGAGATCCTCGCGCAGCCCGTTCCGCTCGGCCTCGACCTCGGTGCACTCGCCGACGAGGCGCGCGAGCTCGGTCTCCTTGCCCTGCGACTCGGCCATGAGCGTCTCGTGCTCCTGCTTGGGCACGCAGCCCACGAGCAACACGGCCCACCATCCAATGCGCATCTGACTCCCCTTCGTCCGCGGACCAGCCGCGACACGGGCGGAGCATACAAAAATGCGGGGTGCGGGGTCAGAAGCCGAGCTGGAGCTGAGCCCTGGCGACCTCCATCGGAGGGGTCTTCGCGGACGCGAACGTGGCTTCGAGCGACAGGCTGGCGACGGCGCTCCAGTCGTCCAGGTGCAGGTTCATGGCGCCCGTGGCCCGATGGCTCGCGTCGTCCGGGCGCACGAGCACGTCCCAACCCGCCGCGGGCTCGACCTCGGCGCTCCCGGCGTGGATGCGGTGCGCGGCCAGCACGGACGCGCCGCTGTCCCACACGTCCCGCGCGATCTCGTGCGCGACCATGCCCTCCACCGCGACGGTGTTGCCGTCGTGCCTCCACTCCACGCCGACGTCCGCGACGCGATCGGTGATGGGGGCGTGATCGCCGAGCTTCTCGAGGGCGTTCGGCGGATGGACCCACGTGGCGGCCCCGGCGTGCGCGGAGAGGTCGGCGGGCAGGTCCACGTCGACGGCCAGCGAGGGGCTGATCCCGGGACCGGTGACGGTGAGGTCGGTGACGGGGTCGAAGGCGCCGACCCGAACGCGGACGACCTCGGCGATGCGGGCCTGGGCTTCGACACCCACCTCGCGGCGCGGGGTGAGGCTCACGAAGCGGGCGCGGGTGGGGAGGATCATCTGCGGCGCGGGGACGGCGAAGTCCTGCGACACCCCCATCTTGAAGCGCCCGGCGCGGACCGAGAACCGCTTCGGGTCCCCGAGCTCGACGACGGCGTCGAGCAGCTGGACCGTGCCGGTCGCGGCCTCGACCTGGAGCATGCCCCCGTAGCCGCGGTGGTGGGCCTTCACCTGGAGCCGGGCGAGGTCGAATCCCACGTGTGGGCCGGCGTCCTCGTGGTCCTCGTCGTTGCGGAGCCCCATCGCGACGCCCGCTTCCACCCAGCCGTGCAGCTCGACCTCGGGCGGCGCGGGCGGGAGGTCCGGTGTCACTTCGCACCGCCGAGCAGCTCGAGCCGGCGGCCCGATGCGCGGTCGACCGCTTCGTGGACGCGCTCCACGACGTGGTCCCAGCCGATGCGCTCCATCAGGTGCGCCGCTTCGAGCGCGTCGCGCACGGGCCCGCGGACACCGGCGAGCCACACGGTGATGCTCCGGTCCTCCATCGCGTCCAGGATCTCGCCGATGGTGGAGAGGGCCTGCGCGTCGACGGAGCCGATGGCCTTGCAGTCGACGACCAGGTGCCGCGCGTCCTCGCCGATGGCGTCCTGCACGGCGGTCTTCAGGAACGCCGTGTTCGCGAAGTACAGCGGGGCGTCGACGCGGATCGCGACGACTCCGGGGGTGGTGCGGGCCTCGGGGTAGCGCTCGACGTTGCGGTACACCGTGGTGCCGGGCAGCTCGCCGAGGACGGCGAGGTGCGGGCGGCTCGTGCTCCAGATGAACCACAGCAGGCTCGCGGCGACGCCGACGAGGATGCCCTGCTCGATGCCGAGCGTGAGGGTCGCCACGAACGTGAGCCCCATGGCGGCGAGGTCGGGACGGCTGACCTTCCAGAGGTGCTTCACCTCGTCGGTCGCGATCAGGCCGAACACGGCGGTCATGATGATCGACGCCAGCACCGCCTTCGGGAGGAAGTAGAACAGCGGCGTGAGGAACAGCAGCGTGACGGTGATCGCGCCGGCCGTGACGAGGCTGGCGACGCCGGTGAGCGCTCCGGCCTGGGCGTTGACCGCGGTGCGGCTGAAGCCGCCGGTGACCGGATAGCCCTGGAAGAACGCGCCGACGACGTTCGCCACGCCGAGCGCTTCGAGCTCCTGATCCGCGTCGACCTCGTACTTGTTCTCGCGGGCGAAGGCCTTGGCGACCGAGATGCTCTCCATGAAGCCGACCAGCGCGATGGTGATCGCAGTGGGGAGCAGGGCCTGGATGCTCCCCAGCTCGAGTGCCGGGAGGGCCGGGCTGGGCAGGCCGCTCGGCACGTCACCCACGATGGAGACGCCCATCTCGTGCAGCCCGAGGCCCCACACGGCGAGCGCACCGCCCGCGACGACCAGCAGGAAGCGCGGGAACCGGGGCGCGAAGCGCTTCAGCGCGACGAGCGTGGCCATGGACGCCAGCGAGATGCCGAGCGTGACGAGGTTGGTGTCGCCGGCCTTCTCGATGGCGTGGAGCAGGATCTCGTGGACGTGGTGGCTGCTCGGGAGGTTCACGCCCATCACGTGCTTGAGCTGCGAGAACCCGATGATCAGGGCCGCGGCGGAGGTGAATCCCGCGATGACGGGGTGGCTCAGGAACTTCACGAGGAAGCCGAGCCGGGCGAGGCTCATGCCCCACTGCAGCGCGCCGACCATCAGCATCAGCAGCGCGGCCAGGCTCGCGTAGCGCACGGGATCGTTCCCGCCGACGATGGCACCCACGCCGCTGGCCACGAGCAGGGACACCATCGCCACCGGGCCGACGGCGAGCTGGCGCGACGTGCCCATCAGCCCGTAGATCGCGAGGGGGATCGTGGACGCGTAGAGACCGATGATCGGATCGAGCCCGGCGAGCATGGCGTAGGCCATGGCCTGGGGGATCAGCATGATGGCGGTCGTGAGGCCGGCGACGGCGTCGCTCTGGAAGGTACCGGCGTCGTAGCGGGCGAGCTGGCCGAGCAGGGGAACGTGCCGGGTGAGGGCGTTCATCTCGGGCTCCTTCGCGTGGGGGGAAACGGGTTCGCCGCCATCGTTCGCAAGGTGCGTGCCATGGCGGATAGCTGTGTTCGAACCCACATCCTCCGGCGGTTGGGGCCGGATGGGGGGAGTCTGGGCAGGCCTGTCTCGCGCGGGTGATTCGTGCTATGTCGGAATCGTTCAATTTCACTCGACCGGTGTCGCGAAGCCGCGCGTCCGGAGGGAGTCGGCTTGCAGCCTGTCGTGAAGCGCCCGGACCTGAACCTGGTCCGGTTCCACCAGATGATCACCGTCGCTCCCGAGATGACGGCGTTGTTCGAGAAGATCCGCCGCGCCGGGCGCAGCGATGCCACGGTGCTGATCCGCGGCGAGAGCGGCACCGGCAAAGAGCTCGTGGCCGACGCGCTGCACCGCGAGAGCCCGCGCTCCACGCGGCCGTTCCAGGCCGTGAACTGCGCGACGTTCACGTCCGAGATGCTGGCGAGCGAGCTGTTCGGCCACGTCCGCGGCGCGTTCACCGGCGCCATTCGCGACCGCAAGGGGCTGCTCGCGCTGGCCGACAAGGGCACGCTGTTCCTCGACGAGGTCGCCGAGCTCCCGATCGATCTGCAGGCCAGGCTGCTGCGCGTGCTCCAGCTCAAGCGGTTCACGCCGGTGGGCGGCACGGTCGAGCAGGAGGTCGACGTGCGGCTGTTGTCGGCGACGAATGCCGCCCTCCGCCAGCTCGTGACCGAGGGCCGTTTTCGCGAAGACCTGATGTACCGCCTGCGCGTGGTGGTGCTCTACCTGCCGCGGCTCGTCGAGCGCACGGGTGATGTCCAGGCGCTCACGTGGTTCTTCATCGACGCGTTCAACGAGCGCGGCGGGCGCCGGGTACACGGGCTCTCGGCCGACGCCTGGGCGGCCATGCGCGCGTACTCGTGGCCCGGCAACATCCGCGAGCTGCGCAACAACCTCGAGCAGGCCTTCGTGCTCGGCGAGGGCCCGGTCATCGAGCTCGACGAGCTGGCTCCCGAGCTGCGCGGCGAGGGTGTCGAGCTGGTGCACGTCCCCGAGCCCGACGCGCCGAGCACCGAGCCCTCCGTCACCCTCGCCGACCTCGAGCGGAAGGAGCTGGTCGAAGCGTGGCGTGCGACGGGCGGGAACCGCGGGAAGATGGCGGAGGCCCTGGCGATCAGCCGTCCGACGCTGTACCGCCGGCTGAAGAAGCACGGGCTCACCTAGGTCACAATCCTCATGAGTCGACCGTGGGATCCCGGCGCGTCGAAAGAGGTCCGGGACCGTCCCAGGATCCGGTTCCCGTGCCCGTGCCCGTGCCCGTGCCCGTGCCCGAATGTGGTGCTCGAAGCGAAATTCCGGCTCGTAGGAGACTACGCCGTTGCGGGTGTCGGCTGCGGGATCCCGGCTCGTCGGAGACGGTAGAGGTGCGGGTGTCGGCCGCGGGATCCTGGCTCGTCGAAGAGGAGGGGGACCGCGGGTGTGAACGTCCGGTCTACCCATTACTCCGCGCGCTGCGCGGCTCGCCTGCGGCGGCCTTGCGGTTCGTAGACCCGGCAGTCCCAGGATCCGGTTTCCCGGGAGGGGCGGGCGTTGGGATGAGGCGAGGGGAAACCGGACCCTTCGGGCTCTGCCTGTCGCGATCGAGGAGGTCGGGAGAGCTCCGCATCGGCAGGGCGCTCGAGGCCCGACCCGTGCGCGTGCGCGTGTGCGTGCGCGTGCCCGATGGGGCGCTCGAAGCGCGGGATCCCGGCTCGTCGGAGACGGCGGTGTCGCGGGTGTCGGCCGCGGGATCCCGGCTCGTCGTAGACGGCACCGTCGCGGGGTGTCGGCAGCGGGATCCCGGCTCGTCGTAGAGGAGGGGGACCGCGGGTGTGAACGTCCGGTCTACCCATTACTTCGCGCGCGGAGCGCGCTGCGCGGCTCGCCTGCGGCGGCCTTGCGGTTCGTAGACCCGGCAGTCCCAGGATCCGGTTTCCCGGGAGGGGCGGGCGTTGGGATGAGGCGAGGGGAAACCGGACCCTTCGGGCTCTGCCTGTCGGGACTGGCGGGGTCGGAAGAGAGCCCATTCGCCCGGGGCGTTCGAGGCCCGACCCGTGCGCGTGCGCGTGCCCGAATGAGCGCTCGAAGCGGAAATCCGGCTCGTCGGAGACGGCACCGTCGCGGGATTCCGGCTCGTCGTAGACGGCGGGGATGGCGGGTGTCGGCCGCAGGATCCCGGCTCGCCGGAGACGGCGCGGGCGCGGAGCCGCGTCGCCGGAGCATCACCCCAGGAACGCATCCTGGGCGAGAGCATCGGGGGTCGTACGCATCCTCGGACTCGATTCCACCCCTCGCAGCGGATTCCGCCGACGGACGAACGCCGAAACTTACCGGGTGCCCGCCCCCCATCCGCCTCCGCAGGCCGTCCAGGATGCGTTGAACCCCCGATGCTTCCGGCGAGGATGCGTTCCCCCCTCGATGCCCCCGCCACGCCAACGCCCGGGGAGGTAGGACGCCCGAACTCCCCATGACGGCGCCACTCGACACCCGACACTCGACACCCGGGCGTCGACGCCGCTCCCCTCGATGCCCCCGCCACGCCTACGAAGAGCGCCCGAGCTCCCCATGACGGCGTCACTCGACACGAACGACACCGCTACTTCGAGACGGTCATCTCGGTCTGGTCCCACTTCACGGGCTCGAGCTCGACCTTCTCGGGCTCTGCCTTCGCGACGCGCGTGGTCCAGTAGCCGTGCCAGGCCTCGTCGAGCGCGTGGTACAGCAGCATCCCGGCCGTGAGGGTCGCGACGAACACCAGCGCGTTCGTCGATCCCGACGCGGAGGACACGAGCCCCGGACCCGGGCAGTACCCCCCGAGCGCCCAGCCCACCCCGAAGAGCGCCGAGCCGGCCACGAGCCGCCCGTCGATGTCCGACCGCGTCGGAATCCCGAAGGCGTCGGCGAACAGAGGCGAGGGACGCCGCACGATGAACCGGAACAGCGCCATGTGCACGCCGATCGCGCCGATCATGACGAAGGCCAGGCTCGGGTCCCACGCGTCGCTCAGATCGAGGAACGCGATGACCTTGTCGGCCTGGGTCATCCCCGAGACGGCGAGGCCGATGCCGAAGACGAAGCCCGAGAGCAGGCTGGTCGCGAGGCTCTTCACAGGGCACCTCCGGTGAGCAGCTGGACGACGGTGGCGGTCGCCATCCCGGTCGCCATGAACGTCAGCGTCGCGACGAGCGACCGCCGCGAGAACCGCGTGAGCCCGCACACCCCGTGCCCGCTGGTGCACCCGTTGCCGAGGCGCACGCCGAAGCCGACGACCAGGCCCGCGACGGCCGTGAGCGCCGTGGAACGCGTCGCGGAGACCGCGATGGCGCCGGGCGCGAAGGCGTACGCGACGCCTCCCGCGAGCAGCAGACCCGCCACGAACGCGGTGCGCCAGCCGAGATCCCCGGCCTTCGGGCGCAGCAGGCCGCTGTACACGCCGCTGATGCCCGCGATCTTCCCGTTGAAGAACAGCATCATCGACGCGGCGAGCCCGATCAGGGCCCCGCCGGCGATCGCCGACACGGGAGTGAATCCATCCATGACGCCTCCTGGACGCAGGAGGGCCCTCGAGCACGGGGCCCCTGGAAGTCGATGCGACAGGGAGAACAGCAAGCACCGTGCCAGGACCGGCAAGGGGAAGGACCCAGGTTTGCCGGTGTCCTGTAACGATTCAGTTCGAGATCGATGACCGGTTTCGAGACAGTGTGAGGTCCCACAGGGTCGTCCAGCGTCCTCCGAGGGTGCCATGCGCGCGAAGGCCGCCTCCAGACGGCGATCTCCGACGGGGGAGCCTGCTTGGCTCGCTTCTTGCTCTGGTGCAGGGTGTCCCTGAATCCCCCGTACCAAGGAGGCACCATGCAAATCGAGGCGTTCTTCGACCCGGCGACCTGGACCCTGACCTACCTCGTGTGGGATCCCGACACCAAGGATGCCGTGATCATCGACCCCGTCATGGACTTCGACCCGCTCGCGGTCGAGGTGGCGGACAAGTCCACCACCGAGCTCATCGCCAGGGTGAAGGAGCTCGGCGTCGACGTGCACTACGTCGTCGACACCCACGCCCACGCCGACCACCTGTCCGGCTACCAGCACCTCAAGCGCGAGCTCGGTGCGAAGATCGGCATTGGAAAGGAGATCACCGGCGTCCAGAAGGTGTTCAAGGGCATCTTCGGCTTCGGCGACGACTTCGCGACCGACGGCAGCCAGTGGGACGTGCTCCTCGAAGACGGCAAGCCCCTGAAGGCCGGCTCCCTCACGATCGAGCCGTTCCACTCACCCGGCCACACGCCGGCCTGCTACGCGTACAAGATCCGCGACGCGCTGTTCACGGGCGACGTGATGTTCATGCCGGACTTCGGCACGGGCCGCTGCGACTTCCCCGGCGGCTCCGCCGAAGACCTGTACAACTCGATCCAGCGCCTCTACCAGCTCCCCGACGAGACCCGCGTGTTCGTCGGCCACGACTACCAGCCGGGCGGTCGCGAGCTCGAGTACGAGACCACGATCGGCGCCTCCAAGCGGGAGAACATCCAGCTCAAGGGCCACACCACGAAGGAGGAGTTCGTGAAGTTCCGCACCGAGCGCGACGCGAAGCTCCAGCCGCCGCGGCTCATCTTCCAGTCCCTGCAGGTGAACGCGAACGCCGGCGTGCTGCCCGCGCCCGAGGCCAACGGCATCCGCTACATGCGCATGCCGATGAACATCTTCGCCAAGGAGTCCTGAGATGCTGCTCGTCGCCGTCGACCCCCAGGGCTGTGCCTGGCAGGTCGTGGAACAGGCCGCGGAGCTGGCCGCCGACCTCGGTGAGAACGTCGTCCTCATGACCGCGATCGAGCTGCCGGAGGGCGTCGGGCCGGACGTGGAGATGCACGGCGGCAACTTCGAGGGCAAGACCGCGCGCCAGGTCCTCGTGGCCGACGCGACGCGCTCGCTCGACGAGCTCGGCGACCCGTTCCGGCGCCGGGACGTCGCGGTGGAGTACCACGTCCGCGAGGGGCACTGCGTCGAAGCCGTGCTGGATGCCGCGAAGGAGCTGAAGCCCCGCATGCTCGTGCTCGGAACGCACGGGCGGAAGGGCATCAAGCGGTTCTTCCTCGGCAGCGTCGCCGAGCAGATCCTGCGCCGGGCGGACGTGCCGGTGGTCACCGTGCGCTCGCACGGCGGCGACATCGACCACGCGTCCGCTGCGCAGTCCGCCGTGGCCGCGCTGGCGGACGGCTGAGAGGCTAGGCCGGCCGTCCCAGCGCGAGGTTCGCGGGGACGGCCGTGTCGATCCGCTTGGGGTACGCGAGGTTCAGGTTCTGCATGATCCGCGCGAACTCCTGCTTGGTGCGCCCGCCGCCGAGCCGCGGGTTGTACGCCTTCTCTTCGGCGACCGACGTGACCGTGCGGCCCTTGTAGTCGTGCCCCGGGTAGAGCAGGCAGTCGTCGGGCAGCGTGAAGATCTGCTGGTGGACCGAGTCGTACAGGGTCTCGGCGCAGCCCTCCTGGAAGTCGGTGCGGCCGCAGCCCCGGATCAGGAGCGCGTCGCCCGTGAACGCCATGGAGTGGTCGGCCAGCACGTAGGTCGCCGACCCGTTCGTGTGGCCCGGCGTGAGGCGCGTCTCGATGCGGATCGCGCCGTACTGGAGCACGTCTCCGGTGCGCACGGCGCGATCGGGCCCGATGGCGCCGGAGTGCGCGGGGTAGACGATCTCGCAGCCCGTCCGCTCCTTGAGGACCGACGCACCGGTGACGTGGTCGGCGTGGACGTGGGTGTCGAGCGACGCCTTCAGCTCGAGGCCGAGCTCGGCGACGAGCTGGAGGTCGCGGTCGATCTGGGTGTCGACGGGGTCGACGAGCACGGCCGCGCGGGAGGCCCGGTCACCGAGCAGGTACGTGTACGTCGAGGTCTCGTTGTCGAAGAGCTGGCGAAAGATCATGGGGCCTCCGGCGCGCCTCGTAGCAAGGGGCGTGCCCCGGTGGATCAACCGCGCGTGTCGATCGCGAGCTCGCGCAGCTTGCGCCACAGGGTGGTGCGGCTGATCCCGAGCAGCTCGGCGGCGCGGGTGCGGTTGCCGCGGGCGCGGCCCAGGGCGTCGATCAGCTCGGCGCGCTCGCGCTGCGCGAGGGTCGCGTCGAGCGCGTCGACCTCGGTGGGCGGGGGCTCGCCGCGCAGCTCGGGCGGCAGGTCGTCGAGCGTGAGCACGGGCCCTTCGCCGAGCGCCAGGGCCGACTCGACGATGTTGCGCAGCTCGCGGACGTTGCCGGGCCACGGGTAGGCCTGCATCGCGGCCAGCGCGTCGGGCGCCACGTCGTGCAGGTCGCGGGCGCCGTCGGACAGCACCCGCATGAAGTGCCGCACCAGGAGCTCGACGTCCTCGGGTCGTTCGCGCAGCGGAGGGATGAAGAGGGGCGCCACGCGGATGCGGAACATCAGGTCGGCGCGGAACCGGCCCGCCTGCACCTCGCGCCGCAGCGCGCGGTGCGTGGCCGAGATCAGGCGCACGTCGACCCGGATGGACTCGCTGCCACCGACAGGGGAGAAGCGCTTCTCCTGGAGGACGCGGAGCAGCCGGGGCTGGATGTCGAGCGGCAGCTCACCGATCTCGTCGAGGAACACGGTGCCGCCATCGGCCCGCGCGAACAGGCCTTTGCGGTCGCGCACGGCGCCGGTGAACGCGCCGCGCACGTGCCCGAACAGCTCGCTGGCGAGCAGATCGCCCGTGAGCGTCGCGCAGTTCACCGCGAGGAACGGCCGGCCCGCGCGGGGCGACAGGTCGTGCAGCGCGCGTGCGACGAGCTCTTTGCCGCTGCCGGTCTCGCCGCGCACCAGCACGGCGGCGTCGGACCGCGCCGCCCGCTCGATGGTCGTGAACAGGCGGTGCATCACCGGAGATGCCGAGAGCATCCCGTGGAACTCGTCGCCGACGTGTTGCATATTCGTTTCATACCGTTGAAACGATCTCGAAACAACGCAGAGCCCACGACAGCGGTCGAGCGGGGCAAGCCCGACACCCGACACCCGGCACCCGGCACGCGCGGCCCGGTCAGGCAGTCGCGGGGCGAGGGACGACCGCCGGCTCGGCGTTCTCCGCGGGCCCCCAGGCCTCTTCCGTGGGCGGGATCACGGCTTCTTCGATGTAGTGGGCGAGGGGACAGTCCTCGCACACGCCCGTGAGCTCGAGGCCCCGCTTGATCGCGCGGTTCATCGCGGCGAACCAGGTGCTCTCGGTGGGGAACAGGTCGTCGCCGAAGGCCTCGGTGATCCCGACGTGCTCGAAGACGTGCATCGTCTCGGGCTTCATGCCGGCGAGGATGAGGTGGCGGCCCGAGACCCGGAGGCGCTCGCGGGCCGCGAGCAGCACGCCGGCAGTGGTGAAGTCGAGGCCGCGCGCGCGCTTCAGGCGCACCACGAGCACCTTCACGGCCGGGTCGGAGGTGGCTTCGTCGAGCGCGTCCTGGAGCTCGCCCGCGGCGCCGAAGAACAGGTTCCCCTCGACGTGGATGGCGTGGACGCGCTTGCACAGGCGCCCGTCGGTGCCGCCCTCGAAGGCCGACTCGCGGATGTGCCCGTCCCGGTCGATGACGAGGTCGGTCACGCGCAGGTTCCGTGCGCGGCGGAGGAACATGAAGATCGAGATGCCGACGCCGAAGTAGATCGCCGTGTCGAGGGACAGGGTCCACGGACCGATCGCCGTGACCAGGAAGGCGCTGCGGTCGCCCCACGGCGCGTGCATCACGTACCGGATGGCCTCGGTGTCCACGAGGTCCCACGCGACCACGATGAGCAGGCCGGCCAGCGCGGCGACCGGCGTGAGGTCGACGATGGGGCCGAACAGCAGCAGCACCAGCACCATCATCGCGCCCGACGCGACACCCGAGAGCCGCGACACGGCGCCCGCGCGGTAGTTCAGCGCCGACCGCGAGAGGCTGCCGCTGACGGGGTACCCGCCCATGAAGCCGGCGCCGAGGTTCCCGAGGCCCTGCCCGACGAACTCCCGGTTCATGTCGAGCCGCTCGCCGCTCGTCGCCGCGATCGACCGCGCCACGGCGCTCGATTCGACCAGCGACAGCACGGTGGCGGCGAACGCCACGGGCAGCAGCACCTGGAGCGTGTGGAGGTCGAAGGTCGGCACGTGGAACGGCGGCAGCCCCGCGGGGACGGGCGCCAGATCCCCCGCCGTGGCGAGGCCGAGCGCCTTGAAGTCGAGCAGCCACGACAGCAGGATGCTCACGCCGAGCACGAGGATGGCACCCGGCGCCTTCGGGGCCTTCTTCCGCAGCCACAACAGCGCGAGGATGCTGCCGAGCGCGACGGCGACGGGACGCCAGTCCGCGCCGCCGAGGCCGGATGCCCACGTCTGCAGCCGGACGAACGGGTCGCCCTTGCCCATGCTGGTGCCCGTGATGTTGCCGAGCTGCCCGAACCCGATGAGCAGCCCGGCGCCCGTGATGTAGCCGAGCACCACGGCGCGGCTGATGTAGTCCACCACTGCGCCGAGCCGCAGCAACCCGGCGGCGATCTGGATGCCGCCCACCATCGCGGCGAGCAACATCGCGGTGAGGATCGGATCGCCCTCCACGAGCCCCGCGGCGAGCGCGCCTCCGACGAGCAACGAGAGCGCGTTCGTCGGGCCGGTCACCACGTGGCTCGAGCTCCGTGCGGCGGATGCGAGCACCGTGGGGACCGCCGCGGCGTAGAGTCCCGTCGCCGGCGGCAGCCCGGCGATCATGGCGTACGCCACGCCCTGGGGAACGGCCATCATCGAGACGGCGGCCGCCGCGGCGAGGTCCTTGCGAATGGAGTCAGCGTTCATGCTTCGACCAGACAGCAAACCCCGTGCCGGAGGCATGGGACTTGCATTCGGCGCATCCACCGGAGGACGAGCATGAACTACGGCTTCGTCATCGACAACAACGGGTGCATCGGATGCCACGCCTGCTCCACGGCGTGCAAGTCCGAGCACCAGGTCCCGCTGGGCGTCGCCCGCACCTGGGTGAAGTACGTGGAGTCCGGGAAGTACCCGGACACCCGGCGGTCCTTCCAGGTCACGCGGTGCAACCACTGCACCAACCCGCCGTGCGCGCGCATCTGCCCGACGGGCGCCATGCACCAGCGCGCCGACGGCATCGTCGACTTCGACAGCGACGCGTGCATCGGCTGCAAGGCGTGCATGCAGGCCTGCCCGTACGACGCGATCTACATCGACCCCGAGACCCACACCGCGGCCAAGTGCAACTACTGCGCGCACCGCGTCGAGGTGGGCGTCGAGCCGGCGTGTGTCGTCGTGTGCCCCGAGCACGCGATCATCGCGGGGGATCTCGACGATCCCGAGTCCGAGATCAGCCACGTCATCGCGAAGCACAACGTGACCGTCCGCAAGCCCGAGCAGGGCACGGCGCCGAAGGTGTTCTACATCGAGGGCAGCGATGTCGCGATGCACCCCACGGCGACCGAGCGCGCGCCCGATTCGTTCATGTGGGCCGACGTGATCGAGCTCCACCCGGGCGAGGCGCCGCACCCCAAGCTGCACGTGCCGGCGCCGATGCCCAGTGGGCCGGTCCGCACGCCGCAGGAGCAGGGGCTCAACGCCACCGGCCCGATCAACGTGGGCGGGAACATGGCCGCCCACATGGTGCAGGTCGGCTACAACATGCAGCACCAGATCCCGTGGCACTGGCCGATCCCGGCGTACATCGTCACGAAGCACATCGCGGGCGGCTCGTTCCTCCTGATGGCCGTGCAGGTGTTCACGGGCGCGTTCTCGGCCGGCCAGATGGTGTGGGCCGGGCTGCTCGGCATCGTCATGACGCTCGTGACGCTGGCCCTGCTGCTGTACGACCTCGACCGGCCCGACCGCTTCTTCTACCTCCTCATCCGGCCGCAGTGGCGCAGCTGGGTCGCGCGGGCCGCCTGGATCCTGTCGGGCTTCTCGTTCGTCACCGGGTTCTGGTGGGCCTTCGAGACGGCCGGTTGGCTGGGGCTCATCGACGAGCCCACCGGGCTCCGCCCCGTGTTCGCGGCGCTCTCCATCCCGTTCAGCGTGATGGCCGCCATCTACACGGCGTTCCTGTTCGCACAGGCCGAGGGGCGCGACATGTGGCAGGCGACCCACGTGCCCTTCCAGATGAGCGTGCACGCGCTCGTGTTCGGCGCGGGCACCCTGGCCATCGCCGGCCCCACGACCGACACCATGCGGCTCGTGTTCCTCGGCGCGCTCGCGGCGTCCCTCGTGCTCACGCTGTTCGCCGACCTCGGCATCCCGCAGTCGAGCGAGCTCGCCCGGCGCGCTGCCCGCGACATGACGCGCGGCCGCTACGCCCGCGAGTACTGGCTCGGCGGCATCGGCCTCGGCCACGGCGTCGCCCTGCTCCTCGGCTGGCTCGGTGGCCCGGTGGGGGCGCTGCTCGCGCTCGTCGCCGCCGGCGTCGGGCTCTTCGGCTACAACCTGGCGTTCGTCATGGCGCCCCAGGACCAGCCCAACTCCTAGGGAGGACCGTCATGAGCACCACCCGTCGTCTCGCCGACACCTTCGCGCGCATGCTCGGGCTCCCCGAGTCCAAGGCCACGCGCCACGAGGTCCAGGCCTCCGCTCCGTCGAACGTCGCCGGCGTCGCCATGCCCGAGTACGGGCGCGATCCGGGCGCCCCCGTCGACATGATCGAGGTCCGCCACCCCGACGGCCGCATGTCGTCCTACCCGCCCCCGGAGCACTGGAACGACTGGGTCGAGTGGGACGCGAAGGCGTGGCCCGAGAAGGTCGCGCGCCGCTACACGCTCGTCCCGACGATCTGCTTCAACTGCGAGTCGGGCTGCGGGCTCATCGCCTACGTCGACAAGACGACGTTCGAGGTCCGCAAGTTCGAGGGCAACCCGGTCCATCCGGGCTCCCGCGGCCGCAACTGCGCCAAGGGCCCCGCCACGCACAACCAGGTCTACGACCCCGAGCGCATCCTGTACCCGCTGAAGCGGGTCGGGCCGCGCGGCAGCGGCCAGTGGAAGCGCGTGAGCTGGGAGGAGGCGCTCGACGACATCGCCGAGAAGATGCGGGAATCCCGGCAGAAGCGGCGCGACGGCATCATGTACCACGTCGGTCGGCCCGGCGAAGACCACTACGCGAACCGGTGCATCCAGGGCTGGGGCGTCGACGGGCACAACAGCCACACCAACGTCTGCAGCGCGTCGAGCCGCACCGGGTACTACCTGTGGGCCGGGTTCGACCGCCCGAGCCCCGACTACGCGAACGCCCGCACCATCCTGCTCATCTCGAGCCACCTCGAGACCGGGCACTACTTCAACCCGCACGCCCAGCGCATCATCGAAGCGAAGCGCAAGGGCGCGAAGCTGATCACGTTCGATCCCCGGCTCTCGAACACCGCGAGCAAGTCGGACGTCTGGCTCCCCACGTGGCCGGGCAGCGAGTCGACCGTGCTCCTCGCGATGGCCAACCACCTCCTCCAGACCGGCCAGTACAACCGCGAGTTCGTGCGGAAGTGGGTCGACTGGCAGGGCTTCCTGGCCCGCGCGTCCGAGGTCATCGCCGACCCCGCGGTGCACGAGGCCATCGCGGGGCGCGACACGTTCGAGGCCTTCGAGGACGGGCTGAAGGCGCTGTACCGCGGCTTCACGTTCGAGCGCGCCGCCGAGGAGGCGAAGGTCCCCGTCGACCGCATCGTCGCCGCGGCGGACGCCGTCGCGCGCGCCGGAGACCGCCTCTCCGCGCACAACTGGCGCTCCGCCTCCATCGGGAACCGCGGCGGCTGGCAGGTCGTCCGCTGCCTGTTCCTGCTCAACGTCCTCACGGGCAGCGTCGGCACGCCCGGCGGCACGAGCGGCAACAGCTGGAACAAGTTCGTCCCGAAGGCGTTCCGCACCCCGCCCGCGGGTGACGTGTGGAACGAGCTCCAGCTCCCCGACGAGTGGCCGTTCGCGCACTTCGAGATGTCGTTCCTGCTGCCGCACCTGATGGAGGAGGGCCGCGGGACGGTCGACGTGTACTTCACGCGCGTCTACAACCCGCTGTGGACCAATCCCGACGGGTTCATGTGGCTCGAAGCGCTGCAGGACGAGGCGAAGTTCGGCCTGCACGTCGCGCTCACCCCGACCTGGAACGAGAGCGCGTGGTTCGCCGACTACGTGCTGCCGATGGGGCACTCGGGCGAGCGCCACGACCTCATGAGCCAGGAGACCCACGCCGGACAGTGGATCGGCTTCCGGCAGCCCGTGCGTCGCGTGGCGATGGAGCGCGCCGGGAAGAAGGTGCAGTTCACGTACGAGGCCAACCCCGGAGAGGTCTGGGAAGAGGCCGAGTTCTGGGTCGAGGTCTCGTGGCGGATGGACCCGGACGGCTCGCTCGGCGTGCGCCAGTGGTTCGAGAGCCTCGAGAACCCCGGCAACCCGGTCACCCAGGACGAGTACTGGGCCTGGATCTTCGACAACTCCGTGCCGGGCCTCCCCGCCGCCGCGAAGGCCGAGGGCCTCACGCCCCTCGAGTACATGCGGAAGTACGGCGCGTTCGAGGTCGTGAAGGAGAACTACGTCCCGTACGAGAAGGTCGTCGACGGGAAGGCCGGCAAGGACGGGCTCGTCCGGCAGGACAAGACCGTCGTGGGCGTCATGGTCGACGGCGTCGCGCGCAAGGGTTTCGAGACCATGAGCCGCAAGCTCGAGCTGCTGTCGGGCGTGCTCGCGGACTGGGGCTGGAAGGAGCAGGAGTACGCCGTGCCGTGGCCGCTCGAGAGCCACGTCAGCCCGAACCACATCGACGCTTCGAAGGGCGAGATGCTCCTGCTGCCGAACTGGCGGCTGCCGACGCTCATCCACACCCGCTCCGCCAACGCGAAGTGGCTCGTCGAGATCAGCCACAACAACCCCGTGTGGATGCACCCGAGTGATGCGCAGCGCCTCGGCGTGCACACCGGCGACCGCGTGCGCATCGACACCGAGATCGGATGGTTCGTCGACCGCGCCTGGGTCACGGAGGGCATCAAGCCCGGCATCATCGCGATCTCGCACCACCTCGGGCGCTGGCGCCTGCAGGACGACGCCGGCGTGAACCGGCAGGGGAGCTCGCTCGTCGGGCTCGCCGCCCAGGGCCGCGAGCACCGCCTCACCATCCAGAAGGGCGCGGAGCGCTGGGAGTCGTACGACCCCGACACGAGCCGCATCTGGTGGAAGACAGTGGGCGTGCACCAGAACCTGACGCACGCCGTGCACCCCGACCCGGTCAGCGGCGCGCACTGCTGGCTGCAGAAGGCCGTGTCGGTGCGGAAGGCCCGCGCGGACGAGGCCTACGGCACGGTCGTGGTCGACACGAACCGGTCGATGGCGGTCTACAGGGAGTGGCTGGCGCTCACGCGGCCCGCCTCGAAGCACAGCCCCGACGGCACCCGCCGGCCGCTGTGGCTGAAGCGCCCGCTGAAGCCGACGCGCAAGGCCTACGACCTTCCGAAGCCCCCGGAGCCCGAGGCGAAATGACGCCGTTCGAGTCGGCCGTCGCGCACTCGCGCACCTGGGCCCTGCTCGCCGAGGTGCTGCTCGACGGCTGGACCGACCGGGCCCTCGCGGTGGTCGACGGGCTGGCGTGGGCGGCCGACCTCCCGCCGGATCCCGACCTGCGCGCGGCGCGCCACCAGCGCGTGCTCGGCAGTGGCGTACCGCCGTACGAGAGCGTGTTCCGCTCGGCGGACGGCCTGCTGGGCGGCGACATCGCGGGCCAGGTGCGCGATGCGTACGCCGCGATGGGCTTCCGGCCGGCCCGCACCGACATCGAGCCCGACCACGCGGGGCTGCAGTGCGCCGCCCTGTCGTTCCTGTACGCCGCCGAGGCCGACGCCCTGCGCGACGGCGTGCCCACGAAGGGCATCGTTCAGCTCCGCGACCGGTTCCTCGCCGAGCACCTCGGGCGCTGGGCGGGGCCGTTCCACACGGCCGTCTCGCGCCAGGGGGTCGCCGAGCTCACCGAGCTCACGGGCCTTCTCGTCGACCTCGCGGGATCCGCGCGTGACGACGCCGCGCCCGAAGACCTGCTCGCCGACGCGAAGACCGGGCTCAAGGCGGTGGCGGCGTACCTCCTCGTGCCGGCGCGCTGCGGCGTGTGGCTCGGGGTGGGCGACATCCAGCGCGTGGCGGAGCGCGCCGGCCTCGCGTGCGGGTTCGGCCGTCGCCTGCAGATGATGGAGAGCCTGTGGTTCTCGGCCGTCGACCACGGTGCCGTGCCCGCCCTGGTGCAGTCGCTGGGCGCCGAGCTCGACGCCTGGCCGCCCGATCCGCGCATCGACGCGACGCGGGCGATGCTCGCGACCCTCGCCCAGACCGCGGCGAGCCTCCCGGCCGACGACTGAGGTCCTGCGGTAGAGTCCCGGGCGAGGAGGGCGGTAGACCCTGGCAACCCGAGGCTCCGGATGAGGCCCGGCGACACCGTCGACCGCTACACCGTCGTCGAGACGCTCGGCGAGGGCGGGATGGCGTCCGTGTACGGCGTCCGGCACACCACGCTGGGCACGCCGCACGCGCTCAAGGTCCTCAACCTCGAAGGCGCCGACATCCGCGACCGGCTCGTGCAGGAGGGCCGCGTGCAGGCCCTGCTGGAGCACCCGCACATCGTCGCCGTGACCGACGTCCTCGATGTCGACGGCTCTCCTGGCCTGCTCATGGAGTACGTCGAGGGCGCGACCCTCGACCTGTGGCTCGCGAACCACCGGCCCTCCGTCGACGAGGCGCTCGCCGTGTTCCGCGGGGTGCTCGCGGCCGTCGCGCACGCCCACGAGAAGGGGGTCGTGCACCGCGACCTGAAGCCGGGCAACGTCCTCCTCGCCATCGGCCCGAACGGCGCGATCGCGCCGAAGGTGATGGACTTCGGGCTCGCGAAGTCCTTCGTCCGCAAGCTGCGCCAGGGCCGCACGCGCGACGGAGCGGTCATGGGCACGCCGGCCTACATGCCGCCCGAGCAGATCCGCGACGCGTCGAAGGTCGATCGGCGCGCCGACATCTACGCGCTGGGCTGCATCCTCTACGAGCTGCTGTGCGGCGAGAAGGCGTTCGCGAAGACCGACCGGGTCGAGCTGTTCAAGGACATCGGGGCCGGTGTGCACGTGCCGATCGGCGAGCGCGTCCCCGACCTCCCGCTCGGCGTGACCGAAGCGGTCGAGTCGATGATGTGCCACGACCGCAAGTACCGCCTGTCGGACTGCGCGATGGTGCTCGAGGTCCTCGCGGCCGAGGGCGCGGCGCTCGAGGTCATCACCGCCATCACGGGCCGCCAGACCGCCGAGGGCCTGGCCCCGCCGCGTCCGATGCCGCCGATCGGCACGACGACGCTGCCCGCGGGCTCGGATGGCGCGCGTGCGGTGGTGTCGCTGGCGCGGGCGCCGATGCGCTCGGTCGCGGAGACCTCGATGGTCGCGGCTCCACCGCCGGCTCCTGTCCCGGTGCAACCCGCCCCTCCGGCGCCCGACCGACGTGGCGGCTCCGTGGTGTTCCTCGTCGTCGGCGTGCTCGTCGTGGTGGGCGTCGCAGCGGGGGTGACGCTCGGCGTGGGGGCGCTGCTGATCGCCTTCCTTCTGGCGGGTTAACACCCCTTCGCGGCCGGCTACCCCTGGATGTCCGGAGGCCTCTTGATCCTCGTCCTCTCCGCGTTCGCCGGTCTGCCCTGCGGGTTCACTCCGCCGCCCTTCACGCGCCCCGTGGTCCCCAAGTCCCACGGCACCGAGCTCGAGGTGCGCGACGCGTTCGGGTTCTTCGAGCCCTGGGAGTCCGACCACTTCGCCATCAAGTGGGGCCCCGATCTCTCGCCGTCCGACGAAGACCTCGCGCACCTGGCCAGCGACCTCGAGACCATCTGGGCCCGGCAGGTCGACGACATGGGCTGGCTGCCCCCCGCCGGATCCGAGGCGTACAAGCTGAACGTCTACCTGGCGAGCACCGGTGGGGGAACGCCGGAGATCGACTTCGACGGGGGCTACGTCTGGGTCGACGACGAGGGGTTCCCGTACATCGCGCTGTACCCCGCGAGCCTCGACCTCTACGACAACCCGGCCTACGGCTCGCTCGCCGAGCTCGCCGCGCACGAGTTCAACCACACGCTGCAGATCCGCAATTCGGCGTTCAGCAACAACCGCTACGGACCCTTCCTGTGGGAGGCCACGGCGAGCTGGGTCGTCCCGCAGACCTTCAGCACCGAGCCGCACCCCGGGTGGGGCGGCTTCCTGCTCCATCCGCACGTCGCGCTCGACATGTGGGCGCTGTGGGGCGACGACCCGTCGCGGGAGGCCCGCCAGTACGACACCGCGCTGTTCCTGCACCACCTCACCGAGCAGCAGGGGCTCGGTGCGGACTGGCTCCGGGACGCGTGGCTCGAAGCGGCCCCGGAAGACGAGCCGCTCGCGTACTTCGATGCCTCGCTCGACGGCGGGCTGCGCGACCTCTACCTCGACTTCGCCGTGCGCTACGCCCTCGGCGACCACGACCTCGCCGGGCTCTACGAAGAGGGCGCCGACGAGCTGGCGCGCTGGGGCGTGCCCGACGACCGCATCACCGAGAAGGTCCCGTGGGACGGCACGGCCGGGATGGTGAAGCCGCCGCGGGGCCTGCGTCCCGAGGCGTTCGCGTGGAACCACGTCACGTGGCTGGCCGTCGGGCCCGGCACGGTGCGGGTGGACTTCGCGGCCGACGAGGCCGGCGGCTTCGGGACGCCCGCCGCGCTGACGCCGTTCGTGGCGCACCAGACCACCGACGGCTTCGTGTTCCACGCGCCCGGCGAGACGATCGCGGTGCTCGCGGGCGAGACGGTGCACCTGGTGGTCGTCTCGGTGCCCGAGAACGCCGCCATCGACGAGCGGTTCGGCTACCAGTACGCCTTCGCCGCGGACGTCGAGCCGCCGCCGCTCGCGAGCCCCGGGCCGCACACGTACACCGAGGGCTGCGGGTGTGCGTCGCCGGGCGGTAGCGTGGGCTGGGTGTGGCTCGCGGTCGTGCTGCCATGGCGGCGGATGCGGGAGGGTCGGGATACCCACGGGAGACCTTGAGCAGTCCCGATTCCCGAACCTGGGCCATCGTCGCCGGCGCGAGCGAAGGGCTCGGCGAGGCCTTCGCCGAAGCCCTCGCCAGGCGCGGCCATCCGCTCGTGCTGATCGCGCGCCGCGCCGACCGCCTCGAGGCCGTGCGGGAACGTCTCTCCGCGCAGGTCGAGGTGCGTATCGAGGTCCGCGATCTCGCCGAGCCGGGCCTGGCGGCCTTCCTCCAGCAGCTCGCCGACGAGCTCGACATCGGCATCGCCGTGTACAACGCCGCGTTCGCGCCCATCGGCGGGTTCCTCGAGCGCCCGCTCGACGACCTGCTCGCGGCCGTCGACGTGAACGTGCGCGGGCCGTTGATCTTCGCGCGCACCCTCGCTCCCGGCATGGTGGCGCGGGGCCGCGGCGGGCTCGTGCTGCTCGGCTCGCTCGCGGGGTTCCAGGGCGCGCCGCGCATCGCCACGTACGCCGCGACCAAGGCGTTCGACATCGTGCTCGGCGAGGGCCTGTGGGCCGAGCTGCAGCCGCACGGCGTCGACGTGCTGGTCTCGGCGTGCGGAGCGGTCCGTACGCCGGGCTACGCCCGCTCCGCCGGGGGTGACGCGCCGGGCACGCTCGATGCGTCCGACGTCGCCGAGCGCACGCTGAACGCGCTCGGCCGGGGGCCCACGCTGGTGCCGGGCTTCGTGAACCAGCTCGCGCGCGTCGTGATGGGGCGCCTGCTGCCCCGCCGCGCGGCGGTCGCCCTGATGGCCCGCAACACGAGGGAGCTCGCGTGAGCCTCGCCGGTCTGTTCCTCCCGCTCGCCGTGTACGCGGTGATCACCGTGCTGCACCTCGTCCTGCCCGCGCGCCACGTCGAGGGCTACGTCGCGGGCGGCGACGGCCGGCCGCTGCGCTATCGCCTCAACGGGCGGCTCGTGTTCCCCGCGACCGTCGCGCTGTGGGCGGGGGCCTGCGCGGCGGGCCTCATCCCGTGGGACCTCTGGTGGACCGTGCGGTGGGAGAGCCTCGCCGGCGCCTGCGTGCTGGGGCTGCTCTTCACGGCGGGCCTCGTGTTCCCGGCCGCTCCGACGGGGAAGGGCCTGCTGGCCGACCTCTTCCTCGGGCGCATCGAGAACCCCCAGTGGCTCGGGGGCCGCGTCGACGCGAAGATGTGGTTGTACCTCGTCGGGGCCGTCCAGCTCGGGCTGAACCTCTACGGCTTCCTCGCGCACCACGTGCTGACGTACGGCGTGTCGCCGAGCGTCGTTCTCCACGTCGCGTTGTTCAGCTTCTTCCTGTGCGAGTACCTGTTCTTCGAGCGCGTGCACCTCTACACGTACGACCTGTTCGCCGAGCGCGTCGGGTTCAAGCTCGGGTGGGGATGCCTGGTGTTCTACCCGTACTTCTACGCGGTGGGGCTGTGGGCCGTGGCCGATCGTCCGAACCCGGAGAGCCCGGTGTGGGCGCTCGTCCTCTCCGCCGTGCTGTTCTTCGCGGGTTGGTCGCTCGCGCGTGGCGCCAACCTGCAGAAGTACGCGTTCAAGCGCGATCCGCAGGCCAGCTTCCTCGGGATCGCGCCCGAGGTCGTGACCGACGGCGAGCGCACCCTGCTCGTGAGCGGCTTCTGGGGCGTGTCGCGGCACGTGAACTACCTCGGCGAGGTGCTCATGGCGACGGGCCTCACCCTGGCGCTCGGCTGGCCGTCCGTGCCGTGGCCGTGGCTCTATCCGCTGTACTACGTGCTGCTGCTCGGCACGCGCCAGATCGACGACGACCGGCGGTGCCGCGCGAAGTACGGCCCACTGTGGGACCGGTACGTCGAGCGGGTGCCGTATCGCATCGTGCCCTGGGTCTACTGACCGGTCACTTCGCGAGGTGGCGCAGCACCGAGGCCGGCAGGGGCTGGCCCTCCGAGGTCGCGTAGGCCGCCTGGAGCCGCGCGCGGACCTCTGCCTGGCGCGCCGGCTCGAGGTCGGCCGGGACGCGGAAGAACCCGCCCTCCTGGGTCGGATACAGCCCGTACTTCGCGCTGACCCGCGAGAGCGCCGCGTTGTCGAGCTCGCCCTTCGCGTGGAGCGGGCTGGTCGCCGCCTCGAGCTTGTCGGCCTCGGCGTACGTGGATTCGCCGCCGATGTCCTCGAGCCAGAACTTCCCGCCCTCCTTCGTCTGGAGGAACAGGTTCAGCGTGTCGGGGTCGAGGTGCGTGTCCTTCCGGTCGAACACCGCGCCGAGGCCGACCTTGTCGAGGCCGAGGCCGGCGTCCACCATCTGCTCCTCCACGTTCGCTTTCTGGGTGAGGAGCTGCGCGCGCGCCTCGTGCGTGACGTAGTCGGCGACCTCCGCGCGGCTCTTCGCGCCTTCGCCGCGCACCTGGGCGCGGGCGTCGGGCAGGCTGTTCCGGAACACGCGGTTCGCGATGCGGCCGCCGAGCCCGCGGCCCGTGGCGGCCTTCTCGAGCCGCTGCGACCGGCCCTTCGCCTTCTTCAGGGCCTCGGCCGTCGCGACGCCCGCCATCAGGTCCTTCGCCTGCTCGCCGCCGAGCTGCTCGTTCGCCTCCGCGATGCCTGCATCGAGCCCGCTCCCGTCGAACAGGATCGACATCGCGGGTACGACCTCCCGGTCCATCGAGAAGCTGCCCTGGAGGAGGCCCGAGAAGGCGCGGCCGAGCTCGCCCTTGGTGCGCTCCTTCTTGAACCCCGCGAGCTTCTCCTGGAGGGCCTCCTGGCCGGACTCGCCGGCGAAGGCGACGAGCTGCGGACGGGTCGGATCGGCGGGTGCCCGGAGGACCCGGCTGCCCACGCCGCCGACCTCGCCCTGGGGGAAGCCCAGGGAATCGACGATGTCGGACTTCGCGCCGATCGAGGTCGGCAGGCTCGAGCCGAGCGCGCTGCGAAGCTCCCAGAACGCGGCGGACCGGCAGGCGAGGTGAGGCGCCGCCGTCGCCTGCATCGTGGCGAGCTTCGCGTCGAGCGCCGCGCGCTTCGATGAGGCCGTGTCGGACGCGCCCGCCGCGACCTCGTGCGCGAGGGCGACCTGCTCGGCGTCGGAGGGCGGACGCGCGACGCGCTCGGGAGCCCGTGCCGGCGTGGCGGACGCGCGGTTCAGCTGGTCCTGGATGGCGGCGTTCCCGCCGAGCTGCTCGAAGGATCCGGACGGAGGGGAGTACGACGGAGACGCGGAAGCACGCGCCCGCTCCACAGATCGACTGCGCAAGAGACACCTCACAAACAAATCAAGCGCCCCCCAAACCGGGGACGCCCTCAGGATAGCACGTCTGCGAGGATCCCGATCAGCGCCAGCAGCGCGACGCCACCGACCAGGGCTCCGGCGAGCGCTCCCCCCAGGAGGCCGAGGCCGGTCACCACGGCGAGCGGCACGCGCGAGACCTCGCGGTCTTCGGGTGGGGTGAGCGTGATGTCGACGCTGCCACGCCCGTCGCGGAACACGCGCTCCAGCACGTCGGGCTCGAACGCCACGGGCGCGTCGGGCGGCTGGCCGTCGAACCAGAGGTCGATGAGTGCCGCGGCGGACGCGGGACGATCCTCCGGCGTCGGGGCGAGCGCGGCGTCCAGCGCCTGCCGGATGCGAGCCGGTACCGCGTCGGGCAGGGGAGGGCGGTGGCCGGCGAGCATGTCGCGGTAGATCCGGATCGGGTCGCGCCCGCCGTACGCGCGCTCGCCGCTGACGAGCTCGTACAGCACGGCTCCGCAGGCGAAGAGGTCCGCGGCCTCGTCGACCTCGCCGGCATCCTCGAACTGCTCGGGCGCCATGTAGGCCGGGCTGCCCATCTGCGTGCCGACGAACGTGCGGGGCCCCTGGTGCCCTGGCACGTGGCGCACCTTTGCCAGGCCGAAGTCCGCGATCTTCGGGACCAGCGAGTCCCCCTGCACGTCGAGCAGGATGTTCGCCGGCTTCAGGTCGCGGTGGACGACGCGGTGGGCGTGGGCCGCCGCGACGCCGGAGAGGACGCCGTACGCGAGGTGATCGACCTGCGCCGGCGTGGGCCGGGTGTGCCGGAGGAGCTGCTCGAGCGAGCCGCCGGTGACGTACTCCATCACGAGGCCCGACCCGGCTCCGAAGGTCACGAGATCCGAGATTCCCGCGATGTTGTCGTGGTGGAGCTGCGCCATCACGCGCAGCTCCTGGAGGCTGCGCTCGAGCGCACGCGGGTCGTCGGTCTTCAGGACCTTGAGGGCGTGCGTGGTTCCCCGCGTCGCGTGGACCGCGCGATACACGACGGCCAACGACCCTTCTCCGAGGATCGCCTCGACCACGAAGTCCCCCAACCGGGAACCGGAGGCAACAGGCAACGCAAGCAACACGCCTCCCGATAGCCCGTGACGCGGGCCGTTGCGACCCGCGCGACGCGAGTAGAATCCGGGCGGGGGTCGGGCCTTCTCGGGCCGCCAGCGGGAGGGTGCGCGTGGATTGGGTCGGGGTGGGCATCGGATTCGTGGTGGGGAGCCTGGTCGCGGGAGGGCTCGCGCTCGTCGCCCTGCGATCGCGCACACCCGCGCCGCTCCCCGCTCCGCCGGCGCTGCCGCCGCCTCCGCCGCCCGAGCCCCACGATCCCGCGGATGACGTCACCCTCGTGCCGTCCGAGCCCGAGCCGACCGACCGCGCCCGCCAGATCCCCGGCGTCGTCGTGCTGGTGGGGACGGAAGGGGAGGTGTCGTGGGCCTCGGCGATGGCCGAGGCGATCTTCGGGCCCGGGCTCGAAGGCCTGCCGTTCGAGCGGGTGCTCCCGGACTGGGAGGCGCTCGACACGCACCGCGCCGAGCGGATCGAAGCGCCGAACGGCGCCGCGGTCGGCGAGGTGTGGCACCTCGACGCCACCACGCTCGGCGGGCTCACCGTGCCCGTGCGGGTGCGGCGGGCCAGCGCGGGCGAGGGCTGGTGGGTCGTGCTCCGCGACGCGTCGGGCGATCAGAAGCAGCTCGAGCGGCTCACGAAGGCCAACAGCCGGCTCCAGGTCGCGCGTGACGAGGCCATTCGCGACAGCCGCGTGAAGACGGCCTACCTCGGCCGGGTCGCCCAGGCGCTGCGCACGCCGCTCACCGCCATCGTCGGATACGGCGAGCTGATCTCCGAAGAGCTCGAAGACCGCGGGCTCGACGAGCTCATGGGCGACATCGCGAAGATCAACGGCGCCGCCGCGACCCTCGAGACCATCCTCCAGACCGTGCTCGACTGGTCGGAGGTCGAGTCGGGCAAGATGGCCGTCGCGCCCGAGACGTTCGACCTCGGCGACGTCGTGCGCGACGCGGTCGCCGCGAGCCGGGCGCGGGTCGAGGGTGCCGGCAGCACGCTGGTGGTCGACGTGCCCGAGGGCGTCCGGGTGCACGGCGACACGCGCCGGGTCGGGCAGATCGTGCGGCACCTGCTCCAGAACGCCGCGGAGCACTGCGAGAACGGCACCATCACGGTGCGCCTGGCCCGCGAGGGCGAGCGGGGCGCGGTCTCGGTGTCCGACACCGGCGAGGGCATCGGTGGAGGCGAGCTCGAGGAGCTGTTCGTCGACTTCGCGCAGCGCCAGGGCGAGCAGACGTCGGGCACCGGCCTGAGCCTGCTGCTCGCCCACACCTTCGCGGGCATGATGGGCGGCGAGCTGCGCGTCGAGAGCCCGCCGGGCGCAGGGGCGACCTTCACGCTGTCGCTCTCCGCGGTCGACGAGAACGAGTACGCGCCGCCTATGATGGTCTGAGGGCCGCGAGCACGGCCCGCACGGCCTCTTCGGGCGTGCCCACGGCGACGATGGCGTCGTCGCGCCGATCGTCGAGGGCTCGGCCCGCGAGCTCGGCCGACCAGCCGCCGTGCCGGTCGAACGCGATCACCGGCTTGCCGAGCTTCCACGCGAACACGAGCTCCGACAGCGTGCCCGCGCCGCCGCCCAGCGCGACGACCGCGTCGCCCGCCGACACCACCAGCACGTTCCGCATGTGGTGCATGCCCGTCGGCACCACGATGTCGACCCACGGGTTCGCGTCGGTGCCGTCGACCGACGGGAGGATGCCGATGACGTCGCCTCCGGTGGCGCGCTCCGACGCGTGGGCGCCGCGCGACACGGCCTCCATCACGCCGCCGCGGCCCCCGCACACCACGCGCATGCCCGCATCCACGAGGCGGGTGCCGAGCTCTTCGGCGGCCGCCAGCAGCGCGGGGTCGGCCTCCGCGGCTCCGATGACGGCGATCTGGGGACGGCGCACGGCGACCTCCGGTGCCGGAGGAGTAGCACGCGTGCGCGGTATGCTCCCCGTGGATGGACGCGAGAACGGACATCAGCGCGGGCCCTGGTCCGATGCCGCGCTTCGAGATCCACGAGTGCGTCGGGCGCGGCGGCTTCGGCGAGGTCTACCGCGCGACCCGGGTCCGCGGCGACGAGCGGACGACCGTGGCCGTCAAGGTCCTGCACCGCGACGCGTCGCGCGGCAGCCTCGCGGCGCTGCGCCTGCGCGACGAGGGCCGCATCCTGCACGCCCTCAGCCACGAGGCGGTGCTCGAGGTCTTCGAGCTGCTCTACCTCGACGGGCGCATCGCGCTGGTCACCGAATTCGTCGACGGGCAGGACCTCTCCGCCATCCTCGATCGCGACGGCCGGCTCCCGGCCTCCGTCGCGCTTCCCGTCATCGCGACCGTCGCCGGCGCGCTGGACGCGGCGTGGAACGCGCCCGGGCCCACGGGCCAGCCGCTCCGGCTGGTGCACCGCGACATCAAGCCCGCGAACATCCGCGTGGCCGCCGCGGGGCGGGTGAAGCTCTTGGACTTCGGCATCGCGCGGGCCGACGCGGTCGACCGCGAGGCCCGCACCAGCACCGACAACATGGTGGGCAGCTACCTGTACATGGCGCCCGAGCGGTTCCTCGAGAACCGCCAGGATCCGCCGTCCGACGTGTTCTCGCTGGGCTGCACGCTGTTCGAGCTGCTCGCGGGCGACCGCCTGTTCGCCAACCACACGCTCCGCGACACCTACAAGCTGGTGCTCCAGCCGCCGGCCTTCGCGCTCTCCATCGACACACGGCTCGCAACGCTCGACGTCCCGGAGCCCGTCCGGGCCCTGCTCCGCAGCGCGCTCGCCCACGAGCCGTCCGAGCGGCCCGGTGCGGGCGAGCTCGCCGTCCGCTGCCTGGCCGTGGCCACCGAGACCGCCGGTCCCGACCTCGCGGCGTGGTGCGCCGGGCGCGCCTGGCCGCAGCGGTACGACCTCGAGGGCCCGCTCACGGGCCGCACGATGACTGCGACCCTCGCGGCGACCGACCCGGAGCTCGACATCACCGAGAGCGTGCTCGTCACCGGCACGCTCTCCGATCCGCCCGAGATCCCCGCCCCGCCCCGCCTTCCGGCGGCGCCAGCGCCCGAGCGTGGCTGGGCGGGCGGCGTGATCGCGGCCCTGCTCGCGGTCGTCCTGGTGGGTGGCCTCGGGTTGGCGACGTTCTCGCTGTCCGGCGTGGCTGCGGTGCTCTACAACCGCACCGGGCCGACACCCATCACCGTGCCGGTCGCCGTGCGCACGGCCGGCCCGACCGATCCCGTGCCCCAGCCGGCCGATCCCGCTCCGACCGCTGCAGCGCCGTCCACACCCGAGCGAACCACGCCCGAGCCAACGACGCCCGAGCCGACGACGCCCGAGCCAACCACGCCGGCGCCATCGCCCACGCCCGAGCCATCGGCTCCGGACCCGCGGCCCGTCCTGGCGCCGCCGCCGACTCCCGCGCCCGAATCCGCCGTCGCGCCCGCTCCCGTTGCGGGCCCCGCACCCGAGACGGCCCCGACGAGCGCAGGCGCCGGCACCATCGCGAACGCCGGCCGCTGGCCTTTCCAGCTCCGCAGCGGCGACCAGCGCATGCAGCCGGGCGCCGTGCCCGCCGGCACCTGGGTGGTCGAGGTCGACTTCGGCTCCGGGCTCGTCGACGCCGGCCGGATCGTGCTCGGCGACGGAGAACGGGCGGAGGTCCTCTGCAACAAGCTCTTGAGGACGTGTACTGTGCGGTGATGCTGCTCCTCGTCGTCGCCGCCCGCGCCGCCGAGCCGTGCGCCACGGCGCTCACGGCCGAAGAGCTCTACGCGATGGACGCCCGCTCGAACCTCGCGGTCCAGAGCGACGATCCCGAGGGCCACGCGGCGGTGGTCCACGAGCTCGCCGAGCGCGTCGCATGCCTCGAAGGCCCCATCCCGCAGGGCCCGTGGGCGCGCATGCTCGTGAACGAGACCATCGTGCGCTACGCCCAGCAGGAGCCCTGGGAGCACGTGCTCGCCACGGCCCTCGAGGTCGACGCGGGGGTCGCGAACGTGCCGGGCTTCGTGCGCGAGGCGTACCGGGCGCCCGATTCCGTCGCGGGTGCGGCGGCCCCCGCGGGCGTGCGGCTGTTCGTCGACGGGCGCCAGACCGACACGCTCCCACCAGCCCGCGGGATGCACGTCGTGCAGCGCGAGCTCGAAGACGGCTGGCACAGCGTGCTGCTCGTGGACGCGCGCGTGCCCGACGCCCTGCTCGTCCCGCCGCCGCAGCGCACCGTCCCCGGCTGGTCGACGGTCGGGCTGCTCGTGTCCGCCGCCCGGTGGAGCCAGTCGCCCGACGATCCCGGCGACTTCCTGGCCGCCGAGAAGGCCGGGCAGACGCGCGTGGGCGTCGCGAGCCACGGCCGGGTGCCGTTCCTGCTCGACGCCCGGCTGGGCCTCGCGTGGGACGCGGCGCTCGGCACCGAGATCTACACGGCCGACACGCTCGCAGACGGCGAGCCGGCCACCGCCGAGAGCCGTGATCTCACCGTGCGGCCCGGCGGTTCCGCGTTCGTCGGCGCCGGCTTCGGGGGGCCGGTCGCCGCGGTGTTGGGCGGCGGGGCCGTCGTCCTGCGCTCGCACACGCGCACGGCCGACGCGGTCCACGTGGCTCCGCTCCCGTGGCTCGGCGTGCAGGCGTCTGGCGACGCGCTCGACGCGGCGGCCGGCTTCGGCATCGCGCCGCGCGCGTGGAACGGCTCCGTGCGCGCGGGCTGGTCGCCGGCGACGCGCATCCGGTTCGGGGTCCACGTCGACGCGGCCCACATGTCCCTCGCCCAGCTGGGCGACGGGGCCCCGGCAGGCGCGGTCCGACGCGTGGGTCTCACCCAGATCACTGCGGGCGCCACGGCCGGCCTGAGGTTCGGCCCGTGATCGCGCTCGTCCAGGCGGCCTGGTCCGCGCTCGTGTCGGTCCAGCCCGGCGACCTCCAGACGTCCCTCGACGCGGCGTCCCCCGGCGACGTCCTCGTCGTCGCCGAAGGCCTCCACACGGGCCCGTTCGCCGTGTCCGTCCCCGTGCTCGTCGTCGCCGATCCCACGCGCTCGGCTCCGGTGGTGCTCTCGGCCTCGACCGGCCCCGTCGTCACGGTGTCTGCGGCGGCCCACCTCGTCGACGTCGAGATCGACGCGTCCGGCGTCGTCGGCCTCGTCGTGGACGCCGGGGGCGTCGTGCTCGACGGCGTGCGGATCCACGATGCGAGCGGCGGATCCGTCCGGGTCGTGGGCGGTGACCTCGTCGTCGTCGGCAGCTGGTTCGAGGACGCCACGGCCGCGAGCGGCGCGCACATCGACGCCTCCTCGCCGGTGGAGGTGTACGGATCGGGCTTCGTGCGCGGGTCCGCGGGCGCCTCGGGGCGCGGCGGGGCCATCCGGGTCGTCGGCGCAGACCTGACCGTGGCGGACACCACCTTCGAGCAGAACGGCGTCGGCTCGGGCGGCGCGGGTGGTGCGCTGGCGTTCCTGGCGTCCGGCGCCGACGTCACGCTCGGATTCGTGGCCTCTCGCGTCGTCGGGAACAGCGCGACGAACGGGGGAGGCGTGTACCTCGAGTCGGGCTCGTTCGTGTCGACGGGCTCGCTCCAGGCCTCGTTCGAGGACTGCTCGTTCGAGGACAACCAGGCGGGCACGGGCGGCGGGGGCGTGAAGACCGCTTCGCTGGCTTCGACCCCGCTGTCAGCGGCCTTCGAACGGACGCGATTCTGCGGGAACGTCGGCACGGTCGGCGCGGGCGTCGCTTCGCAGAGCGGCTCCGAGGACCTGGCGTTCCGGCACGTCGTGTTCTCGAAGAACCGCGGCTCGGCCCTTCGCGTCGGGGGGCCCACCACCGTCGAGCACTCGCTGTTCATCGCCAACGAAGCCGCTGAAGGGAGCGCAATCTTCGCGAGCTTCGCCGAGGTGGCAATCGCGAGCTCCATCTTCGTGGGGAACACCGGCCACGGTGCCGCCGACTACACGAACATGGCCCCCCTGTTCGACCACGTGCTGTTCGACAACGACGACGACGGCACCGCCATCACGAGCACGACCTCCGATCTGTCCACGGTCGTCCTCGGCGAAGACCCTCTGCTCACGGGCGTCACGGACTGCCCCGTCCTCGAGGACCTCGGGCTCGCACCGGGCTCCCCCGCGATCGACGCCGGCGACCCGCTCTCCCCCGAGCTCGACGGCACCGCGCCCGACCTCGGCCCGTCCGGCGGAGACCCCGTTCCCTGCGCGGTCGCCACGGTCTTCCGCGACCTCGACGGCGACGGCTACGGCGACCCAATCGCGCCCTACACGGGCTGTGGACAGCCGCCGGGGTACGTCGCCGACGGTTCGGACTGCGACGACCTGCGCGCCTCCGTGAGCCCCGCGGGCTCGGAGAGCTGCAACGGACTCGACGACGACTGCTCCGGAGTGCCCGACGACACGGGCCCCACCTGGTACGAAGACGCGGATCAGGACGGCTGGGGCGGCCCGGATTCGGTGCTCCGCTGCACCCAGCCCGCGGGCTACCTCCCCGACGGCGGTGACTGCGACGACGCCGATCCCTTCGTCTCGCCCGACGCGCTCGAGGTCCCATGCACGGGGGTCGACGAGGACTGCGACCCCGGATCCCCCGATCTGGTCGACGCCGACGGAGACGGCGCGGCCTGCGACTGCGACGAGACCGACCCGGACGTGTTCCCGGGTGCGGTGGAGACGTGCGATCTCGCGGACGAGGACTGCGACGGCCTCGTGGACGAGGGCTTCGACGTCGACGGCGACGGCGTCACCTCCTGCGGGGGCGACTGCGACGACGCCGATGACGAGGTCGCTCCGGGGCTCGCCGAGGTGGACTGTGACGGGCGGGACAACGACTGCGACCCGTCCACTCCGGACCGTGCGCTCGAGGACGCCGATGGGGACGGCGCGAATGCGTGCATCGACTGCGACGACGGCGATGCGACCGCGGCCCCCGGGCTCGCCGAGGTCGCCTGCGACGGCGTCGACAACGACTGCGACCCGCTGACCCCGCGCGACGGCCCCGACACCGATGGCGACGGCGACCCCGACTGCAGCGACTGCGCGGTGGACGACCCGGACGTGCACCACGGCGCCGCGGAGGTATGCGACGGCGCGGACCAGGACTGCGACGGGGCCGCCGACGACGGGCTCACGTTCCGCGACTGGTGGCCCGACGCCGACGGAGACGGCTTCGGCGACGCGTCGGTCGCGGCGACCTCCACGTGCGACGGTGCGCCCGAGGGATCGGTCGGAGACGGCACGGACTGCGACGACGACGATGCGTCGGTGCATCCGGACGCCGCGGATGCGGGGGGCGATGGCGTCGATCAGGACTGCGACGGCGCCGACGGACCTGCCGGAGACGCCGACGGAGACGGGTTCCCGGCGGGCACGGACTGCGACGACGCCGATCCCACGGTGTTCCCCGGGGCCGTCGAGGACGCCGGCCCCGTCGACCGCGACTGCGACGGGTACGCCGACCCCACGGGGCGCCTCGCGACCTGCGGCTGCGCGTCGGATGCCCTTCGCGGGTTCGGCCTCGCTCCGTTGCTCCTGGCGCTCGTGCGGCGACGCCGGTGCTGATCGCCGTCGCGTCCGCGTGGGCCGCGTGCACCGAGGTGGGCGGGGCGACGACCCTGCAGCAGGCCATCGACGCGGAGCCCGTGAACGGGTGCATCGCGCTCGGTCCGGGCACGTGGGCCGGCGGCGTGTCGATCGCGCGATCCCTCACCATCGTCGGGACGGACCCGCAGAACCCGCCGGTCATCGCGCACGTGGCGGGTCCGCAGCCCGTCGTGGCCGCGTCGGCCGCCCTGGTGCTCGCGAGCGTCGTGGTGGACGGCGGGGGAGCGGTGCCGGGCGTGCAGGCCACGGGCTCGCGGCTGGTGCTGGACCACGCGGAGGTGCGTGATTGCTCCGGCGGGGGCGTGTTCTTCGGGGCGGGCGGGAGCCAGACGCAGTTCCAGGCCATCGCATCGCGCTTCGCCGACAACACCACGACCTTCGGTGCGAGCCACGTCGACTTCCTGGGCGACGACCTCCGCGACTGGGGCGGCGAGTACACCGGGGGCTCGGGGAGCTGGGGGGCCATCGGCATCAGCCAGATCGACGCGACCGGCGAGCTGTACGGGACGCGCTTCGTGGGCAATGCGGCGTCGGGGAGCGGCGGGGCGATCCACGCGGCCGGGCCGTCGCTGCTCGTGGAGGAGTGCCGCTTCGAGCAGGGGACCGCGAGCGTGGGTGCCGCGATCTTCAAGGAGGGCGGGCAGCTCGACGTGCGCCGGTCCGTGTTCGTCGACGGGAGCGCTGCGTCGTACGGCGGGGCCATCGCGACGGCCTCGGCGGGCGGGACCGTGGCGTACACGGCGATGTGCGGGAATACGGCCTCGATCGGGGGCGGCGCGCTGCGGCTGCAGGGCAGCGGCGCGCTGACGGTGTCGGAGTCGCTGCTCGACACGAACGCAGCGACCAGCGCGGGGGCCGCGGTGAGCATCGAGGGGGCGGACGTGGTGCTCGACGCGTCGACCCTCGTGGAGAACGTCGGGCCGAATGCGATCTTCGTGGCGTCCGGCGCGTCCCTGTCGCTCGCGGACGCCGTGATCGAGGGGCACGCCGCGGCGGTCGCCGGGTCGGGGAGCCTCGTGATCGGCGGCGCGGGGACGGACGGATCGGTGTTCTGGGACAACACGACGAACCCGGCGGGTGTGCCGGGGCTCGGCGCGAGCGTGCTCGATCCGGGGCTCGGCCCGCCCGGCCCGTGCGCGTGGGAGGACCGCGGGCCCAGCACCACCACGGCGGGCCACCAGGCGCTCGCGCCCGTGTGGTGCGACCTGACGCCCGTGTACCGCGACCTCGACGGCGACGGGTTCGGCGACCCCGCCGTGACGTACGCCGGCTGCGGTACGCCGCCCGGCTACGTGGCGGACGCGACCGACTGCGACGATCGCGACGCCGCGACGAGCCCCGCGGCGCTCGAACAGTGCGGCGGGGGCGACGAGGACTGCGACGGCCAGACCGACGAGGGCGCCGGCCCGCTGTGGTACGCCGACCTCGACGGCGACGGGTTCGGCGCGGGGGTCGGCGTGCAGGCGTGCGTCGCGCCGACCGGGTCCGTGGCGGACGCGACCGACTGCGACGACGCGCTGGCCGACGCCTTCCCGGGCAACCCCGCAGGCGAGACGCTCTGCAACGGCGTGGACGACGACTGCGCGGCCGGTACGCCCGACTCACCCGATGGCGACGGCGACGGTCACGGGGTCTGCACGGACTGCGCGGACGGCGACCCGAGCGTGTGGCCCGGTGCGCCCGAGACGCCCTGCGACGGCATCGACTCGAACTGCGACCCGGCCGACGAGAACGCCGATGCCGACGGGGATGGCGTGTTCGAGTGCGACCAGCCGCCCGACTGCGACGACAACGATCCCACCGCGCTGCCCGGTGCGGCAGAGATCTGCGACGGCCACGACAACGACTGCGACGGCCAGATCGACGAGGGGCCCGACACGGACGGCGACGGGTCGCCCGACATCTGCGACTGCGCGGATGCCGATGCCACCGTGCACCCCGGCGCGACCGACACCGTGTGCGACGGCATCGACCAGGACTGCGACGGGCTCGACGCGACACGCGACGCCGACGGCGACGGGTCGAGCTGCGCGGAGGACTGCGACGACGACGACGCAACCTTCGTCCCCGGTGCCCCCGACGACGAGTGCGACGGGCTCGACCAGGACTGCGACGGCACGCCAGACGACGGCGCGCCGCGCACGACGCGCTACGACGACACGGACGGCGACGGCTACGGCGACGCCTCGACCGCGGCCGACGCCTGTGACGAGCCCCCGGGCACGGTGGCGATCGCGGGCGACTGCGACGACGACGCCTTCGCGGTGAACCCCGGCGCGGAGGAGATCCCGGGCAACGCGGTCGACGAGGACTGCGACGGGCGGGCGGAGGGCATCGAGAGCGTCGACCTCGACGGGGACGGCGCGATCGGCGCCGAGGACTGCGACGACGCGGATCCCACGCGCCATCCGGGCGCCACCGAGGACACCTCGCCCGTCGACCGCGACTGTGACGGCTTCGCGGACCCCTCGGGCCGCCTCGCCACCTGCGCTTGTGCATCGGGTGGGCGGTCGGGTGCGGGATGGCTCGTGCTGGCGGCGCTCTTCGCCCGCCGTCAGAGGCAGCTGACGAGCCCCGGGCACGCCGCGTCGAGCGCCTCGCCCGACGCCACGATGCAGATCGTGAAGTAGCCGCGTCCACCGCAGCCGTCGTGCTCCATGCGCCCCAGCAGGTCGACACCGTCGTCGAAGCGCACGCCCCCGAAGTCCTGCACGCATCCGCCCGCGGTCTTCCGGAACCTCGAGCGGGTGGGGTCGACGGTGACGACCCCCATCCGCGCCATCGACGCGGTCATGGTGGCCTCGCAGAGCTTGTCGTCGGGCTCCTCGTCGAGGCGTGCCTGCGACGTCGCGGTGATCGTGACGAGGTCGTCCGACCGGGTCCAGACGCGCTGGGCGGGCGTGGACTCGACGTCCTCCGCCCACTGCGACGGGTCGCCCGTGAACCGGAAGCTCGGGGGCCCCTCGACCACGGCGACGGGCTCGTGCTTGCACCGCGCCGTCTTCAGCGCCTCGGCGTGGGCCTGCTTCGCCGAGCTCAGCCCCGAGGTGTTCAGCGTGATCTCGAGACCGGAATCGGGGCACCGCCAGGTGGTCGAGACGATGGTGGCGAACGAGATGTCGGCCTCGAAGCCGAGGGATCGCTGTCCGTCGACGGCGCCCTCGACCACGTCCGGCTTCGGAGGCATCTCGAGGCTGCCTTCGGCCTCGGCGATCGCCACCATGCCATCCCACATGAGGTCGACCGTGTCTTCGAGCGTGTCCTCGGCATCGATCGGCGACCAGGACAGCGCCTGGGTCGTGAACCCGAACGCCACGTCGTAGTCGCCCTGAGCGCCCTGATCGTCGTCGGTCTCGACCTCTCCTTCGACCAGGTCGATCGTGAACCCGGACCGATCGACGGTGGCGAGCTTCGGGGCACCCATGCCTCCGCAGGCGAGCGCGAGCCCGAGACAGACCGGCAGCATCCAGCGCATCGACCCTCCGCGCGGACTAATCGACGACGGGGTCGCCGCGCCAGTCGAGCGTCACGTCGGGCTCGGGCAGGGTGCCCATCTCGATCCCGAGCGCGAGATCCTCGATCGGCAGCCCGTCCCACGCCCGGATCTGGTTGCGCGCGTCGAGGTAGACGCGCTCGGGCGCGCCCGGCACGAAGCCGATGAACGCGGGCCACGCGGGCAGCATCCAGCGCGTGGGACGGCCCGCTTCGTCGCGTCGGGTCGGGATCCAGCCGTAGTGCTCGGGCGGCGGGACGGGCCCCCGCATCCGCTCGGACAGCTCGCCGACCGCCTCGGCGAGCTGGCGGTCTCTGCGGCGCTGGTCGAGGTCGATCAGGTCACCCATGTTCTCCAACGTATCCGGCGAGGCGCGTCGGGTTGTGTTCCGCGGGACGCAGATTTCTCGCGATGGGCCGTATGGCCCAACGAATCCGTACCGCACGGGCCGAATTGCCGATCCGCCTAAGTCGGTCCTCGCATCGGACCCGCCCGGAGTGCCGCTCCACAGTTGATGGTCGTGAAATCACGAACTAGGGTCGTGCGGCCAAACCACTGATGGAGGTGGCATGTTCACAGCACTGATGCTCGGTGCGGCCGGGGCTCTCGCCGCCGACCACATCGACTCTCCCGGCCCGATTGCGGATCCGACGGCCGACATCACCGATCTGTACGCCTGGACCAACACCAACGCGACCAAGATCAACCTGATCATGGACATCGGTCCGCTCGGTAGCGCCACGTCGTTCTCCGACGCCGTGACCTACGTGTTCGACATCGAGAGCACCACCGCCTACGGTGTCGTGGGCACCCAGGCCCAGGTGGCCTGCGAGTTCTACGACGGTGTCAACATCGAGTGCTGGGGTCCCGGCGTCTACGTCACGGGCGATGCCAGCAACCCCGCGGGCATCTCCAACACCGCGAACTCGATCAAGGTGTTCGCCGGCCCGCGCAACGACCCGTTCTTCATGGAGTTCACGGGCTTCACCAACGCCGTCGCGGCGGTCGTCGGTGCGGGCGTGGTCCCGAACGGCACCTGCCCCGCGGTCGATGCGACCACGTCCCAGGCCCTCGTCGACGCGCTCACCGCGTCCGGCTCCCCCGTCGACACCTTCGCGGGTAGCACGGTCCAGAGCCTCGTCGTCCAGGTCGACAAGGTCCTGGTCGCCGAAGGCGGCCCCCTGCTCGCCATCCACGCGTCCACCTACGTGAAGAACTGAGGCCGAAGATGAATTCGATGATCCCGCGCTTCGCGCTCTTCACCGTCCTCGCCCTCTCTGCCTGCAAGAAGGACGACGACACCGAGACCGAGACCGACACCGACACCGATACCGACACCGATGCCGATACGGACTCGGATGCCGATACCGACTCGGATGCCGACACCGACTCCGACGCCGACACCGACAGCGACACGGATGCCGACACCGACAGCGACACGGATGCCGACACGGATTCCGACACCGACAGCGACACCGATGCCGACACGGATTCCGACACCGACACGGATACCGACACCGACACGGCCGTCGTCGGGCCCCGCGGCGAGCTCAACCCGCCCAGCCCCGACGCGAACCTCCTGATCGACCGCGCCGGCCGGCCCGCGATCAGCACGGCCACCATCGGCACCTTCATCGCCGACACCCCGACGAAGGAAGCCCTGAAGGAGTCGTACAACACGACCCCCGTGGGCACCGCGGCGTTCTCGACCGACATCGCGAACAGCCTCGCCGTGCTCGACGCCATCGACACCGTCTGTGGCAACCAGCTGCTGTACGACGTGACGAACGGCTACACCCCGCTCGCCGACGTGCTCAACGACGACCGCCTGTACCTGCACGCCGATCGCAACTCGACGACGTGTACCCAGTACCTGGGTCTCGAGGCCGAGATCGTGGGCATCCTCACCGCGCCGAACGGCGGGTGTGGTGGCCGCGCGCCCGACTACGACATCATCCAGACCAGCTACTCGGTGCTCGTGAACGGCACGTTCACCGACTTCGACGATGGCATCGCGGCGAACGAGGTCCCGAACACCCCCACGGTGTTCCCGTACCTCGCCGACCCGAACGCCGTCGCCGGCTACACCGTGACCGTCACCGGCACCGGCTACATCCCGCACGACACCGGCTCCTACGAGGCCGTCATCCACGACGGCACGCAGGTCGTCGCGTACACGAGCGGCATCCAGTTCGGCACCACCATGACGCTGACGTTCACCGACGTGCCGCCGGGCACCTACCAGGCCTACTGGTACATGGACCTGTCGGGCGACGGCTCGTGCAACGCGCCGCCGACCGACCACGTCTGGGCCGAGCCGGTCACCGTGACCAACTCGGATGTGACGGTCACGCGCAACCACGACACCACGTGGGTGGATGTCTGCGCGTCGATCACGATGCCGTAGATGTGGCCGGCGCTCGTCGGGGTCGTCTTCGCTCACGAGTTCTCCACGCTCACGTTCGGGCCCAGCCCGACGTGGTGCGCGGACCTCCACGAGCGAGCCGCTCCCGGCGACGTCGTCCTCCTGCTCGCAGGGGCGTACCCGGGCGGATGTGACCTCTCTGTAGGGGGTCTCGTCGAGCTCAACGAAGCGCTCCTGCTCGCTCCCTTCGGGAACGGTCCCGTCGTCATCGAGCCCGATGGCGACGGGCTGTCCCTGCGCGTGTCGGGCGACACCACCCGACTGCTCGACCTCGCCTTCACCGGACGGCTCGAGGTCACCGCGCCCAACGTGAGCATCGACACCTGCGATGTCGACACGCTCGACGTCGACCCCGGGGTCGGTCGCATCACCGTGTTGTGGAGCCGCCTCGGGGCGGTCGCCTTCAGCGTCGGTGACACGGTCGTGCGCGGCAACGTGCTCGACTCGCTCGACGTCTCGGCGGCCACCGGGCTCGTCGCCGACAACACCATCCTCGGCGATGCCACGACGGATGTCGTGTTCCGCCGGAACCTCGTCGTCGGCGACCTCACGGCCGTCGACGTCTACGCGAGCATCGTCGTCGGCGAGGCCGACGTGGCGGGCCGGCTCTTCGGCAGCACGCTGCTGGGTCCCGTCACGGCGGGCGATCCGCGCAACTCCATCGCCACGGTCGCCGCGCTGCCGGAGGCGCAGGGCAACCTGCTGTGCTCCGACTGCCTGGTCGACGTGAGCACGCTCGACGTGCGGCCCGTGGGGGTCGCGCTGGATGCCGTGCCCGTCGAAGCGCCCGACGACCCCCTCGACTTCTGCAGCCAGCCCCACGATCGCGTCGGGGCCGTGGGGCCGATCGCCGAGCTCGACGGGGTGCCGTGGAGCGCCTACGCCCGCGACCGTTCCGGGTGCTTCGAGGCCGTCGCGGTCGAGCCGGGCACCCCTCCCGTCCGACCTCCTCCGCCCACCCCCGACCCACCCGACTCCCTCGATCCGATCGAGGAGCCCGATGCGCCGATCGTGCGGCAGGGCTGTTCCACGGCGCCGGGCCCGATAGGGGGGCTGCTCTCCCTGGTGATGCGATGGCGATCCTGATCCTGGCCCTGCTGGGCTGCACCTCCGAGCCCACCGTCGGCGATGCGCCCGTGGCCGTGGCGCCCGTCGAGCTCCCGCCGATCGAGCACCGCCTCCGCACGACGAAGGGCACCGTGGCGCTCGACGGTCTCGACCGCCGCATCGCCAACCTCGAAGAGGGCCTCGACGTGCTGCCGGGCGCGCGCGACGGGCTGTTCGAGGCGCTGAGCGTACGGATGACGCTCGCCGGCAAGGTGTCCGACCTCGACCGGATGCTCGAGATCTCCCGCGGCACGCCCCTCGAGGCGCGCGCCCTCGTCGCGCTCCACGAGTTCGACGCGGCGCTGGCCCTCGACCCTTCGGTGGCCGACGCAGTGGCGCTGGCCCGCCAACAGGATCTCGACGCGCTCGAGGCGAAGCGGCGCGAGGCCGTCGAGGCCCACCCGTCCACCCAGACCTGGGGCCAGCTGGCCGACGTGCTCGCGGCCCAGGGCCGCACCGCCGAGGCCGACGCGGCCTACTGGGAGGCACTGGCCGCCTACCGCGACGTGAGCCCGCTCACGGTCGCCGACATCCAGTTCCGCCGCGGCCTGCTCTGGGGCGAGTCGGGCGAGGATCCCGATCGCGCCCGGGCGCTGTACACCGACGCCGTGACGCGGCTTCCCGGCTTCGTGCGGGCCAACGTGCACCTCGCCGAGCTCGAGCACGACGCGGGCGACATCCCGGCAGCCATCGAGCGGGTCCGCAGCGTGGGGAACGTCGAAGACCCCGAGCCCGTCGCGAAGCTCGCCCAGTGGCTCGAGGGCGAGACCGCCGAGCGCGCGCGCAACACGGCCATCAACGCCTACGACGCGCTGCTCGCCCGCCACCGCCTGGCGTTCGCCGACCACGCCGCCGAGCTGTTCATCGGGATCGGCGACACCGAGCGTGCCGCCGAGCTCGCGCGCGACAACCTCGCGAACCGTCCCACGCGGCGCGCGAAGGAGCTCTGCGAGCGCGCCGGCTGCTGATCCGCGCTATTCGCACGCCGGGAACGGCCCTTCGATCGAGGTCCAGCCGTCGGGGAGGCAGCCTGCCGGCACGCGGTACGCCGTCGCATCGTCGCCGGCCTGCCCGTAGACCTCGACGGCCGGGCAGTCGAGCTCGCTGGACTTGCAGCCCACGACCTCCGCGTCGGCCTGGTCGTCCTCGCAGAAGCCGTCTGTGCCCACGAGCCCGAGCGCGTAGCCCTGGATCGTCGCGCAGCCCTCGGTCGCCGCACACGTGTCGGCGTCGACCGCCGGGCAGTCCGCGGGCGTGGCTCCGTTGCAGCCCACAGCCAGTCCCATCAGGAGCATCCACCGCATACGCACCTCCGTCAGGGGTGTATCGGGGCGCCGGTCTGCTCGCGAGCCGCGTCGAGCGTGACGCCGGACGCGAGCTCGACGCACCGGAACGCCGCTCCGATCGGGTCGAACACGCCGAGGTCCGTGATCACGCGGTGCACGGCGCCTGCGGCGGTCAGCGGGTACGTCACGCCGCCGAGGAGCTTGCTCGACCCGTCCTTCGCGACGTGCCGCGTGAGCACGACGACGCGCTTCGCGCCCGCCGCCAGGTCCATCGCGCCGCCGATGCCCATCACCCGGCCGCCCGGCACGCTCCAGTTCGCGAGGTCGCCGTTCGAAGCGACCTGCAGCGCGCCCAGGATGGCGAGATCGACGTGCCCGCCGCGGATCATGGCGAACGACAGCGCGCTGTCGAACGTCGACGCGCCTTCGCGCAGGGTCACCGTCTGCTTTCCGGCGTTGATGAGCTGCGCGTCCTCCTCGCCGTCGAGCGGGAACGGACCCATGCCGAGGATGCCGTTCTCGCTCTGCAGCCAGACGGGCGCGTCGGCGGGCAGCAGGTCGCCCACGCGGGTCGGGAGCCCGATGCCGAGGTTCACGACCGTCCACGGGCGGATCTCGGCGAGCGCCCGACGCAGCATGGCGTCCTCCGACCCGCTCATCGCGGCCTCACGATGCGGTGCTCGATCACGTCGGCGTGCGTGGGCACGTGCAGCACGCGCTGCACGAAGGCGCCGGGCAGGTGCACGTCGTCGGCGTCGATGCCGCCGAGCGGCACGATCTGCTCGGCCTCGGCGACCGCCACGCGCGCCGCCATGGCCATCGCGGGCGCGAAGTTCGCCTGGGTGCGCCAGAACCGCACGTTGCCGAAGGGATCGGCCCGGTGCACCCGCACCAGCGCGAAGTCGAGGGGCAGGGCGTGCTCGAGCAGGCAGGCGCGACCCGCGATCGTGCGGACCTCCTTGCCCTCCGCCACCACCGTGCCGACGCCGGTGGGCGTGTAGAACGCGGGGATGCCGGCACCCGCCGCGCGCAGGCGCTCGACGAACGTGCCCTGTGGCACGAGCTCGACGGACACCGAGCCCGTGGAGAGGGCCCGCTGGAGGTCGTGGTTGCTGCCGACGTACGTGCAGATCACGCGCGCCACGATGCCGGCCTGCAGCCACGTCGCGAGTCCCAGCCCCATCGCTCCGGCGTTGTTGCTGACGAGCGTGAGGTCGCGTGCTCCGGCGTCCAGCACACCGGCGATGAGCGCTTCGGGGTTCGACGACAGCCCGAAGCCCGAGACGCCCACCACGGCGCCGTCCTCGAGCCCCTCGAGCGCGGAGGCCACGTCGTCGACGCGCTTCCCGCGGCTCATGGGACCTTCGCGTGCGGCCGGTAGTCGCGGAAGCTCTCGAGGTACGCCCCGTCGCGGTCCGGGTCGTCGAATGCCCACGGCATGACGCCGAGCAGGTACGTGCTCTCGAACTGGATCCACAGCGAGCTGTCGGGCAGGCGCTCGGGCGCGTCGGCCTCGGCGTTGGACGCGGTCACGACGTCTTCGTACGTGCGGTTCGAGACGCCGTGGGGCGCGAGGTACGGCGTCCACGAGAACGCGCCCGGTTGCCACGGCCCGGTCGCGCTGGGGCTGCGGACCACGCCGTTGAACTCGATCGCGGAGTTCCGGTGGAAGAAGGGCGGCCGGAACGTGTGCTCGGCCACGTCCCATCGCCCGTGGAACACGGCGACGTCGATGGCGTTGCGGCCCCGGGTGTCCATCGGGCTCGTGAGGACCGTGAGGATCGAGGGGTCGGCGTGATCGAAGCTCACGCTGCCGAGGCTGTTGAACCGGTCGAGGTCGTACTTGAACGGCGCGTAGTTGCCGTGCCACGCGACCACGTCGAACGGGCAGGCGGGGGCCTCGACCTCCCACAGGCGGCCGCCCTGGCGCACGACGACCGTCCACGGGCGCGGGTCGTCTTCGAAGTCGGCGACCGGGAACAGGAAGTGGCGCGCGTCGGCGAGGCCGTTCGCGCCGACCGGGCCGCGCTCGGGGAGCTGGAAGTGACCGTCGAACAGCTCCGCCACGTAGCCCCGCGCCGCGCCGTCGGGCAGCAGCACCTGGAACCGGATGCCCCGCGGGAGGACGACGATCTCGCCGGGGCCCACGTTCAGCCGCCCGAGCTCGGTGCGGACGTGCAGCCGCCCGCGCTCGGGGACGAGCAGCAGGTCGCCGTCGATGTTGCAGAACGCCGTGTCGACCATGTCGGCGTTGCAGGCGTACAGGTGAATCGCGGCCCCCTTGCGGAACGATGGGCCGCCGGCCCCCGCCCACGTCGTGAGCCCCGCGAGGAAGTCGGTGGGGGTCGCGGGCATCGAGCGGGGCCGGAACCGGAGGACCTGCGGCGACTGCACGGCCTCGGAGAAGTCCGCGACGAATCGGCCGACCGGGCGCTCGCGGTAGGCGCGGTCGAGGATCTGGGGACGCAGCCGGTACATCCAGGTGCGCTGGTTCTCGGCTCGGTGGACCGTGAACCCCGTGCCGTTGATCTGCTCGGTGAACAGGCCGTACGGCACCTTCCGCGGGCTGTTCTGCCCGCGCGGGAGGGCGCCGGGCAGCGCCTCGGTCTCGAAGGCGTTGCCGAGTCCGGCGTTGTAGGCGAGGTCGTCGGTCATCGGGGCTCCGGAGAGAGGGACGGGCGGCGGTCGGCGAGCATGTCGCCCAGCAGCGCGAGCAGCTCGGCGCGGCCGTAGGGACGGGGGTTCGCGTAGCGCTGCAGCAGCACGAGGTCGGCGATGGCATCGAGATCGGTCGCCGACAGGCCGACGCTCTCGAGCGAGGTGCCGAGCCCCAGCGAGCGCTGCAGGTCGTACAGGAAGCCCGGCGGATCGTCGGTGCCCCAGGCGTCGCGCGCGGCCTGGACCGCGGCGGGCGCATAGGGCGCGTTGAAGCCGAACGTGTGCGAGAGAAGCACGCTGTGCGTGGGCGCGTGCGGGGTGCCGAACGAGCCGCCGAGCACGTGGGCGAGCTTGTGGTGCAGGGCCATCCGCGCCGTGCACAGCGCCGTGGACGCGAGGTACGCGCCGTACAGCGCCTTCTCGCGCCCCTCGAGGCCCCGCGGGTCGGCGGCGATGGCGCGGATGCCGTCGACGAGGGGGGCGAGGCTGTGGGCCGCGGCGCGTCGGGCCTCTGCAGGCGCCTCGAGGTCGTAGAGCGCCTCGACGCTGTGGGCGAGCGCGTTGAACAGCGACTGCACCGACAGGGTGACGGGCAGGTCGAGGGTCAGCGCGGGGTCGTACGCCACGAGGCGGGGCCTGACGCCCGGATCGCGGCCCGTGGTCTTCACGCCGTCGCGCGTGAGCCCCCAGATGTCGGTGCGCTCGGAGCCCGCGTACGTCGTGGGGACCGCGCCGATCTGGACGGGCAGCTCGAGCGCGACGGCCTTCGCGATGCCGATGGGCGTGCCGCCCCCGTGCGCGACGACCCAGTCGGCGCGGGTCTCGCGCGCCACGCGGACGGCGGCATCCGCGACCTCGGCGGGCACCTGGGGACGGTCGGTCGCGAACACGCCTACCGCGCGCGGCCCGAGTGCCGTCTGGAGCCGATCGGCGCCCGCGCGGTGGTGGGCGAGCGCCACGAGCAGCACCCGCTCGGCGCCGAGCTCGGCGAGGAGCGCGGGCACGGCGGCCTCGGCGCCTTCGCCGAAGACGACCCGGTCGGGTGCGGTGCTGAGGGTCTGCACGCTCGGCTCCATCGCGAACGCCTTGTACTTATGGGGCGGATCGGCGAGAACGTGTCGGCGTTCGCGCCAACGACCTTTGCAGGAGTGCACACGTGCGATGGGATGACGTGCAGATCTTCCTGGAGGTCGCCCGCCAGGGCACGCTGTCGGGCGCGGCGCGGCAGCTCGGGCTCGACCACTCCACGGTGTACCGGCGCGTGAGGGCCCTCGAAGAAGACCTGCGGGTGCGGCTCTTCGAGCGGGAGGGCGGTCGATACACCCTGACCGACGCGGCGCGCGCGGCCCTGCCCGCCGCAGAGGACGCCGCCGCCGCGATGCTCGCGTTCCGAACGGGCGTGGAGGGGCACGACGCCTCGCTCACCGGGGTGGTCCGCCTGACCGCACCGGAGTCGCTGCTGCCGCTGCTGACCCCGCACCTCGGGCCGTTCCGCGAGGCATACCCGGGGATCCAGCTCCAGGTCACGTTCTCGGAGCGCTTCCTGGATCTCGGCCGGCGCGAGGCCGACGTGGCGCTGCGGCCGATCCCGCGTCCCGATCCGGGGGTGGCCGGGCGCAGGATCGGGGCCATCGCGTGGTGCGTGTACGCGCCGACAGACGTGGGGGAGGGCGACGTGCACGGCCTCCCGTGGGCGGCGTACAGCTCCGAGCTCGCGCGCCTCGGCGCCGTGGCGTGGTGGGAGGCGAACCACCGCGACGAGCCGGTGCAGATGACGGTGAACTCGGTGACCGCGATGGAGTCGGTGCTCTGCGGGGCGCGGTGCCGCGGGATGCTGCCGTGCTTCGTCGGAGACCCGGATCCCCGGCTGCGCCGCGTGCGCCCGCCGGTCGACGAAGCGGCGAGCGCGCTGTGGCTGCTCGTTCACGAGGATCTCCGCCACACGGCACGCATCCGTGCCCTCGTCGACTACCTGTGGACGGCGCTCCGCGAAGAGGTGCCCCTGCTCGAAGGCGACCGCGCGTAGCGCCGACGGGCGATACGTGGGGCGCCTGGAGGGAGAGATGGACAGCACCGTACGCCTGACGGGCGGCATGGCGTTCGACGCCGAGGTCGCCGGGCACCACTTCACGATCGACGCGAAAGCCGAGCACGGCGGCGCCGACGCGGGCCCCACGCCCAAGCCGCTGATCCTCACGTCGCTCGCGGGCTGCGCGGCGATGGACGTCATCAGCATCCTGCGGAAGATGCGCGCCGAGCCCGCGACGCTCGAGATCAGCGCGTCGGGCGAGCTCACCGACGACCACCCGAAGGTCTTCCGCGACTTCACGGTCACCGTGGTCGCGACCGGCGACGTGCCCGCGAAGAAGCTGTGGAAGGCGGTCGGCCTGTCGCGCGACCGGTACTGCGGGGTCGCCGCCATGCTCCGCGCGCACGCCCCCATCACGTACGTCGTCGTGCTGAACGGCGAGCAGGTGCCGGAAGAGAGCTGAGGTGGCGCGCGTCCTCCCGGGTTAACGGTGGCGTTTCCGGGAGGATGCCCATGCGCTGGTTCACGCTGCTCGCCCTCGTCGCCTGCAAGGGCGGGTCCGACGAGCCGCCCGGGCTCGCCGACAACTTCGGTGTCGTGGCCGATCAGGGCACCGAAGGCTGCGACAACCTCGTCCCCACGTGCCTCTACCCGTTCCCGTCGCGCGCGTACCTCGTCGACGGCGCGCTGCGGCTGCCGCCCGAGGGCATGCCCGTGCCGGCGTCCTCCACGGCGACCTACAACACGGGCGAGTTCGACCGCTACGAGGCGTTCGGCGCGGCCACGCCCATCCTGTTCCAGCTCCCGGGCGCGGTCCCCGCGAACGACCACATCTTCGACCCCGAGCCGTCGCTCCAGCCCGACAGCCCCGTGGTCCTGCTCGATGCCACCACCGGCGAGCGCATCCCGCACTGGCTCGAAGGCGACTTCCTGAGCCCCGACCTCGACCCGCCGCTGTTCGTCATCCGCCCGTCCATCGCGCTCCCGCGCGGCACCGAGATCGTGGTCGGCGTGCGCGGTCTCTCCGACGCGTCCGGCACCATCGCGCCCGCCACCGAGGCCTTCGCCGCCCTGCGCGACCGCGAAGCGGCCCACTGGATCGGGGTCCACGAGCGCCGCCAGCACTACGAGGACGTCGTGTTCCCGGCCCTCGAGGCGGCGGGCGTCGACCGGTCCGAGCTCCAGCTCGCGTGGTCGTTCCCCGTGCGCACCGACGAGGCCGCCACGTCCCGTCTCGTCGCCATCCGCGACGCCATCTTCACGGCGCTCCCGTCCGACGGGCCGTCCTACCGCATCGACTCGATCATCGAGTGCCCCGGCCTCCCCGACGATCCCCCCGACTGCCACCCGTCCATCCGGGTCATCGTCGATGGGGTCAGCTTCGTGCCGTCCGTCGTCGGCGAGCCGAACGACATCGGGGTCCGCCGCCTCCGACTCGATGCGAACGGCGAGCCCGTGGTCCAGGGCACCGAAGAGTGGCCGTGGCGCCTGCAGATCCCGCACGTCGCGTTCGACGGGCCCGAGCCCGTGCCGGTCCTGCAGTACGGCCACGGCTTCCTCGGTCGCATGGCCGAGGTCAACAACGGCTGGATCCGCGAGATGGCCGAGCGCAAGGGCGTGGCGCTGCTCGCCTGCGACATGCAGGGCATGAACGAGAACGACTTCACGACGTGGCTCGCGTTGATGCTCGGCGCAGCGGGCGATTTCCCCGCGCTGGCCGACCTCGCGATGCAGGGAACCGTCAACCAGCTCGTCCAGCAGCGGATGGTGAAGACGAGCCTCGCCGAAGACGCGTCGGCCGAGCTCTACCGCGCGGATGGGCGCCTCGCGTGGGACCCCGACACGGTCTGGTACCACGGCAACAGCCAGGGCGGCTCGGTGGGCACCGTCGTGATGGGCCTGTCGCTCGACGTGCAGCGCGGCGACCTCGGCGTGCCGGGCTCCGGCTACCCCCTCCTGCTGCACCGGAGCACCGTGTTCACGAGCTTCGGGCTCGCGATCCAGGGCGCGTACCCCGAAGACGACTCCATCGCGCGGTTCCTCACGCTGCTCGGCACGGGCTTCGACGACTTCGACCCGCTGACCTTCTCCCCGCACATGCACGGGAATCCGCTGCCCGGCACGCCCGACCACGAGGTGCTCTTCCACATCGCGAAGGAGGATCAGCAGGTCGTGAACGAGGCGAGCTTCATCTCGGCCCGTACGGCGGGCGCCGTGCTGATGGTCCCGGCCGTGCGGCCCGTCTGGGGCCTGCCCGAGCAGACCTACCCGGCGACGCCGGGCGTCGCGGCGGTCGAGGTCGACTTCGGCATCCCCGACGACGAGAACCCGGTCGATCCGCCCACCGTGCGTCCCGAGCTCGAAGACGACGGCGACACGCACGGCTGGCTGCGGAAGTGGGAGCCCGCCCAGGACCAGATGATCCACTTCTTCCAGACCGGCGAGATGGTGGACGTGTGCGGCGGGCAGCCCTGCTACAACGACGGCGAACCGTAGGCGCGAACGGCTAGAATCCCCGCGTGGAGCCGCCTCTTCGCCCCCCGCCGACCACCGTAGCCGAGCTCGAAGCCCTGTGGCGCGAGGTCCGCGAGGGTGGGGAAGGGGAGGTCGTACGGCTCTGCGGTGCCGGAGGACGCGCGCTCGCGGCGGCGTTCGCGACGCGGGTCCCGCCCCGCGCGCAGCTCGGGGCCGGCGATCTGCCCGACGACTCGCCGACGTTCGTGTGGTTCGACGGGCCCGGCGCCGCCCTCGCCGCGGCCGACCGCTGCGCCCTGTTCGTCGCGTACCACGGAGCGCCCTGGCTCGTCGTCGCGACGGGGCCCGACGCCCACACGGTAGGGCCGCCGACCATCGGCCCGACGCTGCGTCCCGACTTCTCCGGTCCCGACATCTCCGGTCCCGATGTAGGCCCGACCCGCGTCGACGACCCGCTGGCCGGCCTGGACACCGCAGCGCTCGCCGCCGTCGCGGAGCGGGCGATCGACGACGGCGATCCGTGCACGGCGGCCGTCGCCGCGCACCACCTCGTCGCGAGAGACCCGTCGTCACGGGTCCGGTGGGGCTTCGTCGAGGTGTTCCGGCTCGTGCGCCTGTGCCGGCGTGACGACGCGTTCGCCCGTGCGGCGACACTGGCGGACCTGTGCGAACGGGGGCCGATGCTCGCGGAGATCGCGCGCCTCGACCACCTCCTCGGAGAAGCCGAGCGCGCCGACCAGCTCGCCGAGCTGTCGAACACGCCCTACGGCGACTGGGTGCGCGTGGTGGTGCGCGCGAACTACGGACGCGGGCGCTGGGACGACGTGGTGCCCCCGCGCCGGGCAGACGCCGCGGCCATCCCGATCGCGCAGACCATGGTCGCCGGGCGCCACCCGGAGGAGCTCGAGTACCCGGACTTCCCGTACGCGCGGGCCCTTCAGCTCGAGTACGGCCGGCGCGACGCGGGCGGGATGTTCGAGGCGATCCAGATCTACTGCCGCCTCGGGGTCGCCGACGATGCCTGGCGCGCGTCGGCCATGCTGTTCGAGGGCTCCGACCGCGCATCCCGCGTGATCCGCCACGCCATCCGCCCCATCACGCGCACGGTGATGGCCGCGCGCACGGCGCTCGAGGAACGGCGTCCCCGCGAGGTGCTGGCCCTGCTCGACGCCATCGAGTCGCGCCTGGCCCCGCTCGCCGGCGTGTCGGTCGGCCAGGCCGCCATCATCCGGGCCGCCGCGTGCGCGCTGCTCGACGACAAGCCGGGGTTCAACGCCGCGCTCACCCGCGTGCGCGAGGGCGGCGTGGGTCCGGGGTGGGCAGACGACGTCGTGCAGAACGTCGGCCACGACCTGCCGGGCTGGGCCGCGGCGCGGTTCGTCGACTTCGGGCTGCCGGTCGCGGTGCCCCTCGCCGAGCGGCCCGTCATCCTCGGCGAGTTCGAGGCCCACGCGCCCATCGGAGCCGGCGCCATGGGCGAGGTGTGGCGCGGGCAGCACTCGGCGCTGGGCACGCCGGTCGCCATCAAGCTCGTGCCCGCGGCTCTCGCGGGCGAGGCATCGACCTTCGACGCCGAGATCGAAGCCGTGTCGAGGCTCGACCACCCGGCCATCGTCCAGGTGCTCGACGTGGGCCGGGTGGGGCGGGCGGCCGAGGCGCAGACCGGAGGTGCGCTGGTCGCCGGCACCCCGTTCCTCGCGATGGAGCTCGCGTCCGACACGCTGGCGTCGTACTGCGGGAAGGTCGGCTGGAGCGAGGTCCGCGACATCCTGCTCGCGCTGCTCGATGCGCTGGCCTACGCGCACGCCCGCGGCATCGTGCACCGCGACATCAAGCCCGAGAACATCCTGTGCATGAGCACGCCGTCGGGCACGACGGTGCGCCTCTCGGACTTCGGGCTCGTCGGCCTGCATCGCGACAAGCCCGTCGGGACCCCCGCGTACATGGCCCCGGAGCTGTGGAGCCGGCGTGCCGCCACGTCTGCGTCGGATGTCTACGCGGTGGGGTGCCTGGCGGTCCACCTGCTCACGGGCATGCCGCCGTTCCTCGGCTCGCTCGAGGGCCTGATGCGGGCCCACGTCTCCCGTGCGCCGAGCCTGGACTTCGACGAGATCCCGCCGGGGGCGAGGGCGTGGATCGCGCAGCTGCTCGCGAAGTCCCCCCACGATCGTCCCACCGTGCAGCAGGCCCGCGCCGGGCTGCTCGCCACGATCGACGGCGACGGTCCCGTCAGGGGCGCGGCGCGACGCGTCCCGACGCGCAGCTCGGGCACGACGTTCGCCCTCGAGACCCTCCTCGGGCTGCCGACCACCGAGGCCTTCCAGGTGGGGCCGGACCCGACGCGCGTGGGGACCGTGCCCGCGAACTGGCGCACGAGCCGTCCGCATCGTCCGCGCCTGCCCACACCCCGGCTGTACGGGCGGGGCGACCCGCCCATCGCCGGGCGCGACGACATCCGCGACCGCCTGTGGCGCCACCTCCGCGAGACACTGGAGTCCGGAGAGCCGCGTCGCATCGAGCTCGTCGGGCCCCACGGCTCCGGGAGGCGCAGCCTGGTGCGCTGGCTCGCCGAGCGTGCCGCGGAGCTCGCGGGCGGCTGGTCCCACTTCGTCGAGACCGCGCCCACCGTCGTCCCCGCCGTGCTCGACTGCGGCGGGCTCCCCGTCGAAGTCGTCAGCCCGTGGCTCCAGGGGCCGGTCCTCGCGGTCTGGACCCGAAAGGTGGCGTCGCCGGTGCCCGTCGTCGATCGCATCGTCCTGCCGCCGCTGCACCCCCTGTCGCTCGCGACGGCCGTGTTGGAGCGGGCTCCACTCGACGTGCCGTCGGTCGCCCGGGTCTGCGCGGCGACCGAGACGCTCCAGCGGCCGGGCATCGCGATGGCGCGCCTCGATGCGGCCGTCCGTGACGCCTGGATCGCCGCCGCGGGCGGGCAGCTGCGCACGCAGCCCGAGGTGCGCGTGAGCCACGCCTCCGTGCGGGCGTGGTGGAGGGACGCCCTCGACGCCGACGCCGACGGGCCCACGCGCGAGGCCCTCCTCGCCGCCGCCGTGCTCGAGACCTTCGAACGCGCCGATCTGGTCGCGCTCACGGGGGATCCGGACGCCGCGCGACGCGTGTCGGACTGGTCCTTCGGTTCGGCTCCGCGCCACCTGCCCCGCGCCCTGCGCGACACGCTCCTCGACGGGCGCGAGGAGGAGGTCCGCGCGCTCCGGGCCCGCGCGGCCGAGGTCCTCGCGAGCCCCGAGCAGCGGGCCATCCATCGCGCGTGGGTGTGGGACCCGACCGAGGTGCTGCCCGACCTCCTCGCGGCGACCGCCCGTCGCCGGTGGACCCAGGACGCGTGGAGCCCCGCGGTGATCGAAGCGACGGAACGCGCCATGCTGGCGGCCCTCGTCGGAGACGACGACCCGCGCTGGGCGCCCGTACAGCTGCTCCGCATCGCCGAGTCACGTCGGGCGCACGGCTCGAACCGCACCCACGGCACCAACCTCGAGGAGCACATCGAGCGGTGGTCGACCACGGCGCCACGCTGGGCGTGCATCGCGGCCATCAAGCGGACGAACTTCGCCGTCCGCACGTCCGGGGCCGATGCAGAGGCGTGGATCGAGCGCGCGCGGGGCCTGGTGCACGGGGATCGCGAGCTCGAGCTGGCGCACCGGGCCTGCGAGACCTTCCTCCGCGTCGCGAGGGGCGACGTGGAGCGTGCGACCGCGCTCTCCGCGGGCTGGCGCGACGTCGAGCCCGACGCCGACACGGAGTTCGCGTGGGCGAGCCTCGTCGAGGCCCACGCCCAGACCCTGCCCACGGCAGAGATGCGCGCGCTGCTCGAGTCGGTGCTCGATCGGGCGTCGGGCGACGGGGGCGGGATCCTCCGCATCACGCTCTCCGCCGCGTGTGGACGGCTCGGGGCGTTCGGCGCGTGCGTGCGGTACGCGCGGGAGGCGGCCGACCGGCTGAGCCCCGCGGAGCGCGTCACGGCGCTCACGAACCTGCTGCTGGCCCTCGTGGCGCTCGATCGGCGCGAGGCCGCGCAGCTCGTCGCGGCGGAGGGCGTGGCGACCGCGGCGTCCGTGTCGCCGGAGCTCATCGGGCTGTTCCATCGCGCCGTGTTCTCCACCACGACCCAGTGGCCCGACCGGGGGTGGGAGCAGGCCTGGGCGCTGCTGCCCGAGTGCAGCGACCCGGATGCCGTGCCGATCCTCGAGCGTGGGGTACGGTGGGCGCACCTCGACGGGCGACCCGATCGGGCCGCCGTGCTGGAGGCCGAGGCCGCTCGCATCGCGGGTGGGGGAGATTCCGGATGAAAGACCTGCTTCGCGTGGCCGACCTCGCGGCCTCCGACCTGCGCTTCCTCGTGGAGCTCGGCAAGCGCTTCAAGAGCGACCCGGTCCGGCGGGGAGACGAGCTGCTCCACCAGACCGCCGTGCTCTACTTCAACAAGCCGAGCACCCGCACGCGGATCTCGATGTGCACGGCTGTCGCGCGGCTCGGCGGGGTGCCGCTCACCGTGGGTCCGAACGAGCTGCAGCTCGGCCGCGGCGAGACGATCGAGGACACGGCGCAGGTGGTGTCGCGCTACGCGAAGCTCTTCGTCATCCGCACCTTCGCAGACGAGGACGTACGGCGGTTCGCCGCGGCTGCGAGCATCCCCGTGGTCAACGCGCTGACCGACGGGCACCACCCGTGCCAGGCGCTCGCGGACGTCATGACGCTCGAAGAGCACTGCGGGCCGATCGAGCACCTCAAGGTCGCGTACGTGGGCGACGGGAACAACGTCTGCCACAGCCTGATGGAGGCGGTCGTGATGCTCGGTGGGACCGTCGCGGTCGCCACGCCCGAGGGCTACGCGCCCGACCCCGAGGTGGTCGCCACGACCCGCGCCCTCGCGGCGGAGAGCGGGGGACGGCTGGAGCTCGGGGCCGACCCACGAGCCGCGGTGGCCGACGCGCATGCCGTCTACACCGACACCTGGGTGTCGATGGGCGACCCCGAGGAGGAGCACGCGCGCCGCGTGGAGGTGTTCGCGCCGTTCCAGGTGAATGCGTCGCTCATGCGCGGCGCCCGTCCCGACGCCCGGATGATGCACTGTCTGCCCGACCATCGCGGCGAGGAGGTCACGGCCGACGTCGTGGACGGTCCGCAGTCCGTCGTGTTCGACCAGGCCGAGAACCGCCTGCACACCGCGGTCGGCCTGTTCCACGCGCTGCTGACGGGGCGCCTCGAGGGGCGGTAGCATCGGGGTCCTGGAGGTCCGATGCTCGTGCTCGCGCTCCTCGGCTGTGCCGGGTCCATAGACGGCTACACGCGGCTCGACGACGGGCAGCGCCTGTACATCGATTCGTTCGACACGCAGGCGCCGCGCCACTGGCTGCTCGCCGACGCCGTGCTCCAGGAGGTCGTGCTCGTCATCGCGCAGGAGCGCAGCGAGCGGCTCGCGCTGGTCGAGGTGCTCGACCCGCGCACCCTCTTCGAGGCCGTCATCGGCGGTGCGGCCGACGACATCGCCGCGTGCGGCGACGGGCGGTGCGTCTACGACGCGCTGGACGCGGCGGCCGCGGGGAATCGCGGACTGCCCGAGGGCCCCGAATGGCGGGAGTGCAGCGGCGTCGTCATCGGCATCCACCATCCGTACATCTCGCTCGCCGAGACCTACAGGGGCAGCTGCATCGACGACACGTGGGCGTCCCGACCGGCGACCCTCACGATTCGCGAGGTCGCAGGGCCCTGCGGCGGGCTGACCGTGGCGGACGGGGCCGACGCGAGCTGCGAATACGACCGGGATGGTGTGTACACGTGCGATGGCGCCTCGCCGGATCGGCTGCGGGCCTACGCGGGAGACCTGCCAGACGAGCTGTTCACCGACGTCCGGCGCACCGGGCCCGTGATCGAGCGATACAGCGCCGAGTGCTGGACCGAGAGCTGGGGCGCCAGGTTCTGCGAAGACCCGGAGTGGTGCCTGCTCGCAGCCGAAGACCGAGACTGAGGCCTCAGGAGGGTCAGACCGGTCAGACCCCACAGCGGCCGGCCTCAGGAGGGTCAGACCCCACAGCGGCCGGCCTCAGGAGGGTCAGACCCCACAGCGGCCGGCCTCAGGAGGGTCAGACCCCAGAGAGACATCGGTCGATCGTTCGGCTCCGGAGAGCCCGTCAGTCACGAAATGTCGCGACCCGCGTGCGGCCCGTGGGCCGTCGATACGTCTGCCGGCCATGCTGCTCCTCGCGCTGCTCGCCTGTTCCGGCACCGAAGCCCCGGCCGCGTCCGGAGGTCCGCCCCGCGCGGCCTCCGTCGAGGTGGCGCCGGCGCGCGAGGGCCAGCTGTCCGACACGTGGTCGGTGCTCGGCGAGCTCCGTGCGCTCGAGCGCGCCGAGCTGGCGGCCGGCGCGAGCGGCGCCGTCGAGAAGGTCACCGCGCGGGAGGGCGACGCCGTGGCCCAGGGCGCGCTGCTCGTCGAGGTCGACGCCGCGCTGGCCGCCGCCGAGCTCGCCGCCGCCGAGGCCGACGAGAAGCGGCTGAAGGCCGAGCTCGACCAGGCGAAGAGCACGCTGTCGCGCGTCGGTCGCGTCGAGAGCGGGGTGCTCGCCGCGAACGAGGTCGAGCTCACCCGCACCCGCGTGGCCTCGCTCGAGGCCGAAGCCGAAGGGGCCCGTGCCCGCGCGCGTCTCGCCGGGGCCCGGCTCGGGCGGCACCGCGTGCGCGCGCCCTTCCCGGGCATCGTCGCGAAGCGGCACGTCGATCCGGGCGACTGGGTCGACCCCGGCAAGCCGGTGCTGGATCTCGTGCGCGTCGACACCGTCGAGGTGCGGGTCGATGCGCCGCTCGACCTCGCGAAGCGCGTGGCGGTCGGCGATTCCGTGAAGCTCGGCAGCGCGGCGGGGCGCATCGTGGGCGTGGTCCCCGCGCTCGACCCCGTCAGCCGCACCGCCGTCATCCGAATCGAGCCCGACGGGCCGCTCGCGGGCCTGGTGCCCGGCAGCCCCGTCGAGGTCGCGTTCGACGTCGAGATGTCGGGCGGCGTGGTCGTCCCGCGCGACGCGGTCGTGCCCGGCCCCACCGACAGCCGCGTTTTCAAGGTCGAGGATGGCGCGGCCCACGCGATTCCCGTCCAGACCCTCGCCACCACGGCCGACGAGGTGCTCGTGCAGGCCGACGGCCTCGCGCCGGGCGATCTGCTCGTGGTCCGCGGCAACGAGCGCCTGCGGCCCGACCAGCCGGTGACGGTCCTGCCGTGATCCAGACCGCCATCCAGCGCCCGGTCGGGGTCCTGGTCGGCGTCCTGCTGACCGTGATCTTCGGCCTCCTCTCGATCCGCGGCGTCCCCATCCAGCTCACGCCCGACATCGAGGTCCCGTCCCTCACGGTCGAGACGAACTGGCCGGGCGCAGCGCCCGCCGAGGTCGAGCGCGAGATCCTGGTCCCCCAGGAAGAGGTCCTGAAGAGCGTCCAGGGCCTGAAGAAGATGACCGCCGAAGCCCGGCAGGACCGCGGCACCATCACGCTCGAGCTCGAGGTCGGCACCGATCTCGACGAGGCGCTGGTCCGCGTCACGAACCGCCTGGCGCAGGTCCCCCGGTACCCCGAGGCCGCCGACCAGCCGGTCGTCTCCACCGCCGATGCGGCCGGCCCGCCGCTCGCCGTGGTCCTCCTGCGCGCGAAGGACCGCCGCCCCGTCAGCCAGTATCGCACCTGGTTCGAGAACGAGGGCATGCCGCGGCTCGAGCGGATCAAGGGGGTCGCGAAGATCGACTTCTTCGGAGGGCGCGACACCGAGATCCACGTCGAGTTCGACCCCGACGCGCTCGCCGCGCGCGGTATCCCCATCGGCACGCTCGCGAACGCCGTCCGGGCCGAGCTCGCCGACGTGTCCGGGGGCGACGTCACGCTCGGCAAGCGGTCGTTCGTCGTGCGCACCATCGCCGCTCCCGCCGTGCTCACCGAGCTCGAGCGCGTGGTCGTCGCGACAGGCACCGACGGAGAGCCCGTGCGGCTCGGCGACGTCGCGCGGGTGCGCGAGGGCCTGCGCAAGCGCAACGCCTACGTGTTCAACAACGACATCGAGGCCATCGCGCTGCTCTTCCGCCGCGAGGCGGGCTCCAACGTGCTCGAGGTCACCGAGGAGATCCTCGCCGAGGTCGGCGCGGTGCAGTCCGATCTGCTCGACCCCGTGGGCCTCGAGCTCGTCGTGGTCAACGACCAGAGCGGCTACATCTACGACGCGCTCGCGCTCGTCCGCTCGAACCTGCTGATGGGCGGCGTGCTCGCCATCGTCGTGCTGCTGGCGTTCCTGCGCAGCTTCCGCGCGAGCGCCGTCGTCGCCGTCGCCATCCCCGTCAGCGTCATCGGCACGGCCCTGGGCATGAGCCTGCTCGGGCGCACCGTGAACATCGTCTCGCTCGCGGGCATGGCGTTCGCCGTCGGGATGGTCGTCGACAACGCCATCGTCGTGATGGAGTCGATCGACACGTGGCGCGGGCGCGCTCCGACCATCGCCGAGGCCGCGCACGAGGGCACGCGCGAGGTCTGGGGCGCGCTGGTCGCGTCGACGCTCACGACCGTCGCGGTCTTCCTCCCGATCGCGATGTGGCAGGACACCGTGGGCGAGCTCCTGCGCGACGTCGCGGTCGCCGTGTCGTGTGCGGTGCTCATCTCGCTCGTCGTCAGCGTGCTCGTCATCCCGAGCTTCGCGGCGCGCTTCGTGAAGGACGGCTCCGAGGGCGACGCGACGCCCGGCCGCTTCGCCACTGCGGTCGGCGCGGTCGCCGCGTGGTTCTCCCGCGGGCTCGCACGCGCCGGATGCCTGTCGATCGGCGTCGTGGCCGTGACCGCGCTGCTCGCGTTCCTGCTCACGCCGCCGATGGAGTACCTGCCGACCGGGAACCGGAACCTGCTGTTCGGCATCCTCGTCCCGCCGCCGGGCTACTCGGTCGACGAGATGGTGGCGATCGGACAGGACTTCCAGGACGGCATCGCGCGCCACGTCGGCACCGAGGTCGACGGGGTGCCGAGCATCGAGCGCACGTTCTTCGTCGCCCGCAACGGCCAGGCGTTCATGGGCGCGTCGGCGACGAACCCGGACGAGATCGGGGCGCTCGTCCAGACCTACCGCCAGCGCCAGGGCCAGATCCCGGGCGTGTTCGGCGTCGCGTCCCAGGCCAGCCTGTTCGGCCGCGGGGTCGGCTCGAGCCGCGCCATCGACGTGCAGCTCGGCGGCACCGACCTGCGCGAGCTCGTCGGGGCCGGGGGCAAGCTGATGGGCATGCTCCGCGAGGCCCTGCCGGGCGCGCAGATCCGCCCGATCCCGTCGCTCGACCTCGGCGCGCCCGAGCTCCAGATCCGCCCCCGCCGCGTCGACGGCGCACGGCTCGGCATGTCGGGCGCCGCGCTCGGTGCCGCGGTCGACGCGCTCGTCGACGGCGCCATCATCGGGGAGCTGGGCCGCGAGGGGCAGCCGAACCTCCGCGTCGTGCTGACCGCCGAGAATGGCGGGGTGAAGGATGCGTCCGACCTGCTCGGCGCGAGCGTCGCCACGCCGCGCGGCGAGGTCGTGCCCGTCGCGTCGCTCGCCGAGGCCGTCGAGACCACGGGTCCGACGACCATCCAGCGCATCGAGCGCCGGCGCGCGATCACGCTCCAGGTGTCGCCTCCGGAGGACATGGCGCTCGAAGCCGCGATGAACCGCATCCGCGACGAGATCGTGCCGGCCGCGCAGCTGCCGTCCGGCGTGCGGGTCGTGCTGGCGGGCACGGCGGACGACCTCACCGTGGCGAAGGGCAAGTTCGGCCAGGTGCTCCTGCTCGCGGTCGTGATCAGCTTCCTGCTGATGGCGGCGTTGTTCGAGGACTTCCTGGCGCCGCTCGTCATCCTCGTGACCGTGCCGATGGCGGCGGCGGGCGGGGTCATCGGGCTCCGGCTCGTCGACACGTTCCTCGGCGGGCAGCCGCTCGACATGATGACGGCCGTGGGCTTCGTCCTGCTCATCGGCGTCGTGGTGAACAACGCCATCCTGGTCGTCGACGCGGCGCTCGCGCGTCTGCGGGAGGGCATCGCGCTCGAAGATGCGGTGCGGAGCGCGGTCGTGCGGCGCGTGAGGCCCATCCTGATGAGCTCGCTCACGTCCCTCGCGGGGCTGCTCCCCCTGGTGCTGGTGCCGGGCTCGGGTTCCGAGCTGTACCGCGGGGTCGGTGCGGTCGTGCTCGGCGGGCTGTCGCTGGCCACGGCGCTCACCATGTTCGTCGTCCCGGCGCTGTTCACCGTGGTCTGGCGCCTCGCGAGGCGCGCGTGATCTGGGTCTGCGCCGCCCTCGCGATGGACCTCGACACCGCGCGCGCCCGGGCGACCGAGCGGGCCATCGAGGTCGCGCGGGCCGAGGCGGACGCGTCCGCCGCGCGTGGGGCGACGTGGATGGCGGCCTCCGGTGGGCTCCCGTCCGTGCAGCTGTTCGCGAGCGCGACGACGGGCGCGGGCTTGACGCAGTTCGGCTTCGAGCGGCCCGTGCGCGTGCAGGTGGGCGCGGGGGTCACGGGCAGCTGGACCCTCGTGGCGCCGGGAGACTGGGCGGCTGCGGACGCCGCGCGCCACTCGGCGAAGGGCAGCCGCGCGATGCTCGACTGGGCGCGCGTGGTGGCCCGCCGGGACGCGACCCTCGCCGTGGCCGCCGTGTGGGCGGCCCAGGCCGAGCTCGGCGCCTGGGAGGAGGCCGCGACGGACGCCGAGAAGGCCGCCGACGGCGTGAAGAGCCTCGTCGAGACGGGCCTCCGGCCTCCGGCGGACGCGGCGCGCACCCGGGCGACGGCCGCCGCGCTGCGGGCCCGGGCCATCGATGCGCGGGGCCGGGTCGCCGGGCGCTGCGCCGAGCTGCAGGCGCTGCTCCGCGAGCCCGTCACGGGGGAGTGCAGCCTCGACGTGCCGTCGGTGGACGCTCCGGCGGCGGGGGAGGGCGCACATCCCGCCCTGGTGGCTGCGGAGGAGGGCCTGCGCGCCGCGAAGGCCGCCCGCACGGGCGCGTTGCTCGATCGCGGTCCCACGGTGACCGCCACGGGCACCGCCGCGCAGTACATCGCCGGCGACGCGAAGGGGCTCGGCTGGTCGGCGGGCATCGACGCGCGCCTGCCGGTGGTGTCGGGCGGGCAGGGCATCGGCGCGAACCAGGTCGCCGCTGCACGCCGCGACGATGCGGAGCTGGCGCTCGAAGCGCAGCAGCTCTCGCTCGAAGCGGCGGGCATCGCGGCAGAGGCGCGGTGGCAGGCGTCCGGCGCGACGGTCGAGGCCCTCGAGGTCTCGGCAGCCGCCGCGGAGGAGGCCCTGGCCCTCGTGGAGGCCCGCTACCGCGAGGGTCTCGAGGGTCTCGAGGCCTGGCTCGGGGCGCGGCGCGCGCGCGACGAGGCGAACGTGGCGCTGGCGCTCGGTCGCGCCGACCGGCTGCGGGCGCTGGCCGAGGTGGAGTCCGTGCGCGGGATCTGGTGACCAACACCCTTCTACTTCGCGCGCGGAGCGCGCTGCGCGGCTGGCCTATGGCCGCCTTGCGGTTCGCAGACACGGCAGTCCCAGGATCCGGTTTCGTCGGGGTTCAGGCGTCGTGGTGGGGCCTGGGAAACCGGACCCTGCGGACGTGCCTGTCCGGATCGACGGGACGGTCTGGAGGAGAGCGGTGCTGCCGGTGTCGGCTGCGGGATCCCGGGTCGTGGGAGACGGCGGGGATGGTGGGTGTGAGCGTCCGGTCTACCCTTTGCTTCGCGCGCGGAGCGCGCTGCGCGGCTGGCCTATGGCCGCCTTGCGGTTCGGAGACACGGCAGTCCCAGGATCCGGTTTCGTCGGGGTTCGGGCGTCGTGGTGGGGCCTGGGAAACCGGACCCTGCGGACGTGCCTGTCCGGATCGACGGGACGGTCTGGGGAGGCCGGCCGCTGTGGGGTCTGACCCTCCTGAGGCCGGCCGCTATGGGGTCTGACCGGTCTGACCCTCCTGAGGCCGGCCGCTGTGGGGTCTGACCGGTCTGACCCTCCTGAGGCCGGCCGCTGTGGGGTCTGACCCTCCTGAGGCCGGCCGCTGTGGGGTCTGACCCTCCTGAGGCCGGCCGCTGTGGGGTCTGACCGGTCCGACCCTCGTGAGGCCGGCGGCTTTGGGGGCCCGGTCGGTCCACGGTCCCCGGTCCCCGGTCCCCGGTCCACGGCCCACGGTCCACGGTCCACGGTCCACGGTCCACGGTCCACGGTCCACGGTCCACGGTCCACGGTCCACGGTCCCCGGTCCACGGTCCACGGTCCCGGTCCACGGTCCCGCTCAGCGCGGCGCGTCCTCCACCGCGAGCCACAGGTTGTCCGCGGCCCTCGCCGCAGCGGCCTTGGCGCGCGTGACCTCGGCCTGGGCGGCGAGCTGCTCGGCCTGCGCCTGCTGGATGGCGAGCAGGCTGCCCTCACCGGCCTCGGAGCGCGCCTCGGCCGCCTTCACGGCCTGCTCGGCGAGGTCGAGCGCCTCCTCGCGTGCGGAGAGCGCGGCCAGCGACCGCGAGAGCTCGCCGTGCGCGCGACGCACCTCGACCTCGGCCTGCTCCGCCAGGACCCGGCGCGCGGCCTCGGCCTGCGACACCCGCGCCCCGGCGCTCGAGACCCGCGCCCGCGTCGAACCGCCCTGGAACACCGGGATCGTCGCCCCCACCATCACGCGCCAGTTCACCGGCACACCCAGGTCCGGCGCGGGCGTCACGACGTACACGCCGCCCTTCGCCGCCACCGTGGGCAGGTAGGCACGCTTCTCGACGGTCCGGGCGGCCTGGGCGGCCTCGACCCGCGCTTCGGACAGCCGGAGGTCCGCCCGCTTCACGCCCGACAGCACGCCGTCGAGCTCCGGCGCCGATGCAGGCGGCTCCGCGGCGTCCGCGCCGCCCTCGAGGCCCGTGAGCTGGGCGAGGATGCCGTCCGCCGTCTCGCGGCCCGCCTCGGCCATCGCGAGCCCCGCCTTCGCGCTCGCCACCGCCCGGCGGAACGGGAGGATCTGGTCCGGGCTCGCGACCCCGATCTCCACCATCGCCTCGCCGCGCACGAGCAGGCGCTGGGCGAGCTCCACGCCGACCTGCGCGTCCGCCACCAGCGCGTGGGCCTCCGCCGAGGCATGCCACGCACCGAGCACGGCCCGGCGGACCTGGACGCGCGTCGACGCCTCTTCGGCCTCGGCCAGCGCGACGCCTTCGCGCGCTGCGGTCCCCGCGGCCCAGCCCTGCGGAGCGACGAGCGGCTGGGTCACCTCCGCCGCGGTCTGGAGCTGGAACCCCGGCACGACGACGAGCGGCTCGATCGCGCTGGGGTCGATGAGCGGGATGTCGGGCAGGTTGTCCGCGAAGTTCACCGTCACCTCGCGCTGCGCGACGGCCGCAGCCGACACGGTGGCGCTGGGCAACAGGTGCCCCCGGACCTCCGCCACCCGGGCCTCGGCCTCGGCGACGCGCGCCGCGGACAGCTCGGCGGTGGGGGAACGGGCCTCTCCCGCGCTCAAGGCCTCCTCGAGGCTCATGGCGTGCGCTGCGGCGAGCAGGGTCCACATCAGGTGCTCCTCTTGCGGAAACGCAGCATCGCCACGAGGAGGACGACGAGCCCGATGGCTCCGAGCGCCGCGGCTTCGCTTGCGAGAACGCCCGGCCCCGCGCCCTTCAGGAAGAGCGCGCGGACGATGGCGATGAAGTACCGGACGGGCGTGAACGCAGCGAGCGTCTGCGCCCAGTCCGGCATGTTGCTCACGGGGTAGAAGACCCCTCCGAGCAGGAAGCTCGGCATCAGGACCATGAAGATGGCCAGGGTCGCCTGCTGCTGGGTCTGGCTGAGGGTCGACGCGAGCAGGCCGCTCCCGAGGGTCGAGAGCAGGAACAGCAGGCACATCCCGAGCAGCACGAGCGGATCGCCGCGGAACGGCACGGCGAACACGACGCGCGCGGCGATGGTGACGAGCGCCGCGATGAACAGCCCGATTCCGACGAACGGGACGAGCTTCCCGACGATGAGCTCGGCCGGCTGGATGGGCGTCACGGTGAGCTGCTCGATCGTGCCGTTCTCGCGCTCCTTCACGATGGCCATGGCCGAGAGCAGGCTCGTGAGGACCGCGAGGACCATCACCACGACGCCGGGCACCATGAACCACCGGCTGGACAGCGCCGGGTTGTACAGGATGCGGGTGCGCACGTCGGGACGGCCGGGGAGGCCCGGACCCATTGGGCGCACGGGGAGTCGGTCGTCGGAGACCTCGGCCAGCACGCGCTCGACGAAGCCCTGCGCCATCATCCCGCGGTTCGTGTCGGTGCCGTCGACCCAGACGGGCACGTCGACGCTCTCGCCGCGCGTCAGGCCGCGGTGCAGGCCCCGGGGCAGCAGAAGGACGAGCTCCGCGCTGCCCTCGTCGAGCGCGCGCTCGGCGGCCCGCTCGTCGTCGCCCACGCGGAGCACGTCGAACGCCGAGCCGGCGTCGAGGCGCCCGGTGATCTCGCGGCTCGCGGGGGACCGGTCCTGGTCGACGATCGCGAGCTTCACGTGGTCGACGTCCATGTTGGCGGCGTAGCCGAGGATGGTGAGCTGCATCACGGGGACCACGAGCAGCATGGGCCGCATGCGGTGGTCGCGGAGGATGTGGCGCAGCTCCTTGCTCGCCACGGCGCGGGTCCGGCGGAGCGACAGCATCAGGAGAGGCTCCGGCGGAACCGCGAGGTCGCCACGATCAGCATGACCACCGCGAAGATCGACATCGCGACGAGCTGCGGCCACAGCACGTCGATGCCGGTGCCCTTGAGGAACAGCCCGCGCGTGATGGCGATGTAGTAGCGGGCCGGGATGATCGTGCTGATCGCCTGGAGCACCGGGTGCATGTTGGAGATGGGGAACACGAAGCCCGACAGCAGCAGGGACGGCAGCATCGTCGCGACCATCGAGAGCTGGAGCGCGACCTGCTGGCTCTTCAGGACGGCGGACAGCACGAGGCCCAGCGCCATGGCCCCGACGAGGTAGAGCAGCGTCGCGACGCCGAGCAGGGCGAGGTCTCCGCGGATGGGGACGCCGAACACGAACCGCGCGGCCAGGGTCACGCTGAGCACCTGGAGGAGGCCGACCCCGACGTACGGGAGGAGCTTGCCGAGCATCAGCGCGAGCCCGCTCACCGGCGAGACGAGGATCTGCTCGATGGTGTCCTGCTCGTACTCCCGCGCGATGCACTGGCTCGTGAGCATCGCCGCGAGCATCGCGATGATCACCGCGATGAGGCCGGGGATGATGTACCAGGTGCCATCCAGGTCCTCGTTGAACAGGACCCGCGTGCGCACGTGCAGGCCGGGGAGCACGTCTCCGCCGCCCGCGACGCGCACCACGTCGCGGATCTGCCCGACGACGTCGTGCTGCAGCGACCCTCCGACGTGGCCGAGCGCCAGGCCCGCGAAGCTCGCGTCCGACCCGTCCACGAGGAGCTGCACGGGCGCCGCTTCGCCGCTGTGGATCAGGCGCCCGTAGCCCGACGGGACGACGAGCCCGATCCGCACGTCACCGGCGTCGAGCAGGGCCTCGAGCGCGTCCTCCGACGCGGGACGGGCGACGACCCGCACGGACCCGTCCGCCGCGAGCTCCGATACGAGCTCCCGCGATGCGGCCGTGCGGTCGTAGTCCACCACGGCCAGCTCGACGTTCCGCACGTCGATCTCGATGGCGAAGCCGAACAGCACGAGCTGGAGCAGCGGCAGCACGAGGGCCGCAGCGAGCGAGCGCGAGTCGCGCAGGATGTGCAGCACCTCCTTGTAGAAGATGGCGGCGAACGCCCTCATGCCTCCCTCCGGCACGCTTCGAGGAAGACGTCTTCGAGGGAGGGGGAGATGCGCTGGACCGGCAGGCCGAGCTCCACGGCGAGCGGCTCGACGTCGCCGGGCCCGTTGAGCAATGCCTGCCAGCCGGAGCCCATGGGGACGAGCTCGCGGATGCGGGAGGACGCGCGGAGCCGGTCGCGGTCGCCGCCCTTGATGCGGACGCGGTCGCCGCGGTCGGCGGCCCGGCGGAGCTCGCGCGGCGGCCCGAGGCCGACGCACCGCCCGGCCTGCATGAACATCACCTCGGTGCAGTTCTCGGCTTCGTCGAGGTGGTGGGTGGTGACGAAGATCGTGGTGCCGCGGGTGCGGAGCTCGTGGATGCGCGTCCAGAACAGGCGCCGGGACAGCGGATCGACGCCGGCCGTGGGCTCGTCGAGGAACAGGACGCGGGGACGGTGGATGAGCGCGCAGGCCAGCGCGAGGCGCTGCTTGATGCCCGCCGGGAGCGTGCGCGTCAGGGCGTCGCGGCGGTCGACGAGGCCCGTGTGCTCGAGGACCTCGTCGGTGCGGGCGCGCACCTCGCGGGTGGGCACCAGGTAGACATCGGCGAAGAACCGGATGTTCTCGCTGACCGTGAGGTCGCCGTACAGCGAGAACTTCTGCGCCATGTACCCGATGCGGGCCTTCACGGCGTCGGGGCGGCGGACGACGTCCTCACCGTCGACGAGCGCGGTGCCGGACGACGGCTGGAGGAGCCCGCAGAGCATGCGGATGGTCGTGGTCTTGCCCGCGCCGTTCGCGCCGAGGAACCCGAAGATCGACCCGCGCTTCACGGCGAGGTCGATGTGGTCGACCGCCACGAAGCTGCCGAAGCGCCGGACGAGGCCGGACGCCTGGAGCGCGAGGTCGTCGGCGGTCACGGGGCCACCAGCCGCACGTAGGCGTCTTCGAGCGAGGGCTCGATGCGGCGGACCCGGCTCGTGTGGCCCGCGGACTCGAGCAGCGCGCGCACCTGCTCGCCCGGGACGGCCGTGACGACGTGGACCCGGTCGCCGAAGAGCTGGACCTGTGCGTCGGGGAGCTGCGCGCCGAGCACGGCCGCCGCATCGAAGGGCTCGTCGACGTCGACCTCCCAGACGGGGTCGGTCACCCGCTCGCGCAGGCCCTCGGGCGTGTCGACGGCGAGCAGGCGCCCGTCGTTCATCAGCGCGACGCGGTCGCACCGCTCGGCTTCGTCGAGCGCCGGCGTGGTGACGATCACGGTGATGCGCTCGCGCAGCTCGCCGAGGATCTCCCAGAACTCCCGCCGGCTCACCGGGTCGACGCCGTTCGTGGGCTCGTCGAGGAACAGCACGGCCGGCTCGTGCACGAGGGTGCAGATCAGGCCGAGCTTCTGCTTCATCCCGCCGGAGAGCTGCCCGGCGAGGCGCTTGCGGAAGGGCGCCAGCCCCGTCGCGTCGAGCAGGCGGGAGGCGCGGGCCTCGCGGTCGCGTCGCGACACCCCGCGGAGCGTGGCGAAGAACCAGATGTTCTCGTCGACGGAGAGGTCGCGGTACAGGCTGAACGCCTGGCTCATGTACCCGAGCTTCAGGCGCGCCGCGTCGCGCTGCCGGTGCACGTCGCTGCCCGCGACGACCACCGAGCCCGCCGCGGGAGCGAGCACCCCCACGGAGAGCCGCATCAGCGTGGACTTCCCGGCGGCGTCGGGCCCCACGATGCCGAAGACCTCGTTCCGGTTCACGGTGAGGTCGATGCCGTCGACCGCGCGCACCGCTCCGAAGCGATGCGACAGGCCGGTGATGACGACTGCGGGCTCCATCACTGCGCCAGGTACGCGTCCGCCGGCATGCCGGGGTGGATGCCGGGACCGGGCTCGAGCGCGATGTCGACGGCGAAGACGCGCTTCACGCGCTCGTCGGGGGTGAGGATCTCGCGCGGCGCGAACTCGGCTTCGCCCGCGATCCGCTCGATGCGGCCGGACTTCTCGTCGACGCCGTCGAGCTTCACGCGCACCGTGTCGCCGAGCTCGAGGCGCTCGACGTCGAGCAGCGGGACGTAGATGCGCAGCCGCGGGTGCTGGAGATCGCCGAGGGTCACGACGCTGGTGCCGGGCCCGACGATCTCGCCGGGCTCGCGGTTGCGCGACAGCACGACCCCGGCGACGGCGGCCTTCACGAAGCCCTCCTGCAGGTGGGTGTCGGCGGCGGCCACGGCCGCTTCGGCCTGACGGATGCCGGCTTCGGCCTGCGCCACGAGCTCGCGTGCCGCGGACGCCTGGGCGCGCGCCACGTCGAGCTGCCCGGAGAGCTGGGAGAGCTGCTGGGCCGTGCCGACGCCGGAGGACTGCAGCTTTCGGACCCGCTCGACCTCGCGCTGGAGGGTGGCGACCTGTGCGTCGGCCGCGCGGACCTGGGCGCTCGCCGCCTCGCGCGCCGCGTGGGCCTGCTCGACGGACGCCGCGCGGACGGTGCGCTCGGCCTCGAGCAGCGTGGTGTCGAGGCGGAACACGGGGTCGCCGACCTTCAGCGCGTCGCCCTCGTGCGGCAGGACCTCGACGAGGCGCCCGCCGAGCGTGGCGGCGACCTCGACCTCGGTCACCTCGATGGTGCCGGTGTAGGCGGGAGTCGCGTCGTCGAACGAGCACGCCGCGAGCAGCGCGAGCCAGAAGGTCATCTTCCTTCTCCGTTGCGGGCCAGCAGCCCGTTGAGCAGGATCTCTTCGGCCGTCGCGTCGTACGGCACGGCGAGCAGGGCCGCGGGGATGCCGATGGCCCCCTCGACGACGGGCGACAGGATGGCGAACAGGATGAACGGCGCGACCAGCACGGGTGTCGCGGCGAGTGGCTGGATGTTCGGGTTGAAGCGCCCTTCGACGCGACCCTTCTCGAGCGCCGCGCTCATCGCGCCGATGAGGCGGGGCACCTTGGTCTCGAGCACCTGGCGGACATGGATGCCGCCGTCGACCATGTCGCGTGCCACGAGCCTCGCGAGGTGCGGGTGGGACCGGAGGATGGTGCGGTACCCCGCGAGGAAGGCCCGGATGTCGGGCTCTTCGGCCCCCTCGACGCGCGTCGTGACGATCTCGATGATCTGCCCGAACACCCGCTCGAGAACGGCCCGGTACAGGCCCTCTTTCGACTCGAAGTAGTAGTACAGCATCGCCTTGTTCACGCCGGCGGCGGTGGCGATGGCGTTCACCCGGGCGCCCGCGAAGCCCGCGTCGGCGAACGCTTCTTCGGCGGCATCGAGGATTCGCTGTGCGGTCTCGTTGGAGGTCTCGTCCATGGCTGCGATGTTAACCAACCGGTTGGTTGATGTCCAGCGTCGAGGTGGGATCGGTTCCGATTCGGTGTGGGCGGGTATGCTCGCGGGGTCTTCGGGGAGGGGGGAGTGATCGAGCCGGTCACGGGGGTCGTCGGTGCGACGGCCCTGTCGGTTCTCGTGGTGTTCGCGGTGCTCGAGACGCCCGCGATGGCGGACCGTCTCGGCGGTGGCTTCGCGGGCCGCGCCCGTGCGAAGGCCCTCGGCGGCGCCGTGTACCTCGTGGCCTCGGGCCTCGCGGTCGCGCTGTCGCACCTGCCGGTGGCGGGGTGGGGCGTACACCTCACGCGGCCCGGGCACGCCGCGCTGTACGCGCTCGGCTGCCTCGTCGTGTTCGTTCCGATCGTCGGGTACAGCGCGACACGTCCGGCGAGCTGGGCGCACAGCCCGGAGCTCCGCGCCGATTCGTACGGGCCGGGGCGCATCGCGGCGCTCGTGGGGGCCTGGGCGTTCTACCTGCTCGGCTACGAGCTGCTGTTCCGCGGCCTGCTGACGTTCCAGCTCGTCGAGGCGCTGGGTCTCGAGCGCGGGCTCGCGGTGATGACGGCGCTCTACGTGCTCGCCCACCTCACCAAGCGCCCCGCCGAGGCGTTCAGCACGATCGTGGCGGGCCCGCTGTTCGGCTGGGTGGCGCTGCAGAGCGGCGGGTTCTGGCCAGTGTGGATCGTCCACATCGGGATGGCGCTGACCTCCGAGCTCGGCTCGGCCATCGCGAACCCGGACATCCGCGTCGGCGGGCGCTGACCGCGGGCGCCGCGCTCGTCACGCCGCGGGCGGGCCCTCGAATGCCGCGCTCCGCTCGGCGATGGCAGCCACAAGGTAGTCGCGGACCTGGCGCACCCGCGTCGTGTTGCGCAGGTCGCGGTGCGTCAGGATCCACAAGGGCGCCGCCATCTCCGGGAACACGCGGACGCGACGCCAGCCGGGGCGCGATTCCCCCAGTGCGGTCGGGAGGATCGCGACCCCGATGCCCGCGTCGATCGCCTCCCGGAGCCCCCACGCCGCGCTCACCCTGAGACGGACGCGCTCGGACGGGATGTTCTCGACCGTCCACTTCGCGAAGAACATCGACGAGCTCGCCTCCCAGCCCACCCAGTCCAGCGCGGTGAGATCGTCGGTCGCCCGCCCGTCGAGGTACGCGGCAGAGCCGTAGATCCCGACGCCGGCGGACCCCACCCTCCGGCCGACGAGATCGGGGGGTGGCTCGAAGGTCGTGCGCACCGCGACATCCGCGGCCCGGTGCGCCAGATCGACGTACGCGGTGCCGAGCAGCACGGTCACCTCGATCTCCGGGTGCAGCCGGGACAGGTCGCCGAGGACGGGCACCAGGATGGGCGCGAAGGGGTCGGGAATCGTGACGGACACCGGGCCTGCCGGGCGCAGGTCGTGGCCTGCCACCCGGCGCTCCAGCGCGATCACGCGGTCTTCGAGCTCCAGCGCCAGATCGACCACCTCCTGGCCCGCGTCGGTCGTCTCGTAGCCCTGGCCCCGATCGACGAAGAGCTCGGTTCCGGCGGCCTGCTCGAGGGTGTGGATGCGGCGGAGGATGGTCGAGTGGCTCACGCCGAGCGCGCGCGCGGCCCCTCGCACCGAGCCCTCGCGACCGAGATGGAGGGCGACGCGGAGGTCGCTCCACGCGATGTGGTCTGTTTTTGGACCAGACTTGGGCATTTTCGGAGTCTACAGGTTCGCGATTGGACCGCATACCCTGAGTCCACAGCGCAGGAGAACCCATGACGTTCCAGGATCGAGCCCGACAGCCGCACGTCCACGACCGCTCCGGAGGCGAGGCCCTCTGGTTCCTGGACAACCTCCTCACCGTGAAGGCCTCCCGCGCGGATGGCGCCCCGTTCGACATCCTCGAGAACGCCATGCCGGCCGGCTCGCACACCCCGATGCACGCACACGAGCGCGAGGACGAGGCGTTCTACGTGCTCGAGGGGGAGCTCACGATCTTCCTCGGTGACGAGCGGATCGTGCACGCCGGGCCGGGCGACTACATCCACGTGCCCGCGGGCGTGGGCCACGGCTTCCGCACGCACACGGCGGTCCGGATGCTGGTCCTGTGCGGGGGAGACGGGTTCGTGGAGATGGCCCGGGAGGCCGGAGGGCCTGCCGAGCGCCGCGAGCTCCCGCCGGGTGGGCCGCCCGACGTCGCGCGCCTCGAGAGGGCCTGCGACCGGTACGGAATCCGCTTGCTCGGCCCGCTCCCGGACGAGGTCTGACCGTCAGCGCGTGGCGGCGTTCCCGATGCGCTTCATGCCGCCCTCGACGTCGGCCTCGAAGGCGTCCTTGCAGGACGCCGAGCAGAAGTGCAGCGCGTAGCCGTCGACCTCGACGCTGTGCGCGGGGTCGCCCTTCATCGCGAGGCTGCAGCCGCCGCACTCGCTGACGACGTGGTCTTCGACACCATCGTGCGCATCCGCGGCCTTCAGGATGGCCGCGTGGGTCGCGGGAGCTTCGGGAGCGACGGGCTCGGCGGAGCCGCAGGCGAGGAGCCAGGTGACCAGCATCGGACCTCCAGGGGCATCCGTATTTCGTCGGCCACCGCCCGCAAGCGGGCGTCGTCCCGACGAAACTCCACCATGTAACGTCTTGACGGGACCTCGGTACCCCCTGTGAACGCGGCTGAAACGCCGCGTTCCGGGGGCACAGAGGTCTTGAACCGTCAAGGCGTTCGGTGCTACGGCGCGAACACCAGCCGCAGCTTGTACACCCGCTGCTCCGGCACCAGGCGCTCGCGGCCGAGCCGCGGATCGAATGCCGTGAACCCGGGCCGCTCGCTCTTCGACAGCGACCCGATCCCCTCGATCGCCACCATCTCGCCGATCTGCAGGCCGCGCATCGCCTCCCACAGCAGGTGCAGCGCCGGATCCGGAGGGGGGCGGCCGAACGCCGGGCCCTCCGTCACGCTCACGAGGTGGATGTCGCCGATCGTCGAGGGCTCGAGCACGAAGCAGTCGCCGCTCGCGCGGGGCCCGGGCGCCGCGAACAGCTCGCGGAGGAAGCGCAGGAGCGCCGAACGACCCTGTACCTGGCGCTGCTCCTCGGGCGGAGGGGCGGCGGTCGCGGCGTCGAACGTGGGGCCGTCGGGCTTCGGGCCGGTCACGTGCTTCGCGATCATCCGCTTCAGCCGCCGCCGGGCCTCCTCCTTCGTCCACTTGTCGCCCCGCGTGGGGCCGTCGAACGTGAACCGACCGCAGGCCTCGACCCGGCCGAGCGAATCGAAGTCCGCGAGCGTGTCGGGGTCGGCGACGGCCTTCTCGAAGGCCACCCGGCCCTGGAGCACCAGCCACACGCCGAAGTCGCTGAGGACCGGCGCCGTGACCTTGCCGAGCGCGAGCTTCACCGCGAGGATCAGGCGGCGGTCGTTGATCCGCTGCAGCGCCTGGTGCAGCTCGGCCCGACGGGCGTCGTCGAGCTTCGCGGCGAACGTCATCGCGCGGACGTTCATGTCCTTGATGGGCAGCAGCTGATCGACGAGCTTCCACATCAGCCCACGACCTCCCGCGTGCCGAGCCACGCGAAGCTCATCACGGGCAGCATGGTGTGCGTGCTCGCGGTCGTGGGGAACAGCGACGCGTCGAGCACCTGGAGGTTCTCGATGCCGTGCACGAAGCCGCGCAGATCGACGACGCTCGTGCGCGGGTCGGCGCCCATGCGGCACGTGCCCTGCGGATGGGCCGAGATCATCGCGGTGGACGCGGTGCGGATGGACAGGCGGTCGAGCTGCGCCAGGTCGGCCTCCCTGCGGACGGGCGTGGCGTCCGGGAACGGTAGCATCACCTGCTCGGCGCCCGCTGCGAGCCACGCGCGGGCCGCGAGGCGCACGGCCTCCTTCATGCGGTGCTTCACGTCGTCGGTGAGCGTGTACCGGATCTCCGGCCGCCCCGAGCGCGCGCGCACGACCTCGCCGGACGGCCGGTCGGGCACCAGGCACAGGCACGCCGCGACCTGGCGGTAGCGCGACATGAACGCGTGGATCTCGCTCGTGGGCAGCGCGCTCATCGCGGCGCTCATGCCGGGCGTCGAGCTGACGCCCTCCAGCCGGAAACCGCCGAGCCCCTCGGCCTCGGAGCGCCCCTCGAGGTGGATCCAGGCGGACTGCGGGATGCCGCGGAACAGCACGACCTCGTCCGGGAACAGCGCCACGCAGGGCGTCTGCGGCTGCAGGGACAGGTTCCTGCCGACGAGCGCGCCTCCGATGCCGCTGCCCAGCATCAGGACCGGCGTGTGCACGGCCCCCGCAGCGAGGACGAAGTGCTTCGCCCGGACCGTGAACGGCGCGAGCGCCCGGCTGTCGGCGGGGCGCACGACGCTCCCGTGCACGGCCGTCACCCGGCGGCCGTCGTGCTCGATGCGCTCCACGCGCGCCTCGGACTGCACGAGCGCGCGACCGGTGGCGAGGGCCCGCGGGATCCAGGTCACCGCGACGGACCGCTTCGCGTCGTAGGCACAGCCCACCAGGCAGTAGCCCGACCCCACGCAGCCCACGCGGTTGTGCTCGAACGTCCCGCCTTCGACGCCGAGCTTGCGCCCGCCCTCGAGGAGCTTCGCGTTGTTCCGGTTCAGCGAGGACTCGGGGATGACGTTCGCGCCGATGACCGCGCGGCACGCGTCGTCCGCCTCGCGAACGTCGCCCTCGGCCCACCGCGTCAGGCCGAACCGCGAGCGCCAGTGCGCCAGGATCTCCGCGGGCACGGGCTCGATGTCGGCCATGTTCACGACCGTGCTGCCGCCGACCACCCGGCCCTGGAGCACCGACACCGCGCCGTCCGTCGTGGTCTGGTTGCCGCCGTCGCGCCACATCCGGTCGTACATCTGCTCTTCGCGCTGGGTCATCTGCGCGCCGGGCACGTGCGGGCCCTCCTCCAGCACGACCACGTCGCGCCCGGCCTCCGCGAAGAGCGCGGCCGCCACGCCTCCTCCGGCGCCCGACCCCACGATGCACACGTCGGCGTCGAGCTCGAAGCCCTCCGGGACGTCGGCGCCGCTGCGGATCACCGGCCCACCCACGGGCCGTCGTACCCGATGGCCGGCCAGCTGCTCGGCAGGCTGTACCAGGTGAACAGCACCACCCGTCGCAGCGCGTCGGCGATCTGGCGCTTCGTCGCGATGCGGCTGGTGCGCCAGGACTCCAGCACGTCCCGCCGGGCGTCCACGTCGAGGCGGGAGAAGCGCGAGAACCCGATCGGCCCGGCCCCACCGAGGTGCTCGAGCACCCCGAGCGCGAGGCGCAGTTGCTCGCCCACGACCGGGTCCCCGCGTCCGAGGAACGCGTCGACGCCGTCTACGATGGGCTGGACGTCCGCCCCCGGTGGACCGAGGGCCTCGAAGACCGCCCCCAGCGTCGTGCGCGCCGAGCTCCCGAGGAACGGGCTCTCCACCGCGCCGAGCGGGCGGTGCCCCCACAGGTGCGCCAGCGCGTAGCCGCCGAGCAGCAGCGCGCCTCCTCCCAGGAGCTGTCGGCGGTCGAGCGCAGGACGCACGGATCCTCCGCGTAGAGCCTACAGGGAACCGTCGAACGACGGGGCGCGTCGCAGCGGCACCGGCCCGACGGCGAGCTCCGCGGCGAGCGCCCGCGCGGCGTCCGCGTGCACCGGGTCCGCCGTCCACGGCTCCAGGAACGCGAGCGCGGCTTCGACCTGGCCTGCGGTGGCGCGCGCGAGCGCGACGCGCTGGGCACCCCGCCACGAGAGCCGCTCCTCGACGGAGAGGTCCGCCGCCGCGAGCCGGCCCTCTGCCCGTGCCGCGAGGTCCGGGTCGTCGAGGCGGAGCGCGACGGCCAGCGCGACGGGCGCGACCTCGGGGTGCTCCCAGTCCTCTTCGTCGAGCTCGCGCAGCGCCAGCCAGCCGGGGAGCGGTCGGTCCGCGATCAGCAGCAGCCAGGCGTGCTCCGCGACGATCCACGGGTCGTGGTCACCGGACCAGGCCTCGGCCCGTTCCACGACCTCCTCCGCCACGGCGACGCGCTCGGACGCGGGGGCCGTCGCGAGCCGCGCCTCGAGATGCAGCAGGTGGCCGAGGGGGAGGCGGGGGCGCCAGCGCAGGAGGTCCGCGGTCGCGCGGTCGCTCTCGGCGGACGGGTGCATGGCGGCGGTCCACGCGAGCGCGGTGGCGTCGACGAGGTCGCAGCCGGCCTCCGTGCAGGGGGTGTAGCGCTGCAGGGCTGTCTGGACGGACGCCGCGAGGAGGGGATGGGGCGGCGGGGCGTCCGAGACGGTGCCTTCGAGGCCATCGGCGAGCCACCGCGTCAGCTCGGGCTCCACGGCGTCGCGAGCGCTCGCGGCCTCGCGCGCGGCGGCGATCCGGCCCTCCGAGAGCTCGGCGAGCCCCGCGGGCAGGGTCGTCTCGGGTCGCTCGGGCTCGACGCGGCCGAGCACCCTCCCGAACGCCGTCGCACCCAACGGAACCGCCACCAATGCCGGAAGCGACCACAGGAAGGTCGGCCGGTAACGCTCGAGCCAGGGGAGGTGGCGGCGCGCGTAGCGGGCCTCGTGGAGGAAGCCGGCCGGCAACGCGAGGGTCGACCCGAGCAGGAGCGCTCCGACCGAGATCGCCACGAGCCGGACGATCATGTCGAAGGCCCCCTGCACGGCCCACGGAGCCGGTGTCCCGTTCAGGGCGCTGATGGAGACGACCTCGATCATCGCCGCGATCAGGCCGTACACGACGGGCCCGAGCGTAGCCGAGATGAGGGCGAGGAACATCGCGGCGGCCCCTCCGACCCCGATCACGAGCGGGGGCGTCGCGGGAGGCGCCGCGCGCTCGGGAGGCGGCGCCAGCCACGTCCACGCGGCCCCGACGAAGGAGGCACCCGCGAGGACCGCCACCAGCACAGGCTTCACGGGGGACCCGTCGACGAGGAGGAGCACGCCCGCGGTCGCGAGCGGGATCCCGAACGCGAGCGCCGCCCAGATCCGCGCCATCGATCGCCACTCGGCGGCCGCGGGCACGTGCTCGGGCATGTGGCGCATCCGGTGGACGGATGCCCAGATCATGGCCTCCGGCAGCAGGACGAGGGCCGTGATCGTCAGGCCCATCGACCCCCCGAGCCCCCCGGTGAGCACGTCGATCCCGACCTGGTCGCTGTCGACGAGGGACTTGCGGATCGCGGTGGCCAGGGTGCTCCCGGCGGCCTCGACGACGACGACGAGCATCGCGTTCGCGACGAGCATCGTGGCGGCGGCAGAGAGGCGGATCTGGTCGTCCGGCCCGACGGGGACCACAGGTGCCGTGCGCCGGGTGCTCCCGATGATGGCTCCGACCGCGCCGAGGCCCGCGCCGATGGCCCCGGCGACCCACAGGCCGGGCCACGTCGCCCATGCGCCCACGAGCAGCGGGTCGGCGAGGAGGGGACCGAGGCGGCGGTCGCTGACGCCGATCCCGCCGGACTTCGTCAGCTCGATGAGCGTGTGGTCGGCGAGGAGGTGCACGCCGTGCGAGCCGATCGCGTACCAGGCGAGGCCGAGGCCCGCTGCGCCCACGAACACGGCGCCCTTGAGGAGCTCGCCCCGCGCCAGCCGCGACACGAGGAGCCCGCCGAGCACCGGCATCGCGAGGGCGACGACCCAGGCGCTCCACCCGAGCGCGGGCGGGAGGCCGGCGCGGGCGGGCAGGTGGGTCGCGGGGATGACGAACGCGATGGGCACGAGGAACAGCGCGCCCGCTGCGAGCATCACGCCCGCGGCGAGCACGGCCAGCAGCGCGTCGTCCGACGGCACCGGCGCGTTCGCGGGGAGCTGCGACGGATCCGCGAGCATCGCCTTCACCTGCGCGGCCGTCGGACGGTCGGCGGGCTCGGCGGCCCCCATCACGCGCACGACGTCCGCGAGCTCGCCCGACAGCCCGCTGCCCGGGATGGCCGCTGGAGGCTCGCCCGCCAGCACCTCGTGCAGGACGAGCGCCGCGCTGTAGACGTCGGCCTTGCCCGACACGTCGGCCGACGCGCCGCGCGACTCGGGCGCCATGTACGCGAGCGAGCCCATCTGCTGGAGGGTGCGCGTGAGCCGTGCATCCTCTTCGCCGAGCGCGATGCCGAAGTCCGACAGCACGAGGTCGTCGTTCGCATCGAGCAGGAGGTTCGAGGGCTTCACGTCGCGGTGCACGATGCCGAGCGACTCGAGGTGGGCGAGCGCCGAGACGAGCTGCTCGGCCCAGCGCCGCGCGAGGTCGGACGGGATCGGGCCCTGTGCGACGCGGTCGGCGACGGTCCCGCCCGTGAGCAGCGGCATCCGCATGTAAAGCTCGCCGTCGGGCAGCGTGCCGAGCTCGACGTGGGCGAGGATGTTGGGGTGGCTCACGTCGCGCACGGTGGCGGCTTCGCGCGTGAAGCGGGCCCGGAACACGGGGTCTCCCGCGAGCTCGGGGTGGAGGATCTTGAGCGCCGCCTCTTCGTCGGACAGGTGGTCGCGCACGCGGTGCACGGTGGCCATCCCGCCCGTGCCGAGCAGGCCGAGCACCTCGAAGCGGTCGGCGAGCATCTCGCCCGATCGGTCGGCATCGCGGATCGGCGCGCGGAGCGTGCGCAGCACGTCGAGGTTCGGCTGGAGCGGCTGGCGCAGGGCGCGGCTCGCCAGCCAGTCGGCCCAGCTCACGAGCCCCCGCTCGCCCTGGGGCCGGATGCGCGTGGTGCTGCCGGTCTCGTCGGCCCCCAGCACGACCTCGCCCGTGCGGTGCACGCCGCGGAACAGGAAGAGCGCGTCCTCCTGCGTGGCGGGGTCGGGGAGGACCGCGAAGAACGGGCTCACCTCGAGCACGCGCTCGGCCTGGGGATCGAGCAGGTAGACGGCGTCCGGCAGCATCGCGGCGTCCCATTCCGCGACGATGGGCTCGGGCTGCGCCTGCGAGCCGACGTAGAGCTGCACGAGACCCCGGGTGGTGCGGCGGCGCGTGGGCGTCTGCTCGACCACCCGCGCGATGCGGAACGCCCGCAGCCACTGCAGCGAGCCGAGGAACGCGCGCACCCCGGTCACGGCGTCGTGCGCGGTGTCGGTCCACGCGGCGGACCCGGGCGCGATCCGCCCGTGCTGCACGTCGTTCCGCAGTGCCACGAGCGCGTCGGCGGCCTTCAGCTCGGCATTGGGCTTGCCGTTGCGGAACCACGCGCGCCCGGCCTCCTTCAGGAACCCGTCCTCGCGCTCGGCGCGCCGGGCCGTCTCGCGGAGCACCGCCATCCAGTCGCCGAGGTGCGGCCGCGCGAGCTTCTCGAGGGCCTTCTCGACGGCGGGGTCGGGCTCGCCGCACAGGTAGTCGGCCACGAGCAGCCCGCCGACGCACCGCAGCGCGATCTCGAACGCCGCGAGGGCCCGCTGCACGCGCGCTTCGGGCCCCGTCGCCAGCATCACGCGGTGCCACGCCGCCGCGATCGGCAGCGGGAGCTGCTGGCGGATCTGGTGGTCGTCGAGGCGGGAGTCGGTGGTCACGGGCTCAGCGATTCATCCACGCCACGAACGGCCGCGCCAGGGGGGCCTGGATCAAGAGGCCCGGAAGGCCGCTCACCGGCCAGAGCATCACGGAGAACGGCGGCCCCATGGCGAGGACGACGAAGGCTCCGGACAGGGGCTCCCCGGCGCGGAAGTCGTGCTGCAGGGCGCCGAGGAACAGCACGGCCCACACGACCAGCGGGAATCCCGCCAGCCAGAAGGCGTTCCAGCGCGACATCGTGCGGACGGGGCCCGCCGGGCCGCGCAGCCCGGCGAGCGCGTCGTGGAGCATCTCGTCGAGCGAGCTCTCGCCGATGCCCCGCGGCAGGCGCGCGCGGAGCCGCTGCACCAGGCCGAAGGCCGCGGGGTCGGACGTGTGGAACACCTGCGGATCCCCGCCCGTGTCGAGGGTGATGGTGACCGAGGGACGCGCGCGGTCGAGCGCCACGCGGAGGGCCGCTCCGAGCCACAGGGCCCCGATGCCCCAGGCCACGGGGAGGTCGGCGACCATCGCGACCATCGCGAGCGCGAGGGCCGCGAAGAAGGACGACTGGAGGTGCCCCGCACGCGAGGCCGTCGCGGAGCCGAGCTGGTCGGCGGGGAAGCGCGCGGTGGCGTCGCCGCTGCGCCACACCACGCCGTCTGCGAACGTGAGCGTGCCGTCGCGGTCGCCGTGCCGTGCCGCGATGGGCGGCGGGCGATCGAGCTCGATGATCTGCGGGCTCAGGGCGCCTGCTCCTCGCGCAGCTGGTCGACCTCGTGGATGCGGCGGCACAGGGTCTGGAGCACCGCGAGGTGCATGGCGACCGCGAGCGGCCCGTGCTTCACGAGCATCCACTCGGTCGCCTCGCGCGGCACGACCAGCAGGATGCAGTCGGTGTCGGCGGTGACCGTGCCGTCCCGGCCGCCCTGGGCGAGCCACGCGACCTCGCCGAGCAGCACCTCGTGGGCCTCGCCGCCGCCGCGGAACCGGCCGAGCACGCGCCCGGTGCGGCCCCGCACGGAGGCCTGGCCATCCAGCAGCAGGTACAGCGCACCATCGCGCTCGTCGTGCGACAGCACGGGCTCGCCGGACTTCACGAGCGCCAGGTGCACGTGCGTTCCGAGGGCCTCGGCGAGCGGCAGCAGGCTGGCGCCCTCGAGGCCCTTCAGCTCGGCCAGCGAGTCCATGACCGCCGCCTGGGTCTGGGCGTCGATATCGAGCATCGTGCGCTTCGGACGGACGCTCTCGAAGGCGCGTTCCTGATCGGGCGGCAGGTTCTGGCGCAGCGACCAGGCGTCGTTGCCCTGGCGGCTCTCGCGCAGCCAGTCGATCACGTCGAGCGCCGCCCACCGCAGCAGGCCCACGGCGATGGTGGGGGAGTCGCGCGCGATGTCCTTCAGCCCGGCGCGGCTCAGCCGCAGCACCTGGCACGGGCGCATGGCGACGACGCTGGCGGTGCGTCCGGAGCCGAGCGCGAACGCGGAAGCGCCCAGCGAGACGGGCGCGTTGACGTTGCGCACCGACTGCGGCTTGCCGCCTCCGACGGCCTGGGTGACCACCGCGGCGCCGGTGACCAGGAAGCGCAGATCGTGGTCGGCGGTGTCGGGCCCCACGATGCGCCCGGCTGGGGCCACGGTCTCGGCGACGAGGCGCGATCCGGCCGTGCGGCGCGGGCCCTCAGCGCGGAAGAACGGCTTCAGCCCGCCGTGGTGGCGCTTCGCGATCTCACAGGCCTCTTCGAACAGCGCGGTGCTCACGATCCCCTCCGGAGCGGCATCGTAGCCCGTACCGGCTCTGCGCGCGGAGCGCGCTCCTTGCGCGCGGGGAACGGGACCTGCGGTGGACCGTGGACCGTGGACCGTGGACCGTGGACCGCGGACCGCGGACGGGAGCCTCACGGGTCGGGCCGGCCGAGACGGCAGCGAGATCGGCGCGACGGTGGACGGTTGGCGGATCTGCTCACGCGAGCAGCCCGAAACGCCGGCCTGCTCTGGTGAGTCCCGATTCCGGTCCGTGGGCAGTCCCACTCTGTCGACCCGAACACCGAGCCGCCCCGCACGACACCGGACACTGCGCTCTCCAGGCGCGTTCTCTCAGCACGGAGGACGCGGAGGGACGGAGGGCACGGAGGTCGAGGGGCGGACCTCCATTCCCCGGTAGGACGGGCTCTCCGGCGGGGCGTTCGGAGACCGGAGCATCCCGGCGCGCGTTCTCTCAGCACGGAGGACGCGGAGGGACGGAGGGCACGGAGGTTCCGACAGGGCCAACGTCGATCCGGAGTCCGGGGGCCTGCAACGGCCTCGAAGATCGAGCTCACCAGAGCACGCGTGCGCCGGCATGGGGCGCTTCGTGCTGGGCGTCTTCGGGGACCGACCTACGCTCGGCCCGACGACGACGGACTCCGCGTCCCTCCCGTCCTCCGATCCTCCGTGCTGAGAATCGGCCCGGTAGGACGGGCTCTCCGGCGGGCGTTCGGAGACCGGAGCATTCCGGCGCGCGTTCTCTCAGCACGGAGGACGCGGAGGGACGGAGGGCACGGAGGTTCCGACAGGGCCAACGTCGGACCCGCGGAGCCTTGCGTCCTCGGCCGCTCGGGGATGCGAGGACGCTCGACCCGCGACGGCGTCGTTTCTGCGTCATCCGCGTCCATCTGCGTCATCTGCGTGATGCACGGGCGCTCGAAGCCCGACGCGTTCCGCGACACAGAGCGCTGTGGCTCGCTGTGGTCGCTGTGCGAGACCCGGGGATCGACAACGCGGTCGCCTCGTGGGCTCCGAGCGGGGACCGACACCACTCCGCGATCGCGTCCCGCGCGCGAGCACCATCGCGGGCGTTCCGCTGTCGCTTTTGCCCGCCCGGGCCGACGGAGACGACACGAATCAGAAGAAATCGCTCGCGCAGCGCGTCCGCGTCTGGGACAATCTCAGTGCGGTCTCTACCGCTTTCTGATTTTGTTGGAGTTGTCATGGCTGTGGCTTTCCGTCGCGCTCCCTCACCGACCCCCGAAGCCTCCACCCCGACCCGAGCGCCCGTCGCTCCCGAGGTCACCGCCCCCGCCCAGGCCGCTTCGAGCGGTGCAGACCTGTCGCGCGTGCAGTCGGGGTCCGAGACCCCGATGCTCGACGGCGTCTCGGGCGAGAAGAAGGCCGAGAAGCAGGGCGTGGTCCTGTCCTCGAAGATGAAGCTCGGCACCGAAGGCGAAGACGTGTCGAAGCTCCAGGAGCACCTCGGCGTGAAGGCCGACGGCAAGTTCGGCGACGACACGCGCGAGGCCCTCGCGGCATGGCAGCAGCAGAACGGCCTCGAGCCCGACGGCGTCGTGGGCCCCGACACCCTCGACGCGCTCGCCGTGGGCGCGAAGGGCGTCGACCTCGACCGCACCCTCCGCACCGGCGCTCGCGGCAGGGATGTCGAGCGCCTCCAGCGCTTCCTCGGCCTGCCCGTCGACGGGAAGTTCGGCCCCGACACGCGCGCCGCGGTCATCCAGTTCCAGATGGACCACGGCCTCGATCCCGACGGCATCATCGGCAAGAAGTCCCGCGAGGCGTTCTCGGGCGTCGACGCGAAAGAGGCCGAGAAGGCCGGCAAGGCGAGCAAGCCCCAGGGCGCCCAGACCGTCGAGGCCCCCCAGCCCGTCGAGGTGCCGCTCCCGCAGCGCCGCCCCGAGCGTCCCCAGACCGTCGAGCAGCCGAAGAGCGAGCAGCCCGCGAAGACCGAGACCGTCAACGCGCCGAAGGGCGAGCTGCGCTCCCGCTGGCACGACGACTCGAAGTTCGTGCCGAAGTACGCGAGCACGGCCATCAGCGAGTCCGGCATCTACCGCGGCAAGAACGACCCCTACGCGGTCGGCGCCATCTCGAAGCCCACGCGCAAGCAGGATCTCGGCGGCAAGACCTACGGCGTCTACCAGTTCGAGTCGTCGGTGTACCGCGACGGCTCGACCCGCGGGAAGAAGGCCGTCCAGGGCTCGACCGTGATGCGGTTCGTGAACTGGGAGGGCAACCCCTACAGCAAGGAGCTGAAGGACGTCGTGAAGAAGCACGGCGTCGCGTCGAAGGAGTTCGACGCGGCCTGGCTCGAGCTCGCCCACGGCCAGAACAAGGACTTCGGCGAAGCCCAGCAGAAGTTCATGGAGAAGGAGAACAACGACCGCGTGAACGGCTTCATGGACAAGATCGGCGCCAGCGAGGCCGCCCGGAAGGACCCGCGCCTGCAGGACCTCGTGATCGGCACGTACAACCAGTACTCCGGCATCACGAAGTCGATCGCGTCGTACGTCGCGGCCAAGAACAAGGGCGGCAAGATGTCGGCCGACGAGATCGGCAAGCTGGTGCAGGACTACAAGCGGGCCCGCGTGGGCAGCCACTTCCGCAGCTCGCCGAAGGCCCACAAGGGCATCTACAGCCGCATCGCGCGCGAGAAGGCGATGTTCAAGTAGGCGTGCTGCTCGTCGCGCTCGCCCTGGCTGCAGAGCCCACCGCCGCGTCGTGCGGCGAGTGCCACGCGGAGATCTACGCACAGTGGAAGGGCTCGCGGCATGCCGCCGCCGCGTCGAACCCGGTCTTCCGGGCGTCTTGGGAGCACTGGCCGAACGGCTGGTGCCTCGAGTGCCACGCCCCCTCGCCCGAACAGCAGGAATCGCTGCTCGGGCACGTCGCGCGGCCCGGCATCCTCCAGCAGATCCCCGAGGTGCCGCCCGGCGACCTCTGGCGCGACGGGGTGGACTGCGCCACGTGCCACCTGAAGGACGGAGCGCTCGTCACCGCGGGTGCGCCCTCGGACGTCGCGCGCGAGGTGCACGCCATCACGCAGGACCCGGCGCTCGGCACCGAAGCGGCCTGCGCGCGGTGCCACGAGTTCGCGTTCCAGCGCCACACGCCGGCGCTGCCCTTCGCGTACGGCACGGCCCTGGCCCAGGCCACGGTCACGGAGTGGCGTGGCTCGAAGGCCCACGCGGACGGTCGCGGGTGCGTCGACTGCCACATGGGCCCGCACGGGCACGGGTTCCCCGGCGCCCACGACGAAGCGTTCGTGCGCGACGCGCTCGAGGTCACGGTCGCGGTGAGCGGGGGCGAGCTGCGCGTGGCCGTCGCCGCGCGGGACGTGGGCCACGCGGTGCCCACGGGCGACCCGTTCCGGCGGCTGGAGCTGTGGCTGTGCGCGACGGAGGCCTGCGAGACTCCCGAGCCCGTCGCGTGGTTCCGCCGCACCCTCGAGCGGACGGAGACGAGCTGGGAGCCGGACCTCGATCTCCGCGTACCGGTCGACGGCGACCGGGTGATCGAGCTCCCGGTGGGCCAGGCGCGGTTCTGGCAGCTCGTCTACCGCTACGGCGACCGTCGCTTCGAGCCCGACCTCCCCGCGGCCGAAGTGGGGTACCCTGTGGCCCGCGGCGAGATTCCCAGGGAGCCCAGGTGATCACAGCGCTCATGGCGGCCTTCGCGGCCGCACCCCTCCAGGTCGACCTCGACGGCGACGGCAAGCCCGAGACCGTGAAGTACGACGCCGAGTCCCAGAAGGTGTCGATCGGCAAGCACACGATCGACTGCGACGGTGACCCGTGCAGCCTCGAGGCCCACGACGTGTCGTCGTCCGACAAGCGGCGCGAGGTCGCGGTCTGCGCGCACGGTCCCCGCGACGACAAGAGCTGCGACCTCTACACCATCGTCGACGGCAAGCTCCAGAAGTACACGTGGTCGAAGGAGTGGCCGCCCCCGTCGGTGCAGACCTCGGGGAACAACATCGTCCTCGTCGTCGACACGTACCGGCAGCGCCTCTACCAGCGCACCGAGAAGTACAAGGTCGACGGATTCGCGCTCACCGAGGTGAAGCAGCCGATCTACACGGCCGACAAGCCGCGGATGCTGCCCGTCGACCGCACGTTCGCGCTGCTCTACGCGCCCGACAGCAAAGAGGTCATCGCGAACACGCGCGCGAACAGCGAGATCGCGGTGCTCGGCGAGCACGGGCAGAAAGACGGGTGGATGCTCGTGCGCCTCTCGTCGGGGATCACGGGCTGGGTGCACGTCGACGCGCTCGCGGCCGCTTCGACCGAGTACATGCAGATCATGGGCGCCGGCTGATCCTCCGCGTGTGACGCTCCGGTGTCGCCGCGTGACGGACACGAGACGAGCCGTCGAACAGTCCAGGGCAGCGCTCGTCGCCGCATCCGGCCATCGGTACACCCCGTGGCCGGAGGTTCCGAATGCGTGCCATCCCGCTCCTGACGCTCCTGCTCGCGTGCTCCACGGGGCTGCAGTCCCCGCCGCCCGTGGAGTCCGACACCGACACCGATGCGGACGCGGATTCCGACACGGATGCCGACGCCGACACGGATGCGGATGCCGACACGGACGCGGACGCGGATTCGGATGCGGACTCCGATTCGGACTCCGACGCCGATGCCGATGCGGACTCCGATTCGGACGCGGATGCGGACGCGGACGCGGACGCGGATGCCGACACGGATGCGGATGCCGACACCGACACGGCGCCTCCGCCGCCGAGCCTGGCCGTCGGTGATCTCGTCATCACCGAGATCATGCAGAATCCCTCGGCCGTGTCGGACGATTCGGGCGAGTGGCTCGAGATCGCGAACACCACGGGCGCGCCGATCGACCTCGCCGGTCTCGCGGTCCAGAACGACGGGGGCACGCAGTCCTTCACGATCGGCACGTCGCTCGTCGTCGCGGCGGGCGGGTACGTGGTTCTCGGCGTCGAAGCGGACACCGCGCTGAACGGCGGCGCACCCGTCGACTACGCGTACTCGCGGTTCGACTTCACGCTCGGGAACGCCGACGACGAGGTCGTGCTGATGGCCGGAGCCGTGGAGGTGGACCGCGTCGCCTACGACAACGGCGCCACGTTCCCGGACCCGGACGGGGCGTCGATGTCGCTCGATCCGGCGGCGCGGTCTGCGGCGGCGAACGACGCGGGAGCGAGCTGGTGCGAGGGCACCACGGCGTTCGGAGCGGGTGACCTCGGCACGCCCGGCGCGGCGAATCCCCCGTGCCCGCCGCCCGATACGGGGGACACGGGAATCGCGGTGCCCCCGGGCCTCGTGATCACCGAGGTCATGAAGGATGCCGCCGCCGTCGGCGACGAGGCGGGCGAGTGGTTCGAGGTCTACAACCCCGGCTCCACGGCGCTGGTGCTCGACGGGGCCGTGATCTCCGACCTCGACACGGACACGCACACCATCACGTCGCTCACCGTGCCGGCGATGGGCTACGCGGTGCTCGGCCGGAGCACGGTGCTCGCCGACAACGGCGGCGTACCCGTCGACTACGCGTACGGCTCCGAGATCACGCTGGGCAACGGAGGCGACGAGATCGTCGTCACGCTGAACGGCGTCGAGCTCGACCGCATCGAGTACGACAATGGCGTCGACTGGCCCGATCCCGCCGGGGCCTCGATGCAGCTCTCCGCGTCGGAGCTCGCGGGCGACAATGCCGACGGCTCGCTCTGGTGCGAGGCGACGACCGGTTATGGCGCGGGCGACCTCGGAACTCCCGGAGCCCCGAACGACGGATGCTGAGACCTGTGCGGGTGACGCTGCTGCTCACCGCCCTCCTCGCGGGGGCGTGCGCGCCGCTGCCCGACGATCGCCAGGCGTTCCTCGTCGATCAGCTCCAGCAGGACAACCTCCGGTGGCTCTCGCGCGACCCGGCGCTGCTCGCCGCGAAGTACCGGCGCATGGCGGCCGACCCGTACGACTTCATGCGCGCGACGGCCACCGTGGGCGTGGTGGACTGGACGCGTCCCGTCGGAGACCGCCTGCCCACGGCCTTCCAGACGGTGCGGGGCACGGAGTCGACCCTGCTGGCGGGCGATCCGCACCCTGAGAACGTGGGCGTGCACCGGCCGGGTGACGGGGAGGTCCTGCTGCTCGAGGTGAACGACCTCGATGGCGCGGGGCACGGCCCCTACCTGTGGGACGTCCGCCGCGGCATGCTCGGGCTCGGCGTGCTGCTGACCGAAGCCGGCGCCACGCCCGACCTCGTCGATGCCGCATTCACCCGGTACGCCGAGGGCTACGCCGAGACCGTGCGCACCGGGGCCGCCGGGATGCACAGCGGCTACGGTCCCGACACACCCGCGCCGCTCGTGGTGGCCGACCTGCTCGAGAAGGTCCGCGCGGACGGCCTCGAGCGGCGGGTGTTTCGCGAAGAGACCGTGCTCACGGCCTCCGGCAACCGCATCGCGCTCGACCGCACGCTCGACGAGCGCGACACCGGCGACCTGAGCCCGTCCCCCGACGAGGCGACGCAGATCGCCCGCCTCTCGCGGGGCCTCGGCGTGCGTGTGCTCGATGCGTCACGCCGCTACGGCCGCGGCGTCGCGTCGCTCCCGGCCGTGCGGTACGTGCTGCTCGTCGATGCCGGCGACGACGGGCCCGACGACGACTGGCTGATCCAGCTCCGCGAGGTCGTCGACCCGCTGCCGCTGCCGGGCTGGCGTCCCGAGCTCGACGGGGGCTTCGAGAGCAACGCGCACCGCGTGGTCGCCGCGTCGCACGCGCTGTGGTCGCGCCCCGACGCCGATCCCGAGCTCCGCGCCCGCGTGGATGGCGCGATGTCGTTCAAGGTGACGAGCCTCAACGCGTACTTCGAGGGCTTCGAGCAGCTGCGCTTCATCCAGCGCGTCGAGGACGGGCGTTTCGACGACGACGCCCTCCTCGGCTTCGCGGGCTGGCTCGGTTCCCAGCTCGCCGCCACGCACCTCCGCGCACCGACGCGCGAAGGCGCCGACGCGGCGCCCGCCATCGCCGCCGACCTCGACGGCCGCGAGTCGCTGTTCGTCGAAGAGCGCGTCGAGGACGCCGCGGTCGCGCTCGACGGTCTGTACCGCGACCACACCCTGTTCGTGACGGCGCTCGCGCGTCTCGGGCCGCTGCTGGGGGCGCGATGATCTTTCTGGCCACCGCGATGGCCCTCGAAGGGCGGCCCATGGGCGACGAGCTGCCCGCTCCGGCCCTCGACTTCCGCGGCGAGATGGCCGGGCGCGCGTTCGTGACGCTGCCCGAGAGCGGTGTGTCGCGCGGGTTCGCGCTGCCCCGCGCCCGCTTCTCGGCCCACCTCCAGGGCCCGTACGGCGCGGGCATCCGCCTCGTGACCGTGGCCGTCCGGTCCGGCGGGCAGACCGGCTACATCGGCATCGACGGCGAGACGTTCGTGCCGCGCGTGCAGATCGCCGAAGCGCGCCTCGATGCGCCGTCCATCGGGCTGGCCGCGGCCGCAGGCGTCGTCGACGACCTGTGGGTCGGCACGCACCAGCCGGCCTGGGGGCTCCCCGAGGTGGCGGGCGAGATCACGCTCCTGTCCGGAGTCCAGGACCGCGCCGACCTCGGCGGCTGGGTGTCCTGGACGGCGCCCGAGCGCCGGTTCTCCGGCTCCGTCGCGGTCACGTCCGGCGAAGGCGAGCGCCGGCGCGAGCGGAACAACGGCATCGACACGGCCCTGATGGTCACGGCGCGACCGTGGGTGTCGGACGCGGGCACCCTCGTGATCCGCGCCTACGGGAAGGAGGGCTCGCGCGGCGTCGAGCAGGCGCGGAACCACCGGCTCGGCGGCTCCGTGGGTCTGCAGCACGGCTACGTGCACGCCGGCGCGATGACGATGGTGGGGTGGGGCAGCGCGGCCGACGGGGCGCTCGACCCGCTGGCCGTCGGTGGATTCGCACGGACGGGCCCGAAGCTGCCGTTCGTGGGGTTCGGGCGCGTCGACCTCTTGTGGGCCGACCGCGACACGGCGGGCTCGTGGTCGCGGATCGTGTGGCTCGGCGGCGGGCCGAGGCTGCCCGTGAAGCCCGATGCGCCCCTGTGGCTCGGCGTCGGCTGGCAGGGCTCGCGCTTCGGGCCCGACGCGGGGCCGGTCGCGGGGGTGGTGTCGGGCTCCGACATGCTGTTCGTGCAGCTCAGCGCCGACATCACCGCGAAGGTCGCGCTCGACGGGGGGAAGAAGTGATGCGCTGGTGGCCGGTGTTGCTGGCTGCGTGCAGCGGCGCGCTCCCTCCGGGCGTCCCGAACGCGCCGTACGACGAGGACGGTGACGGGTGGACCGGGCTCGACGGCGACTGCGACGACACCGCGCCCGACGTGAACCCCGATGCGATCGACTGGCCGGACGACGACGTCGACCAGGACTGCGACGGGGACGACGCCGAAGCGCTCCCCGTGCGCGCGCTCCAGCCGGGCGATCTGGTCCTGACCGAGATCCAGAAGGACCCGATCGGCGTGCTGCCCACCGCGGGGGAGTGGTTCGAGCTGCGCAATGACTCCGGCGAGGACGTCGACCTGTTCGGGCTCCTGCTCCGCGGGGAGGAGGGCGACGAGGCCCGTGTCGCCGCGAGCGTCGTGGTGGAGGACGGGGACCACGTCGTGCTCGGCGCGTCCGCGGATGTCGTGCAGAACGGCGAGGTCGCCGTGGACTACGCGTACGGCTCCGTGCTCCGCCTCGGCAACGCGAGCGGGCAGCTCGAGATCGTCGGCGAGACCGTGCTGACCGCGCTCGTCTGGGACCCGCGCTTCCCCGACCAGGACGGCCGCTCGATGCAGCTGTCGCCCGACGCCGTCGACCCGTCCTCGCCGGACGCCTGGTGCGCGTCGCAGACGATCTACGGCATCGGCGGCTGGGGCACGCCCGGCGCGGAGAACGCGCTCTGTCCGGCGGTCACGGGGGCGGCGTCGCTCTTCGACGTGGCGCCGGGCGAGCTCGTGATCACCGAGATCATGAAGGATCCGCTTGCCGTGGACGGCGCCTTCGGCGAGTGGGTCGAGATCCACAACGCGTCCGGGCGCGCCATCGATCTGCAGGGGCTCGAGCTGGTCGACGAAGAGGGCGGGGGAATCCAGCTCCTCGACGCGTGGGTGCTGCCCGCCGACGGCTACGCGGTGTTCGCCGCGAGCGACGATCCGGCCGAGAACGGCGGGATCTCCGGCGTGGTGCAGGCCTGGGGCACCGCGTACTCGCTGCGGAACAGCGACGACACCGTGATCCTGCGCTACGGCACGCGTCAGTTCGACAGCGTGGTGTACGACAACGGCGACACGTTCCCCGACCCCACGGGCGCCTCGATGCAGCTCGTGCCGGGGGGCGACGCGGCGACGAACGACGCCGGGGCCAGCTGGTGTGTCGCGACCACGCCGTACGGCTCCGGTGACCTCGGGTCTCCCGGTCTCCCGAACCCAGGCTGCCCCTGACGCCTCACTGCACCTTGCAGCGCAGGGCGAACGCGATGCAGCGGATCGACACCTGCTGGCCGGCCGTGATCGTGACCTCGCCGGCGTCGACCGCGCCGCTCTCGAACTCCGCGCGGATCTTCCACGTGCCCGCGGGGACCGCGTCGAGGCGGGTGATTCGCGTGTTGCCGCGCACGAGCGTGATGCTCTTCGCGTCGCCCGTCAGCGCGATGGTGCCGGTGCGGGCGGCGGCGTCGACGGGCTTCGGAGCCGCGGGGACCGGCGCGACCGGGGCGGGCACGACGGGAGCGGGGACCGGAGCGACGACAGGGACCGGAGCGACGACGGGGACCGGGACTGGAGCGGGGGGCGGAGCCGGGGCTTCGACGGGCGCGGGGACCGGCGGGGGCGCGGGGGCCTCGACCGGCCGCGGCACGGGGGCCGTCTCGACCATCACGTTCTCGACGACGACGTTCGCGGGGAGCGAGGGGCCCGTATCGGACGTGGGCGGCGCGACGGCGACGACGGTGGCGCCGAGCAGCATGCCCGCGACCGGCAGCGCGAAGCTCGCCCACAGCATGCGGTTGCGGCTGGTGCGCTCGGGCGGCTCGACGATCTCGAGCGAGGTCATCGCGGTGGCCGGGTGCGCCTGGATCTGCTCGGTGCGCAGGATCTCGGGGTCTTGCAGCTCGTTCACGATCTGCGCGGCGGTGCCCACGCGCTCGTCGGGGTCGTGCGCGAGCATGCGCTCGAGGAGGTCTTGCAGGCCGGGCGGGAGCGTGTCGGCGATCGCGCGGCGCCGGCCGTTCTGGATGTTCTTCACGACCTCGACGGGATCGGTGCCCTCGAAGGGCGGCACGCCGTGCGTGAGCTCGAACAGCATGCAGCCGAGCGAGAAGACGTCGGAGCGCTCGTCGACCGACGAGGGGTCGCGGATCTGCTCGGGCGACATGTAGGCGGGCGTGCCGAGCGCCGTGCCGAACTCGGTGAGCGCCTCGGGGCCGCGCCAGGTCTGGCGCACGAGGCCGAAGTCGAGCACGCGCGGGACGAGGCCCTGCGGCGAGACCTCGAGCAGCACGTTGCCGGGCTTGAGGTCGCGGTGGACGAGGCCGCGCTCGTGGGCGTAGCGCATGCCGCGCGCGATGCCCGCGCACAGCTCGACGGCCTGCCGCGGCGTGGGCACGCCGCCCTGGTCGAGCCAGTCGCGCAGGGTGGGGCCGTTGACGTATTCCATGACGAGCGCGGGCCGACCCTGGTACTGCAGCACGTCGGTGACGCCGACGAGGTTCGGGTGGCGCAGCGACGCCTGGACGCGCCCCTCTTCGAGCATTCGATCGCGCCGTGCCCCTTCGACTTCGGCCAGGACCTTGAGCGCGTGCACCGATCGCAGCTGCTGGTGCCGCACGCGATAGACCTCGGCGGAGGCACCGCTTCCGAGCACCGCTTCGACCACGTATTTCTCGATGGTCTGGCCAGACCGGAGCATCCTGCCTCCGCGCGCACCATATCGCGGCGGCGAATGTTTCCACGTTTGTTATGCTGCGCGGTCCCCGGAGGGCTGGAAACTGAAGCGTTCGCTGCCGATCATCGTCGGAGCCGTGGGCGTGGGCCTGGTGCTGATCGCCTGGGTGCTCGACCTGTATGCGCGCGGCCTGCCGGTCTCGCCCACCGGGCTGCTGCTGCTGTTCCGTACGGCGGTGAGCCCCTGGATCGTGGCGACGCTGCCGTTGCTCGCGGCCCTCGTGCAATTCCAGAGCGACGCGCTGCCCACGGCGGGCGCGCCCGGTGCGGAGGGGCCCTGGGATGGCGATGCGCTCGCCGACGGGGCGCTCGAGGCGATGCTCCTGCTCGACGCGGGTGGCGCGATCCTCGCGGCGAACGTCGCGGCCGAGCGGATGTTCGGCCAGGCCGAGCTCGACCTCGTGGGGCGCAACATCGTCGACCTGCTGCCCAGCTTCACGCGCGACCCGTCCGACCTCGGCCGCACGCGACGCACGATGGACCGCGTGGTGCTCGGGGTCGAGTGGGACTTCGAGGCCCAGCACCGCTCCGGCCGGATGTTTCCCGTCAAGGCGTCCTACGTGCGCACGCGCATGGGCCTCGTCGTGCGGCTGCGCTCCGAGACGCAAGAGGCGCGGGCCGCCCGCTCGGCCGACGCCACGCTGCGCAAGCTGCGCCGGGCCGTCGACGACGCGAAGGAAGAGCTGCGCGCGAAGAGCGAGTTCATCGCCAGCATGAGCCACGACCTCCGCACGCCGCTCAACGCCGTCATCGGGTACGCCGAGATGCTGCGCGACGATGTCGACGACGAGGTCGTGCGCCGCGACCTGGCGCGGATCGAGCGCGCTGGCCGCTACCTGCTCGACCTGATCAACAACATCCTCGACCTGTCGAAGATCGACGCCGGCAAGCTGACGGTCGTGCAGGAGAACGTGGGCCTCGGCCCGCTCGTCGACGATGTCTACGACGCGACCCTGCCCGTCGCAGAGTCCCACGCCAACGCGCTGATCACCGATGTCGAGCCGGGGCTCTCGCTCGTGCGCGCCGATCCGGTCCGCCTGCGCCAGGTGCTCATCAACCTCGTCGGGAACGCCTCGAAGTTCACCCAGGGCGGCGAGGTGCGGCTCGTGGTGCGCGGGCACGCCGTCGAGAACCGCCAGGGCGTGCTGTTCGAGGTCGTCGACACGGGGCCCGGCATGTCCGACGAGCACCTGTCCACGCTGTTCCAGGCGTACCGCACGTCCGAGCTGCAGCGCGCGCGCGGCGGCACCGGCCTCGGGCTCGTGATCACGAAGCACCTCGTCGAGGCGATGAAGGGCACGCTGAGCGTCGAGAGCACGCTCGGCGAGGGCTCGACCTTCCGCGTGTTCCTGCCCGCGCCTGCGCTGTCGCGCGTCACACTGGTGCCGAGCTTCGCGGGGCTGGCGTCGGTCACCCGGGCGCCCGTGCCGGGCTCGCAGCACCCCGACCCCGCCGTGGCCGCGCGTGCGCTCAAGGCCGGCGCGGCGCCCATCAGCATCGGCGACGTCGTGGGCGAGGCGCGCTCCGACGCGCCCACGCAGATGGGTGTCCGTGCAGCCATCTGGTACACGGGGCGCTCTCCTCGGCTCGCGCTTCGCGTGTCCGAGCGCCTCTCCGACCAGGGCTGGGACGTCACGCCGACCGAGAGCCCCGAGCGCTTCGACGAGCTCGCCGACCGCGCGACCGTGCTGCTCATCGATCTGGGCACAGCGGGCGCGTGGGATCTCGTCTACAAGCACGCCGAGCGCCGCCCGGTCGTCGCGGTGGGCGTCGATGCCGACGTGAGCCCGGCCCTCTCGGTCGGCGCGCGCGAGGTCGTGGTCGAGCCCGCGAGCGCCGAGCGCTGGCGTACCGCGATGGATCGCGCGCGGCTCCAGTCGCGCCCCGTCGTGTGCGTGCTGCCCGACGGCCCCGTGCTCGACGCGCTGCGCGAGCGCTACGGCCACCAGGTCATCAACGCGGTCGACGTGGATTCGCTCGCCGAGCTCTCGCCCGAGCGCCCGGCCGTGGCGGTCGCGACCGACCCCGAGCTCGTCGAGGCCCTCCGGGACGTGTGGCTGCAGCTCCCGGTGGTCGTGCAGGCCATCGGGGCGAGCGCCGAGGATGCGCCCGCCGCGGGCACCGTGCTCGTGAAGACCGACGACGAAGAGGGGAGGGCCCAGGTCCTCCACGCCGTCTCCATCGCGCTGGACAAGGACTGAAATGGGTTCCGCAGGCAACATGGTCCGCTGGGCCAGAGCACTCGCATTCGTCACGCTCTCGGGCGTGGGCGGCTGCTATTGGGTCTCCGACGCCGATCTCGAGGCGCGCCTCGATGCCGACGGCGACGGCGTCCCGCGTCCCACCGACTGCGACGACTCCGATGCGTCCGTCCAGAGCGAGAGCACGTTCTTCGCCGATCTCGACGGCGACGGGTTCGGCGACGCGGGTTCGCCCATCCAGGCCTGCGGGCTGCCGGCGAACGCGTCCGAGCTCTCCACCGACTGCGACGACGGCGAGGTGGTCACGCACCCCGGCGCCGACGAGATCTGCGACGGCGCCGACAACGACTGCGACGACGCCATCGACGAGGGCCTGTCCGGCACCTGGTACGCGGATGCCGACGGCGATGGCTTCGGCGACGACGGGAACGTCAGCACCGAGTGCCTCCAGCCGCCCGACACCGTCGCCTCCGGTGGCGACTGCAACGACGGCGAGCCCGCGATCAACCCGAGCGCCGCCGAGCGCTGCGACACCGTCGACAACGACTGCGACAACCTGATCGACGACCAGGATCCCGGCCTCGATCCGGCGCAGCACTCCTGGTACTTCGACTCCGACGGCGACGGGTACGGCGACCCCTCCGTCCTGTTGATCCGCTGCACCCAGCCCACGGGCTACGTCCCGAACGGGCTCGACTGCGCCGATGCCGATCCCGACATCCGCCCGGGGGTGCTCGAGCTCTGCAACGGCGTCGACGACGACTGTGACGGTACCGCCGACGACGAAGCGGCCGATGCGCCCATCTGGTTCGCGGATCTCGACGCCGACGGCTCGGGCGACGCCTTGAACCCGATGCGCGCGTGCAGCCAGCCCGCCAACGCGGTGACGACCGTCGGCGACTGCAACGACGGCGACCCCGCGGTGTTCCCGGGTGCACAGGAGACGTGCAACGGCGTCGACGACGACTGCAACACGCTCGTCGACGGGGCCGACCCCAACGTGTCGGGGGGCCAGCCGTACTACCGCGACGCCGACGGAGACGGGTTCGGCACGCCCAATGCCTTCGTGAACGGCTGCGGCGCGCCCACCGGCTTCGTGGCCGACGCGCAGGACTGCGACGACACCCAGAACGCCGTCAACCCGACGGCCACCGAGGTGTGCGACGGCATCGACAACGACTGCGACGGCGACGTCGACGATGCCGACCCGGGGCTCGATGCCGGCTCGGCGACGACGTTCTTCCTCGACGCCGATGGCGACGGGCGCGGCGACGACCTGCTGACCGTCGCGGCCTGCGTGCTGCCCCCGGGCTACGCAGCGGCCGGAGGCGACTGCGACGACGCGGATCCGTGGTCGTCTCCCGGTGCCATCGAGCAGTGCGACGGCATCGACAACGACTGCAACGGAACGGCCGACGACGCCGTGGTCTTCGCGACGTGGTACCTCGACGGCGACGGCGACGGCGTGGGGGTCGACGCCTCCCCGGTGGTCGACTGCCTGCGGCCCGCGCAGCACGTGCTGGTCGCGGGCGACTGCAACGACGCGAATCCTGCGGTCGCACCGGGGCTCCCCGAGGTGTGCGGCCCCACCGACGACGACTGCGACGGCCTGGTCGACGACGCGGATCCAGACCTCGTGGGCCCGGTGTGGCACCGCGACGCCGACGGCGACGGGTACGGCAACCCGGGCCTGACGACGATGGCGTGCACCCAGCCCGCCGGGTTCGTCGCCAGCAGCGGCGACTGCAGCGACGTCGACCCGCTGCGCAATCCCGCGGCCACCGAGGTCTGCGACGGCCTCGACAACGACTGCGATCAGCTCGTCGACGCGAACGACCCCGATCTCGCCGACTTCCCGACGTGGTGGCTCGACCGCGACGGCGACACGTACGGCGACGCGGCGGTGTTCGTGTCGGTGTGCGACGCGCCGCCCGGCTACGTCGGCGCGGCCGGCGACTGCGACGATCTCGGCCCGTTCGCGGCCTCGACCTACCCCGGCGCCGAGATCGTCGCCGCCGACGTGCAGGATGGCTTCGACCGCGACTGCGACGGGCTCGAGGAGTGCTTCGTCGACGCCGATGCCGACGGCTACGGCGGCACCGTGGGCCCCGACGACGGCGACGGCCTGTGCAACGACGTGGGCGAGACGGCGTTCGGCGGCGACTGCGACGATGCGGCGCCGACGGCGCACCCGGGCGCTCTCCGCGTGGTGGGCGACGGTCTCGACAACGACTGCATGGGCGGCGAGGAGTGCTACGTCGACCTCGACGGCGACCTGCACGGCAGCTCGGCCATCGCCGACGACGACGGCAACGGCGTGTGCACCGACGGCGACGAAGCGGTGCTCGGCGACGACTGCAACGACGGGAACGCGACGGTGTGGCCGGGTGCCCCCGAGCAGTGCGACAACCTCGACAACGACTGCAACGGCGCGGTCGACGACGGCGTGGTCGACGTGACGTGGTACCGCGACGTCGACGGCGACGGCTTCGGCAGCGCGACCACCCAGGTCGATTGCGTCCAGCCCGCCGGCTTCGTCGCCCTCGGCGGCGACTGTGACGACGCGGTCGCTGCGGTGTTCCCGGGCGCAGGCCTCACCGCAGCCGACGTGCAGGACGGCCTCGATCGCGACTGCGACGGCTTCGACGAGTGCTTCACCGACGGCGACGGCGACGGGGTCGGGCGCTCCCAGATCGGCGACGACGACGGCGATGGCAACTGCGACGACGCTGGCGAGTCCACGCTCGGTACCGACTGCAACGACGCCGATGCGTCCGTGAGCCCCCTCGCGACCCTCGGGCCGGCCGATGTCGACGACGGCCTCGACCGCGACTGTGACGGGTTCGACGAGTGCTTCACCGACGGCGACGGCGACGGCTTCGGCAGCGCCGTTCTCACGGCCGACTCCGGCGACGGCGTGTGCAACGACCCGGGCGAGTCCCTCACCCAGACCGATTGCGACGACGCCGATGCGCAGTCCTGGCCCAACGCGCCGATCACCATCGCCGACGTGGGCGACGGGCGCGACCGCGACTGCGACGGCTTCGAGGAGTGCGCGCGCGACCTCGACGGCGACGGCGTGGGCGTCTCCGTGGTGGTCGACGACGACGGCGACGGCGTCTGCGACGACGCGGGCGAGAGCCCCATCACCGGCGACTGCGACGACACCGACCCGGGCGCCTACCCCGGCGCGACGCCCGTGGTCGCCGATGGCATCGACCAGGACTGCGACGGGCGCGAGGAGTGCTTCGTCGACGTCGATCGGGACGGGCACGGCAGCGTGCTGACCGTGCCGGACGACGGCAACGGCGTGTGCACGAACGCCGGCGAATCGCTGCTCGACGACGACTGCGACGACGCCGCGGCGACCGTCTACCCGGGCGCTCCGGGGGGCGTGCCGGAAGACGGGGTCGATCAGGACTGCGACGGCGTGGACGAGTGCTACGTCGACCTCGACCTCGACGGCTTCGCGGGCTCGACCCTCGGGCCGGACGACGGCAACGGGATGTGCGTGGACGCCGGTGAATCGCCCACGGCAACGGACTGCCGCGACGTGGGTCCGGGCGCCGCGAGCGTGTACCCGGGCGCTCCCGTCGCGGACGACGACGTGGCGGACGGCATCGACCAGGACTGCGACGGGCTCGAGGAGTGCTTCGTCGACGGGGATCTCGACGGGTACGGCTCCGGGACGGTCGCGGACGACGGGGACGGCGTCTGCACGTCGGCGGGCGAGGCTTCGCTGGGCGGCGACTGCGCGGACGCCGACCCGAACCGGTCGCCCGGCGAGGTCGAGCTGTGCGCCAACGGCATCGACGACGACTGCGACGGGCTCACGGATGGCGCGGACACCGACGCCACCGACGTGACCTGGTACCGCGACCAGGACGACGACGGCTGGGGCGACCCGGACGACAGCCAGCTCGCGTGCGACGCGCCCGCCCAGCACGTGCTCCTCGCGGGCGACTGCGACGACGGCGACGACGCGGTGAACCCCGACGCCACCGAGGTGTGCGACGACGGCGTCGACAACGACTGCGACGGCGGGCCGGGCGCGTGCCTGCTCACGGGCACCCTGCCCACCACGCAGCTCGTCGTGTGGATCGGTTCCACCCTCAACGACGAGACGGGCGCGGCGCTCGCGGCGGGCAATCTCGCCGGGTCACCCGCGGCCGAGCTCGCATTCGGTGCGCCGGGGCTCGATGGCGTGAGTGTCGCCGGCCCGCCGCTGATGATGGGCGGCGACCTGGCGACCGACGCGCTCGCGACGCTCTCGGGCACCGCGGACGACGCGGGGGCCGCGCTGGCCGTGCTGCCCGATGCCGACAACGACGGCGACGACGAGCTGATCGTCGGGGCGCCGCTCTGGCGCATCTCGGGGCCCGCGAAGGGCGCCGTGATCTTCGCGGAGGGCCCCGTGGCGAGCGGCTCGCTCGATTCGCTGCCCCGGCTCGAGGGCGCCAACCAGAGCCAGACGGGCGCGAGCCTCGCGGTGCTCGGCGACTTCTACGGCGACGGGTCGACCGTGCTGGCCGTCGGAGCGCCCGGCGGGGTCGGCGCGGTCCATCTGATCGCCGATCCACTCGGTCTGACGGGGCCCATCGCGAACGCTGCCGACGACACGATCGACGGCACGCAGAACCAGGATCGCGCCGGCGCCAGCGTGGCGGCCATCCCCGACACCAACAACGACGGGCGGCCCGAGCTGCTCGTCGGGGCGCCGGGCTACGGCCAGACCGGTGGGGCGTTCCTGTTCCGGACGGTCCCCGCCGTGGCGACGGTGGAGAACGCCGCCATCACGTTCACCTCGGGGAGCGCGACGAGCGGGTCCTTCGGCGCGTACGTCGCATCGGCCGGCGACGTGGACGACGACGGGTCACCGGACTTCGCGATCGTCGACGATGGCGTGGGCCCGGGGCTCGGCACCGTGGTCCTCGTCACGGACTATGCGGGATTCTCGGTCGATCTCGATGCGTCGATCCACCTCACCGGCACGGGTCCGGGCGCGCGGGTGGCGTCGCTCGGCGACATCGACGGCGACGGCGTAGACGACCTGGCGGTGGGGGACCCCGCCTTCACCGACACGGTCGCGGGTCGCGGGCGCGTCGCCATCTTCTTCGGTCCCATCAGCACCGGCACGGCGCTCGGCTCGGCCGACCTGATCCTGATGGGGCAGAGCAACCAGGGCGCGTTCGGCGCCTCGCTGCTCGTGTACGACCTCGACGGCGACGGCCGGCAGGACCTCGTCGTCGGTGCGCCCGGCGAAGGGGCCGCCTACATCCTTCCTGGAACCCTGGGGCTGTGATGCTTCTCCTCTTCACCCTCGCCCATGCGGCGGACTGCGAGATCGAGCCGACCGCGAACGCCATCGCGGACCTGCTCAACGACGCGACCGCGGCGTACCAGGACCTCGACATCGAGCGCTTCCAGGCCCGCACCGACGAGGTGCGCACGCGCCTGCCGTGTGTCTCGGAACGGCTGCCGACGTACGTCATCGCGCGGCTCCACCGCACGGAGGGGCTGCGGGCCTTCGGCGACCGCCTGGACTGGGCGGGCGGGGCGTTCGCGGCGGCTCGTGCGATCGAGCCCGACTACCGCTTCCCGAAGGAGATGATCCCCGAGAACCACCCGGTGTTGGACGTGTACCGCGCGGTGGGGATCACGCCGACGAAGACGGAGCCGGTGCCGCGTCCCGCCGAGGGCGAGGTGCGCATCGACGGGCGCGCCGAGGCGAAGCGCGCGACCGACCGGCCGGCGGTGTTCCAGCGGTTCGATGCGACGGGTGACGTCGCGGAGACAGCGTACCTGCTTCCCGAAATGGCGCTTCCTCCGTATGCTGTGTTCGTGGAAACGCCGGAGCCAGTCCTCCCGGAGCCCACCCCGGTCCGGGCGAAGCCGCATCGAATCCCGCTGATCGCCGCCACGGCGGCCACCGCGGTGGGGGCGGCGAGCCTCTGGGGCCTGTCGGCCGCGTCCCACGGGCAGTTCAACGACCCCACGACGCCCGACGCCAAGCTCCCCGGCCTGCAGAAGCGCACCAACTCCGCGACCGTCTCGGCGGGCGTCCTGGGCGGTGCGGCGCTCGTGCTCGGGGCCACCACGGTGGTCACCTGGTGATGCGGGGCCTCGCGCCGGGGAGCACGCACGGGCGGTACACCGTGCAGTCCATCCTGGGGCAGGGCGGCATGGCCGTGGTCTACAAGGTCCGGCACATCGATCTCGGCTCGGAGCACGCCGTGAAGGTGCTCGCGGTGTCGATGCCCATCGTGCGCGAGCGGCTCATCGCCGAGGGGCGGGCACAGGCGAACCTGCGCCACCCCAACCTCGTCGCCGTGAACGACGTGCTCGACCTCGACGGGAACCCGGCGCTGGTCATGGAGTACATCGACGGGCCGACGCTCGAAGACTGGCTCGCGACCGACGAAGCGCGTGACCTCGCGGTGGGGCTGGCCGTCTTCCGCGGCATCGTCGCCGGCATCGCGGCGGCCCACGACGAAGGGCTCGTGCACCGTGACCTCAAGCCGAGCAACGTGCTCCTGAAGCGCACGTCGGGCGGGTACATTCCGAAGGTGATGGACTTCGGGCTCGTGAAGGACACCGCCGACCAGGTGCGCAGCGCGAGCTCGGGGATGGGCCAGGGTCTCGGCACCCCGCAGTACATGTCGCCGGAGCAGATCCGCGACGCGAGCCGGGTCGACCACCGCACCGATCTCTTCGCGCTCGGCTGCATCCTCTACGAGATCTGCACCGGTCGCCGCGCCTTCGACGGCCCTTCGATCCTCGACATCTACACGCGCGTGTCGGACGGGCGGTACGAGCCGCCGGAGCAGATCCGGCCCGACCTGCCCGGTCGCGTGGTGCGCGCGATCCGCGCCCTGCTCGAGGTCGACCCCGCACGCCGCCCCCAGACCGCCGAAGACGTGATGCACGCGCTCTTCGGCACCGATCAGTCCATGCACGCGGGCTACGAGGTCGATCGGGCCACGGCATCGCTGTCGGGGCTGTCGCTCGCCGACCTGTCCTTCGAGGACGAGGTGCCCGAGATCACCGACGAGGCGCCGTCGCCCTTCGTGCCCGCCGTCATCGCGGTGGGCGCGTTCCTGCTCGTCGTGGGCTTCGGCATCGGTGCCTGGTTCGCGGTGGGCGGGGATGCCTCGCTCTCCGAGGCGCCGAGCGCCATCACGGTGCCGGTCGAGCCTGCGCCGGTCGTCGAGCCCGCTCCAGAGCCCGTCGCCGAGCCGGAACCCACTCCAGAGCCCGTCCCCGAGCCCGTCGTGGCCCCTGTACCGGCTCCCGCGCCGGTGGCGCCCGCTCCGGTGGCCCCGGTCGCGCCCGCTCCTGCTCCGGTCGCTCCCGTGCCGAAGCCCGTGGTGCCCGTCGTGCCGGCCGAGCCGCTGATCAGCGTGAAGGGCGATGCCGACGAGGTGTGGCTCGTGGGCGCGTCGGGGCGCGTGGCCCCGGGTGCCGCCGGCCCCGGCACCTACGCGGTGAAGGCGCGCTTCGGCGACCTCGTCGTCGAGGCCGGCAGCGTCGACCTCGCGCTCGACGGGCCCGTGCCGGCCGTTTCCTGCTCGTCGTTCGCCATGCGGTGCATCCTCCGCAAGTGAGCGGTTGACGATGCGGTGTCTGGCGCTCAGGATGGGCGACCCCACTGGAGGCACCATGCTCGGAACCCCGTCCTTCGGCCTCGTCCGCACGCTCGACTGCTCGTTCGAGGAGGGCGTCGAGCGCGTCCGCAAGTCGCTCGCTGCGCACGGCTTCGGTGTGCTCACCGAGATCGACATGGCCGGCACCCTGAAGAAGAAGCTCGGCCACGAGATGCCGCCGTACCTCATCCTCGGGGCGTGTCATCCGCCGAGCGCGCTCGCCGCCGTGTCGGCCGAGCCGGCCATCGGGCTGCTGCTGCCCTGCAACGTCGTCGTCACCGCGGACGAGGCCGGCCACGCCGTGCTCGGCGCGATCGATCCGGATGCGATGTTCGAGCTCGTGCGGGCCGAGGGCATCGAAGACGTGGCGGCCGACGTGAAGCGCCGGCTGCAGGGCGCGCTCGACGACGCCTGATCCATCCTGGCGCACCCCGGTGTGCCGTCGTGGATCGATGGGCCCTGGATTCGACGGACGAAGCTCGTCTATCGGATGGAACGCCGCTTGCTTTGTCAGCAGGCGGGAGGTGTCCATGTCCGACGTTCCGAGCTGGGGCCGGGTGAGCGCGCGACCCCACGAGTGCCTGGTGGTGCTGCGCAACGGCGAGATCCGCTCCATCCAGCAGGGTGGCTCGGTGTTCAAGTGGCCGGGCGACACCATCGCGCGGGTCGACACGAGCGTGCGGCGGCTCCAGTTCACCGCCGACCAGGTCACGCGCGAGAAGACGGGCGTCGCGGTCACGGGGCTCGCGGTGTTCCGCATCGTGCAGCCGGAGCTCGCGTTCCGGATGATCGACCTCGGCGACCCCGACGCGCTCCGCTCGATCCTGACGGAGATGTTCGTCGGCGCCACGCGCCGCCTCGTCGCGAACCTCACCCTCGAGGACTGCCTCACGCGGCGAAAGGACGCGTTGGCCGTCGAGCTCATGGCGGAGGTCGCCCCGGTCATCGAGGGCCGCGGGCGGGAAGGGGACCGCACGGACGCCGGGTGGGGCGTGGTGCTCGACACCATCGAGATCCAGGACGTGCGGGTGCTGTCCGACGAGGTGTTCGACCGCCTCCAGGCGCCCTACCGGGAGAAGCTCGCGCTCGAGGCCCTGCGCGCCGAGGACGAGGTGAAGCGCGAGGCGGCGATGCTGGAGCGCGGAGCCCGCGAGCGCGCCGAGACGAACCGCCGCAAGCTCATGGAGATCGAGGAGGCGCGGCTCGAGGCCGAGCGGGAGCGCGCCCGCACGAACGCCGCGCACGACGCCCGGCTGCGCCAGGAACGCGCCGAGGCCGAGGTGGCCGAGTCGCGGATGCGCGCCGAGGCCCAGGTCGAAGAGGCCCGGCTCGACGCGGAGTCGCGGCGCACGCGCGGCGAGGCCGAGGCCGCGGTCGAGCGCTGGCTCCGCGAGGCCCGCGACGCCGTGAGCCAGGCCCGCCTCCAGGAGATCGCGCTCACCGAGACGCTCCCCGAGGTCGCGCGGGCCTTCGCCGACAGCTTCGATGGCGCGGTGGTCACCGGCGGCGACATGGGATTCCTGTCGGCCGGCATGGGCCAGGTGCTCGGCACGCTGAAGGCCTTCGGCATCGATCTGCCCAAGCCGGAGTGAATCTCAGTCGATCTCGCGGGCCTCGGGGATGGTGCGCGTCACGAACCCGCGGATGATGCCCATCTGTCCCTGCCCGAGCCGGCGCCCGGTGAGGTCGAGCCCACACGCTCCGCCGAGCCCCACGAGCGCCGCGCCCGCGGCGAGGAGCCCGGTGGGGCTGTCCTGGAGCGTGAGCTGGACGAACCCGTACATCGACCCGGCGACGAACACGGCGACGAGCACCGAGTACACGAAGACGAACGCGGTCCACATGTCGGGCTGGGGCCCCATGCTCCCGAAGAGCACGCAGCCCTCGCCCTCCGCGCGGACGCCGAGCAGCAGCCAGGGCGACCAGATCCGCCGGAGCCGGTCGCAGATGCGCAGCGTGACCTCCTTCCGCCCCACGGAGCCCTTGCACGGGCACTCGGCGTCTTCGAGGGCCGACCGGAACCGCTCGAAGACCTCGTCGGGCTTCGCATCCACCGCATAGGACACACTCGGGCGCGCGCGCATCGGACCTGTTCCTCCGCCGAGAGCCCGGGTGCAAGCTCCGGACCAGCCGTTTCTCGCGCGCTGGGGCCCGCCTGCCGCCGCGCGGTGTGTGATCTCGCCCGTCGGGGTGTACGATACGGCGCATCGAGTCCCGCGGGATGGGGCTTCCGTACGCTCCGACGGCTGGCACGCGCCGTGCAGTCCGTGGCGAACACCTGGGAGGTGAACCGTGGCGTTCGATCGTGTGTGGCTCGCGACCGATCTGGGGGCGGAGGCCATCGAGCCCTGGGCGCACGCGCTGCGCATCTGTGCGACGGCGGGTACCGACCTGCGCGTGCTCCATGTCCGCAAGGGCACCGAGCCGCCGTGGTCGCAGCTGCCCACGCCGCGCATGCTGCTCACGAAGTGGGGGTTCCTGCCCGACGACGCGAGCGTCGACGACTTCGCCCGGCTGGGCTTCAAGGTCCACCTCCAGGCGCTCGAGGCCGAGAACCCGGCCGGCCTGCTCGGCGCGATGATCGAGGTCAACGCTCCCGACCTGCTGGTGCTCGGCACGCACCGTCCGAGCGGTCTACGTCGCCTGTTCGACGGCAGTGTGGGCGAAGAGCTCGCGCGGCACGCCCCGCGGGCCACGCTGGTCCTCCCGGATGGCGCGCGGCCGTTCGTCGACCTCTCCGAAGGCACGGTCCGGCTGCGTCGGATCATCGTCCCCCTCGGCGATCGGGCCGCGCAGAAGGGCCTCGACACGGCCATCGAGCTGGTCGAGGCGCTCGACGAGCGCCCGGTCGAGTTCCTGTTCGTGCACGTCGGGCCCTACAGCGAGATCCCGCAGCTCCAGCTCGTCGAGAAGCCCGGCTGGTCGTACCGCACGATCAACTTCCGCGAAGGCGCCATCGTCGGGCGAATCCTCGAGGCCGCCACAGCCGAGCAGGTCGACCTCATCTCCATGGCCACCCATGGCCACGACAGCTGGTGGGACAGCGTGTGGGGCAGCCGCACCGAGCGGGTGATGCGCGACGCCACCGTGCCCGTGTTGACCTCGATGCTGGAGTGAAAGCCCGCGCGCGCGGGCCCTCTGCTACCTTTGGCAGATGGCAGGGATTTTCCATGCGCTCGGCGCCATCGCCGATCGCCCCGAAGACTCGCCCGAGCAGCGGCTCCAGCACCGCTTCCTGATCGCCCTCGGCACCCTGATGAGCTGCGGAGGGGTCGTGTGGGCGAGCATCGCGCTCGCCGCCGGGCGTCCGGCGCCCGCGCTCGTTCCGGCGTCGTACGTCGTGCTCACCGCGGCGAACTTCGCGGTGCTGTCGCAGACCCGGCGGTTCGACCCCGCGCGGAACGTGCAGGTCGGGATCAGCCTGCTGCTGCCGTTCGTGTTCCAGTGGGTGCTCGGAGGCTTCGCGGCCAGCGGGGCCGTGATGCTGTGGGCGATGTTGTCGCTGGTCGGCGCGCTGACGTTCTCGACCGCGCGCCAGACCCTCGTCTGGCTCGGTCTGTTCGTCGTCCTCGGCGCGCTCTCGGCGCTCGCCGACCCCTGGCTCGTGGCGCACGTCGATCCCGCGGCCGGTTCCGTGGCGGGGCAGCGCATCCTGCTCGTCTTGAACATCCTGATGATCGCGCCCATGGTGACGGGCCTCGTGACGTTCCTCGCCCACCGCCAGCGCGAGGCGAACGTCGCGGTGTGGGAGGCGAACCGCACCATCGGCGACCTCAACACCGCCCTCGAGGCGCAGTTCGAGCGGGCCCGGCTCATGGAGCGCGAGGCCCGGATGGCCGACCAGGCGAAGTCGCGGTTCCTCGCGAACATGTCGCACGAGCTGCGCACCCCGCTGAACGCGATCATCGGGTACGCCGAGCTCCTCCAGGACGAGCCGCTCGACCCCGAGCCCCTCGACGACATCACGCGCATCCACCAGGCCGGCACGCACCTGCTGTCCCTGATCAACGACATCCTCGACCTCACGCGCATCGAGGCCGGCCGCGTCGACCTCGAGCCGGCCTCCACGGACGTCGAGGCCCTCGTCCGCGAGGCGGTCGACACGGTACGACCGGTGTGCAGGGAGCGCAGCAACGCGCTCGCGGTGGACGTCCGGTCCGGTCGACGCGTGCTCGACGCGAAGAAGCTCCGTCAGATCCTGCTCAACCTGCTCTCCAACGCCGCGAAGTTCACCGAGCGGGGCACCATCGCGCTCGACGTGAGCGGCTGTCCGGAGACGCTCGTCATCGAGGTGCGCGACTCGGGCGTCGGGATGGACCCGGGCATGATCGAGCGCGTCTTCGAGCCCTTCCGCCAGGCGGACGACTCGTCCACACGCCGCTTCGGGGGCACCGGGCTCGGTCTGTTCCTCGTCCGGCAGTACGCGCGGCTGCACGGCGGCGACGTGACGGTGCGATCCCGGCCCGGCGAGGGCACCACGGTGCGCGTCGAGCTCGCGGCGCCGATCGAGAACGGCGCGTAGCAGGTGGCGACGGGGGGGCGGGGCGGCTAGCTGAATGAATCGTCATTCAGACGTCAGACCCGCGCCAGGAGCACCCCGTGGACGTTTATCGGCCGCCTCTCGACGACATCCGCTTCAACCTCGAAGTCTTCGGCTACGCCGAGCGGATCGAATCCATCGAGCGCTTCGCGGACTTCGACCTCGAGACCGCGATGAGCCTGCTCGAGGAGTACTCGAAGTTCTGCGTCGATGTCCTCAAGCCGCTCAACGCCTCGGGCGACACGGTCGGGGTCCGGTTCGATCCGGCCGACCACTCGGTCACGACGCCCGACGGGTTCAAGGCGGCCTACGCGGGCTTCACCGAGAACGCGTTCAACACGATCCCGTGGAACCCCGAGTTCGGCGGCATGGGCGCGCCCTTCTCGCTCTCGACGCTCGCGAGCGAGGTGCTGATCGCGACGAACAAGAGCTTCTCGATGTGCACGGGCCTGACGGCGGGCCTGATCGAGGCGCTCGAGGCCTACGGCACCGACGCGCAGAAAGAGCACTACCTCCACAAGCTCGTCTCGGGCGAGTGGGCCGGCACCATGTGCCTCACCGAGCCGCAGTGCGGCACCGACCTCGGGCTGGTCTCGACCACCGCCGTGCCGTCGGGTGACGGCTTCGAGCTGACGGGCACGAAGATCTGGATCACCTTCGGCGAGCACGACCTCACCGAGAACATCGTGCACCTCGTGCTGGCGCGGCTCCCCGACGCCCCTCCCGGCATCAAGGGCATCAGCGCGTTCCTCGTGCCGAAGTTCCTCGACGACGGCAGCCGCAACCCGATCTTCTGCGGCGGCACCGACCACAAGATGGGCATCCACGCGTCCCCGACGTGCGTGATGAACCTCGAGGGCGCGAAGGGCTGGCTCGTCGGCGAGGCCCACAAGGGCATGCGGTCGATGTTCGTGATGATGAACGCGGCCCGCCTGAACGTCGGCATCGAGGGCGTCGCCCTGGCCGAGGCCGCCTACCAGGCCGCCCTCGCCTTCGCGAAAGACCGCCGGCAGAGCCGCTCGCTGAGCCCGAAGAAGCAGGACCGCACGAGCGATGCCGACAACATCCTCGTGCACCCCGACGTGCGGCGGATGCTGCTCAACGTGAAGAGCACGAACGAAGGCCTGCGCGGGCTCGTCGCCTGGATCGCGATGTCGTACGACGTGATGCACCACGCCGCCGACGCCGCCGAGCGCGAGAAGGCCGAAGACCTCGTGGCCCTGCTCACGCCGATCATCAAGAGCTACGGCTCCGAGCGCGGCTTCGCGAACGTCAGCGAGTCGATGCAGGTCATGGGCGGCGCCGGGTACACGAAGGACTGGCCGGTCGAGCAGTACATGCGCGACGTGCGCATCGCGATGATCTACGAGGGCACGAACCACATCCAGGCGCTCGACCTCGTCGGCCGCAAGCTGCCGATGCACGGCGGCCGCCTGATGCGGGTGTTCGCGGGCGAGGTCACGGCCCTCCTCCGCGAGTGCGCCGACGACCCGCGGATGGCCGAGTTCACGGGCCCCCTGAAAGACGAGAGCAAGCGCCTGAACGCCACCACGATGGAGATGGGCGCCGCGGCGTCCGCCGACCACGAGGTGATCGGCGCCGTCGCGAGCAACTACCTGAACCAGTTTGCGCTCGTCACGCTGGCCTACGTGTGGGCCAAGCAGGCGAAGGCCGTGCTCGAGCTCGACGAGGCCGACCCGAAGCGTCGCTCGAAGCTCCAGACCGCGCGGTTCTTCTACCAGATGGTGCTGCCCGAGGCCGCGACGTACGCCCGCAAGGTGGCCGTCGGCAAGGCCTGCATGACGGATGCGGATCCCGACCTCTTCTGAGGTAGGACAGGGGATGCGCATCCAGTTCCTCGGTGCGGCGGGAACCGTCACGGGCTCCCGCACGCTGGTCACCTGTGGAGACACCCGCGTCCTCGTCGACTGCGGGATGTTCCAGGGGTTCAAGCAGAACCGCCTCCGGAACTGGGATCCGCTCGAGGTCAACGAGATCGACGCCGTGGTGCTCACCCACGCGCACGTCGACCACAGCGGCTGGATCCCCGCGCTCGTGCGCAATGGCTACCAGGGCCCCGTGTACTGCACGAAGCCCACAGCCGACCTGCTCTCCATCCTGCTGCCCGACGCGGGGCGCATCCAGGAGGAGGACGCCGAGTACGCGAACCGCAAGGGCCACACGAAGCACGCACCCGCGCTGCCCATCTACACCGAGCAGGACGCGTACGAAGCGCTGAAGCGCATCGTCCCCGTCGAGCTCCACGCGCCCTACGCCATCGGCGGGGTCGAGGTCGAGCACCGCGTCGCCGGCCACATCCTGGGTGCCACGTCGGTCGTGGTGCGCAACGGCGAGCGCGTGCTGCAGCTCTCGGGCGACCTCGGGCGTCCCGACGATGCCGTCGTGCCGGCGCCCGAGCCCCCGGCCGAAGCGGACGTCCTCGTGCTCGAGTCGACCTACGGCAACCGGCTGCACCCCGATGTCGACAAGCTCGAGCGCCTGGCGACCATCGTGACGCAGACCGTGGAGCGCGGCGGGATGGTGCTCATCCCGAGCTTCGCCGTGGGGCGGGCGCAGGGCCTGCTGTGGGGGCTGCACCGGCTCATGGAGGAGGGGCGCATCCCGCGGCTGCCGATCGTCGTCGACAGCCCGATGGCCACGAAGGCGACGGACGCGTTCGTGCGCAACCCCGATGCGCTGCGGCTGACGCCCGGCGACCTGCGGGCGATGACGCGCAACGTGCAGTTCGTCGGCAGCGTCGAGGAGTCGCGGGGGGTGAACAGCCGCACCGAGCCGTTCGTGCTCATCGCTGCGTCGGGCATGCTGACGGGCGGCCGCGTGCTGCACCACCTCGTGCAGCGGGCGCCGACGAAGAAGAACACGCTCCTGTTCGTGGGCTTCCAGGCCCCGGGCACGCGCGGGGGCCGCATCGTCGCGGGCGAGCGCACGGTGAAGATGTTCGGGAACAAGATCAAGCTCCGCTGCGATGTCGAGGAGATCGGCGGGTTCTCGGCGCACGGCGACCAGCAGGACCTCCTGGCCTGGGTCCGCTCGGCGCCCATGCGGCCCGGTCGCATCTTCCTGAACCATGGCGAGCCGGAGGCGTCCGATGCGCTGCGTGGGCTGCTCAAGGACGAGGGGTACGACGTGACAGTGGCTTCGGAGGGTGTGGAGTGGGACCTCTCGGAGGACCGCCGCACGGTGCTGAAGCCCGTGCCGCCGAAGCGCGCCGCCAAGCGGCCCGCTGCGCCCGAGCCGCAGGGGCTCGCCGGGGCTTCGCTCGAGTTCCGGGAGGACGGAGACGCCGTGGTCGACGCCATCCGCGCGGCGCTCCGGGCCATGGAGAGCGGCGCCCTGCCGCGCATCCCCGTCGTCGCGCACGGCGAGCGCCTCGCCGCCCGGCTCGAAGCCGCGCTCGCTCCCGAAGAGCTGCGGCACGTGCAGATCGAGCGGACCTGAAGGGCCGCGCACACGGCCCTCCGCCCGTGCCATGCTCCCGCTGCAGGGGCGCGACGACGCGCGGCCCTGGCACGTGACATGCAGAACTGCGGCGTCCGACCGGGAGGTTCCGCAAAATGTCGAGCAGCACCGACCACCCCGTGATCATCGCAGGCGCCGGCCCCGTGGGGCTGAGCCTGGCGCTCGCGCTCCAACGCCGCGGGATCCCGGCCGTGGTGCTCGACGTGCGCCCCGAGATCGCGCGGGATCCGCGGGCCACGACGGTCCAGCCGCGCACGCTCGAGAGCCTCGCCGAGTGGGGGGTGCTCGACGCGCTCGCGTCGCGCGCCACCCGCGTCGACACGCTCCAGTACTGGGACTGGCGCAACCACTCCCTGCTGGCCGAGCTGAGCTACGGGCTCATCGCGTCCGACACGCCGTATCCGTTCCGGCTGCACGTCCCGCAGTGGGAGCTGTGCGAGGTGCTGGCGTCCCGGCTCGACGAGGGCACGGTGCGCTGGCGGCACCGCGTGGTCGACCTCGAGGCCGACGACGAGCAGGTGCTGGTCGACGTCACCCACAACGGCGTGCGCGAGACGCTGCGCGGGCAGGCGCTGGTCGGGGCCGACGGGGTGAACAGCACGGTGCGCCGGCTGCTCGACCTCGACCTGGAGCTCGGCGAGCGCGACACGTTCCTCACGTGCGAGGTCGACCGCTCGATCGCGGCGTGCTTCCCGGAGGGCATCGAGCTGGGGCCCTGCGCCCACCTGTTCGACGGCGAGTCGTGGGCGATCTGGATGCAGATGCCCGACTGTATCCGGCTGCTGTTCCACGTGCCCGACGGCACGTCGGCCCAGGAGGCCATGACCGACCGGGCCGTGTGGCGCCGCACCCGCGCGCTCATCGGCGAGGCGGGCGGCGAGACGTACAACTTCCAGCTGTTCCGCAGCCGCGCGACGTACCACGTGCAGCAGCGCGTGGTGACGGCGTTCCGGCGGGGCCGGGTGTTCCTCGCGGGGGATGCGGCCCACAGCGCGTTCCCCGTGGGCGGGATGGCCATGAACGCCGGGATCCACGACGCCGAGGCGCTGGCCGCCGCACTCGACGACGGATCCGAAGCCGCGCTCGACGCGTGGTCCACGATCCGCCACGCGATCCTGCGGGACGAGGTGATGTCCGAGAGCTCGGCGGCCCATCGCGCGCTCTCCGCGAGTGGCCTCATCCAGCGGTGGCTCCGGAACCGGCAGATCGGCGAGCTGGCGTCCGACCCGGTCGTCGCCCGCGAGCACCTCAAGCGCCTGTCGATGCTCGCGCACTGAGCGCGACTGCGCGGAATCGCCACCTCGGGGTGGGCGATCTCCCACAGCTCGGCGCGCAGGGGAGGGGAGATTCGGCCTCCCCGCCGGAGGCGGGGCGCGAAAGTGCTGACGGGCACGGGCGAATCGCGCGACCCTCCTCCCCTGGCACGTGCCTTGCTTTGCTGGTCCTCCCAACCCTGGAGGCCCCATGCGCCGCAACGAACCCGTCTCCCACATCATGACCAAGAGCCCCGCCACCGTGCACCACGGGATGGCGCTGTCGGAGGTCCGGGCCAAGCTGACGGAGATCCGCGCGCACCACATGCCGGTCGTCTCGGGCAAGAAGCTCGTCGGCATCATCTCGACCACCGACCTGCTCCGTGTGTCGTACGAGCACGGCGAGAACACCAAGCACGCGAACGCGGTGCTCGACCACACGCGGACGATCGAGGACGTCATGCAGACCGACCCGGTCACCATCGACTCGAAGACCACGATCCGCGAGGCGGCCCAGATCCTCTCGAAGAACTGGTTCCACGCCCTGCCGGTGGTGGATGATGGCGATCTCGTCGGCATCGTGACGACGACCGACCTCATCGACTACCTGCTGGAGCAGTACTGATGGACCTGCAAGCCGTCCAGGGCCGCCTCGAGAAGCGGCTCGCCGAGCTCACGCGACGGGATGCCGCCCTCGCGAAGCACCTTCGTGGGCAGGATGGTCGCAACGACCAGGACTTCGAGGATCGCGTCGCGTTCACCGAGATGGACGAGGTCATCGAGCAGCTCGACGACAACGCGCGCACCGAGATGGTCGACATCCAGGCGGCGCTGAAGCGGATCCAGGCCGGCGAGTACGGCATCTGCGAGTCGTGCGGCGGCGACATCCCCGAGAAGCGCCTCGAGATCCTCCCGCACGCGCGGCTCTGCGTGAGCTGCCAGGAGTGACGCCCCGTTGCGGGGCCTGAAGCGCATCCTCGTTCCCGTCGACGGGAGCGAGGCTTCGCTGCGCGCCGCGCACTTCGCGGCCACCCTCTCGGCGGCCGCGAGCGCGGAGCTCCACGTGCTCCACGTGCTCCAGCTCGACGCGCTCGAGGAGGTCGGTCTGGACGGGCTCTCGGAGGAGTCCCGTCGCGAGCGCATCGACGTGCTGTGCGATCCGATCTTCCGCCAGCTGGCGAGCGAGCTCGGCCGCTGGACGGACCCGATCCCGCTGAACACGCGCGGGGTCGTGGGCGATCCCGTGGTCGAGATCCTCGCGGCCACCACGACGCTGCAGCCGGAGCTGCTCGTGATGGGCTACCGCGGGCTGTCGCCGCTGCAGGGCATCGTCGTGGGGAGCGTGAGCGAGAGGGTGCTGCGTCGGGCGCGATGCCCGGTCACGCTCGTGCGCTGAACGCCTCCGGAAAACAGAAACGGCCGGGTGACCCGAAGGTCGACCCGGCCGTTGCCGTCGTGGGGCTGACTACCAGCGATCGCCGCCGCGGTCACCACCGCGATGACCGCCGCCGCCGCCGCGACCACCGCGGAAGCCGCCGCGACCGCCGCCGCCACCACCACCGCCGCCGCCACCGCGGGGACGATCGTGCGCTTCGTTGACGCGGATGGTGCGACCGTCCATCGTCGAGCCGTCCATCGCCTGGACAGCGGTGTCTGCCGCATCATCGTCCGAGAAGGTCACGAAGCCGAATCCGCGGCTACGCCCCGTATCGCGCTCGGTGATGACCTTGGCCTCGCTGACCTCGCCGTATTCCTCGAACGCAGCGCGCAACCCGTTGTCGTCGGTATTCCAGCTAAGGCCGCCGACGAACAGCTTCTTCGACATCTCTTCTCCTTCGTTCTCGCTTCGGTCTGCGTTCATTCGCCGGGACTTGCTTCATTCGCGTGGCGTACCGGCGTCGCGCAGGCGAGATTCTGCGTCGTTAATACCGGTGTCCCGCCGGGTCGGCAAGAGACCACGCGCCGATTTCACAACTCGGGCTTCCCGGTCGCTGCCTGCGGCCTGTGCAGATGTGCAAGGCACCCGTGCAGGGCTGCGCCATTCCCGCACACCAGGTGCGGCACTACCTTCGGGAAATCCACGAGGGAGCACCGATGTTGGAGATCCGACGCGGCACCGACCGCGGCCATGCCGATCACGGCTGGCTCGACACCCGTCACACGTTCAGCTTCGCGGGGTACTACGACCCGCGCTTCATGGGGTTCTCGCACCTCCGGGTGATCAACCAGGACCGCGTGGAGGGTGGGCACGGCTTCCCCGCGCACCCGCACCGGAACATGGAGATCGTCTCGTACGTGGTGTCCGGTGCGCTCGAGCACCGCGACACCCTCGGCACGGGCAGCGTGATCCGCCCGGGCGAGGTGCAGCTGATGAGCGCTGGCGCGGGGATCGCGCACAGCGAGTACAACCACGCGCCCGACACGACGGTCGAGTTCCTGCAGATCTGGGTGCTGCCGCGCGAGGCCGGTGGAGCGCCGGGCTACCAGCAGCACGACTTCGGGCGGTCGCCCGGGCTCGTGCGGGTGGTCAGCCCCGACGGCGCGGACGGCTCGCTGCGGATCAAGCAGGACATGGACCTGTGGCGCCTGCTGCTCGATGCCGGTGAGGCGCGGCACGTCGTGAAGCGGCGGCGTGCGTGGGTGCAGGTCGTGCGCGGCACGCTCGACGTGAACGGCGCGCGGCTGCATCCCGGCGACGGGCTCGCGGTCGTGGAGACGCCGGAGCTCCTGCTCGCGGTCGCCGAGGGGCCGGTCGAAGCCCTGATCTTCGACCTCGTCTAGGCCATGTGTCCCGGTCCTGGCGGGCGGGTCACCGACGTCGGACGAGCGTGAGGAGGGCCGCCAGGCCAGGGACCTCGCGGCCCGTGCGGCACGCGCAGCCCGCCGGGACGGGCGTGTCGACCGGGTCGGACGCAGTATCCGCCGTGTCGATGGGGTCGGTGTCGATGGGGTCGGCGTCGGCATCCGTGTCGGCGTCGGCATCCGCGTCGGTGTCGGAGTCCGCGTCGGCATCGGAGTCCGCATCGCTGTCGGCATCGGCGTCGGTGTCGGCATCGCCCTGGGGCTGCGGCGCGTCGTCGCAGCCGCCGAGGTCGGCGACGACCTGCGAATAGCTCGCGTACGCGGGCTTCGGCGTGTGGTCGGCGTTCAGCAGGCCCCACGTGTACATGTCGCCGTCCCAGCTGACATTCGGGTCGTTCGTCAGGTCGTACCAGAACATCTTCTGGAGCTCGGGCCACGCGCCGGCCTGGGTGTGCGGCCAGGTGCCCGCCTGGATCGCCGGCATCGCGCTGTATGCGGCGTACAGCTCGTCTGCGGATGCCTGCTCGCTGTAGCTACCGCCGGGCGTGCTCTCGAAGCCCATCTCGGTGATCCAGACCGGCTTCCCGGGCGCGTGCTGGTCGGTGACCTCCTTGATGCCGTTCACGAGCTGCACGACGACCCACTCGCCGACGAGGGCCTCCTGCCAGAAGGTCTGCGCGGGTCCCGTGTACTTGTGGTGGCTCACGATGTCGATGGAGCCCCCCGCGGCGTCGAGGATCTCCTTCAGGCTGTGGTTCCACCCGTTGAACCGACACTCCCCGAAGAAGCACTGCCCCGCGTTCGCGTCCCAGCTCGCCCCGCGGAGGCCCGCCAGCTCGGGCCCGACCACCTGGCAGTCCGCGCAGGCCGCGTGCACGGCGGCGCTGCCGGGGAGGAGGATCGTGTCGACGTACTGCTGCCGCGAGCCGTCGAAGAAGTGGTCGAGGTTCGGCTCGTTCCACAGTCCCCAGTGCTTCACGCGGTCGCCGTAGCGCCCGACCGCCGCGGCCAGGAATCCGGTCCAGGCCGCTTCGTCGGGGACGGCGTTGCGGCACCACTGGTGGAGGTCGCCGGACGCGTCGTCGCAGCCGGGCTCGATCCAGGACGGGGAGTACGCGACGGTCGCGTACACCGCGAGCCCCTCGGCCTCGGCCGTGTCGACGAAGCGGTCGGGGATCGACCAGTCGAACACGCCCGGCGCGGTCTCGACCTGGAACCAGTTGAAGTCGAAGCGCACGAGGCGGATGCCCGCATCGGCCGCGAGCGCCAGCTCGTCGTCCGACGCCTGGTGGGCGTTGACGCCGAACGGGCACGCTTCCGGGGTGTACGCATGGGCCGCGAGGACGACGGTGAGCATGGCGGTTCCTCCGATGCGCGCGACTATCGGAGGGCGGGTGCGGGCGGACCTTATTGTTCCTTACAGGAGTATGCTCCCGCGCGAGGAACCCCGCCTGAAGCGCCACTCCGCCATCGTCGCGCTCCTGTTCGGCTGCGGCCCGCACGTGCCGGAGCACGCCTCGAGCGATGCGTGCGTCGACTGCCACGCCACGGCCGTGGCCGAGTGGTCGGAGAGCCGGCACGCCGTGGCGTTCGCGAATCCCGTGTTCCAGACGAGCTGGAGCGAGGCGCGCTCGCCGTGGTGCCTGACGTGCCACCAGCCCGAGCAGGGCGTCGACTGCGCGACCTGCCACGGCCCCGCGCCGCGCACCTGCGAGGACTGCCACGACTTCGACCTGCCCCGCGAGATCGGAGGCGCGCCATCCGGCACCCGCGGCCAGTCCACCGCCGAGGAGTGGCGCGGATCGGGCGCCGCGGAGGCTGGGCTCGGGTGTGTCGACTGCCATCCGCCGCACCACCCGATCGGTGGGAACGATGCCGAGCGCGTGCGCGCCACGGTGGCCGCGGTCGTCCGGGCCGACGGAGATGCCGTGTCCGCGACGCTCGTGGCGCGTGACATCGGCCATGCGTTCCCCACGGGCGACCCGTTCCGCCGGCTGCAGCTCACGATCTGCGCAGACCTGGCGTGCCGCCGACCCGTCGCCACCGAGGTCCTCGAGCGACGTCTCGCGCGGACGACCGACGGCGGCTGGGCCGTCGCCCGCGACTCGCGCATCCCGGCGCCCGCCGAGGGCCTCGTGGGCACGCGTACCTTCGAGCTGCACGCGCCGGGAGCCCGGTCCTGGCAGCTCGCGTTGCACCTGACCGATCCGCGGCACGCCGGAGAGCTGGGCGATCGCGCCGGCTACGTCGTGGCCACGGGCCTCGTGGAGGGAGAATGACCGCACGCCTGCTGGTCCCCGTCACCCTGTTCCTCGCGCTGGCCTGTGGCGGCGCGGGCACGCCTGTCGTCGAAGCGCCTCCGCAGCCCGTGGAGGTGAAGCCCCCCGAGCCGGTGGCGCTCGACGGGTACGCGTACGTCCCGGGCCCCGACGGGGGCGCGCGGGGTGCCCGCTTCAGCCGCTTCGCCTCCGGAGACGCCGTGTTCGTCGGGGTGGACGACGCCAACCTCCGCGATCCGAACGGGTCCGACGACGTGGTCGCGAAGCTCCGGCTCGGGTCGAAGGTCACGGTCGAGGAGGTGCTGGGGGAGCCGGTGGAGCTGATCGACCGGCTCAACGTCTGGTACCGGGTGAAGACGGAGGACGGTCAGGTCGGACGGCTGTTCGGCGGGCTCCTGACGCCGTTCGGCGGCAAGAGCTACCTGTCCGAGGGCGACGAGGGAGAGCGCGGGTGGGCGGTCACGTTCGCGCCCGACGGGTCGCCCCGGGTCCGCATCGACGAAGAGCCCGGCTCGGACGAGTCGTTCACCATCGACCTCGAGGTCACCGAGCGATTCCGCGGGGGGCGGCTCGAAGCGGAGGTGCAGAGCTGGGGGGACTTCGTCTCGGAGATCCAGGTCACGCTGTGCCGGCTCGACGGCGGCGAAGCACCGGAATGCAGCTCGGGAGCCGCCCGCTTCGGCGGGGATTCCGATGCGCTCCTCGTCCAGGTGACCCCGCCCGATCCGTGGCGCTACGCCCTCGATCCGACCGCCAGCACCGAGTGCGCGGGGGGCGCGGGGCTCGACGTGACGCTCGACCAGGGCGGCGAAGAGGCCGTCGTGACGCTGCAGACGCCGCAGTACATGCGCGGGGACGACGGCACGGTCGAGTGCTACGCGATCGGGCGCGTGAAGAGCGGCAAGCACTCCGGCAAGGAGCTGGTGTCCTGCATCGGCGAGGACGGCGGCAAGTCGGGGCCGTCGATGGCGTCGGTCGCGCGGTACCTCCGCGACAGCACGAGCTGGACGCTCCTCCCGTGCGCGTCGGACTGGAAGAGCGACGACGTGCACGCGGCCCTCGTCGAGAAGCGGCTGAAGGTGCTGGTCGACCCGATGGTCAATGCGCCGGAGCGCCTCGCTGCACCGACGGAGCTGCCCGTCTCCAAGGGCCACTCCACGCTGAGGTGGCGGGCGCCGGGCGGCGGGCTCGACGCGGCGGAGCCGCTGTTCACGACGCCCGGGGGCCAGGTCCTGTCGGCGCCCGAGTCCAACTGGAGCGTGCCGGGCAACGCGCTGGTCGTCCATCAGCCCGACGGCACGGCGCTGGTCTACGACTGGCAGCCCGACCTCAGCTGGTCCGGCAATCCGCCGTCCGACAAGGCCTACTCGGTCCAGACGGACGGCTGCGACGGCTCGCCCGAGATCCTGCTGAACCTGGAGCCCGAGATCTCCGACGAGGACGTGGAGCCCGCCGCGAAGCTCGCCGACGGCACCGCCGTGGTGCGCCTGAAGGACCGCGAGCATCCGGTCAGCCAGCGCCTGCTCGGGCTGTACGCCTCGTATGCGGACAAGGACGAGTACGAGCGTCCCCGCGAGCTGGAGCTCGGCCTCTCGGTGGACGACCTGCTCGCCGGGAATCCCTGGTTGTTCGTGAAGGACCCGTGGGGCCGGTACGTGCGCCTGATGCGCGAGGACTTCGCCGCGCCCGCGATGTGCGAGCCCATCCTGTACGTGTACGCCGATCCGCCCGAGCCCGTGTCCATCGCGCCCGTCGCGCCCCTGCGGTTCTTCCGGACCGACCCGTTCGGCCCGGACGGCTGGTCGGGCGTGGCGCAGCCCGACGGGAGCGTGGTGATCGGTGGAGAGCGGCACGCGGAGCTGTTCTGGGAGGGACGTGGGTACTGGTTCCGCGCGCCGGAGGACGCGACGGTCGTGGCGGCCGCGGACGTGGAGCCATTCCTCCGCGGAGCGCTGGCGGCGCAGGGGCTCGAGGGCCGGGAGATCGAGGCCTTCCTCAATGCGTGGCTCCCCGATCTGGAGGGGTACGACGCGGTGCGCATCGGCTTCCACGACCTGGCGCTGATCGAGGCGGTCGCGCCGCTCGACATCCGCCCGGTGCCCGACACGCTCGTGCGCGTGCTGATGGATGCGGCACCGACCGACGAACCGCCCGACTGGGACGGGCGCCAAGCGGTGTTCAGCGGGCCCCGCCGCGAGGGCCTCGTGGTGGTGGAGTGGGGCGGGCTGCTTCGTCGGCCGCGCGCCAGGTAGCCCAGGCTTCGCGCAGCGCGTCTTCGAGGGCGGCGAGCTCGTGGCCCCCGAGCCTGCGGAGGTCGTCCCACGTGACGGAGGCCGCGCGCTCGGCGGCCTTCTCGTAGCCATCGCCCGCGACCAGCACGGCCACGCCGCCCTCCGCGAACCGGAACAGGTCGGCGGCGGCGTCCCACAGGGCTCCGCCGACCTCGCCGTGCCCGTGGCGGCAGAACCAGGTGGCGCAGGTCGCGTTGCGCCAGGCCCAGATGGCGCACGTGCCGCGCTCGGTGACGTAGGCGCACTTCGACGCGTCGGTCTGGCCGAAGCGCATGCGCGTGCGGTCGTAGGTGGCCTCTTCCTCCGCGGTGGGGCGGAGCCAGGTCTCGGTGGGTCGCCCGGTTCGGAGGCGGCGCTCGATGTAGGCGCGCGCCTCGCCGCCCGCGCGGAGCGCGCCGCCCGCGCGGAAGTTCGGGATGGCGGGCACGTAGCCGCAGCACTTCACCTCGGGCAGGAACTTCCCCTCGGCGCACATCGGGCAGTTGGCGCAGTCCGCGAGGGGCTCGTGCGGCGGGGGCTCGCCGAGGACCGCGATCCACCACGAGAGGTAGGGCTCGGAGAGCTGCGACATGGGTGGGCCCTATCGCGTCGGCTATGGTCCCGGCATGGCTGCGATGGACCGCGTCCCCCGCTCCCGGATCTGGGCATCGACCGCGCTCGTGACGGTCGTCGTCGGGGTGTCGTGGTGGTTCCACGCGGGGCCGTGGCGGTGGTCGACCGACCTCCAGCTGTGGTGGCTCGACGCCTGGTATCCGCAGGTCAACGCGATCTTCCTCATCGCGCTGGGCCTCGCCGTGCTGCTGCCGCCGCTGGCCATCGTGCACCGCGAGTCGCCCGTCCAGCCGCAGCCCGACCTGACCTGGTGGAAGGACGGCCCGGGGCGCTGGGTGTTGGTGGGCGTCGTGGTGAGCGTGATGGCGCTGTTCTCGCTGTTCCAGGGGCTGGTGGCAGGCGAGAGGGTCGACCTGTCGATCGAGGCGCTCGCGGAATCGCACGCCCAGCACGTGCGGATCCCACTCGCGGGCGCGGATCCGGGCTACGCGATGGGGCTCGACGACGACTGGTACGTGCCGATCCTCCGGGAGCGCCGGGTGGTGGCGGTGGGCACGGTGCGCGTGCTCGATGGGGCGCCGGGGCTCGCGGAGCTGGGCGACGGGTCGGGGATGCGCGCGACGTTCGGGCTGCCGGGTCCGGTGCTCTCGAGCTGGGAGGCGGCGGGGCTCGAGGTGGATCGGCGGGTGCCGGTGGTGGAGCTGGGGTCGTCGCCCGGCAAGAAGATGCTGATCGGCGGCTGCGTCGGGGTGCTGGGGCTGCCGTTCTTCGTGCTCGCACTGGTGTCAGAGCGAACCCGAACATTGCGAGAATGACGAATATCGGTCCTTATCGGTGATTCTACTTTTGGCCACGGTCTCGACCGACGGGCTCCCGCTCGTAGTCGGTCGGTGTCAGAGCTAACCCGAACATCGTGAGAGTGACGACTTCACGACTGAATCGGTGATTCTACTCCCGCGACGCCGGTGGGCGGGGCTCACCCCATGAGCAGGGCGTCTCTCCACGCGGCCAGGCGGGGGTCGGCGGTCTTCTCGATGCGTCGCACGCACCGTCCGACATGCTGGGCGGACAACCGCGTGTCCCGACCGATCTCCGCTCGACTCGCGCCGCCCATCACGGCCCACCACATCGCCAGATCGCGAAGGTCTGGCGCCAGCTTTCGCTGGGGGTGGGGTCCCGCGACCGCGCGCACATCACGCTCGGCTGCGCCCAGATCGCGCTGCTGGAACGGGACGACCGGCAGGACGAACGTGTCGGGCGCGTCGAAGAGCTCGTTCGCATCGAACCCGTCGGGACCACGCTCGTTCCCTGCGGCGACCTCGTCCACATAGGCCGCCAGGTTCCACCGCCCGCCGTACAGCTCCAGCAACTCCGCGGTCTCGAGCCAGGGAATGCGTTCAACGCCGAGGTAGGCCAGATGACTGGTGGTGCGGGCTGCGGTGGCAGCGGCGGCAAGACCGGCACGGACGGGGTTGAGGTGCAGGTAGGCGAGGAGGTGCCGCCAGTAGGCCTCGTCCTCGACGACCCGGTTGTTGTACCGCGCCCGAAAGAGAGGGCCGTCCCAGCCGAATCGGGCGTTGAGCTTCTTGACGGAGCGCGACAGGAACGCCTGCATCGCATCCGGCAGGCGTCCCTGCCGACTCTCCACCATCAGGTGGAAGTGGTTCGGCATGAACGCGAAGCCGTGGATCACGACACCGAATTCCTTCGGTAGAACGGCGATCTCGTCCTGCATGAGGCGTATGGCGGCCTCGGATGCGAGGAGCGGCTCGCGGTTCTTCACGCGGTTGTAGACGTGGTGCCGGGCACCGGGATGTTCGAGACGGAGTGGGCGTGTCATTCCGCTTCGATACGCGATTCCATGGAGACCTGACCGGAAATCCAGGCGGCGACCTCAAATAACCGAGCTTTGAACGTTATTATTGAGAAATCAAAAGTAGAAATCTAAATATTCGACTATATAGGCCGACTCTCAGGATGTTCGGGTTTGCTCTGACACCCGATCTGGTGAGGTAGCTCACAATTCTCGACCCCAGCGATCCTCAGTCCGCCAGGAACCTCGTCAACGCATCCGCCATCGCCATCGCGAAGGCCTCTGCCGTCCGCTCTTCACGCCACCGCAGCGACTCCTCGAAGTCCTTCGCGTTGTGCGTCTCGATGATGATCGACGGCACCGTCGGACGGCGCAGCATCATCAGCCCGCGCCGATCGATGAACACCCCGGCCGTCCCCTCCTGGTCGTACAGACCGCCGTAGTGGCACCCGGGGTAGGGGAGGAAGCCCGCCGCCGCGAGGCTCTCGGCCGTCGCCACCGCCAGGTCGCGACGCTCCGGGCCGATCGGGCCGCCCTCGTTGTAGAGGATGCTGAACCCCGGGTCGTCGTCGACGCGGTACGCCCAGCCGTCGGGCAGCCGGGCCCACGGGTATGCCGCGCCGCGCGAATCCGTGTGGAGCTCGACGAACGCGTCCGCACCCACGCGCTCGGCGTGCCGGATGCGCGCGCCATAGCTCGGGCGCTGGTCGCCGCGCCGACCCACGACCACGTCGAAGCGGTCGAGCGCCTCGAGCCTCGCCGCGAGGTCGAGGACCGCGTCGCGCACCACCTCGGCCTCGATCTGCCCGTGCACGCCGGTGTTCCCGTCCTTGGCGCCGTTCGCGTGGCCCGCCATGAGGAACACCGTCTTCCGCTTCAGGTTCCGGGGCGCGCGCAGCGGGAGGATCTCGAGCGGGGCACCGGCCTCCGGCCACGTCGGCTCGGCCGTGCCCCCGGAAGCCGCGACGCGCGGGGCCGTTGCACCCCGCGCGACGGGAGGTGTGCAGGACAGCAGCATGAGCCAGGCGAGCATGGGACGTCTGTACCGCGCCGGGGCGCGCGGTTCCGTCCGCGCTCTGCTTCCGTTGTGTCATGCTCCGGTAAACGGGGGAGGCGATGCAGACATCCGGAGCCCCGACACGCCCGAACGTCGCGGTGCGCCCGGGCCTCGCCACGGTCGGCGTGCTCGTCGGCACGTTCGCGCCGTTCGCCGTCACGGGCCTCGCGTACGCCGCCGTCGACGCGCGGTTCGCGGTGGGCGTCCCGATCCTCCCCGTGCTCGTGGGGCTCTTCGCGCTGCGGGCCTTCAACGGCTTCGCCGTGAGCGCGGTGCTGCACCGGTGGGGCGCCCACGCCGGCGTCTGGCTGTGGCCCCCGCTCCGCGACGCCCTGCGGATCTGGGCCTGGCTGTGGACGGGGCTCGGCGTGCGCACGTGGGCCGCCGTCCACCGCCGCCACCACGCCGAGCCGGACGGCCCGGACGCGCTGTTCACCCCGTCCGGGCCCCGGGGGTTCCTCGCGATCGGGCCCATGACGCTGCGCACGCACTGGGAGGCCATCCGCGACCCGGAGCCCTGGGCGCGCTTCGTCCGCGACCTGCCCGACGACGCGCTGGAGCGCTTCATCCGCGGTGAAGAGCGGCGCCTCTTCGGCATCCTCGGCATCCGCGTGCCGCTGCTCGTCGGGCTCCACGTCCTGCCGTGGATGCTCGTCGCGCCGCCGGCGACCGCCGCGCTCCTCGGCGTGTGCACCCTGCCCGCGACGGTCGGGGCCGTCACGTCCGGTGCGGTCTGGCTCGTGAACGGGCTGGGGCACACCGCGGGCTGGCGCCCCCACGCGACGCCCGACACGTCCACCAACATCGCGCGCATCGACGTCTGGCTGATGGGCGAGGGCCTGCACAACAACCACCACGCGCGCCCGGCCGACCCGAACTTCGCGCACGCCCCGGGCGAGTTCGACCCGACGTACGCGGCGCTCCGCGTCCTCGAAGCCGTCGGTGCGGCGCGGCTGGAGCGCCGGGCGGGATAAGGTCCCGCGCGGAGGTGTCCGTGATCGCGTTCCTGCTGCTGGCCTGCACCACGAGCCCCGCGCCGGCCGAGCCCACGCCCGAGCCGCAAGAGAAGGCCGCCGAGCCCGAAGAGGCGCCCGCCGAAGAAGGCGTGATGCTCGTGTTCGGCGTCCAGTGCGAGCCCATGCCCGAGGGCCTGCCCGACAGCCCCGACGCCGTGAAGGCGAAGCTCGAGGCCGAGGGCGTGAAGGTCGCCTCCGTCTCGGCGATGCCGACCTGCAAGGCGTGCCAGAAGTGCCCGATGCTCGCGGTCGAGGTCCACGCCGAGGGCGGTGTCGAGGCCGTGAAGTCGGTCTTCCCCGACAACCTCGCGATGCCGTAGCTACCGCGTGTAGCCCATCACCGTGGCCTCGTAGCGGACCTCCACGTCCTTCCGGTGCCGCACACCGAGGTCGAAGCGGAGCTCCCGCTCGAACGGCACGACGTCGAGCACCCGCGCGCGCGACGCCGTCACCACGCCCCCGCTGTGGTCGCACATCTCCGTGGTGAACGCGCTCCGGTCGTTGCGCGCCTGCCCGCCGAATGGTCCGTGCCACACCTCGTTCGAGCACCACGCGAAGCCGTAGTAGTCCTCGGTGCCCGTGCCGCGCAGCAGCGTGCCGTCGGCCCAGATCTTCTCGTCGCCGCCGCCCCACCAGTCCTCGACGGGGTTGTGGACCGTGAGCGTGTCGGCGAGCAGCACGCCCGGGCCGGTCCACGTGGCGAGCGTCAGATCCCGGTACGGACGCGTGCCGAACCGTGCGTCGAGGTGTGTGGCGCGGAACCGCAGGGTGTCCGCGCCGATCTCGAACGGCGCCACGACCACCCCGAGCCGGACCGCCTGGGGCGACGCCGAACGGTTCTCGACGGACAGCGCGGCCTCGGCCCCGAACGGCATCACGAACCGCGTGGTCCCGGTCCACACGCGCGGGGAGCCCGCGACACCCGTCCCCGCGGGCTCGATGGTGGCTTCGCGCCAGTGGTCCCGGTAGGGCTGCGTCCCGCGTCCGATGCCCATCAGCCCGCCGAGCGGCACCTCCACCGACGGGACGCCGTCGAACGACGCGCGCAGCCACACGTCCATCGCCGCCTCGGGGCTCTGCAGCGACACCGTCAGCTGCCGCACCGCTCCAGGGCCCTCCAGCGCCAGGGACTCCGAGCCTCCGGGCGCGAGCTCCGCCTCCACCACGTCCGTGGGAGCCATCGACGCGTCGGTCTCGAGACCGCGTCCCACCCGTTCGATCTCCGGCATCAGGGACTGGAGGGTGCCTTCGTGGACCGGCGGCACCGGGCCCGTCCAGTCGAGCCCCTGGGCGATCCAGTAGACCCCCTTCCCGCGGTTCTCGGACATCGAGACCGTCAGACGCTCGCGGTAGGCGAGGGGGAGTCGGAGCGTGTGCCCTCCCGCGGCGACCACCGCGAACGGCTCGGGCACGCCGGCCGTCCCGCCGAGGAGACCCTTCATCGGGCCCGTCAGGACGGGCTGCCCGTCGATCGCGATGACGAGGTCCCCGCCGCGCTCGGGGTTCGCCGACCACAGCCTGAGCAACACGCCCGGCCCCTCCCGGTCGACGAGGACGAACCGGTCGCCTTCGGTGCGCAGGACGTGCCCGCGGTCGTCGTTGGCGAACCAGTCCGGTGAAGCGGGATCCTGCGCGCGCGGATCGGTGCTCGATGCCTGCCACGCGCGAGAGGTCTGCACACGGGTCACCGCATCCCGGTCGAGCATCGGATCGAGCGGGATTTCCAGCGATGGAGGAGCCGCCGGGGGAGGGGCGCTGCAGGCGATCAGGAGCAGTTGCCACATCGGTGCCACCCTACCGGATACCCGTCGGGACTAGCATTCGAAGCGATGTGGATCCTCGCCCTGGCCCTCGGTTGCTCGCCCAGCGCGATCCCGCTCGGGAGCGTTGCCGAGGCGGTCGATCATCCGGACGCCGAGCGCCTGGCGCTCACCGCCGTGAGCGTGAAGGGCCTCCAGGGCATCGCGCTCGTCGACACGCCGGAGGGCCCGCGCGAGGCGTGGGTCCTGCCGGTCCGCGACGTGCACGGAGAGCTGGGATCCGAGGTCTCGCTGTGGGTCACCCCTCCCCAACTCCAGGAGGTCGGGGTAAAGCCGGAGATATGGATCTCCCGACTCGAGGACCGGTTCGACGATCACGCGGGCACGTGGGCCGTCGGCACGCGCATCCAGCCCGCGGCCTCCGACCCGATCGCGCTGGCGGTCCGCGATGCGGAGTCACGCCACGGGCTCAAGGCCGTGCCCGGCGCAGCGGTGCTGGTGTTCCCGCCGCCGTGATGCTCTGGGTGCTCGCCGCGTGCACCCCGCCCACGCCAGTCGTCGAAGACACGTGGGAGCCGAACGCCCCGCTGCGCGAGCGCTGCTTCGGCGACCTCGGCGAGGGCGCCATCATCGGCGAGTACGACGCGTACGGGCCCGTCGTGCCGCGCCACTGCCTCGGCACGAACCACCAGGACATCGACGCCGTCGGCAAGCTCGTGTTCCTCGGCGACTCGATCACCGCGGGCACGCCGCCCACGCCGCTGAGCCAGATCTACCGCGAGGTCGTGACCGACGGCATCACCGAGCGGTTCGGCGAGCCGACGGTCGAGAACTGCTCCGAGTGGGGCGCCCAGATCGACGATCTCGTCGTGGGGGGCGACCAGCTCTCGTCCTGCTTCGGCGACACCGAGCCCGAGCCCGTCCTGGTGGTCTTCACCATCGGCGGCAACGACATGGTCGAGTGGGGCCAGGACCTCGCGGGGGGCACGCCGCGCGAGGTGGTGCAGGCCGACTTCGAAGCGAAGCTCGCCCAGCTCGGCGAGACGCTCCAGTGGTTCCGCGACCAGGAGGCCACGCGCTTCCAGGCCGGTGTGAACGTGGTCTTCGCGAACGTCTACGAGTACACCGACGGCACGAACGACGTGGGCGTGTGCCCGCTCGCCGATCTGTTCGACGTGCCCGAGGGCATCACCGAGTTCCGCGAGGGCTACGTCGCGCTGAACGAGGCGTACGTCGACATGGCCGTGCGCACGCAGACCGACGTGCTGTTCCTGTTCGAGGAGTTCTGCGGGCACGGCTTCTACTCCGACGACCCGACGAACCCCTGCTACCGCGGGCCCGACGCCGAGCGCTGGTTCGACGACACGTGCATCCACCCCACGCCCGCCGGCCACCAGCACCTCGCCGAGATGGTGCTGGCCGTCGTCGACGAGTGACTACTCGCTCGCCGGGCAGTCCCACGTCGTGATCGACGAGAACAGCACGCCGTTCGACTCGCGCACCCGCGACACCTCGCGGCCGAACAGGAACTGCGCGTTCTCGGACCAGGGGCCGGTGTCGCTCTGGCCGAGGATCTGCGTGTTGAGGACGACGCAGCCGTTGTACGTGTAGCCGTGTGATTCGGCGCCCATCGGATAGTCGACGGTGTCGGGGTTCTGGCAGTCGTCGTACGTCGTGGTCACGCCGTTGGTGCAGGCGCTCTCGACGATGCGGTCGGCGTTGCCGTGCGTGAGCGTGCACTCGTAGTCGAGCTCGGGATCGGTGCCGTTCGTGGTGAACGACTCGAGGTGCTCGTGCCCGTCGTAGAAGCGCGAGTAGCCCACGTTGTCGATGACGGTCAGCGACTCGACCACGCCGCCCGCGACGCGGCTGTACTCGGTCTCGGCGACGACGGGAGGGGCGTCGCCCACGTACGTCTCTTCGCGCGTGGGCCAGCCGAACGGGCCGTACGACGTGACGACCCGCACGCCCGCCGAGTCGATGCGCTCGCTCGTGCAGTCGATGAACGTCGCGTGCCGGTCGTACTCCTCGCAGGCGAACAGCAGGGTCGCCAGCGCGGGGATCCAGGTCATCACAGCCTCCTCGCTCCCGCTAACGCCCGGCCCGGGCTCAGTCGCGCTCCGGATCGGCGGCTTCCGCGAGCGCGGCGAGCAGCGCGGCGCGGCGGAACGGCTTTCGCACGAAGCCGTTGATCTCCTCGCCCAGTCGCGTGCGGACCTCGCGCTCGTCGTAGCCCGAGAACACGACGACCGGCAGGCGCGGGTCGAGCGCGTGCATCGCGCGGATGGTGGCCTCTGGCGGCGGACCGGGCATCGTGAGGTCGAGCAGCACGACATCCACGGATCGCTCGACCTGCAGCAGGTGCAGCGCGTCGGTGCCGTCGCTCGCGGTGCTCACGCGCACGCCGGCGCTCTGCAGGAGGGTCTCGCAGAGCTGGAGCACCTCGGGCTCGTCGTCCACCACGAGCACGTGGCGCGGCGGCCGCACGGCGCTCACGTCTTCCTCGTCGGCCACGTGGGCCCCGCCGACCGGTGAGATGGCCGGCAGCCACACCCGGAAGGTCGATCCGCGACCCACTTCGCTGCGCACCTCGAGGTGCCCGCCGTGGGCGGCGATGATGCCCTGCACCGCCGCCAGGCCGAGCCCGCGCCCCTGGAACTTCGTGGTGAAGAACGGATCGAAGATGCGCGCCAGCGTCTCGGGGCTCATCCCGACCCCGCGGTCTTCGACCTCGACCAGCGCGAACAGCCCGGCCGGTCGCCGGTCGCCGCGGGTGCGGACGCAGATCCGCTGGCCGCTCGTGCCCACCGCGTCGGCCGCATTGGTGAGGAGGTTCAGGACGACCTGCCGGATCTGGCTCGCATCCGCCATGACGTCGGGACACCCGGCGCCGAGATCGAGGTCGATCGCCGCCCTCCCGGACGCGCCCAGCAGCTCGCGCATCTCTTCGATGAGCGCGTGCAGCGACACGCGTTCGGGCCGACGCTCGGCGCGCCCGGCGTACGACAGCATCTGGTTCGTGAGCTCGGCGGCCCGCTGCGCACCCCGCTGGATCCGGTCGATCTCGACGGCCTGGCGGTCGGGCTGCCCGACGTACAGGCTCGCCATGTCCGCCGCCCCGATGATGATGGCGAGGATGTTGTTGAAGTCGTGGGCGATGCCGCCCGCGAGCACCCCGAGGCTCTCGAGCTTCTGCGCATGCAGCATCTCGACGGAGCGCCGCCGCGCGAGGTCTTCGAGGTCGCGCTGGATGCCGCGCAGCTCGAGCTCGGTGCGGCGCTGCTCGGTCACGTCGGTGAGGAACACGGTGAGCCCGACCACCTCGCCGTTCACGCGGATCGGCGCGTACGCGTCGCGGTAGTAGCGGCGCTCCCCGCCGTCCGCCTCGTCTCCATAGGCCTCGATGAGCGTGAAGGCCTCGCCCGACAGCGCGCGGTCGAAGTTCTGGCGGGCGCGGTTTCGGTCGTCGTCGCGCCGGATGAGGGCCAGCATGTCCTGCCCCTCGGTGATGTCGACATTCCAGATCTGCGCCATGGTGGCGCGGTGGTTGTCGTTGAACGCGAGGTAGCGGTACTCCCGGTCGAGCGCGAAGATGACGAGGTCGGGCTGGCTGTCGAGGATCGCCAGGAGCAACGCTCGGTCGTCGGTTTCCGCCATGCCTCAGCCTACCTGGGGTGGCAGGCCGAAGACAGGGGTGACACCCGCGTGCCAGGTGTGGCTACGGGGCGAGCTCGCCGTACCGGGTCCGGATGAACACGTTCGTCGGCTTGTAGGTCGAGAAGTTCCAGCTGGGGTCGCCGCTCGTGTCGACCTGGTCTTCGATCCCGGCGAACTGGCCGCTCATGTTGCAGCCGCCGCTGACCGTGAGCTGGCTGGTGTTGTCGACCCATGTGTCGAACAGGAACACCTGGCTCGGGTTGCCGAAGGTCGCGTCGATCAGGCATTCCACCGTCGATACGCCCGACTCGCTGAGCAGCGCGCCGTTCGTGACGAGGTACGACCCTCCATTCAGCTCGAACATCGGCAGACCATCGGGCGGGCCCACGTGGAGCGACGTGTTCACGAGGTCGAGCGAGGTGGTGTACAGGCGGACCGGTGGGTTCAGGGTGCCGTTCGCGAAGATGATCGAGTTCGTGAGGCTGATGTTGCTCGCGAAGAAGGTGTCTCCGCCGTAGATCAGCTCCGCCGGCGTCCCGCCGGTGGTGAACCGCCCGCGGGTGACGTCGAGCGTGGACGAGTCCGCGAAGAGCACCTGCGGGCTGCCGAGGATGTTGTAGAGCTCGACGTCCTCGAAGGTGGCGGTGCTCTCGAGGGCCACGATGCCCCCGCTGCTCGTGGCAACCACGTCGCGTACGTCGAGCGTGCCCTGGAACACGCTGAACAGGGGCGAGCTGGCGCCGAAGCCGGCGTAGTCGAACCCTTCGACCGTCACGTTGCCGCCGGTCGACACCTCGATCACCGGCCCGCTGAACGCGAACGTGTTGACGAGACTCGAATCGGTGAGGGTGACGAAGCCGTTCTCGGCGTACAGCAGGCGATCCGCGGTGTCGCTGGTGATGTCGTTGAGGGTCGCGTTGCCCTGGATCGCCACGATGTTCCCGAAGTGGTTGCCGACCTGCAGGCCGTCGACGAACAGGCTCGACGTTCCGGCCCCGTTCCCGCCTTCGATGACGACGGGTGCCGCGCCGCCACCGGAGAACGACACGTCAATCACCTCGGCCTGCCCGGAGTACTTCAGCATCGACTGGTTCAGGTTGTTCACCTGGAAGCGCTCGATGAGGACGCTCGTGTCGTTGCCGGTGGTCTCGATGAGCGGCGGGCCGCCCGAGGCGAAGGTGAAGAGGCTGGAGTCGATCAGCTCGAGGCGGGCGCCGGGCGCGAACGTCTCGTCGTTCAGCACGATGTGGGTCGGGCCGACCCCCGAGTCGTTGAAGTTGCAGAACTCGCAGCGCACGTGGGCCTGTTGACGGATTTCGAGCGGCGTGGGGTTGTCGTAGAACGACCCGTCGACCAGCGCGCTCGCGAATCCGCTCACGCGGATGCCCGTCGTGTTGTTGAAGAAGTTGGTGCCCGACACGTTGACCGCGCTGTCGGAGAGGATGCCGGTGGAGAGGCTGTCGAACGTGCTGTTGACGACGGTGACGGGGCTCGACGTGGCCTGGATGCCGGTGTTGCCGAAGGCGAACGTGACGAAATCGAAGAACCCGGACCCGTTGTCGAGCTGGAACGACGCGGGCCCGGCGGAGTAGGCGGACACCCCGTAGGCTTCGACGTAGCCGCTGTTCAGCAGGCTGATCTGGCCGCGCACGGAGGTGCCGTTCAGCAAGCGCACGGTCGACTGCGTGCCGGCGTCTTCGTGGATGCGCCCGCCGATGCCGAGGTTCTCGATCTCGATGTTCGTGAAGTCGCCGAGGCTCAGGTTCCCGTTGACGCACGAGGTCGTGCCGAAGTCGTTGCAGTCGTTGTTCGACGAGCCCACGAGACGCAGGTTCGCACCCACCTTGGTCTGGAGGCCGCCGAAGCTCAGGGCCACCGAGGTGTCGAGGAACATCTCGGCCTCGCGGCAGGCGGTGAGAGCACCCTGGAGCTCGGCCGTGGAAGCGATGCTCAGCGGCGAGTTGCTGCGCTCGGGGTCGAAGTCGAAGTCGAGGTCGTTGCAGTCGTTCCCCGCAGAAGCGACCGTCATGCCGCCGCACTGGCCGGGCGCGGTCACGCTCGAGAAGTTCCCGTCGCCGTCGAGGTCGGGGTACTCGCCCGCGGGCAGGATGCGCCAGCGGTTCGGCTCGAACGGGTCGCAGTCCTCGTTGGGCGCCGAGTACGGGAAGAACCCGAACGGGACGGGGCCCGTGCCGCAGTCGAGGTAGAGGTCGTAGAAGCCCTGGGGTTGACCCACGAACGTGTCGCCGTCGTAGTCGTACACGTACATCGTGCCGTTCGAGGCGCCGCAGTCGGTGTAGGTCAGCAGCATCGGGTCTTGATCCGTCGCCACGATGATGGGCACCGTGGCCACCGACGGGTCGACGAAGGCCGTGGCGCCGGGGCGGAAGTCGCAGGTCTCGATCGTGTCGCGCACGCTGAAGGTGCTGTCGGCGTCGATGTCGGCGATGTACGCGCCGTAGTTGCTGAACCCACCGGCTCCGTCGACGAGCAGCGTGCTGCGGAACGGGTTCGTCACGTCGAACACGGGCGTGCCGCCGTCGTCGAGGTACGCGCCATCGCAGTTGTTGTCGATGCCGTCGCACAGCTCGTAGGGGATCGAGGGGCTCGCCTGGGCGCTCGAGTCGTTGCAGTCGCCCTGGATCAGCGTGTACTGCGGCCCCGGCGACGTGGACTGCACGACGGGGGCGCCCGCGCCGTACCCGTCGCCGTCGGCGTCGAGGTACCAGGGCAGATCGGCGCCCGAGCCGGGCGGCCGGATCTGCGGGTCGCTGTCGTCGGGGTCGCCTTCGCAGGTCGAGTAGCCGTCGCCATCGCCGTCGAGCTCGGGCAGGGGCACGAGGTTGTCGCAGTTGTCGTCGAGCCCGTTGCAGAGCTCGGCAGCACCCGGGTACGCGCTCGCGAAGCGGTCGTCGCAGTCGGACGAATCGGAGAGCCATGCAGCGCCCGGGGCCACGCAGGCGGTGATGCCGGCGAAGGGGTTCCCGAAGCCGTCGTCGTCGGAGTCGAGGTACCAGGTGGGCACCGTCTCGACGGTCGTGGCGTTGCAGTCGTTGTCCTTGCCGTCGCAGACCTCCGCCGCCGTGGGGTTCACCGCGGCGTCGGCGTCGTTGCAGTCGGTGCCGTCGACGAGCCACGACGCGCCGGGAGCCGTGCAGGCGTCGACCGTGACCACCGCGCTGCCGAAGCCGTCGCCGTCGGCGTCGGCGTGCCAGCTCGTGACGACCTCGGTCGTGCCGGCGTTGCAGTCGTTGTCGAACCCGTCGCAGATCTCGGGCTGGCCCGGGTTCACGGCCGCATTCAGGTCGTTGCAGTCGGTGGAGTCGGCGACGAGCCCGGCGGGCAGGGCACCGCAGTAGGAGACCGGCTGCGCCGCGTCGCCGTACAGGTCGCCGTCGAGATCGACGTAGGCGGTGTTCGTCGCGAGGGCTTCGTCGATCAGCGCGTTGCAGTTCTGGTCGATGCCGTCGCAGATCTCGGCACGACCGGGGTTGATGAGGTTGTTGGCGTCGTTGCAGTCACCGCCCGTGGTCGCGAAGCCCGCCGGGATGGTGCACTGGGACTGGAACTGCGGGCTGCCGGCGCCGAACGCGTCGTTGTCGGCGTCGACGTACACGAAGTAGCCGGACGTGATGTTCGGATTGGTGTCGTCGCAGTCGGCGCTGTTGGTGACGGCACCCGGTTGGTAGGCGCCGAGCGGGTTGCCGCCGAGTCCGTCGCCGTCGTCGTCCTCGTACCAGGTGATGCCGTCGCCCGTCTGGTCGATCAGGCCGTCGCAGTCGTTGTCTTCGCCGTCGCCGATGATCTCGGCGAAGTCGGGGTTGATCTCGTCGAGCGGCACGGTGGAGCCGGGCGTGTTGCGGTCGTCTTCCGAGTCGACGCAGTCGCCGGAGCGCTCGACCAGCCCCGCCGGGGGGAGGCCGTTGGCGTCGGGACACGTGACCACGCGCGGCTTGCCGGTGGCGCCCCAGGTGTCGCCGTCCTCGTCGACCGAGTAGGTGCGCGCGGGCCCGATGTCGTCGCGACCGTCGTTGCAGTCGCCGGGGTACACCGAGAGCTGCTCGTCGCCCGGGTCGAACAGCCCGTTGCCGTTCACGTCGGTGCGGAGCCAGACATCGATCTCCTGCCCGCCGGTGTCGAACTGCGGGCAGTCGAACAGGGAGGACGAGCTCGAGCCCAGGCCGTCGCCGTCGCCGTCGACGTACCAGAGCCGCCCGAACGTGATGTTGGTGCCGGTGAGCGGGTCGTCGTCGCAGTCGCCGCCCTGGAGGATCCAGGCGCCCACCCAGCCGACCATCGGGGGCTGGGACGGCGGCGCGCAGGCCTGCACGGCCGTCGCGGGGTCGCCGTAGCCGTCGTCGTCGCGGTCGAAGTACCACGTGAGCCGCGGCTCGGCGGTGCCGTCGCAGTTGTCGTCGATGGCGTCGCAGGTGTCGCGCTCGGGCGCGCCGGGGAAGGTCAGGGCCTGGCTGTCGTTGCAGTCGCCCGTGCGGGTCGCGTAGCCCGTGGGGGCCGGCGGGGTGCAGTCGGTGAGCACGGCGGGGCCGGCGCCGAAGCCATCCAGGTCGCCGTCGGCGTACCACGTGGGCGTCTGCTCGGCGCCGTCGCAGTCGTTGTCGATGCCGTCGCCGCAGACCTCGCTCGCGCCGGGGTTCACGGCAGCCGCGGTGTCGTCGCAGTCGCCGCTGGCGGCCGCCCATCCGGGCGCCACGGCGAAGCAGAAGTCCTTCGCGACCGAGGTCACGCCGAAGCCGTCGCCGTCGAGATCCTGGTAGCCCCGCGGACCGCCGGGGGTGGCGACGAGGTTCGGGTCGAGGTCGTCGACGAGGCCGTCGCAGTCGTCGTCGATGGCGTTGCAGAGCTCTTGCCGCTGCGGGTTCTGCGTGGGGTCGGCGTCGTTGCAGTCGTTGTCGTCGGCGACGTAGCGCACGCCGAGGATGATGGGCTGCGCGCAGGCCTGCACGGTGTCGTTGGCGTCGCCGGACCCGTCGTTGTCGACGTCGGCGTACCAGGTGGTCGCGAACTGCACGAGCGGGTCGGCGTCGTCGCAGTCGATGCCCGCGCTCTCGAGGACCCACGACTCACCCGGGGGCGGCGTGCAGAAGCGGTCGGCGCCCGCGGGGTCGCCGACGAAGTCGCCGTCGTCGTCGGGGAACCAGCGCGTGTTGGGGCTGTACGCGGGGTCGGTGTCGTTGCAGTCGCCCGCCGCGCGGACCCAGGTGTAGGCGCCCGTGACGGGCGGCGGGGTGCAGCCGCTCACGGTCGCGGAGGACGTGCGGCCGTAGCCGTCGCCGTCGGCGTCCTGGTACCACGGCGTGGCGGGGCTGATGTCGGCGTCGAGGTCGTCGCAGTCGCCGTTCACGATGACGTGGAACGTCGAGGGCGCGTCGCACTGCTGCACGCCGGGCTGCGAGTCGCCACCCCAGCCGTCGAGGTCTTGATCGACGTACCAGAACGGGAGCAGCGTGGTGTCGAGGTTGTCGGTGTCGGCCGAGTCGACGAGCCCGTCGCAGTCGTTGTCGAGGCCGTCGCACTTCTCGAACAGCGGCTCGCTCGTCTCGTAGACGGTGTCGCGGTTGTCGTCGCAGTCCTGGCCGGAGCCGTTGCCGAAGTAGTCGCCCTCCTGCCCGTCGCCGTCACAGTCCCAGATCGACGCGGTCGAGCAGTCCTGCCGGATCGCGTCGCCACACGTCTCGGGGGCGCCGGGGAACGTGTTCTCGTCGCCGTCGTTGCAGTCGCCGGGCGTGGAGATGATGCCGATCGACGGCATCGCCGCGCACGCCCACACGGCGTCCTGGCCGAACCCGTCGAAGTCGCCGTCGAGGTAGAACTGCGTCGCGCCGGAGAACGCCGTGTAGGCCCAGTCGGACCGCGTGTTGCAGTCGTTGTCGACGCCGTCGCACCGCTCGGGCGCGCCGACGTACACCGTGGCCGGGTCGACCGAGCCGAAGCCCGGCTCGCCCTGGCCTTCGAAGCAGTCGTCCTGGGTGAAGCTGTGGATCAGCGGATCGACGTCGGCGGGGCACAGCTCGACCTCGACCCCGAAGTGCCCGTCGCCGTCGAGGTCTTCGTAGAGCGTCTGGACCTGCGCACGCAGCGCCAGCTCGTCGGTGGGGGCGGCGTTCGCGAGGTCTTGCGTGTCGATCGCGCCGTCGCAGTCGTTGTCGACGCCGTCGCAGACCTCGGGATTGCCGAAGAACCGGTCGCTGTTGTCGTCGTCGCAGTCGCCGGACACGATGTCCCACTGCTGACCCACGGGCTGCGCCTGGTTGGCGGCCTCGGCGTCGGGCCAGTACAGCGAGGGGACGTGCCCGTCGAGATCGGCGTCCCAGTTGTCGAGATCGCCGTTGCAGTTCTGATCCACGTCGTCGTAGTGGACCTCGTCGGCACCCGGATTCACGTCGGCGTCGTTGTCGTCGCAGTCGCCGCCGGTCGCCGCGAGCCCGGTCGCGAGAGACAGATCGCAGGACCCGGAGACCTGGGTGGCCGGGTTGCCGAAGCCGTCGCCGTCGGCATCGGCGAACCAGAGGCCCACGTCGTCGATCACGCCGTCGCAGTTGTTGTCGAACCCGTCGCACAGCTCGTCGGCGGAGCGGTTCACCTGGTCGTCGTCGTCGTCGCAGTCGCGGTCGTTGGAGACGTGGATGCCGGTCGCGGGGTTGTTGGGGTCGAGGTACTCCTGGCAGGCGAGGACCGTGTCGGGATCGCCGTCTCCGTCGCCGTCTCCGTCGAGGTAGAACGCGTTCGTGGACACCACGTTCGTGTCGTCGTTGTCGATCGCGCCGTCGCAGTCGTTGTCGACGAGGTCGCAGCGCTCCTCGGCGGCCGGGTTCACGCTCGCGTCGCCGTCGTCGCAGTCGTCTCCACCGGCCTGGGTGGTGAGGAAGCCGTCTCCGTCGGCGTCGCAGCGCACGAGCAGGCCGTTGTCGTCCTGGCAGTCGTCGCCGTCGAACCGGTTGGACGGCTCGCCATCGCCGTCGACGTCCTCGACGCGTTCCTCGTACACCTTCGAGCCGACCCACGGGCAGCCGGCAAGGAACAGCACGAGACCCAGAACCACGTGACGCATTCGTCCCCCAACCCGCGGAGCATACGGGATCGGGCGGCGGTTGGCAGCCCGCGTGGATGACGCCGTGATGACGCCCGCCGCGGTGGTAGGTTCGGCCCCGGAGGTCCCGTGATCCCGGATTGGCTCGGCGACGCCCCGGTGCTCGTCGCCCGTGCGCCCCGCCCGCGTGGGACGCTGCTGTTGCTGCACGGCCAGTACGCCGATGCGCTCACGAATGCGAAGGAGCTCGCGCTGATCCGCGGAGCCGGCTGGAACGCCGTGGGCGTCGATGCGCCCGACCACGGCCGCCGGTTCGACGAGGGCCGCGAAGCGCGCTGGAACGCCGATCAGCACGCGGCCCTCGAGGCCCACGTGAAGCAGGCCAGCGAAGAGATCCCCGGCGTGCTCGATGGCTGCGAAGCGGCCGGTCTCGGCGGGCCTTTCGGGATCGTCGGGATCTCGCTCGGCGCCTTCACGCTGTGGTCGGCCCTGGCGCTGGAGCCGCGGCTGCGCGTCGCGGTCCCGATCCTCGGATCCCCCGTGATGCCGGGGCGTTCCGCGCCGGACCCCTCGAAGTGGCACGGATGCCGCGTGCTCGCCCAGAACGCCGAGCACGACGCGGTGGTCCCCATCGAGCCCACGCGGCACGTCGTCGACGGCATCGATGGCGAGCTGCACGTCATCCCGGGCTCGCCGCACACCGTGCCCGAGCTGCAGTGGTGGGAGGTGTGGGGCCGGGCCTTGAGCTGGTTCGACGCCCACCTCGCGCGATAGGCGGCTGCGGGAGGCCGCGTGGACACCCTGCAGATCGAGCACGACGGGCCGGTGGCCCGGATCACCCTGAACCGCCCCGAACGGGGCAACGCCATCACGTTCGCCATGGGGCGCGAGCTCGCGGCCGCCGTCGAGCGCGCCGACCTCGACCCGGCCGTGCACGTCATCGCGCTCGCGGGCAACGGCCCCGGGTTCTGCGCCGGCTACGACCTCGTCGCGTACGCCGAGGGGCGCCACGACCGCGATGGCGACGTGCCGGCCGGCTCGCCGGTCGACCCCGACCGCACCCGGGCGAACCACGACCCGGCGGCCGTCTGGGATCCGGTCGTCGACTTCCAGATGATGAGGCGGAACGCCGAGAACTTCATGAGCCTGTTCCGGGCGGACAAGCCCGTGGTGTGCAAGGTGCACGGCTTCTGCGTCGCGGGCGGCACCGACCTCGCGCTGTGCTCCGACCTGCTCGTCATCGAAGACGACGCGAAGATCGGGTACCCGCCGGCCCGGGTGTGGGGCGTGCCCACGACCGCGCTGTGGGCGCACCGCATCGGCATCATGCGCGCGAAGCGCCTGCTGCTCACCGGCGACTGCCTGAACGGCCGCGAGGCGGTGGAGTGGGGGCTCGCGACCGAGCACGCGCCGGCCGACCAGCTCGACGAGCGCTTCGAGGCGCTGGTGCAGCGCGTCGCGCGGGTGCCGATCAACCAGCTCGTGATGCACAAGCGGCTCGTGAACCAGACGGTCCACGCGCAGGGCCTGTTCGGCACGCAGACGCTGGGGGTGCTGTTCGACGGCATCGCCCGCCACAGCCCCGAGGGCTACGCCTTCCAGCAGCGCGCGGGCGAGGCGGGGTTCAAGGCGGCCGTGCACGAGCGCGACGCCCCCTTCGGCGACACCGGGCGCTCCACGTTCAAGGGCTGAGCAGCTCGAGCGACCCCGCGGGCAGGTCGATGACGTGGAACCGGACCGGGCCCGTGCCGCTCGCGGGGGCCGGGAGGGTCGCGCGCAGCGCCCGCGCCGCGTCGCCCTCCACCGAGAGCACGCCGTTGAGGAGGGCCGCCGTGCCGCGCTCTCCGCCGCGCGCCGGCTCGACGTCCCAGCCATCCGGGGTCTTCGCGAGCCCACCGCGGAACACGAGCATCGCCCGCGGCTTGCCGAGCCCGCCGGACGTCGCCGTCACGTACCCGGCCTTCCGCACGCGCCCACAGAGCCGGCGGTGCTGCGCCTGGCCCTTCAGCTCCTCGAACAGGTGCCAGCCGAGATCCCCGGAGATCACGAGCGACCCGCCGCCCTCGGTCGCGTGCCACGCCGCATCGCCGGTCACGGGCTCGCCCTCGGACTTCGGCGGGTACACCGAGATGCCGAGCTGCTCGGTCATCGGCCCGTTGAACACGCCGTACCGGTTCGCCGTGACGTACCGCTCCATCCAGTCGTCCCAGCGCGCGTACGAGGCCTTCGCCTCGGCGGCGGTGATGGAGTTCACGAGCCCCCAGTGCGGCCGGGCGCCGACCGAGGCGCGCAGGGCGGACTCGGTGGCGCGGTACAGCGCGTCGCGCCCGTCGAGATAGGCCTCGTAGAGCTTCAGCTCGCGCGGCTCGAACACGTCGTGGCCCGCCTTCACCGCCTCGTCGAAGTGCGTGTTCCCGGGCATCGGCATCTCGATCATGCAGCGGGCGCCGCCGTGCGCCATCGACAGCATCGCGTCCTCGGCGGCCACGAAGCGCAGCGAGATCGGCGAGGTGTGGACGGGAACCTCGCGCCACGCGGCCAGGAGCTCGTCGAACGCGGTGAGGACGGGGTCGGTGTGCGCGCCGATGCGCGTCTTCATGGCCTCCCAGTTGGAGGCCGCCATCGCGAGGAGCTGGTCGACCGCTTCGACCGTGCGCTCGACCGGGACCTCGAGCTCGCTGCCCACCGCGTTCAGGTCGAGGTTCAGCTGCAGCACCTTCCGGCTGATGTCGGTGTACCCCTCGACCTTCGTGCTGGTCACCCCGGTCTCGAGCATCCACGGCACCACGGTGATCGGGTGTCGCGTGGCCTCGACGAGCGTGGCGCCCGCCACGAAGTGACCGAGCGGCGTGCTCGCGAGGAACATCGAGATCGGGCGCTTCCCGCTGGGCTCCGTCGCGTCGACGAGGGCCCGCCGGGTGACGAGGCACTCGTGGTCGACCGACTTCGTGCCGTCGGGGTTCGTGAATTCCGTCGCGTGCGGGCTCACGAGGACCTCGTAGTTCCGGTAGGTCGCCGCCTCGTCGAGCAGGCGCGTCTTGAGCTCGGACCAGCGGTCGGGCAGCCGCGTCTCGTGCAGCCAGTACTGCGGCACGCCGCGCAGGGTGACGGAGTACACGAGGCCCAGCATGCCGAGGCTGACGACGGTGGCCAGGAAGTCGTCCTCGCTCTCGACGAGCTCGATGGGCACGGGGCTGTCGGCGACGGCCGCCGCGAAGCGCGCGGGGTCGAAGAGGCCTTTGCGCGCGACCTGGCGGACGACGACCTCGCCGTCGTCGTCGAACGTGGCGAGCTGCATCGCAACGGTCTGCCCGGACATGTCGGGCAGCGCGAGCCCCGAGCCGTGCGTGGCCGTCATGATCGCCCCGACGATGCCGTGGAACTGCCCGGAGCCCATGTTGGCGAGCGCCAGCCCCGCCGACTGCAGGTCGTCGATGACGAGCTTCGCCTGGCGCCCCGACTCGCAGCGGTAGAGCGTGCGGGCGTCGACCCCGTCGGCGAGCGCGGACTCGAGCACCGGCAGGACCTGATCGAGCGCGCAGCTCGCGACGAGCTCGGCGTCGCCGGGTGTGGAGGCCAGGGAGTCGGACCGCGCCGCACCGACCATGCGGATCGTCGACTTCGAGGCCTTTGCCACGTGGAGCATCTCTACGAGCTGCGTCAGCGCCTCGGGACGCACGGGCGACCGGCTCCACCGGAGCTGGGCCCAGTGCTCGACGTCCTCGCAGGTCGTGCGCTCCGCCGGCGTCTCGGTGGGGGCCGGGGTGGTGGACTCGGCCGCCTGGACCCCGATGCCCGGGTACTCCGCTTCGAGGGCGAGCAGCTCGCGGGTGTCGGTGGGGGAGAAGGTGCCGCGGCTCACGATCTTCGTGGCCGCCTGGAGCGCTTCGTCGCGGGTCATCCGGTCCTCGTGTGGCTGGAACGCGCGATTCTGGCAGCGGGGCCGTTTCCAGGCAACGCACCTGCGTGAGCCGCTCGCGCGCGATAGGACCGCTGCCTTTCCGGAGACACCCGATGAGCGACGCGACCATCCTCTACACCTTCACCGACGAGGCCCCGGCGCTGGCGACCTGGTCCTTCCTCCCGATCATCGAGGCCTTCACGGGCCCGGCCGGCGTTCGCGTCGAGACGCGCGACATCTCCCTCGCGGGCCGCATCCTGGCGGTGTTCGCGGACTACCTCCCCGAGGATCAGCAGGTGCCCGACGCGCTGGCCGAGCTCGGCGAGCTGGCGAAGCGCCCCGAGGCCAACATCATCAAGCTCCCGAACATCAGCGCCTCCGTGCCGCAGCTCAAGGCCGCGATCGCCGAGCTCCAGGCGAAGGGCTACGCGCTGCCGGACTACCCCGAAGAGCCGAAGTCCGACGAAGAGAAGGCGATCAAGGGCCGCTACGACAAGGTGAAGGGCAGCGCCGTGAACCCGGTGCTCCGCGAGGGCAACTCCGACCGTCGCGCGCCGAAGGCCGTGAAGGAGTACGCCCGCAACAACCCGCACTCCATGGGTGCGTGGTCGAAGGCCTCGAAGTCCCACGTGTCGACCATGGGTCGCGGCGACTTCTTCGCGAACGAGAAGTCCGTCACGGTGCCCGCCGCCACCACGGTCCGCATCGAGCACGTCGCTGCCGACGGCTCCGTCACCGTCCTCAAGAAGGACTTCGCCCTGAAGGCCGGCGAGATCATCGACGGCACGTTCATGAGCAAGCGCGCGCTCGTCGACTTCCTGAAGGCCCAGGTGGCCGAGGCGCGCGCCCAGGGCGTGCTGTTCTCGCTCCACATGAAGGCCACGATGATGAAGGTCAGCGACCCCATCATCTTCGGGCACGCCGTGAAGGTGTTCTTCGCCGACCTGTTCGCGAAGCACGGCGCCACGTTCGACCGCCTCGGCGTCGACGTGAACAACGGCTTCGGCGACCTCGTGTCGAAGATCGCGTCGCTGCCCGCGGGCGAGCGCGCGGCGATCGAGGCCGACATCCAGGCGATCTACGCGGCCGGCCCGGCCCTCGCCATGGTCAACTCCGACAAGGGCATCACGAACCTGCACGTCCCGAGCGACGTGATCATCGACGCCTCGATGCCGGCGATGATCCGCAGCTCCGGCCAGATGTGGAACGCCGCCGGCAAGCTGCAGGACACGAAGGCCGTCATCCCCGACAGCAGCTACGCGGGCATCTACGAGGCCGTCATCGAAGACTGCAAGGCGAACGGCGCATACGACCCGGCGACCATGGGCAGCGTGTCGAACGTCGGCCTGATGGCGCAGGCAGCCGAAGAGTACGGCTCGCACGACAAGACCTTCCAGATCGCCGCGAACGGCACGGTCCGCGTCGTGGATGCCGCCGGCAACGCGCTGATCGAGCACGCCGTCGAGGCCGGCGACATCTGGCGCGCCTGCCAGGTGAAAGACCTGCCCGTGCAGGACTGGGTGAAGCTCGCCGTGGGCCGAGCCCGTGCCACCGGGGCTCCCGCGGTGTTCTGGCTCGATCGGGCCCGTGCGCACGACGCCCAGGTCATCGCGAAGGTCGAGCGCTACCTGAACGACCACGACACGAACGGCCTCGAGATCCACATCCTCAGCCCGGTCGAGGCCACGAAGCTCTCCGTCGCGCGCATCCGGAAGGGCCTCGACACCATCTCGGTCACCGGGAACGTGCTCCGCGACTACAACACCGACCTGTTCCCGATCCTCGAGGTCGGCACCAGCGCCAAGATGCTCTCCATCGTGCCGCTGATGAACGGCGGCGGGCTGTTCGAGACCGGTGCCGGCGGCTCCGCGCCGAAGCACGTGCAGCAGTTCGAGCAGGAGGGCCACCTGCGCTGGGATTCGCTCGGCGAGTTCCTCGCGCTGGCCGTCTCGCTCGACCACCTCGGCGAGAAGTACGGCAACCCGGGCGCCCGCATCCTCGGCGCCACGCTCGACGACGCGACGACGAAGTACCTCCTGAACGACAAGTCGCCGTCGCGGAAGGTCCACCAGATCGACAACCGGGGCAGCCACTTCTACCTCGCGATGTACTGGGCCCGCGCGCTCGCCGACCAGACGCACGATGCCGCGCTCGCGGCCCGCTTCGCGCCCGTCGCGGCGGCCCTCGAGGCGAACGAGGCCACGATCGTGGCCGAGCTGAACGAGGCCCAGGGCCGCCCGCAGGACATCGGCGGCTACTACATGCCCGATCCGGCCAGGGCCTCCGCCGCGATGCGTCCCAGCCCCACGCTCAACCGCATCGTCGCCGGCGTCTGATCCGGGGTCAGGGGCGGCGGCGGAACGCGAGCGCGATCAGCAGCGCGCCCCAGGCCCCCGAGGGCGCCACGCCCGCACATCCGCAGCCGCTCCGGCCGCGCACGAACACGATGTCGGTGTCGCCGGCATCCGTGTCGGTGTCGGCGTCCGTGTCGGCATCGGCGTCCGTGTCGGCATCGGCGTCGGTGTCGGTGTCCGCGTCGGCATCGCTGTCTGCGTCGGCATCGCTGTCTGCGTCGGAGTCGGCGTCGGTGTCCGCATCCGCGTCGGAGTCCGTGTCGGTGTCGGTGTCCGTGTCGGCGTCGGCGTCTGCGTCCGTGTCGGCATCCCCGCCGCCGATGTCGTCGATCGAGAGGCCCATCACCCCGCACGGGCCGTCGCCCGGCGTCGTGAGCTGCACGACCACCGTCTCGTTGGCGTCGAGCTGCACGTCGACGTAGTCCTGACCCGCGGAGAGGTCGGTGCAGGCGAGCTCGGACGCGCCTCCCGGGCAGTCGGCCTCGCGCACCGCGAGCACCGGGACCAGCGCGCTGGCCGGGTCGCTCGCCGTGAATCGGTACGTGCTGGTGGCGGGAGCCGTGAACGTGGTGACGGCCGAGCGCGACGTTCCGCCCGCACACGACGGCGGGTCGTACCACCCCTCGCAGCTGTCCCACATGCTCACGCCGAGCGGTGCGGTCTGGTTCGACCCGGGGCACTGCAGCTCCCAGATGTCGAGGGAGATGGCGCCGCAGACGTTCATGTCCGCCGAGGTGAGGGAGAACGTCTTGGTCTCGGCCGGGTCGACGGGGAGCACGAGACGGTCGCCACCCGTGCAGAAGAAGCCAGACGCGTCGCAGCTCGTGCCGACCCCGATGGCGGGCTCGACCTGGCTCGAGTGGGCCTCGAACACGTAGGTGCCCGGACCCGGCGGGGACCAGTCGAAGTACAGCGGGCTCGCGCCGCAGGCCCCGTCGGGATTGGCGTCGGCGCAGGTGTCGCCGCTGCCCACGTCGGCGCCCACGGCCCCGTCGAGGTCGACCGACGTGCAGAGCGGCTCGACCACGGTCGCGGCGGACGCCGTGATCTGGACCGGCCCGCACGCGTCGGTCGTGGAGACCTGGACGTACGCGGTCTCGCCCGCGACCAGGTCGGCGGTCAGGATGGGAGGCGCGCCCGGCTGGCCCAGCGCGCAGCCCGCTTCGGTGGGGCACGGGTCGCGGAGGGACAGCATCACCGGACCCTGGCCCGCAGGGTCGCTCGCGACGCCCTGGATCTGCCACGAGCCCGAGACGTCCGGCATGAACGCGACGATGGCGTCGTGCCGCAGGTCGGGCAGGCACGAGGTGAACAGGTCGGGCGGGTCGCAGGTGTCGACGGTCGCCGCAGACCCCGCGCCCAGCAGGAGGGCGGTGACGTCTTGGGCCAGAGGACAGTCGGTGACGGGCTCGATGGCGAGCTGCACCGGCCCGCACGCCGCATCCGCGCTCTGGACCGCGAGCAGGAGCTCTTCGCCAGCCGCGACGTAGCGACGCACCTCCGACGCCGTGTCGCCCACAGCGGAGTCGTCGTTGCACGCGGGCGGTGCGGTCGGGTCGCACGCGGTGGTGACCTCGAGCACGGTGTCGAACGGGGTCTGCGCGGTGCTGAACCGGTACGGGCCGCTGGCGTTCGCGGTCCACGAGAACACGAGGCCCGACGAGGTCACCGAGCCGCAGCCCGTCGTGATGGGCTCGGCGCCGCACGTCGACGCGGCGACGCGGTTCGGCCCGGTACCGGAGATCACGTAGTCGTACCGGGGCTCGCAGCCCGTGTCGCCAGCCGTGTCGGCCGGCGGGCACGCGTCGGGGTCGGCGGGTGTCGGTGGGGGCCCTGCGATCACAGGAGGCAGGGCGCCGACCCAGGCGGACGTGGGGACCAGCGAGAGCGGAGAGGTCCCGTAGGCCGGGTGCTTGGGGTCGCCGCACTGGTCGCCGAGGACCCACTGCGGGTCGCCGGTGAGGGGCGCGGTGCCGGAGTCGTCCGTCCAGCCCGCGGGCACCACGCGCCCGTCGAAGTGCAGCGTGCCGACCGAGTCGGCGGGGGTGGTCGGACTGAACCACGAGCCCGGCATCGTGGCGTTGAAGGACGTGTACGACACCGACTCGGGCGGCCCGTTGCCGCTCCAGGCCTCGCCCGTGAGATCGCCGAAGGTCACCTGGTCGACGAAGAGCTCGGACGAATCGACGTACGCGAGCACGGGCCCCGCGCCGTAGCACTCGAGGACCGTGGTCTTCAGGTCGAGGGTCGTGGTGCCGGCTGCCCGGATGGCGTTGCCCGTCAGGGCTCCGGAGCCGATGAACGTCGATTCGGAGACGTGGAGCGTGCCGCTGTTGGTGAGCGCGAGGTCGATGGCGCCGCCGATGGCGGTCGTGTTGCCCGTGAAGACAGCGCCTTCGAGGTAGCTCTCGGTGTTCGCGAGGGCCTGGAGCGCGAGGGCCCCGCCGGGCAGCACGCCGGAGCGGTTGCCGACGAACAGGTCGCGCTCCGAGACCAGCTCGCCATCGACGCTGATCGGCGCACCGAAGGTGCCGGAGTCGTTGTCGTTGTAGCGGGTGTGCAGCGAGATCAGCCCGCCCGACACGCGGATCGCGCCCCCTCCGCCTTCGATCCGGCTGTCGCAGATGTAGACCAGCGAGTCGCCGACCAGGTCGATCGCGTACTGGAGGGGGGCGAGATCCTGGATGCGGGTGTCGTCGATGTCGACCGTCATCGACGCGCCCTTCACGACGGGCGCGCGATGGGTGTTGGCGCGGTAGCGCACGTTCTCGAGGATGACGTAGCCGCCGTTGCCGGGCGAGTTCTCGATGAACGGGTTCGACTCGGCCAGGGCCGGGCCGTCCGCGACGTTGATCTCGAGGTTGCGGAACGTGACCGAGCGGCCCTGGGACAGGTCGGTGTGGATGCCGTAGCTCGCGGCGCTGGCGTAGTAGTCGATGGTGTACCGGCTGCCCCACTGGCTGCGGAACACCAGATCGCAGGCCGGTGGCGCGTCGAGCGAGTCCGTCCACTCGAAGCCCTCGGCGTCGAACACGAGCTCGACGGTTCCGGCGTTCGCGCAGTCCGACGTGACGCGGTCGTGCAGGCTGGCGGAGTCGGTGAAGTCGCCGGGGTAGTGGAACGTGCCGGCGAGGGCGATGGAGACGACGGAGCATGCCGCATGGTAGCGCCCCTCCCCGGGATTCGGTGGCCAATCGTCCCCGCGGCTGGCATCATCCGCGCATGAAACACCTGCCCCTCTGGTTTCTCGGGCTCGTCGGCTGCACGCCGGATGCGAAGGGTCCGGCGGTCGAAGGCGACACCGACACGGATACCGACACCGACACGGATACCGACGCCGACACGGATGCCGATGCCGACACGGATGCCGACGCCGACACGGATGCCGACGCCGACACGGATGGCTGCTATCCGTCCGGTGCGGTCGAGCCGATGGCGGTCGACGAGGTCATGACCCCGTACAGCTGGCCGGCCGCGCGCCACCGCGACGGGGTGCGGTCGGCGCCCCTCGCGCTCGGCAACGTGCCGTGCGCCAGCGACCCCGTGATCGACTGGAGCCCGTTCGACGTGCTCCTGTTCGTCTCCATCCCCGCCTGGTGACCCGCCTGCAGGAACCACGCCGGGAGCGTGGCCGCAGTGGAAGACGACATCATCGCCGCCGGAGCCGAGATCATCTGGGTGCTCGAGGCCGACACCTCCGGTGTCGCGGGCACGGCCGACTCGTGCATGGCCTTCATGGACTCGGTGGGCTCGACCCAGGGCTGGTGCGTGGGCGACGGTGAGACCCAGCCCGTGCCGGGCACGTTCGACGATTCGCCGTTCAGCATCGGCCGCGGCTTCGACATCGTCGTGCCGCGCAGCACGATGGTGATCGAGTACTCGACCAGCCACGGCACGCCCGCGGGCAACGACAACCTGTCGGGTGCCGACGTGCTGCAGGCCGTGCAGGACATCGTCGGCGGGCTGTGAGGCCTACGGGCAGCTCGGGTCGGCGAGGATGTCGGCCGCGGCGCGCGGCTCGAGCACGAGGCCCGGCACCTCGGCCGCCTCGAGGCTGTCGACGTGCAGATCGAGACAGAAGTCGCCGCCCGTGGCGCACGGCTGGCAGAGGATGCCGAAGAGCTGCACGAGCTGGCACACGGCGTTCGGGTTCCCGCTGGGGTCGAGCAGGGGCACGAGGGGCCGCGTGTCGACCCGCGCGGTGAGCACGCCGCCCTGGATGCTCGACCCATCCGGCGCGAAGGCACCCGACAGGAAGAGGTCTTCGAGCACGACGTCGGGGCCGACCGGCTGCGGGAAGGCCATCGTCTGCGGCCCGACCTCGAAGTACGGATTGCTCGCGAACGAGGCGGGCGGGAAGTCGAACGTCTCGATGCACACGTCCTGCTGCACGACCACGCTCGTCGTGTCGGTGCCCGCGCCCATCAGCGCGAGGTCGGTGCCCGTCGCCACGCTCGCGCCCAGCAGCAGCTGGATCGGCAGGGTGCTCTGGATGATCGGCCCCAGGCCCGCGGGCTCGAGGAAGCGCCCGGACGCCACGTCGAGCAGCCACGTGCGGTCGAGCAGGTCGGGCCCCGGCGCAGCCGCGCCGACCTCGCTGGTCGTGAACGTCGACGTCGCGTTGCCGCCACACCAGTCGACCGTCGCGGTGTACGTCGAGGCCGGCTCGAGCGGGCTGTCGGACGTGAACACCAGCGTCGAGCCCGACCACGACAGCACGCCCGACACCGAGCCGCCCTGCGGGCCCGCCAGGGTGCCCGTCGCCGAGGGAGCCACGTCGGAGAACACCCACTCGACCGTGGTTCGGTAGTAGGCGTCGGTCGTCAGGTCGACCGGGAAGGTCTCGAGGAGCTGCGCCGTGCACCCGGGCGGCACGTCGGCCGTGTCGGTGTCGGCATCCGCGTCGGAGTCGGCATCTGCGTCGGCGTCGGAGTCTGCATCGGCATCCGCATCGGTGTCGGAGTCGGCATCCGCGTCGGTGTCGGCATCCGTGTCGGCGTCTTCGACGGTGAGCGTGCCCCCGTTCTTGCAGGCGAGGGCCATCAGGGCGACCAGGGCGGTCCGCATCGTGTTCTCCCGTCCGCAACCTAGCCGATGTTCGCGTCGTCCGCGCGGCACCCCGCGTCACCGGATATCCTCCCCGTCGGGGGCCCCGTGCGCATTCTCGTCCTTCTGCTTCCCACGCCCGCTCTCGCCGCGACGTACACGGGCGGCGACTGGGGTGGGGCCGACCTGACGCTCCAGAGCGGAGACGCGCTGTCGGGCACGTTCACGAACGTCGGCACCTTTCAGGTGGGTCCGGGCGCGAGCGTCAGCCTGCTCGGCGACACCTACATCGAAGCGGAGGCGGCCCTCGTCTACGGCGAGATCGACGGCACCGGTGCGGGCTATCTCGGTGGAACGCCCGCGCCCCCGGGCCTCTCGCCGCGCCCGGGCGAGGATGGCGACGGCCCTGGAGGGGGCACGACGCCCGACAGCCACCTGTGCGAGTCCATCGGCGGTGGCGGCGCGGGATTCGGCGGGTCCGGCGGAGACGGCGGCTACCAGGGCTCCGGTTCCGGCGGTCAGCAGTCCCGGGGCGGCGACCCCTACGGCGTCGCGCTCGACCCGTTCCACGAGCCCGGGTCCGGTGGCGGTGCCGGGGGCACGATGTTCGCGGCATCCGGCACGTGCTACCCGGTCCCCTACTCGGAGGAGGGCGGGCGCGGCGGCGCCGGCGGGGGTGGATTCCACCTGTCCGTCACGGGCTACCTCGAGCTCGGTGGCGTCATCCGGGTCGACGGAGAGACCGGGTTCGACGGGCTGCCGCACCCCCAGGCCTCCACGGGCGGCGGTGGCGGGGGCAGCGGCGGGGGCGTCTCGCTGATCGGTGGCGTCGTGAACCTCTACGGGCAGGTGGCGGCGCGCGGAGGCCGCGGCGGGGCCAGCACCGACGGGCAGGGCCGGGGCGGCGGGGGTGGAGCCGGCGGGCGGATCTCCGTGATCTACGGCATCGACGTGGGCGGCACCCTCGTCACGAGCGTCGCCGGCGGGTCGGCGGGGCAGGGCAACGTGGCATCGGGCTCGCCGGGGCTCGCGGGCACGTTGGTGCTCCAGGAAGACACGAGCCTGTGCGACGACGCCGACAACGACGGCTACGCGTCGTGTATCGACGACTGCAACGACCTGAACACCGGCATCAATCCGGGCGCCGCCGAGGTGTGCAACGGCGTCGACGACAACTGCAACGGGCTCCCCGACGATGGGCTGCCGTTCGTCACGTACTACACGGATGGCGACGGCGACGGGTCGGCCGGAACGCCCGTCAGCGCGTGCGCCATCCCGCCCGGGGGCTCGTCCACCGCGAGCGACTGCGACGACGGCGATCCCTCCGTCCATCCCGGCGCCACCGAGGTGTGCAACGGGGCCGACGAGGACTGCGACGGCCAGCTCGACGAGGGCCTGCCCCAGCTCACCTGGTACGTCGACGGTGACGGGGACGGCTCCGCGGGCACCGCCACCCAGGGCTGCCTCGTCCCACCCGGCGCGCCGACCTCGCCGTCCGATTGCGACGACAGCGACGGCGGCGTCCACCCCGGCGCCTCCGAGACCTGCGACGGCGTCGACCAGGACTGCGACGGCACGATCGACGACAATCCGGTCGACGGGATCGCCTCCTACGCCGACAACGACGGCGATGCCTACGGGACGGGCCCGGCGCTCCAGGTCTGCACCCTCGGCTCCCGGGTCGCGACCCCCGGCGACTGCGACGACACCGATCCGGGCCGCAACCCCGGGGTCTCCGAGACCTGTGACGGCGTCGACGAGGACTGCGACGGCACGGTCGACGACGACGCGGTCGACGCCACCGCGTGGACGCCCGATGCCGATGGCGACTCCTACGGCGACGAAGGGGCCACGGCGGTGCTCGCCTGCACCGCGCCGCCGGGCTTCGTGGTCGATGCGACCGATTGCGACGACACGCTCGCGTACGTCCACCCCGGGGCGACAGAGCAGTGCAACGGCGCAGACGACGACTGCGACGGGCTCGTCGACGAGAGCACGGCGACGCAGAGCTACTGGCGCGACGCCGACGGCGACGGCTACGGCGACCCCGGGCAAGAGGTCGTCGATTGCGCCGCTCCCTCCGGCTACGTGCTCGACGCGACCGACTGCGACGACACCGATTCGGCGCGGAACCCCGGTGTCGAAGAGACCTGCAACGGGGTCGACGACGACTGTGACGGCACGGCCGACGACGCCCCGGTCGACGGCGCGACGTACTACGCCGATGTGGATGCCGATGGGCACGGCGACCCCGCGAGCGCCGTGTCGAGCTGTGTGCCCGTCCCCGGCCGCGTCACCACCGCCGACGACTGCGACGACACCGAGCCGCTCGCCTGGGACGGCGCCGCCGAGTCCTGCGACGGCGTCGACAACGACTGCGACGGCGCGACCGACCCGCCCGGGTCGGTGGGCGCGGGCACCTGGTACCGCGACGCCGACAACGACACCTTCGGCGACGCGCTCGACGCGGTCTCGAGCTGCAACCCCATCGCGGGCCGCGTGCAGGACGACCAGGACTGCGACGACCTCAACGCGGCCGTGAACCCCACACGCACCGAGGTCTGCGACGGCCTCGACAACGACTGCGACGGAACGCTCGACATCGGGGCCGTCGACGCGGTGCCGTTCTTCGAAGACGCCGACGGCGACACGTTCGGCGCGCCCGGCACCACCGTCCTCGCGTGCCAGCTCCAGCAGGGCCTGTCGCTCGACGACCTCGATTGCGACGACACGGTGGCGACCACCAATCCCGACGCGCTCGACCAGTGCGGGGATGGCGTCGACAACGACTGCGACACGCTGATCGACGAAGACACGACCTACATCGACTGGTACCCCGACACGGACGGCGACAACTACGGCGATGTGAACGGCACGCCGATCAACGCCTGCGATCAGCCGGCGGGCCACGCGCAGCGCGTGGGCGACTGCGACGACGCCGATGCCTCCCGGCACCCGAACGCCAACGAGCTCTGCGACCTCGTCGACAACGACTGCGACGGGCTCGTCGACGACAACCCGCTGGACGGGCAGACGTTCTTCGAGGACTTCGACGGCGACGGGTTCGGCGAGCCCACGCTGGCGTCGATCTCCTGCGACCAGGGCACCCTCGCCGACAATGCGGGCGATTGCGACGACTACGACGCGGGCACCAACCCCTTCGCGGTCGAGGTCTGCGACCTGCGCGACAACGACTGCAACCTGCTCGTCGACGACAACGCGGTCGACGGGGCGCTGTGGTTCGCGGACGACGACGGCGACGGGTACGGAGACGCTGCGACGCCGTACATCACGTGCGTGACGCCCGTCGGCGTGTCTCAGAACCCCGACGACTGCGACGACACCGACGACACCGTGAATCCGGGCGCACCCGAGATCTGTGACGGCCTCGACAACGACTGCGACGGCGGGGCCGACGACGCCGACACGTACCTCGACCCGGGCGCGGGGCTCGACTGGTGGGTCGATCAGGATGGCGACGGCTTCGGGGCCGTGGGTACGGCGCCGTTCGTCGCGTGCGCACCGCCCGTCGATGCCGCGCTCGAAGGGGGCGACTGCAACGACTTCGCGGCGGACACCTACCCCTCCGCTCCCGAGGTGCCCGGCGACGGCATCGATCAGGACTGCGACGGCGACGACGCCGATCCCACGCTCGACTCCGACGGAGACGGCATCCCCGACTACCTCGAGGAGCAGTGGGGCGGCGATCCGAACGGTGCCGACTCGGATGGCGATGGCGTGCCCGATTCGGTGGAGGGCGTCGTCGACACGGATCTCGACGGGCTGCCCGACTTCGTCGACACCGACGACGACGACGATGGCGTGCCATCGATCGACGAGGGCTCCGGAGACTTCGACGGGGACGGGATCCCCGACCACCGCGACCTGGATTCGGACGGCGACGACGTGCCGGATCGTGTCGAAGCCGGCCAGGACCACGACGGAGACGGGCTGGACGACCGGGTCGACGCCAGTGGCGACGGGGCCGGGGTCGCGCCGACGCCGGTGTTCGGGTGCGCGACGGCGAGCCCGAGCAGAGCGGGGCTTCTCGTGACCCTCCTGTTCCGGCGGCGCTGACTACGCCTCGAGGGGGGCACCCCGCAGCGACCAGCCGCCATCGACCGGGATGACGGCGCCCGTCACGTAGCGTGCCGCATCCGAGGCGAGGAACATCGCCACGGCCGCGCAGTCGTCGACCGTTCCGAGGCGCTGGAGCGGCACCGCGCGCGCCAGGCCGGCCTTCTTCGTGTCGTCGGGCATCAGGCGGCGCATGCCTTCGGTCTCGTCGATGGGCCCGGGCACGAGCGAGTTCACGCGGACGCCCGCCGGACCCCACTCGATGGCCAGCGTGCGGACGAGCTGGTCGACGCCCGCTTTCGCGGCGCAGACGTGGGCCTGGTAGGCCATCGGGATCCAGGCCTGCGGTGCCGAGATGGCGATCAGCGACGCGCCCGGCCTTCGCAGGTGCTCCCAGGCGAAGCGGAACACGTGGAACGTGCCGACGAGGTCGATGCCGACGACCGCATTGAAGCCGTTCGGGCTGATGCCGAGCACCGGCGCGGGGAAGTTGCCTGCGGCGCCCGAGATCAGCACGTCGATGGGCCCGTTCGCGGCCGCGGCAGCCGCGAGGACCGCCTGGACGGCGTCGGGGTCGCGCACGTCGACCGTTCCGCCCCAGGGACCGGGGCTGCCATCGAGGGTGGCGACCGCGGCGGCGACGTTCTCGGCGCTGCGGCTGACGACGCTCACCCGGTCTCCGTTGCGGGCGAAGGCCCGGGCGATCCCGAGGTTGATGCCGCTCGTGCCTCCGGCGACGAAGACGTGGCGTGGCGGAGTGGACATGGGCACCTCGGTTTCGAGTGGTCGCACGTCCGGCTATCCTCTCCGGATGGTGCTCGCCGTCGTCCTCGCTGCGCCTGCGCTCGCGCAGCAGAGCTTCTTGTACCCGTTCAACGTGAACGCGAACGGCAGCTCGTCGACCGATGCGCGCGTCCGCTTCCAGATCGACGGCTCGGCGAGCCCGCCCGAGACCTACATCGTCGACGACGTCGTGCTCGACTGCGGCAGCGGGAACGTGGTGGTCAACGGCAGCTTCGCGAACGGCGGCACAGCGTGGTTGTTCTTCGACGACACGGCGATGAACACCTTTTCGGCGGCCACGGGAGCGGGGGTCGTCGTCGTCGAGTCGGACGGCTCGAACGTCCAGCTGTACCAGAACAACGTCGACCTGCCGCCTCAGGGGACGGGCTGCACGCTCTCGTTCACGGCGTGCAGCTCGAACGGGAGCAACTTCACGACGTCGATCATCCACGACTCCGTTCCCTACGAGGGATTCGGGCTCCCGGTGAACACCGTGGACCTCCCGGTGTGCGGGGCCGGCGACGCGGACACCGATGCGGACACGGACGCCGACACGGATGCGGACACCGACGCCGATTCGGACGCGGACACCGACGCGGACGCGGACACCGACGCCGATTCGGACGCGGACACCGACGCGGACGCGGACACGGACGCCGACACGGATGCGGACACGGACGCCGACACGGATGCGGACACCGACGCCGACGCGGACACCGACGCCGACACGGATGCGGACACCGACGCCGACGCGGACTCCGATTCCGACACGGACTCCGATTCCGACACGGACTCCGATTCCGACACGGATGCCGACGCCGACACGGACTCGGATGCCGATACCGACGCCGATACGGATGCCGACGCCGACACGGATGCCGACGCCGACACGGACGCCGACGCCGACACGGACGCCGACACCGACACCGACGGGCGCGTCGTCCACACCGGCTTCGTCTGTGGGCCCGCGAGCCCACCGACCGCGGTCGGGGCGGCGCTCGGGGCGTTCGGGCGGGTTCTCGCGCGTCGGCGGTGACTTCTCGCTGCGCCGGTGGTATCCCGGAGCCCTGCAGGGAGATCCCATGAACGCCAAGGAGACCGCCGCGCTCGTCGAAGCGCAGCTCACCGAGTACGGCCTCGACCCCGCGGATTCCCGCATCGAGCCGTTCCGGCTCGGGCACTGGGCCTTCTCCGCCGGGTCGGCCGAGGTCCAGATCGTGATCGAGGAAGGCCCCACCGAAGGCGAGCTGATCCTCGAAGCCCGCTCGCCGATCCTCGTCCTGTCGGGCGACACCGGGCGGCTGTTCGCGCACGTGCTCGAGCTCAACGCCACCATCGTCGGCGGTGCGTTCTCGGTGGCGAACGGCATGCTCGAGGTGCGGGCGAACCGCCGCACCGACGGGCTCTCGCAAGACGAGCTGCACCAGCTCGTGATGGATGTCGCGGCGCTCGCCGACCACTACGACGACGAGCTCTCCGGGAAGTTCGGCATGCGGCGCGAGGCGGATCTGTAGGCCGTCGGGTACCCTCCCGACACGTCGGCCGCCTTCGAGGCCGGCGGGAGGCGCTCCATGGACCTGCGCATCGTGATCACCCGCATCCTCGCGGGCTCGCTCGTGTTCGGGGCCGGCGTGGCGTGCAAGTGCCCGCCCACGGCTCCCGATGCCCTCGTCGAGGGCGACATCGCGCTCGAGACCCTGGCTGGCGAGGCCGCCGACCTGCGCGAGTCCGACAACTGTGAGCTCGTGTGCGACACGGTCGACGAGCTGGTCGACGGGTGGCGGTGCACGTTCGTGCCGGTCGTCGTGCCCACGAGCGCCGAGTGCCTGAGGCCCGGCGAGACCGAGCCCACGGTCGTCGAGCTCGTGGCCCAGGGGCTCTCCGTGCCGACCCTCGAGCTGCCGCCGGCGGACTGCGAGGCGATCTGCATGAACACCGACGGGTGGGAGGTCGCGGAGCAGGCGGGCGTGCCGGAGTCGTCCATCTGGTGCACCGACCTCGCGGGCGAGACGCTCGACGCGCTCACCATGACGTGCCGGTTCGGCTCCGAGTGCATCGGGGGGCGCCGTCCGCTGGGCGCCTGCGGCGTGGCGGACGCCGTGGAGCACGCCGGCGACTGGTGGGCCGCGATGGCCGCGCTGGAGCACGTCAGCGTCGTGGCGTTCGAAGAGCTCGCGCGGGATCTCGCGCTCCACGGCGCCCCGGAGGCCCTCGTGGCGCGGGCCCGGGCCGCGGCCGACGACGAGCGGCGGCACACGGCGCTCTGTGTGGCACGGGCGCGCGCGTGGGGCGTCGAGCCCGCGCTGCCCGCCGTCGGGGCCGCGCCGCCCGCCGATCTGGCGAGCCTCGCGCGGCACAACGCCCGCGAGGGCTGCGTACGCGAGGCCTACGCCGCTCTCGAGGCCGGGTGGCAGGCGCAGCGCGCGGTCGATCCCGCGGATCGCGCGGTGCTGGCGCGCATCCACGCCGACGAGGTGGAGCACGGCCAGCTGGCGTGGGACCTCCGGGCCTGGCTCGCGGATCGCGTCGACACGCGCGACGTGATCGAAGCCGCGTTCGCGGAGCTGGCCGACGAGGCCGCGCGCGGCCGCCCCATGCCGGCGCTCGGGCTGCCGGGTGCCAGCGAGCGGGTCGCGCTCGTGGCCGCGCTGCGCGCCGCCGCGTGAAGGTCGCCGTCGTCGGGCACGTCGAGCAGGTGACCTTCCTGCACGTCGACCGCGCGCCCGAGCCGGGCGCCATCCTCCACGCGGATCGGTCGCTCGATCAGCCCGCTGGTGGCGGGGGTGTCGCGGCGGCGGAGCTCGCCCGCCTCGCCGGGGGCTGCACGCTCTACACGGGGCTCGGCGACGATGCCGTGGGCCAGGGGATTCCGGCGGCTCTGGGCGCGCTGGGCGTCGAGGTCCGAGGGAGCCGCGCCATCGGGGGGCACCGCCGCGCCATCACGCTCGTCGACCCGCACGGCGAGCGCACCATCGTGGTCGTGGGCCCCGCACAGCACGCGTCGGACGGCGATCTCGCCCCCGGACTCTTCGCGGGGACCGACGCCGTGTACTTCTGCAAGGGCACGCCGGCCTGGCTCCGCGCGGCCCGCGCGGCGCGCGTGCTCGTCGCGACGGCCCGCGTGCTTCCCGTGCTCCGCGAGGCGGGCGTGCGCCTCGACGCCCTGGTGCACAGCGGGCGGGACCCGGGCGAGCGATTCGCGCCCGGGGATCTGGAGGTCGCTCCGGCGCTCGTCGCGACGACGGACGGCGAGCACGGCGGGGTGTGGAGGATGGAGGGCCGGGAGGGCCGCTGGGCCGCGGCCCCCGTGGACGGCCCGATCCGCGATGCGTACGGCTGCGGCGATCGGTTCGCGGCGGGCCTCGCGTTCGCGCTGGCCTCGGGTGCCGGGCCCGACCGCGCGCTCGCCCTGGCGGCGGTCTCGGGCGCGCATGCCCTGTCCCTGGTCGGCGCGCACGGGGCCTGAGTGTCCTCATGCTGCGTACGGAACCGCGTGGCGGGGGCGGCGATTTCGCGCGACGGTGTGGACGGAGCACGGAAGGAGACCGCATGCGCAAGCTCATCTTCGGAACGCTGATCCTGGCGGGCTGTCCCGACCCCGTCGAAGTCACGGAATTCACGAACGAAGGCGTGATCTGCTGGAGCCAGGGCGAGCTGATCGTCGACTTCCAGACCTGCCTGTCGAGCTCGTGCGACACGCTCACCGACGCGACGTGCACGGCCACGCTCGAGAACGGCGTGCTGACCATCGAGAGCTACGGCCGCATCGAGAGCCAGGGCAACGAGTGCACCGACGACTGCGGGTTCGCGTCGGCCACGTGCGAGCTGCCGCTCATCGAAGACCCGTCGACCGTCACGGTCGAGCACGGCACCTCGAGCGTCGCGATGGACGACATCCCCGACTGCACGTTCTGATCAGCCGACCTCGACCCTCGCGCGCTGCTCGAGGGCCCGGTGCGCGGCGTCGATCACGGCGACCACGTCGAGGCCCAGCGCGGCGCCGGACCGCGGGGGCCGCCCGTCGCGCACCGCGGCGAGGAAGTCGTCGATGACCGCGCGCAGGGGCTCGCCGGCGCCCGTCGGCAGCGCCCGCACCGCGCCATCGCGGGTGTGGCGCGCCGTCCCGCCGAGCGCGTCGACCTCGATGGACCCGTTCGCGCCGTGCAGCACGGTGGTCCGGCGGCGCTCGGGCGGGCGCCAGCTCACGTGCAGCGTCGCCTCCACGCCGTCGTCCCAGCCGAGCTGCAGGTCGGCTTCGACCACCACGGCGTCGCGGTGCGCCTCGGCGGCGACCCAGGCGGGCGGGGCGCCGCGGAGCACGGTCAGCACGGCGAGATCGTGGGGTGCGAGGTCCCAGAGGGCGTCCGTGTCGGACCGCACGGGCACGGGCCCCGCGCGGACCGCCCGTGCCGACGACAGGGCGCCGAGCGTGTGGGCGTGGTCGAGCGCCGCGCGGGTGGGCGCCTCGAACAGCGCGGTGTGGTCGACGGCCAGCACGCACCCCGTCGCTCGCGCCAGCCGGACGAGCGCCTCGGCATGCGCGCGTCGGTCGGCCATGGGCTTCTCGACGAGCACGTGGCGCCCGGCCTCCAGCGCGGCGGTCGCGAGCGCGAAGTGCGTCGACGGAGGCGTGGCGATCACGACGGCATCGATGTCGGGATCCGCGAGGAGGGCCGCCAGGTCGGGCCTCCCGGAGACGCCGGGATGCCGCGTGACCACCCGCGCCACGCGGTCGGGGTGGGGGTCGCAGATGGCCACGTGCGGCACGCCGGCCTCGACGAGGTTCCGCACCAGGTGAGGGCCGAAGCCCCCGCAGCCCACGACGCCGACACCGCGCATGGAGGCGCAGTATCCCGTCCCGTGTGAGGGGACCGGCATGGGATTCCGCCGCAAGACCCGGCCCGGCCGGCTCGCGCAGCTCGACGCGCTGGTGCTCCAGCTCGCGCCAGATCTGTTGTCCGGGGAATCCGGTGCGCCGATCGTCGATCTCGGCGTGGGCGCGCGTCCGTGGACGACCGTGGAGCTCGCTCGCGCGGTGGCTCCGGTGCCCGTGGTGGGGGTCGACATCGCGGAGGACCTGGTGGCGCGCGCCGCCGAGCACGCCATCCCGGGGCTGACGTTCGCGGTGGGGAGCTTCGATCTCCCCGTCCGGGCGCGGCTCGTGCGGGTGATGAACGTCTGCCGCGACCTCTGGCCCGACGAGGTGCCCGACGCGCACGCGCGGATCGGGCGCCACGTGGTCGACGGGGGCGTGGTGATCGAGGGGAGCTGCGGGCCCGACGGCGAGGTGGGGACCGCGCACTGGATGGTGGCGCACGACGGCGTCCTCGAGCGTCGGGGGCTGCTGATGTGGCTCGACGGGACGCGGGGCACGGCGCCGCTGCTGTTCCGGGACCGCCTGCCGCGCGACCTGCTCGGCGATCTCGGTCACCCCGTGCTGGCGCTGATCCTCGCGTGGATGGAGGCCTTCCGGTCCGAGCCGGAGGGGCCCGATCGACTGGAGCGCTCCGCGCGGGCCCTCGGAGACGCGTCCGTCGCGGTGGTGGCGCCCGGCGCGGTGATGTGGACGCCGCCGGGAGGCGTGCCCGGGCGCGTCGGCCCCGACCGGCCCCAGCGCGGAAGGCGCTGACGCAGGCTCAGAGCCCGGCGAGCCCGTCGAACAGCTGCACGTACCGGGCGGCCCAGCGCGCGAAGCGCTCCGCGTTCGCCGGGGTCGTGGTGCTCACCGCGAGGGCGGGGTGGGGGAGAGGCTCGAGGTCGTGGGCGATGCGGACGGCGTCCACCGCGCCGCGGCACCCGGCCAGGCGCCCGTGCACGCGCTCGACGGGGACGTCGAACGCATCTGCGACGAGCGCGTCCCAGCCGGGCTGTGCGCCGCCTCCGGAGAGCCGGATGCGCGTGATCTGCCCGCCCGCTTCGGCCTCGAGCGCGGGCCGCAGTCGGACGAGCTCGGCCACGACGCCCTGCGCCCAGGCGTTCGCGATGGCGACGGGCGGCGTGTCGGCGCGGAGGCCGAAGAGCACGCCCGTCGCGGGCCGGTCGAGCGCGCCGGCGAAGTGGGGCAGCATCCACAGGTCGTCCGCGAAGTCGCCGGGCGCCCGGTCGATCGGGAGCCACGCCGCGAGCCCGTCGCGCGCCGACATGCCCGCCACGAGCCCCGTCTCCACGTCCCAGCGGCCGTGCAGGGCCGCGTGCGAGACGAACACCCCGGGACGGCCCTTCGGCACGCCCTGCGCCCGCAGCCCGAGCGAGACGGCCGATCCGAGCGAGAGACCGGCCACCTCGGAGGTCGCGCCGTTCCCCAGCAGGGCGCAGTTCTTGTCGCCCGCGGTGGGGTAGACGGGCACGCCGTTCCACGTGCCGGCCGGCTCGCCCAGCGGCACGAGCTCGGGCAGCGTGCAGCCGAGGGCCCGCAGCCGGTCGAGGTCGTCGCGGAGCCGTGCGGACCGGCTCGCCTCGGTCTCGACGGCGCGGCCCGTCCAGCGCTCGAGCACCGCGCTCGGCAGCGTGCGGACGGCCTTCCCGGCGGGGTCGAGCACGTCCCACAGCGAGCCGTGCGCCGCCGCGCGCCCGTCCATCCACGAGATCAGCGTGCCGTCGAGCACGGCGGTGTCGCGCTGCGTGGTCACGCAAAGGCCGGCCGCACCGGACCCGACGGCGTCGCGCACGGCATCGGCAGCGGCCAGCACGGCGCCGAGGTCCTGGGTCACGGCGGCCCCGTCGCGCACGACGCCGGGGATCGAGCGGACGGCGTGCGCCACGACCGTCCCGTGCGCGTCGAAGCGCGCGCCCTTCACCGAAGACGTGCCGATGTCGATGGCCGCCCAGTCGCTCGTCATGCTCTCTCCCTCCCACGGGTAAGGTGTCGCAGGCCCTCGGGGACGCTCTCCGCGGTGGCCGGGTCGAGCTGGTCGGTGATCACCTGCACCAGCCACTCGCGCTGGCGACGCGTGATGCCCGGCTGGCGCTCGCTGCTCTGCCGCCGCACGTGTGCGACCTCCTCCTCCCGCCCGTCCGCGTATACCAGAACGAGGTGGGTGGTCGGGGGCGTGCAGTCCCAGCGGGCCTCCGCCACGTCGCCCGTGTGGAATTCACGGGGGAATTTGCGGTCCCCGACCTGCAGGCGCCCGCGCCGCACCGTCAGCACGAGCTCGGGCGTGTGCCGCGACCGCCACGCCGACACCGCGGCGTTCGTCGCGACACCCAGCGCGAACAGCGCCGCGGCGGTGCACCAGGCGCCGGATGCGATGGCGACCCCCACGAGCAGCACGGGCACGGCAGCGATCGGCACCCGGACGTGGGGGAGGTCGAGCAGCCGCGGCGGCTTCTCGAGCGTCACGCTCACGGCGTCGAGCTCGAAGTCCGGGGTCAGCAGCGGCGGAAGCTCGTGCATGCCGGAGCCTACCGCGGCGGCTACGGAGGCTCCCATGTTCCGTGCGATCGCCCACGACTTCGACCCGGCCTACTGGACGCGGGGCTCCGTGGCGGTGCTCCTCGCGAGCGCCGGCGGCACCGCGTTGGGCACTGGTTGGCTCGTGTACGTCGTGATCGAGCGCATCGCGTGGTTCCTGATCCTGGCCCTCCTCCGGTGGTGGTTCCCGCCAGCCCTCGCGCTGGCGCTGCTCCCGCCCGAGCCCGTGACCACCGTGCTCGTCGAGCGCACCGCACGCGAGGTCGTGGCCGAGCGCTTCGTGAAGCTCGATCTCGACGCGCCCATCGAAGAGCGGGACCTCTCCGAGCCCGACCCGGTGGCCGTCGCTCCGCCCGTCCATCGCGCGGCGGAGCCCACCGAGGTCGTGCGGGCGCGCCTCACCGAAGAGATCAGGACCTCGGGTCTGCTGCTGAAGATGATCGGGACCACGGGGTCGTCGAACACGGCGGTGGCCGACCTGTGGGGCGACTCGTCGGGGCTGGGGTCGATCGACGACGCGCTCGCGTCGGGGAGCGCGCTCGGGGGGCTGGTCGCGGGCCCGGGAGAGTCGGGCGGTTTCGGGACCCTCCGGGGCGGAGGCGGTGGAGCCGCGGACATCGGCACGCTCGGCGGGGGCACGGCGGTCGTGGGCGTCGCGAAGCCCATCGACGACGTGCTCGACAAGGGCGCCATCCGCGACGCGGTGATGGCCAGGATGCACAAATTCCAGGGCTGCTTCACACGGGCGCTGCAGAAGGACCCCGAGCTCGGCGGGGGCAAGGTGGTCGTGCGCTTCGGCATCACCCCGGGCGGGCGGGCGAACGACGTGCAGATCGTCTCCACCTCGTTCGGCCGTCCGGCGGTCGAGGGGTGCCTGGTCGACGCGCTGCGCGACGTGCAGTTCCCGCCGTCCGGGCACGGCGCCTCCAGCGTGACGTGGCCCTTCGTGTTCTCGGTACAGTAGGCGCCATGTCCGTCCACACCATCGACTGCGAGTACATGGTCCCCGAGGTCGCCGCGGCGTACCTCGTGGTCGACCGCGGCGAGGCCGCGTTCGTCGAGACCAACACCACCCACGCGGTTCCGCGCCTGCTCGCGGCGCTCGAGGCGCAGGGGCTGTCGCCCGCCGACGTACGGTGGATCGTCGTCACGCACATCCACCTCGATCACGCCGGTGGGGCCGGGGCCCTGCTCCAGCACTGCCCGAACGCCACGCTGCTCGCGCATCCCCGCGCGGCTCCCCATGCGATCGACCCCGCGCGCATCGTGGCGGGAGCGACGGCCGTGTACGGAGAGGCCCGGTTCCGCGAGCTCTACGGGGCCATCGTGCCCGCTCCGGCCGATCGCGTGCGGGCGCTCGAAGACGGCGCGACGGTCGAGCTGGGCGGCCAGACGCTCCGGTTCCTGCACACGCGCGGCCACGCGAACCACCACTTCTGCGTGCTGGCCGAGGCCGAAGACGGCGTGTTCACGGGCGACAGCTTCGGCATCGTGTACCCGGCGCTCCAGCGGAACGGCCTCTTCGCATTCGCCTCGACGTCGCCGACCGATTTCGACGGTCCCGCCGCGCTGGCGTCGATCGATCGCATCCTCGCGACCGGCGTCCGCCGGGCGTGGCCCACGCACTTCGGCGAGCAGACCGACCTCGCGGGCATCGCGGCCCAGATGCGCGACGGGCTCGAGCAGTCGATGCGGCTCGTCGAGGGCGCAGAGGGCCTCGATGACGCCGAGCTCGACGCGTTCTTCGCGGCGGGCGTCGGGGCGATGTTCGAGGCGAGGCTCGAGCGGGCGGGGCTCGCTTCCGACCCGATGGCGCGGGCACTCCTCGCGCTCGACATCGATCTCAACGCTCAGGGGCTCGCGTTCGCGGTGCGCAAGGCGCGCTTCAAGCGCTCCTGATCAGCGGCGATCGAGCAGGTCGAGGAGCGCTTCCGGGGGAGGGGCGCCGGAGCCGCGGTTCCGCTCGACGAAGGCGCGGATCGCCTCGACGAGGCGGTCGCGGTCGCCCTCGGACATCTCGGCGCGGCGGGACCACGTGCGCCCGGACCGGAGGCGGATCTCGATGTTCGGGCCGCGCGCGCGGATCTCCGTGATGTCGTCGAGGGGGAAGCACCGCAGGGACCCGCCTTCCGGCCACGCGATGTCGGCGGTGCGGAGCCGGAGGTACGCGTCGCCCGTGAGCTCGCTCGCCGGGAACCGGATGTGGAGGCGGTCGAACATCCGGCCCTGCGCCCACTTCGGGATCCATCGGGTGTCGACCACCGCGTTGCGGTCGACGGCTTCGGTCTCCACGGGCGGCGCCGGCTCCCACAGGGGCTGCTCGCCCGCCCAGACCCGCTGGAGGACGGCCCGCAGGCCCTCCGCGAGCGTGTGGATCTCCCGGCCGGTCATCAGGAGGTCGAACGAGCTGGAGCCGCCGTTGCGTGCGACCACGATCAGGGCGTCCCAGCGGGTGCCGATGGCGGCGATCTCGTCGAGGGGGAGGGAGAAGGTGGCGCCGAAGTGGGGCCAGTGGATTCCGAAGCGGTCGATGCCCAGGCGCTGGCCGTCGCGGCCCTCGACGGGGAGGCGGAGGAAGAGGGCGTTCCGCTCGTCGACGCGCTCGGGCTCCACCCAGCGCAGGTCGATCTGCGGGATCACCGCTTCTCCCGGTCGAAGAGCCACAGCCGCAGGTCCATCTCGTACTGGTGGTAGTCGGGCTCCATGTGCTCGCACAGGCGGTAGAACGCCTTGTCGTGGTCGCGGTGGCGGAGGTGCGCGAGCTCGTGCACGACGACCATCCGGAGGAACTCGCCCGGCAGCTCCTTGAACAGGCTGGCGACGCGCAGCTCGTTCTTCCGCTTGAGGCGGCTGCCCTGGATGCGGACGGCGTACGTGTGGGTGCCGAGCGCACGGTACAGTGTCGCGATCTTGTCGGAATAACCGACCTTGTGGAGCGGCGCGGACTGCCCGAGGTAGTCGCGCTTGATCTCCATCACGTAGTCGCGCAGGCGGCCGTTGTCGGTGATGCCGTGGCCGCTCGGATAGCGCTTCGCGAGGCGCTCGCGCAGCTCGCCCGTCACCCGGAGCTGCTCGGCCTGTGCCTGCAGCTCCTCGCCATACCCCGCGAGCCAGTCCATCGGATGCACGGGTACCGATTAACTCCCTGCGAGGCGCCTCCGCCCGACGAGCCCCAGCAGGACCAGCGCACCGACGATGGGGACGCTGAGGCCGTACGTGCCGTCGCAGCCGCAGCTCTCGATGTTCTCGAAGTCGGTGGGCTCGGCGCCCGGGGCGCAGCTCGGCGGGTCGTTGGCGCACTCGAGCAGCTGCGCGAGCTTTTGATGCGACAGGAACGGGTTGTCCTGGGTTCCCTCCATGTCGTTCGGCTTCTCGTCCATCGCGGCGTGGTCGGTCGCGATCCACAGGAAGTCGGGGTGCATCCGCCGGGAGTCCGGGCCGTTCACGGTCGGCGCCTCGATCCACTCGCCTCCGAGGATGCGGTCGGCCGCGTCGAGCTCGAGGACGTAGTGCGTCGCCACCGGCGTGTACGAGAACTCGCGGTTGTCGGCCGTCCGGCCCATCTGGCCCGTGCCCACCGGGTCGGTGAGGACCTCGAACCGCATCTCGACCCGCGCCCACGACACGGCGCTCGGGTTCCACGTGTACGTGCCGGGCGCGCCGACCAGGGCGGAGGCCGCGGCCTCGTCCACGCGCTCCCACGCGACGAGCTCGAAGCCCACGACGGGGAAGTTCCAGACCTCCCAGTCGTAGCTGAAGTCCACGACGAAGGGGACCTTTCCTGTCTCGCCGGTCGCGAGGTGCTCGGCACCGCGGCCCAGCAGGTGGGTGAGCGCGGCGTGGAAGGTGCCGGGGTTGAGGTCGCGGCACTCGGCGTCGACGGGACGGCCATATTCGTCGGTCTCGATCTCGTCCGGCCGCAGGTCGCAGCGCTGTCCGCCCATCCGCGCGCTGTCGCCGAACCAGACCTCGATGAACAGGGCCTCCAGATCGCCCTTCCGGAAGTGGACGCAGCCCGGCTCGTCCTCGCCGGCACACTCCTCGATCCGCCCGTCTGCGTCGAGCCGGACGGTGATCGCGCGCGTCGGGAAGCCCAGCGGCTCGGCCGTGGTGTAGGCCGCGAGCCCGTTGCAGTGGCCCCACCAGTCGTCGGGATGGACGTCCTGGTACACGCCGTGGTTCTTGAGCTCCCACTTCGTCGCGGGGCCCGGGACGGTCTGTCGCGCGTGGGTGTGCGGCGGCGGGCGCTGGTCGGGCGGGAGGAGCAGCTCGTCGTAGAACCAGTGCGTGACCTCGGCGACGACCTTGGCGTCGTCCGGGGTGAAGAGGAGGTCGTACTTCTCGGTGGGCGAGGGCTCGTCGGCGTCGAACCAGCGGTCTGCGACGCCGTTCGCGTCCATCGGCCACCAGCTGGACGGGAACACGCCCCAGTCCGTGCGGCCGCTCGTGATCGTGGGGTCGAACACGACGTTCGCGCCGACGAGCTCGGGATGGAACGCGGCAGGCTGGTTCCAGGTGCCGAACGCCTCGCGGTCGAACTCGACGGGCTCGAGGGAGTGCGAGCCGCCCCAGAAGGTGCGGTCTGCGTGCGGATCGTGGCCCAGGACGTAGCCGAACAGCGGGGCGTCGGAGACCTCGCCGGAGGCGGTCGCGGGGTCGGCGAGCGCGGGGAGCACGAGCAGCGGGAGCATGGGACCTCCGCGTGGCGAAAGTGCAAGCTCCGTGCCCCGACCGCAGTGGTCCATGCAGATGCGTGGAATCCGTCGATCTACATAGACCAGTGGCCGGAAAGCCGAGGTTCGCCCTGACGTCCAAATGGGGTCTGACCCCACAGCGGCCGGCGGGGACCTGGCGCCCTCCGCGCCCCGTTGTGCGAAATCGACCGTGCGCCTGGGGTTCTCGCACATCACTCGGGGCGGCGGAGGGTCTCCAGCGCGGCGGGGATGTCGGACCACGACCCGCGATCCGCGCCGCCCGTGGTCTTCGCGCGCTCGCGGATGATGCCCTGCAGCAGCTTCAGGTGGCCGCGGACCGTCTCGACGCTGACCGGTGTGCTGCAGACCGACACGACCCGCGTGTCGAGCAGCGCCACGAGGTGCACCCGGAACCCCGACTCCGACTCGCGCACCACGAGCTCCACGTCGTGGACGTCGGCGAACGAGACCGCGCCTTCGGGTCCCGTGATCCCGGTGTCCGCGAGGCGCACCGCCCCGTCGTGCAGCTGGTACTCCTCCCAGTGCAGATCGCCCGACGACGGCGGCGCGATCGGCTCCACCCACGCGAGCGACGGGAACCGCGCCCGGGTCCGCTCGACCTCCTTGGCGAGCTCGTGCCGCACGCGGAACGCAGGGCTCGCCTCCCAGCGCTCCCAGAGCGCCGCGTCGCGCGCGTCCTCCAGCGGGAGACCGAGGATCTCCGCGCACTGGCCGGCGATCCGCGAGCCCTCCTCCCACGTCCAGCGCTCGCTGCTCAAGAGGTGGGCGTCGAGACGCAGGCGCGTGTCCTCGCCCGGCTCGCCGTCGAGGTGCAGGCGCGTGCCCTCGAGCCGCTGGGCCACGAAACGCCCGACCCGCACGCCGTCCGGGCGCACGAGAACGCGGGTCCGCTCGCGTCCAGCGAGGGCGCCGAGGGCGAACGCCGACACGACCAGGACCACCGACAGCCACCCCATCCCGGCGCCACCCACCAGGGCGATGGCGATGGCGGGAAGGCTCCCGATCGACAGGAAGACGGGCACCGCGAGCACTTCCCGTCCCGGGCCCCGCAGCACGAGCTCCCGGCTCACTCGGCGCTCCGCAGGGCACCGAGGCTCCGGGGGATGTCGGATCGCTCGCCCCTGTCCTGCTGACGCTTCACCTCCGCGAGGCGGCGGATCTCGGCCGCGAGCCACGCGAGCTCGGCCACCTGCTCCCTGTGGGCATCCGCGACCGCGACGACCACGATGAGACCGTCGGCACGGCGCGCGACCACGCGGACGTCGGGGCGGTACTGGCCCTCCTTCGCCACCAGCGCACAGTCGAGCAGGGTCTCGAGGGGCACGGGACCTCCCGTCTCCGAGCGCACGCCCCGCGCGTCGATGGCGATGGGCGTGCCGAGCCCGCCGGACTCGCGCAGCCGGTAGGCGACGGACCCGGCGTCACCGTCGCTGTGCGGCTGTGCGGGCTCGATGGCGTGGACGGCGGGGAACCGCAGCCGGCTCGCGGCCACGGCACGGTCGAAGAGCACGGTCTCGCGGAAGATCGGGTCCGTCTCGAAGCGGTGCCAGAGGGCTGCGTCCCGGCGGTCGTCGAGCGTGCCCCCGACGATCTCCGCGATCCGCTGCGCCAGCTCGGAGCCGCGGTCGAAGCTCCACTCCGCGTCCTGGAGCAGCTCGCCCCCGTACCAGAGCTCCGTCTTCAGGCCCGGCTCTCCGGCCAGCACGACGATGCCGCCGGGCGCGTGGCGCCGCCCGTCCGGCCATCCGAAGGCGATGCCCTCCCGGGTCACCCGGATCACGGGCCCCTGCATCAGCATCGGAGCCAGCAGCACCGGGATGCCGAACACTCCCAGCAACGTCACGCCGATGAGCGGAGGCCAGAACAGCGCAGCCACGACCGTGGTCGTCACGAGGATCCCGAGGGAGCCGAGCAGGATCAGCGGCCATACGGGGGACGGCTCCCACCCGTTGGCCGCCAGCTCGAGCCGCTCGTCGTTCATTCGGCGCTCCGGAGCGCCCGGAGGCTCTCGGGAACGTCGGATTGCTCGCCGCGGTCCCGCTCGGCTGCATGCGCGAGGCGCCCGATCGCGTCCGCGAGCCACGCCAGCTCGGCCACGACGGAGTCATCGAGGGCCCGGGCCTCGGCGACGACGACGAGCCCGGTCTCGAGCAGCGCGAGCACGCGGACCTCCTTCCCGTAGGGGCCGAAGCGGGCGTGCAGGGCACAGGCGCGCACGTCCCGCAGCGCGACACCGCCCGCATTGCCGGTGACCTCGCCCCGCGCGTCGACCGTGACGGCGAATCCCTGCGCGTCGGAGGCCCTCACCCGGTACACGACCTGGCCCGCGTCGCCCTCGGTGTACGGCTGGATGGGCTCGACCGCGTGGACCTCCGGGAAGTGGGCGTTGCTCGTGGCGACCGCTTTGTCGAACGCGTAGCGCAGGCGGAAGGCCGGGTCGTGCTCCCAGCGTCGCCAGGCCTCCTCGGGCCGACGGTCCACCAGGGTCCCGCCGACGAGGTCCGCCATCCGCGTCCCGAACCGGGTGCCGTCCTCGAACGTCCAGTCGCGGTCCCGGACGAGCGGCGTCCCGCGGTACGCGAGCTCCGTCCAGGGATCCGCCGGATGGCCCCGCAGGACGACGAGGCCGCCCGCGGGCATCCTCGTGCCACCGGGCCATCCGACATGGACGCCGTCGCGGGTCACGACGACCGGCGGCTGGGCCAGGACGAGGCTACGGAGGAAGAGGGCAATGCCGACAATCGCGATGAGCATGGCCACGAAGGCGGCGGGCGCCCAGACCAATGCCGCCGCCGTGGAGAGAACCAGCGCCCCGAGGAGCACGGCGTAGACGGCCACCCATCGCGTCGTAGGCTCCGGCCCGATGCCGTCGAAGCGCATCTGGTCCGGCACGTCAGCGGTCCAGGCTCGTGAGCTCGATTGCGGCGGCCCCGTCGGCCGTCACGCGGACGCCGAGCCCGGCGTCCGTGAGCACCACGTCCTCCACCAGGACGCTCGAGAGCGTCGCGGCGAGCTGCCCCCCGCGCTCGAGCGGCATCGCGGCGAGCTTGCCGTTCAGCTCGGCGACGCGTGCGTCGAGCGTGTCGCCGTACGGGAAGACCAGGCCGCCTTCGACCGTCCCGCGGATCTGGTCGCGGATCAGCTCGGCGTTGACGGGCGCTCCAGTCCAGTCGTCGCTCTCGACCGCGTAGTCGAAGTCGTGCAGGACGATCGTGCGATCGGGCCCGAGCTCCGGCACTGCGAGCAGCCACAGCGTGCCGGACGTGTCCCACACGGTGCTCTCGGTCGCGTATTCGAGCCCGACGACCAGGTGCTCGCCGGACGGGTACAGCTCGATGCCGCGCAGCACCACCTGGCCCGCGTCCGCGACGCCGGGAGCCGAGAACGGCCACGTCGCGTCGCCGAGCGACTCCATCGCCTTCGCTTCGAGCCCGTCCCAGCCGAGCTCGGCGACCATCGAGAGGTGCAGTCCGCTGCCCGTCGGCGGCGAGGGCGGGGGGAGCGGCGGGATCGGGCTGTCTTCGGGCTTCGTGGGCACGATGCGGAACCGGCCGGACACGCCGACGTCGAGCTGCAGCCCTTCGCTCGTGGCGACGGGCGCGGTGGCGTGCAGGGCGACGGGGTCGACGACGAGCCAGGCGCCGGCCTCGGCGGGCTTGGGCGTGGCGAGCCCCTCCCAGGCGGCCTGGATGCGCGGCCGGAGGTCGGAGCGCTCGGCCATCCGGGCCTCGATCTGCGCCTCGGTCTCGACGAGCTTCGCGGCGAGCTTCTCTTCGACCCGCTCGGTGACGTCGACCTTCAGCGGGCCCACGGCGAGGATGGCGGGGGCGGTCCAGCGCGGCGTGACGGTCACGTCGGGGACGAGCTTCCAGTCCGCGTCGAGCGTGTAGGACGTGACGACGTCGAGCTCGAGCCCGGCGGTGAGGGTGGCGTCCTTCGGGGGCTCCTTTCCGAGGCGCTCGCGGCGTGCGGCGGCGCGCTTGCGGACGAGGTCGGCCTCGATGGCGAGCGGGATCGTCATCCGGAGGTCGCCCTCGTGGGACGCGAACCGGACGGCCATGGGACGCCGCACGGTGAGGTCGACGCGCACGTTCTTGCCGGTGTCGATCTCCTCGTCGACGAGGAGCTCGGGGAGGCGGTCCTGCACGGCGGCCTCGAGCGTGTCGTACGGGACGAGCACGGGGAGCGCGAGCACCGACACCTCCGGCTCGGGCGCCTCGAACGCGGTGGCGCCGCGGGGAGGGCCGCCGCCGACGAGGCCGGACGGGTCGACACCCGCGCACGCGAGCGTGAATCCGACGAGCGCCGCGGATGCGGGGATGCGCAGGTGCATGCGGCATCCTACCGCGGTCAGGCGGGCACGAGGCCCCGCTCGCGCAGGAGCGCGCCGACCTCGGGGTCGCGCCCGCGGAACTGCCGGAAGCCCTCGGCCGGGTCGACGGTGTTGCCGCGCGACAGGACCGTGTCGAGGAGCCGCTTCGACAGCGGCACGTCGTAGTAGCCCTGCTCGGCGAAGGCTTCGGCGGCGTCGGCCACGAGCACGTCGGCCCACAGGTAGCTGTAGTAGCCGGCCGAGTAGCTCTCGCCGGAGAAGACGTGTGCGAACTGCGGCGTGCGGTGGCGCATGACGACCTCGGCGGGCAGGCCCCACTCGGCCAGCACGCGGTCTTCGAACGCGCGCGGGTCGATGGGCGCGGTGCAGAGGTGCATCTCCATGTCCATCACGGCGCTCGCGAGGAACTCCATCGTGCGGAACCCGCTGTCGGCGTTCGCGGCGGCGCGCATGCGCTCGAGGAGGGCCGCGGACGGGGGCTCGCCGGTGGTGTGGTGCAGGGCGAACCGCGCGAGAAGCTCGGTGGTGGTGAGCCAGTGCTCGTTGAGCTGGGACGGGAACTCGACGTAGTCGCGGGGGACGTTGGTGCCCGCGAGCTTGGGGTAGGTCACGTCGGAGGCGAGGCCGTGCATCGCGTGGCCGAACTCGTGGAAGAGCGTGCGGGCCTCGTCGGTCGTGAGCAGGCACGGCTGGCCGGCCGGGGGCTTCTGGAAGTTGCAGTTGTTGCTGACGATCGGGATGTGCCCGGCGAGGCGCTGCTGCGTGCGGTACGCCGTCATCCACGCGCCCGAGCGCTTGCCCCGGCGCGCGTAGGGGTCGAGGTAGAACAGGCCGCGCGGGCTGCCGTCGGCGTTCTTCACGACCCAGGCCGACATGTCGGGGTGGGGGAGCGGGACCCGGATGCGCTCGAAGCCCCACCCGAAGCGCTCGGTGGCGGCCCAGAACATGCCCTCGACGAGGCGCTCGAGCTCGTAGTGCTGGAGGAGCTCGGCCGGGTCGAAGTCGTAGCGGGCCTTGCGGATCTCCTCCGCGTAGAAGCGGACGTCCCAGCGCGCGATGGTGATGCCGTCGCCGCGCTCGTCGGCCAGCGCCTGCATCTCGGCGACCTCGGCGCGGAACCGCGCGGACGCGGCCTCCCAGATCTGCCGCATGAGCGCCGTGGCGGCTTCGGGAGTGCGCGCCATGGTGTCGGAGAGCTGCATGTGCGCGTGGGTCTCGTACCCGATGAGCCGCGCCCGCTCGAGCCGGAGCGCCAGGATCTCGGGGATGAGCGCGACGGTGTCGTTGGCGTCGCCGTTGTCGCCGCGCTTGAAGAAGATGCGCCACACCCGCTCGCGGAGGTCGCGCTCGGTGGAGTACTGCAGGAACGGCTCGACCGAGCTGCGCGTGTTGGTCACGGCCCAGGCTTCGGGACGCCCGAGCTCTTCGGCCGCGATCTTCGCCGCCGCGACCCAGCCCTCGGGCAGCCCGCCGAGCTGGCTCGCGTCGAGCCACGTCACCCACGCCTCCTCGTCGGCGAGCAGGCGGTCGGAGAAGTCGTTGTAGAGCACCGCGAGGCGCTGGTTGATCGCCATCACCCGGTCGCGGCCGGCCTGATCGAGGTGCGCGCCCGCGCGCTCGAAGTCCGACAGCCACTCGGCGCACACGCGCGCCTGCTCGACCGTGAGCGACGGGTCGGCAGCCACGGCCTTCACCTTGGCGAACAGGATGCCGTCCTGCCGGACGAGGTCGCGGATCTCGGCGATCTTCGGCTCCATCCGGTGCTTCACGTCGCGGAACGCGGGGGTGGAGAAGTTCGACGACCACAGGTCGTACACGTCGGTCACGCGCTCGAGCGTCGCGCCCATGCGCTCGAGCGCCTCGACGGTGCCCGAGAAGGTCGGCGGAGCGGGGTCGTCGCGGATCGCACGCGCCTGCTGCCGCTTCTCGTCGATGGCCGCGAGCAGCGCGGGCTCGAACATCGCGACGTCGACCCGGTCGAGGGGCGGAACCCCACCATACGGGCCGTCCCAGGGGGCGAGCAGGACCTCGGCGCTCATGTGACCTCCATCGAGATCCCAATCTAGGTCGCGCCGGTCTGGAGTTCACATCGCGACCTCGGTGTTGGACATGTTTAGCGAATATGCTAAATGAGTGCCGAGGAGGGACCATGGGAAGTCCGAACGACGAAGCGCGCGAGCAGAACACCGTCCTGGCCACCTACCGGGTGAAGCCCGGCGCCGAGCCCGCGCTGGCGGGAATCCTGCGGGGCCACTGGGCGAAGCTCGACGCGCTCGGGATGGTCGAGGGCGAGCCGGCGCGCATCTACCGCAGCGAGGATGCCAACGGGAACGTGACGTTCGTCGAGATCTTCACGTGGAAGCCCGGCGCCGCGCGGCGCGCGCACCAGCACCCCGAGATCGCGATGGTGTGGGAGTCGATCTCGGCGCACGTCGCCCCGCACGGCGACCGCCCGGCGATGGAGTTCCCGCACTTCGCGGCGTGGGATGCGTAGAGACGGCACCCGCGAGCTCGACGACTTCGAGGCGGTCTTCGCCGCGCTGGCCCACGAGACCCGTCGGCACGTGCTCGTCGTGCTGAAGGCCCGCGGGGGCTCCATGTCGGCGGGCGACATCGCGGCGCGCTTCGATCACAGCTGGCCCACGGTGACCCGGCACCTCGGGGTCCTCAGGGATGCCGGGCTCGTGCGGGTCGAGCGCCGCGGCCGCGAGAGGGTCTACCACCTCGACGACGAGCGGCTCGTCGCGGTCACCGACGGGTGGCTGCGGTGGTTCCGGTGATCAGCGCGCGTGCACGCGAACGGGGACCGCGCCCTTCGGCCTGAGCGTGATGCTCGGGATCGCGGGGGGCGGCACGGGGCCGAGCGCTTCGAACCGGAACCGCGGCGCGATGGACTTCAGCGCGATGGCGCCCTCCATCATCGCGAAGTGGTTGCCGATGCACACGCGGGGGCCGCCGCCGAACGGGATGTACGCGAAGCGGGGGCGCTCGGGTGGATCGACCCACCGGTCGGGCCGGAAGGCGTCGGGCTCGGCGAACCACCGCGGGTCGCGGTGCAGCACGCACATCGGCACGAGCAGCTGGATGCCCGCGGGGATGGCGTGCCCGCCGAGGTCGACGGTCGCCTGGGTCTCGCGCCCGATCGCCCAGACCGGCGGCATCAGCCGGAGCGACTCCTGGAGGACGGGCGTGGCGCGCTCGGGGTCCGCTGCGAGCCTGCGGTCCTCGTCGGGGTGCGTGGCGAGCAGGAGGAACGTGTACGTGAGGGCGGTCGCGGTGGTCTCGTGGCCCGCGGCGAACATGGTGACGGCCTCGTCGCGGAGCTGGCGGTCGCTCATCCCGACGCCGTCGTCGTCGCGCGCGGCGAGGAGCTGGGAGAACAGGTCGTCGCCGAGGCCCTTTGCTCGCCGGGCCGCGATGATGCGCTCGATCAGGTCGTCGAGCAGCGCGATGGCCCGCGCGACGCGGCGGCGGCCGCGGCTCGGGAACCCTTCGGGCCACAGCCGGCGGTGGCCCTGGACCTCGGCGATGAACTCGTTCATGACGGTCTCGATCGCGGCTCCCGCCCCGCTCACGTCGACCGACACGTCGCCGAACAGCGTCTTCAGCACGATGGTCTGGGTGAGCTCCATCATCTCGTGGAACAGGTCGATGTCGGTGCCGGCGCGGATGCCGGCGATCCAGTCGTCGACGCAGGCCTGCATGGTCTCGGCGTAGCGGGCGATGTGGCGCGGGGTGAAGCTCGGCGCGGCGAGGCGTCGGTTGCGCTTCCACTCCTCGCCCTCGGCGGTGACGAGCCCGTTGCCGAGGAGGGGCCGCGTGAGCTCGTAGATCGCGTCTTTGTGGAGGTTCCGCCACTCGCCGACGAGCACCGTCTCGAGCAGCTCGGGGTCGGACACCATCACCAGGCGGTGGTTCACGAGCCGGATCTGGACGAGGTCGCCGTGCCGGGCGTGCATCCGGCGCAGGAAGGCGAGCGGGTCGCGTGCGAAGGGCACGAGCGAGCCCAGCACCGGCAGCTCGCGGGGTGCAGGGATCGCCGGCAGGGGCGGAGGGGCGCGGAGTGAGGCCATGGATCGCCGCTATCACGTGCGTGTGCAGCGCGTGAGCGCCGCAACGAGCCCGTCTCCATCGGGAATCGGCGGGGGTCGCCGATCGGCGGGGCCGAAAAACCTCCGCTCCGGGCGCGAATCGGTTGTCGACCGCGGAGGTCGTTTGGTAACCTCTCAGGAGCTTCCCTCCTCAGAGGTGCTGTATGTCTGGTTTTTCGCAGTCTCGGCCGCGCGCCCTCGCTCAGACGCAGGGTTCTGGCAAGCGCGTCGGTGTCCCCTCCGCTCTCACCCAGGCCAACCAGCCGGCGCAGAAGAAAGCCGGCGGCGGTGGCTCCTGGCTCGGCACGGCGCTCGACAAGGGCGACAAGCTCACGAGCGCCTTCGACAAGGGCCTGAGCTTCCTCTACGGCGACCGCTTCAAGGCGCCCGGCCGGCTCGATGGTCTCGGCAAGATGGCCAAGCCGCTCGGCGGGGCCTTCGGCATGGTCAACGGCGTGCGCGACCTGTTCGACAGCTCGAAGTCGGGCACCGAGAAGACGAAGAGCGCTCTCGGCATCTACAGCGGCGCGAAAGACATCCTCGGCACGAAGACGGGCCAGGCGGCTCTCGGGAAGGCCAAAGACATCGGGTCGAGCATCGCGAACTCGAAGCTCGGCCAGAAGGTCGGCCAGGGCGCGGGCGGTCTGTGGAATTCCATCAAGAGCGGCGCCAGCGGCCTCGGCAGCAAGATCATGGGCAGCAAGCTCGCCCAGGGCATCGCCGGCTCGAAGCTCGGCAAGGGTGCCGCGAACCTCGCGGGCAAGGCGGGCGGCCTGCTCGACCGCTCCGCGGGCTGGGGCGCGTCCAAGCTCAACAAGGTGGCCGACTTCGGCGGCGGGCTGCTGTCCAAGGTCAAGGGCTCGAAGGCCATCGGCGCGCTCGACGGCGTGATGGGCAAGGTGGGCAAGCGCTTCGGCGGTGAAGCCCTCGAGCAGGGCGCCAAGGCGCTCGCCAAGACGGGCGGCAAAGAGGTCCTCGAGGCAGGCGGCAAGGCCGCGGCCAAGGGCGGCATGAAGGCCCTCGGCAAGGCGGGCTCGCGCTTCGTGCCCGGCATGAACGTCGCCATCGCGGCGCTCGATGCGAAGCACGCGTGGGATACCATCCGCGACCCGAACGCCCCGATGCACAAGAAGCTCACGTCGGGCATCACGGCGCTCGGCTCGGGCCTCGCGGCCACGAACATCCCCGTCCTCAGCCAGATCGGCGCGGGCGTCTCCACCGTCAGCAGCCTGGTCGAGGCCGTGGGCCCCGAGAACATCGGCAAGGCGGCGCAGTGGGCCGGCGGCAAGATCAAGGATGGCGCGCAGTGGGCCGGCGGCAAGATCAAGGATGGCGCGCAGTGGGCCGGCGGCAAGATCAAGGATGGTGCCGGCTGGGTCGGCAACAAGGCCAAGGATCTCGGCAAGGCTGCGTGGGGTGGCGCGAAGAAGCTCGGCGGTGCGGCCCTCAACAAGGGCAAAGAGCTCGTCGGCGGCGCGAAGAACCTCGCGAAGGGCGCGTGGAACGGCGTGAAGAGCGCCGGCGGCGCCATCAAGAGCGGTGCCAAGAGCCTGTGGAACGGCGGCAAGAGCCTCGCCAGCGGGGCCGCGAAGAAGGTCGGCAACGTCGCGGGCAAGGTCGGTAGCGGGATCAAGAAGGTCTTCTCCGGCTGGTAGCAGCAGCACAGGGAGTCCAGTTGCTCAGACATTCACTCCAGCGGGAGCTGCCGCTGGAGATTCCGGCCCTCGAGATGGTGTTCGCCGAACCCCCGTCGCTCGACGGCCTCGTCGTCGAGGTCGAGCCGGCGCGGGAGATCGACGAGCCCACCATGCTCGAGTCCTGGGAGCTGTTCGTCTACGAGAACAGCCCGCGCGAGGCGAAGGGCGTCGTGGCCGAGGGTCACGAGGTCTCGCTGATGTGCGTGGCGTTCGAAGAGGGCCGGGTGGTGCCGTTCACGGCGCGCTCGGGGCTGATGATGCGCGCCGGTGACGACGCGACGCTGCCCGACCTCGCGAAGTCCCTCGTCGGGAAGCGCGTGGGCGAGCGGTACGTCACGAAGGTCGTCGTGCCCGACGACTTCGAGCAGGATCTGCTGCAGGGCAAGACGCTCGATTTCATCGTGCAGATCGAGTCCACCACCGAGGTGCAGGAGATCTCGCCCGGTGACCCCGCGTGCATCGAGAAGATGGGGCTCGGCGAAGACGTGTCGCTCGAGTTCCTGCTCCAGAAGATCGGCGAGGGCTGGATGGAGGCCCAGCTCGACCAGCTGCTCGACGAGGCCGAAGAGCGCGCGCTCGACCAGCTGATCGAGCAGACGCACTTCGAGCACATCCCGCAGGAGGCCGCCGAGACCGAGCTGTTCCTCCGCTGGAAGCACAGCGAGGGCGACGTGCTGCTCAAGCTCGACGCGAGCGAGGCCGAGCTGGCGTGGTCCTGGGCGCACTGGGCGTCGAACGAAGAGCTCTACGGGGCCTGTGCGCGCAACGTGGCGCTGGCACTGCTGTACCGGGCGATCGCCGAAGAGAACGGGATGGAGGCGAGCGTCGAAGACGGGCTCGCGGTGCTCTCGATCGTGGCGCCCGAGATCGAGGCCACGGCCGAAGACGTGAAGGCCGAGCTCGAGAAGAACCCCGAGATCGCGCGGCGTGCGCTCGATCTCGGGTTCCAGAAGCGGATGCGCGACTTCGTGCTGTCGCACGCCGAGGTGCGCGATCCGAACGCGCAGTACTACGCCGACAAGGAAGCCGACGCGTAGGAGCTCCTCAGGGCCTCGTGCTCTCCACCCACGCGTGCGTCGGGCCCAGCGCCGCGGCGCCCGAGGGCCACTCCATGAACCCGAACAGCGCCGAGCTCACGCGGTTCTGCCACACCGTGGCGGAGGTGCCGTCGCGGTAGGCGAACGGCACGGTCCAGCGGAGGCGGTGGCGCGCCGGCACCGGGTCGTCCAGGCGCTCGACGAGGTCGGAGCGCGCGACCGACGCGTCGCGCATGAGCTGGAACGCCGTGAGCGCGAACCCGCAGATCCGCCCGCGCTGCGCGTGCAGGAACCGCACCGTCTCGGCGAACTCCTCGGAGGTCTCGCCGGGAAGCCCGCCGATCACCAGCATCCGCGCCCGGATCCCGGCCTCTGCGCACGCCGCGAGGTTCGCCTCGACCACGTCGGGCGGCACGCCCTTGTCGACGAGCTCGCGCACGCGGGGCACCGCGGACTCGAGCCCGAACCAGATCTCCGACAGGCCCGCCGCGCGGGCCGCACGCAGTCGCTCGACCGTCCAGCCGGCGTCGAACCGGGCGCGGTGCAGCCAGTGCCAGCCGCGCCCCGCGAGGGCCGCGACGAGCCTGTCGGACTGCGCGGGCGAGACGAGGTCGTCGCGGAACCGGAACCGACGCGTGCCGAGCGCGGCCTCGGCGCGCTCCATGCCGGTCACGAGCGATTCGAGGGGCTGGAGGCGGTAGCGGTGGTGGGCCGGGATCGCGCAGAACGTGCAGCGGTCCCAGCTGCAGCCGACCGACCAGCGCACGTCCACCACGGGCTCGAACGTGCCGTAGAGCGTGGAGAGGCCGTCGAACACGGGGGCATAGAGGCGGGACGGCACGGCGTCGACGGCCCCCGAGCGGCTCAGGAGGCCCGCCGTCGGGCGCTCCCCGCGGGCGAGGGCCGCCAGCGTGGGCACGGGGTCGCCGAGCAGCACGGCGTCGACCACGTCGAACAGCGCGTGGTCTGGGGTCAGGGCCAGGCTGCGGGGCTCCAGCACGTCCTCGAGGCCCCCGTACACCACGATCCGCCCGGCGTAGCCGGCCTCCCGCAGCTCCTGGACCAGGCCGAGCAGGGGCACGAGCTGCCCCGGGTGCACCCAGGCCAGGGCCACCACGGTCGCACCGAGCAGCGGGGCGAGGTCGGACGCCCCCGCGTAGGGGTTGCGCGCGACGAGCTCGAGCGCGACGCGGAGATCGCCCGTGTCCTCGCGCCAGGTGGGCTCGCCGGGCCACGCCCACCGCACGTGGTGGGCGGCGCTCACCTCGGTCTCGCGCTCCGAGATCGCCGCGACGTGCGCATCGACGTCGGCCCAGCCGTCCTCCGTCGACAGAGCCCGATACGGCGCGCCGAGGAGGTGCTCGGCGCCCGCCGCGTTGAGGTCGTGCAACGTCACGTCGACGCCGGCTTCCCGGAGCCCGCCCGCGGTGACGGTCAGATCGACCGGAACGGTGGGGTAGTACCACCCCGGCGGGAAGACGAGCGCGACCACGTCAGATGCTTTCGAGGATGCGCTTCTTGAGGGCGTCGAACTCGTCTTGCTCGATGAGGCCCTGCTCGAGGAGCTCCTTCGCGCGCTTCAGGCGGGCGACGGGGTCTTCGTCTTCGGGCTCGGGAGGCGGCCCGCCGGACTTCTGCCCGTCGGCGACGGCCGCTTCGGCCTGGGCCATCGCGTCGGAGTCCTTCATCTTCTCGGGGCGGAAGTCCTGCTTCGCCTTCTTCAGGGTCTGGTTGTAGAGGTTGCGCATCTCGTCGGCCGACAGCGAGCCCTCGTTCGCGAACCAGGCCGACGCCACCGAGCCGATCGCGAGGGTCGACGCGAACATGAACGGCGCGGCGATGAGCCCGCCGAGGCCGGGGAGCACGAACTTCGCGGCGGTCGTGGCGAGGCGCGAGCCGACCAGCGACGCACCGACCGTCGTGCCGATCTGCAGGATGAGGTCGGTCGCGGACTCGCGCGTGAGATCGTGGCCGTAGTAGTTCGCGATGCCCACGACCATCCCGACGTGCAGGGGCATGACGCCGATGATCTCGGACCCCGGGATCGGCAGGATGGTGAGGGCCGCCGTGGCGTAGCCGCACCGCTCGACCAGCCGGTTCACGTCGGGGTTGTTGCTGACCTGGAACAGGGTACTCAAGACGCCACCTCCGGTGTGCACACTATCCGAAGCGGTAGGGCGCGGGGTCGAAGCGCCGCATCCGCGCGAGGAATCGCAGCGTGGAGCCCGGCCAGATCGTGAAGTTCACGCCGTCGGGACCGAGGTACCAGCTGTTGCAGCCGCTCATCCAGACGCGCTCGCGGTGCCGGCGGTCCATCTCGGCCACGAACGTGTCGAGCGCCGCCTGGGTCACGTCCATCCAGCGGTGCCCGTGGGCCTCGACGTGCGCGAGCGCCGCCATGACGTACCGGATCTGGGCTTCGATCATCACGATCATCGAGGTGTGGCCGAGGCCCGTGTTCGGCCCGAACAGCACGAACGCGTTCGGGTAGCCCGCCATCGTCGTGCCGTTGAACGCGCGCGGCCGCGTGCCCCACGCAGCCTCGAGGTCGCGCCCGCCCACCCCGTGCACGGCCAGCGCCCCGAGCGGGGCGTCGACCGTGAAGCCGGTGCAGCACACGAGCACGTCGAGCGGCACGTGGCGGCCGTCGTCGAGCTCGAGGCCGTCCGGCACGGCGCGCGCGATCGCCCTGGTCTCGACGTCGACGTCGTCGCGCGTCAGGGCCGGGTACCAGTCGTCGGAGGACAGGATGCGCTTGCAGCCCGCGCGGTAGTCGGGCCGGAGCTTCTCCGCGAGCGCCGGGTCGGTCACGACGGTGCGCATCTCGCGCGTGAGCTGGCGCTCGACGAGCTGCGTCAGCCGGTGCCTCCCGAACACCAGCGGATAGCGCGACTCCATCGAGGCGTAGATCCGCAGCCGCTCGAGCTGCATCCGCAGCGGCCACCGGAAGCGGCGCTTCTCGCCCTCCGTGAACGGGCGGTCCATCCGCGCCTTGACCCACGGCGCCGTGCGCTGGAACACGGTCTGGCGCGCGACGCGGCCGGCGAGCGCCGGGACGATCTGGATTGCGCTGGCCCCGGTCCCCACGATGCCGACGCGCTTCCCGGCCAGCTCCAGCGACGGATCCCACCGGGCGGAGTGCACCACGGGACCCGCGAAGGTCTCGAGACCCGGGATCGACGGCCAGCGCGGGTCGCGCAGCGCACCGACCGCGAACACCACGAACCGCGCCGTCAGCGTCTCGCCCGCGATCCGCACGTGCCAGACGGACGCATCGGCGTCCCACCGGGCCTCTTCGACGGTCGCGCCGAAGCGGATGCGGTCGCGCAGACCGTAGCGGTCGGCGCAGCGCTCCATGTAGGCCAGGATCTCGCCCTGCTCGGCGTAGACCCGGCCCCAGTCGGGGTTCAGCTCGAAGCTGTACGAGTAGAGGTGGCTCGGGACGTCGCACGCCGCGCCGGGGTACGCGTTGTCGCGCCACGTGCCCCCCAATCGGTCGGCCGACTCCAGCACGAGCCAGTCCCTCCGCCCGGCGCGGTCGAGATGGATGGCCATGCCGATCCCCGAGAACCCGGCGCCGATGATGATCACGTCCCGCGTCATGCGGCTGCGGTAACCCGGTATGCTCGGCGCGGAGGGACCATGCGGGCTGCCGAGGCACGCGCGGCAATCGAAGCGGACGACCCGTCTCGCGCGCTCGCGACCGCCGTCGCTGTCTGGCGCGACACCCGCAATCCCGTCGTCGCCGAGGTCGCGCTGCACCTCGCGAAGCAGGTGTCGTACGACGGGCCCCGTCCCCGCACGAAAGACGCGTTCCAGGAGGCCTGGATGGAGGTCGCGCGGGCGCCCGACCTCGCGGCCGTCGGCTGGCTGGCGCAGACCCTGAACGAGAAGGTGCCCCTCGACGAAGACCGCTTCGCGAGCTTCCAGACCGGCTACCAGGAGCGCCGCTACCGCGCGTGGCTCGACCGGCTCGCGGCCCTCGCGCGCCTGCCCCCCGACCCGCGCATCGGCGACGCGATGATGACCGTGCTCGAGGAGTCGAAGCTGTCCGTCGGGTGGCTCGGCGAGGTCGAGACGGTGTACGGCCCGGTCGTCGAGGTGCTGGAGCGCAGCGCGGATGCCGGCCTGATCGCCCGTGCGCACGCCCTCGCCGAGCGCCCACGCGCTGCGAAGGCCGCCGTGCGGGAGTGGATCACGGGGCGATGCGCGGAGCTCGTGGCGCCGCGGGCCCTCGAGCTCGAAGACCGCGCGGGCTGGGAGGCCCTGCGGCCCCGGCCCGAGCGACCCGAGCTCGCCGCCGCCGAGCTGCTCGACGCGGTTCGCGCGGATCCGTCAGACCTCGGGATCCGGGCGGTCTACGCCGACGTCCTGCAGGAGTCCGGCGACCCCCGCGGGGCGTTCATCGCGCTCCAGCTGCGGGGGGATGCCGACGCCGCGAAGCAGGCCGCGACGCTGTTCCGGAAGCACGGCAGCGAGTGGCTCGGGCCCGACCTCTCCCGCGTGCTCACGGGGGTCGTGATGCGGCACGGCTTCCTGTACCGCACGGCGCTCGCCCAGAACGCCGCCGCAGACGCCGCGGGCTGGGAGCGGTCGTACGACGACGAGCGCCTCGCGACGCTCGTGCGGCTCGAGAAGGGCAGGGGGAACACGACGCACTACACGCGCTTCCTCCTGTCGCCGGCCGCCCGTGCGCTCTCGGACGTCGAGATCCCCGCGTCGGCCGTGCTCGACGCGCTGCTCGCCTGCGAGCACCCCCGCGCGATCGAGACGCTTCGCATCGGCCGGCTGCCGGGTCCGAAGGTGCTTCGCGTGCTCGCGTCCCACCCGTGGCTCGCCGGGCTGAAGGCCATGGGGCTCTCGTGCGCTTCGCCGCGCGGCATCGGCGACGGGCTCCAGAAGGCCGTCCAGGCGCTGCGGAAGCACGGGCTCGAGCGCGTGCGCGAGATCCTCGTGATTCCCGGCATCCACATGGCGCCGGTCGCCGAAGCCGCCCCCTGGTTCGAGCCCCTGGGCCTCGACCGGCTCACCATCGGCCACGACGACCACAGCGTGACGCTGCGCCGCACGCCCGACGGCATCGACCTCGAGGTCACGGGCGTGGGCGCCATGCAGGTCGGTGACGCGGCCCGTGCGGTCGGCGGCTCCATCCGCCACGTCACCCTCGTCGATCCGCTGCGCCGTCACGCCTACATGCTGTCCGTCGATCAGCTGGTGTCCGAGGTCCAGCGCATGCTGCCCGGGGTTCCGGTCGAAGTCGTCACCGGAGACTGACGCCCCGTCACAGGAAAGTCGATCGAATGTCGCGGGTCGTCACGGCCCCATTGCTCGTACGTACATGGTGCGCACCCTCCACCGCGAGGTCGTACCGATGCTCACGAATGCACTCCTTCTCGCGCTCCTCTCCGGCGCCCCCCTCCCCGAGGGGATCCGCGTCGTCGACCCCGCCGCGCTCGTCGAGAGCGCCGACCGGGCCCTGCTCGGGCAGCTCGCCGACTCCGCCTGGGCCAGCCTCGACGCGGTCGGCATCGACGGCGTCGTCACGAGCCGCGTGAAGACACGCGACAGCCTGCTCGCGAAGATGGCCCGCAAGGGGGTCGGTCTCGATGGCATCCACGACCGGCTCGCCGTGCGCGTCCGCGTCGACACGGTCGAGGACTGCTACCGCGTGCTCGACGCGCTCCACGCGCGCTACGCGCTCGTCGACGGCGAGCTCGACGACTACATCGCGAGCCCCAAGCCCAGCGGCTACCAGTCCCTCCACACCGCCGTCCGCATCCCCACGCGCGACGGGTCGATCCAGACGGCCGAGTTCCAGATCCGCACCCACGCGATGCACGAGCACGCCGAGCACGGCCCCGCGGCGCATCACCTGTACAAGGCGGCGATGCTCTCCGCCTGAGCCGAATCGCACAGCGATGCGGGCGGTCATCGGCTAGGGTCTGCGCTGGAGCCCGTCCCTGATGCTGATTGCGCTGATCCTCGCCTGCAAGGCCCCGCCCACCGACACCGACACCGACACCGTCCCCACTCCCGTCCACACGGGCCACACCGGTGACACGGCCGTCGTCCACACCGGCGACACGGGCCCCGACGTCCCGGTGTTCGACTGCACGAGCCTCCAGACCGCACCGTTCCAGAGCCGCCGCGTGCCGGGCGCCCGCGCCTACCACGGTCTCGCGTTCGACACGCTCGGGAACCTGGTCGGCAGCGACGGCAGCTCGTTGATCCGCGTCGCGGGCTCGAACGACGCGTCCCTCTGGGTCCCGAACAGCTCGTCCGGCCAGCAGATGGACTACCTGCCCGACGGCGACCTCGTGTTCGCGCATTCGAACGGCAACATCGTGCGCATCACGCCCGCTGGCGCCACGACGGTCATCGCCTCGAACGTCAACGCGTACGGCGTGATCGTGGGTCCCGACGGGTTCATCTACACGGCGAACCAGAGCGTCGTGAACCGCATCGACCCGGTCACGGGCGACCGCTCGGTCTACGTCTCGGGCGTGTCGGTCCCCAAGGTCATCAACTGGAGCCCGGGGCTCGACCGCTTCTACATCGGCACGAACAGCAGCGGCGGCGCCGTCTACGAGGTCGAGACCGACCCCGTCACGCTCGAGCCGCTGGGCTCGCCCACGCTGCTCGCGAACACGTCGAACTCCTGGCACGACGCGCTCGGCGTCGACGTGTGCGGGAACCTGTACGTCGCGGAGTTCTGGGACCGCCGGCTGTGGCGCATCACGCCCGACGGAGACGCGTCGATCCTCGTGCAGTACCCGTCCGACCGCTACGGGCACGGGCTCGTCTGGGGCTCCGGCATCGGCGAGTGGGATGCCCTCGCCGTCTACGTGCCGCAGCCGTACGACAACAACTCCGTCTCCGAGGCCATCATCGGCATCCCCGACCGCCGGTTCAACGCCGGGCTCTACGAGACCATCCACTGACGCCCGGATAGACGGATCGCTCGTCTCATCCCCGGAGATCCCCGTGTCGCTCGTCCTCTGGCTGCTGGCCTGCAAAGCTCCGCCCACCGAGACGCCGCCGCCCACCACGCCCATCGGCGAGACGGGTGAGACCGGCGACACGGCCGTGCCGTTCACGGGCCACACCGGTCCCGACATCCCCGTCTTCGACTGCACGAACCTCACCACCGATCCGGCGGTCTCGACGGTGCAGGGCGCCCGCGGGTACCACGGGCTGGCGTTCGACACGCTCGGCAACCTCGTCGGAAGCGACGGCAGCTCGCTCGTCCGCGTCGACGAGACCGGCACTCCGTCGCTGTGGGTGCCGAACATCTCGTCGGGGCAGCAGATGGAGTTCATGCCCGACGGCGACCTCGCCTTCTCGGCGAGCAACGGCGCGATCCGCCGCATCAGCCAGGCCGGCAACAACACCGTCATCGCGTCGAACGTCTCGGCCTACGGCCTGATCATCGGCCCCGACGGCTTCATCTACACGGCGAACCAGAGCCAGGTGCACCGCATCAACCCCACCAACGGAAACCGGGTGGTCTACGTGTCCGGCGTGCCGAGCCCGAAGGTCATCAACTGGAGCCCCGAGCTCGACAAGTTCTACATCGGCACAAACGGCCAGGGCGGCGCGATCTACGTCGTCGACGTCGACCCCGCGACGAACATGCCGATGGGCACCCCGACCCTGTTCGCGAACACGTCGAACACCTGGCACGACGCCCTGGCGGTCGACGTCTGCGGCAACCTCTACGTGGCGGAGTTCTGGGACCGTCGGCTGTGGCGGTTCACGCCCGACGGCCAGGGCACCGTGCTCGTGCAGTACCCGAGCAACCTCTACGGCCACGGCTTCGTGTTCGGCTCGGGCATCGGCGTGTGGGACGCGATGTCCGGCTACGTCCCGCAGCCGTACAACGGCAACACCGTCGGCAAGATCGAGATCGGGCTGCCCGACCGTCGCTTCAACGGCGGTGTGTACGAGGTCATCCGGTAGGGGCTACTCGCCCACGTCGTCGAGCCAGTTCGGGCCGAGCGTCTCGAGCACGTCGGGATCGTCGGGCGCGAAGCCCTGGAACGCCATCCACTCGAGCACCTGGCGACGCTTCATGCGCGGCAGGTTCTGCTTCAGCTTGGCGAGCAGCATCGCGCGCTGCTCGAGGTTGTCGGGGGGCTCTTCGAGCTCGCGCTCGGCAAGACGCGCGCGCCGACCGCGCTTCACGTCGACCGCGTCGCCCTCGAGCGTCTCGTCGTCGAACACCGGGGATGCCTCGATCGAGGGGAGCTCGGGGTTCGTGTGCTCGCCCGTGCGCTCGACCTTGAGGATGGCGACCCCGCCCGCGTCGGGCAGATCGATCGTGCACAGGCGCTCGTGGTGGAGGTCGTACAGCCGCACCTGCGCGGAGCCCGGCGGAAGCGGGATCTCGGCGCGGTGGACCCACGCGCCGGCCGCCTGGGCCCACGTCGACATGGCGTGCTCGCCCCGCCAGCGCTTCAGGGCCTTGCCCTCGGCGTCGAACAGGACGGCGCCGAGGTGGATCGGATCGGCGTCGTCGCTGATGTAGCGGTGCATCGTGACCGAGAGCGTGTCGCCGACGCGTGCCACGTCGTCGTACATCCCGCCGGGAATCCCGCCGCACACGGGGTGCGCGGGACGCGTCGGCTCGGCGAACGCGACGATCCAGGCGAGCAGCAGCATGATCGGAGTCTAGCGCGGCGGGATGCCGAGGTGCTTGCCGAGCTCCGCCATCCGCTTGCCCATCTCCTCGAGCTGGCGGAGCAGGGCCTCGGCCTGCTGCCTGCGGGTCTCGCCGAGCCGTGCGACCACGTCCTCGGCGCGGTCGCCGGGCTCCACCGTGGTCGAGACGCTCCACGAGCGCAGCTGGACGGGGCTCTCGCGGGCCATCACCACCGCGATGCGCACCATGAGCGGCTCGTTGCCGCGCAGCACGCGCGTCGGGCCGCCGCGTCGGAGGTCGGCCGTCGACAGCCACAGCGTCGCCTCGCCGTCGCGGACCCGCATCCAGCCCAGCACGGTGCGCACTTCGAGGCCCTGTACGGCGAGGGACCGCGCCAGCTCGGCCGGATCGAGGGGAGGGGCGTGGACCTCGTGGGCCGGCGCGCGGTCGAACCACTGGCGGAGGCGGTACCCGGCGTACGGTGCACCCGCGATCCAGGCGGCCATCCACAGGAGCGCGGGTAGCGTGCCCACCCAGTGCGTCGCGGCGTAGATGGGCAGGATGAACGACCAGTACCCGAGCAGTACGTAGCACACGATCAGCACGCACAGCGCAGCGCCTACGGCCTCGGACAGGTTGCGGTCGCCGTGCGCGTCGACGCCCCCCATCCACGGGAAGACCTTCGAGAAGCCGATGGCCGCCTGGACCCAGAAGACCAGGGCCAGCAGCAGGGCACCCACGCGAAACGCCCATCGTGACGCGGTCGGCCGGGCGACGATCTCGAATGGGACCGCATCGTGGCGCAGGTCGTTGCGGAACAGGAACACGGGGGCGGATGTGTCGACGCGCCAGTCGATCTCGGCGACGAGCTCGAGGGGCCCGTACCGGTCGGGAAGCCGCACGTCGACGTAGGCGGAGTCGGGGCTCTCGCCCGTCCATTCGCCCACGACCTCGGTGCCGTGCAGCACGCGCACCCCACGGAGCTGCCCGTCGCTCTCGACCGACAGCCAGGCCCGATCGCCGGGCCCCACGAACGGCGTGTGCACCCACACCCGGCCGTGCCCGGCCTGCACCGTCGCCGTCGCGTCGATGATCTCGGGCAGGGCCACCGCGGCGACGAAGCCGGCGAGACAGCTGACGACCACGAAGGTCCACAGGATCCAGGTCGGGATTCGCACGACGATGGATAGCCTGAAGTCGGGGAGTAAGCGCGTGCGGCCGCGCTGTGCGCTAGAGTCCGGGTGAGGTGGTTGGAATGCGTACGCTCTCCCTCGTGGCGCTGCTCGGCCTCGCTGCTTGCAGCGAGTACGGGCTCGACGGCAAAGACAACGGTCCCGACATCTCGGACACCGACACGGATGCCGATACCGACATCGACACGGATGCCGATGCCGACACCGACTCCGACATCGATGCGGATGCCGACGCAGACTCCGATGCCGACTCCGACAGCGACGCCGACTCCGACAGCGATGCCGACGCGGACTCCGACAGCGACGCCGACAGCGACTCCGACGCGGATGCCGACTCCGACTCCGACTCCGACTCGGACACCGACGCCGACACGGATGCCGACACCGACCTCCTGCACACCGGCGACCTCACCAACGACGAAATCTGCGAGAACGGCGCGTTGATCGCGAACTATCTCGACCAGTTCCAGACGCCGAACGACGGCCAGGTGATCTACTGTCACGCGACGGGCGGCGGGTACAACTACCTCGAGACGAGCATCAGCGCGTGCGAGACCCACGCCAACCACAACGGCGACATCTTCCCCAGCAGCATCTGCGACAGCTGAGAGGCTCGCTCCGGGCCCGAAGTCGCACGAGCCACCTCGACGCCGACCCGCGCGATGCGCTCAGTTGCAGGGGTTGGTGACGAGCGAGCTGTCGAACACGATCGTGCCCGGGCACACCGTGACCGTGCTCTGGGGAGTGCCGTTGTCGTTGATCGACGTGCTCGACATGACGAACAGCTCGTTCGGGCCCGCGAACAGCGAGATGTCGACCTGCTGCGTGGCGATGACGGCGTTGCCGGTGCCGTTGATCAGGAGGTTGCTGCTGTCTTCCGCGAAGACCAGCGTGTCGTTGGCCGCGATGGACAGCGTGTTGTTCCCGCACAGCCAGTAGGTGCCACCGCTGGTCGAGACGGTGGTGTTGGCGATGACGGGGACGGCGTCGGCGGGGATCTGGGGCGCGCAGGTGTCGCCCACCACGTCGGTGTCGGCGTCTGAGTCGGCATCCGCATCGGTGTCGCTGTCGGCATCGGCGTCGGAATCCGAGTCGGCATCCGCGTCCGCATCGCTGTCGGCGTCGGTGTCTGCATCCGAGTCGGCGTCGGAGTCCGAATCGGCGTCGCTGTCGGAATCGGCGTCGGAATCCGTGTCGGAGTCGGTGTCGGCGTCGGCCGTGTCGAGATCCGTGTCTGGGAACGGTTGCCCCGGGATCGAGCCATAGCCCTTGCACCCGGCGACGATGACGAGCACACCCAACGAGCGCATCGACCCTCCACGCCCACGGTATCACCGCCGGGAGGCATCCCGCCTCCCGCCGTCGTAGGATGGGCCCATGTCGCCGCTCCTCTTCGCTGCCGCGATGGCGCAGAACTTCGACGCCAGTGGCCAGAACCTGCCTCCGGACACCCCTTCCGCGCGAGACCCGATCTCCACGTTCGGCGGTCGTCCCATGGGTGCCGGGGCCATCACCATCCTCGGAGAAGGCGGGTCTGCCCTGCTCGTTCGCGAGGTGACCGACGGTCCCTACGCGCGCATCGAGCCGGTGCTCGACAGCGTGTTCGGCGCCAACCTGGGCGCCTCGGTGGGCTTCGCGAAGCGCTTCGGCGTGGCGGCCTCGATCCCCCTGTGGTTCGGCACCACGGCCGAGACGCCCGGTGGCCCCGCCCTCGGCGATCTCCAGGTCTGGCTTCCGGTGTCGGTTGCCTTTCAACCCAAGCGCTACGGCATCTCCGTGATCCCCTTCGTACGCCTCCCCACGGGCCCCGGGGCGCGCTACCTCGGCGATCCGTTCGGCGGCGGTGCGATCGTCAGCACCTCGTTCCACGCCGGCATGCTGTCCACGGGCCTCGATCTCGGGCTCGAAGGGCGCGGCGACACGGGCGATCCGCTGTGGCCGGGCGGCCTCACGGGCCAGGTCGCGGCCGCGGTCGGCGTCGCGCCCTCCGAGAGCTTCGGCGCCCACCTCGAGATCCGCAGCCGCGCGCCGCTGTTCCGCGACCTCGTCTCGATCCCCAGCGAGGCGCTGATCTCGCTGAAGGGCCGGCCCGTCGAGCGGATCTGGCTGACGATGGGCGCGGGTGCGGCCGTGACCCGCGGGGTCGGTGCCGCCACGCCCCGCATCGTGTTCGGCACCACGATCTCGCTGGCGAAGAAGGGCGTCGACCCCGAGATCGCCGTCCAGCCCGGCCCCGTCGCGGTGAAAGAGCTCTACGTCGTCGATCAGCGGCGGTTCCCGATCCAGGGCGTGCAGGTCACGGTGGGCAACGACGTCGTCGAGACCGATCCCGAAGGGTTCGCCGACATCCCCGTGAAGGCGTTCGAGAAGGCCGGCGCGGTGAAGCTCGAGCACCCGGCCTACGTCACGATCGACCGGTCCGACCTCGACCCCACGTCCGACTGGTGGGAGATCGTGATGGACCGCAAGCCCGTCACGGTCGAGGTCTCCGTCGTGGGGCCCGACGGCGAGCCCATGCTCGACGGCAAGGTCGTCATGAAGAACGTCGAGGATCCGGCGGCCCCCGAGTACGTGCCGACGCGGATCGACGAGCTCGGCGTGCACCACTGGGAGCTGGCGCCCGGCTCGAAGTGGGTCGCCACCATGACCGCCGACCGGATGGGCGGACAGGCCCGCGTGATCGACATCCGTCCCGAGCGCGTGGAGCCGATCCGTGTGGACGTCGTGCTCGCGTGGGCCGTCGACCCCACCACCAAGCTCACGGTGAACGTGGTCGACGGAGCGGGGGATCCCGTCGAAGACGCCGCCGTCGCGGTCGAGAACCGCGACTTCGGCACCACCGGGCCCGGCGGCTCGCTCGAGATCGGCGGTCTGCCGCGCGGCGAGCACGCCATCACGGTTCGTTCGCCGCTGTACGGCGAGGCCAGCGTGGCCGACGTCACTGTCGGCGACGACGCGAAGGTCACCGTGACCCTCGACTGGCCGGCCGGTGCGGTCGTCGCGCGCGTGAAAGACGGGAACGGGCGCCCGCTCGACGCCACCGTGAGCTTCCAGGGTCCGGCGAGCATCCCGCCGCGCCAGGTGGGGTCCGACGGCGAGAAGCTGTTCGTGCTCCGCCCGGGCCCCTGGACCCTGCACTTCGAGCACGAGGGCCTCGCGGCGCAGGAGCGCAGCGTGGTGGTCGACGATCAGGCCGGCGTCTCGCGCGAGCTGCTGGTCGTGCTGGTCCCCGAGCCGCCGGGCAAGGCCGAGGTCGTGGTGCGTGTGGCCGACGCCGAGGGGGCACCGATCCCCGGAGTCGAGCTGGCCCTCGACGGGGTGGCCGTCGGAACCACCGGTGAAGACGGGTCGATCACGCTGCTCGACCTCGAGGTGGGCGACCGGAAGCTCACTGCGAACGGCGAGCTGCTGTTCCCGACCGAGACCCCGGTCGAGCTGGTCGATGGCCGTCAGGTCGTCGACGTGCCCATGGAGTGGGTGAGCGGCGTGGTCGACGTGCGCGCGGAGGCCAACGGCGAGCCCGTCGCCATGACCATCACGCCGAAGGGCGACCATGCCATGCCGCCCATCCAGATCGGGCCGAGCGGCGAAGAGCGCGTGGTGCTCACGCCGGGCACGTGGGAGCTCGAGGCGACGACCGAAGACGGCGAGGTCCGCACGCAGACCGTCGTCGTGCAGGAGAAGAAGGCCCCGCAGGAGGTCGTGTTCCAGGTGCTCGACGGGAACAGCGACATCACCGTGCAGGTCGCCGATGCCCACGGGAACCCGATCCCCGACGCCCAGGTGAAGGTCGGCGACGTGAAGGTCGGGCACACCGAATCGTCCGGCTCCCTCGCGGTGGCCGGCCTCGATCCGGGCAAGAGCGAGCTCACCGTCGTGGCCGACGGGTTCGAGGCCAACGTGAGCCAGGTCGTCGTGAAGGACGACATGAACGTGATGGTCGTGCTCGAGGCACCGCCGCAGCCCGTACAGCTCACGGTCGTCGGGCCCGCGGGCCCCGTGAAGGCCGAGATCCAGCTCCGCTCGACCGACGAGCCCACCCGCACCACCAACGTCGACGGCACCGGGGTCGTGCGGCTCGACGAGGGCGAGTACCGCGGCATCGTGAAGGCGCCGGGCCTCGCGCCGCAAGAGGTCGAGATCACCGTCGGGCGCGGCTCGGATCCGGTGATCGTCGACGTCGATCTGAAGCCCGCGGGGCCCGCGCAGCCGCTCGTGTTCGCGGTGGAGGACACGACGGGCGCGCCTGTCGCGAACGCCCCGGTGTACGTGGGCGAGACCGAGGTCGGGCGCACGAGCGACGTGGGTACCGTCACGCTCACCGACGTGCCGAAGACCGCGACCATCCGAGTCGAGCCCGTCGCGGCGGGCGTCGCGCCCCTCGAGGTCCCGGCGGCCCGCGCCAGCGGGAGCACGTTCGTGGCGCCCGACGCACCGCGCGACGTGCCGGTCACCGCGTCGTTCGAAGACGGCGAGGTGGTGGGTGGCGCCACCGTGCGCGTCGCCGACCTCGGGATCGACGTGAAGACCGACAAGTCCGGCGCCGCCACGCTCGAGCTGCCGCCCGGCACGTGGACCGTGACGACCGAGAAGGACGGCCAGGTCGCCGCCACCACGGTGGTCGTGCCGCGCGCCGGCGAGGCGCCGAAGGTCGAGCTCGCGCTCCAGAAGGTCGAGGCGAAGGTCACCGCGGGCCGCGTCGAGCTCGGCCAGCCCGTGCTGTTCGACCTCGACCGCGCCGCGCTGCGCGCCGATTCCCGCGCGCTGCTCGAGGATGTCGCGCGCCGGCTGAAGTCCGACCGCTCCATCGCGCTGCTCGAGATCGCCGGTCACACCGACGATCAGGGCGGCGTCGTGTACAACCAGCAGCTCTCCGAGCGCCGCGCGACCATCGTCCGCGACGCGCTGGTCGGCCTGGGCGTCGAGCCCGAGCGCCTCGTGCGCCGCGGCTACGGCCTGTCGCGTCCCGCCAGCGCGGGCACCGACGACGCGAGCCGCCAGCTCAACCGCCGCGTGGAGTTCGTGGTGCTCGAGACCGCCCGGTAGCGCCCGTCGAGGCGTTCAGGCGCGCCGGCGGGCCAGCACGAGGCCGAGCAGCAGCAACACCGGGGACGCCGCCCCGCCGCTCCCGCTGCAGCCGCAGCGGTAGCCGTACCGGCCCGTGAACGCGACCTGCGCGTCGGCCCCCGTGCAGTCCTGATCGATGCCGTCGCCCGGGATGTCTTCGGCGCTCGGGCGGATGTCGGGGTCTTCGTCGTCGCAGTCGCGGCCGATGGGCGCACCGTCGTCGTCGACGTCGATCTCGTCGCCGTCGACGCAGTCCTGGTCGATGCCGTCGTAGGGGACTTCGGGCGCACCCGGGTAGATCGTGGCGTCTCCGTCGTTGCAGTCGAGCTGGCACTGGCTCACGCCGTCACCGTCGAGGTCGAGGTCGTCGGGCGTGTTCGCCACGTCGCAGTCCTCGTCGATGCCGTTGCACGGGATCTCGGGATTGCCCGGGAACCGGAGTGGGTCGTTGTCGTCGCAGTCTTCGGGGAGCAGCACGCCGTCGGAGTCGAGGTCGACGAGGTCGAAGCCGTCGCAGTCCTGGTCGATCTGGTCGTACGGGACCTCGGGCGCGCCCGGGTAGATCGTGGCGTCGTCGTCGTTGCAGTCGTTCTGGCACTGGCTGGTGCCGTCTGCGTCGACATCCTGGTCGTCGGGCGTGGACGGGTCGCAGTCGTCGTCGGCGCCGTTGCACATGACCTCGGTGCCGTCGGGCCGGATGTCGGCGTTCGTGTCGTCGCAGTCGAGGTCGGCGCGCCAGCCGTCACCGTCGTCGTCGGGAGGAGCCGTGACCACAACGACCTCGTCGTGGCCGCCGATGTCGGAGGTGGAGCCGTCTCCGTCGAGCGGCAGGGCGGGATCGCCGGCGTCGACGAGCGGGCTGTCGGTGTACGGACGGAGCAGGGTGTAGTCGCACTGATCCGTGATCCGACCGCCGATCAGCGGGTCGACGTTCAGCTCGGTCGCGTCGAAGGCCTGGTCGGAGTCGGCCGCCGTGTTCGACCAGTACAGGTTGTACGTCGCGGCCAGCGTGCCGCCGTTCAGCGCGACGGCCGCCCCCGGCCCATCGTTGAAGGCCACGAGCGCGTTCGTCAGCGTGAGCGGGCCGCGCACGTCGAGCGCTGCGGCCGAGCCGCTCGCGGTGTTCGCGACGATCGACGCGTTGGTGAGCACGGAGGTGGCGGCCGCGCCGAACGACACGCCGCCGTCCGCCACGTCGTTGCCGAACAGCACGAGCCCGTCGATGGTCACGGTGCCGTTCGCCGCGTCGATCAGCGCGGAGCCGGTGTTCTGGCACAGCGACAGGCCGTCGAGCGCGTACGTCGCGTCGCCCAGCAGCGAGACCGCCGCGCCGCGCGTGGCGTCGTTGCCCCGGAACTCGACGCCCGAGAGCGTGCAGCCCTGCAGGGACGCGCAGTACACCGTGCCCGTGGTGCCGGTGTTCGACGTGAAGCGCGAGTCGGTCACGGTGAGCGTGCCGTTCGCGACGTGCACCGCCGACCCCGTGGCCGCGGCCCCGCCCGTGAGCTCGGAGCCCGCGATGGTCGTGGTGCCACCGTCGACGTGCACGAGCCCGCCCGCCGTGGCCGCAGCGGACTCGAGCCGGGAATCGGTGATGGCGAGGTCGCCGTTGCGGATGGCGAACAGCCCGCCCTCGTCGACCGCCGCGCCGTTGCGCACCTCGCAGCTCGTGACGGTCACGTCGGAGTTGTTCGCATCGACGACCTTGCGCTCGCCCAGCGCGTCGATCACGAGCCCGTCGAAGGCGATCCCGCCGCCGTTGACGCGGTACCAGTCGGTGCCCCCGGCCGCCTCGATCGTCACGGTGCCGAGCCCCTGCGCGGCTCGCAGCGTGATGGACTTGCCGCCGTGCTGCAGCCCGGGCTCGGTGTAGAGGCCCGGGTCGATCAGCACGACATCACCGTTCGACGCGGCCTGCACGCCATCTTCGATGGTCGTGAGGGTCTGTGTGGGGCCGACGGGGATGTCGGCGGCCGCTGCGAGATTCACCCAGACGAGCATTCCGTCTCCGAAGCCCGTTCTACCATGCGGGCCGGGGTCCCGCGCGCACGGGAACCCCAACCGCGGGTCCGCGGTCTATCCTGAGCCGGGGAGGTTCGATGGCTGCGCTCGAGGCCGCGGAGTGTCCGCAGTGTGGAGCAGGGGTCCGGGTGCCGGATGGCCAGCTGCGGGTCGACTGCCCGTACTGCCACACCACGCTGTTCGTGCGGGATGGCCTGCTCCACGTCGTGCACCACCGGGTGCGCACCGTGGCGCTCGCCGTCGCGGGGTCGTCGGTCGCGCTGCTCGTGGCGCTCGGCGTGATCCTGCTGCTGCTGGGCCGACCCGCGCCGGGCCCCGTCGTGATGCCCGTTCCACGCGGGCCCGCCGTGACCGTCACGAATCCCGAGCCGGACTATCTCGGCAGCCCCGAGGCCATGGCCGGCATCCTCGAGCGCGTGAAGGGCGCCACCGAGGCCACGGGTCGCTTCAAGTACCTGTCGGTCAGCGCAGACCGCACCGCCGTGGCGCTGGCCGAGGTCGGTCCCGGCGCCATCGACAGCATCGCGATGAGCTGGGGGCACACGGTCGTGAATCCCGTCCCGCTCACCGAAGAGGAGCGGGAGCGCCTGCAGAACGAGCTGTTCGCGCTCTCCGCGGAGCGGCTGCGCGACGTGCCGGCCCTCCTCGAGCGCACGCTCGCGGCCCAGCCCGAGGGCACCGCGGTGGAGCGCGTCGATCTCCTCGCGATCGCAGGCCCGCCGCGCATCGAGATCCAGCTCACGCACCCGCGCCACGTGCTGGAGCCCGTGCGCGTCGACCTGTAGCGTCAGGGCACGACGAGCACGCCCAGCCGCTGGCACACCTCGTAGTCGCCGGTCTCGATCCCGTGGATGCCGACGGGGTAGGCGCCGGGCTCGAGCGGCTCGTTGCAGGCGTCGCCCGCGAGCGGGATCTCGATCTGGGCGACCTGCACGGACGTGTCGCCGCGGAGGTCGAACAGCGCAGGCTGGCAGCCGCTCGGGTCGGGCAGCCCGTCGTCGCCGCAGGGCAGGGCGGGGCGGTCGTCGATCGAGATGAGCGCGCAGCTCGGGATGTCGATCGCCCGCGTCTCGTAGAACGCCGTGACCCACACCTCGACGACGATGGTGTCACCCTCGATGCGCGGGCGTGACGCGAGCTCGACCTCGCAGCCCGGATCGATCTCGAGCGACGGACCACACGAGGCCAGCGCCAGGGCCAGCGGGACGAAGCGCTTCACGAGCCCTCCAGGACAGCGGGACGGACGATGCGGGCGAGATCCTCGGGCACGTCTTCGGCGCTCCCGAGATCACGGGCGTTCCCGGCGTGCTCGGCGATCGTCGCGGCGAGCCAGTTCAGCGCGGCGGCCTTCCGCCCGCCGTGGCGCTCCACCCGCAGGTTCACGAGCGTCTTCACCCGGCCGTCGACGAGGACCTGCAGGCGCCCGTACCAGGTGCGGCTGTTCTTCGTCTTCACGAGCCGGTAGGCGACCCCGGCACGCGTGATCGAGTCGAGGCGGTAGCGCCGGTTGTCGACGATCAGGTGCGTGGGGGTGATCTTGAGCACGGACATGCTGAAGAGGCCCGTGTCGAGGGCGATCCGCATGCCGTCGACGTCGCTGCTGTGCGCTGGCGGGTCGGGCTCGGTGGCGTGGTGGGCGTGGAACTCCGTCTGGTTCTTCGAGAGCAGCGCGTCGAACTGCTTCTGCGCCCGGTAGAGCGGGTCGGAGGCCCATCGGCGCCACTCCGCCTCGGGTCGCTCGTCGCGGATGCGGACCCCCAGCAGGTCGCTGACGCGCTGCCCGAGCCACGTGACGCTGTCGAAGTCCCAGCCGCGCTGCGAGGCCGAGGGGAACAGCTTCGCGAGGATCTGGCTCTCGGACTCCAGCACCATCGGATGGCCCGGAGAGCCCGTCAGCACGAGCTGGACGGGACGGTCGGCCGCGGGAGGCAGGACGCCGGTGTAGCGCATCGACCCCTCGCCGACGACGAGATCGCGCCCGCTCATGCCGAGCAGGAGCCCGAGCCCGCCGCCGGACATCGCGCCGACGATCGTCAGCCACACGACGCTGCCCACGACCTCCTCGGCGCGGAAGCCCGATGCGCCGACGCTGGCGAGGATGGCGATCAGGAACCACGCCATCCATGCGGTCCCCACGCCTCCCAGCAGCCCGAGGCCGCCGAGCACGCTCTGCTTCCGCACGCTCCGGAAGCGCACCTCGCCCGGCGTGGACCGGACCAGGTGGGCGACGCGTTCGGGGGGCTCGGCGGGGACGCTCATGCCATCGAGACTAGCCGGTCCCGCAACGGCAGCGGGTGGAGTACCGTCGTGCGCATGAGCAGCTGGCGGATGGACGGACGCCGCGTCGTCGTGACGGGCGGGAGCAAGGGGATCGGTGCGGCGGTCGTGGCGGAGCTCGTGGGCCTCGGCGCGGACGTGCTGGCCGTGGCGCGCGGCGAGGCCGATCTGGAGGCCCTGCGGGCGGCCCACGGCTGCGCGGTGCTCGCGGCCGACGTGCGCGACACGGCGCGCATCGTGGGGGCCGTACGCGACCGCTGGGACGGGCTCGACGGCCTCGTGAACAACGCCGGCATCAACATCCGCCGGTCGATCGCAGACACCCGCCCCGAGGATCTGTCGACGATCCTCGCGGTGAACCTCGAGTCGGTGTTCGCGCTGAGCCAGGGCCTTCACGATCTGCTGGTGTCGCGGAGAGGGGCGATCGTGAACCTCACGAGCGTCGCCTCCGAGCACGCGATCCGCACGTCCACGCCGACCTACGCCGCGTCCAAGGGCGGGATCGACGCTCTCACGCGTTTTCTCGCCGCCAGCTGGGGCCCGACCGGCGTGCGCGTGAACGCCGTGGCGCCCTGGTACGTCCACACGCCGCTCGCCGAGGCCGTGCTCGCGGATCCCGAGAAGCGCCAGCGCATCCTCGACCGCACGCCGCTCGGTCGGCTCGGCGAGCCGGAGGACGTGGCGCGCGCGGTCGCGTGGCTCCTCATGCCCGCGTCGAGCTGGGTGACCGGTGCAATCGTCCCGGTCGACGGCGGCTTCTCGGTGCTCGGAGCCTGAAGGCTACTCGCAGGTCACGAACTCGGGGCCGAGATCCCAGGTCTTCAGCAGGGTCGAGAAGGCGGCCGGGCGCTCGGGGCACACGGACGCCGCGAGTTCGGGCAGGGCGTCTTCGCGGTTCGCGTACTCGGTGTGGAACACGGCCTTCTCGGTGATCCAGTCGCCGTACAGGTCGCATTCGTCGAACGCGACGCACTCTTCGTTCAGCGCCCAGTCGAACCACGGCTGCAGCGCGTCGAGCTGGTCGAGGTCGTTCTTCAGCCCCACCGAGAGCCCGCGCTCGTGGGCCTCGTCGGCCAGGAACCTGTTGAACCGCAGCTGCTCGTCCGAGGTGAGCGGGAAGCCGGATGCGTTCGCGTACCCGTCGACGTTGTCGGGCTCGACGCCGTCGCAGCCGCGCTCCACGGCGCGATCGAGCCGGCGACGCGCGAGCTCGAAGGTGTCGGGGTGGGTGACGTCGAGCCAGCGCTCGTCGGGCCACCCATCGAGTGTGCGGCCGATCGCGTCGTCCGACACGAACGCCACGTCGTCTCGGAAGTCCTCCAGCGAGCCCGCCGAGAAGTAGCAGATCACGACCTTGTCGCCGAGCGCGGCGAGATCGGCGTCGGTCGCCTCGTACAGATCGACGTCGTACATCCCGACCGCCAGCGTCGTGTCGATGGCGCCGGTGAGCTGCCACTGCCACGTCGCACCCGGCTCGGGCTGCCAGACCTCCGCTTCGACGGGGTCGCCGGGCGTGTACGGGATGCACGTGCCCGCGTCGCGGACCTCGCCGGCCGGGCATTCGTCGGGGCCACCGCACGCGACGAGCGCGAGGGCGGCGAGAGCGGGGAGGGGATGCATCGGGCCTCGCAGCACGCGGAGCTAGAACTGGATCGGGTACGCCTTGTCGGGGTTGGCGGCCCGATTCATGATCTTCTCGGCGTACGCCTGCTTGTACTTCTTGCCGTTCACCTTGTCGGCGCGGCCGTTGTAGTTCTCGAGCGCGGTCTTCCAGCCGCCGAACGCCTGACCGCCCTCGAGCTCGGAGGGCGCCTTGCCGGAACGGCTGAAGCCCTTGCGCGTGAGCCACACGAGCGCGGCCTTCATGTTGGTGTCGAGGTTGCCCTCGTTGCGCTTCTTCGGCTTCTTCAGACCCATCTCGGCGTCGGCCTTCGGCGCACCCCAGTCGCCGGGCACGTTCACCTGGCCGGGATCCTTGGCCCAGGCGGCCTTCGAGCGCTTGTCGGCCCCACCGGTCTCCTGGATGAGCCACGACTTCATCAGGGCCGGATCCATGTCGGGGATGCCCTTGGCCTGGTCGGCGGTGGCGCCGACGAACTTCGCCTTGTCGGCGTTGAACTGCTGCACGAGCGCCTCGATCTTCGCGTCGTGCTGCTGGTGGCGGTCGTCTTCGAGGCCCGCGAACGTCGGCGTGAGATCCTTCGCGGCACTCTCTAGGAACCCGCCCTGCTTCTCGGGGCCGGACCGCTTGATGGACTCGGCGCGCGCGGCATTCGAGTCGATCGCGGCATCGGGCTGACGGGCGACGCCGAGGTCGCGCGGCCGCGGCTGGGGGACGGGGATCTTCGAGACGCTGCGTGAGGACATCGGAGCTCCGGCGGAGGAGAAGCCAGGGGCCTCATCCTACCTGGCGACGGGCCGTGCCGGATGCTGTATCGTGCGCCCATGCTCGCACTGTTCTCCCTGTTCGTCGCTTCTGCGACGATCCCCGATGATCACAGCGTCGGTTTCGGGCTCGGCATCGCCGCGCCGACCGGCACGTTCGCCCCCAACACCGTCAGCGTGCGCGTGAAGGCGATGGACACGCTCGTCGTCGAGCCGTCACTCGACTCGTCCTTCGCGTCGTCCGGCTCGAGCGCCGACATCGGCGGCACCGAGATCCGCTCGCGCACCACCAGCGTGACGTTCGGCGGGGGCCTGGCCCTGCGCTACCATGTCGCGTCGCGCGATCCGGTGGCGCTCGTCTTCACGATGACGCCCTATGCGAGGTTCGCCCAGACCTTTCAGGATCCGAACCTCGACGGGGCCGACGACGTCACCACCAACTCGTCGTTCACGACGGGGGCGGCCTGGGGCCTCGGCACGTCGTACCACCCGGGCGGCCCGTGGCAGATCTCGGCCGACGTCTCGAACCCGCTCGTGGCGTACACCCGATCGTCCACGCGCCAGCCCAACGACGACGTGCAGGCGACCGGCACGTTCGATGTCGGCCTGGTGTTCGCGCCGAGTGTGCGAATGATGGCGCATCTCTGGTTCTGACGATCGCGCGGCCAGCAGGGGTTCACACGGTCGTCGCTTGAGTCCGGTGTTGCGCTCGATTAGCCTGCTCTCCTTCCGACGCGGTGAGCGTCCGGATCCCACTCCCACGGAGGCCCTCACATGAAGCGAAACCAGGAGCCGCAGCGCGTCACCGACGCCCCGCGTCGCGACGACACCCGTGCTGCCGACGAGACCCGCGAGGTCCGTTCGTTCGAGCGCCCGCGCCTCCGTCGCCTGGGTGTCCTCCCCGTCGTCACCACCGCCTTCGGCGGCAGCTTCTCTCCCTGATCGAGGCCACACCATGAACCGCACCCTGTCGTTCCTCGCGATCCTCGCGTTCTCCGGCTGTGTCACCGACGAGAGCGTCCAGCCCACCGTCGCCACCAGCGGCCCCGGCTACGTGATCGAGGGCCAGGTCCCCGCCGACGTCGACATCGACGCCCTGGTGGCCGACCTCCCCGAAGGCGGCTTCGGCGTCGTCGCCCACCCGGGCACCGGCGAGATCGCCACCATCATCTCCACGAGCAACCCGCTGGCGCGCGACGCGAGCGGCGAGTTCTCCGTGTTCACCGCGGCCAGCTGCACCGACTGTGGCGACCCCACGTGTGCGTCCACGTCCCGCACCATCGCCATCGAGCTGTCCCACGACAGCGGGATCAACGGCGAGACCTACTCCGTGCAGACGGCGAGCTCGACCAACTTCTCGTCGCCGAACACGACGCCGAACAACTGGACGGCCGATGTCGGCAGCACCGTGTCGCTCTCGACGACCGGCACGCTCCCGGCGTGCAACAGCTTCTCCTACTTCTTCGACGTGATCGGGCCCGATGTCGCGGGCACGCCGAACCCGGTGTTCACCGAGTACGTCGAGGGCCCGACGGGCTTCGGCTCCGAGAAGTACGTCGAAGTCACGAACTACGGCGGCGGCGACCTCGACCTCTCCACCTGCGAGATGCGCCTCTACGCGAACGGGTCCCTGACGGCCACCACCACGACTGCGCTCTCCGGCACGCTCGCGGCGGGCAGCGTCGCGGTGTTCTGCAACGGCGGGTCGGCGCTGGCCGGCATCTCGGCGTGTACCACGGTGTCGGCGATGAACTTCAACGGCAACGACGCCGTCGAGCTCTTCTGTGATGGCAGCACCGTCGACGTGATCGGCCAGATCGGGTTCGCGCCGCCTTCCGGCGAGTGGGGCGTCGCGCCCGTCTCGACGAAAGACAGCACGATCCGCCGCATGTGCGACGTGACCACGGGCGACACGAACGGGGCCGACGACTTCGACACCCAGATCGCGCTCGAGTGGGACGGGTTCGTGTTCGACATCACCGACCTGGGCGCCAACGCCTGTCTGTAGGCGGTCAGGGCGCGCTGCCCACCGCGATGTTCACGACGGAGCCGGTGAGCCGCACATAGCGGCCACCGGCTTCGATCTGTGTGGAGCGCGCCTGCTCGAGGTGCACGGACAGGCGTCCCGAGGGGAGCTGAGCGATCAGCGCGGCGGGCACGGTGTGAGCGCCATCGTTGTCGACGAGGCACTGCACGAGCGCGCGGTTCCCGGCGTCGTCCTGACCCTCGAGGCGGAGGCGTAGGACGCCTGCATCGCCTCCGTTCCAGGTGATCGGCAGGTCGCCCGCCGCGACGAAGCCGGGTGCCGGTGCCGTGAGCGTGCGGCTCGACGGCATGTGGAGAGTGCCCGCGAACGCCGGGAACACGGCGCCGGGCGCCGAGACCGTGTACGGATCCCCGAGGGCGACGGTGATCGGGTTGATGCTGCGGTAGTACTGGCCGCCCGCGTAGCCCACGTTCGTGCCGGCGCCGATGGGGGGCGTGAGCGTCACGGCGCCGGCGGACTGGGGCTCGCGCTCGGCCAGCACGCCCTGGGCGAGCTCCGCGACGGTGTACGTCGTGATGGCGCAGTCGTCGGGGCCCGCGGGCTCGACGAACACGACGGCAGGCACGCCGGGCGCCAGCTCTTCGTAGAGCTGCCCGATGAAGAACGCCGTGTCGGCTTCGCCCGGGCTGTGGGTCCAGACGAGGCTCAGCGCGCCGTCGTCATCGAGGACGGGCGTGTCGGTGTCCGTGTCTGCATCCGCGTCCGTGTCGGCGTCGGCATCGGAGTCGGAGTCCGCGTCGGTGTCCGCGTCGGCGTCCACATCCGCGTCGGAGTCCGCGTCCGTATCGGAGTCCGCGTCGGTGTCGGAGTCCGCATCGGTGTCGGAGTCCGCGTCGGTGTCCGTGTCGGCGTCCGTGTCCGCATCGGTATCGGAGTCGGCATCGGCATCGGAGTCCGCGTCGGTATCGGAGTCGGTGTCGGCATCCGCGTCGGTGTCGGCTTCGTCCGGGGTGTCGGGACCGGTCTTGCAGGCAGACAGCGCGAGGAGGGCGAGCAGACGCATTCGGCTGCGTATCACTCGTCCGAAGCGACCGCCTGGAGCGCCAGCCGCTTCTCCTCGAGCTCCTTCTCGCCCACGACGCGCAGGTGGACCACCTCGACCTTGCCGTCGCGTACGCGTTTCACCTTCGCGTGGCCGCGCATCACCTGCGTCGCGGCGAGCGTGATGCCGCCCCAGCCCCGCACCTTGATGCCGTTCACGGACTGGATCACGTCGCCGCTGCGGAAACCGGCCAGGCGGGCGGGCTCCCCGCGCGACCGGGAGATTCGGACCCCGATCCCCACGCTCTTCCCGCGGTCGTCGGTCTCGAACCACGCGCCGCCGAGCATGTCGAACTGCTCGAGGTGCGTGCGGTAGCAGTTCGCGATCTCGCGGCCGAACCACCACTCGTCCTCGTCGACCTGGAGGATGAGGTGCTTCAGCTCGGCACACTGCTTCCGCTCGGCGCGGCGCTCGCGCTTGCGGTCGCGGCGGTCTTTCTGACGTTGCTCCTGCTTCGTGAGCTCGCGGGGGGCGCCGGATTTCACCACCCGCTTCTTCCGGGTGCGGCGCGGGCGCTTCGCGCGTGGGTCGGTGTTGGCGTCGGCGAGCATCGCGAGCGCTTCGTCGTCACCATCGTCGGAATCCACGGCGTCGTCGGCATCGGCTTCGACGGGGACGGCGTCTTCGGCGTCGGCGGTGCCGTCGGTGGCCTCCGCGCCGGGCCCGGGCGGCGGGGGAGGGCTCCAGAACACGGCCTCGCGCTCGCCTTCGACGTCCAGCGTGCCGGGCACGCCCGCGAAGGGGCTGCGGACCAGGCCGATCAGGACGGCCAGGAAGATCGGCGTGCCGTACAGGCACACGACGAGAGCCAGCGTACCCGCTGCGGAGATCGCGTCCTTCAGGCCGCTCCGCGTCAACCGCGCCTCCCTTCCGTACTCCCATCGTAGCGAACCCGCGGACGGTCCGGGGTGTTCCCGCATCCCGACCCGACGGAACCGACCGGCCGAACCGGGGTCCGAGCAGGCATGACGTGGCTCGCCCTCTTCGCCTGCACGGCTCCGCCCGCGGGCCCCCCTCCCGAAACCCCCGTCCAGACGCCCGATCCCGCACCCGAGGTGGCGCCGGTCCCGGTAGAGCCGCTCCCGGCGTCGGGAGCCTTCGTCCGCGAGGTCGCGCCCGGCCTCGTGGTCTCCGCGTTCGATCCGCCCGAGGTCTCCGGGACCTTCTCGCAGCCAGCGGCCGACGCGCTCGCGGCGACCGACCGTCGCCTCTTCGTCGTGACGATCGACCCCGCGCAGTACGACCTCGCGTACCTGTCGTCGCTGGAGCCCGGCGCCCGGACCAGCGCGACCACGGGCACCGGTTGGGCCGACGCGCACGGGGCGCACGTGGTGTGGAACCCCGGGATGTTCGAGCCGTCGGAACGGGCCACCGGCTACACGCGCGCCGGGAGCTTCGCGAGCCAGCCCGCGGTGCGCCGCAACGCGATGTACGGGTGGTTCTTCACGGTCACCGACGGGCGGCCCGCCGTGCTGAACCGCCAGCCTCCCGGCAGCGAGGGGAAGTACGTGCCGTACGACGCGTTCCCGGCCCCGGATCGCGCGGCCTTCGACGCCGCGTCGATCGTGTCGCAGAGCCTGTCGATCGTCCGCGATGGCGAGCCCGTGTACCCGCCGCGCAAGAACCAGTGGAGCGAGCTCGCGTATGGCGTGGACGACCAGGGCCGTACGCTCGTCGTGTTCTCGCGGTACCCCTACGAGATGCGCGAGCTGGGCGCGCGGGTCGCGGCCCTCGGGATCGGCGCGCGCGATCTGCTCCACGGCGAGGGCGGTCCGGAGGCCACGCTCGTCGTGAAGGCCGGTGGAGTCGAGCTGATCGCGGTCGGCAGCTACGAGACGGGCTTCTACGACGACTCGAACCACGAACAGTGGGCGCTCCCCGCGGTGATGGCCGCGATTCCCCGCGGTACAGGAGGGGAGTGAGTGACTCCACGACCGGCCGCGACCTGTGGCGGCGCGCGATCGAGGCGCCCGACGACGCCGCGACCCTGGCGGTCCTCGGCGACCACCTGCAGACCGAGGGGGATCCGCGCGGCCAGCTGGTCGCGCTGCAGCTCGCCGCGAGGTCCGGCGCCCGCGTCGAAGCCGAGGACCGCTATCGCTTCGAGCACCGGCACGCGCTGCTCGGTCCGCTGGCGGCGTCCGAGACGCCCTGTCGCGCGGTCTGGGAGGGCGGCTTCATCCGCGAGCTCGAGGTCGTGGTGCGGGGCTATGGTGAGGAGCTCGCCGAGGCCATCCGGGACCTGCGCCGGCGCGGTGGGCTGCGCCTGCTTCGGCGGCTGCGTCTCGTGGGGACCGCGAACTACGACCGGCCGATGACCGAGCTGCTCCGCCACGAATGGCCGCTGCTCGAGGTCCTCCACCTCGGGCCCATGAGCCTCGGCGCCGGGCGGATCGACCTGCCGCTCGACGACGTGCTCGGCGGGTTCCCGCGTCTGCGAGATCTGCGGATCGAGTTCCCCGGCTCGTTCACCGGCCTCGTCCACCCGCGGCTCGAGCGGCTCGTGATGAGCGGCCACGCCCACCAGTTCCCGTCGCTCCGGCTGGGAGGCCTCCCGTCGCTCCAGGCCATCCGGCTGTTCTCGCGAGAAGACCCCGACGGGCCCGTGCTGGACGACGCGCTCGAGCATCCCCCCACCGAGGTGGCCCTGCACGGCGGGCTCATCGACGCCTGGCTCGCTTCGAAGCGGGTGCGTCCGCCGGCGGTGCTCCGGCTCTTCCGGGCGCGGGTGGCGCACCGCGAGGCCATCGAGGCGCGGCTGCCGCTGTGGCCCGACACGCGGGTCGTGTACGCGGGCGAGGAGAACGCGAACCGCGACCGTCTGCTCACCCCGTCGGAACAGGCGCAGCCGCGTCGCTTCGTGCGGGACGGCCGGTTCTGGCAGGCGCATCGCGAGGCCGACGTGCTGGTGTTCCGGTACGGCAAGGTCGGCAAGCCGGGCACGCGTCGCACCAACCGCTACTTCGACGCCTACCACGCGTCGCGCGAGCTGCGGGACCGCATCCAGGCCAAGCGCGACGACGGCTACGAAGAGGTCTGGCTCCCACCTACGGAGCGAGGATGACGCGCCGATCGCGGAGGTCGACGCGCCAATCCGGCGTGCTCCCGACCTCGAGCCACGCCCAGCGGTCGGCGTGCGGCCACGCGAGCGCCCAGGCGAGATCGTGGACCAGCGTGCGCTCCACGCGCGAGGCGTCGAACGGCGTGTCGATGGCCTCGAACAGCAGGCCGTCGGAGTCCTCGAGCCAGGCCTGGAAGGCTGCGTCGCGCGCCTGGACGTGGGCCCGCTCAAGCGCATCCCACGCGGCATCCACCGCACGCGCGGCGTCGACGGCATGCTCGAGCGCACACAGCGCACCGTAGGAATCCGGCTCCTGCACCCCGTCGACGGTCTGGATGGCGAACAGCTGCGGCGGGCCCGTGCTGCGGATCCAGGACACGTAGAGCACGTAGCCGTCGAACGCCGGCAGCCGCGCGGGCAGGGCGGCGATGGCCTCGTGCAGGGCGGGCCCGGCGACCTCCAACCACGCGAGATGCGCCGCGCGGACGGCCTCCTCGGCGGGCTCGAGGATCAACCTGCACCCTCCAGCCGGTCCACCACGCGCCCGAGATCCGCGACGAGCGCCCGCAGCCGCGCGGCGTCCAACGACTCGGCGGGCACCTGCATCCCGAGCGGCCCGCCAGGCGCCACGAGCATCACGTCGCAGTGCCAGTCCGGTGGCCCGAACGACAGCGTCCGTCGGAGCTGCCAGGCTACGGTCCGCCCGTCGAGCACGCCCGTCCAGGCATGGTCGGGCCCGGCTTCGAAGCCCAGCTCGGCTGCGAGCGCCTGGAGGCGCGCGAGCGCCGGCGGGTCGGGCCGCAGCCAGCGCCGGGACGCGAACAGCCCGACCCCACCGAGCGAGAAGAGCAGCAGCACTGCGGCGGCGACGGTCATCGGAGCCCCGACCGGGAGCCGTCGACGACCCCCGGGGCTTCACCTAGCCGGATCCGTCGTTACGCTCTCTCCATGGAACGCATCGTCATCCCCGGCCGCGCCACCTACAGCCCCGTCGCCCTGTCCGATCTCATCGTCGGTGCGCCCATGGCCACGCGCCTCCTGCTCGGCGCCACGGTGCCCGGCCAGGTCGTGGCGGCCGGCGCGCTCGGCTACTACGTCGGCAGCGCGGCCCGCGACTGGTACGCGCGGCGCGGCGTGCGTCCGGTCGACTTCCAGGCGGCGTTCGGCGTCGACGTCGACACCCTCCAGCCGATGCCCGAGGGCATGCGACGCGCCGAGTGCCGCGAGCTCGCCGAGGTCCTGTCCGACGACTTCACGGTCGCGCGCCGTCCCCGCGAAGAGACCGCGAAGGAGGTGAACCGGCTGCTCGAGCGGTACATCGCGCAGATCACGGGGCAGGAGATCGTGACCAGCTCCGAGGTGCGCAGCTTCACGCTCACCCGTGTGCTGTTCCCGTTCGCGCTCGGAACGTGCGACGCGATCAGCGGAGACGTGGCGATCTTCCAGGACATGGACGTGCTCGAGCCCCACGTCATCGCGCACGAGTTCGCGCACCGGAAGGGCTACCTGAAAGAGCTGCACGCACAGGTGCTCGCGTTCTTCGCGCTCCGCACGAGCGGCGACCCCGAGCTCGTGCAATCCGCCCGTGTCGAGCGGCTCCAGCGCAACCTCGCCGTGCTCGCCGACAGCGACGCGGCGGCGTTCCACCGTGAGGTCGACGCGCTGCCGCTCAGGCCCGCGCTGGCGCGGTGGTTCCACGGCCTCCGCCCGATGGAGGCCGCCGATCCGGGGCCCGTCGCGACCGCGATGCGCAAGCTCTACGACCAGCGGATGAAGCTCACCGGGCAGAACGGCATCTCCGACTACGACCGCGGGTTCACCGACTTCCTGTGGACGTTCCGGAACAGCGACACGGCCACGCAGCCCCGGGTGCACGCCGCCATTTAGGTTGGGCGTCCCGAGCGCCTCGGGTTAGCGGCGGGCATCGCGGGAAGATGCCGCGCAATCGGGGCTTTTCACACACATGGACCGCACGGCGGCGACGCCCGTTCTCGATCGGCTGCTGCTGCGTCTCCCGTACCTGCGGCGCAGCGACGACGAAGAGGCGTGGATCCGCGAGCACCTCTCGAAGGTCGAGGACTTCGACCTGTTCTTCGAGCTCGCGCACGACAACCGCGCCGCGCCGCGGATCGCGTCCGAGCTCGCGCGGCTCGGGCTCCTCGACGTGCTGCCATCCGCGGTCCGCGGGCGCTTCGAAGCCGAGGCGGAGCGAATCCGCAGCGCGAACCTCGCGCGCCTCGAGCGAGCCGCGCCCGTGCTGCGGGCCCTCGTCGAGCGGGGCGTCGACGTGGTGGTGCTGAAGGGTGTCGCCTTCGCCGAGACCCTCTACGGCGACCCCGGCTACAAGCGGATGAACGACGTGGATCTGCTGGTGCGGCGGGCCCAGGTGCCCGACGTCGTCGCGGTGTACCGCGAGCACGGGTTCTTCCCGATCGCCGAGCGCGTGGGCGGCGACCCCGACAAGCAGCTCGAGGTCACGCACCACCTGCCGCCCTGGGTCGACCGCGATCTGGCGTGCATGCTCGGCACGCAGTGGGACTTCCGGTCGCCCTTGCTCCACCACGAATTCGACCTGGACGCGGTCTGGGGCCGCACCGCGCCGCTGCGGATCGCGGGCGTCGACGTGCGCATGCTCGGCCCCGAAGACGCGCTGCACCACGTCGCGCTGCACCTCGAGCGCTTCCGGTCGGGCATCCGCGACGTGATGGACGTGCACAACCTCGTGTTCTGTCACCCCGAGCTCGACTGGGCGCTGTTCCGCACGCTCGTCGAGCGCGCCGCCACCCACGACGACGTGTACTACGCGCTGGCACTGGCCCAGGCGACGCGTCCGCACCCCGGGGTCGCCGAGACGCTCGTGGCCCTCGAGCCCCGCGTCCGGCCGGCCATCCGCGAGCTCGCGGCGTTCCGGAGCCGATCGGAGCGCGTCCTCGTGCGGATCTGCTCGCGCCAGTTCTCGACCATCGAGAAGCTCGTCAGCGCGTTCAACGCGACAGGCGTCCTGCGCGAGAAGCTGCCGCTCTTCGTGAAGGGGTGGGGCTCGATCTTCTGGCCTTCGCGGGAGGACGCGCTGAAGATCGCGGCCTTCGTCGAGGGCACGCCGTCCGAGGTCGCGCGGGCGCGGATCGTGGCGCCCGCCCGGCTGATCGGCGCGATCTCCGAGGAGATCGGCGGACTGTTGCTGCTCGGGCTGGCCGTGAAGAGCGTCGTCGATCTCGGCCGCGCGGCCGTGCCCTTCGGCGAGAAGGAGGGGCTCGCGGCGTACGCCGAGCGCCTGGGCCTCGACCTCGAACAGCTGCGCGCGGCGCAGCAGCACATCCAGTAGGCCCATGCTCTCGGCCTGGGCGGACGATCTCGGCGCCATCGTCGCGACCCTCGCCGCGGTCACCGCGCTCGTGGCGCTGGCCGAGGGGCTCAGCGCGCGCGGCATGCGCGGGGAGCACACCCGCAAGCTCGTGCACGTCCTCGGCGGGCTGTGGTGCCTCGGGCTGCCCTTCATGGCCGAGCACCTCGCGACCCTCGCGCTCCTCGCCGCCATCATCGCGTCGGTGTTCGAGACGGCGCGTCGCACCGGGCGTCTGAAGGGGCTGCACAGCGTCGGTCGGAGCGGGTCCGGGCCCACGCTGTTCCCGCTCGGTGTGCTCGCCGCCAGCGCGCTCACCTGGGAGCACCGGGAGCTCTACGTCGGGGCGGTGCTCGTGCTGACGCTCGGCGATGCGGCTGCGGCGCTCGTCGGCGAGCGGGTCGGGCACCTTCGGTACGCGGCGGGTCCCGGGTCGCGGAGCGTCGAGGGCTCGGCGGCGATGTTCGCCGTCGCTGCGGTGGTGGGGGCCGGAACGCTCGTCGTCGCGGGGCTGCCGTGGGGGGCGTCCGTCGCATGCGGGCTCGTGCTGGCCTTCGTCGCGACGGCCCTCGAAGGGGTGTCGCCCCTCGGGCTCGACAACGTCACCGTGCCGCTCGGCAGCGCGGCGTTCCTGCGCCTCGTCGACGCGGGGGCCGACGCGGGCCTGCTCGCCGTGGCGGTCGTCGTGCCGGGGCTCGTCGCGGCCCTCTCGGTGAAGCGGCGCAACGTCACGGCGTCCGGCGCGCTCGCCGTGTGGCTGCTCGGCTTCACGCTCGTGGTCGGCGGGGGATTCGGCTGGTTCCTCGCGTCACTCCTCGTCTTCGTCGCGGTGAACGTCGCCAGCCGGTTGAAGCGCGCGGGGGCCGACAAGCCCTTCCAGGCGAAGGGCGCGACCCGGGACCACCTCCAGATCCTCGCGAACGCCGGCCTCGCCATCCCGGCCGCAGCCGGGTGGGGCGCCACCGGGCATCCCGCCTTCCTGGGCGCGTTCCTCGGTGCGCTCGCGTTCGCGGGGGCCGACACGCTGGCGTCGGAGATCGGCGTGCTCTCGCGCGTGCAGCCCATCGCGATCACGACCTGGAAGCCCGTGCCGTCGGGCACGAGCGGGGGCGTGACGCCGCTCGGTTACGGCGCGGCTGCGCTCGGGTCGGCGGTGCCGGCGCTGGGCCTCGCCCTCGGCACCCTCACGCCGCAGCCGCTGTGGCTGGGTGTGGCGCTGGTCGCGGGGCTCGCCGGTTGCACGGCCGACAGCCTGCTCGGCGACCTCGGCCAGGCGCGCTTTTGGTGTCCCGGCTGCGGCGCCGTCACGGAGTCCGCGACGCACTGTGGCCAGCCGGGGGAGCACCGCTCGGGCGTCGCGTGGATGGACAACGACGCCGTGAACCTGCTGGGATCGACCGTCAGCGCTGTGGTCGGCGCGGGGCTCGCGTGGGGGTGGCTGTGATCCGGGTGTGCATCACAGGGCCGGACGGCACCGGAAAGAGCACGCTCGCTGCGGCCGTCGCGGCGGCCCTGGACGCACGCCATGGCGTGGGCACGGCCGTCGTGGCGCAGATCTGGGACAGCCTCCAGCCGCTCGTCACGCGCGAGGCGGCCCAGCGCTACCTCGCCCTCGTGGACGACCGGTCCCGAGCCCTGCTCCTCCTGCACGCGGTGTCCCGCTCGCTCGCGCTGGCCGAGGCGACCGGCGCGTCCGTCGTGGTCCTCGACGGCTACTGGTACAAGTACGCCGTGAGCGAGCTCGAGCACGGGACCCCTCCCGCCGTGTTCGCGGGGTGCGATGCGGCGTTCCCGCATCCCGAGCTGACGGTGGCGCTCGACCTGGCGGTCGACGAGGCCCTCCGTCGAAAGGTCGAGCTCACGGCGTACGAGCGGGGGTTCTCGGACGACGACGCCGCACGCGCCTTCGTCGCGTTCCAGCAGCGACTCCGCACGCGTTGGGACGCGCTGGAGGCGGACGTGGGCCCCTGGCTCCACCTCTCCGCGCTCGACGGCCCGGAAACCCTGTGCGAGCGGGTCGTCCGCGAGGTCGAAGCGCGCATGGAGGGCGGGTGAGCTGCGTGTTCTGCGCCATCGCGTCGGGCGCGCTGCCCGCGACGCGCCTCCACGAGGACGACCGGGTCATCGCGTTCCTCGACCTCCATCCCTGGCGGCCGGGGCAGGCGCTGGTCGTTCCGCGTGCGCACGTGCAGCACCTCGCCGACCTCGATCCGGGCACTCGCGCGCACCTCCTCGAGGTCGGTGTGGCGCTCTCCGCGGCGCTGCGGGCCGCGGTCGGGGCAGAAGCCGTGCACTTCCTCGTGAACGACGGCCGGGCGGCGTTCCAGACCGTGCCCCACGTGCACCTGCACCTCGTGCCGCGGAGGCCGGGGGACGGAGCGCGGCTGCTGGCGCGGTTGCTCACCTGGCCGCTGCATCCGCTGCTCCCCGCGCGCCGGGAGGCACTCGACGCACTGGGTGCGAAGGTCCGCGCCGCACGGGGCTGACGCCGTGGACGGCGAAGGTGCTACCGTGCCGTCGCGATGCCCACTGCGCTGCTGCTGCTCTCGCTCTCCGCTGGCGCGGTCGAGCCGCCGAAGGACCCCGAGCGACCGGGCCTGCAGCGCGTCGTGCTCGGCGTGGCGGGCACCGGCGCGATGGCGGCGGCCACGGTGTGGTTCTTCTACGCCGGCGACTCGCTGGGAGCGGGCGACCCGGCGTCTCTGCTCGCCGGGGCCGGCTTCATCGCGACGGCGGGCGCCATGCTCGGCGCGTCCCACACGGTGGTGGCGCCCGACGAGGCCGACCTCGACGGCGAGGCGTCGACCCCGGTCGTCCGGATGGGGCTCGGCTACGGCGGAGCGCCGTGGGCCCGTGAGAAGACCGCGCACGGGCTGTGGGTCGACGTCCGCCCGCGCGTGAACCTCGGTCGCCTCCGGCTCACCCCGGGCCTCACGGTCCGGCAGCAGCTCGGCGCCCGCGTCGACGTCGACTGGCGCGATCAGCCCGGCACCACGTACGACCCCGCGCTCACCGAGACGAACCGCGGATTCGACGCGGACGTCGAGGCCCGCGTCCGCGTGATCGAGCACGTGGACGGCATCGCCACCCCGATGCTGTCGATGCGGTTCGAGCGCTTCGCGTACGCCGACGGCTCGGTCCGCACGCTGCGGCGCTCCATGATCGTGCCGCTCGCCGTCGGGTTCCGGTGGCGCATCTCGGGCCGCCAGTACTTCGAGTCCATCGCCGGCCCGCGCTGGGACCAGCTCGCCTGGGGCGGTGACCAGGGCAGCGGCGCGGCTCCGGCGTTCTACAGCCCTCTGTTCCTGTCCGCGCGCTACCGCATCCAGGTCGCGCACCCCGACCTGCGCGGAGGCCTGCTGCGCAGCCGCTTCGGCATCGCGTACACCCACAGCAACTTCGACGGCGAGGGCGTGAACGTCGGCGCCGTCATCGGGTTCATGGGGCCGTTCCGCTTCGACTGGGACACCCGCTGGACGCCGCCGCGCGGGCCCGCGCTGCAGGTGGGTGTGGACTATTCGTTCGGTGTGGGCGGCGGCTTCGGGCTCGAGGTCGGCGTCGCACCCCGAGGGAGCCGGCCTTGATCCTGTTCCTCCTGTCGTGCCTGCGCCCGGAGTGCACACCGGCGTCGTACTCCGAGCCGGAGTGTCGGGTGATCGCCGAGAACGACCTGGCGCGCGTGCGCACGTCCGATGGGGTCGAGGTCCGGTTCCAGGACCCCACGCGCTCGGGGACCGACGGCTGGGCGGCCAAGGGCGTCGCGCGCGTCACGGCCGAGGGGAGCGTGGAGGCCCGTGTGGCGGGGCTCGGCGCCTTCCGGATCTCCGTGCACCCCGGTCCGACGGGCGCGGGGACGCTGAGGGTCGCGGTGCAGAACGTCCACCCGCGCACCCCGGCGCTCGCGTTCGAGATCGAGCGGCAGGGGCTGACGCGGTTGATCGAGGTGCCGCTCGATGCCGGGGTGGTCGAGATCACCGGCGACCTGCCGCCGGGATTCTGCGATGGGGGCTACACCGTGGCCGCGGTGGGCGACATCCAGACGAACCCGGTCCATTTCCAGCGCATCGTCGACGCGCTGCACGACGAGGCGGCCTTCGCGGACGCGGCGGGCAAGCCGCTCGCGGGCCTCGTGCTGCTCGGGGATCTCGCGGAGCACAGCACGCGCGAGGAGCTCGAGAACGTCGACCGCATCCTGCGCAACGCGCCCGTCCCGACGGCTGCGATCCCGGGGAACCACGACATCTACGACGTGACCGACGCGCTGTTCAACGAGACCTATGGCCCCGGGAACCACGTGTTCGACGTGTGCTCGGCGCACTTCGTGCTGCTCGACACGGGCAGCGGGGGGCTCGCGCCGAGCATCGTGGGTCGGCTGCCCGAGCTGCTCGACAGCGACGCGGACTTCCTGATCTCCGGCACGCACCACCCGCCGTTCGCCGCGCAGTCGACGATCGGCTGGACCCGCGAGGATCAGGCGCAGCTCCTGATGGCCGAGCTGGCGGCGCGGAACGCCGATGTGATGCTGGCGGGCCATGCGCACCGGCGCTTCCACCACGAGTCGCCGCCGGTGCCGCAGCTCGTCGTGGGGACCGGGGGGGCCATCCAGTACGCCGTCGATCCGGACTTCGGCTACCTGCGGATGCAGCTCGATCAGGAGCTGCAGTACTGCTTCGTGCCCGTCGCGGCGCCGGGGTCGCTGAACCCGGTGAAGGAAGGCGACCCGGAGACGTGCGCGGAGCTGCCGTAGGGTCAGCTCGCCTCGGCGGCCTCTGCCACGCCCTCGGGAATCGCCCCGAAGCTCGCCCACGGGTCGGCGAACACCTGCTTCAGGGTCTTCGACATCTTCGCCGCATGCGCCCCGTCGAGCACCCGGTGGTCGAACGTCGCGAACAGCCGCATCACCCGCTTGATCTCGATCGCATCGGTCTCTTCGTTCACCACCGGTTCCTTCTTCACGCTGCCCATCGCGAGCAGCAGGGGAACCCGGCTGTACGGGACCAGCGGCACGTACGCCTCTTCGAGCCCGAGCGACCCGATGTTCGTCACCATCACCGAGCCGAACGGGTCACGCGGGAGGCCGAAGCGGCGCAGGTCGAGGTTCAAGCCGTAGATCAGGATGGAGATGAGGTCGAGGATCCAGCCAACCGCGAACCCGGGCAGCGACTTGAAGGTCTTGCGCGTCGCCTCCTTCTCCTCGTCCTTCCCGGCACGCACGCGGTCGGCGACCCGCTGGAACTCGTCGGCGATCTCGACGATCGACTTCTGGTCGGCGTGGCGGATCGTGAGCCCCGAGAGGTCGATCTGCCCGGTCTGCGGGTCGGTCATCATGACCTGGAAGAAGATGTCGACGTCCTTGCGGAGATAGATCCGATTGAACCGCAGGATCGCGTTGGCGTCGGGCATCTCGGCCAGCGTCATCCCGACCGCTTTCGCCATCAGGTGCGTGAGCGTGAGCCGGCGCCCGGTCTTCGCGCGGAATTCCTCGATGTACTCGAGCGCCTTGTCGACCTCGAGGGCCAGCGACCCGTACACGCTGGGGTCTTTCGTGGTCTTCCATGTGCCCAGCGCGATCATCCGGAAGGAGGAGACGTCGCGCTTCAGGGTGAGCTCGGTGTTCGGCATGGGCCGATGCTACCCCGCCGCACGGGAGATCCAACGAGAACCCCCGAGACGGCCACGGCGCGAACGCCGCATGGCCATCCCCCGCGACCGGGGGATCCGGGTGTGCTGCCCGGGACTCGGGGGTCAGTGACGGCCGGGACTCTCGGACCCGACCCACGCGTCAGGGACGCGCGCAAGGGCCTAAGGAGCCGTCACCTCGCTGAGCACCGTAGAGAATTGCATCTGGATCACCTCCTTCTCGGCCGTTGCACATCGCAGGTCCCGCCTGCTTCCCCCGTGCGGCCGCCGGAACCCGTACACGAGGGGGTCGCGAGCAGAACGCTCGCCAGCAGAGCCGCTACGCTCCACCGGGCATCCCATCCAGGTGCCATGAACATCCTAAACGCCGGTGGCCCGATGTGTGGCGGCCCCACGTCGTTTTTTGTGTGCGACCGTCAGTCCTGCGGCACCAGCGCGCCGATCTTGCGCCGCTGCGCGCGGTCGGTCGCGCTCTCGGCCATCTTCGCGCGGCGGGCCTGCCACGCCTCCTTCATCCGCGCCTCGAGCCAGTCGACGGCCTCTTTCTTCAGGCCGGAGCAGGGCATCCGATGCGCGATCGGGCCCGCTTCCACGCGGATCTCGCCAGACATCGCCTCGATGTCGCTGATGTTCTCGAGCGCGAACGCGATGCGGTCACCCTCGCGCTCCCAGCGCAGCGCGTGCTCGTCGAGGTGCAGCGTCACCTCTGCGGGCTTGCCGGCCCAGTTGAAGAGCAGCGGACCCGCCGTGGTCTGAGCGAGCAGCGTGAGCACGATGCCGACGAGCAGCGGCGCGAACACCTCGTTCACGTGCTCCGGCCACCACGTGCCGACGGCGATGAGACCCGCGACGGGCACCATGGGCATCGCGATGCCGACGGCCATGGCGACCGCCAGGATGCGGGCCTCGCGGGGCGCACGCGCCTTGAAGCGCGCATCCATGCCGTGCATCGTGAATTCCGCTGCGATCTGCTTCGGGACGTCGTCGCTCACGGCCCGATCGTACCGCCGCGGCCCGGCGTCGGCACGCGGTCGGTGCGCACGACCTCGACCTCGACCCCGGGGAGCGGCTCGGCCCAGGCCTCGACGGCTTCGAGCAGCGGGCCATCCACGCGGGGCACGCCCACGACGTGGTGCATGCCGGGGCAGGGGACCCCGCCGACGAGCTCGAGCAGCGCGCGCGCCCGGCCCCGTGCGTGACCGGCGGCCTCGCGCGTGGCGGCGCGGACGTGGACCGCGAACGGGAAGCGCCGGTGGAAGGGGAGCGGCCGCCACAGATCCTCGACGGACGCGCCGGCGTCGAGGGACTCCCAGGCCTCGAGCAACGCGTCTTCGAAGCGCGCGACCTGGAGGCGCTCCGCGATGTTCCGGACCGGCGCCGTCGGCGTGAGGACCGCGAACGCGGGGACCGCACCTTCGACGTCGCCGAGGGACACGGCGCGGGACCAGTCGTGCGCGGCCCAGGTCGCGAAGAACGTGCGGACGAGGTCGGCCCCGGCGGGCGCCTCGCGGACCACGCGCGCGACGAGCACGGCCCAGGCGAGCCCTTCGAGCCCTCCCCACGCGGCGTCGTCCAGGCTCTGGGCCCGCGCCCAGCCCTTGACGTGCCGCAGCAGGCCGCGGAATGCGTCCACCCGCCCCTGGACCGCGTCGAGCACGGCGTTCCCGTCGGCGATGGACGAGGCGGCGCGCGGGTCGTCGAGCGCGGGCTGGGCGTCGATCACGAGGTCGCCGCGCCACGCGCGGAAGCCCGGCAGGCCGGCCTTCACGACGGGTACCAGCGCGTCGACGTGGGGCTCGAGGAGGGCGCGCACGCCGTCGGGATCGGCGTCGGGGAACACGAGATCGAGGTCGCTGCCGTCGATCGCGGCGCCGAGCTGACGGCTGCCGACCACGACGGCGCCGGGCAGGCGCGCGAGAGGACCGGCGTCGGTGGGCTCTCCGGGGGGCCACACGGGCTCTGGCTCGAGGAGGACGGGCCCGCCGAGCGGGAGGCGCGCGCGGGGCGCGAAGGGCTCGTCCGCGCGGCGGGTGAGGACCACGAGATCGTGGACGGCACCTTCGAGCGCGGAGACCTCGGGAGGGGCGCCGTGGGGCTCCGACCGCGCGAACGTGAGGTGGGGGAGCAGCTCGGGACGACCGCAGCGCGGGAAGTGGCGCCGGAGGCGCCGGTGGAGGGCCTGCCACGGGGCCGTGTCGGCGGGGACGAGGCCGTGGCTCGCCGTCTTGTGGTGGCGGAAGGTGTGGATGCGGTCGAGCCGCGCGTCGAACGGCAGCTCGCCGCGGACGGCGTGCTCGAGCGGACCGCGCGCGGCGTCGAGCGCGCTCTCCTCCACGAAGCCCCAGAGGACGTTGATATGGGGCGGCCAGCGCACGAACCCCGGATCGTGCTCGGCGCGGACGGCCTGCACGGCATCGGCCTCTGCGGGGACCCAGGCGAGTGCGGACCGGACGGAGGGTTCGCCCGTGTGGACGTTCTCGGGCGGCTGCGAGGACAGGGCCACGGCGACCCCGGCGTGGTCGGAGAGCCACAGCTCGCCCTCGGGGGACGTGCCGAGCAGCGCCGCGTCGTGGGCGTGCAGATCGCGGAGGAGGACGCGATCGAGCCGTGCCGGTCGGCCCGTGAGCGACTGGAGCGCCGCGAGCGGGTTCACCGTCGGGTCGAAGGTGGGGACGGGCTGGTCGTGGATCGCGAGCCACGCGTCGTCGAGCGGGAACAGCGGGTCTTCGCTGGCGTGGTTGAAGTCGCCACACAGCACGAGGGCCCCGGCCGTCCGCGCGACCAGCTCGCGCACCGCGGCGACCTGCGCGGCGCGCGTGTGGGCGGCCTTCTCGGAGTGGTCGGACGTGAGGTGCACGTTCAGCGCGACGCCTCCGTCGAACGCGCAGGCCAGCACGTTCTTGTGGGGGCCGAGCTCCCAGCTCGCCACCTGGTGCACGGGGACCCTCCCGAGCCACAGCAGGTCGAAGCGCCCGACGTCCGCGTGCCCGGGGCCGTGCGACACCCAGAATCCCTCGCGGATGCGGGGGTCTGCGAGGATCAGGTCGTGCAGCGCGGGGTCGACCTCCTGGAGCGCGACGAGGTCCGGCGCGGCGTCGAGCAGGGCGTCGAGCAGCAGCGGCCACCGCGCCGCGGACGCGATTCGGTCGGACTCGAAGCGATCCCAGAGCGCGTTCCAGGTGACGAGGCGCAGCGGACCGGCGGGTGGGGTCGCGAAACGCCCGCCCTCCGGGGCCCACTCGCCGTCCCACGCGACGGGCGCCCGCAGCCGCCACTTCCCGCCCGACAGGGGGCGCGGCCTTGCGAGGCCCTCCGCAGCGAGCGCGTCGATCGTGTCGGCGCCGGACTCGCGGTCCCACACCCTGACCCCGTCGAGCTCGATGAACAGCACGCGGTGCCAGGGGATGTCGCCGCCCGGCACGAAGTCCGGCAGGGGCACGCGCTTCGGCTCGCGGGCGTGCACGTCCACGCCGACCACGAAGCGCTCCGGCGAGAGCCGCGGATCCCAGCGGATCTGGTGGAAGGCGCGCTCACTCGTCCGCACGGGGCACCTCCCAGCGGATGCGGTGCGCCTCGTTGCCGTATGGCCAGCGGATGCGGTGCCACTGCCGATCCACCACGTCCGCGGGCACGGTGCGGCGACGGCCGCGGTTGCGGGCTTCGGCGACGGGGCGCGGCACGAGCACGGGCACCAGCTCGACGAGGCACCCGTGCTGACGGGCGATCCGCACGGGCAGGTCGCGCTGCTGGCGGGTGAGGGACGTGGCGTCCCAGACCGCGGCGCCCTTCACCTCGTCGAGGCGCTTCAGGCCCGCCGCGAGCGGGTCTCCGGGCTGCTCGCGCAGCGCGTCGAGCTCGATCACGGGGCGTCCGAGCGCCCGGGCGACCGTCGACTTCCCACTGCCCGACGGGCCGATCAGCACCGAGAGCGTGCCAGTCGGACGCAGCCCGTGGGTCGCGGCGACGGCCTCCTCCGGTGAAGCGATCGAGCCCGCCACGAGGCGGTCCAGCGCCTCGCCGAGGCGGTAGGCGTGCACGTCGGGGTCGGGGTCGGCGAGCGCCCGTCGGTAGGCGGCGAACGGGTCGTCCTCGAGCAGCCCCGCATCTTCGGCCACGAGGCGCGACCAGCGCACGCGCTCCACGTCCTCGGCCGTCGCTTCGGCGAGGGCGTGCAGGCCGGCGAGGTCGACGCAGCGGGCGAGCGAGATCAGCCCGCCGCGGCGGGCCTCCTCGTCGATGTCCCGGTGCAGCAGCCCGTGCAGGCCGACGAGATCGGCCACCCGACGCGCGAGGCCCAGCCCGAGGCCCTCCACAAGGGCGGGCAGCAGCTCGCTGCGGAACGCGCCGTGGAGCCGTCCCGCCAGCACGACGGCCAGGCGGCGGTCCCCGAGCACCGGCAGGTCCACGTCGGAACCCATGCCGCCCACGAGCCGCCCGAGCGCGTCCCCGTCCACCGACCCGCCGGAGCGCACCGTCCACAGCGCCGATCGGTCGGAGAGCCCGTTCGGCACGACCTCCTGGAGCATCCAGTGCGCGTCGGTCGTCACGTGGCCGGGGCGCACCCACTTCGCCACGCTCGCGCCGAAGTCGGCGTACGCGAACGCGTCGGCGAGCCGTACCACGTAGCCCTCCTCGCGCTCCGGGTGGACCTTCAGCGCGCGGATGCGCTTCCGATCGAACGTCCCGCGGTACAGCACCCGTGGCGTCGGCAGGCCACGCGCGTGGGCGAACGCGACGGTGTCGTCCCACGACAGCGCCGTGTCGCCGCGCCACACCGAGAAGGCGTAGAAGAACCCGTCCAGATCGGCGTAGGCGATGCTGTGGCGCGCCGCGAGGCTCTCGCCGCACACGCGCACGTCGTCGGGCAGGCTCGCCGCGATGCGCGCGTGCAGCGCCTTCACCCACGTCCGGGACGGGTGGTGCGCCGAGTCGAGCGATCGCGCGTGCAGGCCGTCGCGGTACAGCGTGGTGTTCTCGCCGTCGAGCTTCTCGGTGACCACGACCTCGCGGCCCTCGAACCGGTCGACGTCCGCGAGGCGCACGTCGTCGCCGGTCGCGCCGGGCGACCAGGGGAGGTGCGGGGTTCTCGGGTACTTCGTGCGCATGGCGGCGTTCGGGACCCGCCACGGCGGGCCGTCAGCGGGGGAGCTTCACACCGAGCTTCGTATGGCACTCGGAGCAGGTCGTGAGGAACTCGGCGTAGACCGCGCCGCGCTCGGCGTAGTCGGTGGCCTTGCTGGCGCGGGCGGCGAGGTCGTGCACGCGCATCTCGAGGGGCTTCTCGGCCTCGGGGATCTCGGGCAGCGCGCCCTTCGGATGGGCCAGGGCCTTCGTGCCGACGGCCCAGATCTCGTCGTTCGGCACGACGAGCCCGATCCACATGAGGTAGGCGGCCCACTGGTGGCGGTCCATCGCGGCGTCGCCGAACAGCTCGGGGTTCGTGATGAGATCCTTGTGGCTCACATCGGGGCCCTTGTTCGCGCTGTGGCACGACGCGCAGGTGTCGGCGAGCTTCACGAGGCCCTTCGCGGCGTCGTCGATCGTCTCGACCTTCTCGAGCTCGGTCGCGCGGGCCTTCATGGTCTCGATGTACGGGGTCCACGCGGCGGGGGCGTCGTCGATGGGCTCGTGCTCGGCGAGCTTCTTCGCCTGGGCGTGCAGGCCGTCGAGGTCGCCGCCGAAGGTGGCGAACAGCGCGTCGGTGACGAACGCGAAGTGCTCGTTCATGTGCTTGCGGACGGTCCAGTCGGGCCCGGGGTGCGCCATGCGCGCTTCGGGCTCGGGCGCTTCGCTCGGCTCGGGAGCCTCGGTGGGCTCGGGCTTCGTCTCGGGGGCCTGGGTGCAGGCGGTGAGGGCGGCGAGAAGGGCGAAGGACATCGGGGTCTCCGTTTCGACCTCGCGTCTCACACGCGCCGCGCGATCCCGCCACCCCGTCAGAGCTGGAGCCGCACCCCGGCTTCGATGACCGGCTGGCGGTCCAGCGTGCGCGCCGTGACGTCGAAGCCGATCAGGCCCAGATCCAGGCGGTGGGTGAGGGCGAGCTCGGGGTTCAGGCCGACCACGGCGAAGCGCGTCGCGTTGCGCTTGGACCAGTGCCAGCGCGCGCCGAGCTCGGGGGTCGCCAGCACCGAGTCCCACGGATCGTCGCTGATCCAGAGCGGCCAGCTCGTGTCGAGCGCGAAGCGGCCGATGTCGAGCTCGGCGGCGAAGCCCGCTGCGAGCTGCTGACCTGCGGGGCTCGCGACGGCCGAGCCCCAGCCCGCGACCTTCACGAGCGTGGAGTCGATCGCCAGCACGCGGCCCGTGCCGGTGAACGCCGTGTCGCCGCACTCCGGGCACGTGCGGAAGCCCGATCCGCTCGCCACGTCACCCGAGAACCAGAGGCGCTTGTGCGGCGCGAAGACCGCCTGGACGCGCCCACCCCACGGCTCGCCGAGCACGGAGCCGTACGCCGCGAACGCGAAGCCCTTCTCGGCCGTGCTCGCCGAGGGTGAGGGTCCGACCTGCCAGGGTTGCTGGGCCAGCGCCACAGCGGTGAGCATCGTGAGCATCGCGTCCTCCTCCGGAGAGGACACCGGGACGGCGTGGACGTGTCACCGCTCCGATCGTGGCGCGTGTTTCCGGTATGCTGGCGCGGGGGTGTCCTTGCGGCGCTGGATGCTGATCGCCATCGTGTCGAGCGGGTGCAACTGGATCCCCGAGAGCCGCGAGCTCGAGCGGTACGACGGCGACGGCGACGGCGTGCTGTACACCGACGACTGCAACGATGCCGATGCAGGCGCGCGGAACGAGGTGATCGGCTTCCGGGATGGCGACGGAGACGGCGTGGGCTCCGACGTGACCGGGACGTTCTGCGAGGTGCTGCCCGAGGGCTGGTCGGCGACCCCCGGCGACTGCGACGACGCCAATCCCGATGCGGTCGAAGCGACGCTGTGGTACCCCGACGCCGACGGAGACGGCTACGGGGCCGACGACGCCGCCACGAGCGCCTGTGGCCGGCCCGGTCCCACCTTCGTGGCCGACAGCTCCGACTGCGACGACACCCGTGCCGACGTGGGTCCCCACGTGGTCGAGGTCTGCGACGCCGACGACGTCGACGAGGACTGCAACGGGCTCGCCGACGACGCGGATCCGTCCGTCGATCGCGACACGTTCACCCTGTTCTTCCCCGACGGCGACTCCGACGGGTTCGGCAACGCGACCGATCTGTCTGCGCTGTACGACGGGTGTGACGCCCCCACCGGCTACGTGCCCGCCCCCGCTTCTCCCGACCAGTACGACTGCGACGACGGGGTGTTCGCGACGAACCCCAACGGCACCGAGATCTGCGACGGCGTCGACAACGACTGCAACGGCCAGATCGACGAATACGCCGACGCTGCCGGGGTGGGCGCCTACCACGTCGACGCCGACGAAGACGGCTGGGCCGACGACCTCGCCCAGGTCGACCGCTGTGCGGATGCCGACTCCACGACCGACGGGTTCGTGCTGGTCGCCGACTTCGCGGTGACGGCGACGGCCGCGTCCTACGATCCCGCCACGGCCCCGATCGACTGCGATCCGCTCGACCCCACCGTGAATCCGGGCGTCTCCGAGATCGCGTACAACGGTGTCGACAACGACTGCAGCAACGAAGACGGCACCGTCGAAGACGACTGGGACCAGGATGGCGACGGCTTCGTCCCGAGCGTGCTCCCCCTCGGCGCCGCGCCGTATGCGGGAGCCCTGCCCGGCGGTGATTGCCAGGACGACCCCTCCCTCGTGGGCCCGGCTTCGCTCCCGGCCGCGATGATCCACCCCGGCCAGTCCGACACGCCGTACGACGGCGTCGATCAGGACTGCGACGGCTCTCACGAGTACGATGTCGACGGCGACGGCTTCGCGCCCGACGGGTACACGGGCGTCGCGGGCCTGCCCGGTGGCGACTGCGACGACCTCGACGCCACGGTGTCGCCCGTGGCCGTCGACCCGCCGTACGACGGCACCGATTCGAACTGCGACGGCGCCGACGACTTCGACGTGGATGGCGACGGCCAGGCGCCGGTCGCTTACGGCGGCACCGACTGCGACGACGACGACCCGACGGTCTTCGAGGGCGCGCCCGATCCGCTGTTCGACGGGGTCGACTCCGACTGCACGGGCAACGACGACTACGACGGCGACGGCGACGGCGAAGCGGGCCTGGACTGGGGCGGCCCCGACTGCAACGACGCCGATCCCGCCGTGTTCACAGGGGCTCCCGAGCTGTGTGACGCCATCGACCACGACTGCGACGGCTCGATCTCGACACCCGGTCTGGTCACGCTCTGGGACCGCGTGACCGGCGCGCCGGTCAATACGCCCTTCACGGGCGCGATCGACGTGTCGTCGGTGGGCCGCATCGACATCTGCGGCGGCACGCACGACGTGGCGCTGACCTCCTCCAGCGATGCGGGGGTGCTCGAGATCACGGGATTCGACGGCGCCGTGCTCGCTCCGAGCGCGACCTTCCTCACGTTCGCGGGCGGGTCCTCCAATGCGACCGCGCCGTACTTCCTGCTGCAGGATCTCGCGGTCGAGGGCAGCGGGACCACCCAGGCGCTGGTGCGCATCACCAACCCGGGCAACAGCGCGCAGGTGGGGCTGGAGCTCGTCGGGATGGCGTTCTCGGGCATGCGCGGGCCGACCGTGCACGCCAGCAACACGCTGGTCGTGGGCAACGCGCTCGTGTGGGAGTCCAGCAACACGACCTCCGATCTCTCCGTGTCGAACGGGGTCCTGACCCTGGTGGCGTCGGAGTTCCGCGCGGGTCTGTACACCGAGGCGCCGATCACGCTCACGAACACCGACGTGCTGCTGAAGGCCGTCACCGCGGCCCAGAACATCGGCGGTCAGGCCGGGCTGATGGACCTGCTGGCGACCGATCCGGTCCAGGGCGTCTCGGCGCTGGTGCAGGCCCTCGACGCGTCCGAGAACGCGGGCGGCGTGGCGGGCGTCCTCGTGGCCGAGGCGACGACGGGCTCCGTCGAGCTCGAGGTCCAGTCGGGCACGGCCGCCGACAACATCGGCGTCACGGGCGGCGCGATCGCGATCTTCGACGGGTCGCTGATCCTGGGGCGCGAGTCCGGGTCCAACCCGCGCGAGCCGCTGCCGAACCCGAGCGACGAGGTTCCTCTCGACGCGGCCGCACCGGGGGGCACCGTGCTCGACCGGCCGCCCGAGCTCGTCGCGGAGCGCAACTCCGCCTCGGCGGGGGGCGCCGTGTACGTCGACGGGGGCTCGGCGGACGTCTCGAACGTCGACTTCCGCGCGAACCTCTCGGACGGCGACGGGGGTGCCGTCGTGCTGCTGGGGGGTGCGGTTCTCCAGTCCGACGACACGATCTACGAGGCCAACGTCTCGCTGGCCGCGGGCGGAGCGGTGCGCGTGGTCGACAGCGTCGGGCTGTTCACGAACGACTCGTTCCGCGAGAACGTCGCCCTCGGCGGGGGCGCGGTGAGCGCTGCGAACGGGGCCACCGTCGCGATGACGGCCGGCCTGTGCATCGGCAACACCGCCACGCGGGGCGGCGCGCTCGAGGTGCTCGACGCGGCGGGCGGCATGAACAGCATCGGGGTGGAGTCGAACCATGCCGACAGCGCGGGGGGCGCGGTGTGGGTGCAGGGCGCCGCGGCGACGTTCGTCGCGAACAAGGCCAGCCTGCGCGACAACACGATCGGTACGGGCCCGACGCTCCAGCAGAACGACGTGAGCCTGTTCGTCGGCGGGAACCAGCCGGTCCAGCGCACCGTGGCCATCCTCGCGTGCTCGCAGGACGCCTGCCTCAGCCTGTAGAGTGAGCCCATGCTCACGCTGTTCCTGGCCCTCGCGCTCGCCGAGGAGGATGGCCGTCCGGAGTGGTCGCTCGAGACCACGGTCGACGGTGTCGTATGGACCCTCGAGGCGCGCGTGCTCCGGCGTGACGGCGTGGTGCTCGCCGAAGACGTTCTGGGCGTCCCGGCGTTCGCGGGTGGCGTGGTGGCGTTCGCGCGGGTGGCCGAAGCGCCCGTCGGCACCGAGCTCGTGGTGATCGCACACGGCGAACGGCGCGTGCTCGTGGGGCCCGACGTGCGGCCCGACCGCGTGGCGCTCGCTCCCGACGGGCAGACCGTCGCGTACGTCAGCGGCATGACCGGATGGGCCTCGGTGTACGTGCAGGCCCTCGACGGGGCGCCCCGCCAGCTCACGAACATCGGCCTCGCCCGGCGGAAGAGCACGCCACCCGAGGGCTTCACGGCGCCTCCGCACGAGGGCCCCCCGGTGTTCGAGGGCGACGCGCTGTGCTGGACCGCCGACACGCGCATCTGCGTGCCGTGGCGGGCGCCGTGATCGCGCTCCTCGCGTTGGCAGCGGCGAACGACTACGGGTTCCCGACCTCGGCGGCCGACTATCCGCACTTCTACCCGACGGCGTACTACGACGAGGGCGGCGTGTCCGACTGGTCGTGCGGGAGCTTCACGTACTCCAACCACCGGGGGTCGGACTTCGGGGTCGGCGGATTCGCGGGGATGGACGACGGGCGCGACGTGACCGCCGCGGCCGACGGCACGGTGAGCTTCGTGAACGACGGGGAGTTCGACCGGTGCACGACCTCCGACTGCCCGGGCGGCAGCGGGTTCGGCAACTACGTGGTGATCGAGCACGCGACGGGCCGGAAGACCTACTACGCGCACCTGAAGCAGTTCAGCATCCTCGTCGGCGTCGGAGACCCGGTCACCTGCGGGCAGAAGCTCGGCGAGGCCGGGTCCAGCGGCTTCTCGAGCGGGCCGCACCTGCACTTCGAGGTCCGCGACATCGCGTCGAACACGGCTCAGGATCCGTTCGACGGCGCCTGCAGCGCGGGTCCGACGCGCTGGGTGCAGCAGAACGCCTACATGGACGTGCCCGGCGACACCTGCAGCGTCCCTCAGCCCTGCCAGCCCGTGTCCACGCTGTCGTGCGGCGACGTCGTCACGGCGAGCAACGGCGGGCCGGGGTCGACGAATCACGTGTACGCCCACGGGTGCACGACGTTCACGTACACCGGTCCCGAGATCGCCTACACGCTGGTCCCGGGCTCGACGGGCGACGTGACGGTCGACCTCACCGGGCTCTCCGCCGACCTCGACCTGTTCGCCGAGTCCGACGACACGTGCGAGGGAGCGGGCTGCCTGGCCGGGTCCACGAGCTCCAACACGTCCGACGAGTCCATCACCTTCGCGGGGACGGCCGGGGTGCCGGTCACGCTCGTCGTCAACGGGTGGGATGGCGCGGTCTCGGACTTCACGCTCTCGGTCACGTGCGCCGGGGGCGACGCGGACACGGATGCCGATGCGGACGCCGACGCGGACGCGGATGCCGACACCGACTCGGATGTGGACGCGGATGCCGACGCCGACACGGATGCGGACGCCGACGCCGACGCCGACGCAGACGCAGACGCCGATGCCGATACCGACACCGACACCGCGGAGCCCGCGGAGACGGGGGATCCCGAGCCGAAGGGCTGCGGTTGTGCTGCGGGCCCCGGCGTCCCGGCGTTCGGAGTGGCCGTGCTGGTGGGCGTGCTCGGCGTTCGTCGCAGGGAACGCCTCGACGGTCGAGACCTCTGACCGACGCGCGGATCGGTTAGCCTCGCCTCCCGCACAGGAGGAACCGTTTGCCGCGAGACATCGAGAAGATCGTGCGACGCGCGTGGCGAAAGCCCGAGGATCAGGCCCGTCAGGACGAGCTCGCCGAGGCCTGGGAGCGCGACCCCGACGCCGTCGAGGCTGCGTTCGCCGCGCTCGACGACCAGACGCTGCGGCGTTCGAAGCGCCCGAAGCCGCCGCGCGTCGGCTGGGACCCGCGCGGTCAGCAGCGCGCCCGGTGGGAGAACCCGATCGGCACGCGGCAGATCGAGCCCCTGCTCCTGTTCCATCCCGAGTCCACGGGGCAGGTCGCGCACGTGCTCGCGAAGGCCGCGGCGGCGAAGCGGCGCGTGCGGGCAGTGGGGAACGGGCACTCCGCGACGGACTGCATGGTCTGTGACGACTACCTGATCGCCACGTCGGGGCTCGATCGCGTGCTCGACCTCGACGTCGGCGTGCTCCGCGCAGGGGTCGACACCCGCGATCTCGTGCGCGTGCAGGCGGGCATCCGCGTGGCGGAGCTCAACGAGGCCCTGTCGGAGCGGGGCAAGTGCATGCCCAACAACACGGCCTTCGACGGGCAGAGCCTCGCGGGGCTCTTCGCGACCGGCAGCCACGGCACCGGGCTCGGTCAGGGCGCCGTGGCCGACACCGCCGTCTCGCTGACCGTGGTGGGGGAGGGCGGCCGGATCCTCCGCATCGAGCCGGCCGACGGGATCACCGACGCGCGGCGGTTCGCGGCGAAGCACCCCGAGCAGGTCCTGATCCAGGAGGATGCGGCGTTCTCCGCGCACCTCGTCGCGATGGGCTGCCTCGGGGTGGTCACCGAGATCGTGCTCGAGGTCCTCGACGACTACTTCCTCGAAGAGGTCCGGCTGCTCATGGAGTGGGAGGACGCGAAGGCCCTGCTCACGCCGGCGTTCCTGCGCGAGAACCGGCACGTCGCCGTGCTGCTGAACCCCTACGTGGTCGACGACCGCCGCACGGGCATCCGCGGACGGACGGCGATGGTGGCGCTGCGCAACCCGTCGCCGGGTCCCGCCGCGAAGCACTCGCGGTACGGCGCGCTGGTCGAGCTCGCCAACCTCGTCCCGAAGCTCCCGTCGCGCATCATGAAGGGCAACCCCGATCGCACGCCCGAGCTGCTGAACCAGGCGCTGCGCACGCTCGGCAGCCGCGAGGGCAGGCGCTGGACGGGCCGTGGGTGCGAGGTGCTGAACTTCGGCGGCACGCAGCGCAACAGCGCCTACGCGCTGAACGTCGGGGTCGACATCGACGTGTGCTTCGAGGCGATCGATGCGGTCGTCGCGGAGCTCGAAGCCCGCGCCGCAGAGGGCCGCCAGCTCGCCACGGCGCCCATCTCGCTGCGGTGGACGGGGCCCTCGCGCGCGTTCATGGCGCCGATGTACGGCCGCGCGACGTGCATGATCGAGCCGCCGTGCCTGCACCCGACGGTCGGGGGCTTCGAGATCCTGCACGCGCTGCAGCGGCTGCTGTACCGGTTCGGCGGCCGTCCGCACTGGGGGCTCGAGTTCAACCTGACCGGCGCGGGCGGGCGCGTGCGCGAGCTGTGGGGCGCCGAGGCGTACGACGCCTGGCTCGCGCAGTACCGGCGGTTCAACGCGAACGGTACGTTCGACAGCGTGTTCACCGAGCGCGTCGGATTCTCCTGACGCCGCGTTAGGGCACCCGGCACGGAGGCTCACATGGACGTGATCATCATCGGGGACGGCCCCGGCGGCCTGTCGGCTGCGCTGTTCCTCGCGAAGGCGGGCAAGAACGTCGTCGTGCTCGGCAAGGACGAGACGGCGATGAACTGGGCGATGCTCCACAACTACCTCGGGATCGACGCGATCGCGGGCACCGACTTCCAGAAGGCCGCGCGCGCGCAGGTGGCGGCGAAGGGGGCTTCGATCCGCGACGTCGCCGTGACCGCGCTCGCGCGGGGGGATTCGGGCTTCACCGCGACCCTCGAGGACGGCTCGAGCGTGACCGCTCCGGTCGTGGTGCTGTCGGAGGGCAAGAGCTGGAAGCTCGCGAAGAGCCTGGGCTGCGAAGAGGCGGCGCAGGGCGTGCGGGTCGACGCGCACGGGCTCACCAGCGTGCCGGGCGTGTACGCGGTCGGTCGGATGGTGCGTCCGGCGCGGTCGCAGGCGATCATCAGCGCAGGCGACGGCGCGAAGGCCGCGCTCGACATCCTCGCCCGCGAGGCCGGGAAGGACGTACAGGACTGGGACAGCCCGTAGGCGCCTCGGTTCGTCGGGCGCTTCGGGTTCGCCAGCGTTCCGGAGCGGCCAGCCTCGGCGACGGTCGCGTGGACCGTGGACGGGCGCTTCGGGTTCGCCAGCGTTCCGGAGCGGCCAGCCTCGGCGACGGTCGCGTGGACCGTGGACCGTGGACCGTGGACCGGTCAGCGGTAGCGGAGGAGTCGGCCGCTTCGATCCCCGACTTCGTTGGCGGCGTTCCGGAGCGGCCAGCCGCGGCGACGGTCGCGTGGACCGTGGACCGTGGACCGTGGACCGGTCAGCGGCAGCGGAGGAGTCGGCCGCTTCGATCCCCGACTAGGACCGCCGCAGCTCCATCGCGCTCACCCCAGCTGCCCGAAACGCCCGCCTGCTCTGGTGAGTCCCGATTCCGGTCCGCGGGGAGGCCCTCTCTGTCGACCCGAACACCGAGACGCTCGTCGGGAGCCCAGACATTGTGGGTGGACCTGGCATCCTCGGCATCCTCGCATCCTTGGCATCCTCGGCATCCTCGGCATCCTCGGCATCCTCGGCATCCTCGGCATCCTCGGCATCCTCGGCATCTTCGGTGGTCCTGGCGTGCAATCCCCTCGACAGCGCCCCGGGAAAACGAGGACGGTGGACCCGCGACGGCGTCGTTTCTGCGTCATCCGCGTCCTCTGCGTCATCTGCGTGATGCCCGAGACGCTCGAAGCTCGATCCGGTCCGAGCCCAGAGCGCTGTGGCTCGCTGTGGTCGCTGTGCGAGATCCGGGGATCGGCGACGCCGCCCGCTTCGCTCCCCGACCTCCGGGGAGAGACGACGCTGGCCCTGCCACGGGCGATTCCCCGGTCCACGGTCCACGGTCCACGGTCCACGTCCCAGCGACGTTCGCCTCGGGTCCACCAATGGTATTCATGCGCATGCCCGACGACGTCCAGCACATCGGCTTTCTCTCGGTCCTCCCGGCGCTCGTCGCCATCGGTCTCGCGTTCGCCACGCGCCAGGTGCTGCTCGCGCTGTTCCTGGGCGTCGTCACGGGCAGCGTCGCGCTGTACGTCCACTCCGGCGACCCCGCCGACCTGAACTTCCTCTCGCGCTTCTTCATCCCGTCACTCGGCAGCGAGTCGTACGCGAAGATCCTCGTGATCTACCTGTGGTCCCTCGGTGGGCTCATCGGCATCTGGGAGAAGACCGGCGGCGCGCTGCACTTCGCCGAGGAGGTCGGCGGACGCATCGCGAAGGGCCCGCGCAGCTCGCTGTTCTTCGCGTGGCTGCTCGGCTGCGTGTTCCACCAGGGCGGCACGGTCAGCACGGTGCTCGCGGGCACCACCGTGAAGCCGGTCGCCGACAAGCACCGCATCGCGCACGAAGAGCTCGCGTACGTCGTCGACTCCACGGCCTCCCCGGTGGCCACGGTGCTGCCGTTCAACGCGTGGCCCGGTTTCGTGGCCGGGCTGGTGGTGGGCACCGTGCCGCTCTTCCAGACCGAGCAGGACGGGGTGGTGTTCTTCTTCGAGAGCATCTTCTACAACTTCTACGCCGTCTTCGCGCTGCTGCTGACCCTGCTGTTCGCGCTCGGCGTGCTGCCGTGGGTCGGCGGGCGCATGGCGCGGGCGCGCGACCGGGCCCGCGAGACGGGGAAGCTCGACGGACCGGGTGCGCGGCCGATGCTCCCGCCGTCGGACGACGCGAGCGACAACCGGAACCCCGCGTACCAGCCGTCCCTGGTGGACTTCGTGCTGCCGATCGGGCTCCTGCTGACCGTGGCCGTCGGGTCGTACGTTCTGTTCAAGGTGGGCGCGCTGTCGCGCGGGTACATCGACGAGGCGTTCGTGATCTGCACGCTCTCGGCGATGGGCGTCGCGCTGGTGCGGGGGCTGCCGCTCACCGAGGTGATCGACGGGTTCCTCGACGGGTGCAAATCGATGACGATCGGCGCGGTCATCCTGGGGCTCGCCGTCACCATCGGGAACGTCGCGAAGCAGCTCCACACCGCGGACTACCTCGTGGAGCTCGTGGGCTCGCAGATCCCGGTGGTCGCGCTGCCGGCCATCCTCATGGGCCTGTGCATGGCCATCGCGTTCTCGACCGGCACGTCGTGGGGCACGTACGCGGTGGTGTTCCCGGTCGCGATGCCGCTCGCCTGGGCCCTGCTGCCCGACCCGACCTACATGCACATCTGCTTCGGCGCCGTGCTGGGCGGGGCCGTGTTCGGCGACCAGTGCTCGCCGATCTCCGACACCACCATCCTGTCGAGCATGTTCACGGGCTGCGACCTGATGGACCACGTGACGACGCAGATGCCGCTGGCCCTCGCTGCGGCGGGTCTCGGCGCCGTGGCGAGCACCTTGGTGGCGCTCGCATTCACGTGACGGTCAGGGCGCGGGACGCAGGTTGAACAGGATCACCGCCACCGCAATCACCAGCACGACCGCCAACGTCACGGCGATCAGCATGGCGAGCATGCCGCCCGCGGTGTGGGTCACCGGCATCCCGTAGTGCGGCTCGCCGACGTACTCGACGCCCGGGGGAGGCGGGTCGACCTCGAACGGCGGGATGGGACGGGGGAGCGTCCAGGCGTCGGCGCCGCAGGCGGGGCACTGGCGCGCATCCGGCGGCACGTCGGGGGCGCCGCAGACCTGACAGGTCGTCGTCGGTGGATGCCCGCCAGCCACGTGAAACCCCCGTGAAACATCGCCAGGAACGTGCACCCCCAGCATACCCGCAGAGCCCTGGCGCGTGCTGGCAGCACACTGTGGAAGCCGATCGGGCGCACACGGTGCTACGTTCACCTCGACATGTCTCTCGCACGTCTGCTCTTCCGTCCCCTCGCGGGCCCTCCCCAGCTCCTCACTGTGTCCCCGGATCTCCGGGTGGGCCGCGGTCCGCACAACGACCTCGTCCTGCCCAACGGAGACGTGTCGTGGTCGCACGCACTGTTCCGCTGGGCGGGACGAGAGATGTTCGTCGAAGACCTCGGTAGCCGGAACGGCACGTTCGTGGCCGGTATTCGCATCGAGCGTCCGACGGCTCTCGGTCTCGGGGTCGAGGTCCGGCTCGGGGATGCCGTGTTCGTCCGCAAAGACGAGGGCCACCTCACGGTCCAGCACACGCTCATGCTCGAAGACGTGGCGTCGCGGGTGCGCTACCCGCTGCATCCGCCGCACTTCACCATCGGCGGGGCGGCGGGCGACCTCCAGATCCCCGATGTCGAGCCGGTCATCCTGGTGTTCGACGGGCACACCGTCTCGCTGAACGGCGAGTCGCTCGCGGTGCCCTGGTCGGGCGAGGTGGGCGGTCGAACCCTGCGCATCCTCGCCGTGCAGACCAACTGGACGCCCACGCTCGAGCGCGCGCTCGACGGCCCGGTCCGGCAGCTCCGCATCGCGCTCGACCCGCCGCAGGCGAAGATCTTCGAGCTGCCGAGCTGCGCTTCGCACACCATCACGGCCGAGCACCGCGTGTCGTTGCTCTACTTCCTGGCCTCGGCGCTGCAAGACGACCTCGACCAGGGCCTCGAGGCCGACCGGTGCGGCTGGCGCAGCGACGCGTCCATCTCGGTGGCCGTCTGGGGCCGCGCGGGCCTCGAGTCGTCCCGCAACCGCCTGAACGCGCTGACCTACCGCTTGCGGCAGGAGCTCGGCGACAACGGCGTGTCGGCCGACCTCATCGAGAAGAAGCAGGGCTGGGCGCGGCTCGTGCCCTGCGAGGTCGTTCTCGACGTCGAGTGAGCGTCGCGCTCGGCCCCGAGGGGGGGGCGACCGAGGCCGTTGGACTCTCCGTGGACCACGAAGCGGGAAGCACACGTCCACGGAGAGCCGCGGGCATCGGTGTCCCCAACTTGACGTCCAGCCGGGGCCGAGGGGCTCACGCGATGCTCACGATTCGCGAGTAGTGACAAATCGCACAATCAGTGGTAGCGCCCGGGACACAGGGCCTGAGCGGCGGCCCAGGGGTCGTCCGCATCGCGCACGGGCGCGAACGTGAACGGGAGCAGCAGCTCGGTCACGAACTCGGGCGGGGCCTCGGTGACCACCAGCTGCCGCACGAGGCGCTCGGCGATGGGGTACCAGCGCGCGGTGCGGGCGTCGTGCGGGACGGCGACGCGCTTCGTCGCGGTGGCGCGGCCCTCGCGGATGAACCCCATCTCCTCGGCCAGGATGCGGTCGAAGGTCTCGACGGACACGCGTTTGTGGTGGACCTCTGCCCACAGCTCCCAGCGGCTGCGCTCCGTGGTCGCGAGGTCGTCCATGATCCGCACGAAGACGGAGTCTCCTCCTGCGGTCTTCAGCTTCGCGGGCAGGGCGACGCACCCGTTCCCGCAGAGCCAGTCGGCCAGGTATTGCACCGCCTGGAACACGTTGTACCGGATCTCGTCCGGGTGATCGTTCGCGATGACCTTCGACACGTTCACGTCGGCCGCCAGGACCGCGCGGAGGTACAGCGGGTCGTCGGCCTCGAGCCCGCGGGCGTCTTCGCCGTACACGAACGCGAGCAGCGGCTCCCGCTCGGACGGATCGGGCACGATGGCCTCGAGGAGCGCGACCAGCGCGGGGTCGTCCCGGTCGGCGTCCCAGCGGCGCCAGGCCTCGACCAGCGCGATGCCGATGCGGACGAAGTCGGGGTGAGCGACCCAGAACCCGTCGAGGTCGCGGCGGAGCTGGGTGACCACGTCCCGCACGAAACCCACGACGGACACGGCCCAGGATGCGGGGTCGCCCGCTTCGGGCAACACGCCGTACATGCCGCCGAGCCGGAGCGCGCCGGTGCCCTTCAGCGAGCCCGCGAGGATGCGGTGCGACTCGCGGATGTGGTCGATGACGATGTCCGGATCGGCCTTGACCGGGATCCGGTAGCAGGGGTCGTTCCGGAACAACCGCGCGGTGGACCCGAGGAAGTCGTGCCACCCGAGGCTGCCGCCGAGGAAGTGGGGCCCGAGCGCATGGGCGATCTCGCGGATCCGGAAGATGGCGCGCGGGTTCTCGAACACGATCATCAGGCGGATGGTGCCCTTCCGGTAGCCCGGGTCGAGGGCGGCCAGGCCGGCCTCGGTGCGCTCGACGAGCATCCGGACGTAGGCGGCCTCCTCCTCGTTCTCGAGCTTGGGCACGTAGTACACGAGGGCTTCGGGACGCTCGCGGTTGTGGAACGCGTGCAGGCAGAAGTCGTAGAGGTGGAGCGGCAGGGGAGAGCCGTCGAGCAGGTGGCTGCCGTCGGGCAGGGCGAGGCCCGGCACGCGCTTGATGGGCCGGGACAGGCGGTCTTTCGCGAGCGCGTAGTGCTTGCCGTTCGCGGGGTCGTCGAACACCAGCGTGCGGTCGAAGCACCCGATGATGTTGGCGCACGCCGCGAGGAAGTCGCGCATGAGCGGGGTCTTGCTGTCTTCGTCGTCGGCGCCCCAGCGCGGCACCTGGCCCGACTCCTCGACGAGGCGCGTCAGGATGGCGGGCTCGTCGGGAGACACGCGGTGCAGCGCGTTCATCGCGTTGATCGACATCTTCGCGGTGTCGGGCGGGCCGAACAGCGTGATCTGCTCGCCGGCGAGGAAGTCGGGGACCTCGACGCGGGGGGGCGCCGGCCGCTCGGGATGCGGGCCGACCAGGAGCCGCCCGTCGGCGTCGCGCAGGCCGATGACCGTGCGGTACGCGGGGTCGCGGTAGTCGAGCCCGGCGTTCGCGGTGGCGTACGCGGCGGTGGCCTCGTCGAGCACGGCGCGATCGGCCTTCCGGCGGGTGAGCACCGCATCGAGCGCGGACCGCACGTCGCGGTACACGTCGCAGACGAAGCGCAGCGCGTCGGCCGTCTCGATGGCGGGGAACGCGGCCTGAAGGCCGGGGGCCACGCGCAGGCCGGGGACGCCCGGCACGGGCTCGGCTTCGGCGTCCAGCCGGGCCAGCAGCGGCTCCGGCAGGAAGTCCAGGTAGGGCGCTACGTCGACGGGCATGCGGGTTCCCCGGTTGGGACCCGCAGCCTACCGCCTCACAGGCAGTTGTAGTAGGACTGGCCCGCGTCCCAGCCGCACGACCCGGCGCCGCACTGGGCCGTGTTCACGGTGTCGTTCTCGCACCACGAGAGCTGGTCGCCGTCGCACTGGCCCTCGAAGGTGACGCCGCCGCAGGGGTCCTGCTGGACGGGCGGCTGCGCGGTCTGACCGGCGGGGAGATCGCACCAGTCGGCCCACGGCGTGTTCGCCTCGGAGTCGTCCTGCACGTCGCGCTGGGGGCAGGTCTCGTCCTCGGACCACGCGCGCCAGAGGTCGGCGCGTCCCGTGGCGACGGCGTAGTTGCGGAACAGGGCGTAGTCGCCGTCGCGCGCCTTGAACACGACCGGGTCCATGCACTCGTTCGGTGCGGCGGACGCGGCGCGATCGCGGTTGAAGTCCATGATGATGGTGTGCATGTCGGGCGTGGTGCTGTTCCAGCAGCACGTCTTCGCCGCGTTGTACTCGAGCTCGGCGTACACGTAGTCCTCGAGCGTGCGGTACTGCGCGTCGACCTGGTCGCGCGTCATGCCCTGGCTGTTCTCGAGGAAGGTGTAGAGCTCGTCGAACGCCTCTTCGCGGCGGGTGCGGTTCGCGCAGCTCGCGGGCTTGCGCGAGAGGTTGTCGCGTGCGAGCTCGATGGCGCCGAGCAGCTGGGCGAGGCGGTCTTCGTCGGACAGCTCGCCGAACAGGGCCTCCATCTGCTCGATGCGGGCGGAGATGGCCTCCTGGTCGTTGCTGTCGATGGCGACGGGACGGTCGGCCACGGGGATGATGTTGAGCCAGCGACCGCCCTTCACGACCGGGGTGCGCCAGCGCTTGAGGCCGCCACCGAGCTGGGAGTAGGGGACGCCGTCACCGCTGATCTCCTTCCCACCACCGTCTTCGGAGAGGAAGTAGTAGCGGCTGTTGTCGGGGGAGTACCAGGCCGGCTGGATGCGGGGCATCGAGCCGAAGACGATCTCGGCGGAGAGGTGCTGGGCGTCGACCTGATCGACCTCCTTGACCACCATCACGTGCCCGATGCCCTGGCGCTGCCAGCGGTGGACGAGCAGGTCGCCCTCGCGCATCGCGGAGGGGTCGAGGTCGAAGGTGTTCTCGGAGTAGGCGAGGTGCATCGAGCCGAAGTTCGTGAGCAGCACGTGGAGGAAGTGCCCGACACGCTTGTTCAGCAGGATGTGGTCGAAGTAGGCGCCCGCGTACTTCTCGTCGCCCATCCACAGGTTGTAGTCGTCGGCGAGCACGGTGAGCTTGCGGGCAGCGAGGTCGTAGTCGCTCGGCCAGGCATCCAGCGCGTCGACGCCGCGCGCGGACTCGTCGGGGTACCGCGTCTTGTAGTTCGGGTAGCCGGGGAGCGGCGAGCCATCGGGCTTCACGACGCCGAAGTGCCCGAAGTGCACGTCGCCGTAGGTCGGGTGGTAGGCCGTCATGAAGAAGGGCAGGCCGTACCACGCGGCGAACGTGGTGCGGAGGAACATCGCCATCTCGGCGCACTCGAGCCGCGGCGAGGGCACGGTCTGGCCGAGCGGCGTGATGAGCTGGACCGTCATGGTGCCGTCGTCGCCGACGATCTTCTCCATGGCGTCGACCCATGCGGAGTACTTCTGGTCCCAGGTCAGGCCCGAGTCGGCCGGCCAGGCCATACCGGCCTCGGCGTCGAGCTCGTACCAGCGGCGGTAGACGTTCCACACCTCGGTGCTGGTGCGCAGGCCCGACGTGCGGGGACCGGGGGCTTCGAGGCCCGCGTTGCGGCCCTGTGCGTCGAGGAGGGGCTTGCCGGTCTCGCGATCGATCGGGACGGCATCCGCGAGGTCGAACTGGTCGCCGTAGACGGCGTCGAGGCCACCGCAGCCCGACAGGAGGACTGCCACGAAGCAGAACAGAGTGCGCATCAGAAGATCCTGGAAAAAAGAGCCGGCCAGAGGACCGACGGCGGCACGTAACACGAGGCGTGCGGACCGGCGAGGATCCACGAACTAAGGAGGGGACCTGGAGGGCGCGTGACACCAGACGACCTGCCGGCGCTCACGTCGGAGGAGATCGGGCGCTACAGCCGCCACCTGCTGCTCGAGGAGGTGGGCGTCGAGGGGCAGCAGCGCCTGAAGGGCGGATCCGTGCTGTGCGTGGGCACGGGCGGTCTGGGCTCGCCGCTGCTGATGTACCTCGCGGCCGCGGGCGTGGGGCGGATCGGTGTGGTGGACTTCGATGTCGTCGACAGCTCGAACCTCCAGCGCCAGGTGATCCACGGCACGGCCTCCGTCGGGCGCCCGAAGGTGCGATCGGCCGCCGCGCGCATCGCCGACATCAACCCGAACGTGCGCGTCGACGTGTACGAGGAACGGATCACGAGCGAGAACGCGCTCCGGATCCTCGAGCCGTACGACGTGATCGTCGACGGCACCGACAACTTCCCCACGCGCTACCTCGTGAACGACGCGTGCGTGCTGCTCGGGAAGCCCTATGTGTACGGGTCGATCTTCAAGTTCGAGGGGCAGGCGAGCGTGTTCAACCTCGACGGGGGGCCGAGCTACCGCGATCTGTACCCCGAGCCGCCGCCGCCGGGGCTCGTCCCGTCGTGCGCGGAGGGCGGGGTGCTCGGCATCCTTCCCGGCGTCATCGGCGTGATCCAGGCGACCGAGGCCCTGAAGATCCTGCTCGGGCGGGGCACCACGCTCTCCGGTCGGCTGTTGCTCTACGACGCGCTCCAGATGCGGTTCCGCGAGCTCGAGCTCCGGAAGGACCCACACGCACGGCCCATCGAGGGGCTCGTCGACTACGAGGAGTTCTGCGGCGTGGCCCCGCCGACCCCGTCCGACGAGCGCGTCACGCTGGTCGGAGTCGCAGAGGTGGCGCGCCGGCGGTCGGAGGGCTGGGCCCCGTACGTGCTCGACGTGCGCAAGCCCCACGAGGCCCGCATCGTCACGCTGCCGTTCGTCGATCGGCTCGTGCCGCACGAGCAGATCGCGTCGATCGCCGCAGAGCTGCCCCGCGATCGCGACATCCTCGTGCTGTGCCGATCGGGGGGGCGCTCGGCCACCGCCGCGGGAACCCTCGCCGGGCTGGGCTTCGCGCGGCTCTTCGACCTGGACGGCGGCATCCTGGCCTGGGCGCGCGAGATCGATCCGGATCTACCCACGTATTGACGCCGGTTCGCGGGGGTGCGCATGCTCGAAGGACCGGGGGGTGAGGATTGGGGTGGAACGACGGGGGCTCCGGCCTCGCGCGCAGGGCGATCGCTGCGGGGCTCGTGGCGTCGGCGCTGGTGGGGTGTGGCCCGCAGAGCGACGCGGACTGGATGGTCGCGGACAACTTCGGGTGCATCGCGGTGGCGCTGGTCGCGCTCTCCGGCGGTATCGCGTACCTCGTCATGAACCGGTACGCGGTGGGTGACGACGACGAAGACCTGAGCGACATCTACTGACCGACGGCCTGGAGTAGGATGCGCCCATGGACCTGTTCCCCGGATCATTGGTCGAACGCTACGAGGTCGTCTCCCGGCTCGGGTCGGGGCACATGGCGACCACGTACCACGTGCGCCACAGCGTCCTCGACACGCACCACGCGCTGCAGGTGCCCAACCAGCACCGCCGCGGCCTGTTCAAGCGCCTGGTCGCGGGCGCGCGCATCCAGGCGAAGCTGCGCCACCCGGGTGTGGTCTCGTGCACCGACGTGCTCGATGTCGAGGGGTCTCCCGTGCTCGTGCTCGACCACGTGCAGGGGCCGAACCTCGACCAGCTGGTGCGGTACCAGCGCCTCGACGAGCGGCGGATCGACGCGATCGCCGCGGGGCTGTTCACCGCGGTCGACTTCATCCACGCGAACTCGATCATCCACCGGCACCTCAAGCCGAAGAACGTGATCGTCGATCTCGCCCACGGGCGCGAGGTCCCGCGCATCACCGACTTCACGCTGGCCACGCAGACCGGCACGATGGCGATGGCCAAGCGCACGAAGCCGCGCGTGTTCGGCACGGCGTCGTACATGCCGCCCGAGCAGACCTACGACAGCGACCTGGTCGGGCACCAGGCCGACGTCTGGGCGGTCGCCTGCATCCTCTACTACCTGGCGACGGGCCACGAGGCGTTCGGCGGTCCCGACGCCGAGGCCACGTTCGCCCAGGTGCGGTCGGGCCACTACACCCTGCTGAAGCGCGTGGTGCCGAACGCGCCCGATCGGTGGGCGAAGGCCATCGGGTTCTCGCTGATGGTCGAGCCCGACGACCGCATCCAGAGCATCGCCGAGCTCGCGGCGGTCTGGTTCGACGGGGTCGACCAGCGCCCGCTGAGCGCCGCGGCCTCCGCGCCGGTGGGGCGCGTGACGCTGGTGTTCACCGACATCCAGGGCAGCACGCAGCTCTGGGAGGCCGATCCCGAGGTCGCGCGCACGTCCCTCGCGGCGCACGACGCCGTGATGCGCAAGGCGCTGCACCAGCACGGCGGGTACGAGGTGAAGACCGAGGGCGACGCGTTCATGGTCGCATTCGAGTCGCCGGTGTCGGCGCTGCGTTTCTGCGTGCAGGTGCAGCTCGAGCTCCACCGGCACCCGTGGTCCGACCGGCTGCTCGCGCGTCCCGAGGCGGCGGAGGGCGCGGGGTATCGCGGGCTTCGCGTGCGGATGGGGGTGCACGAGGGCACGCCGGAGTGCCGCCGGCACGGCGGGAAGGCCGACTACTACGGTCCGATGGTGAACCGCGCGGCGCGGATCTCGGGTGCGGGTCACGGTGGGCAGATCCTGGTGTCCGGCGAGACGTGGGAGAAGGCCGACCGTGCGCTGCGTGCGGCGGTGAAAGAGACGTCCCTCGGGAACTTCCAGCTGCGGGGGCTCTCGGGGGCTCAGGATCTGGTCGAGATCGTGCCGATCGAGCTCGAAGAGCGCAGCTTCCCGCCGATCAAGGCCGACCCGACGTAGTCGAGCCCGGAGCCTGGAGCCCGGAGCCTGGAGCCTCGGGCTGAGATGGTGTCAGAGCGAACCCGAACATCGGCATCGCTTTGATGAAAAGTGGTATTTCGCGTGTTCCGTTCTCTGGTTCGCGCGTGGATCCGCTGATCCGAGCGACTTGGGCGTCGAACGGGAGTGAGGTCCGGGGCTCGCGGGTTTCAGCCAGAGATACCGTCCAACGCCCTCAAATCGCGGAGGACCCAGGCGGCGCAGCGGGTTTCGACCATCTGGCTTGACGTGTCAACTGAAAAGTAGAAATCTCCAAAGACCTCATGAAAGAACGACTAACGCGATGTTCGGGTTTGCTCTGACACCGGATTTGGTGAAGTACGCTACATACGGCTGCCGGCTCGCAGGCCGGGCTCGCGGGCCGCAGGCGGGGCTCGGAGCTACTCCGCGTCGAAATCGGCACCCACCGCGTCGGCCAGCGCCCGGTACGGGTCGTCGGCACCCGCGGTGACCTCGCGCACGCGCTCCATGAACGCCAGCAGGTCGCCGCCCTGCGACTCGTGCAGCTGCCGGAACCAGTCGCGGCTGCGGTTGTACGTCCGGAACTGCATCATCCGCGCGTTGTTCCAGTCGCCTTTCGCGACGTACTCGCGGTACTTCGCGGGGTCGCGGAACCCGACGCCATCGACGCGCGACTCGAGCGAGCCGAGGATCTCGGCCTTCTTCGCGAGCTTCGCGTCGCGGGAGAGCCCGTCGTCCGCGTAGACCGCGTCGAGGTCTTTGTAGACCGCGTGCATGAAGTCGCGCCAGGCGTCGGCGTCCGCGATGCGCTCCTCCATCTTCGCGACCTCGTCGGACCCCTCGCCGTACCGGTCGATCATGTAGGCCCGCCCGGCCTCGTCGCCGACGTAGTTCGCGAAGCTCTCGTTGAACTGCACGCTGCCCGGGATCCAGACCGTCGCGTGCGCCAGCTCGTGGAGGATCGTGTTCGCGAGCCGGTACTCGTCCCACTTCAGCATGCCGGGCATCAGCGGGTCGCGGAACCAGCCGAGCGTGCTGTACGCCCCCGCCGTGCGCACGTACACGTCGTACCCGTCGGCCTCGAGCTCGGCTTTCAGCACGTCGGCATCGGACCGCTCGAAGTACCCGAGGTACGGCATGCTGCCGACGATGGGGAACCACCAGCGCACGTTCTCGAACTTCACGGGGTCGGACGCCGAGATGTTCCAGATCGTGTGATCCCAGTCCGGGTTGATGGAGTCGTAGTTGTCGGTCGCCGAGAGCCCGATGCGCTGCCCGTACGCCTTGATCTCCGGCACCAGCCGCAAACGCGCGACCTCCTCGTCGGTGTACCGGCCCGACGCGATGGCCTTTTCCAGAGGGACGCGCCCCCACAGGAGCTCGCCCTGGTACCACGCCTGGCCCGCCAGGTACGCGAGGCGGTCGCCGAACGCGACGCCTGCGACGGTCGCGCCGAGCGCCAGCACGCCAGCGGCGATGGAGAGGTTCCGGCGGCGGGTCATACCAGTCGTTAAGCTCCACCCGGAGGCATGTCTATGATCGAGACCCTGGTCGCCGGCGGCCCGGTGATGATTCCGATCGGTCTGTGCTCGCTGGTCGCCGTGGCCGTGTTCCTCGAGCGCCTCTGGGCGCTGCGCCGCGGTCGGGTCGTGCCCACCGCGTTCTGCGTCGAGCTGCTCGAGCTCGTGAAGCAGGGCCGCTTCGACGACGCCCAGACGCTGTGCCGCAAGCGCGATGTCGCGGCCGGGCGCATCCTCGAGGTCGCGCTCGGCGCGAAAGACCGCGACCGCGCCGCGATCAAAGAGCGCCTCGAAGAGGTCGGCCGGCGCGAGGCCGCCGAGCTCGAGCGCTTCATCCCGGTGCTCGGCACCATCGCGAGCATCGCGCCGCTGCTGGGCCTGCTCGGCACCGTGCTCGGCATGATCATCACGTTCCAGGCCATCCAGTCGCAGGGCGGCATGGCCGATGTCTCCGCGCTCGCAGGCGGCATCTCGCAGGCCCTCGTCACCACGTTCGCGGGGCTGTGTGTCGGCATCCCCGCGGTGATGGCGAACCGCTTCCTGCTCTCCCGCGTCGACGCGCTGCTGCTCGACCTCGAAGAGGTGAGCCTCGGCGTCATCGATCAGCTCGTCGAGCCCGCCGCCTGATGCGTTTCTCGGTGCCGCGCCGGGCCGATCCCGTCATCGACGTGACGCCGATGATCGACGTCGTGTTCCAGCTGCTGCTGTTCTTCATGGTCACCACGACCTTCATCAGCAGCCCGGGCATCGAGGTCGATCTCCCGCGGTCCAGCTCCGAGGTCGTCATCTCCGAGAAGAAGGACATCAACATCTGGATGACGACCGAAGGCGCGGTCTACGCCGACGACGAGCCCATCACGACCGCCGCGCTCCGCCAGCTCTTCCAGAACCGCGCCCGCACCGACCCCAACACCATCGTGGTCATCAAGGCCGACCAGGGCGTGTCCCACGGCCGCGTCGTCGCGGTGATGGACCTCGCGCGCAACCAGGGCCTGTCCAAGCTCGCGATTGCGACCGAAGTGAACAAGGACGAGTAGCCTTCGAGGGCGGCCTTCGGAAGTGGGGTCGAGTGGACCTGCACGTCGTTCAATGCGGCTTGACGTCAGTGGAGCGCCACCTCCCAGTCTTCGAACGGCGGGTCGACCGTGTAGTCGGGGTCGACGTAGGACCGGATGAACTGGGCCGCGCGCCGCTCGGCGCGCTTCGCGTCGAGCACCTCGCCCTCCGCGTCCAGCTCGAGGACGTTCGAGAAGATGGCGAGGGCCTGCTCGATCGCGCTGGGCTCCTCGAAGATGGCGGTGTAGTCGACCCCTTCGAGAAGCGGGTGGCCGACGGTTCCATTGGCGAGCCAGAACCCGAAGGTCCGGAACGCACCGCTCACCGACTCACTCAGTCGCATCGGGCCTCCTCCGCGCGCCCTCCTATCCCGGGTTCGCGCCGTTCTCGTTCTCGTGGACGTGTTCGTTCTCGTGGACGTGTTCGTTCTCGTGTGACGTGGATGGTGTTATGCTCGGACATCCCCACGAGGCCGCTCCCCACGGTCTCTCCGCGCCCCTCCCTCCCCGCGTCCCCTCCCATGCGTATCCAATCGCCCCGACTGCTCCTGACAGTCCTGCCCGCATTGCTGCTCGCGGCGGTCGCCGCGTCCGTCATCTGGGGGGACAACGGTCTCCTCGTCCGCCACCAGCTCGACGCCCAGCTGCGAGACGCGCAAGCCGACCTCGCACACCTCGAGCGCGCCAACGAGCGGTCGCTCCGCGACCTGCGCATGATGGAGAGCGACCCCGTCGTGCTCGAACGCCTCGTCGCCGACGAGCTGAACTGGGGCCGTGAAGACGCCATCCTGGTGCGGTTCTCGGAGCCCGGCGCGCAATGACGTGCCCGATCCCTCGGGCTTCCGCGGTATACATCGGGCCGGTGAGGAGAGCGGCTCGGGCGAGGCCCGCACCGATCTGCGCCGAGGGCCGCGCCCGTGCGGGCGTTCCCTTTGCACCACCGGGTGACGCCGGGTAAGGCCCACCGAACGAGCCGAGGTCCGCTGAATGTCGTCCACCATCATCTCTCTCGCATGCTCCGGCCTCTGCTGCCTGGCCTCGGTGATCGGCCTGGTGCTCGCCGTCGTCGTGATCTTGAGGTTCATGCGGGGCGGCGGTGATTCTGACGCGGTCGTCGGCAAGCTCGCCGAGCCCGACACCAGCGCGAAGACCGAAGAGGCGCCCAAGAAAGAGCCCGTGATCGCCGAGCAGGTCGACAAGAAGGCCAAGGCCGAGAAGGCCAAGGTCGACCCCAAGAAAGAGCCCGACCTGCCGCCGCCCGACAAGCTCGACAGGGTGCCGATCCAGACGAGCGATCCGTTCGACGAAGACGAGATGGCCACCGTCGTGGCGCCCCCGTCCATGATGAACGAGGTGCCCTCCGCGCCGCCTCCGCCGCCGCCCTCCAAGGGCGAGGCGCCGCCGCCTCCCCCGGCCGCGGATCCCGACGCCGAGACCCACGTCGAGAAAGAGCCCGAGCCTCCGCCCGCGCCCCCGGCCGACGCGGCCACCGAAGCGCCTCCCGAGCCGCCGCCCGAGAAGGTCGAAGAGCCGCCTCCGCCGCCGCCGAAGAAGCCCACGCCGCCGCCGGCTCCGCCGCGCTCCAGCGGCCAGACGATCATCGCCTTCGACGACGACGAGGATTTCTGACCCGATGATCTGGGGCATCCGCGACGACGTGCGGGTGATCGAGATCGTCGGCGAAGCCGCGCGCCGCTTCTGCAACGGGCAGTTCACGAACAACGCCCGCGATCTGCCCGTCGGCCGGCACCAGTTCACGGCCATGACCGACGACCGGGGCCGCCTGGTCGGGCTCGCCGACCTCGTGTGCGTGGCCGACGACCGGTTCCTGGTCGCGCTCGAGGGCGGTGACGCCGAGGCGTTCGAAGAGCGCTACCGGATGTTGCTGATGCTCGAGGATCTCGAGGTCGTCCCGAAGGATTTCGCCATCCACACCGTGCAGGACGGCGCGCCCGACCTCGCCGGCATGTCCTGGCGGGCGCCGCGCAGCGTCCGGGGCGGGGTCGACGTGCTGGGGCCCCTGCCAGAGCGCGTGCTCGAGGTCGCGCGACGCGCCGAGCCCGGCGAGCTCGAGGCGCTGCGCATCGAAGCGGGGTGGCCGCGCTGGCCGGTCGACGCGAGCGACAAGCAGCTCCCGCACGAGCTCGGGCTGCGCGCGACCCACCTGCACTTCGAGAAGGGCTGCTACGTCGGCCAGGAGATCATCCACCGGGTCGACGTCATGGGGCAGGTGCGCAAACAGCTCGTCGGGCTGCGGCTCTCGGCGCCTGCCGAGGTCGGCGCCGACGTGCTCGCAGGCGACAAGAAGGTCGGGCGCGTGGGCGGCTCGGCCGAGCACCCGGTGCACGGGCGCATCGCGCTGGCGGTCGTCCGCAACGAGAACGCCGCGCCCGGCACGCCCGTCGCCGTCGACGGGGCCCCCGCCGAGGTCTCCGCGCTCCCGTTCACGTGAAGGGCTTCGCGCGGGCGCTGGGCGAGGCCGAGCAGCGGCTTCGCGCCGCCGGGCTCACGGCGGATGCCGCGTTCGACGCGCTCCGCGACACGCTGCTCGCACGCCTCGGCTCTGGAGGGGCGGAGCACCCGGCACTCGCGGGCCTCGCGCTCCCCGTCGAAGAGGGCGACCTGCTCGGGCTCGCGTACGAGCGGTTCTTCCCCGACCTGTTCAAGGGCCGCGTGGGCCAGTTCTTCACGCCGGCCAGCGTGGGGGAGCTGCTGGTCGCGCGCCTGCCGCTCGGTCCCGGTGTGACGGCCCTCGATCCGACCTGCGGATCGGGCGGGCTGCTCGTGCTCGCCGGGCGGACCGGCGCCCGCGTCCGCGGGATGGACGTCGACCCGCGGATGGTGGACCTCGCGCGCCTGAACCTCGGGCTGTCCGGGCTGGACGGGCCGGTCGTCCAGGGCGACTTCTTCGCCGCGCCGCCGGATCCGGTGGACGTGGTCGTCGCGAACCCGCCGTTCTCCGTGGACGTCCGCGACCCGGGTGTGCTCGCGCGGTACGCGCTGGCGGAGGGGGCGGTGCGGGCCTCGTCGGACGTGCTGTTCATGGAGGCGCTGGAGCGCTGGGTGAAGCCCGGCGGCCTCGCGGGGATCGTGATCCCCTGGACGCTCGTGGCGAACGCCTCTGCCGAGCGCGTGCGGGCCCGTGTGGACGGGGCGTTCCGCCGCCTGGCGCTCTGTGCGTTGCCGGAGGGCGTGTTCCGCCCGTTCGGAGGGGCGGCCGGACGCGCGGCGGTGCTGTGGCTGCAGCGGCGTCCCTGTGCGGACGGCCCGATGGCGTACGCGGAGCTGGAGGACCCGGGCTACGACGTGCGCAGCACCGCGCTCAAGCCCACCGGCACGGGCGAGATCGACGCGCTGCGCGCCGGGCGCGGGTGGCGCGACCTCGACGGCTGGCTGCCGGAGGCTCCGGCGACCGCGCACCCGCCGCTGTCCGCCTGGATCGGCGTCGACACCGACGCCGTGGTGCTCGACGGCGAGGCCAGCGTGGCAGACCTCGCCGATGCCGACCGCGCCACGGGCGAGCTCCTCCCGCGCCAGGAGGCCGTGCAGGGCCGTCGCGCGGTCCTCAAGCCCGGGCAGGTGCTCGTGAGCCGCATGCGCCCGGCGCTCGGCAACGTCGCTCTCGTCCCGCCCGGGCCGGAGCACGTGGGGTCGCCGGAGTGGATCCGCCTCGTCCCGACCCACCACGCCCACTATGCGTTCCACGCGCTGCGGAGCCCGGCCTGGCGGGCCCAGCTCCCCCCGACCACGGGCCAGACGCGTCCACGCACCGACCCCGAGACCGTGCTCGCGACCGCGGTACCCATGCCCGGAACCGCGCTGCTCGATCGCATCGAGGCCCTGTCCGCCGGCCTCCTCGAGGCGCGTCGCCGCTCGCGGGCCCGTCTCCTCGCACTCCAGGAGGCCATCGACGCGTACGTCTCCGGCGAGCTGGACGAAGCGGCGTTAGGTCGAAGGCTCGCGGAGCTGGAGGCGGAATGAAGGCCAGGATCGCGCTGTTCGCAGCGCTCGTCGCGTGCAAGAGCGACGCGCCCGTCGAGACCGACCCTCCCACGCCGGGCGAAGCCGCGGGGCTCGTCGGCGACCACCCGCTGAACCCGTTCCCCGTGGGCGTTCTGCACATGGCGGATGGCCACCTGGCGCTGAATCCCGACGACTTCGACCTCACCACGGCCACCCCGCTCGCCGCCGACCGGCTCGCCTGGCGCACGGGCTTCTCGCCCGCGCAGACCTCGGTGCTGGCGCTGCCCGACCTCGACCCGTCGGGGTTCCCCACGTGGCGGGCACCGACGCCCGGCGAGGGCAGCGTGCGCCTCGCCGACCTCACCGACGACGTGTGGCTGCCCGTCTTCGCCGAGCTCGACGCGCACCCCGACGCCGAGCCCACGCTCCTCGTCCGCCCGCTCGTCGCGGTCCCGTACGGCCACCAGGTCGCCGTGGTCGTCACGACCGACGCCACGCCCCGCGTCGAGCGCTTCGGCGCGCTGCTCTCCGACTCTCCACCCGCGGATCTCGCGGGGCACGCGGCGCACTTCCAGGGTCTCGTCGACGAGCTCGTCGCGCTCGGCACGAACCCCGACGACATCGCCATCGCGTGGGACTACCCGGTGGGCGACGGCACGACGCCGATGCGCTCCGTCTGGTCGCAGACGGCGCTCCCCACGAGCTGGTCGTTCGACGAGGTCCGCAACGCCGACGACGGCGACACCGTGGTCGCTTCGACGTTCCGCGCGGCCACCGGCACCTACGCCGTCACGGACTTCCTCGTCGACGACGCGAGCCTCCAGCTCGGTGCAGACGGCTCCGTCACGCCCACGGGCACCGCAGACGCCCTGCTGTACGTTCACATCCCCGAGTCCGTCGCGGATGCGCCCGCGGGCACGGTCCCCGTGCTGCTGATGGGGCACGGCATCTTCAGCGAGCCGGCGAACTACCTCGACGACCCCGACGACCCGAGCCACGTCGTGAAGGTCGCCGACGACGCCGGGTTCATCGTGGTCGCGACGATCTGGCGCGGGCTCTCGTTCCCCGACCGCACGGGCGCCATCGCCGCGGCGCAGGACTTCGCGAAGATCTACGAGGTGACCGACCGCCTCGTGCAGGGGCAGGGCAACGTCGCCGAGCTCATCCGGCTCGTGAAAGAGGGCGACCTGCTCTCCGACCCCGTGTTCCAGGGCCGCCAGGGCCAGGCCCTCGCCGACGCCGCGCACCTCCGGTACTACGGCATCTCCCTCGGCGGCATCCAGGGCGCCGTCATGCTCGCGAACGACCCGCCGCTCGACGGCGCGGTGCTCCACGTCGGCGGCTCCACCTGGTCCACGATGCTCGAGCGCAGCTCCAACTGGACCGCCTTCGAGCTGTTCCTCGACGCCACCACCCCCGATCCGCTCGTCCGGCAGCGGCTCTACGCGGCCTCGCAGCTGTGGTGGGACTCCGCCGACCCCATCGCCTACACCGCCGATCTCGCGCAGCGCGACTTCCTCCTCCAGGAATCGCTCGGCGACGAGCAGGTGCCCAACATGACGACCCGCACGCTCGCGCGCTCCATCGGCCTGCCGCAGCTCACGCCCGCCGTCGAGCCCGTCTGGGGCCTCGATCCCGCGGCGGCCCCGCTCCCCGTGGGCTCGCGGGCCTACGTGCAGTTCGACCCGCAGGTCGGCCTGCCGCCCGACACGAACCGCCCGGCGCCCATCACCGAGGCGCACGACATCCCGCGCACGTGGGACCTCACCGCGAACCACCAGACGCGCGACTTCCTCGCGGTCGGCAGCGAAGGCCAGGTGAACCACTACTGCGGCGCCGATCCGTGCACGGCGGCCAACGCGGGAACCCCGTGAAGAGCCGCGTCGAGCGCGCCTACGAGGTCGTGGTCGAAGGCGGGGGCGTGAGCCCGGTCGTGCTGTGCTGCGAGCACGCGTCCAACGCGCTCCCCGCGGGCATGGAGTGGGGGAGGGACGCCTGGATCGAGCCGACCCACTGGGCCTGGGACCCGGGAGCCGCGCTGGTCACCCGCGACCTGACGAAGGCGTTCCAGAGCCGCGCCGTGCTCTCCCGCGTGAGCCGGCTCGTCATCGACACGAACCGCCCGCTCTACAGCCAGACGCTGTTCCGCGACGTGGCCGACGGGCACCCGGTGTTCCTGAACGTCGGGCTGCCCGACCGCGACCGCGGCCAGCGCGTGCTGGACTGGTGGGAGCCCTACCACGAGGCCCTCTCGGCGTCGTGCGCCTGGGCGCCGGCCGAGGTGCTGTTGTCGGTGCACAGCTTCACGCCGGTCTACGAGGGGAACGTGCGCGACGTCGAGCTCGGCGTGCTGTTCGAGTCGGCGGACGACCTGGCTGCCGAGGTGATGCGCGCGCTGCGGCCGAGTGGGCTCGTGATCCGCGCGAACGAGCCGTGGTCGGGCAAGGGCGGCATGATGTTCAGCTGCTACAAGCACGCCCGCGAGAACGGCATGCAGGCGCTCGAGCTCGAGCTCCGCCAGGATCTGCTCGCCATCCCCGAGAAGCGCGCGCACATCACGCAGCACGTCGAGCGCGCGCTGCGCGAGGTCCTGGGGTTCTGATGCGGCACCTGTGGATTCCGGCCTTCGTGCTCGGCGCCGCGTTGGGCGCGGTGCCGACGTTCGCCGCGACGTACGCGGTCTGGCTGTCGGACCTCGACGACTGGGAGGTCGAGAAGGCCGTGCGGACGCGGCTCGGGCTCGACCTCGACCCACCCTGCGATCCCGCGACGTTCGACCGCGAACAGGTCGAGTGCATGCCCTGCGCGCTCCGCGACCTCGAGCCGGGCGCCACGATCGGGCCCGCAGACGTGGAATGGCGTGTCTGGCCGCAGCCCTACCTCCCGAACGAGGCGGTCCGCAGGGACGTGGTGGGGCGCGTGGTGGGCGAGCGGCTGCTCCGGGGCGAGCTGTTCCGCGAGGAGAAGCTCCGATGAACGCCGTTCGCATCCCGTTCGCGGCGCTGATGGGCCTCGTGGTGGGCGCCCTCGTCGGGCCGCTGCTCGTGGTGCCCGTCGAAGCGGTGATGCGGATACGCGCGGCGGTGCTGCAGGACCAGCGGCGGATCGAGGACACCGTCATGGTGATCGTGTACGCCCGGGAGCTGCAGGCGGGCACGGTCGTCCGGGAGGAGGACCTCTTCGCCGTCGAGACCCCGGTGTGGCTCGCCCGGGACGGGTGGTTGCTCTCGCCCGAGCACGTCGTCGGGATGGAGACCACGGAGCGGGCGCTCCCGAACGAGTTCGTCCGCCGGGAGCGGCTCGTCGTGCCCGACGGAGACGGGCCGGAGGCGAGGGTGTCCGCCGTGCGGTGGGCGGCGCTGGGCTGCGTGGGGGGCTGGGACGCCGGTGCCTGCGGTCGGATCCGCGACACGGTGCGACAGGCGGTCGGGGTCGGCGACGGTGCGACGGCGGGTGCCGCCGCCGAGATCCTGGAGCAGCGACACCTCGTGCCGGAGCGCAGCCCGCTCGTGGCGCGGCTCGCCGAGACCCGTGCAGCGCTGCCTCCGCCGCTCCCCCCGATGCAGGACGACGCGGGCGCGCGCCCGACGATCTGGCGGTTCGACGCGGCACGGGACGCCCGTTCACACTGCACCCGTGCGCGGAAAGACCCGGAAGGCGCCGTCCGACTGAAGGAGCAGCCCGTCCCGCGCGCGGACCTGCGCGACGAGCTCCTGGCCTGGGCGGGCGACGCCATCCCCGCGGAGGACCTGGCCCGGTGGGACGCCGGAGGCCCCTTCGTGCGGTGCGTCGGCGCGAAGCCCCTGACCGTGCAGGAGCTCGACGCGCTGTGGGTCGACGTGGGGCTTCAGTCGAGGCGCTGAATCACGTGCCAGCCGAACTGCGTGCGTGTGATCGGGGCGATCGCGCCGACCTCGCTGGCCTTCACGGCCGCTTCGAACTCCGGCTCCATGTCGCCCGCCAGGAAGTGCCCGAGGTCTCCGCCATCGGCGCCCGACGGGCAGTCGGAGTGCACCCGTGCGAGGTCGGCGAAGCTCTCGCCCGACTTGATGCGCAGCCGCAGCTCGACGGCCATCTGGTACGCCTCTTCACGGGTGCGCTCGACGCGGCGTCGCGATGGCGGCCAGTAACCCTTGAATTCGACGAGGATGTGCCGAGCGCGCACGGAGTCCGCTCCTGGGGCCGACGGATGTTAGACCGTATCACCTCGCGGCCCGGCGCCGCGCCAGGAGCCCCGGCATGACCGATACCGACGCGACCTCGACCGACATCCACGAGTGGGTGCAGGAGTACTACGGCGAGATCCTCAAGGCGAGCGAAGACCTCAAGACCAACGCGTGCTGCGCGATGGGTGCTCCGCCGCCGCGGATCGCGGCCGCGCTGCGCAACGTCCACGACGACGTGCTCTCGCGGTTCTACGGCTGCGGGTTCCCCATCCCCGAGGCCGTCGAGGGCAGGCGCATCGTCGATCTGGGCTGTGGCACGGGCCGCGACGTGTACCTGCTCGCGCAGCTCGCCGGGGCGAAGGGCTTCGTGCACGGCGTCGACATGACGCCCTCGCAGCTCGAGGTCGCCAACCGCACCCGCGACTGGCACGCCAACCGCTTCGGGTTCGAAGCGTCGAACGTCGACTTCACCCAGGGCTACATCGAGGATCTGTCGTTCATCGAAGACGACAGCGTCGACATCGTCGTGTCGAACTGCGTGGTGAACCTCTCGCCGCGCAAAGACCTCGTGCTGAAAGAGGTCTTCCGCATCCTGAAGCCCGGCGGCGAGTTCTACTTCTCCGACGTCTTCGTCGACCGTCGCCTGCCGCGCGAGGTCGCGTTCGACCCGGTCCTGCACAGCGAGTGCCTCGGTGGGGCGATGTACGACTTCGACTTCGAGCAGCTCGCCAAGGCCGTGGGCTTCAAGGATCCGCGCGCCATCGACCGCGCGCCCATCACCATCCAGAACCACGAGATCGAGCAGAAGGTCGGCGCGGCGCGGTTCACGTCGATCACGCTGCGGCTCTTCAAGCTCCCCGATCTCGAGGCGCGCTGCGAAGACTACGGCCAGATCGCCATCTACCGCCGCGAGATCGACGGGGTCGGCAAGGTCTTCACCCTCGACGACCACCACCTGTTCGAGCTGAACCGCCCCGAGCGCGTGTGCGGGAACACGGCGGCGATGCTGCGCGACACCCGCTTCGGCGAGCACTTCGAGGTCGTGGGCGACGAGTCCGTGCACTACGGGGTGTTCGACTGCGGGCCGACGATGGCCGCGCAGCAGTACCAGACGGCGGCGGCCGCGAGCTCCGCGAGCTGTTGCTGACGCTCACGGCGCTCTACGGGGCGGCGTGCACCGCGCTGCTCGTCGGGCTCGCGGTGCGCGTGTCGCTCGCGCGGCTCCGGCGCGCCGAGAACGACGTCGTGCGGCTCGTGGCGCGGGTGCACGCGAACGCGGCCGAGAACGTGCCGATCTTCCTCATCCTGTTCGCGGTGGCCGAGCTCAACGGCGCCGCGGCGTGGGCGCTGCACGGCCTCGGCGTGGGGTTCCTCGTGGCGCGGGTGCTGCACGCGGTCGGGCTGTCGCGCTCGGCGGGTCGGTCGGTGCCGCGATTCGTGGGGATCAGCCTCAACTGGACGCTGATCGCCGCGCTTGCGGCCTACGGTGCGTGGCTCGCGCTCACACCAGCTGCTGGCGCTTGAACCACATCCACTCGACGAGCCCCATCACGCACAGCACCAGCGTGACGATGCCGAACGCGAAGGGCGAATCCGTGCCGGGCATCCCGCCGACGTTGATGCCCAGCAGGCCGGTGAGCAGCCCGAGCGGCAGGAAGATCGCCGTGATCACCGAGAGCACGTAGAGCGTCTGGTTCATCTGCTCCGACAGGCGGTTCGTCAGCTCTTCGCTCGTGACGGACGCGCGCTCGCGGGTGGAGTCGAGTGTCTCGAGGTAGCGCGTGACGCGGTCGCCGGTCTCGCGGAGGTTCGCTCGATGCGCGTCGTTCAGCCAGGTGACGCGCTCGGAGTAGAGGCGGCCGATCGTCTCGCGCTGGGGGGCGAGGTACCGACGGATCGCGATGGCCTTGCGGCGCAGGTCGGCCAGCTTGGCGCGCGGCTCGCGCGTGTGGGCCTGGAGCACGATCTCCTCCAGCTCGTCGCAGTCGTCTTCGAGCTCGGTGACGTGGTCGCCGATGCGGACGAGCAGGCGCTCCACGATGTCGATGAGCAGATCGCCCGCGTCGACGGGGCCGTTGCCGGCCTGCAGCGTGGCGTGCACGTCGATGGCGGCCTGGACATGGCGTCGGCGGACGGTGATCACGCGGCCCGCCTCGAACCACATGCGCAGGGCCACCATGTCCTCGGGCTCGCTGTCGGTCGCGACGTTGATGCCGCGGAGGTTGATGAACAGCGCGTCGCCCGCGACGAGGCTGCGGGGACGCGTGTCGCCGGCGAGCAACGCCTCGACGAGCACCTCGTCGAGCCCGCTGGAGGTGCGCACCCACGCCGCCTGCTCCGCGTCGGTCTGGTCGAGGTGGAGCCACAGGACGCCGTTCGCGGGCGCCTCCCAGGTCGTCGCTGCGGTCGCGCCGCCCCTCCCGTCGAGCAACACCGCGTGGATCGGCTTCATCCGCACCTCCGCGCCGGTCCTATCGCGATGGGAGGCCGCGGGCGGAGCGAGACGTGCGGACGCGCGGTATGCTCCCGTCCATGAGAGCCCTTCCCCTGTCCCTCCTGGTGCTTCTCGGGTGTCCCACCACAGACGACCCGGCCGAAGAGACCGACACCGACACGGATGCCGACACCGACGCGGATTCCGACACGGATGCCGACTCCGACAGCGATGCCGACTCCGACAGCGACGCCGACACCGACAGCGACGCCGACACCGATGCGGATTCCGACAGCGACACCGATGCGGATTCCGACAGCGACACCGACGCCGATTCGGACTCCGACGCGGATACCGACACCGATGCGGATACCGATTCCGACACCGACGCGGATACCGACAGCGACACGGATGCCGACACCGACACCGACACGGTGACCGCGTGCTACCCCGCCGGTGCCGTCGAGCCGATGGCCGAGTGCGAGGTCCTCGCGAGCTACAGCTGGCCCGAGGCCCGGCACCGCGACGGCGTCCGCCAGGCGCCCCTCGCGCTGGGCCACGTGCCGTGTGCGTCCGACCCGGTCATCGACTGGAGCCCGTTCGACGTGCTCCTGTTCGTCTCCATCCCCGCCTGGTGACCCACCTGTCGAAGCCACGCCGTGAGCGTGGCGCAAGTGGAAGACGACATCATCGCAGCCGGGGCCGAGATCATCTGGGTCCTCGAAGCCGACGCCTCGGGCGTCGCGGGCACTGCGGCCTCCTGCATGGCCTTCTTCGACCAGTTCCCGACGCAGTACGGGGTCTCGGTCGACCAGGGCTGGTGCGTGGGCGACGGCCAGACCATCCCGACGCCGGGCACGTTCGACAACTCGCCGTTCAGCGTGGGCCGTGGCTTCGATCTCATCGTGCCGCGCGACACGATGCGCATCGAGCTCGCGTCGAGCCACGGTAGCCCCAGCGGCAACGACAACCTCTCGGGCGCCGACATCCTGGCCGAGGTCCAGGCCATCGTCGCCGGGCAGACCTGCACGACGCCCTGAGACAGCGAGGTCCCCGGCCCTCCACACGGACGACCGGAGACCTCGACCCGCGACCGAACGTCAGAGCGCGGCGGTGATTCCGAGCGTGTAGGCGCCGTTCGTCGAGGTCGAGTACCCGCGCACGTGCAGGAAGTACACGCCCGGCTGGACCTCGGCGGAGACCTGGAAGTTCAGCCCGGTCGTGTCGTCGTTCTGGTCGACCACGGTGCCCGCGCTGTCGTACAGGGTGCCGTACGTGTCCGTGCTGCCCGTGGTGCCGGCGGTCAGCAGGATCGGGTCGGTGATGCCGCTGTTGTTCGCGACCTCGAGGCGGAACACGTCGGTGTCACCGGCGTCGAGCTGGGCGACGATCGAGACGCTCGCATCCTGCGCGGTCACATTCAGCGGCACGGCCGTCGCGGAGGCCTGGTCGTCGCCGTGGTCGTCGCCGACGGGCGCGGGAGGCGGCGTGGGCGTGGGCGTGGAGCCGGTCGCCTCGACCACGAGGGTGTAGGCGCCCGTCGTCGTGCCGCTGTAGCCGCGGACCGCCAGGTAGTACACGTCCTCGGTCGCGGTCAGGCTGAGCGCGAAGTTGGTGCCGGGCCCGTCGTCGTCGTTCGCGGTGATCTGCGCGCCGGTCGACGAGTACAGGGTGCCGAAGGTGTCGGTGGTCCCGGTGCTCGAGAGCGCCAGCTCGGTCGCGCCGTTCAGCTCGATGCGGAACACGTCGACGTCACCGGCGTCGATCACGCCTGCGACGCTCGCGGAGCCGCTCACGACGGTCGCGGACGCGATGTCGTTGCCGTGGTCGTCGGTCGAGGGGGCCGGGGGCTCGGGGTCGGGGTTCGGGCCGGGGCCGGGGCCCGGGTCGCCGCCGTCGCTCACGAACGCGACATCCGGCACATGGCTCGCGACCCAGCTCGCGAGCGTCGAGACGCGCGCGTAGACGCCGGGGTGATCGGGGTCGGCGCAGCCGTAGCCCCAGCTCACGACGCCCGCCTGGGCGAGGCCGTTGCTGGTGTCGACGACGAGCGGCCCGCCGCTGTCGCCCTGGCACGAGTCGGCGCCGCCGGTGCCGAGGAAGCCGGCGCACAGCATGCGGTCGGTGATGTTCTCGTTGCGGTAGGCCGCGTCGCACTGGGCGTTCGAGAGGATCGGGACGTCGACCTCCATCAGCACGTCGGGCGAGCTGCCGCCGGAGGACAGCGTGCCCCAGCCCGTGACCGTGGCCATCGTGCCGGGCGCCGCGACCGACGCCGAGTCGGGATCGACGAGGGGGATCTTCGGGTAGCCGGCGGCCGAGCGCGAGAGGCGGAGCAGCGCCATGTCGTAGTCGTTCGTGGACGCGCGGTAGTTGGGGTGCATGATGGCCTGGCTCACGGCGAAGACCTCGCCGCCCTGGGAGAGCCGGTGCACGCCGACCTCGACCTGCATCGAGCTCGCCGAGGAGCCGTCCACGCAGTGGGCCGCGGTGAGCACCCAGTTGTCGCCGATCAGCGAGCCGCCGCAGAAGTGGAACCCGCTCCGGGTCTGGAGGGAGATCTGGTGCGGGTATTCACCCGGCGAAGCGGCGTTGCCGCCGACGATGGTCGGCTGATCGCGCTCGTTCTCGAGATCATTGAGGTCCAAACCAGGATCTCGGGTGGGGCCACAGGCTGCGGCCACGAGGGTGCAGAACACCATGAGGTGAGTACGCAAGACATCCTCCGTCAACGGCAAAGGTCAAAGTCGGGGCCGACCGCAATCGCGCGGCGACAATCGACGAAGCAAAGAAGAGACCGCAACAGAGGCGCCCGCATCCCGGGCGACAGAAGCGTAGACGGGTGGGCCGTACGGGATCCACCGTCAGGCGGGGCCTGACGAAATCCTGACGAGCGCCAGGCTACTCCTGGATGCCTTCGATCGAGGTCGAAGCGGTCGTTCCGACGGAATCCGTGAGGGTCACGTCGATCGAGAGCGACGATCCGGACACCGCCGAGGCCGGCAGGGCGGCGAGCACGTTCGTCCAGCCGTTGCCCGTGTCGGCGCACACGAACGTCAGCGTGGCGAGGCTGTCTTCGGTGGGGCCGCCATCGGCTGCGATTCGCACGACGGCGGTGATGCCCGCCGTGGTGACGAGGCCGCTGGTCCACAGCTCGAGGTCGGCCTGGGCCGGCGTGTTGCGCGTGGGTATGGTCGCGCCGTCGCCGAACGCCACGAACGCGGTCTGGCCGCCATCGCCGACCTCGACGAGGGGTGCGCCGCCACCTTCACAGGTCGGCGGGCCGAGGTCGGGAGAGCAGGCGACGAGGGCGATGACGGGCAGGATGCGCATGCACCCCGTCTACCGCGGCCTCACAGCACACGCACCGTGTACGGCACCGCGCAGGTCGAGCCCGATCCGAACTGGAACACGCGGAGGAACACCGTACGCGGGCCGCCCGTGGTGTTCGTCCACGAGACCTGCTCGTCGTCGCTCACGCTGGACGCGCTGTCGAGGGTGGCGCCGTTGGCGTCGAGCAGGCGAACGTCCACGTCCCAGTCGGCATCCCGGAACCGGACGAGCACGTCGAGCGTGTCGCCCGGCTGCACCACGCGGCGGTAGACGTCCTCGTCGGCGGGGGCCGTCAGCACGCGCACCTGGTTCGGCGGCGGGAAGGGCGTGGCGCTCGGGATCGTGTCGTTCGGCTCCTGCGGATCGACCGCGTCGCAGTCGACCACGATGGTCTCGAGCGTGTAGGGGTCGCATGCGGCCCCCGGGATCGCGGAGACCTCGATGTCGGCGAGCAGATCGCCGGCGCCGAACGGATTGATGTGCCCCGCTCCACCCGATTCGGTGTCGAGCAGCGTGGCCCCGTTCCACAGCGTCACGCCGGGCGTTCCGCCCATCAACGGCTCGGCGCGCACGGAGATACGGCTGTTCTCGGGCACGGGTGACGTGAACCAGTCGTCGTCGTCGAGGGTGAGCGGCAGGGGACCGGGGCCGCCCGGCACGAACACCGCCTGCCCCTGGGTGTCGTTCTCCTCGAACGGATCCGGCAGGCACGCGCCGCCCATCCGCTGCACCGACAGGTCGTACGGGTCGCAGCCCATGGGGGAGGTGACGCGGAAGAACAGCGTCTGCACGATGCTGCTGCCGTTGGTCCAGACGACGAGCGGCCCGCTGGCCACGGGCTGGACGTTCGCGTCGAACAGCACGAGCTGGGCCTGGGGCGCGAGCTCGAAGATCAGGGTGCCGCCCGGCGCGAGGTCGGTGCGGTACCAGTCCTCGTCGTTCGCGATGCCCGACACGACACCGTCGAACACGAAGACCGCCTCGGACGCATCGTCGTTCTCCTCGAACGGATCGTCGGGACAGCTCTGGGTGAGGTCGACCTCGAGGCGGTACGTGTTGCAGACGTTCGCCCCCGGCCCGAACCCGACCTGGACGAACACCATGAGGGGCTGGCTCGAGGTGTTGGCCCAGGAGAGGTGCTCGTCGTCGGTACCCGTCACCCCCTGATCGAGGAGGTTGGCGTTGTCGTCGACCAGGTACGCGTCGATGTCGCCGAGCACGTCGGTGAACACCACCGTGACCTCGAGCGTCTCGCCCGGCTGCACGACGGTCTCGAAGTAGTCGACGTCGTTCGGAGACGACAGGGTCCACGTGGTGCCGTCGACGAGGGGCACGGGGACCTCGCTCGGCTCGTTCGGATCGGGCGTGCACTGGGTCTGCGTGCCGACGATCAGGTTGTAGGGCGCGCACGCCACCCCGTCGTTCTGCACGCGCGCGAACACCGTGAGGGGCGACAGCCCGGGATTGGACCACTCGATCGGGCTGCCAGTCGCGAGCGCGCCGGCGTTGGCGTCGAACAGCGCCAGGCGCACCTGGCCCTGGGTCTGGAGCTCGAGGGTGCTGGCCGGGGGGATCTGGAGCTCGAACCAGTCGTCGTCACCGGCGACCAGCCCCGACGTCGTGGCGCCGAGGGGGGAGGCCTGGACGAGGGTGTCGTTGTCTTCGAGCGCGTCGTCGATGCAGGCCGAAGCGAGCGTGACGGTGAGATCGTAGGGGCTGCACGACCCCTGGTTCCAGAAGTAGACGCGGAGGTAGACCGTCTCGGCCACCGCCGTGTCGTTGACCCACGTGATCGACTCGATGTCGGTGATGCCGGAGGAGGCGATCAGCACGTCGCCCGCGGTGTCGAGCAGGAGGATGTCGATGTCGCCGAGCGTGCGGTCGAACGTCGTGGTCACGAAGAGCGTGGTGCCCGGCTGCACGACGAACACGTAGTAGTCCTCGTCGAGCGGCGACGACAGCGTGTACGGGCCGGACAGCAGCGGGGAGGCCTGGGCCTCGTTGGGGTTCGGCTCTCCCGCGTCGGGGATGCAGCCGAGGCCGGTGTCGGTGTCGGTGTCGGAGTCCGTGTCGGTGTCGGCGTCTGCGTCTGCGTCTGCGTCGGCGTCTGCATCTGCGTCGGCGTCGGCGTCGGCGTCCGCATCGGCGTCTGCGTCTGCGTCTGCGTCGGAGTCTGCATCGGCATCCGCGTCGGAATCGGCGTCTGCGTCGGCATCGGTGTCGGCGTCGGCCTCGCCGGGACAGACGCCGAGCGCCTGGCACGATGGCTCTTCGCAGTCGGTCAGGCCGTCGTCGTCGTTGTCGAAGCCGTCGATGCACGTCCACACGGCTTCGCCCTCGTCGGGGACCGCGATCTTCTCGGGATCGCAGCCGAGCAACAGGGCGGGGAGGGCGAGCAGGACAAGGCGCATGGAGGCTCCAGGGTCCCATGATGGGCGACCCACTCCAGACCCGCAAGCCCGTTCAGACGCGTCCCAGAGCGCGGACGGCCGCGACGGAGGCGAGCAGACCGGGGAGCAACGCCGCCACGATGTCGCCGTTCACCTGGCCCGTTGCGCGGAGGTCGAATGCCAGCACCCCGAGCCCGAGGGCTCCGACGGCCAGCGTGAGCGCCGACAGAGCCGCCGGGACGGGACGGCCGCGCGCCATCCACGCTCCCGCGGCGACGAGCACGGCGCTCTGGGGCCCGGCGACCAGCCAGCACTCCGTCGGACCGACGCCTTCGAGGTCGCCCACCGCCCAGATCGCGAGGCTCGGCACCCCGAGCGCGCACAGCACGAGCCCGCAGAGCGCCACGAGCGCGCCGGACACCCGCCGCCGCCCCGTGCGGACCGCCGCGCCGAGCGCCGCGACCCCCACGAGCCCCGGCAGCACCCACGGCCACGTCGGCGGCGGGCGCGCGGGGGCCCAGCCGAGCGGCCCGTCGTTCAATGTGCAGGTCGACCGCACCAGCGGGCGCCCGTCGATCCGCACCGCGCCGACCTCGCGCATCAGGTGCTCTGGGACCATGGTGCGCTCCCACGCGGTCAGGGGGACGTCGAGCCGCGACGACGTGATGAAGCGCCACGCGAACGACCACACGGGCCACCGCCACAGGTGCCGGGTGGCCTCGAAGCGCGGCGTCGTGTCGACCGGACGGTCGAGCGCGGTGTGCAGCGCACCGCCGGTCAGGGCGTCGATCGCGTCGCGCGCCCGGGTCGCGCAGTTCGCGTCGGCCCAGTGGTAGACGTACGCCCGGGTCTCGGGACCGGCCTCGTCGCGGACGCTCGAGAACAGCGCGCGCACGGCCTCCTCGGAGGCATCGAGCTCCTGCGCGACGGCCAGGCGGCCCTGCAGGCGCGCGAACCGCTCCAGACCCTCGACCCCCTGGCCCCGCAGGAAGTACTCGAGGTCGCCCGCGAGGAAGGCGGGCAGCAGGTCGGGCCGGGTCTGGTCGTACGCACCCCAGTCGTACGCGACGGGCGATTCGAGCGCGCCGCCGCTGAAGACCAGCGCCGTGTGCCCCATGCTCGAGAACAGGTCGGCGCCCGGCGCGATGCTCACGAGGTCCACGCGCGGCGGGCCCGCGGGCGGCGAGAAGGCGCAGTCGGACGCGAGGGCCGGCAGCAGGGCGAGGAGCATGCGGGAGTATACGGACGGAGATCTGTGGTGAACTGCCGCCGATGCAGTCCTGTCACCGAGAGCTCCGATGCGGCCCCTGAGCGCAGCCCTGCTGGGCGTGACGCTCGGCGTCGTGGCCGCTGGCGCGGTCGTCGGGGGTGGGCTGTCGCTGGAGGCGGCCGCCGTGGCGGGTGTCGCGGCGCTCTGCGCGACGTGGTGGACGCTCGAGCCGATCCCGATCCCCGCGACCAGCGTGATCCCGTTCGTCGTGCTGCCGTTCGCGGGTGTGCTCGACAAGGACGCCGCGGCGGCGGCCTTCGGGCACCCGCTGATCCTGCTGCTGCTCGGCGGGTTCCTGCTCTCGACGGTGATGGAGCGCAGCGGAGCCCACCTGCGCGTCGCGCTCGTCGTGATCCGGGCGCTCGGCCGCGACGCCGGCGGGGCGCGTGCGATGCTCGGGTTCATGGTGGCGTGCGCGGTGCTCTCGATGTGGATCAGCAACACCGCGACCACGCTCATGCTGCTGCCGGTCGCGGGCGCCGTGGTCGCGCGGGCGTCCGACCCGGAGCGGCTGGGCCCGCCGCTGTTCCTGGGGCTCGCGTGGTCGGCGAGCATCGGCGGCCTCGGCACCCCCGTCGGCACCCCGCCGAACGCGCTGTTGCTCGCAGAGCTCGAGAAGCGCGGCGTGCACTGGGGCTTCGCGGACTTCATGAGCGTCGGGCTCCCCGTCGTCGCGGTGCTCGTGCCGCTCGCGTGGCTGTGGCTGTGCCGCGGCGGGCGGGTGAGCGACATCCGCGTCGAGGTCCCCGAGCTCCCCGTCGTCCGCGCGCCGGAGGTCCGCGCCCTCGCGCTCTTCGGGGTGACGATCCTCCTGTGGGTCACGCGCACCGCGCCGTACGGCGGCTGGTCCGGAGCCCTCGACGTGCCCCAGGTGGGCGATCACACGGTGGCGCTCGGCATGGTCGTGCTCGCGTTCCTCGTGCCCGACGGCGAAGAGGGGCGCCTGCTCGACTGGGACACGGCGAAGCGCATCCCGTGGGGCCTGCTGCTGCTCTTCGGCGGCGGCATCGCGCTCGGCACGTCGTTCCAGACCTCCGGGCTGGATCGGGTCATCGCCACCGCGCTCTCCCGGCTCGGCGACCTGCCGCTCCCGCTCACCGTCCTCACGCTCGCGCTCACGGTGACCTTCGCGACCGAGATCACCAGCAACACCGCGACGGCCGCGTTGTTGATGCCGATCCTCTCGACCGCCGCAATCGCCGCGGGCGACGCGCCCATCCAGTGGCTCGTGCCGGCGGCCCTCTCGGCGAGCTGTGCCTTCATGCTCCCCGTCGCCACGGCTCCGAACGCCATCGTCGTCGGCGCAGGGCGCGTCCCCACGGCGCGGATGGCGAGGGAGGGTCTGGCGCTCAATCTCATGGGAGCGGTCGTGATCACGGCTGTCACACTCGCCGTGCTCTGACCGGGTTATCGGGCGCCTCCCGGAGGTCCCATGCTGTTCTCCCTCGCGAACGTCGCTTTCGCCGTCACCGTCGACGGCGCCTACGAGGCCGACTACGGCTCGCCCATCGCCGTCCAGACGGTCCAGACGCAGTTCGGCGACAACCTGAGCGAGCTCGACGCCGCGTACGCGACGGTCGAGGGCGGGGTCCTCTACCTGCTCGTCACGGGCAACCTCGAGGGCAACTTCAACAAGATCTATGTGTTCATCGACTCCGTTCCGGGCGGCGAGAACGTGATCACGACCGACACGGGCAGCGGCGGCCAGAACCCGGCGAACGACGGGTGGGCGTCGGCCTTCGCCGGGCTCACGTTCGATGCCGGCTTCGCGGCGGACTTCATGCTCTTCGCCCGTCACGGCGACTCGGGCGGGCCGATCCACGTGCTCGACTACTCCGGCGTCGGCACCGGCACCGGCCTCTTCGAGAGCTACAGCGGCGTGTTCGGCGGGTCCCAGACGGGCTCCGCGTCGGGCCTCGGCACGTTCGGGATCTCCGTCGGCTTCGACAACTCCAACACCGCGGGTGTCGTCGCGGGCACCGATGCCGCCGATGGCGTCGCTGCGGCGGCGGTCACGACGGGGCTCGAGCTCGGCCTCCCGCTGGCCGCGCTGGGCGACCCGACCGGCGACGTGAAGATCGCCGTGTTCATCGGGAACGTCGACCACAACTACCTCTCCAATCAGGTTCTCGCGGGCCTCCCCGCGCCGCACGGGAACCTCGGCGGCGACAATGCGGGCGGGTTCACGGGCAACCTCGCGGGCGTCGACTTCTCCGCGATCCTCGGCGACCAGTTCTTCACGGTCACCGTGCCCTCGAACCTCGCGACGGTCGACGACCTCGTGCCCGGCGACCTCGTCATCACCGAGATCATGCAGAACCCGGCCGCGGTGAACGACTCCGAGGGCGAGTGGTTCGAGATCCACAACGCCAGCGGCGTCGACATCGACCTGCAGGGCCTGATCCTCTCCGACGACGGCACCGACTCCCACACCGTGAACCGCCCGGTCGTCCTGCTCGCCAACGGCTACGCCGTGTTCGGGATCAATGCCGACAATCTCACCAATGGCGACATCCCCGTCGACTACGAGTACACGACGTACACGCTCGGCAACGGCGCCGACGAGGTCATCGTCTCGAACGCGGCGGGCCCCATCGATCGCGTCGCGTACGACGGCGGCCCGCTGTGGCCCGACCCGTCCGGCGCGTCGATGTCCCTCGATCGCGCGGTGCTCGACGCCGACGACAACGACCTCCCCGCGAACTGGTGCGAGGGCACCACCCCCTTCGGAGACGGCGACCTCAGCAGCCCGCGCGGTCCCAACCCCGCGTGTGATCCGGGCGGCGATGCCGACACCGACGCCGACTCCGACACGGATGCCGACGCGGATACCGACGCCGACGCCGATGCCGACGCCGACGCCGATGCCGACACGGACGCCGACGCCGATGCCGACGCCGACGCCGACTCCGACACGGATGCCGACACCGACAGCGACACCGATCCCGGCACGCCGGCGAACGACCTGTGCGACGACGCCATCGCGCTCCCCACGAACGGAACGGTCTCGGGCACGAACGTGGGCGCCACCACGACCGCGCCGTCCGGCTCGGGCCTCTCGCCGAACGCGGCCGATGTCTGGTACACGTGGACGGCTCCGTCGAACGGCAGCGTCACGTTCGAGACGTGCGACCAGGCCACGTTCGACACCGAGATCAGCCTGTTCACCGGCACTTGCGGCGCCCTCTCGTTCGTGGCGAACAACGACGACGGCACCGGCTGCGCCGCCTTCTCGAGCCTGCTCTCGACCACGGCGACGAGCGGCACGACCTACACCGTCGCGGTCGCCGGCTACCAGGACAACGCGGGTGACTTCGACCTCACCGTCACGTTCGTGCCGGACGGGGGCGACGCGGACACCGACGCCGACGCCGACTCCGACACGGATGCCGACAGCGACGCCGACTCCGATGCGGACACCGACGCCGACTCCGACACCGATGCCGATTCGGACGCGGATGCCGACGCCGACGCCGACGCCGATGCCGACGCCGACGCCGACACGGATGCGGACACGGACTCCGACACCGACTCCGATGCCGATTCCGATTCCGACACGGATACCGACGCGGACACGGACACCGACACGGATTCCGACGCCGACACCGACGCGGACGCCGACACCGACTCCGACGCCGATTCCGACGCCGACGCGGACTCCGACGCCGACACGGACTCCGACGCCGACACGGACTCGGATGCCGATGCGGACGCCGACAGCGACAGCGACACCGACACCGACCAGGATCTCATCCCGCCGCCGCCCGAGCCCAAGGGCTGTGGTTGCGCGTCGACGGCGCCCTCTGCGCAGTGGCTCGCGCTGGGCCTCGCGCTCGTCGGTCTGCGCCGTCGCACCCGCTGACCCGGGCCGGAGCGACGCGGGGAATGCCATCGCCGCCCGCCGGGTTGACCGAGCCCGGGGGCGCGGGCGGTGGGATCGCCGGGTTACGCTCCAGGCGAGGAGGACGAGAATGCTGGCAGCGCTGTTCGCACTGGTCGTCGCGACGCCCGCCCAGGCGCAGGACGAGGGCATCCCGGTCACCGTCGAGGTGCTGAACTCGCGCAGCGGCGAGGTCGTCCCGACGGCAGTGGTGCGCCACCCCGACGAGGCCGAGCGTCACCGCGTGAACACCGAGACGGGCCGCTGGACCGAGAAGGTGCTCTACATGAAAGACGGCTCCGAGCTGCTGTTCGAGAAAGACCTCATCCTGCGGTTCGAGGTCTCGGCGCCCGGGTTCGTCAACGAGACCGTCACGTACCAGGTCCGCAAGCGGAAGAACGTCATCCAGGTCTACCTGCAGGAGATGAAGTTCGACGGCGAAGAAGACGCCGACGCGCCGACCCTCGACTTCATCCGCGACCGCCCGCTCGACAAGTAGCTGCTGCGCCTCGCGGTCATCGGCGACGTCCACGGGCACTGGTCGCCTGCGGACGGCGCCTGGCTCGACGCGTCGGAATTCGACGCGGTGCTCGTGGTGGGCGATCTGGCGGGGCTGCGCTTCGCCCCGACGCTGCGGATCGCCGCGGCCATCGGGCGGGCGCGGGCCATCGCGATCGCGGGGAACCACGACGGGCCGAACCCGGCGCAGCTGCTCGCCGAGGTGGCCGGGCAGCCGGGCGTCGCGGACCGCTTCACCCGCAGCCTGATCACCCGGTACGACGCGTTCGCCGCGGCCGTGACGGGCGGAGGGGCGGTGCTTGGCGGGTACGACTGCCACAACGTGGGGCCCCCGGACGACCGGGTGTCGGTCGTGGTGGGCAGGCCGCTGAGCCTCGGCGGGCCGCGGCTCACGTTCGCGGGCTTCCTGGCCGCGCGCTTCGGCATCGCGTCGATGCAGCAGTCCGCACAGCGCCTCTGTGACGCCGTGGATGCGGCGGAGGCGGAGCGGATCGTGTTCCTCGCGCACAACGGCCCGACGGGGCTGGGCGCTTCGCGGTCCGACATCTGGGGGTGCGACTTCCGCGCCGCGGAGGGGGACTGGGGCGATCCGGACCTCGAGGTGGCGGTGCGCCACGCCCAGCGCTCCGGACGTCGCGTGCTGGCCGTGGTCGCGGGCCACATGCACCGCGCCCTGCGCGGCGGAGGCGAGCGGATCGCGAGGGTCGAGCGCGACGGCGTGGTGTACGTGAATGCGGCGCAGGTCCCGCGCATCACCCGATCCGGGAGGCACCACGTGAGGCTCGAGATCGACGGCGACGCCGTTCAGGCCACCGACGTGTGGGTGCCCGCGTGAGCCGCTGGCGCGCCGGGCTGCTCGCGGTGATCCTGGCCGTCACGCTCGGCGGGTACGGCTGGATGTTCGCCGTGGCCGACGCGGGGGTGCGACAGAGCCTGGCGCTGCTGTCGGCCGTCTTCACGGCGCTCGTGATCGCGGTGTTCTGGCACTACCGCCACCGCCTGACCGCCCGCCTCGTCACGGCGAATCTCGCGCTCGGCACCGTCGTCCACCTCGCATTCGCGGGGCTCATCGTGGGCGCCGACCGCCTGTGGGAGCTCGGCCTGCTGCCCGCGCTCGAGCGCAACTGGCTGCACTTCCTGATCGGCGTGCTCGCGGTCGCCGGGTCGTTCGTCACGTGGACGCGCGCGCGGGGCGGCCAGGAGCCCGCCGTGGTCGCGGTCTCGCGCGATGGCGCCCCGCCCGAGCCCGCTCCGCCGGCCACGCCGGAGACCGTGCAGCCGCCGGACTGGGCGCGCGTGTCCGAAGCGCTCGCCGGCGACCCGGTCCGCCTGAAGCAGCTCCGGGCGCTGGAGCGCATCGCGCACGTCCTCGGGGAGCCGGGCAACGCGGCGAGCCGGGCGGCGGAGGCCCGGCGCATCGTCCACCAGGAGGTCATGCGCCTGCAGACCGACGCGGCCGCCGTGGCGAACGCGAACGACGAGGAGGACGTGCTGAGCCAGGCCGCCTCCCTGCTCGAGTGGGGCGCGCAGAAGCTGCCCGAGCTCGCCGAGCTCGACGTGTCCGACCTGCTGATGGCCAAGGCGATCGCCGACATCCGCGCGCTCGCCGCGTCGGTCGAGCACGTGTTCGTCGACCATCGTCAGCTCCTCGCCATCCACCCGATCGACCGGGCCACCGCTGACGACAAGTGCAACCAGCGCGCCGACGCCGCGCGCGACGCCCTCCCGCTGCTCGAGGCCAACGGCATGCGCCTGTCCGAAGAGCTGATCGCGGCGCACGAGGCGCTCGCGGCGTTCAAGTCGGTCACGGGCTTCCAGGTCGTCCAGCTCGACGCCGAGCGGTACGTCACCTTCGAGGGCAACGGGCGGAGAGAGGCCCTGAAGCGCGCGTTCCCCGAGCGGGGCGTCCAGGTCGAGGTGCGGCTCTACCGGTTCGCCGATCCCGACACGCAGGCGTCGATCGTCCGGCGCGTGGAGCGCGTCCGCCGGTGGAAAGCGGTCGAGGACTGAGCCAAGCTGAATGCGGGTGGCGGTGGTTCGTCCAACTCCGCGCTCGCCGCTGTGGCGTCCCACCCGAACCGGAGGTCCCATGCGGCCGATTCCTGCTTCCCTGGTCGTCTTCGGGCTCTTCGCGTGCCGCGAGCCCCAGCTCCAGCCCATCGGCGAGGCCGTGGGCACCAGCGTCGCGGTGGGCTGGGCAGCGGCGGTCGCGGCGCGCGCCGACCAGCCCGATTCCCCCGCGTGCGTGAGCCGTTCCGAGACCTGTGGCGCCGATCCGTGCGTGGGGACGGTGGTGATCGACCTCGGCGACCCGGAGTGCGCGTTCCCGCTGGGTGATTCGACGACCGGCCGCATCGAGGCCGCGGGCACGTGGACCGGCGACACCGTGCTGCTCGCGCTGCGGTTCCAGGACATGGACGTCGATGGCGGGTCGCTCTACTCGCCCGGCGTGAGCGCCGTGACCGCGACGATGGACCTCGAGGACGGCACGGTGAGCGTCGCGTACGCCGACCAGGACGTCGACGGCATCCAGACGGGCGACATCGAGGTGGGGCAGGCCGGATGGCGCATCGAAGCCGACCTCTCGGCGGGGCCGGCCGCTTCGGTGCTGACGATCGACGGGGGCGGCCAGCGCGCCGACGGCGATGCGAACGTGGTGCAGCTCGCGAGCGTCCGCACGGTGATGGACGGCAGCTGCAAGCTGAACCCGATCGATGGGTTCGCGACGATGGAGCGCGCGAACGGCGAGGCCGACGTGGCGATCACGGGGGTGACGTTCCAGGACACCTGCGACGGCGAGGTGAAGCTGGAGGCGAGCCTGGGGTTGGACATCGCGAACAGCCAGAAGTCGTTCCCCATCGCGCTCTGGATCCCGTAGTCCCCGCAAACCCGACCCCAACCACCCGTGCGCGTGCGCGTGCGCGTGCGCGTCTCCCGACGGGTCGGCTAGAGCTTTCCACTTGGGGAAGCAGTCGCCACTTCGGAAGTCGGCACGGGCTTCGGTCGGACGGGATCCAGCTTCGAGCGTCCCGAGGCATCACGCAGATGACGCAGAAGAACGCGGATGACGCAGAAACGAGGCCGTCGCGGGCCGAGCATCCTCGTTTCCCCGGGTGCCGTTCAGAGGGATTGGACCGCCAAGTTCCGCCCGCAGTGCCTGGGCTCTCGAGGGACGTCTCGGTGTTCGGGTCAGCGAGGGCCTCGCCGCGGATCGGAATCGGGATTCACCAGAGCAGGCGGGCGTTTCGGGCTGCTCGGTGATCGGACCGAACGTGGATCCGCATCCAGTGCTCGGCGCCGTGCGATTCCAACCGAGGGTGGGTCGGTTTCATGTGGCCGTGGCTGCCGGGTCGCTCGGCAGGCGCACGCGCAGGCGCACGGGAGGGAGCGTGGCGGATCTCGGCTACTTCGTGGAGGAGTGGACCCATGCGACGTACCGCGCATCGGAGCGCGCTTCGTCCACGTCGAGCACCAGGATCTCGGGCGTCGTGTACGAGTGGAGCGCGCGGATTCGGTCGGAGAGCGCGGCGACCTTCGCGTCGGGGGTCTTGATGAGCAGCGTGTGCTCGGCGTCTTCGTGGACCGCGCCCTCCCACGTGTAGAACGACGTGACGCCGGGCAGCACGTTCACACACGCGGCGAGCCGCTCTTCGACGAGGGTGCGCGCGAGCCCGTGGGACTCGGCGGGCGTGCAGTTGCAGAGGACGACGACCATGGAGGCTCCGCTCAGGGCATGGGGAACAGCGCGGCCACGTCCTCGCCGTCGGGGACGAAGTCGGTGAGCCGCTTCTCGGGGGTGTGGAGGACGAGCTCGCCGGCGTCCGTGCCGCGGCCCGGCGCGACGAAGCGCACGTTGACGCCGTCTGGCGCGGCCTGGATGCGCGCCCAGGGAACGTCGAAGTCGATGGTGTACGTGAGCACGTGGGTGACGCCGCGCTCCCGCGCGACGGCGGGCATGCCGCGGGCCTCGAGGTCGGCGGCGAACCCGTAGTCCTGGGTGAGCCCGTCGGCGCCGATGACCGGCAGCCCCGAGAACCACGCGATGCGTCCGGGCGCGTCGACCGTCAGGATCACGGCGTCGGGGTGGGCTTCGGCGAGCCACAGGGCCATCCGGACCGTGGGGTCGGGGGTGGCGATCAGCACGCTGCGCACGGCCTTCAGGCTGCCGGCCGTCGCGAGCCCGCCGATGATGCAGCCGGCGAACAGGGGCCGCGCCGTGGCCGAGAGGCTGGGCAGGAGCGTGAAGTACATCGCGAGCAGCTCGCCCAGCAGCAGGCCGGACGCGAGCGTGCCGGTGATCCAGTAGTACGCGACGAACGTGGACCACCGGGGGGCCGTGAAGAGCACGACGTACAGGGCGTGCGCGACCGCACCCAGCGAGAGGGCCCCGAGCAGGCGGCGCTTCCGGGGGTCCGTCGCGCGGAGCGCCACCACGAGGCCCGCCAGCGACCCCAGTGCCGTCGCGACCCCGATCCACCCGAGCTTCTCGAGCGGGTCGGAGAAGTCCGGCACCGGGAACACGGATTTGATGGCACCGCTCACGGGCACGAGGTGGCCGGTCGTCGCGAAGGTCCACCCGAGCCACGGGAGGGCCGTGATCGCCGTGCCGGCGGCGAGGACGGCGGCGCGGCGCACGTCCGGGAGCGTGAACAGCCCCACGGCGACGACGAAGAACAGGGTGTCGAGGCGGGCCAGGAACAACAGACCGAGCAGCACGCCCGTGCGCCAGGGCCGGTCGCCGCGGACCCACGACCACAGCACGGTCACGTGGAGCGCGCTCGTCAGCATCCCCTCCGAGACCCAGCCCTTGTCGGTGAGCTGGGTGAGCACGACCGCCGTTGCGACGAAGCTGGGGTACGCGAAGCCCTCGCGCGCGGCGATGCGGGGCAACAGCGCGACCGTCCACGCGGCGAGGGCCACCTGCACGACGAGGGTGAGGTACAGCATCGCGTCGCGTCCGCCGCCCGTGAGACCCGCGATGCTCGTGACGAAGCCCATCCACAGCGGGTGGTAGCCGTTGGTCGGGGTCGTGCCGTCGAACGTGGAGCCAGCGCCGGACGCGATGTTCCGCCCGATCTGCAGGTAGAACCAGGCGTCGTCCACCATGAACAGGCCTGGGTTCGCGAGCACGGCCACGACCGACACGGCGGCGACGCTCCCGACGAGGGGAAGCGTCCATGCGGCGGCCTTCGGAGCTTCTGGGTGGGACATGGGGGCCGTGGGCGATACGAGCGGACGGCCATTGTAGAGCCGATCGGAGGAGCGATGACCATCTTCGCGCGCATCATCGACAAGGAGATCCCGGCCGACATCGTGTACGAGGACGACCGGTGTCTCGCCTTCCGCGACGTCAACCCCGTCGCGCCGACGCACGTGCTCGTCATCCCGAAGAAGCCCATCGTGGGCCTCGGGACCGCGGACGCCGACGACGCCGCGCTCCTCGGGCACCTGATGTGGGTGGCCGCGGAGGTCGCCCGCAGCGAGGGCATCGCGGCAGGGGGCTACCGGGTGGTCACGAACTTCGGCGCGAACGGCGGCCAGAGCGTCGATCACCTCCACCTGCACGTGCTCGGCGGGCGCGCGATGCGCTGGCCGCCCGGGTAGGCCCCCCCCGCGCATTGTTGTTACACCGCCCCTGAACCAGGGAGGATGGATGGCCACGTTCGAGATGACGACACACCCGCTCGCTTTCGCCCACATGGAGGGCGGCGTGAAGACGGTGTTCGTGATGCCTTTCTCGAACGAGCTCTCCGTGGCCTCCTCGGGCGACCGCATCGAGTTCGACGACCTCGGGTCGATCACCATCGGGATGATCAAGCGCTACGGCGACCTCGAGACGCTGGTCGAGACCGAGGGGTTCGCGAACGTCGTGCCCGAGGCCGACGACTCCGCGCACGCGTGCGAGCTGCTCCGCACGTCGCCCGGTTGGAACGGCAGCGCCGAGCGGCGGGATGGGGTGCTGGCGTTTCGCGTGCGGTGGGCGAAGCGCAAGAGCTGAGATGCGGACCGTTCGGGCGGCCCACCTCTCCACACCTCGGGCGTACGGACCTCCCCGGGCGCCTCTGCATCACGCAGATGACGCAGAAGGACGCAGATGACGCAGAAACCAGGCCGTCACGGGTCGAGCGTCTTCGCGTCCCCGGAGCGCCGAGTGGGCCTTCTTGCGGACCGGATCCGGGACTCACCAGAGCAGGCCCGCATCTTGCTCCGTTGAGCGGACCCGCCAACGGTCGCCCCGTCCACCGCGGAGTTTCGGGGAGAGGCATCGTCCGGCCCGGCCAGCAGAACGGGAGCCGCGTTCCGGTCGAAGTCCCTCGGAATACGGGGGCGGGACTCCGCAAGGGCCCGTCGATCCGGTTCTTTCTGCGTCATCTGCGGCCATCTGCGTCATCTGCGTGATGCGGATCCCGCTGGCGCTGGAGGGGGCTCCGGGCTCCGGGCTCCAGGCTCCGGGCTCCAGGCTAGTCGAGCAGGGCGCGTAGCTCCGGATCCGTGATGCCCGCGAGCGCGGAGGCTCGGAACTCTGCCAGATCGAGGCCCTGCTTCGCGTAGATCGCCGCCTGCAGACCCATGTCGAGGCGGTCGAGCTGCTTCACGAAGCGGGCTTCGGGGTCGGCCTGGCTCTCGTAGTCCTGCCAGGCGGCGAGCAGGTCGGGACGACCGATGCGCGCGCAGAAGGCCGTCATCGCTGCCTCTTCGCGGGCGTGCTTGTCGGAGACCCCGTCGTGCGGGGTGAGATCGCCCACCCACGCCTCGGCGAGGTCGTGCAGCACGGCGTAGAGCAGGGCGCGGTCGCGGTCGAGGCCCTCCGGGAGCAGCAGGACCACGAGCAGCGCGATGCCCCAGCTGTGCGCGGCGACGGACTCGGCGCCCTCGACTCCGACGCGCACCCAGCCGGCCCGGTCGACCGCCTTGAGCGCGAAGGCCTCGAGCAGCGCGTCCCTCACGTCACACCAGCTGCTTGCGCTGCTGGGTCACGCCGAACGAGAGGAGCGCCGGCGCGTCGGACGCCTGGAGCGCGTCGAAGTCCGCGCGGCTCTGCACGCCCTGCCAGCCGAATTCGACGAGGATGCGGGCGAGCGGGCCGCCCAGCGCGTTGCCGGGGCCGAGCGCGATGACGACATCGGGTGCGGTGTGCTCGAGCGCCGTGTGGACGGCCGTGGTGAAGTCGAACATCGCGACCACCTGGTGGCCGAGCGTGTAGTCGCGGAGGCCCGTGGGGTCGGCCCAGCGCGGGCGGAAGACCCAGCCACGGCCGTCGACCAGCGGCACGTCCGGCGCGCGGAATCCGAGCCCTCCGACATCGCGGAACGCGGCCTCCGAGGTGCCCGCCATCAACGACGTGTGGAAGGCGGAGTGCAGGGGGAGCTGGACCGGGAACGTCCGGTCGCCGCGGACATCCGGCGGCAGGGCCTCCATCAGCGCCTTCACGCCGGCCCGATCGGCGCCCAGCACCGCGAAGCCCCCGAGCTCGATGGACCACTCGGCGACGTGCCCCGCGTCGCGCACGTCCTGCAGGGCCTTCTCGACGACGGCGCGGCGGGCCGGGTCGGTCCGCCAGTCCGCGTCGGTCATGGGGTACAGGATCTGGCCGCCGATGACGTTGCCCGCCTGGTACTGGCCCATGGTCTCGACCAGCGCGATGGCGTCGTCGAGCGACAGGGCGCCGCTGGCGGCGAGCGCCGTGTAGAAGCCCATGCTGTTGCCGGTGACACCGACCACCTCGTACGCGGTGCGGTCGAGGTCGGCGAGGTCGGCCAGGCCGCACGCGAACGTCAGCAGGCTCGCGTTCTCGCCGGCGACGTGCAGGGTGGTGCGGTAGGCCTCGGCGGCGTCGAGCTCGCTGATGGTCGGGCGGCCGGCGGCGGCGCGAAACGCGTCGCAGCGCTCGACCACGGCGCGGGCCGCCTCGGAGCGGTCGACGAGCTGCCCGAGCGCCGCGCGGTCGTAGCTGCCGCGGCCCGGGCACACGATGAGCGCGCGTCTCATTTCTGCTCCAGCAGGGCGCGGAGGCCCGCTTCGATGTCTTCTTCCTGGACGAGCACGCGGTTCGCGGCCTCGCCGAGGGGGATGTACGTGTCGAGCCCGGTGACGCGGCGGAACCGCAGGGTCGGGTCGCGCTCGACGAGCTCGGCGACGACGGTGTCGGCGATGCCGCTCGACCGGCGGCACTCGTCGACCACCAGCACGCGACCGGAGGCCTGGGCGTGCGGCAGGAGCGCGTCGATCGGCAGGGGCTGGAGCCACCGCAGGTCGATGACGCGGCAGTCGATGCCTTCGCCGCGGAGCCGCTGGGCCACGCGCAGCGACATCCACAGGCCGTTGCCGAAGGTGGCGATGGTGGCGGCGGTGCCGTCGCCGAAGGCCCCGACCTCGCCGAGCGGGAGGTGCTCGTCGGGCGCGGGGTAGTCCGTGAGCCAGGCGCCGTCGCCGTCCTCGTAGAGGTCTTTGGTCATGTACAGCGCGATGGGCTCGAGCTGGATGCAGACCCGGCCGCAGTGGCGCGCCTGGGCGGCCAGCGTGCGCAGCATCCGCGCCGCGTCGTCGCCCCGGGCGGGACATCCGATGAGGATGCCGGGGATCTCGCGCACGGCCGCGATGCCGTTGTCGTTGTGGAAGTGGCCGCCGAAGCCCTTCTGGTAGGCGAGGCTCGCGATGCGCACGACCATTGGGTTGGCGTACTGGCCGTTGCTGAAGAACTGCATCGAACCGGCCTCTCCGCGGAGCTGGTCGAGCGCGTTCATGAGGTACGCGAGGTACTGGATCTCGGGGATCGGCAGCATGCCCGCGTGGCCGGCGCCGATGGCCATGCCGAGGATGGTGGTCTCGTCGAGCAGGGTGTTGAACACGCGCCCGACGCCGAAGTGCTTCGTGAGCTCGGCGGTGACGTGGTAGACGCCGCCCTTCTTCGCGACGTCCTCGCCGAACACGATGGCGCGGCGGTCGGCGGCGAGCAGGTCGGTGAGCGCGCGGTTGAGCTGCACCGCGAGGTGCCGCGGCCGGTCGGCGATCTCGGGGAACCCGCGGGGGTAGACGCGCTGGCGTTCCTCGTCGCTGGCGGGCGCGATGCGGGCCTCCGGATCGGCCGTGTACAGCGGGACGATCACCTCGGCGGCGGTCTTCAGCGTGGGCCGGCGGATGGCCTCCTCGGCCTGGGCGGCGAGCCGGCGCCGCGTGCCCTCGTACATCGCGAGCACGTCGTCGGGCGTCATCCACCCACCCTCGACGAGCAGGGTGGCGGTGCGGCGGAGCGGGTCGGCGGCCTCGGCCTGCTCGATCTCCTCGTTGGTCCGGTAGAGCTGCTCGACGTCCGACCCGGCGTGGCCGAGCATCCGGACGGTGCGGAGGTGGAGGAAGGCCGGGCGGCGGCTGGTGCGGACGTACTCGATGGCGCGCTTCGCGGCGTCGTGGGCGCTCGGAAGCCACAGGCCGTCGCCGTAGAAGTAGCGCATGCCGGGGCGCGCCTGGAAGTTGCTGGCGATCCAGCCCTGCGGGGTGCGGACGCTGATGCCGATGCCGTTGTCTTCGCACACGAACAGGACGGGCGCCGGCACGCGCTGGAACGAGGCCCAGCTCGCCGCGTTGAACGCGGTGGTGGCGGTGGCGTGGTTCGCGCTGGCGTCGCCGAACGTGCAGACCGAGATCCGCGACTCCTTCCGGCCTTCGCGACGCGCGGACCGGTCGAGCGCCACGGCGTAGCCGAGGGCCTTCGGCAGGTGCGACGCGATGGTGCTGGTCTGCGGCGGGATGTCGAGCTCGACGCTGCCGAACACCTTGTGACGGCCGCCTGCGATGGGCTCGTCGCGGGTCGCGAGCATGCCGCGCAGCACGTCGAAGGTGCCGGCCGGGCCCGGGTGGTTGGCTGCGCGCGCGCAGAAGTACGCGCCGGAGCGGTAGTGGAGGAACGACATGTCGCCGGCTTCGACCAGGCCCCCGACCGCGGCGTTGCCCTCGTGCCCCGAGCTGCCGATCGTGTAGTAGCCCATGTTCCGGGTCTTCAGCTCACGCGCGAGCAGGTCGAGGTGCCTCGACTCGATCTGGGCGTCGAAGAGCCGGACCGCATCGCGGGCCGAGAGCAGCGAGCCGGGCTCGACGGGCGCGTCGAGGTCGTCGCGCCGCGGCCCGGGCTGGAGCCGCTGCACGTGCTCGGTGAAGTTCGCGTCGACCACCGCCGCGCGAGAAACAGCCATTGGGGCCCTCGTGGTTGGGAGCCCCGTCTATTCCGACGGGCACCGCGCTGCGAGCGCTGGCTCTACCCCACGATCGGGAGGTGGGGGTACGTCTCCCAGCCCGGATCGGGGTCGGAGAACACGATGTCGACCCGGCCCGGGTTGTTCTCGACCCGCACCTTGCCGGCGAAGTACGGCTGCAGCGCCGCGTCGACGTTGCGGTGGAAGCTGCGGTCGAGGTGGGCGACCTTCACGAGCTCGATGCGGGCGCGCTTCGGCGTGTAGATGCTCGCGAGGAACTCGACGAACGACACCATCGCGCGCACCGCCATCGCGGGGGTGGCCCGCTCGATGACGAGGGTGAAGGGGAGGTCTTTCTCTTTCGAGAACTCGAGGCGGGCCTGCTCGGGGAAGCCCATGACCATGTTCTCGGCCTTCTCGATGGCCTCTTCGAGCCACATCTCGTCGATGCGGCCCCAGTGGGGCAGCCCTCGCTCGCGCTGCTCGACGGGCTGGGTGATGTCGTCGTCGGCCATGGCGCGGGGCGCGACGGTCTCGACGATGTCGCCCATCTCGGCGATCGGGTCTTTGCGGCCGGCCGGCTTCACGTTGGGACGCGTGACGGCCATCTGGATGCCGACGCGCGGAGGCGCGTCGTCGGGTGCGGAGTACGACAGGTCTTCGAGCTCGTCGATCTCTTCGATGGAGTCGTAGCGCTCGCGGCTGGGCTCGGGGGTGCCGGGGAAGCTGGAGGGAGCGGAGAGCCGCGGCTTGCCGAGGCCGCCGCCGGGACGCGGAGCCGCGCCGAGCGGCGTTCCGCCGCGCGTGCTGGACCCCATGCCGTTGCCGCCACCGCCGCCGCCGCCGAATCCACCGCCGGTGCCGCCGAAGTCGGGGGCCGCACCGCCGCCGCCACCGAATCCACCGCTGCTGCCGCCGAAGTCGGGGGCCGCGCCGCCGCCACCGCCGCCACCGCCGAAGTTCGGGCCCGACGAGCCGCCGCCGGACCGCGCCCGGGCGAGCAGACCGCCGCCGCCGCCGCTGGAGGGCGGAGGTGCCGCGTCGCCGCCATAGCTGTCGGGTGCCGCGTAGCCCCCGCCGAAGCCGCTGTCGGAGCCGGGCCGGCCGCCGAAGCCGCTGTCGGAGGTCGGACGACCGCCGAAGCCGCCGCCGCCACCGCCGCCGCCGCCGCCACCGAAGCCACCGCTGGAGTTGCCGCCGCCGCCACCGAATCCGCCGCCGCCGCCGCCACCGCCGCCGCCGCCGAAGCCGCTGCTGGAGTTGCCGCCGCCGCCGAAGCCACCGCTGGAGCTACCGCCGCCGCCTCCGAAGCCGCCACCGCCGAAGCCACCGCCACCGCCGCCGCCGCCGCCGCCGGCAGCACCGCCGCCGAAGCCGCCGCCGCCGAAGCCACCGCGGACCCGGGCCGCGCGCCGAAGCCGCCGCCACCACCGCCACCGCCACCGCCGCCGCCGCCACCGCCGTCGGCGAGGTACGAGGGCGGAGCGCTCTCACCACCGGCGGAGCGCTGACCGAAGCCACCGGGCGCGGGGCCGCTCGAGCGCATCGACATCGGAACGGGCGTGCTGATGCGAGGACGGGCCCCACCCGGCGTGGCGCGGATGCGCTCCATCACGGCCTTCTGGGTGGTGAGGCGGGTGACCTCGTTCACGAGCTTCTGGTGCTCTTTCGCCTCCCACGGGAGCATGGGCGACTCGCGCCCGATGCTGTGGGCCGCGAAGGTGGTCGCCACGTTGGCGATGAACATGAAGAGCGAGAGCAGGATGCAGACCACCGGGATGCCGCCCGGGATGCCGATGCCGGTCTCGACGCCCTGCAGGAACTTGGCGGACTCGACGTGCACCATCGCCACCGCGATGACCACGAAGGTGAGCCCGAAGAACAGGATCCCCGCGAACATGAACATCGCGCGTGCGAGCAGCACGGGATGCGCCGGAGACGCGCGCTTGATGCGCGCGAGCAGCCGCTTGCCGTCGACTGCATCCTCGAACGCCTGCAGCTGATCACGCGCCTTCGTGAGCAGACGATCGACGTCTTCGGGGGTCTCTGTGGTCTCGATCATCGCCATGGGGGGATTTCCTTCCGCGTGGGGCGGCCTCTTGCCCGGCAGCGCACAAGTCTACCCGATCGGGACGCGGCGTTCATCCGCCGCCTCGCCCGCCGGGTCGATGGTGATGCGGACCTCCTGCCTGAGCGCGCCCGCGAGGAGGTCGGTGCGTCGGTTGGCGGCCCAGCGCTCGAGGTGGGCCTCGCTCGCGGCGGTCGCCCGGACGCGGACGATGCCATCGCCGAGCTCGACGGTCAGCGAGTCGACGACGCCGTCGTGGCTGCGGTCGAGCGCGTCGGCGAGCCGGATGATGCCGGCGAGCACGCGCACGCGGTGCCGGTCGGCGGACGACAGCGCGGCGAACTCGGGGTGCGCGGACTTCGGCTTGCCGCCCCGGTGGTAGCGCACGATGCTCGCGAGCACGTCGACCTCGGGCAGCGTGAAGCCGTGCATCCGGGTGTTCCGGATGAGGTACTGCCCGTGCTTGTTGTGGTTCTTGCCCGAGATGTGGTGGCCGATGTCGTGCACGAGGGCCGCGAACCGCAGCATCTCGCGCTCGCCGAAGCCCATGCGGTGCACGGGAGCGAGGCCGTCGAACAGCTGCAGGCACAGGGTCTCGACGTGGTGCGCGTGCTCGCGGTCGGCGCCGTAGCGCTCCATCAGCCGCTCGATGCTGCGCGCGCGGGGGTCGGGGATCGACGCGATCAGGTCGATCTCGGGCCGGTTCCGGATGATCCAGTCGACGATCAGCCCGTCCCGCAGGGACCGTTCGGAGGTGATCATCCGCGGATGGTCGAACGCGCGCATCACCTGGCGCACGAGGATGGCGCCGGCGGTGATGGTGCGCTGGCGTCGCGGGTCCATCCCGGGGATGGCGAGCAGGCCCTCGAAGGTCGTGGCCCGCAGGCGCTTGACCAGGGTGTCGAGCTCTTCGCTCGTCATCACGAGGCCGTGCGCGTGGTCGGGCGTCTGGTCGCCGCGGGCGAGGGTCGCCATCATCGCGAGGCACCGCATCGTGCCCGACGTGCCGACGAGCGTGCGGAAGTCGCGGCCCTTCACGCTCGACGTGAGCGGCTTGAGCACCGTCTTGATGTGCGCCTTGAGCTCGTCGTACTCGACCTTCGACATCGGGTCGGACCGGTGGAAGGCGTCGGCGAGCCGGATGTGGCCGAGCGGCAGGGACTCGATGTGCGTGGGCTTCTCGCTGTCGCACAGGATGAACTCGGTCGAGCCGCCGCCGAGGTCCATCAGCATGACCCGGCCGAGGCTGAAGTCGAGGTCGGACCGCACACCCAGGTAGATCAGCCGGCCCTCTTCGCGGCCGGTGATGGTGCGCACGCGGATGCCGGTCTCTTCGCGGACGGCGCGCACCCAGTCCTCGCCGTTCTCGGCCTCGCGCACCGCGGACGTCGCGGCGCAGTGGATGTCTTCGGCGCCCATGGACCGGGCGGCCTCCTGGAACTCGGCCATCGCCTCGAGGCCGCGCTGGAAGGCGCTCGGCGTGATGACGTTCTTCGCGAGCCCGTTGGCGCCGAGCTCGACCTGTTTCCGCGCGGCTTCGACCACCTTCCACGTGCCGTCGATCGCCACGTCGGCGACCAGCAGGTGGATGGAGTTCGTGCCCACGTCGATCGCGCCGACCCTCACGTTTCCGCCTTCATCGTCGGACCGTATTGCCGCGGCAGGTCGACGCCCGCAAGCTCGGCGGCCCGCGCCACGAGCCCGATCAGCGTGGTCTCGTCGGCGCGGTCGGCGATCGCGAGGGCTTCGTGGAGCGCGGCCTCGGCGCGATCCCTCGCGCTCTCGGCCAGCGCGATGCGGGCGAGGACCTGCTCGCGAACGGACCCGGCCGCATCGGCGTGGACGACGGCGCGCGCTGCACTGAGCGCGGCGTCGGCGGGCCGGTCGTGGGTCTGGAGCGCGTTGGCGTGCTTGAGGAGCGCGTCGGCGCGGGCGAGGGGAGACGCCCCCATCGCCTCGACCTCTTCGGTCGTCCGGGCGGCGAGATCGGCGCTGCGGGCACGCGCGAGCGCTGCGCGCTTCTCGCGGTCGAGGGCGGCGGCGACCTGCTCGTCGAGGGCGCGGATCTCGGCGAGGCCCTCGGAATCGCCGAGCTCGCGGGCCGTTCGCATGGCCAGGTGCGCAGCGGTGCGCGCGCCGGCGGCGTCGCCGAGCGCGAGCTTCGCCTGTGCGAGCACGGAGGCCGCCCGGGCGAGCACGTCGCGCAGGTCGGCCTGCCCGGCGAGCGCTTCGACGGCGTCTTCCAGGGGGGCGATGGCTTCGGCGTGACGGCCCTCGCGCACCGCGGCGATGCCGTCGAGCAGGCGGGCCGCGACGCGCTCTTCGTCAGTTGGCGCTTGGATTGAGGGCCTCGAGCGCGAGGATGGCCGCGCGCGTCTCGATCTCTTCGGGGACGATCTGCTCGCCGGGCTCGAGCTCGCCGAACCGGGCGATCCATTCGAGGGTGAGGCCGAGCACCGCGAAGTGCAGGAGCACCGGCTCGGGCGAGCCCGAGTTGGTGACGATGTTCAGCGGGCTGCCGTCGCCGAGCAGGGTGACGCGCTGGCCGCCTTCGAGGCGGTAGCGGACGACCTGGTCGGCGACGTTGTCGACGCGCTCGGCCCCGTCTTTCAGCGCGGCCACGTCGATCTCGTCGTTGCCGTGGCCCGCGTTGAGCAGCACCACGCCGCTCGGCGCGACCCGGATGTCGTCGACCTTCAGCGCATTCGCGGCGCCGGTCGCCGTGACCACGATGCCGGCGTCGTGCAGGGCCTCGCGGAGCTCGTTCGTCGGGTAGCCGTCGTAGTGCGCGAACAGGCGACGCACGGGGTCGCTCTCGACGACCTCGACGCTCATGTTCGCCGCGCGGGCGTAGGCCGCGAGGCCCCGCCCGACCGGGCCGTAGCCGACGACCACGAGCCGACGGCCCGCGAGGTGCATGCCCGTGAGCCGCGCGACGGCCTGCCACACGCCCTCGCCGACCCCGTGGCGGTTCTCGACGGCATCCTTGAGGCGCCCGTCGTTGATGTTGACGACCGGCAGGGCCGGATGCTCCTTCCGCGCGCGCAGGCGATGGATCCCGGAGCGCGTGATCTCGACGGCGGCCTTCACGTGGGGGAGCAGGTCGGACCGCTTGTCGAGCAGCGTGCCGACGAGCTCGAAGCCCACGTCGCCGATCACGTGCGGGTGGTGATCGAGCACCTGCAGGTGCCGATCCTTCATGTCGCCGCCCGTGTACACCTCGACCCCGAGGTTCCGCATCAGCGCCACGGCGCCCGGATCGGTGGTGCCGGGATTGGCGGCGCTGACGACGAAGCGGCCGCCGCCCAGCAGCAGCTCGCGCACCAGCGCCGCGGTGAGCGTGGTGAGGTGCAGGTTGAGCCCGATCGTGAGCCCGTCCCACGGACGGCTCGCCGCCCAGCGGTTGCCGAGCTTCGGCAGGATCGGAAAGAACGCGTTGATCCGGCCGATCTCGCTCTCTGCTTCGAGCGCGCGGTCCTGGGCCATGTTCGTCTCCTCGGCGGCTGTTCGGTCTAACGGAATGGAGCCGGGCGATGCCAGACATCGATGCTGAGATCTTCCTGCTGGTCGGATTTCTGACTGGCGGGTATGTTTTGTCGGTCGTCGGAGGGGGAGGCATGGGACTGCTCATCACGCGACGCAGGGTCCTCGCCGGGCTCGGCGTCGCGGCCGGCGCGGCCGGGATCGGGGGCTACAGCCTCACCTTCGGGGCCCCGGCTCCGGGTGCCACCGTGCTGTCTTCCAACGAGCTCGCCGTCGTGCGGGCGATCGCCGAGGTCTGGTTCCCGGCGGGGATCTTCCCGGTCGACGGCATCGAGGCCGACGTGGCGGGCGAGGTCGACGCCTCGGTCGCGGATCTGCTCGATCCGGTGCGGCTCGCGGGGTTCCGGTACGTGCTGCGCGCGCTCGAGTGGGGCACCTTCGCCAGCCGCGGCGCGCGGTTCACGGCGCTCGATGCCGCCACGCGGCTCGAGGTCCTGCGCACCTGGGGCGACCCGTCCGTGCTCCCGCGGCGTGTGGCGACCGACTCGCTCAAGGCGCTCCTCGGGATCGCCTACTTCAGCCATCCCGCGGTGCTCGCCGCGATCGGGTGGAAGCCGGGGTGCGACGATGAGGGGGTTTGAGCCCGGGAAGCGGCGACGGGCCGAGCACGGCGACCGCCTCGACCTGCAGTGCGACGTCTGCATCGTGGGCGCGGGTGCAGGGGGCAGCGCGGTCGCCGCGGCGCTCGCCGAGCGCGGCCTCGACGTCGTGGTCCTCGAAGAGGGCCAGCACTGGAACCCGTCGGACTTCCAGTCGAAGACGCGCTTCGCCCTGAAGAATCTCTATCAGGGGCGGGGGCTCCGCTCGTGCCGGGGCAACGCCATCACCCTCATGCCCGGTGGGCGCGGGGTCGGCGGCAGCACGCTGATCAACAGCGCCATCTGCTTTCGCTGTCCCGACCCCGTCCTGAAGAGCTGGCGCGAGGAGCACGGCTGCGAGACGCTCGAGCCCGCGCGGATGAACGGGTACTTCGACCGCGTGTGGAGCACGCTCGGCGTCTCGGTGAACCCGGTCGCCGTGCAGCGGAACAACAACCTGATCTTCAAGGAGGGCGTCGAGGCGCTCGGGCTCGAGGGCGGGGCGTTCATGGCGCGCAGCGCACCGGGCTGCGTGGGATGTGGACTGTGCCAGTACGGGTGCCCGTCCGGCGGGAAGTACAGCGCCGACCGCACGTTCATGGCCGAGGCGCTCGCGACGGGCCGGGTGGGCGTCTACTCCGACTGCCGGATGCGCGGCGTCGAGACCGACGGCGACCGCGTGACCGCGGTGACCGGGTTCCTCATCGACCCCGACACCCATGCCGAGAACGGCGAGGTGCGGGTCACCGCCGACCACTTCGTGATCTCGGGCGGCCCCGTCGGCTCGCCGCTGTTCCTGCTCGCGAACGGGCTCGCCGAGAACACGCACTGCGGCCAGCACCTCGTGGTCCACCCGACGGTGGCGGCCCTCGCGCGGTTCCCGCAGGAGATCCGGCCGTGGAGCGGCGTGACGCAGGGGTACTACGTCGACTGCTGGGAGAAGGGGTTCCTCCTCCAGACGTTCACCGTCACGCCCGACAACTACTACATCGCGCTGCAGACCGGCATGGGCGAAGAGACCATGCGGATCATGAAGGATCTCGCTCACCTCGCGAGCGCGGGGGCCCTGGTCCACGACGAAGACAGCGCGGGCCGCGTCCAGCACACGCCGGTCGGCCCCGACCTGTCCTACTTCCTCGGCGACGGCGACAAGAAGCGGCTGATCGACGGCATGCGCCTCACGGCCGAGGTCTTCTTCGCCGCGGGCGCCACCCGCGTCCACCCCGGCCGCGTCGGGCTCACGGCGATCGAGCGCCCCGAGGACATCGAGGCGTCGCTCCCCTACGACATGCCCGCGAGCCACCTGTTCCTGTACGCGTCGCACCCGATGGGGACGTGCCGGATGGGCGCCGACCCGGAGACGAGCGTGGTCGATCCGCGGGGCCGGGTGTGGGGGTGGAGCAACCTGTCGGTGGCCGACGCGAGCATCTTCCCGACGAGCCTTGGGGTGAATCCGCAGGTGACGACGATGGCGTTGGGGTTGATGGTGGGCCACACGATCGCGGGCTGATCGCCGGCCCCCCGTTCCCGTTCCCGCTCCCGCTCCCGTTCCCGTTCCCGTTCCCGTTCCCGCCCCTCGACCGGTGAGCTCAGCGCACCCGCGCCAGGCGGGCCGGAGGGGGCGGCGCAGCCGCCGTCGCGCAGCGACCGAGCCCGAATGGGCGAGCCCGGAGGACAGCCGACGGCGAAGCCGGGGCGCCCAATCAATGCGGAGGCAACGGCCCGTGAGCGCACGCTGGCGGGAGGCAACGACCCGTGAGTGCACGCTGGCGGGAGGCAACGACCCGCGAGTGCACGGCTCGGCAGAGGGCCCTACGCTCGAACACCGAAAATTCACGGCTTCGGGTGGCGAGGGCACGCAGATCCGCCTCGCGACGTGCGTTCACGCCCCGATGCCTGCGCTCGACGTGCGTTCGAGTGCCGATGCCTGCGCTCGACGTGCATCCGACAGCGGATGCCTCGGGCCCCTCTGGTGAAGCGGGAGCTTCGTCGGTGGCCCTGCGCCCGATCGGGAACGGGAGCGGGAACGCGTACGGGAACGGGTTTCGGGGGGGGGGCGGTTCTAGCCCAGGAAACCGGCCTTCTCGAGGTGGGCCACCACCTCCTGCGCCGAAACATCGGGGCTCTTGCCCACCGTGTCGAGCACCAGCTCGGCCGCGTCGGGGGCCTCGTAGGGCGCGTCGATGCCCGTGAAGCCGGCGAGCTCGCCCGCGCGCGCCTTCTTGTAGAGGCCCTTCGGGTCGCGCTTCTCGCACTCCTCGAGCGGGGTCGCGACGTGGCACTCCACGAACCGGCCCTCGGGGAGCATCGCGCGCGCGCCGTCGCGATCGGCCCGGTAGGGCGACACGAATGCGGTGAGCGTGAGCACGCCGGCGTCGGCGAAGAGCTGCGCCACGGCGCCGACGCGCCGGATGTTCTCGGTGCGGTCGGCGGGGGAGAACCCGAGGTCGCGGTTCAGCCCCATGCGCAGGTTGTCGCCGTCGAGCACGTACGCGACCTTGTTGCGCTCGAGCAGGAGCTGCTCGACCTTGCGCGCGATCGTGGACTTGCCCGAGCCGCTGAAGCCCGTGAACCACACGACACAGCCGCGCTGCGCGATCAGCGCCTCGCGCTCGTCGTGGGAGAGGTTCGCGGGGTGCCAGGTGATGTTCGCGGACTTCGGTGCGCTCATTCCGTCTCCTCGGGCTGCTGCCCTTACCGCGCCCGCACCCTGCTAGCATCCGCCCCGGGAGGGTGGCTTGACGACGATTGCCCTGGATGCGCTCGGCGGAGACCTCGGACTGGACGCGACCGTGGAGGGTGCGGCGGCGCTCTCGCGCGAGCCGTCCGACATCCGCGTGATGCTGGTGGGGGACGCGCGCCGCATCTCCGAGCGGCTGGCGAAGGTCAGCTACGACCCCACGCGGCTCGAGATCGTCGATGCCGACGGATGTGTCCGCATGGACGAGGATCCCCGGCGCGCGCTCGAAGAGAAGCCCCGCTGCAGCGTGCTCACCGCGGCCGGGCTCGTGGCGGACGGCGATGCCGACGCCCTCGTATCGGCGGGGAACACGGGGGCGACGATCCTGGCGTCGGCGATCCGGTTCCAGCGGCTCCCGGGCATCCGTCGCGCCGCGCTGGCGGCCGTGTACCCGACCGAGCAGCGCCACGGCCCGAAGAAAGACCCGTTCGCGCTGATGCTCGACGTGGGCGCCACGCTCCAGGCCGAGGACGTCGATCTCGTCGGCTTCGCCGTGATGGGCGCGGCGTACAGCTCGATCATCTCGGAGATCGTGGCGCCCCGCATCGCGCTGTTGTCCAACGGCACCGAGCCGAACAAGGGCACCGACGCGATCAAGGCCGCGCACAAGCGCCTGATCGGCGGCCCGCTGAACTTCGTGGGGAACGTCGAGGGGCTCGACATCCCGCGCGGCACGGTCGACGTCATCGTGTGTGACGGGTTCCTCGGCAACGTCGTGCTGAAGATGCTCGAGGGGGTCAGCGAGGTGTTCCGCGACATCGCGAAGCAGGCGAGCGGCCGCAAGCTCCAGTGGAAGATGGGGCTCGCGATGCTCGGCGGCGGGCTGAAGCGGCTGCGCCGGATGACGGACTGGAAGGCGTACGGCGGCGCGCCGCTGCTCGGCATGGACCACGTGATCATCAAGGCCCACGGGCGCAGCGAGGCGCGCGCCATCCGCAACGCCATCAAGGTCGCCGCCAAGGCCGCCGAGGGCGACCTGATCGGGCGGATCGAGCAGGGGGTCGGTGCGCTGGGGCTCGCCGAGGCGGAGTCGCGGTCGGCGGAATGACCGAGGTTCCTCCCGAGCCGGGGTCGTCCGAGGTCTGGTCGAAGACCACGCGTGATCGGTGGTTCCTGGCGTTCCTGGCGTTGGCCACGGCGGGCGTCGCGATCCTGTTCTGGCCGTTCTTCTACGTGCTGCTGTTCGCGGCGACGACGACCGTCGTGACCTGGCCCGTGTACGAGCGGGTGCTGCGCCGGGTGCGCGGCCGGAGCGCCGTGGCCTCGGTGCTCACGGTGGTCCTGCTGGCGCTCGTCATCTTCGGGCCGCTCGGCGTGCTGATGTGGCTGTTCGTGAACGAAGCCATCGCCGTGGTCGATCAGCTCGGCGACTACGTGGCGCAGGGCGAGCTCGAGACCCAGGCGCGGGCGCTGCGCGACGAGTACCTGCCGAGCGTGCTGGAGAGGTACGGCGATCTGCTGCCCGAGGACTTCGATCTCGTGGGCGCCATCGTCACGCCCCTGCAGCAGGCCCTGCTGCAGCTCGTGAACTCGGCGGGCTCGTCACTCCCCGGCCTGCTGAACCGGCTCGTGAGCACCGGCATCGACGCGGTGATCTTCGTGTTCGCGGTGCTGTCGTTCTACATGGAGGGGCCGAAGGTCCTCACGGTCCTGAAGAACCTCACGCCGATGGAGGACGACTACCTCGAGCGGCTGTTCGCGGTGTTCCGGGAGTTCGCGAACAACATGGTGGTCGGCTCGCTCGCCACAGCTGCGCTCCAGGGGCTCGTGGCGTCGGTGGGGTACCTGGCGGTCGGCGTGGAGCGCGTCGTGTTCCTGGGCATCTGCACGGCGGTCTTCAGCTTCGTGCCGATGGTCGGGACGCTCGTGGTGTGGCTCCCGGTCTGCCTCTACGTGGGCGCCACGTCGGGCTGGGCCTGGGCGGCGGGGCTCGCGGTGTGGAACCTCGCGGTCACGGGGTCGGTCGACAACGTCGTGAAGCCGCTGTTCCTGCGCGGGAGCTCGCAGATCCATCCGCTGCTGATCTTCCTCGCGGTGTTCGGCGGGCTGTCGTGGATGAGCGTGCCCGGCGTGCTGGTCGGGCCGGTGATCGTGGCGTTCTTCCTGGCGCTCTACACGATCTACCGCGAGGACTGGCTGGGCCAGCCGCGGGGCGAGCGCTCGCACGCGCCGGTGCTCATCGAGCGGATGCTGCAGTGGCTCGATCCGCAGCGCACGGAGACCGGGCGCGAGGAGCGCTGAACCTCTCGTTGGCGCTTTGCGTCGGTCGGACGGGGTCGGGCTTCGAGCGTCTCAGGGCCTCACGCAGATGACGCAGAAGGACGCAGATGACGCAGAAACCACGCCGTCACGGGTCGAGCGTCCTCGTTTCCCCGGGCGCTGTCGAGGGGGATTGCACGGCCAGGACCGCGAGGGACGCCAAGGCGTCTGGGCTCTCGAGGGACATCTCGGCGTCCGGGTCGATAGAGAGGGCCTCCCCGCGGATTGGAATCGGGATTCACCAGAGCAGGCGGGCGTTTCGGGCTGCTCGGTGATCAGACCCGGGCCTCGCACTCGTGAGGGCGGCGCCGCGTCTTCGGGGAGCGGGCGGCGCTGTGGCTCGCTGTGGACCGCTGTGCGCGACCCGACCCGCGAATCCGGTCGATTCCAGGCTGGACGCTCCGCGGGACCAGAGCCGTCGCGAGTGTGAATGCCGCCGGGCAGAGTCGGCCTGGACGTGAATCTCGTGGGGTGCGGGCCGGGTGGCGCGGGGCCCAGCGTGGGATTGTGTAGCTTCGCTCGTCGGGCGGCTCGCTGGCGGGCGTCCTTGGTGTCCGCGGAGTCACTTTCAGGCGGGCTCTGCTCCGCGAGAGTCACATTCGACCCGGCTCTGGTCGGATCGACGGACCGAGGCCGGCCGGTTCGAGCGCTTCCGACGCCTGGGCACCCACAGCGACCAGCAGTCCACAGCGCTTCTCGCCTGCCACGACGCTGCTGTCGGTGCCGCACGCCTCGAAGAGCGCTGGCGCAATCTCGACGGCGGTCGATTCGACCGGCACTGGACGGACGCTTCAGGTGGACCTTGGCGTCCTTGGCGGTTCGAATCTCCTGGCGGCGCTTGGGGACCTCTCCGGAGTGCCTCGCGACGCCGGATTGCACCGGCAAGACGCCAAGGCCGCGAACGCCGGGTCGCCGGGTCCGCCGTCAGCTCATCCTCCGAGATGGCCCGCTCACCCGAGCAGCCCGAAACGCCCGCCTGCTCTGGTGAATCCCGATTCCGGTCCGTGGGGAGGCCCTCTCTGTCGACCCGAACACCGAGGCGCCCCTCGAGAGCCCTGACGTCACGAGTAGACCTTGGCCTTGGCGCCCGGGGAGAGGAGGACGCTCGACCCGTGACGGCGTGGTTTCTGCGTCATCTGCGTCCTTCTGCGTCATCTGCGTGAGGCCCTGAGACGCCCGGAGCCCGACCGCTTCCGACACAGAGAACTGGCGGACCGGCCGCACGAACGCCCAGCGCTGCGACAGACTGCCGCAACGCGGTCGAACGGAGGACTGCGCCTGTGTCGCAGCCCTGCCTACGGACAGGACTGCGGACCGCGTGCGCTAGTCTTCTTCGCCCGTGTCGTACTCGCGCCAGTTGTGGCCCGACTGACGACGGTCGCGCTTCGGAGCGGCGCGCGACCGGAAGTCGTCTTCGCGCTGCTTCTTCTTCTGCTTGCTCTTGCCGTCGGCGCTGCGACGCCGACGATCGGCGCCCCAATCCTGCTCGGCATCGCCGGGGAAGCCCTGGCCGCCACCGCCGCCGGGCCCACCGGGGCCGCCGCGGTCGCCACCGCCGAAGCCGCCACGGCCGCGGAAACCACCGCCGTCGCCGCCACGGCCGCCGCGGTATCCGCCGCCATCGCCGCGCCCGCGGTACCCACCGCCGTCGCCACGCCCGCGGTACCCACCGCCGTCGCCGCGCCCGCGGTATCCACCGCCGTCGCCGCCGCCGCGGTACCCGCCGCCGTCACCGCCGCCGCGGTATCCACCGCCGCCGCCGTCACGGTCGCCGTATCCGCCGCCGTCGCCGTATCCGCCGCGCCGCCCGCGGGTGTGCACCTCGGGTGCGCCCCCCGGACCGCCACGCCCGCGGCCCCGGCCGCGCCCGCGACCGCCACGGTCTCCGCCGCGATCGCCGCGGCCACCGCGGTCTCCGCCGCCTGCCCGCCGATCCTCGGCCTCGTTGACCCGAATCGTACGACCGTCGAGCATCGCGCCATCCATCTTCTCGATGGCTCGCGCGGCCGCGTCGTCGTCATTGTAGGAGACGAAGCCGAATCCGCGGCTGTCTCCGGTGTTTCGATCGTAGATGACCCGAGCTTCGCTGACCTCTCCAAAGGCCTCGAATGCTGTGCGGAGCCCATCATCCGTCGTGGAGTACGACAACCGCCCCACGAAGAGCTTCTTACCCATTTCCCTCGACATCCCGGCGCGACACGTTCGCGCCTGGGGGAGCATACCACGCTCGTGGCGCGGCGCGAGTCAGCCGGCGCGAAGAAATCCCAGATAGTCCGGAGGGCCCGGGAGAGTCGGCGGAGGCGGGCTGTTCCCGAGGCGATCCAGCGATCGCTCCACCGCGGCCGACACGGCGGCGAGCGCCTCGTGTCGCACGAGGTCGCGAACCTGGTCGGCGCTCACGAGCCCGCGCCGGACGGCGTCCTGGAGCAGGCCGGCGAGCTGGCGCCCGTCGAGGGACGCCTCGTCGACGCACGCCTTGATCACCTCGATCGTCTGCTCGCGCTTCAGCCGGCCGCGCGTCTCGAGCGCGAGGGCGGCCTGGAGCCACGAGAACACCGGCGTGACCTCGCCCGCGAGCAGATTGAAGCGCGCGAGGGGCACGCCGCGCTCGACGTGGATGAAGATCCCCTCGACCGCGTCGGCCCGACCGAGCTGCCGCGTCGCTTCGAGGGCCGCTTCGATCGCGTCGGGGTAGGCGTTGCCGGCCTCGAGCAGGCGCGCGAGATCCTTCGCGGTGAGATCGCCCCGCACGACGCCCGCGTAGGCCGCGTAGACGAGCGCGTCGACCTCGGAGTCGTCGCCGAACAGCGTCTCGCGCACGGCGGGACCGAGCCCCACGCGACTCGCGAGCAGGTGCGGCAGCTTGTAGCCGAGCTGATCCTTCACGGCGCGGAGCCGGCCGCGGCGGAGGTTGCCGAGGTTGTCCTTCAGGATGAGCTCGTGGATCTCGATGCCGTCGAGCGCCAGCTTCTCTTCGAGCACGCTGCGCATCTGAGTCGGCGAGCCCGACAGCACGCAGACCCGCGCGGACGGGTCGTGATCGACGAGGGCCCGCAACAGGGCCGCGCTGCCCGGCACGTTCCGCTTCTCGCGTGCGGACTCGAGCGCGGCGCGGATCAGGCCGCGAACGCTCTCGATCTCGGTCGCGAGGTAGGTCTTGTCGAGGTCCCAGCGGTAGACGTGCACCGACTTCCTCCGGTACACGTCTAATCGCCGATGCCGCTCACGAAAATGCCGGCCCCCACCCTCGACGCGCTGCTCGACCACACCAGCCGGCTCAAGCACGATCTGGGCAAGTACGTCCGGTTCCAGGGCCGCTGGCTGCCTCCCGACGCCACCGTCGAGGCGCGGCGCGAGGCGCTGGCCGCCGATCTCCTCCACACCCGCAGGGGTCCCGACGGCTCGGTCGACGCGGCGACCGTGTGGGCCGAGTTCTCCGGGGTCCTGACAGGCCAGGTCCCGTTGGCCGGCGAGCCGATCGACCTGTCGGACGACCCCGACGTGGCGGCCATCCTCGCTGCGATGGCCGCGCTCGGGCCGGTGATCGGCGACCTCCGCGCCGATCGGCTCGACGCCGCGGGCCTCGATGCGGGCGAGCGGGCCGCCGACGACGTGGCAGAGGCCGTCCGGAGGCTCGTGGATCGCGTGCGGAGCCTCGTCCGGGAGCGGCGTTCCTAGATGGATGCGTCGCCCTGGGCACCGCCCGTCGAAGAACCCGAGCCCGAGCCCGTCGACGACGATGATTGTCAGCCGCTGCTCGACATCTTCTTCCGCCCTGCGCCCACGATGCGGTGGCTCCTGCGGCACCGCCGCACCCAGGGAGCGCTGGGGATCGCCCTGGTGAACGGCTTCCTCGTGGCGGATCGGGACGACGGGTCGATGCAGCTGCTCGTCGCGATGGTCGTGGGCCCGGTGGTCGGCGTGTGCGCGCTGGTCGTGAACGGTCTGGTGGTCAGCCTCGTCGGCAGGCTGTTCGACGGGCGTGGCGACCTCGCCGACTGCATGGTGGCGCTGGCGTGGGGCGGGATGCCGACCGTGCTGAGCCGCGGGATCCTCCTCGGCGCGGGGGTCCTGGCGTACACCGGCGCGTTCGACACCGAGGCCCTCGTGGCCGTGGGGCTCGCGGCGGCGTTCGTCGGGGTCGCCGGGTGGATCTGGGGCGCCGTGTGGCAGGTCGTCACCGTCGCGGAAGCCCACCGCTTCGGTTGGTTCGAGTCCACCGTCACGGTCGCGACGCCGCTGGCCCTGTACTACGGGGCCGTAGTCGGCCTGATCCTGATGGCGTGGATGGTGCTCGAAGCCTGACCGGGGACCACCACGAACTCCGCCCCAAACCCTCGCGCGCTGGATACACCACGGACCATGGCCGACATCCTCATCGTCGACGATCAGGACCGCTACCTGGAGCTCTGCCGGGCCGCGATCCCCGAGCACCGCTACCGCGGTCCCGTGCGCAACCTCGCCGAGGCGCTCGACGTGCTGTCGCGGGCGCGGGGGCGCGTCGACTGCGTGCTGCTCGACGTGCACTTCGACATCCCGGCCGAGCAGCTCGTGGGCTACGAGCCGGGGCTCTCCGAGCGCGCGCTCGGCGACCTCCGCAAGCGCCAGGGCCTGCTCATCCTCGAAGAGCTGCGGTCGCGGTACCCCGACCTGCCGGTCATCGTGATGACCTCGCGCGAAGAGCTCGCCCTCGAGCGCGAGCTCGGCGGGGAGGAGTTCACGTACTTCCTCGACGACGACTACGTCGACGCCCGCGCGCTCCAGGGGCAGCTCGCGAGCATCGTCGAGCTCCGACGCTCCGGCGAGTCCGACGGGCCCGTGTTCTGGGGCCGCTCGATGGCGATGCGCCGCATCCGGCAGCGCCTGTCCGTGCTCGCTCGTGGCCGCCTCCCCGTCGTGCTGCTCGGTCCGACCGGCTCCGGGAAGAGCCTCATCGCGCGGCACTACGTCCACGCGCGGTCCGGGCGGTCCGGCCAGTTCGTGGCCGTCGACCTCTCCACCATCCCGACCGACCTCATGGCCGCGCACCTCTTCGGGTCCGTGAAGGGCGCCTACACGGGCTCGGTGGGCGACCGCACCGGCGCGTTCGAGGCCGCACACCAGGGCACGCTGTTCCTCGACGAAGTCGGGAACCTGTCGACCGACGCGCAGAAGATGCTCCTGTCGGTGCTGCAGGAAGGGAAGATCACGCGGCTCGGCGACCTCAAGGAGCGCCCGGTCGACGTGAAGCTCGTCGTCGCCACGAACGAAGACCTCGCACAGCGCGTGCGCGCGGGCACGTTCCGCGCCGATCTCTACATGCGGCTCAACCCCGCGACCTCGGTGGTGCTGCCGGCCCTGTCCGAGCGGTCGCTCGACACCGCCGAGCTCCTGACCTTCTGCCTCGAGCAGGCTCTCGAGCGGCCCTACCTGCGCGAGCTGCTGTCGGAGTACCGGCTCGCCGCGAAGCTCGAGGGCACGCGGGTGCGCATCGTGTGCGGCGAAGGCGCGCCCGACCCCGAGCTCCACACCCTCGTGCTGCTGTTCCCCGAGCGCGCGCTGCGCCTGCTCCGCCAGCACCACTGGCCCGGCAACCTGCGCGAGTTCGCCATGACCGCCGAGAACGCCGTGCTGTTCGCGCTCGCCGAGATGACGGCCGCGGGCGGCGGCGACCGTGCGGACGTCGTCACCGTGCGTCCGAAGCTCGTGAAAGACCTCCTCGGCGCGCTGCCCGAAGCGGCTTCCGGCCCGTCCGAGAAGGGCTCCCTGGCGATCCGGGTCACCCTGGCGCCCCAGGACACGCTCAACAAGGTCAGCGTCGACTGCGAGACGCAGTACTTCACCGAGCTCTACCTCCGGAACGACGGCGACTTCGCGGCGATGGCCGAGCTGCTCCTCGGCGACCGCGAGCACGCGCGGAAGATCCAGCTCCGGTTCAACCAGCTCGGGCTGAAGGTGAGGGAGCTGAAGGAGCGTCTGTGACGGTCCTCCTGCTGTCGCTGCTCGTCGGCGGGGCCCGTGCGGAGCCCGGCGACGGGCTGCCCGCGCTCGCGCGCAGCTTCTTCGTCGAGGGCAGTCGGAGGCAGCAGAACGGCGACTGGCGCGGCGCCGCGCTGCGGTTCGAGAAGGTCGTCGAGATGGAGCCGAGCTACACGCCGGCCTGGTGCCGCCTCGGCGACGTTCTGGCCGAGGACGGGCGGACCGACGCGGCGCGGCGCGCCTGGGAGGGCGGGGCGTTCGACCCGGACTGCGTCGAATCGCTGGGTCGCGCCGAGCTGGATCTCGCCCTGTACGACGACGCGCTGGGCCACTTCGAGACCCTCTCGCGCCTGACCTCGGCGGACCCCCGCGTGGAGCTGCTGATCGGGCGGGCGCTCGTGGGGAGGGAGGACGTGGACGGCGCGGTCGCCGCGCTGGACCGCTTCCTCGCGCGCGGGACGGAGCCGTCGGACGACCTGCCGGAGCTGGTGGAGGCCATCGCCGCGCAGCTCGGCGACGAGCCCGAGCGGGCGCTGGGTGTGGTGGACCGCGCGATCGAGGCGCAGCCGGAGCTGTCGGAGCGGCTCCAGGCCGTGCGGGACGCGTTCGTCGTGGAGGTGCGCGCCATCGAGATGATGGGTGCCGCACCCGTGTCGCTGGACGCCGATCAGCGCCGCGCGCTCGAGGATGCCCGGAAGGCGTTCGGCGCGGGGGACACCGACCGCGCGCTCGCCCTGCTCGAAGGGCTCGTCGACCGGGCGACCCGCAATCCGGACGTGTGGGCGGCACTCGCGGACGTTCGGGAGGCGACGGGCGACGTGACGGGCGCGGAGTACGCGCTGTTGGTGGCGAAGACCCTCGCGCCGCAGCGGCCGGAGATCCACGCGCGCATCGGACAGCTGCTCGCCGTGCACTTCGGCGGGCGGTACGACCGCGAGGCCCTGGCGGCATTCGAGCGCGCGCTGGAGGGCAATCCGGACGCCGACCTCGAGTGGTGCCGGGCCGAGCTCGCCCGGCGCGTCGGGAGCTTCGAGGTGATGCGTCGCGCGCTCGAGGCCCACGAAGCCCTCCGCGGGGACGGGCGCACCGCGCGCGAGCTGTGCGCCCTTCCGACCGATGCCGCCGTGCTCCGCGCGGATCTCGACCGGCCGCGCGCCATCCCGCCGGTCGTGCCGGCCGTCGACCCCCCGGAAGGGGTCGATCCGACCGCGTGGCTCGCCGTGCACCGCGCGCAGGTGCACCTCGACAACGACGACGACGCGCGGGCGCTCGAAGAGGTCGGCGCGGCCCTCGCGCTCGAGCCGGAGCTCGTGAAGGCGCTGAACCTGCAGGGCCACCTGCTGACGAAGGCCGGCGACCACGCCGGAGCCGTGGCCGTCTACGAGAAGAGCCTGGCGGTCGAGCCCGACCAGGGCAACGTCATGGCGGCGCTCTCCGAGCTGCTGCGGACGCTGGGGCGCGACGCCGAGGCGCGCGAGATGCGGGACCGCGCCGCCGCCGCGCGCAGCCCGGTCGCCCGCTACCTGCTCGCCCGCGAGGCATTCGACGCGAACCGCTGGTGGGAGGCCCGCGATCGCCTGGACGGGTACTTCGAGGTCGCGAGCTCCGGTGCGATCCACGGCGAAGCGACGGCGCTCCGCGACGAGATCGACCGGCGCATCCGGTGGTTCTGGGCCGCGGTGGTGGTGGGGTCGGGCGCGCTGCTGGCCACGGTCGTGGTGCTGCCCACCGCAGTGCTCCTGCGGCGTCGGGCCGGGCACCCGCTCAGCGCGCTCCTGGCCCGGTCGCCGCGGGCGTTCCGCGAGGTCGCCCGCATCGTGTCGGCCATCCGCCACGAGGTCCTGAAGCACAACGTGTCGGCGCTCCCCGGGGTGGCGGACGCCCTGGAGGACGGCGACCCCGGTCCGGCGATCTGGGCGGCAGAGCGGCTTTTCGGGAAGGGCGGCGCGGTGGCGCGGTTCCGCCGGTACGTCGAGGAGCTCGAGGAGCTCGGCCGGGCGCACCAGGTGACGCTCAACCTCAGGCACCGCGACCCGGTGTTCGCGCCGCTGCTCGCCGCCATGGATCGGCTCCAGGGGCTCGAGAAGCGCCTCGCGGCGGGCACCGCGAAGCCGGCCGAGGTCCGCGCGGTGTCGGACGCCCTCAACCAGGAGGGGTTCCGCGCGCTCGGTCAGCTGCTCGACGGCGTGTGCGTCGTGCGCCTGACGCCGGGCGTGTTCGAAGAGGCGCTCGAGGGCGTGCTCTCCGAGCCTGCCTTCCGCACCACGCCGCGTCCGGACTGGGTGCTCGACGGGCCGGAGGGCCTCGCGGTCCGCATCTTCCGGGGCGATCTGCACGACATCCTCGTGAACCTCCTGCGCAACGCGCTCGAGGCGTCCATCGAGGCCGGCGCCGACCGGCTCGGCGTGCGCCTGGGCCTCGAAGAGGACGACATCACGGGGCTCGAGCGCGTCGAGATCCGCGTCTGCGACGACGCGCCCCGCCGCATCTCCACCGCCATGATCCGCGGCCGCTACATCGAGCGTGGCCTCGGGCTCGCGGTCGATCTCACGAGCCGCGCCGGCGGCTCCATCCACGTGGAGGACGAGCCCGGCTTCAGCAAGGCCGTGGTCGTCCGCCTGCCCCTGTCCGAGGGAGGGAGCACATGAGGGTCCTCGTCATCGAAGACGGCTCCGAGTACACCGAGACGCTGTCGCGCTTCCTGCCCGACGGCTTCGACTGGGTCCGCGCGGGGAGCGGTCCCGAAGGGCTCGCGCAGCTCGGTGTGGGCGGCTTCGACGCGGTGTTCCTCGACATGCGGTTCGACCGCGTGCCGCAGGACCAGCTGCTCGGTGACGTCGAGGCCACGGCCGACCGCTTCAACGGGGATCCCGTGCAGGCGCGCCAGTTCCTCGAAGACCACCAGGGGCTCTTCGTGCTTGCGGCGCTCCGCGAAGCGGGTCATTCGATTCCCGTGCTCCTCTCGTACGACTTCGACGCCGAGCCGCGGCGTTGGGCGAAGCTGGTCGAGAAGCACGCTCCGGTCGACTACCTGCCGGACAACGCCTCGCCGGCGGACATCGCCGGCAAGCTGCACGCCCTCACGGGCTGAGACGACCCATGGACGACCTCGTCATCAACGACCTCATCACGATTCCCGGGACCGACCTCGAGGTCAGCTTCTCGCGGTCCGGCGGGCCCGGCGGGCAGCACGTGAACACGACCGACACGCGTGTTCGGCTGCACTTCGACCTGCGCGGCACCACGGCGCTGTACGACGGTGTGAAGCGCCGCATCGCCGAGGCCGAGGCCAATCGCATCAACAAGGACGGGCAGCTCGTCATCACGTCCGACACGTACCGGTCGCGGCATCGCAACCTCGAGGAGGTGCGGGAGCGTCTCGTGCAGATCGTGCGCGACAACCTCGTCCCGCCGAAGAAGCGCAAGGCGACGAAGCCGAGCCTGGGCGCCAAGAAGCGCCGGATGGAGACGAAGAAGAAGCGCTCCGACGTGAAGAGCAAGCGCGGGAAGGTCCGGCTGGACGACTGATCCCGCGCGCTCACCGCCTCCGGGTGAGCAGCTCGAGGAGCGTGTAGGGCGCGGGTCCCTCGGGGGCCACGCCGCAGATCTTGCGCGGCTTCTCGGGCTCCGGGTCGTCGCCGGTGTCGGTGTCCGCGTCTGCATCGGTGTCCGCGTCCGCGTCGGTGTCGGAGTCGGAGTCGGTGTCGGCGTCGGTGTCCGAGTCCGCGTCTGCATCGGTGTCCGCGTCCGCGTCGGTGTCGGAGTCGGAGTCGGCATCAGCGTCGGCGTCGGAGTCGGTGTCGGAGTCCGCGTCGGCGTCGCTGTCGGCGTCCGTGTCCGCGTCCGCGTCGGTGTCGGAGTCGGCGTCCGCGTCTGCATCGGCGTCCGCGTCTGCATCGGCGTCTGCATCGGCGTCGGTGTCCGAATCCGCGTCCGTGTCCGCATCCCCGAAGCCCGTGTCGCCCGTCGAGCTCCCAGTATCCGTGTCTGCGTCAGCGTCAGCGTCGGTGTCGGCGTCAGCGTCGGTGTCGGCGTCAGCGTCGGCGTCGGCGTCCGCGTCTGCATCGGCGTCCGCGTCTGCATCAGTGTCGGCGTCTGCATCGGTGTCCGCATCTGCATCTGCATCTGCGTCGGCGTCTGCATCGGCATCGGTGTCCGCGTCTGCATCGGTGTCCGCGTCTGCATCGGTGTCCGCGTCTGCATCGGTGTCCGCGTCCGCATCGGCGTCCGCATCGGCGTCCGCATCGGCGTCCGCATCCGCATCCGCATCGGCATCTGCGTCGGTGTCGGCATCTGCGTCGGTGTCGGCATCGGCATCCGTGTCGCTGTCGGCGTGGGTGTCGGTGTCCGCGAAGCCGGTGTCACCCGTGGCATTCGTGCCGGTGTCGCCGGTGTCGACCGGGGGCGTCCAGGGATTGAAGTGGACGCTCAGCGCTCCGGCCGAGGTGGAGGCGAGCACGTCGAGATCGCCGTCTCCGTCGATGTCGCCGAGGCGCGGCCGCGCCGGCCCGGGCTCCGCGATCCGCAGGTGGGGAGCCGGGTACGACCCCAGCGTGACGTGCACGAGGCCCTGTGTCGTCGCGAGGACGAGCCCGTCGGGCTGGTCCGGGAGCACGGGTCCCGCGGCGAGCCCGATGCTGCCGGTCGACACCCCGAGCAGCGGCACGTCGCTCTGGAGCGCGCCGTCGTTCTGCATCCACGACAGGGGGCCGCCGCGCAGGGCGAGGTCCGCATCGCCGTCCGCGTCGAGATCGCCGGTGGCGAGCGCGCGAGTGGTCGCGCTGTTCAGTGCCACCGGCGCGGCGAAGCCGCCCGCCCGGTCGTTCGCGATGAGGCGGGCATGGGTGTCGGAGACGACGATGTCGGGGAGCCCGTCCCCCGTGAGGTCGGCGCCGACGGAGAGATCCGTCGCCGTCGCGCCGTCGATGCTCACCGCCGTCGCGAACGCCCCGTCGGGGTTGTCGACGACATGCGTGCCGGGGACCTGGGGCCGCGACAGCACGATCTCCGGGAATCCGTCGTCGTGCAGGTCGGCGACGGCCAGCTTCGTGACGAGCCCCGTGAACACGGTCTCCCACGCGCCCCACCCACCCGCAGCGCCCGGCCGCGACACGGCGGCCCCCCCGGTATGGGACACGACGATGTCGGGGGTGTCGGTCCCGTCGACATCGATCCGTTCGATTCCGCTCGGCGTGACGAGGCCGGCGGGAGCGGCCAGGATCGGCGTCGCGGGGCCGAAGGTGCCACCCACGTTCTCGTAGTACACGATCGCGCCCATCGCGGCGTCCACGGCCAGAACGTCGAGATCGCCGTCCCGGTCGACGTCGGCCAGCGTCGCCGCCCACAGCGGCGATTGGCCGCCGAGGGCCTCCACCGGCCAGATGTCCACCACCTCGCCGTCGTCGCAGAGCCCGTCCTGGTCGGTGTCCCCGGTCGCTTCGTCGCCGTAGCAGGGGTCGAGGTCGTCGCAGGTGCCGTCGCCGTCCGAGTCCCCCGTGGCATCGTCGCCGATGCACAGGTCCACTCCCTCGCACACGCCGTCGTCGTCGCTGTCGTCGACGGGGTCGAGCGGGCAGGGGTCGAGCCCATCGCACTCGCCGTCGCCATCCGTGTCGGCGACACAGGGCGGCCCGTCCGGATTCAGCAGCAGGTGGAAGGTCGAACCCGTGCCCGCGGGGCGGAGGACGACGTCGAGATTGCCGTCGAGGTCGAAGTCGAAGAGCAGGGGATACGCGTCGGTGGTGGTCCCGATCCGGGTGTGTGCGGGCGTCAGCCCGGAAGGGCCGCCGCGGAGCAGGAGGGGCCCCTCGAAGGCCGGAACCACCAGGTCGTCGAATCCGTCGAGGTCGACATCGCCCGAGACCGTCCCGTAGAACCGGAGGGTCGAGAACAGCGAGACCTCGGCGTAGGTCCCCGCGTCGTTGCGGTGCCAGCGCATCGGGGCGAGGGACGGGAAGGGGTGGGCGAGATCCTCGTCAAGGTCGCCGTCGTAGTCGCCGACGGTGATGTCGGAGAGGCGGTCGGGCGTGATCTCGGTGGGGGCATCCCATCCCGTTCCGTTCCACGCGTAGAGCTGGAGGCCGCCGGGGGTGGCGACCACGATGTCGGATCCGCCGTCTCCGTCGCGGTCGGTGATCGCGAACGTCTCGGACGCGGGCGCCGGGTCGACGGCGACGGACTCCGTGAGCGCGCCCCCGTCGTTGGCAAAGCGGAGCACGTCGCCCCCGCTCCCGACGAACACGTCGGGGAACCCGAGGCCGTCGACGTCGGCGAGCGCGATCGAGCTGACGAAGCCTCCGTAGACCGTCTCTGCGGTGCCGAAGGTGGGTGACCCCGTGCTCCAGAAGATCAGGAGGCCCAGATCGCACGCGACGACGAGCTCGACCGAGCCGTCTCCGTCGAGGTCGGCGGCCTCGAACGCGACGGTGAACGCCAGGTCGAATTCGGCCACGAGCTCGGGCGCGAGCAGCTCGCCCTGTCGGCCCCGGAGCCAGTGGACCGTGCTGTTCGTCCCGTCCAGGACGAGGAGATCGGTGTAGCCGTCGTGGTCGAGGTCGGCGGTCGCGAAGTGCTCGACGACGACATCGGGCGCGAGGTCGAAGTCGAGCCTCGGCCAGGGGTCGAGGAGGTCGTTGTCGTTGCACACGCCATCGGCGTCGGAGTCACCGGTGGCGTCGGCGCCCCAGCATGCGTCGACGTCGTCGCAGATGCCGTCTCCGTCGGCGTCTCCGTTGGGGCAGGTGCCGGCGTGCGCGCTGAGCAGCTGGAACAGGAACATCCTCGCCTCCTCCGTCCACGCTAGGAGGAGGGGTGGGTCACCGTCTGTGCGCGCCGTGTGTCGAAAGCGCTACCGGGTGTGAGGACGGGACTGTCGGGAGGAACGCGCGGAGGTCGATCACGCGCGTCGGCGGGCGAGGGGGAGGAGGCCGAGCAGGAACGCCCAGGCCGGCGCGGTGGCGCTCGCGCAGCCGCACATCCCGCCCTCCGTCGGGGCCCCGCCACCGGGGGCATCGGGATCGAGCTTCGTGCCGCCGCCCGCCTTGTCGCCCATGCCCGTGCCGCCCTCGACGACGCGGGTGAGCACGCAGGGCTCGTCCTGGAAGGCGTATTGGTCGATCACCTTGCTGGGGCCGAGCACCGCGACGTTGTGGCGCGGCCAGACCTGGCCCTCGCAGGCGGTGGCGTTCGCTTCGACCCACTTCTCGAGCTCGGCCTCGTCGTCGGTCTGGGGCAGCTCGGCGAGCTTGCTGCGCGGGACGCGCCAGAACCGCGGCGTGCCGGAGACGCGTCGGCCGAAGGCGAGGCCCTCGGGCTTCACCTCGGCGACCTCGGCCATCGGGCGCCCGTTCGACATCGACCATGGGTAGGCGATCAGCGCGGGGTCGAGATCGGCGGGCAGGTCGTTCACGACGATCTCGAAGGGGACGTCCCGCGTGCCCGGAGGGGGAGGCAGGTCGGCGAGAGCGGACGCACAGAGCAGGATCAAGGTCACCTCGGGCACAGAGCATAGATCCGACGCGACCGCGTTCGAAGACCGACGCTCGCAACGCTACCGTCTGCGACGAGCCGGGATCCCGCTTCGAACGCTTCATCGCGCACGCGCACCGCCTGCGGCTGGGCACGGGTCGAGCCTCGAACGCCCCGCCGGTCCGGCGCTCTCCCGACCCCCCCGTCGGTCCCGACAGGCACGTCCGCAGGGTCCGGTTTCCCCCCGCCTCGCCATGACTCTCGAGCCACCGGGAAACCGGATCCTGGGACTGCCGTGTATGCGAACCGCAAGGCGGCCATAGGCCAGCCGCGCAGCGCGCTCCGCGCGCGAAGTAAGGGTAGACCGGACGTTCACACCCGCCATCCCCGTTCTCTCCGACGAGCCGGGATCCCGCGGCCGACACCCGCGAAACCGCCGTCTCCGACGAGCCGGAATCCCGCTTCGAGCGCACATTCGGGCAAGCGCACGCGCACGCGCACGCGCACGGGTCGGGCCGCGAACGCCCCGCCGGTCCGTTGCTCTCCCGACCCCCCGTCGGTCCCGACAGGCACGTCCGCAGGGTCCGGTTTCCCCCGCCTCGCCATGACTCTCGAGCCACCGGGAAACCGGATCCTGGGACTGCCGGGTCTACCGACCCGCAAGGCCGCCATAGGCGAGCCGCGCAGCGCGCCCCGCGCGCGAAGCAAACCGTAGATGTAGCGCAATTCCTACAGGGACCCCCGCTATGGTACGGGACATGCCGTTCCGCGGGTTCCGAAGCCACTGGCTCTTCGCCGCCCTCTCTGCAGCCGTGATCACGGCGGCCGTGCTGGGCACGGAGCGCGCGTCCGCGACCCACGTGATGCTCGGGCATCGCGCGACGGTCGAGCGCGTGGCCGAGCGCCACGGCACCCTGCTCGCGCGCCGCATCGCGAGCGTCGTGCCCGAGGTGCGCTACCTCGCGGGGCGCGACGATGTCCGCGGGATGCTCGAGCGGGGCGACGGGCGCGATCCCATCGCGCAGGACATGGCCGTCCTCATGCGCGCGACGCAGCAGTTCCTGCAGCTGCGCGCGCTGGATGCCTCCGGCCGCGAGATCGTGCGCGTGAACTTCGAGGATGGCGGCGCGTTCCGCGTCCCCGACGGTGCCCTGCAGCCGAAGTCGCACCGGTACTACTTCCGCGAGGGCATGGCCCTCGGGCCCGGCCGGGTCTACGTCTCGCCGCTCGACCTGAACATCGAGCACGGGAAGGTCGAGGAACCGCCGCGCCTCGTGCTGCGCGTGGTGGCCCCGGTGATCGGAGAGGCGGGGAACCTCGGCGTGGTCATCGCCAACCTGCCGGGCGACCCGCTGGTCCGCGAGCTGCGCGAAGAGCCCGAGAGCCGCGTGCTGCTCGTCGAGTACGGCGGCGAGACGCTCGCGACGGGAGACCCGGAGCTCGAGCGGGCGCTGCGGTCGGACCCCGGGCTGTGGGCGCGGATCGCCGCGGAGCCCGAAGGCACCGCGCTCGCCGCGGGGCACCTCGTGGCGTGGCGCGAGGTCGGCATGGCGGAGGAGCTGGAGGGCGTGGTGGAGGGCGGGCACCTCGTGGTGGCGGCGGCCATCCCGCGCGCGCTGCTCGACCCCGACGGCCCACGGCGTCGCATCGGGCTCGGTGGGGTCGGGGTCCTGAGCCTGGCGACGCTCGTGGGGCTCGCGGCCGGCCTCACGCGCGCCGAGCGCGGCCGGGAGGACGCGGCGCTGGGCCTGGCGCGCTCCGAGTCCCAGCTCCGGCGCCTCTCGGGCCTGCTGCTCGACGCCCAGGAAGAGGAGCGCAGAGCCCTGTCGCGCTGGCTCCACGACGATCTCGGGCAGCAGTTCACCGCGCTGTCGCTGCGGCTGCAGATGGCGCCCGGCATCCCGGACCCCGAGCGGCAGGGGCTCGTGGACATGCTCGAGCGCGTGGTGGGCTCGCTGCGGGGGAAGGCGCGCAACCTCCGCACCACGGCGCTCGACGACCTCGGCCTGCCCGCGGCCCTGGCGGAGCTCGTCGCGCCCTACGCGGACGGCCCGATCCGCGTGGTGCTCGATGCCCGGCTCTCGACGGAGCCCTCGCGTCCGGTGGCCGACGCCGTGTACCGCATCGCCCAGGAGGCGCTGACGAACGCCGTGCGGCACGCGCGCTGCGGCCGCGTCGACATCGGCGTCCGGGACGGGTCCGGTGCGGTCGAGCTCACCGTGCAGGACGATGGCGCCGGGTTCGACGTGGGCTCGGCGGAGCCCGGGCTCGGCCTGCTCGGGATGGCCGAGCGTTGCGCGGGGCTCGGTGGGCGCTTCGCCGTCGAGAGCGCGCCGGGCGCCGGGACGACCGTCCGCATCCACCTGCCCCTGGAGCCGACATGAGCGTGCCGCGCGTGGTGCTGGTCGACGATCACGAGATGGTCCGCGAGGCGCTGTGCACCGCGCTCGTCTCGGAGGGCGACATCGAGGTGGTGGGGGAGGCCGCGACGTGTGTGGCGGCGCTCGCGGTCGTCGCGTCCGCCCGTCCCGACGTGCTGGTGCTCGACTACAACCTGTCCGACGGCAGCGCGATGACGGTCATTCCCGAGATCCGCGCGAAGCACCCGTCGGTCCGCATCCTCGTCCTGACCGTCCACGACAACGCGCATTACGCGACGCGCTGCATCCAGGCCGGCGCACACGGCTTCCTCGCGAAGAGCGGGCCCGTCAGGGACCTCCGCGCGGCGGTCCACCGGGTCCACGCGGGCGAGATGGTGATCCCGGCGCACCTCACCGCCGAGGTCGTCGGGTCGATGCGGAGCGGCGGCATCGGCATCGACGCCCTGTCGCCGCGGGAGTTCGAGCTCCTGCGGCTGCTCGGGTCGGGCGCGACGCTGAAAGAGGCGGCGGAGCGCCAGAACATCAGCACGAGCACGGCCAGCACGTACCGCGCGCGGCTGATGGAGAAGCTGTCCCTGCGCACGACCGGCGACATCATCCGCTTCGCGATCGAGAACGATCTCGCGGGTCGTCCCTGAATTCATGTAGGAGAAGAGCTACAGTGGAAGGGTTGGATTCACGACAGGTCGTCGGCGATGGTGCGAGCGACCCTGTCCTGCGGGAGGTCCTGTGATGATTGGCAGGCGGTATGTGGTGCTGGCCGCGGTGTTGGTGGCCGCAGGGTGCAAGGATGGCGAAGACACCGATGTGCCCGAGCTGTGCGCGGGCGATTCGGGCACCGTGTGCATCGTGGCAGGAACGGGGTCCGCGGGGTCGCGCGAAGGCGAGCCCGATCCGCTCGCGAACCCGCTCTACGGCCCGATGGACGTCGAGCTCCGCGACGGCACGTCCGATTTCTTCATCGGCGACTGGAACAACCACAAGATCCGGTTCGTCGAGGGCGGCGAGATGCGCACGGTCGTCGGCACCGACTTCCTCGGCGACGGCGATCCCGACTTCCAGGAGCGCGTCCCGCCGGGGGTCCCGGGCACGACGGTGGCGCTGAACCACCCGACCCAGCTCGAGTGGAACCCGGTCACGAACAAGCTCCTCCTCCCGAGCTGGCACAACCACCGCGTGCGCCAGTGGGATCCGGTCACGGGCAACTCCCTCGTGGTGTGCGCCGACACCGAGATCGACGACGGCAACGGCGCGAATGCGGGCTTCGCGGGCGACGGGGGCCCGGCGGCGGATGCGCTGATGGCGTTCCCGAACTCCATCGCGGTCGACCCGCTCGACGGCAGCTTCTGGCTGCTCCCCAGCAACAACAACCGCGTCCGGTGGGTCGCGGCCGACTTCTCGCTCATCGACACGGTCGCCGGCAACGGCACCCGCGGGTACGAAGGCGACGGCGGCGACGCGCTCGAGGCGGCTTTCTACTTCTGGGCGGCCGACGACCTGCAGCCCGAGCCGAGCGGCTCCCTCGCGTTCGACCCCTCCGAGCGCAAGCTCTACGTCGCCGACACGAGCAACCACGTGATCCGGGTCTTCGACGTGACCACGGGCACGATCGAGACGCTCCCCGGCACCGGCGTGCAGGGACTGCCCGGCGGTGACTGCGACCCCGCGGCACTGTGCTTCCCGCGCGACATCGAGCTGCTCGACCGCACGCTCTACATCGCCGACACCGACAACGACCTCGTGCGCGCGTACGACCTCGACACCGGCACGATGACCACCGTGGCGGGCACGGGCGAGCGCGGCGCGGGCGAAGACGGCCTGCCGCCGCTCGAGACGAAGCTCAACCGCCCGTTCGGCATCGATGTCGGCGCCGACGGCGCGATCTACATCGCCGACACGTACAACCACGTCATCCGGAAGGTGATCCCATGACCCGCCTCGCGCCCTTCCTCGCCGTCGCCGTGCTCGCGAGTGCCTGCAAGCAGGGCGACGACCCCGGCGAGTGCGCCGTGGGCGAGATCTGCACCTGGTTCGGCACCCCCGAGATCGCGGGCCTCGCCGACGAGGGCACGTACCGGCTCGACGCCTCCACGTTCTGGGTCACCGACGTCGAGTTCCACCCGGTCGATGGCTGGCCCATCATCATGGACTGGAACAACCACCGCCTCATCACGCTCGACGAGAACGAGGCCGTGAAGGTGCTCACGGGCGTGGGCGGTCAGCTCGGCGACGGTCCCGAGGGCGACGCGACGGTGGCCGAGTGGAACCACCCGACCGACGTGGCCTGGCTCCCCGACGACTCGGTCGTGCTGGCGGCGTGGCACAACTCACGCATCGTGAAGTTCGACCCCGACTTCCAGAACGTCGAGTTCATCGCCGGAACGGGCGGCCGCGACTTCGCGGGCGACGGCGGCCCCGCCACCGAGGCCGTGCTCGATCTGCCGTGCGGCATCCGCACCGCAGCCGACGGCACGATCTACCTCGCCGACATGGCGAACCAGCGCATCCGCGCCATCGACCCGGCGGGCATCATCGACAGCGTCGCCGGCAACGGCGAGCACGGCTTCAACGGCGACGGCGCGGCCCTCGAGACGAGCTTCGCGAGCCCGGCGCTCCAGCGCGCCGAGCCGGCCTTCAAGTTCGAGCTGTTCGACGGCGACATCTACGTGGCCGACACGCACAACGGCCGCGTGCGGCGCTTCGACATCGCCGCCGGCACCGTCGAGACCATCGCGGGCCGCGGCGAGACGCCCGAGAACTCCGACAACGGCACGGCCTGCACGGCGGGCTGTGGCTACGGCGGAGACGGGGGTCCCGCGACCGACGCGATGCTGAACACGCCGTCCGACGTGGCGGTCGGGCCCGACGGCTCGGTGTACATCGCCGACACCGACAACTCGTGCATCCGCGTCGTGCGCGACGGCGTGATCGAGACCTTCGCGGGCATCTGCGGGCAGCGCGGCTTCGAGGGCGACCACGTCGACCCGACCGAAGCCCTGATGAACCGCCCGTTCGGGGTGTCGACCGACCCCGCCGGCAACGTGTACATCTCCGACACCTACAACAGCGTCATCCGCGTGGTGAAGGTCGAAGAGTGAGTCTCCGCCGCGCCGGGTGCGGCCGGTTCGCCGTCCTCGCGGTGGCCGTCCTCGTGGGCTGCGTGTCACCCGACCACTGCCCGACAGGGCGGTTGTGCTCGGTGATGGGGAACGGTGAGCTCGGATTCAACGGCGACGGCCTGCCCGCCGCCGAGACCCGGCTCGCTTCGCCCACGTCCGTTGCGGTAGCCCCGGATGGACGCCCGGTCGCGGTGGACTACTCGAACATGCGCCTGCGCGTCGTGCGCGACGGGCTCGTCGAGACCCTCGTGGGCAGCGGCGAGCACGCGTACTCCGAGCTGGGCGTCGACGCGCGCGACACCCCGCTCGAGAACCCGATCGACGCGAAGTGGGGGCCCGACGGCGTGCTGTACGTGCTGCCCCAGCACGAGGGTCGGGTGATCATGATCGGGCCCGACGACATCGTCGAGCCGTGCATCGGCACGGGCATCATCGGCGACTACGGCGACGGCGTGCACGCGCTCGACGCGCGCATGGGCTTCGGGGCCGGGCTCGCGATCGACTCCGACGGCACCGTGTACATCAGCGACCAGGGCTTCAACCGCGTTCGTCGCGTGGGGCCCGATGGCACCATCCGCACCGTGCTCGGCACGGGGAGCGCCGGCGAAGGGGCGCCCGGGTACGGGCCGGAGGTCGCCATCGCCGGCGTGGAGCGCATCGCGCTGGACGTGGAGCGGAACCGCCTCCTCGTCGCCGACGCGATGAACCACCGCGTATTGGCGATGGACCTCGACGATCTGCAGGTCACGCTCGTCGCGGGCTCGGGCGCACGGGGCTACGCGGGCGACGGGGGGCCCGCGGTCGAGGCCGAGCTGAACAACCCGGTCGGCGTCGAGGTGACGCCGGACGGGCACGTGCTGATCGGCGATCTCGCGAACCGCGTCATCCGCGTGGTCACGCCCGAGGGCACCATCTCGACGCTCGCGGGTGGCGGCGACCCGGAGGTCCACGGCTACCCGGCCCGGCCCGAAGAGGCGCCTCTCCGGGGTCCTGCGGGAATGGCCTGGAGCGACGAGGGCGACCTGTTGATCGCAGACCGTTCCGGGCACAGGATCCTGCGCTGGAGGGGAGTCGAGGATGCGCTTTGAGGGATTCGTGGTCGGGCTCGTGCTGGCCGGATGCAACGGGGCTCCGCCCGACACCGACGAAGAGGGCCTGCCGACCGAGCTCGGCGACTGCGCGTCGGGCACGTCGCTCACGTGGGTCGACGTCGAGCCGATCTTCGTCGAGAGCTGCACGAGCTGCCATTCGACGACACTCGAGGGGCCGCTGCGGAACAGCGCGCCCGCGGCCGTGAACTACGACACGCCCGAGGTCGCCCGGAACGGCGCGTTCTCGACCTGGACGCAGATCCGGCTCGAGCGGATGCCGCTGACGGGCGGTCCGCTCGTGGAAGACGACGCCCTCGTGGTCTGGGAGTGGCTGTCGTGCGGGGGGCCGGCTTGAGGCGGACGCTGCTCCTGGCGCTCCTGGCATTCGGCTGCAAGGACGCGAAGGACGAGACCGACATGCCCACCTGCGCGGACGCGCCGGGCTGCGTCGTCGCCGAAGGGCTCTCCGCGGGGCTGCTGTGCGTGCGGGCGCTGGCGGACGACGACGTGTGGATCGTGGGCGCATCGCCCGATCCGTCCGATGGGACGGGGCCTGTCGCGCTGCACTTCGACGGGTCCGGGTGGACGCGTCTCGACACGTCGACGTGGGCCGGCTCCGAGCTGTGGTGGGCGTGGGTGACGCCGTCGGAGGCCGTGTTCGTCGGCAACGGCGGGCTCATCCTCGAGCACGACCGGGCGAGCGGCGCGCTGGCGAAGATCGACGGCCCCGACGCGGGAATCACGTTCTTCGGCGTGTGGGGCGCCGGTCCCGACGACCTGTGGGCGGTCGGGATGAGCGACGGGGGCAATGGTCCCGCGGCGCTGTGGCGACGGCAGCAGGGCGTGTGGGCGGCGTGGGAGGACCCGGTCCTCGGCGCCGGCGAAGACGGCGCGACGTGGTTCAAGGTCCACGGGACGGCCGCGAACGACGTGTGGCTCGTGGGCACTCAGGGCCGCGCGGCCCACTGGGATGGCTCGGCGCTCACGCTCGTGCCGACCGACGGCGAGGCGAGCACCGCGACGGCGCCGCTGCTCACGGTCGACGCGGGGGGCGAGCGTCCCATCGCGGTCGGGGGCGCCGGGAACGGCCTGATCCTCGAGTACGACGGCACGATATGGAAGGACCTGAGTCCCGACTTCGTGCCCGGGTTCAACGGCGTGTGCACGGGTCCCGACGGTTCCGCGACGGCGGTGGGGCAGTACGGGCTCTACGCGGTGCGCGACGGGGGCACGTGGGTCGGTCCGACCGACCTCGGCATCACGCCGCTCACGACCGAGGACTGGCACGGCTGCGCGGTGACGCCGACGGGCCGGGTGTGGGTGGTCGGCGGGCACATCGCGGCGCGCCCGCTGAACGCGGGGGTCATCGGGTACCGCGGCGAGGACGTGCCGGTCGGGCCGACTCTGTAGCCGTCGTCTCACGAGTGTGTCGGAGGGGGGCGGGCTTCGAGCGTCTCGCATCACGCAGATGACGCGGATGGACGCGGATGACGCAGAAACGAGGTTGTCTCGGGTGGGGCGTCCTCGTGCCCCCCTCGTGTTGAAGGACGCGTTGGCCTTCGTGGACGCGATGGCGGAGCACAGAGCCCGGTCGAGTTTCACATCCGGCGCACAGAGTGCCCTCGAGTTTCACACTTCGGGGTGCGCGACCGCCCGGAACGACGAATGCTCCGACTCCGATCGCGACTTCATCGGCGTTCATCCGTGAGTGGACCAGCGCGACGATGGCTCGGTGTGAAACTCACCCGGGCTCTGCGTCCGGACTGTGAAATTCAGCCGGGCTCTGTGTCCGGGTGCAGAAGGTCGCAGCGATGTACGCCCGATCTCTCCGTCCCTCCGTCCCTTCGTGTCCTCCGTGCTGAGAAAAGGTGCCCCTGAACGCCTCGGTCTTTCGAACGCCCCTCGGAGAGCGCGTCACCGCCGGGCGAATTCTCAGCACGGAGGGTCGGAGGACGGGAGGGACACGGAGTCCAACGCCGTCGACCGAGCGTCGGTCGGTCCCCGAAGGCGAGGTGGACTGGGAGCGTCCCAGGTGGACTGGGTTCGCGCTCCTGGGGCCAGGCCCCGCGGCCGTGACCGAGGCCGCCCTTGGCCGAGAGCCTCCGTGTCCTCCGTTCCTCCGTGTCCACCGTGCTGAGAGAACGCGCCCCTGAACGCCTCGGTCTTCGAACGCCCCTCAGAGAGCGCGTCACCGCCGGGCGAAATCTCAGCACGGAGGGTCGGAGGACAGGAGGGACACGGAGTCCGTCGCCGTCGACCCGAGCGTCGGTCGGTCCCCGAAGACGAGGTGGACTGCGAATCCCAGGTTCGGCACCCAGAGCCGGCCCACGTGGACTCGGGTGGGTTCGCGCTTGGGGCCAGGCCCGCGGCCGTGACCGAGGCCGCCCTTGGCCGAGAGCCTCCGTGTCCTCCGTCCCTCCGTGTCCTCCGTGCTGAGAGAACGCGCCCCTGAACGCCTCGGTCTTCGAACGCCCCTCGGAGAGCGCGTCACCGCGGGTCGAATTCTCAGCACGGAGGGTCGGAGGACCGGAGGGACACGGAGTCCGTCGTCGTCGAGGCGCGTTGGTCAGTCCCCGAAGACGAGGTGGACTGCGAATCCCGGGTTCGGCACCCAGAGCAGGCCCACGCGGACATGGGGTCGCACGCTTGGGCCAGGCCCCCGCGGCGTCACCGAGCCCGCCGTCTGCGAGAGCCTCCGTGTCCTCCGTCCCTCCGTGTCCTCCGCGCTGAGAGAACGGCCCCTGAACGCCTCGGTCTTCGAACGCCCCATCGGAGAGCGCGTCCCCGCCGGTCGAACCTCTCGGCGAGGCCGGATCCGGCTCGACCCCCCGAGGCGTGCCCTAGGGAACGGGTTTTCGTGGGAGCCGTCAGTCCGTGCACGAGAGGTCGGGGTACTCGTCGCAGAAATCCCATCCGCTCGGGCACCCGTCGTCCGTGCCCCAGTCGGCGAGGCCCGTCAGCTGGATGCAGTACTCGGCGCCCACTGGCCGGCACACCCACAGGATGTCGGCGATTTCGTCCCACGCGCCGATGCAGCCCACGTACACGGCGCACGTCGCGTCGTCGCAGTGGGTGCCGTACGTGGGAGCACACCGACCGTCTGCGACGCAGGTCGCTTCGTCGAGCGCGAGGCAGGGGTGGGTGCCGGTGTCTACCGCCGAGTCGTACACGTTCTCCTGCGGCGCGACGCACAGCCCGGTGTCGATGTCCGGCCCGCCGGTTTCTCCGGTGGGCACGGCGACGCCGGTGTCGCTCGTGTGTGCAGCGGCCGCCGTGTCGGCGGAGCTCCGGCCGGTCGCGGCCGAGAGCCCGGTGTCGGCATCGGTGTCGGCGTCGGTGTCCGCATCGGCGTCGGTGTCCGCATCGGCGTCGGTGTCCGCATCGGCATCCGCGTCCGCATCGGTATCGGCGTCCGTGTCGGCATCTGCGTCGGCGTCGGCATCTGCGTCCGTGTCGGCGTCGGCCTCGGCACCGGTGTCGGGCGCGGTCTTGCACGCAACGAGCGTGAAGCAGACGATGAAGCGCACTGGGCCCTCCCGGTCGCCCCTACAGTAGACGAGTCGCCCCGGGAGGGTCCTTCTCCAGGGTGTTGATGGAGATGTGGGGCCATCGCACGCGACCCGGGCCGTCGTCGCGCCGAGGCAGGTGGAAGTCCAGCAGGACGACCTGGCTGTATTGGAGCCGCAGCTTCGGGTTGCCGTCGGCGTCGCGCTCGCGGAGCTCCTGGATCCAGAACGTGCTCCGCATGGCCGACGCGTTCGCCTGGCGCGTGACGAACGGCGTGTTCAGGATGCCGGCGGTCTCGAGCTCGGAGTCGAACCAGATCCGCGTGGTGCGCACGATGTCGACGCCCCGGTTCGCGTCGGCGAGCAGCGCGTTCGGCTCGGTGGGGTCGAACAGGCCCTGGAACGGGCTGTCGGCGAAGATGCGGTAGGGCTTGAGGTAGTCGGAGGACAGGTCGTGGATGGTGCCCACGGGCAGCCCGCTGATGCGCGGGATGGTCGGAGGGCCCTCGATGATCTCGAATCCGCCGAGTGCGAGCACCGCGTCGCCGTGCGGGATGGTCGCGAGCCGCGCCAGGTCGAGCGGGACCTGCTCGATCCGGGGCCGCCGCTGCAGCGTCCGTGCGACGGGCTCCGTCATGCGCAGGAACAGGCCGGGCTCGTGGTGGACGAACCGGCCCGCGGGCCCCGCCTCGCCGGAGTCCGGGAAGTCCTCGGCCGCGATCTGGCGGATGGTCTGCTCGTAGTCGAGCGCGACGACCCGCTGGTCCTGCTGGACGAAGGCCCCGGCGCGCGCATCGACCCCGCGGTTCGCCGCGCCCTTGTCCGCGACGCGGAACGCGAGCGTCTCGTCGACCTGGTTCAGCAGCAGGCGGTACCCCCGCGGGTCGGCGTACGGCAGGGCGACGAGGTTCCAGCCGTGGCCGGGCAGCGTCCGGTTGGACCAGGTCCCGGGGAGCCACGCGAAGGGGCCGAGCTCGTCGTCACCCGCCCGTGCGGGCCCGACCCGCCGCGCGGCTCCCCGGATCGCCTGCTCCCACGCCTCCACGCCCATCCGTGCCCCCGCCGTGCCGTGTCGCGGTCACTATGGCCTCGACGGGGAGATTCGGACGGCCCGCCCCTGACACAGGTCGTGACAGCGGCGGGGACTCGCTCTCTGTCACGTGGTTTCGTCGCACACGTCCGGGATGTCGACCTCGACCCAGGCGCCGCCGCTGCAGCGGATGTATTCGCACTGCGACAGGTCGGACGTGCACGGGTCGCACAGGCTCGTCTCCCCGCACTCCTGGCCCTCGTTCGGGCAGGACGTTCCGACCGCGCCGAGCGCATCGAACGGGCACCCGGTCTGATCGGTCTTCCCTCGGCATCCGAGGGCGAGCACCAGGACGAAGAAGCGCACGTTGCCTCCCGCGGGGGAGGGTAGCACCCCGCCGGCCGACCCTCAGCGGAAGAACGGAGCCGCGCTCGCCGCCTGCTGTCCGACACGGCCCTCCCGCGCAGCGAGCCGGGCCAGGGTGTCCCGCGCGCGTGCCCGCCAGGTCGCCTCCGAATCGCGCCGTGCACGTTCGCAGAGCGCCCAGATCGCGTTGATCTGCACGGTGTCGTCCTCGGCGGGGTCGTCCAGACAGGCCAGCAGGGCATCGACGGCCGCTTCGGACCCGCCGGTGCCGAGCCGGTGGGCGGCGTGGGCCGCGACGAAGGGGTCGAGGCTCTCGCGGAGGACGTCCACGAGATCGACCTCGTCGAGCCCCTCTGCAGGGTCGTGATCGAATTCGTGGTCGACACGGTGCGGCGTGCCGTCGGACGGGGAGACTCCGCGGGACAGCAGGCGCACGGTGGGGTCGCGTCTGGGCCGCGTGCGCCGCTCCACGCGGATGCCTTCGAAGACGAGGGTCACGCGCGGGCCCTCCACACGGAGCGCGACGTCCGCATCCACCCCGAACACGTCGCGCACGACGAAGCCGTTGGGCCCCAGGGGCGCGTGTTCCTCGAGATGGTCGGAGAGGGGCCCCCGCCGCGGCGCGAGGGTCGAGACGAACGGCTCGATGCCGCTGAGCCCGTACTGCGCGAAGCCCACCCGCATGGCCGCGATGGCGTGGACGGGGCCCACGGGCTCGCCGTCGAAGGTGCACGGGACGCGGAGGAGGAGGGGGAGCTGGTCGAACGGCGTGACCGGCGCGAAGGGCGTGGAGCGCTCGCAGCCGAAGCCCGGGCCGGGGGTGTCGCGGAGCCCGATGCGCGTGGGGTGCACGCCGGCGTACCGGGCGCCGTAGCGCTCGTGGGTGCGGACCGCGAGGTCGATGGCCTCCGGTCGCCCGCGCAGGTCGATACGCCCGTCGTGGACGGGCATTCCGGCGTCCCTGAAGGCCGTCGTCACGGGCTCTGCCGGGTCGACGGCGAGCCACAGCGGCACGAGGAGCACGGCGACCTCGGGCTCGTTCGTCCCGTGGATCTGGTACTCGAGGGCTCCGCGGGCGAGCGCGCCGCCCGCGTGGACCTCGATGTCGTCGACCCGGAACGTCGCGCCGGAAGTGCCCGGCGCGCGCGGATCGACCTGCGTCGACGGATCGTGCAGCTTCATGCCGGCCCGACCTCCGGCGCGATCCTACGTGATCACGGGCAGGCCCAGGTCCAGTTGCTCTCGGTATGGATCTCCCCCCCGATGTACACGTGGGCCGTCGCGATGCGTCCCGGCGCCTCGTAGACGAAGCGCGTGGTGGCGGTCGACCCGACCTGCACGCCGTCCTGGGTCAGGGTGAACGCGGTCTCGGTCAGCACCCCGTCGGCGTCGTAGGTGTGCTCGTATTCGAGCCCCAGCCCGTCGGCCTGGTGGAACCGCTGCTCGACGAGCAGGCCGGCGGCGTCGGTGATGCGGATGGAGGTCACGTCGACGGTGCCGTCCCCGTCCTCGTCGATCGCGAGGCGCTCGCGGCTCCGGCCGTCGCCGAGGTCTTCGAACGTCCGCTCCGAGCTGGCGTCGAGGGTGCCGTCGAAGCCGCGGTCCTCCTCGATGGCGGTCTCACGACCCTGGGCGTCGTACCGGAAGGTGATGCCCACGTCGGCCACGGCGTCGCCGGTCTCGTCGCGCTCGCCGGACACGACGCGGCCGTCTTCGGCGCGGAACCGCGTGGCGACCTCGAGCGCGCCGTCCCCGTCCTCGTCGATGCCGGTGAAGATGCGGACGCCGTCGGCGTAGGTGTCGACGGTGATGCGGTCGCCGGCCCGCTGACGCAGGAGGTTGTCGAACGACGCGTCCCAGATCTGGAGGACCGTCGTGTCCCACACACCGTCTGCCTGGTCGTCGGTGGCGGAGGTCAGGAGCTTCAGGGTGCCGGGATCATAGGCCTGGAAGGTGAGGTCCGGGGGGACCGCGCCCCCCGGATCGGTGCGCACCTGCCACGACCAGCACGCGGCGTCGACTCCGGACGGGGCTGCCGTCTCGCCTGGCGCGACGGTCGGCGGGGCCGGGCTCTCCGAGAAGTCGGAGATGTCGCCGAGCGCGTCGATGAGGTCGAAGAAGCTCGGCATATCGGATTCGGTCGGGTCGGGGTCCGACCCGGGTGTGCACGCCGCGAGCGACAGGAGCAGGAACGACAGACGCATGGAACCCCCCTACAGGTATGTGGTTTCCGGTGCGTCGTAGACCGGCGTCGTTAATCCTCGGCCTGCGCCGCGATGAACTCGAGCGCGCGCCGGGTGAACTCCTCGGGCAGCAGCTCGTGCACGTCGGCGTGGCCCACGCCCTCGGGCTGCCAGAGCGCCTTCGGCTCGGGAGCGGCCTCGTAGAGCTCGGGACCGCTGGCGGGGTCGATGAAGTCGTCGGCGAGCCCGTGGACGATGAGCACCGGCGCCGTGACGTGCGGGATGGCGGCGACGTTGTCGAGGTCGGGGGACGCGAACACCCAGCCGGCGGGGAGGTCGAGCATCGTGGCGTCGTCGATGATCTCGTCCGCGCTCGCGAACATGGACTGGAGGACGATGGCCTTCGCGCCGATCTCGTCCGACGTGTGCGTGGCCACGGCCGCTCCGAGCGAGAGGCAGACCCACACGATGTCCTCCGGCGCCAGGCCGGTCGTCTCCGAGACGTAGCGGACGGCCGCGAGCCCGTCCTCCTCGAGCACGCCGGCCGCGGACGCCTCGCCTTCGCTCGCGCCGTAGCCGCGGTAGTCGAAGACGAAGACCTCGTAGCCCCAGGTCCAGTAGAACTCGACGCGCTCCCAGTCGGTCTCGATGTTGGAGCTCGTGCCGTGGAAGTAGATGGCGACGGGCCGGCCGGGCTCGGCCTGGTGCGCCCACACGCCCTGGAGCCGCGTGCCGTCGGTGCTCTCGAAGGTCACGGGCTCGATCCGCTCGGCGGGCACGAGGTCGTTCTCGATGGTGTACGCGTCGACCGGGCGGGTGTCGAAGAACATGAAGTCGAGCGTCAGGCAGCCGGAGAGCAGCAGGATCACGGCATCCTCCCCACGCGGTACGACAGGCCGAGCTGGAGCTGGAGCGCACCGCGGTGCCCGGGGCCCCACCAGTTGGCCGCGCCGAGGCGGTTGTCGGCGTAGAACACCAGCCACTCGGCCTCGAAGGCCACCGCCACGCGCTGGCGGCGCAGCTCGGCGCCGAGCATCGGGGTGAGGTGCAGGTTCACCTCCGGGGCGGGCTGGAGGAACACGTCGAAGCCCGTATAGACGCTGTGCTCGCGGACGTCCCACGACAGGACCGCGGAGGTGTCGACGAACACGCGCCCGGCGCCGGCGGGCAGGCCCTTCGCGGCGTTGCCGGCGAACGCCGAGAGGGTGCCGTCGACCATGAGGCGCGGCGCGCGACCCTCCGCGGGCCAGAGCTCCCGCGCCACCCCGAGCGACGCGCCCGGCAGGCCGAACGCGAGCAGCCCGGTGGGGAAGAAGCTGCCGTGGAGGTTGGTCTTCCCGTCGAGGCCGTGCATGTAGCCGATGCTCGTGAGGGGGAGCGGGATGGTCGGCCCGAGATCGGCCGTCAGGGGGCCGCCGAGCGACGCGGTGACGGCGCCTGCGCCCTTCGGCAGCGGCTTGATCGCGCGCGAGGTCGTGCACCCCGCGAGCAGCATCAGTGGCATGAGGACACGCACGGGCGGGCTCTAACGAAGGCACTGGAACGATGCCGTGAAGATCTGTGGCAACAAAGGAGTTGTGGAATCCCGCGCGATAGGGATCGATCAGATTGGGAGCCCCTGCGATGACGGCCGAGAACAACCTGCTGATGATCAGCGATCTCCACCTCGGTGAAGACCTGAACAGCGGGCCGCATCCGCCTCCCGGCTCCCCCGAGTCGCACGTCAGCCAGACCGAGCGCGCGCTCACGTCGTTCCTCGTGCACTACACGGCCTGGCGGCAGGATGGCGTGCCGTGGCGGCTCGTGTGCAACGGCGACATGATCGACTTCCTCTCGGTGGCCCTGTCCCCCGAGGAGGCCGGCATCGAGGGCACCGAAGAAGACCGCCTGTACGGGTTCGGCGCGACGTGCCAGGCCGCGAGGGCCAAGCTCGTGCGGGTGATCGAGCGGCACCACGACTTCTTCGTCGCGCTGGCGCGCTTCGTGGGGCGCGGCAACGAGCTCGTGCTGGTCGTCGGCAACCACGATGCCGAGTTCCACTGGGACGAGGTGCAGGGCGACCTGCTCGGCGCGCTCGACCACATCTGGCGCGAAGAGACGGGCTCGAACGACAGCATCCGCGACCGCATCAGCTTCCACCAGTGGTTCTACTACGAGCCGGGTGTCGCCTGGGTCGAGCACGGGCACCAGTACGACGCGTTCTGCAGCTTCGAAGAGGCGCTCACGCCGCAAGACCCCGACAACCCCCAGTCGCTCGAAGAGAACCTGGGCACGGCCGCGATGCGGTACCTCGGCAACCACCTGCCGGTCAGCCCGGATGCCACGGTCGACCTGTCCTTCCCCGAGTACCTGCACCTCATCATCAACGCGCGCCACGACGACGCGTGGAAGTTCGCGGGCGGGTACACGGCCGTGGTGAAGGCGCTGGGCGCGCAGTGGCTGAAGCGCGTGCGCAACCCCGAGAAGTTCAAGGCGCGCAAAGAGCTGCGCAACGCCCGCATGCAGCGCATCGCCGAGAGCGTCGGGCTCAAGACCGAGACGCTCGAGAAGCTCCACGGCCTGCGCCGTCCGCCCGTGTTCATCGACTTCTTCGCGTTCATCCGCTCCGTCATGCTGGGCCGCCTGCTCACGACGCTGCTGCTGCTCGCGCTCATCCCGTTCGTGATGCCCCTGTTCGCGTTCCCGCTGAACATCGCGTTCGCGGGGCTGGCGGTGGTGCTGGTCGCCATGATCCACGTGTGGCTCGCGACCGGGCGCGACAACGTCGACCCCACCGAGCAGATGCGCAAGGTGGCCGCGAAGATCCGCCGCATCGTCCGCGCGCCCGTGGTCGTCATGGGCCACAGCCACGTGCCGCTGGCCCAGCAGCTCGCCGGGCACGGGTGGTACTTCAACCTCGGGTCCTGGGCGGGCGGGTCCGAGCGCGACCTCGCGTTCACGCACCTCGTCGTCCAGCGGTCCCAGGGCCGCGTGCGCTCGGCGCTGTGCCGGTGGCACGCGGGTGAGAGCCGCGAGCTGCGGGCCGAGGTCACGCGAGTGCCTCTCGGGGCCGCCGAGCCCGGGCTCTCCACGGGGTACTGACGTGATCTCCCCACGCCAGCCGTGTCCCTGCCACAGCGGGCGCGCGTACGGGAAGTGCTGCCGCGACGCGCACCGCGACGGGGCGTCCGACCCCGAGGCCCTCATGCGGTCCCGGTACGCGGCCTATGCGCTCGGCAAGGTCCGCTACGTGATGGAGACCACCGCCGAGCCCCCCGAAGACCGCGAGTCCTGGCGGGCCGACATCCAGCGGTTCTGCGACGGCACGCGGTTCACGGGGCTCGAGATTCGCTCGGTCGAGCCGGGCGAGACGGAGGCCTGGGTCACGTTCCACGCGGTCCTCGACCAGGGCGGGCGCGACGCGAGCTTCACCGAGCGGTCGCGCTTCGTGCGCCGCGAGCGCTGGCTCTACGAGAGCGGCGAGCGGGTGGGCTGAGCCACCACGGGGACGGCCGCGGGCACCGGAACGGCGGGCATGGGCACGTCCGGGACCGCCTCCGGAGCCGGTGCGGGGTCGGCGACCTCGCGGGGACGGGCCGCCTGCCACGCGGCTCCCAGGATCAGGGCCGATGCCACGGCCTCCCGCGGCCCGAGGGCCTCCCAGCCCAGCGCCGCCGAGGCCACCAGGGCGACCACGGGGCTCAGCGCCGCCTGGAGCTGGCTCACGTGGACGGGCACCCTCCGCAGCAGCCACAGCCACGCGGGGAGCACCAGCACCGTGCTCGGCCCCACCAGGAAGGCCCATCCGAGCCAGGAGGCGGTCCCCGGAGCCGGCAGGGGCTCCCCGGACGCGAAGGCGAGCGCGGAGACGCCGACCCCGCCGACCCCGATCTGGATGGCGGCGACGGCCAGCGGGTCGGAGCCGTCCTCCCGACGCGACTCGACCACCTGTGCGGCCGCCCATGCCAGGCACGCCGCGAGGGTCCAGCCGATGCCCGGCACCGCCAGCGGCGCGGGCCCCACGAGGACCACCAGCCCCGCCACCGCCACGAGCAGCCAGGCCACCGCTGCCCGGGGAGGGGGCGCCCGCCTCCACAGACCATCGAGCACGAGCGCCACGACCGGGGACCCCGCGAGGACCAGCGCCGTCGTGCCCGCCGGGACCCACTGCAGGCCGATGGTCAGCATCCCCGTGCCGACGACCCAGGCGAGCGCACCGGAGGCGGCGATGCCCGGCAGCCCGCGGGGCAGGGGAGCGCCGCGTGCGACGGCGAGCATCGAGAGCAGCGCGCCGGCCACGAGCAGCCGGGACGCCACGAGCCACAGGGGGCCGAAGCCCGCGTCGAGCGCGCCGAGGGCGACCGTTCCTGCGAGGTACCCGATGCCCCACACCGCCGAGACGGCCACGAGGACGAACGCTTCACGCACGCTGCACGAGACCTGTGGCCGGGCGCGGACCGTCCGCGCGGGTACGCGGATCCTATCCCGGCCGCGTGGACATGGTAGGACGGCGGCGGAGGATCCATGCAAGCCGCGTTGTGTGCCAGTTGTGGAGGGGCGCTCGACCTCGCCGCCGAGAGCGGCGGTCGGGTGAAGTGCGAGTTCTGCGGCACCTGGACGCTGTTCCAGGGGTCCGACCGGGCGAAGACCATCGCGCTGGGCAAGCTCGGGCGGAAGGACGACGCCGAGCTCGTCGACATGGTGCGCACGTGGGTCGGGAAGCGCGCGCTCGGCGAGGCGTCGGGCTTCGCGGCCGAGTCGGCCGAGGTCGTGTACGCGATGCGCGAGGTCCGCGTGGAGCGCGGCAGCCCGCAGGAGGTGCTGTTCCTCGGCGAGCGGCCCTGGTACGCGAAGTACGGCAACCACCGCGTGGGCCGGAAGGTGGCGGGCGAGGGTCCCGCGAAGCTCGTCCTGGCGGTCGACGAGCCGCGGGCGCCGTGGCCCGGTCCGCCACCCGAGGGGATTGCGGCGGCCTTCGCGAACTTCGAGCGCGAGATGGAGCTCGAGGTCCGCCAGGCCGGGCACAGCCCGTTCTACGCGTTGTTCTTCGAGGGCGAGCCCGAGGTGGTGGCCGCCGACGTGGTGACGGTGCGCTTCACGCTGAAGGTTCCGAAGCCCGACGAGTTCATCGCGCTGACCGACGACCACACGTACTTCGTGAAGGTGGCCGGCTGGGACGGGAAGGTACTGGAGCGCCGGGTCCCGCGGCGGAAGCTGAAGTTCCCGATGTGGCCGATCTACCTGCTGGTGGGGCTGGTGGTGCTCGGGGTGGTGGGGTTCGTGCTGCTGGCGCTGGCGTGGGTCGGGCTGATGGTGTTCGCGATGGTGGTCGGGATGGTGGTGTAGGCGGGGTCGGGCGGGTAGAGAAGTGTCCTGCCCTCGTAGCTCAGTGGATAGAGCAACTGATTCCTAATCAGTAGGTCGGACGTTCGAGTCGTCTCGGGGGTACTCTTGAAACGCCGGTTTTCGGCGAGTCAGAAGATTTCGGGTTTGGACATTGATGTCCATGGCGCTGGGGTCCTCCTCGGGGAGGGGCAAAGGCGCGCACCTGGCACACCAGCTCGGCCGACTACAAGGCGGGACCTACTGGAGCATCCGGACCCGGCCGGACGGGACGAAGCAGAACCTCTCGCTCGGGTACGTGACCCGCGAGGAGGCGCAGCGGGCGGCCGAGCGGATGACACTCGAGGAGGCCCTGGGCCGGGCCGTCCGGATCCAGGAGTGGCATCGCGAGGACCGGGACGCCGCCATCCGGTACCTGCTGGGCGACCCGGAGGTCGAGGCGCTCATCGCGGGTCAGCCGGACTACGAGCGGATGTCGCTGTCCGAGTACCAGGAGACCGTCTACGCGCCGTGGCGGGAGGAGGCGGCGCCGGGGAGCTGGAGGACGGAGCAGCAGCGATGGTCCCAGATCCTCGCCGTGCTCGGGAAGCAGGCGCTGCGCGACATCGATGCCCACGTGGTGGCGGACTACGTCGATTCGCTGGTGATGACGCGGGGTGCTCGGCGCGGCGAGCCGCTCTCGGGGAACTCGAAGCGCCTGCACCGCGCTGCGGTCGCGGCGCTGCTGAAGCGCGCGTATCGGCTGAACACATCCGGGTGCTGCCCGACCTCGCGGTGTTCCGGATCAAGGGTTCGACGAAGCCTTCGCGGGAGAAGCCGGATCCGCTGTCGTTTCCGGAGCTGGTGGCGTTGATGGACGCGAGCCCGCCGCAGTCTTGTGGGCCGTCGGGGCCGGGCAGGGGCTGCGTGACACGCCGCGGGACCGGGCCGCGTACCTCCGGGTCCACGGGACGCTGCTGCCCGCGTGGTGGCCCTGGTCGCCGACGGACTGAGCGACAGAGTCCTTCCGAGCCGCGGGGGCTCCGCCGTCGATCAGCGCACCTCCACTTCGGCCCGGAACAACTGGTCGTCCGCCCAGGTCCAGACCACCGAGCCCCGTCGCTCCCAGAGGTGGCCCTTCGCGCCCTCGTATGCCGGGACCGGGCCCCGTTCCCCGAGAATCCAGCCATGCTGCCGGATGTCGTACCCCTCGTAGCTCCCGAGCTCGGGCAGCTCGTCGCCCGTGCCGGAGACCGCCGAGAACACGAAGTGGTCCGTCTTCAGGATGGGGGAGCCGCCGTAGAGCTCGACCATCCCGGGCGTGTCGAGTCCCCGCGCGAGAACGTCCAGCGGACCGGTGCAGCGGCCCCCGAACACCACGGTGTCGGCGGCGCCCCAGCCCCGCAGCCGCCCGCCGGGTACGCGCCGACCCTCCAGCCCCACCACCGTGCCCCAGGCGGCGACGATGCACGTTCCGTCCTCGGTGCCCACGGCCTCGATGATGGGCTCCTGCCCGAGGTCGCCCCAGCGGGTGGAGAGGTCCACTGTGCCTGCCCACAGGGGCGTCTCGCCCGGACGCTGGCCCGGGCGGTTCGCGTGGATGGCGACCTGCGTGGCCTCCCGCTCGCCGTCGAGCAGGACGTGGTGTCCCGCGAGGCCCGCGAAGCCCTCGCGAACCACCGTCCCGTCCCCGAAGTGGACGGACAGCGTCGGGGTGCCGAACGCCGACATCCCCGCATCGTCGTCCCAGGGAAACCACACGCGCGAGCGCGCCTCGTCCGGGGTGAGGTCGAGGCGTACGCGCTCGTGGCCGGGGGTCGCTGCGAACACGTCGGCACCCGCGACCAGGATCAGCCCGTCGTCCCAAGACAGCGCCACCTCCGGAGCGTCGAGCCCTCCGGCGTCGACACGGAGCCGCTCGACCGGCGACAGGGACGCATCCACGCTCCAGAGCACGAGCGCCGTGCCCTCGTCGCTCACGACGTCCACCCCGGTTCGCTCCCGGTTCGCCGCCACATCCAGGATCGGTCCGTGGGGCCACGGAGCAGGCTGGGGCGCGAGATCGGGCCATTCGCGGCGCTCGGGCCCGTCGGTCGTCCAGGTCACGAAGGCGTCGCCATCGGGCACGAACGCCTGGGGTACCGCGTCGAGCGTGGTGGTCGTCACCTCGTCACCCACACAGCGGTCCACCTCGGTGGCGCCGCCGCGCAGCACCACCAGTGCGCCGTCGTGCACGTCCCAGAGCCCGACATCGTTCCGCCAAGCGAGTCGGGTGACACCGCGATCCGGGCACGAGATGTCCACGATGCCGTCGTGCACCACCAGGTTCCGTTGCACCCCTCCATACAGGCCGGTGAGTAGCAGCCACTCCGGCTCCGTGGGGTGGGTCGCGACCTCGAGAGGCTCGAAGCCCACCGGCAGGTCCGCGATGTGGCGCTCGGCACTCCCGAGCCGCGGAAGCTCCGTGTGGGCCGGGAGATTCGTGCCGCACGCCGCCAGGATCCCCAGGATCACGGGAGGCTCGTCACCCGCTCGAACACCCGGGAGCCCTCGGAGGCGGTCTCCGACGAGAGCTCCATGGCGTTGCGGCTGTAGTCGAGGATTGCGTTGGCGTACGTCCCGCCAGGTGTGCCGTCGGCATTCCAGTGCACGGAGGTGAACAGCGTCTCCTCGGTGATCTGGTACCTGCCGTACTGGATCTCGACCGGCGCCTCCCCGTCGACGTACTGGTGGATGCCGTAGACATCCGTCCACTCGGGCAGCTCCGGTCGCGTCTCCTCGAAGGACAGCACGCGCCACTCCCCGGCATCCAGGTTGGCCCACATCGTCCCGTACAGGTCCCTGGCTTCGGGCACACCCCCACACCCGGTGGAGAGCAGCAGGGCGGCCACTCCACCCTTCCAGACGGTCCTCATCGTCCCCCCATGTCGCCCAGTCCCACGGCGAACGTGACCATCGGCCGGGCGAACGTGTACGGCTCGTCGAACCCGAAGGACCCCGTGAACATGCGACCGATCATCACCGACCCGCGCACGTCGATCGCGATCCCCCCGAACAGTCCGACCCCCACACCGAGCATCGGGCTGGCGTGGATGAAGCCCTCCCAGGTCGTCAGCTCGTCCCCCTTGTAGGGGTGCTTGCCTCCGCCCAGCGTGAGCGCGAGGTAGCCGTGCGCCGGCCCGGCGAACACACCCAGACCCGCGCCCAGGCCGAAGTTCCACTCCGTCCCGCGCTTGTCGCCGTTCGGACAGAAGTGCAGGTCGGCGATGCCTTCGGCACCCTCCTCGGGCTCGAACATGAGGGTGAGGCCCTCGCAGTACACCGTTCGGGGGAGCTCGGTCCCCTCGGCGGGCTGGAGTCCCTCCCGGAAGGGCGTGACCTTGCGGATCTGCAGGTCGAAGGTCGCCTCGCGAAACGTCTGTGCTGCGGCGGGCTGCGGCAGCCACATCAACCACCACATCGGCTCTCCAATGGACCGGCCGAGCATACGCCAATGTCGACGTCGATTCTCTCATAGGCGCGATCGAGGTCGTGCTGGCCCGGGACGGAGAGTAGAATGCGTCCATGCTGCGATCCCTGTTCCTGGTGTTGGTGGCCTGCGAGCCGAAGGATCCCGACACGACCGTGGAGGCGCCGGCCTACGCCCACCGGTTCGCGTCGCTGACCCTCCCGTTCCACGCCCGGATGGAGGGCCTCTTCCGCGGCCGCGACCAGCTCCGCGACGTCTCGGGCTCGTGGAACGAGGAGACGCTGACCGACTACCCGCCCGGCACCTGGATCGACGAACCCCGCGTCCTGCTCGACGTGCTCAGCGGACCCGACCGGGTCTTCGTCGTGCTCCCGTCCGCCGAGCGCGCAGGCTTCGACCTGGCGGTCGGAGGGCTCGACCAGCCGTGGGAACGGTTCGAGCTCAACGACCTGACGCTCGACCAGACCGGCGATCTCGAGGGCTTCGTCGACCCCGAGGGCGACGTCCACGTGGTGTTCCGCACGACCGACGCCCCACCGCGCATGGAATACGTCCGGTGGAGCCGCGCGGACGGCAGCGTCCGACGACTCGACATCCCGAGCGAGGCCATCTGGGACGAGCCCGACCTCGCTGCGGAGTGCGAGGATCTCGGAATCGCCGTGTCGCCGGAGGGGCACGTCGACGTGCTGTACCGCGAGAACGCCGAGCCGAACCTCCGGTACTCGCCGTCCTGGGACAACACGCCGCGCACCCGCGTCTGGCATGCGCGCCTTCCCTCCGGCTCCAGCGCCTGGGAGAGCCGCCTGGTCCTCGACAGCTCGACCCATGCCATCCCGGATCTGCAGTCCACGTCCATCCTCGACTGGCGGTACGTGGACGTCGGCTGTCGGACCTCGCTCGGACACGACGCCGATGGCGACGCGTACGCGGTAGTGGCGCTACGTCGCTTGCTCCCCGACCGACTGGACGGCGCGCGCTGGTGGGCTCAGGGGGTTCACTACGACGCTTCGGCGGACCGCTGGACCGGAGCGGACGACCGGGTCTACCTCGACGGCGCCGCCGCGCCGGCCCCGACGTTCGCGACGTTCCGCATGCAGCCCCACCCGGGCGGCAGCCTGCTCGCGGGCCACAGCTACCCCGACGCGAACGCCATCGAGCTGGCCGAGTTCCCGCTCACTCCGACGATGTTCCCGGTGGACCGCGTCCGGGACAACTACTGCGAACAGGGCGCATGGTGTCCGCCGCAGGACATGACCCGGTTCGTGGTGGACACCTGCGGCAACGTGAGCGAGTACTGGGCCGCCGACCCCGCGACCTGGCAGCGCAGCTTCGGCGAGTCCGTGTGCCGGCCGACGTTCGCTCCGCTCTTCGACCCCGAGCCTCCACCGTTCGACGAGACCGTCGTGTGGGGTGAGGTCGCCACCGGCTTCGGGTCCGAGTTCGGGCTACGGATGTGTCTCCGCGAGGACGGCGAGCTCTTCGTCTGCGACGGCGGCCAGACGCTCGAGCACCCGCGAATGGACGACGACGGCAACGCACTCCTGTCGGCCGCGCCCGCGGACGGTTCGGTGGACGTCGCCCCCGACCAGGTGGTCACCCTCGAGTTCGAGGCTTCGATGGAGGGCGAGCCGATCACCGGCTACGACCTGCAGACCGGTGCGGACTTCCCCGTCGATGCGACCGTGTCCGGCTCTACCGTGACCGTGCGACCGCCGGGCCCGGGCTGGCCCTCCGGCGCCATCCTCCGGATCGTGGCTGGTCAGGGCCGCCACCATGCCTGGCATTACGGCGGGCCCGAGCGGCCGGTGCTCACGTTCCGGGTCGCCGCCGAGCCGGTCGACGAGCCGACCGACCTCTTCGGGCCGCGCAACGGACCCGAGTGGATCCGGGGCTTCAGTATGACCGGCGGCACCACGCGCGAGCCCGTGGTCGGTGGCGAGGGGCACTCCGTCCGGGTCCATGTCCGCCAGACCGTCGCCGACGAGGGGCTCGTCCTCGCCGACGTGGTGCTGGAGCAGATCGACCACGATGGCGGGCTGGGTCTCGTGGCGACCGAGGTCCCCGCGACAGCCACCGTCGCGCCCGACGACCCGCGTGCGGTCGTCGTCACCTTCGGAGACGAGCTGCGGGAGGGCCACGTGCACCGCGTCACCCTGCCCTGGGACCGCGGCGAGGACGGCTACGGCGCATGGCAGTGGAGCTTCCGGACCGACGCCCTCCCTCCCTACAGCTGGGCATGGGGACGCACCGGCGACGCGCTCGCGCTCACGCTGCGGTTCAACGTCCCGGTCGACGTCCCCACGGCACCCGATGGCACCACGTCCGCGGTCGCCGTCTGGGACGATACGGCGGGCGCCGCGATCCCCGTGACGATCGAGCGACCGGAGCCCGACCTCGTGTGGATGGTGCACCCGGGCCTGCTCTCGACCCACGACTACACCGTGACGCTGACCGACCAGATCACGGCGCGCACCGGAGTGTGCTGCGGTCCCGCGGGGCCCGGACCAGGACCCGACCCCATGAGCTTCGCGTTCCCGGCGACCGAGTAGCCGTGGCGCCAGGCTCGTGGACGTCGACCTCGGCGGGGCTCAGACGCAGGAGATCGCGAAGGGTCCGGACGGGGCGGTCTGGCTGCTGACGGACCTCGGCCTGCACCGGCTGTCGGACGGGCGCCCCCGGCACGATCCGCACGCGGGTCCCCGATGCGATCACCAGGGCACCGCGGTGCCATCCGGCAGGAAAGCGTGCAGCGAGCCATCCTTCCTGCCGAGCACGACGAGCCCGTCGCCGGCGCCCATCGCGGTCCAGAACCCGTCGAAGTGGTGCACCATCGTGGAGGTGGCGAGGTCCCAGGTCTCGACCTGACCGGCGCCCCAGCTGCCTGCACCGTAGACCACCAGCTGGTCACCGGCGAAGGCGAGCCGGGTGTACTCGGCCGTCGCGTAGCTGACCTTGCTGCGGACGACCTCGGTCTCGAAGCGGGCGAGCTCGGCGCCGTCGGGCAGGGTGCGCACCACGACGGTTCCCGGCCCTTCGCCGGGCGAAAGCGCGATCGCGATGCGCGAGCCGTCGTCGGACAGGCGCACCTCGGTGATTGGGATGCCGTCCTGGAACACGATTCGCCCGGGGCCTCCGACGATGTGAGTGGCGCCGGAGTCGAACCCGACGGCGAGCAGTCCGGCGGCGCGATCGCCCGCCATCGGCTTCGCGTCCACGTCGTCGAGCAGCCGCACCCGGGTGGAGCCGATCTCCCACACGCCCTTGCCGTCGACGCCTTGCTTGCCGTCGTGCGCCAGGAACACGGCGCGGTCGACTTCGCTGCCGGGTACGAGGTCGGCCATGTTGCGGACATCGCGATCCCCGATCTTCGGTCCGGCACCGTCCTGGAGGCGGACCCACTCCGCTCTGCCGGCGCCCTCCCCGAACAGCATGTCGGGCTTCACCCACTCGATGTACCGATAGCGGTGCGTGTAGGTGGTGGGCTCGCCCTCGAGGATCCACACCTTCTTGTGCTTGCCGGTGGCCTCCCACACGCCCAGCTGGGCCGCGTCGTCCGCGGTAGCGGCGATCATGCCGTGGGCGATGTCGATTCCGGTGACCGACGCGTCGAGAGAGGGGGGCTTGGCCAGGGCGGACAGGCTGAGCAACAGCCACATGGATACCTCGCTGGAGTAGAGTTCGACTCGGAGGTCTGATGCTATCCGGATTGGCGCTGGTAGTGGTTTCGCAGGTGTGGGCTGGCGTGCCGGCGGCAGTGGAGATCGCGGACCTGCGCGCATCCATCCCGGTGGTCGCGGGTCTCAAACTCGGCAAGGCCATCCCGAAGTCCAAGCTCGAGGCCGCGCTCGCCGAGGCGCGGCTCGCTGGGGAGCTCGGCGGCGCGCACGTGGGCTACTCGCACGTGGCGCTGCTCGGCCTCGTCGGGGGCGACGCCGACGAGGTGCGCCTTTGGTGCTCCCGCGACGACGACCAGTACGTACCCAAGGGCGCGATGGTGCGCCTGCGCACGACCGGTGACGACTGGGTCGCGCAGCTCGAGGACTGGGGCTGGACCGTCGGCCCGGCGCCGAGTGGGGTGGCGCTCGGCGGCGGAGGCATCTGGGCGCCCGACGTGAAGGTGCTGCAGGACGATGCCGGCCGGCCCGAGGTGTGGGTGCAGGTCGGCGAGTGGGACGACGGGTTCTGGTCGTGGCGCAGCACCGAGTCCCTGCGGACCGGCTTCGTGGACAAGCTCGACCGCGGCGACCTGCGCGGCGCGCTCACCGTGCTGCGCACCCTCGCGCGCGCCGGCAGCCCCGACGCGGCCCTGCTGTCGGACGCCCTGGCGATGCGCGTCGACCGGTATCTGGGGGACGAGGTGGCCGCGGCCCGGGTGCGCTTCGATGCCCACGCGCTCGCGCCGCTGCGGCTGCTGGAGATCGTCGACCTCGCCGAGCTGGGCGCGACCTGGGCACGCCCCGACGGCGGCGCCGATCCGCGTGTCGTGGAGGCCCTCGCGGCGATGGGTGCGGACTTCGGTCTGGTGCCCGGCGAAGGGCGGGTGGGGCTGATGGATCTGGCCGCGGCGGCCCGGCGCAAGCTGGTGGCCGGAGCGGATGCCGAGTCGGGCGCGCTGGACGAGGCGGCCTGGGCCGAGGCCGACGTCGAGGGGCGGCTCGCGCTGTACGACTCGGCGCGGCGCGCGATGGACGGCGCCGGGCTCGCCCAGCGCGAGCAGCTCGGTCGTCAGCTCGGCGAGCGCGTGCCCGAGCTCGTGCGTCAGCTCCAGACCTGGGAGAACGAGGCCGCGCGGGAGGGCAAGATGGCGCAGGCGCTGGCCGCCTCGGTGGCGCGCTCGCAGCTGACCCAGGGGATCGTCGACGAGGGTGCGCGCAAGCGGGCCGAGGCCTTCGGGGCGTCCATCGGCGAGCTGCGGGCGTCCGATGTCGGGGCGCTCGCCGCGGCCCTGGAGCAGACGCCCGCGGGTGCCTGGGGCGCCGCCTTCTCGGTGGTGAAAGCGGACGGCATCCAGCCGTCGGAGGTCGAGCTCGTGGATGCCGATGCGTCCGTCGAGGCGGGCACGGCGACGCATCGCTACCGGGTGGTCAGCGAGATCGACAACCCGCGCTACGACCAGGAGCTCGCTCGCCAGGCGCGCCTGCGCGACGAACTGGAGCAGGCCCAGGCGCACCTGCAGAAGCTGCGCGACAACGCCGTCACCACCGAGCGCACCGTGGGTGGGGTGTTCACCGAGTACTCGATGAGCCCGCAGGGCTACGGCAGCAATGGCCACCAGTGGCGGGTCACGACCTACGTGCCGTCGCAGACCGTGCAGCGCCTCAACGCCGCGGTGGTCGACGAGATCCCGGTGTGGAAGAAGCGCGTGGAGGCGCTCGCGGCGGAGGTGGCCGGGCTGACCGAACCGCCGCGGCGCATCATGAGCTCTCGGCCCTTCAGCGCCTCGGTTCCCGTCGAGCGCCAGCGCTGGACCGGCACGGCGCGGCGGCGCGTGCGCTTCGTGCAGCCCTTCGGCGAGGTGGAGGTGGTGCAGGAGCTCGATCTCACTCGCATGGGTGCCCTGCGGCGTAACACCGCCGACGCCTCGATCGGCCTGGAGGCCGTCGACGAGCACCTGGACGACGCCGGGGCAGCGCGTCTCGCGGCGCGCCTCATGGACCGCGAGCTGCTGGCGCCGCTGGCCGAGGCCGTGGCGCAGGCGCACTCGGACGACCCCCGAGAGGCGGCCTGGGCGCGCGGCCTGCTCGGGGGCGACCTGCCCGCTCCGGTCGCGGTGCAGCCCTTCGTGAGCGCCAATGCGGTCGCGTCGCGCGGAGGTGTGGTGCTCGTTGCCGCGCGCGCCCGGGCCGGGGTCGACGCGCTCGCGGTGTCGGCGAGGGGAGACACGGTGGCCGCGTGGTCGCGCGACGGCGCGGTCGAGGTGTTCGACGCGCGGACCGGGGCCTCGCTGTACACCGCCTCGGGGTCCGCGGCGCCGGGGTTCTCGGCGGACGGCGCGGTGCTTCGGCTGGCGGGCACGCCGCCGCGCGATGTCGAGGCGCGCAGCGGAGATCCCGCGTCGGAGGGGGCGTTCGACGCTGCCGAGGCCCCGGGTCCCTTCGCGGGTCTCGACGTGGTCGCGCTGGAGGAGGGTGGCCTGACAGTCAATCGTGGCGGGCGCTCGGTCTACCGCACCGACGACCCGCGCGCGGTCGGCTCGGCGAACGGCGCGGTCGTGGTCTCGGCCAGCGGACGCGACGCGCTCACGATCGCCCACCTGGGCGCGCTGCGCCCGTTCTCGGGCGGCCGGGTGGTCACGGGCCGAGTGGCGGGCCCCGCGCGGGGCGGGGGCTACACGGTGGACCGCGGGGCCGAGGACGGCCTGCGCGTCGGCGACGTCATCACGGTCTACAGCCTGTGGATGGGGGAGCGCTTCTCGGTAGACGTGGTCGACGTCACCGGGACGACCGCGACCGTGCAGGTGCGCGGCCAGCGTGACCAGGTTCAAGCCGGGGACCTGTGGACACTGTGAACCGCCTGGCTCACGACGGGTCTGAGAGACTCGATATCGAAGTCACATCCGCCATTCGGTGCCTGCATGCGGACCGTGAAGGCGAGCTCGTCCGAGTCGATGTCCCTCAAGGCCTTCGTGCAGCTTGCCGCGGAAATGGACGATTATACGCAGAAAACGGGGTCCGGACCGCCTCAGGGGCGCTGCTCGAGGTCCAACCAGCGACTGCCTGCTCCCCAAGCAGGGGGCCGTAGGTTCGACGACCCGCTTGGTTTCACTGCGCCGGATGGGCACGCCGACGTGGCGCGTTGGCGCGATCAGAGCCGATGAAGCCAGTAGCCCGGCTTCCTGCGGGCGTGCGCCACGGCAATCACCACCAACGCGTCCCCCACCAATTTGAACGCCAGGACGTAGGGGAAGCGGCGGAGCACTCGCCGGCGGACCTCGAGCTCCACCCGCACATCCGGAAAGAGAGGCCACACGCCCGGTGTCTCTGCTGCGTCGATGGCCACACGAGTGACTTCGTCGAAGAGCCCGTAGCCAAGACCGACCTCGCGCTCCTCGTACCAGAGGGCGTCGGCTTCCAGCTCAGCGAGAGCTTCTGGGTGGTACTCGACTCGCAGGCTCAACGGTGCAGATCAGCCAGCCGCCCATGGATGCGAGCGCGGGCGTCTTCCTGGCTCACCAGCTCGACCTCACCGTTCTCGAGGGCCCGAACCCGACGTTCGATCTCGGCGGCCCAGGCATCGCCGACGCCATCGTCGCGTGAGAGGCTATCCCACAGATCCATGGCCAGACGCTCCCTCTCGTCCTCGGGAAGCGCCAGGGCCGCAGCACGGATGTCGGTGGCGGTCATGTCGTTCTGGTAACACAGGGACGCCCGGGACGTCGTGGCCCTCTCGCTCTGGAGTGTGTCGCGGTATCTCGGTTTCACCGTCGCTGGCTGGAAGCCTCGATACCCAGTAGTCCGGAGGCACGTTCGTCTCGCGATTCCAGTGCTTTGTCCGTTGGACATTCTGTGGACATTACGCGTAGTGTCCACGCAGATAGGCCCTCCAGTACGGGTCGGGCGCTCGATGCGCCGGCTTCCCAATCAGTAGGTCGGACGTTCGAGTCGTCTCGGGGTTACTCTTGAAACGCCGGTTTTCGGGACAAGCCGAACTCGGATTCCAATGGACGACCGGCATCAACCCATCAGTGGGTCGGTCGAGTCGGGCCGAAGCGGGTTGGTTAGACTGAGTCATGGTCGTCGTCGCGCCAGAGGAAGACCCAAAGCTCAGGAAGCTCGTGGAGCACGTCGTCCGGGTGATGGAGCCGCTCGAGGTCTGGCTGTTCGGTAGCCGCGCCGAGGGGCGGGCACGCCCAGAGAGCGACTACGACATCCTCGTCATCGTGCCGGATGACGCCCTCGATGAGTGGCTGGACCCGAGACGAACCTGGCAGGTGGGGCACGATGCCGGGGTCATCGCCGACATCATCCCATGTACGAAGCGGGATTTCGACGAAGAGAAGGACGAGATCGACACGCTTCCCCGCGCGGCCTACACCCGGGGCATGAGACTCTATGCCGCGTGAGGAGCGGATCATCGCCTTCCTCGACATGGCTCGCGAGGACCTCGATGCGGCGGAAGTCCTCGCAAGGACGGGCAACCACTACGCGGCGTACCACGTGCATCAGGCGACGGAGAAGGTGGTGAAGGCACTGCTTCTCCACGCCGGAGTCGAGGCCGGCCGCGAGCACCGCCTGGACGCGTTGGTCGAGAGGCTTCCGGCATCCAGTGCCTGGATTCAGAAGCTCGAGCCGTGGCTGCCCTGGTCCACCTACGCGACGGCGTACCGCTACCCGACCGTTGCTGGCCGGAAGCCTCGAAGGCCTCCCGCTTCGGAGGTACTGGAAGCGGTTGACGCGCTCCGGGTCCTCGAAGCAGAGGCCAGGGCGGACGTGTCGTGATTTTGCACGTTGGTCCGTTGTCCATTTGGTGTCCATTACGCGAGATGGACAGTGGGTACGGGCCTCCCACACGGCTCGAACGCCCTCTTTCGCACCTTCCTAATCAGTAGGTCGGAGGTTCGATTCCTCTCGGGGGTACTCTTCGAACACCGGTTTTCGGGACAAGCAGTCGGGTCGGGGCGATGTCTGTAGGATGGTCTTTCCTGAGGCCGGCCCGCATCAGACGTAGATCGTCGCGCACGCGAGCGCGCCCGCACGACGGCCGTGTCGAGGGGCACAATGCCGAGGACCCCCGCCCACAGGACGATGTTCAGCAGGGAGACCCCTCTGAGGAAGGTCCACCAAGCGCGGGTCTGCGGATCGAGCGTGGCCACCAGCTACTCGTAGGTGCCCGTCAGGAGGTCGATCCTGTTCACGACCCCCATCGGCATGACCGTGTCGGTCTCGGTGTCGTCGTGGCGGTGGGGGAGCAAGCCGAGCGCGAGCCCGGAACGGAAGCGGCGATTCTCCATCGTCCTGTGACCTCCCACCCCACGCTACTCCAGCGGGGCCGCCGCGCAGAACACCGCTGTTTCGTGGGAACCTGGAGGGCGAAACGCACACTGAAGCACGGGGGGAACGAATGCTCTGGATGCTGGGGACGGCGGCGTGGGCCTGTTCGTGTATCGGTGCAGGGTCGATGGCAGACCAGATCGCCCAGGCCGACTACGGCTTCCAGGGCCGGGTCGTGGCGCTGGAGCCCATCCCACAGGACGGGCAGCCGCAGAGCGGGTTCGGGCCCGTCGGCCCGCTCACGCGGGTGCGGCTCGCCGTGCGGCACGTCTACAAGGGCGAGGTGCCGGAGACCGTGTTCCCGACCCTGGCGGGCGGACTCCTGGCCGACGGAATGATGATGGGCAGCAGCTGTGATCCGTCGCTCCTGGTGGGCGACGAGATCATCGTCGCCTCGGACACGCTCACGCCTGCCCTCAATGTCTGCAGCGGGCATCGGGTCGTCCAGCCGGGCCAGGTGTCTGAAGACCTGGGGGCCCCGCTGGTGACGTACGACCTCGCCCCCGGTCCCAAAGAAGCCTTCGTCGACGCGCTGTCACGGTGCGACGCCGCGGGGATCCGCGCGGGGCTCGAGGCCCGGCTCCACATCCCGATCGAGCCCGTGGCGAAGTGCAACGCCGACACCATCGCCCTGTTCATGGAGAACGCCGACCCGTTCCAGAGAATGATGCCCAAGCTGCCCCCGGGCGTCGTGGAGAACAGTGCCACCGCGGATGTCCTCGCACTGGTGAAGCGCTTCCCGGATGCCGCCTCGGATGCACAGTTCCGGGCCGTTGCAGCAGGGCGCGTCGACATCGTGGCCAGTCTCGCCGACCGGCAGCAGCCCTCGTTCGGGATGCCGTTCGCGCCCACCCCCGAGGTGGTCGCCCTGCTGCTGGAGCTCGACGACGACGCCTCTCCGGCGCTGCTGAAGCAGGGGCTCGAGCAGTGCTTCCGCGAGGTGGTGCCGAACCGGCGGGGCCGAGAGTCCGGGGTGGGCGTCCCCCGCGAGCAGCGCCACCAGGCGGCGCGGCTGCTCATCGCAGCAGGTGCCCCTACGGCCGATCCGCCCGGGTCACACCTGAGCGTCCTGCCGGCCGCAGTGATGGACGACTTCCCCGACGCCGAGGTGCTCGGCCTGATCGACTCCGTCGCCGAGGAGGATCGGGCCGCGGCCGCTCGCCAGGCGCTCCTGACGGCGGCACGGGTCGGACGCACAGAGCTCTTCGACACGCTGTGGGGCCGCTACCCGCACCCCGAGAAGCGCAGCTCCGTCGCCCGGGAGGCCTGCGCGCACGAGTCGGCGACGTTGACCCACGTGCTCGCGACAATGGGGGAGGACGAGAGCGCGCTGGGCTGCTGGTGCGCATTCTCCGCGGTCCGCGCCCAGAGCACGGAGATCCTGGAGCGGGTGACGTCAAAGCCGGCCGCAGCGGACGAATCCGTGTGCTGGGAGCGCGTCTGGTCCGAGGCGGAGCGGGTGAGAAACCCGCAGATCCTCGAGATCCTCCAAGCGACGCGGCCGCGGTAGGGGGCGTCCTACTCGGGGTTCGTGGCCGCCAGCCGCGAGGCGCAGCCGGACGGCTCGGTGTTGCTGCGGCTGAAGACGCCGTGGGCGGACGGGACGGAGGCGGTCCGGTTCACGCCGGAGGAGCTGGTAGAGCGGCTGGCCGCGCTCGTTCCTCCGCCGCGTGCTCACCTGGTGTCGTACCATGGTGTCCTGGCGGGGAGGTCGGCGTGGCGCTCGGAGGTGGTCCCAGACCCACCGGTGACGGTGGCTGCGGTAGACGAGTCCGCGCTGACGCCGAGCGGTCGGGTGCGCCGTCGGTACTATCGGACGTGGGCATCGTTGCTGTGGCGGGTCTTCAGGGTCGCCGGATGGCGGTGTCCGACGTGTGGCGGTCCGATGCGCTTGCGGGCGTGCGCGATGCCGCCCGCCACGAGCCGTATCCTGGTGGGGCTCACGACATCGGCGCGAGGGCCGCCCGGAGTGGGTCTGTTCGTCGCTCGAGCCGCGGGCGGGGGGCCGGTCGGCGCGGGTTCGTGCGCCTCGAATCCGCGGACATGGACGATTATACGCCGAAAACGGGGTCCGGACGGGCTGAGGGGCGCTGCTCGAAGTCCAACCAGCGACTGCCTGCTCCCCAAGCAGGGGGCCGTAGGTTGGAAGCGGGGTACTCCGCGCCAACAGCCGTGCTACGGAGCCCTGGAGGGTACAATGGGTTTGAAGCCGATGGCCATCCTCTCTTTCCCTAGACTTTGGGCGGGGTTGATGTGCGTGCAATGACCTCGGCCTTGCTTCTTGCCGGTTGCGTACGACCTCCCACACCTGAAGAATTTCTGAGGAGCCTTGCGGAGGCCCAGTGTGATCGGGCCGCCCGCTGCGAGTCTGCAGACAGCTGGTACACCCCCAGCCGGGCAGGCTGATCCTGTGATCTACGTGTGAGGACTGGTTGATCCCGAGATCCGGGCGTGTGATCCGGTCGCCATGGAGGCGACGTGGCAGGAGCATACCCCGTGGAGCTGCGCTGGCGCGTAGTGAGGGCATTCAAGGCCGGAGAAGGGACATACGACTCGATCGCGGAGCGCTTCATGGTCGGTCGGGCGAGCGTGAGCCGCTGGGTCGCGCTGGAACGGGCGACAGGCGACGTCGTGGCGAAGCCGATGGGCGGAGCGCGCCAGGAGCGACGCATCGATGCGGAGGGCGAGGAGATGCTGCGCACGGTGCTCGAGGATGTGCCGGATTCCACGCTGGAGGAGCTGGTCGACCTGTACGAGGAAGAACGCGGGATACGCGTCGGGGTCAGGACCATGGGACGCTGCGTGGCTCGACTCGGGCTCACGCGAAAAAGGGGGCGCTGAGACCGGCAGCCTCGCGGCGACCGGACGTAGTCGAGGCTCGAGAGACCTTCGTGGAGCATCAAGCGACGCTTCCGGTCGAAAAGCTCGTCTTCATCGACGAGTCGGGGTTCCGGACGAACCTGACGAGGGCGTACGGTTGGGCTCCGACGGGCGAGAAGCCTACGTTGCTCGCACCGAAGTACGGAAAGAACACGACCATCGTGGGCGCGATTGCCCTGGACGGCGTCCGAGCGATGCACGCCGTGGAAGGGAAGTTCGACGGGCCACGCTTCGTCGCATACCTCGACGAGGTTCTCGGTCCTACGCTGAACGACGGCGACATCGTGGTGATGGATGGACCTCGTCTGCATCGGGTGGCCGGTGTCGCCGAAGCGCTCGCGAAGCACGGTGCCACGCCGCTCTACCTGCCCGCGTATTCGCCCGAGCTCAACCCGATCGAGATGTGCTGGTCGGTCATGAAAGCCTGGATTCGGCAATGGACGCCGCGAAAGACGGACCGACTGCTCAAGTACATCCAGGACGCCTGGGCTCAGGTGACGGAGGAACTGTGCGCGGCCTGGATCAGGCACAGCGGCTACGCGACGCCGTGCTCAACATGAGCGACCGATGGTGTACGTAGCCACTGGTGGCATGGATACATGTATCGATGCGCTCGTGGATGAATTCGACACAGACTTACTCGGAAGGGATTGTATCTGGGTCTCGAGTACCCGGGCGGCCAGACGCTGTGTCAGCGCGACTCGAAAGCTGGACTGCGAGGCGACGGACGGAGCACTGGAGGAATGCGACGACGTCATCGATGGTGATTGCCCGGATTTCTAGCCCGGCCTCTACCCGAGCCGCCTCGCCGCCTCGTGGCCGGGCAGGCCGAAATGCTCGCGGTGGTCCCAGGCCCACCGATGACGGTGGCTCCGGACGTGGGCACGCCGAGCCCACGAAAGACGACGTCGTCCGACAGCTGACCGAAATGGCAGAGCGCGAGCTCTCACGGGCACGGCCGATGCCAAGGCCCCCAGGCAGATGTTGAACGAGCATCTCCTGAAGATGCTGAAGCCCTGAAGCGGCCGGAACGGAGGACGCCCTGGGAGCGGGTCTTCCGCACGCCCGTTGCGGTGTTCGACGGGAATGCCGGCGGTATCATACGAGCGGCCGATGCGGCCATCCCGCAACGGGACCGGAGGCACCTTGAGAAGCACACTGTCTGGAATCTCGCTGCTGGCGATGGTGTGCGGGTGCAAGGGGAAGAAGGAAGCCGAACCCGAGTGCAGCGAAGCCACGTCGGGCTACGCGCTGTACTTCGAGGACCGGGACGGCGATGGCGCGGGCAGCGCGGACGCATCGGCCAGCACCTGCGATGGTAGCCCGCCCTTCCCGAGCTGGGTCCTCGACTCGAGCGACTGCGACGACGAGGACGCCGCACGCTTCCCCGGCAACCCCGAGCTCTGCAACGGGCTCGACGAGGACTGCGACGGCGAGGCGGACAATGGGCTCGCTTTCGTCGACTACTACGAGGACGACGACGGGGACGGGTTCGGAGGCTCGACGGCAGTGAGCGCCTGCGAGGACCCGGGCGACGGCTACAGCCTCACCAGCGGGGACTGCGACGACGGCGACACGGCGGTGAGCCCCGATGGCACCGAGGTGTGCAACGGCATCGACGACGACTGCGACGGAACCGCGGACGACGGGCTGAACGTCCAGGACTGGTTCGTCGACGGAGATGGCGACGGCTACGGCGCGGGGAGCCCGACGTCGGCCTGCAGCCAGCCATCGGGCCTCGTCCCGCAAGGCGGCGACTGCGACGACACGGACGAAACCGTGCACCCGACCGCCGTGGAGACCTGCAACGACATCGACGACAACTGCGATGGAACAACGGACGAAGGCGACCCCCTCGCGATCTGCGCGGCGGAGTGGTCGGGGTCGGAGTGCGTCCTCGGGGCCTGTACCTGCGAGGCCATCCCCGTTGCGGCCGTCGGGGCCACCTGCGAGACGGCCATCGAGCTCGGCGACATCGTCGAGCACGACCCGGTCGTGACGGACACGTTCAACCTGCAGCCCACCGACCGGGAGCTCTGGTACCACTTCCGCGGGGTGGACGCGAACAACGGCGCAGAAGCGGAGGCATCTCCCAACTTCGGGCTCGACGAGTACCACGTGCGCGCCTGGTTCACCGACAACCCCGGCGACGCCTACGTGTTGGCCGTGCGGGCCCAGTGCCTCGGAAACGACATCCAGGACGGTGGCCGGTACTACGTCTCCAGCACGGTGTTCGAGGACGTGCTGGACGTGCGTGAGCAGCGGGATGGGGTCCTGTTCGGCGAAGCGCCCTGCTATCTGAGCACACCCGTCACGGACCTCGATCCCTGCTCCGACAGCTCGTCGGACTACTACGTCCGCATCGAGCGCGCCGATCCGACGGATCCCACCTGCGTGACGGGGTCCATCGAGCTCAGCAACGCGGTGTATCCCAGCAACCCCTGAAGTAGGGCGTCCGACGGGTCGAGCTCACTCCTCGCTGGCGGGCGGCTCGGGCGTGACGGTCTCGAACGTGATCTCGATGCGGCGGCGGCGTCCTTCTCGGCGAGATAGCCTGGTTGACCCGGATGAGATCGACTATCCACTCCACTTCGAAGCGGAGCCTCCATGTCTCGACTGCTGTTCCTGGGCGGTGTGTTCGCCGCGCTGCTGGTACCCTCGATCGCGTCCGCCACCTGCTTCGACCGGTGCGAGCTCGACTGCCTCTGGGAGGAGTACCTGGAGAAGGCGCAGGAGTCGATCGACGATGCCCGCCGTGCCGAGAGCTTCCAGAGCGCTGCCGGCGATGCCTACGGCGCGGCCCTGGACGCCGCACAGGCCCAGCTCGACGCCGTGATCGACGCCGTGAACCCGGTGTCGCTGCCGTCTGCGACCGACGCGCTGCCTCCGCTCGCGCAGCGGGTGATGTCGTACTTCACGACGGCGAACAACCTGCTGAACGGGCTCGGAAACGTCCAGGGCGGGTTGGTGTTGGAGCGGATGGGCCAGATCGCGATGGAGAACTCCGGTCGTTCCTGGGCGCAGGCCCTGCGCGCGCTGAACCGCCACAAGGAGTGCGTCGAAGAGGCGAACACCCCGACGGTCGAGCCTGCGCCGACGCCCGAGCCCGCGGGCGGCCCCACGCTGGGATCGGGCAGCGAGACCGAGCTGCTCGGCCGGATCGCCGACCCGAAGCCCCACACCCGCCGCGAGGGCGCGCGGGGCCTCGCGGGGCGCACCTCGCTGGAGGACGGCTCGATCCGGAAGATCAAGCAGCGCCTCGGCGTCGAGAGCGACACCCTCGTGCGGTTCTGGCTGGTCGTGGCCCTCGGCCTCCAGGGCGAGCGGTCGAGCGTGGCGCTGCCCCAGATCGTCGGCCACAACAGCACCGATCTCCCGCTGATCTTCGAGAGCCTGCGCGCGTGCAGCCTCATCGACAGCGCCTCACAGCCCTGCCAGGAGCTCTATGGGCGCTATGCGGAGCACGAGGAAGCCGCCATCCGCGAGCTGGCGGCCCAGCACCGGACCGCCAGCCCCCGTCGCTGACGCTGCCGACATCGCGCCACGCTCCCGGCTCGTCGCGCGGACAAGGAGCTGCGGACCGCTGACGCAGCGTCACAGCACCTCGCAGAAGCCCTGGGCGTTCCGCTGGCACGGCTGCAGGACCGCTGTCCCGTCGCAGCCCTCCAGGAACGCGTCGACGCCGGCGCAATCCCCGCACAGGTGTGATCCACGCCCACATCCACCGTCCACACGTCCCCCTCCTTCGCCGGGCCGTGCGTCCGTTTGCCCCGGCGCCTCGGCGCGGGCCGCTCGCCCCGTTGCTGTCGACCGTCGGCGAATCTACTCTCCGAGGCCCCGCATGCGGCCCTGGAACCGCTTCGCGATCGCCCCCGTTGGGGACCTCGAACCAGACGCTCTCGATCCCGTCGAGGCGGTCGGCCTCTTCGAGCACGACGTCGGCGCCCTGGTCGGCCTGGTGCTTCTTGAAGAGCTTGCGGGCCCGCGCGTCCTCACCGGAGGCGTACAGCGCGAGCACCTCGCCCCACGGGTCGCCCGCTTCGAGGAGCTTGTCGATGAACACCTGCCGCGCCGCGGGGTCGTTGGGAGAGGTCGCCAGCAACCGCTCGGCCTCGCGGTCGCGTGGTCGGGTGGAGGCAGGCTCGCGGTCGGGCTCGGCGGCGAGCTTCGGCACGGAACGGCGCGAAGGCCCGCGGCGCACCCGCCGACGCACAGCCCAGGTGGAACCACCGCGAGACCTCCTCCGTCTGGCCGAACCGCCACGCGCCCGCGGCAATCACCATCCCACAGTGTCTGCAGCTCGAACGCCCGGTCTTCGCACGCTCGATCCGATACCCATTCGCGACCCCCGGCGATACGCGGGACCATAGCGCATCGATCGCGGGGTTCAGAGCCCGAGAGCGGCGAGCATCGACTTCCCGGCTCGTCACGGAGAGGATCTCGCGAGCCGAAAGCCGAGGCTGACGTACCGGGTGTCCGGTGTGGCCGCTTCCCGCGTGGTCGCATGCAGTCCACGGGGGCCGTTGTCCCAGGAGCCGCTCCGGAACACCCTGTACTCGCCGCTCTGAGGCCCACTGGGGTCGTCCTGTTCTCGAGGGGCGTAGAAGTCGTACCAGTCCCACACCCACTCCCACACGTTGCCGCTCATGTCGCACAGCCCGTACCCGTTCCGTTGCCTGCCACACACCGGCATCGTCCGTGTCGCGTTGGTGTCGAACCAGCCCACCGAGGTCGCGTCGTCGGAACCCGCGTAGACGAACGACGCGCCCCCTCGCGCCGCGTACTCCCACTCCGCTTCTGTGGGCAGCCGCCATCCGTTCGCGCTCTGATCCCAGCTCACCGACTCCCCCGAGATGCGATACGCCGGGCGTAGCCCCTGTGCTTCGCTGAGCTTGTTCGCGAAGGCGACCGCGTCGAACCAGCTCACGCTCTCCACAGGGCACTCCGCACAACCATCGAGACCGCTGGGGTCGGAACCCATCACCTGCAGGTACTGAGCTCGAGTGACCTCGCTCTCCATCATGACGAACGGGCTCAATCTCACGCTGTGGACGGGCCATTCGTCGGTGTTACCGCCGGTCGAGCCCATCTGGAACGTCCCTCCAGGCACTCTGTGCTCGACGAAGGACGAGGGATCGCGATGGAGCGGCACCACGGGTTGCGGCGCTGGCTCCGGCTTCGAGCCCGGCACTGGCCTCGGACAGCACCCCTCGGCGTCGAGCTCGGCGCATCCCTGATCCCGAGCTCCTTCAGGGCACTGTCCCAGGGCCAGACCGGCCAGCATCCAGATCATCGTTCCTCCCCTCGAGCGCCCGTCTCTATGGGAACGGTCCCGCGAGAGTGTCGAAAGGAACCGAAAAGAACAGGGGCTTCGGGTCTTCGACTCGAAGCAGTCGAGGAATCCGGACACCACCCGCGTCTGCGCTTGCCGTGAGCCGCACCCTGCGGTGGCTTCGACGCTGAGATAGGGGACGCCGCCGGGCGGTCGTGCGCTCGTGAACCTGGAGTCCCGGATGAGCACGGCTGCCGGCATCGCGGAGTTCTGGTCCTGGTGGACCGTCAATGCACATCGCATGGCGGCCACGTTCGACAGTGGCGCTCCGACGGACTGGATCGACGAGCTGTCGGCCCGGGTTTCCGCCATCCACCCGGACCTGGAGTGGGAGTTCGGGAAGGGGCGGACTGCTCGGCACCACCTCGCCCTGGCGTCGGGAGGAGACCCCGTCGTTCGCGTCCTCGCCGAGCGATGGCGCAGCCGTGGCCCTGGCGATGACGAGGTCTTCGAGTTCTACACCGCCCGGCAGGGGCTCGGGGGTGGGGTCCTCCGGATGAACGGGATGGAGGTCGACGTCCGTGAGATGACCTTCGCCGTCGAGCTCGATGCGCCCCGCCAGCGGTTCGACGTCGGCGTGTGGCACCCGGTGTTCGCTGCTGCTCCGGCGGATGTCGCGGACCGATTCTTGTGGGTCGGGCTCGACAACCTCCTCGGCGAGGACAACGTCACGACCTGGCTCGGCCGCATCGAGCGACTGGAGCAGGCCCCCGAGGACGGAGTTCCCGCCGAGCAGCTGCTCGCCTGGGTGAACGGGGCTTTGGAGCGGTGGCCCGAGGAGACGCTGACGGGGCTTCGCAGTCAGGACGAGTCCGGGGAGGTTCGGTTGTTCACGGCGAACCTGTCGGCGAAGTTCCTGCGGCACTGTGCCTTCGACACGCTCTATCTGGTGTGCCTGCCATTCACCGACCGCGGCGACGGCTTCCCCGTCGAGGAGGAGATGGACCGGATCTACGCCCTCTCCGAAGCGATGACTGGAGTGGAGGGCGCACTCTCGCTCTTGTCGATCACGGGAGGTGGGGAGCGCCTCCAGTACATCTACCTCCAGGGCGAGACGGGGCCGGCGCGTCGCAGCCTCGATGCGTTGGTGGCAGGATACGACGGAGCCAGGGTCACGGTGAGCTACGACCCGGGCTGGAGACAGATGCCGCGGCTCTAGGCGCCTCTCCGCTCCGCTCCCCCACCCACCTGGTTCGGCGCTCCCGTGATAGGAGCCGACCATGCAGGGGCTCAGCTCCGATGGGACACCCAGAGCTCAGGAGGCTCGTGGAGCTGTCGTCCGGGTGATGGAGCCGCTCGAGGTCTGGCGGTTCGGTAGCCGCGTTGGGGAGCTGTGACGCGCTCGAAGAGCGGTTCGCGGCGGGTCCGAGCGAGCGGGAGCAGGCCTCGGAACACGGGGGACACGCCCACCTGGACGAGTACGTCGTGATGTCCGAGGTGGAAGTGCCGACGGAGCTGCTGCAGCTCGGTGCACTGGACCCTGGTGAGCTCCCAGCGCGTGACCAACGCGTCCCACGGGGCGGTCTTGCGGTGGTCCTTCTCCGCCGCCGTTGCGCTTCACGTGGGTCTCGACCTGGGCGTACAGCTCGCCGCGATGGCCTTGCCATGAGTCGCATTCTGGGCCGGCTGTGCCATGGTCGTCGTCAATCCAGAGGAAGCCCAGAGCCCGAACGGTTGGTCGTCGGACGTGCATCGGTTATCTCGGCCGCCACCGTCGCGGGGCCGGAAATGCAAGATTCCACCGAATCCATCGTCGTCACCAACACCTTTCCCGAGCCCGTGGCCCTGGTGTGGAAGGCACTGACCGATGCCCCCTCGATGCGGCAGTGGTTCTTCGAACCCATCACCGCGTTCGAGCCCGTGATCGGGCACGTGACCGAGTTCGTCGTCGCGGTCGACGGGATCGACTATCCCCACCTGTGGAACGTGCTCGAGGTGGAGCCCGGTCGGCGCCTTGCGTACCGGTGGCGGTATCCGGGCTTCGCCGGCGACTCCACCGTCACCTGGGAGCTCGCGGAGTCGCCCGGGGGGACCCGGGTCACCCTGACCCACGTGCGGCACGAGCCCTTCCCCGAGGACAACCCCATCTTCAGCCGTGACGCTGCGCGCGGCGCCTGGGAGTACTACCTCCACAAGGGTCTGCCTGCCTTCCTCTCACAGCTCGGATAGCGGGTGCTCGACGGTCCGCCCGAGTCCTGACCCGACTCACTCCAGATAGAGTCCTGCGGGGAGCCCGGTGTCGATCTGATCGCCGGGCGGGGCGGCACTGCACGTCACGTGGAGTGCGTACGGTCGGTCGGCCCCCGTCGCATCGACGCGGACCACGTGGCTCCCCGGGTACAGCGCCGCCGAGTGCGCGCCGAACGGCCCAGAATCCCCGTACGTGGCGGTGTCCATGTCACGGGGCACGGGGCAGCGGAGCGAATCCACTTCCCCGACCTCGAAGCGCCCCGTGCCACAGGCGAAGATGTCCAATCGCGCAATGGTGTGCGCCGGGATCTCGACCGCCCAGCTCTGTTCCGTGCCACCTTCGGGCGCGAGCTCCCGGCCAGGCCCACTGGTGGGACCGAAGACCGTGTCGCCGCACCCCAGGCGCCCCGCGAAGCACCCATCGGGCACGGTTTCCGGCATCGCGGTGGCACCCGATTCGCAGGCGTCCGGCGGGAACGGCGACGACCGGTCCGGGATCGGTGGACGCGGCGCGCGTTCGATCCCCACGAGCGCGCGGACCTCGGCGGGACTGGGACGCTCCGACCTGACCTGCTCGACGATCCCGTCCCGGACGACGACGTAGTAGGCCCGCGTGTCGTGCTTCCCCGGAAGCCGCAAGAACCGCTTGGGGAGCGTCTCGTCGATCGCGACCGCCTGCAACGACGCCCGTGTGGGGTCGTCCACTCGTGACGCCCGCGTCCACGATGAGACGCGCCCCTCGAATGAAGCCTGGTAGAGCGGTGTCTTTCGGTGGAGGACTGCGACGTGCTCGACGATCTGGAGCGTCGCGTCGGGGTAGGCCCGAGGCGTGACCCAGTGCAGCTCGCCAGTCTCGAACGGCTTGCCGATCGTGTCCCACGGGAGCTCGTGGATGTCGTCGTCCATCACCGCGTGCGTTCGGGCGAAGGTGGTTCGCAGCTGCTCGGCGATCCCGGCGGTGCGGGACGGGTCTTCGCGCGAAGCCGTGCGCAAGGCATCCAGCAGGGCCTGGGCGGCGGCCTCCTTCGCCGCGTGGCCCGGCGGCTCGGGCAGGTCCACTTCGCATCGCAAGCTGCAGTGGGCGAGCACGTCGGCGATGGTACCCTCGAGCGGGATCGGCGGCTCGTCGAGCTCGACGTGGCTGTCGCGGGTGGAGACTCGAACGGTCCCTTCCCAGAGCTCGCGCTTGACCCGGAGGCGCTCCTCGCCGGCGTAGCGGAACTCGGTCCGGACCTCGGACACGACCACCACCTCGACGGGTCCGTCTTCGAGGAGGGCGGCGAGCTCGGATGCGGGCCGGTCACCGCGGACGTGGAGCGCGTCCGCCGAGTAAACCGCCCCGGGCACGGGATCCTCGGAGTGGAGGAGCCTCCAACCGTCGCCGCTGTAGGGCCAGATCATCCACGCCACGGCAGCGAAGACGGTTGGTGCAGCGGCGGTCACGAGCTCCCGCCGCGTACGCACCTGGAGCAGACCCACGAGCCCGAGAATGACGCCGATCCCAACGACGTGCTCCCAGCCCCCTGCCGTTGGCAGGCGCATCCGATGGGGATCGGACACGCCCTCGAGACCCGCGAGGGCCTCGATGCACACGAGCACTCCCATGCCGGTCCAGAGCGCGGGGACCGCACGCCGGACGCGGGAGGGCGGACCCCAGCGCGCGAATGCCAGTGGAAGCGACCCCGCGGTGAGCCCGAGCGTCACCAGGCCGAGTACGTAGGGACCCACAGGGCGCAGAGGAAGCAGCCATGCGAGCGCCTGGAAACTCATCGTCCCGACCCGATGGGCTGCGGGGGCTCAGGAAGTCGTTCCTCCACCCTCGGCTAGACTCTCGGGCGGGGTCATCGTGTTTCGGATTCGGACTGAGCATCGGACATGGAGTGTGAGGGAGCTCCACGTTCGTGACGTCTATGAGGGCCTGCTCGAGGGCTGCCCGATGGACGTGATGAACGACGCCGCCATCGATCGCGCCGTCGAGAGGGCACGAGCGCTCTTCCCGAACGAGCCCGTGCATCTCGTCGAGCCGCCTCGCACTGCAATCGAAGACGGTGGGCCGGCGGCCTTCCTTCGCATGCGAGGCGCGCAGCGCTACGAGCTGATTCCTCCGTGGTGTTGGGTGCTGCGGTCACATCCGACGCCATCGTCGACGGCGACGATTCGCAAGCAGTCGTTGTGGTGTTCACGGACCCGACCACGGAGCTACCCGGCCCGCTGACCGAAGCCTTCATCTCCATCCCGTGGAGCGACTTCGCCAGGGATCGGGAGTGGTGACCGCGTGATGCGGATGGGGGCCGACTCGGAGTGGGTGAATGCCTGCCGCCGAATGGCCGCGGAGGGTTGGTTGGACTGCGATCATGGTCGTTGCGCGCCAGAAGGAGACTCGAAGCTCAGGAAGCTCGTGGAGCACGTCGTCCGGGTGATGGAGCCGCTCGAGTTCTGGCTGTTCGGCAGCCGAGCCGAGGGGCGGGCGCGCCCAGAGAGCGACTACGACATCCTCGTCATCGTGCCGGACGGCGCGCTCGACGAGTGGCTCGACCCGAGACGAACCTGGCAGGTGGCGCACGATGCCGGGGTCATCGCCGACATCATCCCGTGCACGAAGCGGGATTTCGACGAGAGAAGGACGAATCGACACGCTTCCCCGCCCGGCATTCACCCGGGGCATGAGACTCCATGCCGCGTGAGGAGCGGATCATCGCGTTCCTCGACATGGCTCGCGAGGACCTCGATGCGGCGGAAGACCTGGCCCGGACCGGCAATCACCACGCCGCGTACCTGAGGCCGGCCGCGAGCACCGCCTGGACGCGTTGGCTGCCCTGGTCCACCTACGCGACGGCGTACCGCTACCCGACCGTTGCTGGCCGGAAGCCTCGAAGGCTGCCCGCGTCGGAGGTACTGGAAGCGGTTGATGCGCTCCGGGTCCTCGAAGCAGAGGCCAGGGCGGATGTGTCGTGATTTCGAACGTCATGTTCTCGATCGCGTCGAGGCCAGCTCTTGACGCGTCCGCCCCCCCAACCGCCGCCACCTCGGGAGCAACGGCTGGAACGCGGCCGGTTCGACTCTGCTGTCCCATCCCGCGGCGCTCGCAGGAGAGCGGCGCGGGATGGGAACCTGCGATTCACCCGATCCCACACCATCTCCCGGGAAGCCGGCATGGGATCGGGATGGGCGGAGACGTCGGGACGAGAATGGTTGCGGCGGGTTGGCTACACCAGCAAGGGGTCCGCCTACCCGACCCTGCCCAACCCCGGTCGGCCGGTCTCAGCCGGAGGTCGCGATCGCACCCGTCGTCGAGGGCCAGTGTGTGGCCCTCGGTCGGGCGAACCCCAGACACTCGTGACGTCGGGGGTCCCGGAGCGCGATCAGGGGTAGCCGACTCTCAGTCCACGATGACCGGCACGCCCGCAACCTCGACGTCGGACGCGGACCCACTGGCCGTGTTGCCGGATAGATACATGTCTCCGGGGAACCGCACCGAGTTGGCGCTGGACGAGACGTAGATGGCGCCACCAACGGTCGTGGCCGTGTTGTCCGTGAAGGCGATGTCTCCGAAGAGCATGGCGTCGGCCCTCGCCCCCACGTACAGACCACCTCCTGCGGTTCCCGAATGGCCGCCATCGAAAAGGCAGTCGCTGCAGTAGAAGAGACTGGTGTAGGCCCCGTCAGCGCTGGAGACCTTCACGTTGCCCCCTACGGTGGGGGACGGGACGAAACTCTGGCCATCGATGAAGTCGACGTTGAACCCGTAGAAGGAGGTGTTGGACCCGGTCGGGTAGTCGTTCGTCTTGACCTCGAGGTTTCCGTGGTCTCCTTCTCGGAGAACCATGTCGTACATGATGACCACGGCGTTCTTGACTGTGATGTGCCCGTTGTAGTTGAAGTCCAGGACCGCGACACCGGAGCCACCCGGCGTACAGTTGGACGATCCCCGCCGGATGATCACGTTCTCGTCCAACACCACACCGGGAACACTGTGGTTGCCGGCGGTCGCGTAGATGGTGGAGCCGGGACTGGCCTTTGCCGCGGTGACCGCCGCTCCGAACGAGGCGTAGTTGCAGGTGCTGACGCTGTCGTTGGAGACTCCGTAGTTCTGTGCGAAGGCGGCGTTGGTCAACGCCAGGGCGAGAAAGGTCATGACAGACTCCTTTGGGTGTGGTCCATGCGAAAACCCGGAGAGGAACGAGGTAGATCGCCCGCCTCCGGATGTCTTGGAAGATAGTCTCCGGCAGAGTGGCCGAACGTCTCAGTTTCGTCTCAGACCTCCCCGCCGGCGCATCCCCACTCGATGCAGAATCATCATGTCTGGCCTCCAACGACGACATTGCGTGAAAGGCGTCCGTCCAGCCGTCCGCGCCGCTCGTCGCGGCACGCGATCTCCAGCGTGACCCGTGCGGACCCCCCACTGAACCATCAGAGCGAGCTCCAACACCGGCTTCTCGTGACGACTCCGAGTCGTGTGCCAGAGCCTCTTCGGCGGATGCTCGATAGAATCCCGCGAGCATGCACAACACCCGCGCCAGACCCCTCCTGAACGAGCTCCCGCTCCCTCTCGCCCAACTCCTCCTGCGAGCGCTGAACGCCAAGTCGTCGGTGGAGCACCACCACTGCGCTTTCTACCTCACCGAGGCCGCCATCAAGCTGGGGGCAGCGTCTCGGATCGGGCTCTGGCTCTCCGGGTCCCCCGACCCCGAACATCCGCTCCTTCCGGCGCTCCAGCGATTGGTGCTGCCCTCGATGGGCCACTGGCGTGGGCTGATCCGGGATCTCGACCGCGAGCTCTCGTCCGATCCGAAGTTCGCGGCCCACCCGCTGGCGAAGGCATCCCTCGCGCTGGAAGGGCGGCGTTTGCACGCGGTCCGGTGCTTCATCGATGCTGCGGGCGAGTCCGGTGCGATCAGCCGAGAGCTCCGGAAGTCGAGCGTCCGCGCGGGCGTTCGTGGGTTCCTCGATGTCCTGGTGCAGTACCGGAACGAGGTCCTCGGCCACGGCGCGCAGCGCGACGAGGCCTTCTATGGTCGCCTCGGGCCCCTGCTGCTGGCGGCGGCTCTCGAGCTGCTCGATTCCGACACGGTGCTCGGCGGGCTCTCGCTGGTGGTTCCGACCGCGGCTCTGGAGTCGGGGCATCCGGTGACCCGCTGGGTCGGGCTGACGGGTCTCGCGGGCCTCCCTGTGGCCACTCCGCCCAACGATACGCAGGTCGTTCCCGGCCATCTCTACCTGGCGGGGTCTCCCGGTCTGGTCGCGCTGCATCCGCTCGTCGTGTGGGTGCGGGCTCCGAACGACCCGCTGGGTCGGGTGGGCTTCCTCAACAAGGCGGTGCATCGCTCTTCCGAAGACGGGCAGATCGTGGTCCGCCGCTCCGAGTACCTCGACTACACCACCGGACAGGCGCTTCCGGATGTCGACTGCCGGGAGGAGCTGACGGCTTTCCTCGCCCGGGTTGGCGATTCCCGCGGCGACGTGGTGGAGGAGGAGCCCGAATCGGCTCCCGGGCAGAGCACGTTCGGTCAGCCCGACCCGACCCCCCTCCATTCGCGCCCCATCGTCGGGGACTTCGAGCTCCTCGAAGAGCTCGGGCGCGGCGGGATGGGCATCGTGTGGCGAGCCCGTCAGCTCGGTCTCGGGCGCATCGTCGCGCTCAAGGTCCTCTCCCGCGCGCTGGCTGCGGATCCCACGGCGCGCGAGCGATTCCAGCGGGAGATCCGGGCGCTCGCGCGCAGCGACCACCCCAATGTGGTGCGGGTGCTGAGCGACGGCGAGGAAGACGGTCAGCTGTACTACGCCATGGAGTACGTCGACGGTGCAGACCTGTCGCACATCGGCGGGGTGCTGTCGGGGTGGAGGAGCCAGGGCGCCCGGCTCGACGGGAACTCGCTCGGCGCCGTCGTGGAGGAGGCCGAGAGGCCCCCCCGCAGGGGCCGGCGGGGCTCGTGGTCGCCCTCTCGAGGGGCCTCCTCGACCTCGCTGTCGTCGGCGCCATCTTCCCGATCGGGCTGGGGGCGGTCTGGGTCCACGGTCTGGGCCCGGTCGCGACTCTCGGTCTCGCGGGGACCTTCCTCCTGCGGCGACCCTGGTGGGCGCTCCGGCTCGGGATCACCGCATACGTGCTCGTGGTCGGGCTCCAGACAATCGGTGTGGTGCTCGGCGCGGCGCTGGTGTTGATGGTATTCGGGTTGGCCAGGATCCTGCTGGTGCCAGAATCCGTGACGGTCTTCCTCGCATTCGGCCTCTTCGTCATCCCGATGTTCTTCGGCTACCTGCTGTCGGCGTTCGTCTACGCCGACCTGCTCGTCCGGTCTCACGTGGCCTGGTTCGGCGATGGAGACGTCCCCGTGATGCAGTACGAGGGGGTGGGGTCGATCTACGGCGTCCAGTGATGCGCCCCCTGCTGTCTCACGGCCGCCGCCGTGTCGAACACGGCATCGAAGGGCACCACGGCATCGCGGATCGTCCACTTCCGGTAGTCGACCACGTGGTCTGCCCCGAATCCCGAACGGCCTCCGCTATGGCGGCACTGCGCGAGGCCGAGCTGCTCATGGCAGAAGCGCTCTCGGTCGCCGAGCGCGCCCGGGTTCCGTACGCAGCGGCGGTCTGGCGGGCCAGACTGGCCGAGCTCGTCCACGTTCGCGGTCACCCAGGCGAAGCCGCACGGCAGTACCAGACCGCACTCGAAGAGCTCTGCCAGCAGGAAGCCCACCCCCAGCTCGAGCATGTACACGCGTTTCGAGCGGTCGCCGTCGCGGAGCTCGGGGACCCCGCGACGGCTCGGGAGCACCTGGAGGCCGCTCGCGCCCTACGGGACCGAAGCGAGGACGACCAGGCGCTGCTCGCGTTGGCCGAAGCCGCCGTGGCCGTGCTCACCGGCAGTGCCGTGGGCGACCCGTTGGCGGGCCGTCCACGGGATGTCCGGTGGGACGAGCCGAACCTCCGAACCGCATGGCGCCTCTGGAGCCGCATCTGCCGTGTAGATGGCGTAGAAGCCGCTGTCCCCAGCGAGCACCGCCTGCCTGGATTCGGAAGCTCGAGCCGTGGTTGCCCTGGTCCGCCTACGCGACGGCGTACCGCTACCCGACCGTGATTTCGAATGTTGTTCCGTTGTCCACCAAGCAGGAGGCGCCCGCCTGGTCTCACCTGTCGTCTCCACGCGGTGATCTTCAGTCTTCGGGCGGTGGTTCCGGGGCTCCCACACACCGTGCAGGTGAATCCCGGCCCAAGCAGAGTGCCTCCGGATCCTGCGGGAGTGAGGCCTCCTCCGGACAACCGGAGCCCTCGTAGTCGGAGAGTATGGTCGCCACGTAGGTCATCGTGAGCGGCTCCTGGACGCACGACTCCAGTGCGCCGTCGTCCCCGAGCGCGCACCACTGAGAGCCCGTGAGATCGACCACCGGCCCCTCGGCGAGCCATGTGAGCTGCATGATGCCTTCTGCGACAACGCCTCTGCGGCCGTCTGCGCGAACGACCTGTGAGCGGAGATGGGCATCCACATCGGCGGGTACGGGAAGCCGTCCGATCCCCGTCGCCGTGTCGAACCACCCGAAGATCTGGACATCGTCGTTCCTGAATCCAGCCACCGTGGAATCCCGACAAGCGCCGGTGGACGAGCTCAATCTGTAGTGCGTGAGCGTTCCGAGCCCCGATCCCCCGTCCCCGACGATCGAGACCACGACTTCGGGCGCGCTCGTCGAGCTCCCGGGCGACGGGGGAGCGCCCTGGACGCAACCCGCCAATGAGGACGAGAGCCCCACCCAGTAGACGGCGCCGCTACGGGACATGGTACGCGTGCTCGGTGGAGATGGCATGGTCATCGGTCCTCGTTCAGAGATGGTATCGCCTGGGTCGACGAGGTATCGAGGTACGACTCCGAAGCCCGATCACTGCCCCTCGACCGGGTGCGCGACTCCGCCACGCAGGTCGATGACGCCGTTCCACAGCCGCCCGGAGGTGTCGACACCCGCAAGACCGCGGTGACCCGGCCCTCGACAGGACCATGGCGACGCCGGCGCTTTCTCGTTGACGCGCCGTGGTGTCGCGTTATCTGAATATGAATTCAGATTCAGATTTTCTCTTTTCTCGAGGGTGCCCGATGTCGCCAGTTCACTGGATCGCAGTTCTTCTCTGTGCTTTCTGCGTCGCCTGCACCCACCCGGCGGGCGACGTCACGGACGCCGATGCGGACGCGGACGCGGACACCGACGCGGACGCGGACTCCGATTCGGACGCGGACGCGGACTCCGACGCGGACGCGGACTCGGACGCGGACGCGGACTCCGATGCGGACGCGGACTCCGATACGGACGCGGACTCCGATGCGGACGCGGACTCCGATGCGGACGCGGACACCGACGCGGACGCGGACTCCGATGCGGACACCGACACCACGGACACCGCTGACACGGCGGACACGGACTTGGGGAACGACACCGGGGTCTCGGACACCGGCTCCCTCCCGCTGGCGGGTGCTTGCGCCGAGGCGATCGACGTAGGCTCCGCACTCGGCGCTGCTGTCGCTTCGGGCGACCTCGTCGGCGTCGGTGACGACGTGACCCCGGGCTGCGCGAGCTCGTCCACCCCGGATGCACACGTCGTGTGGACGGCCCCTTTCGACGGCACGTTCCGCTTCGACCTCTCGGACTCCGCCTTCGACACCGTGCTCACCCGTTCCGTCGACTGTGTGGACACCGCGGTCCTCGCCTGCGACGACGACTCCGGTACGGGCAACCGGTCACAGCTGACCATCGACGTGGTCCAGGGCGAGGCGGTGTTCCTCTCCGTCGATGGATTCGGTCAGGCCACGGGCGACTGGGTCCTCGGGGTGACGGAGGTGCAGCCCGTGCTCGGCGACTGCGAGCAGCCCCGGCGTGTCGTGGCCCCGAGCGTGGTCCCCGGGACCCTGGACGGCGCACCGGACGCGGACGCGGTGTGCGGCCTCGCAACCCCGATGGCGGCCCGTTGGTACGAGTGGATTGCGCCCGCCGATGGGGAGCTGGTCGCCGACACCTGCATGGGCTCGGCGGACGTGTCCGTCGCCGCGTTCACGGGAACCACCTGTGACGCCCAGCAGTGCCTCGGAACGGCGGTCGTCGAGGATTGCTCGGATCTGGTCGGAGAGCGTCTCACGGCGGCGGTGGTCGAAGGTGACGTGGTGCGCCTCCGCGTCGCCGGGAATGGCACGCAGGAGTACGTGCTCCACCTGAGCTTCGAGCCCGACGCGGCGCTCCCGACCGGCGGCGAGACCTGGCTGTTGCACGAGGACTTCGAGACCGACGGGAACGGCGCCCGATACCTCGCCGACACCGAGTTCGTCGGTGGATGGAACGGCTTCTACGGCACCGCGAGCTCCTGCTGGACCCGGGGGCCCGCCCACATGTGGTGCGCCGACCCCGACCACACCGGGAGCCTCACGCCCGGGCAGTACTGGTCGGCCTCGAACACCGTCGACTTCGGGGCAGGCGGACAGTCGGCGCCGCTGTCCATCACCTTCGAAGGCATCGACGTGTCGGGCTTCGAGGAGCTGGGTGCGGAGCTCTACGTCGGAATGCTGCGCGACCCGACCGATGCCTTCGACCCGGGCGACGAGCTCCTGCTCGAGGTCCGCGAGTCACCCGACCAGAGCTGGGCGCTCGTGATGGCGTTCCGCATGCACCACCTCGCCAACGGCAACGGAAACCTCTCTCCCGACACCGACCTCGACGGGCTCGGGGACACCACCTTCGTCACTCGGGAGCTCCAGGCGTACCGTGCCGCGCTTCCTGCCGGCAACGACGTGCTCGACCTCCGGTTGCGGGTGAAGACCAATTCCCCCGCCGAGCGCATCGTGTTCGACGACCTGCGCGTCTTCGGTCGCTGAGGAACGACGTCTCGGACGACTGCCCCGCCGACGCCGTCGCGGACACCGCGCAGCTACCGCCTCCGGTCGAGGTTCGAGCGCTCGGGTGCCACCAGCTGATCCACCAGCGTCTTCGCCAGCCACGACCGGAATCGCGCCGGAGACCAGCCCGCGATCCCGACCAGGTTGCGGAACACGTCGCGCCCGGTGAGCGCCCAGAGGATGCGCCGGGCCTCGTCGACGGTGAGCTCCGGAGCGAGCAGACCCGCCTCGTGCAGCGCGGTGATCCGGCTCTCCTGCATGGTGTAGCGGAGGGCCTCGAACTCCTCTTCGATGGCGCGTAGGGACGGGGCGAACGCCGACGCTCCCCGCAGCAGCCCCAGGGCCTCCGCTTCGCCCTCGTAGATCGCGCAGGCCACGGCCGCGGTGCCCGCGATGCGTAGAACGGGGTCGCCCTCCTGGTCGAGCCGTGCCGCCTCGGCCCGGTAGCGGGCGCCGAACAGGGCCTGCTGCATGAGCGCCCGCACGATGCCCTCTTTCGACTCGAAGTAGGCGTAGACCGTCGACACCCCGACCCCTGCGTCGGCGGCGAGCTCGGCGATGGTCACCCCATCGATCCCGCGCTCGGCGAAGCATCGCGACGCAGAGGCCAGCACGGCGCGACGGCGATCTTCGGCCGCCTGGGCGCGGGCTTTCGAGCGGTAGGGTTGGCGGGCCATGTTGACAAGAGTTTACTCTATCGAATATCCGGAAGCAAGCCTGGAGATGCTCTCTTCAACGTCAAGCGGAATCCGGAGACCATCTGCCGGTGAACGCGCTCGGGTCGAAGTCGACGCCGCGGGTCCACATGACCCACAAGGCCACCAGGAGCTTCCGCGCGACGGCGACCAGCGCCACCATCCTCGGCTTGTTCCTCGCCAGCATCGCTTCGTAGTAGGCGCGTGATGGCGGGTGCCAGCGCACTGCGACCCGCGCACAGACGTAGAGCATCCGTCGAAGCCTGCGGCTCCCCATCTTGCTGATGGACCAACTCTCACCAGCCCTGGAAGAGCCAGATTTCTTCGGCCGAGGGTCGAATCCGGCAAACGCGACCATCTGGCGCGGGGTCAGGGTCTGGGGCGCGGCGGCGAGCTCGGGAATGATCTGCACGAGCGAGCGGCGCGCGAAGCCCTGCAAGGAGTCAGCACGGTCGTAGAACTCGGCGGTCTTGGGGTCGGCCTTGATTCGACGCTCCAGTTCGAGCTCCATCTTGGCGATGGCCTCGTCGATGGCGGCGTGGACACCCCCGAGGAGGTCATTGAAGGCGTCGGAGAGCCCTCCAGCGGCGGTCGCGCTCTGCCTGCGCATGTTCATCGAGGCACGGGTGTTGATGAGGGCCTCGAGCTCCCGAGCCATCGCCTGGAGCTGGAGACGCTCCAGCTCCGGAACGTCGGTCGGGGTGAAGTCCGGCCGGGCCGCCATGTCACAGAGGATTCGCGCGTCGAGCACGTCCGTCTTGCCGCGCGGCCCGATTGCCTTCGCATAGGCGCGGGCCTGCGCGGGCCGAAGTCGGGCTGCCCGGACCTTCTGGGCCTTGCTCAGGTTGAGCAGAAGGACCGTCGAGTACGGGCCTGTGGCCTCGAACGCGACCCTCGCCTCGGCGATTCGTCCGGCAGTGACACGTCGAATGATCTCGGCGTGACCATCCGCGTCGTTCGGGATCTCGAACTCGAGCCGCTCTCCATCGCGCACGCGCCAGGCGACGTTGAGCTTGTCCTTCGACACGTCGATGCCGACGTACGCGATTCGTTGTCCTCTACGGGTTCCCATGATGCCTCCGGTGATATGGAGGGCTCGGTCCCCGATCCCGCAACTGTCGTTTCCCAGGCTTGTAAATTCGGATTCGCTCCGAGATGCTCTACGGGATTTCGACATGGTGACGGGGACCACCCTTTCCGGGTCGGCCTCGGACGACCAAGCCCTGCGTGTTCTCGCCGAGCCCTCCACCTCAGAGCCGAGCATGAGCGAGAGGGGGCGGCTGCCCCCTCTCGCGCTCACCCCCGCTGAGACGGTCTCCAGGACGGGTTCAACCGAGCCTGTGGCGGAGTCGGGAGGGAGCACTCAGTAGATACAAGCCCGCCTTGCCCCTCTCGAACGCACCGCTCGCCCGTGTCTGCCTCGCCGCTTCGGGGGTGTCCCTGCTCGCGCTGGTGGCCCTGCACGCCGTCAGCCCCGAGCTCGACCCCGCGTGGCGGATGGTCAGCGAGTACGCCGATGGGCGCGCGCCTGTGCTGCTGTCGGTGTTCTTCCTCGCCTGGGCCGTGAGCTCGTGGGCCCTCGCGGCGGCGCTGTGGGTCCACGGGGGGTCGCGGGTGCTCCGGGTGGGCACCGTGCTCGTGGCGCTCTCCGGCGTGGGCGAGGCCATGGGCGGGCTGTTCGACATCCACCACCCGCTGCACGGGGCTGCGTTCGGCCTCGGTGTACCGACCCTCGCGCTCGGTGCGGTCCTCGTGGGGGCCAGCCTCGGTCGGCAGCAGGGTGCCTGGCTGCTGGCCGTGTCGCAGCTGCCGTGGCTCTCCATCGTGGCCATGGCGGGCTCCTTCGCCGTGTGCTTCTCCACGGCCGAGGCCGCGGGCGTCGAGCTGTCGCCCGACGCGAAGCCCTGGGATGCCGTGCCAGACGGCGTCATCGCGGTGATGGGCTGGGCGAACCGCCTGCTGGTCGTGGCCTATCTGGGGTGGGCGACCACGGTGGCCGGCCTCCTCGCGCGCGGCCCGTCCGGGGTCCCGGCAGACGTGCCCGCGGCCTGAGCGAGGCTGGCCGGCCGTCGTGGGCGTGGATTCCCACCCGACCTGTGGAGAATCCCCCACCCGTGGGCGGAGAGCAGCATCCGCAGGCCCTCCGGATCTGGCACGCACCCTGCAAACCCTCGGGCAGAGGAGGAAGGATGCGCCATTGGATGGTGGTCGTGCTGCTGGGCATCGGCTGCAAGAACCAGACGACGGACACCGACACCGATGCGGACACCGACACCGATGCGGACACCGACACCGATGCGGACACCGACACCGATGCGGACACCGACACCGATGCGGACACCGACACCGACACCGATGCGGACACCGACACGGCGGTGAGCGACACGGGCGCCGGGCACACCGCTGACACCGCTGCGGATACCGGTGTGGCGCTCCACACGGCGGACACCGGTCCCGCCTCCACCTGCCTGGGGAGCTTCAGCGACGACTTCGCCGACGGGCTGTTCGGCTCCTATTGGGTGGACGGTTCGACCTGCGGAGCCCCGAGCGAGGCGGACGGAGTGCTCCACCTGGACCGCCCCGACGTCTGTGGCGGCACCGCGTTCGTCCTCGTCCACACCGACGCAGCCCACACGCTCTGCGGCGACTTCGATGTCCGGGTCGACTTCGATCTGGTGGACTGGAACGTCCCTCCGACCCTGGCCCGCTTCGCCGTGCTCCGGGTGCTCCTGCCCGACCTGACGCCGAGCGGCATGGCCATCGAGCGCTATGCGCACGCCACCCCCGCGTGTGGACCCGGGGGCGAGATGTACAAGTCCTGGGACGTCACCTCCGTGGATTGCTCCTCGACCCTGGTGAGCGGCTCCGACCTCCAGGGTACCTTCCGGATCACCCGTATCGGCGACGTGTTCACGTCCTACCACCTCGACGGCTCGACCTGGGTGCAGGTCCGCCAGGCGACTGGATCGACCGATCCGATGGTGGTGATGCTCTACAGCGGCAGCGACACGGACGGGCAGGCGGTGAGCTTCGACGACCTCGTGGTGACGCCCTTGTGAGGCGGCACGTTCGCGATCACCGTCGCGATGTGGTGGGATGCGCAGCGGAGGTCCCGTGGCGTTCGACGACGTGCCCGCGGGCTGGACGGCCCACGGAGGCGAGGTTCGCGGCGCGTTCACCGAGGCGCACGTGGGCTGTTTCGCGTGGTCGCTGCGGCTCCTCGTCACGCCGCTCGTCGTGGCGCTGTGTGCGCTGGTCATCGTCCTCGGGGTCCTCGCGGGCGACGTGCCCGACGGGGACCCGGGCGACCTGATCGCCTGGGCCTGGTCGCCCGGCAAGCGCCCGCTGAAGGTGCGGCTGACGCAGCACGTGCTGCAGATCGGCCACCAGCAGATGCAGCTGCGCCACATCCGCGACATCCAGGTCACGCCGACGGCGCTCGTGATCCGCACCCGGTTCCGGCGGCGGTGGGCGCTCTCCGACTCCACCGACCACCTCGAGCTCGAGTGGCTCGCGGCCCAGGTGAAGCGGGTGCAGGATCCGCAGGCTCCCGGTCGCGAGGTGGTGCCGACGGGGCTCCACGCGCTCGGGCGCGACCGCGAGGGCTGACCGCATCGGGTGCCCACATCCGGCAGCGGCCCATCTTCGTGGGTCGGCGTGGCCTTGCTGATCTGCAAGCGGAGAGATATCCTCCGGTTGATGAGGGCTGACGCACTCCGCAATCGCGAACGACTGCTCGAAGCGACCATCGAGCTGATCCTGGAATCCGGCGGCGAGCCGACCCGGGATGCGGTCGCGGCGCGCGCCGGGGTGGGGATCGGAACGCTCTAACGGCACTTTCCAGACCAGCGTTCCCTCCTGAACGCGGTCGTCGGGCATGCGTTGAATGGATGCATCGCGGCGGCCGAGTCCGCTCTCGTCGACGCGCCGGACGGGTTCGCCGCGCTCCGGCGGTACATGCACGCGGCGGTCGACAACGGGCTCGGGGTCGTGAACCTGGTCTACCCGCTCGTGGAGCGGCCTCATCCCGAGCTCCGGGCGCGCGCCGGCTCGGCGATCGGCACGATCATCGAGCGCGCGAAGCATGAGGGGCTGCTGCGTCCCGACGTGCCTCCGGCCGACATCGTCCTCGCGACGGTCCGATTCTGCAGACCCCTCGCGATCGGCTGGTCCGCAGCCGAAGAGCGGGCCGTCGCCCATCGGCACATCGACACCTACCTCGACGGGCTCCACACATGAATCCCTACGTCGCGAATCTCCGCGAGCTCGATCGCACCATGGTCACCCGGGCTGGCGGAAAGGCCGCGAACCTCGGAGAGCTCTTTCGTGTCGAGGGCGTGCAGGTGCCCGAGGGCTTCTGCGTGACCACTTCCGCCTGGCAGCGCGTCATGGCGCAGACGCCGGCGATCGACGCGTCGATCGAGCAGCTCGAGCAGCTCGGTGCCGACGCGGATGGCGTGGCGCGCGTCGCTGGCGAGCTCCGCGCCACCATCGCCGACATCCCGGTCCCGGCAGAGGTCGCGGATGCCATCACCCGGGCGCTCGATCGCGAGGGCGCGGCGGGTGCCTACGCCGTTCGATCCAGTGCGACCGCGGAAGACGCTCCGACAGCGTCCTTCGCGGGCCAGCAGGACAGCTACCTGAACATCGTCGGAGAAGAGGCCATCCTCCGGCACGTCCGCCTGTGCTGGGCCTCCCTGTTCACCGACCGCGCGGTGGCCTACCGCTCCCAGCACGGCTTCGCGCACCACGAGGCCCGCATGGCCGTCGTGGTGCAGCGCATGGTGCTCGCGGACGCAGCGGGGGTCCTGTTCACGGCCGATCCGGTCTCGGGGGATCGCACGATCTGCTCGGTCGAGGCCGTGCCCGGTCTCGGCGACTCGCTGGTCTCGGGGCGTGAGAGCCCCGATGTGTACAAGGTCTGGGACGATCGGGTCCTCGTCAGGGCCGCGCATGTGCGGCCCGTCCTGTCCGACGTGGATGCGCGCCAGTTGGCGGCGCTCGGACGGCGCATCGAGGCGCACCTCGGCGCGCCGCAGGACATCGAGTGGTGTCGGGTGGGCGACGCGTTCCATGTCGTCCAGGCGCGTCCGATCACGACCTTGTTCCCAGCCCCGGAGACGGGAGAGCCAGGCAACCGCGTCTTCATGTCCGTGGGCCACAGCCAGATGATGACCGACGCCATGAAGCCTCTGGGACTGTCGATCTGGCAGCTCACGACGCCTCGGCCCATGTACGTGGCGGGGGGGCGGCTGTTCGTGGACGTCACCCGGGAGCTGGCGGCACCGGCGATCCGGGCTGGATTCCTCGCGATGGTGACGCGTTCCGATCCGCTGACGGGCAGAGCGCTGCGAGCCATCGTCGACCGGGAGGGATTCCTGCCGGTAGCCGACCTGCCGCCAGGCGTGCCCCCGAGCGCCGCGCTGCGCCCCTCCGACCCCATCGACACCGACCCGACGCTCGTCTCCGGGCTGATCCGGGAGACGCTGGCCTCGATCGAAGCCCTCGAGGTCCGCATCCAGACCCGGTCCGGGGTCGACCTGCTGGACTTCGTGCTCGAGGACCTGGCCGAGCTCCAGCGCCTGTTGCGGCAGAGTCATCAGGCCGCCATGGCGGGCATGGAGGCGACCTGGTGGCTCAACGACAAGCTCCAGGTCTGGTTGGGAGAGAAGAACCCGGCCGACACGCTCACGCTGTCCGCTCCGAACAACATCACCTCCGAGATGGGGCTCGACCTGCTGCGCCTCGCCGACACGATCCGGCCTCGTCCGATGGTGGTACGCCTGCTGGAGCAGGCCGAGGACGGCTCGTTCCTCGATGCGCTCCCCGACGTCCCGGGGGGAGCGGAGGCCAGAGACGCCCTCCTGGCCTTTCTCGACACGTACGGGGCCCGTTGTGCGGGCGAGATCGACATCACGCGGCCTCGCTGGAGCGAGCAGCCCGCGGCGTTGTTGCCCACGCTCCTCAACAACGTCCGGAACGCCGAGGAGGGCGCAGCGGAACGGCTCGTCGAACGGGGCGTTCGGGCGGCCGCCAGGAAGGAGGCCGAGATCCTGGGCCGCCTGGCAGCGCTTCCAGATGGGGAGGCCAGGGCCGAAGAGACCCGCGGGATGATCCGACGGCTCCAGACCTTCATCGGCTTCCGTGAGTTTCCCAAGTACGGCATGATCCGCCGCTACTTCGTCTACAAGCGCGCCCTCCTGGCAGAGGCCGGACGCCTGGTGCAGGCCGGAGTGCTCCGCGAGCCGGACGACATCTTCTTCCTCACGTTCGAGGAGCTCCGCTCGGCTGCCGCGGGCAACGCTCCCGGTGTCGAACTCGTCGACCAGCGGAGGAGGGCACACACCCGCGACGCGCGCCTGGCGCCGCCGCGCGTGATCACCTCGGACGGAGAGATCCTCACGGCTGCCTACGACAGGGAGTCCATCCCCGACGGGGCCCTCGTCGGCCTGCCCGTGTCCTCCGGAGTCGTCGAGGGGCGGGCGCGCGTGGTGCTCGACCTGGCCGCTGCGGTCCTGGAGCCCGGAGACATCCTGGTCACGCGGTTCACCGACCCGAGCTGGACGCCGGTGTTCTTCGGCATCGCAGGTCTGGTGACCGAGGTCGGCGGCCAGATGACGCACGGCTCGGTGGTCGCGCGGGAATACGGCCTGCCTGCGGTCGTCGCCGTCGAGAACGCCACACGAGCGATCCGCGATGGCCAACGAATCCGGGTCGATGGCACCGACGGCTACGTGGAGATCCTCGAGTCGTCGGTGGGGGGCTGACCCTCGCGAGGGCTGACCTTCAGCGGATGTCGACGTCCAGCAGGAACGGCGCCGTCGACGCCGTGACGAACGCGTCCAGCACGAGCGTCCACGTGCCGGCGGCCCCGGTGTCGTTCGTCCACACGAAGTGCTCTGGGGCGTCCATCCCGGGCACCGAGAACACGTTGTCGTCGCACGCCACGGCGCTCGCGGTGTCGGCGCAGTCGGCGAGCAGGTACACGACCCCGTCGCCGCCCGTCCGCACGTAGTCGACCTCGATCGTCTCGCCGGCCTCGAGCGCCACGCGCACCAGCCCGTCCTGGCCGTTCGACGCGTAGCCGGTGCACGACGGGCCGGGCGAGGCGAGGTCGAGATCGTCGGAGAAGCCCGGCAGCACGCCCTCGAAGTGGTGCTGGCCCGTAGTGAGGAGCGGCGCCGAAGCGAGGTCCGCGCAGGTGTCGGCCGGCGTCAGCGGAGCCGGTGTGAACAGCCCGATGTCGAGCACGAAGTCGCCCGGGTCCGCGTACACGGAGTAGGTGTCGGCCGCCACGACCTGCACGACGGGCGCGGCGGTCGCGTTGACCCACGACAGGGCCCAGCCCGGCAGCACGGAGCCGGTGCACGTGGTCGGAGTGCCGCAGTCCGAGGTCGCGTGCAGGCCCACGGAGCCGGTCGCGCGGACGAACAGCCGCTCGCCCGGCCCGACCTGCACGGGCACCAGCGCGTCGGGCCCGTCGTAGCTCGCGAACCCGCAGCCCCCGAGGATGGGGTCGAGGTCGGCGGAGAGCCCCGCCAGCCCGCCGACCAATCGGGCGCTCGCGGTGAGGGGCGTGCCGAGGTCGGCGCAGGTGTCGGCCAGAACGTCCGCCACCACGGGGCTCTCGAGCGTGTAGTCGAGGATCCAGGTGTCCTCGGTGCCGCTGCTCTCGACGACCAGCGTGAGGGACGCGGTGGCGCCGGTGTCGTTGAGCCACACCCAGTGCGCCGCGCCGTCGACCGAGAACGTGCCGTCGGCCCCGGTGACGCACGTGTCGGCGTCGGCGCAGTCCGTGAGCGCATAGGCCTTCGCGTAGCCGCCGAGCGCCTCGGCCCGCACGATGGCCAGGGTGCCGTCGGGGATCTCGACGGGCAGCATCACCTCGGCGGACGGCGTGGGGAACCCGACGCACGAGTCCTGCCCGGGATCGAGGTCGGACGTGCCGAAGTCGCCGATGTACCGGCCGGGGGCGAGGGGGGCGAGCGCCTGGCTGTCCCCGCAGGAGGCCGGCGCGGTCACCGCCATGCGCGCACCCGCGAACCAGCCTGTGGACGCCGCCGTGTCGCGATGGCTCCACCGCACCGGGTTCGGCCCGTTCGCGTCGGTGCCGTAGGCCACGCGCGAGAGCGCCAGATCCACGCGGGTATCGGGCTCCCGCAGCCCCAGGTCGTCGACGGCGAGGTCGAAGCTCCCGTCGTCGGCGAGGCCGTAGACCCACCGGGCCTGGCTGCCGCCCGGAGCCCGGGTGACCACCTCGAGCTCGATGGTGCCAGTGCCCGCGGTCCACCGGAACGGGACCGTGCCGCCGGGCTCGAGCACGAGCCGGCCGGTGGGCTCGCTCACCACGAGGGGCTCGACCGGGGCCACGAGCCCCGTGCCGACGTACGCCGGCCAGCCGGGCTTCGCCGACCACGTGACGTCGATCGGAGCCGTCGGCGCGGGGTCGATGAACCCCTCGTACGAGAACGCGCCCGGGAACGGCGGGAGCGGTGCGACGCCGTCGACGCGCAGGTCGGGGATGGTCGTGGGGACCGCGAGGTTCGGGTCGAGCACGCCGGGTGCGGTGACCCGCGCGTCGACCGCGGGGAGGGTCGTGCGGCAAAGGGCGGAGTCCTGAACGCACTCGGCGGCGTTCACGAAGCCCTGGAGGTCTTCGGCGAACAGCGCCACCCAGCGCGTGCTGCCGTCGCGCGACATCAGCGCGATGGAGGCCTCCCCGGCGGGCGGATCGGTGTCGGTGTCGGCATCCGAGTCGGTGTCGGCGTCGGCATCGGTGTCGGCGTCGGCATCGGTGTCGGTGTCGGCGTCGGCATCGGTGTCGACGGGTGTGGAGGGGCCCTTGCAGGCGGCGAGCAGCAGCAGGATGGAGTGGCGCATGACGCAGTCGTAGCGACCGCTCCCGGGGCCCGCGACCCGGTTCCGTACTCCCCGTGAGGACATCTGAGGTAGAACGCTCGCCACCACCGGAACAGGGGGCCACATGGCGAATCCGATCGCGACGTTCGAGACCTCGATGGGCAGCTTCAAGGCGGAGATCTTCACCGACGTGATGCCGATCACGGCGAACAACTTCGTCCGCCTGGCGAACGAGGGCTTCTACGACGGGCTCCACTTCCACCGGGTGATCGAGGGGTTCATGAACCAGTTCGGCTGCCCCCACAGCAAAGACCCCAACAGCCGTCGCGCGGGCACGGGCGACTCGCCGTACGGCGCCATCGCCGACGAGCACCCCGCGAACCTGCGGCTGAGCAACGTCGTCGGCACGCTGTCGATGGCGAACGCCGGCCCGCAGAGCGGCAGCTCCCAGTTCTTCATCAACACCGCCGACAACGGGTTCCTCGACTACTTCTCGCCGGGGCAGTCGAAGCACCCCGTGTTCGGGAAGGTCACCGAGGGCATGAACGTCGTGAACGCGATCAACCGCGTGCCGACGGACTCGAGCGACCGCCCGCGCACACCCGTGCGCGTCGACCGGATCCGGGTCGCATAGGCTCGAGTCCGGTCGCCGTGGCCCTCTCCCTCTGGTTCGGTGGAGACGCGGAGCCCGACCTCCCGGCCGTGAAGGCCGTGGTGGTGGGCCCGTGGCCGGTCGGGGAGGAGGTGCCGCTGCAGGCCTTCTCTGGCGGGTCGGTGGTGGTGCCGACGCTCGACACGGCGAGCGGGCCGGTGCTCGACGCCGTCTCGCTCTACGCGACGGCCTTCGTGCCCGTGGCGCTCGAGGGGTCCCGCCTCGCGGAGGGGGAGATCGTGGTGCTGTCGCTCGAGGCGCTCGTTCGGGAGCTCCGGCCGCTCGCCTCCGTCTCGGAGTCGGCAGCGGCCTGGCTCGACATCGCGGGACGGGCACTCGCCGCGCGTCGCGTGCTGTGGCTCGCGTGAGGCGGATTCGCTGGGCCTGAAGTCGTAGCGACAGCATCCCGCGCGCTACCATGGTGCACGCTGAGTGTGGATCGGGGGGTACGCACGTGCGAATCGCTGTGCAGTCGACGATGCCCGGAGTCGAGGCCGAGGTCCGGCGGGCGGGGCACGACGTCGACCCGGACGCGCCGATCACCCTGTGCGACGGGCCCGGCCGCGCCGCGGACGGCGTGATCGTCGTGCTCGTCACGTCCCACGAGGAGGCCGAGGCCGCCATCGTCGGCGGCGCCATCGACGCGCTCGTGTGGCCCGACGAGGCCCGGCTGCTGTCGCGGGCGATCGTCCGCGCCGGGGCCGCGCTCCAGCGGGAGATCGAGACCGCGATGTACCGCGCGGTGTTCCGCGAGAGCGCCACCTGGCTCGAGCTGGCCGGCGAAGGCGTGAAGCTCGTCGACGTGTCCCGGGGCTTCGAGCGGTCGGCGGGCATCGCGCGCGAGGACGCGATCGGCCGCACACCGGCGTCGCTGTTCCGCGGTGGGAGCCACCCGCGCGCCTACTACGACGCGCTCGAGGCCGCCGTGGATGCAGAAGGCGTGTGGCGGGGCGACCTCCTCGCCCGGCGCGACGACGGGAGCCTCGCCGTGCTCGACGCCCAGGTCGGCGCCGTCCGGCTCGGTCGGCACCTCGTAGGCACCTACGCCATCAAGCGCGACGCGACCCAGTGGCGCGAAGCCGCCGTGCAGCGGTGGATCGAGTCGCGCACCGCCTCCCCGTGGCTCGTGGTCGACGCGCTGGGGGTCGTGCGCGAGTGCAGCTCCGCGATCGAGCGGATCCTGGGCTGCAGAAGAGAGATCCTCGGCGCTCCGCTCGCGGGCTTCGGCCTCGACCTGCCCGCCACGACGCAGCCCTCCACCACCGACCGCTGGATCGGCGACCGGGCCTTCGAGATCGACATCGCGCCCGTCGTGGTGGGCGAGGTCCCCATCGCGCACGTCGTCTTCACCGACATCACGCGCCGCAAGGAAGAGGCCGAGAAGCTCGACGCCCTCGCCCAGGATCTCGCGGCCGCACGCGATCAGGCCCAGGCGGCCGACCGCGCGAAGAGCGCCTTCCTCGCCTCCATGAGCCACGAGCTCCGCACGCCGCTCAATGCGATCCTCGGCTACAGCGAGCTCGTCGCCGAAGAGCTCGACGGCCACCCGTCGCAGGCCGACCTCGAGAAGATCCAGGCGTCCGGGCTGCACCTGCTGGGCCTCGTCGACGAGGTGCTCGACCTCGCACGCGTCGAGTCCGGCATCGTCGAGATCGCCCGCGAGCCCGTCGATCTCGAAGCGCTGCTGGCCGGCGTGGCCGCGACGGTCGAGCTCCGCGCGCGGCGTCGCGGAATCCAGCTCGAGCTCGACTGCACCGCGGGGGAGGTCGCGCTCGACAGCCAGCGGGTGCGGCAGATCCTCGTGAACCTCGTCGGGAACGCCGTGAAGTACGCGGTCCCCGGCCGGGTCGTGCTCGGCGCCACGTGGAGCCGCGCCGGGCTCGAGCTCTACGTCGAGGACGAGGGGCCCGGCCTCGGTCCCGAAGACCGCGAGCGCATCTTCGAGCCGTTCCGCCAGCTCACGTCCGAGAGCGACGGCGTGGGGCTCGGGCTGCCCGTCAGCCGGCGCCTCGCCCGGGCCCTCGGGGGCGACCTCGTCGTCGGCCCTGCCGGGCGGGGCAGCCGTTTCGCGCTGATCCTGCCCGTGGCGGACGACGCGCGCCCGGCGTGCGAGCCGTCCCCGGCGAAGGTCGAGGTCTACACCTGATCCTTCAGGCGAATCGCTCGTTCCCGTCGGGGTCCACCACCGACGTCACGGCATGCCCCTCGAACCGCACCCGGAACCCCGGCGGGAGCTGGAGCACCTTGATCAGCGGGTGGCGGTAGAGCACCAGATCCCCCGTCCGCATCGGACGGAAGTGCTCCGGCGCGGGCAGTCCCGGCCCGGCGAACTGCGCTTCGGTGCCGATCAGCCAGCCCGAGAATCCCTCGTCCCGCCCGCTCACGCGGTGCAGGATGGCGACGGGCTCGCGGAACACCTCCGGGGCCACGGCCACCGTGTCCGTCATGCTGCAGGGCTCGGGCGCCGTCTCGGTGAACTCGCTCATCGTGCCCTGCATCACGGCGGTCTGGAGCGTGAATCCCACGTCCCACACGATGCGCGCCCAGGGGTCGAACGCGAAGTCGGGCTCGCAGATCACCACGTCGCCGGCGCGCTCCCGCACGGTGAGCATCGACCAGCCGAAGCCGATCTTCACGCCATCCGCGAGGCCCGGCGGGTGGCTGGCGCGGCTCGCGATCCACTCGACCATGTCGCGCGCGACGTCGTCCAGCATGTCGGGTCGGGTGTGGCGAGCGCTCCAGAACCGCACGACGAGGCGCCGCCCGTCGGGCAGATCGCGGGTGTGCTGGTAGAACGGCCCGCGGTCGTGGGGTGAATCGGGCACGCGTGCCGCGTTGCAGGCCTCGGCCCGCCCGAGGTAGCCGAGCGCCGTCTGCCGACCCCGGAGCGCCACGCTGTCCGGCTCGACCCGCAGGGCCCGCTCGTAGGCCTCCAGGGCGTCCTCGAAGCGCTCCAGCGCGAGCAGGGTGTTGGCCCGGTTCGACAGGAGGATGCCGTCCTCGCCGCCGCCGGGGAGGGTGAGCGCGTGGTCGTAGGCGCGCAGCGCCTCGTCGAAGGCGCCGGTGTCGTCGAGGTGCCGACCCAGGTTCACCCAGGCTTCGAGGTGGCCCGGTTCGAGCCCGATCACCTTGCGGAAGGCCGCGATGGCCGCCTCGTCGTCGCGGAGCTCGCCGAGCAGGCAGCCCCGCTCGTAGGGCCAGCGCGGATTGGACGGCTCGGCGGCCTCGGCTTCGGCGAAGATGGCGAGGGCCCCGTCGGCGTCGCGCGCCTGGAAGGCCGCCCTGAGTCGCGCTTCGTAGTCCATGCGTGTTCCTCCGTGCCCAGAGCATGTCAGAGAAAGCAGGGTGAGCTGCGGGTCTCGACCCGGGTGTCGTACGATTCCACGCGTCCTACGTGGGAGCGAGCGCATGACCATCTGGCTGCTGGCGGCGGCCTTCGCGGGGGGCCCGCTGGAGCCGGGCCTCCACACCCTCGTCCAGCGGGACGGCCGGACGCACACGTTCGATGTCGAGGAGACGGCGGATCACGACGTGGTGGTGCGCCTCGAATCGCCGGAGGGCTCCGCGTCGCTGTCGGGGGGTGACGAGACCTACCTCGCCACGCCGGACGACCCGCCGCTGCTGGTCCTCGACAGTGGCTCGGGCCCCGGGAGCTGGAGCTTCACCGTCGATCTGGAGGAGGCTCCCGTCGTCCACGTGTGGGTCGCGCTGGAGGAGGAGAACCCGCGTGGCCACCGCCCTGGTGCGCTCTCGAAGGCGTCGGCCTCGCAGCTGGAGATGCGCCGGGCGTCCATGGGCACGGCGGAGGCCCCGGAGGCCGTGGAGCCCGATGCCGCAGCCCTGTGTGCGGTCATCGAGGGCCGGCTCGACGAGCTGAACGGCTGGCGCACGCGCGGAGCGCCGCCCCGGGTGCCCGGTCTCGACTGCACCGCTGCAGCGGACGGGAGCGACGTCTGTGCCATCGCGCTCGAACCGGGTGGCGTGCTCGCGGCGTGCGACCTCCATCGGGACGAGCAGACGGGGCTCTTCACGGATCCCCCGGGCGCGGCGACCATCGGGATCGGCGCCAGTGGCGACCCGCGGAGCCTGGTGCTCCGGGCGCGTGTGCGTCCGACCGGGCGCGAGGGGGGCGACTGCGCATTCGACGCGAGCGGGACGCGTTTCCGGTACCTCACGTTCGACGGGGGCTCGCTCGTGTTCGACGTCGGGACCGGCCTGCCCGTGGCGGACCCCGGGGAGGATGCCTGGTCGGTCGCGGAGGCCTGCCCGTCCGTCGTCGTGGGTTCGGATCGGGTGACCTCGGACTGTAGGGAGGCGCGCGCGCGGCCCGTCCTCGTGGGGTCGGACGGGAGCCGCACCCCGTTTCGCGGAGGGCTCGTCGAGACTTACGGCGCCGGGGTCGCGGCGACTCCGGACGGGCGCTACGTGGCGTTCCAGGGGGCGCTCTACGACGTGGCGACCCGGAAGCGGGTGGCGAGCGACCCCGACCTCGTGACCGACCCCGTGGTGCTCACCGCCACCTGGGGCCTCTGGTGGCGCGCGACCTCGTCCGATGGGCAGACCTACCGGGGCATCCCCACGCTGGAGCCCGTGTACCCGACAGGAGTGCCCGCCGGCCGGGTCTGTGGAGCGGCCGGGGGGAGGGTCGCGTACCTGGAGCAGGTCGGCGATCAGGCGTTCGTCACGGTCCACGATGCCGCTTCGGGCCACTGGATGCCGCTGCAGCGCCCCGAGCGCGTCGACACCTGGGCTGCAGCGCTCGTCGAGGAGCGCATCGCGCAGGGCCGGGAGCCTCGGCAGGTCGTGGCAGAGACGCTCCTCTCCTCGGTCCCGGGCGGGTGGAGCACGAAGGTCCCGCACGGCTCGCTGCGTCTGGTGGTGATCCCCGACAGCGCGGGTGTGCGGCCGGAGGGTTTCCAGGTGCGCGGCGACTCCCTCGTCGACTTCCGCTCCGTCGATTTCCACGAAGTCGCGGGGTCCCCGTTCCAGGCGTTCGAGTACGGCTTCGGCTCGCCCGCGGGTGGGAGTGGCACCGTGAGCGTGAGGGTGCCGAAAGGCGACGCGGCCCTGCTGCTCGTCCGGATGGGGGATTTCGATGGCTCCGAGGCGCCGGCAGGGGTGATGGAGGCGCGGCGGGTCGACGCCAGCCTCCGATGGTCGCTCGAGGCGATCACGGATGGGATCGCGCAGTTCCACGCGACGCGGAAGGTGATGGTGGCGGACTTCAACGCGGGAACGCGCGCGACCGAGTTCGGCGAACGGCTCGGGTGGTTCGTGCAGTCCCGGGAGAAGGGGCAGGAGGTCCTGGAGATCCTGGAGGGCCTGCATCGATCGCTGGCCGACCTTCGGCAGGCGAAGGCGGACGGGGGGTGCGATGCGGATGTCGAGGTGGTGGACGGGCTGCTCGCGGAGCTGGTCGAGATCCGTCGCACGGCGGAAGGCGTGGTCGAGGCGCTGAGGGCCGTCGAGGTCGACAGCGAAGGCGCGTCGCCGAAGCTCGACCGACTCGGCGCCCGCTACGACGCGCTGCGCCAGGCCACGTTCGCCTGGACGCCCCGATTGGAGCAGATCGGCGACTGCGGGCTGAGATAGGCGCGACGCCCCGGGCTCAGTTGAACGCGAACGTGCAGCGATACCAGTCGCCCGTGCGATCCGCGCTCTGCCCGGTCTTCGAGACCCGGACGACCAGGCTCGCCGTCGCCAGCAGGGTGTGCTCCAGCAGGACCGCCCCGTCGGCCTGCGCGACGCCGGTGGCCAGCACGTTGGCGCCCGCGGTGTCACCGGCCGAGAACAGCTCCACGCCGAGCCCTTCGATGCCGTTGGGACCGGCCGCGCACTCGACCTCCAGCATCCCGGGGAACGCGCCGAAGCTGTAGTGGTCGAGGTCGCCCACGGTCGGCAGGCTGCCCCACACCGACGAGCCGCCGGTCGCGATGATGGCCTGGGCGCCCGTCACGCTGTCGTTGCCGGCGTCGTCGGCCTCGAGCTGGGCGCCGACCAGCGTGGCGGTGTTCGTGTACCCGAACACGGCGTAGGTCGGCACCGCGCCGGGGTCGCCGTCCGTCGCGATGCGGACGTGGTACGTGCCGGTTGGCAGGATGCCCTGGAAGAACTCCTGATCGCTCGTCCACGCCGGGGTGATCGCGCCGTCCGGCACGATGTCGAGCGGAAGGAGGGTCGCGGTGGAGCCCGTGCCGTCGGTGCCCGGGGGCGGGGTGATGATGCCGATGAGCGAGGGCTCCGTCGTGGTGAACACGAAGGCGTCGTCGTCGGTGGCGGACGCGAAGTCCCCGAGCATCCACGACGAGCCGGGGAACACGGCCGCCGCGGTGGAGGGCGTGGGCCCGCCGGTCTCGGGGTCGTCGCTCAGCGCACCCAGGTCGGCGCCGAGGAGCAGGGTCACGCGGTAGTCGGTGATCGGCCGCGTCGGCGAGATCTCGACGTAGACGGGGCCCGAGGTCGGCGCGCGCGTGATGGTGCGCGACGGCGTGTAGAAGGGGACGTACCCGCCGGCGAACTGCGCGCCCGACGCGTCGTGGACGGCGAAGGTGAAGTCGTCCGGCGAGAGGGCGCTGCCCAGCAGATCGGTGGCGACGACGAGCATCCACTCCCCGGGCGCGGGGTCGGCCCGGTACACGTGGACGTCGGACGGGCTCGTGAACGTGGCGTTCGTGGAGCTCGCGAACCCGGGCGTGAGCTGCACGGCTCCCGGGAAGGGGTCGGTGTCCGTGTCGGCATCGGAATCCGCGTCGGCATCGGAGTCCGTGTCGGCATCGGCGTCGGAGTCCGTGTCGGTGTCGGCGTCCGCGTCGGCATCGGAGTCCGTGTCGGCATCGGCGTCGGTCTCGGTGTCGTCGGTCTGCTCCTTGCAGCCCGGGAGGCAGAGGGTGGCGAAGGCTCCCAGCACCAGGACGCGGCCACGAACGAACGACATCTCGACCCCCTCTGCGCGGCTGTCGAGGTGCTCCCGGCCATTCCGCGCGACACGACGTACCGCGACGGGCTGGAGGATACCAGGACCTCTCGCTGCTTTCGGGCGCCGCGACGCGGCTTCGTTGTACCCTGCGCGCCCACGAAGCCGTGGAGTGCGCGCGGCGGCGAGCTTCCCGACCCCTCTGACGAACGAGCAGTCTGACCATGGCGGAGCGCGAGCCCGCGAAGAAGGCGAACGACTCGGAAGCCGCGCGTGTGCCGCAGAGCGATGCGGCCGTCTTCGGTACGGAGCCGGTCGCGGCGTTCGTCGATCGTCTGGCTCCGACGCTGAGGGAGGTGGTCGGTCGCGTTGCGAGCCAGCACCAGTCGAGCTCGGAGGACTGCCCGTGGCTCGAGCACTACCTCACCCGGGCGCGAGGCTGGTCGGCGGAGCTCGGAGCTCGCGTGCTCCGCCGGTGGCTCGGCCATCTTCCCGAGACACCGGCGCTCCTGACCCAGGCCATCGTCTTCAAGGTCCGCGCCAGCACGGAGGCGTGGTTCGCCGAAGGGACCACGCCTTCCATCGTCGAGCTGTGTCCAGAGGACGTGCCGGAAGCGACACAATCGGTCGAGGGTCTCGCGTTCGTGGGGGTGGCTGATGCACGCATCGCGAAACAGGACCGCCCGATCGACTATGCGCACTGCGAGGAGCGCAACGCCCACTGGTGGGACGAGCTGGACCTCGTGCTGCTGGCCCCGTTCGGCGCGGTGACCCCGCACACCCGTCCGGTGGTCTTCGCGAACCAGACGTACGACCTCCAGAAGTGGCTCCAGTACTCCGACCTCGACAAGTCCCTGCTGGGCGAGCGACTGATCCGGGATGGCGTGTTCGGTCCCCGCACCCTCCTCGCGGTCCGGCGTCTCGTGCGGATGCCCTGGCAAGAGGTCGTGGACAGCTCGAACCGGTGGCGTCACGATCCGGACCTGGTCGGTGACTGGCTCTCCGTTCCTCTGTCGCGTTGGGGCCATCTCGGGACCGTCGCGCTGATCGAGGTCCAGAAGCGGCAGGATGTCGAAGCGTGGAGCTCGACGACCCCTACGCGGGGAGTGCTGGGCTTCGTCTGGCGACACCAGCTGGACGATTCGATGCGGCGGCACCTCACGGACCTCTACGACCTTCCCCACGAGCTCGACGATGTCGAGGATGTCGAGCTCCTCGAGGTGCTTCTCGTCGCCTGTGGTGAAGAGACTCCGTGGCATACGGAGAACGTGCTCTACACCGTCGACCGGGGATGGACGAACAAGCTCGAATACCAGCGAATCGTGAAGCAGCGTCTCGCGGCCTGGGACACCGCCGCCCCGTACTTCTACTTCGGCATCAAGAATCGAGAAGCGCTGGGGCTCCTCGAGACCTGGGCTGCGCCACTGCCCCGAACGGAGGCGGGTACACAGGCGATGGGCCGCATCCGGGGGCGGGAAGCCGGGGCGGAGATCGGGGACGACGGGCTGGCCGCGCTGGCAATCGGATTCGTCCTCCCCGAGATCGAGGTGGACGTGCTCCAGGCAGCGGTCGACCGGGTGATCCTCGCTCCACGGGTGAATGCTCTCCTGGAGTCGGAGGTGGAGAGGTTCACGGCCGATCTCGACAGAGCGTTCGTCGCCGAGGAGGCCGCGCAGATGGTCTCTCGTCTACGAGCCGTCGACGAAGACCCGGGTGCGAACCCACCCGACATCACCTCGGAAGCGGCCCTGCTCGATTTCCTCAAGGGTGGCGTCGGGTACGACGCGCTCTTGACCGAGCTCGTCGAGGGGAAGCGCCCGCCGTTCGTGATCGTGAAGATCGGCGCCGACGATGCGTTCCCGATTCCGGCCGACAGGGTCCTGCTCTGGCGGCAGCAATCCATCGACCAGAAGGGAACCTTCAGGCCGGACCAGGCCCCTCCGCACGCGTATGGGTTGTTCCCTCATTCGTCGAAAGAGGGCGAGACGGAGTCGCATCGCTTCACCGCCGAGCAGGACGGCGAGTCCATCCGGGTGGTCCAGGCCAACGTGGGCACCTTCACGTACGACCCGCGCCAGCCGGTGCGGATCCACACCTCCGAGCTGTGGAAGGGCGTCAACTCGTTCTTCTGGCTGCCGCTGGTGGCGATGGGGCACCTGGGCTTCACCACCAACGAGCAGTGGGTGTTCGCGGCGGCCCTCCCGAAGGTCGCGGCCGCGCTGCAGGCGCAGGAGAAGGCGGAGACCTGGTCTTCGGCGCTGGATGTCGGCTTCTTCATCTTCGGCGCGGGGGCGGTCGTCGCCGCGCCATTCGTGGCGGCGGGAGGCGCGGCAGTGGGGACGGCGAGCGAGCTCGCCATGTTCGTCGGCGGGGAGTTGGCAGGGCAGTGGCTGACCGACGAGATCAACGCGAAGATGGAGGATCCGAACACCACTCCGGAGGAGCGGGAGAAGTACCAGCGATGGATGCTCTATGCGATGGGCGCCATGCTGGTGATGGGCGTGGGGGCCGGTGCCTGGAGGGCGTCGGGCAACAACCGCGCCGTCGCGCGTGCAGCGAGGAACCTGGACACGTTCGGTACGGTCGCTGGTCCCAGCGGTGCCCGCTTCCTGCGCACTCTGGCCGGCAAGGTGGATGGGTACCGTGCCGCGAAGCTCGAGGCCGTGGGGTTGTCGGAGGCGAGCGAGACTTCTGTCAAATCCGCCCTGGGCAGGGCAGGAGACCGCATCACGCATGTCAGCGACGAGGGTCTGATGCCCGGGACCATCAAAGTCGAGTTCTTCATCGAGGATGGGCTCGTGGAGCCCGGCGTCGTCGTCCGCACCGCCCCGAGGATCCGCCTGGCGGATCTCGCGGCGCACAGACCCACCATCCGTGCCGTGGAGAGCTGGGCGGCGCTGCCGACCCGGATGGGCCGGCTCCAGACGCGGGTGAAGGCCTGGCTCGCAGGGGGGAAGACGCCTGGCTCGACCGCTTTCCGGGTCGACCAGGAGATCACCAAGCTCCAGGCGATGCTCGACACCCGCGTCCGGTGGCTCGACGGCGGGTTCCTGAGCGAGGCCGAGGCGCTGATGGTGGCCCAGGAGGCGGCGGTCATCGCGCGGCAGATGGACGACTGGGCGATGGTCTTGAGGCTGCCTGGGCTCGACCCGACCCGAGGTGGGTTGATCACCGCGAAGGGCACGGTGAACTGGGACCCGGAGGCCCTCGCCCATTGGGAGGTGATCGAGCCTTTCGTCGCTCGACACAGGGCTACCGTCCAGGGCGTCATCGACGCGCATCCGGACGTCGATGCGGCCATGGTCGCGTTGACGGAGTCGCTGATGGGGCGCCAGATCTCGCGACCCGTCTTCACTCCGGCCCCCAACACGCCGCAGTGGGGCTCGCTCCGCGACGCCTGGCGCCGCCTCAACCGGTACGCGAGCGACTACGCCGCCGATCCGGTCCCCACCATCGGCTTCGAGCGGACCCCGGGCGCAGGGCGGGCGCTCTACGATGCCGACACCCAGACGGTGCGCTTCGGGGGTGCGGTCCCCGACGAGTCCACGTTCATGCATGGCTCGATCACCAGAGTCCGGAGGTGCGCGAGGCCGTCTGGGCGTTCTTCGTCAACCGCACGCGCGACACGTCCCGCGAGTCGAGCCTGGCGGCGGTCTCCATCGAGCAGGGTGTCAATGCCATCGAGGCCGTGACCCACCCGCAGGCGCAGAAGACGGCCCGGTCCGGAGACTTCGCACAGCCCTATGCGAACGTGTACTACCCGTCCTCCCGAACGACGGAGCTCACGAGCCTGGGGCTCGAGTGGTTCACCGATCCGGTTCAGATGCGGTGGCTCTGGGAGCGGGATCCAGACCACTTCGCGCTGGTGTTCGGCATCCTGAACGAGGTTCCACCGGCTCGCTCGACGACGAGCCCGGTGACGGGCCGATTCGACGCCGGACACGGCGGGCCGTTGCCCGACGTTCCCCTCTCGACGGTGCATCACGTGCTTCCAGCGCCGTCGATAGCGAGCCTCGACGAGGTGGCACGGGCACCCCTCGGGCCAGCCCAGCTGCACCTCGTCTCGCACGAGGCGACCTTCGCGCACAACGGAGGGGCCTTCCCTCCGGGGGTCTCCGCCGCCACGGGGCAGGAGCACCTGGCGCACCGCATCGCCGACATCGCCGACGAATCGACCCCCGGCACCCGCGGACCCGTCCAACAGCTCGCAGACGACGAGCACGGCCAACGCTGGAGCGTCCGTGTCGAGGGAGTCGGGACGTTCGTGGTGATGCAGGACGTGGGGCCCGTCATCCGACGGGATTCCGCCACCGGAGTCGTACAGCGCTCGCCGCTGTACGAGATCGCGACCCCTCCCGTGGATACCCTCGGGCAGGAGCGGCTGCGGGCGATCCTCTCCACGCTCCAGGCGAGCGAAGCAGGGTGGATGGCCCCTGTCCGCGCCTCTGGTGGCGGCCACTTCCACCTCGACGCACGGCCGTTGCTCGCCAACCCGGAGGTCCTGGTTCGCCTGTTCGACTGGTACGCGGCGATGGAGGAACCGCTGCTGCGTAACTTCCAGCACTCGCTTCGATCCCGGAACGGGGCCAGGATCCCCGACGATATCAAGGCGGGGTACCGCGCCCTGTTCAGCCGTCTCGAGCGCGTCGATGCCGATGTGCTCGCTACTCACGCCCGCACCATCGAGAACGCGGCCGAGATCTCGTTGGACGTGAGCGAGCCGTCGACGGGCTGGGTCGACTGGGGAGATCTGGCCTCGCTCGGAGACGGCAGCGCACCTCCGCAGTCGGTCGGCGGTCCGTCGAGCGCCACGTTCTCCGACTCGTTCGGCCCGTGGAAGCCGAGCATGGACGCCATCGAGGCGTTCAGCGAGGGGGAGCTCCGCGACCACCTGCTCGCGATCGGACGAGGTGGCGAGAATCCGCAGCGGGATCTCGGTTTCAACCTGACCTCGGTGTACGCACGCAAAGACGGGCAACCCAAGGATCCCACGATCGAGCTCCGCTTCTTCGACAGCTTCCCCGACCCCGAGATGCAGGATCTCTCGTGGCGCGCCGTTCGGGCCCTGTTGGACCTCGCCTACCTCGGAGTGGAGGTGCCGCCCGGGATCAACTTCGCCCTCCTCGATGCCAGAGGGCTCGTGAGAGTCCTGGAGCAGCTGGTGCGCGAGCACTCTCCCTGACCTCGAACACGTCGCGACCCTGCTTGACGCCGAGCCCGTGTACCCTCCACGTGAATGACTCGAGGGTCCCACGGTACCGAGCCTCCAATCCCTGCTCGACACGTTCCCGAGAGACCACGTGCTGCTCGGTGGGCGCGCCGTCCCCGTGTTCCTGGCCGCCGGCCTGGTCGGGCTGGCGGGCGGAACCTGCCTGCATCTCGCGCTCGCGGCCATCGGGGGTCTGTCGCTGGGCGTAGCCCTCGCGGTACAGGCGCTCGCGTGCATCGGATTCGTGTCGTTCGGCCTCTTCCGACGATGGCTCACGGGCGGGGAGCGCACCGTGCTCCTCGAGCACGTCCTCCTCGCACTGGCCCTGTCCAGCGGGCTCGTCTTCGCGCTGGGCGCTCCCGTTCGCGCCCACCTCGACGCGCTCGTCGCGGGACTCTGTGTGTTCCTGGCGTGCGGACGGGTCGGCTGCACGGCTGCGGGCTGCTGCTACGGGCGGCCGTCGTCCTTCGGAATCCGCTACCCCGATGGGCACCCCGCCCACCCCCACCGCCGCTTCCCCGTCCAGCTCGTCGCGTCTGCGGTGTGGGCCACCCTCGCGGGGCTCTCGAGCATCGTGTCGCTCGCGGGTTCACCCGGGGCGGCGACAGGCGTCGTCCTCGTCGCGTACGCGGGCATCCGGGTCGTGCTCGAAGCCCAGCGAGGCGACCCTCGGCCCCGCTGGGCAGGGCTCTCGAGCGCCGAGTGGCTTGCTGTGCCCATGGTCCTCGTCGGGGTGTGGGCGGCCGGGGGTGGGCCGTTCGATCTGGCGCTGGCAGCGATGGCCAGCGCCGCGTTCGGCGTGCTCTGGTCGCAGCGCCGGCGCTGGTTGCGCCTGAGGCCACCCATCGAGCCGCACCAGCTCGACGCCGCAATGCGACTCGGGCGAGAGCTCGCCGGAACGGAGCTGTCGTCGGAGGTCCGCCGATGGACGATCGGTGGCCTGAGCCTCGCGGCGTCGGTGGTGGACGATGCGGTCCTGATCTCCATCGATCGGCCGAGCGGGGGCCTGGTCGATGCCGAAGCGGCATTGCTCTTCGACGCGATCGGGTTCGGAGCGGGCGTCCCGCTCGGGCGTCCGGCGCGTCGCGGGGCGTTCTGGTCGGTCCTGCTGCCCTTCGCGCCCACACCGGCACCGGAGCAGGAGATCTTCGGCGATCGCTACCTCTCGCGGACCGGAGGGGCGTGACCGACGTTCGGTGCGGGGGAGGTATCGTGCACGTTACTCGCGGTCGTCGGAGCAGAGGGGGGGATGGATGCCGCTGTCGTTGGAGGTCGAGCTCCCGGCGCTCCGTGGCGCTCGCGCTCCCCTGCGCGTCGAGCTCGAAGAGGGCGACTGGCCGCGTGGCCCGTGGCCGATCGGCGTCCTGCATGCCGTCCGACCGAAGGTGTCGATTTCCCCCGTCGAGCTCGAGTACGACGGGAGGGTGATGCAGATCCGCACGTTCCGCGCGGGTGCTGTCGACGACCTGTTGCTGGCCCACGAGATCGCGAACGGGCTCGGGGGCGAGCTTCAGCGCGGAGACCTGCGGGAGCTCGAGAACGGTGCCGCCGACGATGTGCTCGCGCTGCTCGCGCGAATGGCGGTGTCGACCCGGGAAGCCCGTCTGGTGGGCCCGTTCGGACAGGCCTGGTACGTGGGGCCGAAGCACGCGGCGCGAATGGCGGCGACGGACGATCCGGTGGGCACGCTCCACGGCCGGGCGCGGCTCCTCCTCTGGGCCGACCGCAGCGAGGATCTCTTCGTGGCCCGCACGCCGTTCCAGGGCGGGCTCCTCCTCCAACCCGACGTCCCGACCGTGTTCCGCGAGGCCGGGTCCGTCGTGCTCGAAGCGCTCGACCTCTCGAAGACCGTGTCCGTGGCGCCGGATGTGCTCGCCGACCTCCTGGGCGAGGCGTTCCTCTGGTTGGACGAACGGAGCTTCGTCGCCCACGTCCGCCGGGAACAGTGGGCCGACCTCGTCGCTGGCATCGGCTGAGATGGCCACCGAGCGCACCGGACCGGAGGTAGCGACTGCCGAGCCCGAGGGCGTCGCGCGGGAGGGCCCGGTCGTGGAGGACGGCCGAGAGCTCGCTGCGGGGCAGGTGCACCGCGGGCAGTTCGCGCGCCACCTCCGCCGCGACCTCCACGCGATGGTCGACCTCGAGCTGCGAGACACGCCCTACTCGAGCCGCGAGTGCCCGTGGATCGACCACTACCTCCATCGACTCGAAGCCCAGCCTCTCGAGACCAGCCTCACCACGTTGAGGCGGTGGCTCGGCACCGAGCTCCCCGCGACCGAGCCCGCGCTACGGGCCGCCATCGTGGGCCGCGCGCGAGCGGGGCTCCGGCACTGGCGGCGCACGGGGCGAATGCCGCCCGTGCCCGCCGACCTCGGTCCCGGGCCCGACCTCTCCGGGCTGATCGCGGGGATCCCGGTCCCCGACGCGCTCCGGCGTGCGCTCGATCGCGGGGTGGGGGGCGTCGTGGCGGGGTTGCTGCGCAAGCCCGAGGGCGCTGGTGGAGGCGTCAGCGCGCACGAGGCCCGGTCCAGGCTGGGGTCGGGGCGACCGCTGGACTCCGCGACCCGCTCGCGCTTCGAGCCCAGCCTCGGCGCGTTGGGAGGGGTGCGGATCCACACCGACACGGCGGCGGCGGGCGTGGCGAGCGACGCCCGGGCCAGCGCGTTCACCATCGGGAAGGACGTGGGGTTCGCGGCCGGGCGATGGCGTCCAGGAACGCTGGCTGGCGACGCGCTGCTCGCTCACGAGCTGGCGCACACCGCACAGGGCGGGGGGCCCGCGAGCACGTCGGCCCGGGGAGCCCAGCTCGAGCGCGAAGCCGACGAGGCCGCGGCCGGCGCCATGCTCGGCATCCCGGGCTCCGTGCGGTCCCAGGGCGGCGGCCTCGCGCTGAGGAGGTGCGGTGACGCGCCCCCGCCGACCCTCCCGGAGTACGAGGGCGCTGCACCGACCGCGCCGCCGGGCCCCACGGGCGAAGCGGGAGCCGATCTGGCCGATCCGGCGGTGTCTGCCGAGCGGCCGCTCGTCGCGAGCTTCCATTCGGGCCACAGCTGGTCCCTGCCGGTCGACGCGAACGGCGACCAGGGCGTCGACATCCGTTTGCTGCTGCACGGAGTCGGGCCGGAAGACGACCTGTCGCGCCTGACCGAGCTCCGTGTGGCGCTCCAGGGCCTCGCCGCCGACAGCGACTCCGGCGACCAGACCTTCGACGTCGCGGGCCTCGCGTTCCCGGCGCGCATGATGCCGACGGTGGCGGCGCTGTCCGACGGGTACCGCAACACCGTCGTCTCGCTCGCGACCGATGGCACGGTGAGCCTCGAGATCGGCCGTCCCGAAGCCTCCGACACCGATTTCGTGTACGAGCTGGTGCTGACCCATACGCAGGGTGGCTCCGCCGCCGCCCTCCAGCGCCGCACGTTCCGTCTGCCACGCGAGAGCGTCCGGCACCAGGCGTTGTTCCGCAATCCGACACCGCTTCGGTCCGTCGCGGACGCGAAGGTCTTCGACATCGAGATCGGGGCGTTCGCCGACCGCTTCCGGTTCACGTTCGTTCAGATCGCCCCCCTCACGGTGCGGATGGGGATCACACCGCTCAGCACCACGGGAGAAGCCATCGGTGGGCGCTCGTTCGAGGTGTTCTCCGTGCCCGAGCGCGTGTCCGACCCCATGCCCGTCGCGATACTCGACGACGCCTCGGATCTCGGCCTGCACCTCGACGTGGGAGGCGACGGCCGCGAGGACGTGGTCGTGTACACCGCCGTCGAGCACCCCGTGGGTGGACCCGACCTGTCGCGGGATCGTCGCCACCACTTCTACGCACACTGGCCCGGTACCACCCGCCGGAACCCCGGCGACTCGCCGACCTGGGGTGCGGATGCGCGCAGTGGCCACTTCGACGTCTCGGACGGCAGGATCCAACCGTCCGGGCGAACGGACATGGATCTCGAGGCCGTCTCGGCGGCGGTCGTGGCCGATTCCCAGCAACTGAGCTCTGGTGCCACGACACGGGCCGATTTCGTCAGCAAGCTGGGGCTGGACCGGACCCAGCTTCGCGAGAGCGCGCTCCACCAGGGCCTGCTCCCCGAGTCCCTCCGCGACACGTTCCGGGGGATGGAGGAGGGGATGGCCCGGCTCATGCGAGCCCGGGTTCCGGCGCCCGATTCGCCAGACCGGCCCGTCGACCCCGCCGATGCTCGGCGCGCGGCGAACGACCTGCTCGGGCCGCTCGACGATTTCGCGCAGGCCTTCGGGGACGCATCCGCCGTCCTCGAGACCCGCGATGAGCCCGTCTCCGCGGGCGGGATGCTGCCACCGCCATCCACGTACCGGAACGCCGCCACGGGGCGCGTGCGAACGGTGGGCACGTTCGGGACCGAGTCCACGATCACCGCCGCTCACCACGACGTGCTTCGCGCTCAGCTCGTGCTGGGCGCCTACGACGATGCGGTCGCGACGTGGAACCGCGTCGTCCGCGGGTTCGACGTGTACGTGGGCTCGCTGCTCGGCGAAGCCGACCGGGCACGGATGGACGCTCTGCTGCGCCTCGAGCGGAGCGTCGACGGGCTCCCGGCCGAGGCCCAGCCGATCCCGGCGGTCTTCCACTTCGAAGGGAACCTCAACGACGACGGGCGGGTGTTCGACTCCCCCGTGTACCTGTTCGCGTGGAAGGTCGAGAACACCTGGCATCTGCGGAACGCCACCGACCCCGACCACACCCGCGAGGTCGAGGAGACCTACAGCGAAGCCGGCGACCGGCCGCCGCGCAGCCTGTTCGAGAAGCTGGACAACTCCCGCATCTTCCCGCGAGGGATGCTCTGGTACAGCGTTCCGGGTGGGCATGCGGGCCACGTGCGGTGCACCGAGCCGTGGCAGTGGTCCGAGCTGCTCAACTGGATCGGTATCGGGCTCGTGGTGATCGGCGCTGCAGCCCTGATCATCGGCTCGGGCGGCACGCTCGCTCCGGCGATCGGCGGCACGTTCGTCGCAGTGGGCTCGGTCGCGTCGGGGTTGGCGGGCGTCGCCTCGATGATCGAGCGTGCCAACGTCGGCGACTGGGACGGGACGGGGTGGGCGCTGGACGCGCTCCAGGTGGTCGGGAGCTTCGCGGGTGCGGCCGGGGGGTTCCGGGCCGTGTCCATCGGAGCGAGCGCCGCCGAGTCCAGCTCCGCCGCCGTGCGGACCGCGCTCGGCCTCAGCTCGCGCGGCGGCGCCTTCGTCGTGACGATGAACGCGATCTCGACGGGCTCCGACGTGATCAGCCTCGTGATCACGTCGGGCGAGAACCTGCGGCAGCTCGAAGCCATCGACGCGTCGAACATGCCGGAGGACGAGAAGACGCGCATGCGGGCGATGCTCTACGGCAGCTGGGCCCTCAACGCAGGGCTCGTGGGCCTGTCGGTGTACGGGGATGTCGCGACCGCAAGGCAGGCCGATCACCTCGATGTGGTCGCCGATCAGCCCATCCTCCACACCGGAGACATCGAGGTCCCGCCCTCCGCCGCCCACCTGGATGCCGGAGATGCTCCGCCGGCGCACACCCCCGTCGACACGCCTCCCGCTCCGGTCGATGGTCCGCACGCCACCACCGATGGGCCGACCGTGCACCCCGTCGACGAGCCTTCCGCGAGCACCGCGGAGCCCGATTCCCCGGCCGTGCATCCAGCGCCTGCTCCAACGCATGCCGACGCGAGCGACGCCACCCCGGCGACCAGCTCGGCTGCCGAAGCCGTGGACCCCGCCCCCGCCCCCGCGGATGCCTCGCTCGAGGCCGCCCGTGCACGCGCGGATGGCGCCACGTCGCGGCTGGGCTTCACGAGCCAGGCGGATCTCGACCTCGCCGTCACGCATCGCGCGACCTTCGCCGCGACCCCCGAGGCGGATGGGACGTGGGGCCAGGCCTACCTGCGCTACCTCGACGAGCGCATCGGCGCGCTTCGCGACCACCTCGCCGATCCGGCCGCCCACCCGGGCGTTCCGCGCGCTCCACTCGCCACGCTCCAGGACTACTGGATGTTCCGTGCGCTCTTCCGCGAAGGGCAGCGTTTCCACGAGTTCCTCCAGGCGCTCCGAGCGCGCTTCGGGGCGTCGACGCTCGACGGCGAGCTCCGGCGCGTGCTCGACGACATCTTCCGCGCGGGCGGGAACGCGAGTCCGGAGGATCTCAAGCGCAGGGTGCGCGACGCGCTCGACGCGTACCTCTTCCGCCGGCTCGGGCTGGGTCCGTCGACCGACCCGGTCGAGGTGGCGCGCATGAACCAGGAGGTCCAGGACGCCATCGCCGACATGGGGCCCAACGATCGCGGGCGGATCGGCGAGAGGTGGCGGGCCCTCCGGCACGGCGGCGAGACCCACGAGCAGGTGACCGTGGGTCGGGAGGGCATGCGAGACCAGGGGGCCACCCTCGTGGGCGATCGGCGCCTCGACAACATCGAGGTCGACCCCTCGTTGCCCACTCAGACCGCCGACGACCTCGAGGCGCTCGGGGGGTTCTCGGACGACGTTCTCGACGCCGTGGGCGATGCGCCCGTGACGCCGGTCGTGCACGTCGAAGTGAAGTCGGGTGGGGTCAGCGATCTGGACCAGCTGCGAGACCACGTCCGGCTCGTCGACGCGAACGGCGGAAGGGGGGCATTGCTCCACACGGGGGGCGAGTGGGTGCGGGTCACCGAAACGGCCGTCGAGCTCCAGCGGCCCGGCATCCTCCGCGACCGTCCCAGCCTCCTCCAGTTCTTCCAGGACGAGTTCCTGAGACACGCCAACACCCGCGTCATCGTCTTCGATGGCGGACGGATGATCGAGGTGCGTGGCCCGCTTGCACCGGGTACGAGCCTCCTCGCCATCCTCGACGCCGCAGCCGGACCCTGACCATGCACCTCGACCTGTTCTTCGGCACGCTCCACTCGTCCGATCCCGTGGCTGCTGCGAAGCGCCTCGAGCGCTTCCTCCTCCAGGGGGGGCTCGAGTGGCAGCGCATCCGCGACGGCGTGAAGGACTTTCCGCAGACCCCGGACTGGATCGAGCGTTCTGTCGAGCTCCCCCACGGAGTGATGGCGTTCCGCGAGAATCCCGAGCGGCGGCTCCATACCTACCACCACCCGCTCGTCGACTTCAGCTGGTACCCCGATGGGTACAGCCTGGACGCCTTCTTCGACCTCCTGTCGGAGGTGCCGTTCGACGTGCTCCAGGCCCATGCTCCCGTGCGGTCGATGGACTCGCCCTGGCGGGAGGTGCCGCGCGTCGGAGGGATCGACTACGGCGGAGACATCGGCTGGGCGCTGTTCTTCCAGGGTGGAGGCCACCACTGTCTGCCGAGCCGGCGCTGGCTCACCCATGGCCCGTGGCTCCACCGCCAGGGGCCCGGCGACATCTCCATGATCCAGCTCTGCGACTGGGAGGCCGCGCCCGAGGTTCAGGTCGCCCAGGCCCACGCGGGCCGTTCGCTCTTCGGCGGGCTCGACGGCGCGTACTCCATCTTCAGGTCGCCGCGACCGGCTCCGACGCAGCAGGGCGAGCGACCGAGGCGCTGGTCCCTGCCCGGGGAGTACGACGCTGCGCAGCGCCTCTGGCGTGGGCCGCTCCCGACCATCGACAAGCTGACGCTCTCCCGGCTGATCAGCTGGAAGGCCGAGCACCACCACGACCCCTGGGAGCCGGTCGACACCTTCGCGCTCGAGCTCCAGCCCGATGTCGCGCAGGCGCACCTTCACGTCCTCTGGCTGTGCGGCTTCCAGGTCTGGGTGCCGGAGGGTGCCGGCTGGGTGCGTATCGACACCGACTACGATCCCGAGCCCGATCCACCGGTCTGGGTGCGCGAGGTCCTCGGGCGCGAGGCCGCGCGTCGCTGAACCAGGCGTGAATGCTCGCGGCTCTCGAACGTCCACGAGCGCCCGGAGGTCCCGTGATCCTGTCGATTCTCAGCGCGTTCGCGACCCCCGCGCTGTACGTCCAGCGCGACGAGCTCGTCATGCCCGCCGATGCCCGCGTGCGCGCACAGGGCCTCCAGCAGGCCGCGGATGGCGCGCTGCGGGCCGTGTTCGTCGCGGAGGACGCCGAACACCGCGTCGTCGTCACCGAGCGCGCCGACCACTGGGAGCGCACGGGCGCCCGCGGCCTGCTGCCCGACGGGGCCGACGACGCCGTGCCGTTCGGGCGTGCCGCCTACGCTGCGGTCGGACGCGGCGGCACCGTCGAGATCCTCGCGCCGGAAGGGCGCATGCGACGCACCGCGAACGGCTGGACCCGCCTCGGCGGGGCGGGCGAGGTGGTGCAGGCCTGGGGCCACGACGGCGCGCTGTGGTGGGCGACCGGCGCGGGGCTGCGCGGCCCGCTCGTCCTGAACATGGACCCACCCGTCCAGATCGTCGTCGGGCACGGCGCGAAGCGCGCTCCCTCCGCCGCGTGGATGGACGGGGAGGGCCTGGTCGTCGCCACGGCCGCCGGACGCACCCGCCTCGCCCTCGAGCCCTCGGACCAGCCCGACCTGACGGCGTGCACCGCAGAGCCCGGAGTGCCCGTCGAGCCCTGCCGGTACACGGTCCGCGGGCACCAGCCCGACGGGCACGTGTTCGGCTGGGACGGCTGGACCGGCGTGCTCGTCTCGACGGGCGAGTCGCACATCGAGCAGACCTGCAGGCCCGGCCGGATGCACCCGTGCGACCCGGTGGGCCCGGTGAACAACTGCCCGAAGGGGCCTCCGCCGCCAGAGTGCTCCGGGACGCGCGAGGGCTCGGGCACCCAGCGGATCGCGTGGGCGCGCGACGGGGCGGTCGCGTTCGGCGAGCTGCCCACGGGTGCGGTCGATGGGGAGCTGCGCGTCGGCGTCGGCGCCCCGGGCGGCTGGGTCGATGCCCGCGTGGTGGGCGAGCACCTGTTCGCGCTCGTCGCGAAGGCCGACGGCACCCACGTCGTCCAGCTCGGGGCCGAGCCGGCCTCGGAGCCCGCGCGTCCCGTGCGCACCGCGTTCCCCGGGGGCCTCGACCTCTCCGGGCCCGACGCGGTCGGTGCTTCCGGCGCGTGGTTCCGCGAGGTGAAGTTCACGTGGCAGACGCCGCCTGTCCGGTTCGCGACGGACGGCGTGCACATGGGGGGCGCGGACGGCGTGGGCATCTGGAGCTTCCCCGTGCCCACCGACGCGCCACCCACGCGCGTCGTCGCCGAGGTGGAGGTGGGCGAGCAGGAAGGGGACTGCGCGTTCTTCCGGATCGCCGCCGTGGATGCCCACGACGTGCTGACCCTGGCGCCCGGCCCAGGCAAGCACCGCATCGAGGCCCACGTGAACGGGTCCGACGTAGCGGTGCTGCTCGACGGGGACGTCGTGGAGCGCGGCACGCTCGGGCCTCCGCGCCCGTTCGTGTTCCGCGGCGTGGAGATCGGGTGGCCGGCGGGGCGCTGTGGCATGGGCGCGAAGCTCGCCCCCGTCACGCTCTCGAAGATCGCGGTGGAGCCGCTCCGCTGAGGCTCAGCGGAACGTGTCGCAGTCGCCGATGGCGCCGGACCGCATCCCGCGCGAGAACCACTCCACCCGCTGCTTCGACGACCCGTGCGTGAAGCTCTCGGGGCTCACGTACCCCTGCGACATCCGCTGGATGTTGTCGTCGCCGATGGCTGCGGCCGCCCGCAGCCCCTCTTCCACGTCGCCGGCCTCGAGCAGCTGGCGCTGCGCCTGCGCGTGGTGGGCCCAGACCCCGGCGTAGCAATCGGCCTGGAGCTCGAGCCGCACGGACAGCTCGTTCGCCTGGGCTTCGGGGAGGCGCGCCTGCTGCCGTTGGACCTGGCCCATCGTCCCGAGCACGTTCTGGACGTGGTGCCCGACCTCGTGGGCGAGCACGTAGGCCTGCGCGAAGTCGCCGGGCGCCCGGAAGCGGCGATGCAGCTCGTCGTAGAACGACAGGTCGATGTACACCTTCTGATCGCCGGGACAGTAGAACGGACCCACGGCCGCCGAAGTGAATCCACAGGCCGACTGCACCTGGCCCGTGAAGAGCACCAGGGTCGGAGGCGGGTAGCGCTGGCCGGCCTGCTGGAAGAGGCCTCCCCAGACGTCCTCGGTGTCGGCGAGCACCACGCTCACGAGCTCTCCCATCCGCTCGTCTTCGGGGGAGAGGGCCGCACCCGGGCTCCGCGCGGAGGGCTCGATCTGCGCCTCGGAGAGCAGGGTGAGCACGACGGCCGGATCCCCGCCGAGCACGAGGAAGAGGCCGATCAACAGCAGCGTGCCGCAGCCGAGCGGGATGCTCGCTGCGCGAGGCACCCGGCGGCTGCCCCGGCGGTCTTCGACGTTCTGGCTCCGGCGTCCGCCTTCCCAACGCATGGCCCAGCGTACGTCGGCTCGCGGGGTCGAACCACCCCCTGCGCGGTGTAGAGTGGGGGAGGGGGCTCGATTGGAGCATCTGGAAGCGGCCCGCCAGGCGTTGGAGGATGGCCACGACGCGCTGGCGCTCCGCCTGGTTCGCGAAGCGTGGCTCGAGGTGTCGCACCCCCGCATCGCGGCGGTCGCGGTGGGGATCGACCAGCGCCTGCCGCGCGTCGCGGTCACGAACGCCAACTGGAGCCACCACGTCGCCCGCGCCGAGACCAACGACCTCGGGTCGCTGCTCGAGCAGCTCGTGCAGCGGTCGATCGAGCGCTCCACCGGGCGGATCCGCGACGTCGCGCGGCTGGGGCCCGACCCCCGCATCGGCGCCGCGCTGGAGCGGCTGATCACCGACGTCCCGTGGACCTCGAACAGCTCCCAGGGCCTGTGGCTCGACGTGTTCCGCATCGTCGCCACGTCGGGCGACCCGCGGTTCCTGCTGCTCCGGAACGCGCCGGAGCGCTGGACGTGCCGCCCGCTCATGGTCGAGTGGCTCGCGCCGCGGCTCCAGGAAGCGATCGACACGCTCGAACAGGGGTTCCCCGACGGCGTCCCCGCGCTCGACCCCGCCTGGGACGACGCCGTCTCGGCCCTCGAGCGCTGGCTCGCCCCGGTCGAGAGCAGCGAGTCGGTGCGGGAACGCCTGTACGCCGCGGTCTACGCGAGCCCTCACGACGACGCCCCACGGCGGGTGCTCGCCGACTGGCTCATCGAGCAGGGCGACCCGGTGGGGGAGTACATCGCGCTGTCCCTCGAAGCCGACCTCCCGCCCGAGGCCGAGCGCCGCCGCAGGTCCCTCGAGCGCACGCACCACGACGCCCTGTGCGAGCCCCTCGGCCCGGTGCTGCTCGCTTCGGACCGAACGTTCGAGCGGGGTTTCCTGTCGGGCGGCGCCGTGCGGTTCCGCAGCGCCCGAGACATCGAGCTCGGCGGCCACCCGGCCTGGGCGACCGTGACGTCGCTGCGCTGGGCGGGGCATCCGCACGTCGACCCGGCCATGCGGTCCCTGCGCGAGGTGTCGGGCTTCACCGGCGAGCACCTCCGCCAGATCGCGGAGGGCACGGCCAGCTACCCCATCGAGCGCATGGCCGTGGCGCTCGAAGCCGACGGGGTGCGGGCGTTCCGCGCGTGCCCCGTGGAGCGCCTGCCCGCGCTGCGCCAGCTCGCGTTGTTCGGCTCGGTCCAGCTCGGCGCGATGCAATGGCTCTACGAGAGCCCGCTCGGCAAGCGCCTCACGCACGTCGACATCGGCGACGTCACCTCCGGCTCGCAGAGCGTCGCCGCGTGGGCCGACGACCTCGAGGCCTCGCCGAGCCTGGTCGAAGCCACCATGAGTCGGTTCGACTGGCGCATCACGCTGCGGCGCGACGCGGCCGGGCGGTTCTCCGAGGTCGCGTTCGTCGGCGCGCGGCGCGAGACGCTCGGCTACTGGAACCTCGACGCCCTCCCCGAAGACCGCTTCTCGGCGTTGACCGTCGAGATCAGCGACGGCTCGTGGGACGCGGAGTGGCGCGCCCTCGTCGAGCCGGCGGTCGCCCGGATGCACACCCTGAAGCGGGTACAGACGCCGGATGGCGTGATCGAGCGCGCGGCCCCCGACCTCCCGGCGCGTGCACCCGCGCGCCCGACCCTCCCGCTCGCGGGGGTCCGTAGCATGGCGTGGGCACCGGACGGCTCCCTCGTGCTGCTGGGCGCGCAGGCCGTCATCACGCTCGACCCCAGCGGCGCGGTGGTCGACGAACGCGTGCCCGACGAGACGCCCGCGTCGCTCGCCCTCGGCCCCGGGGTTCGGGTTCTCGCGGGGCCGCGCTGGCTCGAGATCACGACCGGCGCGGGCACCGAGCGCGTCGAGACCCGCGCCGCGCTCTATCGCCTCGAGCTCACGCCCGACGGGCGCTTCGCGGTGGGCATCGCGAATGCCGCCGAGGTCTGGGACCTCGCGGCCCGCACGATGCTCAAGCGACTGTCCGTGAGCGGCACGTACCTCGCGAGCGCCGCGATCTCGCCGGACGGCACGCGTGTCGCGCTCGGCACGCAGAACGGCCCCATCCTGCTGCGCCCCGTCGAGGGCCGCGCGCGTCTCGGCCCGCTGGAGGGGCACACGACGCGCGTGGGCGTGATGGCCTGGTCCGCGGACGGCCGGTTCCTCGTCAGCGGGTCGGACGACGGCTCGGTGCGCGGCTGGGACGTCGAGTCCGCGACGGAGCTGTGGAACCTCGGGGGCGGCAGGCCGGTCGTGGCGGCGGGATTCTCGGATGGCGCCTTCCTGGTCGTGGACTGGGCGGGCACGCGGCGCATCCATCCCGACGGGCGGTTGCTCCACACCCGTCCACACACGGGAGGGCGCGCGTTCGATGCGTGCATCGCGGCCGACGGGTCGCGCGTGGCGTACACTACGGCAGACCGCCTCCAGGTGTGGGACCCGTCGCGCGACGAGAACCTCTACGCCTGGGAGGCCGGATGATCGCGCTCGCGTCGGTGGGCGTGTCGGGGCGGTCGCGTATCGCGCGGGGACGCCTGGGTGGCCGCTCCGCAGTGGGATACGGCGCCGCGCCATGCTCGCCATCCACACGCTGGACGCCAGCGCCATCGACCCCGCCGTGCTCGACGCCGTGTGGTCGCTCTACCGCGCCCACCACGACACCACGCGCGAGGCCGTCGAAGCCCGCCTCGGCGCGTCCATCCGCCAGCTGCACCTGTTCCGTGACGGCGCCGACCTGTGCGGCTTCCTCGGCACCCGGCGGGAGGTCGTGGAGATCGAGGGGGGCGAGCGCATCGGTGCGATCTACCTGGGCTTCGGCTTCGTCCGTCCCCAGGAGCGCAACCGGCAGCTGATCCAGCGGACGGTGTGCAGCCAGATCCTCCGGTTCCGCCTGCGCCACCCGCGCCTGCCGTTCTACTTCTGGACGGACGCGCTCTCGTACAAGCCCTACCTCGTGATCGCACGGAACAACCGTCACTTCCACCCGTCGCGCCACGGCCTCGACCCGCGTCTCTCGGCCGTGGCCGACGCGCTCGGACGGCGCACGTACGGCGAGCTCTACGCCGACGGCGTCGTCCGGAAGCCGGCGAAGCTCTTGAGGGACGGGGTCGCCGAGGTCGGTGACGACGATCTGCGCGACCCCGACATCGCGCACTTCGTGCGCTGCAATCCCGGGCACGCGCGGGGCGACGGGCTCCTGCTCGTGCTCCCGGTGACCTTCGAGAACCTCCGGTTCTACCTGGCCCGCGCCGTGCGCCGCGCCCGACGCTAGGCCCTCGGCATCAGACGGCGGCGCTCGTCGCCACGTCTGCCCGGCGGAGCGCGTCGTACGGCCGTGGGCGTAGCGCGTTCCGCGCGTCCAGGCCGGCCTCCCACGCGGTGAGGTCGGCATCCAGCCGCACCCACGCGTCGCGGATGGGACCTTCGGGCAGAACCGGCCCGACGTCGTCGGTGAACCGCGGCGCGCGAACGCGCGTGCTGATGAAGCTCAGCACGGTCTTCTGGATGACCGGGCGGATGGCGAGCAGGCTGTCCTCGCGTCGGCCCGGCCGGGTCCAGGTGGGCATCCACGCCGCATCCTGGACGTAGCCGCCGACGTTCCCGACCTGGCGGTGGCCCACGGTGCCGTCGAACAGCCGGGCCGTCAGCACGCGGACGATGCCTTCGCGACCCGAGGTCCCCAGGGCGTCCGCCAGCGCGGCCTCTTCGCGCGCCTCGAGCGTCGCGTCGACCACGGCCACGACGTAGCGCTCCAGGGCCTCCCACCAGCCCTGCGCCTCGACGAAGAACGGCAGGTCGGGCCCGGGCGCACGCTCCGCGGGAGGCGTGCAGGGCGGGGGATTCGCGAGCGCGTGGCGAACGAGCGTCTCCAGCCCGGCGACATCGAGCGCGAAGCAGCGATGGAAGTAGCCGCGCGCGCCGTGGAGCAGGTCGAGGGCTGCCTGGTTCATCCGGGCCACGTTGAACGTGAACGGCATCAGCGCCGTCCGGAGCGCGTGATCGGCGGGCAGCCCCTCGCGGAGCGCGAGCACGAGCCCTCCCGCGCGGTCGAGGTGCATGTGGATCAGGTGGTCCACGACCGTCACGACGAGCAGCAGGGAGGCCTCGAAGCGGTCGCGCGCCGCGCCGAATCCGGCGTCTCCGGGCGCGAGCGTCACCCCGTCGACCTCGATCTGCACGGCGTCGAGGTCGCGGCTCACGTGCAGTGCCGCCCCATAGGGCGCGAATCCGGGGCGCACCGGGAGCGCGCTCAGCCAGCGCAGATCGACCGCGTAGCCGCCGTCCCACGCCACGAGCCGGTGCGCGCCGAAGCCCTCGGTGACGAGGCGCGCGAGGGCGAGCGGGTCGTCTGGATCCGTCTCGACGGTCGGAGAGCGCAGGTCGCCGAAGCGCCGCCGGAGCGCTGCGTCGGCCGTCGCGAGGTCGGGCCACGTGCGGAGGTCGTCGCGCAGGGGCAGCAGCCGGAACGCCCGTCCGACCCATCGCCGCGCGGCCGGCAGCGGCCCGGAGGGGTCGGGACCCCGATAGAGCCGGACCCGTCGCTCCACGTCCTCGGGAAGGAAGCCCGACGCTTCGACGCCGCCGAGGTGCGGCGCCATGCGGCTCACGGAGTAGGCCTTGTGGCTCCGGAACTTCCGGCGGCGGGTCAGGAAGAAGGCTTCGGTGAACAGGTCGGCGTACACGGGGTCCTCCGCGGCGCTCTATCTCCGCGGAATACGGCCGGCCTGAACCCTGGGATGCCGTCCGGTGAACCGCTCGGAGACGGCGGGATCCCGGCTCGTCGGAGACGGCGGGGATGGCGGGTTTGGACGTCCGGTCTACCGTGACTCCGCGCGCGGAGCGCGCTGCGCGGCTGGCCTTCGGCCGCCTTGCCGGTCGGGAGACCCGGCTGTCCCAGGATCCGGTTTCCCGGCGGGTTCGAACCGGGTGCCGGGGCCGGCGGAAACCGGACCCTTCGGGCTCAGCCTGTCCGCGTACTGCCGCTCGGCGTCGGGCTGCTCTGGTGAGGCCTGCTCCCGATCCGCGTCCAGGCCCCCTGATCGAACGGGGAGAGGATGCCGTGGGACGCGTGCATCCGGCTCCTTCTGCGTCATCTGCGTCCTTCTGCGTCATCTGCGTGAGGCAAGATCCGGCCTCGACCATCGGCCACGTCCACGCTCCTCGGTCCACCGTCCACGGCCCCCGATCCGCTCGTGCTGTCCGGAGCTTCGAGAAAAACAGAATCCGGATTCGAATGCCGGCCGACCAGGGCGCGTAGGGAGCGCGTTCCACTCCACGGAGACTGTCATGAAGCCCGCTGCTGCGCTCCTCCCGCTCGTCCTCTTCGCCTGCGCCCCCGCCGACACCGTCGACCCGGAGGTCGCGCCCTCCGTCCGCACCGTCGAGACCGTCGCGGCCGGCCAGGACCGTCCCGAAGGCCTCGCCATCCGCAACCAGCGCATCGTGTGGGCCAACACGGGCAAGACGAAGGACGACGGCACCGGCGCCATCATGGAGTGCCGCACGCTCGACTGCTCCGACGGCCCGAGCGTCGTGTGGGACGGCCTCGCGATGCCGCACGACCCGATGTTCGCGGGCGATCAGCTCGTGTGGCTCGGCTTCGCGACGGTGAACGGCGCCGGCGAGTTCGGGAACCACACCCTGATGTCGATGCCGCTCGACGGCTCGTCCGTGCCCTGGCCCATGCTCTGGATTGGCCTCTCGATGGACGTGGGCTCGGCCTATGCGGACGGGCGGAACGTGTACTTCGGGACCCTCGAGCAGGACGGGTACCTCGGCGTGTGCGACGCCTCCGGCTGCCCGGAGAGCACGACCTCGTTCTACGTCGTGAGCGAAGGCATCGCGGGCGCGTCGGCCATCGTGCACCGCCCCTCGGAGGACGCCTTCTACATCGCCGAGCCGTTCACCGCGGCCCTGTCGCGGGTCGACATCGACTCCGGTGCGATCGAGCCGTTCGAGACGAACCAGATCGCGGTGTTCGACCTCGCGCGGAACAACACGCACCTCTTCTGGGGCACCGCGCTCCCGGAGGACCTCGAGGGGGACGGGATCGAGATCCAGAACTACCTGGCGCGCAAGGCGTTCGCGGGCGGTCCGATGGAGGAGCTCGCCGAGACGGCCGAAGTGACGGCCATCGCCGTGGAGGACGGCTGGGTCTACTTCGGCGAGGCCACGGGCGACGTGTCGCGCATCCCCGTCGACGGCGGCGAGGTCGAGCGTCTGGCGAGTGGCTTCGAGCGCCCGTCCGCGCTGCTCGTGCACGAGGGCTACCTCTACTGGACCGACCGTTCGCGGGATGGGGGCGTGTACCGCGTGGCGCTCTAGCGCCGCCTGGATCTCAGGGTAGACCCTCCGTCACCGCGAAATTCCGCCGCGTGGGAGTGGAGCTTCGCGGCCGCGCTTGGAGGTGCACGCGAAATTGACGATATCCTGGGGATGACGGTGGGATTCGGCGTTTCGTACGATCATCTGGGCAGCCGGAGGGGTGTGGATGCTGGTGGTGCAGCTTCTCGGGTGTGTGGGTGCGATGCCGGAGTCGGTCGCGGTGATGCCGCAGAGGCGGGTGACCGACGACATCGAGGCCATGGGCGAACGCGCGCCCGACAGGTTGGTCACCATCGACCTCGAGCCCTGGGGCCGCCGAGGGGCCGAGGTGGTCGCCTACTCCGCGTTCGAGGTGCTGCGCCCCGTGAAGCGCGAGAACCTCGCGCTCCAGAGCGAGCTCTCGGTCGCCGTGCGGCTGGTGCTGTCCGAGGTGGGTCCCGAGCGGCTGGTGGCGAACGCGCACGGGCTGCAGGAGGCCGTGGGCATCCTCGAGACCGTGCGCAACCGCCTCGACCCCGCGGGCAGCAATCCGCTCGGCGTCGACGGGGCGCCCGACTTCCCGGGCTGCGGGCCGGGCGGCGACTTCGTGAGCTGCGCCGCGCCGTCCGAGTACCTCGGCCTGCTGACGTGGCGCGCGCTGCGCCCCGAAGAGACCGCTCCGACCGAGATCGTCGAGCAGGCCGCCGATCTCGCCGTCGCGGCGTGGTGGCTCGTCCAGAACGACCTCACGAACGTCACGGCGGGCGCGACGAGCTACGTCCACCGCTGCGGCGGCGCCGCGTACGGCATGCCCACCTGGCGCTGCGACGCGCACATGGGCCGGCCCGATCGCGACATCGCCGGCGCCGACCCGTACGCGGGTCCCGTCCTGTTCAAGGGGCCGTTCGAGTTCGACGCCCGGCGTGGGTTCTACCGCCTCGCGCCGACGAAGTGGGTGGAGTACGAAGTCGCCGATCTCGACACGACGGTCGACGCTTCGCCCTGGCTCTGACTCGCGGTCGTCTCCGCTCGTCGGCATCAGTCGGAGGCTCACGGGCGTTGTCGATCCCCGGGTCTCGCACAGCGACCACAGCGAGCCACAGCGCTCGGTGTCGTCGGACGTGGCTTCGGACGCCTTGCATCACGCAGATGACGCAGAAGGACGCAGATGACGCAGAAACCAGGCCGACGCGGGTAGAGCGTCCTCGTTTCCCCGGCCGGTCGACTCGGTGGTGCCGGCCGACCCGGCCAACCCGGCCCGCCTGACGCTTCGGTTCACGGGCACGGCCACGTTCACGGGCACGTCCACGTCTCACGAGGACGAGCACGTCTCACGAGGACGAGCACGTCTCACGAGGACGAGCACGTCTCACGAGGACGAGCACGTCTCACGAGGACGAGCACGACTCACGAGGACGAGCACGTCTCACGAGCACGTCTCACGAGCACGTCTCACGAGCACGAGCACGAGCACGTCTCACGAGCACGACTCACGAGCACGACTCACGAGCACGACTCGCGAGCACGACTCACGAGGTGTCCCGATTGGGTCTGGCCCGAATTGGACACCCGATCCACCCGTGCTGGTGGGCGTTTCGCGAGGGCTCTGGCACGATCGGGACAGCCTCGGCGCCGGATTCGCGGGTCGAAGCATCGGGGTGGGGCGGCTCGAACGCCCACCGGTCCGGCTCTCTTCCGACCTCTTCGATCGCGACAGGCAGAGCCCGAAGGGTCCGGTTTCCCCACGCCCTGCAGTGGCGCCGGAACCCAGCAGGAAACCGGATCCTGGGACTGCCGGGTCTACCGACCCGCAAGGCGGCCGAAGGCCAGCCGCGCAGCGCGCTCCGCGCGCGGAGTAATGGTAGACCGGGCGTTCACACCCGCCATCCCCGTCTTCTACGACGAGCCGGGATCCCGCGGCCGACACCCGCGGCGGCGCCGTCTAGACGAGCCGGGATCCCGCGGCGGACACCCGCGGCGGCGCCGTCTACGACGAGCCGGAATCCCGCGGCGATACCCGCGGCGGCGCCGTCTACGACGAGCTGGGATCCCGCGGCACACCCGCCGCGGCGCTGTCTACGACGAGCAGGACTTCGGCTTCGAGCGGCCGATCGGGCACCACCGCATCCGGGGTCGTGCGGCGCCCAAACGTCTGATTGCACCGCCGAGACCGGAGCAGCCGAGACGCCGGCCTGCTCGGGTGAGTCTCGAATCCGATCCGCAAGAAGGCCCGCTCGGCGCTCCGGGGACGCGAAGGCGCTCTACCCGCGACGGCCTGGTTTCTGCGTCATCTGCGCCCTTCTGCGTCATCTGCGTGATGCCTGATCCGGTCGGACCCGCCGATTGAGCGCGACCCGAGCTCCGCGGATTCAAGGCGTAGGAGGCAGCGGACCGCGCGCCTTCGGTGCCAACGCGCTCCACGGGATGGCGATCTTCACGCCTTCGTGGTCGATCAGCGCGACCTCGGCGGGCGGCAGGACCGCGCTGCCCTCCGGCTCGGCGAGCGCGTCGGCGATGGCGATCCAGGCGGGTAGCGCTGCCTTTCCGCCGGTCTCGCGGTCGCCCAGCGTGCTAGTGCCGTCGGTGCCCACCCACACCGCGATGACGTGGTGGGACGTGAACCCCACGAACCACGCGTCGACGAAGCCGTTCGTGGTGCCGGTCTTGCCGCCGCGGTCGACGCCCTTCACCCAGGCGCGCCGCGCCGTGCCCGCACGCACGACCTCGCGCATCATGTCGACCACCTGGTACGCGACCTCCGGCTCGAGCACGCGGGGGCGCGGCCCGCCGGGCAGCGTGACGTGGTCGCGCCCGATGCGCAGCGTCTCTCCGGCCCGCGCGGACGGGCCGTCTTCGATGGTGCGCACCTCGCGCATCCAGATGGCGTCGGTCGGCACGCCCCCGCGCACGAGCGCCGTGTAGGCGAGGGCCTGGTCGAGGGGCGTGACCTCGCTCGAGCCGAGCGCGACGGTCGGATCCTCGCGGAGTGGGGTGCGGACGCCGAGGTCGTGGGCGAGCCCGGTCACCTCGGTGACGCCGACCTGGAGCGCCAGCCGCACCGCGATGGTGTTGATGCTTCGCGCAAGGGCCGAGCGCAGGGTCATCGACCCGGCGAACCCACCCCCGTAGTTCTTCGGCGTCCACAGCTTCCCGTTGCCGCCGGGCAGCGAGATGGGCGCGTCGGTCATCACGTCGGTCTGCACGTGCCCGTCGCGCAGGGCGGCGGCGTAGACGTACGGCTTGAAGCTGCTGCCGGGCTGGCGGCGGGCCTGCGTCGCCCGGTCGAAGCCCTCGAGGGCCACGTTGCGCCCGCCGGCCACGGCGACGACCTCGCCGGTCGCGGCCTCGATGACGATGGCCGCGGCCTGGGACCAGGGCTCGCGCTCGTGCTTCACGACCGCGGGGTCGTCCGTGCGGCACACGCGGATCAGGGCGCCCGGCACGAGCGTGGAGCGCAGCGGGCGCGGCCCCGTCTCGCCCACGACGGGAGAATCGGGGTCGGCGAGCGTGAAGGACGCATCGCCGGCATGCGCGGTGACGACACGACCCGCGACGCGCGCGAGCGCCGCGAAGCACGGCTCGGACGACGCCGCCGGCGGGGCCTTCGCGGTGCCCAGCACACCGCGTGCCCCCTGGCGCTCGAGGTGGGCGACGGTCGCGTCGCGGACGGCCTGCACGGCGACCTGCTGGATGTCGGGACGCAGCGGGGTCTGGACCGTGAAGCCCTTCTTGAACGGCATCTCGACGCCGAACGTGCGCCGGATCTCGCGGCGGACCTCCGTGACGTACGCGGCGTTCAGGTCGGAGGTGGGGGACTCGCGCGGCGCCACGATGATGGGCGCGTCGAGGAACGGCTCGGCCTGCTCGGGGGTGAGGTACCCGGCACGCTCCATGCGGCCGAGCACCAGCGCCCGGCGCTGCTTGCTGACCTCGGGCCACGCCCGCGGCGAGTACCGCGACGGCGCCGGCACGAGCCCGGCGATGAGCGCGGCCTGGCCGATGTCGAGCTCGGACGCGGGGACGTCGAAGTAGTCCTGCGCGGCGGCCTCGACGCCGTAGTTGCCCGAGCCGAGCGCGATGTAGTTCAGGTAGAGCTCGAGGATGCGCTTCTTGCCGAGGTCGCGCTCGAGTCGGTTCGCGAGCACGGCCTCTTTCAGCTTGCGGCGGTAGCTGCGCTCGCTGCCGACCAGCAGGTTCTTCACGAGCTGCTGGGTCAGCGTCGAGGCCCCGGACTTCGTGCGGCCCGCGCGGAAGTTCTCGACCAGCGCGCGGGCGATGCCGAACCCGTCGACCCCGCGATGCTGGAAGAACCGGCGGTCTTCAGCGGCGACGAAGGCCTGCCAGACGTGGTCGGGCAGCGTGTCGAGATCCACCCACTCGCGGCGCTCGACATAGAATGTGTCGACCTCGTTCCCGTCGGCGTCGAGCACCGAGACGCTGGTGAGCGGCACCCAATCGCGGTAGGCGGTGAGGTCGGTGGGGAGCCCCGCGAGGATGTTCTGCGAGAACCAGATGTACCCGGCCACGCCGCTCACGGTGCCGATCGCCAGCAGCACCACGACCAGGCGCAGGAGGGCGTTCGCGATCCTCCTCACCACGCTGGGCTTCGGTTGTTCCGAGCCGGTCGACAGGCCATCCTCCGCGATCGACGCTCCGGAGCTGCCCGGGATCGTGCGGGTGCAGGTATCACCCCCGCAGGTCGAGCGCGGCAGCCGGGCGGCAGACCATGCCGGCCTGGTGCTCGGGCTGCTCGAGCTCGGGCTGTGCGACCTGCCCGGCGTGGTGCCCCGCATCGGCGATACGCCCGTCTCGCCGGGGCTCGCGGCTGCCGACACGATGAACGGGCCCGTGTGGACGCTGCAGATCGCCCTCGCAGGGAGTGATCCGCTCGGGCTGGAGGGGCAGCTGTGCGCTCCCGACGCGGAGTGCGTGTCGCTCGACGCCATCGGCGGCACGGTCGCCGACCCGTCGCGCGCCGTGGCCGAGGTGCTGCGCCAGGTGGGCGACGCGCTCGACCGCCGGGCCCCCGACGACGTGCAGGCGTCGTGGTCCCGCGTGGGATCGAAGGATCCGTACGCCGTGCTGGTCGCCGGGCGTGCGGCCTCGCTCGTGTACGGGCTCCGCGACGCGCCGCCTCCCGAGAAGCTCGGCGACAAGGCCGCCGACCCCGTGGCCCGCGCCTTCTTCCTCGACCCGGGCATGCCCCTCGCGGGCTGGATGCGCGGGCGCACGTCGACCGAGGCCACCGAGGTGCTGGCGTTCCGCCGGGCTTCGACGGGCCGACCCGAGAGTCTCGTGCTCCAGGCCGACCACGCCGCGTCGATCCTGCATCCCCGCCTCTCGCAGCCCCTGTGGGCCGACCTCGCGCGGCGGGCTCCCGCGGATCGGCGGTTCGTCGTGCCGATCGCGCAGAACCACCTCGAGCTCGGTCGGCCCGACCTGGCCTCCGCGATGCTCGACGACCTCGGCGAGGGCAGCGGCACCATTCCGTCCGTCGCGAAGCTCCGCGTCGCCATCGCGGATGCCACCGGGGCCACCGACGACGAGACGCTGCTCCAGGACTGGCGCGAGTCCGACCCCACCGACACCGAGCCCGTCCGGCGGCTGGTGCGCAAGCGCGTGGCGGGCGGGCGCTACGCCGATGCCCGCGAGCTGCTGCCCGACCTCGCGTACCGCGGGGCTGCCGACGAGGCCGATCAGCTCGAGCTGGCGCTGCTCAACGCGCTCGGGCGTCCCGCAGAGGCGGCGAAGATCGCCGAGCGCCGGGGTCTGGCGGACGTGGCGGTCGCCCTCCGTGCACCGGCCGCCGAGAAGGCCGCTCCGCCCGCGTCACTCCCGCGGCTGAAGGCCGATGGAGGCGCCGGCGAGGACGGGCGCCGGGGTGCAGTCGCACGCTGACGTCGAGGCGAGGCACACCGCGTCGGCCTCGGTGAGCGCCACGCCCGCCGCCACCTCGAGGCTGCCAGAGCCGCTGCAGAGCCAGCCGCCCTCGAACGCCCACAGCGCGTGTACGCGGCTCGGGTCGTCGCTCGCCCGCACCCCGCCTTCGGGCCAGCCCTCGGCGGGCGCCGGGGTGGGGGCGCACCTCTTCGTGTACGGCGCCACCTGCTGGCGGTGCCACTCGGCGGAGCCGCGCCACGCGGCCTCCATCCGCACCGTGCGGTCGAGCGCGCGCTGGATGGCCGCCCGGCGCGCCACGCTGCGCAGCGGGGCGACGGTCTCGGCATCCTGGAAGCGCTTCAGGCGCTCGGCCACCTCGCCGTTCTGCACGACGATCGCGCGCCACGCGTCGAGGAAGGCCCGCGCGCGCCACGCCACCGCGTCGGCGCCGGGCTCGCAGGCCTTCGGAGCGGTCCACGTGTGGTGGGCGAGGCCCGTCGCCACGAGCAGGGCGTGCCCGTCGTCGAGCGACGCCTCGAGCGACGCGAGCCACGCCTGCTCTTCGGCGGGGGTGGGGACCTCCGCCGCCAGGGCGACCGCGAACAGCAGGCTCGTCGTCATGCGCGCCGACTATCCCGCCGGTACGGCCTCCGCCTCGACGGACGGCGCCACCGGCCGGTTCTCGCGGCGCATCCACCGCGCGTAGAGCGAGGGGAGCACGACGAGCGTGAGCGGCGTGCTGGTGCACAGGCCGCCGATCATCACGGTGGCGAGCGGGCGCTGCACCTCGGCGCCGACGCCGGTGGCGAGCGCCATCGGGAGGAACCCGATGCCCGCGACGAAGGCCGTCATGAGCACCGGGCGGAACCGCTCGATCGCGCTGAACAGCGCCGCGGTCCGGGCGTCCGTCTCGAGGTGCATCTCCCGCGTCCGCGACACGAGCACGATGCCGTTCATCACGGCGACCCCGAAGAGCGCGACGAACCCGACCACGGCGCTCATCGAGATCGGCAGGCCGCGCAGCAGCAACGCCGCGACCCCCCCGGACGCCGCCGCCGGGACGTTCAGGAAGATCAGCCACGCCGGCCGCCACGCCCCGAACGCGTAGTAGAGCACCACCAGGATCAGCAGCAGCACGAGCGGCACCGTGATGGCCGTGCGGCCGGCCGCGGCCTGCAGCTGCTCGTACTTGCCGCTCCACTCGAGCCAGTAGCCGGGAGGGAGGTCGATGGCGCCGAGGTCGGCGCGCGCCTGGGTCACGAAGCCCCCGAGGTCCCGCCCGCGCACGTTCGCCTGCACGACCACACGGCGGCTGCCGGCTTCGCGCCGCACCACGGCGGGACGGGTCTCGGTCACCACCTCGGCCACGTCGCCGAGCGTCGCGAAACCCCCGCCGGGCAGGGCGAAAGGCAGGTCGCCGAGGTCGACGTCCGCGGGCAGGTCGACCTTGAGGACCACCGGGTCCTGGAACTCCCCACGGCGCACGGTGCCGACCTCGCGGCCGCGCCGCACCCCGGCGACGAGCCCGTGCAGGTCGTCCGCCGAGACGCCGAGGCGCGCGAGCTCGCCGGGATCGATGATCACGTCGACGCCCGGCATGCCCTCCACGGACGGCGCCTTCACGTCCGCGGCGCCGGGGATGCCCTCCAGCGCGGAGGCGAGCTGGGCCCCCAGCCCGACGAGCACGTCGAGGTCGGGCCCGTAGATCTGCACGCCCACGTCGCTCGTGATGCCCTCGAGCAGCTCGTTGAACCGCATCTCGATGGGCTGCGTGAACGTGTACTCCGGACCGGGCGCACCCGACGCCAGCGCCTCTGCGAGGGCCTCGGTGAGCCCCTCCGTGCTGTCGGCCGTGACCCAGGCGTCGCGGGGCGCGAGGCGCACGAGGATGTCGGCCTCCTCGAGCCCCATCGGGTCGGTGGCGAGGGCGGGGGAGCCGGTGCGGGACGCGATGCGCTCGACCTCCGGGAACGACTGCACGATCCGCTCGATCCGGCCGACCTCCCGACGCGCCTCCTCCGGAGAGATCGAGGGCAGCCGCGCGGTCTGGATGACGAGGTCGCCCTCCTCCAGACGCGGCACGAACTCCACGCCGAGGGTCAGCGCGAGCAGCGCGGAGCCGGCCACCATCGCGAGCGCGGTCCCCCCCGTCAGCCACCACCGGTCGAGGAGGAACGAGACGACGGGGCGGTAGGCGCCGCGGAGCACCCGCAGCAGCCACGTCTCGTGGTGTCCCTTCGGGTGGACCACGAGCGACGCGATCGCGGGGACGTACGTGAAGGAGAGGATCAACGCCGTGACCAGGGCGAGGAGGACGGTCAGCGCCATCGGCCGGAACAGCTTCCCCTCGGTGCCGACCATGGCGAGGACGGGCAGGTACACGAGCACGAGGATGCCCACGGCGAACACGACGGGACGGCTGATGCGTCGCGTCCGCTCGACGACGGCCTCTCCGAAGGCGCTGCGGGACGTGAGGTCGAGGGCGACGATGCTCTCGACGACGACGATCGTGCCGTCCACCACGAGGCCGAAGTCGATGGCGCCGAGGCTCATCAGGTTGCCGGAGTACGAGAGCGCGGCGAGGCCCGTGAACGCGCCGAGCATCGCCATCGGGATGACGGAGGCCACGATGAGGCCGGAGCGGAGGTCGCCGAGCAGCACGAGCAGCACGAAGACCACGAGCAGCCCGCCTTCGACGAGGGAGTGCGTCACGGTGGTGAGCGTGTTCCCGACGAGCTTCTCGCGGTCGTAGATGGGCTCGAGGCGGACGTGGTCGGGCAGGGTCTCCCGGATGTCGTCGACGGTCGCGCGCACGTCGCGCACCACGGAGAGCGCGTCGGCGCCGGCGAGCAGCTGCACCATGGCGAACAGCACCTCGCCCTCGCCGTCCGCGGTGCCGAGCCCCACGGTGATGGCGCCTGCGGGCTCGACGCGCGCCACGTCGCCGAGCAGCACGACCCCGCGGGGGTCTGCGCGCACGACGATCGCTTCGAGCTCCTCGGGGCGGGTCGGATTCGAGACGGCACGCACGCTGGCGCGCTCGGCTCCCGACTCGCGGTCGCCACCCGACGTGACGGCCAGGGCGCCCGCGAGCGCGTCCTCCACGTCGCACAGCTGCAGATCGTGGGCGACGAGCGCGTAGGGGTCGACCCGCACGTCGAGCTGCGGCACGCCGCCGCCCCACGCGTTCACCTCGACCACGCCGTCCACACCGCGCAAACGCGGCGCCACGTCGCGCTGGAAGATGCGGTACAGGTCCCAGGGCGCCACGTCGTCGCTGGCGAGCGTGAACTGGTACACCTCGCCGAGGCCCGTGGTGGGCGGCGCGAGCTCGGGGGGCCCGACGCCGTCGGGGATGGCGCCGCTCGCGACGTCGACCTGCTCCTTCACCATCTGGCGGGCGAGCCACGGATCCACGCCGTCCTCGAAGACCGCCGTCACGGAGGAGACGCCGGGCCGCGACACGCTCCGCAGCTCCGCGACGTCGGCCACCCCGCCGAGCGAGCGCTCGACGGGCAGCGTGACGAGCAGCTCGACCTCCTCGGCGGCCATGCCGGGTGCGGTGGTGAGCACCTGGACCTGGACGTTCGTGAGGTCGGGGAACGCGTCGAACGTCATCCGGCGCAGCGAGCCGATGCCGAACACGACGGCGAGCGCCGTGAGCAGCAGCACCAGGAACCGGTGGTGCACCGACCAGCCCACGAGGGCGTCGACGAGATTCACCCCTCCTCCAGCAGCGCGAGGCTCTTGAGCAGGAAGACGCCCTTCACCGCGACCTCGTCGCCGCTCGCGAGCCCGCGCACGACGAGATCGTCGCCCGTGCGCCCGATCACCTCGACGGGCCGGGGCTCTCCGGCATCCTCGTTGCGGACGAACACCGTCGGCACGGCATCGATGCGGGTGAGGGCCGTGGCGGGCACCTGGACCACGTCCGGCGCGGCGGGCACGAGCAGCACGGCGCGTCCCGAGGCGCCGGGGAGCGGGCTCTCGCCCGTGGGGGCGAAGTGCAGCGTGCGGGACCGCGTGGCGCGGTCGATCACGGGCGCGCGGGTGAGCTCGGCGAACGTCGCGGTGGCGCCCGATGCGCCATGGAACCGCGCTGCGACGGGTGCATCGAGCCGGTCGAGGAACCGCTCGGGCACCCGCACCTCGAGCAGCACGCCCTCGGGACGGACGAGCGACACGCACGGCATGGCGGGCTCGACCGTGCCGAGCGCGCAGCGGATCTCGCCGACCACGCCGTCGGCGGGAGCCCGCCAGGTCCACGTGCCGCCTTCGCGGGTGGTCGTGTCGCGCAGCGCGCCGAGCTGGCGACGCGTCCCATCGCGCATGGCCCGCGCGTCGGCGAGCTGGGCTTCGGCCTCCTGCACGTCGGCGGCGCTCGCCACCCCTCGCTCGGCGCCCGTCTTCCGGAGGGCCACGCGCCGCTCGCCCTGGCGGACGGCCTCGTCGAGCTCGGAGATCCGGGCTTCGAGGGCCGAAAGCTCCGGGCTCTGCAGATCGGCGAGTGGCGCGCCCGCCACGACGGCCTCGCCAGGCGACACGTGCCAGCGCACCAGCCGCCCCGAGACGGCGGGCGCGAGGTCGTGCCGGGCGCCGGGCGCCGAGACCACCTCCGCCGGGAGCGTCGCGACGGGGACCTCCTCGGGAACCTCGGCCTTCGCCCAGGCGACGCGCGACGCGAGGTCGGGCTTCGCGGGGGCGGGCGCTTGGGTGGAGTGGCAGGCCAGCAGGGCCAGCAGGGCGATCATGGTTGCTCCAGCAGCCGGGACAGGGCCTCGGCGCGCGCGGTGCTCGCGAGCAGGAAGCCCGCGACCAACACCTGTTCGTGCTCGGCTTCGTGGCGCTCGCGGCGGGCGCGCACGACGCGGTCGGCGGTGACGAGGCCGTCGCGCAGGGCACCTTCGAGACGCTCCTGCCGCTCGGTCAGCGGGCCGAGCACCTCGCTCTCGACGCGGCGCAGACGCTCGCGTGCGGCGTCCCAGGCAGCCGACTCCTCTTCGAGCGTGGACTGCAGGACGTGGGCCTGCCACCGCGCCTCGGCCTCGGCGGCACTGGCGGCGCCGCGGGCGAAGCGCGCCTCGGACGCGACCCCCGGCTGCAGCGGCACGCTCACCCCGACGTACCCGAACGGCCGCATCACGCCGTCGTTCGCGGGCGCCCACATCGGGCCCACCGCGAGCGTGGGGGTCCGCGAGGCCACCAGCGCGCCCGCCCGGCGACGCTCCGCCTCGGCACGCGCCTCGGCCATGCGCACGGGGGGGAGCTCGGGCGCGTGGGGGATCAGCTCGGTCCAGGGGTTCACGAGGCCCTCGGGCAGCGCGTGGAGGTCGTGCCCACCCGCATCGAGGGCGCGGTCCCCGAAGTACCGGTGCAGCCGGACCTCTGCGACGCGCGCCTGCTGCTCGGTGGCTGCGGCTTCGGCCTGCACGGTGAGCGACTCGGCCCGCAGGTCCTCGAGCGCGATGGCCGCGAGCAGCCCGTCGTCGACGGCCTGCTGGAACTGCTGGACGTCGTCCGCCACGTCGGCGGCGTATTCCGCGAGGTGCTCGGCGATCTCGGCGGCCGTCCACCAGTCGAGCCACGCGGCGTGCACCTGTTGCACCCACTCCCAGCGCCCCGCCTCGGCACCCGCTTCGAGCGCACGGGCCTCGCCGGCCCAGTAGCGGCGCTCCCGCACGCCGAGGCCGAGCGGCACCTCCACTGCGGTGAGGAGCTGCTGCTGCTCGGCGAGACCGACCTGGGCTTCGGCCCGGACGCCGGTCGGCCCGACGGGCACGACGCGCGCGGCCCTGCGGGCCCCGTCCGCGCTCGCCTGGTCGATGGCGCCGGGACCGTCGCCCCATACGCCCAGCGCGGCTTCGGTGACGTTGTCCCATGTCACGGGGGGCGCGCCGAACGCGGCGGCCAGCCAGGCGAAGAGCAACCGGACCTCCTGTGCAGGGGGTCCTATGGGGGCTGGATGAGCGCTCTCTATGGGGCGCGTTGGAATTCGATTAGAGCGGCTCGCAGGGCAGGGAGAGCTCGGCGCAGAGCCCGTGCGGCTCGTTGGGGCGCAGCGCCAGATCCCCCCCGTGGCGACGGGCGATCTCGCGGGCGAGGGCGAGCCCGATGCCCAGGCCCTCCCGCGACGTGGTGCCCCGATGGAACCGCTCGAACAGGCGCTCTGCGTCGGCGGGTGGCACACCCGGACCGCGATCGGCGATGCAGACCACGACCCGGTCCGCGTCGCGGCGCACGCTCGCGTGGACGGGGGCTCCTGCGGCGTGGACGCGGGCGTTGCGGAGGAGGTTGGCGATGGCGCTCGCCACGAGCTCGACGTGCATCGAGACCTCCGGGTCGTCGACCAGCTCGACGGACAGCGCGTTCCCGGCGTCCGCCAGCAGCGGCTGCTCGCGTCGGAGGGCGCGGTGGAGGGCCTCGGAGATGCGCTCCCGCGCGCGCCCCCGGTCGGCCTGGCCGGCTTCGACGCGGGCCAGCGCCAGCAGGCCCTGGACGAGCTCGCCGAGGTGGCGCGTCTGCTCGTTCAGCCCGACCAGCACCTCGCGGTACTCCTCAGTGGTGCGGTCGCGTCGGAGCGCGAGGTCGAGCTCGCCGAGCAGGATGGTCAGCGGGGTGCGCAGCTCGTGCGCGGCCTGCGCGGTGAACGTGGCCTGCGCGTCGAACGCGGCATCGAGGCGGTCGAGCAGGGCGTTCGTGGAGGCGAGCAGGCGGTCGACCTCTTCGGGACCGCCGCGCTCGAGGCGGGCACGGCTCCCGAGCCCCTGGACCTGCGCCATCGCGTCCGTCGCGCGGTGGAGGGGGGCGAGGGCGCCGAGCATGGCGCGGCGCACCGCCAGACCCGCGAGGGCCGCCGCGATCACGGAGATGCCGAAGTAGATGCCGAGGAAGGGGAGGGCGGCGTCCCACAGCGTCACCGCGGGCGCTTCGGCGAGCACGACGAAGTGCGGGTGCTCTTCGGTCTCGGCGGTGATCTCGGACTGCTCGACCACGAGCAGCAGCACGCGGCGTCCGTTCAGCGTGCGGACGACGGGGAGCTCCTGCGCGACGGCCTCCTCGTAGAGCGCGCGCGACACGATCGGATCGTCGGGCGCCCATGGCCGCACGTCGACCGGGCTGCGGACGAGGTCGTTCTCGAACCGCTCGGCCTGCCATGGGTGGGCCTCGGCGAACGCGGCGCCCAGCAGGGCCTGATCGAGCGATCGGCGCGCGCGGGCATCGAGGAGGACGGCGGTCGCGAGGCCCACGCCGAGCAGGGTGATGCACAGGGCCGCCACGGCGCGGGTGGTCACCCGTCGCGTGAGCGAGCTCACCGCTGGCGCGCCTCGAGCACGTACCCGAGCCCCCGTACCGTGTGGATCAACGGGCTCGGGTGGCCCTTGTCGATCTTCCCGCGCAGGTAGCTGATGTACACGTCGACGACGTTGGTGCCGGGGTCGTGCCGCATGTCCCACACCGCTTCGAGGATGCGGGTGCGCGACAGCACCTTCCCGGTGTTCTCGGCGAGGTAGCGCAGCAGCCGGAACTCCTGCGCGGTGAGCGCGATCTCGGCGCCGCCGCGGAAGACGCGAAGCGCCTCGGTGTCGACCTCGAGGTCACCGACCGACACCCGGGCGGCCGCGATGCCGGCGCGGCGCGTGACGGTGGCGATGCGCGCGAGCAGCTCGTCGAACGCGAAGGGCTTGGTGACGTAGTCGTCGGCCCCGCCGTACAGGCCCTCGACGCGCTCCTCGACGCGGTCGCGCGCGGTCAGCAGGATGGCGGGCCGGTCGTCGCCGCCGCGCCGCAGCTCGCGCACCCAGTCGAGACCGTCGCCGTCCGGGAGCATCCGGTCGACGACGTAGAGGTCGGTCGACTGGTCCTTCGCGGCCCGGCGCGCGTCGGTGAGCGTCGCGACGACCGTGACCGCGTGGCCCTCCTCGCCGAGACCGCGCTCCAGCAGCCGCGCGATTCCCGGCTCGTCTTCGACCACCAGGATGCGCATCAGCGCAGGAACGCGGCCGCTGCGAGCCCGACGAGCACCACGAGCGCTGCGACCCCCGCCGCGATCCAGATCCGGTTGTCGGTGGGCGCCGCTTCGGTGGCATCCGCACCGAGCACCACGGTCAGCTCGGGGGCCGGGCGCTCGGGCAGGCCCAGGCGCTCGAGCACCTCGTGGGCGTTCGAGGGCCGGTCGGCGGGCTCGGCGGCGATCATCCACTCGATCACGTCGCGCAGCTCGGGGTCGAAGCCCTCGGGGAACGGCGTGTGCTCGCCCGTGCGGACCGCGTTCACGAGCGCCACGCGGTGCTTGCCCGTGAAGCACTTCTCGTGGGTGAGCAGCTCGAACAGGATGCAGCCCGCCGAGAACAGGTCGGCGCGCCGGTCGACGCCGCTCGCGTCCATCAGCTGCTCGGGCGACATGTACCGGAGCGTGCCGAGCACCGCGCCCTGCTGGGTGAGCTTGTGCGCGCCCTCCTCCTTGCGCTTCACCACACCGAAGTCGGCGATCTTCGGGATCGAGCGCGAGCCCGCCGTCATGAGGATGTTCGTGGGCTTGAGGTCGCGGTGCACCAGACCCGCGTCGTGCGCGGCCGACAGTCCGTGCAGGATGCCCGCGAACACCTTCAGCGCGTCTTCGCGGCCCGGGCGGTGCTCGTCGATGTAGGTGCGCAGGTCGCAGCCCGACACGAGCTCGGAGACGAGCGCCAGCACGCCGTCTTCTTCGAGGATGTCGTGGACGTGCACGATGTTCGGGTGGTCGAAGCGGCTCTGGACGGCGTGCTCGGCGCGCAGGCGCTCGCGCGCGACGTCGTCGTGCACGTCGAGCACCTTCAGCGCGTAGTGCGGCCCCCCGGAGCCCTCGACGACATCCCACACGGTGGCGCGCGAGCCGCGCCCCATCACCCGGGACAGCGTGTAGGCGCCGAAGGTGTTTCCAGGCTCCATGCGCGCAGCATAGGCGAACGGAGCGGGGCGGGCCACACGGTCGCGACCGCGCCGGACGGCCGACGGCGCGAAACCCGCGGTTCAGAACGCGAAGCTGGCGCCGACCGCGAGGGCCCCGAGCCCGAGCAACCCGACGCCGGAGATGCGGGTCGCGCTGTGCTCGTGGAAGCGCGCGCGCAATGCATCGGGGTCGGTCGCGCTGCGCATCGCCGCGCTCCGCTCGAACGAGACGGCGAGCAGCGCGCCCCCGACGGCCACGGCGCCGGCGCCGCTGACGAGCAGCGGGTCGACGCGCTTCTTGGGCGGTGCGACGGCCACGGGGACGGGCGCTTCGACGGTGTCGATGCGCGCCGCCGTGGGCACGCCGGTCTCGAGCGCCATGCGCTCTTCGGGAGCGAGCCACAGCACCTGGCTGAAGAGCACCACGCCGGTCGGGTCGGCGATCTGCAGCGCGTGCAGACCCCCCGTCGTCTCGATGGGCGCGCCTTCGACGGGCGCTCCGTCGACCCAGGCGCGGTTCGCCCCGAGCTCGGGGAGCAGATCGAGCACGCTGGCCCCCGGGTCGCGCACCCGCGCGAGCTCGTACTGGCCTCGGATGGTGGGGCCGAAGACGTCCTGCCAGGCCTCGGGCGCCACGCGGCCCGATGCGGCGAAAGCGTCGTTCGCGGCGGGCTCGTCGCCCTCTACGGAGCGCAGCGCACCCTCTAGAAGCCACAGGCGGCCGAGCGTGAGCGGGTCGAAGATCTCGCGACAGGCGAGCAGCGCTTCCTCGGCTTCGTCCATGCGCGCCTGGGCCGTCGAGGTCTCGACCTCGACCAGCGCCGCGGTGGCGGCGTCGAGCAGCGGCGGTACCGCGGGGCACGGCGGCGGCGCGTCGGCCGCGAGCGCGGCGCCGATCAGGGCGATCACGGCGGCACCTCGAAGGTCTCCCAGTCGGCGGGATCGGGGGTGGGACGCATGCACACGACGCCCGCGGTCGTCCCGAGCGTCGCGGGCTCGAGCGCGGTGCCCGACCACACCGTGGGGCCGTCGACCGTCGTGTTCCACGAGGCGTCGATCGCGTCGTCGGCGACCCACACGGGGACCGGCGAGGTCTCGACGGCGAACCGCGGCCCGCCGAGGACCCCGCCCCAGCCGAGCGTGCAGCGGTCGACGGCCTCGTGCAGCAGGAACCCGGGATCCGCGTCGACCACGACCCACTCGACCGGCTCGGGCCCCGCGCCGAGATCGGCGTCGGCGGTGCCGCCGGCGATGCCCGTCGCCGCGCCGAACCCCGCCGGGCAGAGGACCCCGAGCTCCGCCGTGATCGCGGCATCCCCGTCGTCACAGTCGAGCCGGTTGTTCACGTGCTGCAGGTCGGGCTGGCGGGGGGCCAGCAGGTACGCGCCCGACGGGTCGCCCCACCCGTCCCCATCGAGGTCGGGCCACCACGGACGGTCGGTGCAGCCGGCCTCGGGATGGCAGATCGCGCGCTGGCGCTCGACGTACAGGTCGCGGTCGACCAGACAGCCGGTGAGCAGCAGTGGCAGCCACCTCATCGGGCGCGACGCCTCGCGAGGGCCACGAGCCCCAGCAGGCCGGCGATGCCGCCGCCTGGCGCCGTGCTGCACGAGCGCGGTGTGGGCGCCGCCGCGCACAGCCCGTCGTCGAAGGTGTCGTAGGCGTCGATCCTCCCGTCGCAGTCGAGGTCTTCGCGCTCGTCGGCGTCGAGGATGCCGTCGCCGTCGCTGTCGTCGTCGAGGTACGACGGGATGCCGTCTCCGTCGGGGTCGAGCGTGCCTTCGTCGGCGGTCGGGATGCCGTCTCCGTCGTCGTCGGGATCCTGCGGGTCTGCGTCGTACGGGTCGGGGATGCCGTCTCCGTCGGTGTCGACGACCTCGGGCGGGGGCGGCTCGCACGCCTGGACCTCGGGGTCGGTGTCGTCGCAGTCGTCGGTGTTGCCCACGTAGGTGCCCGGCTGCTCGCACCCGAGCTCGGGCTCGCTCTCGGGGTCGCCCGCGCCGTCGCCGTCCGCGTCGCGGTACCAGGCCGTGAGCACGGCATCCGGGTCCTCGGCGTCCAGCAGCCCGTCGCAGTCGTTGTCGACGCTGTCGCAGACCTCGTCGGCACCGGGATTCACCTGGGGCGCGGCGTCGTCGCAGTCGGTGCTGTCGGCCAGCCAGCCGGCGGGTGCGGCGCCCGGGCAGAACGCGTCGGCGTGGGTGGCGTCTCCGAACCCGTCTCCGTCGGCGTCGTAGTACGCGAGCACCTGGTCGGTGGCGAACTGGTCGGCGAGCCCGTCGCAGTCGTTGTCGATGCCGTCGCAGACCTCGGTGGCGTCGGGGTTCACGCCCGAGGCGGCGTCGTCGCAGTCCCCGACGCGGTCGGCGAGGCCGGGCCCCGCTTCGCACGCGAGCTGCACGGCTCCGGCGGCTCCCCAGGTGTCTCCGTCGAGGTCGGGGAAGTAGGGCACCCGGTCGACCGCGTCGTCCTCGTCGCCGCTGCAGTTCGCGTCGATCCCGTCACACACGTCGACGACACCGGGGTTCACGAGCGCCGTGGTGTCGTCGCAGTCGGTCGGCACCGCGGAGTAGCCCACGGGCCGCAGGCAGTCGGTGACCGGCACGCCGGTCGCGTCGCCGTAGCCGTCCTGATCGGCGTCGGGGAACCAGTCCTGGTTGGCCACGCCGTCGTCGGCGACGCCGTTGCAGTCGTTGTCGACGCCGTCGCACTGCTCCGGTGCCGTTGGATGGACGCTGTTGTCGGCGTCGTCGCAGTCGGTGTCGTTCGCGCGATGACCCGCGGGCTGGGCGCACAGGAAGAGCGGGGTGCCCGACCCGTACAGGTCGCCGTCGAGGTCGGGGTACCACGCCGTCGCGCCCGTGGCGTCGGCTCCATCGGCGCTGCCGTCGCAGTCGTTGTCGACCCCGTCGCAGACCTCGGTCGCGCCGGTCCATGCGAGCGGCTGGCTGTCGTTGCAGTCGCCGGAGTTGTCGACGTAGGACGGCGGGAGGGTGCAGGCGTCGAGCCGCGCCCCCGGGTTCCCGTACCCGTCGCCGTCGAGGTCGTTGAACCCGACGGTGGTGTCGACGGCCCCGGTCACGGGGTTCCCGTCGCAGTTCCGATCGACGGGATCGCACAGCTCGGCGGCGCCCGGGTGGATGGTGGCGTCGGTGTCGTTGCAGTCGCCGGCGATCGGCGCGTATCCGACCGGTGGCGTGCAGCTCACCACGGGCGCGACGGTGGTGCCGTAGCCGTCTTGATCCGCGTCGACGAACCACTGGATCGACGGGGCGCCCTCGTCGATCATGCCGTCGCAGTCGTTGTCGAGGCCGTCGCAGATCTCGGTGGCGCCGGGGAAGACCTCCGGGTGGGTGTCGTCGCAGTCCCCGACGCCCCCCTGCACGTCGCCTGGGCCGGCACAGTTCCCGTCGCCATCGTCGTCGGTGCCGTCGGGGCAGTGGCCGTCGCCGTCGGCGTCGACGTAGGCGGCGCAGGGCAGCGCGAGGTCGAGCCGGACGGAGTCGAAGAGGAGCTCCTCCCCATCGACGCCGGCCTGGGGCCCCAGGTTCTGCACCGTGACCTGAGCCAGCTGCCCGCAGCCGGCGGTCGTGTCGAGGGCCACCTCGGTCCAGCCGAAGTCGGTGCCCGGGAGGAGCGCCTGCCACCCGACGAGCGGCATCGCCTGGCCGACGCCCTGCACCTCGACGCCCCCCTGCTGCTCGGCGTCTTCACGACCAGCAGCCGCGAACGTGAGGGACTCGGTCGTGATCAGGAACGGCTCGGAGCGGCACTCGACGCCGTAGAGGAGCTGCAGGGCGAACTGGCCTTCGAACGGCGTGGTGCTCCGGCGGCACTCGTTCCCCGCGGGTGAGGTCCACAGGTCGATGCGGGGGCCGACGGTCAGCTCCATGTCGCCGTTCGGCACTTCTTGAGCGTGCGCCGTGCCCACGATCGCGGCGAGGAAGAGAAGCATCCGGACCCCTGCGCCAGCGTAGCGCAGGAGGAGCGCGACCGGCGCGTCGGCTACGATGGATCCATGAACCCGGACGCCATCGAGACCGCGCTCCGCTCCGTTGCTTCGCATCCCACCTCGGTCAGCAGCGCCGGCTACCCGTTCCTCGAGCCCTCGGGCTATCGCTTCCTGCGCGACCGGGTTCCGCACCTGTTCTCGCTCGGGCAGCGGTGCCTCGACACCCTCGACCGGCTGACCGCCGAGCTCGACGGTGCGGGGGACGCGAACGGCGTCCGCGCGCTCAAGGTCGCGCGGCAGGTCGTGCTGACGGCTGCCATCACGGCGCCTGCGGACCTGTGGCTGATGCGGAACCTACTGTGCGTCCTGCACCGGCACGGCCTGGTGGAGCCCCTCCTGGAAGGGAGGGCGCTCTACCCCGACGAGCCCGGTCCACACGGGCCTCTCGACGCGCACCAGCTCCGAATCGCGTTCGACTTCCTGACCGCGCGTGGGCTCGTCGAGCCGTACGACACGGGCGTCCGGATCGCGGGCCACCCGCGGGTTCCGGCCGTGCTGGCCCTCGGCGCGGTCGATGTGCCCGTGAGCGCCACGGCCGCGTGGCGCGAAGCGCTGGAGGGAGGGGATCCGGCCGTGCTGCACGGCCTCCCGGCGGTGTCGCCGCGCGAGGATGCGCGCCAGACGCACTGGGTCGCGACCGCCGGCGAGGTGGAGATCGGGCACCAGCTCGTCCCGCTCGTCCTCGCGATGCGGAGCCGCGACGCCACGCAGCTCGCCCGCGGCGACCGGTTCCCCACGCTGTTCGGCGCGCTCCAGCCGCGTGCGGTGTCGATCCTCACCGCGGCGGGCTGGCTTCGCGACGGGGTCGTGACGGCGCTGGGCGCGCGGGGATTCCGCCGCGGGCCCGGCCCGTTCGGGATCATCGAGACGTACCACCCGTACCTCGCCGCCGCCGACGTGCTCTTCGCGGGGGGCGAGGCGCCGATCTGGGTCGAGCGGGGCGAGAACGTCGCCGCCAGCCAGGACGCCAACCGGGCCACGTTCATGAAGGCGAACGACGCCCTCGACCGGTTCTGCGCCGACCACGGCTGGTCGTTCGACGTGTTCGTCGAGCATGCCGTCGGCAAGGGCGAAGCGACGCGCATCCGGTACAGCCGCGACGGCGACCGGCTCGCGTACCTCGGCGCGGATCTCGAGGATGCGGCGATCGACGCGGCGATCGAAGAGCAGCGTGCGGGCCGTCTGCCGGCAGCGATGACGTTCGTGCGGAACGCCGACATCGGGCGTCCCGACCGCATCGTCGACGCGCTCGCCGCACGCGGGCTCGACAGCCACGGCGCCGTGATGATGGTGGGCAACGGGTTCCACGAGGTGCGCGGGCAGACGGATGCCAGCATGATCGAGGTGTTCCGCGGCTACCACGACGCCGGCATCGTGCTCGTGTTCACCGAGGAGAACGCGCTGTCGAGCGACGACATCCGCGAGACCGCGTGGAACACGTACCACGCGGCCTTCCGCTACGTGCACGCGCTGTCGGGACAGGGCCTGCGCCCCGCCGACCGGCGTCCGCCGACGCGCTCGGGGCATCTGCTGCCGACGGCGTGGTCGGAGTGCGGGCGGGCTGCGGGCTACGTCCCACTGCCGGATTACGGCTACCGCTCCCGCACGATCTTCCCGGCGCCGAACGCCGACGGGCACAACCCGAGCATCAGCGTCACGCATTTCTTCCTTCCGAGCGGGCTCGCGGCTCGCCTCGGAATCGGCTGAGCCGCGCGGGCAGGGGACATCCGGCGGTCCGCCTGTCATCATGTCGGCCACGGAGGCCGAATGGAGCGGTGGATTCCCGGGCTGGTGCTGGCGACCGGGTGCGTGGGAGCCGAGGTCGACGGGCTGGAGGACCGCCTCGCGGCGCTCGAGACCGAGCTCGCCGATGCGCGCGCCACGATGGAGGATCTCGACGCCGACCGCAGCTCGCTCGCGGCGCGGGTGACGATGCTCGAAGGCGCGCTCGCGGCCCAGGCCGCGCACGTCGGGGCGCTGGAGCAGATCGTCGCCGACCTCGACGTGGCCACGCTCGCCGCGACGCTCGACTCACAGGAATCGCGCATCCAGGCGCTCGAGGCCGGCAGCTTCGCGACCGAGGCCTGGGTGATGTCGCAGCAGTTCGCGGTGGCCGCCGACCTCGGGCAGCTCCCGGCGCTCGCCGCCTACCTCACGGTCGACGCGGCCACGAACGACGTCGTGCTGACGGGCGCCAACCTGCACCTGCGCAGCGGCAGCGGCACGACCGACGACGCCTCCGGGCTGCTCGGCCTCGGCAACCTGATCATCGGGTACGACGAAGACGACGGCACCGACGACAAGTCCGGCTCGCACAACCTCGTGGTGGGGAAGAGCCACAGCTACACGTCCACGGCGACCATCGTGGCGGGCGAGGACAACGGCACGACCCGCCACGCGTCCGCCGTGCTGGGCGGGACGGAGAACACGACGACGGCCCAGCACGCCGTGGTGGTCGGCGGGATCGGCAGCGAGGCGGCGGGCTGGCACTCGGTGGTCGCGGGCGGCGGGTACCACGTGGTGGCGGGGTCGTACGCGGCGGTCTCCGGCGGCTACGGCAACACCGCGGCGGGGTCGTACGGCGCGGTGCTCGGGGGCTACGGCAACGGGGCGGTCGAGGTGTACAGCGCGGTGGTCGGCGGCGAGGCGAACAGCGCGGCCGGCAACTACGCGGTAGTCGTCGGCGGCGACCAGCAGAGCGCGACGCTCGACCACGAAGTCGTGCCCTGACCTTTCCCGCGGGCCGGGAGATCGTTCGAGTCGGTGCGGCGCTGCCACTTCGGAGGTCGGCACGGGCGAGCCCGCGCAGAAGGCGCAGAAAAAGAAGGCCCACCTGATCCGCATCCGCCGATCATGGAGTTCAGAAGGCGCTGATTCGCGCGCGGAACGTCCGGGGGCGGGGCACGACGCATCCGTTCCCGCGCCCTCCTCTGCGTCGGAAGGGATCGAGCTTCGAGCGTCCCGAGGCATCACGCAGATGACGCAGAAGGACGCAGATGACGCAGAAACGAGGCCGTCACGGGTCGCGCGTCCTCGTTTCCCCGGGCACCTCTGATGGTGATGCACCGCCAAGACCGCCAGCGTCCACCCGTGACGTCAGGGCTGTCGAGGGACGTCTCCGTGTTCGGGTCGACAGAGTGGGCCTTCTTGCGGACCGGATTCGGGACTCACCAGAGCAGGCCGGCATTTCGGGCCTGCTCGGGTGATCTTGCTTCGGTCCCAGGTCGAAATATCGACGGATTTCAGTCGTTGAAGCTGCGCAAAACGTGGATCCGCATCCAGTGGGAAGGACGCACGAGTGCGTCCCGACCTGGGGGCGATTGCGCGCCCCGGGGACATGGAGAGCTGTATCCCTTCTTCTTCTTCGTTCTTCTGCGCCTTCCGCGTCTTCTGCGCGGTGCGGGCGCTTGCGCCCGTGCCGACTCCGGCTGTGGGGAAGGCGCTGTCCATACCCGGCCGACCGCCTGTCCATTTCGGGTCTGACCCGAATTGGACACCCGATCCTCTCGTGCTGGCCGGCGTCTCGGAGAGGCTCTGGCACGATCGGGACAGGCGGAGCGGAAATCTGGAGGCCGACCCCGCGGATCAGGCCAGCCCGACGAACAGCGCCACGACGAGCAGGAGCGCGCCCGCGAGCACGGTGCCCATCGCCACGACGACCACCCCGAGCAACGCGAGCTGGACCATCCGGCGCGGGTCGGGCGGCGGGCGCAGGAGCGCCGGGTCGGGCGGCAGCACGCCCTCGAACCCGAGGTCGCTCTTCGCGAGCAGGGCAGGCATCGTCACGCGCCCGCCCTGGAGCTCGAGCGCCACACCCGCGAGCGGCGGGAAGCACAGCGCGAGCTCGCAGGCATTCAGTGCCCGCGCGAGCTCTTCGGTCGTCGCGAACCGGTCGGCCGCGCGCTTCTCGAGGCAGCGGGCGATGGTCCACTCGAGCGCTGCGGGGCCCTCGAAGCCGTTCTCGGCGAGGGACATCGGCGGGGCCTTGAGGTGCGCGCCCACGATGGCGGCGGTCTTGTTCCCGCGGAACGGGCGCTGCGCGGTGAGCATCAGGTACAGCACCAGGCCGAGCGCGTAGACGTCGGTGCGGCGGTCGACCGCCTCGCCGTTGATCTGCTCGGGCGCCATGTACTTCGGCGTGCCCACCCGCAGGCCGGTGCGCGTGGTGTTCGCGCTGCCCTCGACCTTCACGAGGCCGAAGTCGACGACCACCGCGTTCTCCTCCTTCCAGCGCGTGGCGAGCATGATGTTCGACGGCTTCATGTCGCGATGGACGAGGTTCGCCTCGTGCGCCTCGTGCAGCGCGGCACACACCTGGCGCATCAGCCGGATCGCGCGCAGAGGCTCGAGCGCGCCCTCGGTCTTCACGACGTGCTCGAGGGTCTCGCCCTCGATGAGCTCCATCACGAGGAAGAAACGGTCGCCTTCGCGGCCGTGGTCGTACACCCGCACGGTGTTCGGGTGGCGGAGCTGTGCGAGCAGGGTGGCCTCGCGCTCGAAGCGCTTGCCGAAGTCGTCGTGGCTCTCGCCGTCGGCGTCGAGGATCTTGATCGCGACCTTGCGGTCGAGCCCCCGCTGGATGCCCTGCCACACCGAGGCCATCCCGCCCTGCGCGAGCGGCTCGGTGACCTCGAATCGACCCCCGAGGACCGCGCCGACGGGGGAGTGGGAGAGAATGTCGCTCACGTCGTGAGCCTAGTGCATCCGGCGCGCCTCGGTTGGATTCGTTGCAGGGCGACACGCGTGCGTCAGCCGTCCGTCACGTGAGCCGAGGCGGTTGAGGTAGGGTGTCCGGCGGAGGTCTCCATGCGCCTGCTCCCGTTCCTGTTCGTGCTCGCCGCCTGCAAGCAGCCGCAGCCCACGCCCGTCGAGACCGACACCGACACGGATGCCGACGCAGACACCGATTCCGACGCCGACACCGATTCCGACGCGGACACCGACGCCGATGCCGACACGGATACCGGCCCGCCCGTCGACCCGCTCACCATCGACGACGACGGGGATGGATTCACGGAGCTGATGGGGGATTGCGACGACACCGATCCCGGCGTCTCGCCGCGAGCCCTCGAGCTGTTCGGCGACGCGATCGACGGCGACTGCGACGGGAATGCCGACCTGCCGGCATGGGGGTTCGGCGGGTATGCGTGGGAGGCGCCGCTGCAGCCACGCGTGGTGCGAACGAATCAGCAGTTCGTGCTCGGCGCCACGGCTCAGTGGACCTCGTTGTTCGATCGCAACGACCCCGCGCTGGCGCTCCTCTTCCCCGTCACGTCCGGTGGCGTCCAGGCGGAGGAGGACGTGGTGGTGTGGAACAACATCAGCCCCGTCAACACGTTCGGGATGGGTCCGATCGACCTCGTCGCGGATGCGGACCGGTTCTGGGTGGCGGCGACCTACTTCGCGCCTGGTACGTCGGGCCTCCCGGAAGACGACAGGATGCGGATGCTGATCCGGGAGCACGTCTGGCAGCCCGGCTCGTCGTCCTACGAGTACGAGCTGGCGAACCGCGTGTACGAATGGCGGGGATTCGATACCGACATCGACCTCGTGAGGGATGCCGACGGCACGCTGTACGGGCTGTCGTGTGGCGGTAGCGCGCGTACGGCGCCCCTCGATCCGGCCGTGGTGCCCCCTCCCGCGTTCCGCAACCCGACGTTCCAGGTCTTCGCGCTCGAGTCCCCCGTGTCCACGAACCCGCCGCAGCAGGACGTCCGCCTGCTCGCCCAACGCCCCCTCGCGACCGACCGCCCGATCTGTTTCGTCGAGACCGATCTCGGCAGCACCGATCGGCTCACCGTGTGTGATCGCGCGGGATGCGAGTCGTGGAACGGCGACGCCAGCGTGCCCGACGGGTCGGTGACCGCGGCGGGGGCGGCCCCCTGGGACGACCTGGAGGTCCGCGAGGCGGACAACCACGACGGGCTGCTCGTCTTCGCGAACACCGCGAACGGCGGCCGCATCGTCGACGGCGCCACCACGTACGACGTGTTCGCGAATACCGACATCGCGAGCCTCGATGCGATGTGGAACAACGGCGTGATGTACATGGCGGGTGTGGTCGCCCACTCCGACGTGGTGAGGCTCGCGTGGGGGCCCGACCCCGCGAATCCGACGCAGACGGTGGATCTGCGGGTGTTCGACGCGGACGACCGGTTCACGCACGAGCCGTTCGAGGTGGGCTGCGACCCGCTGATCCCGGGCTGCACGACGGGGCGCAACTTCGAGGTCGAGCGGGTCTCGCTCCACAAGGCCGACGATCGGATGATGATCTCCGTCTCCGCGCGCAGCATCGACGTGCCGCTCTCGCCGGTCGACCTCCAGGGCCAGCCGCGGCGCCAGGATGCGATCGGCTGGGCGTTCCTGGGTTTCGCTCCTTAGCGATCTCGGACTCGTCTGCACCCTCCTCTGTGGCGGAGGGGACCGAGCTTCGAGCGTCCCGAGGCATCACGCAGATGACGCAGAAGGGCGCAGATGACGCAGAAACGAGGGCGCCCCGGGTCGAGCGTCTTCACGTCCCCGTTCGGTGTCGTGAGGGACGTCTCGGTGTTCGGGTCGACAGAGCGGGCCTTCTTGCGGACCGGATTCGGGGCTCACCAGAGCAGGCCGGCGTTTCGGGCGGCTCGGGTGAGTGGCCCCGCCGACGGCCTCCCCGTCCAGGGTGCCGTCCGACCCGGCCGCCCGCATTGGCGCCCGACAGCGCCCCGGGGACACGAGGACGATCGACCCGCGACGGCCTCGTTTCTGCGTCATCCGCGTCCTTCTGCGTCATCTGCGTGAGGCCCTGAGACGCTCGAAGCTCGACCCCCTTCCGACACGGAGAGCGTCAGAAGTGAGCCCCGGCCTTGAGCCCGACGAACGGGATGCCGACGGAGGGCTCGATCGACACCGGGCCGGTCTGGAAGCGGTAGCTGACGTACGGCAGGCCGCTCTCGAGCCCACCGCGCAGCGCGTGGTGCTCGTCGAGCTGCAGCGTCGTCGAGAGCGACGTGTTGGTGGCGGTGTGCATCAGCGTCTCCTCGAGGTCCAGCGGGTCTTCGCTGAACGTGAGGCGGGCGAGCGGGGCCGTCGCGTCGAACGACCACTTGCGGTGGTGGACGTGGAACGCCGCGCCGAGCTGGGCGCCGACCTCGTCGCGGTCGAGGCCCACCTGGGAGCCGCCGTCGAGCGCGAACCACGGGGCGATGCGCACGTTGCGCACCGACAGGGCGGTGACCCGCACGCCGACCTTCCCGAACCGCGGATTGCCGCGGCTGAACGGGTCGAGCGAGAGGTCCTGGTAGAGCTGCGCGCTGCCGAACAACGCCACGCGGTCGCTCACGGCGACCACACCGGCGAGCTCGCTGTACACGACGTCGGAGGACGTGAGCATCTCGTCGATGACGCCGGTGCCGGCCTCGACGGTGCCTTCGCCGGCGGCGAGGTCGACGGCGGACGTCGCACCGCGCTGGAAGGGGATGGGATCGGAAGCAAACGCAGTGGCAATCAGGGTCAGCATGGGCCCTCCTCTCGGTTGGACGCCATGAACCTCACCCGAGCCCTCCGGCCGGGCGATTGCGAGCGCTTACCGACCCGCGCCCGACGGGTCAGAAGTCGACGGCGACCTTCGCGTAGGTGCTGCCGGCCCACGATCGGCCGGGACGGTCGAGCCCCGGCGCGATTCCCGCGGCGAGGTCGAAGCTCCACGCCTTCACGCCGAGGTGGACGTAGCCCCCGGTGCCCCAGGCCTGCTGCCCGTCGAACGTCGCGGCGTCGAGCACCGGTGCGAGCCAGTGCGCGCCGAGGTTCAGCCGCGGCCCGACGCGCACCGCGGCGTAGTCCTCGACCCAGAACTCCGCCCATGCGGCCCCGGCGAGCGGCACGACGTACTCGTTCAGCCCGCCGAGGCGGACCTGGGTGACGAGGTCGGTGTTCTCGGCGGTGCCGGCGCGGATCTCGAGCCACGGCGCGAGCCGCCACGCCGGGTGCAGGCGGAAGACCCCGTGCACGCCGGGCGAGACGGCGACAGTCGACACGGCGACCCCGGCGCGGACGTACAGATCGGCGGGCTCGGTCCACCAGCCGAGCAGGGCCTCGGGGTGCGCGACGGGCCGGTCGTCGGCGACGGCTGCGGTCGCGGGCAGGGCGACGAACGCGTAGTACCGCAGCGAAGCCTGTGCACCGAAATACGTGCCCTTCGGCCCGTACCACACCGCACCGCCCTCCGGACCGGCGTAGAACCCGAGCTGCGAGGCCTCGGGCGACGGCGCCCCGTCGACCCAGCGCGTGGAGACGAGCCCGACTGCGCCGAACTCCGCGCGCCCGGCGGCCCACCAGCGCCCGCGGTCGCGGCTCGCTTCGTACCGCACCTGCAGCGTGTCGGTGATCAGCGCGAGCTCGAGGCCCTTGCGCCGCGCGGCGAAGTTCGCGATGCCGTGCGAGGCGGCCTCGAACTGCCCGCCGAGCTCGGCGCGGTACGACCAGTCGCTCGCGAGCGCGAGGGTGGGGAACAACAGCATCGGACCGATTATCCTCCGGCGATGTCCACGAACCCACCCGACGAGCGCGTGCTCACGGACGACGAGCGCGACGAGATCCACGAAGGGGCCGTCGCGGCGCTCGAAGCGCTCGGCATCGAGCCCGACGACCCCGCGGCCCTCGTGCACGCCCTCGAGCGGCACGTCCTGGCGCGGCGCATGGTGCGGTCCGACCACGACGAGGAGGTGTTCCGCATGGGCGCCCTGTACGCCCACCTCCTCGAAGAGGTGCTCGGCTGGGAGATCGTCGAGCTCGTGTGGCCCACGATCACCGCGATGGCGGTGGCGCCGATGGACCGGAGCCTCGCAATCCTCCCGTTCCTCGCGGTCGCGGGGGTGTTCGACCGGCCGGGAGACCCGGCGCTTCTGGCCTCGACGTTCGATCGGCTCGCGGCGGGCGAGCGTCCGCCGGGGCTCGCGCGGGGCGGCTACGCGGTGCTGCTCCCCTGATCCCCGCTCGAAATGGAGCGTAAGCGGACCCGCTGGGACGGCCCGCTAGTACGGCCTCGTGGAGGACGGATGCTCTGGATCGTGGCAGTCGCACTGGCAACCGAGGATGGCACCCCGAAGAACGAGGTCGATGTCGGTCTGAGTACGGTGGCACTGTCGCCCGACGACGACGTCGAAGGGCGGTATCACTCGCTCGAGCTGGAGCTCGGCTACACCCATCACTTCAAGGGCGGGCCCCACGGGATCCGCTTGAGCTACAGCCAGCGCGGCGAGAGGCGGTGGCCGGTGGGGTACTGGGGGACGCCGCGCGTGGAGTACGTGCTGTCCACCCGGCGCCCGGGATGGGGTGCGCGCTTCAGCGCGGGGCTCGATCCCGTCACGCCCACGGCGTGGGCGCTCGGCGGGCTCGTCCAGGACGACGAGCTGGCCGTCACGGCCCTGGTCCCGCTCGTGAGCTCGGCTCGGGCCCGGGGCCAGCTGCGGTACGACACCGCCCGGTGGGGTGGGGGAATCGGCCTCGCGATGACCTGGCCGCTCACCTTCGAGCACCCGACCCAGGCCATCCAGCCGTTCGCCTCGTTCGGGGTGCGATTCTAGTCAGGCCGGATGGGCCGCGGTCTCGGGGTGGTGGTCTGCCCCCTGCTCCTTGACCACGTCGGTGTGCACGCGCCCGTCGACGAGCCCGACGAGCCGCTTCGCGTAGCGCATGACCCGCGGGTCGTGGGTCGAGAAGATGAAGGTCGCGCCGTGGTCGGCGTTGAGCTTCGCCATGATCGTCAGGAGCTTCTCGGCCGTCTCGGAGTCGACGTTCGCCGTGGGCTCGTCGGCCAGCACGACGGCCGGGTTCGACGCGATGGCCCGCGCGATGGCGACGCGCTGCTGCTGGCCGCCCGAGAGCTCGTGGGGACGCCGGTTCTCCATGCCCTTCAGGCCCACGTCCTCGAGCAGCTGCATCACGCGGGAGCGCCGCTCCGAGGCCGGGGTGCCCTGGAGCGCCATGACCGACTCGGCGTTTTCGAACGCCGTGAGGACGGGGATCAGGTTGTACGCCTGGAACACGAAGCCGATGCGGTCGCGCCGCATCGCGGAGAGCTCGCGACGCGACATCGTCCCGAGCTCCTTCCCCTCGAGCTTGACCGAGCCCGATGTGGGCCGGTCGAGGGCGCCGATCAGGTTCAGGGCGGTGGTCTTGCCGGAGCCCGACGGGCCCCAGAGTGCCACGAACTCCCCGGACTGCACGGCGAGATCGAGCCCGCGGAGCGCCTGGACCTGGATGTCGCCCTGCTGGAAGACGCGCGTGACGCCCTGGAACTGGACGATGGGGGTGTTGCTCATGGTTCCGTCGTCCTCACATCAGGTTGATGGACTCGACCGGGTCGACCCGGCCGGCCCGCCACGCGGGGTAGACGCCCGCGAGCAGGGTCGCGATGACGATCGCGAGCGCGATGACCGCGGCGTTCTCGGGGTAGATGCCGATGCGGAGGATGGGGTCGAGCCCCACGCCGCCGATGTCGACGCCGCCCTGCTCGGCGTACAGCTCGGTCATGTCGATGCCCGTGCCGTGCATGTACCAGTAGGGGTAGGCCGTCACGAGCACGGCGCCGACCAGCCCCATGATGGCCAGGAATCCGCTCTCGAACATCACCATCGAGAAGATCTGGCGGGGCGAGTAGCCGATGGCGAGCATGATGCCGAACTCGCGCGTCCGCTCGAGCACGCTCATGAAGATGGTGTTGAAGATGCCCGCCGCGACGAGCACGCCGATGACGATCTCGAACATCCGCCCGCCGCCGATCTTCATCGCGACGAACGCCTTGATCTCGGGCTGCAGCTCGTCCCAGGTGAGCACGACGCGCGTGTCGTCGACCTTCGCGTCGATGGCGTCGCGCACGGACGGCGCCCGGCGCCCGTCTTTCAGGAACACCGCCACCTGCGTGCTCTCGTGGTCGTCGTAGCCCACGACGTTGCGGATGTTGCCGATGGGCAGGAGGACGAGCGCGGCGTCCGTACTGATCGCGCCGGTGTTGACGGTGCCGGAGAGCCGCTCCATGCCCGACACGATCTCGCCCTTGCGGTCGGTGAGCGTGTAGACGACCTTGTCGCCCAGCTCCGCGCCGAGGTTCTTCGCGAGGATGTGCCCGAGGATGATGCCGTCGTCGTCGGCCTTCTCGAACAGCCGGCCCGCGACGAGCCCCTGGGTGAACTCCATGGTCTCGTCGGTCTCGAGCTCGGGGTCGTAGGCGATGAAGAACGCGCCGAAGCTGTCTTTCGCGGTGGACACCATGGCCTGGCCGGACGTGCGGTCGACGACCTTCACGACCCGCCCGTCCTCCTCGGCGATGCCGCGCAGCGCGTCGGTGCCCTCGACCGTGCGGTTGAGCGTGGGCCGGTCGCGGTACTCGGGGTGCTGGATGGTGACGTGGCCCGCGCCGAAGCGCGCGGCATTGTCGATGAAGTCGGCGAACGACCGGTCCTGCATCGCGGTCATGAGCACGGCGAGGAACCCGCCGAACGCGATGGAGACGAGCGTGAGCACCGTGCGGCGCTTCTGGCGCCACAGGTTCCGCCAGGCCAGGGCGACGAGGTTGGGTCCGGTCACGTGGCCTCCCTACTGGTGGTGCATGGCTTCGACGGGGCTGATCCAGGCGGCGCGGACCGCCGGGTACAGCACCGCGAAGAACACGATGAAGAAGAGCATGAGCACGGGCACCTGCGCCGTGGAGACCGTGTAGTAGGCGTTCCACACCGGGGGCATCGTCATCCCGGCCATCTGCATGCCGCCGAGCTTGCCGACGTTGATGCCGTAGACCTGCAGGTAGTACATGAACGGCACGGCCAGCACGATCCCGACGACCGTGGCGACGCAGGCCTGGAGCATGCCTTCGAGCAGCATCATCGCGAGCACCTGGAACGGGCCGTAGCCGATGGCCTTGAGCACCCCGAACTCGCGGATGCGCTCGAAGACCGCCATCAGCATCGCATTCAGGATGAGGATGCCGACCGCGAGGTACACGATGAAGTACACGACGGTGACGACCGCCGCGACGCTGTCGATGTACTGCGCGAGCATCGGCGTGACCTCTTTCCAGGTCTTCACCTCGAAGCCGTCGTCGGGCGTGTCGCCGAGCAGGGCCTTGATGTCGGACGAGGCCTTGGTGAGGTCGACCTCGCGGGGCTTGCGGATGTAGATGCGGTGCGCGCCGTCGGGCAGCACCATGAGGTCGCGGAACGTCGACTCGGGCATCAGGATGGCGGACCGGTCGAGGCCCGACGCGACGGAGAGCAGGATGCCGCGCACGTGGAAGAGCTCGTTCGCCACGGAGCCGTCGGCGGCCTGGGACAGCACGAGCACCTCGTCGCCGAGCCCCAGCGCCAGCACCCGCGCGAGCCCGCGGCCGACCACCACGCCCTGCGGGTCGGCGTCGTCGAGCCACTGGCCCTCGGCCATCGCCTGGTGCAGGTCCATCGCCTTCGCGTCGCGCACGGGGTCGATGCCGACGAACTGCGCGCCGGCCGACAGGTCACCCGACGCGGCCAGACCGCCCCCGAAGAGGCGTGCCGTCGCGGGGAAGCCGGCAGCGTCGAGCTTGTCGAGCACCGCCTGGTGGCCGTCGACCTTCTCGTAGAGCGACGGACGGGTGAGGTAGCCCTTCGCGAACACCTGCACGTCGCCGAGCTCGTACGCGGTGGCGTCTTCCTCCATGCCGTACACGAGCCCCGACACCAGGCCCGAGTAGAGCAGCTCGACGAACAGCGCGAGCGTCATGGCGGCGATGGTCACGGCGGAGCGCCGGTAGTTCCGCCAGACGTTGCGCCAGGCCATCTTCAGGATGAGCACCCGACCTCCCGGGCGGCGGTGCGAGACGGACGAACGCCCGAGACGGCCGGACCGCTGGTGGTGGGATAGTCCCACCCGGCCGGGCCGTCAACTCACCCCAGCCACCACGAGGCGAGGCCGATGGCGAGCAACACGAGCGCTCCGAGGCCGCCGATCACCGTGAGCCCCACGGAGCCGACGAGGGCGATGCCCGTGCCCGCTCCGGCGCGTGGCGGGGCTGCGGCTGGCGTGGGAACCGGCGTTGCGGCCGGGGGCTCGGGCTCGGGTGCCTCGGCGGGCGGCTCGAAGGACTGGGACAGCGAGAGCGGCGGATTGGTGGCGGTGCGCCGGTCTTCGGGCCAGGCGCGGTTTCGCGGCGTGGGCGGGGAGGACGGCTCGTCGGCCTCGGGCTCGGGAGCCGCCGCAGACCGGGCACGCTTCGCCGCGGGCGAGCGGAGGAGGCTGCGCTGCCGGGTGTGCTGGTGCGGCTGGGTCGGGGGGACCGACGCGTCGCCGCGGTTGGTCTCGGCTGGCGCCTTCGTGCGGTTCTTCGGTTTCGCCAAGGGGTCTCGCTCCGCAGCCATTGTCGCCGCGCGAGGGGACGCGCGGGCTTTCAGGGCCCTGTCAGGATTCCGAGCATAGGATACCGGCGGAGAGGGCGCGAATGGACCGCGAGATCGACGCACATCCTCCCATCCCGCTGAAGCACCTGGTGCTCTGGGACGGGGGTTGAGGGTTTTGACGACGCGGCATCGCCTGGGCCAGGCGACAGGACACCCGCGGACAATTCGACTTCGTGCCGTTCCAGGAGAGCGACGACCCCCGGGTCGATGACGCGCTCCGCGCGCGGTGCCGCGACGCGCTGTACGTGCTGCCCGTCGAGGGCGAGCCCCTGCACTCCGCGCGTGCGTTGCTGTACGTCGGCAGGCGCATCGGGTTCGGGTGGATCACGTGGCTCGGGTGGATTCCGCCCATCCTGTGGGGGCTCGAGCTCGGCTACCGGTACATGGCCCGCAACCGGAAGCTGTTCGCGCGCTACCTGTTCCGCAGCGAGACCGGCGGGCCGTTCGCACGGCCGGATCAGAGGCCGTAGTCGAGCGTCGCGAGGGGCTGTGTCTCCGGGCCGAAGCCCTGCCATCCGCTCGCCGTCGCCGTGGCGAATGCCGCGTCGTTCGGCGCGTCGACGGGCTCTTCGAGGAGGAGGACCGTGCCGGACGGGTGCACCGCGTCGCTCGCGGTGGGCACGGCGACCGCGGGCACGTCGCCATCCGCGGGGACCGGCGTGACCGTGAGCGTCGCGACATCCACCCAGGAAGCGCGGTTCGCCTCGCCATCGAACGCGCGGTCGACCACCCAGCCCCCCGTGCCGTCCGTCGCCCACAGGAAGTACGTGGGGCGGGCGAGCACGGTGAACTGCGGGATGGCCGGCGGCTCGGGGACCGGGATGTCGAGCGACATCGGCGGCGGGTCGATGCGCAGGGGCTGGTCGGAGCCCGTCCAGTCCGCGAGCTCGACGGCGCCGAGGTAACCGCCGTCGGGGAGCGCGAAGAGCCCGACGGCGTGGCGGTAGCGCAGGGTGAGGCCGTCTTCGGCGACCGTCGCGAGGGTGTAGTGCGCCGCGACGGTCGCGCCGTCTGGCGAGGGCACCGCGCCGAGCGCGAGCCCCGCTTCGTCCGGCACGTCGGGACCGAGCACGCGTGGCGCTTCGCCCGGCGGCAGGTGCAGCTCGGCGATGGCCCCGGTGTCGGTGTCGATCAGCACGGGCAGCCCGGCGACCACTGCGACCGCCCGCCCGGCATCACGCGACCAGTACAGGGTCGTGTAGCGCAGCAGGCCCCCGTAGGGGTCCGGCACCCGCGCGAGCTCGACGGGGTCGGAGAGATCGAGGCCCGCTTCGTACAGCGCGATGCCGAAGTCGTGCGCGTCCTCGTCCGCGAAGTAGGGCGCGTCGGCGTCGCGCGTCGTGTACACGGCGGAGAGCAGCAGCGCGGCGTCTCCGGAGTCCGCGAACGTGGCGGTGCCCGGGATCTCGCGGGTGACCTCGGGGCGCGGGCAGCCGGCGAGGGCCGCGAGGATCAGTCCCCGAGCCACACGGTCTTCCAGGCCCCCTCTGCGAAGTAGCGGCTCTGCGAGCTCGCTTCGGGCACCACGAGGTCGAGCCAGTCGCGGTCGATCTCGATCGGCGCCGGAGGATGCTCGGCATCGTCGCCGGGGAACGGGTGGAACGCGTGCTTCCCGGTCTCGGCGAAGTGCACCATCGCGCGGCGTGCGGGGTAGTCGATGGGTGTCGTCATGGGGTCGCCGGACGCCCGGTAGAGCACCAGCGAGCCGGGCACCAGCACCGCGAGGTCGGGCTTGCCGTCGTGGTCGAAGTCCCCGTAGAAGTGCTGCGCGAGGTCGGGCTCGCCGTCGAAGCCCTTCTCGCCGAGCCACCACTTCGGCCCCGCTGCGAATGCGGTCGGATGCTCGCCCTTCGCGCGCTCGGTGGCGGCTTCGAGGCCGGCGGGGACGGCCTGGGAGAACGCCCACGCCTCCTCTGCGGCGTCCCACCGCACGACCAGCGGCGTGCGCTCGCCGATGCGGATCCCGTCTCGGACGACGTGGACGGCGTGCTGCGGGCCCACGTCCAGCACGTCCCATTCGGTCGGAACGTCGACCGTCGGGTCGGGGAACACGAGCGTCGTGCCGTTCTCGAGCACCACGAGCGCGCAGGCGCCGCGGCCCGCGACCTCCCCGACGTGCACCTCGGCGGCACCGGAGCCGAAACGGTCGGCGAAGAAGGGCTTCCAGCGGGCGGCCACCGCGGCGTCGTCGATGGCCGGCGCGGGCGCCGCGGGTGGGGCTTCGGGCGCCGACGAGCAGGCGAGCAGGATCAGGGCGAAGACAGCAGGCATCGGGGGCATCCGGGTTCGAGGCCCGCAGTATCGCACCGGTTGCGACTAGGATCGGCGGATGGTCACCTGTCCCGGCTGCGGGTCCGTCGTCCCGCCCGATTCGATCTCCCGAGAGCTCGGCATGGCGCAGTGTCCGTCGTGCGACCGGATGTTCGAGCTGTCCGAAGCCCCGCCGCCCCCCACTGCCGACCCCGCCGCGTCCGAGCCCGTCGCGAGCGCTGCGCGACCCGAATCGACGGGCACGATCACGCTCTCGCCGCCTGCCGGGGTCGAGGTGGCGCGCTCTTCCTCCGGCATGGTCGTGACGTACCGCTGGCCGCGGCTCCGGGGTGTGGGGCTGCTCGTGTTCGCCGCGCTGTGGTTCGCGTTCCTCAGCGTGTTCGTCGTCGTGGGCACCGCCTCGGGGGACTGGATGTTCCTGCTCGTGCCGACCATCCATGCGCTCGTCGGCACGGGTGTGGCGTACACGGGGGTCTCGTACCTGCTCAACCACACGACGGTCATCGTCGGGAAGGGCGTGCTGGAGATCGAGCACGGCCCCGTTCCGTGGCCCGGCGCGCGCAAGGTCGCCTCCTCGAGCCTGCGCCAGCTCTACGTCGATCGCGTCGTCCGCCAGACGAAGAACGGGCAGAACGTCACGTACGACGTTCGGGCCCAGATCGACGGCGGGAAGGACATCAAGCTGATCTCGGGCTTCGACGACGCGCAGCCCGCGCGCTTCCTCGAGCGGGCCATCGAGTCGTTCCTCGGCATCGAGAACCGCGAGGTGCCCGGCGAGCACTGGCGCCTCGACTGAGCCCGGTCAGTCGGCCTGGGCGGGGCTCTTCCACAGCCACAGCGTGTTCAGCACCATCACCGCGATGCACGGCGTCGCGACGAGCCGCACGAGGTCGGGCCGGAGGATCGTGAAGATGCTGGACGCCACGAAGACCATCCCCGAGATCAGCACGCGCCGGTCGACGAGGAACGCGCCGACGTTGACGAGCGTGGTCGCCAGCAGCAGCTCGAGCACGGTGGCCTGATCGACGTCGAGGTCCCACTGCAGCGAGGCGAGCAGCAGCAGGAAGTTGATCATCGGCTCGAGCAGCAACAGGCTCAACAGCGCGCGATTCACGCGGGTGCGCATCATGACGCGATGCGTGACGGCGAGCACGATGCCGGTGGCCACGAACTGCGCGACCGCCACGCCCATGGCGCGCGGATAGCCCGGGGGGATGCCGAACAACGGCAGGATGACGGGCGAGCCACCCCAGATGAAGGCGAGCCCCGCCAGCGCGACCCAGCGCGTGCGGGCCCCGGCCTCGGTGTCGGCCTCGGCGGCGAGCTGGGCGAGGCGCTCGCGATCCGCCGTGATGGCGGCTTCGATCGCGGCGATGCCCTGCTCGAGGTCGGGCGGAGGCGCGTCGAGGTCGGCCAGCAGCACGCGGGCTGCACGGGGGTCGCGCTGCCCGATCTCGTACCGCACCATCCGCTCCAGCAGGGTGCGCAGGTCGGCCGCCGCGCCGCGGTGCTCGGGCCAGTGGGCGAGCACCTCGTGCAGCCCGAACCGGCAGGCTCCGAAGCGGTTGTACACCTCGATCCGGTCGACGTCGTCGGCGCGGTCGAGCAGCGCGAGGAGGCCCGCGAGGCCCTCGCGTGCCCGATCGAGCAGGTCGAGCGCGCCGCGCCGCCGCAGGTGCAGCTCGATGGCCTCGCGGACCGCCGATGCGGGCGGCCTCGCGCCGGGGTCGAGCGACAGGCCCCGCTCGAGCAGCACCCTCAGGTCTTCCGGCCAGTCGGGGTGGATGGGGATGGGCTCGAAGACCTGGCCCAGCACCTCGCCGATCGAGCTGCCCGAGCGCGGCGGGCGACCGGCCAGCACGCGGAACAGCAGCCCGCAGAGCAGGAACACGTCGCTCTCGGGGCACAGCGCCTCCCCGTCGTCGAGGGCCATCTCGGGCGCCATGTAGATCGGCGTCCCCGTGGGGTACCGCTGGTCGCGCGCCAGGGGGAAGCGCCCGTCGGCACGGCTGTCGAGCGACACCGCGATGCCCCAGTCGAGCAGGTACACCTCGCCGAAGCGGCCGACCATGATGTTGTCGGGCTTGAGGTCGCGGTGGAGGATGCCGCGGCTGTGCGCGAACTCGATGGCACGGCACACGGACACGAGGATGCCGAGGTGCCACGCGACGGGGTCGGCGCGGTCGGCTTCGGGCAGGAGGGAGGGGTCGTCGAGGATGTCGGTCCAGGACGTGCCCTCGATGCGCTTCAGCACGATGCGCGGGAGGCCTTCGGCATCGAGCGACACGTCGTAGATCGGCACGATGTTCGGGTGCTCGAGGGCGCCCGTGACCCACGCCTCCTGCAGCAGACCGATGCCGATGTTCGGGTCGATGCCCGGACGCAGCGTCTTGACGGCCACCTCGCGGCCGAGCCGCGTCTGGACGCCGAGCCTGACGAGCCCCATGCCGCCCTGGCCCAGCGTCGCGCCCAGCGCGAGGGGCTCGACCTGACCCCGCAGCGCTTCGAGCGCGCGCCGCTCGGCGTCTCCCGGGGCGGAACCCACCGCCATCGTGGCGCTGGGAGGCAGGGTTTCGTCGCCCTCGAGGAACAGGGTGTGGTGATCGTCGTCTCGCACGGGCCCTCGTCGACCGAGCCTAGTACGCGCGTGCCCTCCCGGTCGAGGGGGAGCGCGGCGCGGAACGGGCGGAGGTATGCTCTCGCTCTGGAGGCGGGGATGGTCTGGCTCGCGCTGCTCACGGCGTGCAAGGACGCGGGTCCGACCCCGCATACGGGCGATACCGGAGACGTGCCGGTCGGCCCGGTGGTGATCGAGCCGAGCCCCCTGCGGCACGGCGATTCGCCCCTGTGCGTCGAGAACGGCGTGGCCGTCGACGCGCAGTGGGCCGTGGACGGCGTCGCGGTGACCGCCGGTCCCACGCTCGACCTGACGCCCTGGCCCGGCCAGCGGGTGTCGTGCTCGACCGCCGCGGGCACGGCCGAGGTCGCCGTGCAGGGCGGCAACATCCTGGTCGTGATGACCGACGACCAGGGGGTCGACTGGATGGGGGCGTATGGCGAGGGTGACGCGCGTACGCCGACCCTCGACCGCCTGGCGAGCGAGGGCCTGCTGTTCCGCCGCGCCTATGCGCAGCCGTTGTGCTCGCCCACGCGGGCCGCGCTGCTCACCGGGCGGTGGGCGTTCCGAACGGGCATCGGCGACATCGTCATCACCGAGGTCACCGAGCCCACGCAGCTCCCCGACGACGAGCTGACCATCGCCGAGCACCTGAAGGCCAACGCGGCCGGCTACCACACGCGGCTGCTCGGGAAGTGGCATTTGGGTGAGATGAACATCTCGGGGTTCGACCAGCCGAATCGCCAGGGATTCGACTACTACTCCGGCACCTACGTGGGGATCTGGAGCTACTACGACTGGCTGAAGACCACGAACGGCATCCAGGTGCCCTCGTCGGGCTACGTCACCACCGAGACCACCGACGACGCCGTGGATGCGGTGCAGACCATGCCGGAGCCCTGGCTGCTCGGCGTGTTCTACAACGCGCCCCACGAGCCGCTCGACCTCCCGCCGGATTCGATGCACACCTACGAGGGCGTGACGGAGGACGACACCCCGTTCGTGCGCATGGGCCCCGTCGTCGAGGCGCTCGATGGCGAGATCTCCCGAATCCTCGATGCGCTCGGTCCCGTCGAGCAGCACACGACCATCGTGTTCCTGTCGGACAACGGCACGCCGAACCACATCATGGTCGAACGCGAGCTGCCGTACGGCGGCAAGAGCACGGTGCGCGAGACCGGGGCCCGCGTGCCGTTCGTGGTGAAGGGCCCGGTGGTGCGGAACCCGGGCACCGAGACGTACGCCATGGTGCACGCCATCGACCTGTTCCCGACCATCGCGGCCCTCGCGGGCGTGCCCGACACCCCGCCCGTCGACGGCCTCAGCCTGCGCCCCGTGCTCGACGGCGAGGCCGACACGCTGCACGACCACATGCTCATCGAGCGCTTCGGGCCCAACGGCGGCGAGCCGTACACCTTCTGGCACCGCGGGCTGCGCGATGCGCGCTACAAGCTCATCCGCTTCGCGCCCGACAACGAGTCGCTGTACGACCTCGAGGGCCTCGAGCGCGAGGGGACGCCGATTCCCACGCCGTACACGGGCGACGCGCTCGCGGCGTACGAGCGGCTGTCGCAGATGCTCGATCACGAGCTCGTGGCGCAATAGGGCGCCGCATGGACACCCGCCTCGACGCCGCGACCCAGCTCGGCCCCATCCTCGTCACCCTTGCGTACCTGCTCGTGTACTACGCCGCGATCCTCCGTGTGGCGTGGGTGAAGAGCCGCCTCGCCACCGAGTACAGCGCGCGGGGCGAGAAGTTCGACCGCTACTTCGGGCAGGATCGCCACATGCTCGCGGCCGACCGGGCCCACCTCAACATCCTCGAGCAGATGCCGCCATTCCTCGTGCTGCTGTGGATGAACGCCGTGTTCGTGGGGCCGAACGGCGCCACCATCGCCGGGGGCGTCTACGTCGCCGCGCGCGCGGCCTACCCGTTCCTCATCGGCGACCGCATGGGACGCGGCATCCGCGCCTCGGTGCTCCTCGCGACCGGCCCCGGCTACCTGGTGCTGCTGTACTTCCTCGGTGCCCTGGCCTACGCGATCCTGCCTGCCTGACGGGATAGAGCGGGCAGATGTCCCGCTCGCGCTGGCTCGCCACGAAGACCGACGCGCTCCGCGAACGCCTCGAGCGCGGGCGGCCGCGCCCCATCGCGGTGGCCGCGCTGCTCTCGCTGTTCGTGCACGCGCTCGGCGCCGTCGGGCTGGCGCAGGTGCACCTGGCGGAGCGCACCGAGCCGCGCGTGCTGCAGGTGGCGTTCGTCAGCCACGGCGAGCAGGAGGGCGACAAAGAGGCCGGCCCCACCGAGCCCGTCGAGCCGACTCCCGCGGATGCGCCCGTCGCAGCGGCCCGTCCGAGCCCGAAGACCTCGCCGGCCCCGGTGGCGCCGCAGCCCGTCGAGGTGGGGCCCGAGCTCCCCGAGGTGCGGTTCCCCGCGCTGGCGCGTGCGGCGAAGGCTCCGGCGAAGCCCGTGCCGGTCGAGGCCACGAAAGACTTCGCGAGCTGGCAGAAGGCCCGGATGGCCCACGTGATGCCGTCGCGCATCCCGGATGGCGGGGGCTCGCCCGACGGCACCGCCGCAGTCGACAGCGAGGGCACCGACCGCTGCGTGCCGGCGCCCGGGCGCCAGGTCGAGCGGCTGTACCTGCTGTTCGACTCGTCGGGCAGCATGTCCGACCAGCTTCGCGCCCAGGCGCTGAGCTGCGCCCAGCAGTACGCGAGCGCCGTGATCGATGGCGGCGGGGTCGTGGTGGTCGGCAATTTCGCACGCGCCGCGAAGTTCTTCCCGGCCACGCGCAGCATGACCGACGTGGCGTTCGCCCTCCGCGAGGATGCCGACCCCCGCGCGACGGTGCTGCCCTCCCGCGAGCTGAACCCGTTCTTCGACCAGGACCCGGGCGCCCGCGCCGACCTCGTCATCCTCTCCGACGGCTACATCCCGAACTTCCGCGACGTGCTGCCCTGGTACCGGTACTTCGTCGAGCTCGACCCCGAGAACCGCGGGTATCTCTACACCCTCGGCGCCAAGGGGCATCCCGAGGTCACCGAGGCGCTGCGCCGCATCGGCTTCGACATCTACGTCTACCGGATCCTCTGACGGTCAGCGCTTCTTGCGCTTGCGCTTCTTCTTCGCCGTGCCGGCGGGCTCCGCGGGCGGTTCCTGCGTCGGGGCGGGCGCGGCCGGCGCCTTGGCCCCGCGCATCACGTCGAACACGTACCGCGACGCCAGGATGAACCCCACGCCGACCGCCAGGGCCGCGACCGTGCCGCCTGCACCGGGGAACCGCGCCTGGATGGTGGGCAGCGGCTCGATCCCGATCCACAGGGCGAGGTACGCGAGCGCGCTGAGCCACGCCAGGTAGAGCGCCCAGGTGACGCCCTCCACGACCCAGGAATCCTCGAGGTCCGGCTCGGCCATGGGTCCCGGATATCGGGTCGGGTCCGCGCCCGCCCGTCAGCCCGCGCGACGGCGGACGAGCGGCGCGAGCAGGAGCCCGAGCCACGCGCCCCCGAACGACGGGGCTCCGGAGCACCCGCAGCTCCCGCCCATGTAGGCCCCGTCTCCATCGGTGTCGGAGTCGGTGTCCGTGTCGGCGTCGGTGTCCGTGTCGGAGTCGGTGTCCGCGTCTGCATCGGAGTCGGCGTCGGCGTCGGTGTCCGTGTCGGAATCCGCGTCCGTGTCGGTGTCGGCGTCCCCGCCACCCGTGTCGCCGGTGCCGATGACATCGGTGTCGGTGTCGGTGTCGGTGTCGAGGATGTCGGTGTCGTTTGCCGTGTCGGTCGCGGTGTCCGCTCCGGTCTCGGTGGAGCCGGTGTCGTTGCCGGTGTCGGTGTCCGAATCGGTGTCGCTGTCCGTGTCGGAGTCGGTGTCCGAATCGGTATCGGAGTCGGTGTCCGAATCGGTGTCGCTGTCCGTGTCCGAATCGGTGTCGCTGTCCGTGTCGGAGTCGGTGTCGCTGTCCGTGTCGGAGTCGGTGTCGCTGTCCGTGTCGGAGTCGGTATCCGAATCGGCGTCGGAGTCGCTGTCCGTATCGGAGTCGGTGTCCGAATCGGTGTCGGAGTCGGTATCCGAATCCGCATCGGAATCGGAATCGGCGTCCGCGTCCGCGTCCGCATCGGAGTCGGTGTCCGAATCGGTGTCGGAGTCGGCGTCGCTGTCCGTGTCGGAGTCGGAGTCGGTGTCCGAATCCGTGTCGGAGTCCGCGTCCGTGTCGGTGTCCGAATCCGTGTCGGAGTCGGTGTCGGAATCTGCGTCGGCGTCCGCGTCGGCGTCCGCATCGGAGTCGCTGTCGCTGTCCGTGTCGGAGTCCGTGTCGGAGTCCGCATCCGCGTCGGTATCGGAGTCGGTGTCCGCGTCGGAATCGGTGTCGGAGTCGGTGTCCGCGTCGGAATCGGTGTCGGAGTCGGTATCCGAGTCGGAATCCGTGTCCGCGTCGGTATCGGAATCCGCATCGGCATCGGCGTCCGCATCGGTGTCGGAGTCGGTGTCCGCATCGGTGTCGGAGTCCGTGTCGGCATCGGTATCCGCGTCCGCGTCCGCATCCGCATCCGCATCCGCATCGGTGTCGGAGTCCGTGTCGGCATCGGTGTCGGAGTCCGTGTCGGCATCGGTGTCGGAGTCCGTGTCGGCGTCGGTGTCGGAGTCCGTGTCGGCGTCGGTATCCGCGTCGGCGTCGGTGTCGGCGTCGGCATCGGCATCGGCATCGGTGTCGGCATCGGCATCGGCGTCGGCATCCGAGTCGGCGTCGGCATCCGCGTCGGTATCGGAGTCGGCGTCGGCGTCGGTGTCGGCGTCGCCGCTGCAGTCGAGCTGCACCGTCGCGTCTTCGTCGTCGCAGTCGACGCCCATCGCGGTGCCGTAGCCGCCGACGGGCTCGTTGTTGCCGACGCAGGGCGCGCTCCCGATGGGCTCGCACGCGACGAGGCCCGTGGACGCGGGCTCTCCGTCGCCATCGCAGTCGGGGAACCACGTCTGGCCGGGGAACCGGTCGGCATCCGTGTCGTCGCAGTCGCCCGGCATGTCGGACTCGCCGGGCTCGTCGCAGAACAGGTCGTCGGAGATGGCCGTGCCGTCGCCCCACGTGTCGCCGTCGCCGTCGACGTAGCAGAGCTCGTCGGTGTCGCAGTCCTGGTCGACGCCATCGGCGGGGAGCTCGGTGGCATCGGGGTTGATGGCCGAGTCGGAGTCGTCGCAGTCGAGGCCGTTCAGGACGTATTCGGGACCGGGAGAGCCGAACGAGGACACGGGAGCCCCCGGGTCGCCGTACCCGTCGCCGTCGAGGTCGAGGTACCACGTGGGCGGCGTGATGCCGTTGTTCTCGCACACGTACCGGAACGCGCTCGTGCACGGCTCGTCGTTCCAGCTGCCATCGGTGTAGCGGTTGAGCTGGAGGCAGTCTTCGTTGTTGCCGACGTTGTTGGGCTCGCCGGCGTGCCAGTTCTCGTAGACCCACGGCTCGCCGTTCGCCCAGACCCACACGCCTTCGGTGGCCTCGTCGTTGCCGCCCATCCAGAACTTCTCGGTCGAGATGGCGTCGGCGGTGGCGTTCATCCAGACGTCTTCGGCGGCGTCGTTCACCGTGGCCAGCGAGAACCCGGCCGCTTCGCACGTGTCGAGCGCCACGTACCAGGAGCGGAGCTCGTCGCAGAAGTAGTAGACGCTGCTGCCGAACACCTCGGTGTCGCAGACGAGGGAGCACGACTCGTCGACGTTGCCGTCGCAGTCGTTGTCGCGGCTGTCGCAGACCTCGACGCCGGCGGGGTTGTCGGCGGCTTCGGCGTCGTTGCAGTCGAGCGCGTTGTCGACGTAGCCGGACGGCGCCGCGGGTTGGTCGACCGTGGAAAAGGGGTCGCCGTAGCCATCGCCATCGGTGTCTGCGTAGAACGTCGCCGCGACCGCGCTGGTCACGAGCAGCTGCCATCCGAACATGGGAAACACGCTCCTGAGCGCGCAGTGTATCGGATCGCACATCCACCCGCAGCGCGGCTCAGAAGGTCAGCGCGTACAGCTCCCCGCTCACCGAGCCCCGCACCGCGTCGCCTTCGCCGAGCCCCGCTTCGATCAGCGAGAGCTGACCGCCGACGAACCCCTGGAACAGGGTCTCCTCGGTCGCCTCGTCGGCGATCACGAAGAACGCGAACCCCCCGACGAGGTCGAGCGGCAGGGTGCCCGGGCCCCATTCGTCGGGGTCGACGCCCGCCGCGACCTGGAGCACGAGCCCGTCGGCCCAGCCGATCGTCGTGACGACCGCCTCGCCGTCCTCGCCGTAGCCCGACACCGACAGCGCGTCGGGCGGGTTGGACCACGACGTGCCGTCGAGGATGGCGGTGAACGTACCGCCGAGCGTGGGCACGTCGAGCGCCGCGGAGAACTCGGTGTCGAAGGCCCACACGAGGGTTCCGACGGGGACCAGGCAGAGCGGCTCGGAGGGCCCGTCGTCGAGGTCGGGCAGCCCGTCGGAGAGCGCGGTGCGCAGGGCGCCTTCGCGGGTCTCGACGAACTCCCGCAGCGCGTCCATGTCCTCTGCGGCCTCGAGGGGCTCGAGCAGGTGCGGCGCGACGAGGGACTCGAGCGCGTCGATGCGCTCGAGCATCGAATCGGCGTCCCAGGCCTCGTCGAGCTGGCGCTCGAGCTCCGCGGCGTAGGCCGTGCGGGTCTCGGGGATTCCGTAGAGCCGGCGCGCGAGCTCGCCCCGCACCGCGACCGCCGGCGCGGGCTCGCCGTCGAGGTCGTAGAACACCTGGTCCGCGCCCCACGGCACGAACCGCACGCGCCCGTCGGACGGATCGACGTACACGTAGAAGTTGTTGGTGTTCCCGGCGTAGCCGTCCCAGTGCGCGATGACGGCTTCGGCAGCCCAGAACCGGAGGAAGGCGTCGATGTCGAGCACGGGTTCGAGAGCCGCGAGCAGCTCGTCGTCCGGGCGCGCCAGCGCGGCGACGAGGGGCTGGAGCGGCGCCCCCGTCGGATCGGTGGTGTCGGTCTTGGGCGCGAAGGTCGCGGTCCAGCCCTCCCGCAGGTCGGAGAGCGTGCCCTCGTAGAGGTGTCCCGACGCGTCGCCGAACGCGCGCTCGAGGAACCGCGTCTTCACGTCCTCGACGTGCGCGTAGACGCCGAGGTCTTCGCCGTTCACCTCGACATGGGCGAGGTTGCAGCGCGGGGCGGGCACCCCGGCGGCCTCGAAGTAGGCGTAGCCCAGGCAGCTCCGGATGCGGGAGGGGTCCTGGTGCCCGTTGTTGAGCGTCACGCGCTCGGTGTCGCCGAGCCGCTGGCCCTCGACGTACTTGTCGAGCTTGAGCTTCAGCGACGGCCGCTCCTCGGAGAGCGAGCCGAGGAAGCCCTTCTTCCGGATGCCGATGTCCTCGACGACCTGGCCGTCGATGTCGGCGTTCGCGCCGTACCACTGGAACGGCGACTCGAACGGCGCCGCGAGGCAGTCCCCACCGAGGGTCTCGAGCGCGTCGCGGGCCTCGACGCGCAGGGAGGCGAAGTCCCCCTCGTCCATGGTCACCGAGACGGGGAGGATGCGGTCGATGTCGAAGGCGACGTCCTCACCCGGGTCTTCGACGACCGGAGGGTCGGTGTCGACGATCTCGATGTCCCCGTGCTTGCATGCGGTCAGCGCCAGAATCCACATGGTGTCGGCCTCCGCGGGGTTGGACCCGCGAGCGGGCCGGGGACGAAAGAGAATCTCAGGGGACGCAGACCGGCGCGGTGTCAGCGGACTGGGAGCAGGATCCCGAGAGCGTGGTGAGCACGAGGATGTCGTTCGGCGGTGCGACCCCCTGGAACCGCAGGTCGAACTGCGGGGTGCCGAGGTCGCTCAGCACGAGGTCGGTGTACACGAGCTCGGTGGACGTGTTGGACCCCACGTCGTTCCCGTAGATGGTCGAGCCCGCGCCGCCGCTCGTGGTGATGGTGACGCTCGTGAGGTGCAGGATGGCCGGCGACGACGCAGAACCGCCCCCCGTGGAGAACGCCGACCCCTCCGTCGCGGTGTTCAGGTGGAAGCGCGTGTTCTCGACGGTGGACTCGAGTGCGCCGAGCGGCTGGTTGTCGATGAACCAGATGGCCCCGCCGGACCCCGCGGTGTTGGCTTCGAACACGGCCCCCGTCACGGTGGTGGGCAGCGAGCCCGTCGTGTGGATGGCGCCCCCCGAGCCGCCCGCGACGTTCTCGGCGAACCGCACGCCATCGATGGCGTCGATGGGGCACAGCGCGAGGTCGGGGCAGCGCGCCTCGAACAGCGTGTCGTCCAGCCAGAGCGCGCCGCCCGAGCCCACGGATTCGTTGTCCTCGAACGTCGAGTCGGACACGGTGAGGCTCGACTCGGGCCCCGAGGCCTCGATCGCGCCACCCTGGTCGGCGTATCCCTTCTCGAAGGTCGAGCCGGTGATGGTGGTGGTGGTCTGGATCGCCCACAGGTGCCCCCCACCCGACGAGGACGTGGCGTTCCCGTCGAAGGTCGACGCCGTGATGCTCAGAATGGCGGCCTGGCCGGGCTGCGAGCTGCCTTCGATGGCGATGGCCCCGCCGGCGATGCCGACGTTGTTCCGGAACGTCGAGCTCTGGACGGTGAGCTCGGTGTCGGGACCGCCCATCCAGATGGCCCCGCCCGCGTCGTTCGCCACGTTCCCGGCGAGCTCGGCCCCCATGATGGAGACGGTGCAGGAATCGCAACCCAGCGCGGCCCCGGAGCCCGCGGTGTTGTCCACGAACGACCCGTCGACGATGGTCACCGAGCCGCCCGGCGTCACGTGCACGGCGCCCACGAGCGACACGCTGCCCTCGACCCGCACCCCGAAGAGCGCGGCGTCGACGAGGTCGAGCGCGCCGCCGCGGCCGTTGGTCACGCAATCCGTGAACGACACGTCCGACAGCTGGAGAATCCCGGACGACTGCAGGCACCCACCCCGCCCGGAGCCCGCGTCTCCGCCGACGAGCGCGAGCGTCTCCGCCACGAGCGTCCCCCCGTTCTGGCGGATCAGGCGGTGCGTTCCCGCGGGGGCCAGCGTGACGGGGACCGCGTTGCCGCTTCGGAGCAGGAGATCGGGCGTCTCGAGCACGATCTCGGGGACGACCATCGTCCCGGTGGTGTCGGCGCAGAGCTGGACGTTGGCGAACCCGTCGAGCGTGCTCCAGTCGAACGTGTCGGCGTCGTAGGTGCCGCCGTCCGCGAGGATGGCGCCGCGGGTGTTCTGGCTCTGGAGGGTGACCCCGCTGTCGTCGCAGTCCCAGCCGTTCGGCGCGGTCTGCGGCAGGTCGATGCACGAGCGCTGGCTGCCGCCGTAGCCGAGCCCGTCGCCGTCGCCGTCGGGGTACAGCGTGAGGACGACGAGGGTGGGGTCGACATCGGCATCGTCGCAGTCCTCGTCGTTCTGCACGAACCCCGGCGTGCCCGTGCACAGGGTCTGGGCGGGTGCCCCGTACGCGCCCAGCCCGTCGCTGTCGTCGTCGGGGTACCAGCCCATCGAGGGCTCGTCGTCGTCGTCGTCGTCGCAGTCGCCGTCGTTCGCCACCTGGCCGGGGAGGGGGCAGTCGGTCATCACGCCGGTGCCGGGCGCGCCGAGCCCGTCGCCGTCGGCGTCGGTGAACCACTCGCCGGACGCGGAGTCGTCGGGCGTGCCGGAGTCGCAGTCGTTGTCGATGCCGTCGCACACGGTCTCGACGTTGGACGGGTACACGTCTCCGTCGGAGTCGTCGCAGTCGGCCGAGTTCTGGACGTGGTTCGGCGGCGGCATGCAGGTGGGCGGCTGGACGGCGTTCGCGTCGCCGTAGCCGTCGGAGTCGACGTCCGCGTACCAGAACCCGATGTCGTCGTCGGCGTCGCCGTCGCAGTCCTGGTCCTCACCGTCGCAGTCGTCGTCCTCGCCCTGCCGCGCCGGGCTGAACGTCGCGTCGGAGTCGTTGCAGTCGTCGCCGCCCCACGCCAGCGCGTCGACGCCGTCGAGATCGCAGTCGGACACCACGAACCGCGCAGCGAGCCCGAGGTCGATGGGCGCGTGTGTGCAGGGGCTGCCATCGAGGGTCACGTACAGCGAGAGCACCGGCGCCGGGCCCGTCTGGCAGGCGTCGGCGAGGGAGGCCAGGCTCGCGGTGTAGGTGCGGTCGGCGCCCGTGTCGGAGGTCGTCGCGGTCAGCGACACGCACGCGGCGTCGCCGGGCGTCACACCGTCGGGACAGGCCTTCACGGTGGGGGACAGGGCCGGGCTGATTCCGGACGCCCAGCCCTCGGCGCGCAGCACGAGCGCGAGGTCGGACGCCTCGGTGACGTTCACCGCACCCACGGGCTCTTCGGTGGACAACACGACCTCGGACAGCGGCGCGCCGCCCAGCGTGGCGCCGAGCAGCTCGGGCGCGACGGACCCCACGAGCAGCGGCACGTTCAGCGTCTCGCGGACCGCTGCGTCGCCCGCGCCGACCACGGCGAGCAGCTCGAAGGCCTCGCAGCCCTGGTCGCAGCGCTCGGGAGGCACGGGCACCGAGAGCTCGGCCAGCACCTCGTCGGCGACGTTCGCCACCAGCGGGAGGGTCTCGAGCGGGCTCCACTCCGACGCGATGCCGAGCGTGTTGACGTACCGCACCTGCACTTCGGCGGAGGCGCCGTCGAGGTGCGGCGCGAAGCCCACGACCACCTCGGTCTCGGCGGGCAGCGAGCACGTCGCCAGGGTGGCGGGCATCGGCGCATTCACCAGGGTGAAGCCGAGATCGGCGTTCTGGAGCGCCTCGTCGAGCTGTTCGGGCGTGATCCACGCACAGCCGGTGAGCGCAGCGAGCCAGAACATCCGAACGACCTCCGGGGCCAGCCTACTCCGCAGGGGGGCCGTCCGCTACGCAGGCCCGGCCGCACGCCTCTCCGATGCGCACGCCGCCCACCGCGTCTCCGTCGCAGGGCCAGGCGAAGCGGTCTTCGAGGCAGGCCTGCGCCGACGCGAGGTCGAACGCGCAGCCGTCGTCGGCCATCGCGGGGACCGGCAGCTGGATGGGGATCTCGCAGGTGGCCCCGCACTCGGCCGCGCGCCGGCAGAACGCGTCGAGGAACATGTCGTGGAACACGGCCTCGGTGAGCAGGTCGGGGGTGTAGACGACCTCGCACAGCCCGCTGCGGTCGACGTCCGGCGGCACCGCGACGAGCTGCTCGTAGCACTCGGCCGGGCAGCGCCGCGTCGGGTCGTCCCAGCACGCGCCGTCCCGTCCGTACTCCTCCTCGGCTCCGATGAGGCTCCAGTCGCCGCCGTTGGGCTGGAGGCACGCGAGGTACGTCTGGCACACCGAGCGACCGCGGTATCCGCAGGCCAGCGGGAGCAGGAGGAGCAGCAGGGAACGACGCATCGACCCCCGCATTCTACGCGCTCGCGATACGCTCGCGGCGTGCAGACCTTCGAGCATCGCATCGCGATCCCCGCACCGCCCGAGCAGGTGTGGCAGGCGCTCCTCGACTTCCGCGGCTGGGCGGCGTGGAGCTTCGTGCGGCCCGTGGCGTCACGCGTGGATCTGCGCGTGGGCGGGCGGTTCCCGCTGCGCATCCACCTGCGGAGGGGCGTCGTCGTGCCGGCCAGGGCGCGGCTCGTCGCCGTCGAGCCAGGACGGGCGCTCGTCTGGAAGGGCGGCGCGCGCGGCCTGTTCACGGCGGTGCACGGCTTCGAGCTCGCGCCGGACGGGGCGGGATGCACCGTGCGGCACCACGAGCGCTTCGACGGCGCGCTGAGCGCCGCCGTGCTCCGGCTGCTCGGCCCGGGCCACGCCGCTCGCTACGCCGAGGCGAACGAGGGCCTGGCCCGGCGCGTCGTCAGCTCGCGTCCCTGAGCTGGGCCAGGAACCCGCGCACGTCGCCCGCGGGCTCGCTGTACGCGGCGCCCAGCGCAGCCTCGACGCGCTTGCAGTAGTCCTGCGCCCACTTCGGCAGCGGGGTGTCGTTCATGGCGATGAACTCGAGCGTGCAGGCCAGGCGGATGTCGGCGATCGTCGGGCCTTCGCCATCCCCGATGAAGCCGTCGCGCACGAAGTACTTGCGGAACACCTCGAGCGGCTCGGCGATGGCGTCTTCGGAGTCCTTGCGGGCGGCGGCCTTCAGGTCGTCGCTGGCCGCGGAGGCCGCGACCTCGCCGGGGTAGCAGGGGAACGACAGCCGCGGGTACGTCGAGCGCGACACCAGCGGGTAGAGCGTGCCGGTGAGGTAGAAGTTCGCGTTGTCGACGAGCGCGCGCTTCTCGGGGTTCGACGGGTACAGGCCGTCGAGACCGTGCTTGTTCGCGAGGTACATCATGATGGCGCAGCTCTCCCACATGGCGCCGCGCGGATGGCTGTCGACCTCGATCGCCGGCGTGAGGTGGGCGGGGATCTTCGCCATGAAGGCGTCGGAGCGGGTCTTGCCCCAGGCGTTCTCCTCGTCGAAGTCGAGCCCCGACGCGCGCAGGAAGACGCGCACGGTGAGGTTGTTGACGCTCGGCGGCAGCATGTGGAGGTGGATGTCGGCCATCGTCGGCTCCGTGGTTCTCGGGTGGTTCGGTCGGGAACGGCGCGTCAGGCGCTCTTGGCGCGGGTCCACGCGTCGAGCTTGTCGCGCGCGCCGTTCCGGGTGTTGTCGGTCGCTTCGTCGTGATTCGGCTGCTTCGTCGTGAGCTCGACGACATAGCCGTTCGGATCGCGGAAGTAGATGGAGTGGATGAACCCGTGGTCGGCGACGCCGCGGGTCTCGATGCCGGCGGCACGGCCCTTCTCGAGCATCGCCATCATGTGGTCGTGCTCGACCTCGAGCGCGATGTGCAGGTCGAAGTCGTGCCAGTCGTGGAAGGTGTACGGCATCTCGGGCGCCTCGAAGAACGCGAGGTAGCTGCCGTCGTCCATCTCGTAGAACGTGTGCAGGTACAGGCACGAGCGGCCCGTCTTCGTCTCGCCGATCTCGAGGGTGGTCGCCAGGGGGAGCCCCAGGAAGTCTTCGTAGAACCGCCGCGTCTCTTCGGAGTCGCGGCAGCGGTACGCGGTGTGGTGCAGACCGCGGATGCCCGTGTGCCCGTCCGTCTTCATGGTTCGCTCGCTCCTCTCGCCCCTGGGGAGTTCCGGAGAACAAGAATGGCGGGACGTTTCCAGCGAGGGAATGCACAAAGAAGTGATGGTCGCCATCGATCCGATCGATGGGTCAGATCGGCGTGAGCACCAGTCGGTCGGAGAACGAGCAGTCGACCGCGCCCGTGTAGGTGTCGAGGGCCACCTCGCATTCGTCGAGATCGGCGCCGTTCACGATGTCGGCGTTGTTCTCGGAGCGGCTCTCGATGACGACGGTGGTGCCGTCCATCGTGAGCGACGTGGTGGCCCAGGTGAGCGAGCACGTGTCGCCGCTCTGCGACCACGCGGTGACCTCGCCGCTCGCGCTGCGCGCGTCGTCGAGCTGCAGGAAGTACTCGCTGAACTCGGTGTCGCACACGCCCGGCGCCGAGCACACGTAGACCTCGACGGTCTTCAGCCCGAAGAAGCTGCCGACCGCGATCTGGGCGTGCGTGCCGCCGAAGTCGCCCGCGCTGTCGGGCGTGCAGCCGAACCCCTCCTCGAACGAGGTGACGACGTAGTCGCCGAGGAACTCGGGCTCGATCTCGTCGGGCGGGTCGTCGCCCCCGCCGCCCTTGCAGGCCGCGAGGAGGAGGAGGGGGAGCAGCGCGCGCATCGTCTCTCCAGGTCGGATGGACGACATCCTAGCGTGCTCCGTCATGCGCGGTCGTCCAGCATGGACGCGCGGAGGAGGTGCTCCCGCGCCGCCGCGGGGTCGGCGGCGAGCCGACGGGCGTTCGACGCCCGCGCGATGCGCGAGAGCCAGCCGCCCGCCTGGACGGCGGACAGCGCCGTGCCGGCCTGGGCGTGCACCCGTTGCCGGATCACGGCGGCGCGGCTCGCCTCCCACGCGTCGATGGCACCGTCGGGCAGCGCGCCGGACAGCGCGAACGCATCGTGCATCCCGGAGTTCATCCCGGTCCCCGCGACGGGGAACGTGGAGTGCGCGGCATCCCCGAGCAGCACGGCGCGCCCGACGCGCCACCGGTCCACGAGCTGTTGCCGGACCGGGTACAGCGCGCGGTTGCGGAGCTCGACCTCGCCGTGCGGCACGAGCGCGTGCGTCAGCGCCTCCAGGGCCTGCTGGGTCATCGCGTCGGGCCCACCCCCGTCCGCGAGGAACAGCCACCGCACGCTCGTCGGCAGCCGCATGAAGAGCGCCCATCCGCGGTGCGTGAACAGGAAGGACGCCGGCCCGATGCGCACGCCTGCCGCCCGCTCGAGCGCATCGTCGACCTCGAGGCCCGTCTCGCACGTGAGGAACACGTCGGGGCCGGCGTAGGTGCGCAGGTCGACGCCGAGCTTCTGTCGCACCGTGCTGCGCGCGCCGTCGCAGCCGCAGAGCCAGGATGCGGACAGGACCTCGGTGTCGTCGCCGTCCTGCACGTGCACCTCGATCCCGTCGCCCCGCTCGACGAATCCGGTGCACGCCGAATCGAGCCGCACCGTGCCGGGGGCCGCGGTCTCGACGGCCTCGTAGAGCACGTCGCACAGCTCGTGCTGGGCGCAGTGCACCCGGTAGGGATGCGAGGTCTGGTCGGCGATGTGCGCGAAGGGCAGGCTGGCGAGCAGCTCGTGGTGCTCCCAGTCCCAGAGCTGGATGCGCTGCACCTGGAGCCCTCGGGCCTCGACCGCCTCGAGGACGCCGAGCGCCGCGAGCATGCCGAGGGTCGGCGGCTGGAGGGTCGTGGCGCGCAGATCGCGCGGCAGGCGACGCCGTTGCTCGATCACGCGCACCGGCACGCCCCTGCGGACGAGGCCGAGCGCGAGGGTCAGCCCGACCGGTCCGGCTCCGACGACGACGACGGGATCGGGCTCGGACATGGGCACCTCGGGGTTCTCGCCCGTCGAGGATACCGGAGCCGACGGCCGGGATACACCGAGGGCCATGTCCACCGAGCCCCAGCAAGGACTCAACCGCACCCAGGCCTGGGCGGCGGGCACGGCGCTGCTGCTCTCGGTGCTGCTCGTCGTGCTGTTCCGGATGCCCGTGCTGCTCGGCACCGCCGACCGCTCCGCGAACCTGGGCCTCGAGGTGTACCGCCGGGAGCCCGTGGGGCTCGTGCCGATCCGCGGGCGGCGCGTCGAGGTCGGTGACGTGCTGTCGTTCCGCGTGCGCACCAACGAGGCCGGGTACCTCCTGGTCCTGCAGCGGCCGTCGACCGGCGGCGCGCCGGCGGTGGCGGTGCATCCCGACGATGGCGCCGCGTTCGCCGTCGAGCCCGGGCTGCACGAGATGCTCGACGTGCACACCGTCGACGCGAAGGGGCACTGGACCCTGACCGCCGTGCTCTGCACCACGCAGCTCGTCTTCGACCCGGCCGACGCGAGCGCCCTGTGGAGCTGCCAGACCCGCGACTACGCCTACCCGGTGGACTGATTGACGCCGCTCACCGACGCCGAGGTCGAGGCGCTGGGCTCGGGCGACATCGTCGTGCGCGACGATGCCTTCGGCGCGGCGCTCGGGCTGCAGACCCGTGAGGTGCTCGCAGCCTGGCTGGCGTCCGGCCGGCTCGACCCCGCGGGCGTCGGCCGCGATGGGCGCATCACCGAGGTGCGCCGCGATCTCACCGCGTGGGTCGACCCCGGCGAGCCGGGCCTCGCCGAGGCTTTCGCGCGGTTCGAGCAGCTCCGCGGGATGCTCGCCTCCGACCTGCGCATCGGCCTGCACCGGTTCGCGGTCCAGGCCGCCTGCTACCGCGAGGGCGCCTGGTACCGCGCCCACCTCGACGCGTTCCGCGGCGACCCGAGCCGCGTGGTCACCGCGATCTGGTACGTCAACCCCGACTGGACGCCCGCCGACGGGGGCTCCCTCCGCGCCTGGGTGCCGGGCGGCACGCGCGAGGTCGAGCCGCGGCTCGATCGCCTCGTGCTGTTCCTCTCGGAGCGCGTGCGCCACGAGGTGCTGCCCGCGCACCGCGAGCGGTTCGCCCTCACCGCGTGGTTCCGCGGCGCGGAGGCGGTGCCGCTGCTCCCGGATCCCTGACCGCTACAGGACGGTGCACGCCGTCGGAAACGCCGCGTAGTACGTCGGATCGTGGCCGAAGACGTAGCAGGTGCCCGTCGTGTCGCCGATCAGGATGTAGGTCATGCCCTGAGCGGGCGTCTGGATGCTGACGTACGTGCTGGTGCCCTCGACCACGAGGTCGGGCGAGGCCACGCCGGTGAGCGTGACGCCCGTGGTGCCGATCGGGTGGCAGTACGTGTACGCGCCGTCGCCGAGGTAGCAGTCCTCGCCCATCCAGGGGTCGCCGCCCGCCGCGAGCACGCCGGTCTCGGCGATGCCGAAGTGGTAGGTCTCGGCCGCGTTGGTGAGCGTGATCTGGATGGTGTCGGGCGTTCCGTCGGTCAGGGACAGCCCGATCTGCAGCGTGCCCGGGTCGGCCGTATCGGTGTCGGCGTCGGTGTCGGAGTCTGCATCGGCGTCACTGTCGGCGTCGGCATCCGTGTCGGCATCGGCATCGGCGTCCACGTCGCTGTCGGTGTCCGTGTCGGTGTCGGTATCCGTGTCGGTGTCGGTATCGGTGTCTGCGTCGCCCGCGCAGTCCGGCGAGCCGGCACAGTCGGCGTCGTCACAATCGAAGTCGCCGTCGCGGTCGTTGTCGGCGGAGTCGGAGCACTCCCCCGGATCGTCTCCCTCGTGTGCCTTGCATCCCACCGCGAGGACCCCGAGTGCCAACCACCAACGCATCACGACCTCCAAAGCCCGCTCCCGCGGACCCGACCCGTGTATCCGGTTCAGGGGCAGCCGGCCGTGGGGAGGAGCGTGTTCGCGTTCTGCTCGATCCACAGGCTGTCGAGGTCGTTGTTCGAGCCCTCGTAGGGGTCGACGTCGACGCCGCGTTGCTGGACGGCGAAGTGGAGGTGCGGGAACGAGGAGTACCCGCTGCTGCCCACCAGCCCCAGCAGGTCGCCGCAGCGCACCTCGTCGCCGACCGCGACCGCCGTGGACCCGTTCTTCAGGTGGAAGTAGCCCGTGTGCACGCCGTTGCCGTGGTCGAGGAGCACGAAGTTCGCCCGCATCTCGTGCCCGTCGCAGTCGATGTCGCCGAGCTCGATCGAGAAGTGGCAGCGGTCGTAGTTCCCGTCGACCACCTCGATCACCTCGCCATCGGCGGCGGCCACCACGCCCGTCGACCCCGCGTCGAGGCTGTCCCAGCCGTCTTCGAGCAGGTAGTCGGACCCGTCGTGCCCGTCGTAGCACCACGGGAACCCGCGCCCGTCGTAGTCGGTGCACCGCGCGTTGCCCGCCACGCCGCCCCCGTGGTCTTCGGGATCGTGGTCGACGCCGACCGTCTGGTAGTAGCGGTCGGGCTCCGCGAGGGGGAGCGACAGGAAGCCCGCCGGCTCGGCATCCCCGACCGGCGTGAGGTGGGTCGTGACGGTCTCGCCGGTGCAGGCGCAGAGGAGCAGGGCGGGGAGCAGGCGCATGGCCGGATTGTATCCGACGTTCGAGCACCGGGCTCCCGCCCGCGGTATGGTCGCGGCATGCTGTTCCTGCTCTCCACCGCTCTCGTGTCGCCCGCCCACGCCGGGGGCCTCAAGGCCCGCAAGGCCCTCCCCGATCCGGTGCACGACGTCCGGCTCGGCAGCTCGCCCGCCGACGTGCGGAAGAAGCACTCCAGCGCCGACCCGCTCGAAGAAGAGAGCGCCGACTTCCGCAAGGTGTACCTCGAGAACACCATCGGGCATCCGACCGTGCGCAGCGTCGTCTACTACTTCGACGCCGACCTCCCGGGGAACCCGCTCTACGAGGTCATCCTCCTGTTCCGCGACCCCGCGGTCCGCGACCAGGTGGCGCTCGAGCTCTACGGCCCGCCGAACCACGAGGCCGACGAGTGGCGGCTCCCGGTCAAGGGCGCCGACTGGGAGCTCGCGGTGTGGACCCACCACGACAAGCTCATCGTCGCGGCCCAGATGAAGGGCACCGAGTGGGAGGACGGCGTCGACTGACGCGCGCAGGGCGCTCCGATGGAAGACTCGTTCCAGATCGAGAGGGTGCTCGGCGCCGGCGGGTACGGCACGGTGTACGCGGCCGTGCTGCGGTCCGCGAACGGGCTCGAGCGGCGCATCGCGCTCAAGGTCGTGAACGCCGATCAGACGACGCCGGCGAACGTCGCACGGCTGCGCGACGAAGCCCGCCTGCTCTCGACCGTGAAGCACCGCGCGGTCATCGGGGTCCTCGATCTCGTCGAGCTCCCACAGGGCTGGGCCGTCGTCATGGAGCTCGCCGACGGCCTCGATCTCGCGACCATCCTCGCGCACGGGGCCGCGCCGCCGCGTGCCGCGCTCCAGATCGTCGCCGAGATCGCGTCCGCGCTGCACGCCATGTGGCACGCCGAGCACGACGGGCGGCAGCTCGAGCTCGTGCACCGCGACCTCAAGCCCTCGAACCTCGTCGTCACGCCGGTCGGCGAGGTGAAGATCCTCGACTTCGGGCTCGCGATCTCCGGTCTGCTCGCGCGGGAGTCCGCCACGGCGACCGACATGGTCGTCGGCACCATGAAGTACATGGCGCCCGAGCGCTTCCACGGGGCGAACGGCGCGCCGAGCGACGTGTACTCGCTGGGCGTCATCCTCCTCGACCTGTTGCGCGTTCCGTTCGGCGTGTCGGGGCTCTGCACACCCGAAGAGCTCTCCCAGCGCCTGGCGCCGGCCCTCCGGGCGACCGAGGGCGTCGCGAGCGCTGGCGTCGCGGAGCTCGTGACGCACCTCCTCGCGTTCGACGCGAACGACCGACCGACGGCGCTCGAGGTGTCCCGCGCGTGCCGCAAGCTCGCGGCGGAGGTCGACGGGCCCGACCTGGCCGACTGGGCGATGTCGGAGGTCGACGCGCTGATGTCGGAGATCACCGAGCGGCTGACGGACGACCCCATGGTCGGCGCGACGCTCGAGGTCGGCGCGCAGCGGCCGCCTCCGACGCGGCTCTGGGTCGCCGTGCTGCCCGTGGTGGCGCTGTTGTTCGCGGCCGGCGCGGCCATCGCGACGTTCGTGGTCGGGGGGCTCGCGGGGTGGGGGATCTCGTCGCTCGACGCACCCCAGGCGCGCCCCGAGCTGATCGAGCTCGCGCGCCTGGAGGGCCTCGAGCCCGGCGCGATGGCCCGCACCGTGTCGGCCGACGGGACGCAGGTCGCCTACACGCGGGAGGGCGAGCTGTACCGCCAGGTCCTCGGCCAGCCCCCGGAGCGCATCGAGGTCTCCCAGTCCGAGGTCGAGGCCGCCATGATCTCGCCGGACGGGCAGCACGTCGCGTACTCCGACCCCGAGGGCACCTGGCTCCTGCGCGGCGACGGGACGCGGCTCGCGCTCGAGCCCGACGCCCTGCTCGAGTCCTGGCACGCGTCCAGCGACCGCCTCCTCCTGCTGGTCCCGGAAGAGGGCACGCTCGTGGTGGCCGACGCCACGACCGGGTCGCGCGAGACGCTCGACGGCAACCATTACATCGAGGCGCGGTGGGCCGGAGACGACGTGCTGGCCGACACGCCGGACGGCATCGTCCGCATCCGGTCCGGCCGCGCGACCCGAATCGCGGACCGCGTCGAGGAGAACTTCAGCGCCACGGTCGACGGCGCCGTGCTCCTCGCGACGGACTTCGACGGCGTGCGGTCCCGCCTGTTGAGCGGTCGACCGGGCGAGCCGCTCGGCGTCGACGCCACGTTCGACGAGCTCGTCGCGTATCTGGGGCCGCCGGCGGGAGACCGGTTCGTCCTCGTGCGCGAGGAGCAGGAGTCGCGTGCACGGCTCGTCGAGGTGGACCCGCGGCGCCGGCGCGCGGTGGGGGAGAAGCTCCTCTCGGTGCCGCGCCCGCTGAGCTACGCCGTGCTGCTGCCGGAGGGCGACCGCATCGCGGTGAGCCGTCCCCGCGTCGACGTGAAGCCCGATCGGGCGCAGCGGGAGAGCCTCGAGGCCCATACCGTCATCGACCTCGACGGGCGCGTGGTGGAGGACCTCGGGACCGTGTCGCTCGCGGACTGGTTCCCCGTCGGGTACGGCGCGGACGGGCGGACGCTGTACGTGAAGGAGCGGGACCGGGACGCCGTGTTCTCCGTCAAGTCCGTCGCATTGGACGCGGAGCGCGCGCCCGAGCGCTTGTTCACCTTCGACCCGGGGCGCGTGGAGACGCTCGCGATGTCGCCCGACGGGCAGGCGGTCGCCGTGACGGATTCGGATGGCACGGTGCTCGTGGTCGATGCCGTCGAGCCGCTCGTGCTGGACGGCACGACCGGCCTCGAGGGCTGGGAGGTCAAGGCCTGGACGCGCCAGGGCGAGCTCCTGCTCGTGGACGAGGCGGGCCAGCTGGCCTCGGCGCGTCCCGGGCGCCTGCCCACGCCGCTCCTCGAGGACGCGCGCGAGGTCGTGTGGGTCGGCGACGCCCATGTGCTCGTGCAGCGGTCGGAGGGGTTGTGGGCCCTCCACCTCGCGTCGCGGGATGCGTGGCCGGTCGCGACGATCGATCCGGAGGTCGGGTTCGTCGACGCCTCCGCGACGGCGGATCTGTCGAAGGTGCTGCTGGTGGAGTGGCGCCGGAGCGCCGAGGTGTGGACCGCGCGCTACGCGCTGCCGTAGCTCACTTCAGGCGCGTGTAGCCCTTCGCGCCACGCGATTCGTGGGTCAACGTGAGCAGGTCGCCCTCGGCCTGGACGGCGTAGGTGTCGGAGGGGAACTGGCCCACCGTGATGACCACGCTGCCGCCTTCGCGCTCCCACTTCCCGTCGAAGTCGCCGAGCTTGGTGCTCGACAGGCGGTACTTCCCGCCGGCCTCGAAGCATTCGGTCGAACGGCCGTTCTCGTTCGCCCAGCACCCCACGAGCGGGTCGGGCGCGGCGGTGGAGCAGGCCAGCAGGGCGAGCAGGATCGACATCGGAGCCTCCGGACGGCAGACATAGTCGGGCGGGCCGCGGATGTCAGGACGCGTGCGCTACGATGGGGGCATGTCCAGCGATCCTCCCGAGCCGCCGCCCCTTCCTTCGCCTCCCCCCGTGATGGGCCTCGATCCGGATCCCGAGCGGATGCCCATGCTCGAGGCGGCGTACGGAATCCCGGCGCAATTCGCGCCACCTTCCCAGCAGGCGCCGTGGATTCCGCCGGAGCCGATCGGTCCCGCGAACGACCTGGCGACAGCGAACGTCCAGAGCATCTGGGTCGTGGTGCTCATCGCCCTGATCACGGTCGTGGCCGTCGCCGCGTTGGTGGGCCTGGTGCTTGCGGTGGTGACGCTGATTCTCTGAGCCTGGAGCCCGGAGCCCGGAGTCTGGAGCCTGGAGCCGGGGGCCCGGCCTTCGGCCTGCGAGCGCGGCTCTCGGTCGGAGGCCTGCGAGCCCGTTCGCTTCGCTCGCTGTGAGAGTGAGGGTTCGAGCGGGTCTCGCAGCGGCGGGGGGCTGCCGCGGGCGGGGACGACGCAGAGCCCGGTCGAACTGCGCCTGCCCGACGCAGAGCCGGGTCGAACTGCGCCTGCCCGACGCAGAGCCGGGTCGAACTGCGCCTGACCGGATGCCGTTCTGCGGTCGTCGCGCGATTGTGGTGTTTCGTTCGTTCGACGTGCTCCGCAATCCGGAGGGCTCGACCGATCCGCACGCCGATCGGCGCAGTTCGGGTGGGCTCTGCGTGGATCAGGCGCAGTTCGAGGGGGCTCTGGTGGAGCCGGCCATGGAAACCGGCCTCTCGGCTCGACGCCTCGCTCGCTCCGAGGGGCGACGTGCGGGCAAGGTCTCGCTGCGGCCGGAGGCCCCGGCCTCGCGGCGGGACCGGAGGCCGAGCGGGCTCGCGGCGCCTGCTACGATGTGTCCGGGAGGGCGACATCGGAGCAGAGCAATCGGCGCGGATCGACGGGAATCGCGTGTGTGTCGGAGAGACGGTCGTGGTCGAGGGGCTCACGTCCGGCGAGGTGAGGCCCGTGGCGAAGTGGGTGCAGTCGCGCCTCGATGCCGGCTCGACTCCGAAGTCCATCCGGGCTCAGTTCTACGGGACGTCCGACCACGACCCGACCGAAGCTCCGGTCGAAACGTCCGTCCTGGAGGGGTCGGTGAAGGACGTGAAGGCCGCGCTCGAGTCCGGTGCGCACGACGCGCAGCTCGATGCGCTCGAAGCCGCCGAGAAGGGCGGAAAGGCCCGCAAGGGCGTGCTCGCCGCGATCACGGCGCGCCGGTAGTCAACCGAAGTCGACCCACACGAGCTTCGCCTTCTCGAACGCCCCGGCGGCCAGGTCCTCCGCGCGGATCATCAGGTGGGCGAAGAGCGCGTCGTCCGGGTCGATCCAGAAGCCCGCGAGCTTGATGTAGGACGCGTCGGGCGTGAAGTCGTAGGCATTCGTCGTCCCCCGAACATGGCCCAGCATCCCCGTCGCGTCGGGCTTGCCGAGCCGCGCGTTCACCAGCTCGATCTCCGGCACCCGCTCGTCCGGGACCTGCGCCTGGAACGGCCCCGCGTTCCTCGGCATCGGGAGCTCCAGCGTCTCGGAGATCCGCAGCGCACGCTCGGGTGTGACGCGATTCACGTCGTGGAGCGCGGGCGCCTCGACGCGCACGAGGTCGCCGGCATCGGCCGAGAACCGCAGGTGGAACGCCAGCGTGCCGATCTCCTCGACCTCGACGTACGCGAACACGCTCAAGAGCCCGGCGTCCGGGAGGATTCGCGCGGCGTGCATCCCGCGCAGCTCCTCCATGCGGATCTGGCCGACGAACATCATCGCGTGGGTCGGCTCGAGGTCCTCGAGCCCGTCCCAGCAGTCCGTGGCGTCCTCCACGCAGGGCCACGGCGTGCCGCGGGGCAGGTCCGGATGGCCACCGAGCTTCGACTGGCCGATGGGCACCGTGGCTGGCAGCTCGTCCAGGATCAGCGCCGGGCGGGCCAACGCGAGGAGCTCCGCGGGGAGCTCGAGCTCCGCCAGGCCGTGTGCGGCGGTGATTCCGACGGTTCGCGCCCACGTCGTGGGGAGCCCGTCGGGATCGACGGGAGCCCCGCGGCCCTCCAGCCATGCGACGTGCGATTTCACCGCCGCCGCACGGCGCGCGTCGCCCTGCTCCTCGAGCCAGTCGGCGTACACGACCGCCGCGTCGCTCGTGGGCGCATCGAGCCAGGGGAAGAGGACCTCGTCCTCTCCGGCGAGCACGGCGGCCTTCGCGGAGTGCCCCGCCTCGCTATCCATGGGCCTCGTCCGAGATGACGACGCGACTCCCGATCCCCAGGATGCCGTCCCCCACGAGCCGCTCGAGCAGGGTGGGGGACACGTGCACGCACCCCCCAGACGCCGCGGCGCCGAGGTTCGCTGCGACCGGCGTGCCGTGGAGCGCGATGGAGAACCAGTACGGCGTCCCGTCCCGGTAGCGCCGCAGCTTCGGCCCGGTGACCGCGTCGACCGCGTCGAGCCCGATGTACGCCGTGCCGTAGGCACCGTCCGGCACCCCGTCTCCGTCGAAGTCGATGCCGTTCATCGACCGGAACAGCGCCGCCAGCCCGGGCCCCTCGAGCAGGGGGTCGCCCGCGAAGCGCTCCACCGCGGCAGGCGACACGGCATTCCGCGTCCCATCGGCTGTCAGCACGAGGTCCACCAAGAACGTACCCGTCGGCGTGACGAGGTCGGCCATGTCGCGCTTCTCGCCCAGGCCGCCGCGCCCGATGCCCACGGGCTCGCTCGCGACCACCGCGCCGCGCGCGTCGAGCAGGTACAGCGTGCGCCCGGCCCGGTGGACGTGGACCGACAGGGGCTCCGTGCCCGCGGGCCTATCGCCGGTCGGAGCCTCCGGGCATGCTGCGGGCGCGGTGGGCATGGGGCCTCCGCCATGAGCGTACCGCGAGGTCCTCCGATGCTCCAGAAGCCCGCCGCACCGCCTGCACGCCTCGTCGAGAACGGCGTGGTGACGGGGTTCGGGATGTTCGGCGGGGCGATCGGCGACGTGAACCTCGAAGAGCTCCGCCCGCGCGGGCCCTTGAGCCCACTGCGCTTCAAGCAGTGGCAGCACGTGGCCATCGTGCACCCCGAGGTCGCGCTGACCTTCGCCGTGGTCGACGTGGGCTACCTGAAGCTCGGCTGGGCCCAGGCCATCGACCGCGCGTCCGGCCAGTGCGTGCACCACGAGCGCAAATCGCCCTTCCTCGACGTGCGCATCGCGCGGTCCCTGTTCGACGAGCACACGTGGCTGCGGTCGCGCGGCCTGCGCGTCGAGCTGCACAACCACCTCGACGCGGGCTGCCATCGCGTCGAGGTCGAAGGGCAGGGCGTCCATGCCGAGCTCACGTGCCTCGCCGAGGCCACGCCGCTCGTCGTCTGCCTCCCGCTCGGACGCGGCCGGGCGATGTACTCCCACAAGGTCCCGCTGCCGGTCGAGGGCCACGTGCGCGTCGCGGGCCGCGACATCGCGCTCGATCCGTCCGTCACCACGGCCATCTTCGACATCCACAAGGCGCACTACCCGCACCGCACGTGGTGGAAGTGGGGCACGTTCGCGGGCACGGCGGGCGACCACCGGATCGCCGTGAACCTGACGAGCAACGTCGTCCCCGACCCCGCATTCCACGAGAACGCGCTGTGGGTCGACGGCGAGCTGTCGCTGCTCGCGTCGCCGGCTTGGGAGATGCGCGACACCGACCCCTGGCGCGCCATCGGAGACGGGTACCGCCTGGAGTTCACGGGCGACGGCGAGCGCTGGGAGAACCTCGACGTCGGCCTGATCCGCTCGAAGTTCCGCCAGCGCTACGGCCGCTGGTCCGGCGAGGTCGCGGGCCACGCGCTCGACGGGGCCTGGGGGCTCGCCGAGGATCACCACAGCGCCTGGTAGGGCGTTACCCACGGGCGGGAGGTCGCGTGCTGGGTCCCGAGGAACGCGCGGGTCTGCGGGTGCTGGTCGATGCGCTCGGCTGGGTCGGGGCCCTGCGCGTGGGCGTCGCGCTCGAGTGGCGCCGGATTCGCGGCGAGCCGTTCGGCGATCTGCCCGCCGCCGAGGGGCACGCCGAGGTCGGCAGCCGCGCTCAGGCCGGCCCCGCCGTGCTGCTGTACCGGGTGCTCCGCGAGCGCGTGGGCGACGAGCGTGCCCTCGCCATCGTCGCGAAGGCCGTGGAGGAGGGCGCCATCGCGTTCCTCTCGCGCAGCATCGGCCGGCTCGACCGGGCGGAGATCGGCGCGCTCGACGACGCGGGCCGCGAGCACTTCGCGAAGGACCGCGCGGCGCGGTTCCCGAACGCGACGCTCGAGTGGCGCGCGCTGACGGCCGACGCCGTGTCGTTCGACGTGACCGCGTGCCGGCTCGTCGAGCTCGTCGTGCATGCCGGCCACCCCGAGCTCGCCCCGCTGTTCTGCGCGGGCGACGCGCGGTTCTTCGGAGAGGTCGAGGAGGGCGCGGTGCTCGACCGGCCCACGACGATCGCCGGCGGCGACCCGGTCTGTCGCTTCACGATCCGCTGGAGGGACGCGTGATCCGAGCCATCCACTACGCCATCGTCGCGATCCTCGCGAGCGAGGCGCTGTACTGCGGCTTCCAGGTGATGGTGGCGCTCCGGCCCGAGGGCCAGGTGGGCCCGTTGTTCATGGCCGCCGCGACCATCCCGCACGAGCTGCTCGTGGCCCGGCGGCTGTACGCGATCGAGGGATGGATTGCCGCGGTCGGGCTGGCGCTGTACCTCGCTGCGACCGAGATCGGGCCGCGGCTCGCGGCCGAGAGGAGGCGGGATGGATGACGGGATCTGGGTGGTGTTCGCGGTGCTGATCGGGGGCGCGATGTGCTGGCAGGTCGCCGCGTTCCACATCGAGCAGTACCTCCAGGCCAACGACCCCGATCACACGCCGCCGAGCCCCATCGCCCGGCTCTTCATCGGCAAGCTGTTCACGACGCTGCCGCTGCTCGGGCGGTACCAGGAGGTGCGGTCGCAGAACGGCCTCGCGCCCATCGGCGTCTACGCCTTCTGGGGCGGGCTGGTGCTCGTGATCGCTGGCATCTGCCTGCTGCTCGCGTCGGTCTGATGTACGAGGTCCGCGTCCACTACCCGGCGCATGCCCACATCGTGCTGCACTGCTCCACCGACTGGGGGGGCGCGATCGAGCCCGATCGGGTCGAGCGGGATGGCACCGAGCGCGTGTTCGTGCTCGAGCCGCCGAGCCCCCCGACGCCGTTCTACTTCAAGCCGGTGCGCGTGCTCGACGGGCGGGCGGACTGGGCCGTGGGCACGAACTACTTCGCGATGGCCGGCGGCCGCACGGTCTACCCCCACTTCGACGGCGGTCAGAAGGGGCGGATCACCGACAAGCTCGTGGTGGGCGGCTCGCGGACGGTCCGGGTGTTCCTCCCGCCGGGCTACGACGAGAACGCGCTGAAGCGGTACCCCGTCCTCTTCGTTCTCGACGGGGCGAACGTGTTCTTCCCCGAAGAGGCGTTCAGCGGGACCGAGTGGGAGATCGACGAGACGCTGGACTGCCTGAATGCGATGAACCTCGTGAACAAGGTCATCGTCGTCGCGCTGTACAGCGAGCCCGACGCGCGCGAGGCCGAGTACACCGCGCCCGGGTACGTCGCGTTCGGACGGGAGCTCGTCGACCACGTGCTCCCCGACGTGCGGCACCGCTGGCGCACGCTGCCCGGTCCCGAGAACACGGGCGTGATGGGGTCTTCGCTCGGGGGCGTCGCGGCGCTCTTCCTCGCCTGGGACCACCCCGAGGACTTCGGCATGGCGGGCTGCCTGTCGAGCACGTTCGGCTACCGCGACGACCTCCTGAGTCGCGTCCTCTGCGAGCCACGGCGGAACGCGCGGATCTACCTCGACTCCGGATGGCCCGGCGACTCCCACCGCGAGACGTTCGAGATGTTCGATGCGCTCGCGTCCCGTGGGTTCATCCAGGGCCGCGACGTGCTGTACCTCGCGTTCCCCGGCGCGCTCCACCACGAGAAGGCGTGGGCGCAACGCGTGCACCTGCCCATCCAGTTCTTCTTCGGACGGGCCTTCCGCCGGGCCAACGGCCACGTGGAGTGACGGATCTCGCGACCCTTGCGGCGCGGCACGGGTCCACCGGGCCGGGGCGGCTCACGCGCCGGTGGCGACGGGCGGCCGTCGCCGTGGTCTTCCGGGAGCGCAGCGCACTCGAGGTCCTCCTCATCCAGCGCGCGACGCGCCCGGGACGGCGCTGGTCCGGCGACATGGCCTTCCCTGGCGGGCTGCGGGAGGAAGGCGACGCGTCCCTCGCCGACACGGCGCGCCGCGAGTGCGAGGAGGAGGTGGGGCTCGTGCTGGGGGAGCCGTTCGGGCGCCTCCCGGACGTGCTCACGGCGGTGCCGCGGGGCTGGCGGCCCATGGCGGTCAGCCCGTTCCTCTTCACGCTGCCTCCCGGACAGGAGCCGGCGCCAGCGAGCGACGAGGTCGCGGACCTCGCGTGGGTCGCCGTCGACGCGCTCCGCGACCCGCGCCGAAGGGAGCGGGACTGGAAGCGGATCGGACGGTTGAGGCTCCCGTTTCCGGTGGTCCGCATCGACGGGAGGGAGGTGTGGGGGCTCACGCTCCAGATGCTCGATCGCCTGTGAGAGGAGGGTGAAAGGGGACACGAGACGGGTGCCTGACCTATCTTCCCGGCCACTGGAGGTCGGATGACGACAGCATTCGTGCTGCTCCTCGCCAGCTCGGCGTGGGCAGTCGACGGACAGAAGCTGAAGGAGGCGGCGGACCTGCCCGCCACCGCGCAGACGCTTCGCGAGGACGGGGTCCCCGAAGACGACGTGAAGGGTGCGCTCCGCGCCGCGAAGGAAGCCGGCGTGCCGGCCGAAGAGACCCGCGACGCGCTGAAGGAGGCCGACCACGCCGTCCAGGAGCACGGGCCCGTCGACAACTTCGGGGCGTTCGTGCAGGACCGCCTGAAGGAGGGCCTCCGCGGTCAGGAGCTCGCGGCCGCCATCCGCGCCGAGCACGAGGCGCACGGCAAGGGCAAGGGCCACGGCAAGGGCGACGACCACGGCAAGGGCGACGACCATGGCAAGGGCGACGACCACGGCAAGGGCGACGACCACGGCAAGGGCGACGACCACGGCAAGGGCGACGACCACGGCAAGCCCGACGGCCCGATGGCGCGTCCCGGCAGCGAGAAGCCCGAGGGCGGCATGAGCCGTCCCGGCGGCAAGCCCGAGGAGAAGCCCGCGGGCGGTGGCATGCAGCGTCCGGTCGACAAGATGAAGGTGAAGGGGAAGGCGAAATGATGTGGACCGTACTGACGCTGCTCGCGTGCAGCGGTGGCGAGGCGCCGAAGCCCGACGTCGAGCCCGTGATGGAGCAGGCCGCCGACCCCGTGAAGGCCGCGGCCGAGATCGCGAACGCGATCGACGCGGATCCCGCAACGGCCGAAGACGTGCTGAAGAAGCACGGCATGACCGAAGACGCCTACCGGGCGCTGCTCTACGACATCGCCGAAGACCCGGCGAAGTCCGCGCAGTTCCTCGAGGCGCGGGGCGGCTGACCTCCGCAGGGTGGATCCCCGGCCGTCCGCGGCTAAGGGGGTCCACCTGCAGACGAGGTCCGACCATGCTCGACAACGTGAAGAAGGCCGTGAACCGGCTCGCCTACGGCTCCGCTCCCGAGGGCGGGCCGGCCGCGCTCTCCCAGGTGCTCCCCCTCGTGGGGCTCGACGGCGCGCCGCTCGCCCCCGAAGCCATCGAAGGCCGGGTGGTGCTGTTCGTGAACGTGGCGAGCCGCTGCGGCCTCACGCCGCAGTACGAGCAGCTCGTGAAGCTCCAGCAGACGTACGCCGACCGCGGGTTCACGATCATCGGCGCCCCGTGCAACCAGTTCCTCGGGCAAGAGCCCGGCTCCGCCGAAGAGATCGCCGAGTTCTGCTCGGTGACGTACGGCGTCGACTTCCCCCTGCTCGAGAAGCAGAGCGTCAACGGCGCCAAGCGCAGCCCGCTCTACCAGTGGTTGATCGGCTCCGAGGCCGGCAAGGGCGAAGACATCAGCTGGAATTTCGAGAAGTTCCTGGTCGGCCGCGACGGCGCCGTCCTGAAGCGGTTCTCGCCGCGCACGCTGCCCGATGCGCCCGAGGTCGTCGAGGCGATCGAGGCCGCGCTGTAGGCGGGGGAAACGACGGCACGGGCGTCTCGTGCGCCCGTGCGCACGGCGTGGAAACGATCGGGTAGGCTTCCGGCATGGCCGACCCCACCGACGCCGACCTGCGCGCGCTCTTCGCCGGCGCCTTCCAGAGCGCTTCGCCGACCGACGAGTGCCCGCCGCCCGAGCAGCTCTTCGACGCGTTCCATCGCGTGTCGCCGCTCGACGAGATCGAGCGCATCCTCGACCACATCGCGGTCTGCGCGGTGTGCGCCGACGCGTGGAGGCTCGCGAGCCGCACCGGGCCGCCTGCGCCGGAGCGATCGTGACGGGGTTCGAGATCGACGATGCCGTGCGCGCACAGCTGGCGCGCAGCGTGAGCCGCGTGTGCCCCGCGTGGATGCGCGACGAGCTCGACGACCTCGTGCAGATGGCGGTGATGCGCCTGCTCCGCAGCTCTGCCGAGGTCGAGCCCACGCCGGGCTACCTCTCGCGGGTCGCCTACTCGGCGGTGATCGACGAGATCCGTCGGAAGAAGCGTCGTAACGAGGTGCGGGCCACGCCCTCGCTGTTCGACCGCGTCGCCGACGAGGTCGCCATCACCCCCGAGCAGCTCGCCCGGGCCGGCCAGGTGGGCGCCGTCGTGCTCGAGTGCCTCGAGACCCTCGTCCCGGCGCGGCGCCGCGCGGTCACGCTCTACCTCCAGGGCCACTCCGTGCCCGAGATCGCCGAGCTGCTCGATTGGGAGACGAAGAAGGCGAGCAACGCCGTCTACCGCGGCCTCGACGACCTGCGTGCCCGCCTCGCGGAGCGCGGGGTCTCGCCATGAGCAGCGACGACACCACACGCACCAGCGTCGCGGCGATGACCTACCACACGCTCGTCGCCGCCTCGCTCGACGACCTCGACTCGCTCGGAGACGACGCGTCCGACGGCACGGCGACCGCCCAGCCCGAGAGCCTCGTGTCCGACGACCCCACCGAGCAGGCGCCGGGCACGGTGGTCCCCGAGCGCATCGCCGACCGCTACGTGCGGCGCGAGCTGCTCGGCCGCGGGGGCATGGGCGAGGTGTGGCGGGTGTGGGACTGCGAGCTGCACCGCACCGTCGCGCTGAAGGTGCTGCACGGCGCGCCGTCGCCGCGCACCTGGGCGCGCTTCGAGGAGGAGGCCCGGGTCGCCGCGCAGCTCCAGCATCCCGGCATCATCCCCGTGCACGACCTCGGCCGGCTCGACGACGCGCGCATGTGGTTCACGATGAAAGAGGTCCGCGGGCGCACGCTGGCCGAGCTCATCGAAGAGGTGCACCGCGACTGGCGCCTGGGCCGCGAGCGCAGCTGGACCTTCCGCCGCCTGCTCGAGGGCTTCCTGCGCGTGTGCGAGACCCTGGCCTACGCGCACGCCCGCGGGGTGGTGCACCGCGACATCAAGCCCACGAACATCATGTTCGGCGACTACGGCGAGGTGCTCGTCGTCGACTGGGGCATCGCCAAGGTCGTGGGGGACGACACCACCGACGAGGGCGTACACACCGACCGCGAAGCACAGCTCACCCAGGTCGGCGTCGTCAGCGGCACGCCGAACTACATGTCGCCCGAGCAGGCGCAGGGCCGCAGCAGCGAGGTCGGTCCCGCGGCCGACGTGTACTCGCTCGGCGCCACCCTCTACGACCTGCTCACCGAGCGGCCCCCACGGCTCGGGAAGAACGTGCGGCAGCTGCTGTTCCAGGTCGCCACCGGCGAGCCGCCCATCGCACCGCCGTCTTCGCACCCCTCGGGTGCGGCGATCGACGACGCGCTCGACGAGATCGTGCTCACCGCGCTCCGCGTCGAGGAATCCGAGCGCTACCCGACGGCGGCCGAGCTCGCCGACGATCTGCGGCTGTGGCTCGACGGTGCGAAGAAGCGCGAGCGTGCGGTCGCGTTGCTCCAGGAGGCCGACACGCTGCTCCGGCAGGCGTCCCACGACGAGTCCCGCGCGGCCGCCCTCTCCGCCGAGGCGAAGGCGCAGCAGGCCAGCGTCGATCGCGCCGCGCCCGTCGAGCAGAAGCAGCCCATCTGGGCACTCGAGGACCAGGCCCGCGATGCCACGCGCTCCGCCCAGGACGCCCGCACCCGCGCCATCCAGCAGCTCCGCGCGTCCCTCACGCACTACCCCGACTTCGCCGACGCTCACGAGCGGCTCTCCGACGTATTCGCCGAGCGACACCAGGCGCTCGAGGCCGAGGGCAAGCACGACGAGGCCCGCTCCGTGGCGTCCGACCTCGCACAGCACGACACGGGCAAGTGGGCGATCTACCTGAAGGGTACCGGTGCCGTGACCCTGATCACCGATGTGCCCGCCGCAGTCCGGCTGCACCGGTACGTCGAGCAGGGGCGGCGCCTCGTGCCGGTGTTCGAGCGCGATCTCGGTGTGGCGCCGCTCGTCGAGGTCCCGGTCGAGATGGGCAGCTACCTGCTGACGCTCCACGCCGAGGGGCGCCCCGAGGTGCGCTACCCCATCTGGATCCGGCGCAACGAGCACTGGGACGGCGTGCCCCCCGAAGGCGGCGACCCCAGCGTCATCCGCATCCCGACCTCCGAAGACCTCGAGCCCGACGACATCTACGTGCCAGCCGGCTGGTTCTGGGTGGGCGACGACGAGTTCGAGGCGACGCTCCCCCTCGCGCGGCTCTGGAGCGACGGGTTCGTCGTCAAGCGGTTCCCCGTGACGGTCGGCGAGTACGTGGCCTACCTCAACGCCCTGCTGGATGCCGGTGAAGCCGAGCAGGCGATGGCAGCGGAGCCCCGAATCACCGGCGAGGGCCCGTACTTCGAGCGAGGCCCCGACGGCCGGTGGCTGGGCATCGCGCCTGGCATCGAGGGCCTCGAGGACTGGCCGCGAACGCCCGATATGCCGGTCACGCTCGTGGACTGGCACCAGGCGTCGGCCTACGCCACGTGGCGTTCGCGGATCAGCGGGCATCCGTGGCGGCTGCCGATGGAGCGCGAGTGGGTGCACGCGGCCCGCGGCGCGGACCAGCGAATGTACCCGATGGGCGACCACCTCGAGCCGACGTGGTCGCGGATGCGGTTCACGCCCGACAACACGGGCGTGATCCCCGTGGAAACGATGCCCATCGATGTGAGCCCGTACGGGGTACGCGGGCTCGCGGGCAACACCGACGACTGGGTCGCGGATGCGGCGACGCTCGTGCAGATCGGTCCGCGTGTCTCGGTCCAGCCATCCGAAGGGCCGCGACGCGTGAGCTGCGGAGGCGCTTGCGCGCACGGCTTCATCAGCTGTCGCGTGACGGGGCGCTCTGCGGTGATGCCCAGCCACCGCCACCCCATCACCGGATTCCGGATTTCTCGATCCCTCGGTGAGACAACTCGAGCCTCGCGGTCGTCATAGACTTCACCAACAACGGGGAAACACATGCTCACTCTCCTCACGCTGCTCTCCGCGCCCGCGGACGCCGCACCCTCCTGGTACTCCGAGTGCACCACCACCTATGCGGGCTCCGATGTCTGCTTCTGCCTGAAGCAGAACACGACGAGCCTCTACTGGTGGGGCACCGTGTCGACGCGTCTCGGCTGGGGCTGGGGCGGGGCCAACGCCGTGAACGGCACCTGCTACGACTACGGAAACGTCATCGCGGCCGGCGGCGCGTCGGCCACGCTCGAGAAGCAGTTCTACACCAAGGGCGAGACCTGGGCGAACTCGGTCACCAAGAACGTCTACTCCGGCTCCATCGGCGGCTGGTACAGCTGGGATCTCGCGGACTCGACCCATCCGGATCAGGTCGTGTGGGAGACGACCGGCGGCACCATCAGCGCGCCGGAGCCGCCGGGCCACATCCTGCCGGGCCTCAACCCGTGGGACTGGGAGCTGCGGGACAAGGAGGGCGAGCTGATGACCGTCGTGCACGGGAATCCGGGCACGGGTGAGCTCGTCGATGCCATCTTCGGCGACTGGAACGACGACCAGATCATGGACGTGACGCTCGTCTGGCAGAACGACCAGATGTGGGATGCCTACGGCCCGTTCGTGCCGTGGGATCCGATCACGCCGCCGCAGTAGGCCTGATCAGCGAACCCGGAGCAGCGTGCCCGGGTTCGCGTCGGTCTCCCAGACCGCGTGCCAGCCGGGCGGAGCGTCCGGCTGGATTCGTTCGTAGAGCCACTGGGCATCGCTCGGGGCGAGGTTCACGCAGCCGTGGCTCGCGCGGTGCCCGAACCCCCAGTGCCAGTAGGCGCCGTGGAGCGCGTAGCGCGCCTTGAAGTGCAGCACCCACGGCACGGCCTCGACGTAGTAGGCGTCCGCGGCGCCGGGCCGGCTGCGCATGTCGCCCCACGCGGCCTTGTCCGTGATCCGGAAGGTGCCGCTCGGCGTGGGCGTCGACCACAGGCCCGTCGAGACGAGGGTGGCGTAGATCAGCGTGTCGCCCTCGAGCACGCCGAGCACCTGCTGTCGCGTGTCGAGATCCAGCCAGAGCTCTGAGTCGCCCGCCTCGGCGGGCCTCTCGGCGGGTCGCCACACGCGCAGCTGCGCGGTGACCGGCACGTGGACCTCGAGGTCTGCGACCGTCGCGACCCACTCGCCATCGACGGGCTCCGCCTGCGCGGACAGGGGCGTGTGGTAGGGCATCGTCACGGCCGAGCCGTCCGGGCCCGCGGCGTCGAGCCCGTCGTACTCCACGGCCCAGGCCGGCACGTGGCCCGCGGGCACCGGGTCGTCGCGGAGATCCCGGCCCTGGAAGCGGGTGATGGGGAAGACGTAGATCTCCGCTTCGGGCACGACCGTGCCGTCGTCGCGGAGGAGGACGACGCCGCGCGGGGTCTCCGTCGCCCCGACGAACCGCGCCCGGCGGCCGACGGGCAGCTGGCCCACGGGACCCTCGCCCGCGGCGAAGGCCTCGGCCGAGGCGTAGAGCGGCGCCTTCCACTGTTTCCACACCCGGCCGTACACGAACGGCAGGATGGGCTCGCCGTCGGGCCGCGAGAACGTGCCGTCGGCCAGGTAGGCGTCGAAGTCCGCGGGGTCGGGTGGCTGGTAGTCGAGCAGGACGGGCAGATCCGCGACCTCGCGCTCGGTCGGTGCGCTCCAGTCGAGGCACGCCCAGCCGACCGGGTCGACCGCACCCCACTGTTGGCAGCCCTTCTTCCGGCCCTTCGCGCGGTCGGTGATGCGGAACGGCCAGCCCGCGGCGAGCCGGCCGATGCGTTCGGACTTCTCGTCGGCCTCGACGCGCACCCACACGTCGTCGGTCGAGACGAGCACCTCGCCCGCCGCGTCGGCACCGGGCTCTTCGGCGAGTGCGATGGCCAGCCAGAGCATGCCGGGGTCTATCGCGGCGGAGTACAGGGGGAGGGGAGGGCCGTCATGCGGGTGGAGGTCACCGAGGTCGAAGAGCGCGACGGGGCCGTGCGGGTGGGCTTCACGTGCGATGCGGGCGCGGCGCACGCCGGCTGGGCCGGGGATCGCCCCGAGGCAGGCGCGGTGCACGTGGTCGAGCTCGGCACCGCACAGGTCGGCGAGCCCGAGAAGACCGTCCGGCGCGCGGCGGTCGACGCGCCGTCCATCGAAGACCGCGACGGCGCGGTGGTGCTGACGATGCAGCTCGGACGCCGGTTCGACGCGAGCACGGCGCTGTTCACGATGGGGTCGGGCCACCTGATGCTCGAGATCACGGGGCCCGCGGCATTCTGGGTCGAAGAGGCCTGGTACGAGGTCACGTTGTCCGACCTCGTGCTGTACGACACGCGAATCTGAGCCGCTGACCCCCGGGCGTCTGCCGGACAGCATCAAGCAGACGATGCACGGCGATCTGGCGAGCAAGAGCGAAGCTTCGAGCGTCTCAGGGCCTCACGCAGATGACGCAGAAGGTCGCAGATGACGCAGAAACGAGGCCGTCGCGGGGGCGAACGTCCTCGTGTCCGCCCCGTGTCCGACGCGGTCCTGGTGGTGCAATCGCTTTCGACGGCGGGGACGCAGCGACGCTCGACCCGCGACGGGGTGGCCCGGTCGGACGGCACCCGTCCTCGAACCTCCGATGTGGACTGGAAGGGCGTCGGCGGGCCCGCTCACCCGAGCAGCCCGAAACGCTCGCCTGCTCTGGTGAATCCCGAATCCGGTCCGCAAGAAGGCCCACTCGGCGCTCCGGGGAAACGACGACGCTCGACCCGCGACGGCGTGGTTTCTGCGTCATCCGCGTCCTTCTGCGTCATCTGCGTGATGCCGGAACGCTCGAAGCTCGATCCCTTCGTCTTCAGAGCTCCGTATGAGGCGGATTGCCCGAATGCGGACGGAATCCGGTCAGCGAGAGGACTGCCGACGCCCCGCCTCGCGCATCACATCGCCGATCGTGCCCGGCAGCGTGCGCGTCGCGGCGGCCTTCTGGACCCACTCCGGCAGCGACCCGCCGGGATTGCTGCACAGCGTGTACACCGCGCGCGTCTTGCCGTCCGCGGGCTCGAACCGCCAGCTGCCGTAGTTCGGATCGGGCTCGACCGAGCCCTTGTGGTCGGCCTCGATGCGCTTCGCGAGCTCGGGGTACGCCGTACGCCAGTCGAACCGCTCCCACCGGAACGAACGCACGTCGCCCGCGCTCGTGTCGGTGCCGCGCAGCACCCAGAACCGGTCGTTCGCCATCGTCCAGCCGGGGACGTCGAGGTGCTGGTAGTAGTCGACGCTCTTGCCGTCGCGCCCGAGCACCTCGGCGGCCAGCAGGGTCTCGCTCGAGAAGTCCTTCGCGGCCGGAACGTCGGTGACCACGTCGTACAGCACGTCTCGGTCGAGCCCGACCACCGTGGTGCCCTGGAGGCACCGCGTGCCGTCGATGGTCTTGAGGCGGATCTCGATGGGCGACGTGCCGCCGCCCGGCTCGGCGTGCTCGTGGGAGCCCGTCGCGACGAGCTCCCAGCCCGACGGGTCGGCCAGCGCGGACCAATCGGCGGCGAGGGCGATGGACATCCACAGCACGGCTTGCCTCCTCGGGTGTCGGGGCTCATGGAGAGCATAGCGAGGACGCCATGGAGATCGACCCCCGCGCCCTGCGCTGGCTGCGCCGGGTGAGCGAGAAACGGCCGGGCCACGTGGTGCGCATCACCCACGACAAGGGCGGTTGAGGCGGGCCCCGGCTGGGGCTGGCCCTGGAAGGGCCTTCGATGCGCGACGCGGTGCTGTACGACGGTGGCCCCACCATCGTGATGCACAAGCACGACCGGCTGAAGGTGGGGGAGGTGCGGATCCTGTGGATCGGCGACGATCAGGGATTCGTGCTGGTGGAGGCCGACAGCCCGTCGTCCTGCCGGTAGAACGCCAGCGACGGATAGCGCGCGATCCGGTCCAGCAGCAGGTCGCGGGCCTCGAGCAACCCCTCGGCCTCCCGCAGCAGCGCCACGGCCTCGGCGCGCTCGGTCGCCACGCGGGCCAGCAGGACCAACGCGTCGATGCGGACGGCGGTGGGGACCGCGGAGCCCGCGTCCAGCACGCTCTGGGCGAGCACACGGGCCTTGGTGCGCTCGCCGCGATCGAGGTGGACCGCCGCGCGCCACGTGCGCAGCCGTGCTCCGTCGGGGTCGTCGGCCGGTAGCGACGCGAGCGACGGGCGCAGCAGCGCCTCCCGCGTCTCCGGCTCGTGCTCGCCGTTGATCGCGGCCTCGGCCCAGGCCGTGTGGTACGTCGCGGCGAACCGCGGGCCCAGCAATCGCTCCAGGGCGTCGCACACCTCGCGCCCGTGCGAGCGGAGGAGCCACTTCAGTCGCTGGTCCTCGCCGTCGCGCACGAGCGCTGCGAGGGCGTCGTCCAGCGCGCGCTCGTCGCCGAGCGCCAGCGCCCGGTACACGGGCTCTGCGGCATCCGCGTCGGGCACACGGCCCTCGAACAGCGCGAGGCGCGCCTCGGATGCGGGCGTCTGCACGGTCTCGACGGGCTCGAGGCCCACCGCGCGCACGGCCAGGACGTCGACCCGGGCGCGGGTCGGCGGGTTGTAGTCGTCGACGCCGTGGGCGCGGAGGACGAGCGTGTACTCGCCGGGCTGGATGGGCTCCTGCGGGTAGGTGCGGCTGCGGCCGATCGCGTCGAGATCGTCGATGCACCGCAGGCTCCGCTCGGGACCCACGTGGCCCGCCCGCACGCGGAGGTGGCCCGGCTCGGTGAGCACGGGTGCGCCGATGTCCTCGAGGTGATCGCCGCCGCAGTGCTGGTAGACCTTCGTGGTGCCGCCGCCGCCCTGGCCCCAGAAGCCCACCATGAGCCGCGAGCGGTCGTCGTCCATGAGCTCGAGCGCCACACCCGAGCCGAGCTCGAGCTGCTCGATGTCGACCTCGAGATCGAGGGCCACCACGTCGCCCGTGACCTTCACGCGGCGCGTCGCGAGCACGCCGTGGTCGTTGAACACCTCGAGCCGGATTCCGCCGGCGTGCTGGACGATCGCGGCGCTGCGCTCGAGGGTCCAGTGCCGGGCCTCGGTGCGCGACAGGAGCTCGACGGGCTCGAACGACGCGTTGCGGTCGAGCCACGCGTAGCGGGCGGTGCCGCTCTCGCCCTGGGCGCGCTGGGCCCCGCGGAAGTCGAGGTTCATCAGGCGCGTGCGCACGAGGCCCTCGCGGGTCGTCGGGCTGTCGACGAGGTCGAGCGCCGCGCTCCAGTGGGCCTCTGCGGCGGGCTGGTCGTCGCCGTGCTCGTACAGCCGGGCGGCTTCGAGGTGGCAGGCGAGCGCCGCGCTCGTGTCGTCGGTGAGGTTCGAGAGCACCCCGAGCGCGGCGGCGGCCTCGTGGACCAGGCCCAGCGACACGAGCTCCCGCGCGCGCTCCCATCCGCGCCGCACGGTCTCGTCGTCGGAGGGCGGCACGTCCGCCAGACCGGGCCCGAGCTCGCCGTCCGGGCTGAAGGGCGGCAGCGCGTCGCTGCCCGCACCGACGAACCACAGGTGCTTGCCGCGGTCGGCCACGAGCAGCTCGTCGTCGCCGTCGCCGTCGACATCCGTGGCGCCGAGCCCGTTCATCCCGGACACGATGTGGCTGCGGCGCTCGCCCAGCACGTCGAGGATGATCCACATGTGCTCGTACGGCCGCCAGTCGTACATCTCGAGCGTCCACACGAGGTCGACGCGCCCGTCCCCGTCGAAGTCCCCGACGAGCGGGTTCGAGAGCCGCTTCTCGGGACCGGACGTCGGGTGGTCGTAGAGCGGGGGCTCGAGGAAGCCCTCCGGCACGAGCGATTCCCCGTCGAACGCGAAGAAGTACACGCCGGCGGGCGGCCCGTACGGGGCCTCGGGCGGGAAGACCCGGAGGTTGCGCTCGAGGTCGCCCTTCCCGACGGCGATGACGGGCGGCCCCGCAGGAGTCGGGAGGAGCGCGATGTCGTGGAGCGTGCCCGTGCGCTGGCGCGCGACGACGTCGAAGCGCTCGCCCTCGGTCCACCGCAGGACGCGCAGATCGTGGGCCGCCCACGCGCCGGCCGCGACGACCAGCTCGTCCTGCCCGTCTCCGTCGAGATCCACGGCTTCGACGGCCATGATGTCGCTCTTCATCGCGTTCGTGTCGGGGCTGGGCACGTGGATGGTGCCCGCCTCGGTGTCGAGCGTGAACAGCCCGCGCTCGGGGTACGTCGTGCCGAGCACCAGGCGCGACTGGCCGCCGACGCGCGTCTTCTTGAGGTGCGACACCCGGCCGCGCGGCAGCGACATCACCGGCTCGATCCCGAAGTCGTGCTCGGACGGACGGCTCCGGAACAGGCGCCCGTCGAGGGTGCCGTTGCCCGTGGCCATCCACAGCACCCCGTCGCGCTCGACGAACTGCCGATGGGTCGTGATCCCGGCCCGCTCGGGACGGACGAATCGCACCAGCGGCGTGCCGTCGAGCTCGTGCTGCTGGATGTCGTCGCCGACGAACGACACGATCTCGGGGAGCCCGTCTGCGTCGATGTCGACGAGCCCGCCGAGCTTGGCGTCGATGCCGAGGTCGGTGGCCTTGCCGAGCTCGCGGACCAGCGCGTCGTCGGGCCCGGCCCACGCGAGCGGGGAGTCGAACCGGCGCAGCGCGATGGCGGTCTGGCGCAGCTCGGGCACGATCGAGGCCCGGACGTCGGGCCCGAGGCTCTCGCGGAGGTGCCAGAGCGCGCCCCAGTTGGACGTGCGGACGAACTGGCGCGCGAGCGCGACCTGCACGCGCGCGAGGTCTTCGTCGTTCCCGGAGAGCAGGTAGGCCTCGGTGAGGGCCTCGAGCTCGCCCGAGCGGCCAGACCCCGCCCGGCGCTCGGCATGCGTGAGCCACGCCTGGACGAGCGCCGGCGTGCCGCGGTGGGCAGGATCCTCGGCGAACGCGAGGAACGCCTCTTCGGCGGTGCGCCAGTCGTCGCGGCCGAGCGCGGCGTCGATGCTGCGGTCGAGGCCGGCGAGGTGCTGCGCGGCGAGGTCGTTGCGCATACGCTCCGCGCGCCACTCCATCGCGACCCACCCGGCGGTGGCGGCGAGCGTCAGCCCCAGCAGCCCGGCCGCCGCGGCGAGGGGACCGCGGTGCCTGCGGGCGAACCGCTCCGCCAGGTAGGCCGGCCGGCGGGCGCGCCACGGCAGCGGCTCGAACCGCAGCGTGCGCTCGAGGTCGTCCGCGAATGCCGCCGCGTCTGGATGGCGGCTCGCGGGGTCGGGCGCGAGGGCGCGCTCGAGGACCGCCGACACGTCGGCATCCAGCGCCGGCTCGATCTCGTGGGCGGGGCGGGGGAGCTGGCGCTTCGCCTCGACGAGCGCTTCGATCGTCATCCCCTCGGCGGGCAGGACGCCCGTGAGCAGCTCGTAGCCCAGGGTGCCGAGGGCATGCAGGTCGGACCGCGCGTCGACGGGCTCGCCGGCGGCCTGCTCCGGCGACATGTACACGGGCGTTCCGGCGACCTCGCCGACGCCACGCCGTGCGGTCGCCACGCCGAAGTCGAGCAGCTTCGGCACCCCGTCGGCGGTCACGAGGATGTTCGCGGGCTTCAGGTCGCGGTGGACGAGCCCGGTCTGGTGGGCCGCGTGCACGGCGCGGGCGATGCGGGCGAGCACGGCCGTGCGCTCGGCGAGCGAGGCCCGCGTGCGCCGCGACCAGTCGAGCAGGGCGCTGCCCTCGACGCGCTCCATCGCGAGGAACGCGATCCCCCCGTCCTCGCCGGCCTGGTAGACCTGCGGGATGCACGGGTGCAGCAGCTGACCGAGCGCCTGGGCCTCGAACCGGAACAGCTCGAGCGCCAGCTCCGTGCGCATCCACGGGTGGAGGACCTTGAGCGCCACGCGCCGGCGGGGATGGTCCTGCTCGGCGTCGTACACGAGCCCCATCGCGCCCTGCCCGAGCCGCCCGACGATGCGGTAGGGCCCGATGCGATCCGGGTCGGGCTGGTGGGCGATCTCGGAGGCCAGGAAGCTCGCGCCCTGCGCCTGCGACGCGAACACCTCGCTCGCCACGAGGTCGGCCTCGACGAGCTTCAGCACGCTCCGTCGCAGGTCGTCGTCGACCGCGCTCAGCACGCGCCGGCGGTCGGTGGTGTCGAGGTCGCACACCTCCTCGAACAGGGCCGCCAGCCGCTGGTGGTACGAGCTCACGCCGTGTGCTTCAGCCGATTCAGGAGCCACGCGCGCGACATCCGCCACGACGCCTGCACCGTGCGGGTGGAGACGCCGAGGTGGGCGGCGGTCTCGTCGGCTGTGAGCCCGCCGAACCAGCGCAGCTCGACGATGCGCACACCGCGCGGGTCGATGGCCTCGAGCTCGTCGAGCGCCCGCGCGAGATCGACCACGTCGAGGTCGGGCACCGAGTCGGCGAGGCCGGAGAGGGTGGTGCGCACGGGGTCGTTGCCGCGTTTGTCGCGCCCCCGCGCCCGGGCCCGGTCGACGAGGATCTGCCGCATCGCCTTCGCCGCCACGGCCGCGAAGTGCTCGCGCCCCTCGAAGCCGCCCTGCCGCTCGAGGCGGATCCAGGCCTCGTGTACGAGCGCCGTGGGCTGGAGCGTCGCGGAGCCCGAGCCGCTGACGTAGCGCGCGGCCAGCGACCTGAGCTGGTCGTACACGAGCGGCACGAGCGCCTCGGCACCCTGCGCTGTGAGCCGGGGATCCATGACTGCAGGATACCGCGGACTTTTTGTGCGGGGTTTCCACGCGGACGTCGTGGATCGGATCGAGCGGCGCCGGAGCGCTGCGTCGAGAGGGGCGAGATGTGGTGGATCGCGGGCGCGTTGGCGGCCGATTGCGTGCGTCACACGACCACGGCCGAGCTCGTCGAGGATCTCGCGAGCGCCGAGACGGGCCTCGAGTCGGGTGACGCGGTGCGATTCCGCGACGGGGTCGCGCGGCTCGAGCAGACCGTGAAGTGCGTGTACGAGCCCGTCTCGCCCGACGACATGGCTCGCTACCGCGTGGTCGTGGGCGTGGAGCGGTTCGGGGGCTCCGACCTGGATGCCGCGGCGTCGTCGTTCCTCGCCGGGCGCGCCGTGAGCTCCGACGTGCGCATCCCGCTCTACCCCGACGACCACGAGATCTACGGGGTCTTCCGGCGCTACGACCCCGTGCGCAGCGAGCGCGTGCGCCTGCCGGCCCCGCGGCGCGGCTCGCTGCTGCTCGACGGCCTGCAGACCCGCGACCGCTACACCGCGGCGCCGGTGTTCGCGCAGCTCGTCGTCGACGGGCAGGTCGTGAGCGCCGACGAGCTCGCGCCGGGCCAGCTGCCGTCGTACCCCGTCCGCCACCCCGTCCGGAACGGGATGATCGCGACCACGGGGGGCCTCGCCGTCGCCTCCACGTCGTTCCTGCTGGCATCGGGCGCCACGAAGAAGTCGTTCTACAACGGCGACCACGACTACGCCGCGCTCACGAGCCTGCGCGCGCGCAACAACCTCTTCGCGGGCACCGGGCTCGCGCTGGCCAGCGCCACGGTCGTGTCGGGCGCCATCACCTTCCTGGTGCGGGACCGCTGATGGAGAGCGGCGAAGACCTGCTGACCGTCGGGTCGAGCGTCGAGAAGTACGTGGTCGAGGGCGTCCTCGGCCAGGGCGGCATGGCACGCGTGTACCGCGTGCGCCACCGAACGCTCGACACCGTGCACGCGCTGAAGATCCTCACGTCGGGCTCCGCCGCCATCAAGAAGCGCGCGCTCCAGGAGGGGCGGGTGCAGGCGGGCCTGCGCCACACGAACATCGTGTCGGTCACCGACGTGCTCGACCTGCCCTCGGGGCCGGGCCTCATCCTCGAGTTCGTGAACGGATCCGACCTCGAGGTGCTCGTCGAGCGTCGGAAGAAGCTGACCATCCCGCAGATCGACCAGCTGATGGCGGGCATCCTGCGCGGCGTGGCGTTCGCGCACCACCATGGGCTCGTCCACCGCGACCTGAAGCCGGCGAACATCCTGCTCGCGGTGCAGGGCAACCAGCTCGTGCCGAAGGTCGCGGACTTCGGGCTCGTGAAGGACACCGTCGGCGGCCTCGGCAGCACGCGCACCGGCGTCGCGATGGGCACGCCCCGCTACATGTCGCCCGAGCAGATCCGCGACGCGAAGCACGTCGACCAGCGCACCGACATCTTCGCGCTCGGCGCCATCCTGTACTTCCTGGTCACCGGGCGTCCCGCCCACGCGCCCTTCACCGACGACGTGTTCGAGGTGTTCAGCGCGGTCGTCGAGGGCAAGCGCACGCCGGCATCCGAGCTGCGTCCCGACGCCCCTGCACGGATGCTCGACGCGATCGAGGGCGCGCTCCAGTCCGACCGCGACGAGCGATTCGGGACCGTCGAGGAGATGGAGCTCGTCCTGTTCGGCCGCTCCGGCGAGTCGGCCTGGGACATGGACGAGCTCACCGGCGCCGTCGAAGCGAACACGGGCGAGGTGCCGCCCGAGACCCCCGACCTCTCCACCCTGGGCTCCGCGACCTTCGAAGCCCTGCCCCCTCCCGTCCAGAGCTCGCCCACCTACATCCCCACGCCGGGCCCCGCCCCCGAGAAGACCCTCGCCCCGCCCGATCTCCCGACACCGGCGCCGCGCACGCCCTCCAGTCCGGTTCTCCCCGTGCTCATCGGATTCGCCGGGTTGACGGCGCTCGGCGTCGGTGTCCTGATCGCGCTGGCTTTCGGTTCCCTCGTCATTCCGGGGGAGCCCGCGGCAGGGGTCTCGGCCCCCCCCGGTGGGGCCCCTGTCGCACCAGCGCCGGTCGCGGCACCCGCTCCCGAGCCGGTGCCCGAGCCGGTCTCCGCGCCCGTCCCGGAGGCGCAACCCGTCGCCGAGCCCGTCCCGGAGCCCGCACCCGTCGCTGCGCCCGTCCCGGAGCCCGCGCCCGTCTCCGAGCCGGCACGGCCGGTCGCCGCGCCCGCTCCCATACAGCGTCCCCGTCCGGTCGATCCGGCTCCGCAGCCGGTCCCCGACCCGGAGCCGGTGGTCGCTCCCGAGCCCGTCGCCGCGCCCGATCCCGCTCCCGAGCCGGTCGCCGCCGCGCCCACCAAGGCGCATTTCGTCGCCACCGGCGCGCGCGCCCGTCTCCGCGGGGCCGGTCGCGAGCTCGAGCCGGGTGACGTGGCCCCCGGCACCTACAAGGTGTGGGCGTTCTTCGACGGCGCCGACGGCAAGACCGTCACGGTCGAGGGCGCCACGGTGAGCGTCGGGGCCGGCCAGACCGTCCACGTCACCTGCAAGCCCTTCCTCAAGCTCTGCGAAACCGAGGTGCGCTGATGCTCCTGCTCGCCGCGCTCGGCGGCTGTCTGTTCATCACGGATGCCGACTACCTCGAGGCCGTCGACCTCGACGGCGACGGCCATGTCGGTCCTGCGTTCGGCGGAGGCGACTGCAACGAGGGCGACCCGAACATCCACCCGGGCGCGCCCGACATCCCGTACGACGGCATCGACTCCGACTGCGACGGGGCGAACGACTTCGACGCCGACGGAGACGGCCTGACCGCGCCGGAGTTCGGCGGGACGGACTGCGACGACACCGACATCACCCTCGGCGACCAGGTGTTCCCCTGGTACGCCGACTGCGACGGAGACGGCGCGTTCTCCGACACCCTCGTGCTCTCGTGCGTGGTGCCCACCGACCTCGTGTGCGACGGCCAGGCGGCCGCGGCGTGGTCGCCCGTGCGGCCCGAGCGCTTCGACTGCGACGACACGTCCGACCTCGTGGCGCCCGGCAACGTCGACACGTTCTACGACGGGCTCGACGCGGACTGCGACGGGTCGAACGACTTCGACCGCGATGGCGACGGCTACGTCGCGGCGAACGTGCCCGGCGCCGTTCCGAGCCCCGACGCGCCGCACATCGGCGACTGCGACGACGAGAACCCGTTCATCAATCCGGGCGTCGCCGAGGTCTGGTACGACGGGACGGATCAGAACTGCGACGGCCGCAACGACTTCGACCGCGACGGCGATTCGTACGTGCGGACGGGGGACGCGAGCCAGGCCTCGGGCACCGCGCCGCGGGTCGGGGACTGCGACGACGACGACTTCCTCCGCAACCCGGGCGCCGCGGAGACCTTCTACGACGGCGTCGACGACGACTGCGACGGCGCGAACGACTACGACGCCGACGGCGATGGCGTGGTGCCGCTCGCGTGGGCCGCCCAGGCCGGGTCCCTCGCGGTGGGGGACTGCGACGACACCGACCCCGAGCGCTCGCCGCTGCGGCCCGAGGTCTGGTACGACGGGCGGGACGGCGACTGCGACGGGTCGAACGACTTCGACGCGGACGGCGACGGCTTCGTCGTGGCGTCGCTGCCCGGCTACACGCCGCAGGAGCTCGCCGCGCTCGCCGGGGGCACGGCGCCCGCCTCGGGCGACTGCGACGACCGCGAGCCCTCGGCCCACCCGGGCGCCACTGACGCGCCCTACGACGGGATCGACGCCGACTGCGACGGCGGGAACGACTGGGACGCCGATGGAGACGGATTCGAGGCGGCCCACCCCGGCCTGCCGCCGGCCCTGGCGGACTGCGACGACACGACGCCCTCGGTGCACCCGGGGGCCACGGACGCCTGGTACGACGGGGTCGACGCGAACTGCGACGGCCGGAACGACTACGACCGCGACCGGGATGGCACGGTGGAGTCGATCTACTCCGCGCTGGCGGGCCTCCCCGGCGGGGACTGCGACGACGGCGACGCGGCGCGGTCACCGCTGAACGACGAGGTCTGGTACGACGGCATCGACGGGGACTGCGCGGGCGACCACGACTTCGACCGCGACGGGGACGGGTTCGTCGCCAAGGCGTTCAATGCGTTCGCCGCGGGCCTGGCGCCCGGCGACTGCGACGACCAGGCGCCCACGGTGTTCCCGGGCGCGACGGACTTCTGGTACGACGGCGTCGACTCCGACTGCGACGGGGCGAACGACTACGACCAGGACGGCGACGGCGCGGTGTGGTCGCTGTACCCGGGCACGGCGGGCGGAACGGCGCCGACGGAGGGGGACTGCGACGACCTGATCGTCGCGATCGGCCCGCTGGCGCCGGAGATCTGGAACGACGGCATCGACTCCGACTGCGACGGGGCGAACGACTACGACCAGGATGGCGACGGCTACGTGGGGCTCGGCTTCGAGACGCAGGTGACGCCCGACGCGCCCGGCACCGGCGACTGCAACGACCTCGACGCCTCCGTGAGCCCCGGTGCACCGGAGATCCTGTACGACCTCGTCGATCAGGACTGCGACGGGGCGCACCTGTTCGACGTCGACGGCGACGGGTTCGTCGCGGCGGCGTTCCCTGACTTCGCCGGCGGTACGGCGCCCGGCACGGGCGACTGCGACGACCTCGACCCCGCGGTGTTCCCCGGCGCGGTGGAGACCTGGTACGACGGCGTCGACTCCGACTGCGACGGGCTGAACGACTTCGACCGCGACGGGGATGCTGCCGTGGCGGCCGGGTACGACGCCGAGGCCGCGGGGAGCGCGCCGCTCGTGGGCGACTGCGACGACGACGACCCGTCGCGCGGGCCCGGTGCGGTGGAGATCTGGTACGACGGCATCGATCAGGACTGCGACGGCGGCGACGGCGACCAGGACGGCGACGGCGTGTCGTACCCGGAGGACTGCGACGACCTCGACCCGGCGCGGTGGATCGGCGACGCGGTGCTCGCGCTGCCCGCCGACGTGCAGGGCACGCTCGACGCGGCCTGCGACTACGCCTGGATCACGCTCGGGCCTGGCACGTGGCCCATCTCGGCGCCGCTCACGGTCGACGCGTTCGGCGTGACGCTCGCGGGCAGCGGCACGTCGACGGTGCTCCAGGGCCAGGGCAACCGGGTGCTCGACCTGACGAACGACCTCTCGCTGCTCGAGCTGATCGTCGCCGACGGTGCGGCCGACGACGGCGGGTGCGTGCGGACCTCCGCCGGGCTCGACGCGCTGTACGTCACGTTCCGCGACTGCACCGCCACCGGGCGCGGCGGGGCGGTGTTCGTGGAGGCCGGCGGCTCGTTCGCCGCGGAGTCCACGACGTTCCGCGACAATGCGGCCGCGGATGGCGCGGACGTCGCGGCCGACGGAGGCATCGTGGCGTTCGACGCCACCGTGTTCCAGAACGGCCAGTCGGCCCGTGGCGGCGCGCTCTATCTGGTCGACACCCGCGTCGAGCCCAGCACCGACGTGCGGTTCGACGGCTCGTCCGCGACGGCCGACGGGGGCGGGCTGTACGCGGTCGACGGGCGGATCGAGGCGCTCCAGTGGGTGTTCCAGGGCACCTCGGCCGGGGGCACGGGCGGTGCTGTGTTCCTCGACGGCACCTCGGGGGCGTTCACCGATCTCGACGTGAACGCCGCAACCGCCTCGCCGACGTGGCCCTCGTCGAGCATCGAGCCGCAGCCGGCCATCGTCGCCCTCCGCCGGCCCGGCGCCGACGGGGGGACCTTCACCCTCGAGCGCGTCGACCTGCGCGACGTCGCCGCGAGCGCCGGCATCGATCTGCTCGGTGCGGTGGGCGCGCTGCGCCTGCACGACGTCGATGTCCGCATGGCGCCGACCTCCCAGGGCCGGGCCATCGCGATGCGCGCGTTCGACGAGGGCGACGCGGCGTTCCTCGACGTGCGGAACGTGCTGGCGGTCGGCTGGTCGGGGCTGTGGATCCACTTCTTCCCGCCTTCGCTCGTCGCCGACGTGCAGAACGTGACGGTCGTGGCGAACGCTTCGTTCGGCAGCCCGGCGTTCGACTACCAGGCCGTCGAGTCGGTGCTCGACATGACGAACATCGTGGTCGCCAACACGTCGGGCAGCGGCGCTGCCGGCATCAACGAGATCACGTTCGAAGGCCAGCAGTACCGGCTCCGCTACACCCACGTGCTGAACGGCGGCACCTTCCAGTCGAGCCAGTCGTTCCCCGAGCCCGACCCGTGGTGCTTCGGCTGCAGCCGCGTGAACGGCATGGCGTTCGACGGTGACTACCGCCTGCTGTCGCCCGTGAATTCGCTGCCGGGCGACCCCGACGTGTGCCTGCCGTTCTCCGGCGCGCCCTGCCAGGCCGGCATCGAGCTCACGCCCGGGTACTGGGGCGGTCCCGAGGCGCCGTACTGATGCTGCTCCTCCACCTGTCGGCGTGCCTCTTCCTCGGCAGCGAGGACCTCCGCGCGGTCTCCGACCTCGACGGGGACGGGTACATCGCGGGCACGCTCGGCGGAGACGACTGCGACGACGCGGCGCCGGAGGTCCACCCCGGCGCCCCCGACGCGCCCTACGACGGGGTGGACGCGAACTGCGACGGGTCCGGCGACTACGACGCCGACGGCGACGGCCTCGACGCGTACGAGTTCGGCGGGGCCGACTGCGACGACTCCACACCGACCGTGCGTGCTGACCCCGTCGAGTGGGTGCCCGACTGCGACGGCGACGGCGTCCCCAAGCAGGCAGCGGTCCGGGCCTGCGGAACACCCGTCGGCGTCGTGGCGGAAGCCGCGGCGAGCTGCGCCGGTGGCGGGCCTCCCGAGCAGTGGATCCGCCTCCGGCCCGACCAGGCGTGGGACTGCGACGACGACGCTCCCGAGGTGTCCCCGAACCGCGTCGACACGCCCTACAACGGCATCGACGACGACTGCGACGGCGAGAACGACTTCGACGTCGACAACGACGGCTACGTCGCGGCCGGGCAGGGGGTCGGGGTCACCGACGCCGACGCGCCGTTCACGGGCGACTGCGACGACAACGACCCGTCCGTCCGGCCCGGAGCGATCGAGGTCTGGTACGACGGCGTCGACGGCAACTGCGCGGGCGACGACGACTTCGACGCCGACCACGACGGCTACAGCACGGTCTCGCCGACGGAGCCCGACTGCAACGACGCCGATCCGTCCATCCACCCCGGCGCCGAAGAGGTCTGGTACGACGGCGTCGACGACGACTGCGACGGCACCGACGACGATCAGGACGGCGACGGCTGGGCCCGCGCCGAGGACTGCGACGACGAGGACCCCACGCGCTACCCCGGTGCGCCCGAGGTCTGGTACGACGGCATCGACGGCGACTGCGCGGGCGACAACGACTTCGACGCCGACCACGACGGCTTCGTCGTGCTCGGCAGCCCCGGGAGCGCCGGCGGCACGGCCCCGTTCATCGGCGACTGCGACGACACCGCGGCCAGCGTGAACCCCGACGCGGCCGAGGTCTGGTACGACGGCGCCGACGGCGACTGCGCGGGCGACAACGACTACGACGCCGACCACGACGGCTTCGTGCGGGCGGGCTTCGCGAGCGAGGCAGACCCGCGCGCGCCCGGCACCGACGACTGCGACGACACCGACGGCGCGCGGAACCCCGGCGCGCCCGAGGCGTTCTACGACGGCATCGACTCCGATTGCGGCGAGGACAACGACTACGACGCCGACGGCGACGGGGCCGTGCCGGCCGAGTACGCCGCGGAGGCCGGAGGCACGGCGCCCCGCGTGGGGGACTGCGACGACGCCGACCCGCTGCGGGCCGACCACTTCGTCGACATCTGGTACGACGGCATCGACGCGGACTGCGGCGGGAACAACGACTTCGACGCCGACTCCGACGGCTACGTCGCCGAGGAGCACACCGCGCGGGCCGGGGGCAGCGCGCCGTTCACGGGCGACTGCGACGACTTCGCGCCGCTCGTGCACCCCGACGCGGTGGACTTCTACTACGACGGCATCGACGCGGACTGCGACGGCGAGAACGACTTCGACCTCGACCGGGACGGCTACGCGAGCGCGCTGTACCCCGGGCAGCAGGGCGGCACGGCGCCCGCCGGAGGGGACTGCAACGACGGCAACCCCGTCGTGAACCCCGGGCGTGACGAGACGTTCTACGACGGTATCGACTCCGACTGCGACGGGTTCAACGACTTCGACGCCGACCGCGACGGCTTCGTGCGGCGCGGGTTCGAGTCGAAGGCCGGCGGCACGGCCACGAACACGGGCGACTGCGCGGACGACGACCCGAACGCGCATCCCGGCGGCTTCGAGATCTACTACGACGGCGTGGACGGCGACTGCGACGACCGCAACGACTACGACGCGGACGGCGACGGCCACCTGGCCATCGGGTACGAGGCCTTCGCGACGCCGGGCCTGCGCACGGGCGACTGCGACGACCTCGAGCCCGCCGCGTTCCCCGGCAACGTCGACGTGCTGTACGACGGCATCGACGGAGACTGCGACGGGTTCAGCGACTTCGACGGCGACCGCGACGGGTACGACTGGGACGCGTTCGGCGGGCTCGACTGCAACGACGCCGACCCGTTCGTCGCGCCGGGCCAGCCGGACGCCCCGTACGACGGGCTCGACCGCGACTGCGACGGGTGGAACGACTACGACGCCGACAAAGATGGCGTGATCAGCGCGGCGTACGACGCGTCGGTGGCGGGCGGCACGTCGACCGAGCTCGGGGACTGCGACGACACGAACCCGGCGGTCGCGACCCCGGCGAACCGCGAGGTGGGGGCGAACGACGACCTGAAGACCCTGCTCGAGCGGACGTGTCCGGGCGACACCGTGTTCCTGGCGCCCGTCACCCACACGCTGACGAGCGCCGCGATCCTCGGGCACGACCTCACGATCGTTGGCCCGGCGCGGATCCGCGGCGCGGGCGACCGGCTGATCGACCTGACGGCGGGCGCGCTGGTGCTCCAGGATCTCGACCTCGAAGGCGGCGCCACGACGGGCGACGGCGGGTGCCTGCGCATGGCGGCGGGCACGGCGCTCGACGTGGTCGGCGGGTCGTTCGAGGGGTGCACGGCGGGCGGCGACGGGGGCGCGATCCACGCGACGAACGCGGGGGTCGCGCTCGTCGGCACCGTGCTCTCCGACAACGCGGCGAGCAACGGAGGCGCCATCCACGGGTCCGGGCTGGATCTGGCGCTCGTCGACGTGCTCTCGGAGGGCAACCGGGCCGCGGCCGACGGCGGGATGCTGCACCTCGTCGGGAACAGCGTGCTCGAGGTGCGCGACACCGACTTCGCGAGCGACGTGGCGCAGGGGAGCGGCGGCGCGCTGTTCGTCGCGGGCACACCGCGCCTCGCGGCCTTCGACACGGTCCGGTTCCAGGGCACTGCCGCGGCGGCCGGCGCGCTCACGGCGCGGTTCGAGGATCTGCGCGGGCTCGGCGGCGACAACGACCCGGCCCTGTTCACCGACGTGGACGTCGTGGCGCTGCGCATCGAGGGCTACACCTGCGTGTTCGGCGCCTGTGCCGAGCCGCCCGAGGCCGCCGCGGGCTTCGAGCTGGTGCGCAGCCGCCGGGTGCGCGTCGAGAACCTCACGCTCACCGGGGGCGTGGCGCACGACGCCATCCGCGTGCTCGACCCCGTGCGCGACACCGTGTTCCACGACCTCGAGATCAGCGGCGTGCAGGCGTTGGCCGGGCTCTACCACCGGGACGGCGGGTCGTGTCAGAGCGGCTGTCCGTTCACGGTCACGAACGCGCTCGTGCGCAGCCTGAAGGTGTTCCCGTCCCCGAGTCCGCTCTCGGCGGGCTTCGAGGTCGACCGGTTCATCGGCACCACCCGGCTCGACCAGATCTCGATCGGCTACACCATCGCCGAAGGCCTCCACCTCATCTGCACGAACTCCTGCTCGCTCGAGGTCCGGAACAGCGTCTTCAGCGAGAGCTTCTACGGCTCCAACGGGAATTTCGCGATCTGGTTCTTCGCCACGGGCTCGGGCCTCCAGGTCTACGACTCGCACGCGGTCGGCGGGAGCGACTTCTTCAGCTTCACCGCGGGCTATGTCGACCCGTGGGGAGCCCAGGGCGTCACCCGGCGGGAGGACGCCGACGCGTTCCTGGTCCCGGTGCCGGGGTTCGACGCGCACCTCGATCCGTCCGACCCCATCGTGCTCCAGGGCACCTCGACCAACTGCGCCAGCAGCGCCAACCCCGACTGCGGCCACCCCGGCTTCTGGGGCGGTGTGGAGCGCCCGCGATGATCCTGTTCCTCCAGGCCTGCCTGTTCATCGCGCCCGAAGCGCTCCAGGCCCGCTCCGATGCCGACGGGGACGGCTACCTCGCGGTGTCGGTGGGGGGAACGGACTGCGACGACGCGGACGACGGGGTGCATCCGGGGGCTCAGGACCCCTGGTACGACGGGGTCGACGCGAACTGCGACGGCCGGTCCGACTACGACCAGGACGGCGACGGGCTCGACGCGTTCGCGTACGGCGGTCCCGACTGCGACGACACCCGCCGCGACGTGCGCACCGCCGCGACGCTGTGGTCTCCCGACTGCGACGGAGACGATGCGCCCGGCCCCGGCCAGGTGGAGTCCTGCGGCCAGCCGACCGACGACCCGTGCGGCACGGGGACGGTCTGGATCCCCGCCGAGCTGGGCCTCCCCATCGACTGCGACGAGGGCGACCCGTCGATCAGCCCCTTCGCCGACGACGTCCCGTACGACGGCGTCGACAGCGACTGCGACGGCCAGAACGACTACGACGCCGACGACGACGGCTACGTCGAGGCCTCCTTCGGCATCGAGGTGACCGACGCGGACGCCCCCTTCACCGGCGACTGCGACGACACCGAGCCCGGCTCGAGCCCGGGCAATCCCGAGATCTGGTACGACGGCATCGACGGCGACTGCGCGGGCGGCGACGACTACGACGCGGACGGCGACGGCTACCGTCCCGCCCCCTACGCGGGCACCGATCGGGCGGACTGCAACGACGGCGACCCGACCGTGAACCCGGGTGCGACGGAGACCTGGTACGACGGTCTCGACGACGACTGCGACGGCAACGACGCCGACCGGGACGGGGATGGCTACCCGCGCGTCGTGGACTGCGACGACGACGACCCCACGCGGCATCCGGGCGCGCCAGACGCCTGGTACGACGGCATCGACTCCGACTGCGGCGGCGAGGACGACGCCGACGCGGACGGCGACGGCTACCGGGCGCCCGGCTTCGGGCCCGCGGCGCTCGCGGACTGCGACGACCTCGACCCGGCCGTGCATCCGGGGCAGCTCGAGCTCTGGTACGACGGCGTGGACGCCGACTGTGCGGGCGACAACGACTTCGACCGGGATGGCGACGGGTTCGTCGCGCTGGGCTTCGAGGCGGAGGTCACGCCCTCGGCGCCGTCGACCGGGGACTGCGACGACGGCGATGCCGCGCGCAACCCCGCCGTGACGGACATCTGGTACGACGGCATCGACAGCGACTGCGACGGGAACGACGCCGATCGCGACGGAGACGGCTCGCCGTGGCCCACGGACTGCGACGACGACGACCCCACGCGCTCGCCGGGGTTCGCGGAGGTCTTCTACGACGGGCACGACGCGGACTGCGGCGGGGACAACGACTACGACGCCGACGGCGATGGCCGGGTGGCGCTCGGGTACGAGGCCGAGGCGGCGGGCACGGCGCTGTTGACCGGGGACTGCGACGACGCCGACTCCGCGGTGCATCCGGATGCCGAAGAGGTCTGGTACGACGGGCTCGATGCGAACTGCGACGGCGCGAACGACTTCGACCGCGACGGCGACGGGTACACGGCGCCCGGCGGGGTCCCCGGCGGCGCGGCGCCGCTGGGAGGGGACTGCGACGATGCCGACCCGTCCGTGAATCCGGGTGCCACCGAGGTCTGGTACGACGGCGTCGATCAGGACTGCGACGGCTCCGACGACGACCGCGACGGCGACGGGTATCCGGCGTCCACGGACTGCGACGACACCGAGCCCGCGGTGCACCCCGGGGCCACCGACGTGCCGTACGACGGGGTGGATTCGGACTGCGACGGCGCGCACGACTTCGACGCGGATGGCGACGGTCACGTCGCGCTGGGCTTCGAGGCGGAGGCCGGGGGGCTGGCGCCGCGCACGGGCGACTGCGACGACACGCGCGCGGACGTGAACCCGCTGGCGAGCGACCCCTGGTACGACGGGGTCGACGCGAACTGCGACGGTGCGTCGGAGTTCGACCGCGACGGCGATGGCTTCGTGTGGGCCGCGTTCGACGCGATGGCGGACGGCGTCACGACGTTCCCGGGCGACTGCGACGACGGCGACCCGTTCGTGAACCCGTCGCGCGTCGACGTGCCGTACGACGGCGTCGATTCGGACTGCGGCGGCGAGGACGACTTCGACGCGGACGGCGACGGAATCCCCGGGATGGGCGTGGGGCCGGAGCTCGACTGCGACGACGGCGACCCCTCTGTGTGGCGCGATGCGTGGGGCTCGCTCTACCCGCCACCGGGCTCCGATCTGGTCGAGTGGATCGAGTCGGTGTGCGGGGGCTACGCCGACCTCGCGCTCGTGCCCGGCGTGTACACGCTGTCCCGCGAGATGCGGCTCGATTCGACCGTGTCCGTGGGCCTGCGGCACGCGGGCGGCGAGGGGGAGGCCGTGGTGCGCGGCTCGGGCGGGCACCGGCTGTTCGACGTCGCCCAGGGCGGGACCCTCGAGCTCGAGCGCGTCGTGCTGGAGGGCGGCCAGGCCGACGCGGGCGGGTGCCTGCGCCTCTCCCACGAGCAGGCGGGGCTCTACATGACCGAGCCCACCTTCCGGGACTGCGAAGCGAACGTGGGCGGCGCCATCCACACGGGCGCGTTCTTCGATCTGGAGCTCGGCGGGGCGCGGTTCGTCGGCAACTTCGCGTCCGACCGCGGCGGCGCCATCGCCGGCGACGACATGTACCTCTCCGACCAGCCGGACCTCTGGAACGGCGAGCGGCCCGCGTCGTTCGAGGGGAACCGCGCCACGTTCGGCGGGGCCATCTCCACGAACGGCTACGTCCAGCTCGCGCTGGAGGGCACGTCGTTCGCGGGCGACCGCGCGGAGATGCGCGGCGGCGCGCTCGACATGGTCGGCGTGGTCGCGATCGAGCGGATGGCCGACATCTCGATCGTCGGCGCGTACGCCGGCGGTCCGGGCGGCGCGCTCTACTTCGAGGGCGTGGAGCCGTACAACGGTGGCTGTTGTGGCGGCGGCAGCCCGATGATCTGGGGGCTCGACGTGGTCGGGTCGTCCGCCCCGGTGGACGACTGGATCGGCGGGTCGATCGTCGACATCTTCTACTCCGAGCGGATCTCGATGGCGGACGTGCGCATCGTGGGCGGCGGAGGCTGGAGGGGGCTCGCGCTCCGCGACACGCGCGACGTGTCGATGTGGGACGTCGAGGTCGACGGGTTCACGGGCGCCTACGGCATCGACGTGGCGCGTGTGGACTACCTGTACGCCTCGAACGTGCTCGTCCACGACGTGCAGGGCGTCTGCACGCTCTACGGCCCCGGGAGCTGCGACTTCACCGACGACACGGGCTTCCGGCTCGAGGTGTACGGCGGGATGGACCTCTCCTACGTCACCTCGGTGCACAACCAGACGCCGAGCCAGATCCACTTCGTGTACCCGGGGAGCGGGTCGTGGATCCGGTACCTGGTCGCCGGATCGACGGTCGGCGTCGGTCCGGACGTGGCGTTCCTGTACGACGACTGGCTCGAGGCGTACGACTCGCACGCGCTCTACGGCCAGCCGTTCGCGCAGTACCAGTCCTGGAACGGCCAGTCGACGCCGTTCAATCCCTGCGACGCGACGGGCTGCATCGAGTGGTCGGTGTTCGAAGAGCCCTTCACGGTGCCCGCTCCGGCGGGCGACGCGCACGTCGACCCGGGCCACCCGCTGTCCGCGCTCGGCGACAGCGGGCTGTCGTGTGCGTTCGACGAGGCGTGTCGGCATCCGGGGTACTGGGGTGGCGCCTACCCACCGGGGACGTACCCGCCGTTCTGAGTCCGGTCGCCGTCGGCGCTCCCGCGACGTACGATGAGCGCATCATGAAGATACGCCGGTCCACCCTCGTGATCCTCGCCGTCGGCTCGGTGGCGCACGCGAGCCCCGTCGCGCACTGGAGGCTCGACGAGCCCGACGGGGACCACACCTCCGGCGGCTACCTCGAGGACGTGAGCCTCGACGGCACGATCAGCCGCGAGGTCGCGAGCGGCGACGACGTGCTCGAGGGGCTGCCCGGGCTCGCGCCCGACGGCGGCACGTCGATGGGGTTCACGCCCGGTGCGTCCGACACCTACATCGATGCGGGCAGCTTCGAGACGGGAGGGGCCTACGTCGCCAGCCCGGCGGCCGCGCCGCTCGTCCTGGGCGCGACGTACTCCGTCACGGCGTGGTTCGAGACGCAGACCCTGGTGGGGAACGACCACGTCGTCCTGTCGAATCTCTACACCGCGAACACGGGGTTCCTCCTCGGGATCCGCAACCAACTCGCGTTCGTCGACTTCGGCAACAATCGCGTGACCGTCGACCCGGGACTGGTGATCGGCGACACGTACTTCGTGGCCGTCCTCCAGGACCCCGACGGCGACTCGACCCTCGGCTGGTCCCAGGACGCCAACCACCGGATCTCGGTCTACCACTCGGCGAGCGGTGTCTGGCAGCACTTCGACGGCCAGGAGATGAAGACCGGCACCACACTGCAGTCCCTCAGCATCGGTCGGTTCACGAACGGCGGGCGCGAGTGGGACGGGCGGATCGACGACGTCCGCATCTACGACCACACGCTCTCGCAGGCCGAGCTCGATGGGCTGGCGGGGCTCGACGCGGACACCGACACCGATGCGGACACCGACAGCGACGCGGACACCGATGCGGACGCGGACAGCGACGCAGACGGCGATTCCGACGCGGACACGGACTCCGACGCAGACACGGACTCCGACGCGGACACGGACTCCGACGCGGACACGGACTCCGACACGGACACGGACTCCGACGTGGACACGGACTCCGACACGGACACGGACTCCGACACGGACGAGCGGAGCGCGATCACCGGGTGCCGGTGCGACGAGGCGAATGGGGCCGTGCTCGCGGGGCCGCTCCGTGCGCTGATGCGGCGGTGAGCCCGTCGTGCTTCGCTCGTCGGCGCTACGCGCCCGATGCGGCGCGGTGGTGCACGACCTCTCCGGCGTAGAGCACCCGCTCCTCGAGGATCGTCGGGCCCCCCGCGCCCGCACCCTGCTCGCGGACCGCCGCGAGGGCGGCCCACCAGGCGGCCCCGCTCGCCCACGCCTGCACCGACATCGTACGGTCGGCATCGAGCTTCACGAGCTCCATCCCGAGGAATCCCGGCTGCTGCGCCAGCCGATCCGGGAAGCTCCCCGGCGTGCGCGACCTGCGGAGCTCTTCGTCTGCAGCACCCGGCGTCAGCCGGAACACCAGCACCACGCGATACGTCCCTTCGGCCATCGGGCCCTCCATTTATCTTGCTACAGCAAGATATCATCCCGGACGAGACGATGCACGACGACGCGACCGCCACCATCCACCAGTCCCTCCGGGCCCTCGCAATCGGCGGGTTCCTGTTCCAGTCGCGCGTCGCGGCGTCCCACGGGCTGCACCCCACCGATCTCCAGGCGGTCCACGTCCTGGGGAGCCGGGGCCCCAGCACCGCCGGGGATCTCGCCTCGGCGCTCGGGGTCACCAGCGGGGGGCTGACCGCGGTGGTCGACAGGCTGATTGCGCTCGACCTGGCGATACGCGAGCGCGATCCTGCCGACCGGCGCCGGGTTCGGATCGCCCTCCGACCCGGGCCCGCGCTCGACGCGCTCCGCGGGGAGTATTCGGCCGTCGACGCCCGGGTCGCCGCGCTGCTCGCCGACCGGGATCCCGCGCAGCGCGCGGTGATCGCGGCGTTCCTCCAGGCCCTCGTGGCCGCCCCCTGAGCCGGGTCAGGGCGTGCGTCGATGGGCTACGTAGGGGCATGCTTTGGTGTTGCGCCGCCGTGTGGGCCGGGGCGCCCGACCTCGGAATCACCGTGCCGTACGGGGGAACCGGGTCCGCGGGGCGCTTCGCCGTGCAGGTCGTCCGTCGGGTCGACGAGGACACCGCGGAGCTCCGTGTCGGCGCTTTGCTGCGCTCCCTCGACGTCGGCGCCGAGGCCGTCGTGGACGACCACGTCGTCACGCTCCATGCCCTGACGGACACGGGGGCCGCGCTCTCGGTCGATCGGCTGGAGCAGGAGAGCGCGCTGCTCGCCGAGGTCCCGCTGGACGTGGGTCCGACGCCGCTCGAAGGGCTCGAGATCGTTCGTGTGGAGCGTCGGTTCCGCGCGGGCGACGACGCGGATCGCACGCATTTCGTAGCGCTCACGGAGGGGGCGCGCTGGCCGACAGGGGACCTGGAGGTGACGCTCGACCACGAGGCGGTCGAGGTGCGGCGGCGGGTGGCGGTACCCGTGGCTCCCGAAGGGGGACGCAGCCGCGGGAGGCGTCCGGACGGCCTCCCGGACCACGGGTTCCTCCTGTCGGGGCCCGTCGATCTCCTGGGGCACGGGCTGCGGCTGACGGCGGACGGGGCGGGGGTGGAGGTCGACGGTGGGCTCGTCCCGTCGGGCGCGTCCCTCACTGTCGACGACCTGGTGGTCACGGACTTCGCCCCGGGTCGGAAGGGGCACTGGGTGCACGCGCATCGGTGGGATCGGGGTGAGGTGGAGGCGCGCGTGCCGCTCGGGGATGCGCTCGCGCTCGACGTGCGCGTCGGGGAGCGCACCCTGGCCCTCTGGCAGCGGAGGGACCTGGTGGAGCTGCGCTACCGCGACAGCCTCGGGACCCTGGTGGATGGGTCGATCCGGATCGAGGGCCGCGTCTTCCGGCAGGACGCGGAGCGAGCGTGGCTCCAGGTCTGGGATCGGGCGCGCTCCCCCGTGGGGCTCGCGGTGTTCCCGCCCCGAGCGGATGCGGACCTCGACGGAAAGGCGCTGGGTGGGGGCGGATCGGCCCGCTCCCGGTCGGCGACCTACGAGGGGGCGTACGTGTTCCACGCCTCCGAGCTCGATGTGAAGAGACGACCTCCGGTCACGTGGCCGGAGGGCGCTCCGAGAATCGCCGTGCGCTGTCGGGTCGACGTGCGGATCGACCCCGCCGGAGTGCCGACCGACGCGGCTGCGGCCAACTGCAGCGAGCCATTCCGTGGAGCGTCGGAGGCGCAGGTGATGGGGTGGCGGTGGCACCCGCCGAAGGTCGGCGCCGAGCCGGTCGTCGCGCACACCGTGGTCGCGGTCGTCTTCGAGCCCTGATGGACGAGCCGCTCTGCCACAACCCCTCGAATCCCGTGACCGCCGGCATCTGGCGCGTCCCGCACGGCTCGGGCACGGCCATCCGCAAGGTGATCTCGGGCACCCGCCCCGCGACACATCCCGACTGGAGCGCGTCGCACGACCCGCGCAGCTGGCTCTACTGGCGCCGCGAGGCGGACTTCTACCGCAGCGACGTGCCGGCGCGCCTCGCGTCCGCCGGGCTCGGAACGCCCGCGCTGCTCGACTGGCGGGAGCAGGGGGACGGCAGCATCGCGCTGCTCCTGGAGGACGTCCCGGGCCGGACGGGGGCCGCGCTGTCGCGTGCCGACCTCGTGGCGGCCGCGTACGCCCTGGGCCGCGCGCAGGCCGCGAGTGGCGACGTGCTGGAGCGGCCCTGGACCTCGCGCTCGGCGCTGCGCGACCACTGTGCGAGCAAACACGTCGATGCGGGGCTGCTGCGCGATCCCGACGCCTGGGCGCATCCGCTGGTGCGCGAGACCTGGCCCGAGGGCCTGCAGGACGGGCTCGTCGCGCTGCACGACCGCCGAGAGACCCTGTTCGCGCTGGCCGAGGCGGTGCCGCGCGTCTTCAGCCACCTCGACTTCTGGTCGCACAACCTCGTCGTGGCGCCCGGGCGGGTGGTCGCGATCGACTGGGCCTTCGCGGGGGACGGCGCGCTGGGCGAGGACCTCGCGAACCTCGTGACCGAAGCCGTGCTCGACCTCTTCGTCGACTGCGACGCGCTGGACGCGCTGGACGCGAGCCTCGCCGAGGCGTACCTGCGCGGGCTGCGCGACGGTGGGCTCGACGCGGACCCGGAGCTCGTCCGGCTCGGGCGGACCGCCGCCGCGGTGAAGTGGCACTGGCTCGGCGCGCTGCACCTCGAGCGCGCTCACACGGGCCAGCACCACCTCTATGGCGGCGCGGTGGACCCGGACCCCCGCCGGCAGTACGCCCAGCGGGGCGCCGCGCTGGCCTGGCTCGCGGGGCGCGCCGAGGCGGCCATCGCGCTCGGCGAGCGCCTCGGCCTCACCTGAGGGTGGCGAGGATCGGCACGCTGCGCTGGGCCCGTTCGCAGTCGCACTGCCCGTCGAGGCCGCACTGGACGGCGTCGGACGTGGCGGACCAGCCGCAGTCGCCGAGCGCGGCGACCTCGGCCGTGGTGAGCGCGCGGTCGTAGTGGTGCGGCGCGGTCGCGGCGCCGTAGGCGGGGATGTCGACGCTCCACAGCGCCTCGTCCCAGCTGCCGGCGGACGACTGCGCGACGAGCCGCGGGCCGCGGAACACGCGGGCGGTCGCGCCGTCCCAGGTGACGGCGACCACGCCCGCGTCGTCCTGGAGGGCGACGGAGCGGCCGAGCGCCGGGACGTCGGTGCGGCAGGCGAAGGTGGAGGCGAGGACGGCGAAGGCGAGGGTGCGGAGCATCGGAGACATCCCGGAGAGGGTTCGCCGATGGGTGTGCGGGCCGAACGCGACGTCACGACGATCCGCGATTTTTCTTTTTCGCGTTTCGCGTGTGACGGGCGTCGCGCTGGGCACACCACGAGCCAGGTGATGCCTTGCGGTCACCCCTCGACGCGGCTGCGATCGAGTAGTTTCGAACGGGAGGTAGGATGAGCGACGAACCGATGGCACAGAACGCCATGTGGCGCGCCGACCTCCGCCGCGACTTCGATCGGCTCGCCGGGCTGCACCGCGACCGCATCTACTCGGTCTGCCTGCGCATCGTGCGCGACCCCCAGCGCGCCGAAGAGCTCACCCAGGACGCGCTGCTGACGGCCTTCGACAAGCTCGACGACTACGAGGGCCGCTCGGCCTTCGGCACCTGGGTGTGTGGGATCGGCAAGATGCTGGCGCTCAACGACGTCCGGCGCCGGCGCGAGATGCTCACCGAAGACGGTGTGCTCGACGCCGAGGACCCCGGTCTCGTCGCCCTGCGCGCGTTGCGCCAGCAGGAGCGCGAGGAGCTGCTGCGCCAGGCGGCCTCCGAGCTGCTCGATCCCATCGAGCAGGAGGTCGTGTACCTCCGCTACAGCGAGCAGATGTCCCGCTCGACCATCGCCGAGGTGCTCGGGCTCTCCGACGACAACGAGGTGCGGGTCATGCTCCAGCGCTGCAAGCGGCGCCTGGAGAAGGGCCTGCGCCAGCGCCTCGAGCAGCTCGGTCACGGGACCTCGTTCATCCGAACCACATGGTGAATGCCCACCCGCCAGACGATGCGCTCCTCGAAGCGACCCTCCGGCCGGAGGTGGCGCGGCACCTGAAGGACTGCCCGCGGTGCCGGGTCCATCGGCGGTTGCTGGATGTGGAGGCCCCGGCGGCCGAGGTGTCCGTGGCCGCGGCCTTCGACGGCACGCCGATGGACGACGACGGCAGCGGCCCGCGCTGGCTCGTCTGGGACGCGGCGCTCGGCCGCTGTGTGGTGTGTGCCGAGCCCGCGGGCGGCGGGCACCCCGAGCCCCTGCGGGAGGTCGCGTCGCGCCTCGACGCCCTCGCACATCCGCACGTGGCGCGGATCCATCAGGTGATCGACGGCCCGCCGCTGCGCTACGTGCGCGACCGCATCGCGGGCGAGCACCTCGGGCGCCACGACGTGGCCTCCGACCCTCGCGCCATCGCGTGGCTCGCGCAGACCGCGAGCGCTCTCGCCGTGCTCCACGAGGCTGGCATCGCCCACGGCAGCCTGCGCCCCACCTCGATCCGCGTGACGCCCGAGGGCCGCGTCTGGCTCGTGGACGTCGGGCTGCACGAGGGCTCCGCAGAGGCCGACTGGCACGCTCTGGCCGACCTGTTCCTCGACATCGGGCCGCCCGTGTCGGACGTGCTGGAGTCCATCCTCGCCGGGGAGGCCGACGGCACGGCGCTCCTCGGCTGGCTGCTCGCGATGCGCGATCCGGGCGCCGGCGGCGGGCCCCGGTACGAGCCGCGCGGCATCCTCGGCGTCGGTGGGATGGGCGAGGTGCGCCGCGTGTACGACCCCGTGCTCGAGCGGGTGGTCGCGCAGAAGATCCTGTCGAGCAACCTGCTCTCCGACGGGGCGCACATCGATCGCTTCCTCGCCGAGGCGCAGATCACCGCACAGCTCCAGCACCCGGGGATCGTGCCCGTACACGACCTCGAGCACCTGCCGAACGGCGCCATCGCGTTCACGATGAAGCCCATCGAAGGCCGCACGCTCGCGCAGGTCATCCGCGAGGTGCACGACGCATCGCGGGGCGACTGGCGGCCGACCGGCAGTGGCTGGAGCCTCCGCCGGCTCGTCGAAGCGCTGCGCCGCGTGTGCGACACCATCGCGTACGCCCACGACCAGCGCGTCGTGCACCTCGATCTCAAGCCGGGCAACGTGATGCTCGGCGAGTACGGCGAGGTGCTCGTCTTCGACTGGGGGCTCGCGCGTCGCCTGGGCCCCGACGGCACCGTGTCGCTCGAGCGGGCGTCGGGCACGGTCGGCTACATGCCGCCCGAGCAGTCGCGCGGCTCCGTCGGCACCGCGGCCGACATCTACGCGCTCGGCGCGACGCTGCGCGAGATCGTGGATGGCGTGGCGCCGGTCGCCACGCCGGGCGAGGCGTGGGTCCCGCAGCGCGCGGACGCCCCACGCGAGCTCGTGTCGATCGTGCTCCGCGCGACCGCCAGCGCGCCGGGCGAGCGGTACGCCTCGGCGAAGGACCTCGCGAACGACCTGGCGGCCTGGCAGGACGAGCGCCCGGTCAGCGCGCATGCCTACAGCTCGGTCGAGCTGGTGCTCCGCCGGCTCCGACCGCACCAGACGCCCATCCTCGTGGCTCTCGGCGCGGCCGTGGTGCTGTTCGCCATCGCGGCGGTCTCGTGGGTGCGCGTGGAGGGCGAGCGCGACAAGGCCGACGCGATGCTCGCCCAGTCCCTCGTCGACAAGGCGAACCTCGCGTGGGACGCGCGCGACCCCATCCGCGCCGAGGCGTTCGCGGCTGCTGCGGTCGGGCTCACGGGGCGGTCCGATGCCCGCGGGCTGCTGGCGCGCCTCTCCCGCGGCTGGCGGCCCCGACTCGCGCGCCGCTGGGCCCAGGGCTGCAGCGAGGTCGAGGCGGTGGGCGTTCCCGCTTCGGTGCTGTGCGCGACGGGGGCGGAGGTGCGGGGCTGGTCGCTCGAGGGCGACGGGCCGGGCCGGGCGTACCCCGGCGACGTGGCGCGGCTCCGCGCGGGCCGTGCCGGCTGGACGGGGGTCGTGCGGACGTCGGTGGTCCGCGCGGACGGGGCGGGCCGTCCCGACGTGGTGGTCGACGGAGACGAGGCGCTGGTCGACGCGGTCGACGTGGGCGACGGTCGCGTGGCGGTCGCGAAGCGCCGGCGGCTCGACCTCTTCGGCGCCGACGTGCAGGGGATCGAGCTGCCGCACGAAGCCACGGGGCTCACCCACTGCGGCCGGCTGCGCTTCGTGGTGGCGATGGAGGGCGGGAACCTCGCGCGCGTGGACCTGGCATCCGGAGAGCTCGTGCCGATCGGTGCGGATCGCGTGTCGACGCTGCTCGGCTGCTCGCCGGACGGACGGACCCTCGCGGTGGCCTCGGATCGGGCCATCCAGCTGTGGAGCCTCGAGCCGCTCCAGCAGCGACACCTGCTCGTGGGGCACCTGGGCGCGGTCCGCGCGCTCGCCTGGGCCCCGGACGGCGACGCGCTGGCGACGGGCGCCGACGACGGCACGGTGCGCATCTGGGACGCGCGACGGGGCGTCGAGATCGGGCGACTGCCGGGCCACGACGACATGACCGACCTGGCGTTCACGCCCGATGGCGGCACGCTGGTGACGGCGACGCGCCACCAGGTGCGGGCGTGGGATCTGCCCGCTGGAACGGGCGTCGGGACGTTCGATGCAGTGGTCGAGGTCGTGGGGCTGCGGTGGACCGCGACCGGCATGCTGTTCACGCTCGACCGGCTCGGGCGTCCCGAGGGCTTCGACCCGCACACCGGCCTCGAGACGCTGCCGATCTACGCGCGCGTCGCGGACCTCGACGGCGACCCGTCGGGCGAGCGCGTGGCGCTGGTCGACCGCCGCGGCGCGTTCAAGGTGCTCGACCTCGAGGAGAACGTGTTCGTCGCCGAGGCCGAGCACGTCCACGCGGGCGGCGGCAGCGCCGTGGCGTGGCGTCCGGAGCCCGGTGCCGGGCTCGTGGCTTCGGGGGGTGCTGCAGGGGACGTGCGCGCGTGGCGGCTCGACGGGAAGTCGGTCGAAGAGGCCTGGGCCGTCGGGCTCGGCGCGCCGGTCGCCTCGCTGCGGTGGTCCGCGGACGGCTCGGTCCTCGCGGCGCGCACCGCGGGAGAGGTCGTGGTGCTCGGAGGCGACGACGGCCAGCGGCGCGCCTCGCTCCCCGGCGACATCGTGGCGCACGCCGTGGGCCCGGAGGGGCGCTCCCTGGCGCTGGCCTGGGCGAAGGGCGGGCTCGCGCTCGGCGACATCGCGGCCGGAGGGCAGGGGTTCGAGCGCATCGGGGTCGTGGGGCAGGTCGCGGGCGTCGCGTTCTCACCGCGCGACCCGCTGCTCGCCTCGGTGACCCGCGAGGGCCTCGTGCAGGTGTTCGACACGCGCGACGGGCGCGAGCTCGCGCGGCTGTTCGCCCACCCGGGTGGGGCGACCGACATCGCCTTCTCGCGCGACGGGGCAGCGCTCGCGTCCTCCGGCGCGGGCGGCGAGATCGTGCTGCTGGATGCGGGGCCCTTCCTCGAGCCCAGCGACCAGCTGCAGTCCGACATCATCCGGCGCTACGGCGTCGAGATGTCCGGCACCGAGCTGGAGTTCCGATGAGGCGCGCGGCCGTCCTCCTCTCGGCGCTCGCGGTCGGCTGCGTGCCGCCGGGCCTCACCCGCAACGAGTGGGACTGGCTCTCGGAGCTGCGGTGGGTCGAGCCGGGCCCCGAGATGCCGGCGAACGCCGAGGGGAATCCGCTGTGGGACGACCCCGCCGCGCAACGGCTCGGCCGCCGGCTGTACTTCGACCGCGGGCTCTCGGCGAACGGCGAGGTCTCCTGCGACGACTGCCACGATGCGGCGGGGTCCGGCGCCCAGGACGGCGTCCCCGTCAGCATCAGCATCGCGGGCCAGCCGAGCAAGAACGCACCGACCCTCTTCAACGTCGGCATCCGCCAGGCCTACGGCTGGGCGCCCGAACAGGAGGCGACGGTGCTCTGGCAGCAGATCACGCGCCCGCTCACCCGGGGCCTCCAGGACGACTCCGAAGACCACGTCGCGGCGTACACCTGCGACCAGTGGGGGCTCGAGTATCGCGCCGTGTTCGGGCGTCCCTGCACCTACCCACGCGACGTGGACGGCCCCCTCGAAGACGAGGCGACGCGCATCACGGAAGACGTTGCGAAGGCGCTGGCCGCGTACGTCCGCACGCTCGAGAGCAAGGACAGCGCGTTCGACCGGTTCATGGGGAGCTCGTTCGCCACCCACGACCCGACCGCGATGAGCGAGAGCGCCCAGCACGGCGCCCAGCTCTTCGTGGGTGACGGGTTCTGCACGGCGTGCCACATCGGTCCCGCGCTCTCGGACGCCGAGCGGCACGTGCTCGGCGTGGGCGACGAAGGGGCGGAGCCGCCGAAGTCCTACCGGACGCCGACCCTGAGGCAGGTGGCTTCGTCCGGGCCCTACATGCACGACGGCAGCCACGCGACCCTCGAGGACGTGCTGAACGGGTACTGGCTCGGCTGGGACGGCGGTCCCTACGTCGACATCACCGTCCAGCCACTCGACGTCGACCAGGGCGACCTGCTCGACCTGGAGGAGTTCATGCGGGCGCTCGAAGGCGCCCCGCTCGACTACTGCTGGGTCAACGTCGACCCGTGCTGCTGCGACGACGCCGGAGCACCGCTCGGCACCCATCCGCCGGGCTGCGAGGAGCACGAATGTCCCTGATCGTCCTGATGGCTACCGCCCTCGGCTCCGAGCTCGGCGGGTTCGCGCTCCAGCAGGAGGGGTACCTCGACGTCGGGTGGTTCGACGCGCAGGGCGACGGCGTCTCGTACGAGTGGGACGTGCGGAACCGCGTGCTCGGCGAGGGGCCGAACGGGGCGTTCACCGAGGTGCCGCGGGCGTACTTCGGCGACCCGTGGGCCAACATGGTGAACAGCCAGGGCAGCTCGGCCGACCTCGGGCTCGGCCGGACCGGGCTCCCGCGGTTCGACCCGATCCAGAGCCACGGGAATCCGACCTTCCTCGTGAACCGCTTCCACCACGAGATCGCCGTCGATCAGGGCGAGCAGCTCGGCGTGCGCGCCGGTCTCAACGTGGAGCCGCGCTCGGGGTTCCTGGGCAGCCCCGGCGACGTCATCGCGGTCGACACCGCGTACGTCGTGTGGCGCCCGATGCGCGACAGCGACCTGAAGCTCTACGCGGGGCGGCTCGAATCGGGCTTCGGGCGCGAGTACCGCTACCGGCACGCCTCGGCGCGCATGGGCATCACGCCTTCGATCGTGGCGCGGTACCTCATCGGGCTGCAGACCGGGCTCCGCGTGCGGGGCACGTACCGCCGCTGGCTCGGGTACAGCGTCGCCGTCACGAACGGCAGCTCGACGACCGAGGAGTTCGGGCACCTGAACAACGACCTCGACGTCAACGGCATCCCTACGGGCACGGTGCGCGTCGGAGCGCTGATGCGACGCCCGGTCCGGCTCGAGGTCGGCGCGTCGGGCCAGGTCGGCCCGCAGGACGGTCAGCCGGACCCGGGGGTCATCGGCTGGCAGGTGGGCGTCGACGGGCGCCTCGACGCCGGTCGCCTCACCGTGGAGGTCGAGGGCGTCATCAGCCACCAGCCAGGCGACGGGAGCCCGAAGTCCGAGCGGCTCGACGCGCGCGGGGGCTACGTGACGGTGGAGGTGCGTCCCATCGTCCAGCTCGGCGTGTACGGGCGGGTCGACTGGCGCGACGCCGACCTGGTCGCGTGGCCCAACCTCTACGTGTCCAACGTGCTGCGCCTGACCGGCGGAGCGCACGTCGACCTCTCCCGCGCGATCGCGGTGAAGGCCGAGTACCTGCACCTCGCCGAGCTCATGGCCGGCACGTCCATCCGGGACGACGTGCTCACGACATCCCTGGTGTTCCGGTACGAGACCCGGAAGATGGAGCTCTGATGGAATCCCTCGCCCTGGCCCTGGCGCTCGCGTTCGCCACCGAGCTCGAATCCGATCCGGTTGAAGCGTCGTGCACCATCCGCGGGGTCATCGACACGCGCGGGCGGCCGCGCGGCCCCGTCGTGGTGTACGTGCTCGGCGACGGCCCGCCGTCCACCGCGACGACCAACGCCGTGGTGGCGCAGAAGAACAAGTCGTTCGACGCGGACGCCGTGGTGGTGTCGCCGGGCGCCGAGGTCGCGTTCCCGAACGACGACGCCGTGCACCACCACCTCTACAGCCACTCGAGCCAGGACCCCTTCGAGCTGCCGCAGCACGCTCCGGGAGCCCGCCCCGTGCGGCAGTTCGACAGCCCGGGCGACATGCGCGTGCAGTGCAACATCCACGAGAACATGGAGACGCACGTCCTGGTCCTGCCGAACGCGTGGGCCGCGGAGGCCGACGAAGACGGGCGTTTCGAGATCCTCGGCGTCGAGCCGGGCCCCCGCACCGTCGAAGCCTGGTCGGCCTGGCATCGACCCGAGCGGTTCGAGCTGGTGTGCGAGCCGGGCGGCGAGCACGAGGTGACGGCGCGCCTGCGGATGCGGTATCCGGCGTCGGGGCCCGAGACCGACGGCGTGTACTGACCGTCAGGCCGCGCGGCGGCGGGCGAGCACGGGCAGCAGCCCGAGCACGAGCCAGCCCGCCCCGGAGCCCGGGGTGTCGCAGTTGCAGCCGGTGGCCTTGCCGCCCGTGGCGCAGTCTTCGTCGACCGTGCCGTCGCAGTCGTTGTCGACGTTGTCGCCACACACCTCTTCGGCGTCGGTGTTGACCTCGGCGTCGCGGTCGTCGCAGTCCGTGGCGTCCTGCACGGCCCCCTCGGGTGCGCTGCACGCCAGGATGCCCTCGTGCTGGGCGTCTCCGAAGCCGTCGCCGTCGCCGTCGGGGAACCACGTGCTCACGTCGTCCGGGTCGACGTTGGGGTCTTCGGCGTCGGCCGCGCCGCTGCAGTCGTTGTCGACGCCGTCGCACACCTCGGGAGCGCCCGTCCACGCGGCGGGCTCGGTGTCGTCGCAGTCGTCCGTGTTCTGGACGTGGTCGGCCGGTGGGTCGCACGCGAAGACCGGGGTCGCGTTCGCATCGCCGTACCCGTCGCCGTCGAGGTCGGGAATCCACTGCGCGTCCCCGGTGACGGGGTCGTCCTCGGAATCGGTGAGACCGTCGCAGTCGTTGTCGATGCCGTCGCAGACCTCGACGGCCCCGCCGAACGCCAGCGGCTCCCCGTCGTCGCAGTCGGTGTTGTTCGCGACCCATCCCACGGGCTGGTCGCCGGGGCAGTACGCGTCGACCACGTCGGGCGCGCCGAAGCCGTCGCCGTCGCCATCCTGGTAGTAGAGGACGGAGTCGACCGCGAAAACGTCGACCAGGCCGTCGCAGTCGTTGTCGAAGCCGTCGCAGATCTCGGTGGCGTCGGGGTTCACGGAGGCCGTCGCGTCGTCGCAGTCGCCCACGCGCTCGGCGGCGTTCGGGGGCGGCTCGCACGCGAGCTCGATGGTGCCGACGAGGCCCCAGCCGTCTCCGTCGCCGTCGGGGAAGAACGGGAGCTTGTCGACGGCGTCGTCTTCGCTGCCCTCGCAGTTGTCGTCGACCCCGTCGCAGAACTCGACGACGCCGGGATTCACCGCGCTGTCGGCGTCGTTGCAGTCGCCCGGCAGCCCGGCGTACCCGACGGGCCGCAGGCAGTCGAACGCGGTCGTGGCCGTCTCGCCGTAGCCGTCCTGGTCGGCATCGAGGTACCACAGCTGGTTCGCGACCCCGTCGTCCGTGATGCCGTTGCAGTTGTGGTCGACGTCGTCGCACTGCTCGGGTGCACCGGGGTTCACGCTGTTGTCGGAGTCGTCGCAGTCGGTGGAGTTCGCGCGGTGCCCGGCGGGCTGGTTGCACTGCACCACCGCGACACCCGCGCCGAAGTTGTCGTTGTCGAGGTCGGGGTACCACGCCGAGGCGCCCGTGGCGTCGGCGCCGTCGGCATTGCCGCTGCAGTCGTTGTCGACGCCGTCGCACACCTCCTCCTTGTCCGTCCAGGCAAGGGGTTGGGCGTCGTTGCAGTCGCCGGAGTTCGTCACGTAGGTCGGGGGGTGCGAGCACGCGGTGATGCCCTGGGCGGGGTTCCCGAAGCCGTCCCCGTCGAGGTCGATCCACCGGGTGGTGGCGTCGGCGGCCCCGGCCGTCGCGTTGCCGTCGCAGTCGCGGTCGACCGGGTCGCACAGCTCGGCCGCGCTCGGCGAGATGGTGTCGTCGTTGTCGTTGCAGTCGTCGTTCGACAGCGCGTAGCCGATGGGCGGCGAGCAGCTCTGGATCGGCACGCCGGCGCCGTGCCCGTCGCCGTCGTTGTCGGGGTAGTAGTCGAGCTCGGGGGCGTTGTCGTCGACGAGGCTGTTGCAGTCGTTGTCGAGCCCGTCGCAGATCTCGAAGGCGCCCGGGAACACGGTGTCGTGGGCATCGTCGCAGTCTGCGGAGTTCGAGACGTAGCCGGCTGGAGGCGGGCAGCCCGTGAAGGGCGACGCCGAGTTGCCGTACCCGTCGTCGTCGAGGTCGGCGTAGACCGTCTGGGACGCCGCCGCACCGTCGTCGACGACGCCGCTGCAGTCGTCGTCGACGCCGTTGCACGTCTCGATCTGGCCGGGGCGGACGGACGCATCGGAGTCGTCGCAGTCGAGCGCGTTCGGTGCCGTGCCGGCGGGCTGCGTGCACGCGAGGACGCCCGTGTCGTTCTCGTCGCCGTAGGAGTCGCCGTCGCCGTCGTCGTAGTACGTGGTGCCGTTCGTGAGGCCCGGGTCGGCCGCGTCGACCTGGCCGTTGCAGTCGTTGTCGGCCCCGTCGCAGACCTCGGCGACGCCGGGGTGGATGGCGGCGCTGGAGTCGTCGCAGTCGCCGTTGTCAGCCACCGTGTCGGGTGGCGCGTTGCACGCGATGGTGCCGAGGTCGCTCGCGTCGCCGAACCCGTCGCCGTCGACGTCGTCGAACCACGAGGGGGCGCCGACCACGAAGCCGGTGTCGGTGGCGCCATCGCAGTTGTTGTCGACCCCGTCGCAGATCTCGTTGGCGCCGGGGTTGATGAGGGGATTGTCGTCGTCGCAGTCGACGTCGGAGGTGTAGCCGTCGCCGTCGGAGTCGGGGACGAGGCCGGACTGGATGGCCCCGATGTCGGTGCCGTCGTCGGCGTTGGTGACGAGCGAGCTGCCAGCAGGCGGCGTGAAGAGCGTGCGGTCGCACGCCTGGGCGAGGTTCGCGATCAGCGGGTCGCCGAGCTGGTCGTTGGGACGCGCCCCCCCGGTGATGCCGGGGGCCGGGAGGTTCGACCACCAGGCGTTGTAGTCGAAGTCGCTGCCCGACTGGGACACGGCGAGAACGTCGTGGTAGGCGACGAAGTTGTTGCGGAACGTCGTGTTCGCGCCGGTTCGCACGGCGCCGCCGCCGGTGACCGCCGTGTTGTCGAAGAAGGTGCTGTGCTCGATGTCGGCCGCGCCCTGGTAGTACATCGCGCCGCCCTCGACCGACGAGGTGTTCCGCAGGAACAGGCCCCCCGTCACGTCGAAGGACCGACCGTTCGACACCCACACCGCGCCGCCGTCACTCGCCGTGGCCTGCCCGCAGAACGTGTCGTTGGTCGAGGTGGCGGCGTCGGACCCGCTCGCCACGTAGATCGCGCCGCCGAGCACGGACGCGTTGGACTGGAAGACGTTGTCGACCGAGACGAGCGTCTGGTTCAGCAGCGCGACGGCGCCGCCGTTGGTGGCGGTGTTGGTCGTGAACGTACAGCCCTCCACGAGGGCGGTGTAGGTATTGCTGCCGTCGGTGGAGATGGCGAACGCGCCCCCGTCGCCTCCGGCGCTGTTGGACACGAACGAGGACCGGCTGATCGTCAGCCCGGCGGCACCGCCCTTGAAGATCTGGATGGCCCCCCCGTCTCCGCCCGGGTTCACCGCGGTGTTGCCGACGAAGCTGCTGGCGTCGACGACGAAGCTGACGTGGTCTTCGACGTAGATGGCGCCGCCGCCGCGCGTTCCGGCGGGTGCGTTGTTGTACTCGAAGTCGGCGTTGGTGATGTCGACGGAGCCGTTCTGGACGTAGATGGCGCCGCCGCCGCGGTTCCCGCCGTGGGTGTTGGCCGTGAACGTGGCGTTGTCGACGACGAGGGTGGACCCGGCGGCGGCCAGGCGGATGGCGCCCCCGCCCATGTTGCCCGTCGCCACGTTGTTCTCGAACAGCGCCCCGTTCACCACCTCGAGCGCGCCAGTGAGGTGGATGGACCCCGCGTTGGTGCCCTGACCGGACGCGTAGGCCCCGCCGTCGATGACGACCGAGGCGTTGGCCCCGATGGAGAGGTGGCCCATGGACGCCGTCGAGAGCCAGGGCTGGAAGTCGCACTGGACGAGGTCGAGCGTGCCGTTGTCGATGGCCACGGCGGTCTCGCTGGTCGAGCCGATGAGGCTCTCGCGGCGGACCGTGACCTGATCGAACCGGACGGCGCCGGACACGATGTATGCGGCGGCGGAGTTGTTCGGGGCGACGAAATCGAGGTTCGAGACGGTGACGTTCGCACCCTGGACGACGTGGAGCATCCCGGTCGCGCCGTTGTCGCGCCGCCAGCTCGCGCCCGTGCCGTCGCCCTGGATGCTCATCGAAGACCAGGCCTGGGTGCCGTCGAGCTGGACGAGCGACGTGTCTTCGTGGCCCTGCAGGACCCGGATCGTGTGGGTGCCCGAGCGGGGATTCAGGTAGGCGACCGCGGCGGCCAGGTCGGCGAAACGGCCGGTGCCAGGTGCCGCATCGCAGTCGGGCCCGATGGCGTTGTAGCTCTGCGGAACACAGACGGTGTCGGCCAGAGCGGCCGCAATCCAGATGAACATGCCCAATCCTAGCGGAACCGTCGGTGCCCCGCTCCGGGATTGCCCATCCTCAGGGCTCGCGAGCGGCCCGGCCGGCGCGGGCCTCGATGGGAGCGAGGCGTGCGGGATCCTCGACATGGTCGAAGTAGAAGGGGCGCAGGAACTCGAGGTCCGCTTCCACCTCGGCGGGGCGCCTTTGGGGGAGCTCCGCGATGTAGCCGTCGAGCCACGTGGGGAAGTCGGTGATGTCGACCTCCGGCACCTCCTCGCGGATGCGGGCCATGAGCGCCGGATCCCACGTGACCACCGCGTAGACGCGGCGGATGTGGGCGGGCTGCCCGGGGAACCGCACCCGCGTCACGGGTCGGAAGGGGAGCGGATCCCGGTTGTGCCACCGCCCGATCTGGACGCCGCGAGCGCGGACCTCCGGCACGGGGAGGGACTTCTCGTGGCCGGCGATGGCGATGCGGCCGCGGGGGAGGTGCGCCGTCTCGGCGTCGGTGAGGCCGTGCGTGTCGAGCATCCGCTGCTCGGAGTAGTACGTCAGCATCCCGACGCAGCAGCTCGACAGGTACACGTCGATGCCGCGGTCCGTGAAGACCTGCTTGAAGAAGGTCCCCTCCCAGTAGCTCGCGTGGTCGACGACCACGGGGAAGAGCCCCTCGAGCGGGTAGGCGCGGTTCTCTTCGATCTGGCCCCACTTCCGCGGCCCGGGCGGCAGGATGGTCACGCCGCCGGCCATCGACGCGAGCAGGCCGGCGGCCACGAGCTGTCTCCCGTCCGCGGCCATGCGCCACACGGCGGCGCCCGCTCCGACGACCACGATGGGGAAGACGGGGAGGCAGAAGCGGGCGTACATGAAGTCGCCGCCGACGTAGAGCAGGTAGAGCAGCCACGCACCTGCGGAGAGGCCCGCGTACACGGCGGGAACGCGGGATCGGGCGTCGCGGGCCCCCTCCCACAGCCACGCGACGAACAGCGGGATGGCGACGAAGCCGAGGCTGCCGAACACGAAGGTCCACAGGTACACGAAGCCGCGCTCGGCGGCGAAGCCGTCGGAGGCCTTCGCGTAGAAGGTGTTGGGCAGCACGTCGCCGTAGTAGGCGAGCTTCCAGGCGAGGTGCGCGACGACGAGCGCGGTGGGGGCCACGAAGCTCCCGAGCCACACGAGCCGTTCGCGTGGGGACACGGAGACGGTCGCCACGGCGACCGCGGCGAGCCCGGCGCACCAGAACACCGCGTGGTCGAGCCGGTGGACGATGCCGAGCGCGAGCAGCAGGCCCGCGAGCCCCGCGCGGCGCGGCGTGGGTCGGACGAGCGCGCCCATGGCCCCGAGCGCGAGCAGCGCGCCGAGGAGCGTCTCCATCCCGGTCGTCGCGAAGGCTGCCACGGCGCGCTCCGCGACGATGACGGCGGGCGCCAGGGGCAGCCAGCCGGGCCGGTCGCCGGACAGCCCGCGCGAGACGCCGTACGCGACGGCCCCGAGCGCCAGGTACACCGCGAGATCGAGGGCCACCGCGACGAGCGGGATCTCGAGCCCCGTCGCCACGTGGCCGAGCGCGACGAGGAACACCCACAGCGGGTTCGAGTAGCCCTCGACGTACTCCCCGGGGTTGAACACGAGGCCTTCGCCGTTCACGAGGTTCGCGACGTACCGGAACGAGATGTACGCGTCGTCGAACACGGCCCGCTGCTGCCATGCGGCGTAGAGGCCCCACGCGAACGCCGGCACGAGCACCCACGCGGCGAGGCGCGGACCGGGCGCGCCGCGGCGCCACGCCCACACGGAGGCCGCGGCGAGCACGCCGACGAGCGCCATGACGACGAACCGCCCGGCGAGCAGCAGCTCACCGCAGAGGACGACGATCTCGGGGACGGGCGGCACGCCCGCAGGTATGCCGCTGCCCGCGTGTCGTCAGCCCTCCTTCGGGCGGGCGAACAGCGTCTCGTCGATGTGGGCGCCGGCCATGCGCAGCTTGCGCAGCATGTGCGGCACCTCGCCGGTCGCGCCGTGGTGGCCGAGCACCCGGCCCTCTTCGATGCCGTCGTAGTGGAACAGGAAGATGGGCGCGAGCTCGAGCGTGCCGTCGACGATGTTGCGCACCTCGGTGATGTCGGTCACGCGCCGCAGGCCGTCGGGGCCCTGCTCGATCTGCACGACGAGATCGATGCCGTGCGCGACCTGCTGCCGGATGACGTTCCGCGGGACGGGCACGCCCGTCTGTGCCGCGAGGTTCTCGAGCCGCACGCACGCCTCGACGGGGTTCGACGCGTGGATGATGCCGATCGAGCCGCGGTGGCCCGACGTGGCCGCCTGGAGGAAGTCGAAGGCCTCTTCGCCGCGGACCTCTCCGAGGATGATGCGATCGGGACGCATGCGGAGCGTGTTCCGGAAGAGGTCGCGGGTCGTGATGCCGCCGGAGCCCTCGATGTTCGGCTCGCGGGTCAGGAGCCGGACCTGGTTCGGCTGGTCGAACTTCAGCTCGAAGGTGTCCTCGATGACCACGAGGCGGTCGTCGGCCGGGATGCTGTGCCCGAGGATCTCGGCCAGTGTGGTCTTCCCGGAGCCCGCGGCCCCGGAGATGAGCACGGTCTGCCGCGCGAGCACCGCAGCCGACAGGAACGTGGCGATCTTCGCGCTCATCGTGCCGTTCTCGACCAGCGCGCCGAGCGAGGTGAGGTTCCGCATCCACTTGCGGATCGTGATCTGCGGCCCGCCCACGGCCGCCGGCGGGATCACGATGTTCACGCGGCTGCCGTCGGGCATCGAGAGGTCGGCCATCGGCGAGAGCTCGTCGAGCCGCTTGCCGGGTGTGAGGTGCAGCAGCCGCCGCACGATGTACCGGAGGTGCCGGGCATCCATGAACGTGACGTTCGTGAGCATCTTCTGGCCGTTCTGCTCGGCGAAGACGGCCTTCGGTCCGTTCACCATGATCTCGGTGACGGTCGGGTCCATCATCAGGTCCATCAGGGGCCCGAAGCCGATGACCTCGTACAGGACCTCCTTCGCCATCTGCCCGTACGCGGTGCCCTCGACGCCGAGCCGGGTGTAGACCTCGCCGATGATCTCGGAGATCGCGTCCTGGTGGATGTCGCCGCGGTCGAGCGCGTTCAGCTCGTGGGCCAGTCGGTTCTTGAGGGCTTCGCGGACCTCGGATTCTGTCACAGCCATGGGTGCCTCCGTTGCAGGGGCGCATAGCAAGCGGCGTGCCGAGCGCGCGGATGCGGCCGGGACGGGTCGGACATGGGGTCGATGTGCCTTCTCACACAGCCGTTCGGGTGATTCCGCGCGTCGTCCCGCGGGGTGATAGAGGAGGAGCATGGTGGTGATGCTGCTGGTGATGACCTCCGCGTGGGCCGGTCCGGTGCCGATGTTCGGGCGTCCTGCGCCCGTCGGGGGCCCCCAGGTGTTCGTGGTGATGGTCGTGCCGCCGAACGTGCCGGATCCCGCGCGCGCACTGCCGGGCAAGGCCGCGACGACGTGGGCGCTGCCCGAGGGGCCACGTCCGGCGTCGTCCGCTGCGGGTCCGTCGGTCTGGCAGCAGAAGCGAACCGCGGTCGAGCAGCCGGGGCGCTTCGTGTCGGTCGACGCGCTCGGTGAGGCGTTCTCGCCGCTCTCCGAGGCCGCGAACGCGCTCGAGCCCTAGCTCTCGGGCGTTTCGGCGACCTTCTTCGCGGCCTTGCGCAGGTCGGAGTCGACCGCCGCGCGGAACAGCGACGGCAGCGACCGCCGCCCGAGGAGCGCGAGCCAGCTGTCCCAGCCGATGATGTTCTCGAACCGCCCCCGCTCGATCGAGCGGAGGATCTCGGCCGCCACGGCCTCGGGCGGGTAGGTCTTCATCAGGAAGTTCTCGCTCTCGATCGCCCAGCTGATCGGGTGCTTGTCCTCGTTCTCCTTCTCCAGGCCCGGGGTGTCGGTCGTGGGTGGGTAGAACAGCGTCACCGTCACGTCGTGGAGGAGCATCTCCTGCCGCAGCGCCTCGGCCATCCCGGCCACCGCGAACTTGCTGGCGGAGTAGGCGCCGTAGCCCCAGACGCTCATGAACCCGAGCATGGAGCTGACGAGGCTGATGTGGCCCTTGCTCGCGATGAGGTGCGGCGCGGCGGCGCGGACGAGCCACACGTTGCCGAGGTAGTTCACGTCCAGGAGCTCCTGGAACTGGCTCTCGGGCACGTCGAGCACGGAGCCCGTCGCGGCGTAGCCGGCATTGCAGATCAACACGTCGAGGCCGCCCATCACGCCGGCTGCGGCGTCGACGCCCGCCTTCACGGCCGCCGGGTCGCCGATGTCGATGGCGTGCGCGGAGTGGCCCGTCGAGATGGCGTTCAGCGCGGCCAGCACCTCGTCGAGCGCGGCCTGACCGCGCGCCGCGATGGCCACCTTCGCACCCTGCTTCGCGAGGAGCAGCGCGGCTTCGCGCCCGATCCCCTTCGAGCCCCCCGAGAGGAACACGCGCTTGTCGGTCCAGAACCCCATGGGCCCTCCCAGCGCGGGAGGTAACCGCGCGTCAGAGGGCGTCCACCTTCGCGACCATCACGGCGTGTGCGGACTCGAAGGTCTCGAGGTCGAAGTCGCTGGACGTGCGGGCGGCGTGGCGGATGCCGATGTCGTAGAAGCGCGTGGCCTTCACCCACACCGCCTCGACCTTCTTGCGCTCGTCGGGCGGGAGGTCGGCGGGGTTGCCGAAGGTCGTGACCACGTCGTCGCCGAGCCGCTCGTAGGACTGCGCGATGCGCAGGATCTGGTCGAGCGTGAAGTCGGGCTGCTGCGTGGGGATGGTCTTCTCGAGCTGCTTGCGGGCGCCGTCGATCAGGATGGCGCGGCGCTCGAGCAGCGTGGCGTCGTCGGTGCCGAGCTGGTCGGCCACGTCGAGCCACGTCGTGACGAGGAGGGTGCGCGCTTTGGCCTGGTGCCAGGTCGCGATGTCGTGGTCGGTCTCTTCGAGCGCGGCGAGGACCTTCTTCGTGCCCCGCTTCGTGCTGCCCTTGCCGAGGACGAACATCGCCTCGTTCAGGTCGAACATCGCGGCGTCCTTCAGGCCGAGCTCGCGGCCCCGCTTCGCCTGGCGCAGCCACCTCAGCGCCTCGGCCGATTCGCCCGTGTCGTGGAGCGTCTCGGCGATGTGGAACTCGAGCTTGTCGGTGAAGGCGCCGTGCGGCTGGCGCGCCAGCGCGTCGCGGTAGAGGAGCAGCGCATCGCGGCTGAACCCCTCCATCTGCCACGCGCGCCCCATGACGTATGCGGCCTCTTGATCGTGGGATCCGGGGATCTCCAGAGCCGATCGCGCGGCCTGCCGGGCACCCGCGTAGTCGTCGTCTTCGAAGCGGTGCCACGCTTCGACGAGATGTTGGGCTGCATCCTCCCGGATCGGGGAGTCTGCGGAAGCGGCGAGGGCGAGTGTGGTGATGAGCATGTGAGTCACGGACCGTCAAGCCTGGAAGCGGTTCCCGGAAACCGCATGGCCGTGTGCTAATTTCTCATTGCTGCGAGGTGCGTGCTACCAGCGTCTTCATCGATCCCCCCGTAAGCGTTGTCTTCGGACTTCGTCACTCGTCGTGGAGTGCATGCCCTTGTGGAAGGGAAGCCAGAAGCGGCGAAATGAGGCCCACCTACTGAAACGGTAGGGGGTACATGCGACGCTGTCACGGCCATCCCGGCTCCCCCGGACCCCTCGTGGGTCCGGGGCCCCTTTCCCCTCGCGGGTTAGACGTGCCCCTCGCGCCGGTCGGCGCTCGGAGAGCGGTGTGTCCTGGCCCGTCGCGATCATGGCCGTCTACCTGTGCATCCTCGGGGTGCTGTCGCTGAACGGCCTCCACAAGCTGTGGATGCTGCTCGCGTTCCGGAAGCGCCCGGCCCGCGGCCGTCGTGCGGACCTCGCCGAGTGGCCGGTGGTCACGGTCCAGCTCCCCATGTTCAACGAGCGCTACGTCGCGCGCAGGCTCATCCGGGCCACGGGCGAGCTCGACTACCCGCGCGACCGGCTGTTCGTGCAGGTGCTCGACGACAGCACCGACGACACGGTCGACATCGCGCGCGAGGCCGTCGAAGAGCTCGTGGCGGCGGGCATCGACGCGGCTCTCGTCCACCGGGAGGACCGCACGGGCTTCAAGGCGGGCGCCCTCGATGCGGGGCTCCGGTCGGCGAAGGGCGAGCACGTCGCGATCTTCGACGCCGACTTCGTCCCGCCTCCTGACTTCCTCAAGGCGACGATTCCGTGGTTCGACGAGGGCGTGGGCATGGTCCAGGCGCGCTGGGGCCACATCAACGCGCAGGAGAGCTGGCTCACGGCGGCCCAGGCGACGCTCCTCGACGGGCACTTCGTGGTGGAGCACACGGCGCGCAACGCGAGCGGGCGGTGGTTCAACTTCAACGGCACGGCGGGGGTCTGGCGGCGCGACTGCATCGCGGATGCGGGGGGCTGGGAGCACGACACGCTCACCGAGGATCTCGACCTGTCGTACCGGGCTCAGCTCAAGGGCTGGAAATTCGTGTACCTGCACGATCTGGTCGCGCCGGCCGAGCTCCCGCCGAACATGGCGGCGTTCAAGACGCAGCAGCATCGGTGGGCGAAGGGCTCGGTCCAGACGGCGCGAAAGCTGCTCCGGCGGATCTGGGGCTCGCCCGACGTGAGCCTGCCGGTCAAGCTCGAGGCCACCGCGCACCTGACGGCGAACTTCAGCTATCCGCTGGTGGTGGTGCTCTCGCTGTTGCTGCCGTGGGCCATCTACGCGCGCATCGAGGGCGGGCTGTCCGCGCTGCTCGTGATCGACGCGGTGCTGTTCTTCTTCGCCGTCGCGCCGTTCGTGCTGTTCTACGGGATGGCGATCTGGCATTCCGGGGCGCTCGGCACGGGTCGGCGGCTGGCGCGGCTCCCCATCGTGCTGGCGCTGGGCATGGGGATGGCGGTCTCGCAGACGCGGGCCGTGGCGGAGGCGCTGTTCGGCGAGGTGGGGACGTTCGTGCGGACGCCGAAGTCCGGCGGCGCGGCGACGATGGTCTACCGGGCCGCGACGCGCGGGCTCGTCGGCATCGAGCTGGCGCTCGCGGCGTACCTCGTGGGGGCGTGCGTGTACGTGACGAGCGCGGGGTACTTCGCGAGCCTGCCGTTCCTCGGGCTGTTCGCGGTGGGGTACGCGGCGGTGGGGCTGGGCTCGCTGCGGAGCTGACTTCGGTCTACGGTTTGCTTCGCGCGCGGAGCGCGCTGCGCGGCTCGCCTGCGGCGGCCTTGCGGTTTGGAGACCCGGCAGTCCCAGGATCCGGTTTCCTCATGGGTTCCGGCTCCGTGGCGGGGCGGGGGGAAACCGGACCCTGCGGACGTGCCTGTTGCGCTCGAGAGGTCGGGAGAGACTCGGGCTGGCAGGGCGCTGGAGGTCCGACCCGTGCGCGTGCGCGTGCGCGTGCGCGTGCCCGAATGTGCGCTCGAAGGGGCATTCCGGCTCGTCGTAGACGGCGGAGCTGCGGGTGTCGACCGCGGGATCCCGGCTCGTCGTAGACCGCGGAGCTGCGGGTGTCGGCCGCGGGATCCCGGCTCGTCGTAGACCGCGGAGCTGCGGGTGTCGGCCGCGGGATCCCGGCTCGTCGTAGAGGTCCGGGACCGCAGGTGTGGACGTCCGGTCTACCCTTTGCTTCGCGCGCAAGCGCGCTGCGCGGCTCGCCTATGGCGGCCTTGCGGTTCGTAGACCCGGCAGTCCCAGGATCCGGTTCCCCGGGTGGGGCGAGCGGCTGCGGCAGGGCGTGGGGGAACCGGACCCTTCGGGCTCTGCCTGTCGCGATCGAGGAGGTCGGGGAGACCCGGACCGGCAGGGCGCTGGAGGCCCGACCCGTGCGCGTGCGCGTGCGCGTGCGCGTGCCCGAATGTGCGCTCGAAGCGGCATTCCGGCTCGTCGTAGACCGCGGAGCTGCGGGTGTCGACCGCGGGATCCCGGCTCGTCGTAAACGGCGGAGCTGCGGGTGTCGGCCGCGGGATCCCGGCTCGTGGTAGAGGACGGGGATGGCGGGTGGGAGCGTCCGGTCTACCCTTTGCTTCGCGCGCAAGCGCGCTGCGCGGCTCGCCTATGGCGGCCTTGCGGTCGGGAGACCCGGCAGTCCCAGGATCCGGTTTCCTCATGGGTTCCGGCTCCGTGGCGGGGCGGGGGAAACCGGACCCTGCGGACGTGCCTGTCACGATCGAGGAGGTCGGGAGAGACCCGGACCGGCAGGGCGCTGGAGGTCCGACCCGTGCGCGTGCGCGTGCGCGTGCGCGAATGTGCGCTCGAAGCGGCATTCCGGCTCGTCGTAGACGGCGGAGCTGCGGGTGTCGACCGCGGGATCCCGGCTCGTCGTAGACCGCGGAGCTGCGGGTGTCGGCCGCGGGATCCCGGCTCGTCGTAGAGGTCCGGGACCGCGGGTGGGAGCGTCCGGTCTACCCTTTGCTTCGCGCGCAAGCGCGCTGCGCGGCTCGCCTATGGCGGCCTTGCGGTCGGGAGACCCGGCAGTCCCAGGATCCGGTTTCCTCATGGGTTCCGGCTCCGTGGCGGGGCGGGGGGAAACCGGACCCTGCGGACGTGCCTGTCCGGATCGGCGGGGCTTTGGGGAGAGCGCGGTGTCGCGGGCGCTCGAGGCCCGACCCGTGCGCGTGCGCCTGCCCGATGGGGCGCTCGAAGCCGGATCCCGGCTCTTCGTAGACGGCACCGTCGCGGGTATCGGCCGCGGGATCCCGGCTCGTCGTAGACCGCGGAGCTGCGGGTGTCGGCTGCGGGATCTGTCACCAGAGCAGCCAGAAACGACCGCCTGCTCTGGTGAGCTCCGATTCCGGTCCGCGGGGAGGCCCTCTCTGTCGACCCGAACACCGAGACGTCCCTCGGGAACCCTGACGTCACGGGTGGACATCCCCATCGAAGGTGCTCGGGGAAACGAGGACGCTCGCCCCGGTGACGGCCTGGTTTCTGCGTCATCTGCGTCCTTCTGCGTCATCTGCGTGAGGCCCTGAGACGCTCGGACCCCGACCGCTTCCGAGACGGAGAGGTGGCTCGCCGTGCGAGACCTCGAGATGCCTGGACTTCTGAACTGCGTGCGCCGCCGATACACTCGGACGGCACAGTGTCGGTGGAGGCCCCGTGGCGACCTGGCAGGACGTGGACGACGTGGTGGCGGCCCTGCCGGCGACCGAGCGGGCGACCGCCTACGGATACCGCGCGTGGCGCGTGAAGAAGCGCATGCTGGTCTGGGAGCGACCGCTGCGGCGGGCGGATCTCGACGCGCTCGGCCCGGACGCCCCTCAGGGCGACATCCTCGGCATCCGCACCCACGACGTCGACGAGCGCGACGAGCTGATCGCCGCCATGCCCACCGTGTTCTTCACGACGCCGCACTTCGACGGACACCCGGCCGTCCTCGCCCGCCTCGCCGCGCTCCCCGTCGACATCCTGGAGCACCTGGTGCGGGCCGAGTGGCGTCGCGCGGCGCCGAAGAAGGTCGTCGACGCGCACCCGGAGCTCCGCGAGGAGCCCTGAAGCGCGTCAGGAGGCCGGGCGCGACCGGAGACCCGCGGCCAGCGCGACCAACGCCGGCCCCCACGTCGCCGGACCCAGCCACCACGGCTCCGTCCAGCGGTCGGGCGTGACGGTGAGCAGCACCGCGTAGCTGCCCATCAGGAAGCTCGCGGCCACCGCCCAGGCCCGCCCGCCCAGCACGAGGGAGGGGCCCAGTGCCCACAGCACGTACCAGGGGTGGACGGTCGGCGAGAGGAGCACGAAGCCGGCCCCGACCTGGCGCCACGTCCGCGCGGGATCGGCGTGGGTCGCGGCGTGTGCGGCGACGCTGAGGCCGACGAGCGCCAGCACGCGGCGGGTCCAGTCGCCGAGGACGGGGTGGAGCAGGGGATGGACGAGGCCGTTGAACGACCAGTGCTCCGCGTACGTCTGGAGCGCGTGGACGAGCCCGGGACCGGCGGACAGCACCGGAATCGCGAGCACGGCGAGACCCAGCACCCCCACGAGGCCCGCCAGCGCGGCGCGAGCGGGCCCGAGCGCGCGGACGACCGCGGGGGCGAACAGGACGGGGAGCAGCTTGATCCCCGCACCCACGGCAGCCAGGCCCGCAGCCGCGGAGCCGCGCCCGGCGCCGAACGCGAGGAGGGCCCCGAAGCACGCGGCGAGCGCGAGCGGCTCGAGATGCGCGCCATTCGCCGACTCGAGCACGGGAAGCGGGTGCAGGGCCCACACCAACGCGGGCCAGGTGGGCACGCGCCGCTGCACGCACAGGCGGTGGAGCAGGGCGACGCCGAGCACGTCCACCGCGGCGGTCGCGAGCTGCGCGACGAACGGACGGGCCCCGCCGAGCGCCAGCAGCCGGAACCACCACTGGGCGACGGGCGGGTAGATGCTCGGGATGTCGGGGTGGTTCACGCGCGCGGCGAGCCACGGGTCGAGCGTCGCGAGCGACGACGGAGGCTCGAGGAACGGGTTGTGGCCGGCATTCAGCGCGACCCCCTCGAAGAGGAAGCGGTACAGGTCGTCCGACAGCAGGGGAGGGGTGCCGAGGAGGACGACCCGCGCAGCGACCGCAGCCCCCACCGCGAGCCGGAGATCGACGGTTCCCCGCGGCAGGAGGCTCACGGCGAGGCCCCAGGGAAGCGCCATCAGCGGCATCCACCCGATGGTTGCGCGGGAAGGAGCCCACCAGAGCAGCGCGGACGCGGCAAGGGCGCCGAAGAGCCCGATGCACACGGCTCCTGTCGTGTGTGGCGACGTGCGGTCCGTGCTCACGGTGGCGTCCACGTCGGGGCTCCCGTTGACCCAGGGGGATCACGGGCATAATGTGCCGACGGGTCGCCATCGAAGAGGAGACGCGTACATGTCGAGGCTCGGAACGGTTCTGCTGGTCGTCGCACTGGGTGTCGGGGCCTGCAAGAAGAAGGTTCCCGATCCGCCTCCGCCTCCGCCGGTCCCGGTCCAGAAGGTCGAGGTCAAGCTCCAGATCACGTCGATCGCCCCGTCGTCCGTCGAGGCCAACACCCCCACGTCCGCCAAGGTGTACGGCAGCGGCTTCAAGACGGGCGCCACCGTGAAGCTCGGCGACCGCGCGGCCGCCAGCGCCACGGTCGTCGACCCGAACACGATCGACGTGGGCATCCCGGCGCTCCAGCCCGGCGGCTACGACGTGACGGTGACGAACTCGAGCGGCGAGAGCACGACCCTGCGCCAGGGCCTCACGGTCCGCGGCGACACGGGCCCCGACTGCCGCCTCACCACGGTGTACTTCGACTTCGATCAGGCCTCGCTCCGCACGGATGGCCGCAACCAGCTGAACGCGAACATCCAGTGCTACCAGCAGGCCACGGGCTCCATCCGCATCGCCGGTCACGCCGACGAGCGCGGCACCACCGACTACAACCTGGCGCTGGGCCAGCGTCGCGCCGAGACCGTGAAGAAGCACCTCACCTCGCAGGGAATCGCCGGCGGGCGCGTGCAGACGGTCTCCTACGGGGAAGAGCGCCCGGCCGACAGGGGTCACAGCGAAGCGGCGTGGGCCAAGAACCGCCGCGCGGAGGTCCAAGCTGAGTAGGTCGCTCGCGGGCATCCTCGCCACGCTCTGTCTCTCCGGGTGCTTTGCCGCGCAGAACACCGCCGCCACGGCGGAATACGCGCGCCAGGTCACCACGGCGAACCTCCGCGTGGCCCAACTCGAGAACGAGCTCGCGGAGTCCCAGGCCCGCATCGAGCAGCTCGAGGAATTCGTGCGCGTGCAGGGCCAGAGCCAGGCGACGCGGCTCGAGAACCTCGACCAGGTCAACAGCGAGGTCACGAACCTGCGCGGCCGTATCGAGGTGCTCGAGTTCGAGCTGACGACCCTGAAAGACGGGTTCGCCGACTACCAGCTCCAGATGGAACGCCGCCAGCTCCACGACGAGCGTCGGCTCCGCGCCGTCGAGACGATGCTCGGCGTGAAGCCCCCCCCGCCGCCCACCGACGCCGAGCTCGGGGTCGCCATGGCCGACGCCGGTTCCGACGGCACGCCGCCCGACGGCACGCCTCCCGATGGCACCACGACCGATCCGCCCGACGAGACCGGCGACATCCCCGACACGGTGCAGGGCAAGCTCGAGCTGGCCGCCACGCGCCTCGAAGAGGGCAGCCCCGCCGTGGCACGCGCCATCCTGCTGCGGGCCTCGACCGAGCACGCCGACGCGCCCGAGATCGACGAGGTCCACTTCCGGATCGCCGACACGTACTACGCCGAGAAAGACTATCGGAAGGCCGCTTTCGCCTACAAGAAGGTGATGGACGACCACCCGAAGTCGGTCTGGGTGAGCTGGGCGCTGCTCCGCCAGGGCGAGTGCTTCGAGGGGCTCGGTCAGGAAGACAACGCGAAGCTCTTCTACGACGGCGTCATCCAGCGCTTCCCGAAGTCCGATGCGGCGAAAGAGGCCAAGAAGAAGCTCGGGAGGTAGCGCGGGATCAGGTTGCGGGGCCGACACCCATCGATTATGTCGGCCGACCAAACGCAATCCCACCCGTGGGGGAGCGGTCTTTCCGACCGGTCCCTTTTTTTGTGCCTCGGCCATGATTCCTTCCGAACTCCGAAAGCGCGTGCGCGAGCTCATCGAGCCCTCCGTCCGACGGCTCGGGTTCGATCTCGTGGCGGTGGAGTGGGTCGGAGACACGCGCGGGCCGATCCTGCGCGTGAGCATCGATCATCCGCAGGGCATCCGCGCGAAGGACTGCGCCGAGGTCACGCACTACATCTCGCCCGTCCTCGACGAGGCGGATCCGATCGAGAGCGCCTACACGCTCGAGGTGAGCAGCCCCGGGATCGACCGTCCCGTCGAGCGGCTCTCCGATTTCGAGCGCTTCCGCGGCAAGCGGGCTCGCATCCGGCTCGAAGAGGGCCATCCGCGCCGCCGGTTCAGCGGCGTGCTGTCCGGGGTGGACGGCGACGAGGTGCTCGTGGAGGTCGATGGCGCCGTCCATCGCATCCGGCACGAGACGATCGACCGCGCCCACCTCGTCCTCGACATCGACGAATACGCAAAACTCGCAGAGGTGCTCCATGATGATGAGTGAGCTCGAACGTCTCGTCGAGACGATCACCCGGGAGAAGAACATCCCCCGCGACGTGGTCGTCGAGATCCTCGAGTCCGCGGTCGAGGCCGCCGCCCGCAAGAAGTACGGTCAGGCGCTCGACATCGAGGCCCAGTACAACGACGAGATCGGCGAGGTCGAGCTCTTCAAGTTCGTGCGCGTGGTCGAAGAAGTCGAAGACGAAGACACCGAGATCTCCCTCGACGAAGCCCGCGATCTCGACGAAGAGTGCGAGGTCGGCGACGACCTCGGCATCAAGCTCGAAGCCGAGGCCGACGACAAGAACAAGAAGGGCAAGAAGAAGTCCGACGACCACCAGCAGGAGACCTCGCTCGGTCGGCTCCTCGGGCGCATCGCCGCCCAGACCGCCAAGCAGGTCATCATCCAGAAGGTGCGCGACGCCGAGCGCGAGCTCACCTTCAACGAGTTCAAGGACCGCAAGGGCGAGCTCATCACCGGCATCGTGCGCCGGTTCGAGAAGGGCAACATCATCGTCGACCTCAACCGCGCCGAGGCCATCCTGCCCCGCCGCGAGCAGGTGCCGACCGAGACCTACCGCCAGGGCGACCGCATCCAGGCCTACGTGCTCGACATCACCCGGGCCACCCGCCAGCCGCAGGTCGTGCTCTCCCGTACCCATCCCGGCCTGCTGATGAAGCTGTTCGAGATGGAGGTGCCCGAGATCTACGAAGGCATCGTGCGCATCGAGGCATGTGCCCGTGAGCCCGGCCACCGCGCGAAGATCGCGGTGTCCTCGACCGACAGCGACGTCGATCCGGTCGGCGCGTGCGTCGGCCTCAAGGGGTCGCGCGTCCAGGCCGTCGTGGGCGAGCTCCGCGGCGAAGCCATCGACATCATCCCGTGGCACCCGAACCCGGCGCGGTTCATCCAGTACGCCATCGCGCCGGCCCAGGTCAGCCGCGTGTACATCGACGAGTCCACGCACACGATGGAGCTCGTGGTCCCCGACGACCAGCTCGCGAAGGCCATCGGCCGCCGCGGTCAGAACGTGCGTCTCGCCGCCCAGCTCACGGGCTGGCGGATCGACATCTTCTCCGAGTCGAAGCACCAGCAGATGCTCGACAACGCGCGGTCCGAGATCGAGCGCATCGCGGGCCTCGAAGACGGCGATGTCGACGTGCTCGTGCGCGCCGGCTTCCAGAGCGCCCAGGAGCTCGCGGATTCCGAGGCCTCCGAGGTCGCTGCGATCCTCGAGATCGACGAGGACGCGGCCCAGGGGATCATCGAGTCCGCCGACGCCGTGGTCGAGCAGCTGATCATGGAGGAGTCGGAGCGCCGTCGCACGGGCGACGAGGCTCCGGTCTGATCTCCGTGAGCTGACGGGAGGGGAGGGATGCCGGAACGCACCTGTGTCGTGTGCCGGGAGACCACCTCTCCCGACGATCTCGTCCGCCTTGCGCTCGCCCCGGACGGCACGGCGGTCGTGGACTTCCGCGGCCGCCTGCCGGGACGCGGGGCGTGGGTGCATCCCGGCTGCCTCGCCGAGGTCGAGCGCAAGCCCGGCATGCTGAAGCGCTCCCTGAAGGTGCTCGTGCCGGCGGGAAGCTGGGTCGCCCAGTACCGCGATTCGCTGGATCGCGCGATTCGCGACGGTCTCTCGATGGCCGCCGCGGCCGGCGCAGTCGCGGGCGGCAACCAGGTGCTCACTGCGGCGATCGCCGCGGGCGAGGTGGCCGAGGTGGCGCTGGCCTCCGACTGTTCGCCGCGAACCGAGCGGCAGCTCCGCGAAGCCGCGCCAGACGGGCTTCCGTTCACGCGGCTGTCCATCCCGACCGCAGAGCTGGGGCACCTGGTCGGTCGCGGACCGAGGGCCGCCGTGGGGATTCGGGGGTCCCGCGCAGCAACCCACGTGATGCGTCAGTTGCGCCGCCTGCGGAGCCTGGGTTAGTCCCCAGGCGGACGGCCTGCCTGCGCACTGCGCGTGTCGAACGCACGCGTGTGTCCAGTGGTCGTTTACCGGCTCCGCGGGTGTATCGCCCGCCGCGCCCCCCGGGCCCTTTCGGGCTTCCGGGGTCGCCAGGTGGAAGAATGTCGAAAAAGGATCTCCTCGAACGCCTGAATCGCCCCGACGGCAGCAGCACGCTGCGCCGCGCGGACGGCGCTGCGGCTCGCCCGAAAGACGACGTCGTCACCAAGCGGGTCAGCCGAAAGGTGGTCCGCCGTCGTCGACGTTCCGATTCCGAGGACGATTCGCCGGACGCCAACGAGGATCTCGACCTCGGGGTCGAGGGCGACGACGCCGAGCCCGAGGCCAGCGAGCCCGCGCCGAGCGAGCCCGAGGTGCATCACCACGAGCCCGAACCCGAGCCCGAGCCCGAGCCGGTCTCCGTCGCTCCGGTCGCCGAGCCCGAGCCCGAGCCGGTCGCTCCCGAGCCCGAGCCCGAGCCCGAACCCGAGCCCAGCCGTCCGTCCTCGTCCTTCGCCGGGTCCAGCGACGGCGACGACGATGACGACTACGACGACTACGACGACAGCGAGCCGGTCGAGGCGGCGCCCGAAGCGCCCGCCGCCACCGTGCCCGACGAGCCCAAGTGGGCGGGTCTCGGCAAGGCCGTCGTCATGCCGCCGCCGGGCTACGACCCCGCGAATCCGCACGCCTGGCGCCGCCAGGAGGCGCCTGCCGCCGCTGATGCCCCGCGTGGCCGTCGCCGCGTCGAAGCGGGTGCCGGTCGGGCCGACCGTGGCCGAGGCCGCGCTCCCCTCGCGCCCCGTGGCGCCCGTCCCGCCGGTCCCGGCGCCGGGATGCCCGGTATGGGTGGCCCCGGTGGCCGCAACAACTTCGACGCACGCATGCGTCGCAAGCCCCGCCGCAAGCGCGCGGTCGGCCCCAAGGCCTCGTCGCCGGCTCCGAAGGCCAGCAAGCGGAAGGTCCGGGTCGATCACGTCATCTCGGTGCGCGACCTCGCCAAGCAGCTCCAGGTGAAGGCCAGCGTCGTGCTGAAGTCCCTCATCGAGATGGGGCACATGGCGAACATCACCGAGATGCTCGACATCGACACCGCCTCGCTCGTCGCGAACGAGTTCGAGTACGAGGTCGAGAACGTCGGCTTCCAGGAAGACGAGTTCCTCCAGCACGTCGCCGAGGAGATCGAGGAAGAGGGCCTGTCCCCGCGGCCGCCCGTGGTCACCATCATGGGCCACGTCGACCACGGCAAGACGACCCTGCTCGACACCATCCGCTCGAGCCGCGTGGCGAAGGGCGAGGCCGGCGGCATCACCCAGCACATCGGCGCCTACCAGGTCGACGTGCACGGGCAGGAGATCACGTTCCTCGACACCCCCGGCCACGCCGCGTTCACCGCGATGCGCGCCCGCGGCGCCAGCGTCACCGACATCGTGGTGCTCGTCGTCGCCGCCGACGACGGCGTCCAGCCGCAGACCGCCGAAGCCATCCAGCACGCGAAGGCGGCGGGCGTCCCGATCATCGTCGCCGTCAACAAGATGGACAAAGCGGGCGTCAACCCCGACTCCGTCAAGCAGCAGCTCTCCGAGTACGAGCTCCTCCCCGAAGAGTGGGGCGGCGAGACGCTGTACGCCCACGTCTCCGCCCTCCGCGGCGACGGCATCGAAGAGCTGCTCGAGCAGATCCTGCTCCAGGCCGAGGTCCTCGACCTGCGCGCCAATGCCGACCGCCACGCCGAGGGCGTGGTGATCGAAGCGCAGATGGAGCGCGGTCGCGGCGCCGTGGCCACGGTCCTCGTGCAGTCCGGCACGCTCGAGCGCGGCGACTACGTGGTGCTCGGCTCGGCCTATGGTCGCGTCCGCGCCATGGTCGACCACGTCGGCAAGCGCCTCAAGACGGCAGGGCCCTCCACGCCGGTCGAGCTGTTCGGTCTCTCCGAGCTCCCCGAGGTCGGTGACGAGCTCGCGGTCGTCGCGAACGAGAAGAATGCGAAGAAGCTGGCGGATCACCGTGCCGAGCAGAAGAAGCTCCGCGCGATGTCCGAGGGCCGCAAGAACACGCTCGAAGAGCTCTACGCGGCTGCGGCCCGTGGCCAGCTCGAGCGGCTGCACATCATCCTCAAGGCCGACGTGCAGGGCACCCTGCAGGCCCTCAAGCACTCGCTCGAGCAGATCGACGTCGAGGGCACCGAGGTCAACATCCTGCTCGCCGCGGTCGGCGACATCAGCGAGTCCGACGTGAACCTCGCTGCGTCCGACAACGCGATGCTGCTCGGCTTCAACATCAAGCTCGACAGCAAGGCGCGCCAGGCGGCCGACGAGAAGGGCGTCGAAGCGCAGATGTTCAACGTCATCTACGCGCTCATCGACACGGTCGAGGCCCGCCTGAAGGGCATGCTGGCTCCCGAGTTCCAGCACGTGCTCAACGGCTCGGCCGAGGTCCGCAAGGTCTTCCGCATCTCGAAGGTGGGCGCCGTCGCCGGCTGCTACGTGCTCGACGGCACCATCGGTCGCAACGACCACGCGAAGGTCGTGCGCGGCAACGAGCAGCTGTGGGAAGGCCCCATTCGCCAGCTCAAGCGCTTCAAAGACGACGTGCGCGAGGTCAAGGCCGGCTACGAGTGCGGTATCAGCCTCGACGGCTTCGACGACATGGAAGACGGCGACATCATCGAGGCCTACCGCCTCGAAGAGATCGCTCGCGACTGACGCGTCGGGCGCGGCACCTGTGTTGCGCCACGTCGCTCTGCTCGTCGCACACCCCGCGCGCCTGTCGTGGGGTGCCCGTGCGTGCGGGGCCTTTCGCGTTCCCGCTCTGGAAGAGTGGCGTTCGAGCGGTCGAATCCCGCACGTCCCGTCTGTCGGGTCGAACGGGACACGAAGAATCGCGCCACGCGCCGGTCGACGCGGACGTCCTCCGCTGGCTAAGCTCGTGGCCATGTAGCACGAGGCCCGACGGAGAGGGGCCGCGCCACGGAGGATGGCATGAGTGAGCTCGCTCGGCGTCGGAGCGCCCGGGACATCTGGATCTCCCGTGGGCACCTCTACGCCCTCGGCGCGGGGGCTGCGCTCGCGATGCTCGCGTGCTTCGCCGTCGGCTATGGCGTGGGGCGCAGCTCGGTCGATCTGCCCGAGCCCGCCGCGACCCGCTTCGCCGGAGAGGCCGGCGACGAAGCGCTCGTCGAGCTGCTCGCGCGCGTGGATGCCGCCGCCACGCCGGATGGTGGCGTTCGCGACCTGACCTTCCCCGACGCCCTGCGCGGCGAAGCCGGCACCCTCACCATCCCCGCCGCACCCGCTGCCGCGGGCTCCGCGAGCCTCGAAGGCGGGGCCATCGCGCTCCCCGAGGCTGGCGACGCGCCGCCCGCGGGCCGGTGGACCGTCATCGCCGCATCGGTCGACGACCGCGCCGCGGCCGACTCCATCGCCGCATCGCTGCGCGAGCGCGAGCTCGAGGCATGGGTGGGCGTCGAGCAGAACGACGGCCGTACGCGCTTCCGGGTGGCGGTCGGCGGCTGGGGCTCGAAGTCCGAGGCCGAAGAGGCGCTCGATTCGCTCCAGGCGCGCATCGAGGCGGGCGGCGGCACCGCGTCGGTCGCTTCGTACTGACGAGAGCCCCGCGCTCACGGGCCGGGATCGCGAACCACCGGAAATCCGCGCGCCGACCCGGGTCGGATCGCTCCGCCATCCGGTAAGCCCTCTGCACGCGGAGGGTTCACGTGAGGGTCGACGGGTTCTGGCTGGGGTTGGCGCGGCTCGGGCGCCAGGGGGTCGACGTGTGGCGGCTCGCGCAGCGCGCGGGTGGCTGGGCCGAGCTGCGCGCCGGCGGGGCGTGGCTGTGGCGCGAGCTCGGGCTCGACGCGGTGCAGCGGTGCGTGCTCGACACGGCGCCCCACGTCGACACGTTCGGCGTGGCCGTCACGGCAGACGACGCCGCGTATCCGTCGCTGTTGGCGGGCGTTCCGGGCGCGCCGCCCGTCCTGTTCGTCGAGGGCGACCTCCAGGCACTGCACACACCGGGGGTGGCGGTGGTCGGAACGCGCAACTGCACGCGGTACGGCGCGTCCATTGCCCACGACCTCGGGGCGGGCCTCGCGGCGGGTGGGGTGTGCGTGGTGTCCGGTCTGGCGCGGGGCATCGATGCCGCAGCCCACCGGGGCGCGCTGTCGCGTGGGCGCACGGTGGCGGTCCTCGCGCACGGGCTCGGGCACACGGCACCGGCGAACCACGTCGTCCTCCGCCAGCAGATCCTCGCTGCGGGCGGGGCCATGGTCACCGAGTGGCCCGACGACATGGGGCCGCGTCCGCACCTGTTCCCACCGCGCAACCGCTGGATTGCCGGCCTCGCACACTGCACCGTGCTCGTCGAGGCGCCCGTGAAGAGCGGCGCGATGCACACGGTCCACGCGACGCAGGAGCTGGAGCGTCCGATCCACGTGGTGCCCGGTCAGGTGGGCAACGCGGCGTGTGCGGGCAGCAACCGGGTCCTGCGCGACGAGGCCTTCGCGCTGCTCGACGTCGACGTGTTCGTCGACGACATGTGCGGCTCGCTGCGGCACCGAGACGGCTGGCTCTCCGCACTGTTCGCGGGCGCCACGCTCGACGAGGTGGCGAAGCTCCGCGGGGGCTCGGTGGCAGAGCTCATCGACGAGCTGCAGACGATGGAGGCGCTCGGCCGGGTGGTGCGATTGCCGGGGCGGCGCTATGCCAGTGCGTGATGGTCACGAACCCCGTCGTCCGGATCGACCCGCGCGCATCGCGGTATCTCGAGCTCCTCGTCGAGTTCGGGCACCTCGACGCGCACTCCGCCGAAGACATCCTGTTCTCGGCCGCGGATGCGTGGGCCGGCACCAACCGCCCCATCCCGCTCGATGCGATCCAGCGGCTCGCCGCCGAGCACCTGGTGCGGTGGGATGCGCCCGTCGACGACGGCACCGACATCCTGTCGGCCGACTGGCCCCTGCTGTTCTACTGAGATGGGCGACCTCGCCGGTTTCCTGCAGCACTGCCGCGTCGAGCGCGGGTTCTCCGACAACACGCTGCGGGCGTACTCCCGCTCGCTCGGCGAGCTCGAGCGCTACCTCGAGGGCAAGGGGCGCACGCTGGCCGGGGCCACGCGCAACGACCTGCGCGGCTGGCTCTTCCAGATCGGGCAGGGCAGGGCGGCCGCCACGCGGGCGCGCCACGTCGCGGCGGTCCGCACGTTCTATCGGTGGATGCTGCGCGAAGAGAAGGTCGAGCGCTCCGTCGCCGAAGACCTGCAGCCCCCGAAGGTCGGGCGGCACCTGCCGCACTTCCTCACCGAGCCGCAGACCGGGCAGCTGCTCGACGACACCACGCTCACCGTCCGGGATCGGGCGCTGCTCGAGCTCATGTACGGCGGCGGGCTGCGCGTCGGCGAGGTCGAGGGTCTCGACTGGGGCGACGTCGACCTCCGCGAGGGCCTGGTCCACGTCCGGCACGGCAAGGGCGGCAAGCAGCGCAAGGTGCCGATCGGGCCGCCGGCGATCGAGGCGCTGCGCGCGCATCGCGGCGAGGCGTCCCTCGACGAGCCGGTGTTCCGGAACAGCCGTGGCAGTCGGATGTCCCAGCGGTCGATGCGCCGGATCGTCCGCGAGTGCGGGCTCTCTGCGGGGCTCGGCGGCCTGCACCCCCACGCCATGCGGCACACCTTCGCCACCCACCTGCTCGACAACGGCGCCGATCTCCGCGGGATTCAAGAGCTGCTCGGGCACTCCAACCTGTCCACGACCCAGCGCTACGCCCACGTCTCCACGCAGTCGCTGCTGCGCGTCTACCGCGACGCCCACCCCCACGCGCGGGGCGACGACCGCGACGAAGGGGACGCGGGGCGATAGAGGGCCCGCATGCAGAACGTGGTCGTAGTCGGCGCCCAATGGGGTGACGAGGGCAAGGGCAAGGTCGTCGACGTGCTGGCGCCGCGCGTCGAAGCGGTCGTGCGGTTCCAGGGCGGGAACAACGCGGGCCACACGCTCGTGGTCGACGGGCGCAAGCTCGTGCTGCACCTGCTGCCGTCGGGCATGCTCCGGGCGAGCTGTCGGTGCGTCATCGGGAACGGCGTCGTGGTCGACCCTGGCGTGCTGCTCACCGAGATCGCCGAGCTCGAGAAATCGGGCATCCCCGTGGGCGTCGATCGGCTCCTCGTCAGCGCGAATGCCCACGTGATCATGCCCTGGCACCTGGCCCTCGACCGGCTCCGCGAAGAGGCCAAGGGCGATGCACGCATCGGCACCACCTGCCGCGGCATCGGCCCGACCTACGAAGACAAGGTCGCGCGTCGCGGGGTCCGGATGTGCGACCTCATCGACCGCGACCGGCTCGCCGCGCGCGTCGAAGACGCCCTGCCGCACAAGAACCGCATGATCACCGAGTGGTTCGGCGGCGAAGCCCTGTCGGCCGAGGCCATCGTCGAAGAGTACGGCGCGTACGGCGAGCGGCTCGCGCGGTTCGTGGGCGACGCCGTCAGCTACCTGCACGCCGTGGCCAGCCGAAAGGGCGGCATCCTCTTCGAGGGCGCGCAGGGCACCTACCTCGATGTCGATCACGGCAGCTATCCGTACGTCACGTCGAGCAACACCGTGTCGGGCGCGGCCTGCGCGGGCGCGGGGGTCGGGCCCACCGCCATCCACGACGTGGTCGGCATCGCGAAGGCGTACACCACGCGCGTCGGCTCCGGGCCGTTCCCCACCGAGCTGAACGACGCGGTGGGCGAGCGCCTGCGCACGGATGGCGGCGAGTTCGGCGCGACGACCGGGCGTCCGCGTCGGTGTGGCTGGTTCGACGCGCCGCTCGTGGCCCATGCGGCCCGCCTGAACGGGCTCACGCGGCTGGCGCTGACGAAGCTCGACGTGCTGTCGGGCTTCGACGAGGTCCCGATCTGCGTGCGCTACGAGGGCATCGACGGCGTGCCGGCCGACCTCGCCGAGGCGAAGCCGGTGTACGAGACGCTGCCGGGCTGGCGCGAAGACATCGGGCACTGCCGCAGCATCGAAGAGCTGCCGGCGGCGTGCCGGGCGTACATCCAGCGGCTCGAGGCGCTCGTCGGGGTGCCGGTCGAGCTGTTGAGCGTCGGCCCGGGCCGCGAGCAGACGATCCGGGTGGGCACGCTGTTCTCGTAGTCGCTCCAGGCTTCAGCGAATCGTGAGCCCGCGTGAGGGCGACCGGAGGGGCCGCGCAGCGGCGTCGCGAAGCGACCGAGGCCGCAGGCCGAGCCCGCAGGGGGCCCGACGGCGAAGCCGGCACGCCCAGCTTCAGGGCTTCTCGAATCTGAGCACGAAGCGGTCGGAGGTGCCGCGCTGCTCGCCCGCAGTGCGGGGGGACGCGCTCCAGTCGCGGGTGTCGTGCGGATTGCGGAGGAAGTCCGCGGACTCGCGCAGGACGAAGCCCGCAGCCTCGATCTCCGCGACCAGCGCGGCTTCGTCGATGCGGTGCAGGGTCTCGGTGACCGTGAGGCCGTCTTCGGGGCGGGCGGAGTGGTCGACGATGCCGTAGACGCCGCCGGGCTTCAGGGCGGCGAAGAGGTTCGTGTTCATGGCCGCGCGGTCGACCCCCTGCCAGACCGTGTCGTGGTAGAAGAGCACGTTCACGACGGCGTCGAGCGTGCCCTCCATCGGCAGCGGTGCATCGAATGCGGCGTCGACGCGCGACACGTTCGCCATGACGGGCTTCTGCAGGCGCTCGGACCACGGCTTCTCGGCGAACCGCTCGAGGACGAACGGCGCATTGTGGCCGTACACGTGGCCTTCGGGGCCGACGATGCGCGCGAGCAGCTCGGCCGTGTACCCGCCGCCGGCGCCGACCTCGAGGACCTGCATCCCCGGCGCGATGCCGAAGAACCGGAGGGTCTCGCCGGGCTTGCGGCCGGCGTCGAGCGCGCGGTCGTCGGCGCTGCGGTCGGACGCGGACACGGCGAGCTCGACGGGGTCGTCGACCTTCTGGACGACCTCGGGCTCGGGCGCGGGGGCCACGTGGGCGGGCTCGGTGGTGCAGGCGAGGGCGAGGAGAAGGAGCGGCATCGGGCCTCCGTGGGGATGGGTCGCCGTAACGCGTCGGGGGCGTTGACAGCGGCTCGGGGGCGCCGTTAAAGAGGGTCGTGCTCGGGCCGCTAGCTCAGTTGGTAGAGCACCGGCCTTTTAAGCCGAGGGTCACAGGTTCGAGTCCTGTGCGGCCCACATCCTGAAAAGGTAGTTCCGACCCCATCGTCTAGTCAGGTCCAGGACACCGGGTTTTCATCCCGGCAACACGGGTTCGAATCCCGTTGGGGTCACACCCTCTGAAAACCACGCCTTCGAGCGTGGTTTTCTTTTGTCTGAAATCTGGTCTCCGAAGTCTTCCCCGAGGTCTCGAGGCCGAGCTCGAGCGCGCGGCTCGTGATGGCCTTGCTGTGAAGCGGCTCGCCCGCCTGTTCCAGAACGGCCTTGGCGGCTTCGATGAAGGTCAGAGTCTGGCTCACGTCTCGGTCACCGTTTCGCAGGAGGGGCCCGCAGGTCGATTCGCCACCCATCCACCAGCTCCGCCGCCGAGTCGCCGAGTTGCTGCTGGATCCAGTTCACGAGGTCGTCCTGTCGGGGCTGCCCGAAGGCCAACCGATAGTAGACCAGGCTCCGCTTCAGCGCGGCGTAGCGCGTGCTCTCCTTCGACAGGGGCACGATCGGCACCCGCCGCTCCACTCGGGCCGCTTCCGCGGGTGCGGGCACATCGTCGAAGAGCCAGAACGGCACCAGATCGTCGAGGTCGTCGGGCCGGTCGTCGATCGCATGCTCGAACATCCAGGCCCACGGGTCGCCGTGGCCATCCCACCTCCGGAGGAGGTCGGGCCCGTACCGCGTCGCGATGTTCCGCCGGACGGCAAGCCCCTTGTACCGGTGGACCCGGCCCTCGCGTTGCTCCATGTCTACGGGGTTCGTCGGCAGGTTCCAGTGGTACACGACGTGGCACCAGGTGTGGAAGTCCAGCCCCTCCTGCCCGATGCTCGTGCTCGCCAGGAGGAACGGCCGGAACGGGCTGTTGAAGGCCTTCCGCACCACGTCGACGCGCTGGACCTGCTTGTTCTCGTCTTTGAGCTCCCCGAGCCGGAGGCCGAACCGGGTGCGGAAGCTGAACGGCTCCTCAGGACGGCGCAGCCATCTCGCGCTTTCGCTCCGCACCGCGAACCTGTTCGTCGACGACGTCGCCGCAGACGCCGCCGGCTTCCGTCTGGGTGAGATCGAAGTCGAGGCCCTCCGGGAATCCGTCAGGGGGAGGGGGGAGGTTGGGGTGCCAGACGTAGGCGCTCGCGGTCGCGATCTCCTCGCCTTCGTCGGTCTTGTGAACGTACCGGCTGCGGCGGTGGAACTGGTCGATGGTGCGCTCGTACGTGGCCTGGTCGATTCGCACCCGGCGGATGCCCCACACGCCGAGACCGTTCCAGTAGACCGAGGAGGGGAGGCGCTTCACGTCCTTCCCGGTGACGCGGCCGAACACACCGTCTGCGTCGGTGTCGCGGAGGATGGGGATGAGGGAGCGCTCGAGCTCGCGGACCTGCTGGGCGAATTTCGGGCGAGGACGCGCTTCTGCTCGATGGCGCGGAAGCACCACGGCACGATGAAGAAGTACCGGAGGCGCGTCTGGATGGTCGAGGTCCCAGGGAACAGTCGGTCTGCCAGGCTGTCGCGGACGCCGCCCAGGCCGAGCTCGTCGCGCGATTCGCTCTGGGAGAGAGAGGCGAGGATCCGGCCGACGCGGGACTGCTCGTCGGGGTCGTGGGCGTGAGGGTTCCTGGGGGTGGCGTTGGTCCCCATCCGGACCATTCTCCGGTTCGTGGCGACCCGGGTCTCCGATTCGGAGACCCATCCGCACTACCCGAGGCGGGCTCGTGGCAGGCTGGCCTCCGTTTTCGAAACCCGAAAACGTTCCGGGCTCTGAGGGCTCGACCCCGATGCGGGCGGCGCGACCGTCATTCGACCGAACCGTTCACGTACCGCGCCAGTGCCCCGGCGAGCTCCTCCCGAACCCGCCGCCGCAGCCCTTCCGGCTCGATCACCTCGACCCGGTCCCCCCACTCCAGCGCCATCCGCGCGAGCTCCGGACCGTGCGTGTCCATCACCAGATCGACGGTCCCGTCCGGACCGTCCTCGAATCGCTCGGTCGGGTGCCAGTGGCGGGCTCGCACGAGGTCGACGACTTCGGGCTGGAACCGGAGGCGGACTTCCCCAGATGGATCGCCGAGGTCGACGATTCCGTAGCTGTCTCTAACGAGCTCCCGGGGGTCCGGGCAGTCGCTCCAGGTGAACGGGTCGCCGACCGTGGCCGATTCGAACCGGTCGACCGCGAGTCTCAGCATCCGGTCGGCTTCGATGTCGCGGGCAAGGATGTACAGGGCACGCCGATAGATGACGAGGGAGATGGGCCACAGCCGGAACTCCCGCGCGGTGCCGCCGCGCGCCCGGTACTCCGCCGTCAGCTCCCGTTCGTCCACCACGGCGGTGAGGAGCATGTTCAGGGTCTCGTCGTGCGCCGCGTAGGGCCGATACGGCTCCGAGAGGTAGACCAGCTTGCGTGCGAGTCGGTGCTCCTTCTCGATGGTCTTGGGGTCGGCGCGCACTCCGAGCTTGTCGCGGAGCTCGTCGAGCCAGTCCGGAATCGTGGTGCCCTCGAGGAAGTCCAGCAGCTGGCGGCCGAAGTGCAGCGCCATGGCGTCTCCCATGGAGAACAGCAGCCCCGCGTGCCTCCACTGGGCACTGATCGAGTAGTGGGTTTCCGGCCCGGTCCCGTGCGGCTCGAGCGGCACCCCGGCGTCGATCAGCGACTGGATGTCGCGTCTCGCGGTCTGCTCGTCGCAGTCGAGGATCTCCCGCACATCCCGGTTGGTGATCCTCGAACGACTCTGGAGGGCATTCATCAAGCGGACACACCGCCGCAGCTTGTTCGACACGGAGACTCCTGCAAGGGTGCAGTATGGGGCAGTGCGCGCCGAAATCACGACGTGCCAGAATCGCACCATGAGCCGCCCCGACGTCTTCGCGTACCTGGACTTCCGCACCTTCCTCGCCGATTGGTTCGAGGCCAGGAAGCGGGAGGACCCCGCCTATTCCTATGCGGCGTTCGCGGCGGCCAGTGGCTGCTCGAAGGCGACGCTGGCGAACGTCATCCGCGGTGAGCGGACACCGCGTCCGGCGACGCTGGATGCTTTCGCCAACGCCATGTCGCTCTCGCCGGCCGCGAAGAACTACCTGGGAATGCTGGTCGAGCTCGACGCTGCGAGAGATGCCGGTCGCCGGCTGGCGGTGATGGAGCGGCTGCTCACCAACGAGCGTTACGGTCAGTTCCGCAACGCGGATCGCCACTCTGCCGCGGACATCGACCGCTACCTGGCGCAGTGGTGGATTCCTGCGATTCGGGAGATGGTGGCGCTCCCCGGTTTCCGGGAGGATCCCGCCTGGATCGCACGCCAGATGCATCCGCCGATCGAAGCCGCACAGGCCGCACAGGCGATCGACACCCTGCTGTCGCTCGGATTCGTGGAGCGGAACGACCAGGGCCAGCTCGTTCAGAGCGAGATCCGTTTCGGGACGGATGCCGAGACACAACAAGCCGCTGTGACGCGCTTCTACCGGGAGCGCATCCCGGAGCTACTTCGGGGCCTGGATTCGGCCCGGGCCCGCACCCAGCACGTGATGGGCGCGACGATCAGCCTCGACCGCGGGTCTGTTCCAGAGGCCAAGGCGCGCCTGCACGAGATGGTGAACCAGCTCGCGACCGTGGCCGACTCACGCCCTCGCGAAGCCGAGGCGCGCGTGTTCCAGGTCCTCGTCATGATGGTGCCGGTGAGCGAAGAGGTCGGAGACCCACCGGCGCAGGTCTCCGACCCGTGAAGGTCAGGGGACGGTCAGCGTGGCGGTCTCGTTCGTGGCATCGAGCTCGATGACGAATTCGTCGGCGCTGGCCGAGATGTCGAGGATGTCGAACCCGGTGACCTCGACCTCCTCGAGGGGGGAAGAGGGGGTCCACCGAAGGCTCAGCACCAGCAGGCAGTAGTCGGTCTCCTGGAGGGTGACACCGAAATGCTGCCCTTCGTCGATGGTCTTCTGGAGGGTGAGGGTGTGTCCGCTGCCGGCACACCACTTGCCCTCGAGCGTGTCGACGTAGATGTCGTCGCCCTGAATCGATTCGACGATTGCGTTCGGGTTTCCGAGAACGGTCGAGCCCCATGCGGAGAGGGGGAGGAGGAGGAGGAGGGGGGATGGATTGCGCAACATGCACCTCGCTTCTTGGTTGCGGGGTGGATGTGCCGTTCCATCCAGTCAGAATTTGAAGGGAGGATCGCCGGGTGCGATGAATCTCGCGAACGACAACGTTTTCGGGTTTCGTAAACGAACGGTCTTCAATGGGGCTGATTCGCGGGACGGCGACCTGCAGAATCCCGGAAGCGACCCTGGGGGCCATCGTGGACCTGATCGACCGGCTGCGTGCCATCGCCGTGCGCGCACGCGAGCATGTGGACAATCTGAAGACCGAAGAGGCGACCAAGATGGCACTGGTCGTCCCCTTCATCGAGGCGCTCGGGTACAACACCTGGGACCCCACGGAGGTGGTCCCCGAATTCATCGCCGACGTGCCGATGAAGAAGGGCGAGAAGGTCGACTACGCCATCCTGCGCGACGACCGGCCCATCATGCTCATCGAGTGCAAGCAGGTCGGCGTGAACCTGGACAAGCTCCCGATGGCCCAGCTGCACCGGTACTTCCACGTGACCGAGGCGCGGGTCGGCGTGGTGACGGATGGGCTCGTCTACCGGTTCTTCTCGGACCTCGAGGCCCAGAACAAGATGGACATCCGGCCGTTCCTGGAGTTCGACATCCGAACGGTCGACGAGGCCATGGCGAACGAGCTGAAGCGCTTCGCGAAGTCGTCCTTCGACCTCGACACGCTGCTCCTGGCCGCCGAGGAGATGAAGTACACCCGCGCAATCAAGAAGCTCATCGACGAGCAGTTCCGCGACCCTTCGGACGAGGTCGTGCGGTACTACACGAAGCTGGTCTACACGGGCTCCTTCACCCAGGCGGTCCGCGACAAGTTCCACGCCATCGTTCACCGCGCCCAGCGCGAGTTCATCAACGACCGGATCGAGAACCGGCTCGTCGCCGCGCGGGATCTCGAGGATGCGCCGACCGTCGCGTCGGGCGTCGAAGGGGAGGGGGCTTCACCGTCCGAGGATACGGATGCCACGAACGGCGAGATCGTGACCACCCAGGAGGAGCTCGACGGGTACTACATCGTTCGAGCCATCGTGGCCGAGGTCCTGCCGCCGAGCCGTGTCGTCATGCGCGACACGAAGACCTACTGCGGCGTTCTCGTCGACGACAACAACCGACGCCCCCTGTGCCGGCTGTGGTTCAACGGGAAGAGCAAGAAGTACCTCGGTATCTTCGACGAGAACAAGAGCGAGACCAAGGTGCCCATCGATCAGGTCGAGTCGATCTATCAACACGCCGGGGCATTGCGGTCTACGGCCGCTCGGTACGCCAAGGCCCAGTGAGCTGCCTCGAACGTGGAGCGTCCATGTCGGACTTCTCCAACCAGGAGGCGGACCGCGAAAATGCCCGTTGGTGATGTCGATTCGCATAGGATGACCAGCCGGCCCCGGAGGCACCATGACCCCTGAACCCCAGGCACTCGCGCCCGACCAGCTCGCCCCGTACTTCGCAGTCCTCGCGGCGATGGCCAACGCCGACGGCCGACTGTCGAACGAAGAGATCGCCGAGTTCCGCGGGCAGCTCGACGCCCATCAGGTCGACGCCGACGAAGCCCGGCGACTCGCTGCGGTGCTCGTCGCGCCTCCGCCGCTGGACCACGCCATCGAGCTCCTCGCGGACTCTCCGGCTCGCTACTCGCTCTTCCTCGACGCGCACCAGATCGCCATGGCGGACGGGCACTTCGACGACGCCGAGAAGGCGCTGTTCGCCGACCTGCAGAAGCGCCTCCGCATCAGCGACGACGAGGCGAAGGCGCTGCTCGAGTTCTCGGACGCCGCGCGGGTGATGGCCGAGCAGGGCGAATCCGCCAGCGGAACCGTGAAGAACGCCTTCAAGGAGGCCGCCGCGAACGTCGCCGCGGTGGGCGTCCCCGTGGGTGCCGTGGCGGCATCCGGCTCGGTCTGGGGCTTGAGCGCCGCGGGCATCACCAGCGGGCTGGCTGCTCTCGGGATGGGCTTCGGCATGGTCTCGGGCATCGGCACGTGCATCGCGCTCGGCTTCGTCTCGTACAGGGGCGTGCGGTGGATGCTCGGCGGGAAGAGCTGATGTCGAGCGCGCTCACGACGCTGCCCGCGGGCACGCTCGCCATGCTCGAGCGCATTCCGCCGGCCGACCTCGCCCAGATCGCGAAGACCGTCGTGGGAACCGTGGCGAGCCTCTACGAGCGCGGGGCCATCGAAGAGTCGAAGTGGCAGGATGTCCATCGACGCGGTCAGGAGCTCCAGCAGGAGTCGGCCTTCCTGAAGGACCGCCACGAGGGCCTGATGAGCACGCTCGCGTTGGTCGAGGCCCTGCCTGAAGACCAGCGGGCAGCCGTGGTCGGCAGGATCGTCGATGCCGTGTGCGAGCTCGCGCTCCGTCCGCCGGGTGCGCGGTGAACGACTCGGTCGTCGCCCTCGTGCGAATTCTGGGCGACATCGCGGACGCCTACGGGGATGCATCCGAGGCGGGTGGGCGAGCCCATCGCGCCCTGGCGCTGGCGGAGGGCATCCAGGAGTTCCGTGGTCAGCAGATCGAGAGGTTGATCATGACGTGTCGCGAGATGGGGCCGGTGCTGAGCCCGGCGGATCGCGACAAGCTGAAGGCCGCTGCGATGCGCGTGCTCGCTGACAGCCGAGGCTTCCACGCGGCGCTCGGGAAGGGTCTGCGAGGGTCGCATGGGGCCGGGTAGCTGGGCGGCGCTGGGGCGGGCGTGTGGGATGGCGCTCGCGCGGACGGTGCTCGATCCGACGGTGGGCGGCAAGACGCTGGTCTCGCAGATCCAGTGGGCGGTCGCGAATCGGAACTACGCGATGGCGCAGGCGATGCTGCAGCAGCTCCGGCGCCGGGATGCCGAGCTGTACGAGCGACTGATGGCCGAGATGGGCGAGGGCCCGGGCGAGACGGACGGCGGCTGATCCGCGTTCACGATCCCGAAACGCTCCGGGGTCCACTTGAAGTCCGGCCCGCTTCGGGCGACCGTCTCCGCGCGGACTGTGGCGTCGACCTCGGGGATGTGCGCCGGGCGACATCCGGGAAGAACGTCGGGCTGGCACTACGCTGGGAAGAACGAGCTTTCTCGAATGATGCAGCGCGTGCGGGACGAGTGGTACATCCGGGGTTCATCGACACATCCCGGCCAACCGCGACATCCGCTCGATCCGCGCCTCGACCCCCGCGACCCAAACCTCCTCCGGCCCGAGCACCGTCACCCGCGCCGAAGCCCGCGTGACCCCCGTGTAGAGCAGCTCCCGCGTCACCAGCGGCGAGACCTCGCGCGGCAACACCAGCACCACGTGCGCGTATTCGCTGCCCTGGCTCTTGTGGACCGTCGTCACGAACACCGTCTCGTGCTCCGGCAGGAGCGCCGGCGGCACCGCCCGCGGCTCGCCCTTCCGGGCCGTCTCGAACCACACCCGCAGGCTGTTCGGGTCGTCTGGCGAGCCCAGCACGACGCCCACGTCGCCGTTGTACAGCTTCAGGTCGTGGTCGTTCTTCGTGATCATCACCGGCCGGCCCGCGTACCAGTCCACCTCCGGGGGCACGCCGAGCTGCTGCCGGACCCTCGCCTCCAGGTGCGCGTTCAGCGAATCCACCCCGAGCACACCGGCCCGATGGGCACCGAGCACCCGCAACGACCGCAGCAGGTCTAGCGCTTCGGTGGGCGTACTCGCCTTCGCCACGGCCAGGTAGGGCTCGAGGACGGCCGCCTCGACCTGGGCGAGCGCGCCCTCGGTGGACCGCTCCAGCGGCACGATGGCGACATCGGGCAGGTCTGCACGCATGAGGACGGCGAGCGCCCCCGGACCGTCGCCGGCGTTGACCTGCTGGGCGAGCTCCTCGATGCCGGCCTGGAAGCGCCAGGTGTAGGTGAGGATGGTGAGGGCGTCCCCCGCGGCGGGCTCGGCACCGGCGGCCTCCCGGCCCGACGGGTCACAGCCGGCCGCGACCCAGGCGTCGCGGAGCGTGCTGGAGACCGGACCCGAGCACGCCGCACAGAGGTCCGCGAAGACGCTGCCGATCTCGACGGAGGCGAGCTGGTCGGGGTCCCCGAGGAGCAGGATGCGCGCCCCCGGCGGTACGGCGTCGAGGAGCTTCGTCATGAGCGGGAGGTCCACCATGGATGCCTCGTCCACGATGAGCAGGTCGAGCGGCAGCGGGTCCTCGGCGCAGTGGCGGAACCGCGACCTGCCGGCCCAGCCGAGCATGCGGTGGATGGTGGACGCCTGCACGTCGAGCCCGGTGCGCAGGGACGCGGGTATCCACTCCTCCGCGCGCATCCGGATGGACTCGCTCATCCGCGCGGCGGCCTTGCCGGTGGGCGCGGCGAGGCGGATGCGGAGGGGGCGGCGGGTGCGCTCGGTCTCGAGCGTCTGGAGGAGGGCGAGGAGCTTGACCACCACGGCGGTCTTGCCGGTCCCAGGGCCGCCGGCGACCATCGCGAAGCCCCGGTAGGTCGCCGTAATCGCGGCGCGGAGCTGGAGCGCGGCCTTGGGGTCTCCGAAGTCGAGCTGGCGGAGGAGGTCCGCGAGGCGGGCGGCGTCGACCGGGCGGTTCGGCTCGGCGAGGCGGGTGCGGACGAGGGACGCGAGGCGGTCCTGGTAGGCCCAGGTGCGCTCGAGGTAGAGGTCGGTCCCGTCGAGGACGAGCGGCGCCGGGCGCTTGTCGGCAGGGGTGCGGACGAGGTCGGGCACAGCGCGGAGGGCCGTGGCCCAGGCATCCGGAGCCGGCAGCGACGGGACCGGAGCGTCGGTACGTCGGGCGAGGCTCGTGGCGGCGCGGGTGAGGTCGACGCCGACGTCCCCTTCGGAGATGGCGCGGGAGGCGAGGGCGGCGCCGAGGAGGACGGCGTCGTCGTCGGTGTGGGCGAGGCGGGCGAGGGCCTCGGCGAACCGCGTGTCGAGCGGGCCGACGAGGCCGAGCTCGCGAAGGGTGGTGAGGGTCACGCGGCACCTCCGAGCGCGTCGTCGAGGGCCTGGAGCAGCGCGGGCGGCGGTCGGTCGAAGAACACGCCGTGGCCGGGCCGCGCGGGGCTCATGCCGCGGAGGAAGAGGTAGGCGACGCCGCCGAAGTCCCGCTCCACATCGAAGCCCGGGATGCGGGCGCGGAGCAGGCGGACCAGCGCGACGGCGTAGAGGTGGTACTGCAGCGGGTAGAGCGCGTGCATCATCGGCTCGGCGAGCGCGTCGGGTGCGTAGTCCGCCCAGTCCGGGCCGAGGCGGTTGGTCTTGTAGTCCGCGAGGTACCAGCGGCCCTCGTGCCGGAAGACGAGGTCGATGCTCCCGGTGAGGAAGCCGCGCGCGGGGACGAACGCGAGCCGGCGTACGTGCTCCCGCCACCGGTCGTCGAGGCCGGGCCCGAGGGGCCCGTCGAAGGCCTTCGCGAGCCGACGGGTGGTGAGGAGGTCCGCGCCCCCGTCGAGCCCGCCGAGGAGCGGGAGATGGAAGTCGAGCTCGGCCCAGCGGTCCTCGGGGGCGAGGTGCGCGAGCGCGAAGCCGTCCGGGAGGAGCGGGGCGTGGAGCGCATCCGCGATGGCATCGGTGACGGAGGGCTCCCAGGCGGCGGGGAGGTTGTTCGCGACGAGGCCGGTGGCGACGAGGGGCTTCAGGCCGGCCGCTCCGGCGCGGAAGTCGTGGTGCTCGAGGGCTGCGTGCACGAGGTTCCCGAAGCGTGCGCTGCCGGGGATGTCGGTGAGGGGGACCGGATCCGAGCCGGGCACGACGGGCTCGGGGACCTCCTCGTCCGAGTCGTGGTCGACCTCGGGCCGCGGGTCGAGCGGGGAGACCGCGCGGGTGAGGCCGGTGAAGCTCGTCCGGCGCCACCAGGTGTCCGGCGGAGTGGGGCGATCCAGCGTCCCGGCGGCGAGGGGGCGCGTGTCGGGGGCGGAGGGCTCCCAGCGCTCGCGGTGCTCGGAGTCTTTCCAGTCGGCGAGGTCCCAGTCGATGCCGGAGTGCTTCGCGAGCGCGGTGAGGTCGGACTCGAGCCGGTCCTCGCGCGGGTTGTCCTTGAACCACTTCAGGCGATCCCAGACCTCTCGCGACCAGCGGTCCTCCCGGCTGCCCATGAAGCCGCGCTGGTCGATGAGCCACGCGAGGGCTGCCCGTTCCCCACCGGCGCCGTGGTAGAGCACGCAGCGGTGCTCCGCGCGGGTGAGCGCGACGTAGATCAGGCGGAGGTCCTCGGCGAAGCCGTCCTCCCGCCGTCGGTCGAGCAGGGCCGCGTGCTGGGGGGAGCCGAGGTCGAGACGGCGACAGCCCGGGTGGTCGGGGTCGTCGACGACGAGGTTCTCCTCGTCCAGCCCGGACAGCCAGGACCCACCGAACAGCCACGGCGCCCACACCAGCGGGTACTGCAGCCCCTTGGCGCTGTGGACGGTGGCGCACTGGACGGCGGCGGCATCGGTCTCGACGCGGAGGGAGGCGTCCTCGGGGTCGAGTCCCGGACCGCCGGCTTCGAGCCAGGTGAGGAGGGCGGACTGGCTCGCGCGACGCTCGATCTCCACGCGCTGGAGGAGCTCTCCGAGGTGGCGGAGGTTCGTGAGCGAGCGTTCCCGCCCCTGGGAGAGGAGGCGCTGAGAGACACCGCCCTCGTCGAGCAGGGCGCGGACGACGGCGAGGATGCCGTGCTCCTCCCAGAGGCTCCGCCAGCGCCGGAAGCGGCCGGAGACCTCGACCCACCGGGCGTCCTGGCCCTGCATCGACACGAGCTCGGCAGCGGTGGTCCCCATGAGGTCGGTGAGCAGCGCCCGGCGCACGAGGTCCGTCCGGAGCGGCTCGTTCACGGCCCGGAGCACGTGGACGAGGTCGCCCTGCTCGGCAGAATCGAGGACCGACGCGTCGGAGCGCACGGTCGCCGGGACCCCGCGCGCGATGAGGGCGCGGGCGACCTCGCGGGCCTGGTCGTTGGAGCGGGTGAGCACCGCGCAGTCGCCGGGGCCGATGGGCCGCTCGCCGTCCTTGGTCTGGATGCGTCCGTTGCGCTTCAGCTCCCGGACCACGTCGTTGGCCACCATCTTCGGGAGGCGGGTCTCGCGGTCGTACTTCTCGATCCACCTGTACTGCCAGAGCTTCCGGCCGACGCGGGACAGCAGACGCACGTGCAGCGGGGGACGGCTGTCGCCGACCATCCGGCTGGCGGGCTTCGCCGACTCCACTTCGGGGTACTCGATGTCCGGGTCGAACATCGGGGCCTTCATGATCTCTCGGGCGAACAGGTGGTTCACCGCCTTCACGAGGTCGTCGTCGGTGCGGTGGTTGTGCGCGAGTGAGGGGAGCCTGGTGCAGGCGCTCTCGGCGCGGCGGTAGGTCGAGAAGTCGGCCCCTCGGAAGCGGTAGATGGCCTGCTTCGGGTCGCCCACGAGGAACAGCCGGTCCCCGAAGAGGAGGCGGAAGATGTCCCACTGGCAGGGGTCGGTGTCCTGGAACTCGTCCACCATCGCGGCGTCGTAACGGCGGCGGACGGCGTCGCGGAGGCGGTCGAGCCTCTGGTCCAGGAGGGGCTCCTGCACGTGACGGAGCAGCGAGTCGAAGGTGAGGGCGTTCCGCTGCCGGAGGAGCGCGTCTACACGGGCCCGGGAGGCCCGGACGATCTCGTGCTTCAACGACAGCTTCCAGTCGCGGAGCTGCGGCTCCAGCTTCCGCTTCTCGTCCGCGAGGGCCTGCAGCGCGTCGCAGAGCGGGTGGCTCGGCGTGGTCTGCCCCTGGACCGTGCAGAGGCGGAGGAAGTCGTAGGTGAGCTCGGACACGTGCTCGGGGAGGGCCTTCCCGGGGACCGGGTCGGTATCGAGCCAGCCGGGGAGCGCTTCGAGGTGCTTGCCCATCCGGTTGGCGGTGATGGCGGCGGTGATGCCCTTCGCAGAGTCCCGCCGGCTGTGGATGGTGGGGCTCTTCGCAACGGTGCCGACGAGCGTGTCGCCGTGGTCCTCCACCGCGCGGTGCGCGGCCCGGAGGAGGTCGAACCAGGGGCCGAGGTCGACGGGCTCGGGCGTCCCCGGGTCGTCGGGAGCGATGATCAGGCTCGGGTCGGCGGCCTTCTTCGCGACGTCCCGCATGACCTTCCGGGTGATTCCGAGGGCGTGGAAGCTGGTCAGCGTCGCGACCGGCGCGTCGTGGGTGTGGCGGAGCCAGAAGTCGTCCACCACGGCCTCGAAGAGGGGGTCGGTGCTCCCGAGCATCTCCGTCGCGAAGGGGGCGCCCGCTTCGAACGCGGCCTCGGTGAGGACCCGCGCGCAGAAGCCGTGGATGGTGGTGATGCAGCAGGTGTCGAACGCCACGAGGGTCTGCCAGGCGCGCTCCGCCTTCTCTTCCGCCGTCCTGTCGGCGACCCTTGCCTTCACCCAGGTGCCGATGGACTCGTCCGGCTCCTTCCAGGTCTCCCCCGCGAGGAGGCGCAACAGCCCCTCCCGCGCCTGGACGAACCGCTCGCGGATCCGGTCCCGGAGCTCTCCCGCGGCGGCCTCGGTGAAGGTGACGACGACGACGCGGCGCAGGTCCTGCCCCTCGTCGAGCACCAGATCGCGGAGGAGGTCGACGATGCGGAACGTCTTGCCCGTGCCCGCGCTCGCGGGGAGGAGGGTGGTCTCGTGGGGGATGGCGCTCATGGCTGGAGATCCTCACGGACGGCCAACGCGGGCTCCCAGACCTGTCGGGCGAGCTCGAGCGGCTCGGGCTCGGCGCTCGGGAGGAGGCTGGCGAGGTCCGTCTTCGGGCTGAAGGGGCGGGCGTAGCCGAGGACCCAGCTGTCCACGAGCTTCTCGGCGTCCGACCTCCGGTCCCACATCCTCTTCTCGCCGTTGTGGGCGGACCACTCGTTGCCCGGGTCGGCGGCGTGGGCCTCCCATGCGTCGTGGGACACGTCCGCCCAGAACAGCAGCGGCGCGTTCAGGCCCGGCTCCACCCACAAGCAGAGCGTCTCGAGCGTCTTCATGGCCTCCTCGGGAGAGACCGGGCCGAACCAGACGCCGCCCCGGGGGCCGATGACGGTGGAGGTCCCGGACCAACCGCTCGCGTGGAGGGCGAGGTGGTGGATCCAGGCGTCGAGCTGGTGTCGGGGATGAACGCGCCCCGGGATCACCACGACCCGACCGACGGCGAAGAGGCGGTCCACCCGGCCGGAGAGGCGGATCGAGAGGTCGAGGTCCACGTCCAGCGGGGGGATGGGCTGTGAAAGATCCGGAGCGACATGACGAATCAGCCCAACGATCTCCTCGAGCGACGCCCCGAGCGCGACCTCGCCCGGCGTTCCGAGGGGCAGCGTCGCCCCGCGCCGGTGCCGACGCGCGACCGCCCCGTCGGGGTCGAGCGATTCGCCGGACAGCGCCGCCCGGAGCACCGCGTCGGAGAGCGACCACTGCTCGAGCGCGTCGAGGTCGAAGGGCAGGGCCGCAGACAGCTCCACCTCGTCCTCGAACAGGCGCAGGCCGAGCCTCCGGCGGACGAGCTGGGTCGGCGGGTGGCGCCAGAACCGCCAGAGCTCCGTCAGGGTGAGCTCTTTCGGCACGTCCGCGGGCGCACACGGCTCCAGCACGTCGGCGAACCGCTTCCGTGCTGCCTCCGGAGCCTCCCGGCCGGTCCGCCAGGCCTCCGCCGCTGCGGCCATGCGCCGGTCGTGGCTCCGCCCGTCCACGAACAGGTCCGGGGACCAGGGCTGGAGCGGGTGCTCCACCCGGATGCGCCTGCGGGCGTCCTCGTCCGTCACCATCGTCGACAGCGTCTCGAGGAGCTCCGCCACCGGGACCGCCAGGGGCAGCGTGCGCCCGGTGCGCTCGGAGCGGCCGGTGCAGGTGATCACCACGTGGTCGCGGGCGCTGAGCAGGGCCTCGAGGAACAGCGCGCGGTCGTCGGCGCGGGCGTCGCGGTCGCCAGGACGGGGCTCGAGCGCCATCCGGTCGTAGCCCGGACGCGGCTGCACGCGTGGGTACTTCTCGTCGTCGATGCCGAGCATGCACACCACACGGAACGGAATCGAGCGCAGCGGCACGAGCTCGCACACCGTGATCGCCCCGCCCAGGAAGCCCTGGCCGGGCTCGCGGGCGGCGAACCGGTCGCCGAGCAGCGCGCGGATCGTGCGGAGGTCCACCGTGTCGGTGATGCCCGCATCCGACGCGTGCTCGGCGAGCTCGCTGAGCGTGTCGAGCACCTGCCGCTTCTGCCACGCCCGGTCGGACGTGTCGTCCAGCAGGCGGTCTGTCGCCGTCGCGATGCGCGCGAACCACGCCGCCGGCTCGCGGTCGGAGCCCAGCGCCTCGACTTCGGCCACCAGCGTCTCCGCGAAGTCCACCAGCCCGCCGAGGACCGCGCGGTCGTCCTTCGCCTCCACCCCCGTGCCGGGAGCGTGCCCGAGAAGCTCCGCGTGGGTGGGATCCGCGAGCGCCTGGCCGAGCAGCAGCCGGTCGAGCGCGAAGCGCCACGTGAACCGGTCGTCCGGGGGGAGGTCGAGAGAGGCCCGATGCGCGGCGTCCCGCCCCCACCGCACGCCCGCTTCGACGAGCAGCTCGTGCGCGCGGGGCAGGCTCGCCGCGTCGAGGCCGAAGCGCTCCCGGACGGGGTCGAGCGCCAGCATCTCCATCACCGCAGGGGCTTCGAACCGGGAGTCCACGAGGTCGAGCAGCCGGAGCAGCGCCTCCGCGGCCTGGTTCTCGGACCGCACGCCGCGGTCGGCCATCCGGAAGGGCAGGGCGGGGAAGCCGGCGGGATGGGCGCTCGCGTCCGTCCACCGCGGCGACCCGTCACCGAACACCGCTTCGACGAGCGGCGCGTACATCTCGACATCCGGGCTCATCACCACGATGTCGCGAGGCTGGAGCGTCGGGTCGTCGAGCAGGTCGAGCAGCACGTCACGGAGCGCCTGGACCTGGCGGAGCGGCGAGGTGCAGACATGGACCTGTACGGAATTGTCCATGTCCTTCATGACGAATGGGCGGATCATGTTGTCGTGGAGGTCGGCCTGGAGCGCAGTGAGTAGCGTGGCTCGCTCGGGCGGCTCGCAGGGCAGCAGGTCGTGCACGACGTTCTGGCAGCGCAGGGCGGCGAGCTCGAAGTCGCGCGCGAGAGTGCCCATGCTCGCGAGGAGCGGGTGCGCTGGGCGGAGGCCGGGTCGGTCGAGCGCCCCGAGAAGATCCCGCTCGGGGATGTCGCGCCATTCGTTCGCAGCTTCCTCGAGCTTCACCCATGCGGCAGGGGAGGGGTGGAGCGCGAACAGGTGCAGCTCCCGGTCGCCGGCCAGGCGGGCCACGACCTTCAGGGTGAGCGGCGGGAGCGTCGTCACGCTGAACAGCAGCACGCGCCCGCGGGGCGCGGGGACCCTGGATGCGGTGGCGAGCCGGTCGGCCCAGGCCGTCAGGTGGGTGGCGCCGAGACGGGCTTCCACCGCGCGCCAGACGGGGGCTTCCCAGTCTTCGCCTTCGGTGGCGGACTGCCAGGCGTGGACGAGGTCGGGCCGGTACGTGCCGTAGGCCTGGAAGACACCCGCCAGGCGCTGGCAGAGCGTGACGAGGCGCAGGGTGTGCTCGGTGGGGCCCTCTGCGTCGAGATATGCGCGCACGGGTGCGAGCTGGGGCAGGTCGAGCAGGGCGGGAAGCGTCGCGAGCAGCGCCCAGAGCAGGCGCGGCTGGGCCCAGGCGCGGAAGTCGGCCGCCTCACCGAGGGCTTCGGCGGCGAGGCGCGCGACGAGCTCGTCGGGGCGGACGAACTCGACGGCGCTGCAGATGCCGTTTTGTTGGGCGACCTGCATCGCGAGCCACTGCTCGAGCCCCCCGGAGTGGACGGCGAGGGTGTCGGTCGCCATCGGGTCGGCAGGCGGGATCGCGAGGATCGCGGCGAGCTTCGCGGCGAGGACTTCGGGGTGTGCGGAGCGGTGGACGACGAGGGGCATGGGCGACCATCGGGGGAGCGGGAGAGGTTACCCCGAGCGGAGTGTCCATGTTTCCCAGACCGGCGACAGGTCCACGCGATTGGCGCGTCGAGCTCCACGGGTGTTGCCTGAGTCGAAAGCGCCACGGCTCGATCGAGCGTCACCGGGCGGCGTTCGTCGTTGCGACACGACTCAGGGTGAGCCGGCCTCCGCCACGGGCGCTCCGCTCGCCGAGGTCGCGAGGAACCCGCGCAGCGTGGCCTTCGGAGCCGCGAGCTGGAACTGGACCTCGTGCCCGTCCTCCACGCCGTCCTCGGCGTGCTGGAGGACCACGCGCGTGGCGCCGTCGCGGTTGCCCGTCACCGGGAGGTCCAGGACGCGCCCGCCCGCCAGGGGGAGCAGCTCGGAGACGGACGTGTACGGCAGCGGCGTGTCGAGGACCGGACCCGCCACGTCGAGCCCGAGGCTCAGGGTGGTGGCGTTGGCGATGGGCGGCAGGATGTAGGTGTCGACGATGCCCTGGGCCATGAGGACGTGGGTGCCGTGGGCCTGGATCGTCGCGCCCCAGACGGGCGGATCGGCGGACTCGCCCACCCACTGCAGCAGGGACAGCACCGGATCGTGCGGATGGAGCGACGTGCCGTCGTACTGGAGCATGGCCTCGGCGAGCGGGCGGACCTCGAGCGGGCTCTGCTTGTGGACGACGTTCTCGACCCAGCTGCCGCCGGCACCGGAGAGCATCGCGGCGCCGTAGCGCGGCTCGAGGGCGAGCGTGAGCGGCGCGATGGTGGCGCCCATGCTGTGCCCGAACAGCGCGAGGCGGTCGGGGTCGAACGAGAACCCCGCGGAGCCCGGGCACGCCGACACGTCCGGCGACCAGCCCTCGATCGTGTCGGGCAGCAGCGCGAGCTCGAGCGCGGACTGGCGCACGTTGTCGAGGAGCGCGCGCGCATTGAAGACGTTGAACATGAGGAACTGCTCGTCAGCGCCGGTGGCGTTGCGCACGCCGCCATGGGGCCCGTCGATCTGCAGGCCGGCCCAGCCCACCTGTGCGAAGTCGCGCGCGAGACCGGACCCGGGCTCGAGGGGGATGCCATCCGGACCCCGCACCCCGCGGTCGACCAGCGGGCGGTCGCCTCCCGCTCCGGTGCGGACGAACACGACGAGGGGTGTGTCGGCACCCGCGGACTTCGGGACGGTGAGCACGACGCGCGAGGCCTCGCGGTGGTCGAGCACCGGGCGGCCCTCGGCATCCTCCCGGATGTCGCCGCCCTCGGTCTGGTACGGCGCTTCTCCGGACTGGTAGACCGGGACCGTCGTGGTCCCCGCGAACACGCAGAAGTCTTCGTGCTCCTCGACGAACGCGAGGTCGGTGGGGGCCGGGATCGGCTCGGTGGCGCGCGCGTGCCCGGTCCACCGGCGCAGGGACGCCGTCGGGTCTTGCGTGGTGAAGGTGGTGAGCCCCGCGACCTCCGCGGGGTCGACTCCGAGCGCATCGAGCGCCGCGGACATCTGCTCGCAGGCCGCCGTCGCGAGCCCGTCGGGACAGGCGTGATCGCCGAGGAGGGCTGCGCCCGGCCACGCAGCGAGCGGCCGACCGCCGGCGGTGCGCACGCCCGTGGTGACGAGGGCCGCGTAGGTGGTGCCGGGACGCAGGGGGATGCCCTGGACCGGGAGCAGCGAGAGCAGCCGCGGCGCGCCGAACGGCCCGGTGTCGACGCGGAAGTCGGAGGTGAACGGGAACCGGCGCCCCTGTTCGGGAGACGTGGGGTCGACGTCGACCAGCACGATGGGGCTGCCCGGCTCGATGGATCCGGCGAGATCGGGAAGGCTCGCGGAGTCGAGGTCGACCCCGCTCGCGAAGAAGATGCCGCTCGACGTACCTGCGCCCGTCAGCCGACCGTCGCCCATCGCGATCAGGTCGCCCACGAGGTCGACCCCGGCGGGGTTCGGGAAGTCGGCGAGGTGCGCGCCGAGCCCATCGACCTGGGCGCCCGGGAACGGTGCCGCCCAGAAATCCCCGGTGGCGACGGCCCCGAAGTCGTGCCGGAGGTCTGCAGGTGCGACGGGCTCGGGGGAGCACGCGGTCAGGACGACGGCGACGAGCGCCGCAAAGGGAGGCTTCATCCGCAGAAGATAGCCCGACCCGAATCGATCCGGGTTACGAACGGGAGCCCGAGGAACCTCCGATGCTCCACCTCCTCGAGCTCGCGACGCGGGCGGCGTCTACAGACAATCTGGTGCTGCCACCCACTTCTACCGGGGGCGCGTGGGGCGCACCATCGGGCCCCGCGGGGCCGAGCCGTCGATCGTGAGCAGCGGGGCGACCGTGAGCGTGCAGCGCTGCTCGGTCGCCGTGAAGACGAGCTTGCCGTAGCGCGGCACGATGGCGGTCTTGCGGCACACCTCGCCGCTCTGGGGCTGTGCCGCCGGGTGCTTCGAGGCCTTCGCGGGCTCCGGTGCGACCAGGTCGACCCGTCGGCGGACCACGACCACCAGGTCGCCCTCGGGGAACGGGTAGATCCAGCTCGACCGCACGCGCTGTCGGCCGGCCGACACGGTGACGGTGCCGTCTTCGGGCATCGAGAACTCGATCATCCCGTGGCCCGGCGGGAGCACGGTGCCGTACGGCGAGGGCCCGGCCAGCAGCTGGTCGCAGAGCTCGACGAGGCTCTTCGTCATGCCGGACGCCGGGACGTCGATGACCCCCCAGCACTCGTAGATCGGCTTCTTCGCCTTCTTCTGCTCGGCCACCGCGAACTCGTGGCGGCCGGGCTTCAGGCCGAGGTCGAGGGTCGACTTGAAGCGCAGCGCGCCGACGTGCTGCCCGTCGACGAACACGTGGCCCGGCAGCACCGTGCGCACCACGCGGTCTTCGCGGAGCACCACGCGGGCCCCGTCCTCCGCGAATCCGGCGCCCGAGACGCCCTGCGTCGGGTCGAGCTCGCCGAGCCGCAGGCGGTGATCGGGCGAGATCTCGGCGCCGATCGCCTCGAGCACGGCGAGGGCGAGCTGCCGCTCGAGGTGGAACACCTGGCCGACCGCGCCCTCCTTCTCGACGGACGCGACGACGCGCCCCGAGCCGACGTCGACGACGCGCGCGTCGAGCCGCACGCGCCCGCGGGCCTCGGCGAGACCGCCGACCACCACGTGCGTGGCGCCGAGCCCCTTCCCGAGCTGCACTGCGGAGGACGGGTCGGCCCAGTCGGACTGCTGGAGGGCGAGCTCGGCGAGCAGGTCCTGGAGGCGCGAGCGCTCGACCAGGGTCACGTCGGGCGCCTCGCCGATGTCGGTCGTGAGCATGTCGGACAGCCCGGCGGTGACGGGCGCGAGCTCGGCGTTGGACGTGTTGGCCGAGAAGGGCGCGATGGCCAGGACGTGCTCGGTGGCGAGGGCCTGGCACAGGGCGAGGAGGGCGAGCACGGCGGTCTCCGCGGATCCGGACGCGCTCTGGTAGCACGGGCGGGCACATCGCGGGCGAAGACGATTTCCTGACGGGTGATTCGCCGGGGATCGAGCTAAGCTGTCGCTCGTCTCGTTCCGGAGCTCCCCCATGCGTATCGCTTTGCTGGCCCTGCTTCCCGTCACCCTCGCTTTCACGGTCGCTTGCGACACCGACGCCGACCTCGACGGCCTGCTCAAGAGCGAAGAGCTCGAGCTCGGCACCGATCCGAAGAACGCCGACTCCGACGGCGACGGCATCGACGACGGCGACGAGGTGCTCGCGGGCACCATGCCGACAGAGGCCGACAGCGACGGCGACGGCTTCACGGATGGCGAAGAGGCGATCAACGGCGATGCGCTGAACAAGTACCACTGGCCCGACGGGCTGTGGGCCGACTTCTCCGCCGATGCCGACATCACGAATCCCGGCTGGCACATCGGCGAGCAGATGCCCGACTTCCAGGCGAAGGATCAGTTCGGCAACGACGTGAGCCTCCACCAGTTCTACGGCATGGTCGTGCTGCTCGACTTCTCCGCGGGCTGGTGTGGCCCCTGCCGTCAGCTCGCCGAGGATGCCGAGGATCACTTCCTCAACAAGCGCGACGAGGGCTTCGTCACGATCCACCTGATGATTCAAGACAATCAGGGCAGCGAGCCGAACAAGCGCTTCCTCGAAGACTGGGCCGACGAGTACGGCATCACCTTCCCGGTCGTCCGCCAGCCCGGCAACGATGCCTCCAACCAGCTGTCCATCGCGGGCACCGACGAGGGCTACATCCCGTTCCAGATCGTGCTCGATCAAGAGATGCGGATCGACATGGCCTTCTCGGGCGTGCCGAACACCCCCGTCAAGCAGCGGATCAACCAGCTCCTCGAGCAGTAGGCCGGGGCCTGCCTCAGAGGCAGGCGTCCGAGAAGCTCGCGAAGCTGTCGGGGTCGCCGGCGACGAAGACGCCCGTCCAGTCGGCGTCTCCGGCGCCGCTGGCCGACAGGCGGTCTTTCGCGACGAACGTCGCCGAGTAGGTCTGGCCGAGCTCGAGCGCGATCAGCGACCCGTCGGGTGACCGGAACTCGTTCACGCGCTCGCGCGCGCCCTCCGGCACCTCGCCGTACGCGATGCCTTGCAGCGCCGCCTCCTCCGGGATGCGCGACAGCTCCCAGAGGTTCGACCCTCCGCCACACCCGTCTCCGTCGGCCTCGATGACCATCAGCACGTCGGGGACCACGGCGCCCGTGCCCTCGAGCGAGAACGTCGGTGTGGTTCCGTCGCCGGGCTCGATCGCGATGGCGCCGATGCACCGGGACGGCGCGTTCTCCTCCGTCCAGCAGGGGTCGGTGGCCGCCTGACAGGCGGCGAGGAAGACGAGGGCGGGGACGAGTGCGCGCATGGACACCTCCGTCTCGTTGATGTCGCCGTTCCCGCGTCTGGATCCCCATCCGCGAAAAAATCTGGCGGACTTCCTGCGGCGTTGACGCAGCACCCGGAGAAGCCCCGGAGACCGCGATGCGCAGGTGGACCCCCATGAGACTCTCCTTCGGCCTGCTGCTGGCGCTCGCGGGGTGCTCGGGAGGCGAGCTCGGCACCGAGTGCGAGGTCGACGGGGACTGTGCGAGTGGGCTCATCTGCGAGGTCGGGATCTGCGAGGACCCCATCGACTGCACGTTCTTCGGCGACAACGACGAAGACGGCATCTGCAACGAATCCGACCTGTGCTTCGGCGACGACTCGACCGGCGATGCGGACTTCGACGGCGTCTGCGCGAACCTCGACCCGTGCTTCGGCGACGACGCGACGGGCGACACCGACGCCGACGGCGTGTGCGACAGCGACGACGACTGCTTCGGCGACGACGCGACGGGCGACACCGACGCGGATGGCATCTGCGACGACCGCGACGCCTGCGTGGGCGACGACGGGCTCGGCGACACGGACGGCGACGGCATCTGCGACGACCAGGACGACTGCCTGGGCGACGACACCACGGGCGATACCGACGGGGACGGCGTCTGCGACGACGACGACCTCTGCAACGGCGTCGACGCGACCGGCGACGACGACCTCGACGGCCTCTGCAACGACATCGACCCGTGCGACGGAGACAACGCGACGGGCGACACCGACGGCGACGGGGTCTGCAACGACCTCGACCCGTGCCCGGCCGACGCCCCCGACGACTCCGACGCCGACGGGGTCTGCAACAGCGACGACGTGTGCCCTGGCGCCGACGACACCGCTGACGCCGACGGAGACGGCGTCCCGGACGGGTGCGACCCGTGTCCGACCGACTCCCCCGACGACGCCGATGCCGACACCGTCTGCGACGGCGACGACGTCTGTCCGACGGGTGACGATCGCTACGACAACGACGGCGACGGCGTGCCCGATGCGTGCGACCCGTGTCCGCTCGCGGCGGCGGACGACTCGGACGGGGACGGCGTTTGCGACGACGTGGACGCCTGTCCCGGCGCGAACGACTTCGCCGACCGCGACCTCGACGGGCAGCCCGACGCCTGCGATGCGTGTCCGGACGACGATCCCGACGACTCCGACGGGGATGGCGTGTGCGACAGCGACGACGCCTGCCCGGGGTCCGACGACACGGTGGACGGCGACGGCGACGGCGTGCCCGACGCGTGCGACCCGTGCCCCGAGGATGCCCTCGACGACAGCGACGGCGACGAGATCTGCGACAGCGACGACGTGTGCCCCGGCGGCAACGACGGACTCGACACCGATGGGGACGGCATCCCCAACGCGTGCGACGACTGCGCGCTCGGCGACTCGGACGGCGATGGCGTGGCGGACGACTGCGACGTGTGCCCGGGAAGCGACGACGGCGAAGACACCGACGGCGACGGCGTGGCCGACGGGTGCGACGCCTGCCCGCTCGACCATCCGAACGACACGGACGGCGACGGGGTGTGCGACACCGACGATGCCTGCCCCGGCGCCGACGACACGGTGGACGGCGATGGCGACGGCGTGGCCGACGCCTGCGACGCCTGCCCGCTCGACAATCCCGACGACTCCGACGGCGACGGGGTGTGCGACGCCGACGACGTCTGCCCGGGGTCCGACGACGGGGCGGACGGCGATGGCGACGGCGTGGCAGACGGCTGCGACGCGTGTCCGCTCGACAATCCGAACGACACGGACGGCGATGGAGTGTGCGACACGGACGACGCCTGCCCGGGCTCCGACGACACGGTCGACGGCGACGGCGATGGCGTGGCGGACGGCTGCGATGCCTGCCCGTCCGACGCGCCCGACGACTCCGACGGCGACGGCTCCTGCGACAGCGACGACATCTGCCCGGGCTCCGACGACACGGTCGACACCGACGGCGACGGCGTGCCCGACGGCTGCGATCCGTGTCCGGTCGATTCGCCCGACGACTCGGACGGCGACGGCGTCTGCGACGTCGACGACGTCTGCCTCGGCGACGACGCCACGACCGACTCCGACGGCGACGGGGTCTGTGACGACCAGGACCCCTGTCCCGACGACGCGCTCGACGACTCCGACGGCGATGGCGTCTGCGACAGCCTCGATGCGTGCCCCGGCTCCGACGACGGGTCCGACGGCGACGGCGACGGCATCGCCGACGGCTGCGACCCGTGCCCCGCCGATGCGCCCGACGACACCGACCTCGACGGCGTGTGCGACAGCGAGGACGTGTGCCCCGGCAGCGACGACACGATCGACACCGACGGCGACGGCATCCCGAACGGCTGCGACGCCTGCGCGCTCGCCGACTCCGATGGCGACGGCGTGTCGGACGACTGCGACGTGTGTCCCGGCAGCGACGACACCGCGGACGCCGACGGAGACACGGTGCCGGACGCCTGCGACGTGTGCCCGTCCGACAACCCCGACGACAGCGACGGGGACGGGGTGTGCGACGCCGACGACGTGTGTGCGGGTGGGAACGACGGGGTCGACCTCGACAGCGACGGCGTGCCGGACGCGTGCGACCCGTGCCCCGCCGACGCCCCCGACGACAGCGACAACGACGGTGTGTGCGACTCCGACGACCTCTGCGAGGGATCCGCGGATCAGGACGATGCGGACCTCGACGGCGTGCCCGACGGCTGCGACCTGTGCACCGGCGACGACGCGCAGCTCGACGGCGACGGCGACGGCTGGTGCGGCGACGTCGATCCCTGCGACGACTGGAGCAACCCGGACCTTCGCGACTGCTACCGCTGGTACGTCGACGACGATGCGGTGGGCGCCAACGACGGCACCAGCTGGGCGGATGCGTTCACGACCATCGACGCGGCGCTCGCCGCCTCCTCGAGAGGAGACGCCATCTGGGTCGCCGTGGGCCGCTACCCGCGCACCTCGCCGCTCTCGCTGCCCGACGACCGCGAGCTGTACGGCGGCTTCGACGCCACCGAGACCGACCTCGCCGAGCGCGCGAACCGCTTCGTCGAGACCGTCATCACGGGCGACACGAACGGCGACGACATCCCGTACGACCTGACGAGCCGCGACGACAACCACGACGGGCCGCTCGTGCTCTCGGGCGACGGCACGCTGCTCGACGGGTTCCGGATCTCGGGCGGGCGCAGCACGAACCTGTGGGGCTCGGCCATCCGCACCCGGAACGGAGACACCCTGACCGGCGTGAACCTCTGGCTCGTCGACAACGTCACGTCGACGCGCTCGACCTTCCAGGTCAACACGGGCTCGAGCTTCCACCTGTCCGACAGCTTCGTGATGCAGAACTCCGCATCGTCGCAGCCGGTCGGGCGCTTCGAGAACGACACCACGGGGAGCAGCCTCACGAACGTGGTGTTCGCCGACAACCGGTCGGGGGGCCTCAACGTGATCTGGTTCGAGGACCAGTACGTCCGCCTGACCGGATGCACGTTCGACGAGCCGACCGTCGACACGATCCTCGGGTTCGGCGGGCAGGCGACGAGCGACTACCACCTCGAGAGCTCGATCCTGTACGGGGTGGGGGACAGCCTGTCGTCGAACGGCGGACCTCTCGTCGTCACGGCTACCTGCGCGCAGGAGGACCTGTCGGCGTGGGGCACCGGCAACGTCGATCTCGACGGCAGCACCGCGGCGCTCGGCGACCCCTTCGCGGCCCGCTACCCGAGCGGAGAGCGCTTCCTCGACCCGGCCAGCGCATGTGTCGACGCCGGGGACGGCGCGCTCCTCACGGCCGCGGGTACCCCGTGGTCGACGCTCGCCACCGAGCTCGACACGCTCGCCGACACGACCCCTGCGGACGCGGGTGCGCATTACGACCCGTTCGCCGTGACCATCCCGACCTTCGAGAACAACGCGGGCACGCTCGTGTGGTCCTCCAAGGAGGCGACGGCCTGCACGCTCGACGGCGTGGCGGTGGGGAGCAGCGGGAGCACGCCCGTGACCGGCACGTGGAACGAGCTCGTGTGCGTCGGACCGCGCGGCTCGGCCCGCGCGATCTACGCCTGCGAGGGCGACGTGGCCTCTGGGGATGCGGACGGAGACGGCGTGTGCGACGACACCGACGTGTGCCCGGGCTCCGACGACCGCGCCGACGCCGACGCCGATGGCGTGCCCGACGCCTGCGACGTGTGCCCCGGCTCCGACGACGGCGCGGACGCCGATTCCGACGGCGTGGCCGACGGCTGCGACCTCTGCGCCGACTTCTACAATCCCGACCAGGTCACCTGCTACGTCTGGTACGTCGACGACTCCGCGACCGGTGCGGCGAACGGCTCGAGCTGGACGGACGCGTTCACGACGATCCAGGCCGGGATCAACGCGGCATCGACAGGCCACGAGGTCTGGGTCGCCGAGGGCCACTACCACTCGACGACGGGTGGCGTGAACGGCAAGCTGATCAACGTCAGCTCGAAGAACGTCGACGTGTACGGCGGCTTCGACGGCACCGAGACGGATCGAGCCGACCGCGCGGGGCTCTTCGCGACCACGGTGCTCGACGGCGACGTGAACGGCGACGACGTGTACGGCGACGGATCGACGCGCACCGACAATGCCCGCCAGATCGTGACGGGGGGCTCGGGCGCGCTCGTGGACGGGTTCCTCGTGCGTGGCGGGCGGGACTACAACACCGCGTACCACGGGGCCGCGGTGCACTGTGCGAGCGGCGCGCTCGAGGTGTCGAACCTCTGGATCGTCGACAACCACTCCGACGGCACCGGGCTCATCAACACGAACGGCTGCAACCTCACCGTGAGCAACGTGGTGATGGCGCGGAACCACGTGCCGTACGCCGTGATCCGCACGGGCAGCGGGAGCGTGAACACGTTCCGCAACATCACGCTGCTCGAGAACACCGTCACCAACACGGGTTCGGGCACGGCCCTGTGGATCGAGGACGGCTCGAACACGACGATGTCGTACGTCAGCATCTGGGGCGACCACCAGGCGGGCCTCGTCCGCTCGGTCGACACGAGCACCCTGCTGTTGCGCGGGGCGGTGCTGTGGAACGACGGCGGGCCCGTGCTCGTGTCGGGCTCGGGCACGCAGACGTACGAATACGTCGCGGCGGGCGAGTCCATCACGGGCACGGCGAACCTCTACCTCGACGGCTCGACCGCGGCGCTGGACTACCCGTTCGACCCCGCGAGCGCCCAGCTGTTCCTCGACTCCGGCTCGGCAGCCGTCGATGCCGGCGACCAGGCGAACGTCGCGACCCAGCTCCCCGGCTGGGATGCGCTGACGACCCAGCGCGACGGCACGACCGACGCCGCGCCCGTCGACCTGGGCGCTCACTACGTGCCCGACGGCGCGCCGGCCATCACCACGTCGGTGGCGGGCGGCGAGCTCTCGTGGACCGCGGCGGGCAGCACCGAGTGCACGGTGGACGGCGTGGTGCAGACCTCGCCCGTCCCGCTCACGGCGAGCGCCCACGAGATCGTGTGCAGGGGCCCCGGGGGCTCGTCCATCGCGGTCCACCTGTGCGACGGCAACCCGTCGACGGGCGACAGCGACCTCGACGGGGTCTGCGACGACGTCGACACCTGCGTGGGGCTCGACACCGACGATGCGGATGCCGACGGCGTTCCGGACGCCTGCGACGTGTGTCCCGGCGGCGACGACACGGTGGATGGCGACAGCGACGGAGTGCCCGACGCCTGCGACTCCTGTCCGCTCGACGCGCTCGACGACTCGGACGGCGACGGCAGCTGTGACTCGGCCGACCTCTGCATCGGCGACGACGGCACGCTCGACGACGACATGGACGGCTACTGCGCCGACACCGACGTGTGCCCGGGCTGCGACGACACCGTCGACACCGACGCCGACGGGACCGCCGACGGGTGTGACGTGTGCGACGGCTGGGACGACGCGGACGACGCCAACGGCGACGGCACGCCCGACGGGTGCGACCCGTGCTGGAACGCGTCGCTCTCCGACTGCGTGCTGGACGACGACAGCGCGGGCCCCCTGCGCTCCATCGACGAGCTGGTGCCCGGCGAGCTCGTGTTCGCCGAGGTCATCCACGAGGACGTGCCGTACTGCGGCTCCGCGGCGGCCCAGTTCGTCGAGCTGCTCTACGTCGGGCCCGGCACCGTCGACCTCCAGGGCCTCGTCATGTCCGACGGGAGCGGGAGCCACACCGTCTCGGTGTCGATCGTGCTGGCGCACGGCGATCGGGCGGTGCTCGCGAACAGCACCGGGCTCTTCACGGGCTGCTACGGCTTCGCCCCCGACGACGGGACGGGCATGTACATCAACCCGAACGAGGTGCTGACGTTCTCGAACGCCACCGAGGTGCTCGTCTCGGCCGACATCGACACGTCCGGCCCGCTGTGGCAGCGGCCCAACGGGAGCTCGATGATGCTGGACGACGACCTCGACCTGTGGTGCCCGACGACCACCTTCAACGGCGCGAACTACGCGAGCCCGGGCACGCCCAACGGCGACTGCCCGACCACGGTGGGAAGCGGTGTCTGCCTGCCGTGATCCGAGGGGCTATGATCCCGCCACTCCAGGAGGTCGCGTGGCGGGCCCCGAGATCACCATGCTCCTGAAGCGGGCCAGCAGAGGGGATGCGACCGCCCAGAACGACCTCGCGCCCCTGGTCTACGACGAGCTCAAGATCCGCGCCGACGCGCTGATGCGGCGCGAGTCCGACGCACAGAGCCTGCAGGCCACGGTGCTCGTGAACGACGCGTTCATGCGGCTCATCGACGCCGCGGCGGTCGACTGGGAGAGCCGCACGCACTTCTACGCGCTGGCATCGCGGGTGATGCGCCGGGTGCTCGTCGAGCACGCGCGCGACCGCGGCCGGCTCAAGCGCGGCGGCCGGGTGCGGAAGGTCGAGCTCGACGAGGCCATCACGATCTGTCCGACGCGCGACGAAGACGTGCTGGCGCTCGAAGAGGCCCTCGTGCGCCTCGCCGAGGTCGACCCGCGCCAGGCCGACTTCGTCACGATGCGGTTCTTCGGGGGCATGAGCATGGAGGCCATCGCCGAGTCGCTCGGCGTGCCGAAGCGCACCCTCGAGCGCGAGTGGACCCTCGTGAAGGCGTGGCTCCGCCGCGAGCTGGCGAGCTGAGCGTGGCGCCCGATCCGATGCGCGTGAAGGCGCTGTTCCTCGAGGCCGTCGACCTGCCGGTCGACCAGGTCCCGGCGTTCCTCGTCCGCGCGTGTGGCGACGACACGGCGCTGCACGCCGAGGTGGCCTCGCTGCTCGCGCACCACGACGACCGCGCGTTGATCGCATCGTCGACGCCCCCCGTGCGCCGGAAGGACCCGCTGGGTCTCGTGGGTGAGGTGCTCGAGGAGCGCTACCGCGTCGATCGCTGGGTCGCGGACGGCGGGTTCGGCCACGTGTACCGCGGCTTCCACCTGTTCTGGGACCTGCCCGTCGCCATCAAGGTGTTCAAGCCGCCGCACGCCGAGCAGTCCGCGGCGCTGCGTCGCGCCTTCATCCGCGAAGGGGCCATCCTGAACCGCCTGTCGCGGCAGACCCACAGCATCATCCAGTCGTACGACGTGGGCCGGTGGACGACGCGCCGCGGCGCCGACGTGCTGTACACCGTGCTGGAGTGGCTCGACGGCGTGCCGCTGTCCCAGGCTCCCGCTCCCGAGGGCGGCTGGACGCCCGCTTCGGTGCACGCCCGCCTCGCACCCGTGGCGGAGGCGCTCGCGCGCTGCCATGCCGAGGGCGTGGCGCACCGCGACGTGAAGCCCGGCAACCTGTTCGTGCTGTCGTCCGACGGCCCCACGACGATGAAGGTGCTCGACTTCGGCATCGCGAAGGAGGCCCGCGCCAACGGGCGATTCATCACGTCGGGGCCGGGCGCCTCGTCGTTCACGGTCGACTACGCGGCGCCCGAGCAGCTCGACGGTGGGCGCACGGGCCCGTGGACCGACGTGTACGCGCTGGCCATGGTGTGCGTCGAGCTGCTGCTCGGGCGGCATCCGTTCCGCCAGGCCAGCCTGCTCGAAGCGCTGTTCGCCATCCGCGACCCGCAGCGCAGGCCCACGCCGCGCGCAGTGGGAGTCAAGGTGCCCGACGAGGTGGAGGCCGCGTTCGGGCGTGCGCTGGCGGTCGAGAGCGGCGCGCGCTTCCCCGATGCCGGGGCGTTCTGGGAAGCGCTGGGCCGGGCCTCGTAGGCGCCTACAGGTCGAGGGGGCTGGCGCCGGCGTTCAGCAGCGCGATCTGCGTGGGGCTCAGCGCCGAGGCGAAGACCACGAACTCGTCGATGCGGCCCGAGAAGCTGATGGAGCCGGGCGGGTTGGTGGTGGAGCCGATGGCCATGATGCCGTCGAAGGCCTCGAGGGCCTCGGCGCCGCCGCCGGAGGTGCGCAGCACGCCGTCGACCCAGATCTCGCGGAACCCGGTGGAGTCGCGCTGCACCACGACGTGCTGCCACTGGTTCAGCATGACCGAGCTGGCGGCGACGGTGATGCGCTGCTGGGGAACGCTGCAGCAGCCGGACTGGTCGAAGTAGATCGTGTTGTCGCTCCACGGCACGTGCGCCTGGAACCCGCGGTTCCCGCCGCCCGCGGTGGGGGAGGAGATCCAGAACGAGCTGGTCTGCCCCGCCTGCGTCTGGAACTGCCACCACGACACCGCCATCTCCTGGTTGACGAACGCGGCGTCGAAGTGCGACCCGGCCGACGTGGAGGCGGCGGCGCCGTTGTTGATCGTGCCGAGGTCGAGCGACCGGTCTCCGGGCGCGCCGGTGAAGCCGCCGCCCGCGCCACTGAGGGCGGCCGTGCCAGCGAACGCCAGCGTCGGCGCGTTGCCGACCTGGTCGACCAGGGTGCCGTCGAAGTCGTAGTAGGCGAGGATGGTCGGGGCGGGCACGGTGTCGTCGGTGTCGAAGTAGACGCGGAAGGCCGAGCAGGTGGTCACCGAGCCGACGATTCGCACCGTGAGGGGCGCCGGGCCGCCCGTGGCGTCGACCGACGCGGGGCAGGCGCCCCCGTTGCAGAGCTCGCTGACCGGCGTGAAGTTGGCCACGCCCGCGTATTCGATGCCGACGGGGCCGTTGCCGGCATTGCGCTGGAGCTCGACGTCGATGGTGCGGCTGTTGCCGCCCCCGCAGCCCGCCCCACATCCGGGGCAGGTGGCGTCGGCGATCTGGGTGAAGTCGCCGCTGTTGGTGGTGCGGTCGAGGTTCTGCAGCGTCGCCACCTCGCCCGTGACCGGGTCGACGACCACGCCGAACTGCGCGCCCGAGGCGGCGAAGTCCTCGTACGTCGCCTCGGCGAGATCGGCGGGCAGATCGCCCTGCACGTCGATGGCCGGCCCGGCTTCGGGGACCGGCGTGGTGCAGGCGGTGAGGAAGAGGAGCGAAAGGGCGATACGCATGTGGCGGGTCTCCATGTGGCGACGGACGGAGGATGGTACGGCGGCGCCACACGACCCGCAAGCGCGACCCCTGGGTGTGCGCTGCGCGCCCGGGCGCGCGTTCGTCGGATACAGTGCGCCGTACCGGAGGTCTGGTGCTCCTGTTGTGGTCGATCGCCTGCAGACCGGCGCCCCTGCCAGCGGACTGCGATTCGATCGCCACGCCGCTCGCGCAGCCCCCGTCGTTCTACGAGGCGAACCCGACGCTCGCCGAGATCGGCGACCTCCCGGATCTCCCGGAGGGCACGCCCGCGGCCCACGGCCTCGACCCCGCGGGCCTCGAAGCGGCAGCGGCGGAGCTCGACGCCCTGCCGTACGTCGAGAGCCTGCTCGTGCTCCGCGATGGCGTGCTGGTCTTCGAGCGGTACCTGCACGGGGCCGCGGCGACCGACAGCCACAACGTGCACTCCGCGTCGAAGAGCGTGCTCGCCATGCTGGTCGGCATCGCGATCGACGACGGGGTGCTGGCCCTCGACACGCCGGTTGCCGGGCTGCTCCCCGGAACGCTCGATCCGACGCGGGGAATCACGGTCGAGCACCTGCTCACCATGACGGCGGGTCTCGCGTGGGAGGAGGACGTCACGGAGTACGCGCTCGAGAGCGAGCCCGACTGGGTCGCCGCGATCGGCGCCCTCCCGCAGGCCACGCCGCCCGGCTCGACCTTCGCGTACAGCACGGGCCAGTCGCACCTGCTCGGCGCGGCGCTGGCCGAGGCCACGGGGGAAGACCTCTGCACCTTCGCGCACCGCCGGCTGCTCGGTCCCCTCGGTATCGACGCCGAGCGCTGGGGCCGCGACCCCCAGGGGTTCTTCTCGGGCGGCTACAACCTCTACCTGAGCCCGCGCGAGCTGGCGCGATTCGGCCAGCTCGTGCTCGACCGGGGCGCGGCAGACGGCGTGGCGCTCGTGCCGCCGGCCTGGGTCGACGACGCGACGCGGCCGTGGGTCGAGGACGGCGGGGGCTGGTGGTACGGCTACCAGTACTGGCTGTGGCGGGGCGGGTCGCCCGACGTCGACATCGCGTGGGGCTACGGTGGCCAGCTCGTCTACACCATCCCCGCCGAGCGTCTGGTCGTGGTGATCACCACCGACACGGGCGACCACGACCCGGACTACGACGGCCTCGAGCTGGTGCGCGAGCACGTGCTCGGAAGCGTGCGCAGCCCGTGACCCTCGCCGTCGGCGACGAGGTGGCCCGCGCGCGTTTCGGCGACGGGCTCGCCGGACGGGAGCTGCGCCCGATGAGCGACGTGGGCTCCGCGGACGCCGCGGTCCTCGCGGGTCCCGATGCGTGGAGCACGCTGCGCGCCCTGCGGGACGGGGGATTCCAGGGTGGCTGCGTCGTCGCGACCGACGGGCCGCCGCCCGCGGACCGTCCGGCGCTGGAGCCCGTCGTGCTCCTGCGCAGCGGCCAGCTCCCGGAGCGTGCGCTCGACCGGATGGAGTCCGAGCGGCCCACGGGGGTCCTCGAGCTCGAGGGCGGCTCGCTCGACCTCGATCGCGCGGTGTTCGACCGGACCGACGGCGTCAGCGTGAAGCTCTCCGGCCAGGAGTGGCTGCTGCTCACGTACCTGGCGGCGCGGTCCGCGCGGGTCATCGAGCGCGAGGAGCTGCAGCTCCAGGTCTGGGACCACCGGCGGCCCGTGCCGTCGAGGGCCGTCGACATGGCGGTGTCGCGCCTCCGGAAGAAGATCGAGCCCGATCCGGCGAATCCCGTGTGCCTCGTCACGATTCGCAACGCCGGCTACCGGCTCGCCGTCCCCGAGCGCACCGAGACGCCCGCCGGCTTCGTCGGACGCGTGCAGGAGCTCGGCGCCATCGCGCGGGCCCTGCTCGACGGGGTCGTGGCGGTCGTCGGGCCGCCGGGGGTGGGGAAGAGCCGCTCGGCGTCCGTCGCGGCCGCGCGCTGCGGGAACGTCGTGCGGGTGGAGCTCGCCGGGGTCGATCGCCCGGAGCGGGCCGCCACGGCGCTCTCGGTGGCCCTGGGCCTCCCCGTGTGCCCGGCGCAGGACCCGCTCGGCGCGCTCGGCGGCGCGCTCGAGGCCCTCCCACCGCGCGCGGTCGTGCTCTGGGACCACGCCGACGACGTGCCGCAGCTCGTGGGGTTGCTCGAGTCGCTCGGCCGGCCGCGCCAGGTGGTCACGCTGCGCCGGGCGCCCGCCGAAGCGCCCCGGGTCGTCGCGCTCGGGCCGCTGGCACCGGCGGAGTCGCGCGGCCTGCTCGCCCTACTCGCGGGCGACGAGCCCGGTCTCGACGCGCTCGTGCCCCTGCTCGACGGGCTCCCGCTCGCCATCGAGCTCGCCGCGGCGCGGGTCCCACGGGTCGGAGCGCCGGCCCTCGCGGCGCTCGTGGCTGCGCCGGGCGGCGCGCTGGCCGGGCTCGGTCCCGCGCTGTCGGGCGCCATCGCGACGAGCTGGGCGCGGCTGACGGACGAGGCGCGCGACGCCCTCACGCGGCTCGCGCGGTTCCGCGCGGCCTTCCCGCTCGACGACGGCCTCGAGGTCTCGGGGGCCTCGGCCGAGACGTGGATGGCGCTCGTCGACGACCACCTCGTCGTGCGCGACGGCGACCGCTTCCGCGTGCTCCACGCCGTCGCTGCGTACGCGATGCACCACGGCGCGGCGCCCGACGCCGACGCGCGATTCGTGGCCTGCATCGCCGGCCGGGTGCGCGGTGGGCTGCGCGGGCTCGAAGGCGCACGTGCCGCCGAGGCGTTCGCCGCGCTCGCGTCCCGCCTGACCGACCTCTGGACCGCGTGGGACCTCGCCCGGGCCAGCCGCGACGCGCAGGCCGTGGGCGAGCTGTGTCACGCGCTCGTCCGAATCCTCGGCGTCCGCGGCGGCACGGAGGGCGAGCGTCTCGCCGTGGTCGAAGCGGCGCTGCCCGTCGTCGCCGGCACCCCGGCCGAGGCGCACGTCCGCCTCCTGCGCGCCGAGGTCTGGTCGCGGCCGCGCATCCGCGAAGCCCTGGCCGAGTACGAGTGGGTCGCCGCGAACGCCGACGGCGATCTGGCCGCGCGGGCGGGGCTGTTCGCCGCGCGGCTCTTCAACTGGACCGACGGGACGACCGCCGCGCTGGAGCGCCTCGCGCGGGTCCCGCTCGAGCCCGCCTCCGCGACGACCCGCCTCCGCCACCGGGTCCAGTACCTCACCTACGCCGACCTCGGCGGGGTGGTCTCCCCGGAGGAGTCCACACCCGAGCTCGTCTCCATCGCCGAGGAGCTGTTCGCGATGGATGCCGTGGCCGAGGCCGTGTACGCGGGCATCTTCGCGGGCGATCGGCTCCGGGTGATGCAGCCCGACCGCGCGGGTCCGTTCCTCGAGCGCCTCCTCGGCTGGTGCGACCTCCTCGAGAGCCCGCAGGGGCGCATCGACGTGCGCATCACCTACGCGGGCGTGCTGGGCGACCGCGGCGAGGGCGCGCGCGCCTTCGCACTGCTGGCGGAGGCGGAGACGCTCGTGCGGCTGTTCCAGCCGATGCGCGCCTTCCAGATCCGCGACAAGCAGGGTGCCGTCCACAGCAACCTCGGTCGCAACGACCTCGCGCGCGCCGCATTCCTCGAGGTGCTCGCCTGGGGCCGCCGGCAGGGGAGCGCGCCGACACAACACGCGATGCTCGAGCTCGTGTCGGTCGAGGTGGAGGACGGGCGGCCCGACGAGGCGCTCGCCTACGCGCTGGACGTCGTGGAGTCGGCGCACGCGGTGGGGGCGACCCACACGGAGAACCAGGCGCGGCTGTGCGCGGCCCTCGCGTGCTTCGCCGCGGGCCGCCTCGGCGAGTGCCGGGCGTGGCTCGTACGGGTCGACGATGCGGCGCTGTCGCGGGTCTCGAGGCTGCAGCGGCTGGCGCTCGCGGGCGACGTGGCGGGCTTCGCGGCGCTCGCGCGGCGCGAGGAGGGGCGACGGGCGACCGTCCTGGACGCGCTGGTGGCGGCCGTCGAGCGCGGAGACCCCGCGCCGGTCGCCCGCTGGCTCGATGGCCCGGATGCCACCCGGTTCGGGGTCGAGGTGCGGCTGCTGCACCGCATCTGGCTGGGGCACCTGAGTAACGCCGCGTAACAACGACTCGCGGCGCGGGGCCCGCCGGCCCAGGGAGCTTGCATCGACCTGGAGCTCCGATGCGTCTCTCGTTCCTCCTCCCCCTCGTCCTGCTCGCGTGCAAGGGCGACGATCCCGACCCGGTGGAGACGGACACGGACACCGACACCGACACCGACGCCGACGCCGACTCGGACTCGGACACCGACAGCGATGCCGATACGGACGCGGACACCGACGCGGACGCGGACACCGACTCCGACACCGATGCGGACGCGGACACGGACTCCGACACGGATTCGGACACCGACACCGACGCGGACGCGGACTCCGACACGGATTCGGACACGGACAGCGACTCGGACACGGACACGGGCACGACCGACACCGGGGTCCACACGGGGGACACGGGCGCGGTGGACCTCGACCAGGACGGGTACACGGCCGACGTGGACTGCGACGACGGCAATGCGCTCGTGAATCCCGGTGCGGATGAGCGATGCAACACCATCGACGACGACTGTGACGGCACGACGGACGAGGACGACGCGGTGGACGCGGTCGGCTGGCTGGTCGACGCGGACGACGACGGGTTCGGCGCGGGCACGCCGGTCGTGTCCTGCGCGGCGCCCTCCGGCACCGTCGCCACGGGCGGGGACTGCGACGACAACGCGCCCGCCGTCAATCCCGCCGCAGCGGAGGTCGCGTGCGACACGGTCGACGAGGACTGCGACGGCGTGCTGGGGGGCGACCGCTTCGTCCCCGGAGACCACGCGACCATCCAGGATGCCGTCGCGGCCGCGGCGGACGGCGAGATCGTGTGCATCGGCGACGGCGACTGGCCCGAGCTCGTCTCGGTCGGTGGCAAGGACCTGACGCTACGCGGAAGCGGGGCGACCCGGATGCTGACGGGCAACGGGAACCGCATCTACGCCGCGGCCACCGGCAACCAGCGGCTCGAGAACGTCATCCTCGACGGCACCGGCAACGTGCCGCTCGTGCAGGTGTCGCCGGGCGCGGGGCTGGTCATGACCGACATCACCGTGCAGAACCTCGGTTGTGGCGGGTTCTGCAGCGGGCTCGTCTCGTATCAGTACGCCGGCTCGAGCCTCGTCGCCGAGCGTCTGACGGTGGTTCCGGGGACCTACGCGAGCACGGGGGCGTTCGTGGAGGGCCTCTTCTTCGCCGAGGGCAACAGCTCGCTCACGCTGCGCGAGTCGAGCCTCGTGGGCTCGTCGTACAGCTTCGACGCGGGTGGCGACTTCGTGGTGCGCGTGAGCCCGACCGTCGCGGTGACCCTCGAGGACGTGGTGATCACCGACAACACGCTCGCCGTCACCTCCGGATCGATGGCGTTCCTCCAGATCCCGAACGGCATGCTCACGGACGTCGAGATCGCGCGGAACACCGTCACCGCGCCGGCGGCGGCGTACCTGATGCAGGCGTACCTCTCGCTCGACGCGACGCGGCTGCGCATCAGCGAGAACGAGGTGAGCTCCCCGGGCGAAGCGGGGCTCGTGGTCATCGCGGGCCCGGCCACCATGCGCAACGCGGTGATCGACCGCAACCTGCTCGGCGGGGGCGGCACCGAGCTCGGCACCATCTTCCTGCGGCCGACGGGCAAGGGGAGCTCGGGCACGCTGCTGCTCGAGAACGGCGACATCGTCGACAACACGGCATCCCCCGCGGGAGCCCTGAACATCGGGTCGGGCGGCTCGGCCACGCTCGTCAGCACGGGACTGGTGGGCGGATCGGCGCCCGCGGTGCACGCGTCCGGCACCTTCGCGGCGTCGGCCTCCAACGCCTTCGACCTCGCGTCGGTGGTCGAAGACGGCGGTGGGACGCCCATCCCGTGGACCGGCCTCACCCTCGATCCGCGCTACCAGGATCGGGCGAATGGGGACTTCCGGCTGACGCCCTCCAGCCCGCTGATCGACGCGGGGGCCACGGGGGTGCTCGACGGCGATGGCAGCCCCGCGGATATCGGCGCCAACGGCGGCCCGGGCGGCGACTGGCTCGACTGACCTCAGCGTCTCCGCGCCACGGCACCGAGCCAGGTGGGGCGGCGAGGCGTGGCGGCACACGCGCAGCCGGCCTCCTCGGGGGTCTCGGTGTCCGTCTCCGCGTCGGAGTCGGCATCGGTATCGGCATCGGAATCCGAATCGGCGTCGGAGTCGGAATCCGAATCGGCGTCGGAGTCGGCGTCCGAATCGGCGTCGGAGTCGGCGTCTGTGTCCGAATCGGAGTCCGCGTCGGCGTCTGTGTCCGAATCGGAGTCGGCGTCGGAGTCGGCGTCGGCGTCCGTGTCGGAGTCGGCGTCTGTGTCTGTGTCCGAATCGGTGTCGGAATCCGCATCGGTGTCCGAGTCGGAGTCGGTGTCCGCGTCCGAATCGGCGTCGGTGTCGGCATCCGTGTCCGCATCGGTGTCTGCGTCGGAGTCGGTGTCCGCATCCGGTTCGGCGTCCCCGGTGTCCGCGACCCCCGTGTCGGCAGTGGCGCCCGTGGTGTCGGGGAACCCGGTGTCCCCGGCCGGATTCGCGGTGTCGGCGGTCTCGACGGGTTCGGGCGGACAGTCGGCCGTCGTCGGGTCGTCGGGGGCACAGTCCCACATCGCCACGACCCCGTCTCCGTCGGTGTCGGTCCACAGCTCTGGAGGCGCCCCCGGACCGCCGGTGGCGCCGTGATCCGCGGGGGAGCCGTCGAGGTCGACGCCGGGTGCTCCATCGAGCCACGGCGCCTCGAAGGGCGGGATCGGCGGACCACAATCCGGTGACGCCTGCGCGGGCGGGGACGGCATGAGGAGGAAGTCGTCCGCGGTGAGCTGGGACCCGATTCCCGAGTAGTCGGACATCTCGTTGAAGTCGTGGTCGACGAGCAACGCCCGGTCGAGCCGGATCGCCCCGTACGCGATGTAGAGCATGCCCGCTTCGATGCCCGCCGTGTTCCCCATGAACGTCGAGTCGTCGAGCGAAGCGGTCGTCGTCGTGGCGAGGTGGATGGCGCCGCCGTACTCGCTCGCGTCGTTGGCGACCATCCACACGTTCGAGCCCGCCAGCACGGCACCGTTGCCCAGCGAGAGCGCTCCGCCGCTCCGGCTCGCGGTGTTCTCGCAGAACCCGCTGCGGTGGATCTCGAGACCCCCCGTCTGGTGGATCGCCGCGCCGGTTCGCCCCACGTTGCGCTGGAAGCGCACTCCGTCGACCAGCGCGCTGCCTCCGAGCTCGATGGCGCCGAAGTGCGTGGCGACGTTGTCGCGGACGAGGCCCCCCCGGATCTCGGCTCGGCCCGTCGACATCACCCGCATCGCGGCGCCCATGTACGCCGTGTTCTCCGCGAATTCGACATCGTCGAACGTGGCCAGGGCGGACAGGCCGATCCGCACGGCGCCACTGTCTCCCGGCGCGTTGGAGTTCCGCAGGAACGACCCGCCGACGAACGACGCATCGGTCGCGTAGCTCAGGTCGACCGCGCCGCCGCCCGCCGTGGACGAGTCGGTCGTGTTGCCGTCGAACGTGCAGTCGATGCAGACGAACCCTGGCGTGCGGATCGCGACCGCTCCGCCCGCGATCGCGGTGTTGGACACGAATCGGGTCCGCTCTGCCATGACCGGCGCGAAAGCGGCGATTGCCCCGCCGAACCCTGAAGTCCCGGAGAGCTGTGACCCGCCCTCGAGGGTCACGTCGTGGAGGTCCACCTCGCCGAACGCCAGGATGTGCCGGCCGGGCGCCGCCGGCTCGACGGCCAGGCCCGACAGCGAGAGCGAGCCTCCGTCGACCCAGAAGACGGTCGACTCCATCCCGGGTGTGCCGAGGAGGAGTGTCGCTTCCGCGCCTGCGCCCACGATCTCGAAGGCCTCCGAGACCACGACGCCGTCGAACGGGAACACGCCGGGTCCGAGCACGATCCGGTCGCCGGACGCAGCCATCGCGAGGGCCGCGTCGAGGTCGACGGCATCGACCGGAACATGGATGTCGGCGGCGTTCGACGGGAACGCGAGCAGCCAGGCGAGCACGATGCCTCCTCGATCCGCGAGCATACACCGACGATTGCGCGGCCCGGGGCGACGTGCGACGCTCGGTGCGCCTCAGCGGAGGAACCTCTTGCTCATCCCCGCCCTCCTCGCGCTCGCCGGCTGCGTGCCCGTCTCCGAGTGCGGGTACTAACAGACGATCGAGGGGCGCGTCGTACAGGGGCCGCGCGCGCGCGGGAACACCGCACCGTTCCCGCGGAGGGCCGTCACCGACCCCCAGGAGCGGAGGGCCGGATGCGGCAACCTCTGCGGCGCCCGGCTCCCGCCCGAGGCCTTCGGGCTCCCGAACGGCCGCGACCCGCGCATGCCGAGGCCGCGGCCTGCATCGAGGACTGTGTCGCCGGTGCGGAGCTCTTCCGGGTCTGCGAGCAGGTCGGCACCGACTGGCCGAGCTTCGGCATCCCGTATTGACCCGTCGAATAGCCGCGTGATTCGGGCGTAGGGGGCGCCATGCAGTTCCCCGTCGACCCCATTCCGCCCAGCAACGAGCCGCCGGTGCTCGAGTTGCTGGCGGTGCTCTTCGCGCTCGTGCTCATCGTGTCCGTCGTGGATCTCGTGCGGCGCCCGGTCCGCGTTCCGCCCTGGGCGCTGGCGCCGTTCGTGTGGGTCGTGCCGGCCGGGCTGTGGCTCGTGGGTGTCGCGTGGCAGCTGGAGGGGTGGTCGCGGCTCGAGGGCCTCGCGGAGGGCCTCGGCTGGAGCGCCGTCGCTTGTGGCTCGACGTGCACGGCGCTCGCGATGGGCCTCGGTGTGTCGAGGTCCGTCGCACCCCGGCCGCACGGAGAGCCCGTCGCGCCGGGCGTGCGCGACGTACGGGCCACGGTGGGGCTCGCGGTGCTGGGCATCGCGGTGGGCTCGTCCGGCGCGTGGCTCGGCGACCCGCTGCTCGTCGCCTGGGGCTGGGCCTGCCTCGCCGCAGCGGCCCTCGCGAAGCCCGACGCGGAGCGCCGGCGGCTGGGGTTCCGGTTCGTCCTCCACCTGCTCGGCGTCGCGCTGGTGTCGGGGGTGGCGCGTGACGCGCTCGTGTGGATCGAGGCGTCGTGGGGGCCGATGCCCGCGGCGCCTCCGGGGCCCGGCGTGGTCCTCGCCCCGCTCGTGCTGCTCGCAGCGGTCGCGGCGGGTGTGCGGTCTCGCGTCGCCGCCTGCTCCGCCGTTGCGCTCGCGCTCGTCGGGTCGCTCGCGCTCGCGCCGCGCGGCCTGACCTTCGGCCCGTCCGACGTCGTGCTGCCCACGTGGGTCGACCTCGTCGGGAATCCGGGGAATCCGACGTTCCTGGATCGCTCCGGGTCGCGCGCGCTGCGCGTCGTTCGGCGCGACGGCGCGACCGAGGCCGACCCCGACTTCGGGGACGCGTGGGAGCACGCGATCGATGCCCGGACGCCGCTGTCCCGCGTGGGCGCGGTGCGTCGCGACGTCCGGACGTCCGGCGGGTTCACGGCGCGCGGGTTCGTCGGCGAGATCCCGCAGGGGGCGCTCCCGCCCGGTCTGACCGTGCTCGAGATGGACGGGAAGGCGTACGTGGGCCCCGGGCGCACGCTCGAGATGGGCCCCGAGCTCCACGGCTTCCTCCGGAGCACGGTCGCCTCGGGTGGCGGCGTCCGGGTGGTGGAGGTGCTCGCCTCGGATCGCTGGACCTTCCAGGACTTCGTGTCGATCTGCGCGAGCGTTCGCCCGGCCGCGTGCATGCTCGTCCCGGACTGACCGCCGCGTCGTAACAACGCGTAACAGTCCACGGAGATCGGCCCTCCCGCGCGAAACGCTCGCGGGAGGAGGACCCATGCGCCTGATCACCCCGCTCGCCCTGCTCCTGTTCGCCTGTGACGCGAAAGACCCCGCGGACACCGAGACCGACACCGACACCGATACCGACTCCGATGCGGACACCGACTCCGACGCCGACACCGACTCCGATGCAGATGCAGATACCGACACCGACACGGACGCGGATTCCGATGCGGACTCCGACTCCGACTCCGATACGGACGCGGACACCGACGCGGATGCGGACACGGATACCGGGCCGCTCGACCTCGACGGCGACGGCTTCGCGCCTCCCGACGACTGCGACGATGCCGACCCGTCGCGGTACCCGGGTGCCATCGAGCTCTGCAACGACGCGGACGACGACTGCGACGGCGTCGCGGACGACGGCGTGCCCACGACGACGTGGTACGTCGACCTCGACGGAGACGGCTTCGGCGACGGGTCCCAGGCGAGCGACGCCTGCGCGGCGCCTCCCGGCACCGTGGCCGACGGCTCGGACTGCGACGACACGAACCCCGCCGTGAGCCCCGGAGCGCCGCCCGACCTCTGCGACGCGCTCGACACGGACTGCGACGGGGTCATCGAGGAGATCCGCGTCCCCGCGGACTTCGCGACGATCACCGAGGCGCTGGCCGCGGCCGTGAGCGGCGACACCATCTGCGTCGAGCCCGCGACCTACGAGGAGCGCATCGTGGTGTCCGGCCGCGACATCACGGTCGTCGGACGGGCGGGGCGCGATCAGACGTTCCTCGACTCCACGACCTACAACCTCCGCGCCGTGCTCGCCGATGCCGCCGCGACGCTCGTCGTGGAGGGGTTCACGATCACGGGCGGCCCGGGCGGCGGCGCGCGCGTGCGGACGGGCGGGACGCTCGTGCTGCGCGACGTGATCGTGGAGGACAACACGCAGACCATGGGCGCCGCGGCCATCGTCGACAGCAACGGCGCGGCGCTGACCATCGAGGACAGCGTCGTGCGGGACAACCTCGCCGAGGGCTCGGCGCCGGTGGGCGGGGCCATCGCGCACTTCGCGACCGCGGGCACCCTGACGCTGCGGAACACGCAGATCGTCGACAACACCGTCCTCTGCACGGCCACCGGCGAGCGCTTCGGAGGGGGCATCAGCGCGGCGGGCAATGTGGTCCTCGAGGATGTCGTGCTGGCGCGGAACCGCATCCAGGGCTGCAGCGGGGCGTCGGGCACGGCGCTCTCGGTGCGGGATGCGGGCAGCCTGACCGCGACGCGTGTCACCATCGCGGAGAACCAGGCCTCGGGCGGGCAGGCCGCGAAGGGCGCCGTGCACCTGCGGGGGCTGGGCGCCACGCTGTCGAACGTCGCCATCGTCGGGAACGAGGGCCTCGCGTCGACCTCGGTGCAGGGAGCGGGGCTGTACGCGGAGAACGCGGTCGTGGCGCTCCACAGCTCGGTCGTGCACGGGAACTACGGGTCGGCGCCCGCGTACGTCCAGGGCACCGGGCTCTACCTGCAGGGCGGCTCGCAGTCGATCGTGAACACCTCGATCGACGGGAACCAGTCGCCGAACCTCGCATCGGGCGGGGTGTACGTCGTGGGTGCCGCGCTGGACGTCCGCTACTCCAACGCGTTCGACAACGACGGTGGCGACTGGGTCGACGTGAACGACCCGACGGGGACCCAGGGTAGCGTCTCCGTGGCGCCCGGATACGCCGATGTGTCCGGCTCCGACGCGCTGCTCTGGGACCTGCACCTCGTGCCCGGCTCGCCCCTCGTCGATGCCGGCGACCCCGGGCTCCTGGACCCGGACGGCTCGCGCAGCGACATCGGCGTGCACGGCGGGCCCGCGGCCGGGAACTGAGGCCCGCGTGGACTGCTACGCTGGGCCCATGGCCCGAATCGTCGCGGACACCCCTGGCCTGGCCGCGCTCGCGCGTCGGGCCGGGCATCACGTCGCCGCCGACCACGTCGACGCGCGCCTGCTCCGCGCCGTCGAGGCCGTGCTGCTCGAGGGCACCGATGCCTGGGACCGCCTGCGGGGGTGGCGCGCCGGCGGGGTGCGGGCGGGCGCGGTCATCCTGACGCGGGCGGCCCCCCCGGTGGACCGCGCGCGGCTGGAGCCCGTCGTGCTGCTGCGCGAAGCGGCACCGGAGGCTCTCGACGTCGCGCTGGAGCGCCTCTTCGACGGTCGACCCGCTGGGACCCTCGAGCTGGCCGAGGGCCGCGTGGATCTGGACCGCGGGGTCTTCCGCCGCTCGATGGGGCGGGACGTGGGGCTGACGACCCAGGAGGTCCGGCTGCTGGGCTACCTGGGCGCGCGCTCGGGTCGGCCCATCTCGCGCGAGGAGCTGCAGCTCCAGGTGTGGGACCACATGAAGCCCGTGCCCACGAGGGCCGTCGACATGGCGGTGTCGCGCGTGCGCAAGAAGATCGAGGCGCGCCACGACCACCCGCGGTCGCTGCTGACCGTGCGCCACGGCGGGTACCGCCTGTTGCTCGGCCACGCGCGGGGAGCGACCTCGCGCGTGGCGTACGTCGGCCACGTCGAGCTGGAGCGCGAGCTGCGCGGGCTGCTGGCGCGCGACCGGGTGCTCGTGCTCATCGGCCCGCCGGGCGTGGGGAAGTCGGCGACCGCGAGGCAGCTCGTCCCGGCGGGGGCCGGGCCGGTGGTCGACCTCTACGGCGTCGACCGGCTCGACGCGGTGCCGGGGCACATCGCGATGGCGCTCCGAACGCCGCTCCCCGACGCGCTCGACGTCGACGCGGGCCTTCGATGGGTGCTCGACGCCCTCGGCAGGACGGGAGCCTCGCTGGTGCTCGACCACGTCGACGCGCTGCCCGGGCTCGCGGCGCGCGTGGCGGCGCTGGTGGGGCCGGAGGGCGTGTCGGTGGTGCTGACGGCACGCGCCGCGCCGCCCACCGGAGACGTGCAGGTGCGCCGCATCCCGCCGCTCGATGCCGAGGAGGCCGCCGAGCTGCTGCGCCAGCGCGCGGAGAGGGCGGGCGGGACGATCGATCCGGCGCTGGCGCTCGAGCTGGCCCCGCTGCTCGACGGCCTGCCGCTCGCCATCGAGCTCGCCGCGGGGCGGGTCCGGGCCCTCGGCGCGGCCGGACTGAAGCAGTGGATGGACGCCCGGCTCGACGTGCTCGGCGGAGGGCAGGGGAGGCACGCCACGCTGCGCACGGCCATCGAGGGCTCGTGGGCGCGGCTCGGCCCGGCGGCGCGGCACCTGCTCGCCGTGCTCACGGCGTTCGACGGGCCGTTCGAGCCGCTCGACGCATCCTCGGTCGCACCCGACCCCATCGTGCAGCCGTGGATCGAGCTCGTCGACAGCAGCCTCGTGCATCCCGATCCGGGCGGATTCCGCCTGCTGCACGCCATCCGCGACTTCGCGGCCGAGCGCCTGCCCGAGGTCGCCGCAGAGGCGCGCCGGGCGCACCTCGCGTGGCTGGTCCCGCACGTGGGGGCCTGGGTGGGCGCGCTGCGCGGCGTCGGGGCGCGTGAGGCGTTCGACCAGCTGGTGCGTCGGCGCGCCGAGCTGGAGGCCGGGCTCGCGCGGGGCGCGCCACCCGAGGCCCTCATCACGCTGGTGGAGGGGCTCGACGCGCTCCTGTGGACGTACGGCACCGAGCTCGAGCGGCTCGAGCTGTACGCGCGCGTCGAAGAGGCGATGGCCGGCAGCCCCGTCGCGGCGGGTCGTCTGCTGCTGCGCCGCGGCCTGACCCTGCAGAACCGCGAGCGCGCGGCGGCCCTGCTTGACCTCGACCGGGCGGTGGAGCTGTTGCGCGACGAGGCGCCGGAGACCGCGGCGCGCGCAGCGCTCGCGGCCGCCCGCGCGGCCCGGTGGACAGAGGGCACACGCGCGAGCTGGGCGAGGGTGCGGGGCTTCGAGGGCGAGGCGCTGTCGGACGAGACGCGGCTCCGGATGGAGGCCTGGGGGCTGTTGTGCGCCGAGGTCCTCCGCGAGGTCGAGCTGCGCGAGTCGACGCGCCGGATGCTCGGGATCGTCGACCAGCTCGAGGTGCGTGGCGCCATCTGGGACGCGTCGCGCGTCGCGCTCGCCCTGCCGAATCACCTGCGGCTGCTGGGGCTCGGCGACCCGCTCGCCCTCGTCGAGCGCGTGCAGCACTGGACCGAGCAGCTGCCCGACCCGCGCCTGCTCGGGCAGACGCTGATCTCCGTCGGTGTCGAGTACGGCGCGCTCGGCCAGCTCGACGCCGCGCTCGAGGCGTTCGATCGGGCCGAGGCCATCGTGCGCACCATCGAGCCCGTGCGCCGGCTCCAGGTGCTCCAGCAGCGCGCGTGCGCGCTGTACCAGGCCGGCGAGCTCGAGCGCGCCCAGCTCGACCTCGAGCGGTACACGGCGTGGTGCGAGGAGGAGGGCAACGCGCTCGGCACGGCCGACGGATGCCTGTTCCTCGCGCCGCTCGCGTGCGAGCGCGGCATGCCCGGGCGGGCCGAGGCCTACGCGACCCGCGCGATCGACGCGTCGCGGCGGGCCGAGAACGACCACCTGCTGCACCACGCGAGGCTCGCGCTGGGCCTGGCGCAGCTCTACGACGGACGCCCCGCGGAGGCCGGCGAGACGCTGCGATCCGTCGATGCGAACCTGCTGAGCTCGATGGGGCGCCACCAGCTCGCGACGCGTCTGTGCTGCGCCCACCGCATCCTCGGCGCCCCCGATGCGGCGCTCGAGCACGCGATGGTCGCGCTCGCGATGGAGGAGGTCGGGGCGTTCGGGGAGTCCGTGCGGGCCGTGGTGCTCGCGGGTCGCGCGGCGGATCTCGCCGCTCTCGCGGAGCTCGGCGGCGCGACGGGGGTGCCGATGGCCGCGGAGATCCGGCTGCTCGCGAAGACCTGGCGCTTCGCGCTGGGCGCTACGCCTTCGCTCTCGGCAGGGTGACGTTCGGCGTTCCGGCCGGGATCCGCGCGACGATGGCGTCGATCACCTCGGGCTCGACGGTGCCCTTCATGCGGAACGACACGCTCGCGACCCGCGGCAGGTGGGTCAGGAACCTCAGGGGCTCGACGAACCAGTTCGGGTACTGGCGCGGGTCGCGCACGCTCGGTGGGTAGACCGCCTGCAGCTCGGTGAACACGGCGTGCACGCCGTCGTCGCGGCGCACGTAGCTCCGCGCGAAGTGCGAGTACCGCATCCGGAAGTGCACGCTCGACCGCGGTAGGGCGTCGAGCCACCACGCGTCGGTCTCGCCGCTGTGCTCCCCCAGGCCCCACAGCACGACCTCGCGGATCTTCGACAGCCACGGCACGAGCGCGGGGTCGCGGTCGCGATCGTCGGAGTGGTACGAGAAGAGCTGGATGACCTCGAGGTCGGGGAAGGCGTCGAGGATGCGGGCGTGATCCATCGCGTGGGCGGGGATCTCGGCCTCGAGGTGGACGATGCCGGGCGGGGGGGCGTCGAGTAGCGCCTGCACCTCGTCCCACGTGGGGCTGGTGCCGTGTTCGTCGAACGCGAAGCCCACGATGCTCCGCGTGTCGTCGGGGTCGGGGACGAGCGTGGAGCCGATGCGCTTCAGCGAGACGAGGTTCGGATGCGTGTAGTGCGCCACCGTCGACCCCAGCTGCTCGACTGTGCGCCAGGCGGGATCGGCCATCACCGCGGGCTTGATGCGCTTCGGCTTCGCCGTGATGCTCGACAGCAGGCCGCGACGCCAGCGCGCGGTGCGGGGCTCGACGCTCGGCCCGAGCGAGCCGAGCCACACGGCGTTGTTCGCCTTGGCCAGCGCGGCCATCTCCTTCTTCTCGGCGGGCTTCAGCACCCGCTCTTCGGCGTCGAGCTGGAGGCGGGCGAACCGGCCGCGCGCGTCGCCGGCTTCGAGCAGCGCGTCGACCCACACGAGCACCGCGCCCGTGTCGGCGGGATCGCGGAGCACCCCGGCGTAGAGGGCCTCTGGATCGACCCCGCTCGCGCGTCGCTGCGCGAAGGGCCGGGCGACGGTGCGGGCCACGGCGTCGTCCAGGCCGTCGAGGTCGGTCTCGCCGGGCTCTGGCAGCTTGGACAGCACGCGGTCGATGCCCTCGAGCTGGCTGTCCTCGAAGTCGGTGTAGTCGCCGTCGTCCATCTGGTCGCGAACGGCCTGCACCGCGGCGCGGCGGGCCTCGAGGGGCGCCCGCATCCGCGGGTCGGCCACGTGCGCCACGGCGCGGAAGTACCCGGTCCACGCGGGCCGGCTGGACGAAGACCTCTGCTGGAACGCGTCGGGGAAGGCCATCAGGGCAGGGGTGGCCCGCGGGTCGGGCGGCAGGTTCACGAGCCGGTCGAAGCGGGCCCGCACGTCCTTCGCGGTGCCGTCGGGCAGCACGGCGAGCAGGGTGCCGAGCTGCACGTGCTTCGCCTCGCCGAAGCGGGCCTCCCACGCGGTCTGGAGCTGCTTGCGGGGCACGTCGAGCGGCGGGAGCGCAGCGGTCGCGTGGTCGGACAGGGCGTCGAGCGCGTCGGCGAGCGCCGGGCTGCGCGTGCGGCCCCAGATCCCGACGAGCTCGATCAGCGCGCCCTCCCAGTCGTCCGCATCCAGCGCAGCGATGGCTTCTGCGATTCCCATGTCCCCTCCGGGCGCCGAGGCTACCCCGTGGAGCGGGCCAGGCGGAACCCGATGCACTGGTTCGTGCCGCGACGGCTCAACACCCGGCTCACGGGGTACACCGCGGTGCTCCACCCGTTGCCACGCGCGATCGCCTTCCCGGCGTTCGGGCGCCACCGCGCGAGCATCGACATCGTCCCGCAGTGCACGTCGCCCACGCCATCGCACCAGTCCTGCGCGTTGCCGCCGAGCCCGCGCACGCCGTAGGGGCTCACGTCCAGCGGCACCTCCGAGATCCGCGCGGGGCCACGCACCGGCGAGCCCACGAGCCGGCTGAAGGTGTCCTCCCGCCGGAGGCCCCACGGATACGGGCGCCCGTCGGCGCCACGCGCCGCCTTCTCCCACTCCAGCACGCCCGGCAGCCGCCACGGGAGGCCGGTCTTCGCTGCGTACCAGTCGGCGTAGGCCTTCGCGGAATCGATACCGATCCACAGGATGGGCCAGTCGAGGGGCCACGCGTCGCCATCCTCGTCCTCGAACGAGCCGAAGCGACCGTCCACACGGCGGACCGCACCGCCATCGGGGGTGTGTCGATCGGCCTCGTCGGACCTTCCCGCCGCGTCGAGCCACCGCAGGAACTCGAGGTACTCGCCCACGGTCACGGGGTCGCGCTTGATCACGAAGTCGGCCGCCCAGAGCATCCACATCACGAAGCCCCCGCCGATGAGCTCTTCGTGACCGGCGTAGAACCGGCCCCGCGGCACGAACACGTCGTCTTCGGCGAGCTCGCCGGTGCGCGGGAGGCGCAGCGGCCCCAGGGGAGCCCCGTCGATCCGCGCGTCGGTCCATGCGCCGCTCCGCGGGATCTTCACGGGCAGGCGCGTCGTCTCGCATGCGGGATGCGACACCGTGAGGATCCACGAGCCGGACGGGAGAACCACGGGCCCGAGGGGCGTCGAGCCCAGCTCGACCGGGCTCCCTTCGACCATGCGCCCGCGGAGCACCGTCTCGACGGGCCTGGCGACCACCTTCGCACCCGGGGGATCGGTCTCGAGCGAGAACGTGCCGCGACCGTCTGCATAGTCGGCGAGCCACGTGCGGTCGGGATGCTCGACGGGCAGGCGGTCGACGTGGTGCCGCAGGCGCTGCAGGAGGTGCGGCGCCGATTCGAGGGTCCGCGCCTCGTTCTGTTGGTGGAGCGCGGCGTAGCCATGGGCCAGCAGGAGCTGGGCCTCGACGAGATCGGGGGCGAGCTCGACGGCGGTGTGGAGGTCGAACATGCCCGCGTCGATCGCCGCCACGCTCTCGCGCATGGCGGCCGTGCCGGCGTCTTCGAGGGCCCAGGCCGCTTCGCGCGCCTCCATGGAGGCCGTGTCGATCAAGGTGTCGAGGGCGTCGCGCGCGGCGAACAGGTCGCGTCGCCCGTCGGCGAACCGGTCGCGCGAGCGCTGGAACGCGGCCTTCGCGTCTTCGACGAGGGCTTCGGCGCGCAGGCGCTGCGTGTGGCCGGACAGCCAGCGCTCGAGCACGTCGGCGAACGCGTGGCCCGACGGGGGACGGTCCTCGGGACGCGGCGCCATCGCGGCCTCGGCGAGCGACTCGAGCCCATCCAGGCCGTAGGCGACGGGCGGACCGCCGATGACCTCGCGGAGGATGCGCCCGAGCGCGTACACGTCGGTGGCGGGCCCGACCCTGTCGCCTTCGCCGCGCGCCTGCTCGGGCGCCATGTACCGCGGGGTGCCCACGATCTCGTCGCGTCGGGCGGGTGCGCCCGGAGTGGCGCGCACGGCGTCGGGCCCGCCGAGCGCCTCGAGCACGCGCGCGATCCCCCAGTCGACGAGGTACACCGCGCCCTCCGCCGTGAGCATGATGTTCTCGGGCTTCAGGTCGCGGTGGACGACCCCCCGCTCGTGGGCGTGGCCCACCGCACGGGCCGCGGTGAGCACGGCCTCGAGCAGGCGTCGCGTGGAGGCGAGATCCCCGTCGGAGGCGGCGATGGCGGCACCGAGCGTGCGGCCCTGCACCACGGGCATCGTGTAGTACATCCGCCCGTCGTCGAGCGTGCCCCAGTCGAGCACGGGGAGGATGGCGGGATGCGTGAGCTGCGCGGTGGTGCGGGCCTCGGCCACGAAGCGCGCGACGAGCGCGGTGCTGGCGGTCAGTGCGGGGCGCAGGCGCTTCAGCGCGACGTGGCGGTCGAGCCAGGTGTCGTGCACCCGGACGACCTCGCCCATGGCGCCCTCGCCGAGCGGCCCGAGCTCGCGGTACCGCTCTTCGGACGGCACGGGTGCCTCGCCGGTCTCGTCGTCGAACGCGAACGTGCCGCTGGTGTGCTTCACCCGCCCCCCGCGGGACTATAGCGGTCCCACGGCCCGTTCGCAGCGCCGGGCGACGCGGGGTGGATCGCTCCTGCTGATGACCTGCAGGGGTCTATGGTGCGCTTGGTCCGCCATCCGGTCATGAAACGCACAGAAGACTACGCATTCAAAACGTCGACGGGACGTGTGAGTGTGAGTGCGATGCCATCACAGGCCGTCGTCGGTGGCAGGCGAGTGGCGTTCGCGACCCCTCTCCTGTCCGCCGATCGCGAGGCACTGCGTGCCCCGTGGAGGGCTGTTTCGACGATGATCGAGGTTGTGCGAGCATTATCTGGGCCCGTGTGAGTGCTGTGTGATTAAGCGTGCGGGTGACAGAATGGTGAAAGAATCCGGGTGTTTCCAGAATGTGATTCGAGTGTGATAGGTAAAAATCGGCGTTTAATCCAAACAGTTTGAAGTCGTGTCCCGTCTGCCCAACCAGGTTCTGGGAGGATCCGAAATGCGTGCTAATGTTCATTCATCGGAACGGGAGACCCCCGCTTCCCCGAAGACACCCCTCTGGGTTCGCGCGCTGTCTGTGCGTTCGTCCTGATCTATTCGCGACTCTTCTCACGGACCGGAGGCCGCCATGCACCTCAACTCCACGCATCTCGACGCCATCGACAACGAAGTCTCTCTCTCGGGTGGGCTCGCTCCCGAGGATGTCTCGGTGCTCGAGCAGGCCATCGCCGAGGGCGCGCTGGGCGAGCTCATCCTCGACATCCAGGGCACCGCGCTGATGCTGCTCGACGACGACGAGGCCCCTGCGCCGGTCACGCGTCGCGCGTTCGACCTCGACGCGTCGCTCCCGCCCGCGGTCGGCGAGATCGCGGCGCCTCGCGCCCTGCGGCCGTCCGAGATCGCGACGGTTCCTCCACTGCCCGTGCGCGAGGCGGCTCCGCCGCCGGTTCGCGCGGTGCCTTCGAAGCCTGTCGATCGGCCGCGGTCCCCCCGGAGCCCGAGCAATCCCCCCCGCTCGGAATCCAGGGTGTGGACCGCGGCCGTCATCGCCAGCTCGGCGCTCTGTGCGGCTGCCGCGACCCTGTGCGTGCTCTCGGTCTGAGCCGGGGCCCTACGGGTAGAAGGAGAACACCGCGAGCCGGTAGTTGGAGATCCCGCTGACCACGACGTTCCCGGCGGGGTCCATCGCGATGTCTCCCGTCGCGGACGCCGGGACGTAGGCGGTCCACCGGTTCACGAGCGTGGGGAACCACGCGCCCAGCGTCGGTTGGACGAACTGGCCGCTGCCAGCGACGTAGACCTGGCCGTTCGGCGCGACGGCGATGCCGGTGCCGGGTCGGTCGCGCTGCCGAGGTCGACCGTGGTGGAGGCGACGTACACGCCCGTCGTCGAGAACTTCGCGATCCACTGGTTCGTGCTCGTGGGCGTCCCCTGGGCGCCCGTGACCCAGATCTCGCCGAGGCCGCTCACGGCGACCGCTTCGCAGGTCTCGTCCGCACCGGAGTCGTAGGTGCGCGACCACAGCTTCGAGCCGGCGGAGTCGAGCTCGATCATCCACACGTCCTTCGTCGCGCCCTGGATCGTGGCGCAGCCGACGAAGTTCCCCGAGAGCTCCCGGACGAATCCGCCTCCGGGCTGGATGCCCACCACGGATTCGCCGTGGGGCGTGGAGAGCAGCCCGGTCGTGTCGAACCGGTCGATGCGGATGCTGTTCGTGCCGATGCCGAAGGTCCACGCCACGTCGCTCGGGTCCATGGCGATGCCGTGCACGCCGAGGCCCGTGAACAGGACATCCCAGTCGGTGTTCAGGCCCTCGATGTGTCGAACGAGGCTCTGGCCGCCCTTCGAGCCCCCCACGAACCCGGAGTCGGGGCTCGTGCCCCCGATCGCGAAGGCCGCCTCGTCGACCACGAGGTCGTCGTAGTCCTGGATCCGCGACCCGTCCGGGAACACCAGTGCCGTGGCGAACCAGCTGTCGCCGAACCCGAGGTCGTTCGTCGCGGCTGCGTACGCGTTGCCGAGCCCGTCCATCCCGAGCACCGGATTCCCCATGTCCTCGCCGATGGTTCCCTGGGCGACCCATCGCAGCTCGCCCGGGAGCGGCGCGGGCTCGCCGCACGGCTCGGGGTCGCAGGGCCCCGGCCCGGTGGCCACGCTGATGGTCCCGGTGTTCCGGCCCCCGAGCCCGTCCGTCACGGTGACCTCGATTTCGCAGTCCGCACCGGGCGGATCGATGTCCGAGAGCGTGAAGGACGGGTCCTCAACGGTCGGGTTGTCGAAGTACCCGTCGCAGGGGAACCGGGCCTCCCACGCGTACGTCAACGGGTCCCCGTCCGGGTCCGTCGCCGTCGCGTCCAGGTAGGTGGTCTCGCCGTAGTCGATCCGGGTCGGGGAGGGGACCACGCCCAGGACCTCCGGCGAGCCGTTCAGGTCCACGGAGACGAAGGCGCTCCCCGCGCCCGTGCCGACGGCGATCTCGATGTCGAGGGTCGCGGTGGCCCCGCTCGGATCGGCCGCGGAGACGTGGAGCAGCACGGTGCCGGTGCTCGGCGGGGCCGTCCATACGACGCTGTTCGAGGTGGGGTCGTCGAAGGAGCCCGAGGGCGCGGTCCACGCCCAGGTGAGCGGGTCGCCGTCCGGGTCCTCGGCCGTGACCGTGATCGACACGTCCTGGCCGGGCTCGACGGTGTAGGACGACGCGCTGATTCCGGTCATCCGCGGCGCGGCGTTGTACCAGGGCGAGCCGGTCGTCGTCTCCTGCATGAACAGCGTCACGAGCGCGATCTCGTCGGCCAGCACGGTGACCGGGAAGGCCTGGCCGCTGTAGGCCACCTCGGTGCCGTCGAACGCCTCGCCGGCGAAGGTGCGGTCGGTGCCGGCGGGGATGTCGTCGATGATCGCGGACCAGCCGGAGACCGCGTCGCCCGGGATGTCCTCTACGAGCGGCACCGGGATGCCGGGGCCCGAGATGGTGAGCTCGATGCGGTCGACGTCCGCGGGGGACCGCGCGAAGACGAGCGCCGTGCCCGTCGCTGCGGGGTCGGGGGTGCAGGCGGCGAGCGCGAGCACGAGAGCCAGGGTGGGGCGGGGGATCATGGGAGCGCTCCTCATGGGTCGGTGACCGGCGGCCCGGTCGTGATCTGCACGGCACCTTCGGCCTCGCCGCCGTTCGGGTCGGTCACCCACAGCGAGAGGACGCAGAGGCCGTCGGAGGGGACGGTGGCCAGCGTGAACGCGGGCTCGCCGGAGGTCGGGTCGTCGAACGTGCCGTCGCAGCCGGCGACCCAGTCGAACGCGAGCGGGTCGTCGTCGGGATCCCACACGTCGGCGTGCAGCGTGGTGGTCTCGCCCACGTCGATGCGCGTCGGGTCGGGCACGAGGGCCTCGATGACGGGGTTGGACCCGAGCGACACGGTGATCTCGGCGGGACCGGTGTCTACGCGGCCCTTGCAGCCGAGCGCGACGAGTGCGGCGATGACGGGCCAGCTCCGGGACACGGCGACCTCCGCGGCAACGCTCTGCGAGGGGCGTGCCATCGCGAAGAGCCCGTCAGCACGGGCTCGGCGAAGTGCGGGGTGTGCGAGAGGCCACCGCGCCGTCGTGTGTGTGCACACAACGGGCGATCCGGCACAGTGGGATTCCCCCGGCGGGGAGCCTTCAGCGGCTCGAGGCCGCTGACTGAAATCAGGCCTTCGGGAAGTACTCTACGTTCTCGCCGACCTCGTGGCCCGCGGGGATCGGCACCCCGAGCTCGTCGATCGACCACACCGACTCGGGCAGGCGCAGCGCCTCGCGCAGCCTCTCCATCGTGTGGGGCGTGAACGGGTAGAGCATGATCATCATGTTCTTGAGCACGTAGAAGCTCGAGAAGAGCGCGTCGCGGCGGCCCTCTTCGGGGTGCCGGTCGTCGTGCGGCTTGTAGCGCGTGAACAGGCTGTTGATGGTGCGCGCGTAGTTCTCGAGGTCGAACAGCATCGAGTGGTACTCGGCCTTCTGCATCGCGCCGACGTACTTCTGCACGACCTTCTCGGTGGCGGACACCACGTCGTCGAGCAGCCGCCCCTCGGGGATGCGCCCGCCGAACTGGCTGTGCGCCGCCGAGATGGGCCGCTCGAACGCGGCGTTCATGGGCCCGCGGAGGAACGCGTTGCGCTCTTCGAGCGCGGCGAACTCGAAGTTCGACTGCTTTCGCGCGAGGCCGAGCAGCGACAGGTAGTACCGGATCTGGTCGGGCGAGTAATCGCGCTCGAGCAGCAGCTCGTCGGCCGTGACGAAGTTGCCGAGGCTCTTCGACATCTTGCCGCCCTCGAGCTGGAGGTGGAAGCAGCCGAAGATCTCGGTGAGCTGCAGGTCGCCGGCGACGGGCAGGCGGTGCGGGTCGTCTTGCGTGCCGAGCCACATCGCGCCCTGCATCAGGACGTAGAAGTACACGTTGTCCTGGCCGAGGAACTGGTAGACGGTGGCTTCGGGGTCGCGCCAGAACAGGTCGGCGTCGGCCGGGTCGTCGCCGCGGTTCTCGAGCGCCACCTGGGTGAACGAGATGGGCGCGATGAGCGAGTCGGGCCAGACGTAGAGCGTCTTGCCGGCGAGATCGGCATCCATGTCGGCGGGCACGGGCACGCCCCACTCGACGTCGCGCGTGATCGAGCGGTGGCCCCACTCGTCGTTGAGCACGTACGGGATGCCGTGCGCGTCGAGCACCGCGCGGCCCGCGGCCATGCCGGCGGCGTCGGTGAACTGCACCACGAGCTGCTGGCCGGGCCAGTAGATGCGCTTGTGCTTCGGGAGCTCGGCCTTCAGCGCCTTCACGGCGTCTTCGTGGTCTTTGCTCATCCGGACCGCGGGGAGCACGGTGCCGTGCACCTCGGTGAAGACGGCGGGACGCCACGTCTTCTGCTTGGTCTCGATCCAGACGCGCAGGGTCTCGCCGACCGCCGCCATGTCGAGGAACCAGTGCGTGGTGTCGCGGAGCTCGGGGGTCGCGTCGGAGAGCGTGCTGCGCGGGTCTTTCAGGTCGGCGGGGTCGTGCTGGTGACCGCACACCGGGCACTCGTCACTGTACGCGTCGGGGTGCCCGCACTTCGGGTTGAGGCACGTGCCGTGCACGAGGCGGTCGGGCAGGAAGCGGTTGAGCTTCGGGTCGAACCACTGCCGGCTGGTGCGCTTGTGCAGCATGCCGTTGGCCTCGAGCCGCCGCAGGAACCACTCGGTGAGCGCGACCTGGCGGGGGAACGTCTCGGGGCGGGACGTGCCGGTGTAGGCGTCGAGCGAGATGCCGTACCGATCCATCGTGGCCTTCTGCTGGCTGTGGATGCGGTCGATGAACTCGCGCACGGGCACGCCGGCGCGCGTCGCGGCGACCTCGCTGGTGGACCCGTGGTCGTCGGTGCCGCACACGAACAGCACGTTCTGGCGGCCGATCAGCAGGCCGAGCCAGCGCGCGTGGACGTCGGCGGGCACGTGCGCGCCGGCGAGGTGGCCGAGGTGCAGCGGGCCGTTCGCGTAGGGCATGCCCGCGGTGACCACGGCGCGCTTGGGCCGGTGCACACGGGCGAGGACGGAGCGGATGTCGGTGGGTGGACGCATGCGCGCTCCTATCCCGCCCGGCGGCTCACACCAGCGGGGCGACGAGCTTCGTGGGCTCGCCGAGCCACGCCGGGACGGAGAACCCGCGCGCGCGTCGGAACTCCGCGCTCCAGAGCTGGCTCTGGTAGCGGCTGCCGTGGTCGCAGAGCAGCGTGGCGATGGTGTGGCCGGGGCCCATCTCCTTCGCGAGGCGGATGGCGCCGGCGACGTTCATGCCGGCCGAGCCCCCGAGGACGAGGCCCTCGTCGGTCGCGAGGTCGTCGAGCACCTCGACCACCTCGGAGTCGGGGATGCGGTAGGACGTGTCGACCAGCGAGCCGTCGACGTTGCCCGTGATGCGGGCCTGGCCGATGCCCTGCGTGATGCTGCCGCCCTCGACGTCGAGCTCGAGCTCGCCGCGCGTGAACCAGGCGTGCATCTTCGCGCCGTAGGGGTCGGCGAGCGCCACGCGCAGATCGGGCCGCTTGCCCTTCAGGAAGATGCTCGTGCCCGACATCGTGCCGCCGGTGCCGATGGCCGAGACGAAGCCGTCGAGCCGCCCGCCCGTCTGCTCCCACAGCTCGGGGCCGGTACCCTCGATGTGGGCCTGGCGGTTGGCCAGGTTGTCCCACTGGTTCGCGTAGAACGCACCCAGCCGGTCGGCGAGGCGCTCGGCGACGTGCACGTAGTTGTTGTGGTTCGCGTAGGGCACCGCGGGGACCTCGACGAGCTCGGCGCCGAACAGCCGGAGCATGTCTTTCTTCTCTTGGGTCTGGGTGTCGGGGATCACGATGACCACCCGGTACCCGCGCGCGCGCCCGACCATCGCGAGGCCGATGCCCGTGTTGCCGGCGGTGCCCTCGACCACCGTGCCGCCGTGCTTGAGCACGCCGCGCCTCTCGGCGTCGAGGATCATGTACTTCGCCGCGCGATCCTTCACGCTCATGCCGGGGTTCAGCCACTCGGCCTTGCCGAGGATGGTGCAGCCGGTACGCTCGGACGGGCCGCGGAGCCGGATGAGGGGGGTGTTTCCAATCGCGTCGACCACATCGCGCTTCATCGCTGCTCCTGCTGCGTCTTCGTGGGACGGAAGAAGACCTTGCTGCCCGGCGGCACGCTCTCGGTGAGCCAGACGTTGCCGCCGATCACCGAGCCCGCGCCGACCACCGTATCGCCGCCGAGGATCGTCGCGCCCGCGTAGACCGTCACGCGGTCTTCGAGCGTGGGGTGGCGCTTCTCGATGCGGCCGCGCCGACGCTCGACGTCGCCGCGCACGGAGTGCGCCCCGAGCGTGACGCCCTGGTAGATCCGCACGTCGGCGCCGACGACCGTGGTGGCGCCGATCACCACGCCGGTGCCGTGGTCGATGAAGAAGCGCGGGCCGATGGTGGCGCCCGGATGGATGTCGATGCCGGTTCGCTGGTGCGCGTGCTCGGTGAGGATGCGCGGGATGATCGGCACGCCCGACTCGAACATCACGTGGGCCACGCGGTAGGCCGTGATCGCGAGGATCGCGGGGTACGAGAACACGATGTCCTCGATGTGCTCGGCGGCCGGGTCGGCCTCGAACGCGGCCCGCACGTCGCCCTGCAGCGTCTCGCGCAGCGCCGGGAGCTCGTTGAGCAGGCCGAACACGCGCTGGCGGCACCACCCCTCTTCGCGGCGGTCGGCGGGGCGACAGTCGCGGTCGGCCCACGCGGCCGCCCGGCTCACCTGGGCGCAGAGCAGCTCGGTGGCCGGGAGGAGGTGCTCGGCGAGCGCCATCCGCAGCGTGTTCTCGCTCAGCATCCGCGTGCTGAAGAACGGGAGGAACAACAGGTGCTGGAGGTGGTGGAAGGCCTCGATCACCGCGCGCCGGTTGGGGAGCGCCGCGCTCTCGAGCGCGTTGAGGGGGTCGGGCTCGCGGTACGACTCGACGAGCGCGTCGAGGACCGCGTCGAGGGACGTGTTGGTCGGGTCGGGCATGGCGACATGCGTAACTCCCGCCCGGGTCCCGCGACGGTGATCCCATACCCCGGACCGACTACTGGGTGTCGGGGGCAGGGCATGGTGGGAGAGTCGGACGTATTCGAGCCACCGAAGTCGCGCGGTGCGGGGCCGTCCGAGGCCCGCGTGACGTTCCCGGTCGACCGCGAGCGGGTGCTGCGGATCCTGCCCCTCCACGCCCATTCCGCGCGGTGGCTGCCACCCGGCCGGCTGCTCTGGATTCTCGGCTGCGCCGCGATTCCGGTGGCTGCCCTGATCGGGGCCGAATCCGCGCTGGGTCTGGCGATGCTCGTCGCGCTCCTCGCGCTCGTGGCCGGTTTCGGCGCGATGCTGGACCTGCGACCGGGCTGGTCCCTGCGGTCCGTCGCGGACGACTACCTGTCCCGCAACCGGATCGAAGACGGCGACGTGCTGGACGTGGTGGTCGAGGACGGATGGCTGATCCTCACCCTTCGCGGCACATCGCTCGCCCGGTCGCTCGAGCTGGTCGAGCGGGTGACGCTCCGGGATGGCTCGGCGGTGATCTGGATGGCGGGCGAGCCCATCTGGATCGACGGTGTGGACGCCAGTGCAGCCGTCGCAGCGGCGGTCGCTGGCGAGCGGCAGGCCGGGACGCGACGTGTGGAGGAGCTGGGGGAGGTGCTGCGCGTGACCTCCACCGTGGTGCGGCCCCCGTTGATGAATCCCGTTGCCGCGACGATCGGTGGCCTGATCCTGGGTGGCGAGGTTCTGATGGCGTCGGCATTCGCGCTGGGGAGCGCCCGCGACGGGAACCTCGGGATGTTGGTGTTCGGGTGCGTGGCGGCCGCGGGGGGCGCCTGGCTCGTCCACACGTTCCACACGCGGGGCACCGTGCGTATCGATCGACGCGACGTCGTCGTGGGCGCGGCGCCGGACGGGCGCCTGCGAATTCCCCCGACCGGGAGCCTTCAGCGGCTTGAAGCCGCTGACTCCTCCCTGTGAATCGTCCTCCCGACGCTCGCCTACGACTGGCCGCTCGATGCCGTGGTCGTCGAGCGCTCGGACCGCGCGGTGGTGTTGCGGTACCCCGCCCTCGGGAAGCGGGTCCTTCTCGACGAGCCCGGCGGCACCGAGGTGGTTGCACGCTTCCTCCCACGGGCCTGAGGCAGAGCCGCCTTTGCTACAGCTTCGCTACGAGGTCGGGAGCGTCACCGGCCGTCCGATAGGTGCCTCGCGTCCGGATCGACCGGCCGTTTTCCATTTGTGAGGCACCGATGACGCTCTCTACGCCCGACTCCATCATCACCGAGGTGGAGATCACCGAGTCCTACGGCCACGACGCGACCCCCGAGGCCGTCCTCCACATCGCTCCCGAGCCGCCGCTCCCCACGATGGCCTGGGTGCTCTCCGGGGCTGCCATCGCGCTCGGCGTGCTCGGCGGTGGCGTCGCCGTGTGGAGCGGAATCCGCGTGCTGTGGGCCGGGCTGATGCTGCTCGACGCGCCGATGGTGTGGACCGAGCTCTCCCCGGCGCTCGTCCTCCGCGACCTGTTCGTGGTGGTCGCCATGGGGCTGCGCTGCTTCGTCGGCACCATGATCTTCTCGGCCTGCGTGGGCACCGGCCTCGTGGTGCCCTGGTACCGCAAGGCGCGCCCGCTCGCCCGGGTCGCGACCGCGATGCTCGCCTACCTCCTGGTTTTCGGCTTCGTCGTGGCCCTGATGGACGCCTCGATCTCCCTCTGGGCGGAGCGCTCCCTGCTCGTGGCGATGGGAGGGGACGCCTCGATGATCGGGCTCACCGACCCCGTCGTCCTCGTCTACAACGTCATCCCCACGACGATCGGGCTCTTCGCGACCATCGCCGGCCTCGCGGTGTGGTCCTGGATCGCGAGCGCCGCGCGACGCCTCGAGTGGTCGTTCCAGGCCTGAGGCCTCACGCGTCCGCGTCCGCCACGAGGCGGGCGACCTCGAACCGGGCCCGCACCCACCCCGAGCGGTGGGTCGTGGGCTCGGGCAGTGGATCCCCCGCGATCATCGCGGCGTAGAAGGGCTCGAGCTCGGGCGGGAGGTCTGGCGAGGGGACGCCCGCGGCGATCGACCGGACGATGCACGCGAAGTCGGGGGAGAACGCGGGATCGATGTCCCTCAGGATCTCGGTGGCCAGGTCGGGGACGAGCACGAGCCGCATCGCGGCGTCCATCAGCAGGCTGTTCCCGAGCGGCGTGGGGTGCTCGCGGTGCCGGGCCCGCAGGGCGCCGAGGCGCTCCCAGGCCTCGTGGCGCTCGCCTGCGCCGAGCAGGACGATGGCCAGATCTGCGTTGAGCACCGCGGAGTGGGCCGCCGAGAGTGTGGCCTGCGCGCGACCCATCAGCCAGCGGGCCCGGTCGAGCTCCCACGGGGTGCCGACGTGGCCGCGCAGGATGCTGAGTGCTGCGTTCAGGCCGCGCACCGGGTATGCCGCACCCGCTTCGACGACGACCTGCTCGAGCGTCGCGCGGCCCCGCGGCGGGTCGACGAACATCCAGGTGCCCCCGAGCATGGTGAGCGTGTCGAGGCGCAGGAACGGCGGTGCGTCGTCGGGCAGGTCGCGGAGCGCCCGGTCGGCGAGCGCGGCGGCGTCGGGCTCCTCCCACCACGCGTGGAGCATCGACAGGAGCGCCGTGCCCCGCGCGCGCAGGACGGGATCGGCGATGTGGTCGATGCACCCGACCAGGATGGGCTCGGCGCCGTGCCGGTCGCCCAGCGAGAACCGGGCCCACGCCTGGAGCTCCTGCCCGTCGGCGAACCGATCGACCGGCAGGTCGGCCGTCCACCGGTCGGCTTCGGGCACGACGTCCTCGCTCGGACCGTACGCATAGAGCATCAGCAGGTGCCGGGTGAGGAGGGGCAGGCGCTCGGCCGGGGGGACCAGGTGCAGCGCCCACTCGAGCTCGCGCCGCAGGGGCCCGAGGTCGGCGTGGGTCGGGCGCAGCGAGAGCAGCCACGCGACGTGGCGCCGATCGCTGGCGTCGCGGGCCTCGCGATACGCCTCGGCGTTGCGGAGCACGGTGCGGACCGCCGGGAGCACGCTGCTCGTGCCGTCGACCGCGCTCACCAGGCCCGACTGCCGGAGCTCGCCGAGCGCCGCGACGACCCGCGCGGGCGGCTGTCCGACCACGGCGAGCACGCTCGAGGTCGCGGGGGGCGAGGCGAACGAAGCGAGCGCGTGCACCACGTCGATCGCGGCGTCGGAGAGGTGCGCGAGGCTCGTCGTGACCGCCGAGAGCAGCGAGAGGGGCTCCGACCCCGCCTCGAGCTCGAGGATGTCGGACGTGTCGCGCATCCACTCGAACAGCGGCGCGGCGATGCGGAGGGCGAGGGGATGCCCGCCGAGCGAGGACCACAGCGCGTCGAGAGCCTCGTCTGGGAGGGGCTCGAGCCCGGACCGCAGGCGGGCCTCGCGCACGAGCTGGAGGGCGGGCTCGCGCTCGAGCTGCGACAGGATGGCGACCTCGCCGGCGAGCTTCATCCGCCGCTGGCTGCCCACGAGGACGGGTGCCGTGCCGGTCGCCAGCCAGCGGGCGAGCAGCGCCTCGGCCTCGTCGTTCAGGCCCTCCGCGTGGTCGATCACGGTGGGAGGCCCGCCGGCGAGGGCCGCCGCGATGCGCGTGTCGACGTCGTCACCCTCGATGCCGAGCGACGCGGCGACGGAGCGGCGCAGCGCGACGGGTGAGGCGATGCCCTGGAGGTCGACGCGGCGGCCCGCGGCGCGCCTCGCCCACAGGCTGGCCAGCGCGGTCTTCCCCATGCCGGCGGGGCCCAGCAGCTGGATGATGCGGGTGCGCGCCGCGAAGGCGGCTTCGAGGCGCGCGAGGTCTGCGGCGCGCCCGAGCAGGGGCTCGTCGGGCTCCGGCGCCAGCTCCGGCCCGTCGGGCACGGCGTCGAACGTCGGTGTGGTGTCGGCGAGCAGCTGCAGGCCGCGCCCGTGGACGGACTCGATGCGGATCGACGTGCCCTCGAGCTTCGCCCGCACCCGGATGAGCGTCGCGTCGACCGCGCGGGACTTCACGCTCGCGCTGTACCGCCACACCTCCTGGAGCAGCTCGTCCTTGCGGATGACCTGGCCGTGGCGCCGGGCCAGGTACAGCAGGAACTCGGCCTCCATCGGCGACAGCGACACCGGGTCGGCGCCGGGGATGCGCAGCTCGCCGCGCATCGCGTCCAGCACGACGTCTCCGATGGTGCAGCCGACCGCCGGCTCGTCCGCCATGCGCCCTCCGCCGGCAACATACCCGGGTGCGCACCTCGGGTGAACGGCGGCCCTCGACCGGTTACCTGAACCGGTCGTCAGGTGTCGGAGGGCGGATGTCGCAGGGTGGGCTGGCCGAGCGGTCGAGATTGCTGCAGGGATTCCTGTGGGTCGCGCGCTTCGAGGGGCTGTCGCTGCTCGTGATGTTCCTCGTCGCGATGCCCTTGAAGTACCTGTTCGGGCATCCCGAGGCGGTGCTCGCGGTGGGCTGGATCCACGGGCTCCTGTTCATCGCGTACGTCGTGGCCCTCGGGCTGGTGGCGCGCGAGCAGGGCTGGTCGATGGCGCGGATCGCGGCGGGCTTCGTGGCCTCGCTGCTGCCGGCCGGGACGTTCGTGTTCGAGCGGCGCATCGAGGGCTGACGCGCGGGCGTGGACCGTGGGCCGTGGGCCGTGGACCGTGGACCGTGGACCGTGGGCCGTGGACCGTGGGCCGTGGACCGTGGGCCGTGGGGCGTGACCGTGGACCGTGGACCGTGGACCGTGGACCGTGGACCGTGGGCCGTGGACCGTGGGCCGTGGGGCGCGAGCGCATCGGACTCGCGGGCGTTCGAGGTCCGACCCGTGCCAGCCGCAGCCGGTGCGCGTGCGCGTGCGATGGAGCGTTCGAAGCGGGATCCCGGCTCGTGCAGCCGGTGGCGTGGCGGTGTCGGCTGGCTCGTCGGAGACGGCGGGCGGGAGCATCACCCCAGGTACGCATCCTCGGCGAGAGCATCGGGGGTCGTACGCATCCTCGGACTCGATTTCGTCCCTGGTCGCGGATTGTGCCGACGGACGAACGCCGCGAATCGACGGCCTCTCGAGACCCATCTGCCTCCGCAGGCCGTCCAGGATGCGTTGAACCCCCGATGCTTCCGGCGAGGATGCGTTTCCTCCTCGATGCCTCCGCCAACCACGGGACCAGACGCCGGGGAGGAAGTGCGCCCGGGCGCCCGATGACGGCGCCACTCGACACCCGACACTCGACACTTTGGCATCGACGCCGTCGTCTCAGCCCCGCCACGCGACCGGACCGGGGGGGGGGAATTGCGCCCGGGCGCCCGATGACGTGGGCCGTGGACCGTGGACCGTGGACCGTGGTGGACCGTGGACCGTGGACCGTGGACCGTGGACGTGCCGCGAGCGCATCGGACTCGCGGGCGTTCGAGGTCCGACCCGTGCCCAGCCGCAGCCGGTGCGCGATGGAGCGTTCGAAGCGGGATCCCGGCTCGTCGTAGACGGTGGCGTGGCGGTGTCGGCTGGCTCGTCGGAGACGGCGGGCGGGAGCATCACCCCAGATACGCATCCTCGGCGAGAGCATCGGGGGTCGTACGCATCCTCGGACTCGATTTCGCCCCTGGTCGCGGATTGCGCCGACGGACAAACGCCGCGAATCGACGGCCTCTCGAGCCCCATCTGCCTCCGCAGGCCGTCCAGGATGCGTTGAACCCCCGATGCTTCCGGCGAGGATGCGTTTCCTCCTCGATGCCTCCGCAACCCACGGGACCAGACGCCCGGGGAGGAAGTGCGCCCGGGCGCCCGATGGCGGCGCCACTCGACACCCGACACTCGACACCCGGGCATCGACGCCGTCGTCTCGGCCCCGCCACGCGACCGGACGGGGGGAAGTGCGCCCGGGCGCCCAGCTCGCTCTCACTGCACCGCGAAGACGTACACCACCCGCCGGACGCGGCCTCCCATGTACGTGTCGTCCGCCTCGTGCACGCGCTGCCCGCCCCGCGCCTCGTAGAACCCGCAGCAGCGGAGCTCCGCGAACGTCTCGACGTAGACGGTCGCGCCGCGACCCGCGACCTGCACCACGCCCTCCCAGAGCGCGCTTCCGACGCCACGGGCCCGGTGCGCGGGGAGGACGTGCAGCACGCTGACCTCGTGCTCCGCGATCTCCGGCCGTCGCCCCGGGTTCAGACAGACGAAGCCGACGACGCTCTCCCGCTCCGCGACGAGCACCGTGCGGGCACCACGGGGCTCGCGCAGCCAGCCCGCCCACTGCTGCTCCCGCACGCCGGGCTCGGGAGGCCGCCAATCTGCGGCCAGCGGGCGGTACGCATCCTCCGCGGAGCGCGTGTGCACCGCGGCGATCGCACGTGCGTCGCCCACGACCGCACGCCGCACCCGCATCAGCGCCGCCGCATCAACGCGAGAGGCCAGCTCGGCCGGGCCCGGACGCCCGATTCGCAGCGGCACCCCGTGAGCCGGGTCCCGGTGTCGGAGTCCGAATCGGTGTCGGAGTCGGCGTCCGCATCGGAGTCCGCGTCGGCGTCGGAGTCCGCGTCGGCGTCGGAGTCGGCGTCGGCGTCGGAGTCCGCGTCGGCGTCGGAGTCCGCGTCGGCGTCGGAGTCCGCGTCGGCGTCGGAGTCCGAGTCCGCATCGGCATCTGCGTCGGAGTCCGCGTCCGCGTCGGCGTCCGCATCGGTGTCGGCGTCCGCGTCGGCATCGGCATCGGAGTCTGCATCCGAATCGGCGTCGGTGTCGGCGTCGGTGTCGGTGTCCGACGGACAGCCCTCGTCGATCGCCCCGTCGCAGTCGTCGTCGAAGCCGTTGCAGCCCTCCACGAGGTCGGGCGCCGCGGCGTCATTCGTGTCGTCGCAGTCGTCGGAGCCGCTCCAGCCGTCGATGTCGTCGTCGCGGTACCACGCGAGCACCGCGTCGATCTCCGGGTCCGACAGCGCTCGTCCCCAGTACGTCACGTCGTCGAGGTCGCCGGGCAGGTCGAAGTCCCGGCCGAAGAAGCACCCGAGCCGCCAGGGCGTTCCGGGCTCCGCGATGCCCACGAACGGCAGGGACGCGTCGGTGGGGGTGCCGTCCACCCACGTGCGGAGCGCGGTCCCGTCAGCGCGCACCATCACGTGCATCCACACGTCCTGCCCGACCGCACCTGCGATGTCGCTCCCCGCTTCGGCCCCGCCCGCATCGAGGTTCGCGCGCAGGGTCGAGTCCGTGTTCGCGACCACGTGATGGCCCGCCGCTGCGCCCGTGCCCTGGTCGGAGTTGCCCTGCTGCACGATCGAGCACCAGGTCGCACACGCCGCGAGGTCGACCCTCGCCCACACGGAGATCGTGAACGCTCCGGCGTGGTCCATCACTGCCGTCCACGGGACCACCGGGCACGTCTGCTGCGTGCCGACCGCGCACGAGAGGTGCTCACGTCGGGGGTCCGGCGTGAACGGTCCGGATACGGGCTGGCAGTCCGCATCCGCCGCGATCGTCGGACCGATCCCACCATAGGGGTCGGCCGCGTCGAACGGGTAGTAGAGGTCGGGCGGGACGGGGAGGGGCTCTGCCAGCGCGACGGAGACGACGAGCACGGGGCCGCTCCTCTGGATCGGGCCGTCGATGCTTCGATTCTACACGGCCGTCGCACCCGGCGCCGGTGGTATGCTGGCACCTCGGAGTGCCCATGATCCCGTTCCTCCTCCTCGGCTGCACCGAGACCATCGAGCCCGCAATCGAGGCGCCGCCGCCGACCGAGACGCCGGTTCCCGAGCCGATCTACCGCACCGAGGTCGTCGTGCAGGGGCCGCCGCCGCCGGTCGACGTGCTGTTCGTCGTCGACAACTCGAGCTCGATGGGCGACGAGCAGGCGGTGCTCCAGGCGAGCTTTCCGGGTTTCGTCCAGGCGATCGTCGACTCCGGCCTCGACTTCCACATCGCTGTGGTCGCGACCGACACGCAGCGCCAACAGTTCTCGGGCAAGCTCGTCGCGGCGATGGGGCACCGGTACATCGACGAGACCACGCCCGATCCGCTCGATGTCTTCGACGCGATGGTCGGCGCGCTCGGGGTCAGCACCGGCTCCGAGGAGACCGGGCGCGCCGCCGCGTACCTCGCCCTCGAAGACCGTCGCGACGAGCCCACGAACGTGGGGTTCCTGCGGCCCGACGCCGCGTTGCACGTCGTCTTCGTGACCGACACGTTCGACAACTCGGGCTCGAATCCCATCGACCTGCCCGGCTTCATCGGGTGGGGCGCGACGCTCAAGCCGGCGCCCGATCTCGTCCGGATGCACGCGGTCATCGCGCTCGTCGCCGATCCTGCGTGCACGGGCTCCTTCCGACCGGGCACCCAGTACCTCGAGTACGCCACCGTGTTCGGCGGCAACGTCGACTCGATCTGCGAAGCCGACTGGACGCCGCTGTTCACGTCCGTCGCCGTCCAGGCGGCCAGCCTTCGCGACGAGTTCCTGCTCGATGAGGTGCCCGACCCCTCCACCATCGAGGTCACCGTGCTCTCGGGTGGCGCCGAGCGCACGCTCGCGGTCTGCGACGAATGCGAGGTCGTGTTCGACCCTGCGCGCAACACCGTCGTGTTCGTCGACGGAGGGCCCGAGATCGGGTCCGAGGTCCGCATCGCGTACGTGGTCGCCGCCCCCTGAGCGTCTGGGAGCGCTTCGACGCGATGGAGTCGCGCCTCGCCGCGCCGCTGAGCGCGCGGATGGTGGCGCTCGCGGAGCTGCGTCCCGGGATGCGCGTGCTCGACGTGGCGACCGGACGCGGAGAGCCCGCCATCCCCGCCGCGCGGGCCGTGGGGCCGACGGGACGCGTCGTGGGCTTCGACCGATCGGCGGAGTCGCTTGACATCGCGCGGCGGAAGGTCGCATCCGAGGGGCTGGCGAACCTCGCGCTGATCGAGGCGGACGCGGTGACGCTCGCGGGCCTGCCGGACGGTCGCTTCGACGCGGTGCTCGCGCGGTGGTGCCTGATGTACCTCGACGATCCGCGGGCCGCGCTGCGCGGCTTGGCCGCCCGCATGGAGCCCGGCGCGCCGGTCGTCGCCGCGGTGTGGGCCGAGCTCGACCGCGTGGCGTACCTCGCGCTCCCCCGACGCGCGCTGGAGGCCGTGCGGACGGGGACTCCGGCGCTGCCGAGCGCCACGTCGTACGGCGTCCCCGGTCGACTGGAGGCCGATCTGGAGGAGGCCGGGCTCGCCGTGTCCCACGCCGAGGACATGGAGGTCCCCGTGTTCGAGTCCGACGACCCGGCGCTTCTCGTCGAGTGGGCACGGCTGTTCGGCGGGGTCCCGGAGGCCCGCGAGCTGCCGCCCGGCGGCGCGAAGCGGTGGGAAGCGGAGCTGCTCGCGCTCGCCGAGCCACTCCGGGTGGGTTCGGCCTGGCGACTCGGGGGCACGACGCGCCTGGTGGTCGCGCACGCGAAGCGCGCCTGAAGGCCGAGAGGGCCTGTGGGTGGGCCTCTCCAGCGATCGCGCTGCGCCTGGCCCGCGTCGCACCCGGCGGTTCGTCCCGAACGGCGCTCCCGGATGCCGGCATTCGAAGATGGAGGACGAATGCGTGCTTCCCGCTTCGGGCGTCGGTGACGAGGGTCGGGGCCGGAGGTGAGAGTGGTCTCGAGTGTGACGGTGGTGCTGGCGCTGGTGGCGGGCGGTGGATTCCTGTGGTTCGTCGCGCAGCAGGCGACCCCGACGAAGAAGGGCGACTGCATCGCGTGCGGCGGAGACGTGGAGTGGTCCGGGCCCGGCGTCTACACCTGCAACGAGTGCGGGTACGAGGGTGGCGACGGGCGCGCGGCCCTCGACTGGGACCGGAAGACGAGGGCGTGGGACGCCCTGCGCCCCGACGCCCGCGATGCCCGCATCCGCACGCTGACGGGCGAGGCGAAGCGCCTGTTCTCGGCGGCGAACGGCGAGCTCGAGGTCGCGTGGAACCTGCGCGGTGAGATGCTCCAGCTCCCGAACGGCGAAGCGCGACGCCGGATCGCCGAGGAGGGCGAGCGCCACACGCTGGCGGGCGTCGGTTGGTTCCTCGAGTGCATCGATCTCGCCGAAGAGGCCGTGTACCTCGCGCGCGGAGTCGGCCCGCTCACCGAGCTCCGCAGCGCGTTCGGCGGCCGCTGGGAGGCGGACCTGCAGGCCGGTGTGCACACGTCCGTGCAGCTCGAGATGATCCTCGGGAGCCTCTCCATGCCCGTCGCACCGTCCATGGACGGCATGGACGCCGAGGCGTTGCTCGAGCGGGGTCGCGCCGCCGGGCTCCCCATCCCGCGGGAGATCGATCCGATGCGGCGGGACGAGGTCGTGCGGATCGTGCCCCTGCTGCTGGAGCTGCTCGAGACCCTGCCGCGGGACCCCGACACCCGGGCGGCCGCGTTGCTCGGCGGCGTCTGCGAGGGCTCCATCCAGCCGGCGGTGGCGCGGTGGCTGTGGCCGGACGCGGTCCTGTCGGTCCCCGGGACGTGGCGGTTCCTCGAGCTCGTGAGCGCCGACGACAGCGAGACGTCCCGCCAGATCGGGTCGATCGCGGCTCAGGCGCTGCTCGACGCCGAGGGTGGGCCTCCCGCGCTGTCCGACGAGCCGTGGCGCGCGGTGCTCGAGCGGATGCACTGGAACGCGCTCGACGGCGCCATCGGGCGCGACGCGCTCGATGCGCTGGGGGTCGAGCCCGACCGCTCGGCGGCCGGCGTGCTGCGCCGGGCGCTCGCGCTGCTCGTCTGCGATCAGTGGGCGACCGCGTTCGGCATGCAGGACTTCGACGCGCTGATGGGCCTCCGCAGCTTCGTGCTGTCGTCGTCGCTCGGGGCGCCGGGCGTGATGCGTCCGGCGGATGCGGCCGTGATGTTCGATCGGTCCGAGCCGAGCCGCGGCGAGCTCGCCAGGCTGCAGTGGGGCTTCGAGGGCGCGACGGCGCTCGCGTGGGCGGTCGGCCTGCTGGGCGACCTGCCGGACGTGCCCGAGCGCCAGGACCTCCAGCGCCTCGCCGACCTCGCCGAGGATCTGGACGCGCTGGCGGCGTCCGCCACGCTCCGCGACCGGGCCGCGATCGAAGCGATGCGCGACACGATGCGCGACCGGTACCGCCGGCACCATCCCATCGCGCTGGCGGCGGGCACTCAGGAGGCGCACATGCTCCGCTCGCGCGCCGGGGAGCGCTGGAAGGCGCTGACCTGGTTGCTCGACGGCGACGAAGCCGCGGAAGCGGTGGGGATGGAGATGGCGACCGGCCTCATGCCCGCCGCCTGAGCCTCGGGGGGCTGGGCAGCTTCGCCGTGGGGCGGGCATCGACCCAGGAACGCATCCTGGCGGGAAGCATCGGGGGTCGAACGCATCCATCGCGCCCGGTGGAGCGAGCCGGCGACGGGAGGCCCGCCGATTCTCGGCTTTCGTTCGTCGGAGGCCTCGCCGTTCGCGAGGCAGATCGGGCTCGAGGATGCGTTGAACCCCCGTTGCTTCCGCGGAGGATGCGTTCCGGTGGGGATGCCTCCCACTACCCGCCGCCGCGCCAGCGGCCCGCGTGCCGTGCGCTCACCCCGGACCGCGTCAGGAGGGCCGGAGGGGGCGGCGGAGCCGCAGTCGCGCAGCGACCGAGCGACAGCGAGCCCGGAGGACATCCGACGGCGCAGCCGGGACGCCCAATCGGACACGGCAGATCGCCGCACCCTGGTAGGCTCCGGGCGGAGGCTCCATGCACCCCCAACTCTCGGCCGCGGTCGCGCGGGCGCGCGAGAACCCCGGCTACGGGTTCGACACCCTGCGCGACGAGCTCGCATCGCTCCCCGAAGACGCGCTGCCGGGGCTGCTCGCCTTCGCGCTCGACCCCGCGAACGCCGACGTGCTCGGTCAGGCCGTCGCGGCGCTCGGCGACACCGGATGGCCCGGCGCCTACGAGGCCTTCGCGGGCTGGGTGGTCGGCGGGGACGTGTGGATCGCGGTCGACGCGGGGTGCGCGCTCGACGCGGCCGGCGGGGGTGGCTTCGGCTTCTGGGACCGCATCGCGCCCGGCGACCAGCCCGACCCCGAGAAGGTCGCGTCCGTCGCGCCGGAGCTCGTGGCGTGGTGGCGGGCCGAGGGGCACGCCGCGGCGCCCGACCTCGACACCTGGCGCGCCTCGCTCGGCCGGGCCCCCACGCGCGAGGAGCGGATCTTCGCGCTCGTCCGGTCGACGCCCTTCGCCGTGCTGTCCGACGGGCGGGCCGTCGAGACCGCCGCACCGCTGCCGCCCGGTCGCTGCTACACCGGCGGGATCGCCGTGGTGGAGGGCGTGGGCGAGGTGAAGGTCGCGTTCGTGCTGGACTCCGACGCCGACGAGCCCATCACCGCCGTGATGGCGGAGTCGCGCCAGGGCTGGCTCGACATCCGGGCGCGGGTCGCGGAGTGCCGTCCGCGGCACGTGCTCGGCGACACCGACCCGGCTTCGCTCGACGCGCGCTACGAGGTCGGGCCGACCGGCTCGCTGCGCGACGTGGGGCGCTGAGAGCCCATGTGGCTCGTGCTCCTCGCGGGATGCGGGCTCTCGGGCCGGGCCTGGGAGGCGTGTGAGTGCGACGTGGCGGGGCACGGCGCGCGTCCCGACGATGGCGTCTGCCGGTGCCTGGCGCTGACGGGCGGCGAGCCCGATCCAGACGGGGCGATCGAGCTCTTCGTGACGCCCGACGGCACCGGGGACGGCAGCCGCGAGAACCCGTGGGGCCGCATCGACTGGGACGTGGTGGACGCCCTGCTGGCGGCCGGTCCCGTGGTCGTGCGCTTCGGAGAGGGCCGCTACGACGACCGCATCGACGTGCTGCGGACCGTCGGGGGCGAGCACCGGCTCGTCCTGGACGGGGCGGCGGACGGGCGGGACCGACGGGCGAGCGTGCCGGGCGTGCACACGGGCTTCGAGGACGTCTCGCGGGACCGGGTCACCATCCGGGGCTTCGACGTCACGGGCAGCCGCGACAAGGGCATCTACTTCCGGGCGGGAGACGACCTGGTGATCGAGGACAACATCGTCCACGGCAACCGGGGGAGCCCCTCGATCAACGTCGACTACACGAGCCGATCGGGGCTGCCGTCGAGCTCGATCGTCATCCGCGACAACCACGTGTACGACCAGGTCGGGGAGTGCGTGTACATCGGGGGCGCCGAGGGCACGGGGGTCCCGTCGCACGCCCGCGTGGAGGTGGTCGGGAACCTGATCCACGACTGCCGGGGCATCGGGTTCGACACCAAGCACGACGCGCTGAACCTGAAGGACGGCCTCGGCGACGTGCGCGTCGAGCGGAACGTGCTGTTCAACGCCGACTGGGGGCTCGAGATCGGCTCGGCGGGGGTGTACCGGCACAACCTCGTGTTCGGGACGGTGCGCGAGGGCATCATGCTCAACGACGGCTTCGCGGCCTTCTCGGACGTGCGGATCGAGGACTCCGCCGTGCTGGACGCCGGCCGGTACGGGCTGCGCGCGACACCCGAGCGCGGCATGGACGACGTGCGGATCGAGCGGCTCACCGTGATCGGCGCCCACGACGCGGCGGTCGCCATCGCCGGCGATGCGTCGGTCTCGCTCGTGGACGTCGTGCTGATCGGGCCCACGGCATTCTTCGGGTGGGGCGCGCCGGAGGTGTCGGTCGAGGGCTGCGCGGCGGACGGCGCGAACGAGGGGCCGTTCGACGCGACGTGCACGGCGCCGCCGGCGGCTGCTGTCGGCGATCCGGCCGGTCCGGACGGGCTGTTCTTCACGGAGGACGACCCGTGGCTGGTGACTGGCGGCGCGACGCTTCCGTGATGCGTCGAGCGTCCCGGGGCATCACGCAGATGACGCAGATGGACGCGGATGACGCAGAAACGAGGCCGTCGCGCATCGAGCGTCTTCGCCTCCCCGGGCGGCGTCGAGCGGGATTCCACCGCCAGGAGCGCCAAGGACGCCGAGGTCCGCGCGCAGCGTCCGGGCTCTCGACGGACCTCCCGGTGTTCGGGTCGACAGAGAGGGCCTCGCTGCGGACCGGAATCGGGACTCACCAGAGCAGGCGGGCGTTTCGGGCAGCTTGCGTGAGCGGCCCCGCAGACGTCCTCCCCGTCCACGTCGGCGGTTCGGGGAGAGGTACCCCGTGGCCGTGAGACGCGGTGCGCTCGTTGCGGCGGTCCTCGTTTCGGGTGTCGTGGCACTCGTCGCACTCGGGATCCGGGCGGGCGGTAGGGAGACGGACACCGAGAGGATCGGCCCGCTGCCTCCGGAGCCGCTGCGGAGGTCCGTGCCGACGGACTCACGACAGCCGCAGGCGGCGGATGGCGCTGGGGAGCGGGTCGCGGCGCGCGAGAAGCTGCTCGACACGTGCCGCGGGGAGCTCGATCTCCACGCCTGATACATCGCGGGTAGCACGGTGGCCGTGGCTCCCCGGGACGTGCATCCCGGTCCGGGTGGCGAGCCCACC
>JACKET010000020.1 GCA_020632875.1 Alphaproteobacteria bacterium
GGCGGCGCGGTCACGAAGTCCTGGTCGCTCGGCGTCACCGAGCCCGTCTCGGCCGGTGTCGGCGGCGAGGCGCACATCGCGCTCGCCGGGAAGAAGGTCGTCGCGGTGTGGGGCAACGAGGCGTACGTGTACGACCTCGAGGGCACCGAGCTCGGGAAGTTCGAGATCGAAGATGGCGTGCCCGGCGGCATCGTCGGCTTCAAGAACGGCAAGATCGGCTTCGTGACCGGCGAAGGGCTCGTCCTCTACAGCGCCGACGGCTTCCGCCACGGCGAGATCCTGAAGAAGACGGTGCCCGAGGGCTTCGAGAACTGGGACGTGTTCCTCGACGAGAAGGGCAAGCTCTGGGTGGTGACCGACCACGGGTATGCCATCAAGTACAAGAAGCCCGGGTCCGTCGACTTCATGGTCGAGTTCACCGACCACAGCCTCGCGTTCCCCCGCGCTGACGCCTACCAGGACGTGCTGTTCGTCACCGACCGCGACAGCATCCTGAAGGTCGACGCCCTCGAGGCGAAGGCGAAGGCCGACGTCGGGGCCGCGGGGAACGACCTGTGATCCTCGCGGTCCTCTCGCTGGCGTGCATCCCGGAGCCTCCGAAGCAGCCCGACCCGCCGCCGACCCCGAAGCCGACGAAGGTCTTCGCGCCCGACGTGAACGTCGCGCCGCCGACCCGCGACGCCGCGTCTCCGTACATCCAGCCGTCGACGCCCGAGCTCGACCACGCGCGGGCGAAGCTGCTCGAGGTGGTCACGACGTACGCGCCCGATCCCGAGAGCCCCTGGGCCATCGGGCACGGCCTGCTCGTGCTCGGGCCCGACATGAAGCTCACCGACGGCAGGTCCGCGGTGCCGTACCTGTTCGAGCGCTACGCGGAGTGGGTCGACGTGGGCGACGAGAAGCTCGTGAGCTTCCCGGCGAAAGAGGGCCCGATCCTGATCGAGCCGCACTCCGACCTCGTTCTCAAGGCGCTCACCGAGATCGGGGTGCCGCTCGACAAGACGTTCCGGGTCGAGGGCAAGCCCGCCACGGTCGAGCAGGTCTACCTGAACTCGTTGTTCGAGGCGTACTACCACGATGCCGACCACCTCGGCTTCACGAGCCCGAACGACACGCCATGGGCGCTCCAGGCGCTGTCGTCGCAGGCCCCGTCGGGGTTGCTCTGGACCGCTGCCGACGGGCAGCAGATGCGGATGGACGGCTTCACCGACGCCGTGGTCGACGATCTGTGGGCCCAGACGGCGTTCATGCGCGAGGCGATGGGGAAGGGCCAGCGCGTCGCCAAGCGCAGGCAGGGCATCTACGCGTACACGTGCGGCGGGGCCCACATGTTCCAGGGCGCGGGCTACGCGGTGGCCCGGGGCTTCGGTGCCCCCGACACCCGGCAGCACGTCGTCGATCTGGTCGACGTGCTGTACTGGTCGGTCGACAACGAGCTCTGGAACCTCGACGAGACCGAGAAGCAGGCACCGCAGTTCGCCACGCAGCTGCTCGAGCAGCGCGTGAAGTTCCTCGGGCACTTCCTCGAGACGACGCACAAGCTCGCTGCGCTCGGCCTCTACACGCCCGACGACGCCCAGAAGGCGAAGCTCGACTTCGCGCGCGACGAGCTGGTGCGCACGGTCGGCCGGCTCGAGAACGAGACCCAGCTCTTCCAGGACCTCCCCGCGCTGCGGGCCATCCCGGATCCCACGAAGCACCAGCTGTACCTCGACACGCTCGGCGACTCGGCCCACGCCATCCGCGGCATCGACCTGTCGACCGGCGCGGGCACCATCCGCTACTGACCCCGATCAGAGGCCCTTGGCGACGAGGGCCTGGCGCACCGTCCACGTCGTGGTGTTCACGATCTCGCGGACGCTCGCGTGCACGGGGATGACGTTCACCGCGCCGCCGAGCCCGACGAGCAGCGGCCCGAGGACCTCGGCGTTCCCGAGGGTGTCGAGCAGCTTGTACGCGATGTTGCCGGCCGTGAGGTCGGGGAACACCAGCACGTTCGCGGGCCCGGTGAGCTTCGAGAACGGGAAGAGCTGGGTGAGCTTCTCGTAGCTGACCGCCGTGTCGGCCTGCATCTCGCCGTCGATCTCGAGGTCGGGACGCAGCTCGCGCACGCGGTCGAGCGCCTTCTGCACGTTCACCACGCCCTTGTCGCGCCGGTGCTCGCCGAAGTCGGAGTACGACAGCATCGCGACGCGCGGCACCACGCCGAATGCCTCGGCGACGGCGGCCGTGTTCAGCGCGATCTCGGCGAGGGTCTCGGCGGTCGGCGCCACGTTCACGGTGCAGTCGCCGAAGAAGAACTTCTGGTCGTCGAGCATCATGACGTAGACGCCCGACACCGCGCGGGCGCGGGCCTCCATGCCGAGGATGCGGAGCGCCGGCCGGAGCGTGTGCTTGTACGGCCGCCCCGGGCCGCCCACCATGCCGTCGGCCAGGCCCTCCTTCACGAGCATCGCGCCGTAGTAGTCGCGGTCTTCGAGGATGGCGCGGGCCGCGGAGCGCGTGACGCCCTTGCGGCGGCGCATCTCCCAGAACCGGTCGGCGAGGCGGTCGCGCTCGTCGCCGTCGGTGGTGCGCAGCTCGACCCCATCGAGAACCGCGCCGATCTCGTTCGCGCGCTGCCGGATCTTCCACTCCGGGCCGAGCAGGATGGGCTTGCAGAGGTTCTCTTCGACGAGGACCTGGGCCGCGCGCAGCACCTGGGGGTTCGTGCCGTCGGGGAACACGATGCGCTGCTTCGCGTTGTTGCGGGCGCGGCGGATGAGCGGGTGCATCAGGCCGCGGCTGCGCTCGACGAGCCGGTAGAGCTGCTCGCGGTAGGTGTCGATGTTCTCGATGGGCTCGCGGGCCACGCCGCTGTCGGCGGCGGCCTGCGCGACGGCGGGCGCCACGAAGAGCAGCACACGCGGGTCGAAGGGCTTCGGGATGATGTAGTCGGGCCCGAAGCGCAGGTCGGCGTTGCCGTAAGCGCGGCGCACGGTGTCGGGCACGTCGGTGCGGGCGAGCTCGGCGAGCGCGCGGGTCGCGGCGATCTTCATCTCTTCGGTGATCTTGCGGGCGCGGCAGTCGAGCGCCCCGCGGAACACGAACGGGAACCCGAGCACGTTGTTGACCTGGTTCGGGTGGTCGGACCGCCCCGTGGCGACGATGGCATCGGGCCGCGCGGACTTCGCCACGCTGTAGGGGATCTCGGGATCCGGGTTGGCCATCGCGAAGATGATGGGCTTCTCGCCCATGGTCTTCACCATGTCGGCCGTGAGGATGCCGCCGACCGACAGGCCGACGAACACGTCGGTGCCCTTCATGGCGTCTTCGAGCGTGTGGACGTCGAAGTCGGTGGCGAACATCCGCTTCTCTTCCGGCAGGTTCGGGCGATCCGCGCGGATGACGCCACGGCTGTCGCACATCACGATGTTCGCCGCCGATGCGCCCATCGCGACGTACAGCTTGGCGCACGCCATCGCTGCGGCCCCCGCCCCGGACATCGTGATCCGCGTCTTCGCGAGGTCGCGGCCCGTGAGCTCGGCGGCATTGATGAGCGCCGCGGCGGAGATGATGGCGGTGCCGTGCTGGTCGTCGTGGAAGACCGGGATGTCGAGGGCCTCCTGGAGCCGGCGCTCGAGCTCGAAGCACTCGGGTGCCTTGATGTCTTCGAGGTTGATCCCGCCGAACGTCGGCGCGATGGCCTTGCACACGGCGAGCATCTCTTCGACCGTGTGGCAGTCGAGCTCGATGTCGAACACGTCGATGTCGGCGAACTTCTTGAACAGGTTGGCCTTGCCCTCCATCACGGGCTTGCCGGCCATGGGCCCGATGTCGCCGAGCCCCAGCACCGCCGTGCCGTTCGTGACGACGGCGACGAGGTTCCCCTTCGCCGTGTACCGGAAGACGTCGGCCGGGTTCTTGTGGATCCGACGGCACGCCTCGGCGACGCCGGGTGTGTAGGCGAGGGACAGGTCGCGCTGGGTCTGCAGGGGTTTCGTCGGTACGACCTCGATCTTTCCGGGCCGCTTTCCTTCGTGGTACTCCAGCGCTTCCATCGAACCTCCAGGGCCGGCCAACCTATCACCTGAGCGCGAACGCCACCCCCGGGGGGGTGGCGGTCCGAGAGGCTCGTAAGCCGAGTTCTGTGTCCCTGGCGGTCACCCGCTTCGGGATGGAGCTCATTCATCTAGGGCCGCCGTCGCCGACGACCTCGAGCGACCTACCCGGGAGCATCGGACGGGCCGCCCTCGAACGCTCCACGTTTGGTCTTGCACCGGATGGGGTTTGCCTGGCCGACCCCGTCACCGGGGCCGCCGGTGCGCTCTTACCGCACCGTTTCAACCTTACCGAACGAATCCCCGCCCTCTCTCCCGGCCGTGCCACACGGGTTGGCCGGACGATCAGCGGGAGGCCCGAAGGCCTGGCGTGCTGCTCTCTGTTGCGCTTTCCTCCGGGTCACCCCGACCGGGCGTTACCCGGCATCCTGCCCTGCGGTGCTCGGACTTTCCTCTCGTGGCCGAGGCCACCAGCGAGCTCCTGTTCCTCTCGAACCCGGGACGTCTAACCGTCTTCGGGGATCAGCCAACGGCCGCAGCCACGGCAGGGGACGACGAGGCCGCGCTTGAGGTCGGCGAGGTGCTGCTGCTGCACGACCATCCGGCACGAGCGGCACGCCCCGAGCTCGAGCTTCGCGACGGCAGAGCCCTTGCGGTCGCGCAGGGCGAGGTATTTCGAGCGGGTGCCGGCATCGACGGCCGCGAGCTCGGCGTCGCGCTTCGGCACCGTGCTCTCGAACGCGGCGCGCAGCTTCGCCACGGCAGGCTCGTGGGCGCCGGCGAGCCGCGCGAGGGTGGCGTCGGTCTCTTCGACGGCCCTGCGCGCGTTCGCGAGCGCATCGGTCAGCGCGTCGGCCTTCTCCATGCACTCGAGCGCCTCGGTCTCGAGCAGGTCGAGCTGCTCGGTGCACCCTGCGATCTGGCGCTCGGCGGCCTCGGGGTCGCCGCCCCCGCCTTCGAGCACGCGCTCGGCGCTCTTCAGGCGGGCCTCGTAGCGCTCGATGTCGCGCTGCAGCTCGCGCTGGCGGGCCTTGTTCGCGGCATCTTCGCCCTCGAGCCGCTCGAGGTCGGCCTTCGCGGCCTTCGCGGCGGTGCGCGCCGCTTCGAGGCCGCTCTCGAGGTCCTGCTTCTGCTTCTTCAGCGCGAGCAGCTCGCGATCGAAGTGATCGGCGGCTTCGAGGCGCTCGAGGTCGGGGTGCATGCACGCTCCTGCGGTGCCCGCACGTGCGGACACCGGGAAGGGTGTGGGCCCACCAGGACTCGAACCTGGGACACTCCGGGTATGAGCCGGGTGCTCTGACCAACTGAGCTATGGGCCCCCGCGACAGGGTAGCCCAGGTGGCCGGACCGGCCGCTCAGTTTTCCATGAAGGAGCGGAGGCGCTTGCTGCGGCTCGGGTGCCGGAGCTTGCGGAGCGCCTTCGCTTCGATCTGGCGGATGCGCTCGCGGGTGACCTCGAAGTCCTGACCGACCTCTTCGAGCGTGTGGTCGTGCGGCTGGCCGATGCCGAAGCGCAGGCGCAGCACGCGCTCTTCACGCGGCGTGAGCGTGGCGAGGACCTTGCGGGTGGCTTCGGTGAGCGACGCGTTCACCATGCTCTCGGCGGGCGAGAGGGTGTTCTTGTCTTCGATGAAGTCGCCGAGATGGCTGTCTTCTTCTTCGCCGATCGGGGTCTCGAGGCTGATGGGCTCCTTGGCGATCTTGAGGATCTTGTGGACCTTCTCGACCGGCATCTCCATCTTCTCGGCGATCTCTTCGGGACGCGGCTCGCGCGACAGCTCCTGCTGGAGGTGGCGCTGGGTGCGGATGAGCTTGTTGATCGTCTCGATCATGTGGACCGGGATGCGGATCGTGCGCGCCTGGTCGGCGATCGCGCGGGTGATGGCCTGGCGGATCCACCACGTCGCGTACGTCGAGAACTTGTAGCCCCGGCGGTACTCGAACTTCTCGACCGCCTTCATGAGGCCGATGTTGCCCTCTTGAATCAGGTCGAGGAACTGCAGGCCGCGGTTCGTGTACTTCTTGGCGATCGAGACCACGAGTCGGAGGTTGGCCTCGACGAGCTCGCACTTCGCCTGCTCGGCGAGCGCCTCGCCGCGCTTGAGATCGAGTGCCGAGACCTGGAGCGCGTTGCGGCTCATGCCGGTGCCGGCTTCGATCTTGCGGATCTTGCGGAGCTCGCGCCGCACGCGGCTGTCGAATTCCTTCCACTGATCCTCGGGGATGCCGGTCTTGACGATGACCTCGCGGCCCGCGCCGTCGAGGTTGCGGCGGACCTTGCGGATCGACGGGCGCAGATCGCGGACCGGGAGGCGCGCGTCGCGGGCGACCTTCTCGATCTCTTTCTCGGCGCGGGCGACCTGCATCCAGGCATCCTGGATCTTCTCGCTGATGTTCGAGACCTGCTTCTTCTGGAGATCGAGCGTCTCCATCAGGTCGTAGAGCTGCTCGCCGTGCTCGAGGACGGTCTCTTCGAGCTCTTCGCGCTTCTTCTTGCTCTTCGCCTTGAGCAGGTTGTCGGTGGCGTCGATCAGGGCGTCGTTGTGGCCGAGCGCCTGCTTGTAGGTCTGCTCGAGCGTCTTGCCGGCCTTCGTCTTGTAGGGACGGGGCTTCTTGCCGCTCTTCACGGCCTTCTGGACGCGCTGGTCGTCTTCTTCCATCAGCTCGCGGATGAAGTCGACGCCGACGGAGGAGGTGAGGGCGATGCGCTTGACGGTGTACTCACCCTCTTCGATGCGCTTCGCGATCTCGATCTCGCCCTCGCGCGAGAGCAGGCTGACGGAGCCCATCTTGCGGAGGTAGACGCGAACGGGGTCGTTGCTGCGGGTGCCGTCGGAGGTGGCGGGCTGCTCTTTGTCGCCCCGGCGCTCGGCTTCTGCGCGCTTCCGCTGCTCGTTGACGATCTCGATGTCCATGTCGGAGAACATGATCATCACGTCGTCGAGACGGTCAGAGGAGACGAGGTGCGTCGGGAGGACCTTGCTCATCTCGCCGTAGGTGACGTACCCACGCTTCTTGCCCATGTTGATGAGTTGCTGGACTTCCGGCTCGGAGAGATCCTTGGGCATGGACATCGAACGTGTCTCCTCGATCTGCGTGGGGGCGGGGATCGTGTGTGCGCACTGTCCCACTGGGCTCGCTAACCGAGCGGGTCGTGCGCTGCCATAGAACGTCGGCGAAAGTCAAATCCCGGAGCAGAGGCCCCGATGGCGTCGGCGTCGCTCAGCCGTCTGCCGGCCACGGCGCGTCGCGCCACGACTCGTCGTCGCCGGACGGGGCGAAGCCCTCCATGGGCGGGGGCTCGTCCCCGTCGTCGTCGGGGGGCAGCCAGCCGTCGGGGACCCCTGTATCCACGGGGGATTCGCCGGGGTCCGCCGCGGGGGGCGGAGGAGCGGGGGAGGGCTTCGCGGGAGGCGGAGCGGGCCTCAGCTCCGTCCCCAGGAAGTCCAGCACGGCTTCGAGCTCGCTGACGAACTGGCCGAAGTCGTTCGCCTGGAGCGCCTTGCGCAGCCGCGTGTCGTGGTGCTTGAGCGACTGGCGCTCGGTGAGCAGCTCGCGAAGGCCCACCCCGGACCGCTCGGAGTCGTCGAGGGCGCGCTGGACCCACGTGGTGCGGGCCGCGAGGCGTGGCTGGATCAGCCGCAGCAGCATGTCGCAGACCCCGCGTGCTGCCATCTCGGGCTCGTACAGGCCCTGGCGGGCGACCACGGCGAGCAGCGTGCGTCGGACGCCGTCGTCGGCCTCGTCTGCGATCACCGCGGCCGCGGGCTCGCCGGTCAGGAGGCGTGCCATCGCGGGCATCACGGCCTGGTGGGTCGCGAAGATCGCGACCGGCACGCGCTGCAGGAGGTCGGCGACCTGGTCGTAGCAGTGCACCAGCAACCAGAAGATGTGCACGATGTCGCGGTCGGGCTTCCAGCCGGTGGTGGGCTCGCCGCGACGCGGCGACTCGACGCGACCCGGCTGCGCTTCGACCTCGCGGCGGATGGCGACCTCGGAGACGCCGAGCAGGCCGGCGATCTTCGCGAGCTGGCGCGGATGGAGCCGGCCGAGCAGGGGCCGCAGCTCGTCGATGATGCGCTCGGAGGCGTCGGCCGTCCGGAGCAGCCCGCGGGACGTCTGGTCGGCGTACTCCCGGACCTTCCGCCCGACGACCCACTCGACGAGGCTCTGGCGGCGGTCGAGCGCCGCGGCGAGCGCTTCGGCCCCGTGTGCGCGGAGGAACTCGTCGGGGTCTTTCGCGCCGGGCAGCTCGACGCGGAAGCCGTGGACGTCCGCGGCGAGCAGCAGGGGCAGGGCGCGCTCGGCGGAGTCCTGCCCGGCCTTGTCGCTGTCCGTCACGAGCACGACGTTGCGCGTCATCCGCCTCAGCCGCTCGATGTGGTCGGGCGTCACCGCCGTCCCACAGGTCGCGATGGCCTCGTCGAAGCCGCCCTCCTGCATCGCGAGCACGTCGAAGTACCCCTCGACGACGATGGCGCGGTCGGCGCGCTGGATGGCCGCGCGTGCGGTCTCGAGGCCGTACAGCACGCGGTTCTTCTTGTAGACGTCGGTCTCGGTCGTGTTGATGTACTTCGGACCGTCCCCTTCGAGCAGGCGCCCCCCGAACCCGATGACGCGCCCGCGCTCGTCGCGGATGGGGAACATCAGGCGCGCGCGGAACGCGTCGTTGTACCCGTCGCGGGCCTTTCGGGGCCGCGCCAGGCCCGCCGCCAGTGCCTGCTCGGGCCGGTAGCCCTTGCGGTGCAGGTGGTCGAGCAGGCGCGTCCAGCCCTCGGGGGCGAAGCCGATGCGCGCGCGCCGGCAGACGGCGTCGGAGAGCTCGCGCTGCTTGAGGTAGTCGCGCCCCGGCTGCCCGTCGGGATGGGTCCAGAGCGTGCTCTCGTAGAACGACGCGGCCTCTTCGAGCACGTCGAACATCGTGGCCCGGGACCGCAGCGCCACGCGCTCGGTGGCCGTGAGCTCGCGCTCTTCGATCATCACGCCCGCCGGCCCGGCCAGCTCGCGGACCGCCTCGGAGAACGAGAGCCCCTCGATCTGCATGAGGAACCGGAAGACGTCGCCCCCCGCCTGGCAGCCGAAGCAGTGGTAGATGCCCTTCGAAGGCACCACGTGGAAGGAGGGCGACTTCTCCTGGTGGAACGGGCAGAGCCCCTTCAGGTCCTTCCCGCTCTTCGAGAGGGTGACGTGGCGGGAGATGACCTCGACGATGTCGGTGCGATCGCGAACGGCGTCGACCACGTCGCGTGGGATGCGCGCCATGCTGCCCCCGGCCTCGCCATCGGATAACCCACGGCGGTGGGGTTGCTCATGTCGATTCTGAACCGGTTCGGGGATGGGGTGCGGCGGGCCATCGTGGTGGTCGCGTTCATCGGGATCCCCCTGGCCGTGTGGTGGGCGGCGATGCCGATGATCGGGTCGCTCCCCCTGTCCGAGGGCATCCGGCGCCTCCTCACGTGGGCGGTGCTCGGCACGATGGCGTTCGGCGCGGCCGGCGGCGTGCTCGTCTGGCGCGACCTCGACCGCGAGCCCTGAGGCTCACCTCGGCCCGGGCTCCCGCGATCGGGCGACCCCGACCGAGGCCATCCCCACGACGCCGAGGCCCGGGAACCCGCCGATCGAGTACTCCAGCACGAACGACGTGCGGCCCGGCGTCTGGAGGCGGTAGGTCGCGACGGGCGCGGGCCCGATGGCCCCGATGCGCAGCTGGATCATGCCCCAGTCCGCCGTGAGTCCGAATTCCGGCATCGACCGGATGGGGTCCATGAACCCGCCCCACCGCGGGCCCTTCAGCAGGCGCACGTCCAGCGCCGGGCCCCACGAGAAGTCCGCCAGCAGCCCCCGACGACGGAAGCCGCGCGGGTGGAAGCGGCCGGCGACCGAGAGCCCGGCCTGGGCGTACGTCCCCCCGCGAACCCAGGGCGAGACGCGGAGGTCGCCGCGGTCCACGAGGGCGACCGACACCCACGCCGTCCCCGAGCGGCCTCCCGTGAAGTCCTCGCCGAATTCGCCGCCCGCGCCGAGGCGACCGGAGCGCACTGCCGTGGATGCCCCGACCATGCCGGTGATGTTGCGGTGCTTGGCGATGTAGGTCGTGCCGTAGCCCTCCACCCGATCGTCGGAGAGCCCGAGCGACGGCGAGAGCAGGCCCGATGCAGGGTCGGAGGCGAGCGCAGCGGTGGCGAGCAGGGCGAGCACGGACGCCGAACGCGCGAGCCCGCTGGCGCTTACACGCGGAGCCGGGAGCCGGGAGCCAGGAGCCAGGAGCCAGGAGCCGGGAGCCGGGAGCCAGGAGCCAGGAGCCAGGAGCCGGGAGCCAGGAGCCAGGAGCCGGGAGCCGGGAGCCGGGAGCTCAGGGGCGGATCGCCAGCAGGGGACCCGACACCCAATACCCAATACCCAATACCCAATACCGGATACCCGATGGTCGCGACGCCCGGACAGGACCCCGCTTACGCGAGTCCGACCTCGACGAGGAGCGAGCGACGCATGACCTCTTCGTCGCGGACCTCGTCGCCGACGCGGCCGATGCGGGCACCGACGCCGCGGAGCTTGCCGACGAGGTTCTCGTAGCCGCGGTCGAGGTGGTAGATGCGCAGGACCTCGGTGAGGCCGTCGGCGGCGAGGCCAGCGAGGACGAGCGCGGCAGAGGCGCGGAGGTCGGAGGCCATGACGGCGGCGCCCGTGAGACCGGGCTGGCCCGTGATGGTGGCCTTGCTGCTGCAGTGGTCGATGACGGCGCCCATGCGGCGGAGCTCGGCGGCGTGCATGAACCGGTTCTCGAAGATCGTCTCTTCGATGTGGCTCTCGCCGTTCGCGAGGCACGCGACGGTCATGAGCTGGGCCTGCATGTCGGTGGGGAAGCCGGGGTGCGGCTGCGTGGTGAACGTGAAGGGACGCAGCGGGCCGCTGCGACGGCACCGGATCCAGTCTTCGCCCGTCGTGACCTCGCAGCCCGCGTCGCGGAGCACGTCGAGGACGGCACCGAGCAGGGTGGGGTCGGTGTTCTCGACCGTCACGTCGCCGCCGGTGACCGCCGCAGCGCAGAGGTACGTGCCGGTCTCGATGCGGTCGGGGAGGATCTTGTAGGGGCGGCTCGCGGCCCACAGGCGCGGCACGCCCTCGATGACGAGGGTGTCGGTGCCGATGCCCTCGATGCGGGCGCCGAGCGACACGAGGAAGTTGCAGAGGTCGACGACCTCGGGCTCGCGCGCGGCGTTGCGGAGCACGGAGGTGCCGCGGGCCAGCACGGCCGCCATGACGACGTTCTCGGTGCCGGTCACGGTGACCACGTCGAACGTGAAGTCGGCACCGCGGAGGTCGGGGGCACGCCCGTAGACGTACCCGCCGGAGAGCTCGAACTCGCAGCCGAGCGCTTCGAGGCCCTTGAGGTGCTGGTCGATCGGACGGGTGCCGATCGCGCACCCACCGGGGAGCGAGACCTTGGCCTCGCCGCAGCGGGCGAGGAGTGGGCCGAGCACGAGCACGCTGGCGCGCATCTTCCGCACGACGTCGTACGGCGCTTCGCTGAACGCGATGCGCGAGGTGTCGACGCGGATGGAGTCGCGGCCCACGAGGCTCGGGCAGCCGATGCGGCCGAGCAGCGAGAGGGTCGAGCCTGTGTCGGTGAGCGCGGGGACGTTCGTGAGGCGGTGCTCGCCGGGCGCGAGCAGAGTGGCGATGAGGATCGGCAGGGCCGCGTTCTTGGCGCCGGAGGCGCGAAGGGTTCCCTGCAGCGCGACGCCACCGTCGATCACGATCTTTTCCATGTCCGGGCTCCTGGGTCCTGGTGACGCGTGGCGAGGATGCACAGCGCGTGCCAGTCGAGGGGGGAGGGAGGGGGAGGACCCGCCGGGAGCGGGCACCCGGCGACTCTAGCCCGGCAAACCCTCGGGAGCACGGGCGATGTCGAGTGTGCGCGTTGTTCGATCCGAACGTCTTGACGGTGAGGACCTCGGTGCCCCCGGAACGCGGCGTTTCAGCCGCGTTCACAGGGGGTTCCGAGGTCCCGTCGAGACGTTCAGTGGTTGAGATTCCGTCGGGACGACGCCCGCTCGCGGGCGGTGGCGCGCGGAATCGCGTCCGCTGTCAGGTCTCGGGGTCGCGGTCCCGTGTGGCGCGCGGGTCGATCCCGGGGTTCTCGAGGGCCCAGCGCGTGCGGTTGACCATGCCGCGCAGCGCTTCGAGGTGGCGGATGGTGATCTGCGAGCGCTGCAGGGCCTGGCGGGCGGTGAGGCGCACCTTCGGCTCGGGCGTGCTGCGGAAGTAGCCGACGCGCTCGAGCAGCTCGACGAGGTCGTCGACGGCGGGCTCGATGCGGCGGAGGTCGGCGAGGGCGTCGCGCTTGTCGCCCTTGGCCTTGGCCGCGGTGGTGCTGCGCCCGCGGCTGCCGCCGAGCGTGCGCCCCGGTGCGGCCGTGCCCTGCGCCCGCGCCTGCGTGAACAGGGCGTTCGCGACGAGCAGCACGGCCTGCGCGAGGTTGAGGCTCGCGTGCTCGGGCGTGGGGATGCGCAGGATCGACTCGCAGCGCAGCACGTCTTCGGTGGCGAGCCCGAAGTCCTCGCGACCGAACAGGATGGCCCACGTGCGGTCGTCTTCGGTCATGCGCTCGGCGATCTGGGTCGGCGTCAGCACCGGCTGGCCCTGCTTTCGATGCCGTGCCGTCGAAGCCACAGCGACGTGGCAGCCCTCGAGGGCTTCGTCGAGCGTCGCGACGATTCGTGTAGCGGCGAGTAGATCGTCGCAGCCGGGCGCCATCCATCGCGCCTGCTCGGGGTCGTACGCCGGCGGGTCGACGACCACGAGTCGCGACAGGCCCATGTTCTTCATGGCGCGCGCCGCAGCCCCGACGTTGCCGGGATGCTGCGGCTGCACCAGCACCACGACGGTGCGATCGAGCAGGTCAGCCATGGCGCCCAGCTAACCGCTGGGCCCGAGCCGGTCAGGGCCCGGCGGGACTATCCGCCGAAGAGGCCCTTGAACCACGCGATGATGCGGCCGAAGAAGCCCGGCTGCGCGGCCGGGACCGGCGGCTGCTCGGCACTGGGCTGCGCGGCCTTCTGCGGGGCCTTCTTCGCGGCCTGGCTGATCGGCATGGGCGCGTCTTCCTGGGCCGGCTTCGCGATGGAGGGCTTCGCCTGCAGCTGCGAGTTCGGCATGTTCAGGGAGGGCGGCGGCTTGGTCGGGGCGGGCTCGTCCTCGACCTTCTTCTTCGGCTTCTTCTTCGGCTTCGGAGCGCTCGTGGACGGGCGCTTCGGCGCGTCGGGATCCTTGCCGAGCTTGAGGCGGGACTCGACCAGCTGGCCCGTGTCGATGTCGCGGGCCGTGAGGTTGAGGATGCCCTCGGAGTCGATGTGGAAGGTGACCTCGATCTTCACCATGCCCTTGGGGGCTTCGCGCAGACCGGAGAAGACGAAGGTGCCGAGCAGCTCGTTCTCGGCGACGAACTTCGACTCGCCCTGGTAGATCCGCAGCATGATCGAGCGCTGGTTGTTCTTGCTCGTGGTCAGCGTGCGGGTCTTGTAGTCGGGGAGCGGCTGGTTCTTGGCGAACAGCACGTGCATCGTGCCGTCGACCTTGTTGATGCCGATCGCCATGGGGAGCACGTCGAGCAGCATCATGTCTTGCGGCCCGGCCTTCGAGGACAGGCTGTGCGCCATGATGGCCGCGCCGATGCCGACGGCTTCGTCGGGGTGCACCTTCTGGGAGGGCTGCTTGCCGATGAACTGGGCGAGCTTCGTGCGCACGAGCGGCATGCGGCTCTGGCCGCCGACGAGCAGCATCTCGTCGACCTGCTCGCGCGACGTGCCGGCCTCCATCAGGATGCGCTCGCAGGTCGCGATGGACCGGTCGATGAGGTCGGTGGTGAGCTCTTCGAGCTTCTCGCGCGAGACGTCGAGCTCGAGATCGAGCGGGGTGCCGTCGTCGTCGTCGCAGATGTGCTTCAGCGAGATGTGCGTGCTGGTCTCGTCGGACAGCTTGATCTTCGCCTGCTCGGACGCGTCGCGGATGCGGGTGACGGCGGAGCGGTCGTAGGACACGTCGACGCCGGTGTCGTCGACGAACGTCTGCAGCACCCACTGCATCAGGCGATCGTCGAAGTCGACGCCGCCGAGGAACGTGTCGCCGCCCGTCGCGATGACCTCGAAGATCTTGTCTTTGATGTCGATGATCGAGATGTCGAACGTGCCGCCGCCGAGGTCGTAGATCGCGACGCGCTGGTTGAGCGTGCGGCCGAGGCCGTAGGCCAGGGCGGCCGCGGTGGGCTCGTTGAGCACCCGCAGGACCTTGAGGCCCGCGAGCTTGCCCGCCGAGCGGACGGCCTGGCGCTGGCGGTCGTTGAAGTAGGCGGGGACGGTGATGACGGCCTGATCGACCTCGTCGTTCAGGGCGTCTTCGGCCTGATCCTTGATGCGGCGGAGGATGGCGGCGGAGATCTGCTCCAGGGTGAACACCTGGTCGGCGACCTTGATCAACACCTCGGACGACTCGCCTTCGACGAGCTCGTAGGTGAAGACCTGCTGCATCTTCTCCATCGCGTTGGAGCCGAACGAGCGCCCGATCAGCCGCTTCGACGCCGCGATGGTGTTCTGCGGGTTGATGGCGGCCTGATCCTGCGCCTCTTTGCCTACGAGACGGTTGCCCTTCTTGTCGATGGCGAACATCGACGGGATCGTGCGGGATCCGTCTTTGTAGGTGATGACTTTCGGCTTGCCGTTCTCGACGAACGCGGCACACGAGTTCGTGGTGCCGAGGTCGATCCCGATAGCTCTGCCCATTCTGCGGTGGCCTCGAATGAAACGGTATGGGTCGGCCGGATCCAGCCGATGATGCCGTTCGATAGCACACCGGGGAAAGCCCGGTCAACGGTGTCCCCCGTCGTGTCGCCCCGACCCGGGTCGGGTTACGGGACGCGCTTGGCGGCAGGTCGCCGCATCGGCGCATGGAGGGCTGGTAATGGCGCGGAGGGGATCGAGGCTCGCCGAGCGGCTTCGTGAAGCCCACGAACGTGAGCAGAGCGAGCGCTCGTCTGAGGAAAGGGAGCGACAGGAGCGTCTGGAGGCCGCTCGCGTGGCGCGGGCCGAGCTGTTCGACGACCTCGTCGCCTTCGGGGGCGAGCTGGGCTTCGTCGGTGTCGAGCGCGTCGAGGGCTCCGTGACGCTGCGCCGCGTGGAGCGGTGGCTGCGCTTCTCCGAAGATGGGCCGGGCGGCGACGTGATCGTCGACTTCACGGGGCGCGACCCCAACGCCGACCATCGCCTCTACCGCGAGCCCGCGCTCGACGACCGGTGGATCTGGGTGCGGCGCCGGCGTGGGAAAGAGGATCGGGTGCCGCTGTTCGACCAGGGCCTCGAGCTGCTGCTGGTCCACGCCCTCGAGCTCGACGCGCCCGAAGACGAGCCGGCGGCACCCCCTCCCGCGCCCGCGCGGTCCGAGGCGCCCGCGCCCACCGAGCCTTCCGACGGTCCTGCCCCCGTCAAGCGGTCGCTGTAGGCGATTCCGCCCCCGATGCGGTATGAAGCCGCGTCGGGGGGCCGCATGAAGATCGAAGTCGTCCACGAGGGGCACGCGCCCTTCTCGCGCCTGCTCTCGGAGGCTCCCGTGCTGATCGGGCGCGGTCCGAGCAACGATCTGGTCGTGAACGACGAACAGGTCTCCTGGCACCACGCGGCCGTCTGGCTCGAGCGGGGCAGCCCCGCGATCCGCGACATGGGCAGCAAGAACGGCACCTTCGTCAACGGCCAGAAGGTCCACGGGGCCGAGGGGTTCGGACCGGACGACACCGTGATGCTGGGCACCGCGACCCGCATCCGCGTGCTCGGCGAGGCCACCGACGCGTTCCGCCAGGTGCTGCTCGAAGAGGTCGACTCCGGCGTGCGGATCCCGCTGCGTGCCGACCGGTTCCACATCGGGAGCGGGCCGGATGCCGACCTCCGCATCGATGGCGCGCCCGAGCGCGCGGCGACGCTGCTCGTGGAGGACGACGGCGAGGTGGTCCTCGGGCTCGACGACTCGGCCGTCCCGCTGCGTCCCGGGCAGACCTTCGAGGTGGCCGGGCGGCGCCTCAGGCTCGTCGAGATGGCGCCCACCGCATCCCCCACCGTCGAGCCCGACGCCGACCGCTACGGGTACCGGCTGGTCGTGACGCTGAACGGCGCGATGGGGCCCGAAGCCGTGCTCGAAGACGCGGCACGCGGGGCCCGGCACACGGTGGAGGCCGAGAACCGCGCCATCCTGCTGTACCTGCTGGCGCGCCAGGTCGCGTCCGACCTCGCCGAGCGCAAGCCGATCACCGAGGTCGGCTGGGTCACCGACGACGAGGCGAACACGGGCATCTGGGGCAAGGGCGGCTCGGGCGACCCGAACAGCCTGCACGTGCTCGTGTACCGCCTCCGCAACGGAGATCCAGAAGGCGGGGTTCGACCCGTGGTTCATCGAGAAGCGGCGGAGGGCGCTGCGCGTCCGGTTGCGGGACGTGAACGTCGACTGATCAACCGGTTCCCGTTCCCGTTCCCGTTCCCGTTCCCGCTCCCGTTCCCGTTCCCGCATCCGTGCCCGTGCCCGTGCCCGTGCCCGTGCCCGAAAGACGCGCTCCACCACCCGTCCGACCGGGACTCCGCTCGGAGCGAACCATCCGGGAGCATCGAGCGTGGACCTCTCGGAGGCCGGGACGGCTCGACGGAAGTGGGGTCGGGTTGGGACTTCAGCGCCTCATCGGGCACGGGCACGGGCACGGGCACGGATTGGGGACGCGCACGCGCACGGGCGCGGGGGACGTGCCCGGGCGCAGGGGAATCAGGCTTTCAGCCTGATTCCTCCTTCCAGTCCGGGGGCAGCGTCATCCTCACCAGATGGATCGCCCGCTCGTTCCCCTGCTCGATCAGGAACAGCAGCCGCCCCACCTTCACCACGTCGCCGGGGCTCGGGATCCGCCCGGCGTGGTCGAGGATGAGCCCCGCGAGCGTCTCGTACTCGCCCTCGGGCAGGGGATAGCCGACGGCGTCGGTGACGTCGTCGATCTCGGTGCGTGCCGGGATGCGCCACTCGCGCTCGGAGAGCCGGCGGACCCCGGGCTCGTCGGTGTCGCGCTCGTCGAGGATCTCGCCGACCATCTCCTCGAGGAGGTCTTCGAGCGTCGCGAGCCCGACCACGCCGCCGTACTCGTCCACCACGACCACCAGGTCTTCTTCGGAGGACCGCATCTCTTCGAGCAACTGGTCGGCGCGCTTCGACTCGGGCACGAACCGCACGGGCTTCACGAGGTGCACGAGCGTGTCGGACCCGACGGAGTCGAACAGCAGCTCGTGGTGCGTGACCATGCCGATGATGTTGTCGATGCGGTCGCGGTAGACGAGGAGCCGCGAGTGGCCGTGCTTCAGCACGCGGTCGGCGGCCTCGGCGACCGTGGCATCCTCGGAGACCGCGCAGATCTCGACGAGGGGCGTCATTGCCTCTTCGATGGCGGTCTCGTTCATCTCGAGCACGCGCATGATGATGTCGCGCTCTTCGGGGTCGATGTCGCTGCCCTGGTCGGCGTCGAGCAGCATCACGAGCTCTTCGCGGGACGGGCCGGGCGCGTCGCCCACGAGCCGGCGCAGCACCGCGGCCCAGGCGCCCACCACGACGAGCAGGGGCTTGAACACGATCTGCGCGCCACGCAGCGGATACGCCAGGATCGGTGCGAGGGTCGTGGCGTGGTGCTGGTAGACGGTCTTCGGGACGGCCTCGCCGAGCAGCAGGGCGAACGGCGCGAACAGCAGCGTGGCGACGAGCTCGGACCCCCCGCCCGCCAGCACGAGGCCCGACGCGAGCGTGGCGCCGGAGATGAGCGAGATGTTCGTGCCGATGAGACAGGTGCCGAGCAGCTGGTCTTCGCGCTCGAGCAGCGACAGGGCGAGCGTGGCGCCGCGCGAGCCGTTGTTCGCCTGATCCTCGAGGCGCGCGCGGTTCGCGCTCACGAGCGCCATCTCGGAGCCCGAGAAGAAGCCCTGCGCGACCACGATGAACGCGATGATCACGATGCCGACGACCGTGTAGAAGCCCATCACATCGCCTCGCGGGATGACTGGGCCAGGATCTCGACCCGGACCTCGGCGATCCGGCGGTCGTCCATCTCGGACACGATGTAGCGGACGCCGTCCTGCTCGACCGACTCGCCCTGCTTCGGCAGCCGCCCGAACGCGTGGAACACGTACCCGCCGAGCGTGTGGTAGTCGCCTTCGGGCACGGTGATGCCCGTGGTCTCCTCGAAGTCCTCGAGGTCGACGGTGGCCTTGCACACGAAGCGGTTCGCGCGGGGGCTCGCGATCTCGGAGTCGGCGGTGTCGGGCTCGGAGGCGCCGAGCAGCTCGTTCACGAGGTCGTCGAGCGTGACGAGGCCCACGAGCGTGCCGTGCTCGTCGACGACGAAGGCCATGTGGTACTTCCGCCGGATGAACTCGCGGAACATGTCGTCGGCGGGCTTGCTCGCGGGGACGAACCGGGGCGGGAGCAGGAGCGGGTAGAGCCAGCGCTTGCTGGACCGGCGCTTCACGTCGTCGCGGACGCGCAGGAGGTCTTTGAGGAGCAGCACGCCGACGATGTCGTCGCGGCCCTTGTCGAACACGGGCACGCGCGAGAGGCGCTCTTCGCGGCAGAGCTCGATGAGCTCGTCGAACCCGATCTCGACGGGCACCGAGAACATGTCGGGCTTCGGCGTCATCAGCCGGTCGACGGGCATCGCGTCGAGCTCGAACACGTTCTCGATGATGTCGCGCTCGACCTGGTCGAGGGCGCCGGTCGCGGCCCCGCGGTCGACCAGCACGAGCAGCTCGGCTTCTTCGAGGCCTTCGGTGATCACGAGCGGGTCGGCGCGGAACATCTTGGCGAGCGCGATGACGATGCGCTCGAAGACCCACCGGAACGGCGAGACGACGAGCGCGAACGCCGTGAGCGGCCCGGCCGCGAGCAGCGCCCAGGCGCGGTTCGTGCGGAACGCCACGTACTTCGGGGTGATCTCGGAGATCAGCACGAGCGCGGGCGTCAGGAACACGACGTTGAGCCAGGGGTGGTCGGGGAAGTAGCGGATGACGAGCGATGTGGTGGTCGTGGCGAGCGCGGTGTTCGCGAACTCGTTGCCCATCAGGATGGTGGTGAGCGTCATCGCGCGGCGCCCGAGCAGGCGGGCCACGAGCTTGCCGAGCCGCCCGCCGCCCGCCATGTGCTGGCGGTCGATGGCCTGGAGGCTGAACAGCGCCGTCTCGGTGCCGCTGAAGAAGAACGAGCACGCGAACAGGAACGCCACCAGGATCAGGGTGGGGAGCAGCGGGGCGTTCGGGTCGACGTGGATGCCGCCGGAGGCGATCATGACGCGCCCCCGAAGTGCGCGAACAGCGGGGCGGGCCAGGCGGTTCCGGCGAGCACCACGGCCGGGCCCGCGGTGACGGCGCCGACGCGGGTGGCCCGCACGCCGTGCCGCGTGGCGAGGGCCTCGATGGCGTCGCGGCACGCGGCGGGGGCCGTGAACAGCAGCTCGAAGTCGTCGCCGCCGCACACGCGGAGCTGGAGCGAGGCGACGCCGGGCACGCGGTCGGGCTCGATCACGGCGCCCACGCCGGACGCGCGGCAGAGGCGGGGGAGGTCGACGGCGAGCCCGTCGGACAGGTCCATCGCGGCGGACGCGAGGTGCTCGCGGGCCAGGTCGAGGGCGAAGGCCACGGGGGGCGTGGGCCTGCGGAGCGCGTGCAGCGCGGCGTCGGACGGATTCGCGGTCGCCCAGCCCTCGCCGGCGAGCCCGAGCAGGCCGGTCACCCAGAGGTCGTCACCCTCCGAAGCGCCCGAGCGCATGAGGGGCTCGGCGACGCACGGCCCGCCCACGACCGTCGTGACGGTGCGCGCCCGCCCCGAGCGCGTGGTGTCGCCGCCGACCAGCGTGAGCCCGAAGTGCCGCACCGCCTCGCCGAGGCCGCGCGCGAAGCCCTCGACGAACGCCATGTCGCCGTCGGCAGGCACCGAGAGCCCGACCAGCAGATCGCGGGGGACGGCCCCCATCGCGGCCACGTCGCTCACCGAGACCGCGACGGCCTTCCAGCCCACGTCTTCGGCGCGGAGCCTGGCGTCGAAGTGCACCCCTTCGACCAGCGTGTCGAGAGACCACGCCGTGCCATCCGGCAGCACCGCCGCGTCATCACCGGGCCCGACCCGAAGCGCCCTGGCGCCGACCCCGTTCGGGTGCGCCGCGGACAACAGGCGGGCGATGATTCGCTGCTCGGGTTCGCTTTCCTCGAGTGGAGGGGGTTCCAGGACAGGGTCTCCGCGAGAGTCTCGATGGTATCAGATTCGACGCTCTCTTACGGAGTCGCGGGCTCGGCGTCGACCGGGACGATGCTGTTCCGGTCGATCGAGAGGATCCGGATGCGGGAGCGGACGCGCCGTTTGTCGGCGTCGAAGCCCGTCGCACCCGTGGGAGCCCCGGAGATCTGCACGTCGAGCAGCGCCTGCCTGAGGTCGGCCCGCGTGGCGATGGAGCCACGCGTCGCCGCGCCCAATAGACGCCCGGCGTCGACCGCGACGGCCTCGAGCGAGCTCGGCGTGCGCTGCAGGTCGGCCTTGTACGCCGCGACGAACGCGTCGCTCGCGTCGACGAAGAACGCGTCGGTGAACCGCGACCCGCGGACGTACTCGCCGCCCGCGGCGACGAGGTCGGGGCTGTTCCACCCGCTGAGGCCGAGCACCGGCACCGGGTCCTGGTTCCGCTTCGGCTTGAACTCGCCGATCGGGAACTCCTCGTAGGCGAGGGCCGCGCACGCGATCGGGATCTTGCGGGCGTTGTCGGGGAGGAACAGGCCGTCGAAGTCGATCTTCGGGGGGAGCACGGCGTTCGCCGGGTTGCCGCCCTTCTCTTCGATCTCCTCCTTGAGCTTGTGGAACTCCCACTTGCGGGCCTCGTAGTCCTTGCGGCCGAGCTTGCTCGCGAACTCCATCAGCGCGGGTGCGGCGGGGTCGTAGTAGGTCTCGACCGTGATCGTGCCGCCGCGGGCTTCGACCGCATCGCGGAACTCCTTCGCCGCCCGCTCGCCGTAGGCGGTCTGGGGCGCGAAGATCGCGAAGGCCTTCATCTGCTCGCGGACCATCGCGAACTCGGCGAGCGCGTCGGCCTGGTCGCCGATCGACGGCACGCCCTGGAACACCCAGTCGAGGTCGTCGCGCTCGTTCGACTGCGACAGCGAGACGAGCGGGACCTCGAGGGCTGCGGCCGCGTCGACGACCTGCTCGGTGGCTTCGGAGAGCAGGGGACCGACCACGCCGACCGCCCCGTCCTGGAGGACCGCCGTCTCGAGCGCCGCGACCGCGCCTTCGGGGGTGGCGCCGGTGTCGACGAACCGGAGCTTCCGCGTGCCGCCGCCGGCCCGGTAGCCGAACTCGAACGCCTCTTTCACCTGGCGCCCGACGGCTTCGTACTTGTCGCTCATCGGGAGGAGGACGGCGATGAGGTCGGGGTTCACGACGGCCGTGGCCTCGGCCCGACGGACCATGTAGGCCGCCTGCAGGTGCTCGAAGCTGTCGGGGGCCGCTTCGGACTCGGCCTGGCGGGCGAGCTCGGCGGCGCGGGCGCGGTCGCCGGACTCGAGCGCCTTTCGCGCGCGGTCGAGGAGCTTGGCGTCGTCGTCGTTGGCGACCTGGACGGGACCGCCGGACGCCAGCTTCTCGAGGGCCGCCTTCACCCGCGTCTGCACGGCCGGGTCGGCCTTCGCGTAGATGAGCGCGCGCTTCGAGTACTGGTTGACCTTGCCGACCTCGCTGTTCCGCGTGGCGTCGATCGTGAGGAACAGGAAGCGGTCGGCGTTCTGGGTGTCGAGCACCGTCTTCTCGTTGATCCGCTTCAGGTCTGCGACGGCCGCGGCGTCGAGCCCGGACTTCGCCTTCGTGAGGACCAGCCCGAGCCGCGCGGCGTCGGCCCACTCGCCCTCGGAGCCGGCTTCGAGCGACTGCTCGAACCACGCCTTCGCGGCATCGGCGTCGCCCGAGAGGCGTCGCTGCTCGCCCGCGTGCAGCGCGACGACAGCGAGGTCTTTCGGCTTCGTGCCCGCCTCGAGCGCGTCTTCGAGCAGGGTGACGGCCTTGGTGCGGTCGGTCGTGGCGAACGCCAGGGCATCCTCGACGACGGCGGGGGTCTGGGGGCGCTTCCCGGCGTGGGCTTGCGGGGTGAGCAGCAGGCTCAGCAGGAGGGCGATCATGCGTTCCTGGCCTCCACCGCGCGGCGGAAGGCCGCGCGCTTGGGATGGGCTTCGGGAGGGAGAGAGGCGGCGAGCGCGCGGACCGCCTGGACCTGCAGCTCGTCGAGGGAGGTGGGCAGCTCGAGCACGATCTGGAGGTGCAGATCGCCGCGCCCGCTGCGGCCGACGCGGGGCAGACCGCGCCCGCCGAGCCGCAGCACCTTGCGCGGCTCGGAGCCCGGCGGGATGCGGATGGTGGTCGTGCCGTCGAGCGTGGGGACGACCACGTCGGCGCCGAGCGCCAGCTCGTCGAACGCGAGCGGCAGGTCGACCAGGATGTCTTCGCCGCGCCGGCGGAACAGGTCGTGATCCGCCACGCTGACGATGACGTAGAGGTCGCCCGCTTCGCCCTCGCCGCGCGAGGCGTCGCCCTTGCCGGCGAGCTTCAGCTTCTGGCCGGCCGCGACGCCCGGGGGGACCTTCACGACCAGCGTGTCGTCGAGCGAGACCCGCCCGTCGCCGCCGCACGTCTCGCAGGACGACTCGGCCGTGAACCCGCGCCCGTCGCAGTGGTAGCAGCTGCTGCGGAACAGCCGCGTGCCCTTGGCCTTGCCGGTGCCGCCGCAGACCTCGCAGTCCTTGCGGGCCTCGGGGACGGCGCCCACGCCGCCGCAGGTGCGGCACGCGATGCGGCGCGGGACCACGATGGACTTGTCGACGCCCGTGGCGACCTCCTCGAGGGTCAAACTCACGGTGTACCTGAGGTCGTCCCCCCGCTCGTTGCCACGGCGCCGGAACAGGCCGCCGAACATCGACGTGACGACCTCGTTCACGTCTTCGGGGCGCGGCGGACGGCCGTCTTCGCGGTAGAGCGGCCCGAGCCGATCGTAGCGCTTGCGCTTGTCGGCGTCGGAGAGCGTGCGGTAGGCCTCGTTGATGTCCTTGAAGCGCTGCGCGGCCTCGGCATCGCCCTCGTTCTTGTCGGGGTGCCAGCGGCGGGCCAACGCGCGGTAGGCCTTCTTGATGTCGTCCTGGGAGGCGTCGCGGGGGACGTCGAGGACGTTGTAGTAGTCGCGGGTGGCCACGGGCTCTCCTGGACGCCGACCGACTAACCCGTTCGCGCGGCGACAAGTCCACGCGCGAGCGCCCGGACGACGGCATCGGCGACGGGGAACCCGGCAGCGGTGAGGCGGATGTGGCCGTCCTCGTGGGCCAACAGCCCCGCCGTCACGAGCTGTCGGAGGGTGCGCGGATCGGTCGCGAAGGGCGCCAGGCGCGCGAGATCGAGCCCCTCGACCCCTCGCAACCCGCTCACGAGCGCGTCGGTCGCGCGCTGCGCGGGGTCGGGCGTCTCGATCTCGGGAGGCTCGCCGGAACGCCAGGCCGCGAAGGGCGGATTCGCCCAACGCCGGCCGTCGGGTGCGAGGCCGTGGGCCGACGGACCGAGGCCCATGTAGGGCGCCCCGGTCCAGTACAGCGCGTTGTGCGTGGAGCGGTGCCCGGGCTTCGCGAAGTTGCTGACCTCGTAGCGCTCGAGCCCCGCGGCACCGAGCGTCGCGACGATGCCGTCGTACATGTCGCGCCAGGCGTCGGCCTCGGGCACGGGCAGCGCGCGGCGGGCATCGAGCCGCCCGTAGCCGGTCTCCGGCTCGATGGTGAGGCCGTAGATCGACACGTGCGGCGGGTCGTACGCGAGGATGCCGGCGAGATCGCGGTCGAGGGCGGCGCGGTCCTGGCCCGGCAGCCCGAACATCAGGTCGACCGACCACGACGCGAATCCCGCGCTGGCGACGGCCTCGATGGCGCCGCGGCCGTCGTGGTGGGCGCGGCCGACGCGCCGCAAAAGGTCGGGCTGCAGGGTCTGGACGCCGAGCGACAGCCGGTCGATGCCCGCGGCGCGCGCGTCGGCGAGCCAGGTGCCGCCGAGGTCCTCGGGGTTCGCCTCCACCGTGATGGAGCCCGTGGGCTTCACGGCCTCGGCGATGGACGCGAGGGTGCGCACCGACACCCGGGAGGGCGTGCCGCCGCCGAAGTAGAGCGTACCGGGGGGCCCGTCGAACACGGGCCGCCAGCGCGCGAGATCCGCGAGGACCCCGTCCAGGAAGGCCGCTTCGGGCGGCGCCGCGTCGCCGGTCACGATCTCGAAGGCGCAGTACGGGCACCGGACGCGGCACCACGGCACGTGGACGTAGGCGCCCCAGGTCATCGCGGGCGGACGACCACCGCGAGCGGCTCGTCGAGCGCGCCGAGCGCATCCTTCACGGACTGCGCGGTGGTGCCGTCGAGCTCCTCGCGGAGGGCGGCGATGTGCGGCGAGCGGTCGTAGATCGCGCACAGACCCAGGTGCACGGCACGGCCGCCGGCGCGCTGCTGGCCCATCGCGAACTGGCCGAGCGACATGGCCCGGTTGCGCGCGAGCTCCTCGTCGGTCGGGCCGTCGTCGCGCAGCGCGTGCAGCTCGTCGAGCAGGCGGTTCTTCGCTTCGGTCGCGCGCGCCGGGTCGGTCGCGACGCCGAGCGTGAGCATGCCGCCGTCGAAGCCCTCCCAGGTGCGCGACCAGACGCTGTAGGCGAGCGAATCGCGCTCGCGCAGCGACATGAACAGGCGCCCGGACTGCGCCGAGAGGATCGAGCCCGCCATGCGGAGGCCCGGGTCGTGGGGACCGCCGACCGCCGGCGTGCGCGTCGCCAGCGTGACGATGGCGGCCTCGTGGCCGGCGTGCAGCAGGCTCGCCGTGGGCGCGATGGGGGCGGGCTCGGCACGCGGCGGGATGGCGGGGCCCTCGGGCAGGCCCTGGAGCAGCGGGGAGAGCGCCCGCAGCGCGACGTTTCGCGAGACATCGCCGGCGATGGCGACCTTGAGGTGGGTGCGCGTGACCCACTGCTCGTGGAACGCGCGGATGGCGCGCGTCGTGATGCGCCCGAGCGAGCCGCGGTTGACGGTCCAGCCCCACGGGTGCCCCGCCCAGGTGCGCGCCCAGACCTTGCGGTTGCACACGTCGTCGGGCCGATCGAGCAGCGTGTCGAGGTCGAGCAGGTACTCCATCGTGAGCCGGTCGAGCTCGTCGCGGTCGAAGCGCGGCTCGAGCAGCATGGAGCGGACGAGGTCGAGCGCCGGCACGAGGTTCGCGACAGGCACCGAGAGCTGCACACCCATCGTGTTGCGGCCCGCGATGGCGCTGACCGAGGCCTGCAGCGCGTCGAGCGCCGCTGCGAAGGCGGTGTTGTCGAGGTCGCCCGCACCCGAGGTGACGAGCGACGCCCACATCCCGACGAGCCCCGCCCGCTCGTGGGTCTCGAGCAGGCGACCGCCGGGTAGCACCAGGTACACCGCGGCGAGCGGACCCTGCGCCTCCCAGCCGTCGTCGGGCCCCGAGAACCGCACGTCGACGCCGTGCAGATCGGGCTCTCCCAGCTCGGCGATGCCGGGCGCCACCGCGGCGGCCTTCGGATCGAGCACGGTGATGGTGGGCTCGCCGAGGCTCCGCACCAGGCGCTGCACGTCGGCCGCTTCGACCGCGGCGACCGCGGCGCGCCAGTCCTCGCGGGCCTCGGGACCCCCGCGCCGCGCGGTGAACCACGCGAGGTCGTGAGCCACGCCGTCGACGGTCTCGGCGCTGTACAGCAGCTCGGCCAGCACGTTCTTCCGGGCGCGGTCGACCTCGACCGACGCGAGCAGCCCGTCTCCGGCGGCCCGCACTAGGGACAGCGTCGCGGCGACGGCCTCGTCGGTGCGGTCGGGCAGGGGGGCGAGGCCGATCTCGAGCGACCCGGTCGAGCGACGCGCGTACGTGGTGCACCACGCATCCGCGACGAGCCCGAGCCCGATGCGCAGCTCGCTCTGCAGCAGCGACGCGCGCCCGGCCCCGAGGGCATTGGCGAGCACCTCGTACGCGGCCACGTCGGGGTGCCCGTCGCCCGGCACGACCCAGGCGATCGACACGAGCGGGGTCTCGAAGTCGCGCTCGAGCCGCTGCGCCCCGACCTCGGGTGCCGGAGCGGGCGGCACGGGCTCGCGCGCCGGACCGCGGGGCGCGGCACGGGTGAGCCGGGCGGCCGCCTCGCGCACGGCATCCTCCGACATCGGCCCCGACACGCCGAGCACGCAGCGGTCGGTCGTGTAGTGCCGGCGCCAGAAGGCGATCAGCGCGTCGCGATCCATCCCGGCGACGCTCTCGGCCGTGCCGAGCACCGGGCGGCCGTAGGGATGCCCCGGGAACAACCGCGCGGTGACGTGGTCGTCGAGCACCGACTCGGGCTCGTCGTCGTACCCGCGGATCTCTTCGATCACGACGGGCTTCTCGCGGTCGAGCTCGTCGGGGTCGATGGCGCTGGCCCAGGCCATGTCGGCGAGCACCTCGAGCGCCTGCTCCCAGTGCTCGGCGAGCACCGTGGCGTGCAGGACGGTCTGATCCCACGTCGTGTAGGCGTTGAGGTCGCCGCCCATGGCCTCGATCTCGGCCGCACACACGCCCACGCCGCGCGTCGCGGTGCCCTTGAACAGCATGTGCTCGAGCAGGTGGGCCGCGCCGGCCACGTCGGGCGTCTCGTCGACCGTGCCGACCTCGAACCACAGGTAGAGCGCGGCGAGCGCGCTCTCGCCCGGCTGGTGCACGACCCGGAGGCCGTTGTCGAGGGTCTGCTTCATCCGCCGATCTTGCGCGCCAGGCTCTCGGGGCAGTCGGAGCGGGAGTCGACCTGGTACCACCCGAGCTCGTCGGCCCAGTACTCGCCCTCGAACGGCCACACCTGGTAGCCCTTCTTCTTCCGGAGCTCGCGGAGCTTGCCGATGCGGTCGGCCGTGAGGTCTTCGAGGGTGCCGGTGGCGGCGGCCCGCTCGTAGAGGCGCGACTCGAGTTGGAGGATGTCGACCCGCGCGAGCTCGAGGTCGGTGAGCATGCGATGCAGCTCGTCGCGCTCGCCCTTGATCCGCGTGAGGATGCGGCCGCCCTCGCGCTTCGCGATGGTGTCGGCGCGGCCGTTCAGCCAGCCGGCGACCTTGGTGCCGTGCTTGCCCAGGGCCTCGAGCCCGTCGGCCTCGGTGCGGTAGTGGTCGACCGCCGTGCGGGCCTCGGCGATGCGGTCTTCGCTGCGGTAGCGGCGGATGACGAGGGGCGGGAGCTTCGGGATGCCCTTGTCGAGGTACGACCCGACATCCGCGAACGTGCCGGCCTCGTCGAGCCCCGTCAGGGCCCCGTCGAGCTGCTCGAGCACCGGCTGGTAGTGCTTCTCGAACGCGTCCATCTCTTCGACGGCCGTGCCGAACTTGCACATCATGAACAGCCCCTGCACGCGGAGCATGTCGGCCTCGGGGTACCAGAGCCCGTCCATGAAGGGCGACGAGAAGCTGTGCAGCAGGCCGAGCGCGCCCGACATGTCGGCGCCCATGAAGTGCGCCCAGGCCTCTTCGAAGTGCGCCTCGACCCAGAAGTCGGAGTCTCGCGGCACCTGCTTGTAGTGGTAGATCGACTGGCCCCAGTTGCGGGCGCCGTAGTAGGCCCGCGCCAGGTTCATCAGGATCTTCGTGTCGAAGCGCTCGCCCTTGTCGAGCGACACGCCGAGCGCGCGGGCCGTCTGCAGCGGCACCAGCGCCTCTTCGTTCTTGCCCTGGGCCGCCAGCACGACGCCGCGCACGGACTCGGCGTCGGCGAAGTCGGGCGAGTCGCCGTCGACGCGCTTCAGCCAGTCGAGCGTCGGGCCGAGGCGGTCGCGGCGCAGCAGGTCGCGCGCGACGAGGTACGCGACGTGCGACCGCTCGTCTTTCTCGCCGGGGAGGGGCTTCGCGTCTTCGGGCTCGTAGTCGGCGAGCGGGCCGGCGACGATGGCGTGATCACCGACCTGGTCGGCCAGGGCGAAGGCCTTCACCGCCGAGCCCGTCGCGCCCTTCTCGAACGCGTGGCCGTAGGCGACCAGGGCGGCCCCCTCGAGCTCGGCGTCGGCGAACAGGCCGCCCATGCGCGACCAGGCCTCGCCGTGGTCTTCGCTCGCGCCTTCGTCGTCGATGACGGCGAACAGCGCGTCGAGGCGGGCCTCGTTGCCGGACGCCTTGTCGAAGGCGTCGAACGTGCCGGCGAATGCGAGGGAGAGGAGCGCGATCACGGGCGCGCCTCCTGCTTCGAGAACATCGTGATACCGACGGTGACACCGGCGTTCTGCTTGATGGCCCACTTGTCGGTCAGCGCACGGTACTCGAGCAGCACGTCGTCGCGGAGCTCGACCCGCAGCGCCGACTTCGGCCCGAGGAAGAAGCGCGTGCCGAGGCCGGGGGAGAGCGTCGGAGCGACCGCGAACGACCCGTCGGGCACGATGGAGCGCTCGAGCGTGACGCCCCCGCGGCCCGCGAAGTACACGTCGAAGTGGATGACCTTCGCGCCGTTGAGGTTCATCTTCGCGTAGATGGGGGCCGCCTGGAACCCGACCAGCGCGCTCGCCAGGTAGCGGTAGGCGTACGGGATGACGCCGTACGTCGGGCTCCCGAGGGTGCGGCTCGTGACGTTCTGCAGGCCGTAGCCGCCGCCGACGAGAAGGCCGTACGAGAAGCGGTCGGACTTGTGCAGATCGAACGAGAACTGGGCGTTCGGGGTGACGAGGAACGCGTCGAACGGCATCAGGCCGAGGTGCACACCGATCTCGGAGCGACCCTCTTTCGGGTAGAGCACCTTCTGCACGACGGTGATGTCGTCGTCGGTGAGCTTGCCGAGCTCGATGGTCTCCTGGGCGGATGCCGTGGAGAGGACCGCGGCCATGAGGGTCGTGAGCATGTGCTCCTCGTGCGAAGGGACCCGGGCGGGACCCGGGGCGGCAGATGGGCGGAAGACCCCGTCAGAAGGGGAGGTTCCGGGGGTTCCCATCCTGGGGTTTGTAGTAGACGGTCACGTCCTCGCCGACCTCGGGGATGGCGTCGCCGTGCAGGAGGACCGTGTTGGTCTGCAGGTCGTAGCTCCACCCGTCTTCGTACTGGGGCACGCCGGAGTCGGAGAAGCCGAGCAGCTCGGCCTCGTGGATGACCCCGCCATCCGAGGTGAACACGGCGATGGAGCCGGCTTCGGGGAGCGTGGAGAGGCGGAAGGTGCGGTTGAGGTTGCGCAGGAGCTGGCCGAGCTGGTCGAGCGCGTCGTCGAAGTCGCGCGTGTTGCAGCCGTTCGCCTGATCCGTGATCGGGACGTACAGCCCGTTGGTCGACTCGACGAAGTACGAGAGGCGCAGCGTGCCCCAGTTGCTCGCGCCGGTGGGGCAGGGGAACCCGCCGCCCTGCTCGCGGTACGGGCCGATGACGGTCCAGACCATGCGCGTGTTGAACTGGGCGAACAGGTTCGCGTAGGCGACGGGCAGGGGCTCTTGGTTCTGGAGCCGGCGGCTGTCGTCGCCCTCGTCGGTCACGACGACCGGGATGAGCGTGGAGTTCGTGCGGATGAAGCCCTTGTTCGACTCGACGTCGGCGGGGCCGAAGTCGTCGATCTCGTCGAAGCACGCGGCCGGCGGGTTCGGCACCGAGCGGCACATCGTCATGAACACCGCTTCGAGGTGCTCTTCCTTCGCGCCGCCGCAGTTCGCCTGCCACGCCGTGTCGCACTCGCAGTCGAGCCACGTGGACGTCACGTTCGCGCCGAGCGGGTCGCCGCAGGAACCGCCCGCCGGGGGCGGGTCGGCGAAGCACGTGGCCTCGCACAGCACGCTGGTGGCGAACGCGTTCGGCACGTCGTCGTCGAGGCGCGTGATCTTGCCCGCGCCGTAGAGGACGCCCGGACCGGCGTCGACGTCGGTGGTGGTGACGCCGAGCTGGTAGTTCACGAAATTGTCGGGATCGCCCACGTACGACGCGTAGATCGACACGGCGTCGGACAGGTCTTCGGTGGGGAAGTCCTGCTGCTCGGCCGCGAGGTCGTTCACGAACGCCGCGAAGCTCGTGGCGAGCGCCTCGGCCTCTTCCTGCATCGAGTCGGAGTTGTCGACCACGAACAGGATGTCGGCCTTCGTGGAGAACTTCTCCTGCTCGAAACCCGTGAACTGGAACAGGTCGTACTGGTTGCAGCTTCCGAGGAACAGCGGGAGGACGACCGGGAGAAGGCGCTTCATGCGGGGCAGTCTATCCGGCGTCCCGGCCGACGGCGACGCGTTGACCGGACCCTTACTACCAGAGCGTGCCGAGCGACAGATGGAGCCGTACCGTCGGCTCTTCCCAGGCTTCGAGCAGCGCCTGGGTCTGCGGGCTCGAGTAGATCCGCGCCGGGTTCGTGGCGAGATCGAGCTGCAGCGGCCCGATCGGGGTGTCGACGCGCGCCCCGACGCCCACGCCGTAGCGCACCAGCGGCGCCTCGGAGAGCCCGCTCGTCGTCGCCTTGCCGGGGCCGAGCAGCCACACGTTGCCCACGTCGGCGAACACCACGGCGCTGTAGCCCTCCCACGTGGGGAGGCCGAGCGCGGGGAGGGGCATGAGCAGCTCGAGGATGGCGACGCCGGACGTGTCGCCGCCGGTCGGGATCCAGCGCGTGCGGTTGTCGCGCTCGGTGAGGTCGAGCAGCGGCCCGATGCCATCGGGCCACTCGACGTCGACGCGCTGCGCGAGGTTGCGCGGGCCGACGCTCTGGCGCGTGAACCCGCGGAGCGACCCGGTGCCGCCGAGCCGGAAGCGATCCTCGAGCGGCACGACCGTGCCTCCGAAGGCCCGCGCATGGCCGCCCTCGCCGGTGAACCGGAAGATCATGCCGCCGATCGGCACGAACGACGACAGGCGCACCTCCGACTTCACGAACCGCCCCCGGAGGCTCGGGTCCTGCCAGGGCAGGCCGGGCGCGACCTCGGCGATCCAGCTCACGAGCAGGCCGCGCTTCGGCTGGACCGGGTCGTCGCGCAGGTCGTGCAGCAGCACCGCGCGGATCGACTCGGCCATGCGGCACGGGTACCGCGGGCAGCCGAGCGACCCGACGTCGTCGCCGTTCACGATGACCCCGTACCAGGGCTCGTCTTCGAGCAGCGCGCGCTTGTCGACCTCCTGCAGCTGGCGCCGCTCGGCGCGCACGGCGGTCTGCAGCGAGGTCTTCGGGCCGAGCTCGGTGTCGAGCGTGACGCCCATCCCCGTGCGGGCCATGCGCCACGTGCGCTCCTGCCGGCGCTCCTGGAGCAGCACGTCGGCCACGACGTCCTGCTGGCGGAGGGGGAAGTGGGGCGCGGTGTACGAGATCGCCGCGCGCCACGCGATGTTCGCGAGGTCGGGCGACCAGTCGGTGATGGAGTCCGACCGGTAGTCGACGCCCACCAGCGCGAACGCGTCGATGCGGTGGGCGAGGCCGAAGAGGTTGCGCCGCGTGAGGCGCCCGATGGTGCGCAGGCCCTGGTCGGTGTTGAGGCCGAAGCCCGCCTCGGCCGCCCACCGCGGGCGCTCGCGCACGGTGATCAGCAGGTCGCGCGCCTTCTCGTCGCCGAGCAGCTGGGTGCCGACCGTGCGGAAGATTCCGAGGTCGTACAGGCGGCGCCGGGCGGTCTCGAGCGACGTGGTCGACAGCGGCACCCCGCGCACCAGGTCGACCTCGCGGCGGATCAGGGCCGGCGAGGTGATGCGCGACCCGCGGGTGACGACCGACCGCAGCAGCACCACCGAGCCCGGGTCGACGTCGACGATCGAGTTCACCTCGTACGCGTCGACCGCCTCGTGCCGGACGCGCGCGTCGACCTCGAGGTACCCGGCCTGGCGGTGCCGATCGACGACCTCGCGCGCCACGCGCTCGACGGCGAGGGGGTCGAAGGGCTCGCCGGACAGCCGGTCGAGCTCGTCTTCGAGGTCGGACACGTCGACGCCCTGCGCGGCGCCCGCGATGCCCGCGAGGCGCTGGGTCGTGAGCGGGCCCTCGGTCACCGTGATGGTGGGCAGGATGCGCTTCGGCGCCGGATTGCCGAGCAGCGCGGCCGCGAACGCCACGAACGGGCGGGTGAGCGCGTTGCCCAGCGGGCGGACCGAGACGTCCGTGAGCTCGAGCTGCACGTCCTGGTAGCCGCGGGTCCGGTAGAGGTTCTTGATCGCAGAGAATCCGCTCTCGAGCTCTTCTTCGGTGAAGTAGTCGAGGCGGATGACGCTCTCGCTCGCCTGGTCCGCCACGCGGGTGAGCGCGGCGGCTCCCACGGCCTCGTTGCCCACGAACGTCAGCGAGCGGCGCGGCGGCTGCCCGCGCAGGCTGTGCCGTGCCCCGCGATCGATCTCGACCAGCAGGGTCTGCAGCTCCTCCGACCCCCCGCGCAGCTCGACCGTGGCGGTCGCGGCGTAGAAGCCGGTGCGCCGGAGGTACGTCTGCATGCGGTCGGGCGCCTCGTCGACGAACCCGCGCGTCAGGCGGAGCCGCTCGTCGATGCCGAGCGCGTCGCGCACCTTCTTCTTCGGGCGCCACTTCAGCCCGACGACCGCGAGATCGAGCCGCGGACCGGGCTCGATGGCCCACGTCAGCGTGACGCTGCCGTCGTCGTCGCGGCTCACGGCCGGCGAGACGCGCGCGTTGATCCAGCCGCGGCGCGGGCGGAACAGCCCACCCGTCACGCGCGCGATCTTCGACCGCATCTCGAACTGCGCGTTGGCGATGGCCTCCTGGCTGATGGGCTTCCCTTCGCGGATGCCGCTCGAGCGCGCCCACCGGCGCAGCGTCTCCTCGCCGACCTCGACGGGGATGTCCCCCACGAAGGCCATCTCGGTGAGCACGTTGGGGCGACCCTCGCCGATGCGCAGCCACACCTCGTACACGTCCGGCGCGACCTGGAGGGGATCGACCTCGACGGCGGCGTTGACCCACCCCTGGCGCTTCAGCCACTCCACCACGCGCGCTTCGACCGCCGGCCCGTCCAGGTCGGGGTAGAAGACCTGCCCGGGCGTGATGCCCGCGGCCTCGAGCACCTTCCGCGTGGGGAAGCTGCGGTTGCCCTGGACGCGCACGCGGTCCACACGAGGCGCCGGATAGACGCGGTAGGTGAGGGTCACCGCGGGCTGCGACTCCCCGCTCGCGTCGAACACGACCCACGGCGAGACGTCGGCTTCGACGGCGGAGAACTCCCCGACGCGGAACAGGGTCGTGAGGTCGAGCCGGACGAGCTGCGGGTCGTACGGGACGCCCTGCGCGGCGCGGAGGAGCGCTTCGAGGGACTCTTCGGGCAGGCCGCCGCGCGGCGCCTCGAGGGCCACGCTGGCGATGGGGAGGCCGCGTGGGTCGGATGCCTCGTCGGGGCTCTGTGCGAGCGCGAGGCCCGCCAGGACGAGCCCGATCAATCCGTCTCCCAGCGTGCGGTCACGTCGACTCCGTACGCGCCCCCGATCCGGAGCGTGCGGTTGCGCTGGAGCGTCGCATACCAGCCCGCGATGCTCCACACGCCGCCGACGCGCTTGTCGAAGCGGACGTAGTTGTCCTCGGGCCGCCCGAGGTTGAACTCCCACGTCACGTCGATGTCGCCGATGTCCTCGAGCCGCTTCTCGACCACGAGCCGGGGCTCGGAGCTGTACTCGCCGCGCGCGTTCACGCCCGTGGTCACGTCGATGCGGTCGAAGAGGAGCTCGGGCACCTCGCCGAGCTCGGAGGCCTGGGTGCTGGCGAACAGGTCGGTGAGCAGGAGGTCGGCGACGCCCTGTGCGACGGCGCTCGACAGCTCGCCCGACTGCTCGAGGTCGTCGGTGGTGACCCCGAACCACAAGAGCGCGTTCACGTCGGCCTGGGGGAGCGCCGGGTCGGAGCGCGTGGCGGTGCGCCAGTCCGAGAACGGGCCGAAGACCTGGTAGTTCACGCGGTACCGCTGCGACCGGCTGTCGATGTCGGTGATGAGGTCGAAGTCGAGGTCGGGGTCCCAGGTCCAGGGGTCGTTGTAGTTGATCTCGCCGCGGTCGACCTGGAACTCGCGGTCCTGGAGGATGACGATGCCCTCTTCGACGCGCGCCCAGCCGACCAGACCGGGGCGCGTGGTGTCGCCGATGATGCGGAGGTCGGCGCTGGCCAGGCCCTCCGCGACGTTGTTCCGCAGCCGGACCGTGCGGTCGGCGACGATGTGCACGTTCAGCGCGAACAGCGGCTCTTCGTCGTAGAGCGCCGCCGGGTCGACCATCACCTCCTGGCGGTACTCGACGACCCAGTCCTCCCAGTCGATGCGGTCGCGGAACACCATGTCCTGGATGTCGACCTCGCCGTGCAGGAGCAGGGCGCCGGTCGGACCGTCGAACCGCAGCGTGGCGTCGCCGATCGCGGGCGGCAGCGTCTCGACCCACTGCACCTGGGCGTCGTTCACCTCGCCGCGCAGGTCGTACCGATCGGGCATCCAGTCGTCGGCGTCGATCCCGCCCTTCAGGGTGACGGTGCCGCCGCCCAGGCCCCCGCGGGCGCTCAGGATCTCGTAGCGGTCCTTCGTGAGCTGGAGGTGCGCTTCGACCTCTTCGAAGGCGACGGGCACGGACTCGTAGCGGAGCAGGTCGGCATCCACCCGCACGTCGACGACCGTCTCGACGTCGGGGCGCACGCCGGTCGCTTCGAGCGCGATGGTCGCGGTGCCCTCGGAGCGCTGCAGCCCCGGGACGAGCGCCCGTAGCAGGTCGATGTCGACGACCCCGTGGCCGTCGAGCTCGAGCTGGTCTCCACCCGTGGCCGCGAGGCGGAAGTCGGTGCGGCCACCCAGCAGGTCGAAGTTGGAGAGCGTGTAGTAGCGGCCCTCCTGGCGGTACTCCCAGGGGCTCTGGTTCGTGAGCACGTGCCCGCCCCAGCGCACGTCGACGGACTCGAGCGTGCCCTGGAGCCCTACGGGCGACCAGACCGTGCCGAAGTCGCCCTCGATGTCGACGGAGCCCGACGCGACGGCGTGGATCGGCGAGCCGTCCGCGGCCACCGGGTAGAACAGGTGCGCCGGCAGCTCCGCGAGGTCGGCGTGGACGGTGTACTCCTGCTCGTCCCAGAGGTGCAGCTTGCCACGGGTCTTCGCGGCCCCGCCGAACAGGCGGCCCCGGTGGTCGAGCCAGCCGCCGTTGGTCTCGAACGTGACGACGCTGTCGTCGACGGGATTGCCCGCATAGCGCACCTCGCGCACGCGGATCCGCCCGTGTGGAGCGGGGTCGAAGAGGGTGTTGTCGATCCGCACGTTCAGGTCGGCCTTGCCCGACAGCGGCAGCTCGTGGGGCGCGAGCCGATCGAGGGTCTCGAGGGTGAAGCCGTCGCCCACGAGATCCATGTTCAGCTTCCAGTCGCGCACGATCGACCCGCGCAGCACGAGCCCTTCGCGGCGCTGGTGCCGCAGCAGCCGCAGGTCGTCGAGGGTGAACAGGCCCTCGTCCATGAAGCCGTGGCCCTCGCCGGTCTCGAAGTGCTCGCCCCACAGGTCGATGTCGGCGAACTGGAAGTGACCGCCGCCCGACATGTCGAAGATCGGCCCGTGCAGCGAGAGGCGACCCTTCATGTCGCCCGTCATGCCGGGCAGGTCGATGAAGGCGGACAGGATGTCCTCGATGCGCCCCTCCGGCATGGTGAGGTCGGTGTGCATGCTCATCGGGGGCTTGAAGTCGAAGACGAAGTCGCCGCCGTACTCCGAGCGCCCCCGCTTCGCGACGGCCCCGTGCAGCTCGAGGCTCTTCATGTCGGGGCTGCTGAAGTCCTCGGTGACGAGGCGGTCGGCCCACGGGATGTCGAGCACGCTGAAGTCGCGGATGTCGCCGCGCCCGGCGAACTGGAGCTTGTCGAACGGGCCCCAGATGCGCCCCGAGACCTCGCCGGTGCCAGAGAGCTCGACCCCGCCGAGCGGCTGGAAGTCGGAGAGGTCGGCGCCGAACACGTTCGCGGTGAGGTCGAGCGGGCCGTGGGGCTTGAACCCGATGTCGGCGCGCGTGGTGCCGCGGGTCTTCGGGCCGTGCACCTCGCTCGCGTCGAGCACGATGTGCTCCTTGTCGAGGAACACGTCGCCGCGGGCCCAGGCGTAGGGGATGTCGAGCATGAGCTCGACGTCGGGCGCGCGGACCGGGCGGTCGCCCACGCGCAGGTCGGCCACGGCGAAGTCGAACGTGCCCGTCAGGCCGAGCGGGACGAGGTCGCCCGACGCGCGCAGCTCGGCGTCGGCGCGGAGATCGATCCACGGGGTGGGCGCCGCGTCGAAGGCCTGGAGGAGGTCGTGCAGGCTCACGTCCGTTCCGATGGCGCGGGCGTCGACGAGCTTGCGCGCGACGGGGTCGATCAGGCCGGTGGCGCGGATGGTCCCGCCACCCCAGTAGAGCGTGAGGTCTTCGACGTCGACGCGATCGCGCGTGGCGGTCGCGGCGACCGCGACGTCGCCGAGCTCGTAGGTCAACAGTCCGAAGCGCCCCGGGCGGTCGATGCCGAGGTGGGTGCCGAACGCGTTCACCGCCACCGCGGGGTTCTGAGTGCGGCCCGAGACCTCGACGTCGAGGTCGACGAACCCGTGCGTGGCCCAGGGCTCTTCGAGGGCTTCGGTGAACGCGTCGAGCTGCACCTGGCCCGAGAGCGTGACGGCCATGTCGTCCTGGAGCGGGATCATTGCCTTGCCGTCGAGCGTGAGCAGGGCGGTGTCGAGCGAGAGCTGCGGCACCTCGATGGTGGTGGGGCCGAGGATCACACCGGGGATCTCGATGCGCGACGTGTCGTGGATGCCCTTGTAGTGCAGCTCGAGCGTGCCGGTGAGGTCGTGCACGGCCCCTTCGACCGGCGTGCTGTCGAAGCCCGTGATCGCGACCTCGCCGTCGGGGAATGTCAGCCGGAAGGCGGCGTCTTCGATGTCGAGGCTCGTGAAGGGCAGGCGCTCGAGCGGCTTGCCGGGCTTCGCCGTCGGGGGCTTCTGCTTGCGGTTGCGGAACTCGACCAGCTTGCCCTTCTCGTCGAGGTGGAGGTGGATGTCGGGGCGCTGCAGGCGGATGCGGCCGATCTGCACGCCTCCGCCGGTCAGCACGAGCGGGACGCGGATCCGCTCGGCGCTGACGATGGTCTCGTCGGACTCGGTGCTGAACAGGTGGAAGCCGTCGACCTCGAGCCCCGGGGGCCAGAAGCTGACGCGCACGTGGGTGAGCGACAGCTGCTCGCCCGTCTCGGCCTCGATGAGGGTCTCGGCGAAGTGCTTGCTGCGGATCTGGAAGTCCTCGGAGTGCAGCCAGCCGACCACGAGGCCGAGCACGGCGAGCACGGCGAGCACGGTCATCTGGACGGAGAAGACCGTCAAGCGGCGCAGGCATCCACGCTTCTTCGGCTCGGTCTTCGGTTTCGGGGACGGCTCGGCCATGCGCTCGGAAGGTTCAACCCCGCTCGGCCGCGGTGGTGTCCCTCGTGGCACTTATCCCGTCCGCTCGCCGCGAGTTCCACGCGCTTCGGGGTTCCTCTTGCCGGGCGCGGGGCGGGTGTTAGGTCGAAGACGTTCGCGGGTGTAGCTCAGTTGGTAGAGTACGAGCTTCCCAAGCTCGGTGTCGCGAGTTCGAATCTCGTCACCCGCTCTCGGCCCGTCGCTCCTCGGCGACGGGCTTTTCTTTTTCACGGGGCGGAGGGCGCGTGCGCGCGGCGATCGATCTCGGCAGCAACAGCGTCCTGCTCACCGTGGTCGACGATTCCGGGGCCGTGTTGCACGACGAGGCCCGCGTGGTGGGGCTCGGCAAGGGCCTCGGCGACGGCGGGGCCTTCGCGGCCGATCGGATGGAGGACGCGCTCGCGGCGCTCGCCGACTACGCGCGGGTGGCGGCCTCCCTCGGCGTCGCCCCGGCCGACGTGCGTGCCGTCGCGACGTCGGCCGCGCGTCGCGCGACCAACTCCGGCGTCTACTTCGCGCGCGTCGAGCGCGAGACGGGCCTGCGCATCGAGGTGATCTCCGGCGACGAAGAGGCCCGGCTCACGTGGGCGGGCGCGCTGTCGTCGCTCGATCTGCCGGCGGGCGACGTGATGGTCGTCGACCTCGGTGGCGGGTCGACCGAGCTGGCGGTCGGGCGCGACGCGCTGCGCTGGCGGCACTCCTTCGAGGTCGGCAGCGTGCGGCTCACCGAGCAGGTGCTCGGGCCCGACGTGCCTCCCGCGACGCCCGCCCACCTCGCGGCCATGCGGGCTCACGTGGATGGCGTGTTCGCCGCGCCGGCGGTGCCCGCGGGGGTGCGGTGCGTGGTGGGCGTCGCGGGCAGCGTGACCACGCTGGTCGCCACCGAGCTCGGGCTCGCGGAATACGACGGGGCGCGCGTCCACGGCTCGACGCTCACGGATGCCGCGCTGGCGGGCTTCGAGCGACGGCTGATCGGGCTCGATGCCGCCGGGCGCCGTGCGCTCTTCGCGGTGTCTCCGAAGCGCGCAGACTTCCTGCTCGCCGGCACGGTCATCCTCCGCGCGGCGCTCGCGAAGGCGGGTGCCGACGCGATGCGGGTCTCCGACCGGGGCCTCCGGTACGGCGTTCTCGCGTCCTCCGCCCGCTGAGCTTCAGGCCCGGTAGGGCGCGAGCAGCTCGAGCAGGCGCTCGGCCCGGAAGGGCTTGGTGAGCACGCCCGTCACGCGCGGGTCTGCGGCGACCTCGTCAGCGATGCCGATGTCGCCGGACACGAGGTAGAACGGCAGCTCGCGGTCGAGGTGCCCGAGCACCTGCAGGCCGGTCATCTCGGGCATGCGGTAGTCGCAGACGATGGCTGCTGTAGCGTTGTCGGCCACGAACGCCAGTGCTTCGGCGGGGTTCGTGAACGCCCGGACCCGGATGCCCGCCGCCGTGAGGATGCGGGTGAAGATCCGACACAGCACGGGCTCGTCGTCGATGTAGACGATCACGCGGCCACCGGGAGTGTCACGACGAAGCGCGTGCGCGACGATCGGGCGTCGAGCTCGAGCGTCCCGCCCACTGCTTCGAGGATGCTGCGGCTGATGCACAGGCCGAGCCCGGTGCCCTCGCCGACCCGCTTGGTGGTGAAGAACGGCTCGAACAGTCGTTCGCGCACGTCCTCCGGTAGCGGACCGCCGGTGTCCTCCACCGCGATGCAGACCGCACCCTCGGAGTCCCAGGTCTCGACCTTCACCTCGCGCGCCGGGCGCTCGCGGACCGCGTCGAACGCGTTGTTCACGAGGTTGAGGACGACCTGCGACAGCTCGACGGCATGCACGCGGGCGCGACCCGCGGAGCGCACGTCGACGTCGAGCCGCACGCCGTGGTTCCGCAGGCGCGCGCTGCACAGATCGAGCGCGTCGGACGTGATGGCCGCGACATCCTCGGCGCGCGTCGCCGGACCGGGCTCGTTGCGGGAGAGGCGCCGGAGCCCGGTGATGATGGTGGCGGCGCGGTGCACGGCCTCGCGGATCGCGTCGGCCGCTTCGCCGACCTCGGAGAGATCGCCACGCTGCACGGCGTTGTCGAGGGTGTAGGCGTAGGCGTCGATGATCGCCAGCGGGTTGTTGACCTCGTGCGCGAAGCCCGCCGCCATCTCGCCGAGCGTGGCGAGCTTCGACGCCTGCAGCGCGCGGAGGCGCTGCTGCTCGACCTCGGCCTCGAGGGCCCGCTGGGTCGTGATGTCCTCGATGAGCGACCAGATGAACCGCTCGCCGTCGCGCTCCACGAGGAACCCGTTGAGCCGGACGGGCACGAGCGAGCCGTCCTTGCGCACGAACTCCTTCTCGTACGGCCCGTAGCGACCGGTCTCGTCGAGCTGTCGGAGCTGCTCGGCCTCCTGCTCGTCGTAGCGCCGCGGCGTGAGGTCCCAGTAGGTCAGCCCCCCGTCGGCCTCTTCGGCGGAGTAGCCGATGATGTCGAGGAACGCGGCGTTCGACCGGAGCCAGAGCCCGCTCGTGCGGCAGAGGTTGAGGCCGATGGGGGAGTTCTCGAAGAAGGCCTGGATCAACCCTTCGCTCTCTTCGAGCCGGCGCTCGTTCTCGAGGGTGTCGGTGATGTCCTCGGAGGTGATGACGACGCCCTGCACCACGCCCGCGTCGTCCATCCACGGGGTCAGGGACCACCGGATGTGCTGGACGCGCCCGTCGGCCCGGTAGAACGTGTCGCGGTCGGACGCCCGCGCCGTGCCCGCCATCGCGTCGTCGAGGGCGTCGCGCCACCGCTGGGGGAGCTCGGGGAACACGTCGAAGTGGTGCCGCCCGATCACGCTGCCGTCGAGGTGGTAGGCCTGCACCCAGCGCTCGTTGTGCGCGACGACGTGCAGCGTCGCGTCGAGCGCGGCGCACGGGAAGGCGACGTTCTCGACGAAGGAACGCAGACCGGGTGGGGCGCCGCTGGACCTGGAATCCGGCATCGGCCCGAGCATACCCCGGACCGCTGCAAAGACCTACGGAACGAACGTAGGCTGCGTCCAGCTGCCAGACGACGTCACCGGTGCCTGGTGGCGCCCGTCGGCGGTCGAGATCCAGATCTGCGACGTGCCGTTCCGCGTGGAGCTGAACACGAGGTACCGCCCGTCGGGGCTCCACGAGGGGTCTTCGTTGTCGCCCATGCCCTGGGTGATGCGGATCAGGCCCTTGCCGTCGGCACCGACGACGAACACGTCGAAGCCGCCCTTGTCGCGGCCGACGAACGCGATCTTCGTGCCGTCGGGGCTGAACACGGGGTCGGTGTTGAACCCGCCCTGGTGGGTGACCCGGTGCGACGCACCGCTCGCCGCGTCGGCGACGTAGATCTGCGAGCCGCCCGACGCTTCGGACGCGAAGGCGATCTGGGTGCCATCGGGGCTGTAGTTGGGGCTCACGTCGATGCCGGCGTTGTCGGTCAGGCGCTTCACGTCCTTCCCGGTCTTGGCGTCGAGGATGTAGATGTCGCTGTTGCCCCCGGTGGAGCGGGCCATCGCGACGTAGCGCCCATCCGGGCTGAACGCGGGCGACGCGTTGATGCCCTCGACGTTCGACAGCACGCGGGTGTGCCCGCTCGCGAGGTCTTTCACGTAGAGGTCGGGGTTGCCCTTGCGGTACGAGGTCCACGAGACGTAGCGGCCGTCGGGCGAGACGGCGGGCGACAGGTTGATGCTGCCGTTCTTCGTGACGGGGGCCACGCCCTTGCCGTCGGTGTCGAGCAGGAAGATCTCTTTGTTCGCACCCTTCTTGCCCACGGCGGCGAGGCGCGCGCCGAACGAGGACCGCTGCCCGGTGACGGCCTCGACCACCTCGTTGGCCACGTCGTGCCCGATGTAGCGGGCATTCTTCGCTTCGCTGCGGAAGCGCTTCTGGGCCAGCGTCTCGCCGTTGACGACGTAGTAGACGTAGGCATCGACGCACATCGCGTCGGGCTTGCCGCACTGCCCGGTCGGGAGGATGCGGGTCTTCACGACGACGCCGACCTTGAGCTTCGTCCACGAATCGAACGTGAAGCTGCCGGGCTCGACGCCGCCGCCGTCGATGGCCGCCTCGGGGTCGATGAGCGTGAAGTAGCCGGACTGGCGGAGGTCGTTGTCGATCGTGGACCAGATCTCTTCGGCTTTGCCGTCGGGGTCGCCCTGGGGGGTCGCGGGACGGGGCAGGGCGAGCTGGACCTCGCGGCCGCCGGGCACCTGGACGTAGAACCCCGCGGCTTCGGCCCGCTGGAGGGGGGCGGCCGCGAAGAGGCCGAGAATCACGAGTCCTGCAAGCAGTCTGGTCACGGATCGGGCTCCTAGAACTCGATGTCGTAACCCTTGCCCATCCGGTCGCGGTACTTCTCGGGGGGCAGGGGAATGGCGGTGATGGCTTCGACCGCGCGCTTCGCGGCGGCGTCCCACGCTTCGTTCCCGCTCGGGCGGGACACGTCGTAGCGCACGATGCGACCGGTTCCGGCTTCGACGGTGACGTGGATCACGCACTTGATGCCGGGGTTCGCATCCTTGATGGACTGGAGCGGGTGGAACTGGTCGTCGAAGAGCTTCTGGATCTGGAGGATGTACTTCACGTACTCGGGATCGCTCGGCGTGCCGACGTTGCCGCTCGACGCACCCTCTTCGGTCTCGGAGTCGGGATCCGTGGCGGACTGGTTCAGGGCGCCGAGGGCCGCATCCATCGCGGCCTGCTGCTCGAGCTCACGGAGCGCGTCTTCGAGCTTCTTCGCGTCGTTGCCGGGATTCGTCTTCGCCTTGTCGGTCTTCACGGCGAGGTCGGAGGTGTGCTTCACGTCGGGCGCGGGGGCGGGCTCGGGCGCGGGTGCCCCGGCGACCTGGGGGGCGCGGGTGGCCCGGTCGGGCATGTTGCTCTTGCTCTTGGGGAGCGAGACCATCGCGACCTCGATCGTGTCGTTGGGGTCGATGATGGGCTTTCGTGGGCCGCAGAACGTGAGCAGCATCGTGACGCCCGCGAAGCCCCCGATCATCAGGCCGTGGCCGACGATGGAGCCGATGAACGGGATCAGCAGCGACTGGTTGCTGGGGTGGAGGGCGGACTTCACGCTTGGCTACTCACCAGGCGGGGGCGTGGGATCGAACACGAGGCCGACCCGCGGCATTCCAGCGTCTTTCGCGGCGGCGAGGATGGCCGCGACCTCGCGGTAGGGGACGTCGCCCGCGGCGCGGAGGAAGATCGGGATGTCGGGGTTCGCCTTCGCGATCGCCTCGAGCTTCTTCGGCAGCTCGGCGCGCGGGAACTCCTGGTCGTCGATGTAGGTGCGCAGCTCGCCGTCGATCGAGACGATGAGCTGATCCTCGTCCTGCTCGAGGGACGGGGCCTCTTCGCGGGGCAGGTCGATCTCGATGCCAGCGCTGTTCATCATCGGCGCGGTCACCATGAAGATGATGAGGAGCACCAGCATGACGTCGACGAGCGGCGTGACGTTGATGTCCGCCATGGCCCCGTCGCCACCGCCTCCGCCCATGCCCATGGCGCGCTACCTCACGTGTCGCTTGACGATGTTGAGGAAGTCGGCCGAGAAGTTGTCCATCTCGGTGTTGAGGACGCGGATCGACGCGTTGAAGTAGTTGAACCCGATGACGGCGGGGATGGCCGCAGCGAGGCCGACCGCCGTGGCGATGAGCGCGTGGGCGATGTCGGGACCGACGACCTGGATGGTGGCGGCGCCGGCCGACTCGAGCTTCTGGAAGGCGCGCATGATGCCCCACACCGTGCCGAACAGCCCGATGAACGGGGCCGTGGAGCCCGTGGTGGCGAGGAAGGTCATGTAGCGCTGCATGTTCGTCGACTCGACGGCCGCCGCGCGACGCAGGGTGCGCGTGAGGTTGTCGGTGGCGTCGTCGGACTTGCCGCCCTTCGTGATCTTCGCGAGCTCTTGGTACCCGGCCTTGAAGACCTCGGCGACGGGGCTGCGGCGGTACGTGCCGGCCTTCTCGTAGACCGCGTCGAGCCGCTTGCTCGCCCAGAACAGGTCGAGGAACTTGGCGCTCTGCCGCGCGGCGGAGCCGAGCCGGAAGAACTTCTGCAGGATGATCGCCCAACACACGAAGCTCATGAACATCAGCATGAGCAGCACGAACTGGACGATGAGATCCGCTTCCCAGACGAGCCGGAAGATGGACATCGAGCTGCCAGATGCGGGGGTCGTGAGGTAGACCTCGATCGCCGACTCCACTTGCGCCTCCACGTTGCCCGGCGGATTAACCGCACCATCCGGTACAGGCGACGTTCACGGCTCAGCCCGCACGCCCCACCTTCCAGACCTCGGCGGCGGCGAGCGGTGCCAGGCGATCGAGCCAGGTGCGCTGGGCATCGGAGAGGGCGTCGGTGGGGCCCTTGATCTCGACGAGGCACAGCGACTCGCCCACGGTGGCAGGGATGCCGCGGGGGAGGACGACCGACGGGCCCGGCAGGACGAGCAGGTCGGGGAGGCCGGACGCGGCACGGAAGCCGTGCGCGAGCAGCGGATCGACGACGGCCAGCAGGAGCCGCGGCCCGATCGCCTCGGCGAGCGCCTGGTGCACCGGTGCGGATTCCCACGCGCAGCCCGCGAGCTGGGTGCCTTCGAAGCGCGCGTAGGCCTCGGCGACGAGCGCAGGCGCCTCGCCGGCCGCGATGCGCGCGCGCACGGCCTCGATCGCGGGGGCCCGGCGGCGCGCGAAGGCCGGCGAGCCGAGGTCGAGCGGCCCCGCGAGCCGCGGCACGGGGAGGGCGCCCGGCACGGGCAGGAAGTAGCAGCCGGGCGCGAAGAGCAGGGCGAACAGCGTGCGCCACAGCCCCCCCTCGACGTGCAGCGCCACCCGGCCCTGCTCGGCGAGCATCGCGACCACGGCATCCTCGATGACGCACCCGTCGCGCCACAGAGGCCGCGGAGAAGGCGCTTCGGCCTCGTGCGCGGCGAGGCGCAGGGTGCGCTCGCGGATGGCGTGGAGCGGACGATCCGGTGCCCAGCCCCGCCGCAGGGCCCGCGCCAGGCGGCGGCCCGCGCGATTGAGCGCGAGGCGGTCGGCCCCCTCGGCGTGGGGTCGGTGCGCGGCGAGCACGTCGAGGCCCGCCTGCGCGTTGCCGGACTGCTCGAGCGTGCGGGCGAGGCGCACGAGCGCGCGGGTGGCGTAGCGGGGCGAGCACGCGGCGAGCCGTGCGTAGAGGTCGGCTGCGCGCCCCAGCTCGCCGGAACGCTCGATCTCGCGGGCCTCGTCGAGCAGGTGCCTCGCGACGTTCCGCCCGAGATCCATCTGCCCGGGGCCCTCGTGATCGCCGGCTTCGAGCGCCGCGAGCCGATCTTCGGGGGGCAGGGGGGCGAGCAGGGCCTCCCACCCGAGCAGCCGCGCCCGCGACGGGAACAGCGACGCACCGCGGGTGGGCGTGTAGTCGGGCCAGCGCACGTGGCCGAGCCGCTCGACGACCAGGGTGCTGCGGTCGGGCCAGGAACGCAGGAACGCCCAGCGCTCGAGGCGCTGCACGAGGCCCCGGTGGCGGACGTGCACCCAGCGCTGCCCGGACCAGTGGGTATGGGGCAGCACGCGCTCGACCAGCGCATCGCGGTTGCCGGACCGCGGCAGGCCGAGCGCCCTCGCGGCATCCTTGAGCTCGGCGACCGTGGAGAGCCTGGCGCGCACCGACCAGGGCACGAACCCCGCGATCAGGCCCGCATCCGCGAGCGTATCGGCGTGCGGGCCGAGCGCTTCGACGCGCTGGAAGGCGTCGCGGCGGGCGGTGAGCCGCGCGTAGACCTCGAGCGCGGCATCGGGCAGGCGTGCGATGGCGCCCACCACCGCGGCCTCGCCGGCCGTGAGCAGGTGGGCACCGCGCTCGAGCGCGGTGTCGATCACCCACCGCAGATCGAGGGCCGACCAGCACAGTGGTTCTTCGGAAGCGACGACCATGCCGTCGGTTCTAGCTGAGCGCGCGGACAGGAATTGTCCGCACCTCGAATCCGCATATGTCGAGACCGCACACGATGACGCAGAGTTGCCCCATGCTTTGTGCAAGAACGACAGGCGCATCGCGGCGCGCCGCCCTACTCTCCGGGTGGAGGTGATGAATGCGCACCACGCTGCTCCTGCTCCTCGCGGCCTGCACGGCCGGAACGCCCACGCCGGCCGACACCGACACCGACACCGACACGGATGCCGACACGGACTCCGACACCGATGCGGACACGGATTCGGACGCCGACACCGATGCCGACGCCGACACGGATGCCGACACCGACACCGACACCGACGACGCGTGCGCGCTCCCCACGACCGCGACTGCCGTCACCCACGTCGACCTCGGTGCCGTCGGCGAGTCGTGCTTCGAGGTGTCCACGCTGACCTACCCCGCGGTCTTCGACACCGAGGCGGAGCTCGGCGCGGCGCGGATCTGCGACGACCTGTGGCCCCAGGGCTTCGACTGGAACACGATGCGCCTGGTCATCGGCGCGCCGTCCAACTGCGGGACCCAGCTGCGCGACATCGGCGAGCAGAACGGCCAGATCGACGTGCTGGTCTTCCAGCAGGGCTGCGGCGCGCCGCTCCCCACCGTGCATGCCATCGGCGTGCCGCACGGCACCACGCCGGTCGTGTTCAGCGTCTGCGGCCAGGACACCGGCCTCTTCCCCTGACGGGCGGTTATCTCCGGGTCCGGGAGGCGCCGTGCTGCTCTGGCTCGCGTCGGCCTGGGCTGCGACGCTGGCGGTCCTGCCGTTCGACAACCACACCGGGGATGCCGATCAGGATGCGCTGGGGGTCGGTCTCGCCGACATGCTCGTGACCGACCTCGGGCAGGTCGGCTCTCTCGAGCTCGTCGAGCGGGCGCGGCTCAACGACGTGCTGGCCGAGCTGGCGCTCGCGCGGTCGGACTTCGCGGATCCCGCGAAGGTCGCGAAGGCCGGCAAGGGCGTGGGGGCCGAGTGGATGCTCGTCGGCGCGATCTCGGCGGTGTCGCCCGAGATGCGCCTCGACGCGCGTGTGGTCGACGTGGCGACCGGTCGCGTGCTGAAGACGGCCAGCGCGAAGGGGCCCATCGGCTCCTTCTTCGATGTCGAGAAAGACCTCGCCTTCGCCGTCGCCGAAGCGCTCGGCGTCACCGTCGCCCCCCGCGAGGCCGCGAAGGTGGGGCGCGTGGCGACCGAGTCGTTCGAGGCCTTCCGAGCCTGGTCCGAGGGGCTCGACGCGCTCGACCACGGCGAGATCGACGCGGCGACGCGCCGCTTCGAGACGGCTCTGTCCCACGACAGCGGCTTCGCGGGCGCCTCGTCCGCCCTCGAGGGCCTGCGCGGGACGCTCGAGCAGGCCGATGCCCGGCGCCGCGAGCTCCTCGACGCGAGCCAGGCCGAGATCGATGCGCTCCTGGCCGGGTTCGAGTCGGGTCGCGGTCGGAAGGAGGACATCGGGCCGTTCGTGAACGCGGTCGCCATGCGGATGAGCCAGCGTCCCCCCGAGGAGTCGTTCTCGATCTGCAAGCGCCTCGTCGACATGGGGCTCGACGCGTCCGTCGAGGTCGCCCGGGGCCGTCCGGTGGCGGAGTGGGCGCTCGGCTGCATGGTGTCCGAGGCGGTCCGGCTGCGCGACCGCGCCCAGGTGCTCGCGCTCGGCGAGGCCTACGTGAAGCGCTACCCGAGCGGGCCGTGGTACCCGATCGTCCGGATGCAGGTCGACACGGCCCTCCAGAGCGCCGAGGCCGAGCGCGCCGCACGGGCGTCCGGCCAGCTCGACGCCCTCCGGAAGCAATGGGAGTACCGCCGCTACGACGAGGCATGCTCCGAAGAGCCCGACGAGCGGCGCGTCCCGAAGGTCTGCCGGGCGTGGCTCGACTGGATGAAGGCACACAACGCGCTCGACGAGCGGGGCGTGAAGGACGTCCTCCACCACGCGAAGTACGCCGGCGACCTCGCGCTGATGAAGGACGTGGTGAAGGCGGCCGAGAAGCTCGATGTCCCCGCCGAGACCCGGCTCGGCTGGAATCGTTCGGTCGAGGGGATGCAGAAGCAGGTGGCGCGGATCCCGGCACACCGGGAGTACCTCGAACGCAAGCTCGCCGAGGGCAGCCGCCTCTACACGAACGACCTCGACGACTTCCGCGAGGTCGGGCTGTTCGACGAAGGCCTCGCGTGGGTCGCGCGCGCCCGGAAGACCGACATGCCCAAGCGCGACGCCGACTACGAGGAGTGGCACATCCTCGACGCGCTCTTCGACGTGGCCGCGATGAAGCGGATGCACGCGTCCGTTCGCGACGAAGAGCGGCCGTTCATGAGCCCGAGCGAGCGGGAGCGCTGGATCCACGACGTGGAGAAGGCCCGGTTGGAAGCGGATCAGGCGGAGGCGTATGCGCTCGACGGCCTGTGCCGCGATCTCGAGCAGGCGGGTCTCTTCCGGGAGGCGGCCGAGACCTGGGATCGTCTCGCGACGGGATTCCCCGACTACTACGACAAAGACCCCGTCACGCTGCCGATGCAGGCGGGGTACAAGTGGCAGGGCGTCTACGAGCCCGACAGCCGCGCCCGCGCGAAGGCGTGGTTCGAGCGGGTCATCGAGCGCTTCCCCGACACGGTCGAGGCGCAGCGGGCGCGCGACTCGATCCGGCTGCTCGGCTACTTCGACTGACCGGAGGCCCTGGTGAACCACGTCGTCTTCTTCCGCTTCCCGTCCATCGAGCTCGCCCACGACGCCGCTTCGCGCCTGCGCGCCCTGGAAGGGGTCGTCCCGACGCTGCTCTCCATCGAGGTCGGCGTCGACGCGCTGCGCACCGAGCGCTCGTGGGACCTGTGCCTGATCACGCGTTTCGCCGACCGGGCCGGGCTGGATGCCTACCAGGTGCATCCCGCTCACCACGAGGTCGCCCTCTGGATTCGCGCCCACATGACCGCGGCGGCTTCGGTCGACTGGGACTGACGGTCAGGGGAGGGGCTCGCCGACGACGATCGCGCGATCGCCCCACTGGGACGGGAGCTGATCGGCGCGTCGCCCGGGTGGGGGACCCTCGAGCGCGGTCACGTCGAAGGGGCGGACGCCCGAGCCCTCGGACAGGCCGACCTCCACGCGCTCGACCCCGTGGAACGTGACGACGCCGTCGTGGTCGATGGGCCGTCCGTCGAGGGTGGGACGGGCCGCCCGGGGCAGGGACAGGCCGAGCGTCCGGGCGCCGCGGGTCGAGCTCAGGGTGAGGAGGCCGTCCCCGAACGTGGCGAGCGGAGGGGAGAGGTTCCGGGACCCGGCGTCGCGACCGTACCGGCCGAGCCACGGGAGCCGCGCGGGAAGTCGCGCCTCCACGAACCCCGGTGGAGCCTCTGCGGCGTTGGCGACCCACTGGGCCTGGGCGGCGCTCTGGACGTAGGTGTACGAGAGTCGCCCGGGCTTCGCGGGCGTGGAGGCCGGGAGGCCCAGCGGCGCGAGGCTCCCGGCGAGGCCGATGGCCAGGAGGGCCGCGGTGGCGAGGTGGAGCGGCCACCCTTCGACGGAGACCGCGGGCAGCACGGCGCACCACGCGACGGCGAGCGGGACGGCCACCGTCGGAGCGACCAGGCCCACCGAGCTCTCGAGCACCAGCGCGAGCTCGAGCCAGATGCACAGGCCGAGCAGCGAGCCGACGAGCGACCACGGCCACAGCGGCCCGCGTACGGCGAGGCCCGCGCCGAAGAACACCGCCGCGAAGCCCGCCGGCAGGACGAACAGGTAGCTCGCGCCCGGCGCCACCTCGGCGAGGGCCACGCCGGCGAGCGCGAGCCACGTCCAGGCACCGATCCACCGGCTCGCCTCGTCCATCCGGCGCCATGCGAGGAGGGACGCGGCGAACAGACCCGTGACGAGGGCCCACAGACCGACGCGGAACGGAGCCTCCACGCCGTAGCCCGCACCCGCCGCCTCGAGCGCGAGGTGCAGGCCCACCGAGCCGCCCGCGACGGCCCCGACGAGCGCCGCGGTGCCGACGAGCGCGATGGCCACCTCGCGGATCCGGGTGCGGCGCGTGCGGAGCGCTGCCCCCGCGACCGCGAGAACCCCGAGCAGGACGCCGATCGCGAGAGGGCGGGCCACCGAGACGGGCCAACGCACGACGGTGAAGCCGAGCAGGTCGCCGTACACGTCGTCCCCGGCGGGGGTGTCGGCGAGATCGGCATCCGCGAGGGCCCACCAGGTCGCGATGGCCTGGTCGCCCTGCTGCTGCACCGAGCGGCGGTCGAGGTGCGCGAGGTCGTCCTCGGACGTGTGGTACCGCTCGACTCCGTCGATGAACGCGAAGTTCACGGCGGGCACGCCCGCGTCGCGGAACACGGTGAGGTCGGTGTCGTTCGGCAGCCGACGGTAGATCTCGGCGGCGACCGAGGTCATCGCGGGGTGCGTGCCGGTGCCTTCGGCGAGGCGCGTGATCCAGCCATTCGGGGCGGACGTCTCGAACAGCCACGAGCGGCCGCCCGTGCCGCGGGCCTCGACGTTCACCACGGCTCCGACATCCGTGCGGCGGTCGCGCACGAACGCCGAAGCGCCGAGCAGGCCGAGCTCCTCGGCGTCGGTCAGGAGGATGGCGAGGCCGTTGCGCGGCGTGCGGTCGCGCGAGATCCGGGCCGCCTCGAGCGCGATGGCGACGCCCTGCGCGTCGTCCGCGGCGCCGGGCCCCGCATCGACGGAGTCGTAGTGCGCGACGAGCAGGACCGGGCGCTCGCGGGGACCGGCGACGTGGGCGAAGACGTTCTGCACGCGGGCGCAGCGGCCGGTCGCGCAGATCGTCGTGTCGTGCACCTCCGGCGCGAGGCCGAGCCCGCGGAGCTCGGCCAGGATGCGCTCCCGGGCCGCTGCGTGCGCGGGGCTCCCGACGGGGCGGGGCGCTTCGCCGATCACGCGCTCCAGCAGCGCGATCGCCGCGTCGGCGTCGAACCCGGTGACGTGGGACGGGCGGGGCCCGCTGCGGAGCCAGACCAGGGCCAGCGCGCACAGCGCGAACAACGGCGGCACCCAGCTCCGCGCGGTCAGACCTCGACCGCCTCGGCGAACACGGCCATCGCGCCGGGCTCGCTCAGCCGGCGGAGCACGGCGATCATGCGCTCGGCGATGGCCTCGGTGTCGCGGTTCGCGGAGGCCGCCGCGACCCCGCCCGACACGACCGGGATGAAGCGCCCGAACCGCCCGGCGACGTACAGGGCGGACTTGTAGACGAGCGCCTGGGCCAGCGCCACGCCCACCGAGCGCGGCGAGACCCGCGGCGAGAGCATGGTGGGCACGTCGGAGACGCGCAGCCCCACGGGGCCCTGCTCGGGCAGCTCGACCTCGAGCCCCGCGGCCAGCGCGCGCCACAGCGCAGTGCGCCCGCGGTCGGTGTGCGGCTCGAACCCGTAGACGATGGCGAGGCGCTGGGCGAGGCGCACGGTCGCGATGCCGCGCGCCGCGATCTCGGGAGGGATGCTCGGCGCACCGGCGAGCCCGGCGAACCCGGAGAGCGCCGTGGCCTTGAGCCGCGCCTGCTCCACCACCCAACGCGCGGAGGCGTCGAGCTCGTCGAGCGGCGGAGCGGCTCCGCCCGGCTGCACGAACGGGCGACCCGCCGTGCGCAGCTGACGGCGCACGCGCTCCGGATCGACCGAGATGGCGTGGTAGCCGCCGCTCATCAGATCGCCGTCGGCCTTCGAGAACAGTTCGAGCAGCCAGTCGGGCATACCTGGACGCTATCGCCCCGGGCCGCCGCCCGCCGGGTACGCGCAGCGAACGCCCGCCAGGGAGGGCCGGGTGCCCTCCGGCACCATCTTCCGCCCGGCGACGCCGAGCTCCTTCGGAGGCGAGGTCATGTCCCCCCCGCGCAGCACGGGCCCGTCGACTCCTGCGGCCCACTCCCAGACGTTGCCGGCCATGTCGATGGCGCCGAACGGCGAGGCACCCTGCCGGCCGCTGCCGACGGTGCCGAGATCCGATCCGCACCCGAGCGCCACGGCTCGATCGCAGGTCGGCGCGTCGTCGCCCCACGGGAAGGTCGCCTCGCCGTGGGCGCGGGTCCACTGGGCCTCGGAGGGCACCCGGCCGCCGCGGAAGTCGCACACGGCCTGCGCGTCGGCGTACCCGAGACCCGCTGCCGGGTGCTCGGGGCCGTTGCGGAAGGCGAGCGCCTCGCAGCGCCCCGCGTCGACGCACGCCTGGTAGTCGGCCTGGCTGACCTCGGTGGTGTCGAGCGCGAAGTCCTGCACGGACGACACGCCTGCCGGCAATGCGACGCTCCCGCCGCTGACCTCGACGGTCGGGGCGAGCGAGCGGCCCGCGTTGAACGCCATGACGAGGGTGGGCCACAGGAACCACGTGCCGACCACGAGCCCCACGACGAGCACGACGCCGATCCCCGCGAGCAGCACGGGCGGCCCGGCCGACAGGGTGGTGCGGCGCTCGCGCGGCTCGTCCTGCACGTCGAGATCGACGCCGCCGCCGAGCAGGTCGGCCAGATCGTTGTTCTGTGGCTTCGCGCGCGGCTTCGCCTGCTCTTCGAGCAGGGCCATCAGATCCTCGATGGTCTCGGCGAGCTCTTCGGCATCCCGGTAGCGGTTGGGCGGCGAGGGGTGCGAGAGCGGCGAGAGCCCGCGGACGAGCAGGTTCCACAGGCCCCGATCGAGGGCCTTCTCGACGCGCTCGTCCATCCCCGCGAGCTTGCAGAGCCGCGCGAGCCCCGTGCGGAGCGCCTCGCGGTCGCCGTTCACGAGCGCCGCCCGCCCCGTGAGGTCGACGAGGTCTTCGCCGCGCGTGCCCTTGCGCATCACGGCGAAGCGCCGCTGGGCGTCGCCCCGCGAGTCGCCCTGGGCCTCGACCGCGCTGCGGGCCGCCTGCCAGAGCGCCTGGCCCGCCGGGGTCAGCAGCTCCCGCGGATCGGCCTGGTACGCCGGCCGCGCGCCCGTCACGGCGGCGTAGAGCAGCACGCACGTCGCGTACGTGTCCCAGGTGGTGTCGGGCATCGCGCGGCCCGGCAGGAGCTGGTCGAGCGGCGCCCACATCGGCGTCCCGAACATCGCGAGCTCCATGGCCTTGAGCTCTTCGATGGCCATCGCCCCGCCGAAGTCCCCGAGGAACAGCCCCCCCTTGCCGTCGAGGAAGATGTTCTCGGGCTTCACGTCGCGGTGCACCACGGTGCCGCCGTCGTAGTAGACCTTGTGGACCGCGCCGAGCACGCGGGCGAGCTTCGCGTGGTAGTCGAGCAGCTCGCGCAGCGTGTGCGGGCCGGGCTCGAGGATGGAGCGCTTGAGCCAGTCGCCCATGTGCTCGGGGTACCGCGGCATCACCATCGCCTTGCGGCCGCGGATGCGCAGCTCGGCGACACAGGGCACGACGCCCTTCACGCCGGCATCGTTCATGTGGCGGACGATCTCGAGCTCGCGGTCGAGCGCCTGCTCGGCGATCTCGCTCTTCGCCGCGACCTTCACGGCGATCTTCCTGCCCTTCGGGTCGGTGCCGAAGTACACCGCGCCCTGCCCGCCGGTCGCGATGGGCTTGTCGTCGATCTGGTAGCTGCCGCTCACGGTGCGATTGTCCGTGCTCGCCCCCCCTCCGGCAACGTCATGCCCGGAGGAGGCGCGCCCGGCCTTCCACAGCGGCCGCGTACACGGCCTCGTACTCCGGGACCACGGCATCCCAGCCGAAGTCGCGGGACATCCCTTCGGCGCGCATCGCGGCGAGCCCGTCCGCTGCGAACTGCTTCAGCGCGCGGTGCAGCGCGCCCCGGAACGCGAAGCCCGTGGGCTCGACGAACGAGAAGCCGGTGACGCCATCCTGCACGCTGTCGGCGAGGCCTCCGGTCGCGCGTACGACCGGCACGGCGCCGTAGCGCATCGAGTACATCTGGTTCAGCCCGCACGGCTCGAACAGGCTCGGCATGGCGAAGATGTCGGCCGCCGCTTCGATCCGGTGGGCGATGCGCTCGTCGAAGCCGATCCAGGCGCGCACGCGATCGGGGTACGCGTCCTCCATCTCGCGGAGCCGCCACTCGAGCTTCTGGTGGGCCGCGTGCGCCGAGCCGAGCACGACGACCTGGGCGCCCTGATCGACGAGCCACGGGATGCTGTCGATCAGCAGCTCCGTGCCCTTCTGCGGGTCGATCCGCCCGACGGAGCCCACGAGCGGGCGGCTCTTCTCCATGGGCAGCCCGAGCTCGGCCTGCAGGCCGGCCTTGCACGTGGCCTTGCCCGTCGGATCGCCCGCAGAGAAGGGGGCGTCGAGGTGCGGGTCGCTCGTCGGGTCCCACTCCGTCGTGTCGATGCCGTTCAGGATCCCGGTGAGCTCGGCGAAGCGCCCGCGGAACAGCACGTCGAGCCCGAACCCGCCGGCCGCCGTGGTGATCTCCCAGGCGAACGTCGGCGAGACCGTGGTGAGCTGGTCGGCGCGGAGCACGCCGCACTTCAGCAGCGCGAGATCGCCGTGCCACTCGAGCCCGTGCGGGCTGAACCACCGCTGCGGCAGGTCGAGATCGTCGAACATCTTCGCGGGCAGCCGGCCCTGGTGGGCGGGGTTGTGCAGGGTGAGGACGACGGGGCTGTCGCGGAAGAACCCGAGCGGCCGGTACACCTGGTCGAGGTACACGGGCAGGCTCGCGGTCTGCCAGTCGTGGACGTGGAAGATGGGGGATTCGCCGAGCGTCTTGCGGCCGACCGGGATGCGGCGCGCCGCTTCGAGGCCCGCGCGCTGGAGGAGGGCGAAGCGGATGTGGTTGTCGCCGAACGAGCCGTTCTGATCGCCGTAGATGCCGGCGCGGTCGGCGAACATCGGGTGCTCGACGAGCACGTGGGTCGGGCCCTTCGCCGTGTGGACGAGCAGCTTCGCGGTCTGCTCGCTCGTGCCGAGGTACGCGCGGGCGACGTGCCCGGAGTCCTTCAGGCCGTCGAGCGGCGTCACGCCGTAGCGCGGCGAGACGGTCATCACGCGGTGCCCGGCCCGGTGGAGCGCGCTCGACAGCGCAGCGGTGACATCCCCGAGCCCGCCGGTCTTCGAGAACGGCGCGACCTCGCTGCTGACGATGACGACTTCCACTGCGGCCTCCGGGGCGCCCGGTATCCCCCGGGGATTCAGGCGGCGACGGTGCGGAGCAGCTCGATCTCGCCGAGGACGCGCGCGGCACCGCGCACGACGGCCTGCTGGGGGTCGTCGGCGGCCATCACGGGGAGGCCGGTGAGGTGGCGGAGCGCGGCTTCGATGCCTTCGAGGCGGGCGCCGCCGCCGACGAGGATGACGCCGTTCTCGACGATGTCGGACGCGAGCTCGGGCGGCACGGCTTCGACGGCGGACCGGATCGCGTCGGCGATGGCGCCGAGCGGTGCGGCGAGCGCGGTCTGCACGTCGTGTGCATCGACCGTCACGGCCCGCGGGATGCCGAGGCGCAGGCAGCGGCCCTTCGCGACGCGGGTTCCGGACGTGCCGCCGAGGCGCGCGCTGCCGAGCTCGAGCTTGAGGCGCTCCGCGGTCGGGCGGCCGATCTCGGTGGCGTGGTGGCGCCGGACGTAGTCGATGATGGCGCGGTCGAATCCCTCGCCGCCGCCGGACACCACGGTGGTGTGGACGACGTTCGAGAGCGACAGGATGCTGACCTCGGTGCCCGTGCCGCCGAGGTCGACGATCATGTGCCCGTTGGGCTCGTGCACGGGGAGGTCGGCGCCGAGGGCCGCGGCGATGGGGCGGGGGACCAGGTGGACCTCGCGCGCGCCGGCGGCCTGGCAGCTGTCCCGCAAGGCCCGCAGGGCCATGTCGGTCGCGCCTTGCGGCAGCGCCACGGCCATGCGGGGCTTGAGGATGCTCGTGGAGCCGTGGGAGCGGCGGACGAGCTGGAGGAGCAGCGCCTCTGCGACCTCGAAGTCCTCGATCGTCCCGGTGCGGACGGGCTGGATGGCCTGGATGTCCTCCGGGGTGCGGCCCAGCATGGGGAGTGCGGGGTCACCGACGCACACCACGCGTCGCCGGCCATCCTTGAGGGTCTGGACGGCGACGACGCTGGGTTCGTCGCAGATGAGGCCAGTGCCTCGCAGGTAGATCCGGGTTCGCGAGGAACCCAGATCTACTGCGAGGTCCTGAGAGAACAGGCCGAGGACTGCTGAGAGCATGAGGGTTGGGGTGGGACGGATGGGGAGGGGAGGGGGGGAGGGTGTCTCGGAGAGACGGGGGGAGGGATGGGCGTTCGCCAAGGCCTTTTGGGGGGAGGGAGGCCTTCGCTCTGCCCGCAGCGATAATACCGTCGTGGATCACCCTCGCAAGCGCGCTTCCGGGATTTTTTCCGGGCCTGGATCAGGCCGCTCGCCGAAATGCCGATCCGAAACTGGATCCTCGGCGAATCGCAGTTTTTTCAGGAAATCCGGGATTTCTGTCGGCGCCTCGTGGCCTGAATCTCCATTGCCGAGGATCTACCCCCGGATCGGAGATTCCCCCTCCGCCGGGCCCGGAGCCGCCGCTGTTGAAGCCCGACCGTGCGCGAAATAGTCGGCGGGGACGGAGTGCACATGGGCGTCCTCGAATCGATGCGGTCGAGCTCGGACTCGACCTTCATGCAGGTGGTGCTGGTCCTCGTCATCATCAGCTTCGTCTTCTGGTACGCGGTGCCCCAGGGCGACACCACCACGGTCGTCGCGACGGTCAACGGCGAGCGCATCATGGAGACCGAGTACCGGAACCTGTACTCGAGCGTGAAGAACTCGCGCGAGGTCCAGCTGCAGCGCGCGCTGACGAACCCCGAAGAGCAGAGCCTCGGCGAGTCGGTGCGCCAGCAGCTCGTCGAGATGACGGTGGTCCGGCAGCAGGCCGCGAGCCTCGGCATCGAGGTCAGCGAGTACGAGATCGCGCGCTACATCGCCGACATCCCCGGCCTCCTCGACGACGAGGGCGGCATCGACCGCGAGAAGTACGACCGGTTCCTCAAGCGCCAGGGCGTCACCGAGGCCATCTACCAGGAGCGCGTCCGCGACCAGCTGATCTTCCAGAAGGTCGCCGATCTGGTCAGCGCGGGCACCACCATCAGCGAGCCGGTCCTGCGTCGCACCTACGAGAACAGCCAGCGCAAGCTCGACATCACGTACGTCCGCATCCGTCCGAGCGCGTTCTACACGTCGATCCAGCCGACCGATGCCGAGCTCGACAAGTGGCTCGAAGAGAACGACGCCCTCGCGCGCGAGACCTACGACAAGGACTTCGAGCGCCTCTACAAGCACCCCGAGCAGCTGCACCTCTCGGTCATCCGGCTCGCGCTCGGCACGGGTGAGGGGTCCGGCGTGGCCGACCTGCTCCCGAAGATGAACGCGGTGCGCGAAGAGCTCCTGGCAGGCGGTGATTTCGCCGAGCTCGCGAAGAAGTGGTCCGAGCACCCCTCTGCCGAGAAGGGCGGCGACATGGAGCTGAAGCCGGTGCTCCAGCTGTCGGTCGAGGTGACGGATGCCGTGAAAGACCTCGCGGTGGGCGACTTCTCGCGGGTCATCACGTCCGAGAGCGACCTCCGGATCTACAAGCTCCACGAGCGCATCGACCCGTACGAGGAGTCGTTCGACGACGTGAAGCGGAAGATCGCCGAGCGCCTCATCCGCGAAGACCAGGCGCCGGTGCTCGCTGCGAAGTTCGCCGAAGAAGAGCTGCTCCCGAAGTGGAAGGAGTCCGGCGAGGTCCCCTCCGACCTCCTGGCGCCGAAGATGCTCTCGCCGCAGCAGACGGGCCTGGTGCCGGCGTCGGGCATGGGCTTCGGCGGGCCGCCGCCCGACGTGATGGCCGCCGCCGCCGAGGCGCCCGCGGGCACGGTGCTCGACCAGGTGTTCGAGAGCCAGGGTGTGCTGTGGGTCGCTCAGGTCACCGGGCGCGAAGAGGCCGATCTCGCCGCGTTCGAAGCGAACCGCGAGCAGATCGCCGCGCGCGAGCTGATCACGCGTCGTCAGACGGTGTTCAGCAACTGGGTCACCGACGCGGTGTCGCACGCCGACGTGAAGTAGGCATCCGTCGGCGTCTCCGCTGACTCCGGTGGCGGTCGGAAGGGATCGAGCTTCGGGCGTCCGGCATCACGCAGATGACGCAGAAGCACGCAGATGACGCAGAAACGAGGCCGTCGCGGGTCGCGCGTCCTCGTGTCCCGCGTGCTCTGAGGTGGCCGCCCTGGGGCTGACCGGTCTGACCCCACTGAGGCCGGCCGCTCTGGGGTCTGACCCCACTGAGGCCGGCCGCTCTGGGGTCTGACCCCACTGAGGCCACCCTGCGTCATCGCGTCCATCTGCGTCATCTGCGTGATGCCTGTTCGCCGCTGTCGCCCGTGCGCCCGTCCTCCTTGATGACTTGACCCGTCAATACATTAGCTGATGTGAATTCGACGATGCGCCGCGCGCCTCCGCATCCCGCGCCGCGCGATCCGAACTTTTTTCACGGCTGCGATCCGAAAGCCGGATCACGTGAAGACCTGGCGTTCTACCGGTGTATCCGTGATTTCGATATATTGACGGGTCAATACATATACCCAGAATTCACATGAAAAAATTTGGGATCGGATTGCGGCGTTTTGCAGACTCCGCGGTCCCCTCGGTATCGTCATGTTGGTCCCAGCCAGGCCCCGGGCGGGTCTTGCAGGACGGCGCTCCCTCCCCCCTGTCCCTCCCCGACATCCCTCCTTCCCCCTCCCTCCACGATGTCCCTCCCCGACAAACCACGCGCCAGTCTCGCTCCTCCCGCCCGGGCCCTGGCGGCGTCAGCTCTCGACCTGACCCGCCGTCTCACCTGGAGGACCCTCCACCCGGCCGACCGCGAGCGCTTCCTCGAAGCGCCCGCGCCCAAGCCGGTCTCGCGCCTGCCGTACCGCACCGTCGACGGCTGGAGCGCTCCTCTCTTCCACGTGCCGGCCGCACCCAATGGAGCCGGCGAGCCGGTCATCCTCGCGCACTCCCTGGGCTTCGGGCCCGATGCGTTCCGGTACGGCACCGGCACGCCCCTCGCCCAGGCCCTCGCCGCGCGCGGATTCGACGTGTACCTGCTCGCCCACCGCGGAGACCGCGAGGCGAACGGCCCGAAGGGCACGCCCATGGACTTCGACGCCATCGTGGAGCGCGACGTGCCCGCCGCGGTGAAGGCGGTCCGCGAGCACACGGGCTTCGACCGCGTGCACTGGGTGGGCCACGGCCTCGGCGGCCAGCTCGGCATGGTCGCCGCGGCCCGCCGCGAAGCCCTCGCCAGCGTCGTGGCGCTCGGGTCTCCCGTGCGCTTCCGCAAGCCCGCCACCGAAGTGCAGCAGGCCGCGCTGTTGATGCGCCTGCTGCCGGATGGCTGGGTCATCCCGTCCGCGACCCTCGCCCGCCTCGCGCTGCCGGCCATCGGCACCGAGGAGTGGTTCGGCGCAGCGCCCGGTGGGCGCGTGCGTGGAGCCCTCGAGTTCGCGGGGGAGTCCGTTGCGCTGGGTCTCGTCGACCAGCTGCGCGACTGGATCTCCGAAGGGACGCTGACGAGCCGGAAGGGCGTCGTCGACTACACGAGCACGTTCCGGGACGCGAACGTCCCCCTGCTGGTGGTCTTCGCGACCGAATCGCGACTCGCGGGCCGCACGCCGACGACGGCGGCGCTGTCCACCTGGGGCCACCGCGACAGCCTGGCGCTCCCCGTGCCCGGGCGCTCGATGGATCTGGTGCTGGGCGCGAACCGCGAGCGCGACGTGTTCGGCCCGGTGTCCGCCTGGATGATGGAGCGGCGCCGCCTGGCGTGGAGCGAGGGCTACCAGCGCCTCTGCGGTTGACGTGTCAACCTCTCCCTCGTAGATTGGCCGCGTGGAGGTCCACGTGGGCCGGTCGAGTCGAGAGAGGGTCGCGCGCAACTTCATCACCCGCTACGGGGCGGAGGAGCTGACGTGGCTGCTCGACGCGCTCGCCAACGGCGAGAGCGGGCAGAACATCGCCGAGCGATTCGACGTGAGCCGCGAGCGGGTGCGCCAGTGGAAGAACACCTTCGGTCAGGTGGTCACGCTGTACCAGGTGCACCCCGAGGTGCAGGGCCTGCTCGCGGTCGAGCCCGAGCCGGAGCCGGAGCCCGTGTCGCCGCGGCGGGGCTCGGGTGGCGTGTTCCTCGTCGAGGACTGAACCCCTACTCGGGGTCGATGTCGTCGAGCACCCGGAGGATCGGGGTTCCGAACTCCTCGGCCTGCCAGTTGCGCACGTCGGGCACGTCTTTGAGCTCGGCGATGGTGCGCGGGCGGGCCGCCGCGATGCTCTTCAGCACCGCGTTCGACACGACGTTGTGGGACGTGTAGCGCGGATCGGAGTCGGTGAGGTCGTTGCGCCAGGCCTTCAGCGCCTCCATCGCGCGGTCGGCCGCGCGGCCGCGGAGCCGGGCGGGCGGGCCGCGACGCTCTTTCTTCGGCTTGGGCTTCGGCTTGCGCGGGACCTTGAACGTGTCTTCGACGCCGTCGGCGATCTCGTCGAGCAGCGCCTGGCCGTAGCGACGGCGGATGCTGCTCTTCTTGGAGAGGTGGCGGCCGAGCCCGTCGTCGTTGGTGGGACGCGTGCGGGCGAGCGCGATGAGCGTGCTGTTGGGGATGACCTTGAACGGCGGCCGGTCGAGGCGCTCGGCCTCGCGCTCGCGGAAGCTGTAGAGCCGCCGGAGCACGCGCATCGCGGTGTCGTCGAGGCCCTGGGCGCCCTTCATCGTGAACGCGTCGTCGGGGTCGAACTCGCGCGGCTCGAACTCGAGCTCTTCCATCAGCGCACACTCTTCTTCGAGGTGCGGGATGCGGCCGGCGGCCTCGAGCTTGCGGAGGAAGATCTCGCGCAGCGCCATGAGCCAGTGGGTGTCGCCGCGTGCGTAGTCGAGGTGCTCTTCGCGGAGCGGGCGCTGTGCCCAGTCGTGCCGCTGGAACTGCTTGTCGACCTCGATCCCGAAGAACCGATCCAGCAGGTCGGCGAGGCCCACGCGCGGCATGGCGAGCATCTGGGCCGCGATGAGGGTGTCGAAGAGACCGCGGATCTGGAAGTCGTAGTCGCGTCTCAGGCAGCGCACGTCGTAGTCGGCGCCGTGCAGCACCTTCGGGATCGACGGGTCGGCGAGGACCGGCGCGAGACTCGAGAGGTCGCGAACGGCGAGCGGGTCGACGATCCAGTCCGAGCCGATCACGGAGAACTGGATCAGGCACACCTTCTCGGTGTGCGCATACATCGAGTTGCTCTCGGTATCGACGCCGATGACGCTCGCCGCCTCGAGGATGGCGACGAGCTCCGCCAGGGAGGACGGGTCTTCGACGATGTGTAGGGGGGTGTCTCCGAACATCGGCCGTGCTGGTAACTCTCCCGGGGCTGTGCGACCATGCGTGCTGGCGAGCGGATGGCACCGCGTGGCCAGGAGAAGCGTGAATCAACATCCAGAGGTCGTCGAGGTCGGCAAAGCAGCAGAGGCATTGGAGGCCGCGCTCGGGCCCGCCCCGGGCCTCGCCATCGTCCTCGGCTCGGGGCTCGGCGCCGTCGTCGATCGGTTCGCGAATCCGCAGTCCCTCGCGAGCACCGAGGCGAACTTCCCGCAGTCCACGGTCGCCGGGCACGCCGGGCGCCTCGTCCGCGGAGAGCTCGGTGGCGTCGGGGTCGTCGCGGTGTCGGGCCGCGTGCACATGTACGAGGGGCTGCCGTTCGCCCACGTGGTCCGCGGGGTCCGCGCGCTGTACGCCTGGGGCGTGCGGAGGATCGTCTTCACCGCATCGGTCGGGGGGATCACCGAGGGCCTCGACCCCGGCGAGCTGATGCTCGTGCGCGATCACATCAACCTGCAGGGCCGCAATCCGCTGACGGGTCCCGCGTACGGCACGCGCTTCCCGGATCTCACCGAGGCGTACGACCCGCAGATGTGCGACGTCCTGCTCGATGCGGCCGACGCCACGGGCGTCCTGCTGCACGAGGGGATCTACGCGGCCATGCCGGGCCCGTCCTACGAGACGCCCGCCGAGATCCGCATGCTCCGCACGATCGGCGCCGACGTCGTGGGGATGAGCACGGTCCCCGAGGTCATCGCGGCCAACGAGATCGGCATGCCCGCCGCGGCCATCGCGGTGGTCAGCAACCGCGCCGCCGGATTGGCGGGTCACCCCCTCACGCACGACGAGGTCACCGAGTCCGCGCACAACGTGGCCGTCGGCCTCGCCGCGCTGTTCGAGAAGGCCGCACCGGAGCTCGCCTCATGAAGCCCGTCCACACGGATTCCGCGCCCCCCGCCATCGGCCCGTACAGCCAGGCGGTCGTCGCGAACGGCATGGTGTACTGCTCGGGTCAGATCGCGATGGATTCGACGGGCACGCTCGTGGGCGGTGATGTCGCTGCGCAGACCCGACGCGTGCTGACGAACCTCTCCGCGGTGCTCGAGGCCGCGGGGGCTTCGCTGTCGACGGTCGTGAAGTGCACGGTGTTCCTGACGTCGATGGACGACTTCGCCGCGATGAACGCGGTGTACGCCGAGTTCTTCGGGGATCATCGGCCCGCGCGTGCCGCGGTCGAGGTGAGCCGGCTCCCGAAGGACGTCGACGTCGAGATCGACGCGATCGCTGTCGTGCGCTGAGCTCCCACGAGCGTGTCACCCCGTGCGGTCGGCCGTCTCATGCCGCTGACGCCGGGAGGGATCGAGCTTCGAGCGTCCAGGCATCACGCAGATGACGCAGAAGGACGCAGATGACGCAGAAGGAGCCGCGTGGAGGGGGCGGGCTCCGATCTCTCCCCGATGATGGAGATGGACTGGGAGCGGATCGAAAGCCGGGCTGACCAGAGCAGCCCGGCGGGTCCCGCTCGCGCAGCGACCACAGCGCGTCCGTGTGTGCCTGCCGGGGACTGGACGCGGCTGGCACGCGAGCGCCCTTCGCCTGTCCCGATCGTGCCAGAGCCCTCTCGAGAGGACGGCCAGCACGAGCGGATCGGGTGTCCAATTCGGGTCGGACCCGAAATGGACAGGCCCTGGCCTTCGCCCGGGGACACGCGGACGCTCGACCCCGGACTGCCTCGTTTCTGCGTCATCTGCGTCCATCTGCGTCATCTGCGTGATGCCTGGCGCTCGAAGCCCGACGCCTTCCGAGCCTCCAAGCCTTCCGAGCGCGTCGACGCCTTCCGAGCCGCTTCGGTACCCGCGAGGCGGCAGCGCCTGATACGGTGGCGGCATGGTGGTGCTCCCGCTCACGCTCCTGATCTCGGGCTGCTCGGACTATCCGCAGCGCGAGTGGTGGAATCAGCTCGAAGCCGATTCGCCCTGCTACCGGGTGAACGTGCTCGACGGGCTCGACGAGGCGCAGACCACCGAGGTCCACGACCTGTTCGCGTGCCTCGACATGCACGGCCACCTCGAGCCGCTGCGTCCGCTCGATCGCGCGATGGAGCTGCCCACCCGCGGCCGCCTCGTCGGAGGCGAGGTGGCGGAGCTGGTGAACGGGCTGCCGGCCATCGACGTCGACCCATTCGCGCTCGGAGGCCTGGCGCTCGACCTGATCCAGCGCGACGACGCGCCGGTCGACGACTTCATGGACGTGATGCTCGAGCTCGGCTGGGGTCAGAGCGCCGCTACTCTCCGCGCGGGCGCGAACCTCCGCGACCCGGCCCTGATGCAGTCCGGCGTGCTCGTGCCGCTGCGCCCCCTGATCCCCGACCTCGCGCGCACGCTGCACGACGACAGCAACGGCACGCTGGCGTGGGTGGGCGACGTGCTCGCCGACCCCGAGACGAAGCGGTGGATCCGCACCTTCGACGGGTGGGTGACCACGGAAGACCCGCGTGTACGGCCCATCGTCGACGCCCTGCTGCGCGACACGGCCGCCGGCATCCTCGCGGCGCGGAGCCCCCAGAACGACACGTGGTCCGGGTCCACGGGGGATTCGATCCGCGACCTGGTCGACGCCCTTCTCCTGACGGGCGCGGCCGACGCGATCGCTCCGGAGGCCCAGGCGATCCTCGACGATCCCATCGTTCGTGCCGACCTCGAAGCGGCGCTGGTCCGGCTGCACCAACAGGGCGACCTCCAGCTGCTCCTGCCCGAGCTGAAGTGGCTGTCGACCGTCTCGACCGACGGCACGCCGCTCCAGCCGGGCGAGATCAGCGCGCTGGCCGCGTTCCTCCGGCTGCTGTCGAATGCGAACGAGCCGATGACCTGCTCGATCGACCTGTGGATCACGAACGTGAACCTGTCGCTCGGGAACCTCGGGGTGACGGTCCTCGAGTACATGGCCGACATGAACCCCGACACGGTGCAGACCAGCACGGGATTACTGGCTGACATCCTCGGGTTCGGCATCACGGAGTTCATCGTCGTCGAGGTCGCGGACTCGGGCATCTGCGACCCGCTCGACGTGCAGATGATCGACGACCTGCGCGCGGTCGAGGCGATGCAGGGCCCCGAGGCCCGCGAGGTGCTGGTGGTCCTCGTCGAGGTCCTGCGCGTGATGAAGTACGGGCAGCAGAACCGCATCCCCGCGATGGTCGACATGGCCGACGAGCTCCACACGCTGGGCCTCGTCGATCCGACCCAGGAGGTCGTGAAGGACCTCGCCAACGAGCCCATCGCGCAGCGCTTCGTGGGCCTGGTCCCGGTGCTCGCGAGCCCGGAGTCCTTCGGAATCGTCGCGCTCCCCGACGAGCCGGTCGATCTGGTCGACGCGCTCGAGCTCTCGGTGTGGATCTTCGCGCAGGAGCCGACGCTCGGTCAGACCGGGTGGCAGCGCGTCGAGCCGCTCGCCCGGCCGCTGCTCGAGGCGGACGCCACGTGGGTCGCGCTCGGCAACGGGGCGCGGGTCATGGCGGACCCGAACAGCCGGCTGTCCCGCGCGATCGACCTCGCTCCTCCGCTCCTCGACGTCGACCCCGAGCTGTCGGTCCTCGACGACCTCGCGCCGCTGCTCAACGAGCCGCGGCTGTCCGACCCGCTGCTCTCGATGGCCGAGATGCCGCAGCTGGTCGACCTGGTGCTCGCGGACACGCCGGAGCCGGGTCAGGAGCGGGTCCCGCTGGCGTTCGCCGGCGAGCTGGTGGTCGACGGCACGCTGGACGATCTGCTGAAGACGATCGACATCGTGCTGGCTGCGTTCTGATCCCGTTCGACGATCTCCCGTGCGCGTGCGCGTGCCCGCGCCCGTGCGCGATGGGGCGCGGGTAGGGGAGCGCGGGCTCGGGGATCAGAGCCGGGTCCGTCGGGTCCGCCGTGCGGTGGCAGTCGACCCACGACGCTGGTGGAGTGGGGTCGGGCGGATGGACGGCTCTCGGAGTGAGCGTCCTGGCGGTGCCGGCGCTCCATTCGGGAACGGGAGCGGGCACGCGCACGGGCACGGGCTGAAGCGACCCTTCGGGTCGTTCAGTCGAACATGTACCGCACGCCCGCCGTCACCAGGGTGCCCTGGCTGAACTCCTTGCGGAAGCGCGCGGCGTACTGCACGTCGCCGAACAGGATGACCTGGCGCGCGACGCGGTAGTTCACCGTCGGCCCGATCTGGGCGATCAGGAACTCGGTGCGGTCGTTCGTGAGGAAGCCCGAGCCGACGTGCACGGAGAGGCCGGCCTGGAAGTTGTCGGGGCTGCCGACGATGCCCCAGTTGAGGCCCATGGTCGCCATGCCCGTGTGCTTCACGGTGTCGCGGTGGCGCGAGATGACGTTCTCGGGGGCGACCAGCGTGGTGCGGCTCGCGGGGTCGGCCTGGGGGGTGTCGGCGTTGTAGAACAGGCGGAACACGCCCTGGATGCGCTCGTCGCGGTCGCCCAGCAGGAACTCGACGCCGCCGCCGCCGTTGAACAGGGCCTGGCGCTGGAGCAGCTGCTCGTAGTTCGCCTCGTCTTCGATCTGGAGCCCACCGTCGACCGTGTGGTCGGAGTAGAAGTACACCTTCTCGGTGTGGATCCCGGCGTTGCCGATGAGTCCGATCCCGCCGGCGTAGGCGGGGGCCGTGGCGAGCAGTCCGAAGAGGGCGAGGGATCGCATCGAGGCTCCAACAGGCGCGAGGTTCGCGGCGCGGTGTAACTACACCGGTTCGGGACGGGTTTCAACCCGCCAGCATCGGGAGGGTGTCGGGATGGCGGGTCCCGTTAACCCGGACCCGCGGGAGAGGCCCGCGTGGAGCGCTACGGGGAGCCGGTGTGAGCGGTGCCGCCCGTCGAAGCGCCCGTGTCGGACGGGGCGATCGCCGTGTCGCCGGTCGGAGACGTGTCGGAGGGCACGACGGACCCGGTGTCGGGAGGCGATCCGCCCGTGTCGGCCGTGGTCGGAGGTGCCGCGGTGTCGACCGGTGCTGCCGTTTCGGGCGCAGCGGTGTCGCCGGTGGGGCCCGGGGCCGCGGTGTCGCCCGTGGGCCCGGGAGGGACGCCCGTGTCGGCGGTGGCCGTGGGAACGCCCGTGTCGCCGGTGGCCCCCGTGTGCAGGCCGCCCACGCGGAACGCCGTCACGCCGGTGCCGAACACGTTCACCATCGTGAGCCGCGTGTCGCCCTGCGGGGCGTCGGGGACGACGATCGTGGTGGTCTCGACGCACGTGCTGCACGTCTCGGTGCACGGGAGGCACGTGCCGCACGCGAGGCAGCCGTTCTCGGCGAGGCAGGTGTCGCACTCGCCGCAACCTTCGCGCTGCATGTCGAGGACCTCGGCGCGGAGGCCGGCAATCGTGACGAGCAGGTCGTGTTGCGCAGAGAGCGGACCCCCCGTGATCACCACGGTGTCGCCGGGATCGGCGGCAGCCGGGGCGGGGGAGAGATCGAGGTCGCACACCTCGTAGGTTCCGATGGCCGCGAGGTCACAGGAGAACAGCAGGAACAGCAGCGTCATAGCTCGGTCAGCACGTCCGTCACGGTGAGCTGCCCCGCCCGGATGCCCGTCGACTCGGGAACCGTGCCCGGGAGGAACGGGTAGGGGCGGCCGCCACTGTCGACGCGGCGCCCGGTGGCCTCGTCGATCTGGGCGGTCTGTACGTCGCCCCACATCGGGAAGGGACGATCCTTCTCCTTCGGGGCGGCGACCTTCATGTAGTCCATCCAGATGGGCAGCGCCGTGCGGCCGCCCGTGGAGCTGACGCCGAGCGGTGCGGGCTGGTCGAAGCCCACCCAGACGGCGGTGATCACGTCGTTCGTGAAGCCGATGAACCAGGCATCCTTCTCGTCGTTCGTCGTGCCGGTCTTGCCGGCGATGCCCTTCAGCCCGAGCTTCATGGCCGCGGACGCGGTGCCGCCCTGGACGACGTTCTGCAGCAGCCACGTGGTGATGGCCGCGACCTCGGGCGCGAGCACGCGCGGAGGCTCGGGGGCCTCGTGCTGGTAGAGGACCTCGTCCTTCCGGTCCTTCACCTCGGTGATGTAGTACGGCTCGATCAGCATCCCGCCCGTGGCGAAGGCGCTGTACGCGCGCACCATCTCCTCCATCGTGATGGAGGCGGAGCCGAGCGCCATCGACATGTCGCAGGCCCGACAGTAGTGCTCGTCGGTGTCTTTGAGCTCGGCGCGGCAGGGCAGACCGCGCTTGTCGCGCTCGTCGTCTTCGCCCCGCGGCGGCCAGTGGTTGTTGCAGACCGTGTGGTCGGACTCTTCGCGAATCCACGGGCACAGCTGGTCGGTGTCGGGGTTGATCTGGTGGTCGGGCGGGAGGCGGTAGAGCGGGATGCCGCCGATGCCGAGCCGGCGGCCGAACTCGTAGATGACGTCGTCGGTCATGGCCGGGTCGACGGACTCGAGCACGCGCACCGTGCAGGTGTTGCGGGACATCGCGAGCGCCTGGCGCAGCGTGATGTTGCCGAGGTAGTCGTTGCCGTAGTTGCCGGGCTTCCAGACGGTGTCGTCGCCCGACGCCTTCGCGAGCGGCGCGTCGGCGACCATGCTCGCGGCCGTGATGCGCTTCGACTCGATGGCCGCGGCGTAGACGATGGGCTTGAACGTGGAGCCGACCTGGCGGCGCGACTGCACCGTGCGGTTCAGCTGGGACCGGCGGAAGTCGGCACCGCCGACCATGGTGAGGACGGCGCCGGTGTGCACGTCCATCGAGAGCAGGGCGCCCTCGACCTCGGGGACCTGCCACAGCCGCGCGGCGATGGTGTCGGTGTTCTCGCCGGGCGTGCCCTTGAAGGCCTTCGCAACATCTTCGTGCTTCGTCGACAGCTGGACGACCTTCGCGAGCACCACGTCTCCGCGCTTCAGGATCGGGGTGTCGGCCTTACGGTCGTCGTCGTAGTCGTATTTCTTGGTGAGGTCGTCTTGATCCCGGTACCGCCACGACCGCTCGGGGTCGGGCTTGTACACCCACTCGGACCAGGCGAGCGGGATGACGGCCTCGTGGTCGCCGATGCCGACCTTCGCCCACTTCTTGTTCACCTCGAGGATGACGGCCTTGTAGACGTTGTCGGGCGCGAGGACCGACTTCTCGGGCAGCTTGGAGCGGTCGCCCGCAGCATCCTGATCGTACGCCCAGGCCTTGCGCATCGCCTTCTCGTGCTCGGCGCGCTTGGCCGCGATCTTCGCGTCGGTGTCGAGCATCTCTTCGACCGCTTCGCGGCGGAAGCCCATGCGCTGGTCGACCTCGAAGATGTTGCGGGTCACGGCCTCCTGGCCGATCTGCTGGAGGGTGAGGTCGCACGTGGTGGTGACCTGCAGGCCCTCGTGCAGCACGCGATCCTCGCCGTAGCGCTCGACCAGGAAGCGCCGGGCGTGCTCGGTGAAGTGCGGGGCCTTCTCGAGGAACGTGTTCCCACGCGCGACGATCGTGATCTCTTCGGCGAGGGCGGCCTTGCCCTCGGCGGCGGTGAGGTGGCCCTTGTCGACCATCTGGCCGACGACGTATTCCTGGCGTTGGCGGGCGAGCTTCCAGCTCTTGTGCGGGCTGTAGCCGCTGGGGCGCGGCGGGAGGCCGGCGAGCAGCGCGGCCTCGCCGTGCGTGAGCTGATCGGCCGACTTGCCGAAGTAGGTACGCGATGCCGCCTCGACCCCGTAGGCCTGGGAGCCCAGGTAGATCTCGTTCAGGTACAGGTAGAGGATGTGGTCTTTCTCGTAGGCCTCTTCGATGCGCCACGAGAGCAGCAGCTCTTTGATCTTGCGGGTGATCGACCGCTCGTTCGTGAGCAGGAAGTTCTTCGCGACCTGCTGCGTGATGGTGGACGTGCCGCGGAAGTCGCCGCCGCTGGCCACGCCCCGCCCGATGGCGCGGACGATGCCCATGTAGTTCACGCCGCCGTGCTCGTAGAACTGCGCGTCTTCGGCGGCGAGGAAGGCGTTCTTCACGTGGGGCGGGAAGTACTCGATCGGACGGACGTAGCGGCGCTCTTCGTAGATCTCGCCGAGCAGCTCGCCGTTGCGGTCGTAGACCGTGGTGACCGTGGCGGGCTCGTATTCACGGAGGTTCTCGACGGTGGGCAGGTCTTTCGAGAAGTACCAGTAGCCCCCCGCGAGCAGGGCCAGCCCGACGAGGGCCGTGACGACGAGGCTTCCGCAGCCCATCGAGCCCATGCCGCCGAGACAGCCGAGGATGCCGCGCTTCCTGGATCTGGTCTTGCCCTTCCCCAACTCCGTCCTCTCTGTGATGTCGGTGGGGGCTTCCCTTCCGCGCCGGGTCGACGTGGAGGCGTCGCTGCCTCGTCTTGTAGCCCCCATCCGGCGCGTCGGCTCGTGATCCTCTGGAAGCCGGACACTTCCTTTCGTCTCGGGTTCCGCGAGATTGTCGGGGAGCCCGCCGTAGGGGGACCGCGCCGAGGGGACCGTGCGGTCGAACGGATCCTCGCCGTAGTCTTCGGGGGCGACCTCGGTGAGATCGACCTCGGTGAGGTCGACCGTCGTGGCCGCGCCGCCGGAGTCGGGCTCGGGGACCGGTGCGGCCTTGCCCTTCTTCTTCGGGGCGGGTGGAGGCGGGGCCTTCGGGATCCGCATCTCGGGAGCGTACGCACCGGGATCGGCGACGCCGTCGCCCTCGAATCGCTTCCCGAGCGCGCGGAGCTTGTCGTACACGCCCGTCGGGTAGGACACCGCGAGCCCCGACCCGCAGCCGACGCACTTCAGCTGCGCGCCGGGGAGCGGGAAGGGCTCGTCGAGCGGATTCTTCGCCTTGCATTGTGGGCACGGCAGGTTGAGCGGCATGGGCGTGGAGGAAGGGGCGAGGGGAAGGGGACGTATTGGTTGATAACGCCCGCAGGAACGGGTTGTCGACCGGTTGTCGCGGTGTGTCGGTGCGCGTTGACGCTGGCTGCTGCGGCACCTACGATGAGAGTACCTGGGGAGGTGTGGTGGCGTCGTTCGGAGGCCTGCTGCGACCATTCGCCCTGATCGGCGCCTTCGGCGTCGTCACGGTCAGCGCGGGCTTCCAGCTCGCCCAGGATGGCTCCGCGTCGACCCACCACGTGCCCGGCGACTTCACGACGGGTCGACGGTTCACGGGCTACGACCTCGCGAAGCTCAAGATCCTCGAGCCGACCCTCTACCATGTCGAAGAGTCGTACGTGGAGCCCGGGCGCATCGACTGGGAGCACATGTACGTCGCGGCGCTCGAGGCGATCGAGCGCAAGGTCCCGGCGTGCAAGTTCAGCCGCGAAGGCAAGGATCGGCTGTCCGCCGAGATCGGCGACTTCCGCACGGTCCTCGAGGTCCCCCCGGTGGGCAGCTCGCGTCAGCTCCAGCTCGAGCTGCGCCGCGTCGCGGGGCTGCTCGTCGATCATCTCGACCCCGAGAAGGTCCCCACGAGCACGCCCGACGCCGATCCCATGGCCGAGATCGAGTACGCGCTCGTGAACGGCATCCTCGACACGCTCGATCCGCACTCCATCCTGCTCCCGCCGCCCGACGCGAGCGAGATGGACGTCGAGAACCAGGGCGAGTTCGGCGGCCTCGGCATCACGATCGTCGAGCGCGAGGGTCGCCTCGTGGTCGAGTACCCGATCGCCGACACGCCCGCGTCCGAAGCCGGAATCCTCAAAGAAGACCAGATCATCCGCATCGATGGTGAGTCCACCATCAACATGTCGCTCGACGAGGCCGTGATGCTCCTGCGGGGGCCCGTCGACGCGCCCGTCAGCCTCGAGATCATGCGGGATTCGTTCGATGCGCCGCGCACCTACGAGCTCGTCCGCAAGCTGATCAAGCTCAACGAGGTCGAAGGCGAGCTGGTCGAAGGCGACATCGGGCTCCTCCGCATCTCGAGCTTCCACAGCAACGTCGAGAGCGAGCTCCACGCGGCGCTCACGAAGCTCCACCGCGAGTCGCGCAACGGGCTGCGCGGCGTCGTCCTCGACCTGCGTGACAACCCGGGCGGCTACCTGAACCAGGCCGTCGCGGTGGCCGACACCTTCCTGTCCGAGGGCGAGATCGTGTCGACGGTCGACGGCAACGGGCGCAAGCAGGACATCGAAGAGGCCCGGCCCACGAAGACCACCGAGCCCGACTACCCGATCGTGGTGCTGGTCAACTCGAACTCGGCGTCGGCGTCCGAGATCGTGTCGGGGGCGCTGCGGAACAACGAGCGCGCGGTGATCGTGGGCGAGCGCACGTTCGGCAAGGGCAGCGTGCAGAACCTGCACCAGTTCTTCGACGAGTCGAAGCTCAAGCTCACGATCAGCAAGTACCTGACGCCCGGCGACCAGAGCATCCAGGCCGTCGGGATCCCCGCCGACATCGAGCTCACGCCGGTTCGCGTCGAAGAGCGCGGCGACGGCGACAAGCTCGCGCTGATGTACTGGCGCGAGCGGGTGCGGCGCGAGGCCGACCTCGACCAGAGCCTCGAGCAGACGAGCTGGGACGACGAGCAGACGGCCTACCGCGTGGTGTACCTGGGCGGTGAGCACGACGCCTCGCCCGAGATCGACGTGAACGACTACCAGGTGCAGTTCGCGAAAGACGTGATCCTGGCGTCGCGCAGCAGCCGGCGGGCCGAGATGCTCGCGAGCGCCGCGCGCGTCGTCGACACGCACGCGCGCCGCGGCGACGCCGAGGTCGTCGACGCCATGAAGTCGCTGGGCATCGACTGGTCCGCGGGGTCGCCGTGGACGGGTGCCGGGCTCCCCGTCGAGGTGGTGCTCGACATGGGCGAGGATGGCGGCATCCGGGCCGGCGAGCGCGAGACGGTCGGCGTGACGGTCACCAACACGTCCTCCACGACGCTCTTCCGCGTCGGGGTGGTCGCGCGCGGCAACGAGGTGCTCGAGGGCCGCGAGTTCCTGTTCGGCAAGCTCGCACCGGGTGAATCGCGCCGGTACGAGGTGCACGTCAACCTCGTCGACGGGTACCCGGCCGAGCATGCGCCGGTCACGTTCGAGGTGCGCGACGCGGGCGAGCGTCCGCTCGGCGAGGTGAGCTCCGAGGTGCGCGTCATCGGCCGCGCGCTGCCGCGCTTCTCGTGGTCCTGGTCGGTCGACGACCGCACGGGTGGCGACGGCGACGGGGTGGCCGAGGTCGGCGAGGTGCTCGACATCCCCTTCGAGATCACGAACGACGGTGCAGGCTGGTCGGGCCAGGCGTTCGCGCGCATCAAGAACCGCAACGGCCGCGCGCTCGACATCCTCGACGGCACGCTCGAGCCCGGTACCCTCCGCACGCTCGACGGCGAGAGCTGTGCCGAGGTGTCCCGCGCGACCGGCTGCCAGCTGCGGCTCGCGCCGGGCGAGACCTGGAAGGGCCGGTTCCGGGTCGAGCTCAAGGAGGCCCGCGAAGAGGGCTGGGATCTCGTGCTGTCGCTGGGCGACGGCGAGGCGTACGACCATGGCACCATCGTGCGTTCCGGCTTCTACGAGCTGTTCACGCAGACCGACCACATCCACGTCGACCCCGACGTGGCGGTGCCGGGCACCACGCGGCGGCACGTTCCGAGCATCGCGGTCTCCCGCGCGCCCGAGAGCGTCGTCGACACCGAGACGGTCGTGGTGAGCGGGCTGGTCGAGGACGTGGGCGGGATGCAGCACGTGACGGTGTGGGGCGGCGGCGACAAGCTGTTCTACGAGGGCAGCACGGGGGTCGCGAGCGTGCCGTTCACCGCCGACGTGCGGCTCGAGCCCGGCACGAACATCATCTCGATCGTCGCGCAGGACGTGGACGGATTCACGAGCACCCACAGCCTGGTGACGTTCCTCCGCGACCCCGAGGCCCTGAGCCTGACGCTGCCCGACAAGCGGTAGGCGGGGCTCCCGCCGGGTACGCTGTGGGCATGGACGACGCAGCCCGGGTGAGCGCCCTCGTCGCCGCTGCGGACGAGGCGGCGACGGCCCTGCCGGTCCTCGCCGCGGAGCGCGGCCAGGCCTGCCTGGCGGACTTCGAGCGGCGCAAGGGCCCCGGCGCCGTCGCGGTGTTCGCGCGGATGGCGGCGCTCGAGGCCCCGCCGGACGCCACGCGGGCCGTCGTCCGGTTGCTCGCGGCGGCGTTCTACGTGCGCCGCGGCGATCTGGAGCAGGCGACCCACTGGTGCCGCGAGCACGTGGCCCTCGCGCCCTGGGATCCGTCCGTCCGCGCCGACCTGCTCGGCGTGCTGGACGCACAGGCGTCCGACACGGCCGGCGCCTACCTCGCCACCCGCCGCAGGACGTTCGACGACGTCCGCGACCTCGTCGCCTCGTGCCTCCTGCTCTCGACGCGCGAGGTCGCGACGAGCCTGCAGCACGTGGCCCGCAGGCCGGTGGGGGCCTGGAACCCGGTGCTGGACGCGTTCTCCCGCGGCGAGGTCGCGGAGATCCCCGCAGGCGCGGGCCCACGGGAGGTGCTCGCCGTGCTCCGGATCACCGGGCCCGACGCCGCGGTCGTCGCCCGGCTCGAGGCCTCGGCGGGTGCTCCACTGTCCGCCCTCGTCCACCACCCCGACTCGACCGACGCGCACCACGTCGCGCTCCGCCTGGCCGGAGCCTCCGAGGCGGCCGTCCGGAGCAGCCTCGACGCGCAGAGCCCGGTGCCGCCGCCCTGGCTGACGTTCTGCAACCGGGCCATCGCGACGCACGCCGCGGGCGCCCTGCTCGCGCTCGAGCTGGAGCCCACGTTCCGCACGGTGCTCCGCTGAGGTCCACCGGGGGCGGACTGCACGCGGATCAGCCCGGCTCGAGCCCTCCGGGCGTGGTGGCGGTGGGCCCCTTCAGCAGCAGCTCGAGCTGCTTCCGGAGCCGCCGCACGTCGTCGCGGTAGAAGTCCGGCGCCCGCTCGCCCAGCAGGCGGAGCTGGCGCTTGCGCCGCGCCAGCGCGGTCGCCGTGCGGATGTACCGATCGGAGGACACGCCCGCGGGCGCGATGTCGGTGAGCTTGCGCCGCCACCAGCTCGCCAGCATCCAGCTGTGGTCGGTCGGCAGCCGGCCGGCGTCCTCCTCCTCCTCGAGCTCGCGCCGGATGGCCAGCGCGTCGTCGAGCAGGCACATCTGGTACACGAATCCGACGAAGAGGACCTCCATCGGGAGCAGGACGAAGTTCGTCAGCTTCAGGTCGACCGGCGAGAACTGGTCGAGGCTCAACAGGCCGTTCCACATGGCGTGCAGCAGCATCGCGGCCGCGAGCCCGCCCGCCGTGGACCCGAGGATGGCGAGCCACCCGCGCAGCCGCGCGAACCCGAACGCCGCGCCCACGACCGAGCTGGCCATCGCGTGCAGGAGCGCCGAGTAGAACGTGCGGATGAGGACCGTCATCCCCCACGCCTCGAGGTTCCCCGAGACGCTGTTGAAGTACAGGAAGTTCTCGGTCATCCCGAACCCGAGCCCCGCCGCCGCGCCGTAGACGAAGCCGCTCGACATGTCGTGGGGACGGCGGTGCCACGCGATGAACACGAAGAACAGCGCCTTGGCGGGCTCCTCGAACAGCGGAGCCCCGACGGTCGGGCCGATCATCGTGCGCGCGAGGTTCTCGTCGAAGCCCGCGGCACCCAGCGCCGGCGCGATGACCGCGTCGACGAGCATCGAGAAACCCGTGTTCAGCGGGAGCGCGATGAGCACGGCTCCGATGGCTCCCCAGAAGAACGTGAGGGCGACGAGCCACAGCGGCTCGCGGTCGTACCGGTCCGACAGCCAGGCCAGTGTGACGAACAACGCCATGGGGAAGGCCGCGCACAGGGTCGAGAGGACGACCAGGATCAATTCCATGCCCCAAGCGTACAACCATCGACCGGCAGCGGATACGGTCACCGCCGCGGAGCTCCCGACATGCCCCTCGCCATCCGATGAAGCCCGCGGACGTGACGCTCGCGCGGGTCTTCGTGCTCGCTGCGCCCGCCATGGCGTCCGGCGTGTTGCAGGCGGCGTTCCGCCCGGTGGACCAGTACTTCGTCCAGGGCCTGGGCTCGCCGGCGCAGGGCGCGCTCGGGGCGACGACCCTGGTGAGCGTGCTGTGCTTCGCCATCTTCCAGCTCGTGTCCGCGGGCCTGGGGCCATGGGTGGGCCGCCTGACGGGCGCTGGCGACGAGGCCGCGCGGCGGGACGTCATCGAGCAGTCGCTCGGCACGTGCATGGTCATCGCGGCGTTCCTGATGATCGGCGGGACGCTCGCCACGGCGCCGCTGGTCGACTTCCTCGGGCTCGAGGGCGAAGGCGCGGCCCACGCGCGCGCGTACCTGTGGGTGCTGTTCCTGACCGGCCCCGCGCTGGTCTTCGCGCCTTCGGTCGACGCGACGTTCCACGCGATGGGGGACACGCGGCTCCCGCTGCGCCTCCAGATGGGCGCCGTCGCGTTGAACATCGTGCTGACGCCCGCCCTGGTTCCCTCCATGGGGACTGCCGGAGCGGCGCTGGCGTCCACCCTCGCGCAGTCCATCGCCACGGCGCTGGGGCTGTTCGTCCTCACGCAGCAGCTCGGGCTCGAGCCGCGGCGCTGGCGTCCGGGGCCGCGTGTGCCGGCCGTCGTGCAGGTCGGTGCACCGGTGGCCCTCGCGACGGGGATGTTCGCGTTCGTGTACTGGCTGCTGATGGCGACCGTCATCCCGACGCTGGGCCAGGACGTGTACGCCGGGCTGGGGCTCGGGTTCGGCGTGCTGGAGTCGCTGGCGTGGCCGCTGTACGCGGGCCTCGCCGTGGCCGCGGCGAGCCTCGTCAGCCGGGCGCTGGGCGCGGGGAGCCCGGATGTCGCGGAGCTCGCGGTGCGCACGACGCTCCGCATTGCCGTGATCACGGGCGTCGTGATGTCGGCGGTCTACTGGCTCGCCGGGCCGTCCATCGTGGAGATCTTCGCCGAGGACCCCGCTGCGAGCCGCGAGGGCGTCCGCTACGCGCTGATCCTCGCCGTCGTGCAGCCGCTCGTGGCGATCGAAGCGGTGACCGAAGGCGTGCTGGGCGGTGCGGGCGACACGCGGAAGCTACTGCTCGTGAATGCCCCACTGAACCTGCTCCGCGTGCCGCTGGCGTGGTTCCTGGCCATCGGGCTGGGATTCGGCGCCAACGGGCTGTGGTGGGCGATCAACGCCAGCACGCTGCTGAAGTGCGGCACGAAGCTCGCGCTCGTCCTCGAGGGCAGCTGGCGGAGCAAGGCGCTGCCCACCTGACCGCGGAAGAGCGAACCTGATTCACACTGGTGTCAGAGCGAACCCGAACATCGCGAAAACCTCCAGAAGTCGAGACTATGGGGAATTCTACTCTTCCAGGGGTGCTCGGACGTCCGTCCTTCAGGCCGCCGGAGGTCGATGGCGGCACGCCAGCCGATTCCGCCGAGCCCCGTCCACACGGGCCATCTCGAGGGTCCGGGCACTCTCCGCGTTCCAGCCCCCGTAGGCCCGCAGAAAAGTAGAACACGCGATAACGACGGAAAACCGACGTTACGAAGATGTTCGGGTTCGCTCTGACACCGATCCCGCGCCGCTGACACCGATCCCGCGCCGCGTGCCCAGGCCCCCGCACTCCGCGAGCCCGCGTCAGGGGGGCCGGCGGGTGCGGCGGAGCCGCAGTCGCGAAGCGACCGAGGCCGAATGGCCGAGCCCAGAGGACACCCGACGGCGAAGCCGGGACGCCCTACATCGAATCGAGGACCGCGATGCCGATCGTGAACAGGATCATCAGGAAGTACGTGCCGAAATAGAGCACGATGAACAGCGTCATCAGGCCGCTGAACAGGAAGGTCACCAGGCTCGTGTTGCGCGCCGGAGTCGCGTAGGCCTTCACCAGCTCGGGCGGGTCGGGCGCGTCGAGCGCGACGCGCGCGAGGTGCAATGCCCACATCGACACGGGCACGGCGAGCATGACCGAGAAGCACCCGCAGTTCATCATCAGGCAGAGGATGACGGCGAGGAACGCCAGCATCGAGGCCTGCTCGGCGTTCCTGAGGCGGTCCTCTTCGGTCAGTGCTTCCAAAACGCCTCCTTGAAGCGGGCGAGCAGCGCGTCGGAGTGCGGCGACGGCGTGAACTCTTCGAGCATGCGCTGGGCGCGCTCTTCGCCGAACACCGCGCTGTAGTCGTCGAGGTAGCGCTCGAACCGCATGCGGTTGGCCTCGTGCGTGAGCTCGGGGTGGAACTGCGTGGCGTAGACCTTCTCGCCGACACGCAGCGCCTGGTACGGGCACCGCACGCTGCGCGCGAGCAGGACGGCGCTGCTCGGGAACGTCGTGGCGCGATCCTTGTGGCCGAGCTGGGCCGAGAAGCGCGACGGGAGCGCGCCGAAGACGGGGTCGCCCGCGGCGCCCTCGGTGGGCTCGAGCTCGTACGTGCCGACCTCGGCGTTGGGCTCGTCGTGCTCGACCTCGCCGCCGAGCGCGAGCACCATGCCCTGGAACCCGAAGCACGACGCGAACGTGGGGAACTGCGCATCCGCGAGGGCCCCGAGCACGTCGAAGAACGGGGGCAGCCACACCTCGTCGTCGAGCACGCTGAACTTGCCGCTGCCGCCGACCAGCACGGCGTCGACGCCGTCGGTGACCGTCGCGAGCGTGGTCTCTTCGCTCAACAGGTCGTGGGGGAGCACCCAGTCGAGCGGCACGCCGAGCTGGGCGGCGAAGCTCACGCGCTCTTCGTGGCGGACCGGATCACCCGCTTGGCGCGCCTGGAGCAGTCGGAAGGTCGGCATCACGTCCTCGGGCGGGCCAGCCAGGCCGCCCCGCACGACAGGATCGTGGCGAGCGTACCGAGACAGGCGCTGGCGAAGCTTATCTCTGGCGCGTCGCTCCCGCTCGCCAGCAGCAGACCGACCGACGCGAGCGCGTTGTTCACGAAGTGCCCGACGATCGCCGGCACGATGCTGCCGGACTGCCAGCGGAGCCAGCCGAGGAACAGCGCGGTGGGCACGAGGCTCGGCGTCTGCACGGGATCGAGGTGATACCCCACGAACAGCACGCTGGTGGCGAGCCACACGGCCCAGCCGGGCAGGACCTTCGCGAGGTGGTGCCAGAGGTACCCGCGGAACGCGAGCTCCTCGAAGAGCGGCGCCGAGCCGCAGATCGCCAGCACCAGCAGGGCCTTCCCGAGCGGCGCTTCGGTCTGCATCGCCCCGGCCAGGACCGCGAGGGCCCCGCCGAGCTCGGGGAACCGCGCGATGATCTGCGACGCGACCCAGCCCGGCAGCAGCCCGACGGAGAGGGCTCCCGCGGCCCCCGCGACCGACCAGCCCCACCAGCCGGGCGGGTCGCCGAGCAGCGCGTGGCGGGGCTCCACGCCGTCCTCGTCGGCGAGCTGGCGCGCGAGCAGCACCGCGATCACGCCGATCCCGACGGACTGGACGAACGCCGACGCCCCCATGATGCCGGGCGTGAGGAAGGACGTGGGGTCGGCGGAGATGGCGTCGAGCGAGGCCCCCGAAGCCTGGCCGGACGCCACGACCAGCGCGTTGGTCAGCACGCCCACGACGACCATCCAGCCGAGCGATGCGAACAGGAAGCCTCCGACGGCGGCGGAGACCTGGCGGGCAGCGTCCACGACGCTGTCTAACCAGGAGTTACGGGAGCGCATGAGCTCCATCCGGGTGCGGGGCGCCCGCGACAACAACCTCCGCGATGTCGATCTCGACCTGCCGCTGGGCGCCCTGACGGTGCTCTGCGGGCCGTCGGGGTCGGGCAAATCGTCGCTGGCGTACGACACGCTCCACCGCGAGGGGCAGCGCCGGTACCTCGAGGCCCTGATGATCGCGGGCACCGGGTCCCTCCGGCGGCCCGACGTCGAGGCGATCGACCACCTGCCGCCGACCATCGCGCTCGATCAGCGGGTCCGGGGCTTCGCGAGCCACGAGAGCGTCGCGTCCGTCAGCGAGCTCGGCGTCGGGCTGGCCGTGCTGTACGGGCGCACGGGGCTGCAGCGGTGCCCCCGGTGTGGGCGGCCCGTCGTCCCGAAGTCGCACGACACCATCGTCGCCGAGCTGCTCGCGATGCCCGTGGGCACGCGCCTCACGCTCGAAGCGCCCGTCACGAGTGGGCCGGGCGTGCTCGAGGAGATCCAGCGGGCCGGGTTCTCGCGCGTCCGGGTCGACGGGCGGATGGCGCGCATCGAGGAGATCGGCGCGGTCCCCGAGGGAGCGCCACTGCGCGTGGTGGTCGACCGGATCAAGATCGAGCCCGACCGCCGGGGCCGCATCCACGACGGCGTGCGCCTGGCGTCCCGCGCCGGGCGGGGCGTCGTCATCGCCGTGACCGAAGCCGAGACGGTGTTCGTCGACCGCCCCCTGTGCGTGCACGACGGGATGGAGCTGCCGGCGCTCGAGCCCGGCCGGTTCCGGTTCCGCGCGGGGGAGCCGGGGCTCGGCCTCGACGAGGCGGCCGCCGCGGTCGAGGTGGGCGGGGAGCGCGTGCTGGACGTGTTGGGCGGGACCATCGGCGCGCTCGACGGCTTCCTGGCGGGGCTCCCGGCCTCCGAGGTCGCGAAGGACCTGCTCGACGATCTGCGGCGGCGGGTCGGCATCCTCGTGTCCCTCGGCCTGGCGGGTCTGCCGCTCGAGCGGCCCGCCGAGCACGTGTCCCGCGGCGAGCTGTTGCGGCTGCGCCTGGCCCGGCAGGTGTCGTCGCGGGTGTCGGGCGTTCTGTTCGTGCTGGACGAGCCCGCGGCGGGTCTGGACGACGAGGCGGCGGGCGCGGTCCTGGGGCTGGTGCGCGACCTGGTGGAGCAGGGGAACACGGTGGTGGCCGTCGACCACCACCCGGTCGTGCTGGCCGGCGCAGACCACGTCGTGGAGTTCGGCCCCGGCGCGGGCCCACACGGCGGGACGGTCGTCTACGCAGGCCCGGTCGCGGGGCTCGCCGAGCAGGACACCGCGACGGGGCGGCTGTTCGCCGGTCGCCTCGAAGGGGGCGTCGAGGGGCCGACCTCCGGCGAGGCGCTGGACCTCGCGGGCCGGCGCCTCGTGCGCGGGGTCGTGAACGTGGTCAGCGGTCCGTCCGGTTCCGGCAAGACCGTGCTTCTGAAGTCGATTGTCGACGCGGCTTCAGGTCGTTTCGAGCGTCTGGTCGATGCCGAGGTCGGCAGCTCCGCGAAGCACAAGCGGTCGAGCCCGGCGACGTTCACGGGGGTGTGGTCCCTGCTCCGCGACCTGCTCGCACAGACGCGCGAGGCCCGCATCCAGGGCTTCGACGCCGGCACGTTCTCGCTGAACACCAAGGGCGGGCGGTGCGAGACGTGCCAGGGGGCCGGCGAGGTCCGCGTCGTGCTCGACCCGCTGCCCGACGTGTGGCTCACCTGCGACGTGTGCCACGGGCGGCGGTTCCAGACCGACGTCCTCCAGGTGCGCTGGAAGGGCCTGGCGCCCGACGAGCTTCTCGCCCTCGACATCGAAGAGGCGCACCGCGTGCTCGCCGGGAACCCGAAGCTCGAGCGCATCCTGCGGGCGCTCCGCGATGTGGGGCTCGGATACGTCCAGCTCGGGCGGCCCGCCGACACCCTGTCCGGCGGCGAGTTCCGGCGCCTGCGGCTCGCGCGCGAGCTCGCCCGCAGCACGGGGCCCGACCTCGTGGTCGCAGACGACCCGTCCCTGGGGCTGCACCCGGTCGACACCCTGGCGCTGATGAAGGCCTTCGGGCGCCTCGCGGAGGCGGGGGCGACCGTGGTGCTCGCGAGCGGCGATCCGTGGGTCGTGGGGGCCGCGGCCCATGCCGTGCGACTGGCCGATCCACGACCCTGAGGCGTTGCCTGAGGGTTGGATCGTCCACAGTTGTCATTCGCGGAATTTCTAGACGATAGTGTGCCTGGAACGGGAGCTTCTGGTGTGGTCGACAACTCCTCCATCGAGTTGTCCACAGAGTTCTTCACAGGCCTCGCGGGCCTTTCCCGCGCCGAGGGCGTAGACTGCCGCCTTCGGAGGAGAGCCATGCACCGCACGGACTTCCTGGTCATCGGTTCCGGCGTCGCCGGCATGTGGTTCGCGCTCGAGGCCTGCCGCCACGGCAAGGTCACGATGATCACCAAGACGCGTCCCCTCGAGAGCAACAGCGCCTACGCCCAGGGCGGCATCGCGTCCGTCTGGTCGGAAGACGACGACCCCGAGTTCCACATCCGCGACACGCTCGTCGCCGGCGCGGGCCTCTGCCGCGCCGAAGCCGTCGATCAGACCGTCCGCGAAGGGCCGATCCGCGTTCGCGAGCTCATCGAGCGCGGCGCCGAGTTCACCCGTCGCCAGTCCAACCCCGACGAGTACGACCTGCACCGCGAGGGCGGTCACTCCCACCGCCGCATCCTCCATGCGGCCGACTTCACGGGCAAGGAGATGGTCCGCGCGCTGAACCAGGAGGTCATGGAGCACCCCCAGATCGAGTTCCTCGACCACCACATCGCCATCGACGTGCTGACGCGGCGGTGGCTCGCCCGACGCCTCCAGCAGGTCCCGCCCGAAGACGACGAGGCGATCGGCGCCTACGTGCTCGACACCTCCCGCGACGAGGTCGAGCTGTACGCCGCCAAGGTGGTCGTGCTCGCGACCGGGGGCGCCGGGAAGGTCTACGTCTACACGACGAACCCGCCCATCGCGAGCGGCGACGGCCACGCGATGGCCTGGCGCGCGGGCGCGCGGATGGCGAACATGGAGTTCGTCCAGTTCCACCCGACCTGCCTGTTCCACGCGACCGAGAACAGCTTCCTCATCTCCGAGGCGCTGCGCGGCGAGGGCGGCAAGCTCATCGGCCCCGACGGGCAGCGCTTCATGGACCGCTACGACGAGCGCGCCGAGCTCGCCCCCCGCGACATCGTGGCCCGCGCCATCGACAACGAGCTCAAGACCCGCGGCCTCGAGTGCGTGTACCTCGACATGCGGCACATGAGCCGCGAAGAGGTCGCCCGGCACTTCCCGACCATCGACACGAAGCTCTTGTCCCTCGGCATCGACATGACGCGCGACCCGATCCCCGTGGTCCCCGCGGCGCACTACATGTGCGGCGGCGTGCAGACCGACCTGAACGGCGAGTCGAGCATCCGGAACCTGTTCGCCGTGGGCGAGGTCGCCTGCACCGGGCTGCACGGGGCCAACCGCCTGGCGAGCAACAGCCTGCTCGAAGCGCTCGTGTTCGCGCACACGGCGGCCCGCGAGAGCGCCGAGCGGCTCGCGGCCATCCCCCCGGTGCCCGACCTGCCCGCCTGGGACCCGGGCAAGGCCGGCGACTCCGACGAAGCGGTCGTCATCACGCAGACCTGGGACGAGATCCGCCGGTTCATGTGGAACTACGTGGGCATCGTCCGCACGCACCGCCGGCTGAAGCGCGCCCAGCGGCGCCTGCAGCTCGTCCGCGACGAGGTCGACAAGTACTACTGGGACTTCCGCGTGACGGGCGACCTGATCGAGCTCCGCAACCTGGTCGACGTCGCGCACATGATCGTGGAGTGCGCGCTCCGCCGGCGCGAGAGCCGCGGGCTGCACTACACGCTCGACTTCCCCGAGCCCGACGAGCGCAACGTCAGCGACACGGTGATCCGCCGCTGGAGCTGACGCTTCAGCGACGCCGCAGGGCGATCAGCGCGAGCGGGGCGAGCCAGCCAGAGGTGGAGCCGCCGGACGCGCAGCCGCAGCCCTTCTTCTCGTCGTCGGTGTCGCCGTCGGTGTCCAGATCCGTGTCGGTGTCGGCATCGGAGTCGGTATCCGCGTCGGAGTCGGTGTCCGCGTCGGAGTCGGTGTCCGCATCGGAGTCGCTGTCGGCATCGGAGTCGCTGTCGGCATCGGAGTCGCTGTCGGCATCGGAGTCGCTGTCGGCGTCCGTGTCGGCATCGGTGTCCGCGTCCGTGTCCGCGTCGGTGTCGGAATCCGTGTCGGTGTCGGAATCCGTGTCGGCATCGGTATCGGAATCCGTGTCCGAGTCGGTGTCCGAGTCGGTGTCGGTGTCGGTGTCGGTGTCGGTGTCGGTGTCGGCATCGCCGCCCGTGTCGGTCGCCCCCGTGTCGGCGAGCCCGGTGTCGCCGGTGTCGGTCGGGGCCGCGCCGCCGCCGAGGAGGTCGAAGACGAACGGGTTCTCGTCGGCGTCGTCGTTCGTGATGGACAGGGTCGCGGTGTGGGTTCCGGGGGTGGAGGGCTCGAACGTCACCGTGAACGTGAAGGTCGCGCCGGCCGCGATGGCGGGCGGGAGGGTGGACGTGGAGAACGCCGCGGCGCCGGTACCCGTGATCACGGGCTGCTCGAGGTTGAGCGGACCCGTCCCCGTGTTCGAGATGGTGACCTCGATCGCGACGCCCGACGGCGAGACCACGCCCGTGTCGGCCATGCCCGTGTCGCTGGTGTCGGTCGTGCCGACCGGCGCGATGCCGAAGTCGAGCGGAGCCGTCTGGCCCGAGACGATTTCGGTGCCGTTCGCGTCGGGGCCCACGTAGAGGGCGATCTCGGGGGGCACCGCCGCGGCGAGGTTCTCGACGGCGATGGAGAAGCCGTTCCAGTACTCGTTCGTGAGGCTGTCCCACGTGACCGTGGTGAAGGTGCCGACGAACTGGATGACGCCGTGGGGCTCGCCCGTGCCGATGAGGTCGTAGGTGACGCTGTTGTCGGGGTAGGTCGTGACCTGCTTGGTGAGCGTGCCGTTGCCCCAGTAGCCGAGGCCGTACGAGAGGATCTCGAAGTCGCGGTCGAACCGGTAGCCGTTGCCGTTGAGGCTCACGACCGCGAAGAGCGGATTGGTGACCGGGTGCGAGAAGGTGAGGGTCTTCGAGGTCGCCTGCGACAGGGCGATGATGTCGTTCGCCGGCGGAGGGTTCGGGACGGTGGCGCTGATGTAGCCGCCGTCGGGCACCCAGTAGTTCGTGCCGGCACCGGTGATCGAGAACGCGACCTCACCCGTGTAGGTGACCGTGACGTCGGTGCCGTCGACGTTGACGGTGCCGTCGACACCGGTGGCGGTCTGGGCGGTCCAGTCGACCCAGGCGACCTGGGCAGAGGCGGTGGGGAGCAGCGCGTAGAGAAGCATGTGGACCTCGGGTGCGACGCGCCAAGGTAATCGAGGCCTGCGCACGCGCTACGCTTTTCGAGGACTCAGCGCTTCGCACCCGGGAAGGGGATGACGCGACCGCGCATCACGACCGGCGTGTGGAACGGCGGTGGCAGGATGACCACGTGCTCGTGGCCGCAGACGTGGCAGCGCTCGTCGATCTCGACGGAGAGCGGGGCCTCGAGCGTCGGTGGGAGCCGCCGCGCCGGCGTCTCGAGCGTGCGCTGGTTGCAGGACGGGCAGTACGCGAAGCGCGACGGCGAGCCGTGCACCCGCGTGGTGGTGTTGGTGCACTGGGGGCAGGCGAGCACCTCGTAGCTGCGGCGCTCGGGGCTGTCGGGCGGGTCGACGAGCTTGAGGTACGGGATCTGGCAGTTCGGGCAGAGCGGGGTGCGCTGGAACGGCGATGTGCGCGTGTACAGCAGCAGCGCGACGAGCATCGTGCACGCCGCGAACAGGATGACGCCGATCAGCACAGGAGATCCTCGGCGAACGGCCCGCTGCCCGCGAGGGCCTCGACGTCGGCGACGGCCTTGGGCACGGCGGCGGTGAGGTTGTCGGGATCGCCCGTGGTCACGGCGATGTCGTCTTCGATGCGGATGCCGCCGAACCCGAGCCAGCTCTCGGCGCGGTCGAAGTCGACCTGATCCTTGAAGCGCTGGTAGAGCGTGCGGTCGGACAGGATGGCGGGGACGACGTAGAAGCCGGGCTCGACCGTCACGACCCAGCCGGGCTCGAGCGGCAGGTCGAGGCGCAGGAACGCCGTGCCGAACTGGTCGGGACGCGCGACCCCCTCGGGGTAGGACGGGCGGTCGCCGAAGTTCTCGAGGTCGTGCACGTCCATCCCGAGCAGGTGGCCGCAGCCGTGCGGGAAGAACAGCGCGTGGGCGCCCGACTCGACGGCCGCTTCGGCGGAGCCGCGCACCAGGCCCTCGTCGACGAGGAACTGCGCGATGACGAGCGACGAGGCGTCGTGGACCTCGCGGTAGCGCGTGCCCGCGCGGACCTTCGCGATGGACGCGGCCTGGGCGGCGAGCACCGCCTCGTACGCCGCGCGCTGGCGCTTCGAGAACCGGCCGTTCGTCGGGGTGGTGCGCGTGATGTCGACGCCGTAGCCCGACGCGACCTCGCCGCCGCCGTCGAGCAGCAGGAGCTGGTCGGTGTCGAGCGTGTTGGGGTGGTGGAAGTTGTGGAGGACCTCGCCGCGCACGGTGAGGATCGTCGGGTAGCCCGTGCTGGCACCCCCCGCGGCGAGGATGCCCTCGAACAGGGCCGTGAGCACGCGCTCGGAGGCCCCCGGGCGGCACGCCTTCATGACCGCGACGTGCGCTTTGCACGAGATGGCTGCGGCGGCCCGCATCTCGTCGAGCTCGGCGGCCGACTTGGTGCGGCGCATGGCGATGATGGCGTCGACGAGATCCATGTCGCCGAACTCGCGGCCGAAGCGGAGCTCGTCGCGGCCCGTCCACGCGGCCATCAGGCGGTTGCGGCCCTCGTCGGGGATGGCGAGGACCTTCGGATGGTCGAGCTTGCGGGCGCGCAGCGCGAGGTGGGGCAGAGGCTCGACGCGCTCGAAGCCCAGCGCACGGCCGCGCTCGACGATGGACGGCTGCGTGCCGTGCCACAGGTCGTCGTCGTCGTGTGGGGGCGGGAGGAACAGCGTCTGCTCGCCCTCGGTGAGCAGGAGCGCGGCGTTCGGCTCGGTGCAGCCCGTGAGGTAGAGGAACGTGCTGTCCTGACGGAACGGGAGGGGCGTCATCGGCAGGTTGCGCGCGCGCTCGCCGTTGCCGAGCAGCAGGATCGGCCCGCCGACCTCGGACAGCAGGCGCGCACGACGTTCCGCGAACACGGACGGGTCGATCATCGGTCCCCCAGGCAGGCAGCATAGCAAGGCGCCGTGGTGTAGCCTCGCGCCGGAGGCTTCATGTCCGAATCACGCGGGTTCTTCGCGACACTTCTCGCCACGCCGGAGGCTCCGCTGTCGAAGCTCTCGCGCTACACCTTCTGGAACGGCGTGCTGTACGTCGCGGTCGGGGCGGCGATGTACGCCGGGCCCGCGTCGATCCTGATCGCGGCGACCGGAACGCCCGTCGACCAGGTCGGCACGCTCCGCGTCATCGGGATGGCGGTGGCCTTCATCGGGTGGTTCTACATGATGGGGGCGCGCACGGGCGCCGCGTCCTTCGGCCTCGCGACGGTGGTCGACCGGCTCCTGGTGCCGTTCCTGCTCGGAGGGCTCGTGCTCTCGGGTCAGGTGATGGCGAGCCAGATCGCCGGCTTCGCCATCCTCGACCCGATCCTGGCGCTCGGCGCGCTCTTCATCTGGCGTTCCGAGCGGTGAGGGGCTCGGGCGACGCGTTCAGGGCGTCGAGGGCGATGAGCCAGGCATCGGTGCTGGCATGACGTCGCGGCCGGTCGACCGGGCCGTCGCCGATCACCTCGACGGTGACGGTGCGTGCGGGGGCGGGCGGTTCGTCGGGCATGCACCCGAAGCCCAGCGCGACGAGGAGGAGGGACGCGGCTCGCATGCCGATGATGTAGCCGCGGCCTGCGTCACGGGATGTCGGGATGGATGGTGTGTGGTCTCGCGGTTAGCAGCGGCCGCATGAGTCACCAGCGCCTGGTCGAGTTGCTGCGCGAGAAGTCCGTGCGGCGTGGAGCGTTCACCCTCGCGAGCGGCAAGCAGTCCGACCTGTACGTCGACGTCCGCCAGACGAGCCTGCACGCCGAGGGCAGCGTGCTCATCGGCCGCGCCATCCTCGCGCGCCTGCGGCCCGACGTGGTGGGCGTGGGCGGGATGACGATGGGCGCCGACCCGCTGGCCTGCGTGGCGTCCGCGCTGTCGCACCTCGACGGCCGCGGCGTGCACGCGTTCCTCATCCGCAAAGAGCCCAAGGGCCACGGAGTGGAGCGGCTCGTCGTGGGCATGGGCAACTTCGCGCCCGGTGCGAAGGTCGCCATCGTCGAAGACACCACGACCACGGGCGGCTCCTCGATCCGCGCGGTCGAGGCGGCGCGCGACGCGGGGCTCGACGTGGTCCAGCTGATCACGGTGGTCGACCGCGAAGAGGGCGCCCGTGAGCGGATCGCGGCGTACGGGCTCGAGCTCGAAGCCATCACCGGGCGCACGGAGCTCCTGGCTTAGAGGCGCCCACAGCGAGCCACAGCGCTGGTCGAGCTTCGAGCGTCCCAGGGCATCACGCAGATGACGCAGATGAACGCGGATGACGCAGAAACGAGGCCGTCGCGGGGTCGAGCGTCCTCTTGTCCCCGAAGCGCCATCGCGGATCCACGATTGCGCAGCTCCAACGACTGGAATCTGTCGGAATTTGGCCTGGGACCGAAGTAAGCTCACCCGCTCAGCCCGAGACGCCGGCCTGCTCTGGTGAGTCCCGAATCCGGTCCGCAAGAAGGCCCGCTCTGTCGACCCGAACACCGAGACGTCCCTCGAGAGCCCTGACGACACGGGTGTACGGCGGTCCTGGCGGTTCCCATCGAAGGTGCCCCGGGGAAACGAGGACGCTCGACCCGTGACGGCCTGGTTTCTGCGTCATCTGCGTCCTTCTGCGTCATCTGCGTGAGGCCCTGAGACGCTCGGAGCTGGACCACTTCCCCCACGGAGCGCTGTGGCTCGCTGCGGCTCGCTGTGCGAGACCAGGGGATCGGCAACGCTGGTCGCTTCGTGGGCGCTAGAACGGCTCGTACACCATCTCTGCGATCTGGGCGTCCATCACCGCGCGCAGGCGGTCGTACGCCTCCTGCTGGTCGACGGTGAGCACGCCGGTGAGCAGGTCGGGACCGTCGTCGTGGCGTCCGCGCAGGTCGTACAGGTGCTCTACGCCGCTGTTCTCCACGAGCTTGAAGCTCTCGTCGCGCACGCCCTGCCACGTGTTGGTGTGGGGCGGCGGGCCGATGGGGAGGAACCGCTCGACGAAGCTGTAGCGACGCGCGCTGGGGCCGCCCGTGAGCGCGGGGACGAAGCTGACGCCGTCGAGCACGACGGGAGCGCCGGGACCGGCCCAGCCGTCGAGCCACGGCTGGCTGGAGCTGCCCGTGTCCGCGGTGTCGACGGCGACCACGTCGTCCCAGTGGCCCACGGTGGAGACCGAGAACGACGCGGGGTCGATGCCCGCGAGCTCGACGAGCGTGGGGAACACGTCGGTGATGTTCACGAGCGCGTCGGTCGTCTGGCCCGCGGGGACCCCGGCGCCCCGCACGAGGAGTGGGACGCGCGTGCCGGCCTCGCTGACCGCGCCCTTGCCGGTCGGCGGCTCCCAGCTCGCCGGGATGTGGTCGTCGTGCGTGCCGTTGTCGCCCATGACGACGAGGACGGTGTCGTCGAAGTCGAGGGACGCGACGACCCGTCCGAGCTCGATGTCCATGGCCTCGATGAGCGCGTGGAACAACTCGTCGGGCGAGGAGCTGGCCGTGACGCCGCTCGGGTTCAGGGGTGCCGGAGGCACGTGGAGCGGGCGATGCGCGGCGTTGAACGCGACCCACACGAACCACGGCTCGGGCAGCGTGTCGGCGTACAGGATGGCGTCGTCGGCGGTCACGGTGGTGGCGTAGCCGGGGATCTGCACCCACACGCCGTCTTCGAGGCCGCTGAACGGGTCGGTGTACCCGATGTTCCCGAGCGACCCGTGCTGGTGCGAGAACCCCGATATCATGGCGTTCATCCCGCCATTGTTCACGTTGGTCGACAGGTGCCACTTGCCCGCGACCGCCGAGGTGTAGCCCGCAGTCGCGAGGACCTCGGCGATGGTGAGCTCGGCATCGGGCAGCGCCCAGTCCTCGCCCGCGAGCGGCTTGCCGAGGCCGCGGCGACGGCCCTGACGCCCGGTCATCGCGGCGAAGCGGGTGGGCGAGCAGACCGGCGTCGCGTACGCGCGGTCGAAGCGGACCCCGTTCGCCGCGAGGTCGTCGATCGTGGGGGTGTTCGGCCAGGTGTCGTGCGGAAGGCCGTACGCCGCGAACCGCTCGACGCCCACGTCGTCCATCAACACGAACATCAGGTTCGGCGGGAGGGGAGTCGCCGTGTCGGAGCCGGTGTCGGGCCCGGGAGCGGCCGTGTCCGTCGTGGGGACGCCCGTGTCGGTGTCCGCGTCGGTGTCGGCGTCCGCGTCGGTGTCGGCGTCGGTGTCCGCGTCCGTATCGGTGTCAGTGTCCGCGTCGGTATCGGTGTCCGCGTCGGAGTCGGTGTCGGTGTCGGTGTCCGCGTCCGTATCGGTGTCAGTGTCCGCGTCGGTATCGGTGTCGGACTCCGCCTCGACCGGCTCGTCCTTCGAGGGACAGCCGGCGAGCAGCAGGGTCAGGACAACAGCGCGAGAGAGAGCCATGGCACCCACACGATGACCGCGAGACAGAAGAGCATCAATACCAGGAACGGCACGATGGCGCGGATGACGTCGACGATCGACCGCTCGAACACGGTCGACGCGACGAAGAGATTGATGCCCATCGGGGGCGTGAGGTACCCGAGCTCGAGGTTCACGATGAACATGATCCCGAAGTGCACGGGGTGGATGCCGTAGCTCGCGGCGATCGGGGCCAGCAGCGGGGCCACGATGAGGATGGCGGACAGGATGTCCATCACGCAGCCGAGTGCGAGGAGGAACAGGTTCACCATGATCAGGAAGCCCGTGGGCGTGCTGACCCGGGCGAGCATCCACTCGGTCGCGGCATCGGGGACCTGCTCGAACACGAAGAACCGGTTCAGCGAGATGGCGATGACGAGGATGAGGAACAGCGAGCCCATCATGATCGCGCTCTCGGCGACCACGTCGGGCACGTGCTTCAGCTTCAGCTCGCGGTTCACGACGAGCTCGACGAACAGCGCGTACACGACGGCGATCGCGGCGGCTTCGGTCACGGTGAACCGCAGCGCGAAGGGGATTCCGAGGGCCTCGAGGTCGAGCCAGCCGTAGATGCCGCCCAGGATGAGGACCGGGAGGAACAGGCTCGGCAGGCTGCGCACGAACGAGCGGGCGGTGCGCGACAGCCAGGTGCCCTCCTCGACGGGCAGGGACGCCCGATGCGCTGCCATGGCGGCTTCGGTGCGGGGCCAGGTCACGAAGAAGGTGTAGATGACGAGCATCAGCGCGATGAACAGACCCGGCAGGATGCCCGCCTTGAACAGCGCGGCGGGGTCGAGGCTCACGGTCTCGAAGGTGCCGTCCGGCTGTGCGAGCTTGAGCGCGTTCGGGTTCCGCGAGACCACGATGGCGTAGACGATCATGGGGATCGACGGCGGGATGATGATGCCCAGCCCGCCCGCGGTGGTGAGCACGCCGATGCTGTACTTCTCGGCGTACCCCTCGGCGACGAGCATCGGGAAGAGGATCGAGCCGATGGCGATGACCGTCACGGGCGAGCTGCCCGAGATGGCCGCGAAGATGGCGCACGCCACGACCGCACCCGCGCCGAGGCCGCCCGGCAGGGGCCCGAGCACGGTCTTCGTGAACTCGATGAGGCGCTTCGCGATCGAGCCCTTCGTCATGAGGTTGCCGGCGAGCACGAAGAACGGGATGGCCAGCAGCTCCTGCTTCTTCGTGGCTTCGAAGACGTCGGCGACCACCACGGAGGGCGAGTTGTCGCGGAGGAGCATCCAGGACGCCATGGTGCCCACGCCCACTGCGACGAACAGCGGGCTGCCCATGAGGACGAGCAGGACCGACGCGACCAGGATCATCGCGCCGCTGCCCCAGTACGCCCCGAGGCCGAGCGCCACGAGCGCACCGGGGAATCCGCCCGCGAACACGACGTCGATGGGCTTCCGGGTCCCGGGGGGCGGCTCGGTGCCGGGGGCGAGCGACGACGGCGGGTGGACGACGTGCCCGAGGAAGCGCAGCGCCATGAGCGCGAAGGCGTAGACCACGACCTGGAGCGGGATCCACAGGGGGAACTTGTCGCCGGCCTTCACCCGCGCGAAGGCCGGCGGGAGCTCGTCGAACTCCATGCCGGCTTCGAACTTGCCGTTCTCCCAGGCCTCCATCGTGGGGTGGTCGGTGCCCTCGCCGAACCGGTCGCCGATGGGCAGCAGGAGCAGGGATTCCTTCCAGGACCAGCCGTACTCGATGTGCATCTTGCCGGGCGGACGCTGGAACTCGCGCTTCTCGGTGGCGTCGGGCGCGTTGAGCGGGTCGCCCTCGTCGAACGTGTCGGGGGCGCCATCCGGGCCGTACAGCTCGGTGCGGTCGTCCTGCCCGTCGCCGTCGGTGTCGGCGGAGTACGGGTCGGTGCCGACCTTCCAGATCTCCTTGAAGTCGGGCAGCCCGTCGCCGTCGGAGTCGACGGGAACGGCGTCGTCGAGCAGGTCGACGGCGAGGTTCACGGGGATGACGAGCGGCGCCCAGACCTTCGCGCCTTCGAAGGTGTCCTTGCTGTGCTCGCGCACGGCCTCCTGCGAGGCGCCCACGAACATCCAGCACAGCCCGGCCGCGACGAGCGAGGTGAAGCGCTTCACGAAGCGCGCGCTGGCGGGGCTCAGCACGCGGTCCATCGCGTCGACGCTGATGTGCTTGCCCTCGTGGGTGGCGAGGCTCGCGCCGAAGAACCCGACGACCACCATCAGCAGCAGCGCCATGTTCATCTGCCCGTCGAGCTCGACGAGCGCGATGGCCTCGCGCGCGAGGTAGTCGTTGAACGCGAGGAACGTCATCGCCAGCATGGCGACGAGCACGAGGCCCCGCTCGACGAGCGCGGCGAGCTTGTTCAGCCGCCCGAACACCTCGTCGAGGACGACCTTGATGCCCGTGAGCCCGAGCACCAGGTAGAGCAGCTCGCGGCTCGCGGCACGGTCGGCCCACGCCCGGACGGCGGACGTGAAGCCGGACCACAGGTCGATGGTGAAGCGGTCGATCGCGCGGAAGAACGAAGCCAGGACGGAGCTCATGGCGGCGCGCTTAACTGCGGCGTTCCCACGGGGCGAATCCACCCGGCCGGGCCGAGGGCCCGCCCCGTGGCCGTGCCGGATTCCGTCGGCCACCGCCCGCAAGCGGGCGTCGTCCCGACGGAATCTCAACTGCTGAACGTCTTGACGGGACCTCGGTACCCCCTGTGAACGCGGCTGAAACGCCGTGTTCCGGGGGCACAGAGGTCTTGACCGTCAAGGCGTTTCTACTTGCCGTCGAGACCCTTGCGGATGAGGTTCAGCAGGTTGGTGCCGGCGCCCTTCTCGTCGAGGGAAGCGGCGAACGAATCGTGCATCTTGCGGGCTTCGACCGCGAAGGCCTCGCGCTCGGCGTCGGAGAGCGCGTGGACCTCGACCCCCATCTCCTTCATCGCTTCGATCATCGCGTCGTCTTCGGTGCGGATCTTCTCGCGCGACTCCTGGGTGAGCGCGCGGGCCTCCTTCAGGACGGCCTGGGCGGCGGGGTCGAGCTGGTCGTACCAGGTCTTCGACATCACCACGGCGGCCGGCTGGTAGATGTGCCGGGTGAGCGTGAAGTGGTCGAGGGGCTCGGCCAGGCCGCCGGCCATGATGTAGAGCGCCGTGTTGTCGAGACCGTCGATCACGTTGGAGTTGAGCGAGGTGAGCACCTCGGTCATCGGCTTCTGCACGGCGTTCCCGCCGAGCGCCTTGTACATCTCCATGTGGACGTCGGATTCCTGGGCCCGCATCTTGAACTTCGCGAGGTCGGCCGGCTTCAGGATGGCTTCGCCCTTCGTGCCGAAGGAGCGCCAGCCGTTCTCGGACCAGAGCGTGAGCACGAAGCCGCGCGACGCCAGGATCTTCGACATCGGGTCCCACAGGACGTTGTCGAGGACGTGGTCGGCCTGTGCGTTGTCCTTGAAGAGGAAGGGGAGCTCGACGATCTGGAGCAGCGGGATGTTGCCGCCCTCGGAGAGCGCGCCGGTCGTGACGGCCGCCGCCTGGAGGCGCTCGCCCTTGCGGGTCTCGCGCACCATCTCGACCTCGCCCATGATGCCGGGCGGGCGGATGATGACGTTGATGTCGGTCTTCGCCTCGATCTGCTGCTCCATCTTCTCGAGCAGGTCCATCCAGGGCGTGCCCTTGGGCGCGAGGGAGCCGATGTTCAGCTCCTTCCCGCCTTCGGCGAGCACGGGGGGCGCGTTCAGCGCGACGATCGCGGTGGTGATCGCCGCCGCGGCGACCGCGAGCTTCCGGGTCAGGCTCATCCTTCCTCCATCTCGGCGAGGGCCTTCTTGTCGAAGAACTCGCTCATCTTCTCGAGCAGATCCTTCGCCTTCTTCTGCTCGAGGGTGTTCTCGGGCGTGACGGAGGCTTCGGGCTTGGCGTTCGCGTCGGCCGCGATGACGGCTTCGAGGTCGGCCTTGAACTGCTTCGGATCCTGGGCGGGGATCGCCCAGAACTCGGCGCGGAGCGCCTGGGTCGGCAGGTAGTAGGGCGCGCCTTCGATGGCGGCGTCGAAGTACTGCTTGCTCTTGTCGAGGTCCTGCCCCGCGAAGCTCGGGAGCGCGGCGTAGTAGGCGCCCCAGTATCGGGCCGGGCCGTAGTGGTAGTACTGCGGGTCGAGCTCTTCGGTCTTGCTCATGTAGGCCTTGACCGTGGGGAGGTGCTTCAGCGTCTTCGCGAGGCCCTGGGCCTTGCCCCACTTGCCGAGCGCGGAGGCGGTCCAGTAGAGGCACGGAACATCGTCTTTCGTGGCGACGGTGACGGCATCCTTCTCTTTCTCGCCGGAGTTGACGCGGTTCGCGAACTCTTCGTTGAGGGCGAGGCACTTCGCGCCCCACTCGATGGCCTTGCCCCAGCGCTCGACCTTGGTGTCGTTGTCGCTCGCGTGGCCGTCGCCGTAGAAGTACCAGCCGCGCGTGAGGCGCACGAGGGCGTGCCGGTTGGCGGGATCGGCGGTGTGCGCCTCTTCGTACTTCTTCAGCGCCATCTCGAGCTTCGCCACGTCGACGCGCTCTTCCCACAGCGCGTCGGCTTCGGTGACGAGGGGGTTGCTCGCGGCATCGGAGCCGGCTTTGGCGGTCTCGTAGGACCCCGGGTGCTTGCCACCGCACGCGGCGAGGACGGTGAACGCTACGACGGGGAGGGTTCGCATGGATGCTCCTTCACGGGATGCCGGAGGCTCGGGCCGCCGGTCGTGTGATTCCGCCGCTTTAACTGCGGTCCCGCCGTTGGTTCAAGCCGAACGACACGTGACGGGCCCGACTTCGTCCCCCGCGTGCGTGCCGCGCGCAGCGGGATACACCGCGGTCCGCGCTCGGCGCGGTGTGGAGGTGGTGATGCTTCAGCCCGACGTGCCGCTCGCTCTGACGTTCGACGACGTGCTGCTCGTGCCCCGCGAGAGCCAGGTGCTCCCGCGCGAGGTCGACACGTCCACCACGCTCTCGTCTCGGGTGAAGCTGCGGATTCCGCTGATCAGCGCGGCGATGGACACCGTCACCGAAGCGGCGACCGCCATCGCGATGGCGCGCGTCGGCGGGCTCGGCATCGTGCACAAGAACCTGTCCGTCGAGGGGCAGGCGGGCTTCGTCCGCGAGGTGAAGAAGGCGGTCACCGGGGTGGTCGAGGATCCCGTCGTGATCGAGCCCGACCTCACGATCGGCGGCGCGCGTCGGATCATGAACGAGCACCGGATCTCCGGCCTCCCCGTGGTGGTCGACGGGCGTGCGGTCGGCATCATCACGAACCGCGACCTGCGCTTCGAGCGGCGCCTCGATCGGCCGGTCCGCGAGGTGATGAGCACCCAGCTCGTCACCGTGGGTCCCGACACCCAGCTCGACGACGCGAAGGAGCTCCTGCAGGAGCACAAGATCGAGAAGCTCCTCGTGGTCGGCACCGACGGCAAGCTGCTCGGGCTCATCACGATCAAGGACATCGAGACGGTCGGCCGCTACCCCGACGCGGCGTTCGATGCGCGCGGCCAGCTCCTGTGCGGCGCGGCGATCGGTGTGGGGGGCGACCGGGACGACCGCGCGGCGGCCCTGGTCGAAGCCGGCGTCGACGTGCTCGTGCTCGACACGGCGCACGGGCACAGCAAGGGCGTGCTGGACGCCGCGCAGGTCATCAAGGCGCGGTACCCCGAGGTCACGCTGGTGGTCGGGAACGTCGCCACGGCGGACGGCACGCGGGCCTGTGTGGATGCCGGCGCCGACGTCGTGAAGGTGGGCATCGGCCCGGGCTCGATCTGCACGACGCGCATCGTGGCGGGCGTCGGTGTGCCGCAGCTCTCGGCGGTCGCCGATGCGGCGCGGGTCGCGCGCGAGGCGGGCGTCGCGATCATCGCCGACGGCGGCGTGAAGTTCTCGGGCGACCTCGCGAAGGCCGTGGGGGCGGGCGCGGACGCGATCATGGTGGGCTCGCTGCTCGCCGGCACCGAAGAGAGCCCCGGCGACGTGGTGCTGTTCCAGGGCCGCCGGTACAAGGCGTACCGCGGGATGGGCTCCATCGAGGCCATGAAGGCGGGCTCGAGCGACCGGTACTTCCAGGACGACGTGGCGGGCGACCCCGAATCCGAGACGAAGAAGCTGGTGCCCGAGGGCATCGTGGGTCGGGTGCCGTACAAGGGCCCCGTGAGCGACGTGGTGTACCAGCTGGTCGGCGGGCTCCGCGCGTCGATGGGGTACTGCGGGTGCTCGACGATTCCGGCGATGCAGCGGGAAGCGAAGTTCGTGCGCATCACGAATGCGGGGCTGTCCGAGAGCCACGTGCACGACGTGATCGTGACCGCCGAGGCGCCGAACTACCGCATGCGCTGACGCTGTCGACGAGTCGGCGGTGCTGGGTCGTCGAGTGTCGAGTGTCGAGTGTCGAGTGTCGGGAGGCTTCTGGCGCCGCCGATCCCCGGTGTGGAGCAGGGGCGGTGTGGAGCAGGAGCGGCGTGCGCTGTGTCGGAAGGGATCGAGCTTCGAGCGTCCCAACGAGGCATCACGCAGATGACGCAGAAGGACGCAGATGACGCAGAAACCAGGCCGTCCCGGGTCGAGCGTCCTCCACTCCCCGGGCACCGTCGATGGGGATTGGACCGCCGAGGACGCCAGGGTCCGCCCGTCACGTCAGGGCGCTCGTCGAACGTCTCGGTGTTCGGTCGACAGGGAAGGCCTCCCTGCGGACCGGAATCGGGATTCACCAGAGCAGTCCGGGGTTTCGGGCTGCTCGGTGAGCGTGTTCGCCGACGCGGGTTCCAGGTGTCTCGAGGGCAGGTGTCGGATCGAAACCGAGCTCTCGGATAATCAGGCTGTTGACTGGTGTTTCGTCGGGCAAAGTTTTGCGAAGAACTCTTCCGGGCCAGAAGCACCTTGAAAGCTCGCATCTCGCAGGTTTCGGTTTCGATCTGACACCGGACGCGAGGTCGTGGCGGGTCCCGCGCACCAGGGCGCCGAAACGCCGGCCTGCTCTGGTGAGTCTCGAATCCGGTCCGCAAGCAGGCCCGCTCTGTCGACCCGAACGCCGCGACGTCCCTCACGACACCGGGACGCTACGGATGGACCTTGGCGTCGATGCAATCCTGTCGACGGCGCCCGGGGACGCGAAGACGCTCGACCCGCGGCGGCCTCGTTTCTGCGTCATCTGCGTCCTTCTGCGTCATCTGCGTGATGCCTCAGGCGCTCGAAGCTCGATCCCTTCCGACGACACAGACCGCTGTGGCTCGCTGTGGTCGCTGTGCGAGACCTGGGGATCGGCAACGCGAAATCAGCGCTGGAGCTCCGGGCGGTTCGCGTACTCCTCGAGCGCCTCGGGATTCGCCATGGCGTCTTTGTTCGCAACCGCCTCGCCATGGACCAGGCTCGTCACCGCGAGCTCGACCTTCTTGCCCGAGATCGTGCGGGGCACCTGGCTCACCTGCAGGATGCGCGCGGGCACGTGGCGGGGCGTGGTGTTCGTGCGGATCTGGGTGCGGATGCGCTTCTCGAGCGCCTCGTCGAGCGCGAGGTCGTCCGCGAGGACCACGAACAGCACGACGCGGGTGTCGTCCTCCCACTGCTGGCCGATGACCAGGGAGTCGAGCACCTCGTCCATCGCTTCGACCTGGCGGTAGATCTCGGCGGTGCCGATGCGCACGCCGCCCGGGTTGAGCGTGGCGTCGGACCGGCCGTACACGATGACACCGCCGTGCGCGGTGATCTCGACGAAGTCGCCGTGCCGCCAGACCCCCGGGTAGTGCGCGAAGTACGCCTTCCGGTACTTCTCGCCGTCTTCGTCGTTCCAGAACGACACGGGCATGCTGACGAACGGCTTCACGCAGACGAGCTCGCCCTTCTCGCCCACCACGGGGTCGTGCGGCGCCCGCCACGCCTCGACGGCCATGCCGAGGCCGCGCTTCTGGATCTCCCCCGCGTACACGGGCTCGGTGGGGCACCCGAGCATGAAGCAGCTGATGATGTCGGTGCCGCCGCAGATGCTCGCGAGCTGCACGTCGCGCTTCACGGCGTCGTACACCCAGTGGAACAGCTCGGCCGAGAGCGGCGAGCCGGTCGAGAGCACGGCCTTCAGGCGCGACAGGTCGTGGTCGCGGCCGGGATGCAGCTCTTTGGTCTTGCAGATGCCCAGGAACTTGGGGGACGTGCCGAAGTGCGTGACGCCCACGTCCTCCGCCATCCGCCACAGCACGTCGAGGTCGGGATGGCCGGGACTGCCGTCGTACAGCACGACGTTGCAGCCCGTGAACAGCCCGCTGACGAGCCAGTTCCACATCATCCAGCCGCAGGTCGTGAAGTAGAACAGGGCATCGTCGCGGTCGAGATCGTTGTGGAGCACGAGCTCCTTCGCGTGCTGGAGCAGCGTGCCGCCCGCGCCGTGCACGATGCACTTCGGCACGCCCGTCGTGCCCGAGCTGTACATGATGTAGAGCGGGTGGTCGAACGGGAGCTGCGCGAAGGCGATGTCGGAGGCGTCGTTCGCGAGCGCGTCGTCCCACCCGAGCTGGCCGCGGACCGCCGAGCGGTCGCCCTCGCCGAGGACCCCGACGAACACGACGTGCTCGATGGCCTCGATGGCCTGCGCCACTTCGGCGATGCGGCCCGTCGAGTCGAAGCGCTTGCCGCCGTAGGCGTAGCCATCGCACGCGACGAGGACCTTGGGACCGATCTGCCCGAAGCGGTCCATCACGCCCTTGAACCCGAAGTCGGGGCTGCACGACGACCAGATGGCGCCGAGGCTCGTGGTGGCGAGCATCGCGATGACCGCCTCGGGCCGGTTCGGGAGGAACCCCGCCACGCGGTCGCCGGGCTGCACCCCCACCGAGTCGAGCCAGTGCCGGAACCGGGCGACGCGGTCGTACAGCTCCGCGTAGGTGAGGGCCGAGGTCTCGCCGGACTCGTCGACGAAGGTGAGGGCAGGGCGGTCGTCGCGGAAGCGCAGCAGGTTCTCGGCGAAGTTCAGCCGGGCGCCGGGGAACCAGTCGGCGCCGGGCATGTGCGCGTCGCCCAGCACCGCGGATGCGGGCGCGCTGGACCGGATGCCGGTGTAGTCCCACACGGCCTGCCAGAACGCGGGGATCGCGGTGATCGACCACGCGTACAGCGCGTCGTAGTCGGCGAGATCGAGCCCGTGCTCGCGATTCACGTGTGCGAGGAACCGCGCCATGTGGGAACGCGCCGCGCGCTCGGGGCTCGGGGTCCACAAGGGCTGCATTCGACCTCCAGTCACGGGGCTCGGGGCCGCCGATCGCTGCCCGCGAAACGCGAGAGCCCCGCGAGGTCGAGCGACCCCGCGAGGCTCACGGTTGTAACCCACGCCGCAGAGGGCGGTGGGATCAGGCCTTCACGGCCTGGCGAACGGCGATGTAGGCGCCGTTCGGGCCCGGCACGCCGCCCTTGACGAAGAGCAGGTTGCGCTCGGCATCCATGCGGACGATCTGCAGGTTCTGGATGGTCTTCTGCTCGTTGCCCATCTGGCCGGACATCTTCTTGCCGGAGAGGACCATGCCCGGGGTGAGGCGCGTACCGATCGAGCCGCCGTGGCGGAAGAACTCGTGGGTACCGTGCGACCGGATGAAGCCCTTCATGTTCCAGCGCTTCATGACGCCGGCGTAGCCCTTGCCCTTGGAGATGCCGGTGACATCGATGCGGGCGCCGGACTCGAAGATGTCGGCGGCGGTGATGGTCTGGCCGACCTCGTAGGACGACGCGTCGGCCTTCGAGAGACGCAGCTCGCGGACGAAGCGCGGCGGCTTCTCGGCGTTGCCGGACTTGGCGAGGTGGCCGAGCTCGGCCTTGGTGAGGCGCGACGGCTTGGCGCTGTCGAATCCGAGCTGGACGGCGTTGTAGCCATCCTTGCCCTCGTCGGTCTTGACCTGGAGCACCGTGTTGGGCCCGACCTCGAGCACGGTGACGCCGTGGATGGTGCCATCCTCTTCGAAGATCTGGGTCATGCCCAGCTTGCGGGCGAGCAGGCCCTTCGACTCGTTTGCCATGTCTTCCTCCGCATAGGACGACGTCAGCAGGACGCCGTCGTACGTGACCCCACCGGCTAACCGGTCGGGTGGGTGCTGTCGCGCCGGACGGCGGACTAGAACGTGTACTTGAGGTACCCGGTCGCGTCGACGCCCATGTCGAGGCCCAGGTACATCGTGAACACCGCGTCGAGCCCGAAGCTGAAGTGGGAGAGCTTGGTGTAGTACTCGAGCGTGGGGCCCGCGATCACGACCGGCAGCGGCGTGTTGTGGATCGTGGGCTGCTGGCCGCCCCACGTATCGGTGACGACGACGTCGAGGTATTCCTGCGGCAGCATCAGCAGCGGGACGTACGCGACGCCGCCGCCGGCCTTGAGCCCCACACCGAGGCGGCGCGTGACGTAGGTGGAGTACTCGAACGCGACGCCGCCCGTGAAGGTGTGGATGTCGCCCTGGATGAGCTTGGACGGGGGCGCACCGACCTGCTGGAAGTACTTGGCGCCGTTGTTCAGGCTCTGGTGGAAGAACAGCTCCCACGCGGCGGAGCTCTTCTCTTTGTCGATGAAGTCCTGGCCGAGCGAGAGCGCGATGCTGGTGCCGGGCTCGAGCAGGCCCGAGCCGCCGCGCTGGCCGAAGAAGACCAGGGAGCCGGCGTTGGCCTTGACGTAGAACCCGCGGACGACTTCGCGCACCTGACCGCCCTTGCGGGCCGAGCTCTTCGCGTCGCTCTTCGTCGGCTTGCCGCTGTCGATGTCGTCGACCTGGTCGTCGGCGTGCGCCGGCATGGACACGGCGGAGACAGCGAGGAGCGCAGCGAGGGCGATGGACTTCATCGAACACACCTGTGGCGAGGTTCAGCGCCCCCTAGTACCGCGTTCGTCGCGTCCCTGACACCCGCTTTACAAGCCTTTGGCCTTCGCCTACGGGGCGAACACCATCGGGTAGCCGACGTCGGTGTTTCGTCCGGACGAATCGGACGGGAACCGGATGCGCTGGATCTCGCCCACCACGCACTGCTCGACGGTGAAGTTGTTGAGCGTGGAGGAATCGGTCCAGGCGGACGTGACGCTGCCCTGGCCGTCGATCAGGAAGCGCACCTGCACCCGGCCGGAGTCGAGCGAGGGGTCGGTGGCCCGGCCCTGATCGAAGCACTGGCGGATCTGGGGAGAACGGCGGCGAACGGCGTCGCGCACCTGATGGGAGTCGAGGGCGCCGGAGACGCTCGGCCGCTCGACGTTCGTGGGGTCTTGCGGATCGAAGCCGGTGTCGAGCGGGATGCCGACGGGGATGGGCTCGATGGCGTGTCGCGGCACGGGAGGCGCGGCCCCGGCGCCGGTTCCGATGCCCCGCCGCGCGGCCCAGTCGGTGACGACGCGGGTGGGCGCGCCTTCGGCCGCGGGGAACGACAGGGTGCCGAACAACCGCGTGAGGCAGGCCTGCCCGGCCCCCACCGCGCGGACCACGGCGACCGACCCCGTGGCGTCGATGTCGAAGGTGATCGAGGCGGCATCCGTGCCGTTGCACGCGAGCACACGGTCGGCGAGCGCCGCGATCGGCGGCTCGAGGTCTTCGGCCGTGCGGGGCCCCTCGACGACGCGGGTGCCCGCGAATGCTGAGAGGACGAGGATCACGGGAACCGGAAGGGCTTGGCGATGAGCACGGGCTTCTCGTCGGACGGCTTGTCGAACCGGATGCTGCGGAACTTGGTCGCGACGCACTCGGCGACGCGGTCGCTCGGCATGGCGAGGTTCTGGATCTGCGCATCCTGCACGGAGCCCATCGCGTCGACGGTGACCCAGAGGTCGAACGTGCCGGCGAGATCCTGGTCGCGGGGCTTCTCTTTGTCGTAGCAGTACCGGAAGTGGTTCTCGAAGCGGCTGATCACGGTCTCGACGTGCTCGGACGTGAGCCCCCCGCGGACCTCGAACACCCCGGGACGCGGCGTCTCGTCGGGCACGTCGGTGGTGAGCGTGGAGAGCGAGACGGTCCACCGGAACACGCTCTTGCCCTCGGACTCGTCGCGCTTCGGCGTGCGCATCCGCATGCTCTCGCTGACGAGGCACTGCGTGACGGCGGGATCGGGGTTGTCGTTCGTGCGGAACTGCGCGTTGGACACGAGGCCGTCGGGCTCGACGGTGACCACGAGCAGGACCTCGGAGTCCTTGCCCGCGAAGCACTTCGACAACGCGGGCTTGAACGCGGCCGCCGCCACCCAGAGATCCCGCGGGGGTCGCGCCCCCTCCACCGTCTCGACCGGATTCGCGAGGGCCGCCGCCATCCACCACAACATCGCTTCCACTCCTACCTCGGCACAACCGACGACAGGGGAGGGGCATTCCCCGAAAACGAGAAAGGCCCGCACCGGAGTGCGAGCCTAGCACGGGGACCCTCGGTGGAGGGCGCCCCGAGATTCCCTTCGGATCAGCCCGGGCTGAAGATGAAGGGGTAGGAGACGATGACGATGCCGCCGCCCTTGGGCTCGGGGAACTGCATCCGCATGAACCGACCGACGATGCACTGCTCGACGGCGCTGTTGTTCATGGTCGAGGTCTTCTTGCTGGCGCTGGAGACCGTGCCATCCTTCGCGATGACGAACTTGATGACGATCTTGCCGCCCAGGTTCGGCTGCTTGGTGAGCTCGCGCTGGTAGCAGTACCGGATCTGGTTCATGTGGCGCTTGATGACGGCGTCGATGAGCGAGCGGTCGAGCGCACCGAGGATGATGGGGTCGCCACCGACGGTGCCGATGCCGCCTTCGCCCTTGGCGCCGAAGTTGCCGGAGCCCGAGCCGTACCCGGACTTGCCGGAGCCGATGCCCTTGGTGCCGAGGCCGCCGAGGCCTTCCGCCGTGCCGCCGCCGCCGAGGCCGGAGCCGCGGGAGCCGAGGCCGCCGGACCCGATCTGGGTGCCCTTGGCGCCGATGAGGCCGCCGACGCCGCCGGTGAGCGAGCTGTCGAGCGCGGAGGAGCCGAACACGCCATCCATGCCGCCGTCGTCGGCGAGCGCCCCGAGGAGGCCCGCGTTCTCGGCGATCTGGCGATCCTGCTGCGCCTTCTGGATGTCGACCTTGTTGCCCTTGGCCTTCTCCATCTTGGCGTCTTTCTTGCCGACCTTGCCCTCTTCGCGCTTCGCCTTGGCGCCTTCACCGGCATCCGGGTTGGCGTCGGGCTTCTTGCTCTTCTTGTCTTCTTCGGGCTCGGGCTTGTCGATGTTCATCTCGACGAACCGATCCGGGATCTCGTTGATCCCCATGCTCGGACGCGGCGGGATGAAGTACATGACCAGGCCGAACATCAGGCCGAGGAAGCCGATGAACGAGAAGATCGCGATGAACGGGTAGTCGGGATCCTCGGAGGACCGGTTCAGGATGCGGCTGCCCGCCTTCACCTTGTGGGCGAAGTAGGTGACGCCGTTCACGTCGACCATCAGGCGGACGTCGTCGGTGACCGGGATCTCGTACTCGGTGCCCTGCTTCTTCGCGCGGCCGGCTTCGACGAGCTGGGCGAAGGAGTAGCGCTTGTCTTCGATGTCGACGAAGCCATCCCAGGTCTCGGGGACGTGGGCGACGTACTTCTCTTCGTCGAACGTGAAGAGGTCGTGGTCGCGCCCGCCGGGCAGGTCTTCTTCGGGCGAGTAGAACTCGTTGCGCCAGGTGCTGTGCACCTCGGACCACATCGGCGGCGTGTACGGCAGCACCATGTTCAGCGGCGCGGGGATCCACCCCATGTCGACGCCGAGGAAGTGCCAGCGCCAGCCGATGCTGGAGCCGATCGTGACCTTCTGGCCGAGGTGGCTGAAGTGCCGGCTGTCGAGGAGCGTGTCGCCCCACAGCTGGTTGACCTCGAGGACCTTCGGGCGGTTCACGTTCACGCCGATGTTGTGCGTGGCCGTGCCGGCACGCATCACGAAGGACATGCCGTCTTCGATGATGACGTCGTCTTCGAAGGGGATGTCGCCCTCTTCGGTCATCTCGACGGGCAGGTCGCCGTCGGCGGTCTCGACCGTGACCCGCTGCTGCTGACGCGGCTGCTGGATCGGCGTGGGCGCGGGCCCGCCGGCATCCGTGGGGTCGTCGGCCGGGAAGTCGGTGGGGACTTCGGAGGCGGGCATGCCGGCACCCGCGAGGTAGACGCGGAAGCGGAGCATGCCGATGAAGAACTCGTCACCGCGGCCGAGGTTCGCGTTCGGGACGCGCTGGCCGTTGTGGATGGTGCCCTGCTCGCTGCCGAGGTCGAGCAGCATGATGCTGCCGTCGTTCTCGACGTTGATGACGCAGTGCAGGTCGGAGATGCTGCCATCGTCGACGCGCAGCAGGGCTGCCTCGCCGCGACCGATGGTCACGCTCTCTTCGGTGAACCGCTGCTGACCGAGCAGGTCGGCGCCGCGGTAGACCTCGAAGACCAGGTTTGAAGAACTCATGGTGGGTATCCTCGTGCCCGTTCGCATCGCGTCGCGGGCACCGGCGACTGCCGGAGGGAGTGGGGCTCGGACGGGCCTTACTTGACTTCGTCCACGGACTGCTTCATCTCGGTGTCGAAGCTCTCACGGAGCTTGATCAACGGGTTGAAGTCCGCCTTGCGCCGGTCGAGGAGGAGCTGACCCTGCGGCTTCACCAGCTCACCGGTCACGTCCACGCCTTCGAAGTCGATCTCGGTGCGCTCCTTGTACTTGATCTCCCGGTTCGAATCGCCGAGGTCTTCATCCTGGGCGAAAGCAGGGGTCGCAAGCGCGGGAAGCGCGGCGAGTGCAACGAAGATTCGCAGGGTGCGGTGCATCGGTTTCCTCCGCAGCGGCTGGGATTCCAGCCGGATTCCTCATGGGGCTATAGTGCTTCGGCGGGCTCGTCGGGACAACCGCGAGGCGGTCATCATCCCGTCAATCCATTCGGACACGGTCTGTCGGGGGCCGGTTCCCCGGGTTTCGTCAACTCCCTGTCAGCCCGGCGAGAAGAGGAACGGGTAGGACACGATCGCGATGCCGCCACCGCGGGGTTCCGCGAATTGCAGGCGTCGGATGCGGTCGGTCACGCACTGGTCGACTTCGGCGTTGCCGAGCGTCGAGGACTTCACGGACGCGGACGAGACCGCGCCGTTCTTCGCAATCGTGAACTTGACGACCAGCTTCCCCCCGAGTCCCGGATTGCGCTGGAGCTGGCGCTGGTAGCAGTACCGGATCTGGTTGAGGTGCCGCTTGATGACCTCATCGATGAGGCGCGGCTCGAGCCCGCCGATGATCATCGGCTCCTGGCCGATGGCGATGGGCTGTCCGCCCGGCTTTCCGGTGAGCGGGCCGCCGGGGCCGTAGCCGTACTGGCGATCGCCGATGCCGTCGCCGCCGGGGTAGTCGAAGCCCTCGGCGTCACCGCCACCGCCGCCGAGGCTGTCGCCGCGGCCGTTCAGGCCGCCCATCGCCGGGCCGTGACCGCTCGCCACCGCGAGACCGTCCGTGAGCGCGGCCAGATCGGAGAAATCGCCGCTGGACCAGCCGCCGTTCAGCGCGCTCATGATGCCGGCCTCGGCCACGACGGCGTTGTCGCGCTCGGCTTTCGTGCCGGACCGCACGGGCTCCGACGAACGCGGGGACTTCGGGCCCGACGGACCGCCGCCCTCCGCGACCTTCTGCACGGGCTTCGGCTTCTCGGCGGGGGGCGCGGCGATCACCATCTGGGTGATGCGGTCGGGGACCTCGACGAGCGAGACGCTCGCCGGAGCCGGCGCGAAGTACACACCGAGCCCGAAAAGCAGGCCGGTGGCCGCCATCATCGCGAAGCTCGCCAGGAAGGGCGGCTCCGGCGCGGGGGCGGTGCGGGCCGGTGCGGTGGGCGCCTCGACCAGCGTGGCCCGGAACGCCACGTCGCCCTTGCGCAGGGTCACGGTGCCGCTGACCGGCACCTCTCCCCTGACCGGGGCTCCGTCCTGCTCGACGGTCCAGCCGGTGGGGGCGCCGACCGTCCAGCCCTGCGCACCCTGGAGGAACAGCGTCTGCACCCCGTCGTCGTCGGGCACCTGGAAGTGCGCGGTCTCGACGGGCTCGCACTCCGACCAGATGGGCGGCAGCCAGGGGAGCACGTGCCGCAGCGCCGACGGGACGGTGCCCATGTCCACGCCGAGGAACCGCCAGCGCCACGCGACGTTGGAGCCGGCGTCCACCTCGCCCGAGCGGAAGTGGCGGGTGTCGAGGTGCGTGTCACAGAAGGACTGCTGGACTTCGAGGGCGGTGCGCATGGTGTCTCCAGGCGGACCGTGGCGCGCGGGCGCACCACGGGTGTGCGGGCGAACCGTCCGATGTGGACGGGCTCCCCGCGGGTTCTGGAGGGTATGACCGCGCGGTTCGGGGGCGGTTCGTCAACCGGTCGTCAGGGGAACGCCAACGGGTTGTGAAGCCGGAGCCGGAGCCGGAGCCGGAGCCGGAGCCCGGAGCCCGGAGCCCGGAGCCCGGAGCCTGGAGCCTGGAGCCCAGAAGCACGAAGGCCCCCGCGGTTTCCCGCGGAGGCCTCGAGATCGGAACGGGACGGGACCCTATTCGGGTGCCGGCTCCTCGCCGCCTTCGGTGCCCTCGGGCGCACCCTCGGGGGTCTCGCCGCCCTCGGGCGCCGCGCCGCCGGCACACGCTGCGATCGCGTCGTCGACGACGGGCGTGTAGCCCTCGAGCATCGTCTGGATGTCGGCCGCGAGGTCGACTTCCTGAGAATCGACGACCATCTGCGCCTGCTCGAGCACCATGCCGACCTCCTCGGAGACCATGGGATCGATGCACGCCTGGTTCATCGTCAGCTTCTCGCGGATGCCGTTGATCTGGGCCGCCATGTTCTTGAGCAGCTCTTCGTTCCGCTTGCGACGCTCTTCCTCGGCCTTCTTCTTCTCGGCCTCGATCCGCTTGCGCTCGTCTTCCTCGGCCTTGGCCTTCTTCACGCGCTCCATCCGCGCGTACACCTCGTGGGTGGGCGCGACGGGGTGCTTGTCGGCGTAGCTCTGGAGCACGGCGAGGGCGGTCTTGTAGTCCTTGACGTAGACCTCCTGCAGCGTGGCGGCGTTGAAGTAGGCGGCCTCGTTGTCGGGCTCGGACGCGATGATCTGGTCGTACAGCGTCTGGGCGCGCTTGTACTCGCCGAGGCCGCGCGAAGCGACGGCCATGCCCATCTTGGCGTCGTTGTTGCCGGGCTGGGTGGCGAGCGCATTGCTGAAGCAGTCGGCGGCGAGCGTGTAGTCACCGGAGTTCAGCGCGACCCACCCGAGGTTCATGTTGGCCTCGAAGTGGCGGGCATCGAGCTCGCGGGCCTTCTTGAACTTCTCGATCGCCTCGGGCTCCTTGCTCTGGATGAGCAGCGACACGCCCATGTTGTTGTACGTGCCGGGGTCGTTGGCGTTGTGCTTCAGCGCCTCTTCGGCCGTGAGCTGCGACATGCCGAGCTGGCCCTGGTCGTAGTACATCGCCGAGAGGTTCCGGAACACGGTGGCGTTCTTCGGGTCGTGGCGGAGGATCTCCTGCGCCTCGGCCTGGGCCTCGCCGAACTGCTTCGCCTTCACGAGCGCGGTGACGAGCTCGTTCCGCACCGACTGGTTCGTCGGATTGGCGGTGAGGTAGTTCTTGTAGAGGGCCACGGCGCTCGTCGCGTCGCCGGCCTCGGTGTAGGCCCGCGCCAGCGAGAACATGGCCGCCTCGTAGGCGGGATCCATGTCGTACGCGGCCTTGTAGTGGCGCACGGCATCCTGGGTGAGACCCGCGCGCTCGGCCGCGTAGCCGGCGTTGAAGTGCGCGGTCTTGCCGCCGCCGAGCTCGGCCGACTTGTTGAAGTACTGGTAGGCCGTCGCGTAGTCGACGGCGCCATTCTTGTCGACGGCCTTCATGACCTGCAGTCCGGCGTCGAAGTTCGGCTTCGGGCGCTGGCTGTCTTCTTCCGAGATCTTGATCTTGGCGCCACCGCCGCCGCCGCCGCCCTTGGGGCAGCCACCGAGGAGGAAGGCCGACATCGCGATGATGAGAACGGTACGCATCGTCATCCCCCTCACTTCATTTCCTGCTCGTAGTTGAACTCGGAGCCGACCGTCTTCGACGTGTAGCGCGGCTCCATCAGGGTCTCCTGGAGGCCCTGGTACTCGTTCGGACGGAGCTCGCCGAGCCGACGCGTCGCGTAGCCCGTGTTCTCGTTGTAGAGCGTGAACTCGTAGGACTTCTCGAGGGCGAGCTTGTAGGCCTCGATGGCCTTCTCGTCCTGGACGTACGACTTGTCCTCGACCTGCATCGTGTAGATCTCGCGCTGGTCTTCGGTGAGGTAGTCGGGGATGTCGCCGGTACGGAAGCTCTGGCCCATGTTCTCGTAGGCCTTGCCGAGCGCCACGAGGCTCGCGAGACCCCACTCACCCGCGCCCGTCTGGACGATCTCGGTGAAGGTGGTCTGCACGTCCTGCAGGGCCTGGGTCTTGGCCTTGAGGCTGGCGAGGAGCGCCTTGTCCTGCTGCTTCGGCGGAGCGCCCGTCTTGCCCTCGAGCCGGAGCGTCAGGTACTTGTCGAGCTTCGGCTGCGCGAGCACGAACATCATCTCGGCGACGAGCTCGGTGCCTTCGGCCGGGCGGCCTTCCTTGTCCCAGAGCTTCACGGTCTCGGTGTAGACCTGGATGGCGTTCTTCTCCTTGCCCTGCTTGCGGAGCGCATTCGCGTAGTGCGAACGGGCGAAGTAGATGAAGTCCTTCGTCGCGCCCTCGGGCGGCTTCGTGTAGAACTTGTAGAACACGTCGGCCGCCTTGTCCCACTGCGCGTTGTCCTCGTAGATCTTGCCCACGGTGAGCTGGACCTCGGGGATCTGCGTGTCGGCCGGGAACGCCGCCATCCACGTGTTGTAGTTCTCGATGCCGCGCTGCCAGTCGCCCATCGCGGTGCGGAACACGGCCGCGGAGTACAGCGCGTCGGAGGCCTTCGTGGTGACCTCGGGGATGCTCTCCTTCCGCTCGGGCTCGCCCTCGCGCTTCTTCACCTCGGCGGGGAAGAGGTTGAAGAGCTTCTCGTAGTAGAACGCCGACTTGTCGTAGTCCGCGATCTGCTGGTAGTCGAAGCCCAGCGCGGCGATCTGGTCGTAGTAGTACTTCGTCTTGACGCCGAACTTCGGGTCGTCGATCAGGATGTGGCGGACCTTCATGGCGTCTGCGACGCGGTTCGCCTTGTAGTAGTAGATCGAGCTGTTGTTCAGGGCCAGGGCGGCGTTCTTCGCGTCGGGGAACTCGCCGTAGTACGCCATGAAGGCGTCGGCGGCCTTGCCGTGGTCCTGATCCTTCTCGTAGTCGGCCTCGATGAGCTTGAAGCTCGCGTTCTCGTAGATGTTGTACACATCCTGCTTGAACTTCGAGCTGCCGAGGTTCTTCATCTCGTAGTAGAACTTCGCGTTCTTCTTCAGCTCGGACCAGTTCTTCTCGAGAACGAAGGTGTCGAGGATCAGGTTCGCCGCCTGCTCGGCCTGCGAGCTCGACGGGTTCATGTTGATCACGACGTTGAACTGCTCGGCGGCCGCGGTGAACTGGTACTTGTTGTACAGCAGGTACGCGGACTTGAAGATGACGCCGATGACCTTGGTGTCCTGCGGGTACAGGGTCGCGAACTGCTTGCACGCGTCGACGAGGCGCTGCTCCCATGCGGTGAGCGGGATCGGGTCGCGCTTGCCCGCGGAGGGGTCGGCCTGCGGCAGCTTGCCGCCACCCTCGAGCTTGACCTGCTCTTCGGCCGCGAAGATGGCGGACTCGGCGCAGAACTTCGAGTGCTTGCCCTTCGGGTCGGTCTGCACGACCAGCATGTACTGGTCGAACGCGCCCGCGTAGTCCTTCAGCTTGTAGAGGAGCTCGCCGTAGGCGTAGCGCACGTCGTACGTGTGCTCGCCCTGCGGGAACTGCTGCAGGTACGTGTTGTACGCCTGGCGGGCCAGCTCGTAGACGCCCGTGGCGCTGGGGTGCCGCGACTTCTCGAGGGTCTTCGCCTGGTTGTGATAGTCGACGGCCAGGGTGCGGAGGTTCTTCTCGATCGACTTCTGGGCGTCGGCGATGGCGTTCGGGTCGCTCGCGTTGGCGCGGGCCCAGGAGCTGTCCTTGCCGTACTCGCGGAGCAGGCGGTCGACCTCTTCGAGGGTCTTCTCCTTGTCGCCGATCTGCTTGTACGCCTTGATGATCTCGCCCTGGTAGCCGGGGTTCTCGGTCGACGAGGGCTCCTCGAGGATGAGGCGGCGGTAGGTCTCGACGGACTGCTCGAACTGGCCGTTCTCGTAGTAGGTGCTCGCGAGGCGGCGCAGGGTCTTGCGGATGAGGTCTTTCTTGCCGAGGCTGTTGAAGTAGTCGTAGGCCTCGTTCATCTGGCCGGCGTCGGCGAAGAACCGGACGAGATCCTTCAGCGCTTCGTCTTGCAGCTGGATGTTCGACTTCTGCGACTGGTCGGCCGCCATCGAGTACTGGACGACCTCCTTCATGTTGCCGATCGCCTGGTCGTACTCGCCGACGTTGTAGTAGCACCACGCGAGCTTGTACTTGGCGAAGCCGTACTTCGGATGGTTCGTGTACGACGAGGCCTTCAGGTAGGCCTTCAGCGCGGGGAACGCCTCGTTGTTCTCGAAGTAGTACTCGCCGATGAGGATGTACGCGTCGGGCACGTACGCGCTCTCGGGGTACAGCTTCACGAGCTTCTTGAACGCCGACACGCCTTCCTTCTGGTCGCCGATGTCGGTGAGGGCGGAGCCGAGGAAGAAGGTGGCCTGGTCGGCGCGGGCGTAGCGCGGGTAGCTGCGGAGGATGTTCTCGTACAGCTTGATCGAGCGCTCCTGCCACTCCTTGCTCTGCCGGTTGTCGGGCTGGAGGTTCTCGGGGATGCAGCCGTCGGTGTTGAAGCAGCGCTCGTACGCCGCGTCGAACGCCTCCATCTCGCTGAAGTAGATGTCGCGGCCCTGGGCGAAGTAGAGGTCGGCCAGGCGGAGCATCATCTCGGCCTTGGTGTCGCCCTCGGCACCCCTGGACAGCAGGTCTTTCAGGCGCTGGATGGCCTCGAGCCGCTTCGCCTGGGCCTGGGCGCGGAACTCAGCGGACTGCTGCGCGCCTTCTTCGACCTGACGGAGCTGGATGCGGCGGCGCTTGCTGTCGTCTTCGTCGTCGGCGCTGTAGGCCGGGACCGAGAACGCCATCAACGCGAGCGCGAAGAGGGAGATGGTGGATCGACTGAACATGGGGGTGCTCCGATGACGGGGCTTGAAGCAATCAGCTGTGCAAGACCACTGTGGGGCCGTGGCTATTCCGGACAAACGGGGGCTCGGCCCCCGGTCTGCCTACGACACCTCAGTTGCACTGCGGTTCCTCGGTGTACCGGTAGTACCCGAGCTCGTCCTTCCAGAACTCGCCGTTGAACGGCCAGTAGATGATGTCCTTGCTGGTGGCGAAGTCGATCGTGCGCTCGTCCACCTGGTCGACATCCGGGTTGCCCGCGCGGAACTCGTAGTCCTTGCGCTGGGCGTCGACGACCTCGAACCGGATGATCTCGGACTGAAGGAGCAGGTCGTCGAGGGCCTTCTGCTGCTTGGCCATCTCGGCGAGCATCACGAGACCGGCGCGCTTCTTGTAGCGCTCGCGGTCGGCGGCCATGACCTTCTTGATGTGGTCGCCCACGGTGTCCTTCCAGATGGCCTTCTGGTGGTCGATGAGGGCGATCTCATCCTCCATCATGTCCATGTGGCGGATGAGGGAGGAGAGGTCGCGGTTCCGCAGCACGCGGTGGAACATCGACTTCGGCAGGGTCGACTGGGCGCTTCCGTCGATGAAGTAGGCGTCGAACGCCTTGTCGGCGAGCTCTTGCCCCTGCTCGGACTTGTACTGGTTCAGGAAGTTCTTGAGCTCGGCGGCCTGCGGCTTGGTGTCGCCCTCGAACTTGATGAGGATGCGCTCGACCTCGTCGAAGTCGCACAGCGACCAGAAGGTCAGCGCGCGAAGGACGGTCAGCTCGGGGTTGTACTCGTGGTTCGTGAAGTACGGGCTGTTCGCGGTGAGCAGCAGGCCGAGCGTCTCGTTCAGGTCGTACATGTGGAAGTTCGACCAGGCGCGCTCGAACAGGCTGTCGGGCCAGTAGGAGCTCTCGCGGTCGACGAGCGCGTAGTAGTTCTCGGCGTTCTCGAACCGCTGCAGACCGAAGTAGACGCGCGCGATGTTCATGATCGCGAGGTCTTTGAGGTCTTCGACCTCCTGCACGTAGCGCGGGTCGGTGTTCGTGAGCTGCACCTTGGCCTGGTAGACCTCGCGGAAGGCCGCGACGGCGGAGCGGAGCTTCTTCTGCTCGTTGAGCACGACGCCTTCGTAGTACTTCGCACGCATGTAGAGCTCGGACTTCGCCGAGACGCGCTTGAACTGGTCGACGGCCGCCGAGAGGTTGCCGGCTTCGAAGTGCTTGCGACCGAGCAGGTAGTACAGGTGATCCTGCGCGTTGCGGGGGAACGCCTCGGGCGGGATCTTGTGGACGATGCGGAGGAGCTCGGTGTCGTTGCCCGTGAGCTCGGCAATGGCGACGAGGCGGGGCAGGGCGTACTTGAAGTAGGCGTTCTGCGGGCCGCGGCGCACCACTTCCATGAAGTAGAACTGGGCCCCGTGGTACATCTCGAGCTCGTAGAGGCTCTTCGCCAGGTAGTACTGGATCTTCGTCTCGCACTGCGGGAACTTGCGCTGCTGCAGCAGATCGAAGAGGCCCTTGCTCGCGGTGAGGTTCTTCTTCGCGCGCTGGGCGGCGATGAGCTGCTCGAGCACCTTGCTGCCACAGCCATCGGCGTCGGCCGCGCCTTCACCGGGGATGTCGCTGCCGAGCTGCTCGTCGCCGAGGCCGGGCATCGGCACGGGCTGGGGCGTCGGGAGCGGCGGGAGCATCGTGGGGTTCGGCAGGGGAGCCGGCATCGGCTGCGGAACGGGCGCGGCCGCGGCGGCCTGGGCCTGCGCGGCGCCGACGACGTCGGCGGGCATCCCGGCGGCCTGGAGGCACTGGATGTCGGCCGGGGTGAAGCGCGTGCCGCTCGACTGGATCGTGGACACCACGATGTTCGACGGCACGTTCACGCGAACCATGTTCGTGATCTCGTCGCAGGTGATGGCCGACGCGGTCATCGGGACGAGGGCCAGGGCCAGCAGCGCGGAGCCCTTCGCGAAGAAGCTCTTGAGACGCATCAGTTCGCCTTTCCGAGGAAGTAGGAGAAGGAGGTCTGGACGATGAAGTTGTTCTTCATCTCGAGGTTGATGCCCTCGAGGACCTCGATGTACGAGAGCCCGCGGCCCTCGACGCGCAGCGCGATGTTCTTGCCGAACACGATGCGCGTGCCGCCACCGAAGTTCAGGGACGGGTGCACCTGCACCTGCGTGGCCAGGGCGAATTCGTCGTTCTCGGCCTGGAGCGCCTCGAGGTCGTCGGCGGTGTTCACGACGCCGGTGCCGAACAGCCCATAGATGTCGAAGTTGATGATCTTGTTCCCGGGGGCGGCGACCTTGCCGTAGATCGGCGCGTACTGCAGCGTCACGTTGCCGAAGAACTGGATCTTCGAGATGTCGGGCGTGACCTGGTTCTCGGTGATGATCTGCTTCGTGATCTGCTTCCAGTCGGACTGGCCGAAGTCGGGGGAGAACCCGCCTTCGAGCTGGATGGAGGCGACCTCGGTGAAGTGGTAGGTGCCGTCGACCCGCGCGATGTAGCGGTTGATGAAGGGGTCGTTGGTCACGAGCCCGGCGCCGAGGCCGAGCTCGGTGCGGCCGATCTTCATGAAGGTCTTGCGCTGGAGCGTCTTGATCACGCGCTTGCGGCGCTTCGGCTGGTCTTTCTTGTCTTCGGCGGGCTTCGCCACCTCTTCGTTGCGGAGGTCGCGCACCTCGCTGCCCACGGTGGTGCCGGGGTCGCGGGTGAGGTCGTCGAAGTCGTCGAGATCGGTCTCCTGGCCGAAGGCCAGGCCGGGGACGAGGAGGGCTGCGAACAGGGTGACGTGCTTGAGCATGGCAGCCTCCTAGAAGTCGTAGAGCCGCGGCTTCATCTTCGGGAAGAAGGCCGCGATGCCGACGGAGGTGATGAAGTTGTTGTAGAGCTGCTTCTGCTGGACCGGGACATCCGGGTCGTACTGCGGCTTGTCGTCGAGGTAGAAGCTCGCCTTGGCGTCGATCTTCAGCGCGAGCATCTGGTTCAGGAAGTAGTTCTGGCCGAGGCCAATCGTCGGGGCGATCTGCACCTCGTTGTTACCGGGCGTCAGCAGCACCACGTCGTTCGGGGCGGCGATCTGCACGACGTTCGGGTCGTACGTCGCCGTGTAGTTCTGCTTGCTGACCATCCCGAGGCCGGCGAACCCGTAGAAGTCGAAGTTCAGCACGGTCTCGCCGATGAGGTTGATCTTGCCGTAGACCGGCGCCCAGGCGACGCCGAACGCGGCCGACAGCGTGACCTTGTCGAGCGGCTGCTGGAAGTTCGCGTTCGCGCCGCTGGCGTTGTACGCGCGGTCGAGCAGGATGCCGACGAGCTGCTTGAGGTCGTTCTTGCCGAGGTCGGGGCTGTACGTGACATCCGCACCGACCGCGAGCCGCTCGTTGAAGTGGTAGTTCAACGCCACGCCGCCGACGTACCGCCGCGCGAAGCTGTTGTTCGGGACGTACCCGACGTGAGGCGCGATCTCGAAGCGGCCTTCCTTCAGGAAGAACCGGTTCTCGATGGCGTTCGGCTCGGAGAGTCCCTTCCGGTACTCATCCAGGGCCTCGACACCGGGCTTGTCCGCCGCGGAGGCGGGGAGGGCGATGACCAGTCCGACGCAGGCGAGAGCGGCGAACCGGACAAGGTTGAACCAGGACATTTGGGTCAACTCCGACGGAGAAACAACCTAGGACCGCGCATCACGGCCGGGGGGAAGTATCACGGTCGCCTTCCGGCGTCCCCGATGGTTCCCGTGTGGACGGGCGTGTTCGCTGGTTTCTGCCGCAGGATCTACGGTGCCGACTGCCTACCGCAGGTTGTCAATTCCTTGTCAGCGCAGGATCGAAGACGTGAACGGCCCACGTCCGCTGTCGTTCAGCGGACGCGGAAGGGGATCTCCAACCAGTCCTGCCCACCCCGTCGATCGCGGCAGACGGCCCAGATCGTGCCCTCCGTGCCGGACTCGTCCGGGGCCTCCCACGTGGCCTCGAGGAAGGGGTACAGGGTGGCCGGCTCGACCATCACGCCCGAGGTCGTGTACCAGGTGACGTACGGCTCCTCGATCCGGTTCTCGATCTGCCCGTCCCCGTTGAGGAATTCGTACCGCTCGATGCTCCGGTCGTCGATCGTCACGCCGATGTCGTAGCGCTGGCCCGCGTCGACCTCGATGACCTGGCCCGGCAGCACCGCGTTCCCATCGGCGAGCACGCCCGTCAGGACCGGGTTCTGGTTCGGCGTCGTCGCCTCGCTGACCACGATGCGCTTGTAGCCGGCCTCGACCTGGTTGAAGTCGATGTCCTCGAAGTCGATGTCGGGGTCGTTCGGGTCGATCGGCGGGAGCCCGGTGACCTGCACGAGCACGTAGCGGCCCTCGAGCCGGTCCTGGCCCTCGAGGCCGTCGAGGATGTCGGTCGGCGTCGTGTAGACCGGTGCCTGGAAGGGCTCGATGCCGATGATCTGCTCGGAGTCGGCGATGCAGCCGAACGCGATGTCGAGGTTGTCGTCGGTCGGGCAGGCGATCCACAGCGTGGAGTCGATCTCGTCGTTCGGATCGACGAGCAGGGCCTCGAAGACGACCGTGTCGCCGGGCCGCGGCTCGGCGGGCTCGGCCCTCACCGCGAGCAGGCGCGGCTTCGTGACCTCCCACGGCTGCTCGAGGTCGCGCGGACGCTGGTACTTGTTCCCGTTGAGCACGCAGCCCGACAGCACGAGCGCGAAGGCGAGGGGAGCGAAGGTGCGCATCGTCGTCCTCACAGCCAGAACTTCGCTTCGAGGCCGACGTTCGGGATGAACGGCAGGCCGCGCACGAAGGCGGAGTCGGAGTAGTCGTAGTTGTAGATGCGGAACTCGGGGTTCACCCCGCGCACCGCGTTCAGCAGGTCGACGTAGGTCTCGAACTGCCAGGTCTTGAAGGTCCACAGCTTGTCGAGACGCAGCGAGGTCTGGAAGAACGCCGGCAGCCGCTCGGTGTTGCGCCCGCCCGTCGAGAACCCGTTGTAATAGTCGGCGTCGGCGTCGTAGATGCCGGCGTTGTACGGGGAGTCCGGATTGCCCGTGACGTACTGCGCCTGGGCCGAGATCCCGAAGTCGTACGGCAGGTCGTAGCCCGCCTGGGCGCTGAAGATGTGCGTCTGGTCGAAGTCGAAGAGGTACACGTCCTGGTCGGGCCCGTCCTTCCGCTCGGAGCGCGACAGCGTGTAGCTGATCCAGCCGAAGAACCGCCCGACGGGCTCGTGCCGGGCCATGATCTCCATGCCGTACGCGCGCCCGTCGCCGCCGTTGATGAACGCGTCGGACCCGCGGCCCGAGAACTGGTCGTTGTAGACGATGAGGTTGTCGAACTTCTTGTAGAAGAGGTCGATGTCCCACTTGATGGCGGGCGACAGCTGCTGCTCGAAGCCGATGCTCGAGTTCCACGCCCGCTCGTACCCGACGCTCGACGCCTGCCCGAGCCCGAGGGCCTCCTGGGGCTGCGGCGGCTGCTGGTAGAAGCCGGTGGCGGCCTTGATGGTGTTGCCCTTCACGATCTCGAAGCGCGACAGGATGCGGGGATCGACCTGGTACGTCGTGCTCGGCGGGATCTTGTCGCCGATGATCTCGCCGCCCTGGAAGATCGTGTAGTTGTTGAACCGCACGCCGGGCGTGATGAGGAGCCGGTCGTCCCCGCCGAGCGGGCGCAGGTTCGCCTTGATGAAGAGGTCGGGGCTCAGGAACGAGCCGCGGCCGTCGAACCCCACCGGCTCGCGCTCGGCGAGTGGGTCGCTCGCAGCCTCGAGGTTGATCGCCGACCGGAAGTCGAACCAGTACGTGCCGCCCAGGAAGTCGACGCCCGGGATGATCTCGACGCCGGTGACGGGCGTGTAGCGCAGCTCGGCGCGGAGCTGCCCCACGAGCTGCTTGCTCTGGAGCTTGAACTCGTCGCCGAGGCCGAGGTTCGAGTAGTCGTACCCGAGGCTCGGCGAGGCCGCGAAGACGAGCTTGTCGCTGATCTCGTTCTCGTACGTGAACATGAGCCGCTGCGACGCGTACTTCGTCTTCAGGTCGCCCTGCGTGTCTTGATCCGTGCCCTGGGCGAAGTCGTCGGGCGTCGAGACCTTGAGGATGTCCTCGAAGCCGTAGAAGAAGGCCGAGACGTGCTGGTCGCCGGGCGTGGGCGCGATGTACTTCGCCTGGTAGTCCGTGTAGAACGGCTTGATCTTGAACTGGCTCTCGCGCGTGAAGATCGGGATGAACAGGTCGAGGTACGAGCGCCGGGCGGCGATGGCGATCTGGTGCTTCGGCGCGTCGGGCTTCTTCTTCGAGCCGATCTGGCCCTCGAAGTACACCTGGCTGTCGAGGATGTCGGTGCCCCAGACGATCTTGCCCTGCTCGCTGAACTCGCGCTTGGTGCGGATGTCGACGACGCCACCCATTGAGCGCCCGTACTGCACGCCGTATCCGCCGGGCAGGTAGTCGACGGACTCGATGAGATCGGGGCTCAGCACCGAGGTGGTGCCGGTGAGGTGGTAGATGATCGGGAGCCGCACGCCGTCGACGTACACACCCGAGTCTTCGGGATTGCTGCCGCGGATCACGAGCAGCCCGGTGCCGAACGGCGTGCGCGCGGCCCCGGGGAGCGTCTGGATGACCTTGATCGGGTCGCCGAACGTGCCGGGGATGCGGCGGACCTCTTCGATGGTGATCGTGCGGCGGGTGACCTCTTCCTTCTTGCGCTCGTAGACGCCGACGACCTCGTTGTCGCGGTAGCTCGTGGACCGCAGCCACAGGTCGACGATGGTGACCTCGCCCTCGACGACCTCGACGGTCTTCTCGATGGTGACGTGGTCCTGCTCGAGCAGCCGGAGCGTCACGTCGCCCAGCGGCACCCCGCGGATCTCGAAGCGCCCCTCGGCATCGGTCTTCGCGGACAGATCCGTGCCGTCGACCACGACCGTCACGCCGGCGAGGTCGACGCGCGTGCCCATCTCGCGGATGCGGCCCTCGAGGTTGACGGGCTTCGGCGCCTCCTCGGGCGGCTCCTCCTCGAAGCGGAAGCCGTAGGCGAACTCGAACACGACGGGGACGGGCCCCGCTTCGGTCTCGGCGGGCGCGAACTTCATCGCCAGGACCGCGTCGACGGCCGCCTCGTCGAATCCGCGGCCGGCGGGCTCGACGATGTCGACGCTCGCGACCTCTCCGGTCTCGTCGAGCTCGATCACGAGCTTCACGACGGCCTCTTCGCCGGCCTCTTTCGTGCCGGGCGGCCACTCGGCCTCGACGTACTCGAGGATTTCGGGACCCTTGATGATCGGGAGGTCTTCGGTGGGCGCGTCGGGCGCGTCGCTCTTCGGGCCCTTCTTCGGACCCTCCTGGCCCGTCGGGGCGGGAGCGGGTGCCTCGGGCGCGTCGGCGCCTTCGTCGGGGGCGGACGGATCCGGCGCGGAGGGGGCGGGCGGCGCCTCCTGGGCGTGGGCGGAGAGGAGGGAGAGGAGCAGCAGCATCAGTCCACCGCCATCTCGAAGCGGCACGAGTAGGGCACGTTCGTGGTGATCACGGGCTTTTCGTCCTTCGTTCCGGGCTTCCAGCGCGACTTGGTCATCGTCTCGAGGCAGGCGGCGTCGGCGGCGGGGTGGAGGCCGGAGACCACTGCGGCCTCGGTCACCTTGCCCTCGGCGTCGATGGTCAGGAGGATCTCGACGCGCCCCTCGATCTCGGCGTCGATGATGGCCTGGGGGATGGCGAGCGCGGGCTTGTAGCGGACCTTCGGCGGCTTGCTGACGGACGTGTACGGGATCGGCGCGAACTCGCCGAGCTCTTCGTCGAGCCCCACCGTGCTGTCGGTGGCCTTCGTGGCGGTCGTGTTGCCGCGCCGCACGTCGAAACCGGACCCCGAGCCCTCTGCGAAGCTCGTGACGTCGAGGCCCTGGACCGGCCGGGGCACGGGCTTCGCCTCGGGCGGGGGAGGGGGCTGCGGCTCGGGTGGGACCTCGGGCTCGGGCTGGAACTCGACCTTCTCGGGCTCGGGTTCCGGCTCGGGCTCGGGTTCCGGCTCGGGCTCGGGTTCTGGCTCGGGTTCTGGCTCGGGCTCGATCTCGGGCTGGGTCTCGACAACGGCCATCTCGACCCACACGGGCTCGTCGCGGCCGGGAGGGGGGAGGCTCGCTGCGCCCAGAGCGCCGCCGCCGTGGATCAGCAGCGACGCGACGACTGCCACGACGAGCAGCACGTACTCGCGCAGCGGACGGGTCTCGAGGACCTTCGCCCTCATCCGCCTGCCTGACCCTCGCCGACGGTGGCGGGATCGGGGCCGATGGCGTCGACCTTGTTGATGTTGATCGCGAACTTCGCGATGCCTTCGCTCTTGATGAGGTCGATGAGCCACACGACGCGGCCGTGCGCGACGCTCTTCTCGGCCGCGATGAGGCACACGACCTCTTCGCCGCTCTTCTTGGCCTCGCGCAGGCGGTTCTTGAGCGCGGGGACGGACACCTTCTCGCCGTCGAGCAGCAGGTCGCCGCTCGCCATGAGCGTCAGCCCGAGCGACGTGGACTTCGTCTCTTCGCCGCTGGCCGCATCCGGAAGCGTGATCTTGATCGACTGCTTCACGATGGTCGTGGCGGTCACCATGAAGATGATCAGCACGACCAGGATGATGTCGACGAAGGGCGTGATGTTGATGTCTGCGATGACGTCGTCGTCGCTGCCGAGCTTACTTCCCATGGACGTGTTCCGGCTCGATCAGGCGCGCCACGACGAGCTGGGAGAGCGACTCGGAGCGACCGATGCGGCCCTTCACCCAGCGGGCGAACGAGTTGTAGAGCACGACGGCCGGGATCGCGACCATCAGGCCCACGGCCGTGGCGACGAGGGCCTCGGAGATGCCCGACATGACGGCCTCGCTGGCCTCGGCGTTCGATTCGGCGAGGTCGGCGAAGGCCTGGATGATGCCGAGCACCGTGCCGAACAGGCCGAGGAACGGGGCGTTCGACCCCACGGTGGCCAGCACGGCGAGCCCGCGTTCCATCGAGATCTTCTCGGCGGTCGCCACGCCCGACATCGCGCGCTCGGCGGCTTCGGGACCGCGCTCGCGCATCTCGACGCCCGCCGACAGCACGCGGGCTTCGAAGCCCTTGAGCTTCGCGAGGGAATCCTGGAACTCGGACGTGCTGCCGCCCTTCAGGAACTTGTCGACGATGGCCTGGAGCGCGATCCGCGGCGTGCCGTCGGTGATCAGGTAGTAGACACGCTCGAGGCTGATCGCGATGCAGAGCACCGACAGCGCGACGAGGAGCCACAGCACCCAGCCCGCGCCGCGCAGGGCGAACGCCATCATCATCTCTTGAAGCACGGGCCCCCTCCGACCCTACCGAGCGGTAGGTGCCTGTGGACGTAACCAAGGGGTCGAGAGACACCAACCCGTTCCCCTCACGTCGCGTGCCGACGGTGCTTGACGAACCCCGCGCCGCCGATAGAATCCCCGGCGCACTCTCTGGCGCCATACCCAAGTGGTCAAGGGAGAGGTTTGCAAAACCTCCATTCGCCGGTTCGAATCCGGCTGGCGCCTCAAGACGGCGGCTTCCTCGCGGAAGTCGCCGTTCCTCGTTCTGCGGGTCGGTTCCTCGGGCGGTATATGCATCCCATGATTGCGATCCTCGCCCTGTTCGCCTGCAAGGACGACGTCCCCACCCAGCCCACGGGCCTCTGTCCCGAGCTCGACGACCCGGTGATCGAGCTCACCCAGGGGGTCGTGTGGGGCATGTCCGACGGCGATCCGATCGCGTTCGGCATCCCGCCGCAGGGGGGCGCGCCGTACGCGCCGTTCGATGTCCGCCTGATCGGCGTGGCGGCGAGCAACGACGGCTACACGGTCACGACCGAGGCCTGGCGTCGCAGCGACGGCGAGCTGGTCGGGTCGGGCGAGTACCTCCAGCGCTTCGTGTGCGCGAACGTGGGCGAGAACGAGGGCACGCGGTTCGCGTCGGAGTTCCACATGCGGTTCTTCGGCTTCGAGCCGCCCGACCTGGCCGACGAGGAGGTCGACGTGGCGATCACGGTGACGCCGGCGAGCGGGGAGCCGGTGGTGGCGGAGTTCTGGGGGCCGCTGGATTGGGTGTTGGGCCCGATGCCTTAGAGCCCGAAGGGCTCCCCGTTCCCGTACCCGTACCCGTTCCCGTTCCCGGGATTCGCTGGAATCGCCCGTTGGTCGAGGCTCGTCGATTCGGCCGTGGTGGACAGGCTGCGGGTGTCGTGGACGCTCGGGCGTTGGAAGACGACGGGATCCCGGCTCGTCGAGCCGGCCGGACTCTGGGGCTCGGACGGCCGGATCCCGGGTCGTCGAGCCCGCCCGGATCGATGGGGCGAGCGCCCGGCAACCCTTACTCCGCGCTTCGCGCTCCGCCTCGCTTCGCTCGTTGGCGTGACTGCGGGAGACACGGCCCGACCTGCGTCCCGGTTTCGTCGGGCGGGTCGGAGGCTTTCCCGAGGGGTGGCGAAACCGTGCCGCCGCGGTCGGTCCTGCGGGGTCTGAGGGTTGGGACTGGGGGAGAGGGCGTCGTGGGCGCTCGGACGTTGGAAGACGGCGGGATCCGGGCTCGTCGAGCCGGCCCGGATCGATGGGGCGAGCGCCCGGCAACCCTTACTCCGCGCTTCGCGCCGTACGATCCACCCCCCACCTGGCGGTGGGGAGTGGCTTTCGCCCAGCCTGGCGGACCGTCGTCAAGGCGTTCGCCTTGCCGACGGTCCTGGTCCTCCGCCTCGCTTCGCTCGTTGGCGTGACTGCGGGAGACACGGCCCGACCTGCGTCCCGGTTTCGTCGGGCGGGTGGGGGGCTTTCCCGAGGGGTGGCGAAACCGTGCCGCCGCGGTCGGTCTTGCGGGGTTTGAGGGTTGGGGGGAGCATCGGGCACGGAACGCATCCTGGGCCGAAGCAACGGGGGTTCAACGCATCCTCCGGGGAGGCAACGGACCCCGAACGCACTCTCAGGGGAGGCATCGGACCCCGAACGCATCCATTTCGCGCTCTCCGAACCGTGCAGGATGCGTTGAACCCCCGATGCCTCCGGCGAGGATGCGTTCCGGGTCCGATGCTCCTGTCTACGCCGGGCGGTCCGGTGAGCCCCTCAATGTCGCTTTCTCCGACGAGTCGGGATCCCACTTCCAGCGCTCCAGCGCTCCAGCGCTCCAGCGCTCCGTCGCGCACGCGCACGGGCACGGGGCGGACCGCGAACGCCCCGCCGGTCCGATGCTCTTCCGACCCCGTCGGTCCCGAAAGGCACGTCCGCAGGGTCCGGTTTCCCCCCGACCCACCCGGACGCGGACGCTGCACCCCTTCGAGGAAACCGGATCCTGGGTCTGCCGGGTCTACGAACCGCAAGGCGGCCATAGGCCAGCCGCGCAGCGCGCTCCGCGCGCGAAGCAAATGGTAGACCGGACGCTCATACCCGCCATCCCCGTTCTCTACGACGAGCCGGGATCCCGCGGCCGATGCCTCCAACGCCGTCGTCTCCGACGAGCCGGGATCCCGCGGCCGGACACTCCGACACCGCCGTCTTCGACGAGCCGGGACCCAGCTTCGAACGCCTCATCGCGCACGCGCACGCGCAGGGGAACGGGAGGGCCCCGAACGCCCCGCCAGTCCGATGCTCTTCCGACCCCCCGTCGGTCCCGACAGGCACGTCCGCAGGGTCCGGTTTCCCCCCGACCCACCGGACGCTGCGCCCCTTCGAGGAAACCGGATCCTGGGTCTGCCGGGTCTACGAACCGCAAGGCCGCCATAGGCGAGCCGCGCAGCGCGCTCCGCGCGCGAAGCAAAGGGTAGACCGGACGCTCACACCCGCCATCCCCGTTCTCTACGACGAGCCGGGATCCCGCGGCCGATGCCTCCAACGCCGTCGTCTCCGACGAGCCGGGATCCCGCGGCCGGACACTCCGACACCGCCGTCTTCGACGAGCCGGGACCCAGCTTCGAACGCCTCATCGCGCACGCGCACGCGGGGGAACGGGAGGGCCCCGAACGCCCCGCCAGTCCGATGCTCTTCCGACTCCCCGTCGGTCCCGACAGGCACGTCCGCAGGGTCCGGTTTTCCCCACGCCCCGCTACAGCGCTGGAGCGCCCCGGGGAAACCGGATCCTGGGTCTGCCGTGTCTCCGAACCGCAAGGCCGCCATAGGCGAGCCGCGCAGCGCGCTCCGCGCGCGAAGCAAAAGGCTGTGGTTCCTACGAGTCGATCGCGGGGATGTCGATCCGGAACACCGTCCCCACGCCCTCGCGGCTCGTCACCCGGATGTTCCCGCCGTGCTCCCGCACGATCCCGTACACCGTCGCCAGGCCCATCCCCGTGCCCTTCTCGCCCTTCGTCGTGAAGAACGGCTCGAAGATCTGCCGGCGGACCACCTCGTTCATCCCGATCCCCGTGTCCTCCACGACGATCGCGATGTACTGCCCGGGAATCATCCAGTCGGCGCTCGCGCGGTGCTCCTGCACGTCTTCCGTGAACGCGCGGATCGTCAGGCGGCCGCCGTTGGGCATCGCATCGTTCGCGTTCAACGCCAGGTTCAGCATCACGTTCACGAGCAGCTGGTGGTGCCCGAACACGTACAGATCCTCGTCGACCTGGGCCGAGAACCGCACCTTCTCGCCCAGCGTGCGGCGGATGAGCCGCTCGCTCTCCTGGATGACGTTGGCGATGTTCACGGTGTCCTGCACCGGCTCGCCCTTGTGCGCGAACGACAGCAGCCCTTCGGTGAGCTCGGCTCCCGACCGCGCGGCGAGCTCGATGTCGGCGATCGCATCCTTCAGATCCTCGGGATCCATCGGATCCTGACGGCGCAGGAAGCTCACGTTCGTGAGGATGGTCGTGAGGATGTTGTTGAAGTCGTGCGCGATGCGGCCCGAGAGCTGGCCGAGGGCCTGGAGCTTCTGGGCCTGCAGCAGCTGATCGTCGAAGCGCCCGGCGCGCGTGAACAACAGCACCACGCCGCGCCCGAGGCCGATGCGGTCGCCGATGTCGATGTGGCGGCGCTCGATGCGCTCGCCGTTCACCAGCGTGCCGTTCGAGCTGCCGTTGTCGACGAGCAGGAAGCTGCCGTCGTCTTCGGGCTCGATGCGGGCGTGCTGCCGCGACACGCGACGGTCGTTGACCGTGATGTCGCAGGTGGGGTCGCGGCCCATGATCAGCGTGGCGCTGCCCACGGGGAACCGCCGACCGGGCTCGTCGCCGGCGAGGACCACGAGCACGAGCGAGCTGTCCTCGTGCGGCGGATCGGTGTTGAGGGTGACGAGGCCCTGTTGCTTGACGTCAGGCATGGGCGGGATGTTGCCACAGCCCCTCTACGGGCGCGACTGCTCCGACTCGGCACCGCGCTCGGCAGCAGGTGGCAGGCGCCACACCACCAGGGCCTCGATCGCGACCTGGACCCCGAACAGCACGTACTGAGCGGGCCCCGACACGAACAGCCACACCTCGCGCGACTGCGTCGTGGCCCACCCCGTGAGCGCCGCATGGACACACAGGTTCAGCGCGAAGCGCAGCGTGAGGCCCCGCAGGTACCGGCGCAGGACGTCGTCGAGGGGCTGCTCCGGGCTCGACTCCTCGTACGCGACCTCGATGAGCGAGGCCGGCAGCGCGAGGCTCCCGACGAGGATCACCGCGAACACGAGGTCCCCGACGACCGGGCTCCACAGCACGAAGCGCTCGTCGTCCGACAGGAGCGACAGCGATCCGAGCACCAGCACGAGCCCGGCCGTGAACAGCGCCATCTTCGAGAGCTTGCGCGTCCGGTACCAGCCGAACCCCACGTCGAGCAGCGCGAAGCCCATCGCCGCCGCGACCCCCGCCTTCAGGCCGTACGCCGACTCGACGACGTAGAACGCGACGAGCGGGAGCAGCGCGAACAGCAGCTGCATCAGACGAGCATCGTCACTTCGCGGCGGTAGGGCTCGAGCTGGTCGAGCTCGCCGTCCTCCGCGCGCTTCAACAGCCGCGAGATGTGCGGCCCGAGCAGATCGACCTCGGTGCTCACGTACCGGTCGCCCATCTGGCCCTTGAGCTCGGTCTGGAGCTTCAGGACCTTCACGTCCTGGCCGAAGATGTAGAGGGCGACGGGCTGCACGATGGGGCGGATGAGGAAGCCCGGGATGCGCGACTTCACCGACACGACCGCGAACAGACGCGTGATCTCGGGCGTCACGGGCGTGCACGCGCCGTTGAGGACGATGTGGTTCTCGTCGCCGATCGAGTACTCCACCTCGAGCACGCTCGGCAGGTAGAACCGGTCGAAGTGCGTGACGATGCCGCCGGAGGGGGAGAGCAGGCGCGCAGCGAGCCCTTCGGGACGGGGCTCTCCGATGTACTCCGCGACCACGTGGTCGGTGAACCGCTCGATGACGCAGCGGATCTCGTTCCGATCCTTGTCGGAGCGGAAGAGGCCGCTGTGGAGGAAGGCCGTGTGCGGCACGTCGAGCGCGTTCTCGGCGACGGCGACGAGATCCGCGGGCGCTTCGAGCTCGCGCCGGACGGTCGTGTAGCCGGGCGCGTCCGCCACGCGGAAGTGGAACGGCTCGACGTCGGGCGCGACCTCGGGATCGAGCCACACCCAGACGAAGCCCTGCTGCTCGCGCACGGGGAAGGAGGTGACGCAGCGCGCAGGGCTCTCGGCGGGCCCGACCAGCCCGGGCACCGCGCGGCACTCGCCGGCCGCGTCGAACTTCCACCCGTGGTAGCCGCACTGGAGCGTGTCGCCGACGACCGCGCCGAACGTCAGCGGGACGCCGCGGTGCGGGCAGCGATCGAGGAGCGCGGCCGCCTGCCCGCTCTCGCCGCGGAACACGGCGATCGGGATGCCGCACATGGTGCGCTGCACGGGACGGGTGCCGAGCTCGGCGCTCGGGATCGCGATGTACCAGGCCCGGCGCAGCCCGAAGGCCGTCGGGGGCGCGCGGAACGTGGGGCGGCTCTCGCTCATCCGGCCTCCGGCTTGCCGATGAGCGCTTCTACCCGCTTCATGGCGTCCTGGTCACCCAGGCCGCGGTACTGGAACCACGCGAACTGGTACGCGGACCGCGCCCGGTCGGGCTGCTCGAGCTGCACGGCCAGGTCTCCGGCCTTGTGCGCACACCACGCCGCGTCGGCCTCGCAGAACGCGGTCTGGCGGAGCACCTCCTGGGCCTCGGCGAGGTGCTGGTCGAACTCGTCCCACTTGCGGAGGCCCGCCGACGCGGCCATCAGAACGACGAGCGCGGAGCCCAGCAGGCGCCGCCGCCCCTCGGACTCGAGCAGGGCCTTCGCGCGCCGCCCGTCGCGGTCGGCACCGTCCCAGCTGCCGCGGCGCAGGTGGATGAGCGCGAGGTTCAGCCGCGCGACGACCGCCTGGGCGCTGCCGACCGACTCGAAGATCTGCAGCGCGTGCCGGTAGCCCGACTCGGCCTCGCCGATGTCACCGCGGTACCGCGCCACCTCGGCCAGGCCGTTGAGGCACAGCGCGAGCTTGTGGCGGTCGCCGAGCCGCTCGTAGACCTCGACCGCGCGCTTGAAGAGGTTCGACGCGCCTTCGACCTCGCCCGAGAGCAGGTCGAGGTGCGCCATCTCCTTCCAGCAGTCCGCCACGCCGACCTCGTCGTGCGCCTCCTCGAAGCTGCGACGCGCCTCGCCGAGGTACATCAGGGCGGTCTCGAGCTTGCCGCGCGTGCGCGCCACGGCCCCGAGCCCGTGCATCGCCATCGCGAAGAGGCGGGGATTCGCACCGTCGGCGGCGGACGCCTTGAGCTGCGTGAAGAGCTGCTCGGCGCCCGAGACCTCGGAGCGGCGGAGCGCGATCTGCGCCTGGAGGAACAGCGCCTCCTGGAGCACCGTGCCCCACGCCGACCACGCGTTGTCGCTCGCCGTGAGGGCCGCCTGGCGGGCCCAGCGCTCGGCCTCGTCGTAGTCGCCCCGCATGAACGCGAGCTGCCCGCGCGTGATCCACAGGTTGCCCCAGCGCGGGTCGTCGGCCGACAGCCCGAGCTCGTTCATCGTCTGCTCGCACGTCGCGAGCAGCGCGAGGGCCGGACGCACGCCCAGCGTGCTCTTCCGCTCCTGCACACCGGCCATCAGCGGCTCGAGGGCCTGCTCGAGGTGCCCCGCGGCCACGAGGTGACGCCCGAGTCGCTCGGCTACATCGCGCCGACCGCGCTCGTAGCGGGCGCGCAGCATCGCGGCCGCGGCCTCGTTGTGGAGCACCCAGCGGTCGTTGTCGCGCGCCCAACGCAGCAGGCTCTCGCGGATCATGCCGTGCGCGAAGGCCCAGCCGGTGTCGGTCTCTTCGGCGAGGCGGAAGTCGAGCAGCCGGTCGGCCAGCTTCGCGCGGATGCGGGCGCGGGCGGGGTAGTACGCCATCCCGCCCTTCTGCAGGTACCGCGGGAAGTGGAAGCCCTCGGGGTGGTCGGTGACCTCGCGCCACTCCTCGTCGTCGACCTCGAGACCCAGCACGGCAGCGGCTTCGAGGTAGCCGGCGGCATCCTCGTGCATGCCGCGGAGCACGCGCTCGACGCGGCGCATCCACACGGCGTGCAGGTCGTCGGGGAGCACCAGCTCTTCGCCGGGCGTGAGCTGGAAGCCCGACGGCCCGGTCTCGAGCGTGTTGCGCTGGATCCAGTCGCCCACGATCTCGACGGCGAGCAACGGGTTGCCGCGGGTGCGGTCGACGACCCGCGCGGCGAGCGACTCCTCGAGGCCGAGCATCGACTGCACGAGCTCGTGCTGGTCGCCGTCGGAGAGGGGGCCGAGCGAGAGCGTCGCCGCCCCCTCGAGCCCCTGCAGCTCTTCGATCAGCGCGCGCTCGATCGGGCGCTCGGCGAGGGTCTCGTCGCGCACGGTGAGCACGAAGAGCACCGGCATCGGCGAGTAGCGCTGGTTCTCGAGGACCGAATACGCCAGGCCCAGCGCGTCGTTGCCCCAGTGCGCGTCTTCGAGCCACACGATCAGGGGCCGCTCGAGCGTGAGCAGGCGGAAGAAGCGGCGCACCACGGCGTGCCGCTCCTCGACGCCGGAGACGCGGCGCACGGCCGGGTCGCTTCGCGTCGAGGGGAAGACGAGCTCGGTGAGCGCCTCGACCTCGTCGATCTGACGGACGCCGCGCTGGAACAGGAAGCCCTTCACCCGCTCGCGGACCCCGTCGCGGTCGAGCTTTCCGAGGCGCATGTGCGTGCCGAACATCCGCCGGACGCTCGTTCCGGGGGCCTCGGTGCGCGAGTGCGTCGCCTTGAGGACCGTCGCGGCGCCGAGCTCGTGGGCCCGCTCGGACAGCCAGCGCGCGAGGCGGGACTTGCCGATGCCCGCGGGGCCGTCGATCACGAGCATCTGCGCGGATCGCTTCGTGACGACGCGCCTCAGCGCCTCCCACACCTTCGTCCGCTCGTCGAGGCGGTCGACCAGCGGCGTCGACCGGTGGTCGAACAGGCCGAGCCCCGTGCCGATCGGCTGGGACCAGCGGTACTCCTCCTTCTCCTCCCACGTGCGCGGGACCGGCGGGATGTCGGGGGACAGGGTGCCCTGGAACACCGTGAGCTCGGACTCGGTGAGCTCGGGCTCGGTCGTGAAGGACACGGTGGGCGGCTCGGCGAGCTGGGCGCGGAGCTGCTTCAGGTCGAACTGCCCGGACTTGTTGGGGTTCGGGACGACCGTCTTCTCTTCGTCCTCGAGGGCCACGACGAGGGCATCCGCGGCGGACGGCTCGATGTCGACGCGCACGTCGCCGAGGCGGATCAGCGCCCAGGCGGCATCTGCGGCCCGCTGGAACCGACGGGAGTGATCCTTGCGGGTGAGCCGCTCGATCCAGGATTCGAAGCCCTCGGGCACGGGCCCGGTGGGCTGGAGCCGGGGGAGGGAGGACTCGAGCTGCGCATCGGCCAGCGCCTTGTCTTTCAGCTCACGCCAGGGCCGCCGGTTCGACGCGAGGTGCCACGCGACCATGCCGAGGCTGTAGAGATCGGTCCACGGGCCGAGATCGCGCCACTCGCGGCGCAGCTGCTCGGGCGCCATGTAGTAGAGGGCGCTGTCGAGCTTGTCGTACTGGCCCTTCAGCACCAGGCCATCGATGTGGTGCGCGAGCCCGAATCCGGCGAGCTTCAGCCCGCTGCGCTCGTCGCCCATCCCGTTCAGCAGGACGGCGGTGGGCCGCAGCGCGCGGTGCACGACGCCGCGGGCGTGCATGTGCGCCAGCGCGTCGAGCAGCGCGATCAGGACCTGCTTCAGCTCCTTCCACGCGAAGGGACGCTTGATCTCGTCGAGCGAGCCGCCGCTGCAGAGCTCCATCACGAGGTACGGGGCGCCCTCGAGCAGCTGCCCGCCGGACGCCCGCGCGGCGAGCTCGTCGACGGTGCCCGTCTCGTAGGGATGCACGATGTTGGGGTTGGAGAGCGCGGCCGTGTTCCGCAGCTCGGTGCGGAATGCCTTCAGGTCGCGGCGATCGTTCGCGGCCTCGGGTCGCAGGATCTTCACGGCGACGGCGCGCTGCGAGGGACCATGCGTAGCCGCCCAGACCTCCGACACGGGGCTGGTCGCGATTGCGCGCCGCAAGCGGTACGGCCCGATGTGGACGGGACCCTTCATGCCCGGCAGTCTATCCCTCCCACACGGTGCTTGGCTTTCGCCGCAGCGGGTGGTATCCCCGCGCGCGGAGATCACCTCGATGCTGGTAGCCCTCTTCATCATCGTAGACGAAGACCTCGAAGACCCCGTCTACGCAGACCCCGACCCCGAAGACCTCGAGCCCGAGCTGTGGGAACGGATCGGCGAGCTCGTGAACGACATGGCCGATGGCGAGATCACGCCCGAAGGGGTCGAGTCGAAAGACGGCACCGTCCTCGCGTGGCGGTACCTGCCGCGAAACGGTCTCGCGTTCATCGCGGTGGTCGAAGACGTTCCCGCCCCGATGGTCGACCGCTACCTCCGCCAGCTCCAGCGGCAGTACTTCGACGAGGTCGACGACGTGCGTCGTCCCGAGCGCGAGGGCGTGGCCGACGTCGTGGTCGACGTGATCCCGCCCTGGGAAGAAGACGACGACTAGGGTAGGGGGCCACCTCGAGGAGGCCCGAATGGACAGCTGGTTCGGACGTGCGGTGGACGCGGGGATGCGCGAGACGGGAGGGATCGTCCCGCTGGATCCCGATCGGTTGACCCGCCACGCCGTGTGTTTCGGGATGACGGGCTCCGGCAAGACCGGGATGTGCGTCACCCTGCTCGAAGAGCTCGCGATGGCGGGCGTTCCGCTCGTCGTGATCGACCCGAAGGGCGACATGGCGAACCTCGCGCTGGCCTTCGCCGAGCACAGCGCCGCCGACTTCGAGAAGTGGGTCGACCCCGCCGAAGCCGATCGCGCGGGGCAGAGCGTGTCCGAGTTCGCTGCGGGTGTCGCGGCGCGGTGGCGCGAGGGGCTCGCGAAGCACGGCGTCGACGACGCGCGGATCCGCAAGTTCGTCGAGGGTGCCGAGGTCACGGTCTACAGCCCCGGCTCCAGCGCCGCGATTCCGGTGAACGTGCTCGGCATGCTGCGCGCGCCGTCCGGGGCGACGGCCGACGACCTCGAGGGGTTGCGCGATCTCGTGGCCGGCACGGTCAGCTCGCTGCTCGGGCTCGTCGGCGTCGACGCGGATCCCGTGAAAGACCCGCGCCACGTCGTGCTGTCGCGCATCGTCGAGGCGGCCTGGTCCGCGGGGAACGACCTCGATCTCGAGTCCCTCATCCTCGGGCTCGTCGACCCACCCTTCCAGAAGGTCGGCGTGTTCCCGGTCGATGCCTTCTTCCCGCGCGACGACCGCATGGCGCTGGCCATGCAGCTCAACGGCGTGGTCGCGTCGCCCGGCTTCCAGGTGTGGTCGCAGGGCGAGGTGCTCGACATCGACGCGCTGCTCGCCCGCGACGGCCGCACGCCCGTGCGGGTCTTCACGCTGGCGCACCTCGATCAGGGCGGCCGCACCTTCTTCACCGCGATGCTGCTCAACCAGATCGTCGCCTGGTCGCGGCGCCAGCCCGGCTCCTCCACGCTCCGCGCGCTCGTCTACTTCGACGAGGTCATGGGCTACCTGCCGCCCTACCCGAAGAACCCGCCCACCAAGCAGCCCGTGCTCACCCTGATGAAGCAGGCCCGCGCCGTCGGGGTCGGCACGATGCTCGTGACGCAGAACCCCGTCGACGTCGACTACGCCGCGATGTCCAACGCGGGCACGTGGATCATCGGCCGCCTCCAGACGAAGCAGGACCGCGAGCGCGTCCTCGAGGGACTCGCCGGCGCGACGGGCGACCTCGACCGCAAGACGCTGTCCACCTGGCTCGAGCAGCTGCCGTCCCGCACGTTCCTCGTGAAGGACGTGAAGGTCTCCGAGCCCTTCCTCGTGAAGAGCCGCTGGGCGATCAGCTACCTTCGCGGTCCGCTCACCCGGCGCGAGCTCTCCATGCTCGACCAGCCCGCTCCCACCGCGTCGTCGAAGGCACCGTCCGCAGCGCCCGTCGCCAGCGCTCCCGAGCCCGACCCCGATCTCGCGACGCAGCCGATGCCCGCGCCCGGCAACTACACGACGTGGTTCCTCGATCCGCGGGTCGCGTTCTCGGCCCGCCTCGCGCCGCACCTCGAGCGCGCCGAGCAATCGCGCCGCGCCGACGGGCGGATCGTGTGGCTGCCCGCGCTGTACGCCCGGCTGTGGTTGAAGTTCGACGAGGGCCGCGACTTCGAGGAGACCCGCGAAGAGCACCGGCTCTTCTTCCCGATCGACGATCACGGCATCCCCGATGGCGTCGAGCCCGAATTCGAGCCGTCCGACTTCCTTCCGAGCCCGCCGCCCGACGGCCGGTTCGCGCCGCTCTCGACCCTCATCGACGAGCCGCGCGAGCTCAAGGCCCTCGAAGACCGCGTCAAAGAGGAGGTGTTCCGCGGCGAGACCGCGAAGATGTTCCGCAACAAGGCGCTGAAGCTCGAGAGCCGTGCGGGGGAGACCCGTGACCTGTTCGACGCGCGCGCGCGCGAGGCGGTCCAGGATCTCGTCGACGCCGAGGTCGCCAAGCTGAAGGACCGGGTCGACCGCGAGGTGAAGCGCCTCGAAGACAAGCAGAAGCGCCTCGAGCGCGACATCGCGCAGCACTCCTCCGACCTGACGAGCAAGCGGGCGAGCGAGGTCATGAACATCGCCGAGACCGCCTACTCGTGGTTCATGGGGCGCAGCCGGTCCGTCTCCACCGCGATGAACCGGCGCGACCAGACCCGTCGCGCGGGCGAGCGCCTCGACCGCAGCCAGACCGAGCTCACCGAGATCCAGCGCGAGCTCTACGACCTCGAAGCCGACCTCGAGACGAAGATCCTGGCGATCCAGAACGAGAAGGTGAAGCTGCTCGAGGGCACCGAAGAGGTCGAGGTCAAGCTCGAGCGCACCGACATCCGGCTCGACCGGTTCGGCATCCTCTGGGTCCCGGTGACCCGGCCGGGCCTCGCTGGTTAAGAGCAGGCCGATGTCCGCTCCTCCGCCACGCCGGGTCTACTTCCGCACCTTCGGGTGCCAGATGAACGAGTACGACACGGGCAAGATGCGCGCTCAGCTCGTGGCCGACGGGTTCGTCGAGACCCTCGAGCCCGAAGAGGCCGACGTCATCCTGTTGAACACCTGCTCCATCCGCGAGAAGGCCGTCGACAAGATGCGGTCCGCGCTCGGCGACTACCGCTCGATGAAGCGCAACGGCAAGAGCGTCACCATCGGCGTGGCGGGCTGCGTGGCCCAGCAAGAGGGGCAGAAGCTCCTCGACCAGTACCGCGAGCTCGATCTCGTCTTCGGTCCCGACGGCGTGCCGCACGTCCGCGAGCTCGTGAAGCGCGCGATCGAGACGCGCCGGCCGGTGCTCGACACCGACTTCCTCGACCTCGACGCGTATCCCTTCGTCTCCGACATCGACCCCGCCGACCACGGCGTCGGTGCGTTCGTCACCATCCAGAAGGGCTGCGACAACAAGTGCACCTTCTGCATCGTGCCGAGCACGCGCGGCGTCGAGATCTCGCGCCCGCACACCGAGATCCTCGACGAGGTGCGCGCGCTGGTCGACCGCGGCGTGCAGGAGATCACGCTCATCGGGCAGAACGTCAACAGCTACGGGCTCAAGCGCACCGGCGAGCTCACGTTCGCCCAGCTGCTGCGGGCCGTCGCGGCCGTGCCGGGCGTCCGCCGCATCCGGTACACCACGAGCCACCCGCGCGACATGGGCGACGACGTGATCGAGGCCCACCGCGACCTCGAGGTCCTCGCCCCGCAGCTCCACCTGCCCGTGCAGAGCGGCAGCAACCGCGTGCTCCGGCGGATGAAGCGGTTCTACAAGCGCGAGCACTACCTCGACATCGTCGCGAAGCTCCGCGAGGCCCGCCCCGACATCGTGCTCACGACCGACATCATCGTCGGCTTCCCCGGCGAGACCGACGAAGACTTCGCCGACACGATGTCCCTGCTGAACGAGGTCCGCTTCGTGGGTGCGTTCAGCTTCAAGTTCTCCGGCCGCCCCGGCACGCCCGCGCTGAAGCTGAAGGACTGGGTCGAGCCCGCCGTGGCGCAAGAGCGCCTCGCGACGTTCCAGGCCCGCCAGCGCGAGCTCTCCGCCGAGTGGATGCACACGCTGCAGGGCACCGTGCAGAACGTGCTCGTCGAGGGCCCGTCGCGGCACGACGAGGGCGTCGTGTGCGGGCGCACCGGCACCAACGCCATGATCAACTTCCCCGGTCCCGTCGAGCTGGTCGGGGAGTGGGTCGACGTGCGCGTCACCCGCGCCTTCACGCACTCCGCGCGCGGCGAGTTGGCGTAGCGTCGGTGGATCCGACCACCCGGGCGTGGAGGCGCCAGCAGGCGAACCGACGGGCGGCAGAGGGCTGGGCGCCCGCGCTCCGCGCCGCGGTGGGCGGGCTGATCGTGCTGGCCCTGCTCGTGCCGCTGGTGAACCGCGTGTTCCTGGCGTGGGTGCGGGGCCCGGCCGACTTCGCGCCGTTCGCGATGGAGGGACTGCTGCTCCGCGCCGACATCGTCGTGATCGGGTGGCTCGCGATCGACGTGTACTCGGCGCTCATCCGCGGGGGAGACCGCGCGGTCCTCGCGATCTGGCCGGTCGATCCGGCGGGGGTCGTGCGATTCGAGCTGGTGCGCCTGGCGCGAGCCCGGCTGTTCCTGATCGCGGGGTGGGCCGTGCTGAGCGCCCCCGTGGCGCTCGCTTCCCCCGCGCTGTGGGCGCTCGGCGTCGTGCAGGTCGCGTGTGCGTGGGTCCTCGCGCTCGTCGCGTCGGCCATGGTGATCCTGCTGGCCGTCGACGTGTCGGAGGACGAGCGTGCCGCGCCGCTCCTCGACCTCGTGCGCGGCAACAACCACCGGGCCCAGGCGGCCTTCCTGTACGCCCCCGGCATCGTGCTGGTCGCGGTGGGGGCCATCGTGAACGGCGCGGCGGTCGGCGTGCGCCGGCTCGTCGAGGGCGACCCGCTGGGTGCGCTGCTCATGGCCATCCCGCTCGTGGTCGCGGGCCTCGCGTGGATTCCCGTGCCGTCGCTCGCGCGGCGGAGCTGGTTCGAGGCGGGCACCGTGATGGCCGAGGTCGACGCCCGGTACGCGTTGATCGAAGAGCGCGAGGAGGCGCTGCGCGTCTACCTCGACTGGGCCGTGCGGTTCCTGCCGGCGGACGTGCGGCGCTACGCGCTGAAAGACCTCCGCCACGGCTGGCGCGCCCGCCGCACCTGGATCATGGGTGCGTGGCTCGTGGGGCTCGCCGCGCTGGTCGCCACATGGACCAAAGACCCCATCGGGCCCGTCCGCGCCGCGTCGATCGCGGTGATGGGGTGCTGGATCGTCGCGTCGGTCGGCGTGTTGCTGGAGGCGGACGAGCCGGAGTTCCTGAAGTCGTGGCTGCCGCCGGGTGGCGCGGCGAAGTGGGTCGGTCGGGCCGTGGTGCTGGGGCTGTGGCAGCAGCCGGCCGTCTGGCTGGGCGCCGTGGCCGCGGTGTTCCGCCAGGGGCTCGGCGCGGGCGGCCTGGTGCTCGGGGTGGGCGAGGTGTCCATCGCGCTGGCGGCCATCGCGTCCGTCGGGTGTGGGCTGCGCGGGGGGCTCCCGCTGTACGGGCCCGTGGCGGCGGCCGCTTCGGCCGTCGTGGTGATCGGAGTGCTGGGATGAGCATCGAGCTGGCGGGCGTGCGCAAGACCTTCGGCCCGGTCGTGGCGGTCGACCGCGTCGACCTGAAGCTCGAGCCCGGCACGTTCGTCGGGTTGATCGGGCACAACGGCGCCGGCAAGAGCACGTGCCTCCGGATGATCACGGGCCTGCTCCGGCCCTCCGAGGGGCGCGTGCGCATCGCCGGCTTCGACGTGGTCGAGCAGCCGCTCGAGGCGCGGCGCCAGTTCGGCGCGGTGCCCGAGAACCCCGCGCTCTACGAGTACCTCACGGCACGCGAGTTCCTCGAGTTCATCGCCGAGGTGCGCGGGGGCGGGGACGTCGGCGCCGCGCTCGACCTCACGGGCCTCGGCGAGGACGCGGACCGGCTCATCCGGGAGTACAGCCAGGGCATGCGCCGCAAGACCGCGCTGGCGGCCGCGATGCTCGGCGAGCCGCCGGTCCTCGTGCTCGACGAGGCGCTGAACGGCCTCGATCCGCCCAGCGCCGCGCGGGTCAAGGCGGCTCTGCGCGGCGCCGCGGATCGCGGGCAGACCGTGCTCCTCTCGACGCACGTGCTCGAGACGGTCCAGGCGGTCGCCGACCGTGTGGTGATGCTGGCGCACGGCCGCGTCGTGGCCGACGAGCAGACCGCGCAGATGGCGCCGGGCGACCTCGAGCGGCTGTTCCTCGAGCGGCTCGAGGAGACCCGCGACGCGGGGAGCCGCGACACCGTGTAGTCCTGGCCTCACCGTCGACCCTCCTGGTGGAGCGAGCGGGATCGGCCTCACGCAGATGACGCAGAAGGACGCAGATGACGCAGAAACGA
>JACKET010000021.1 GCA_020632875.1 Alphaproteobacteria bacterium
GGCAGCCCCGACCTCGCCGATCAGGTCGTGCGGCGGCTCGAAGGCGCGTCGAAGCGCCTCGACTGGGGCCTCGATCACGGCACGTGGAGCGTCCTGAAGTGGATGTACCCGAAGGCCGACATCCCGGTGGTCCAGCTGAGCATCGACCGGCGCCTCGCCCCGGCGCGCCACGTCGAGCTCGGACGGGCGCTCGCGCCCCTTCGCGACGAAGGCGTGCTGGTGCTCGCCAGCGGCAACATCGTGCACAACCTGCGCGACGCGTTCGGACGCATGCGCGTGCGCAACACCGACACGCCCGCCTGGGCCGCGTCCTTCGACCGGGATGTCGCGACGGCGCTCGAGCAGCACGACGCCGACGGGCTCGTCGGCCTCGCGAGCCGCGAGGACGGGCGCCTGTCGCACCCCACGCCCGACCACTGGCTGCCGCTGCTCTATGCCGCGGGCGCCGCGTCGGACGGGCCCGTCCGCTTCGAGAACGCCGGGTTCGACCTCGGCTCGCTGTCGATGCGCAGCGTCGTGCTCGGGTGAAGCCCGGTCAGAGCGGCCACAGCCAGGGCACCACGGCGAGCGTCACGGCGCCCGTCGTGAGCGCCACCGGGAGCCCGAGCCGCGGGTAGTCGAGCGGACGGTAGCCGCCCGCGTTCAGGACCATCAGGTTCGTCTGGTACCCGATGGGCGACAGGAAGCTGGCGGAGGCCGCGATCATCACGGCGATCACGAAGCCCATCGGCTGGGCCCCCGTGCGCTCGGCGAGGGCCAGCGCCACGGGCAGCGCCAGGACCGCGGCCGCGTTGTTCGTCACGAGCTCGGTGAGCGCGACCGTCATGACGTACACGACGAAGAGCGCGAGCAGCGGCTGATCCGCGCCCGCCGCCAGGGCCAGGCCGGCGATGGCCGCGTCCAGACCGGTGACCTGCATCGCGGCGCCGATCCCGAAGGCCGCCGCGATCGCGACCAGCACGGTGAGATCGAGCGATCGGCGCGCCTCGTCCACCGTGCAGCAGCCGAACAGCACCATGGCGCCGGCCCCCACGAACGCCGCGACGACCGGGGGCAGCGCGCCCGCCGTGATGCACGCGACGAGCGCCACGAGGATGGCCGCCGCCGCCGGAGCCCGCTCGAACCGCGGGGGCGTGGCGCCGTCGACCGAGCTCGCGAGCACGAACTCGGAGCGCGACCGCTGGCTGTCGACGAAGCCGCCCTGGGCCTCGAGGAGCAGCACGTCCCCCGCCTCGAGGACGATGTCGCCGATCCGCCCGGCGACGCGCTCACCGGCCCGTGCGACCGCGATGACGACTGCCTGGTACCGGGACCGGAAGCCCCCATCGCGGATGGTCTGCCCGACGAGCGGGTTCCGCGGGGACACGACCGCCTCGACGATGCGCCGCGTGCGCCGGTCGCCATCGAGCTTGAAGACCTGGTCCGGCGCCGCGGCGAGCCCCGGCAGCCGCTGGAGGTCCACCATCGCCGCGACGTCCCCGACGAACACGAGCCGATCGCCGGCGGAGAGGCGGCGCGTCCCGTCGACCGCCGTGACGACGCCGTTCTCGCGCACGATCTCGATGAGGAACGCGCCGGGGAGGTGCCGCAGGCCCGCATCCTCGACGGTCAGCCCGACGAGGCGGCTCCGCGCGGGGACGAGCACCTCCATCGTGTACTCGCGCGGATCGTCCTCCAGGCTGACCGGCGGGCGGCGATCGGGCAACGCGAGCGGCCCGACGAGCACGAGCACCAGGCCCCCCGCCGCAGCGACGAGCAGCCCGACCGGCGTCACGTCGAACATCCCGAGCGGGACGAGCCCCGCGTGGTCCGGCGCCATCTGCTCGACGAGGCCGGCCACGACGAGGTTCGTGCTCGTGCCGATGAGCGTGATGGTGCCGCCCAGGATCGACGCGAACGACAGCGGCATGAGCAGCCGTGCGGGGCTCACGCCGATGCGGCGCGACCAGTCGTGGACCGCCGGCAGCAGCGTCGCGACGACCGTCGTGTTGTTGAGCACCGAGCTCGCCGCGAGGACCGGGAACACGAGCCGCGCCAGCGCGCCGCGCTCGGAAGCGGGCCGCCCGAGCAGGCGGGCCGTCCACGCGGTGACGGCGCCCGTCTCGCGCAGCCCCGCGGCGACCACGAAGAGCCCCGCGATGGTCAACATCCCGGGATTCGCGAAGCCGGCGAACGCCTGCTCCGGCGTGAGCACGCCCGCCGCCGTGAGGATCACGACGCCGCCGAGCAGCACGAGCTCCGGCGACGCGACGTTCGCCATCATCAGCGCCAGGGCGCCCAGGACGACGATCAGGGTCAGCGCTGCGGCGAGGGTCACCCGTTCTCCGGCCAGACGGCCTCTCCTACCCCCGCGCCGCCCGTCGCGGCATCCGTTCTCACGACCGAGGGCCCCTGACCCCGTCGCCCAGGCGCTCGACGGCCGCCTTCTCGGCGGGGGCCTCTGCAGACCGCTCGCGCCGCATCGCCTCGAGCCGCTGCACCAGCGCGACGAGGTCGCCGGAGCCCGGCTCGACCTGCCAGCCGACCGCCGATCCGTCGACGAGCTCGATGACGAGCCCGGGACGCCGGAGGACCTGGCGCTTCGTGTGCGCGACCAGCAGCGTGTTCCCGCCGTGGACGGACGCGACCTCGCGCCACGCCCACCGGCGCGCCCCGACGCGGATCCCGACGGCGTCCGTCTGGATGGGCTCTTCGGACGGTCGCTGCAGGACGAGGCCGTAGAACAGGAGGAAGGACAGCGCCACCACGCCGACAGGCGGGTGGATGAACAGGGCCCACGTCAGCGCCGCGGCGGGCCCGCCCACGCTGAAGCCTGCGATACCTCCGATCGCCGACACGCCGAGGACGTACGCCACCACTCCCATCAGGACGCGCGGATCGACGAGGTCGGTCCAGCCGTCGCCTTCGCGACCGGCTCGGAAGCGCGGCCCCAGCGCGACGCGGAACACCTCGGCGTAGGCGCTCGCGCCGTCCTCGAAGCCCGTCTCGAGCCGCGCGCTGCCTCCGGGGATCTCCCGGACCCGGTGACGCGTGTCCTCCATCGCTCTCCCGCAGAGCCCTCCTATCCGGCGTCGCGGGCCTCGACGTCCCCAGCGGGCTCCGACCGTGCTACGCGGAGCGCATGAGCATGATCATCACCATCGTCGCGGTCCTTGCGGGGATCCTGGTCCTCCTCATCGTCCTCGTCGCCTTCGCCGGTGTCGTCGCCTGGCTCCTCCGCGGCGGCAGCAAGCCCGACCCCGAGGCCGCCCGCGCCGAGGGCCTGAAGGGGCTGGGCTACGAGCCCGGCCCGAAGGGCGGGTGGATGCGACCGATCCAGGGCACCACCATGCACTTCTCCGACGGGCCGTCCGGCCTCGTCTGGAAGATGCAGCTCCCCCGCTACAACACGATGACGATGCAGATCGTCGAAGCCGGCAGCCGTCCCGTCGAGCGCCAGCTCGAGACCGGCATCCACGCAATCGACAGCCGGTTCCACGTCGGCAGCCCGAACGGCGACCGCGTGGTGAACCTCCTCGCCCAGCCGAAGCTCCAGAAGGCCCTGCTGCGCACCACGAACCTCGCGCTCACCCTGTCCGCCGACGAGCTCGTCCTCGAAGATCCCGACCGGGCGGGCATCAAAGCCCTCGGCGGCGACCCGCTCGAGGCCGAGCTCAACGAGCACGCGCTCATGGTCAACGTGATCAACGCCTTCTTCGGCGTGCTCTACAGCGAGACCGGCACCACGATGGACCAGTTCCGGTAGGCGCTATTTGCGGCGCCCGTGCAGCCAGGCCTGGAGCCGCGGGTCGGGGATCCGGAGCAGCGCACGACGTGCCGCCTCGGACGTGGCGGCGTCGCCCCGGCGCCACGCCTGCATCAGGTAGGTGTACGCGCTGGGCCAGTCGCCGCGGTCGAGCGCGCGGAGGCCCTCCTCGAGGTGGGCGCGCCACGGGTCGCCGTCGCGGGCGACGCGGCGCCGGAGGACCAGCGCGAGCGCCAGCCCGAACAGGAAGCCCCCGATGTGCGCGCCGTACGCCACGCCCGTCCCCGCGCCGAGGAACAGCGGCACCACGTTGTCGAGGAGGAGGAACGCGGAGAGCACGATCCAGGCGGGCACCAGCACGACGTCCACGAAGAACGGGAACGCCGCCACGAGCAGCTTCACGCGGTTGTGCGGGAACCACACGAGGTACGCACCGAGAACGCCCGAGATCGCGCCGGACGCGCCGATGAGCGGCACGTCGGTGGCCCCGGCGAGCAGCCAGTAGAAGGCCGTCGCCGCGACGCCCGCCACCCCGTAGAACAGCAGGTACGGCAGCGAGCCCAGCCGCGCTTCGACGTTGTCGCCGTAGATCCACAGGAACAGCAGGTTCGAGCCGATGTGCGCCAGCCCGGAGTGCAGGAACAGGCTCCAGCCCAGGTCGGCGAGCGCGGGCTCGGCGGTGCGGAAGCCGTGGGCCAGCACGAACACGTCGTACGCAGAGACCCCGTCGGGCGGGACCCCGCGGAACACCGAGAGGAACTGCGCGAGCTCCGACGCGGTCGCCGGGGTCGTGGACAGGGGCAGCGTGACGAGCACGAACACGGCGACGTTCGCGAGGATGAGCAGCCAGTTCGCCCATGCCACGCGGTCGGGATTCGGGGCATCGCCGATCGGCAGGATCACGGGCCTCCGCTAATCACGACCGGGGCGCCGGGGTAGGATCCCGGCGATGTCCCAGAACGACGAAGCCCGCGCAGAGACCGGACTCGCGGCGGCACCGGCTCCGCCGCCCGGCTCCGCGATCACGCCGCCCGCGCTGACCGAGTCGTACGTGCATGCCGCGATGCACTCCGACCGGTCGCCCGCCGTGATCGTCGCCGTGTGCCACCCCCTGCGGATGTACAAGGTGCCCCGCGGCATCTTCGACGCCATCCGCGCGCGGGGCCACGACGTCCGCATCGTCGAGACGCAGCCCGACCGCCGCGACTCCATCACGGCCATCCGCGACGCCCTGCTCGAAGCGCAGAAGGTCGACCGACCGCTCGACATCCTGGTGTTCTCCGGCGACGGAAGCCTCGACCACCACGTGCTGGTCGCGGCGTTCTGGGCATTCCAGCCCGAGCTCGTCGAGCCGCTGGAGGGCTGCATCGAGGTCCACGAGCCGACAGCCGAGGAGCGCGCCAGCCTCGACCCCGGCCTGAGCCCCTGGCTCTCCCCCGTTCCGAAGGGCGATGCGCTCGAGCCGGACGAGACCACGATCCACGGGCTCTGGGTGCTCCGGAACCGCATCGACCGCGCCGTCCGTCGGGGGGCCACGCCCGATCGCATCGCGCGGCGCGCCGGCCTCCCGATGAACGACCCGCGCCTGCGCCTCGCGGTGTACGCGACCCTCTTCCCGCACCGCGTGGTGCTGCGGGCGCACGGATTCGACCTCGAGAAGCTCGCCGAAGCGAGCCAGGAATCGGCGTTCCGCGGGCTGTACCCGTGGATCCGGAGCATCGCCGTCTACCCGGCGGGCACGGCCGCCGACAACGCGCTGTACGCGGGCATCCCGGGCTACGCGTACGCCCAGGCCGCGCGGATGCTCGACAAGCTCCGCCTCACGAGCCTCAAGGAGCGCTGGGAGCAGGCCACGCTGCAGCGCTTCCTCGAGGTGTTCGACCAGGGCGTCGTGGTGCCGGGCCGGTTCAGCGTGGTCGCGTTCGACGGCAGCTGGAGCGTGCTGTCGAGCCATGCGGCCGGGGGTCCCGGCGGGGGGAGCTTCTTCGCACCCGACCTCGAGGCCAAGACCGGCGGCCTGCTCGGGTACCTCGCGCGCATCCCGAGCATGATCCTGTTCGAGGGGCTGCTCGGCTCGACGGTCATCCGCATCACGGCGCGCGATCAGACCGGCCAGCAGCGGTTCCGCACGATCTCGCGCCTCGTCGAGGCCCTGTACACGAACCGCGCGTTCATCGCGGGCGTCGGGTCCGTCCCCAGCACGAACCCCACGGCCTTCGCGGGCCAGGCGTCCCTCGTCGTCGGGCCGCCCCTCTGGTACCGCGACATCCACGGGTCGCTCGTCTTCGACCTCTCCGGCCTGCTGACCTTCGGCGAGGCCATCGTGAAGGGCGTGCTCGGGCGCGTCATGCACTCGGTGGGCCTGGGCGTCGGCCAGCTCGCGGGCGGCGGGCGGTTCTGGTTCGCGCAGCCCGAGAACCAGATCACCCTCCAGGACGGCGAGAGCCTCGAGCTCGACTTCCTCGGTCCCGACCAGAAGCCGCGCGCGGTCGCGACCCAGGTGTCCGGCGACCCGTTCCAGGCGTGGAAGATGGAGGTCCGCGTCGCGTGGGGCCCGCTCCCGCTGCTCTCTGCGCCCGATTCGCTGCTGATGGCCGCGGCACAGCGGTCCCTCGCACGCCTCCGCCAGGCGCAGGGCTGGCAGCTCCAGATGGTGTTCATCGGCGGCCTCGCGTGGTTCCGGCACCGCATCGGCGAGGAGTGGACCCGCTCCATGACCGAGCAGACGGGCCTGTTCGTGCCCCCGCGCACCCTTCCGAGCCGGCTCGGTCCCGCGCACGCGCGCCTGCTGGCGCGGTGGGAGAACAAGGGCACCGGCCCGTTCGTCGACACGACCGAGCAGGGCCTCGCGCTCGGCCGGCGCGGTCGGTACGCGCACAACAGCGACCAGACGGCCCACCTGATGCTCCTCCGCGAGCGGGGCACGCTGCTGGTCCGCCAGGTCCGGCGGATCGGGCAGACGGTGTTCGAGACGCGCACCACGTACCGGCGCTGGTGGGGCGGCTGGGTCATCCACGACAGCCAGACGCGCCGCTGGGACCCCGACCAGCTGCCCGTCATCGTCCAGGAGGAGCACTTCTTCCGCGACGCGGAGGCGTTCCGCCGCGACGCACCGAGCTTCTTCCCGTTCATCGACAACGGCGTGAAGCTGCGGGAGATCACCGAAGAGGTGCGCCGGTGACCGAAGCGGAGCTCGCCGCGCGGCGCGACCGCATGGTCCGCCGCACCATCGCCGGACGGGACGTACGGTCGGAGGCCGTGATCCGGGCGATGCAGACGGTGCCGCGCCATCGCTTCATGCCGCCGGGCACGTGGGAGCTCGCGTACTCCGATCAGCCCGTGCCCATCGGCCTCGGCCAGACCATCTCCCAGCCGTACATCGTGGCGCGCATGACGGAGCTCGCCGATGTCGGGCCGGGGAGCCGGGTGCTCGATGTCGGAACGGGGTCCGGGTACCAGGCGGCCGTGCTGGCCGAGCTCGGGTGCGACGTGTGGTCCGTCGAGATCGTCGAAGCGCTCGGCCTGCGCGCGCGGGAGGCGCTCGATGCGACCGGCTACGGGCGCGTGCACACCCGAATCGGCGACGGCTACCGCGGCTGGCCCGACGCCGCGCCCTTCGACGCGATCGTCGTCGCGGCGGCGCCGGACCACCTGCCCCTCCCCCTGATCGGGCAGCTGCGGGACGGGGGCCGCATGGTCCTGCCCGTCGGCACCGCGTGGGACCAGGAGCTGCGCGTCGTGACGCGGACCGGCGACACGCACGCGATCGAGCCGGTGTGCGCGGTGGCCTTCGTGCCGATGACCGGAGAGGCGCAGGCGGCGCGCGGCTGAGCTACGCTGCGTGCCCCTGGAGGTCACCGTGCTCTGGACCCTGTCGATCGCCGCCTTCGCGCACACCGCGCTCGAGTACCCGCCGCCGCGCTACCCCTCCAACGGATCGACGGCGAACAAGGCCTGCCCCTGCGGGATCGGCGACAGCAACCGGCTGTGCGACAACCCGAACGACCGCAGCGACCCCGACCGCGACGACTCGCGCGCCACCACGTTCGAGTCCGGCGAGACGATCACGGTGCAGTTCTACGAGACGGTCGGCCATTCCGGGCGGTACCGCATCGCGTTCGACGCCGACGGCGCCGACATGGAGGACTTCAACGACTGGATCCTGCTCGACGTGCCCGACACCGCGGGCAGCACGGGGAACGTCGACGGGTCGCAGCTGTGGGAGTTCGAGGTCACGCTGCCCGACATCAGCTGCGACAACTGCACGCTCCAGCTCGTCCAGATGATGGACGGCAACACGACCGACCCGGTGCCCGATCCGGCCGGTCGTTCCTCGTACTACCAGTGCGCCGACCTCGTGCTGGTGGGGGGTCCGCCGCCCGACACCGACGTGCCGGATACCGACGTCCCCGACACGGACACCGACACCGACACGACGCCCCCGCCCGACGGGTCCGACAGCAAGTGCGGGTGCGCCAGCTCGCCGTGGAGCGCCGGGCCGCTCGCGCTGCTCGGCCTCGCGGCCCTCGCGCGCCGCCGCCGCGACTGACATGGCGCATCAACCGGGCATCCTGGCCGGCGTGCCCCCGCACGCGGCGTTCGTCTTCCTCGACCTCCGCCACGGGGTCGCGCCGGGCACGGGTCTCGCCGAGCTGGCCGCGGCGGAGCACCCCGACGCGCTCGTCGTCGGGCTGGGTCCGTCGCTGCTCGGGGCTGCGTCGATTGCCGGGATGGGGCCGATGCCCGCGCTCACGGCACCGGGCGTCGCGATCCCGAGCACGCCGACCGACCTCTTCCTCCGCATCGCGGGCGCCGACCCGGGCGAGGTGCTGCACTGCGAGCGCGCGGTCCTGGCGTCTCTGCCGTCGTTCGAGGTGGTCGACCGGGTCGACGGATTCATGTACGCCGACAGCCGCGACCTCTCGGGGTACGTCGACGGCACCGAGAACCCCGAAGACCGCGCGGCCGAGGTCGCGCTGGCGCCCGACGGGTCGAGCGTGCTCGCGATCCAGCGCTGGGTGCACGACCTCGACGCGTTCTACGCGATGCCGCGGGTCCGGCAGGACCACACGTTCGGGCGCGACCGCGACACGAACGAAGAGCTCGACGACGCGCCCGCGACGGCCCACGTGAAGCGCACCGCGCAAGAGGGCTTCGCGCCCGAGGCGTTCGTGATCCGCCGCTCGATGCCGTGGCGGGACGCGCGCGGCGCGGGCCTGGTGTTCCTCGCGTTCGGTGCGACGCTCGCGCCGTTCGAGGCGCAGCTCCGCCGGATGACGGGCCACGACGACGGGCAGGTCGACGCCCTGTTCGGGTTCACGCGCCCCGTGACGGGCGCGACGTATTGGTGTCCGCCGCTCGCGGGGGGGCGCCTGGATCTCCGGGCGCTCGAGGGCTGAGGGTCGCCGGCGGGGATCGAGCGAACCCCATTCACATTGGTGTCAGAGCAAACCCGAACATCCGATTTCACGAAATTTAACGCCGATTTTCGAGATTTCTACTTTCTCGCGGAACGCCGCGTTGGTCAGGCATCGGCCCCCCAACGCACCGTCGAAGCACGATTGGGGTTCGGGAGGGATGTCGCGCGTCGCTCGGCCTGGCACGCGTGGACGCGGGCTGGGCGCGCCTGCATCGAGATCGCGGCCACGAGATTTCGTCGGCCACCGCCCGCAAGCGGGCGTCGTCCCGACGAAACCTCCACCACGGAACGTCTTGACGGGACCTCGGTACCCCCTGTGAACGCGGCTGGAACGCCGCGTTCCGGGGGCACAGAGGTCTCGACCGTCAAGACGTTTCGCCACCGCCGAGGAAGCTCCCGTCCCGCTATTGACGCGTCAATCGCAGATCGGAACATCCCAAACTCGGCTGTAAACCTCGTCAAGAACGATGTTCGGGTTTGCTCTGACACCGGATTTGGTGACGGATTTGGTGAGCTGGCTCACTGTCCGCCGCTCCCCACGGTCACCGGAACAGCTCGGGCAGCGCGCGCGCCGCCGAGACCACCTCCAGGGTCTCCTGAGTGCTCTGCTCCTGGCGCGCCGAGGCCTCCTTGCGGCGGAGCTTCTCGACCCGGTCCTCGAGCCAGTCGCCCGCCGAGCGCGTCGCGAGCAGCCGCGCCGCGTGCTCGCACACCATCGCCTCCGTGATCGACGCGACCAGGCCGACGTACAAAAGCTCCCGGGCGCTCTCCTCCGCGAGGCGCGCCGGCGTCGTGTAGCGCACGGTCCACGCCGGCCCCTCGGCTGCAGGAAGGGCGAGCGGCAGGACCCGCCGGGCCTCCGCGCGATCCGAGCCGATGCCGTGGAACCGCGCGGACACGATCTCCACGGCCCGCACTCCCTCGCGGCGCTGCGCGACCAGCGCGCGCTCGGCGAGCGCCAGGGCGAGCGCCGGCACGCCGGCGAGGCTCGTCACCCCCGCGATCGCTTCGTCCACCACGAGCTTCCGGCGGCCGAGGGCCCCGACCAGCCGCCGTCCGACGCCCACCGTGCGACCGGGGCCCAGCGCGGCGCGTCGCCCGGTGGCCACCTCTGCGACACGCCCGTTGTAGCCCCCGCACAGCCCGAGGTGGCTGCCGACGACCAGCAGCAACGTCTCGCCCTCCGGAGCCTCGGCCGGGAACCGGACCGCCGCCCGCGCCAGCGCCTGGCCGAGATCCGCCTCGTACGCCGCCGCGCTCGGCATGGCGTCCCGCGCCTGCCGGAGGTGGTGGGCCGACAGCGAGGACATCGCCGTCACCGCCTCGGAGAGCGTGCGGAGGCTGACGAGCCGCCGCCGGATGCGCGCCACCTCGCTCATCGGCGCTTCACCGCGAGCTCCTCGAGCCACCGCCCCTTCCAGCCCTCCGCGGGCTCCTCTCCGGCGGTCAGCGCCGCCGCGTCCTCGGGCCGGTGCCGACGCCAGGCCGCGACGGCGGGGAACACCCGATGGGGAGCGTCCGCGGGCTCCACATCGTCGAGCGCGCCGCCCGACACCGCGGAGAGCGCCAGCACGTGCTCCACCACGCCGCGAGGCGACAAGCGGTCCTGCCGGAGGAGCTGGCGCAGCACCCGCCCGCGGTGGAGCGTCCTCGCGGTCTCGGCGTCGACGTCCAGGCCGACGCGCGTGAGCGCCTCGAGGGAATCGGCCTGGGCGAGCATGATGCGCAGGTCCCGGGAGACCGCGCGCACGACGGGGAGCTGCGCCGCACCGCCGATGCGGGAGACGCTGCGGCCGATGTCGATGGCGGGCCGCTCGTTGCGGTCGAACCGCGTGGCGTCGAGCACCACCTGGCCGTCCGTGATGGAGATGAGGTTCGTCGGGATGTACGCCGACAGCTCGCCGTCCGTGGTCTCGACGAGCGGGAGCGCCGTGATGGAACCGCCCGACTTCAGCGGCGCCGCGCGCTCGAGCAGCTCGGCGTGCAGGTAGAAGATGTCGCCGGGGAATGCCTCGCGCCCGGGCGGACGGCCGAGCAGCAGCGCGAGCTGGCGCCACGTGTCCGCGTGCTTCGTGAGGTCGTCGAACACGACGAGCACGTCCCGCCCGGCGTCGCGGAGGGCCTCGGCCACCGCCATCCCCGCCATCGGCGCGAGGAACTGGAGCCCGGCGGTCGTGTGTGCGGGACCTGCGACGATCACGGTGTTCCGCAGCGCCCCGACCGCCGCCAGCGAGTCCCGGTCCGCGAACGTGCGCGAGACCGGCCCCCCGACGTGGACCAGCACGCACGCCACGCCTCGGTCCCGCTGGGCGGCCACGATGTCGAGCGCGAGGGACGTCCGCCCCGTGTTGTGGTCGCCCACCACGAGCTGCCGCTGGCCGAGGCCGATGGGCACGGCCCCGTCGAGGGCCGTGATGCCCGTGAGCAGGGGCCGCTCGACCGGGACCCGCTCCAGGATCTCGGGCGGACGGCCGAACACCGACCGCCGCTCGCCCAGCGGCGGAGGCAGCCCGTCGAGCGGGCGTCCGAGCGGGTCGACCACCCGTCCGAACAGCGCGTCGCCCGTGGGCACGTCCGGCGTACGCCCGAGCGGACGCACCGCGTCGCGCGCCCGCACGGAGTCGGGGTCGGTGAGCACCGCCACGCCCGCGCCGGCCTCGGAGAGCTCGAGCGCGACGCCCAGCGCCCCGCTCTCGAACTGCACGAGCTCTTCGCTCGCCACGCCCTCCAGGCCCACCACACCGGCCACGCCGTCCGCGATTCGCGACACGTAGCCCCGGTGGACCGGTCGCAGGTCGAGCGTGCGCTCATCCACGGTGGGCGGCCTCCAGATCCGCGGCCAGCATCTCCGCGGCTTCCCGAGCCATGCCCGCCGCGCTGCAGTCCACGAGCCCGGCCGCGGTTCCGATGCGCAGGCCCGCGACGAGGTCCGGGCGCTCCCGCACCTCGAAGCCGTCGGGCAGGCGGGACGCGAGCAGCGCGCGGACCTCCGGCGCCAGCGGGCCCGCCGCCTCCACCCACACCGCGCCCGAGACGGGTGTCGAGAGTGCGTCGACCGCGCTCTTCGCGAGCGCGAGCTCCAGCTCCGGGCCGTCGATCCGCGCGAGCAGCGACCGCACCGCGCCGGCCGACACGCGTGCCGCGGCCGAGGCGACCTCGCGGCCGGCCTCCGCGCTGCGCAGCGCCTGCTCCGTCTTCCACGCCTTCCGAGCCGCTTCGACCTCGGCCTTCGCCGCGTCGAGGAGCGCCTGGGCTTCGGCCTTCGTCGCCTCGAGCTGGCGCTCGGATGCCGCCTCGAGCTCTCCGTCGTGCGCCGCGCGGCGGGCGTCGAGCTCTGCCGTGCCCGACGCGACCTCGGCCCGGCGCTGCTCGAGCTCCGCCTCCTGTGCCGTGCGCGCCCCCACCTCGTCGGCGAGCGCGCGGGTCACCGGGCGGAACAGCAGCCACCACAGCCCACCCGCGAGGATCGCGAGGTTCGCCGATTCGAACAGGATCTCGACGAGGGTCGGCGACATCACTTCACGAACGGATTGGCGAAGAGCAGCACGAGCGCGATGACGAGCGCGAAGATCGCGGTCGACTCGATCATCGCGAGCCCGACGAGCATGTTGCGCGCGAGGTTGCCGGACTCGTCGGGCTGGCGCGCGATGGCGTCCATCCCCGCGGAGCCGAGCCGGCTCTCCCCGAGGGCGGCACCGAATGCGCCGAATCCCATGACCAGGGCCGCACCGAGAATCGATGCCACCGCAATGTACGTCTGGTCGCTCATTGTCGTTCCTCGACCTGGATGGCGGCGCCCACGTAGACACACGCCAGGATTGTGAAGATGTAGGCTTGAATCAGTCCGATCGCGAGATCGAGGGCCATGAGCGGCACCGGGATCAAGAGACCGACGAGGCTCACGAGCAGCCCGACGATCAGGTGCCCGGACATCATGTTCCCGAAGAGCCGCAGCGCCAGCGCGAGCGTCCGGGAGAGCTCGGAGATGACCTCGATGGGCGCCAGGAACACGCCGCCCTCGGTGTAGTGCCGGAGGTAGCCGAGCACGCCGCGCACACGGACGCCCGCGATCGGCACCGCGAAGAACACCGTGAGCGCGAGGGTCGCGGCGACCGCGAGGTCGGCGGTCGGGGCCCGTACCCCGGGGAGCTGCCCGTACAGCGCGCTGCCCGCCACGAACAGGAACAGCGTCGCGCCGAACACGGCGAGCATCGGCGCGTCGTGGCCCGCTCCGTCGCGGGCGATGCCCTGAACGAAGCCCACCAGCATGCGCCCGGCGGCCGCGGGCCACGAATCCGGCCGCCGCTCGGCCGCCCGCCCGAGGATCGCCGCGACGACCAGCAGCCCCACGGTCACCACCAGGCTGCCGACCATCCCCTCGGTCACCGGGATCGGGCCGAGGTCGAGCACCACCGCAGAGCCGAACAGGTCGTCGTTCATCGCGTCCGCCTCCCGACGCCCGACAGCGCGACCGAGAACCCGAGGGCCGCACCCGCCGCGATGAGGCCCGCCGTGAGCCACCGCGGCCCGTCGACGAGCCGTCCCGCCACCACCCCGAGCAGCGTCAGGATGGCGATGGGCCAGCCGATGCTCCCGAGCACGCGGAGAGCCTTCCAGAAGCCCTCCTGGGACGGGCGTTTCTCGAGGCGTTCCAGATCCCGGCGGGTCTGGTCGACGGCCTCCTCGCGGCGCTCGCGGTCGACGTCCGTCACGACGCCCCCTCTTCGAGCGCACCCGAGCGGACCTCGACGGTGATGCGGTGCTCGAGCTCCTCCAGCCGGCGCAGGGCGGCCAGCTCGCCCTCCTCGCTGGTCTGTGCGCGGGCGAGGGCCGCCAGCACCTCTTCGGCCGCGCCGACCTCGACGAACGGCGAGAACAGCTCGATGACCGCGCCGTCGTGCCGCACGACGCCCCCCGCGGTGCCGCCGAAGCGCCGCCCCTCGCCGCGCCCGAGCACCACGAGCCCCGGCATCAGCACGCTCACGAAGGGCTCCGCGCCCGGCCGGGTGCCGGCCTGGCCGGACGGCGACGGCCAGCGCACCCCGTCGACCGGGCCGTCGAACACGACCTTCGCCGGCGTGCGGAGGATGGCGCGCAGCTCACGCATCCGGCCCTCCGAGCGCCGCGTCGAGGTCGTCGAGGCCCCCGATCTGGGTGAGCTTCGCGACGGGCACCGCGTCGCAGCCGCCGTCGAGGATGGCCTGTACGTCGCGCACGGTCTGCGCGACGGGCACTGATCGGCCGGGACGCCCGGTGAACGCCTCGGTCACGAAGAACGGCTGGGTGAAGTACGCGCGCAGGCGCATGGCCCGCCCCACGAGCTGCCGGTCGGACTCGGAGAGCTCGTCGAGCCCCAGCATCGAGATGATGTCGCGCAGCTCGGCGTAGCGCCCGAGCACCTCGCGCGCGTGCTCGACGACCTCGGCGTGCCGTGCGCCGACCACGGACGGATCGAGCGCCTTGCTGCTCGACCGGAGCGGGTCGACGGCCGGGTACAGCCCCTCGGCGGCGACGTCGCGCGACAGCATCAGCGTGCTGTCCATGTGCCAGAACGCGTGCACGACGGCCGGATCGCTGAAGTCGTCGGCCGGCACGTACACCGCCTGCACCGACATCATGTCGCCCGAGGTCGTCGCGGTGACGCGCTCTTCGAGCTCGGCGATGTCGGCAGCGAGGGTCGGCTGGTAGCCCACGCGCGATGGCATGCGGCCGAGCAGGCCGGAGACCTCCATCCCCGCCTGGACGTGCCGGTAGAGGTTGTCGACCACGAGCAGCACGGCCTTGCCGAGGTCGTCGCGGAAGTGCTCCGCGATGCCGAGCGCCGACAGGCCCACGAGCTGGCGGGCGCCCGGCGTCTCCTTCATCTGCCCGAACACGAGGGCCGTGCGGTCGAGCACGCCGCGGCGCTGGATCTCCTCCCACAGCTCGAGCCCTTCGCGCGAGCGCTCGCCGATGCCCGCGAACACCGCCACGCCGGAGAGCTGCGCGATGGCGCTGTGGATGAACTCGGTGAGGATGACGGTCTTCCCCACGCCCGCCCCGCCGAACACCGCGGCCCGGCCGCCGTGCAGGAACGGGCAGAAGAGGTCGACCACCTTGATGCCGGTCGGGTACACGTCCGACCACGGGCGCCGCTCGGAGGCCGCCGGGGGCGGGCTGTGCAGCCGTCTCCGCGCGGTGGAGGCCACCGGGCCGCGGCCGTCGAGCGGCTCGCCGAACAGGTCGACCACACGACCGAGCAGCCCCTCGCCGACCGGGACGGAGATCGGCTCGGACTCCGCGCGCGCCGGCTCCCCCATCCGCAGCCCCCGCGTGGGCTCCACGGAGATGGTCCGGGCGACGTTGCCCGACAGGTGCGCCCGCACGCACGCACGCGTCGAACCGTCCTCCCCGAGGTGCACCAGCGCGTTCACCGGAGGCAGCCGCCCGTCGAAGCGGATGTCGACGACGGTTCCGCGGATTCCGATCACCCGCCCGTGCAGGCTCTGTGGGGACGTGCCGTTCATGCCGACGCGGCGCTCCAGGGGAGAGGTATGCTGCGCCGACGACCCCCGGAGCGCAAGCGACCATGACCCGCCCTCCCCCCTCGATCCGCCGTGCGCGCCTGCTCGCGTTGCTCGGCATCGCGGTCGCCGCGCCGGCCTCCGCCGAGCCCAATCCGTTCGACCGGGACGGCGACCTCATCGCCGACTCCGTGGACAAGTGCCCCGACGAGAAGGAGGACTACAACGGCTACGTCGACGACGACGGCTGCCCGGACCAGCGCATCGTCGACCTGCTCGGCATCCCCGAGCCGAAGCCCTCGATCCTCGTGCCGAAGCCGGTCCCCTCGCTCCTGATCCCGAAGCCCGAGCCCGCGCCGGGGCTGCTCCTCCCGAAGCCCGAGCCCGCACCGGTGCTGCTCCTGCCCGTCGAGCCGCGGCCCACGCTCGTGCCCCCTAAGCCCGGCTCGCTCCCGGCGCTCGGCGCGGACCTCCCGCCCGACTCGTTCACGTGTACGGGCGAGGTCGAGCGCTTCGACTCGCTGCTCGGCGCGTTCTTCCGGTGTGATGGGGATCCTTCGCGGTGGTGGGTCACGCCCGGCATCGACATGGACTTCCCCGACGTCGTGCGCACCGGTGCGCGGGGCAAGGTCGTGCTGAAGCGCAACGGCCCCGACGGCGCGATCCTCGTGTCGTTCCAGACGAGCGACGGCGTGATCCACGTCCCCCAGCCCGAGCCGGACGGGTGCTTCCTGACCACCGCCGTCACCCGGAGCCGCGGGTTGCCGGACGACTGCGCCGAGCTCCAGGCGATGCGGGCGTTCCGCGACGGCTGGCTCGGCCCCGAGCATCCCGACGTGCGACGGTACTACGCGGTCGCACCGGCCATCGTGGCCGCGATCGACGCCCGTGAGGACGCGGACGCCGTGTGGGACATCGTGCGGGTCGACTACCTCGAGCCGATCCTCGCCCTCGTCGGAGAAGGTCGGAACGAACAGGCACATGCCGCCTACCGCCAGCTCGTCGACGACCTGCTCGCCGGGACGCGCGCCTGACGCTCGGCCCCCGTGCCGAGTGGGAACGCGACTTCAGCGCGTTCGGCGCGGGTGTCGGTGCGACCACCCCCGTGCTCGGCGCCACCACGTTGGTGTTCGTCGGCGTTCCTCCGGCTGCCGCGGGCGTCGGAGCGCTGGTCGGCATCGGCCTCGGCGCGGTGGGCGCCATCGCCGGAAAGCTCGCGGGCGGCGTCCTGCACACCGCCGCACACCGCTACGAGGACGACCCCCTGTGGCTCTTCCCGCTCGGGTTCCCGATCGGCGCGCTCGGGGGTGCCGCAGTCGGGGTGATCCAGGTGGCCGTGTTCAGCGGATTCCGGGGCGGTCTGGCCGACGCAGCCCTCCTGGGGATGATGCCCGTGATGGCGGGCGGTCTCGTCGCGGGCGTCGTGTGGGTGCCCTACCTGGCCATGCGCCGCCGCGACCGTCCCGGCTGGCCCGTGCTCGCCGTCGCGGTCGCGCTCTCCCCCTTCGCGGTGCTGATCGCGACCCTGGCCACGCTGCTAGCGACCGGCATCTAGCGGTTTCGGGGAATCCCCGAGCGGGTCGGCGAGCGCGAGCGGCATCCTTCTGCGTGAGACGGATCCGGCCCACCGATCGGGCCTCCGACTCAACAGATCCGGGGAAGCGGATCCCCCCAGGGACGCACGAGAAGACGCTCGCCTCCGAACGAATCGCGGATCCACACCCGACCCGGACCCGATTGAACGCGCCCGATCTCGGCCGCCTCGCCGAAGGTCCGCAGGACGTCGACTGCGCGATTCACCTCTTCTTTCATGACGAATGCGACGAACCGACCCTCGCACGCGAGGTGGAGCGGGTCGAGCCCGAAGAGCTCCGTCGCTGCGCGCACGCCGTCGTGGACCGGGACCGCGGCCTCGTCGATCGCGATGTCGTGCCCCGTGGCGAGCTCGTCCAGGACCGCCGCGACGCCTCCGCGGGTCGGGTCGCGCAGGCAGTGGACATCGACCTCTGCGAGCAGGGCCGCCACGGCGGCCGCGACTGGTGCCACGTCGCTCCCGACGGCATCGTCGAAGCCGAGCCCCTCGCGCACCGACAGGACGGCCGCACCGTGGCGGCCCACGTCGCCGGAGACGAGGACCGCGTCGCCGGGACGGATGCGATGCGGCCCCACGTCCACGCCCTCCGGAACGTGCCCGATGCCCGTCGTCGTCACGTAGACCCCGTCGCCGCGGCCCCGCTCGACGACCTTCGTGTCGCCGGTGACGATGCGGACCCCCGCCTCGCGGGCGGCCTCGGCCGCGCTCGCGAGGATCCGGTCGAGGACCTCGAGCGGGAGTCCCTCCTCGAGGATCAACGCCAGGGAGAGGGCGTACGGCACCGCGCCGGCCATCGCGAGGTCGTTCACCGTGCCGCACACCGCGAGCCGGCCGATGTCGCCACCGGGGAACGTCAGCGGGTGGACCACGAACGCGTCCGTGGTCATCGCGATCCGTCCGTCCAGCACGGCCGCGTCGTGACGGAGCGCGTCCATGCCGACGGCCGGGCCGACGTGGGACTCCAGCAACGCACGCAGGGCCCGGCCCCCGCCGCCGTGGGCGAGCGTGACCGTCATCCGACGCTCCGGTACCGGTGGTACGCCGCGCAGGCGCCCTCGCTGCTGACCATCGTGGCGCCGAGCGGGTGGTCGGGCGTGCACGCCTTGCCGAACGCCGGGCAGTCGGTGGGACGTGCCTTCCCGACGAGCACGGCGCCGGCGATGCACTCCGGCGCGTCGCGGGAGGCGCCGACCTGGGGCGCGAACCGCTCGAGCGCATCGAACCGCCGATACGCCGCGCGGAGCGCGAGGCCGCTGTGTGGGATGTCGCCGAGGCCGCGCCAGGTGCGGTCGACGGGCTCGAACACCCGGAGGACCGCCTCCCGGGCCGCCCGGTTGCCCTCGTCGCGGACGGCGCGGGCGTAGCGGTTCTCGACCTCGTGCCGTCCCTCCTCGAGCTGGGTGACGCAGGCGAGGATGCCGTCGAGCAGGTCGAGCGGCTCGAAGCCCGTCACGACGATCGGGACGCGATGACGCGCAGCGATCGGCGCGTACTCCGCGGTGCCCATCACCGCGCACACGTGCCCGGCCGCGAGGAAGCCGTCGACCACGCGCTCCGGCCCCGCGAGGATCGCCTCCAGCGCCGGCGGCACGCGAACGTGGGCGACGATCGCGCTGAAGTTCACGATCTTCCGGATCTCTGCCTGTGCGACCGCGATGGCGACCCCCGGGGCGGTCGTCTCGAAGCCCACCGCGAGGAACACCACCTCACGGTCCGGCAGGGACTCGGCGAGCGCGAGCGCATCGAGCGTGGAGTACACGATGCGCACGTCCGCGCCGGCCGTCTTCGCGTCCGCGAGCGTCCGCTCGGTGCCCGGGACGCGGAGCATGTCGCCGTAGGTGCACAGCACGACCTCCGGCCGGCGAGCGATGGCGAGCGCCGCGTCGAGCGTCGCGGTGGGTGTCACGCACACCGGGCACCCGGGCCCGTGGAGCAGGGTCACGGCCTCCGGCAGCAGGCGGTCGATGCCGAAGCGCACCAGCGCGTGCGTCTGCCCGCCGCAGACCTCCATGATCCGCCACGGTCGCGTCACGCGTTCCGCGATGCGTCGAGCGAGCCCACGCGCCGCCTCGGGGTCCCGCCACTCGTCGACGAACCTCATGGCGACTCTCGCAGCCAGGAGAGGACCTCCGCGGCGGCCGCCTCGTCCACGACCGAGATCGCGAACCCGGCGTGCACGACCACCCAGTCACCGATCCCCGCCTCCGGCACCGTCGCGAGGCAGACCTCCTTCGCGATGCCCCCGAACCGCACGCGTCCCATCCGCAGCGGCTCCGTCGCGGTGATCGCTTCGATCCGGCCCGGGATGCCGAGGCACATCTCACCCTCCCCACCGGCGGGCCACCCAGGCCTGCCCGAGCGCGATGCCCCCGTCGTTCGCCGGCACCCGCTCCCCGAGCCATACCCGGCCGGGCCCGAGGCGCGCCATCACCCCTTCCACGAGCAGGGAGTTCTGGAAGCATCCGCCGCAGAGCACGACGTCGGGCGCGTCTCCGGCGCTCCGCACCAGCGCCCCGACCAGCGTCGCGTGAATGCGCGCGGCCACGATTGCGGTCGGGATGCCGGCGGACCGGTCCGCGACGACCTGCTCCACCCACGGACGCCAGTCGAGCCATTCGTCTGTAAGATCATATCGTTTCGCGGATCTTATGCCCGCGAGCCCCTCGAGGGCGATCGGGAGCTGGCCCTCGAACGTCGTCCGGAACGGACCGTGTCGGCCGAGCGCCTCCGGCACTCCGGCCAGGACCGCGAGCCCGTCGAGGAGCCGTCCCATCGCCGTGCAGGTCGGATGGACGGTGTCGAGGAGGGCCCACAGCTCGTCCGCGCGGGGGTGGAGCGCTGCAGGGTCGACGCCGGCCGCCTTCGGATCGATGCCCGCCGCGTGGAGCAGCGCGAGCGCGGTCCGTCCGGGCTCGCGAGCGCAGGCGTCGCCGCCGGGCAGGGCGAACGGGTGCAGGTGGCCGACCCGCTCGTATCTCGCGCCGTCCACGAACAGGGTCTCGCCGCCCCAGATGCCACCATCGGGGCCGAGCCCCACGCCGTCCCAGGCGAATGCGAGCACGGGGCGGTCGAGCCCGTGCTCCGCGCACACCGCACCGACGTGGGCATGGTGGTGATCCACCGTCCGGACCTCGATGCCGCGCTCCGCCGCGAGCGCCTGCCCGACGATGCTGGACACGAGATCGGGATGCGCGTCGCGCACCACGAGCTCCGGTGCGCTCCAGGCCTCGCACAGGGCGGTCACCTCGCGCTCGAGCCGCTCCAGCATCCGCCGGGAGCCGAGGGCGCCGAGGTACGGCGAGAGCACCGCCCGGTCGTCGATCCCGAGCGCCACCGCGGACTTCAGATCGGCGCCCATCGCCAGCAGCGGCGGCCCCGAACGCCCCAGCGGCACGGGCCTCGGCGCATACCCCCTCGCCCGCCGGAGCACCCTCGCCGCACCGCCGATCTCCCGCACCACCGAGTCGTCGGCCCGGTTCCAGATCGGGCGGTCGTGGCTCCAGGTCGCATCCGCCAAGGGCCCTGCTTCGCTCTCCGAGGCCCCGAGAGGCTCTCCGGACACGTTGGCCGAGGTGCACACCACCGGACGCCCCACGGCCTCCAGCAGCGCCCCGTGGAGCGCCGTGGAGGGCAACATCCATCCGACCGTCCCCGCGTCGCGGAGCACGGAGGGGGCCAGCGCGGGGTCGGTCGCACGCCGACGTGCCACGACCACGGGCGCTTCCGGGCCGTGCAGCGCGGCCGTCTCCGTCGGTGTCAGGCCCGGCGGCGCGTGCAGGACCATCACCGCGAGCGGCTTGTCCGGCCGCCGCTTCACCGCGCGCACGCGCTGGACCACCGCCTCGTCGAGCGCGTCGCACACGAGCTGGAAGCCCGAGAGCCCCTGCACGGCGAGGATTCCGCCGCCCCGCACCACCGCGGCCGCCGTGTCGAGCGGCATCGACAGGTGCGGCCCGCAGTCCGGACAGGCGGTCGCCTGGGCGTGGAACCGCCGATCCAGCGGGTCGCGGTACTCGGCGAGGCACGCGTCGCACAGCGGGAACGCCCGCATGGCGGTGCGATCCCGGTCGAACGGTGGCCCCGCCGCGATGGAGGCCCGCGGGCCGCACGCCGCGCACGACAGCAGCAGGTACCCGTACCGGCGGCTCGCCGGATCGCCGACCTCCTCGAGGCACGCGGCGCACGTCGCGAGGTCGGGCGGCAGCGTGGGGACCGCAGCGCCCTCCGCGGCGCTGGCCGCGATCCGGAAGCCCGGCTCGCCCCGCTCGGGTACCTCGATCACCTCGGCCACGACGGCATCGATGGGACGCGGGGCCTCGGAGACCTCGGCCAGAAGTGCCTCCGCGGCCGGGCCCTCCGCTTCGAGCCAGACCCCGTCGGGACCGTTGCGCACCCAGCCGTCCACCCCGAGAAGCGCGGCGCGCCGGGCCACCCAGGGCCGGAAGCCGACCCCCTGCACCTGCCCGACGATGCGCGCCCGGAGCCGCATCACCCCGCGACGTCGAGCGCGTCGATGCCGAGCCCCGTCCGATCGAGGAGCGTCGCGTCGAGGCTCTCGCACGCCGGACACACCGTGACGTGGTGCTCGGGCAGGTACACGTGACCGCAGGCCTCGCACCGCGCGCGGACGTGCACGAGCTCGAGGTCGAGCGCGGCCCCCTCGGCGGGCGTCCCCGCGGCGAGCCGGCCGAAGTGGAGCTCGATGCTCCCCGCGTCCAGCGCCTCGGTCTCGGCGAGCCAGCCGCGCACGCGGGTCACGCGGCTGCCCGGCGGCACCCGCTCCACGACGGCGTTCACGAGCTGCTTGGCGAGGACGGACTCATGCATGGGCGAGCTCCCGGCAGAGGGCGTGGATCTCCGCGATGGCCGTGGGGATGGCCCCCGCGACGGTCTCGGAGAGGGTGAACGACGGACCGGTGGGCGGGTCGATGCCCACCCCGAGGATCGCGAGGCGGGCGGTGGCGCCGGGCCCGTGGATGGCCTCCGCCAGGCCGAGCGCGTCGGTGACGCCCATGCCGTGCGTCGACCACAGCCGCACCTGGCCGAGCTGCGCGGGCGTCAGACGATGCAGCGTGCCGGGCGCGAGACCGACCACCGCGTCGACGAGGACCACCGGGCGGCCGTCGAGCAGCTCGACGAGCGGCGCCGCGTCCCGGAGCACCACCAGCTGCACTCCATTCGGCAGATCGTCATGAAGAGACTCCACGATCGCGCATCCGACGCCATCGTCGCCCGCCGCGGGCTGGCCCAGGCCGACGACCGTCACGGCGGGCATCACCCCGGCTCCCGGTGGAGCGTCAGGAAGTGGGTCGCACACGAGATACACGGATCGTAGTTGCGAATGGCCTGCTCGGCACGCAGCGTCGCGGCCTCGGGCTCCATCTCCCACAGCCCGTCGGCCAGGGCCCACAGGTCCGCCTCGATGGAGAGCTGGTTCTGCGCCGTGGGCGGCACGATGTCGGCATCGACGATGAGCCCGTCGTCGTCGAGCTCGTAGCGGTGGTACAGCACGCCGCGCGGCGCTTCGCTGACCCCGTGTCCCACCCCCGCGCGGAGCGTGACGGGGACGGACGGCTCGGCCGGGAGCACGAGGGAATCGAGGATGCGGAGGGCCTCGTCCATCGCGTAGAGCGCTTCGATCCCGCGCACCAGCAGCGAGCGGAACGGATTGCGGACGGGAGGCGCCGCCCCGATGTCGCGGGCGAGCTGCTGCAGACCCGCGGGGAGCGCGTCGAAGTTGAGCGCGAACCGCGCGAGCGGGCCGACCTGGTACACCTCTCCGTCGAGGCGCGCGTGCAGGGCGTTGGAGCGCTCGACGTGCTCTTCGACGACGTGCTGGCCCCACTCCTGCGGGCTGAACCGGTGCCCGACCGTGCTGGCGAGGGGCGCTTCGACGAACGGGTACACGTCGCCCGGGCACAGCGACAGGAACGGCACGTCCCGCTCGAGGTCCGGGAAGTCGAAGGTGCCCGTCCACCGGACGACCGCCTCGAGCTTCGGCCGCGCGGCCTCGAGCTCCGCGCGCAGGGTGTCGATCTCCTCGGGACGCGGCAGCCGGTAGAACCCCCCGACGCGCACGTTGATCGGGTGGATCTCGCGCCCGCCGAGCGTGGCGACGATGCGGTTGCCCGCCTTCTTCGCAGCGAGGGCGGCGACGACCTCGTCCTTGTGGGTCTGCGCGAGGGTCATCGCGTCGGGCACCCCGAAGAAGTCGGGTGCGTGCAGCATGGCCATGTGGAGGACGTGGCTCTCGATCCACTCCCCGCAGTACAGCAGCCGCCGGAGCTGGTGGAGCGGCTCGGGAATCTGCACGCCGAGCGCGTCCTCGATCGCGTTGCAGGCGCTCATCTGGTAGGCGACAGGGCAGATCCCGCAGATCCGCGCGGTGATGTCGGGTGCTTCGAGCGCCGAGCGGCCGCGGAGGAAGGCCTCGAAGAACCGGGGCGGCTCGAAGATCGACAGCGCCAGGTCGCTCACGCGCCCGTCCTTCCACTTCAGCGTCAGGGCGCCCTCGCCTTCGACCCGCGCCAGGTAGTCGACCTGGATGGTGCGCTCGTCACTCACCGTCGCCCCCCGTGAACCGTGAAGCCTGCTCGGCGAACACCGGGTCGGCCGTCGTGAAGCCCTGCCAGAGCCGTCGGATGGTCGACTCGTCGGGCACCTGGCGGGCGAGCAGGTCGCTCTGCGCCGTCGGATTCGAGCCGCGCGATGGCCCATAACATCCGAAACAACCTCGCGTATAGCCCGGACACAGCGCGCCGCACCCCGCGTGGGTGACCGGGCCGAGGCAGGGCGTGCCGTGGGCGACCACCACGCACACGTTGCCGGCGAGCTTGCAGTCCAGGCAGACCGAGTGGTTCGGGAGCGTGGGCTGGCGACCGAACAGCAGTGCGGTGAGGAGCTCGAGGAGCTGGCCCTTGTCGATCGGACAGCCCCGCAGCTCGAAGTCGACCTTCACGTGGTCGGCGATGGCCGTGGAGGTGGCGAGCGTCGAGATGTACGCGGGCGTCGCGTAGACCTGCGCGACGTAGGTGTCGACGTCCGCCAGGTTGCGCAGCGCCTGGATGCCGCCGGCGGTGGCGCACGCGCCAATCGTTATCAGCAACCTCGATTCTGCGCGGATCTGCTGGATGCGCTCGGCGTCGTGCGGCGTCGTCACGCTGCCCTCGACCAGGGCCACGTCGTACGGGCCGGGCTCGATCCGTCGGCTCGCCTCGGGGAAGTTGGCGATGTCGACGGCCCCCGCCACGGCGAGCAGCTCGTCTTCGCAGTCGAGCAGCGTGAGCTGGCATCCGTCGCAGCTCGCGAGCTTGAACACGCCGAGGCGGGGTCGCGCCATCACAGGCCTCCCACGTCGAAGCGGTGCATCGCGTGGTCCCACCGCATCACCGGCCCGGTGCGGCACAGGAAGTCGGCGCCCCACTGGCAGTGGCCGCACAACCCGATGGCGCACTTCATGTTGCGCTCCATCGACAGCCAGATCTTCTCGGCCGGCACGCCCTGGCGGAGCGCCTCGCGGACCACGAACCGCATCATGATCTCGGGGCCGCACGTCATGAGCGTCGCGCGCGACGGGTCGAAGTCGGCCGCCTCCAGCAGCCGGGTGACGACGCCCACCGGGCCGTCCCAGGTGTCGTCGGCGTGGTCGACCGTCAGCCGCAGATCGAAGCCGTGTGCGCCCGCGAAGCGCTCCAGCTCCTCGCGGTAGAGCAGATCCGCCGGCGTGCGCGCGCCGACCAGCACCCACACCCGCTCGTACCGCTCACGGTGCGCCGCCAACGCGTGGAACACCGGCCGCACGGGCGCGAGCCCGATCCCTCCGGCGACCACGACGACCTCGCCGTCCTCGGCGTCGTGCACCGGCCAGCCCGTGCCGAACGGACCGCGCACGCCGAGCACCTGCCCGGGCTCCACCGCCACGAGGGGATTCGTCACGCGGCCGACCGCCCGGATGGTGTGGACGAGGCGCTCGGGGTGTGCCGGGTCTCCGGAGATGCTGATGGGCACCTCGCCGTGCCCGAATGCGTAGAGCATCGTGAACTGCCCCGGCGCGAAACGCACGGGTGAATCGCGGGCATCGAGCTCGATCGTGACGGTGTCGGCGGTCTCCTGGACCTTCGACACCACGGGCATCGGCACCGGACGCCACAAATCGAGTGCCGCGGCCGTCATCGCGCCACGCCGAACACGTCGAGGCTGCGGAGCCGCGCGCGCTCGAGACGCCGGTGGACGAGCAGCAGGATCCGCCGCGACAGCGCGTGGCCCAGCGTCGCGTCGCGGTGCATGGCCGCGTCGAGCAGGGCGCCGTCGAGCCGGATGGCGTCGACCTCGCCCACCGCCACGGCGTCGACGTGCCACACGCCGTCGAACAGCCACGACCACCCGAGCACCTCGTCGTCCTCGACGGTCTCGACGACGTGCGGGCCGGCCTTCAGGGCGACGCGCCCCTTCCGCAGGATGTACGTCGCGTCGGCGGGACGCCCCTCTTTCGCGACGACCTGACCCGACGTGAAGCGCACGTCGCTCGCACACGCGGCGATCTCCGCGAGGTGCACGTCCGACAGGCCGGCGAGGAAGGGGTGCGCGCCGAGCGCGTTCGCGAGGTCGCTCATCCGGAGCCTCCGATCCGCCGGGCCTCTTCGACGAGGTCGATGCCGGCGGGACACCAGGTGATGCAGCGGCCACACCCGACGCAGCCGCTGGTGTCGAACTGGTCGTGCCAGGTCGACAGCTTGTGGGTGAGCCACTGCCGGTAGCGCTGCGCGACGCCTTCGCGCACGGCGTGGCCGTGGAGATCGGTGAAGCCCTGGTCGAAGCAGGTGTCCCAGCGGCGTGCGTGGACCGCGTCGCCCGCGAGCGTCGTCGTGTCTTCGACCGTCGTGCAGAAGCACGTCGGGCACACGAGCGTGCAGTTCCCGCACGCGAGGCAGCGCGCCGCGACGTCGTCCCAGGCGGGGCTCTCGAGCGCGTTCAGCAGCGATGCCCGCACGTCGCCGGGCATCTGCCGCTCCTGGTGGGCTGCGGCCCGGGCCGCCGCCTCTTCGGGGGCCGTCGACGCGACGGGCTTCACGGGGAGCCCCTCGATCAGCGCTTCACCCTCTTCGGACCCGACCTCGACGACGAAGTGGGGCTCGCCGTCGAGGACCTCGGTGAGCGTCAGGTCGGCGCCGCGATCGACCCGCGGGCCCGTGCCCATCGACGCGCAGAAGCACGTCGCCGCCGAGGCACCGCACTGCACCGCGACGATCCGCACGTCGGCGCGGCGTGCCGCGTAGGTGGGATCGGTGATGCCCGGGCGGAGGAACACGGCATCCTGGATGCCGATCGCCGCCAGATCACACGCGCGGAGGCCGATGAACGCGTACTTCGGTGGCTCGTCGGTGCCCTCGAAGAAGAGCTCGCCCCCTTCGTCCTTCCGGGCCCGCCAGAGCTCGACGCGCGGGGGGTGCAGCCACCGCTTCGCCGCGTCGGGGCCGACCTCGTAGCCGAACAGCGCGTCGTCCGCGCGATCGAGCAGGTGCTGTCGACCCGGGGCGGTGACGGTGGTGAGGCCGCGGGGCAGGTCGGCGGTGCTCCGGATCCGATCGAGCACGATCGCGCCGTCGCGGAGCCGGGGGCCGATCAGCACCCGCCCTCCCTCCTGCAGCCGTTCGAGCAGGCGGTCGAGGTCGTGGGGATCGAGGCGATAGCGACTCACGGGGGCCAAGTATCCGACCGGGACGCGCTCCGCGGAAGGGGTTGCGATCCGGTCCGCCGTCCTCCATCGTCGCCCCATGCAGCGCGTCTACCTCGTCCCCGGCTTCTTCGGCTTCGCGAACCTCGGCGACCTCCGCTACTTCGGCCACGTCCACCGTCTCCTCGGCGAGCGCTTCGCGGCTGCGGGCGTCGAAGCCTCGATCCACGAGGTCCCGACCCGACCCACCGCGTCGCTCAAGCGCCGCGCGCAGCGGCTTCACGAGACCATCGCGGCCACCGCGACGCCCGGCGACACGATCCACCTCGTCGGGCACAGCTCCGGCGGGCTCGACTGTCGGCTGCTCACGAGCCCCGGTGTGCAGATCGACATCGACGTGGAGCCGTTCGCATCGAGCGTGAAGAGCGTCGTGACCGTGAGCACGCCGCACCGCGGGACGCCCTCGGCCGCCGCGTTCAGCACCCTCGCGGGCAAGCGCCTGCTGCGCCTGTTGTCGCTGATGACGATGGTGATCATCCGACAGGGACGGGTCCCCCTGACGATGGTGCTCGGGATCGGGAACGTCGTGCGACGGCTCGAGGGCCTGCTCGACGACGAGCAGGGCATCGAGGACGAGATCTTCGCGGGGCTCCTCTCGGAGCTCGACGACGAGCGGAGGGGCCAGATCACCACGTTCTTCGGGGAGATCGGCGAGGACCAGGCCCTGCTGGCCCAGATCGCGCCCGACGCGATGGACGCGTTCAACACCGGGACCATCGACCGGCCGGACGTGCGGTACGGGGCCGTGCTCACACGCGCCCGGCGCCCGAACCTGAAGGGTGTGCTCGAGGCCGGCGCGAGCCCCTACGCGCAGGCATCGAACGCGCTGTACGTGGCCTGCCACCACCTCGCCGGTGCGGGCGGACCGGCGTTCACGGCGACGACCGCCGCGCTGAACAGCTACTGGCCCGACCTGACGGAGTCCGACAACGACGGCATGGTCCCGACGGCGAGCCAGCCGTGGGGCGAGACGATCGCCGCGGTCGACGCCGATCACCTCGACGTCATCGGGCACTTCTCCGGCGACGACGCCGTCCCGCCCCACTACGACTGGATCCGCACCGGCACGGGCTACCGGCGCGCGGCGTTCGAGGCGACCTGGGACGCGGTGTTCGCGTTCCTCCTGCAGAACGGGCGATGAGCCGCGAGCCGGAGCCCCAGGGTGCCCAGTCCCATCCGGAGGGCCACACCCTCTTCGTGCGGGTCCGGGACGAGGTGGACGTCGAGCGCTTCGTGCCGCTGTTCCCCCACGGGATCCGCGAGGTGGAGACGAGCCTGCAACAGCGTCACGACGACCAGGGTTTCGTGGAGCTGAGGCTCGTTGTGGACGGAAACCCACTCGGGACCGTACGAATCGACCTACCGCCCCGGCCTCGCGGCGAGCGCGTCGACGTGAGCGCGTGGATGGACGAGCCCGGCGAGCTGCACGTCGTGCTCACCCACGAGGGCCGCCAGGTCCACGAGGTGCTGCGCTGGACGCCCTGACGAGAGCGACGCGATCCTCGCCACCGCCTTCGAGAATGTCGGGCCGTTCGGCGAGACCGGGGTTCAGCAGGTCTCGGCGGACCTCGTCATCCCCAAGGGGCTAGGCCGTGGGCGCCTGTCGGGCGAACATCTCCATCCAGGCTTCCTTCAGCCCGTCCCGGAAGTCCGGGTGCGCGATGGAGGTCAGCAGCTTCGCCCGCTCGCGGAGCGTCTGGCCGTACAGGTTCACCGCTCCGTACTCGGTCACGATCCAGTGCGCGTCGGCGCGGTTCGTCACCACGCCTGCGCCCTCGAGGAGGCACGGCACGACGCGCGAGGTCTTCCCACCCTGCGCGGTGCTCGGGATGGCGATGATCGGCACGCCCCCCGCCGAACGCGACGCGGCCCGGATGAAGTCGACCTGCCCGCCGACGCCGCTGTAGATGCGCCGGCCGATGCTGTCCGAGTTCACCTGACCCGTCAGATCGACCGAGATCGCCGAGTTGATCGCGACGAGCTTCGTGTTGCTGCTCGCGACCTCGATGTCGTTCGTGTGGTCGCACGGGTGGGCCTCGACCATCGGGTTCTCGTGGACCCAGTCGTACAGCGCGCGGCTGCCGAGCACGAACGTCGTGACGACCTTCCGGCGATGGCGGGTCTTGTGCCGGCCGGTGACGATGCCCGCCTCGACGGCCTGCATGACGCCGTCGCTGATCATCTCGGAGTGCACGCCCAGATCGAGGCCCTCCTGCTCGCACAGGAGCCCGATCACGGCGTCCGGCACGCCGCCGATGCCGAGCTGCATCGTCGCCCCGCGCGGGATGAGCGGGACGATGTGCTCGGCGATGCGGCGCTCGACGTCGGAGGGCGGCCCCGAATCGAGCTCGGGCAGCTCCTCGTCGTGCTCGACGATGGCGTCGACCTCGCCGACATGGAGGAACGTGTTGCCGAGGACCCGCGGCATCCGCGTGTTGACCTGGACGATGATCCGCCGCGCGTTCTCGGCCGCCGCGAGCGACGCCATGACCTCGGTGCCGAGCGACACGAAGCCGTGCTTGTCGGGCGGGGAGACCGTGAGGAGCGCGGCGTCGAGCTTGGGCTCCATCCCCCGGATGAGGCGCGGGATCTCGGAGAGGTTGCACGGGACGTAGTCGGCGCGGCCGTCGTTGACCTGGGCCCGATCCGCGGGCCCCACGAACCACGCATGGTGACGGACGCCGGGGTGCTCTCGCGTCGCGACCGGGTCCTTCCCGAGGAGGAGGACGTGGCCGAGCATCATCTCGTGGTCGCCGCCGTGCGCGTGCTTCGCGAGGGCCTCGGCGAGGTGGCGCGGGGTGGCCGCGTTGCCGGAGATGTAGAGCCTCGACTTCGGACCGAGGCCGGCCAGCGCGGCCGATGCGGTGGTGAGCTTGCTGCGGTACGCGGTCTGCCAGGGCATCGGGGCCTCCGGAGCGGGTCAGCGCCCGGGCGCCGGGTGGTCCGCGGGCAGGAACCCGATACCCCGGAGGAAGCGCGCCAGCTGCCAGAGGTACGCGCCCCGGTCGAGATGGAGCAGGTGGCTCCCGGGGAACCAGTGGATGCGGGGGCGATCCCAGTGCTCCCACAGAAGCCGGCTGTGCTTCGGCGGCGCGAGGCGGTCGCCCGCACCCCCGATGATCATCAGGTTCTCCTTCGGTAATACGGGCTTCCACGTGAGCGGGCAGCTCACCGCTGCGAGGCGGCGGAGCTCGGGGATCGTGATGCCGGTGGCCTTCAGGAGCCCCCGCGCAGCGGTGCCCATCGGCTGCCACTGGAGGACGAGGTCGACGAGGCTCGCGACGGGCACGTTCGGAACGCTGAACGACAGCCGGTCCTCGACGGAGGCGAGCAGCGCGGACGTGTGCCCCCCGAGGCTCACGCCTGCCACGCCGACCGCGGGGACCCCGCGCTTCTCGAGGAGGTACCGGACGAAGATGCGGATGTCGTGCACCGCCTGGGCGAAGGCCTCGTTGGTCCAGCCGAGGCCCTGGCTGAAGAAGCCGTGGCCCGAGAACGGCGAGAGGCGCGACTGGCGCTTCCCGTGGAACGGCATCGTCACGAGCAGCACGTCGCAGCCCATGCCGTAGATCCACGGGATGTTGAAGAACCACTCGTTCACGACGTACGCCTCGGCCGCGAAGCCGTGCACGGCGACCAGGGTGGGGCGCGGCCCGTTGCGGTGCTGCCAGTAGCGCGCCCGCGCCACGCGGTTGTTGCGGTTCTTCTTCCACCGCGCGCGGAGGTCGGGGTGGAGCGGCTCGAACGGGCTGATGAACGACAGCTCCTCGCCCCGGCCGTCCCACGGGCGGAACCCCGTCATGCCCGGGGGCTTCGACCGGACCTCGAGGTTGCGCGGCGGGTCGCGGAAGAACGCGTGCGGATCGCCTGCTTCGGCGATCGGCCCGTAGAAGTCCATGTGCCGGCGGATCTCGCCCATCTTGCCGGGATGGTAGCCCTGCGGGAGCGCCACGCCCGCGAGGAGGCTCGCGAACACGGTGCGGATGACGTGGTCGGTCGCGGCGGTCGCGCGGATGGAGCGCGTGTCGCGGCTGTCCTCGGTCTCGAAGGGCTCCTCGTGGCGCCAGAAGCCGGGATCCAGGTCGTCCCACCACGGCCCGTCGCCCGACAGGAACGGCGCCTGGCCGGCGCTGGCGTGGAGGAGACGGGAGACGACGGAGTCGTCGGGCGTTTCGGTGGCCATGCCCTATTGGATCACAGCCCGGATTCGGTGACCATGTGTCGGCCAGGAGGGCACGTGTCGAAGGTCGTCCAGACGTCGGAGGAAGCCGCCGCGAGCCTGCTCCTCCTGGAGCCCACAGGGAGGAGTCAGCGGCTTCAAGCCGCTGAAGGCTCCCGGTCGAGTGACTTCGGGAGCTGGATGTTCCTGCGGAAGGCCCACCGGCTCGGCCCCGACGCGATCCGCGCGCTGCTCGCCACGGGCGTGGAGCGCGAGAACCCGCGGTCGGTCTTCGCCCACGCGCTCGTGTCGCCCGATCTGGACGACGACGCGCTCGTGGAGGCCTGGCGGGTCGCCGTGCAGGCCCTGCGCGACCTCGGCACGACGTACAACTGGGGGTCGAAGCAGCGGAAGGCCAAGCTGCGCGGCGTCGCCGAGGCACCCGTCCTGCTCGCCGCGACCCAGGCCGCGTGCGCTGCATGCGAGCACGTGCCGCACGACATGCTCGCCGTGCTCGCCATCGACGGATCCGAGGCGTCGGAGGACGCGTTCCTGCCCCACCTGGAGCGGGCCCGCCAGCGCGGCGACGAGCTGCTCGACTGGCTGGCGCGCCTCCGCACCCACGCGACGCCCGGCACGGGCATCACGCGTCTGCTCGATCAGGTCGATGCACGGCTCGAGGCCCGCGAAGCCGCGTCGCCCGCCCTGGATTTCGCCGCGCGCATCGGGTTCGAGGGGCTGTCGTCGTTCTGGGTGGGCGTGACGTTCGGCTCGCGCGAGCTGTCGGGCGGCGTGCCGCGGTTCCAGGGCCACATCCGCGTGGACAGCCGCAACGCCGACTGGTTCGCCGTGCACCTGAGCGAGGTCCCGGACGACCGGCTCCTGCGGCGCTCCAGCTTCTCGGCCACGAAGGTGTTCGCCGACGAGCACGGCCTCGGCGTCTGCACGCCCGACGAGCTGCCGGCGTGGCTCGCACGCGCCGCGGAAGCGCTCGGCGTGGAGTGGTCCGACGGTGTCCACATCGCATCGAGCCTGCGGGGGAAGGCGCGGGACCGCATCCGTGTCTGGCTCTTCGGCTCTATGCTCCCGTCATGATCGCCTTCCTCGCCCTGGCCATCGCTGCCCCCCCGAACGCCGTGACCGGCGTGGTCGACGTGGTCGCCTCCTACGCGGGCGACCCGGGCTGTCTGGTGAAGACGGACGGAAGCGTTTGGTGTTGGCGCGAGACGCCGGACGGGCTCGATGGGCCACTACCGGGTCCCATCCGGGTGGAGGGCGTGTCGGGGACGGGACTGGTTCGGCTCGGGCAGCAGATCTGCGTCCTGACGACGCGGGGCGCCGACTGCCTGCCTGCGTCGGAGCCCGTATTGCGATTCGGGAAGCGCCGGGTGCTCGACGCGTCGGGGAACGGCTCCTGGTCGTGTGTCCTGCTCGACGACCGGACCGTCGAGTGCCAGGGCCTCAACCTCAACGGGGAGATCGGACGCCCGCCCGTGCGTCAGGGCGTCGCCGGCGGCATCCGGAGCGGGCCCTGGGCGCCTGTGGACGCGGCCCAGGGGGCCGTCGGGCTGGCCGAGACCTGTGCCGTGCTGGAGACGGGGGCGCTCGTGTGCTGGGGTCCGCACGCGCTCGGGCCCGTGCGGGCCGACCCCGACGCGGCGGCGGCGTACGTCGAGGCGGTCGCGCCCCGGAACGTGGGACCCACGGACATCACCGACGCCGAGGTCGCGCCCAATCGGGCCTGCGTCGTTCGAAAAGACCGCTCAGTGCTCTGTTTCACGCGGCCGAAGGTCGAAGCCGCGGCGAAGGAGCTCCCGCTCGATCTGAAAGGTGTGGTCGAGGTGGGGAGGGGGCTCGGCGGGTTCGTGTTCCGCACGGATTCCGGTGAGCTGTACGGCTGGGACGGCAACGCCGAAGGCGAGCTCGAGCGCTACCGCGTCACGGAGGTGAAGTCCTTCAGCGGAGTGCCGACCCACCTCTGCGTGGTGACGAAGGTCGGACACGCGCGCTGCCTCGGGCAGAACGACGCGGGACAGCTCGGTGACGGCACCCTGAAGGAGGCCGCGGAGGCCACGTGGGTCGTCGACCACCGGCCGGAGCTCGCCCCGGGTCCGAAGGCGGAGGTGTTCGGCTGCAGCGCGTCGGACGCGTCGCGCCGGGCCTGCGCGAAGCAGGGGCTCGCGTGCGTGATGTCGGATCCGCCGGGCTACTGGCGGTTCGGCGGCGGTGGTGCGAAGTGCGACGCGCCGTGCATGGAGCGGCTCGGCGACGAGCTCGACATGCGCCCGATCCCGACCTGCCTTTGCACGTGCGACGCCGACTACCGCGAGGCCGAGGCCGCGCTGCAGCGCCGGCTCGACCAGCCGCCTCCGCCCTGAAGCCCCCGCGGAACACCCTCGCCCAGCCTGTCCCGAAAGTGCCAGAGCCTCCCCGAAACGCCGTCCCACACGAGAGAATCGGGTGTCCCATCTGGGTCAGACCCGAACGGGACAGGGGGATTGCGCCACCGCACGACCGCGAGGCGGGGTTGCGGCTCTCCGAATCGAGAGCCCTTGCGGACTCGGCGTGCAGTCCCGTCGACGGTGGAGCCACACCTCTCTGTGTCGGAAGCCGTCGGGCTCCGAGCGTTCCGAGGCATCACGCAGATGACGCAGAAGGACGCAGATGACGCAGAAACCAGGCCGTCGCGGGTCGAGCGTCCTCCTCTCCCCGGGCACCGTCGTGAAACCGAAACCGGTGCCAGAGTGAGACCGAGGCGCGGTCCCGACTGTCGGAAGCTCCCCATGGCCGCCGTCCGGATCCAACCAGAGCCGGGTCCAAAGTGACTGCCGCGGAGCAGAGTCCGGCTGAGTGTGACTCCACAGACGCTGCGGGCGGGCGCTGGCGAACCGCGCGACGGTCGAAGCTCCACAATCTTCTCTCGGGGCCTCGCGACAACGGGCCCGACCCGGCGAGATTCACGTTCAGGCCGGCTCTGCCCGGTGGCAGTCACATTCGCGACCCCTCTGGTCTCCACAGAGGCGTCGTCCCGGTTCCGCTCACCCGAGCAGCCCAAAACGCCTGCCTGCTCTGGTGAATCCCGATTCCGGTCCGCGGGGAGGCCCTCCCTGTCGACCCGAACATCGAGCCGTCCCTCGAGAGCCCTGACGTCACGGGTGGACCCTGGCGTCCCTGGCGGTCTTGGCGGTGCAATCCCGTCGACGGTGCCCGGGGAGAGGAGGACGCTCGACCCGCGACGGCCTGGTTTCTGCGTCATCTGCGCCCTTCTGCGTCATCTGCGTGATGCCCGTAGACGCTCGAAGCTCGACTCCGTCCGACACAACGCGCTGTGGCTCGCTGTGGTCGCTGTGCGAGACCGGGGATCGCCAACGCCGTCGCTCCGCGGGCTCACCTCAATGCGGAGGAATCTCGCGCCACACCTGCTCGTCGCCCAGCGCCGCCACCGGCTCGCGCCCCCGCGCGTACGACTGCTCCTCGGCGATGGCGCGCCAGACGCGGTTCAGCTCGCGTGCGCGGTCGGCCGAGGGCAGCGTGAGCACCCGGATGTCGCGCGCCAGATCCTCGAAGGACAGCTCGCGCCCCTCGCCGAAGAACTTCGCCCGCGCCTCGGCGTTCACCCCGAGCGTGTCGCCCGCGCCCGTCTGCTCGAGCCAGGCCGTGTACTCGCCGCGGCCGTCGGCCATCGTGCGATCCGGGCCCCCCACAGCGGTGAGATCGCCCCCCCACGCCGTGCGCCGGCCGAACGAGAACACGCCGTCCGTCGTCACCGGGAGCGCGCCGTGGCACCCGCCGCACATCGCGATCTCCGCGTCGGACTGGGGCCGCAGCGCCCCCTCGGCATCCTCGATCCGCCCCGCGAAACGCCAGCCCGTCGCCGACCGCTCCATCAGCCGGACCTCCCGGATGCGCGCCGCCATCCGCACCGGCGGCGCGGGATCGAGGTAGCGGAGCACCTGGAGGAGCTGGGTGCCCTCCGGGAACCCCCCGGGCGTCGGGACTCCGGGCGCATCGCCCACCCAGCGGAGGCCGGTCTCGCGGAACGCCACGCGCGTCGCCGCGCCGATCGCCCCGTCTCCGTCGAGGTCGACGCCCCACCGGGCCTCGTCCGCCGCGAGCGGCACGTCCCCGCGCCGCACCATCGCCTCCAGCACGGCGAGGTTCACCGCGTACGTCTCGGCATCCGGGCGGTACGCGGGGGGCAGGCGAATGCGCGTCTCGCCCACCGTCCCGTTCGTCATGAAGAACCCAGGGAATGGCTGTGCGCGATACGTCCTCCAGCCGTCGGAGTCCCCGTCGAAGCGCGCGTCCCACACCGCGTCGGGGGCATTCGAGGTGCGCACCCAAGCGTCGAGGTCGGCGTCCGAAGTCGTGTACACCCGGAGCGCGAACAGGTTCGTCCACGGGTTCTCCCGCGCCACGTCCCGGAAGCCGGACGGGCGGGCGTCCCCGTGGCACGTGGCGCACGGGTCCTTCAGCGCGTCGGTCCCCGCCCGGGCGTAGCAGTCCGGGGGAGCGCGGGGCGCCGCCTCCGGCTTCGTTTCGACCGGCGCGGACGTACAGGCGAGGAGCGCGAGCCACCACATGCCGCGAGCCTACCGCGTCACTCGTGCCCCGCGACCCCGATGCCGTGGCTCTCGCGGTACACGAGCACGCCGAGCGCCAGCCCCGACAGGATCCCCGACGCGAGCAAGGTCCCGAAGACGGCGTTCGGCCCGCCGCTCTTGAGCAGCGACCCCATCACGAGCTCCTGCGCGACGCTGCCGATGCTCCCCATGCCGTTGATGATCCCGACGGCGAGCACGGCCTTCTTCGCGGAGCCGACCTCGATGGCGCCGGCCCCCGTCATCAGCGCGTCGGGCCCCATGAGCGTGAAGCCGATGAGGCCGAGCGAGATGCCGAAGAACACGAGGCTCGACGAGCCGAGCACGAACAACAGCCCGCACGACAGCGCCATGAACAGGATCCAGATCAGCGCGGTCCTCGCGCGCTTCCCGACGCGGTCGCTCATCCACCCGCACACGATGACGCCGAAGATCCCCGCCACGTCGAACACCGTGGAGAGGTAGCCCGCGTCGTCCGCATCCATCCCGAAGTCGCGGTCGAGCATGTAGGGCGCCCAGGACCACAGGGAGTACCGGATGAACTTGATGAAGAAGTAGAAGACGCCGACCAGCAGCACGTTCAGGAACACCTGCGTCGGCCAGCGGTCGGAGCCGTCGGCATTCGCGTGCGCGTCGGCCTCCTCGGCGGACACGATCGGCGCGAGCCCGACGTCCTCGGGCCGGTTGCGCTGGTTGAACACGAAGAACGTCCAGATCGCGAAGAGCACCAGCGAGCCGCCGAAGAAGCTCCACTGCACCCCGTAGAGATCGAGCAGGAACGCCGCCAGCGCGTTCGAGAGCACCCCTCCCGCCTGGTAGTGGATGCCCCAGAAGCCCATGATGGTGCCGAGCTCATTGCGGCGGAACCAGCGCCCCATCGTGCCGACGTTGTTCGACCAACCCGTGGCCTGGGCGAGCCCGTTCACGACCATGAACGCCGCGAACGTCTGCCAGCTGTTCGACAGGCCGAACGCGACGTTGCACGCGATGCTGACGCCCATCCCCGTGAGCAGCAGCACGCGGGGCCCCCACCGGTTGCCCGACCAGCCCGCGAGGAACTGGCCGCACGCGTACGCCACGAGGTAGCCCGTGCCGATCCACCCGAGCGTCGCGGCATCCCAGTGGTACACCTCTTCGAGGGTGGACTTCGCGATGTAGAAGGGCTTCCGGCAGAAGTAGAAGCCGGCGTACGACAGCCCGGTCGCGAAGAACACGCGCCAGCGCCACGCCTGCTGTGCGGGGGTCAGCTCAGCGATGGCGGCCTCCTCGGAGACCGCCCGCTATCCCGTTCGGCGTCAGACGGGGAGCGCCGTGCCGCACAGCCCGCAGTGGCGGGCCTCGGCCGACCAGGTGCCGCCGCAGGCCGTGCAACCGCGCTCGCGCCCCGTGAAGCGGTGCTGGCTGCGCGCGATCAGGTCGCCCCACGCGGCGACCTCGGCGTCGGTGTCGCGAACGGCCCCACAGCGGCAGCAGTACGGCTGGCTGGTCTCGAGCAGCCCGCGCTCGCCGCACGCCGCGCAGTCCCACATGGGCTCGTACGCGAGGCTCTCGTCTTCGACGGTCTCGAGCTGCAATCCGAGCCGGATGCCGTGCTCGGTCAGCGCGCGGCTGCGGATGCGGCAGTCGCGCTCGACGTTCGCGGTGGTGCGCGGCGGCCGGAAGCTGACGCGTACGGCCTCGTGCCCGGCGAGCGGCCCTTCGGTGCCGTCGCGGAGGAGGACGCCGAGCCCGCCGCCGCTCACGTCGACCAGGCGCCCGTAGCGGTCGAGCTCCATCCGCACCCGGCCCTGCGCGGTGATCGGCGAGAGCACGATCGGCACGGGGTTGTCGGAGGGCGGGCGGACGCGCGTCCACAGGCGGCGCTCGCGGTCGGTCTCGGGCGCCGCGTCTTCCGCGAACATCACCTCGTCGAACTCGAGCGTGTACTGGCGCAGCCCGCGCCCCTCGACGCGCTCGACCACGCGGGCATCACCGCGCACCGGGATCCTGAGCCGGCCGCCGCTCAGCACCAGCTGGACGGTCGCGCCGAGGGCGAACGTGGGCGGGTGCGCCCCGATGAACGCGAGCATCGCGCGATCGGCGTAGCAGGCGTGCACGCGGGCCTCGAACGTCGCCGTTCCGGAGCGGACGATCGCGGTGCGGGCGATGGGGACGGTGGACTCCACACCCACCCATCACACCCCTGGAACGGAGCGGCAAACGCCGCGCTACGCCCCTGACATCGCGTGCGGATCGGGCGGCTCCGGCAGCGCGAACGGCGCCCGGTGCGCCTCCCGCCACCGCCGGTACGCGATGATCGGCGCATCGGAGGGCACGAGGACCTCGCCCATCCGGAGGCGCGTCTCCTCGGCGGGCTGCGTCTCGACGACCGGGGTGTCCTGCCCGAGCACGATGCGGTTGGCGAAGGCGAGCATCCGGCCGAAGACCCGATCGAGGCCCGGGATCCGCACGGCGCGCTGGTACGTTCGGACGTAGTAGCGCATGTGCGTGTCGTCGATGGGGACGAACGCCAGGAACTGGTACATGGACCCCGTGCGGTTGCGCCAGATGGCCGGCCCCACGAGCTCGATTCGGGCGTCGGGGTCGCCCGCCCAGAACGCGATGCGGTCGCCGTCGACCTCGGTGTGGACCTCGGCGTCGACGGTTGCGAACCGGCCGATGGTGTTGCGGTGGACGAACGGGAGGTGCGCGTAGTCGAGCTGGTTCTCGACGGCCCGGGTGTAGTGCGTCGCGACGTCTTCGTGGAAGTCGGTGCCCGCCCAGTGCCAGCCGGTGAAGTCGAAGAACGGCACCGGATCGTCGGGGGCCGGGTCGGGGCCGGTCCACAGCCAGACGAGGTCGTGTTCCTCGCGGCAGGGCAGGGCCCGCAGCGCCATCGAGCCCGGGATCGGCCGATCGGGATGGGCCGGGATCGCGACACACGCCCCGGCGCGATCGTACCGGAAGCCGTGGAAGGGGCACTCGATGCACCCGTCGAGCACCCGCCCGCCGGAGAGCTTCGCCCGCCGGTGTGGGCACTGGTCGGCGGCGGCCCCGATCGCGCCGTCGTCTCCGCGCCAGAACACGAGATCGTGCCCGAGCCGCCGGGCCCCGAGCGAGGCCCCCGGGCGGAGCTCGGCGGACGCGAGCACGGGGTACCAGCGGTTCGCGACGAGCTCCATCACGGCCTCCAGCGGAAGAACGCGGCCCCTCCGAGCCCGAAGACGAGCGCGAACCCGGCCACGCCGGCCGCCCAGCCGAGCACGTCGCCGGTGGCGGCGCCCCGCCACGTCGCGGCGGCCAGGCCCTCGTTGGCCCAGGTGGTGGGGAGGAGGATGCCGATGGAGCGCACGTCGTCCGGCATGATGAAGGTCGGCACCGCGCTGCCACCGAGGAAGCCCGCCACCAGGATGAGGAACGGGCCGAGGATCGAGATCTGCCGAGCCGTCTGGCCGATCGCGGCGAGGAACAGCGAGAACCCGCCCACCATGGCCGCGAGCGACAGGAGCATCGCCGCGAGGCCCACGGGCGAGCCCACCGGGATGTCGAACACCAGCACGCCCGCCGCGAAGACCCCGATGGCCGCGAGCAGCGCGACCAGCGTGGTGCCGAGCGCGCCGCCCAGCAGCGCCAGGACGGGGTTGGCGCCCGACAGCCGCACCCGCGTGAGCGCGCCCTCGTCGCGCTCCTGCACCAGGTTGAGCGACGCCGTGGCCCCGAGGAACAGGAGCGACATCGTGAGCATGCCGGCGAAGTAGTGCGCGTGGGCGTTCCACTCGGCCTTCGGGTTGAACACCTCGAGCGAGCGGCGCTCGAGCTTCAGCGGCGCGCGGATCCCGGCGTCGGAGGCCGCGCCCTCGCCCTCGCCGAGCGCGGCGCCGGCCCGCGCGAAGTCGGCCCAGCGCACCTTGGCGGCCGGCGACAGCATGGGCGATGCCGCCGTCAGGACGGCGAGCTGGCGGAACATCTCGGTGCGCCCGTCGGGGGTGCCGAGCTCGCTCGAGAGCTGGGCCATCACCTCGCGGGTGACGAGGCCCTCGAGGATGTCGACCTCGGTGGAGCGCGAGGGGTCGAGGAGGACCTCGGCGGGCACCTGGTCGCCGGCGAACAGCGCGAGCGGGCGCAGCACCCGCTCGGCCTCGGCGGGCAGGATCAACGCGGCGGCTGCTTCGCCCGACAGCACGCGCTCCCGGGCGACCTCGACCGGCACGCGCTCGACGAGCACGGCGGGATTCGCGTCGAGGCGCTCGACGAGCGTGAGGACGCGGGGCCCCGGCACCTCGACCGAGACGAGCAGGGGCAGCGGATCGACGAAGTCGCGCGGCGCGAACACGCTGCTCATGAGCACCGCGAGCAGGATCGGCACGACGAAGGTCAGCACGGCCCCTGCGGGGTCGGCTGCGAACCGGAGGAGCTCCTTCCGGGTCATCCACACGAGCGTGCGCAGGCCGTTCATTCGCGGAGCGCGCTCCCCGTGAGCTCGAGCAGCAGATCTTCGAGGGTGCGCCCCCGTGTCTCGCCCACCGCGATGCCCGCCGCCTCGAGCGCGGCGACCACCTTCTCGCGGTCGGTCGGGTGGAGCAGCTCGACGCGCTTCGCGGCGTGACCCTGGAGCAGCTCGGCCAGCGGACCGGTGCGGACCACGTGCCCGCGGTCGACGATGGCGATCTGGTCGCAGAGCGCTTCGACCTCTTCGAGGTAGTGCGTCGTGTACACGACGGTGAGGCCCTGGGCGTGCAGCTCGCGCAGGGTCGCGAAGATGTGGTTCCGCGACTGCGGATCGACGCCCGCCGTCGGCTCGTCGCACACCGCGACCTTCGGCTTGTGCAGCAGCCCCACCGCGAGGTTCAGCCGCCGCTGCATGCCACCCGACAGCGCCTCGACGCGCTTCGTGCGGTGCGCGGTGAGCTGGGAGAGCTCGAGGCCCCACTCCACCCGCTCCGACAGGGCGCGCCCGTGCAGCCCGTGCAGCCCCGCGAAGACCCGCAGGTTCTCGACCACCGAGAGCCGGCCGTACAGCGCGATCCGCTGGGGCACCACGCCCAGCACGTCGAGCACCTCGCGCGGCTGACGCACCGGATCGAAGCCCGCCACGCGGATCGTGCCGCCCGCCGGCGGGTGCAGCCCCGCGAGGCACGAGATGAAGGTCGTCTTGCCGGCGCCGTTCGGCCCGAGCAGCCCGAAGAAGCTGCCCTCGGGGATGTGCAGCGACAGCCCGTCGACCGCCACCGCCCTGCCGTACCGGGCCACGAGACCCTCGACCCGGATCACCGGCCCCCCTCGCGCATCGCCCTGCACTATCGGTGGCCCTCCGCGGGGTCAAACCCCCTCCGGCCCGCCCTGGTCGGGGATCTCGAGGGCATCCGCCTCGATCACGCTCTGCAGCAGCAGCTCGAGCTGCGCCCGCGCCCGCGCGGCGCCGAGCGCGAGGGAGGCGTGCAGGGCCGCATCGTCTTCGTCGCGGCTCTCGCACTTCAGCGAGTAGTCCTCGAAGGCGTTCAGCGACTCGACGAGGGACGCGAGGTGGTTCGGGCACTCGCACTGGATGCCGCTGCGGGCCTCGCGCAGCCAGCCGAGCTCGCTGGGACCGAAGTACCGCTCGGGCCGCTCGTCGTCGGTCGGAGGCGCCGGGAACGGGCGCGAAGCGCGGCGGACCCGGTCGAGATCGAGGTGGTCCTGGATCACCTGGACCAGCGACGCGATGCGGCTCGGCCCCTGGACGAGCCGCGCCCCCGCATCGCCGAGCCGCCACAGCAGCGACGCCGGTGCGAAGTCGTAGACCACGACGCCGAGCCGGGCCCCGGTGATCTCCATCACCTGGCGGAACGCGGACACCGGGCTCGACCCGAGCGCGGCGAGCTGGACGAGCACCACGTCGACCGCCGGGCGCTCGGCGAGCAGCTCGTCGACCCCGCCGCCGTCGAACGGGACGAACAGCTCGACCCCGGCGTGCGGCGCCGACCGCAGCTGGGCGGCGAGGCCCTGGCCCAGCACGGCGACCGCGACCTCTGCGGGGCCAGACAGCGGCTCCGGCGCAGTGCGCCGATGCACGTCGAGCCGCGCACGCAGGTCGTCGATCTCGAGGTCGGCGAGGGCTCCGATCGCCTCTCCGTGCTCGAGGAGCGCGCTCACGAGCTGCAGCCGCACCACGTCGTCTTCGCGGTACAGCCGCGCCCCACCCGCCGACCGGTCGGGGCTCGTGATGCCGTACCGACGCTCCCAGGTACGCAGGGTGTTCGCCGGAATCCCCGTGAGCCGGACCACGGCCGCCATCTTGTAGTGTGCTTCGACCATCGCTCTTGCCTGTTCAAAAGCTGTTCGTTTGATCTGCTTAGCTGGTGCGAGCGGGGTCTGCCAATCGGGTGTCGGGTATTGGGTATTGGGTATTGGGTATTGGGTATTGGGTATTGGGTATTGGGTATTGGGTATTGGGTATTGGGTATTGGGTATTGGGTATTGGGTGTGGGGTGATGCGTGTGTTGGGGGGGGTGTTCAGTCTCTGTCCGTCGGAGACCGGGTGCCGTGGATGTGTCATTCCGCACGGCGCGGGCGCGGTCTAGGATGACGGGATGCCGGAGAACCCTGCACATCCGCACTCCTCGCGCCTCCGGGTGGGGCGTGTGGCCGTTCGTTGTCACCTGACGCCGGGCCGGGGCGTTCTCCTTCCGTGACCCTCCTCGGAATGCTCATGGCCTGCACCCCGAACGCGCCCGTCGTCGAGCCGCCGCCCACGGACACGTCCGTTCCGCCGGACACGGCGAGCTGCGAGGAGAGCGTGCCAGCGCCGGTGGCCTTCACCACGCACACGGGCTTCACGACCGCCGAGGACTTCGAGATCACGCCCGACGGGCGCTTCGTCTCGCTGATGCCGTCCGGGAACCTGATCGCGCTGGTCGACGGCGTGGCGGAGCTCATCGCGCCGGCCGTCACCGACGAGGGGGCCTGCACCCGCGTCCTCCCGAGCGGCGACTTCGTGGTCTGCGATCGCGAGGACACCACGGTGCACCTCGTCGATGGCGAGACCGGCGCGAAGTCCGTGTTCGCGAGCGGGCTCGCCTTCCCGAACGGCGCCGTGGTCGACGCGTCGGGCACGGTCTACGTCTCCGAGCTCGCCGGGGGCCGGGTGGTCGCCATCCCCGCCGCGGGCGCCACGCCCGTGGTCCTCGCCACGGGGCTGTCGAGCCCCAACGGCCTCGCGCTGTCGGTCGACGAGCAGCGGCTCTACGTCGCGGGCTTCGGCGACGGCACGCTCCACGTCCTCGAGCGAGTCGCAGACGGCTGGGGCCCCGCCGTGCTCCACGGTGCCCGCGAGGGCTCGCGCTTCGACGCGCTCGCCGTCGACGCCTGTGGCCGCGCGTACGCCGGCGACTGGCAGACCGGCGCGCTGTGGCGCTTCCCGCCCGAGGGCGGCGAGCCCGAGCTCCTGGCCGAGGTCCCGAGCGTCTGGACCCCCGCCATGCGGTGGGGCGTCGGCACGCCCGAGTGGCCGTCCACCAGCCTCTTCGTCTCGGACCGCGACCTCGGACGCCTGTTCGAGCTCTCCCTCGACACCACCGGACACCGCCCCGTCGGAGCCCTGCCATGATCCTGGCCCTCGCCCTGCTGCAGCCCGCGTCCGCCCAGTCCCTCGAGGTCGGGCCCTACACGTCCTCGAACGTCTGCCCCGGCCCGGGCTGGATCCACGTCGGCGACTCGGTGTGCAACAGCTCCCAGATCCGCCTGTCCGACAGCAACAGCAACCCGGGCGCCGCGCACCTGCCCCAGACGTTCGTGCTCGGTCCCGACACGTCGTTCCACATGCGCTTCCGGGCCGACCTCAACAGCGCTTCGAACGGGTACACCACGTCCTACCCCGAGGGCCTCACCGCGGTCCTCCACACGGGCTCGACGTCACAGATCGGATTCGGGAGCTGGGGCCTCGGCTACGACGGCGCGTTCGCGAGCTCGATCGCCGTCGAGCTCGACGCGTACGACAGCGGCACCGACGACCCCGCCAGCAACCACATCGGCTTCGACGAAGACGGCGAGACCCGCCCCAGCGTGGCCACCACGTCCGCCACGGTGCGCGGCACCTCGTACGCCTGGGTCGACTACGACGGAGCGAACGACACGCTGCGCATCTACGCGAGCACGTCCTCCGGCAAGCCGCAGAACCCGTCGATCACCCGCACGAACCTCGATCTGTTCGCGAAGTTCGGCACCCAGCCCGTGCGGGTCGCGTTCACGGGGGAAGGCAGCGCCGACGGCTCGTGGATCGAGGAATTCTACCTGGTCGTGGGCGAAGACGCCGACGGAGACGGGCGGATCGCGGACGTCCAGGACGACTGCGACATCGACCCGACGTTCCCCGCGAGCGACCCGGACAACGATGGGTTCGCAGGCCTCTGCGACCTCTGCCCCACCGATGCCTCGCTCACGAACGACGACACCGACGGCGACGGGATCGGCGACGCGTGCGACCTGTGCCCCTCGGTCCCGGATCCCGACCAGGTCGACACCGACGGGGACGGCATCGGCGACCTCTGCGACGCGTGCCCCGTCACGGGCGACGCCGACGGCGACGACGTCTGCGACGACGTGGACCAGTGTCCCGGTGTGCCCGACGTCGACCTCGACGGCGACCTGGTCGTCGACTGCCTCGACACCTGTCCCGGCGTCGCGGACCCGACGAACGCGGACGGCGACGCGGACGGGATCGGCGACGCCTGCGACAACTGCGTCTCGACCCCGAACCCCCTCCAGCTCGACGGAGACGGGGACGGCTTCGGCGACCTCTGCGACGTGTGTCCTGCGCACGTCGACCCCGGGCAGGCGGACCAGGACGCCGACACCATCGGGGATGCCTGCGACAACTGCATCGACGTCGCGAACTCCGGGCAGGCCGACACCGACGGAGACGGCGTCGGGAACGCCTGCGACACGTGCACCGACGTGAGCGACCCCGACGGAGACGGCTTCGACAACTGCACCGACGTGTGTCCCACCGTCTTCGACCCGCTGCAGGAGGACCAGGACGCCGACGGGGTGGGCGACGCCTGCGACACCTGCCCGTCCCTGCCCGGATCCCCCTTCGACACCGACGGAGACGGCTTCGGCGACAGCTGTGATCTCTGTCCGTCGATCGCCGAGTCGTTGCAGGTCGACCGCGACTCCGATGGCGTGGGCGACGCCTGCGACACGTGTCCCGACCAGCCGGGCTCCCCGCCCGATTCCGACCTCGACGGGTACGGCAACACCTGCGACGTGTGCCCCACCATCGCCGACGACCAGACCGACTCGGACGGCGACCTCATCGGCGACGCCTGCGACAACTGCGTCGGGCCGGGGTCGAGCCCCGACAGCGATGGCGACGGCTTCGGAGACAGCTGCGACCTGTGCCCCTCGGTCCCCGACGACCAGACCGATTCGGATGACGATCAGATCGGGGACGCCTGCGACTTCTGCTTCGGCGACGGCGGCGAGTCGGACATCGACGGCGACGGCATCGGCGACCTGTGCGACAACTGCCTGCTGGTCGCGACGACGGACCTGACCGATTCGGACGGCGACGGCTTCGGCGACGCCTGTGATCAGTGTCCCGGCGAGGACGACCTCGCGGACGGCGACGGAGACGGCCTGCTCGGCTGCCACGACCCCTGCCCGCTCGACACCGACAACGACTCCGACAACGACGGCATCTGCTTCGACCAGGACGTGTGCCCCGGCGCGGACGACACCCTCGACAGCGACGGCGACAACATCCCCGACTGCGACCCGCTCGACGCCTGCCCGAACGAAGCGCCCGACGACGTCGACGGCGACGGGCTCTGCGCGGTGGACGACAACTGTCCCTTCATCAACAACGCGGGCCAGGAGGACGCCGACCTCGACGAGGTGGGCGACGCCTGCGACCACTGCCCCGACGACTTCGACCCCGCGCAGCTCGACAGCGACGGCGACGGCGTGGGCGACGCGTGCGACCCGTGCCCCCTCGACCCCGCGGACCAGACCGACGCCGACGGAGACGGCGTGGGCGACGGCTGCGACAACTGTCCCGACACGCCGAACGAGGACCAGGCCGACACCGACGGCGACGGTGAAGGCGACGCGTGCGAGCCCGACCCGATCGACACCGGCTTCGACACGGACCCCGACACGGACACCGACACGCCGCTCGACACCGACCTCGACGAGGGGCGCGAGCGCGCGCGAACGGGCTGCAACTGCGACAGCGCGGGCACGCCGTTCGGTGCGGTCGGCGCGCTCGCCGGGCTCGTGCTGCTCGTGCGGAGGCGCGGGTGCTGATCCTCTCCCTCGCGCTGGCGGCTCCCCTGGACCCGCGCGATCACCCGCCGCTCGCGGTGGGCTGGTCGCCCGCGGGGCCCGTGTCGATCGACACCAGCGCGAACCCACCCACGATCGACGACGGCCAGGTCGTGCTCGAGGGCCTCGTGGTCGCGAACAGCGCGGTGTTCGCGTTCGACGGGCTCGTGTGGGACCAGCCGACGACGGTCACGGGGCAACGCGCGCTGGCGCTCCTCTCGTGGTCCGAACTCGCGCTCACGGCTCCGCTGGACCTCTCCGCGGTGGGCCCGGACGCGGGTCCGGGCGGCTACCGGGCGCAGATGGACGGCGACGGCGTGGGCCCGGGCGGCGGAGACGGCGGCACGCACGGCGCGGGTGGCGGCTTCGGAGGACGGGGCGGCGACGCCGGGACCGCCAACGGCGGCGCGGTCTACGGCAACCTGCGGGTCGTCGTGGAGGGCGGGTCGGGCGGTGGGTCCCCCACCGGCTCGCTGGAAGGCGGAGGGGGCGGCGGAGCCCTCGAGCTCGGCGCCATCGGCGTGCTGACCGTGGCTTCGGACGTGCGGGTCGACGGTGCGAACGGCGACAGCGGCGACGACGACGGCGGCGGCGGCGGCGCGGGCGGGGGCGTGCTCTTGCACGGAGCACCCGGGAGCGCGTGCACGGCCCGGATCGACGCGCGCGGCGGCGACGGCGGCGACAGCGGCGAGCGCTACGGCGGTGGGGGCGGCGGCGGAGGGCGCGTGGTCGCGCTCGGCCTCGCCATGGCGGGATGCGACGTGGACACGGGCGGCGGACGCCATGGGAACGGCGAAGACGGCTCCGGCCAGGACGGGGCGACCGGCGCGACCACCGTCGATGCCGACCCCGACCTCGACGCAGACGGCTCCCCCGCGTCGAGCGACTGCGACGACCTCGACGCGGCCGTGCATCCCGGGATGCCCGAGATGCAGTGCGACGGCATCGACCAGAACTGCGACGGGCAGGACCGGTGCGACCCGGTCGATCGGGACGGCGACGGGCACGAGGCGGCCGTGGACTGCGACGACCTCGATCCCGACGTGCATCCCGGGGCCGACGAGGTCGAGTGCGACGGCACCGATCAGGACTGCGACGGCGAAGACCCCTGCCCCACCGAGCCCCCTCCCGACGCCGACCCGGACCTCGACGGGGATGGGGTGCCGAACCCCGACGAGCGGGTGCTCGGCACCGACCCCGAGAACCCGGACTCCGACGGAGACGCGCTCGACGACGGGCTCGAGGTGTACGTGTACGGGACCGACCCGCTCCGCGCGGACACCGACGGCGGCGGGATGAACGACGGGCTCGAGGTGGAGCTCGGCGGCGACCCCACGGATCCGGGCGACGATGCAGCCCTGCTCGCGCAGGCGCGCGGCTGCGCATGCGGGACCGGACGGAGCGCCGCGGCCGGCTGGATGGCGCTGCTCGCGATCGCCGTCCGGAGGCGTCGTGGATGACGGGCGGCGAGATCGAAGCGCTGTACGCGCGGGCCGGTCCCATCGTGCTGCGGCGCTGCCTGCAGATGCTCGGGCGCGAGGAGGCCGCGCTGGACGCGACGCAGTGGACCTTCCTCCGCGCGCTGGAGGGGAGCTTCGAGCCCCGCAGCCCCGGCGAGAGCCTCGCGTGGCTGTACCGCACCGCGACGCGGCGCTGCCTGACGGTGCTGCGCGACGAGCGGCGCCGGCGGGACCTGCGCGTCGTGCACCACCACGACCTCGTGCCGGAGCACCTCGACGTCGAGGGGGAAGCCATGAGCCGTGACCTCGTGGAGCAGGCCCTCGCGTCGGTGGACGAGCGCACCGCGGAGGTGGCGCTGCTCACCGTGTTCCAGGAGCTCCCGGTGGCCCGTGCCGCCGAGGTGCTCGACGTGTCGGAGCGCACCGTGCTCCGCGAGCGCAAGACCTTCGCCCAGGCCGTCCGCGACCTGCTGGAGGCGACATGACCTTCGTGGCTTCGACCGGGGATGCCCCGGACGCGATCGACCTCGAGCTCGCGAGGCTCGGCGGGCTCGACCCCGCGCAGACCGCACGCGTCGAGGCGGCCGCACGAGCCGAGCTGGCCGACGAAGCAGCGGCGCTGGGCCGCGCGGAGGCCCTGTTCGCCGCGCGCGCCCGTCCCCTGCGGACGCCGAGCCCCCGGCGGTACTGGGCGGCCGGCGCGCTGGCGGTCGCCGCGGCCGTGGCGCTGGTCGCGCTCTGGCCGGGTTCCGACGGGCTGCGCCGCATGGGCGGTGCCGCGGACGGCCTGTCGGTCGAGGTGCGGCCCGGAACGGCGGACGACGTGCTGTTCGTGGGGGTCACGCCCGCCGCCGATGGCTGGCTGACCGTCGCGACGGTCCAGGAGGACGGGCACGTCTCGGTGCTCGTCAGCGGCGAGACGCTGGCTGCGCGGGCCGGAGCACCGGTCGACGTCGACGGACAGATCCGCCTCGACGGCTTCGCGGGCCGCGAGTGGCTCGTGGTGCGGCGGACCGACGCCCCGCTGCAGCCAGGCGACGCGGAGCAGTGGATGCGTGGCACGCTGCCCGACCCCGCGACCCACCGCGGGTCGGATACCTGGGTGATGGAGGTCCGTCGCCCGTGATCGCCCTTCTCGCCAGCGTGGCGTTCGCGCAGCCGCCGCGGGTCGCCGTCATCGTGACGGGCAACCGCGGCCTGGCGAACGAAGCGCCCCTGCGGTTCGCCGACAGCGACGGGGACCGCGTGGCGGACGCGCTCGTCGAGCTCGGCGGGTTCCGGCGCGACGCCGTCGTCCGCATCGCCGCGGCCGGGCGCGAGGACGTGGAGCGCGGGCTCGCGGAGGCCGTCGTAGTCGCTTCGCGCCTGCGCGACACCGACGAGGCGCCCGAGCTGCTCGTGTACTACGCCGGGCACGCCGGGGCCGACGGGCTGCACCTCGACGGAGAGGTCCTCCCGCTGCCCGAGCTCAAGGCCGCGGCGCGCGTCATCCCCGCCGGGCGGCGCGTCTACGTGCTCGACGCCTGCCGCTCCGGACAGCTGATGCGCTCGATGGGCGCCACGCTCGAGTCGGTGACCGACGCCCCGGCCGACTTCGCTCCGCCGGCCGACGAAGCCTGGATCGCGAGCACGGGCCCCGAACAGGACGCCTTCGAGGCCGACCAGCGCAAGGGCGCGCTGTTCTCCCACTTCTTCGTGAGCGGGCTGCGCGGGTCGGCCGACACGGATCACGACAGCCGCGTCACCCTCCGCGAGGTGTACGACTTCGCGCAGTCCCAGACCGCGGAGACGGCCGCGCGCACGGGTCGTGTGCAGGAGCCCCGGTGGGCGGGGGCCCACGGCGACTGGCCCGTGTCGAACCTCCACCGCGCGGCCGGCGGCATCGAGACCGCGGGGCCCGTGCCCTACGATCTGCTCGTCGTGGAGGAGCGGACCTCGCGGGTGGCCGCCGAGATCCCCGCCGGGTCGGGGTTCCGCATCGCGCTGCCGCGTGGGCGGTACCAGCTCGTCGCGCTCGACGGCGACGTACCCCGCGTGGCCCACGTCACCGTCCGCGACGGCTTCGAGAAGCTGGCGCCCGCCGTGGCCCTCGAGAAGAGCCCCGGGATCCGCGCCCGCGGCGGGCTGCTCGTGCGGAACGCGTGGACGGTGCGCGGCGGCTACGAGGTGTGGACGGGCGGCATCGGGGCGCGATCCACCCTCCACGGCCCGTGGGCGGAGCTGCACCGCGAGCTCGGCGGCGGGCACCAGGCCGGGATCCGGGTGTCGGGCGCGATCCTCCCGGTCCACACGGGCTGGACGGAGGGTCGGCTCGCGTCGGGCCTCGCCGAGGCCACCTGGGCCCTCGACCTGCTCGCCTCACCGTGGATCGTGGGCCCCCAGGCCGGCGTGGGCATGGGCTACGTCCAGCAGCGGCTCGCGCGCACCTCGGTGCCGGGTCTCGACGGCTGGTACGGCGCCGACGACGGGGTGCTGTCGCAAGGGGCCGGCGTGGCGGTGGTCCGCGGGGGCCTGCGCGCCGAAGCACCCATCGGGCCGGTCGCGGTGCACGTGTCCTCGACCGTGGGGAGCTGGGTCGCGTTCGAGCGCGAGGCGAAGTGGCGCCCCGGCATCGGGCTGGCCGTGGGGCTCGGGACGCGTCCGTGATCCTGCTCCTCGCCGCCTGTGCCGACACGCTGGCCCGGCCGGACTGGGACGGCGGCGTGTTCCTCGAGCTGTCGGGGCCCATCGAGGGCGACGTCGACGTGTCGGACGCGACGGTGTGGGCGATGGGCGTCTGGACCTGGGTGCGCGAGGACCGCGTCGGAGCCGCCGCGGTGCCCCTGCCGTTCGAGCCGGAGATCCAGGGCTACCGCGTCGGGATCGCGCATCCGCCGGAGCCCGAGGTGGGCGACGTGATCGCGCCGCCCGATCTGCAGCGCCTGGGCGCGGCGACCGTGCTGGTCGGGACCGTCGTGCTCGTGGCCGGGCCCGACGTGCCGCCGGATCTGGAGGTCGAGCCGGTGCCGACGCTGGCCGCGCTGCTCGACGGCGTCACACCGACGACCCTCCGCTCCGACGCCGGGTTCGAGGTGGTGGCCGGATGGCCGGCACACCGGCTCGCCGCCCTCGGTGAGGCCGGCGACGCGCAGCGGGTCGACGCGCTGCCCGGCTGGACGGGCGAGCCCTGCGAGCTGGCCGGCGTCGCGCCGGGCGTGGCGCTCTACGCGCTGGGCCCGTGCCCGTGGGAGCCCGTCGCACCCGCCGGTGCGGAGAGCCGCATCGACGGGGTGCCGCTCGCGCCGCCCTGACCGTTCAGCCGACCTCGCCCTGGAAATCGTAGCCGGCGCGCTCGACCGCCTGCTTCACGGCCTCGGCGGAGTGCGGGCCCTCGACCTCGACCCTGCCGCCCTCGAGCGTGACCTTCACCTGGAGCGCCGGGTCGATCGCCTGCACCACGCGGGTCACCGAGCTCACGCAGCCCCCGCAGGTCATCCCTTCCACACGGTACGTCTTCATCGGGCCTCCCCGGCAAGCCCTAACCACGTGTACGCTCGGGGCATGGAAATCCGGCACATGCTCGAGCCGAAGGACGAGGGGCTGGTCGCGCTGTGTGCCCTGCTCCTCGAGATGGCGCACATCGACGGCGACTTCTCCGAGCCCGAAGCCATCCTCCTCATCGACCTGTTGAGCCACGAGCTCGCGCAGTCGATCGTCCGCGGTGAAGCCCTGCTCCACCGCGCTCAGGGCCGGCTGCGCCTGGCGCCCGACCTCGAGACCCTGGCGGCGGGCGTGAAGCGGCACTTCGACCCCGACGAGCGCGCCGCCATCCTCGGCCTGCTCTGGCAGGTCGCGTGGGCCGACGGGCGACTCGACAAGTTCGAGGCCTACATGATGCGGCGCCTCGGGGTCCTGCTCGGCGTGCCCGAAGAGCGGGTCCGCGAGGAGCAGCGCTTCGCCATCGAGCGCATGGAAGCGGAGCGCGGCGAGCCGTAGCCCTGGTCACGGCAGGCCTATGGCCGTACGCTCCGATCATGCCGAAGAGCCGCACGTTCGACTTCGTGGTCCCGGGAACCCCCGCCGAGGTGGCGAAGCGCCTCGAGGCGCAGACGCGGTTCCGGCCGTTCTTCCACCAGTCCTCGGTGCTCGGCAAGGGCGGCTTCGGCGGGCGCGTGAGCGAGAGCGGGTTCGCCGTCTCCGACGACCCGTCCACGATGGTGCGTCGCCTCCAGGCCGTGGCGTCCGGCACGTTCGAAGACCGGGGCGACGGGACGACCCGCGTGACCGGCACGTGCGGGATGCCCACCTGGGTCACCTGGGCGCTGCGGCTCGGCTCGCTCTGGATCCCCGTGTTCGCGATCGGCGGCCTCCTCGCGATCCTCGCGGACGGCGAGGTCTCCTCGGCGCCCGTGTTCGCGCTGATGACGTCGATCTTCGCGGCCATCGCCGTGCTCGTGGTGGGCGCCAGCGTCAACCAGGTGGAGGCCGGCGTCGACCCGCTGGTCGATCGGATCGAAGAAAGTCTCAGGTCGGTCGGCGGCACGCCGGAATCGGCCGCCGACACGGAGTCCGCGGCCGTACGTCGCGCTCGCGAGCGGGCAATGGAGGGCTGACCTCCCTACCCTCCGCACCCGGATCCGCATAACAGCGCGCCGGGAGGGTCGATGTTCGCGCACAAGCCGCTCATCATCGCTGCACTGCTTCTGGTCGGTGCGGGCTGCGCCTACAGCTCCGCCATGAACAAGGGCTCGCGGTTCGAGAGCTCGGGGGACTGGGCCAACGCCTACGCCCAGTACGACGCCGCGGCGAAGAAGAAGCCCGACGAGATCGAAGCGCAGAAAGCCCGTGAGCGCGCCTCCAACGCGCTCGTCGACGAGGCGCTCCGCAAGGCCCAGGACGCGCTCGCCATCGGCGACTTCGAGGTCGTCATCGAGCGGCTCGCCGACGCCATGAAGTACGACGCCGACCGCCCCGAGGTCTTCGAGATCCGCAAGAAGGCCCGCGAGGACATGGAGAAGCGCTACAAGCGCCTGTGGGAGGCGAAGTCCTACAAGGATGCGTACGAGATGCTCGTCCGCACCCGGAACCTGTTCCCCGACATGGAGCACCTCGAGAAGGGCTTCGACGACGCGCGGGCCCACTACACCGACACCGCGAAGGCCGAGCTCGGGAAGAAGCAGTACCCCGAGGCGCTGAAGACCCTGCGCACGATCGTCGAGCTCGAGCCCGACCGCCAGGGCGACATCGCGGCCCTCGAGCAGTCCATCCTCGGGAAGTGGGGCGAGGACCTCGCCGCGAAGGCGTCTTCGAACCTCCGCTTCAAGAAGATCGGCGCCGCGGCGGTGCTCTACGCCCGCGCGTACGAGGTCGCCGGTCGGCGCGAGCACCTCGACAAGGCCCGCGAGCTCGCGTCCAAGCTCCAGCCCGAGGGCAAGATGTCGATCTCGCTGAAGGTCGGCGGCCCGAAGGACCGCGCCGACTACGTCCGCGAGGGCGTCACGGCGGGCATCGCGAACATCGCCGACACCACGATCGTCCCGAAGCTCGGCAAGCTCGACGTCCGCATCGACGTGGGCGCGCAGAAGTGCACGGAGGAAGACGCCGTCACGCCGACCGAGAAGGACTTCATCTCCGGCCAGGTCGAAGAGCCGAACCCCGAGTTCCACGAGCTCACCGCGAACCTGCAGGCCCAGCGCGACCGCGAGGCCAACGCCAAGCAGAAGGCCGAGGTCCTGTTCCCCGACGTCGAGAAGGCCGAAGCGACGCTCAAGGGCATCGACGCCGAGCTCGAGACCGCGAAGCGCGAGGCCGCCGAGAAGAAGGCGTCCGTCGAAGAGGCGCAGACCCAGCTCGACCGCAGCAAGGCCCGTCGCGACGAGCTCCAGACCCAGCTCGACACCCTCACCGCACAGGGCGCCACGGCCACGGCCGACAGCGTGCGCCAGCAGCTCGGCGACATGGGCCGCATCATCAGCGAGTGGAGCGGTGAGGTCATCAAGCGCGGCGACGCCGCCTCCACCGCCGAGCGGAAGGTGAAGAGCCTCGAGGTCGAGCGCGGGCCCGCGGCCGAGGCGCTGAACCGCCTGAAGACCGGCTACGACGCCATCATGAAGGACAAGAGCGACGCGCAGGACCAGGCGTCCTCGCTCGCCGTGAAGCTCTCCTCCACGCCCCAGACCGTCTGGAAGGACGTGCACGAGATGCTCAAGTACGACATCCACGACTACACCCGCACCTGCACGGCGCCCGTGACGGTCACGATGAAGCCCGCCTGGGAGACCAGCCAGCCCACGAGCGAGGTCTACACCCCGAGCCACGAGACCAAGGACCGCGCGCACATCGGCCACGTGAAGGCCGAGGTCAAAGAGGATCTCAAGGTCTTCCCGGAAGACGACAAGACGCTCGTCGAGAAGGGCGACAAGGCCACCGTGGCCGAGCTCGTCACCTGGCTCGAGAACCTCGCTGGCGACCACTTCCGCGCCCGCCGCACCGACACCGCCGTCGAGCTCGTCGAGAAGCCCGTCGACGCGACCACCGAGCTCGTCCGGCTCTACGTGGGCGCGCAGGGCCGCCTCGACGAGAGCTCGGTGAAGATGTTCCAGGCGCACGTGAAGCAGCACTTCGGCCTCGAGAAGATCGAGCTCCTGAACCCGTCGAGCGCCGAGTAGCCGTACGCGCGCAGAGTACGTTTCCCGCGGGCGATCCCGGCCAGGGTCGCCGCCTCCGGGGTATTCGATCCCCATGTGGCTCACCGGACTCGCACTCGCAGCAGCGCCCCTCGACGCGGGACCCGTCGAGGTGGCCACCCATGCAACCGCGCACCCCGGCCGCGCCGGGTACCACGAGATGCTCGTGGGCACCTCGGTGACCGTGCGCCCCGTGCGCGCCGTCGGTCTCCGCCTCGACGGGGATCTCGGGCTGCTCGGCCCGCGCTACGGCCGGGACGGCAGCGTGGCGCTGTTCGCGACGAACGAGGCCGAGCCCGACCTGGCGCCTCCGGGCGAAGCGCTCGACGCCGCCCTGTTCGCCGAGCCCTGGGACAGCCGCCCGGTCACCCGCACGACCGCGCTGCTCGCGAGCCAGGTGGTCCTCACGCCCGTGCGCGTGGGCCTCGGCTCGCGCGAGCTCGCCTTCGACCTCGGTGTGGGCGCGGGATTCGTGCACACCGCCGACCGCCGGCGCCCCGCGAAGGACACCTGGTCCCGCGTGGCCCCCGACCCGGTCCGGGCCCAGTGGCACCCGAGCCCGGTGGCCTCCGTGGGGGCTCGGCTCGGGCTCGCGCCGCGCATCGGCGCACAGGTCCAGGCGCGCGGGCTCTGGTGGAAGGAGACGTTCGAATCGGGCCAGCAGGACGGCTTCGTGCCGGTCTGGGTCACCGCCGGGCTCGTCGCCTCGGTGTTCTGAGAAGGCTCACGGGCACGAGGAGATGGCGTTCGGCGTTCCACCGGCGACGAGCTCGAAGTCCACGCCGGGCTCGCCGCCACTGAACGCCGAGGTGCCGAGATCCTCCGGCGCGTTGTTGAGGTACGTCGGGTTGGAGCACTGCTCGTACGAGCCCGCCGCGACGTACACGGCGTAGCCGGCGTTGTTGGTCAGGATGGGTGCATAGAAGGAGGTCGTGTCCCCTTCGACGTAGAGGCCCCCGCCGACCGGGGCGCTGTTGCCGTTGATCTGCACCGAGCTCCACGCGATCGGGCCGGCGGCCTGGACGCCCCCGCCGAAGATCGCCGCGCCGTTGCCGAGGAACGTCGGCCCGATGCCGTTCGCCTGCCCGACGAGGGTGAGGCCTCCGCCAGAGCCCGACGCGACATTCGTCTCGAACTGGACCCCCCCGTTCGTCGCGAGCACTCCCGACGCCACGTACGCTCCCCCGCCGTTGCCCACGCCGCCCACTGCACCGGGAGTGTCCGTGCACCCCGAGCCGAAGGTGGCCGCACCCGTGGCGTTGCACCGGAACGTGGTGAACTGGATGGAGCCGGAGGCCATGATGTAGGCGCCGCCGCCGTCACCGCCCGCGCGGTTGCTCGCGATCAGCTCGAAGCTACCGGGCGCTCCGAGGGTGAACGCGACGTCCTCGAGGAGGAGCCCGCCTCCGTCGCCGCTCGCGACGTTCTGCTCGACGACCGTGTTGCGGGTGTCGAGCGTGCCCCCGCTCACGGCGATGGCCCCGCCCATGGCCGCCGAGCAGCCGCGCACGGCGACCGTCCGGAGGGTCAGGTCCGAGCTGCGACTGCGGATGCAGCCGCCCGAGCCCGAGACGGAGCCGGCGCCGGCGATCGTGAGGGTGTCGAGGGTGAGGCTCGCCAGGGTGTCGATGTCGAACACGCGTGAGCCCGGCTCGGCCGTGAGTGTGCGGACGGGGACCCCGACCCCCGTGAAGGTGCGCGTGACGTCGCTCAGGATGATCGTCGGGACCACCGCGTCCTCGCAGACGAAGATCTCCGTCTCGCCCGCCGTCGTGGCCGCCGTCGTGGCCTCCGCCGCCGTGGCGTACCCGACGCCGGCGACCTCGAAGATCCCGGCCGTCGTGCAGGGCAGGCCGGGGTCGGAGTCGGTGTCGGCGTCCGCATCCGTGTCGGCGTCCGCATCCGTGTCGGCGTCCGCGTCCGTGTCCGCATCGGTGTCGGCATCGGCATCCGTGTCGGAGTCCGCATCCGTGTCGGAGTCCGCATCCGTGTCGGAGTCGGAGTCGGAGTCGGAGTCGGAGTCCGCGTCCGTGTCCGTGTCGGAGTCCGCATCCGTGTCCGTGTCCGCGTCCGTGTCCGAGTCCGCGTCCGTGTCCGCATCTGCGTCGGTGTCCGTGTCCGCATCTGCGTCGGAGTCCGCGTCCGTGTCGGAGTCCGCGTCGGTGTCGGCATCCGCCTCGTCGAACGCACACTCGCCGCTGAGCGGATCGAAGTCGCCGCCCAGCGCCGCGCACTGCTCGCCCGGCGTGATCCAGGCGCACCCTCCGACGAAGGCCGGCAGCCAGAGAGCAGCGATCCCCGCCCGAGCACGCATCGCGCCACCCTACGCGACCCACACCCCTCTGTCGACCGGCCCGGATAGGACGTCCACGGTGGAGGGCCCGTGTCCGACTACTACAGCTACAAGCCCCTCGTACAGCCGGAGCGCCCGGTCGCCCTCGTGGGCTTCCCCGGCTGTCGGCCGCTCCAGACCGCGCGCGTCGTGGGGATGATCACGGGGCTGCAGGCGGTCCTGCTCCCGCGGCTCGTCGGGCACCACGTCGAGCGCACCGTCGAGGGCCTGATCCTCGAAGGCGAGACCGAGACCCTGCACGGCGCAGAGCTCCACCTGCTCGAGCGGGCGCTCCGCGGGGATGCGCGTCCCGTCGTGGCGCTCGGGCCGACGAGCCTCGAAGACCCCGAGGTGCGCGCGCTCGTCGTCGAGCGATGCCAGATCGTGCACCTCGCCCAGACGCTGACCGAGGCCGTGCTCGCGATCGACGCCGAGATGAAGGAGGACGTGCGAAAGCACCGCCACCTCGACGCCTACGCGCCGATCGGCGCGGCCACGCTGCGCCCGCTGTTCGACCGTCGCACGGCGCTGTTCCGCGAGCTCGCCGACCTCGAGGTCCAGGTGGCCGGGCGTGGGCCGCTGGTGGTGGGTCGCAAGATCCCCGACGCGCTCGGCTGGGCGATCGCCACGGCCTGACGGGATAGGACCGCCCGCCGGAGGTCCCATGCCGTTCACCCCGTACCGCGGCGACGCCTACCTCGCGCTCGACGCCATCGAGCGCTTCTGCACCGAGCTCGCCGCCGCGTTCCCCGCGTGGGTCACCCTCGAGACCATCGGGCGCTCGCGCCTCGGGCGGCCCATCCACCTCGTCACGGTGGGCGCGACGGAGGGGGACCCCGCGGAGCGCCCCGCGTTCTGGCTGGATGCGGGCACGCACGCCGCGGAGTGGACCGGCGTGATGGCGACGCTCTACACCCTCACGAAGTGGGCCGAGGCGCTCGCCGCTGGCGACCCGGACGTCACGGCCTGGTTCCGGCAGCACACGGCGTACGTGGTCCCGTGCATGAGCCCCGACGGCTACCAGGCGCTCGTCGAAGGCGCACCGTTCCTCAGGTCCACCCTGCGTCCGCCCCGAGACGGCCGGCCCCGCATCGGCCTCGACCCGTGTGACGTCGACGGCGACGGCCGGGTCCTGTGGATGCGGTGGAAGAGCCCGACGGGGTCGTGGATCTTCGACAGCGACAACCCCGCGCGCATGCGGCACCGCACGATCGACGACCCGCCCGACCAGGCGTACGTCGTGTGCAGCGAAGGCCAGATGCTCAACTGGGACGGCGTCGCGTGGGAGACCGCCCGACTCGAGAACGGCATCGACCTCAACCGGAACTTCCCGAGCCACTGGGCGCCCTTCGAGATGTTCGGCATGGACAGCGGCGACTACCCGCTCTCGGAGCCCGAGAGCCGCGCCGTGGTCGACGCGTTCCGCGCGCGCCCGCGCATCGCGGCGGCCGTCACGAACCACACGTACACCGGCTGCATCCTCACCCAGCCGTACCGCGACCCGAGCCCGCTGTCCGACGGCGACATCGAGCTCATGAAGCGCATGGCCGACCTCTCCGTGGTGGGCACCGGCTACAAGGTGTTCAAGACGTTCCCCGAGTTCGCGTACGACCCGAAGAAGCCCATCGTGGGCGTGTGGGCCGACACGATGTCGACGGTGTTCGGCGTGCCCGGGTACACGCTCGAGCTGTGGGACCCGTACACGTTCGGCGGCGTCGAGGTCGACGACCCCGCGAAGTTCTTCAAGAGCCCCGACCTCGAGAAGCTCGGCCGGATGCTCGACCGGTTCCGCGAGCGCGACCCCGACGACGTCGTGGCGTGGCGCCCGTTCGCGCACCCGCAGCTCGGCGAGGTCGAGATCGGCGGGCTCCACTACATGCAGACCGTGCGGAACCCCCCGCTGTCCGAGCTCCCTGCGGAGTGCGAGCGCGGCTTCACGGTCGCCGACCGCCTCCGCCGGACGCTGCCCACGGTGCGCGCCACGGCCTCCGTGACCCGCGAGGGCGGGCTGTCGATCGTCGAGGTGGTGTTCGAGAACACGGGCTACCTGTCGACCTCGGCCCTCGCCATCGCCCGCACGAACGGCACGGCACCCCCGCTCCACGCCCGCCTGACGGGCGGCGAGGTCGTCGAGGGGCCACGCGACCGCGACCTCGGCTGGCTCGGCGGCTGGGGCGCCGCGCAGGCCGGTGCCGCCGCGAGCAACGTGTACCCGGGCCTCCCGATGGCCGACGGGCCCCGGAAGGGCGCACGCTGGGTGGTCCGCGGGGCCGGCGCGGTGACCGTGGCCTGGGACGCCGGGCGCGGCGGACGCGGCACGCTCGAGATCGCGCTGTAGGCGCCCTCCCGTCGGCTCGTCGTACAATCGGCGCATGTGGAGCTCGCTCTCCCAGCGCCTCGAGGCGACGCTCCCCGGCTGGTTCCGCGGCGGGCTCGACCAGCCGGCCCGTCGGGCCCGCCGGATCCTGTGGCTCACGGCGGGCCTGGCGCCGCTGCACCTGCTCTCCGCGACGCTGTCGACGCTGATCCGCGGCCCGAACCACCTCGCGGGCTTCCTGCTGCTCGGGGGCATCGCGGTCAGCGTGACGCCGCTCCTGCTGCACGCCTTCCGCACCACCGCACCGGCGGCCGTGTGGTTCCTCGCGGTGAACTTCGTCGCCGTGTCGGCGGTCGCGTGGACGGGCTACGGCCCGCTCTCTCCGGCGAACCTCGCGCTCGTCCTGCTCCCGGTGGTGGGCATGGTCATCGGCGGTCCGCGGATCGGGGCGCCCTTCACGGTCGTCTCGGTCGCCCAGCTCGGCGCCCTCGTGGCGGCCGACCGCGCGGGCTTCGTCTTCCCGCTCGACCCGTCCGGACCGCGCTTCCTGCTCACCCACACCCTCGTGCTGGCGGGCGTCCTGGTCGTCGTCATGGTGTTCCTGCGCACGTACGACCAGGCCTGGCGCCAGGCATCCGCGCAGTCGGAGCGCGCGCAGCGCGACCTGATGCTCGCGAGCGAAGCGAAGAGCGCGTTCCTCGCCAACATGAGCCACGAGCTCCGCACGCCGCTGGCCGCGGTGATCGGCTACACCGAGCTCCTGCTCGAAGACGCGCCCGACGCCGAGCAGGCCGACCTGCGCCGCATCGAGGAGTCGAGCCGGCACCTGCTCGCGCTCGTCGACCAGCTGCTCGACCTCGCGAAGATCGAGGCGGGCAAGCTGGAGCTCGCCAGCGAGGCGATCGCCGTGGACGAGCTCGCGAGGCGCGTGCTCGACGAGGTGCGCCCGCTCGCCGAGAAGCGCCGCGCCATGCTGGTGCACGAGGTCCCCGCGCTGCGGGCCCGCGCCGACGGGCTCCGCGTGCGGCAGGTGCTGCTGAACCTCCTGTCGAACGCCTGCAAGTTCTGCGAGGACGGCACGATCACGCTGCGCGCCTGGGTCGCCGGAGATCGCGTACGCATCGAGGTCGAGGACACCGGCGTCGGGATGACGGCGGCCGAGCTCGCGCGCGTGTTCGAGCCGTTCGAGCAGGGCGAGGCCGGCGCCCGCCAGGGCACGGGGCTCGGCCTCACCATCAGCCGCAGCCTGACCGAGGCCATGGGCGGCTCCCTCACGGCCCGGAGCACGCCGGGCGTCGGCACGTGCTTCTGCGTGGAGCTCCCGCTGCACCCGTGATACACTGAACATGTGTTCACGGAGGCGAGATGGTCCAGCAGCTGCTCTTCGGCGGAGGCCCCGTGCGGCTCGGCTCGCTCGACGAGGCGCGTCGCATCGACCTCGGCGCCGGCGCGTGGTTGGTCCACCGGCCGGGCTGGGTGTCCGGCCAGGACGTGCTGTTCGACCACCTGTTCCGCGAGACGCGGTGGAGGTCCGAGCAGCGCCGGATGTACGAGAAGACGGTCGACGTCCCCCGGCTCCTGGCGCGGGTGCCCGACGACGGCCCGGGTCACCCGATCCTCCCCGCGATCGCCGAGCGCCTGTCGGCCGCGTACGGCATGCCGCTCGTCCACACCTCGCTCGCGCTCTACCGCGACGGCGCCGACAGCGTGGCGCCGCACGGCGACCGGGTGGGCGCCCTCCGCGACGACTGCGTCATCGGCATCGTGAGCGTGGGCCATCCGCGGCGCTTCCAGGTGCGGCCGGCGGGCGGCGGGCTCACCCGCTCCTTCGACCTCGGCTGGGGCGACCTGCTGGTGATGGGCGGCACCTGTCAGCGCACGTTCGAGCACGGCATTCCGAAGGTCCGCCACGCGGGGCCGCGAATCAGCATCCAGCTCCGCCCCGATCCCACCACCGCGAGCCTCCCGCCCCCGGGATCGCTGACTCCGCCCTGAAATCCCCGCTCGGTGCGCACACGGTGTAGGCTTGCGCTGTGGATGCCGTGCAGACAAGCTCACCTGTAGGGAGCGTCCTCGCCGGTCGGTTCGAGATCAAGAGGCCCCTGGCGGCGGGCGGTATGGGGGCGGTGTATCTCGCGGTCCAGCACCCGCTCGAGCGCGAGGTGGCCGTCAAGATCCTCGAGGTCGACGGGAGCGAGCAGAGCGCCGATTTCGACGCGCGTTTCCGCCGCGAGGCGTCCGTCCTCGCGCGCCTGCAGCACCCGAACACCGTGCGCGTCTTCGACCACGGCCGCGACGGCAACCGCTTCTACATGGTGATGGAGCTCGTCACCGGCCGCACGCTGGGCGAGATCCTCCGCGAAGACGGGCCCATCGAGCCGCTGCGCGCCATCGCCATCCTGCGTCAGATCTGCGCGGCGCTCGACGAGGCCCACCGCGCCGGAATCGTGCACCGCGACCTGAAGCCCGCGAACATCATGATCACCGAGCGCGCCGGCGCCGACTTCGTGAAGGTGCTCGACTTCGGTCTCGTGAAGATCGAGGGCAGCACCGACAGCACACGCACCGGCGTCGTGATGGGCACCCCGAAGTACATGGCGCCCGAGCAGATCAACGGCAGCGGCATCGATCGCCGCACCGACCTCTACTCGCTCGGGATCATCGCGTACCTGATGCTCACCGGCGAGCGGCCGTACCGCGGCGACACGGCCACCACGATCCTCGCCGCCCACCTCGCCGTCCCGCCGATGCGCCTGAAGGACAAGGGCTTCGCCGCCCCCGACTGCCTCGAGTGGACGCTCCAGCGGTGCATGGAGAAGCACAAGGAGGATCGCTTCGCGTCCGCCGAGCAGCTCGTCCATGCGCTCAACGCCTGCGAGCTGGCCCTCGCCCATCCCCAGCTCGCGCGGCTCACCCTGGCCCTCGACGACGGGCTGACCGTGATGCCCAGCGAGCTGAAGCCCTGCGACAAGGGCTTCTCGGGCACCCTACCCCCCGACAGCACCCTGATCACGGGCATCCCGCGCGTCCCCAGCCCGAGCGGAGGCGGCACGCTGCGCGGCGTGCTCATCGGGGTCATCGTCACCGCGTTCCTCGGCGGGCTCGTCTTCGCCGCGGCCATCGCGCTCCTGGTGGTCGGCCGCGCCATGACCGGCGAGACCGGCGGAACGCCCATCGAGATCCCCGACGTCCAGCCCGAGCCCGACGTCGCCCCCGAGCCCCGGCCCGACCCCGAGCCCGACGTCGCTCCACAGCCCCAGCCCGACCCCGAGCCCGACATCGCTCCCGAACCCCCGCCCGAGCCCGTCCGGCCCAAGCCCGTCCGGCCGAAGCCGGTGCGTCCCAAGCCCGTCCCCAAGCCCGACGACGGGCTCATCCTCGATCGCTGAGGCTCAGGGCCTCGACACGCTCAGCACGAACTCCCCGCACTCGGGGCCCGTGTAGGCATCGACGACGAGCACGATCTCCTGCCCCTCGAACAGCTCGAGCGAGAGGCGGCTCTGGGTGCCGGAGCCGGTGTCGTCGTTGCAGCTGATCTCGACGTCGCCGTAGTCGCAGGGCCACCGGGCGGAGAGGGTGGTGTCGAACGCGGAGCCGAAGGTGTCGAACACCCAGGTTCCGGCGTCGGGAGCGACGAAGCGGAACGCGCGGTCTTCGCTGTTCGTGCCGTACTCGCCGCAGGTGCGGGTGAAGTCGTGCCCGCCGCCGCAGGTGGTTCCGGTGGCGAGGATGCCCTTCGTGCCGACGTCGCCGTCTTTCGGAGGGACGCACTCGAGGGCGGTGTCGCCGAGCGGCTCGATCTCGAAGCCCGTGTCGCGCGGGGGCGCGTCGGGATCGATGTAGCGCTCGCCCTCGGGGACCTGCTGGAGGTTGCAGTGCTCGAGCTGCGGCGTGCGGACGCACTCGAGGAGCGCGTCGACGTGCGGGCGCCACTCGGACTCCCAGTCGTCGAGCGCGCCCCCGGCCTCGGGCGGCATCCAGTGCGAGCCCGGCCAGGACGTGGTGTCGGTGGTGAGCGGCATGCCGATGTCGCCGCCGGTGGAGTACTCGACGAACCGCTCGGCATCGAAGCCCGGGTGCATGCGGTGGCACGCGAGGCAGGCGTTGCCCTCGGGAGCGACCTGGAACAGCCGCCAGCCCGAGAAGGCTGTGCCGACGACGTGGTAGGGCGTCTGGTTGCCGAAGCCGGTCGCCGGGACGAACGGCTGCGTGGGGTCGGCGGGATCGCGGAGCTGGTCGATCCACGGGCTGTGCACCCACGGGTCGGCGCCGTGGCAGCGGTGACACGCGATCCCCGCGGTCTCCTGCGGGCGATCCCAGACCTGGCGGGCGTCGACGGTGCCGTAGTCGGGCGCGTCTCCCGCGGTGAGCGGGCTCGGGAAGGAGCGCTGCCGGCTGCCGGGGAAGCTCTGGAAGAAGCACGTCGCGCCGGTCTCGGCGTTGTGCCCGATCATCGCCACGTCGTGGTAGAGGCCGCCGTCTTCGTGGGGCTCTTCGTAGTCGTAGCTGCGGCACGTGAAGATGAACGTGACCTCGGGGCGGGCGTCGCCGTTCATCCACGTGCCGGTCTTGCGACCCACGCGCGTCCACGGGTTGCAGCTGCCCTCGAGCAGGCTCGGCCGGTCGCAGTCTTCGGGCGACGGCGAGGCGTGCGTGGCTTCGCCGTGGACGGTGACCGGCATCGGGACGGTGTCGGCGAGGCAGTCGAACCCGGGGATCGGACCGAGCGCCTGCTGGCACTCCTGCGCGTGCCCCTTCACGCTCGTGCGGCTCGCGGTGACGGGCGGGACGATGCGACCGTCGTCGGTGTCGACCACCGGATCGGAGTCGACGGGCGTGGACTTGCAGGCCACCAGGGCAAGGGCGAGCAGCACGGAGATCACCTCGGCGACCCAGCGTATCCCGTGCCGCGGGGACACGTCGTGACCCGACGCGCGCGGAGGAGTGTGGCAGGATTCCCGCCGGCCCCGCTCCGAGCGTCGGCCGCGGAGGACTCATGATCTGGCTCGCCCCCCTCCTCGCCGGCTGCGGCGGAGACGCCCCGAAGCCCGCCCCCGAGCCGGAGCCCGAGCCCGCCGCCTGGGCCCCCGCGGCGGGCAAGCCCGTCGACGCGCTGCTGAAGCCGGAGGAGAAGCACCTCGCCGACCTGCGCCAGCTCACGTTCGGCGGAGAGAACGCCGAGGCCTACTGGTCGCCCGACGGCAAGAAGCTGATCTACCAGAAGCACGGCGAGAAGGGCTGTGATCAGCAGTTCGAGCTCGACCTGACGACGGGCGACGAGACCCGGATCTCGTCTGGGAACGGGCGCACGACCTGCGGCTACTACAGCTGGCCCGACGGTGATCGGTTCATCTACGCCACGACCGAGGGCGGCGGAGAGGCCTGCCCGGCCGACCCGGATCGCAGCCAGGGCTACGTCTGGCCTCTGTACGACACGTTCGATCTCGTGTGGCAGACGCCGGGAGGCGCACCCGAGCCGTTCCTCGCGAGCCCGGGCTACGACGCCGAGGCCACGATCTGCTTCGAGACCGGCAAGATCGTGTTCACGTCGACGCGCTCGGGGGATCTCGAGCTGTGGACGGTGAACCCGGACGGCTCCGACCTGACGCAGATGACGAGCACGCCGGGCTACGACGGCGGCGCGTTCTTCACGCCCGACTGCAGCCGCATCGTGTGGCGGGCCTCGCGGCCCGAGGGCGACGCGCTCGCCGACTACCAGCGCCTGCTCGGGCAGCAGCTCGTGCGACCGAGCAAGCTCGAGATCCACAGCATGAAGGCGGACGGCACCGACGTTCGCCAGCACACGTCGAACGGCGCCGCGAACTTCGGTCCGTACGCGTACCCCGACGGCTCGCGCATCGTGTTCGCGAGCAACATGGGCGAGAACCCGCGGGAGTTCGACCTGTGGTCGGTGCCGATGGAGGGCGAGGCCGAGCCGGAGCGCATCACGACGGCTGCGGGGTTCGACGGGTTCCCGATGTTCTCGCCCGACGGCAAGTGGTTCGTGTTCGCGAGCAACCGCGCCACGGCGGAAGGGGCGCACGACACGAACCTGTTCGTCGCGCGCTGGGTTCCATAGGCCACGGGGATATCATCTTCGTATGGCATCACCTCAGCTCCAGAGACTCGACCTCACGAACATCCGGTGTTTCGAGCACTTGGAGATGGATTTCGTCTCACGACCCGACGCTGGAGGGCAGTGGACTGTCTTGCTCGGCGATAATGGTGTTGGAAAGACAACAATTTTGCGATCTATTTGCGTTGTTGCGGACGTCCACCCCCTGAATGAGACTCACTCCATCGCGCGCGCCCATGGCGTTCGCATGCACCGCATCGGTACCGGAAAGGGTCGGATTGAGCTCTCCGACCACCGCGGATTCCGAAGGGCGTTCTTTTCTGGAAACGAGGGAGATGGTGGAATGTGGCTACCTCGGCCCCTCCCTCCGGATCCGCTCCGACTGTATACGTACGGAAGCTCTCGGGGATCGGCACTCGGCGGTCCAGACCGCGCGGTCGATCTTGGCGACCCCAGGTACTTCACATCAACCCTGTTCTCCCCCAATGCACGCCTCATCCACGCCGAGACCTGGCTCAGGAAGCTCGCATTCGGGGCGCTCCGGAGCAAGGGTGGCCCGCCCGAAGCGCTATTCGAGGCCGTGCTCTCCACGATTACGGGCCTCCTTCCCGGTGTGACGGGGATGGACGTGACGGAGGACAGCGTCACGGTGCAAGGCGAGCACTTCGCCGGCCTGGGCCTCGACAACCTGTCGGACGGCTACCTCACCACGTTGGGCTGGACGCTCGACATGCTCGCCCGCTGGGTCGAGGCGGAACGCCGCGAGGGCAGGAACCCCGACGGAGACATCGCCAAGCAGATCGAGGCCCTCGTCCTGGTCGACGAGCTCGACCTGCACCTCCACCCCCGGTGGCAGCGCCACGTGATGGACGATCTGCGCGCGGCCTTTCCGAACACCAGCTTCGTCGTGACCACCCACAGCCCGTTGACCGTACAGTCCGCCCGTCCCGGCGAGACCTGGGTGCTGCGCCAGGGCGACGACGGGATCGAGGTTCTCCAGCGGGACCCCATTCCGGGAAGCGATGCGGACGACATCCTCACCGGCGACCTCTTCGGGCTGCCCTCGACGCTCGACAACGACACGCTCCGTCTCCTCGACGCGCATCGAGAGCTCCTCCGGAGCGGTGTGAAGCGCACCGACAAGGCCCGCGTCGCCCTCGAGCAACAGATCCGCGAGCGCATCGGCCCCTACGCCGAGACTCCGGACGAGCGGGCAGAGATGGAGTCACTGGCGCTCACGGGTGACGAGACCGACCTGTTGAAGGCACGATTCGCGGCACTCCGGGGCAAGTAGGGTGTTCCGGTACGAGGCACGACCGACGGCCGGGCGCGAGGCGTACGAAGCCCGGGTCGCCGGAGACCGGATGGCCCTGGACGAGCTCGCCGCGCCGGAGCCCGACTACGCGGCGATCAATGCGTACATCGACGCGCACGAGCAGTGGTCCGACGGAGTCAAGCCTCACTACGGTCGCCTCCAGGACCGGCGATGCGGCTACTGCGAGATGCGGTTGACGGACTACGGCGATGTCGAGCACTATCGACCGAAGAACGCCATCTTCGGCTTGAAAGCTCCCGGGATGGAGCGGGACGACGTGAACAACGTCTCGGGCCGGGCGTTCCACCGATATCCAGAGAAGCACGCCTGGAATTCCGGGTACTGGTGGCTCGCGTATTCCTGGGACAACTACCTGTTGGCCTGCGGGAGATGCAATCAGAACTGGAAGAGTGCATTGTTCCCGATCAAGGGCGCGCATCGGTCGCGTCGGCTGCCTGGGCACGAAGCGTCGGAGACCCCCTGGTTGCTCGACCCCTTCGGTGAGGAGGATCCCGTCGATCACCTCCGATTCGACGATCTCGGACAGGTCGAGGGACTCACCCGACACGGCCGAGAGACGATCCTGGTCTGCGGGCTCGATCGGGAGAGTGTCCGCCGGTCGAGGGAGCCCAAGGCGATCGACACCTACAGCCAGTTGAAGAAGCTGGCCCGACGGGCTCCCATCGAAGACGTCCTCCCCGACATCGAACGGTGGGGACGACGTGAGGGCTCCCACCACCCCGGGATGGTGCGCTGCATCTTCGTGCAGCAGACCGGGATGCCCTGGAGCGAGCTCGAGGCCCTTGTCGCCACTCTGTGAATCCGACGACACCGAACGAGGAGGAGTCTCGTGAGGAGGTTGCCCCTCGACCCCGCCGGCCAGCACTGGGTGGAGCCCGACGGGCGCCTCGCCACCCGCGATCCGCTGTCCGCGCTGCACGTCGCGCTCGCCGCGCACCTCGTCGTGGGCGACACCGTGCGCCTGGGCGACGTCGTGCTCGGGACCCGCGCGGCAGACGGCTGGGCACCGGAGACCCGGCTCACCGCGCTGGAGCTCCGCTTCCTCGCGGACCGCGGCTTCCCCCACCCCACCCCGGCCGCCGTCGAGACCTTCGCGCCCCGCACCGACCTGCACACCCACTTCGCGGGCTGCGTCCACGGCGCGGACCTCGTGGGCATCGGCGCGGCGACCGGCGTGGTGTTCCCGGCGAAGCTGCTGGCCCTCGCGGGCATCGCGGCGACCGCCGACATCCCGCTCGCGGCCGCTCCGGACGCCGTGCGGGACGCCCTCGCGCGCGCCCTGTCGCTCCCGCTCGACACCCAGCACACCCACAAGGACATGGACCGGGTCTATGCGCTGCGCCGGCCGATCACGAAGCACCGCCCGGCCTTCCCGGCGCTGTGCGCGCAGATCGCGGCCGACTACGCGGCGATGGGCGTCACCTACGCCGAGCTGTCGCTGTTCGACATCCTCGAGCCCGACTTGCTGCGCATGGCCCACGACACGGTGCCGGCCCTGCGCGCCGAGACCGGCGTGGACCTGCGGTTCCTCGCCGCCCTGTCGCGCCACGACGACCTCGAGTGGGATCTCGACATGGTCGGGCGCCTCGAGGCCTACGCGGGCAGCGCGCTGATCGTGGGCGTCGACTTCATGGGGCACGAGACGACCTCGACGCACGCCTTCGTGCCCGCGCTCCGGGCGGTCGCGCGATTCGCCCGCGAGCACCGGCCCGATTTCGCGGTCCGGGTGCACGCCGGAGAGAACCCGATGTTCCCCGAGAACGTGCGGGTGGCCGTCGACACTGCGCTCGAGGAGGGCTGCGCGCTGCGCATCGGACACGGCCTGTACGGCGTGGACGACGCGACACTCGAGCGGATGGTCGCCCACGGCGTGATCGTGGAGCTCAACCTCGACTCGAACTTCGCGCTGAACAACGTCGGGGACGCGCTCCAGGTGCCGCTGGCGCGCTACGTGGCGTCGGGTGTGCCGATCGTGCTCGGGACCGACGGGTACGGCATCTACGGGTCGGACACCCGCGCTCAGGCCCGCGCCGCCGCGCTCACCGGGCTCGACGACGCGGATCGCGTGCGCCGGACCGAGGCCGCCGTGCTCGCCGCGCGCGCCGAAGCGGACGGGCGCATGGCCTCCGGCTTCGTGGCTCCGCTGCGCGCCCCCGAGCCGGTGCACTTCACCGCCGAGGTGGCGAAGCGCATCGAAGCCGAGCGCGCCGCGGATGCCGAAGCGCTCCGCGCGGCCATCGCCCGCACCGGCGTGCCGCTCCGCGAGGCGCGGGATCTGGAGCCGGGGCGGTGGGTCTCCGTCGCCGGTGCCTGGAAGCACGCCTGGGCGCGGCTCCCCGACGGCGACCGGGATCGGATCCGCACCGTGTTGGACGGCCTCGTCGCCGGGCTCGCCGCACGGGGCGCCACCCTGGTGACCGGGGGCACGGTGCACGGCGTCGAGGGCTGTGTGCACGAAGCGGCCCGCCGCCACGGTGCGCGCGTGGTGGGCGCCGTGGTCGACGCCACGCCGCCCGACGATCTCGACCGGGTATCGGCATTCGTGCGCGTGGGACGCACCCTGTACGAGAAGGCCGCGGGCCTCTACGCCCTGCTCGCCGAGCACGACGGGCTCGCGGTGTTCGTCGACGGGGGGAACATCGTGCACGACGAGATCCGCGTCGCCACGAACCTCCGCCTGCGCCGGGCGTTCTTCGCCGGGGTCCCCGGAGCGAGCGGCATCGCCGCAGAGCGCTGGCCAGACCGCGGGTTCACCAGCGCCCAGGCCCTGCTGGCACGCCTCGACGGCACCCCCGCGCCCCCCGAGGCCCACTGGTACGCCGGCCCGAACCCGTGCGTCGACGTGGTGTGCGTGCGCACGGGGTCCACGGGGCCCGAGGTCCTGCTCGTGCAGCGCCGGGTCGAGGTCGCCACCGAGTCCGGTCGCTGGTCGCTGCCCGGCGGGTTCGTGCGCACGGATGCCGCCCGCGGCGCGCCGTGGGCGCCCGGCCGCGAGACGCCCGAGACGGCGGCGCTCCGCGTCGTGGCCGCGGAGACCGGGCTCGACGTGGGCTGGCTCCGCGAGGCGCTCGTCCCGGTCGGCGTCTACGAGGGCGGGGGCCGTGATCCCCGCGACACGGCCGCGCACTGGAGCCGCTCCCACGCCTTCCGCCTCGACCTCCCCGCCGCGCTCGGGCTCGCCACGCTGGTCGCGAGCAGCGACGCCCGCGCGACCGCCTGGTTCGGCGTCGACGCCCTCCCCGCCCTGGCGTTCGACCACGCGCGGATCGCGGCGGAGGCCCTGTCCTGAGCATTCATCGCGCTTTCACACGCCGTCCGCGCCGCTTCGAAACGCGGGGACGACCCTGTACGGGCAAGCCAACCGGAGGTCGCCCTTGCACCGTGGAACCCGCCGCACCGTCTTCGCCGTCGCCGCCGCCGAGCTCGTGCCCGTCCCGCTCCTCGACACCTGGCTCCAGAACCAGGCGCGCCGCTGGCTCGTGCGCACAGTCGCCGGAGACCGGGCCGTCCCGCTGACCGAGGACGAGGTCCGCGCGCTGGCGGACGCACCGCTCGCCCCGGTCCGCCGCATGCTGCTGTGGCCCGTGAAGACGCTGCTGAAGAAGGTGTTCTTCGTGTTCGGTCTCGTCGCGGCGGTGAAGGAGGCTTGGGCCGTCGTGGCCCTGCCCGACCGCGTGGGCGCTTGCCCCGCGGGCGCCGCGTGATCACGCTCTGACCGTGGAGGTCTGGATTGGGTCGTTTCCTCGGGGTGCTGCTGGGCGCGTTCTTCCCGCCGCTCGGCGTGTGGATGGTGACCGGGTTCCGGGTCGAGTTCTGGATCAACCTGGTGCTGACGCTGCTGTTCTACGTCCCGGGGCAGATCCATGCGCTCTGGGTCGTCGCGCACACCCGCACCGACGGGCGCCGCGCCCGCGACGGGATGTCGACCTTCCTCGCCCTGCTGCTCGGCCTGTTCCTCCCGCCGCTCGGCGTGCTCTGGAAGTTCGGGCTGTTCTCCCTCGCGTTCTGGCTGAACCTGCTGCTCACGGCGCTGTTCTGGTTCCCGGGCTCGATCCACGCGCTCTGGCTGATCACCGCCGAAGACTGACCGCCTAGAAATCCGCCCGCATCCCGAGGAACGGACGCATCGGGAGGTGGTTCAGCCAGCTGGTGGACAGCTCGCCGTCGATCACGTCGTGGATCGGCAGGAACCGCGACCGGACGTTCCCGACGTTGAGCACCTCGACGTAGAACGCGAGCCGATACCGGCGGAACGCCTTCCGCCACTCGCCCCGCAGGTCGAGGCTGTGCGTGGGGCCGATGCGGGCGCAGTTCAGGCAGGTGATCTCGAGATCCTCGAACTCGAGCGAGTGGATCCGGACCTCGGACAGCGGCCGGCCCGAGTGGAACGTGTAGCGCCCGGTCACCCGCCACCGCGGCACCGGCGCCCAGTCGCCCGCGACGGAGAAGGTGTGCCGCTGGTCCTGGGGCGGCGCGATGTCCTGAGTGAACACGGTGTTCAGGGGGTTGTGGCGACGGGTGTACAGGAGCCCGTACACGAGCTCGCCGTTCAGCCGTCCCCCGCGGGCCGCGATCATCACGTCGACCCCGCGCGACGCGCCGGAGCCGACGTTGCGGAATGCCCCGTCGGCCAGACCCGCTTCGGTGTCGGGATTCACCACGAGGTCGGCGAGCGCGATGTCGTAGCCCTCGACGCGCACGAGCCCGCCCTTCCCGCCACCGGGGAGCGGGAACCCCTGATCGATGCCCACCACGAGGTGGCGCGCCCGCTCGGCCGTGAGGTCGGGGTTCCCGAAGCCCGGTGCCAGCTGGAACGGGTCGCGCAGCACGCGCTGGTACAGGCCGAGGGTCACCTTGGGGACCGTCCCCGTCGGCAGGGGCAGCGAGAGCCCCGCTCGCGGGCTGGCGAGCACCTCGTCGGCGAGACCTGTGTACGTCACCCGGATGCCCGCCCGCGCCTGGACGCCCGGCACGATCGGCGAGCCCTCCCGCGGCTTCCCGAAGGGCGCGGCGATCTCGGTCTGGACGTACGCATTCGCCTCCGGCCAGGGCGACGGATCGCCGTCCACGTCGGCGACCTGGAAGCCGAACGCCCCGATGCCCGCCTGCGTCCAGCGCGGGAAGATGCGCTGATCCTGGATGGAGCCGATGGCGTCGACCTCGAACCGGGAGGCGTCCGCGCCCACCTTCAGCCGGGCGTTCGGACCGAACGGGATCACGGCGTCCGAGCGCGCGAACAGGCGGTTCAGGACGGTCTCGCGACGGAGCGTGTCCCGCTCGAGCTCGCGGTTCGAGTACGCGCGGTCCCGCGTCCAGGCGAGGGTCGTCTGCACGCGCGTCCCGTCGTCGCCGACGAACCGGTGGTCGAGGCTCGTGAGCGTGAGCGCCGTCTCGAGCTCGAACGCACCGTCGAACGCGATGGCGGCATCGTCGTCCGAGTCGATCAGACCGAGCCGATCGCTCGCCCGGACCACGGAGAGCATCACCCGGTGCCGGGCGTCGGGGTGCCACGCGAGGCGGCCCGAGAGCTCGTCGAACCCGGGCGCCACGAACGCGCTGTCGACGACGTTCAGGGCCTTGAGGACCGCGAAGTAGCCCTCCATGTAGGTGCGGCGCGCGGCGAGCGCGAAGGTCAGCTTCTCGCGGCGGTCGAGCGGTCCGGTGAGGAACACGCGCGCGCTGGATGCGCTGAGATCGACGGACCCGTCGAGCCCGCCGCACATGGTGTCGTCCTCCGCGCACACCCGCGTCCCGTCCCAGGTCGAGACGTCGAGCACAGCGCTCGTCGCGCTCGGCACCTCGGCCGGCGCGGCCCCCGCGAAGAACCGCACCGAGCGCACCATGTCGGGGTTGAACAGGCTGTTGAAGCCCGCGAGGTGGAAGGGGTTCTCGAGCGGGACGCGGTCCAGCAGGAACACCACGTCACCCTGCTCGCCGCCCCGGACGTGGAAGCCCGCGAACAGGTCGCCGTCCGACACGACGCCGGGGAGCGCGTGCGCAGCGCGCGCCACGTCCTCGAGCGCGCCGGGCGTGGACTCCACGTCCCGCCGGGTCAGCTCGTACAGGCCGGTCGTCGGCGTGGGATCGACCGCCCGCTCGCCGCGCTGCACGTCCCGCCATGGGCGCGTCTCGGCGCGGACCACGACCTGCTCGACGCGCAGCGGCACGATCGTGAACGAGGTCGTCTGGACCGCGTCGGCCGCGATGGTCACGGGCCACGTCGACGCCACGAACCCGGGGTGGTCGACGCGGACCTCCCAGTCCCCCTCCTCCAGCACGACGGTGAACCGCCCCTCCGGATCGGCCGTCAGGTCGAGCGAAGCCGGGCCGGAGAGCGAGACCCCGGCCGCCGGGACGGGGATCCCGTCGCCGTCGACCACGCGTCCGGAGAGCCGGCCCTCCGCGGCCCAGGCGGCGATCAGCGCGACGAGCACGCGATCAGCCCGCCAGCATGGCCCGGATCTGGTCGCCGTACAGGAAGTACGCCACGCCCGCGCCCCCGGCCGCGAGCACCAGCAGGGTGACGAATCCGTAGAAAGCGAGCTTCATCATCATCTTCAGCGTGCGGATCCAGGCGCGGACGACGAAGACCGTGACCAGGAGCGCGACGATGCCGATGGCGATGGCGGCGAGAACGCCGAGGGTGATGGGGTCCATGTGCCAGGACTATCGCGTTGTACCCGCGCGTCGCCCGGTCCCCGAGAAAAGTTGGACAGAACGCCACGAGGAGCGCATAATGCTCCCTGCCTCACCTCTGTGGGTCGTTCTATGCAGACAGTTTCTCCCCTCGGCACCTGGTCGCGCGCCACCCACGAGTCCGTCAGCTTCTGGATGGACCCCGACGAGCTGCCCACCGATGTCGAAGACGTGACCGAGCCCGCCAGCCCGGCGTGGCGTTCCGATGCGGGCGTCGCGGCGGCCGACGAGGTCCCCACCGTGCACGTCGACCGCAGCGCGGTGTTCGACGACGAGCCCCCCACGCGGCCCGACGTCGACCGGGTGATCTCGGTGCTGCGCCGCCGCACCGGCCACTCCGGCGAGCGCCCCGTCCAGGCGCAGAACCGCGCCGCCACCCCCGTCGCTCCGCCCACGCGCCACGTGCTCTACTCGCGCCAGGTGCGCGTCGAGCGCCCCGCTCCGCCGGTGCCCGCGCCGCCTCCCGCGGTCGTCGTGACCCGCGCGCCCACCACCGTCACCGTCGAGGGCCCCGTGCCCCTCGAGTACCGCTCGCACGTCGAGGTCGACATGACCGCCGAGTACGTCTGGTGGCTCGTCGGTATCGCGGTCGGCGGCTTCCTCGGCACGATGTTCGCGGGCCTCGCCCTGATGGCCGCCGCACTCGTCTAGGAGAGATGATCCGCTTGCGCAGCAAGTGGAGCTTCTCTCGTTGTTCGCCGGAGGGTCCGGGCGGGACAGTCATGCCCGGAAACCGGCGAACCAAGGGGTGTCTAGAGGCGTGAGCCGCGGCAGCGGTTCACGGCTCTAGAGCCCCTCGAGCACGACGCGCGCAGACTGGCGCGCACGCTCGAACCGGGCCCCGACGTCGCCGAGCGACCAGAGCTTCGCGCCCGAGCGCGGGCTGCGGACCACCGCGACCCCGTCCAGATCGTCGTCGCCCTCGGCCCCGGCGCTGCGGTCGACGAGGTGGAGCACGAGCCGCACGTCGGGACGCCGCGACCGCCACGCCGCGAGCCCCGTCCGGTCGGCCACTCCCCCGTCGGACCACGCCGTTCCCCCGATGTCGACGGGTGCGAAGAGGCCCGGGATGGCGCACGAGGCCGCCACCGCAGGCGCGAGCTCGCCTTCGCAGAGCAGGTGGGGACGTCGCGCGCCGTCGACGACCCCCACCCCGAACGGGCGTCCCAGATCGGCGAACGTCGCGGGCAGATCGCCGCGGAGCTCCGCCACGACGGGCTCGATCGAAAGCACGCCCCGCCAGGGCGCCCACGACGGACGCACGCGGCGCAGCGGCGCCGTGGCCGTGAGCCGCGCGAGGATCTCGTCCGCGGGCATGCCCGCCATCCACAACGCGCCGGCGAGCGCGCCGGATGACGTGCCACACAGGCCGGAGACCTCGATGCCCACGTCCTCGACGGCCTTCAGCACGCCCGCCTGGGCCGCGAACGCGAGGAACCCGCTGGAGAGGACGAGGTCGACCGCCATGGCGGCCGACTAACCCGGCCGCGTGTCTCCCTGCTCGCGGGCCCGACCCCCTCCCGGCGGGTTGCCCGACCCTCCGGACGAGCCCGGCTGCGACCCCCAGCTCGGCGTACCGGGCAGCAGGTAGCCGCGCCCCTCGGGATCGAGGCGGTAGAACACGAGGCCCTCCGCGCTGTCGAGAAGGATGCCGAGCCCGTCGTCGGAGAGCCGGATCCGCTCGATGTCGCGGGGCTGATGGAGCTCGAGCTCCGCGATGGTACGCCCCGACGCGATGTCGACCTGCATCATCACCTGGGCATCCGAGAGCACGACCAGATGGCCACCACGCGCGGTGAGATCGCGCGCCGGCCGCACGATCTGCACGGGATCGAGGACGGTGTTGCCCTCGGCCACCGCGATGGTCGTGCCGCCCGGCTCGACCGCGAACGTCCGGCCGGTCACCGGATCGACCGCGACGCGCACCTCGTCACCGCCCTTCCAGGCATCGAGATCGCCATCCAGGTCGCACGGCGCCGCGACGCTTGCCGGGGCGCCGGTCGCGTCGACCTCCACGAGCTCGCATGCATCGCCGCGGTCGACCAGCCAGGCCGAGCCCGACACGGTGAGCCGCCCCGCGAGGACGGTGCCGGCCTCGGGATGCGACGACAGCGGCAGGCCTCCGGCATCGAGGACGGCCACCGCGCCATCCGACGCGACGAGCCAGCGGGCCGCGTCCCGATCGAGCAGCTGACCCGCGGGAAGCGCGACGTCGAGGCGTTCCACGACCGTCCCCTCGCCTTCGATGCGCTCGAAGCCGCCGTCCCGCCAGATCCAGGCCCCGGGCCCCTCCGCGAGCGCCGTGGCGCCCGTTCCGGGGTTCTCCACCCCGCCGGTCCGCTCGAACCGGAACACGGCCGGCGGCGGCGGCTCGCGGTCCGGATTGGGACCCTCTTCGGTTCCACACGCCACCAGCAGACTCAACAGCACGGCTCGACTTGACACTGTCAACCTCCCGCGGGACCCGTGCGCAGGGATCGGAACGTGTAAACATCGGGTAGCGAGAATTCTCGCGTGCTCGACGCACGGCCCGCCCGTCGCGCCATTCGGGGGCTCGCGAGACCGGGCCGAGTCGGGTACCGTCTCGACGTGAGGAATCCATGATCCATCGCTTCCTGCTCGGCCTCGCGCTGGTGGCGCCGACCGTCGCCGCCGCCGAGTGCGACACGCCGTCCCGGAACGCCGACCTGCTGGGCGCCCTCGAGGGCGCATCCGTCGCGTTCGGCCAGCTCGACATCGAGTCGTTCCAGATGAGCCACACCGAGGCCAAGCAGCACCTCGAGTGCCTCACCGAGCCGATCTCGCGCACCACGGCCGCCGAGTTCCACCGCGTGACGGGCCTGTCGTTGTTCCTCGAGCGCAACAGCCCCTCCGCCGCGAAGGCCTTCGCCGCCGCGCGTGCGATCGAGCCCGACTACACGTTCCCGACCGACCTGATCCCCGAAGGGAACCCGGTGCTCGAGACGTACACCCAGGTCGACCCCGAAGCCGGGGCCACCGAGCTCGTGCCGCGCCCGAAGGTCGGCTCCATCAAGCTCGACGGGTCGGGCTCGCTGAACCGTCGCACCGCACTGCCGTCGATCTTCCAGCTGTTCGACGGCCGCGGCGCCGTGATGAACACCACGCTGCTGATGCCCGGCGATGCGCTTCCCGAGTACGAGGTGCCGAGCAACGCGGCCCCCGAGAAGACCGCGAAGGGCGGCCCCAACATCCCCCTGCTCGCAGGGGCCGGCGCGTCCCTCGTCGTGGCGGGCGGCCTCTACGCCGGGGGTGCCGCGACCCGCGGGGCCTGGGCGAACGCCGACACCATCGCCGAAGCCGAGAGCAAGCGCGGGCTCACCAACACCCTCGTCATCGCGTCGGGCGTCGCCGGAGTGGCGGCCGTGGGCCTCGGAACCACGTCGTTCGTGTTGTCGGGGAAGTTCTAGCGTGCTGCTGCCCGCCGGGTACGAGGTCGATCGGTACCGGATCGTCGAGAAGCTCGGTGAAGGCGGGATGGCCGTGGTGTACCGCGTCGAGCACCAGACGCTCGGCACGTCGCACGCCCTCAAGGTGCTGACGATCCCGAAGCAGGAGGTCCGCGACCGCCTCGTGCTCGAAGGCCGCGTGCAGGCCACGCTGCACCACCCGAACATCGTCGCCGTGAGCGACGTGCTCGACATCGGTGGCTCGCCCGGGCTGCTCATGGAGTACATCGACGGCCCGGCGATGGACGACTGGCTGTCGAAGTACCGGCCGACCATCGAAGAGGCGCTCACGCTGTTCCGCGGCATCGTGTCGGGGGTCGGTCACGCCCATGCGAAGGGCCTGATCCACCGCGACCTGAAGCCCGGCAACGTGATGCTGTCGGTCGCCGACGACGGGGTCGAGCCGAAGGTCACCGACTTCGGCCTCGCCAAGCAGGACTCCGCCGACTTCAAGCGCACGCGAACCGGCATGACGATGGGCACGCCGGCCTACATGGCGCCCGAGCAGATCCGCGACGCGTCGTCGGTCGACCGCCGGGCCGACCTCTACAGCCTCGGCTGCATCCTGTACGAGCTGATGGCCGGGCACACGCCGTTCGACGGCGACGACATGCTGATGCTGTTCGCCAACGTCGCGACCGGCCGGTACCCACCCATCAAAGAGGTCGTACCCGACGCACCGGATGCGGTGGCCGCCTGCATCGATGCCCTGATCAAGGTCGATCCCGGCAGCCGCCTGCCCGACTGCGCCGCGATCATCGAGGTCCTCGACGGCAGCCCCGTCAGCTCGTTCCTCCTCTCCGACCCGAAGTCCGACCTGCCCACGGCACGCTCGATGGGCCGGGTACACGACACCGTGCTCGGCCTGAAGAGCCCGGCCGCCGATGTCGCGCGCAGCATGACCCGCGGCGTCCGCCCGCCCGACGAGATCAGCCAGATCCCGTGGGTCAGCCAGGCCACCTCGCGCCCGCCCACCGCGGCCCCGCCCGTGAAGGCGAAGTCGACGCCCCCCACGGAGCCCACCGTGGGCCCCGAGCTCTACGACACCATCTCCCAGGGCCGCGAGACCCGTCGGAACACCGTCACCGAGAGCATGGCGCCCACGGGCGGCGGCAAGAAGGTGTTCGCGGCGGCCGGGCTGATGATGGTCGGCGGCGGGATCTTCCTCGGCGGCGTGCTCCTCGTGGTGATCGCGGCACTGATGCTCCCCGGCGGCGACGACGTCCCCGACCCGGTCCCCGTGGCGAATCCGGTCCCCGTCCCGGTGCCCACGCCGGTCCCGGTCGCCACGCCCGACCCGGTCCCCGAGCCCGAGCCCGAGCCCGTCCCCGAGCCCGAGCCCGAGCCCGTCCCCGAGCCCGTGAAGCCCACGCCGAAGCCGACGCCCAAGCCGACACCCAGGCCCACGCCGGTCCCCACGCCGGCGCCCGACCCCGTCCCGGTGCCCACACCGACGCCGACGCCGGTGCCGACGCCGGCGCCTCCGCCCAAGCCCGCGGGCGGCACGTTCTCGTTCGTCGACGCGTCGAAGGTCGAGCTGAAGTCCCCGAGCACGGGCCAGACCTACGGCGCCGGCGAGCTCGTGCCGCCCGGCACCTACAAGGTGATCGTCGACGGCGTCGACGGCGGGTCGTCCGTGAAGATCAGCGACGGGCGCAACGTGTCGCTGAAGTGCGTGGCGGCGATGAACTTCTGCAAGCCGCAGTAGCCCCGCCGCCCACGCTCACAGCGTGGTGCAGCCCGAGAGCGCCACGCAGTCGAAGTCCCGCATCGGGAACGCCTGGTTGAACGTGGTCGCCCCGGCCTGGACGTCCGTGGCGTTGTCGGGGTTCGAGTTCCAGTTCGACGCGCGCGACTCGAGCAGGGAGCTGCCGCCCTGCACCCGGGCCGCGAGCTCGTTGTCGTAGAGCAGGCACCCATCCGTGACGGTCATCGTGCCGCCGTCCTGCACCCGCAGGGCCGGGTAGTCGTAGTGCCCGGTGACCGTGACGCCCGACAGCGTCATGGCGGGGGGGTTCGCGATCGCGCTGAGGCCGATCCCCGCGGCTCCGCCGCCGTACGCGACGTTCGAGTCGAGCGTGCCGTTCTCGATGAGGTGCGTGCCACCGGAGAGCGCGATCGCGCCGCCGCTGTTGGCCTCGTTGTTGAAGTAGTCGGTGCCGCGGGAGTGGTACGAGAACCCGAGCTGCCCGCGGACCGCGCCCCCGTCCTCGAGGGCCACGTTGCTGTCGAACACGCCGCCGATGACGTCGATCCCGGGACCGGTACCGGAGCCGGCGATCGCGCCGCCCGAGTCGGCGATGTTCCCGATGAAGTCGGTGTTGGTGAACGACCCCGTGCACACCTGGCACCCGAACGCCCCGCCGAAGCCGTCGGCCCCGTTGTTGTCGAAGCCCCCGCCCGTCATGGTGATCTGGCCGGAGGAGAGCGCGATGGCGCCCCCGTCGGCGAACGTGTAGCACTCGAGGAACCAGACGTCGTCGAGGTACAGGTCGGCGTTGTCGACCGCGAGGCACGCCCCGCTGTCGGGCTTGCCGATGTTCTCGCCCCAGAAGTCGACGTTCCGGATGTCGAGGTCGGCGCTCGCGCGGAACATCGCCATGTTCGGGTCGCCCGAGATGATCACCGGGCGCTGCGACTGCACGGCATGGCCGCGGATCTGGAAGCGGATGCTCGGCTCGCTGGCCACCGGGAACGGGTCGCCCCCGCCGCAGACGTGAATGATCTCGCCGGAGTTCACGTTGTCGACGGCATCCTGCAGGTCGGCGTAGTTCTGGCCTTCGAGGCTCACGAGCCCGGCTTCGCTCTCGACCCCGCAGGACTCGTCGATGCCGTCGCAGTGCTCTTCGGTGCCCGGGTAGATCTGGCCGTTCTGGTCGTTGCAGTCGCCGCCGCCCATCGTGCCGCCGCCCATCCAGGGCGCACACTCGACGACGCCGTCACCGTCGTTGTCGACCTCGAGCGGGTCGATGCTGCCGCTGCAGTCGTCGTCGATCCCGTTGCAGACCTCGGTGGCACCGGGGTGCACGGCGGAGGCCCCGTCGTTGCAGTCGTCGTTCCGTGTGGACCAATCCGCTGCCGGCGTGCAGGCCGTGGAGGAGAGCCCCGTGACGTTGGTGCCGTACGTGTCGCCGTCGCCGTCGGCGTAGCAGAGCCACTCGCCGTCGCAGTTCTCGTCGAGGTCGTTGCCCACCTGCTCGGACGCGCCCGGGTTCACGGCTGCGTTGCCCTGGTTGCAGTCGCCCCCGCCCACGATCCCGGCGAACGTGCCGACCCACGACGCGCAGGCGACGTAGCCGTCGGTGTCGGGGTCGGTCTCGCCCGAAGACACGCCGCCGACACAGTCGTTGTCGAGGCCGTCGCACAGCTCGGTCGCACCGGGGTGGACGGTGGGCTGGTTGTCGTTGCAGTCGCCGGGGCTGACGCTCGGGCACGGCTGGGCGAGCTCGACGTTGCCGCCCCCGGCGTAGAGGTCGCCGTCGCTGTCGCGGTAGCAGGTCCAGAGGTTGTCGCAGTCCTCGTCGACGATGTTGCCGACGATGTCGTTGGCCGAGGGATTGATGTTGGCGTTCCCGTCGTCGCAGTCGCCCGCGTGCTCGGCATGGCCGTTGGCACACGCCGCCACGAGCGCGGGCGGCAGCGCATCGGACCCCGACGCATCGAGGTCGGCGTCGACGTAGCAGAGCCGCAGGCCGTCGCAGTTCTCGTCCGTGACGTTGTCGGCGGTCTCGGTGGCGCCGGGATTGATCAGCGGGTTCGCCGGTGCGCAGTCGCCGAGCTCGGTAGCGAGGCCGCCGCAGGTCGTGGCATCGGGACCATCCACGATCGCGGCGCCGTTCGCGCCGTACCCGTCGTTGTCGAGGTCGGTGTAGCACTCCTCGAAGCCGTCGCAGTCGTTGTCGAGCCCGTCGCCCACCACGAGCACCGTGTTGCCCGGGAACATCTCGGGCTTCGTGTCGTCGCAGTCGTCGCCGTTCGTGACCTGCGCGGCGCCCGGCGTGCAGGTGGTGATGCCCGTGCCCGGCGCGCCGTAGCCGTCGCCGTCGCCGTCGTCCCAGTACGTGGAGCCGCCCTGGTCGTCGCTCGGGTCGCAGTTGTTGTCGATGCCGTCGCCGCAGATCTCGGGCTCGCCCGGGTTCCGATCGGGATCGACATCGTCGCAGTCGCCCGTGCGCGTCGCGGTGCCCGACGGCTGGAAGCACGCCGTCACGCTGGCCGCCGTGCCCCAGGTGTCGCCGTCGGCATCGGTGTAGAAGGTGCTCTGGCCGGTCGCGTTGTCGTCGACCAACGCGTCGCAGTCGTTGTCGAGCCCGTCGCAGATCTCGGTGCCCGTCGGCGTGCATGCGGAGCACTGATCGTCGCAGTCGCCGTCGACCGACGCCTCGAAGGCCCCGTCGCACAGGAGCGACCCGTCGATTGTGCCGCTGCCGAAGCCGTCCTCGTCGAGGTCGGCGTAGCACAGCTCGAACCCGTCGCAGTCCTGGTCGACGCCATCCGCGGGCACCTCGGCCGCACCGGGGTGGATCGCCTGATCGGTGTCGGCACAGTCGCCGCCGAGCGTGACCCAGCCGGCGCCGGGAGACTCGCAGCTCGCGTCGAGCGTCGCCGGATCGCCGTACTGATCGCCGTCGCTGTCGAAGTACCAGGACGCTCCGCCCGGATCGCCCGTACAGTCGTGGTCGATCGCGTCGGTGCAGACCTCTTCGGCGCCGGGGTTCACGTCGGCGGCCTCGTCGTCACAGTCGCCCGCCACCGAAGCGCGACCGGACTCGAGGTCGCAGTCGACCCCCGTGGTGGTCGTGAGCAGCGCGGCGCCGTCGTCGCCGTACCCGTCGTCGTCGGCGTCGGTGTAGCAGGACTCGACGCCGTCGCAGTTCTGGTCGACCCCGTCGCCCACGACCTCGAGCGCGCCCGGGAACACCGAGTCGTCGGCATCCGCGCAGTCTTCGGGACCCGAGATGGGCGGGCAGTCGAGCGCCCCGTTCACGGTGACCGCGGACGAGAGGAACCCGTCGCCATCGAGGTCGATCGGACAGGCCTCGAATCCGTCGCAGTCCTGGTCGATCCCGTCGGCCACGACCTCGGTGGCTCCCGGATTCACCGCGTCTACGGCGTCGTTGCAGTCACCGGCCTGATCCGCGAGGCCCGGAGCGAGGCCGCAGACCGTGATGGACGCGCCCACGCCGTAGCCATCGCCGTCGGTGTCGGTGTAGGCCGCCAGCGTCTCGCCGACGATGCCGTCGCAGTTCTCGTCGACCGTGTTGCCGCAGGTCTCGACGGCGTTCGGGTGGATGGCGCCGTCGCCGTCGTCGCAGTCGTCGGGGTTGTCGGACAGGCCGCTGCCGCAGGAGCCCTCGGTGGGGATCGCGGGGCCGGTGCCGAAGCCGTCGCCGTCGTCGTCGGTGTAGCAGTCGACCAGGTTCGGGTCGGTATCGGTGTCGGAGTCGGTGTCGGCGTCGGCATCCGTGTCGCTGTCGGCATCGGCATCCGTGTCGGCGTCGCCGCCACAGGCGGGGTCGTCGGGATGCGTCGCGCAGATCGAAGCGAGCCGATCCTCGTGGGCATCCTTGCCGATGAAGACGCAGCCGCCGACCAGCACCAACCACATGAACCGCACGCCGCCCCCTCTCGCTCCGTGGCACTCTACCCGGCTCCGCACCGCCCCCTCCACACCGAATCCCGATCGAGGGCGTGACATACCGGGACACCCCTCCCTCCGAATGATGCCGATGCGTGGGCGTCGATGTCCGCAGAACCGAGAGCGAGCGCGCCCTGCCCCCAGGATGGGCGTGCCACCGGAGGAATCATGAAGACTGCCCGCAGCCTGGCGGCGCTGTGCGCCCTCGCGTCCCTGTCCACCCCGGCCTTCGCGGGGTTCGACTGGGGCTCCGACTGCTCTTCCGGGCACGGCGACTTCGACCAGTACATCCCGTGGGACGACACGGTGCTGATCGGCTCGATCCCTGCGGGGAAGAAGGACGTGACGATCTTCCTCGACTCGCTGCAGGACGTGGACATCCAGCTCGTCGACCAGTGGACCGGGACCGAGATCATCGCGTGGCCGTCGGGCCTGCTGAACGGCCCCACCAGCGAGTGCGTCGAGTGGCACGGCGTGACGTACTGCTACAGCGGCTACAACGGCGACGGCACGTGGAACGGCCTCGGCTTCGAGTGGATCTCCATCGAGGGCACCACGAACCGCCCGCTGACCATGTCGGCCTACGGGTACGACGCGGGCACCGCGCTCGTCGACTACAGCTGGGACGCGAGCGAGACCTGCAACGAGGTCGGGGACGGCGCGTTCTCGCAGTACATCCCCTTCGACGACTTCGTCACCGTGGGCGACATCCCGGCGGGCAAGTCGAACGTCGTGATCGACCTCGACGCGCGGTGGGGCGCGGACGTCGACGTGCAGCTGTGGGATGCCGGCATCCCGCTGATCGCGTGGCCCGACGGCCTGCTCTCAGGCCCCGACGAGCAGGTGCTGTACTGGGACGGCATGACGATCTGGTACAGCGGCTACAACGGCGTGAACGGCAACTGGGGCCACGAGACCATCGAGATCTACGGAGAGGTCCCGAACGACCTGACGATGCTGGCCTACGGCTACGAGGACGGCACCGCCGACGTGATCTACGAGTGGGGCCTCGGCGTCGGGGAGGCGTGCAGCACGGACACCCAGTGCGACGACGGCCTGTTCTGCAAGTTCGGCGACGACGCGGAGGGCATCTGCCACACCGCCACGTGGTGCGAGAACGACTTCTCCGCCCAGGACGACTGCTCGAACCTCGCGGGGCGCTGGACCGCCTGGTCGTGCGAGGACTACACCTGCGAAGAGGCGTTCGCCTGGTGATCGAGGAGCTCGCCGAGGCCGCGGATGACGCGATCCGCGTGCCCGGCGAAGCGCCCCGACCCGTCGTGGTCGAGCCAGATCGTGCGCGCACCCGCGGCGCGCCCCGCCTCGAGGTCGTGCACGTAGTCCCCCACCACCACGGCCCGCTCGGGCGGCGTGCCCCAGCGTCCGAGCAACGCGAGGACCCCCGCCGGGCTGGGCTTGGGTGAGGCGCACTCGCGGCCCAGCACGTCGTCCGCGGCGAAGGCCTGTCGCAGGCCGATGCGCTCGAGGGTCTCGAGCGCCGTGGCGCGCGTGTTGCGGGTGAGGATGCCGACCTCGCACCCGGCGCCCCGCAGCCAGCCGAGCAACGAGCCGGCGTGGGGCGCGGGCCGCGCGTTCTCGACGTGCTCGACCTCCCACGCCCGCACGGCCACGCGGAGCCCGTCCCGCTCGGCCTCCGGCCGGGTCTCGATGCCGGCGAGCACGTCCCGGTCGAGCGGGAGGCCGAGCTGGGCCTTCAGCCCGGCGAAGTCGTGCATCGGCACGGTGAGGGTGCCGTCGAGGTCGAAGATCCACGCGTGGCAGCCGAGGTACACGCTTCCTCCACCGCGACGATAGTCCACCCCATGCCTCGCGCGTGGCCTGCCATCGGTCTCCTCGCTTTCCTCTCCCTGGCCGTCGGGATGTGGATGGGCGGCCAGATCAGCGCCTCCGAAGCGGTGCCCCCGGAGGCACCGGCGCCCGAAGGGTCCGTCCCACCGACGGCTGGCGAGACCGAAGGCACCGTCGCGTCCGGGTCCGCGGCCGCTCCGATGCTCCCGGTCCCACCGGGAACCGAAGCAGACCTCCGCGCGGAGTGGGCGCCCGTGCGTGCGGCGATCCTCGCGGGCGAGCGGGGCGCGATGGAGCAGGCGCGATCCGTGGCCGCGCGGTGGGCAGGGCTGGTCCCTCCGCCCCCCGAGCTGCTCGAGGTCCAGAGCATCGCGCACCTCGTCGACGTGGAAGACGCCGCGCGCTCACTGCGCTGACGGTTCCGCCTCGGGCACGGGCACCAGCCGCATCAGCGTGAGCGCGCCGTCGTCGTTCGCGGCCGGGTCGACGATCACGAAGAGCGCGCCATCCTTCTCGTACGTGACGGCCGTGCCGTCGTCGGCCAGCGCGTGGAACCCGTGCGACTCGACCTGCGTTCGCGCCGCCTGCATCGCGGCCGCCGCCCCGCTGGACGGCACCTCGTACGACACGAGCTCCATCTGGTACCGCCCGTCCCCGAGGTCGACCTCGACCCCGTCCGGCAGGTTCAGGCTGTCGGCCGAGGCCTTCATCCGCATGCTCATCAGCTTCTCGCCGCCCACGGGCGCCGTGGCGGGGAAGTCGGCGGGGTGGACGGCGTTCTCGCCGAGCTCGACCGAGAGGTCGAGGTCGGTCAGCGAGTTCACGGCCCCCATGCAGCCGAGCGAGAACAGCAGGGTGACGAGCAGGACGAACAGCGCGCGCAACACGGACCTCCAGGGACCAGGGTACGGCCGGCGCCGCGTTTCATTCCGCCCGGGGGACGATTCTTGAGCGCGACTTAGACACACGCGGCGGCAGAACGGGTGAACAGGGCGGCGGAGGTCGCCTTGTTCTTGTCTCTCTTGCTCGCTTGCCAGACCGATCCCGCCGCCGTCGCGCCCCTCGACACCGACGTTCCCGCCGAGGTGGACGACACGGACCTCCGCGACACCGCGGAGCCCGCGCCCGACCCCGACCCCCTGCCCGAAGAGGAGCCCGAGGAGCCGATCACCCCGCCCGCACCGGCCTGCTCGCTCGGCCCCCACGCGCGCACCTTCACGCTGAACGTGGGAAACCGGTCGGCCATCGTCGACCTGCCGCCGGGGTACGACGGCACCGAGCAGCTCCCCACGGCGCTCAACTTCCACGGCCTGCTCATGAGCGGCGCGCTCCAGAAGTCGTACACGGGCTTCGCCGATGCGGCGAACGCGCGCGGCTGGATCGCCGTGCACCCGAACGGCCAGAACAACACCTGGGACGTGACGCCCTGGTCGAACGACGTCGACTTCGTCGCGGATCTGCTCGACGCGCTCGGCGCGGAGGTCTGCGTCGACCCGTCCCGCACGTACGCCACGGGGCTGTCGATGGGCGGCTACTTCTCGTACCTGCTCGGGTGCCGCCTGCCGAACCGGTTCGCCGCGATCGCGCCCGTGGCCGGGCTCGACGCGAACGTGTTCTGCAGCACGCCCGTCGACGTGCCGCTGCTGCACATCCACGGCACGGGTGACCTGATCGTCCCGTACGGCGGGTCGTTCCTCAGCCCGGGAGCCCAGGAGAGCGTGCGGCGCTGGTCGGATCGCGTGAACGGCTGCAACGTGCCGTCCGTGGTCACGTACCAGGACCCCGAGGTCACGTGCGAGACCCGGACGTGCGGTCCGGCGTCCGAAGCGACACTGTGCACGATCGCGGGCGGCGGCCACACCTGGCCGGGTGCGGCGCCCATCCCCCTGCTCACGGACAGCAACGCGGCGCTCGATGCGAACGCCGAGGTGCTCGACTTCTTCGAGCTGTACTACCGGTAGACGAACGACGCCCCGATCCCCACGCCCCCGAGCACGAGCAGCGCCGTGCCCGCGGTGGCGGCGCGGTTGGCGGCGGCGCGGATCTCGGGCAGGTCTTCGGGCGGCGTGGTCGCGCGCTTGTACTCACCCACGTGCTTCGCGTTCAGCCCGTACGCGAGGCCCGATCCGACGAGCAGCGCGGCACCGCCGAGCTGCAGGCCGCGCCCGAGGTTCGTGCGCCGACGCCCCGCTTCGTCCTGCCGGTACAGCGCGAGCGCCGGAGGCAGCCGCGATGCCGCGTCGTCGCCGGCCTGCGCGGCGAGCCAGCCGAGATCCGGCAGCGGCACGCCGCCCGGCACGTACCCGGTCCACAGCACGCGCCCGGTCGGGGACACGGCCTGCACGATGCTCGGCTGCGTGGACGGCCGCGCATCCGCGACGATGCCGTCGACGCGGAGCGTCACGCCCTCCGGCACGTCGACCGGGAGCCACGGCGGCGAGCCGACCGTCCCGGCCCGCTCCCACAGGGTCGCGAGCGTGCTGCCCTCGTCGACGATGCCCGCCGGCGGCACGAACGCCGGGTCGAGCTGCTGGGCCTCCTGGAACGAGCGCACGGTGCCGAGCCCGGTGCCGTACGTGTAGAGCCGCAGCCCCTCGAGCCGGTGAATGGCGGCGGCCTGGGTCGGGCGGAGCACCTGGTCGACGCACGGCAGCCCGCGCGCGATGCGGCGGAGCGAGGCCTCGAATCCCTCCACGTCCATCGAGGTGAACGCCGACTCGGCGACCTCGACGTCCTGCACCAGCGACTCGACCGACACGGTGCCTTCGCAGTTCGCCGGGGGGAACGCGACCCAGTCGGGCATGCTCGCGCGGGCGTCGATCCACTGGGCACCGACCGGCGGACCGTCGGGCGAGAAGACCTGTACCAGCACCGGAAGCCCGAACGGGCGGGACGCCTGGGGCCGGCCGTCGGTGTACACGAGCGCGGCGAGCGACGTGGGGAACTCGTCGATCGGGCCGGGCGGAGGCGCCTCGTCGAGCAGCGCGGCGAAGGCCTCGCTCTCCTGCGCCCACACCGGCGCGAGCTCGGGTGCGAGCTGGAACGCCGCCGACGCGGCGGCGACCGCACCCTTCGGATCGCCCGACAGGCGCGACGCGATCGCGCGGTCGCGGTGGAAGCGCGCCGCATCCTCGACGGTGACGGGCTCGGGCAGGCAGGCGATGCCCTTCTCGGCCTCGAACAGCCGGGCGCGCAGCTCTGCGTCCTGCCCGTCGAGCGCCGAGGCCCACGCCCCGTCGACCGCCTCGCGGAACCCGGCATTGGTCATGGCGTCGTCGCCACAGGCCGCGTGCGCCGCACCGATCCAGAGCAGAATCATGGCGGGAGCGTACGGCACCCGGTCTACGGTGTACAAACGCGTTGAGGAACCCATGCTGCTCACCCTGCTCGCCGCACTCGCTGCCGAGCCCTCCGCACCCACCGCGACCGGGCCGCAGGGCCCCGAGCCGGTGCTCGAGTACGCCCAGCAGGATCTGCGCAAGCTCAAGCAGGCCCGCGTGGCCCAGCTCGCCGCGGTCACGCTGCCCGCGATGTTCCTCGCCGGGGCGTTCGCCCAGGCGCAGATCCCCCAGAAGGCCGGCGGGGGCGTCGCGATCAACGCGCAGTCGCTCTCGGCGTACTCGCTCTACGGGCTGGGCGGACTCGGGATGATGGTGTCGTCGTCGGTGTTCCACCGCCGCACGATCAAGTCCCGCTCGTACCTCACGCAGCAGGGGCTCTCGGTGCCCCGCACCCCTTCCGTGATCGTGCCGACGCTCGCGGTCGTCGGGGTCGCCGCGGCCTTCGGATCGTCGTCGATCCGCGCGCCCGGCGACGACGTGCGCACCGGCGGCCTGATCGCCGGTCTCGGCCTGTACGCGGTGTCGGTGGGCATCGGCACCTTCCAGCTCGACCTGAACCGCCGTGCACGCCGCGATGCCGGCTGGCTCGGGCTGGTTCCCGCGGGGGACGCGCGCGCTCCGGGCCTCGCGCTGGCGGGCCAGTGGTGAGGTGGCTCCCGCTGCTCGCCTCCGGGTGCCTGTGGCTCGGCGACGATCGCGACGCACGGCGCCTGGATGCCGACCAGGACGGCGTGCCGACGGGCTACGACTGCAACGACCGCAACCCCACGGTCACCACGCTCTTCGCGACCCACGGCGCCATCGCGTGCGGCGAGACGGTCGCCGCCGACTTCGACGGCCAGAGCGACACCGCCATCGGCGAAGCCGAGCTGAACCGCCGTGACCTGATGGCGGTCACGAACCTGCTCCACCCGCAGTACCCCGAGCTGCTGCTCGAGGTCTCGTCGTACGAGCACACCTACCGGTTCGACGTCGACACGGGCACGCCGGTGCGCGTGACGCTGCGTCCCTCGGACGACTGGCGCTCGTACCGCCAGCGGCTCGCGGTCGACGAGCACGCCGTGCTGTTCGCGAACCGCGGCCCGCTCTGTCTCCGCGAGGAGGGCGTCGCGGGGGTGCCGCTCGCGCATGACGCCGACGGCGCGGGGCCCGACGCCGGCACCACCGTCACGGCCTTCGTCGCCGAGCCCGGCGTGCCCTGGTTCATCGCGGTGTCGGGCTGGGCGGGCAGCTACACGCTCGAGGTCCAGTGCGTCCCGGAGGCCCTCTAGATGGACCTCCAGCCCGGTGCGGTCGTCGATCGCTACAGCGTGGTGGGCGTGATCGGGCACGGCGGCATGGCGTCGGTCTACCACGTCCGCCACACCCGCCTGTCGAGCGACCACGTCCTGAAGATCATCTCGCTGCCCGGGCGGGGCATCCGCGAGCGCCTGCTGCTCGAAGGCCAGGTCCAGGCGCGGCTCAAGCACCGCAACGTCGTCGAGGTGACCGACGTCATCGACATCCAGGGCTCGCCCGGGCTCGTGATGGAGCTCGTCCGCGGGCCCAGCCTCGACGAGGTCCTCGCGTCCACGCAGCTCCCGCTCGATCTCGTCGAAGCGCTCGTGCCGGGCATCCTGGCGGGAGTGGCGGCCGCGCACCACGAGAACGTCGTGCACCGCGACCTGAAGCCCGCGAACATCCTGCTGGCCCTCAAGCGCGGCCAGGTCGTGCCGAAGGTCGCGGACTTCGGCCTCGTGAAGATCGTCGACGACGAAGACGGCGGGCGCGCGAAGACCCGCACCGGCGCGACCATGGGCACGCCGCAGTACATGGCGCCCGAGCAGATCGAGAGCGCGAAGAACGTCGATGCCCGCGCCGACATCTTCGCGCTCGGCGCCATCCTCTACGAGCTCGTGTCCGGGCGCCGCGCGTTCGACGGCGACACGCACTACGAGATCTTCAAGCGCGTCGTCGAGCGCACGTACCCGCCGCTCCAGGACCTCCGCCCCGAGGCGCCCGATCGCATGGCGCGCGCCATCGAGGCCGCCCTGTCCGACCAGGACGCGAGGCCCGCGACGGCCGAGGCCCTGTGGGAGCTGTGGCGCGAGGGTGACGAGGGGCTCGAGTCCGCCGCGTCGCGGGTCACGACGTGGCCCGAGCCGCTCGTCGCGAAGCTCACCGAGCTCGCGCCGTCCGCGATCACGATGTCCTCGTCGTCGGCCGCCTCGGATCCGTCCGCCGGCAGCCCCAGCAGCGACACCTACCTCGCGGAAGACCTCGAGCTCCCCGCCCAGAAGAGCGCTCCCACGCTCGACATGACGACGCCCGCTCCGCCTCCGACGGCCCCGTCCAGGCCTCCCGCCGCGAGGCGCCGGCTGGGCGTGTTCCTCGGGCTCGTCGGGCTCGTCCTCGCCGTCGTCCTGGGCGTGACCGGGGTCGGCGTTGCGGGGGGGCTGTTCATGCTGTCCGGCGACGACAGCCGCGACGTCCGGGTCGATGGGGATCCCGCCCCGAAGCCGCGCGTGAAGGTCAAGGGGAAGGCCCGGGATCTCGAGCCCGACCCGCGTCCGGAGCCGAAGGCGAAAGCCGACCCGAAGCCCGACCCCGAGCCCGTCCCCGATCCAGAGCCCGAGCCTCGGCCGGAGCCGCGCCCCGATCCGAAGGTGCGGCCCGACCCCGCCCCGATGACGCGGCCGAGTGGCAAGCCCCACCCGAACGGCAAGCCCCACCCGCACCAGAAGGAGGCCGACGACACCGGCACCGTTCGCGTCGAGGGCGGCGTGCGGGTCTGGCTGCTCTCGGGCGGCCGCAAACTCTCGCCGGGCGCCGTGGCCCCCGGCACCTACACCATCGAGGCCGAGTTCTCGAAGGGCACGAGCACCACGGGCAAGGTGACCGTCGCGACCGGTGAGACCGTCACCATCGCGTGCACCGACGCCCTGCGGCGCTGCGTGGTGCGCTGAGCCTCAGTCGAGGTCGTCGCGGAGCCACTCGCCGAAGCGCTCGCCCACCATCAGCGTGGGGATGTGGATGTTGCTGGAGGGGATCGTCGGGAACAGGCTGGCGTCGCAGATCCGCAGCCCGTCGACACCCTCGATCCGCCCGCGCGCATCGGTCACCGTGCCCATCGCGGCCGTGCAGGACGGGTGGTACCCGGAGTCGCTGCCGAAGAACGTGACCCACCGCTCGCGGAGGCGCTTCGAGCGGATCACGGGCCTCGTGGGGTAGATGCAGCGGCCGAGCGACCGCATCGATGGCGTCTCGGACAGCTCGCGCAGCAGGTCGAGGCCGCGGCTGACGAGCGCCAGATCGTCGGGGTGGCTGTGGAGGAAGCTGTCGACGAGCGGACGCTCGTACGGATCCGCGGACCGGAGCGTGATCCGGCCCGTGCTGGCGGGCTTCCCGAGGGACACCATCATCATCACGGCCGGGAAGTCGGCGAACCCCGTGGGGATGAACGAGCCGGCCTGCATCTGCACGTCGTTCACGTGCGGGCCGTCGCCGAGCTTCGTGAGGCCGACCGTCTGGATGATCGGATCGCGCGTGCTGACCGCGAGCTTCCGGCGGGGCAGGAAGAACATCGCGGAGCCCGGGTGGTCGATGAGCCGGCCGACCCCGGGCAGGTCGCGGACGATGCGCACGCCGATGCGGCGCAGATCCGCGGCCGGGCCGAGCCCGGAGCGCATGAGCAGCGTCGGGGTGCCGATGGCGCCGCCACAGAGGAGCACGCGCTTCGCGTAGATGCGCTCGAGCTCGCCGTCGTGCGCCACGTCGACGCCCACCACGCGCCCGCGGTGGAACACGAGCCGGTGCACCATCGTGCGCGGCTGGATGCGGAGGTTCGGACGGGCGCGGACCTCGGGCGTCAGCCACGCCTCAGCGGCCGAGATGCGCCGGCCGTCGATCTTGTTCATCGCGTGCCGCCCGAAGCCCGTCGCGCCGGGGACGTTCGTGTCCTCCATCGTCGGGAAGCCGAGATGCGCGCCGGCATCGAGGAACGCGGCCTGCCACTGCACGAGCTCGCTGCGCGGATGGCGGCGCACCGGCAGCGGCCCGTCGGAGCCGTGCCACTCGGAGTCGGGGAAGTCGAGGTCGCGCTCGAGCCGCTTGAACGCCGGCAGGCACTCGTCCCAGCTCCAGCCGTCGAGCCCCCACTCGTCGAAGTCGAGCGGCTGGCCGCGCAGCGCGATGCACGTGTTCACGGCCGAGCTGCCGCCCACGACGCGCCCGCGCGGCATCGGGAACAGCGGCATCTCGGGGGTCGGCCGGTGCAGGAAGCCCCAGTCGTGCGACGTCATCGCGTTCTTGCGCCCGTTCGCGAGATCGGCGGGCAGGTCGGCCGGCAGGTAGTCGGGCCCCGCCTCGACGAGCAGCACGTCGAGGTCGGAACACTCGGTGAGGCGCGCCGCGAGCACGGCCCCCGCGGCACCGGCGCCGACGATCAGGGTGTGGGGCTCACGCACCTCGGTCAACGGGCCACCTTGGTGAACGGCACGACCCGCTGGAAGCTCACGAGCAGTGCGAAGTAGGGCGACCCGATCCGGAAGTCCGGGTCTTGCAGGTAGGGCGCGACGAGCAGCGTGAAGTCGGCGTCGTGCGCGTTGCGGCCGGGGCGCCACTGCGTGATGCCGCCGAGCATCACGGTGGTGTCGCCGGTCTGGTGGCCCGTGCGGCCGCGGAGCACGGCACCGATCCGGAAGATCGGCGTGTCGTTGCCGTCGAACGGGTCGAACAGCAGGGCCGACGTGTGCTCGATGATGCGGTCGTCGGGCGCGACGACCATGCCCCGGTAGGGCTCCCATACGTACGGATTTGCCGCGGGAGCCGGGCGGACGCGCAGCCACGTCATCGCCACGTTCGTGAAGGCGGCGACGGGCCCGACCTTGAGCTGCAGCGTGGGGCTGACGGACAGCGCGAGCGCGTAGGCCGCGTAGTCGATATCGGCCTCGTACGCCGGACGTCGGTCGGGACCGAGCTGGCCGGGCACCTCGTCGCGGCCGTAGACGCCCCAGGGGGACTCCCAGTACGACGTGTACACGCCCTCGACGGTGATGGGCAGGATGTCCATCGGCTTGAAGCTCGCGCGGGCGGCGAGATCCAGGTGGGCCGGCGAGACGGCGAGGCGCGCGCCGGCCCCCGCGAACGTGTCGTTGAAGATGGCCCCGCCGAACCGCATGACGGGCACGCGGGCCTCGGTGGCGACATCGACGATCACGCCGGACGGGCGGAGCGCGATGCCCGTGTACTCCCGCACCCAGAGGTGAGGCGTGTCCGCCGCCTGGGCGGCGCCGACGACGAGCGCGAGTGCGAGCAACCGTACCTCCCGGGCCGACCCTGCGTAACCGAACCGGGCGGAAGGCGTAAGATCGCGGCGAGGCGCGCGTTCGGCCCCCGGAGACCGCACCGATGAAGAACCTCGAGATCCTCCTCCTCGCCGCCCTCGCCGCCACCGGATGCAGCAGCGGACCCGCGCCCATCGCCTCCACCCCGGCTCCCCTCGCCGAGATCGGCGGAGGAGACGACGAGATGCCGGTGCGCACCGCGAAGATGCCGCCCACGTCGATCGCCGAGCTCGACCAGCCCGTGAAGAAGGCCCCTCCACCGCCGCCGGTCGAGGTCCTCGCCGCGCCGGACGACGTCCGCATCCGCTGTCGTGGGGGCACGACCGAGCACAGGACCGTGCATACCGAGCCCCTCGACGCGCAGCCGGGCTGGTACGGCCCCGACGCGACGTGCCGCGAGGTGAGCCGTACCGACACCGAGAAGACGATCGAGTGCGTGCGGATCCAGCGCCACATGTGCGGCCGGGCGCACGCCGGGGTCGAGCGGCCGGACGACGCCATCGCGCCCGGTATCGCCGCCTGGCTCGAGCACGCCCAGCAGTCGGAGGCCGCATCGGTGCACGCCTTCCGCCTCCTGGAGCGCGAGCTCACCGCGCTGGAGGCTCCGGCAGACCTCCTGGCCCGCGTGAGGGAGGCGGCCGACGACGAAGCGCGCCATGCCCGCCAGGTCGCCGCGCTCGTGCGTCGCTTCGGCGGCCGCATCCGACCCGCGCGGCGCGTGCCTCACGCCGCCCGCTCGCTCCGCGCGATCGCCGTCGAGAACGCCGTGGAGGGCTGTGCGAACGAGACGTGGTCCGCGCTGATCGCGCTGCACCAGGCCCAGCACGCCGAAGACGCTGGCCTGCGCGAGGCGTTCGCGTCCATCGCGCGCGACGAGGTCCGTCATGCCGCCCTCGCCTGGGACCTGCACGCGTGGCTGCGCACCCGCCTCTCCGCCGCAGACGCGCAGGCCGTCGATGCCGCGCTGCACGACGCCCTCGATGCGCTGTCGAGCCCGCCACCCGTCGATCCCGCGGTCACCGCGGCCCTCGGCGTGCCCGACGCCGTGGCCCACCGCGCGCTCGCCGATGCGCTGGTGCCGCGCCTCGCGGCGTGATTCCGTCGGCCACCGCCCGAAAGCGGTCGTCGTCCCGACGGAATCTCAACTGCTGAACGTCTTGACCATCAAGGCGTTACTCGGCGGGCGCGGCCCGGCAGTAGTCGAACACCGTGCTCGACGTGGCCCGGCCCTGCCGGTCGAGGGTGACGACCACCATGCGGTCGTAGACGTGGTCGGGGATGTAGCCCTTGTCGTCGAGATCGTAGACCTGGCCGCCGAGCCCCTGCACGAGCTGCGGGATCGTGTTGGAGTGCCCGGCCACGAGCGTGACCGTGCCTGGCTTCGAGGCGCGCAGGGTCTCGAGCCACTTCGCGTCGTCGCCCGCGTCGAGCACCTCGGGCGTGAGGCCGAACGCCGCCGCGGTGGGCGCGACGGTGGCCTGGGTGCGCTGGTAGTTCGTCGCGAGCACGCGCCGCGGCTGGGCGGGGCGCATCACCTCGACGAGGCACTGCGCACGGGCCTGCCCGGCCTCGGTGAGCGGCGGATCGGGCGTGCCGTCCTTCGCCTTCTCGGCGTGGCGGACGAACACGACGACCGCGGCCGGCTCGACCTCGGGGACCGTGGGCTCGGGAGGCGTGTGGGTGCACGCGAGGACCGTCAGCAACAACATGGGGACTCCGGGCTCGGTGCACTGTAAGCCGGCCACCCGTTCCGCGTTGGACCCCCGAGCCCCGGAGGTCGTCATGCACGCGAGCCAGCTGCCCATCCCGAAGCCCTGCGAGGTCCCCTGGGAGAGCATGGAGGGCGACGATCGCCGCCGCCTGTGCGCGCAGTGCGACAAGCACGTCCACGATCTGTCCGCCCTCACCGAACGCGAGGCGCGCCGCGTCGCCAAGCCCGGCGTCTGCGTGCAGTACCGCCGCGACGCCGCGGGCAACGTTCGCTTCCGCCCGTCCCGCCGCGCGCGGTTGGTGGCGTTCGCGGGAGCCCTGCTCGCCGGTCCGGCCCTCGCCGACGAGCCCGCGACCACCGAGCCCGCCGCCACCGAGCCTTCGTTCCTCGATCGCGTCTGGACCTTCCTCACCGGCGATGGCGAAGCCACACGTCCCGATCCCGGCACCATCGAGGTCACGGTCACCACGCCGACGCAGACCGCGCTCGCCGCGACCGACGAGCCCATGGTGCGCGGCGAGATCGCGTTCCACCCCGCCGCTCCGCCGCCCACCACGCCGGCGACGACCAACCCGTCGACCGCGCCGCGGGGGGCCCGTTAGATCCACCGCATGTGGTGGATCGCTTCGACGCTGGCCGGGCCCTGCGACACGACCGCGCTCGGCGTGGCGCTCGACGCGCTCGACGACGCGTCCGACGAAGCCGTGGCCCGCCTCACCGCCGCCGACCTCGCCGACACGTGTGCCTTCGACGATGCCGTGCACACGGCGCTCGTCGCGGTCTCGAAGGGCGAAGCCCCCGACGACGACGCGCTCGCCGCCCTGCCCGCCTGGGAGGCCGTGTGTCCCGACCCGCCCCGGCGCGACTCCCGCGCGGCGCTGTGGCGCCGGTGCGAGCTGTGGGGCCTCGGCGCGTTCACGAAAGACGACTGGAACGCCGCGAACGGCCCCGTACTGCTGCCGCTGATCGTGCACCGGTCGCTGGTCGACGCGGGGCTCCCGCGCGACACGGCCCAGGTGGTGCTGCGTCGGCTCGCCGGGGTCCCCCGCCAGTCGCACGCCGACGTGGTCGACGTGTTCGAGCCGCTGTTCCCGACCTTCCCGTAGGTCAGCGCGCCGCGGCGCCCTTCACCGGGCCATCCGGGCCGACCTTCACCACGGTGCCGTCGACGAGCCGCGCTTCGACGCCGGCGCCCGCGAACCGCAGCCCCGCGACCTCGCCATCGAGCGCGCCCGCCCACGTGGGCTCGCGCGCGCCCACCACCCACAGCGAGAGCTGCGCTCCGGCCGCGACGGCGAGCTTCTCGCCGTGGTGCGACAGGGCTGCCACCGCGTCGCCGGGACCGGGCAACGCGATCTCGATGGGCTCGCCGAACAGCCGCTGGGCGCCCTGCTGCGGGGGTGGCTCGACCGGATCGGGCGTATCGTCGGGCTCTTCTTCGATGGGGACGACGAGATCGACCATGTCGTACAGCTCGTAGGAGAGGTCGGGAGCGCCGAAGCCCCAGTCGAGCAGGTCGAGCTGATCGAGCAGCAGCGGCTCGATGTCGAACAGCGGTGGATCGACGTCGCGCTCGTAGACCAGCTCGGGACGCGGCGGCGGCTCGATGCGCAGCACGCTCAGGGTGTCGGCCCCGGCCCACGCGACCACCTCGCCATCGCCCGACAGCGTGAGGCCCGACGGAGCCCCGGCGACCGGGAAGCCCGCCAGACGGGCACGGTCGGGCTCGAGGATGCCGATCCAGGCCGTGAGGGAGGGCCGTTCGGCGCCCTCTTCGGCGAGCACCCACCACAGCGAAGCCACGCGGTCGAGGTGCTCGCTGCCCGATGCCGCCACGAGCCGCACGTCGACCGACTCGGGCGCTTCGCGCCCGTCGGGGAAGCACACCTGCCGGCTCAGGTCGAAGACGGTGGCGCGGCCATCGCGCTCGATCTGCAGCCGGTCGACCCCGGAGAGCACGCCCCACGGCGTCTCGACGTGCACCGCCACGGGCGCCGCGAGCGCGATGTCGACGAGCATCCACATGTACCTACGGTAACCTGCGCGCCTCCCGGAGCGACCATGCGTCACGTCGATCCCGCGCCGTTCGAGCCCTTCCTGCCCCCCGCGGTCCGGGAGGAGGTCGAGCGCGCGCGGCGCGGCGAAGGTCCCGCCGTCGCCTGGCTGAACCCACCGGGCGGCGGGGGCTGGGGTCAGGTCGGGTCGTCGTTCGCGCTGCTGCGCGGGCACCCCGAGCGCCTGCCGGACGAGGTCGTCGGGTGGCTCGTCGGCATGGCGATGTTCGCGGACGACCTGCACACCCTGCCGTCGGTGATGGAGCGCGAACGCCACACGCGCCCGGCGCCCTTCGCGATCGAGGCGTTCGTCGCGGGCCTCAAGGCGGGCCTGCCTACGCAGAAGCGCCAGTGGAAGAGCGTCGAGAAGCTCGTGGAGATCGGCGGACGGGTGCCGGGGTGTGTCGCGGACATCGTGGTCGTCGGCATCGTGTCGGACAGCGCGCTCGCGCGGGGGGTCGCGCAGCGGCTCGCCCAGCGGAGCCCCGGCGCGGCCGACCGGGTGCGCGAGGCGCTCGCCGCAGACCCCGGCAGGAAGGAGCGGCGACGGCTGGAGGAAGCCCTCGCGATGCTCGACGCCGACGCAGCGCCCGCCCCTCCCCCCGACCGCGAAGAGGGCCGCCTGCTCCGGCTGCTGGAGGCGTGGCGCGAGACGCGGGATCCCGAGCTGGCCGAGGCCATCGCGCTGGTCGGCGCGGAGCTCGGACGCCCCGGGATCGACGCCCGCTCGAAGTCCGAGCTCGAAGCCGCGTGGCACGGCGTGGCCCGCGCGAAGGACCCCGCCGACGTGCACCGGCTCCTCGGCACGCCCTGGCCGGGCGCGTGGAAGGCGGCGCTCGCGCGGATCGAGGCTCTCGGAGCGTTCCCCGACGACCCGCGCATCGCGGCGGGCCTCGCCGACGCGGCGCCGCGCTACCCCTCCATGGGGAGCGGGCCGATGCACGCGGCCCTCACGAGGGTGGCCCGGCGTATCCGCGACTCGCGGCTGGCCGACGCGTTCGAGGCGATCGGCGCTTCCCGCTGGACGATGGGCGCCGCCTACACGCAGGTCGCGAACGAGTCGCGGCTCGTCGCCATCCGCGCGATGCCCGAGGCCATCCGCACCGAGATCGCGGGGCTCGCGAGCCGCCGTCCCGACCTCGACGAGCTGTGGGAGGCCGTGTACGCGCAGCCCGACGACACGGCCCGGCTCCTGGTGCTGGCCGACGCGCTCCAGGCCGTGGGCGACCCGCGCGGCGAGCTCGTGGCGCTCCAGGTCGCCGAAGCGGAGGGCCAGGCGACCCCCGCTGTCCGCAAGCGCATCCGGGAGCTGCTCGCCGCGCACATCGACACGTGGACGGGGCCGCTGCCGGGCGTCCGGCGGGCGTCGCGCACCTTCGAGCGCGGCCTGCTCGTGTCGGTCGAGCTCGACCCCACGACGCGCACCCTCGGCGCCTCGTTCGACACACCGGCGTGGCGCACCCTGCGGCGCCTCGGCCTCGCCTCGGGGAGTGCCGAGTCCATCGCCCAGCTCCTCGCCCACACGCCGAACCTGCAGGAGCTGCGGATCGACGGGTACACGTTCGGGCAGCTCCTCGAGCTCGGGCCCTTCCCGGGGCCCACCATCGTCGGTCTCGCGTGGAACGAGGTCTCCCTGCCGCTCCGCGCGTTCCCGGACGCGCGATGGCTCTGCACGATGTGGACGGCCTCCTGGGAGTGGGAGCCCGGCGAGACCGCGGCGCGCATCCGCGCCGCCCACGCCCACGGGCTCTCCGTGATCGAGCAGGGCATCCGTCCCCACCTGATGCCCCTCCTCCTGGGTGGGCTCGCCGGGATCACCGGAGAGGTCGTGCTCGAGCTCGTCGATCGGCGGCGAGGGGGTATCGACAAGCCCGGGTGGCGGATCCGCCTGGGCCCGGATCGGCCACCGGAGCTCGCGTGGCGCGGGGGCCGCTGGTCCGCGAGCGACGGCCGGATCGTCCTCCAGATGCTCCAGGACGCCGGCCACGGCGCGGCGATCGTCACCGTGCCCGGCAAGAAGCCCGACGTCGCCGGCCTCACCGCCGGGCTGTCCCTCGAGGTCCAGGTCCGCGAGGGCTCGTTCTCGCTCTGATTGTCATCAGTCGTCAACGCGGTCGCGGGCGGCGCGTCCCTGCGGCACACTGAGGATGCCCGCTCCCTCTCCTCCGGCGCTGGCTGATCTTCCGCTGGAGGTGCAGATGACAGAGCGACGCAGCACGCCCACCCCGCCCGACCGCAGCCGGTCGACGCCCGGCACGCGAGACCGCACCCGGTCGACGCCCAACACCCCGAACCGCGAGCGGGCCACGGCTCCTTCGCGCAAGCCGACCCCGTCGACGGATCCGCGCAACGAGGTGCTGTGGCGCCCGTCTACGGCCGACCCCGACCAGGTGCCCACCGATCCCCCCGCGAAGCAGCGGATGTGGCGCCCCTGACCCCGGCGTCTACTCGCCGAACACGTAGGGCAGGCGGAGCACCTCGACGTTGCCCGAGGGCGGCGGCGGGAACTCCATGCGCAGGAACTGGCTCACGACGCACTGCTCGACCTGGCTGTTCGCGAGGGTCGAGCGCCCCACGCGGGCGTTGATCACCCGGCCATCGGGCCCGATCGACACCTGCACCTCGACCTCGCCCGCGAGATCCGGGCGCTTCGCGAGCTCGCGCTCGTAGCAGAGGCGGATCTGGGTGGCGTACCGCCGCACCACGCGCCGCCCGGCGGCCTCGAACGCCGACGCGGGGTCGGTGGGGATGGGCTCGTCGGGCTCGAGGGGAGCCGGGAGGGCCTCGGGGGCATCCAGCCGCCACTGCAGATCGGGGACCACGAACGTGTCGTAGTCGCCCTGCACCCGCTCGGAGACGCCCATCGCGAACGCCACGAGGTCGGACACGCGGGCATCGTCGGCGAGCCACACCTGGAGCGCGGTCTCGCCGCGATCGAGGCGGACGTCGCGGAGCACGATGGCGAGATCGCGCAGCTCGAGCGCGTCTTCGCGGACCGCCTCGCCGTTCCCGCCGTGTGGATCGGACCAGTGCACCGACCAGCCGTCTTCGGTCTGCTGGACCCGGAGGGGCGAGAGGAACACGCCCGGTGCGATGCCCACCGAGTCGCCACCATCGACGGGCAGCGGGCCCGAGGGCGCCTTCGCCGGGATCACGCGCACGCAGCGCAGATCGGGCGCGCGGACCGCCACGCAGAACGGCTCGGTCGCGATCGAGGCGACCCAGGGCTTCAGGTCGGCGAGCGGGAGGCTGCCCGGGGCCTCGATCACCACGTTGCTCGCGCCGGCCACCGCCGTGGGCTCGGCCGGCTTGCCGTCGACGAGCACCTTGCGGCCGAGCGTCACGTATGTGCCGCGGGCCATGGGCCACGTGAGGCCCCCGTCGGCCTCGGGCACCGTCACGCCGGCTGCGCTGAGGGCCTCTGCGCGGATCGTCTCGACCGGCACGGCCAGCTGGGCGAGCTGGAGCCCGCGCCAGCCCGTGATCCCCGCGATGCCGAGGGTCGGCAGCACGCACAGCACCGAGAGCGCCAGCGTGATCCAGCCGCGGCGGTCGAGCACGCGCATTCCGGGCCCGACGGCGAACGGCGTCGAGGCGAAGAGGATGAGCGCCATCACGCCGATGCCGCCCTCGGTGAGCGGCAGCCCGTCCATCGCGGCGGCGACGAGCGAGTCGCGCATCTCGAGGGACGCCCGCGCCTGTGCCTCGTACGCCATCGACACCGCGAGGCACGCGGCACCGACCGCAACGCAGCCGAGCGCCATCACGCCGTAGAGCGCCGTGGCCGCGCGGGCTGCAGCGACGCGCCGCTGATCGCGCTCGTCCTCTTCGGGCCACCGAAGCGCACCGAGCACCACGCCGACCCCGGTCCCGAACATCACGAAGCCCGTACCTGGACCCGCCAGCACGAGCCCCGCGAGGGTGCCGATGAGGAGCACCAGCACGGCGATCAGCGCGTTGGCCCCCGTGAACCGGCTCGGCTTGCCGGGGCGGATCAGCACCCCGAGGCCCGTGGCGACCGAGTAGGTCACGAACATCGCGGCACTCGCGTAGGCGCCGGCGATCGTGGTGTACAACGCGACGCCCGCGCCAGCCGCAGCGAGGGTGGAGAGCATCTCGGGCGACACCATGGCGGCGGCCTCGAGCGCCATGCCGATGCCCGTGAACGTGCCGAACAGGCCGACGCCGAGGGGCAGGAGCCCCTGCACGACCCAGATCACCGACGGGATGCGCAGACGCCCCAGCAGCGAGCCGAACAACACCACCACGCCGAGCTGGAGCACGCTCGTGAGCCCCAGGATGGCGTACATGATGGGGCCACCCTCGCGGAACAGGGTGACGGGGTCGACGAACACGCGCCCTCCGGCCGGGATTCAACCACGCGGGCCCAGCGGGTGCGAGGGCGATCCGGCAGCACGCGCCGGGACCGAGGCCACCTACTTGGCGGCCTCGTGGATCAGCCACTTCACGACGGCCTTCTCCAGCCACTCGTAGGTGGCGTCTTTCATGTGGGCGACCTCGGCGATCTTCGTCATGCCGGTCTCGGCGATGACGGGGCCGTTGCGGAGGCGGAAGTGGAGGCGCTCGAACTTGAAGCCGGCCTCTTCGATCCACGGCGTGGCACCGAGCCCGGCGCCATCCTGGCTCGTGTCGAGGAGGACCTGGTGCTGCTCGACGATGGCCTTGCCGATGCTGCGCAGGTCTTCGACGATCTCGTTGCAGCGGTTGACCCAGAGCTTCGACATCTGCTGGAGCCGCTCGTCTTCACGGGACGTGGCGAACGCCGGGTCGCCCGCCTCGTACTTCTTCAGCGCCTGCTCGAGCGCCTGGGAATCATCCGGTTCGAGCAGCTTTCTCGGGCCGAGATCGCCACCGAGCTCTCGCGGTGCACCATGTCCCAACGCAACCTCCCCCGGTCATGCGGTCGACCGGTCCCGGAGGATACACGACCACCGACCCGGACCCAAGATCCCCGGGCACCCCGGGAGCCCCGTCGATGCCGACCCTCGGACGAACCCTCGAAACCCTCGATGCGCTCGCACCGCTGCGGCTCTCAGCGAGCTGGGACAACACGGGACTCCTGCTCGAGGGCGACCGCGAGATCCGGCGCGCGCTCGTCACGATCGACCTCACGCCCGCGGTGCTCGCCGAGGCCATGGAGGGCGGCCACGACCTCGTGATCGCCTACCACCCGCCCGTGTTCCGCGGCCTGAAGTCGATCACCCGCGCGACCCCGATGGGCCGCACGCTCCTCGACCTCGCGCGCAACGGCGTCCACGTCTACAGCCCGCACACGGCGCTCGACGCCGTTCCCGGCGGCATCAACGACTGGCTGCTCGAAGCGTTCGGCCGCGTCGCATCGGTCCGTCCCATCGAGCCCGATGCGGTCGACCCGGATGCCGGTGTCGGTCGCATCGCCACGCTCGCCCAGCCACGCCGACTGTCCGCCGTGGTCGACGCGATCAAGGCGTTCCTCGGCCTGCCCGCCGTGCGTGTCGCCGGCGACGACACCTGGACGATCCGCACCGTCGCCACCTGTCCGGGTGCGGGCGGGAGCGCGTTCGAGCGGCTGCAGGGCATCGACCTGCTGCTGACCGGCGAGATGCGGCACCACGACGTTCTCGGCTTCGCCGCCGTCGGCACCGCGACCGTGCTCACCGACCACACGAACACCGAGCGCGGCTACCTGCCCCGGTACGCCGAGCGCATCGCCGACGAGCTCGGAATCCCCGTCGACACGGCGCGGAGCGACGCCGACCCGCTCCGGATCTGCTAGCTCTTCGGAATCGATCTAGGCTGCGGCCATGAAGCGATCCTTCCCGAAGTCCGACACCGCCGCCCGGGCCCGCACCCGGGTCGAGACCCTGCAGTCCCGCCTCTCCGACCGGCTGGCCGACCTCGACGCCCGCCACGGCGAGGGCGTCCGACCCGAGCCCGTCGAATGGCTCCGCGACGACGGGCGCCACGGGGGCGGCGTGCGCTACCAGCTCGGCGACACCGTGGCATTCGACCGCGCCTCGGTGAACGTCTCGGTCGTGCACTACGACGACGACCCCACGAAGCAGCTCGGCTCGGCCACGGCGATCTCGACCATCGTGCACCCGCGGTTCGCCCGGGCCCCGTCGATGCACATGCACATCAGCTGGACCGAGATGCGCGACGGCCGCGGCTACTGGCGGATGATGGCCGACCTCAACCCGTCCATCCCGTACGACGACGACCGCGCGGCGTTCGCGAAGGCGCTGCGCGACGCGGCCCCCGCGGCCTACGACGAGGCCGCCGCCCAGGGCGATCGGTACTTCTGGATCCCGGCGCTCGGCCGCCATCGCGGCGTCACGCACTTCTACCTCGAGGCCTGGAACACCGGGGACTTCGACCGCGACGACGCCCTCGCGACGACCGTGGGCGAAGCGACGATCGACACGTACCACCGCCTCGTCGACCAGGCGTACCGCACCCGCGTGGCCGAGCCCGGCGACGCCGAAGCGCAGCTCGAGTACCACACGCTCTACCTGTTCCAGGTGCTCACGCTCGACCGCGGCACCACGTCGGGCCTGCTCGTGCACGACCAGAACGACGTGGGCATCATGGGCTCGCTCCCGTCGCACGTCGACGGCACCCTGCTCGCCTCGTGGGCCGACCGCGTGCCCGCGCCCCAGGGCGCGCTCGTCGAAGCGCTCGCCGCGATCGTCGGCCCGCACCGGCAGCCCGTCACCGTCGAGAAGAAAGCCGCCCTCGCGCAGGCCGTGCGGACGCACTACCGCGCCCACCCCGAGGCCCTCGACCTGCAGGCCGCGGGCAACGTGGTGCCCCCCACCGTCGCGAACCACCGCGGATGAACGCCGGTACCGTCCTCGACGGGCGCTTCGGCCTCGTGGCGCAGGCCTCGGCGGACGGGGCGTTCACCTACTGGACCGCGCGGGACGCCACGGGCGACGGCGACGCCGTCGTGGCCGTGGCCCACCCCCACCTCGCGGGCGAAGCGGAGCGCCTGCTCGCCGCGGCCCGCGCCTGGGCGGGCCTGCCGCCCCACCCGGCCGTGGTGCGCTGCCTCGGCAGCGGCCAGCTCGACGACGGGCGCTGCTGGCTCGCCTGGGAGGACGTGGGCGAACGGACGCTCGCGGAGGCCGTCTCCGACGGCTCGCCGGACGCCCTGCTGCTCGCCGTGCTCGACGTGGGCGAGGCCCTGACGCATGCCCACGGCATGGCGTGCGTGCATGGCGGGCTGAACCCCGACCTCGTGACCCTGCGGGCCGACGGCAGCGCGGCGCTCGCGGGCTTCGGGATCGGGCACCTCACCGCGGCGGGGCCCGCCGTCGTGTACGCGGCGCCGGAGACCATGCAGGCCGACGCACCCGCGACCCCGGCCGCGGACGTGTACGGGTTCGCGATGCTCGTGATGCTCGCGCTCGGCGCGGCTCCCCTGCCCTACTGGGTGCTGCGCGACGCCAACCGCCACCTCGCGTCCCTCGGGCTCGAGCCTGGGCTCGAGGGCGTGCTGGCCCGCGCGCTGGACTGGGACCCCGCCGCGCGCACCGCGCCGCCGCGCTCGATCCGCGACGCCCTGCTCGCCGACCCCGACCGCGTCGTGCGGCTCGCCCGCACCGCGATGGAGGCGGGGCGCGAGGACCGCGCCGAAGCGCTGCTCGCCGACCTGCCCGACGCCCTGCGCGGGCGCGCCGAGGTCGAAGACCTGCGCGTGCAGATCGCCCGGAGCCGCGCCGCCCGCGGCGACCCCGACGAAGCCATCGCGGCGCTCACCGAGCTCGCCGCCACCGTGCCCGGCGCGGTGCTGTGGCTCGAGATCGCCGACCTGCAGCGCCGCACCGGACGGGACGGTGCCGTCGCGTCGCTCGAGCGGGCGCTCGAGGCCCACCGCACCCGCGAGGAGGCCGTGGCCGCCCTGGAGCAGCTCGTCGAGCTCGACCCCGACCGGTTCCTGCGCTGGGGCCGGGCGCTCGTGCAGTTCGAGCCCGACGACGTCGGGGCGCTCGAGCTGCGCATCGGGCGCGCGCTGCACGCCGAGGGCAACGGCACCACCGCGCTGCACTGGCTCGATCGCGCCGCAGCGTCGGGCTGCGACACCCCCGAGCTGCACGCCCTGCGCGAAGAGCTGCGCGCAGCACGCGGCGAGTGGAGCGCGGTGATCGACGTGCTCCGCACGCGCGCCGCATCGACGGGCAGCGTCGAGCCGCTCGAGAAGGCCGCCGGTCTCGCGACGCGCGCAGGCTCGGGCGAAGCGGTCGACCTGTACCGCCAGATCCTCGAGATCGACCCGGCCCACGCCGACGCGCACCGGCAGCTCGCCCGACACGCCATCCGCTCCGACGACCCGCGCACCGCGCGAGCCCACCTGGCCGCCCTGTGCGCTACACCGGTGGCCGATGCGGGCGACCACACGGCGCTCGCACGCCTGCTGCTGCGCGATGGCGCCCTCGACGACGCCCTGCGCAGCGCGAAGCACGCCCTCGGCCTCGAGCCCGGCCACGTCGTCGCACTGAGCGCGGCCCGACGCGCCGCGCAGGAGCTCGGCCAGCTCGGCGACGCGATCCGGTGGGAGCAGCAGCTCGTCGCCCTGCAGTCCTCGACCGGCGGGCGCGCGGACGCCGCGCGGCGCGTGCACCTCGGCCACCTCCACCGCATGGCGGGCGCGGCCGACGCCGCACATGCCGCGTACGAGACGGCCCTCGCGGTCGAGCCCGACCACCTCGAGGCGTGGTGGGGGCTCTACGCCTGCGCGCGGGAGCGCCAGCTCGCTGGCGAAGCGCTCGGCGAGCCCCTGCGCTTCGGTCCGCACGAAGCGCTGGCCCGCCTGCTCGCCGAGATCCTCGACGCCGACGCGGCGCTCGCCTTCCTCGAAGCCGATCCGCTCGGCCGGGTGCTCGCCGCGCGCGGCACCGAGCCCGCCGCGGCCCTCGCCATCGCGGTCGTCGACCTCCTGCTGTACCGCCATGCCATCGGCCCGCGCTTCTTCGACGTCCTCATGGATGCCTGCCCGGAGCGGCTCGCCCGCATCGCGGCCGTCCGCAACCTGTGGTCCGGAGGGGCCGCCCACACGGGCTCCTTCCCCATCGCGACGGCCGCCCGCTGGTCCGACGACGGCCCCGACTTCGCTGCCGACCTCCAGCGCGATCTCGTGTTCTTCCGCACCTGGCCCGGCGAGGCCGACTGGTACGACGACGACGCGCTCACCGCGCTGCTCTCCCGTCCCGACCCCCTCCCCGCCGGCGAAGGCGACGACGAGGCCGACGACGACGAAGACCTCCTCCTCGACGACCAGGAGATCGCGGTCCTCCAGATCGGCGCGGGGCTCCGCCTCACGAACCACGAGATCGAGGAGTCCACGGCGCTCGGTCCCGACGAAGCGCCCGCCCTGCCGGGCGTCCTCCGGGTGCACCGGCACGGCGACCGCGTCTACCTCGCGGTCTCTGCGGGCGAGCTGTCGCGCGACGGCCAGCGGGCGGGCGAGATGCGCATGCTCGGCGGCGATCGCGTCGAGTGGGACGGCGTCCCCATCCGCTACCTCAAGGTCCCCGGGCTCCACGCGCTCCAGGCTCCCGAGCCGCCCGAGGTCACCTCGCCGTCGTTCGAGCCCGACGACTCCCTCCCCGGCGAGATCGCGCCGGTCCCCGCGGTAGAGCTCGACCCCACCGAGGCGGCGCTGGTCTGGGAGGACGGTCCGGAGGTCTGGGCGATCCGCCTCGATCCACCCGAGGTCTGCGTGCTCGAGATGCCCGACGGCACGGTGCGCTTCACGACCGAGCCCGACGAGGGCGCCATCGCGGTCGTGCTCAACCGCCATGGCGCGCACTTCATCGAGCAGGAGCTGACGAACGCGACCGGGTTCATGGGCACGCTGTCGGCGCGCCAGATCCATCCGGACGAGCTGTTGATGCTGGGCGGGCGCGTCTTCCGGTTCCGGGCATCCACGGCCGGGGGTGGCGAGGTCCTCGCGATGCCGCCCCCGTCGCTCGCCACCACGCGTCCGACGCTGCTGCTGGACGACGGCTCGCCCGGTGGCCAGCCGATCCCCATCTCCGCCGAGCGGTTCCGTATCGGTCGCGCGCGGACGTGCGAGCTGCAGATCCGGACGGATGGGCTGCTGTCGCGGGTCCACTGCATCGTGCGCCTCGAGGGGAGCCGCGCGTCGGTGAAGGACGCCGGCAGCTCCAACGGCACGCGCGTGAACGGCCGTCCCGCCGAGGACTGGATCGAGCTGACGGCGGGGGACGTGATCGAGCTCGGCAACACGCGCCTCGCGTACACGCTGCGGAGCCCGCAGCCGGAGGACCCGTCCGACGGGCCCGATCCGCTCGAGGAGGCCGACACGATCCAGCTCGCCGACGACCTCGTGGCCGAGGCGAGCACGATGCTCGATGCCGAGATGGCCGAGCTGGCGGGCGCGACGCGGCCCTGGGGCGCGGCGGAGTGCGTCGAGAAGGTGCGCGTGGCGAACCAGGCGTTCCACATCCTGTTCGAGCACGTCGATCGCCACGCGGGCGCGGGGCGCGGCCGGGCCGCCCTCCAGCTGCTGCTCGACAGCCGCCGGCCCGAGTACGGCGGGCTGTTCGACGGACTCGAGCTCGAAGAGGCCTCGCTGCCGTCGGGTTGGGTGCTGGACGCGATCGAGGCGCGCCCCGAGGCCGAGCGCCGCACGGTGCTCAATCGCGCGCTGCTCGATCTCGTCGACAGCGCGACCGACCGGGCGTGCACGCTGCTCCCGGAGGACGAGGTGGACGCCGTGCTCGCGAGGATGGCCGCCCTCGGGTACCGCAACCACTTGCGCCGCTGATCGCCGGTCCCGCATCCTGTCCGTATGGACGCGCCCCGCCCCACCTCGGTCGATCACGGCCGTTACGCGCTCGGCGGTCAGCTCGGGCAGGGCTCGACCGCGAGTGTGTACCAGGCGACCGACCGCATGGAGGACCGCGCCGTCGCGGTGAAGCTGATGCCCGTGCCGTCCGGGGCCCGCGCGTCGCTCGGCACCCGGTTCCTCGCGGAGGCCCGTGTGCTCGCCGAGATCCGGCACCCGCACGTGCTGCGCGTCTACCGGTCGGGCACCGAAGCAGGCTGGCACTGGTTCGTGATGGACCTCGCCGACCGCTCGCTGACCCAGCGCCTGAACAGCGAGGGCCGGATGGCGCCCGACGAGGCCCTGCGCACGGCGTTCGCCATCGCGTCGGCGCTGCACGCGGTGCACGGCCTCGGGCTCGTCCACCGCGACGTGAAGCCCGACAACGTGCTGTACGTGAAGGGCCACGTGGTGCTGGCGGACTTCGGCATCGCGCGGCACCCGGATGGCGTGCTCCCCGCGCAGACCCGGCCCGGCCAGTCGCTCGGCACCCAGGGCTACCGCGCGCCCGAGCAGGAGGACGACGGCCACGAGGTCGGCCCGGAGTCCGACCTGTACGGGCTCGCCGCGACGCTCTACTCGATGCTCACCCGGAAGCGCCCGCCGCCGAGCTGGCAGGTGGCCCCCGAAGCGCTCCACGCGCTCCCGCCCGACATCGCCGAGCTCATGCGACACGCGATGGACGAAGACCGCGCAGAGCGCTTCGCGACGGCCGAGGAGATGGCGCGCGCCATCGCCGAGACGGCGGGAGCCCCGGAGTGGATGGAGCGATTCGCCCCGCAGCCCGCGGCGGAGGCGGCAGCCACGCGGTCGCCGCTCGCTGCGCTGTGGCGGTTCCTCGGGCTCGGCTGAGGTCAGCGCACGACGATCGTCCAGCCGGCGGGGATCTCGAGGGCTTCGATCGGCACGGTCGCACCGGGCTCGGTGTCGATGCCGAGCACCTGGACCCGCCGCCCGTCGAGGTGATCGACGACGGGCTCGGCGCGCACCGTGGAGAGCGACGCCAGGGCCGCGAGGGGAATCGTGCCGTCGGGCCCCGCGACCGGCAGGTCGAGCGGATCGCGCGCCTCGGCCCAGCGGAACGTCACGCCGCGCTGCTCGACGCCCGCCAGCAGCCGGTACACGAGCGCCACCTCGCTCGGCGCGACCCCGAACCGCGCCGCCGTCTCGCGGTTGACCTCGATCCGCAGCTCGGGCCGCGTGCTCGCGGGCGGCCGGACATCGACCACGCCGGGGAGGGCCGCGAGGGCGCGAGCGATGCGCTCGACCTCGGCCTCCTCGAGCCGCGCGCCGTCGGGCCCGGCGAGCACGAACTCCGCGGAGGCCCCGGTCCGGCGGTGCACCTGGACGCCCGGCAGCGCGATCGCGTCGACCACACCGGCCGGAACGGGGCCCTCCGTCGACCACACGCGCGCCGTGCCCCCGTCGATCTCGACGACCGGAGCGCCCGGCAGCGCAGCCGCGAACCGACGCCCGGCGAGCAGCAGGGCATCCCCGACGGGCCCCTCGAGCTCGACGACGTGACCCGGCACCAGACGCCCGGCGGGCTCGCCCAGCTCGGCCAGCACGGCCCCGGCGTCACGATCGCGGAGCGTCGCACGCACGAGGGCCACGGGCTCGGCGCCGCGCTCCACGCGAACCACGGGCGATCGCTCGACGCGCACCGTGGCGAGATCCGCGAGGCGGATGCCCGGCTGCACCACCCAGTCCCCGGGATCGACGCCCTCGCCGTACACGAGCGGGTCTTCGGGCCGCCCGGACACCCCGGCGGCGAGCGCGGCGGAGACGGTCAGCCCGCGGGCCCCGAGGCGCTCCGGATCGAGCAGCACGACGGGGCGTGCCTGCGCGTGGCCCGCGAGATCGACCCCGGCCACGCCCGGGATGCGGAGCAGGGCGTCCCGGACGGGCTCTGCACGCTCCTGCTCCACGACGAGCACCAGCGGCTCGGCGGCGCTGACGAGCGCGACGCGGGGCGCCTCGGCATCCGCGGGCAGCATGGCGCCGGCGAGCGCGTCGACCACGGCGCGCTGGGCTTCGAACGGGTCGACGCCCTCGGCCATCGCGAGGCTCAGATCCACGCCGCCCTCGCGCGCCGTGGAGCGCATCTCCGCGAGGTCGGGCAGGCCCCGGACGGCCGCCTCCAGCGGCTCGAGCACGAGCTCTTCGACCTCGGCGGGACCGGCGCCCGGCCAGGCGACCCCGACGTGCACGCGGGGACCCGGCACCGCGCCGCCACACGCGAGCGTGAAGGCGACCCCCACGGCCGCGAGCCCAGTCGCACGTGCTCCCACGAGGCACCCTCCGCGCTCGTGCTATCCCGTCAGAGATTCACAGGGAGGAGTCACCGGCTTCAAGCCGCTGAAGGCCCCCGGTCGGGGGAATTCACAGGGAGGAGTCAGCGGCTTCAAGCCGCTGAAGGCTCCCGGTCGGGGGAATTCACAGGGAGGAGTCAGCGGCTTCAAGCCGCTGAAGGCTCCCGGTCGGGGGATCCGGGGTCTTCCCCGCTCGTAGGGTCGCGAGCCTCGCGCCGACCGAGTCGGTGGCGCACATGCACCCGCCCGGGCAGACCTCCACGCTCGCGCGGTCGCCCAGGGCGATGTCGGGGATCCGGTCGTGCAGATCGCGCTCGACGAGCACGCGGAACGCGCCGTATCGAACGCCCGCCGCGGGGTGATCGACGACCCAGCCGAGCAGCTCCTCATCCGTCGCTTCAGCGGCGAGCCGGTCCCAGGCGGCCCGCACGTCGGTGTACTCCCCGCCGTAGAACACGGCGGTGCCGTGCCAGGCGCGCGCCTTCGCGAGCGTGGCGACGGGCTCGGCCAGGTCGGCCGCCCACGCGGGCAGCGCCAGGGTGGAGAGCAGGAGCAGGGACGCGATACGGGTCATGGGTTCCTCCGACGCCGTCCGAACGCCCCCGGTCGCGCGTCCTTACACGACGAGGTCCCGTGGTCCGCTATCTCGCCCGGATGTTCCCGGTGGTCCTCCGCGCCCAGCTCGGCCGCGACGGGCGGCTCGTGTCGCGGATCACGCGGCGGGTGCGCCTGTCCGAGCTCGATCCGAACGGGCACATGAACCAGGCCGTGTACGCACAGGTCTTCGAGATGGGACGCGCGGACTGGGTCGTGCGCTCGCGGGCCTGGGAGCGCTGGCGCGACGCGGGCCTGCATCCCGTGGTCGCCGAGCAGCGCATCGTGTACCGGCGGGAGCTGAGACCGATGACGCGGTATGCGATCGAGTCGCGCGCGGTGGGCATCGAGGGGAGGCTGCTGCGCTTCGGGCAGACGCTGACCGTCGGCGATCGGATGCACGCCCGGTGCGAGTGCGGCCTGTTGTTCATCGGGCCCCACGGCGTGCTCACGGGCGAGGCGCTGGCCCCGCACCTCGACGGGCTGCTCGCTCCGCCCTGAGCCTACGGGATGCGCTCGAGCACGAGGTCGGGGCCGGCCGTGCCGCCGTCGGGCAGCCACTCCGGGATCGGCGCCACCCCGACCGGCACGAGCCGATCGCCGATCGACACGATGGGGAACCCGTCCCAGAGCACCACGCGGCCGTAGCCCTGCGGCAGGCGCACGGCGTGGAGCTGGCCCGCGTACCACGCGATCCCGCCGATCCACAGGGCCGCGAGCGTCTCGTCGTCCGCTGCGAGGCGCACCGGGCGGTCTTCGTCGGGGATCGGGATCTCGGCCAGGACCCCGGTGCGGTCGAAGAACACGACCCAGCTCGTCGTGCCGCGCAGCACCTCGGCGACGCCGCGTGCCCCCGCGAGCCGGACCTGCACCCGCTCGCCGTCGAGCTCGATGTCGAGGCCCTCGCCGGTGAGCCGCGTGACCCCGGGCCCCGCGTAGCGCTCCATCGCGACGCCCGTGCCCGTCGGATGCAACGCGATGACGTCCCCGCGCGAGCCCGTCTCCACGAGGGTTCCCGCGCGATCGAAGCGCTCCAGCGCGGAAGCCGTGAGGCGGAGGACGCCGCTCGGCACGAGCACCCCGGAGCAGTCGGGATCGAGGTGCACGCCGCCCGGCACGACGCCATCGGTGATGACGGGACGCACGGGGTCGCCCGTCGTGCGCACATGGGTCGGCGACACGCGGTGCCCCGGCAGCACCCCGAGGAATCCGCCCGTCGCCGCCGAGAGGACGGCCATCGGACGCTCGAATCCCTGCGTCGGGTAGGGCTCGACGAGCACGTGGCCCGCGCGCGCATCCTGGGTGGACAGCACCCGCTGCGACCACCGCACCCCATCGCTGCCCACGGCCGTCACCGCGGAGGGCGTCTCGACCAGCACGCCGCCGTCGAACGTCCACGCGCGGGTGGGCACGCCCATCACCTCGAGCGTGGCCTGCCCCAGCATCCGGCCACGCACGAGGTCGACCCAGAACACCACGGGGTGCCGGAGCCGGCCGGCGTAGGTGTGGAGCCACGCGGTGCCGCCGTCGATGCCGAGCAACGCCACGTTCAGCATGTCCGGGATGCGGAGCCAGCCGGGCAGTGCCATCAGACCGACTCGTCCAGCACGGGCATCCCGCGCCCCGACGCGAGCCACGCCACCCGCGCCACCCCGAGCGACGCGGCCGTCGCGAGCCCCGCCGACAGCCCGAGCCAGACGCCTGCGAGCCCCTGGCCGAGCAGGGCCGCCGACACGGGCAATCCGACGCCCCAATACGCGACCAGCGCGATCCACGCGGCCACCCGCGTGTCGCCGACACCGCGCAGCACGCCCATCGCGACCACCTGGATGCCATCGAAGAACCCGAAGAACGCCGCGATGGGCAGGATCGTGAGCCCCAGCGCCACCACCGGTGGCTCGGCGCGGTACAGCGCCATCACGGTCTCGGGCGCGCCCACGAACAACAACCCCGAGAGGCCCATCGACACGGAGCCGAGCGCGATGGCGGTCCAACCCGCGGTCGTCCACGGGCGCCCCGCACCCAGGTGGTTGCCGACCCGCGTGGTGGCGGCCGCCGAGAGACCCATGGGGACCATGAAGGCCAGGGCCGCGGCGTTGAGCGCGGCCGTGTGCGCGGCCATCGCACTGGTCCCGAGCAGCCCGGCCAGCAGCGTCGCCGCATTGAACGCCCACACCTCGAAGCCGATCTGCCAGCCCACGGGGAGCGCGATCGGCGCGAGCCGCGCGACCCGCGCCCGCTCGATGACCCAGCCCGGCCAGGCCTCCCGGAGGATCGGCCAGCCGAGCGCCACGAGCGCCAGCAGCATGAACCACCGCACCACCACGGTCGCCCAGGCCACTCCGCCCACGCCGTATCCGAGCCCGTAGACCAGCACTGCGTCCGCCGCGAGGTTCACGAGGTTGCCGCCGAGCGCGACCCACGCCGCCGGACGCATGCTCCCCCCGCCCTGCAGCAGCTGCCGGACGAGGACGAACCCGAGGTACGGCGGCACCCCGAGGGTGAGCACCTGGCAGTACAGCGCCGCGCCCGGCACCGCGTCGGCGGGCTGCTGGAACAGCGTGAGCACGGGGCCCGCCACGAGGTGGAGCGCCGCGATGCCCAGCCCGACGAGCCCGAGGAGCGCCGCACCGTGGAGGGCCGCCACACCGGCCTCGCGCGGGCGGCCCGCTCCGTAGGCCCGCGTCACCTGCGGATCCACGCCGCTCGCGACGCCGAGGCCGAACACGAGCGTGCCGAACGACCAGGTGTGCCCGAGGCCCACGGCCGCGAGGGACGCCTCGCCGAGGGACCCCGCGACCACGAGGTCGATCACGCCCATCGCCACCAGCCCGAGGTTCCCGAGGACCACCGGCCAGGCGAGCGACAGCAACGGGCGGACTTCGCGCATGGGTGTCCCGTACCGAGCCGGGAGGCGCCCTGCACTGTAGAATGCCGGGCCTGGAGGCTCACCCGATGTCCAAGCTCTGGACCCTCGCGTTCCTGATCGGCGCCACGGTGGCGTGCAAGGGCTCGTCCCTGAACCAGCCCCTGCCCGAGGCCGACGCGGACACCGATGCCGACGCGGACGCCGATGCCGATGCCGACGCGGACGCCGACGCCGACGCGGACTCCGACGCCGATGCCGATGCCGACGCGGACGCCGACGCCGACGCAGACTCCGATTCCGACGCGGACTCCGATTCCGACGCGGACTCCGATTCGGATGCGGACTCCGATTCGGATGCGGACTCCGATTCGGATGCGGACTCCGATTCGGATGCGGACTCCGATGCAGACGCCGACTCCGATGCAGACGCCGACTCCGATGCAGACGCCGACTCCGACGCGGACGCCGACTCCGATGCAGACGCCGACTCCGACGCGGATACCGACTGCAACGACGTCTACGAGCCCAACGACAGCTTCGGCACGGCGATCACGCTGCCCGGGAGCCCCGACGGCGACATCCTCCAGGGCCTGTTCGTCGACAACGACGACGACTTCTGGAAGCTCTCGGTCGATCCCGGATACACGCTGACCACGTCGATCGGCTTCTCGTCGGGCGACCTCGACCTGTTCCTCTACAACTCCACCCAGACCGCGGTGGACTCGAGCACCGGGACCGGGCTCACCGAAGAGGTCACGGGCAGCAACCTCGGCTACGCGCCCGACCTGATGTACGTCCAGGTCGACCGCTACAGCGGCACCTGCATCGAGTACGACCTGATCTACACGGTCGCGTGCGGCGAGGATGCCTTCTCGCCCAACCACTCGTTCAACACGTCGGAGTACTTCGGCCTGCCCACCGGCATCGCTGGCGGTACGGGCATCGTGCGCACCGGCACGCCCGATTTCTACGCGTTCGACGTGCCGAGCGGCATGGAGATCATCGCGGACGTGACGTTCACCGACCTCTACGGCGACATCGACGTGTTCATGACCGACGACCAGAACCTGACGCCGCAGGGCTGCACCCAGTGCACGAGCAATGGCACCGGGAACATCGAGACGGTCGAGTGGTACAACGGCACGCTGTTCGACGACATCGCGACCATCGAGGTGCGCGCGTACGGCGCGGGCGCCTGCAACACGTACGAGCTGTCCGTGCTGGTCTCGACGCCGATCTAGATGAGCGACGGGCACCGGCTCCGCGAGCTCGTCCGCGAGCACCTCGACGGGCTGGACGCGGTGTACGTGCTCGACGGGATCCCCGCCCGCAAGCTGCGCAACGCCCGTACGTCCCACCACCTGGCGAAGGGCGAGCCCATCCTCGCGCTGTTCGACGACACGCTCTTCGGCTCCGCGACCGACGGGTTCGTCGTGACCCCCGAGCGGTTCTCGTTCAAGGAGCTGCTCGAGAACCCCCGCTCCGTGCGGTGGGCCGAGGTGTCGCCGTCGGACATCGACGTGGGCGCGAAGTCCATCCGCATCGCGGGCCTCACGGGGAAGTTCACCACGTGGAACGCCGCGCTCGAGCGGGCCGTCCGCGCGTTCCTCCGGGCGGCGACGGCCCACCACCGGCCCGAGACCACCTGGACGCCGACCGCCATCACGGCGACCGTGCGCCAGTGCCTCGGCGAGGACACCGACGTGTACCTGCCGCCGAGCATCCCGCCCCACAAGCTCGCCAATGCCCGCGAGCGCTACCACGTCCCGCCCGGCGAGCCCGTGCTCGCGCTGTTCGACGACACCGTGTTCGGCAGCGCGCGCGAGGGCTGGGTGATGACGCCGCGCCGGTGGGCGTTCTGCGGGACGTTCGAGAGCCCCGCCGAGGTCGCGTGGACCGACCTGTTCACGGCCGAGCGAACCTGCGAGGAGAACCGCGTGCGCGTCGGACGACACGTCTACACCCAGCTCCACGCCCGCCGGACGCCCGCGCTGATCGGCGTGTTCCAGCGGCTGCAGGACCTCGCGGGGGGCACGCTGGAGCCGCGGAACCCCGCGCTCGACGCGCGGATCACCGCCGACCCCGACGACGAGGCGGCGCTCGCGGTGTACGCGGACTGGCTGCTCGAGCAGGGCCACCCGCGCGGGTTCGCGGCGACGGCAACCGGCAGCGCGCTCGCGGAGCTCGTCGCCGAGAACGGGCCCGAGCTCGGCACGCCCGATGGCACGGCGTCGGTCACGTGGCGCTGGGGCTTCTGGGACCGGGTCGCGCTGTTCCCGACGGCTCCCCTGGCGGACGACGCCGACACCGCGTACCACGACGCCCGCCGCGTGCTGCGCCACCCGAGCGCGCGCTTCGTGCGGTCCCTGGCCATCGGTGGCGCCGATCCCCTGCCCCCGGGCCTCCTCGAGCCCGTGCTGCGCGCCCTGTCGGAGGTGTCGCTGCCGTGCGTGGAGCGCCTCGCGATCGCCGCGGGGCCCCGCGCATTCGTGTCGGACACGCTCGACCCGCGCCGCTTCCCGAGGCTCCGGGAGGCCGATCTGGACGTGGAACGCGTCGATCCCGCCGTTCGGGGGATGCTCGCCGGGCGCCTCGGCCGGTAGTCTGCGCGCGGGAGGCACAGGACATGGCGACCATCGCAGTGCTCGGAATGGGGCTCCTCGGCCGCGGATTCGCGGAGAACCTCTTGCGCCAGGGCCACCAGGTGCGGGTCTGGAACCGCACCGCGAGCAAGTGCGATCCGCTCGTCGCAGCGGGCGCGAAGAAGGCTCGCTCCCCCGCCGACGCGGTGAAGGGCGCCGAGCGCGTGCACCTCGTGCTCACCGCCGATGCCGCGGTCGACAGCGTGATCGGCGCCTTCCGCAGCGCGCTCGGCGAGGGCGTGCCCGTCGTCGACCACAGCACGAACCTGCCGGCGAGGGTGCGCGAGCGCTTCGACACCCTGCGCAGCGAGGGCGTCCGCTACATCCACGCGCCCGTGTTCATGGGGCCCGCGAACTCGCGCGAGGGCACGGGGCTCATGCTGATCTGCGGGCCCTCCGACGAGATCTCGCACCTGCGCCCCGCGCTCCAGCAGATGACGGGGCGCGTGCTGGAGCTCGGCGAAGAGCCCGGGCGCGCCGCGGCCATCAAGCTCACCGGCAATGGGATGCTGGTGCTCCTGACGCTCGGCATGGGCGACCTGTTCCAGCTCGGCCGGGCGAACGGCCTGAGCCCCGAAGACACGCTGTCGTTGTTCGACACCTTCACGCCCTCCCCGTCCGGCATGGGCCGCCGCATCCTCGGCAGCGCGAACGCGCCCGTGGGCTTCGAGCTCACGATGGCCCGAAAGGACGTGCACCTGATGATCGAAGCGGCCGGCGGAGAGCAGGCGCTCAACGTCCTGCCCGCCATCGCGCACGCGATGGACCGCGCCATCGCCGAGGGTCACGGCGAGGAGGACTTCACGGCGTTCGTCCGGCCCGGGTGATACGGGCCGCACCTCCCGGAGACCCGATGATCGTCCTGTACGCCCTCCTGGCCTGCGTCCCCAAGCAGAAGTACGACACCGAGCTCGAGCGCGCGTTGCGCCTCGAGTCCGAGCTGGCCGAGTCCGAAGCCGCCGTGAAGGCCCTGCGCGCCGAGGCCGACAGCATCCAGGCGAGCCTCGACAGCGAGCGCAACGCGATGTCGGCCCTCGCCGAGACCGCCGAGCAGCTCGACAGCCGCGCGAAGGCCCAGGCCGCGCAGCTCGTCGAGCTCTCCGAGAAGCTCGCCTCCATGACGGCCACCAACAGCGCGCAGAAGGCCGCGAAGGCCGATCTCGAGCAGCTCGTCGCCGAGCTCCAGACCAAAGCGGGCGAAGCGCAGTCCGAAGCCGATGCCGCCAAGGAGCGCGCCGCGAAGCTCGCCGCCGACCGCGAGCGCCTGAAGGCCGAGGCCGAGCGCCTGGCCGCCGAGAAGGCGAAGCTCGAGCAGAAGACCGCCGAGTACGACGCGCTCGTGGGCGAGCTGCAGGGCGAGATCGACGCGGGTCAGATCACCATCACGGAGCTCTCGGGCAAGCTCACCGTCGCGATGTCGAACGCCATCCTGTTCGACTCCGGCGCGACGACCGTGAAGCCGGCCGGCCAGGAGGCCCTCGCGAAGGTCGCGGGCGTGCTCGCCGGCGTGCGAGACCGCGAGATCCGCGTCGAGGGCCACACCGACAACGTGCCGGTGGGCAGCGGCGCGCCGTACCCCGACAACTGGGCGCTCTCGGCGCTGCGGGCGAGCAACGTGGTCGGCCTGCTCGTGAAGGGCGGCGTCGACCCGCTGAACGTCGCGGCCGTCGGCTACGGCGAGCACCACCCGGCCACCTCGAACGACACGAAGGAGGGCCGCGCCGCCAACCGGCGCACCGAGATCGTGCTCGTCCCGAAGCTCTCGGCCGCGCCGTCGAAGTGAAAGAACCGTGTAGTCCCCGCGTGTGACGAACAGAGCGACATTGCGGGTGGAGGGCCTGTGGCAGAAGAGGACGAGATCAAGACCCAGATGTTGACCAAGGCCAAGTGGCTGCCGCCGGTCGACGACGTGAACCTGCTCCCCATCGAGGGCGTCGAGGAGGGCACGCGGTGCTTCGTCGACTCCGAAGCCAACGACGAGGAGGAGGTCTGGGTGTTCACGGACGGAAGGTGGGTGCACCTCGAGACGTTGTGAGCGTATGGTGACCGCATGACCCGCCCTCTCCTGGCGCTCGCGCTCGCAGGCTGCGCGGGGCCCGACATCGTCCCCACGATCGACATCCGCTCCCCGGCCGACGCGTCGGTGCTGGCGGGCTACGCGACCATCGGCGCCGTGTTCGCCGTCGAAGACGACCGCAACGACCCGGTGCTCGTCGAGTACCAGGTCGACGACCGCGAGATCGTCGAGGTCGAAGGCGACAACTGCGCCCGCGGCTGCCGGGTCACCACCCCGATCCCGACCGTCGAGCTCGACGACGGCGAGCACACGATCACCGCCCGGGTCACCGACGTGCGCGGCAACGAGAGCGAGTGGACCGAGCCCGTCCCGTTCACGGTCTTCGACATCCCCTACGTCACGAGCCTCGCCGTGCTCGACTCGCAGGAGAGCGGGCTGAACGGCCCCGACATCGAGGTCGAGGTGCACATCCTGCACGACGAGACGGCCGAGTGGCTCGGCTGCGCCGCGATGGAAGAGGTGCAGCAGGACGACGTGCTCTACGAGGGCCTCTCGGTGCCGTTCCTCGCGAACGAGGCCGGCGACCTCGTGGCGTTCCGCGACATCGGGTTCGAGGTCGTGCGGTTCGTCGTGATCGAGAGCGACAACAACGAGCACTGCCCCATCTGGCCCGCGCTGACCGACACGCTCGAGTCGGACGTCGACGACCTGTACGGCATCAGCCCGCCCATCGACCTCTCCCTGCTGTTCAGCGGCCCGATCCAGCCGAGCGTCCCGAACACGACGGGCCTCGGGATCGACCGTGGACGCCCCTTCGGACGCTGAGGACCCCATGCGCACCCCGTTCCTGCTCCTCCTCCCCACCCTCGTCGCCTGCAAGGGCGGCGTCGTGAATTCCGACCGCGAGGCGGAGGCCGCCGCCATCGGCCTCGAAGGCGCCATCGAGCGCGCGCTCGGGCTCGGCTTCGACGGGTTCGCAGCGGCGAGCTCCGCGAACATCCCCACGCAGACGGGCTCGGGCGACCTCTCCGGTACGATGACCGTGTCGGGTCAGGTCGATCAGGGCAACTCGGACAACAAGGGGATGCGCCTCGACGTGGCCCTCGACGACTACGCCGACGTCGAGACCATCGAGACGGACGAGATCGACGCCGTGCAGGTCGCCTACGACACCGACGACGCGGCGCTGCCGCGCTTCGACCTCTCGCTGCGCGACATCCCCGACGGGACGATGACGGGTACGGTGACCGGCACGTTCCTGCTGAGCGGCGACCTGGAGGGCGAGCTGTCGCTGAGCCTCGCGCTCGACGGGATCATCGTGCCCGACGGCGACGGCACGATGCGCGAAGAAGGCACCACGAGCGTCACGGGCACGGCGACGAACAGCGGTGGCGGCACGTTCGACGTCGACGTGGTCTTGTAGCGTTCAGCAAGGGAGCGCGAGCTGGCCCTCGACCGACACGACCCGATCGAGCTCCGGGCACCACGCCGACAGGCGGCGCCCCAGGTAGCACCCGGTGTCGACGCGCATCACGCGGCGGCTGTCGTACCGCCGCACGCGCTTGAGTGGCGTGTGGCCGGAGACGTGCACGCGCGGATCGGGCGCGGACTTCGGGAGCGAGCGGCGCCAGAGCGTGCGCGAGATGGTGTCGCGCAGCACGCCATCCATCGTGCCCGGGTCGCGGAGCCGCGCGAGGTCGTCGGCATCGACGAGCGCGTGGGTGGCGACGGCCCCGTCGCACTCGAACACCAGCGGCAGGCTGCAGAGCCAGGCCAGGTCGTCTTCGGGGATGCGCCAGCGCGGAGGATCGTGGGCGTCGACGCCCCAGCTCGCGAGCGTCGGCGTGCCGCCCTGCGAGAGCCACATGAGCCGCGAGAGCACCGACGCCTCGCCGTCGGTGAGCCACACCCGCCGCGTGCTCGCCTCGCGGTAGAGGTCGCCGGTCACCACCCACCGCGACAGGCCGAACCCGTCGAACGCCGCGGGCACGGCGGCGTGAACGCAGCGGAGCATCATCTCCTCGTGGTTGCCGAGGATGGCGCTGTGGGTGCCGGCCGCGGCGCCCCGCCGGAACCACGCCACGACACCGGCGCTGTCGGGGCCGCGATCGACGAGATCGCCGACCGACACGAAGTGCGCCTCGCCGCCTTCGGCCTCCGACGCGCGACGAAGCCGGTCTTCGAGGCGGCGCAGCGCGTCGAGGCAGCCGTGGATGTCCCCGATGAACCAGTGGTGACGCATCGGCCCAGCATACCGGGTCACGTCGCCGGAGCGGAGCGCGTATGCTGCCCACCGTGCTGACCCTCCTGTCCACCCTCGCCTTCGCGCAGGAACGAGCCTGTGATCCCGTTCCGCGCGATCAGCTCGAGACGCACCTCGTCCGCGCCGAAGAAGCGCTGGGAGCGGCGCGCGCCGACGAGGCGTCCACGGCCCTCGATCACGCGTCCGAGGCCGCTCGGTGCCTCGCCGAGCCCATCCCGAAGAACCTCCTGGCCCGCATCGCGTGGGGTCGCGCCGAGCTCGCGGCCGCCGACATGGACGAAGAGGTCGCGTGGACCTGGCTCCGCCTCGCGCGCGACGCGGGGATGCCCGAGCCGCCGCCGCGCATCGCCGAGGCCCACCCGGTGCGCCGCATCGCAGCCGAAGCGCGCGACGCGCTGCCCATGAGCGGCCCCACGGGCGTCGCCCTCCACCCGCCGAAGAAAGGCACGATCTACGCCGATGGCGTCGCGCTCGCGTCGCCCGAGCTGCGCGTGTCGACGCCCCACCTGCTCCAGTCCTTCGACAAGGAGGGCCTGCCGTACCTCGGCAGCTGGCAGCAGGGCGCGGTCTTCCCGAGCTCGATGCTCGTGCCGCTCGTGGCCGAGGGCCATCGCGAGCGCCGCACCGCCGAAGCGGGCGACGAGCTGCCGCCGAAGAACTGGAAGCCCGCGCGCGACGACACCGAAGCCGCCTACCGCGACTGGATCAAGAAGCACCCCAAGGGTCCGTGGCTGCAGGACGCAGAAGACGGCATCGACGACCTGCGCTGGAACGCCGCCCTCGCCGACGGGTCCGAGCTCGCCGTGCGCCAGTACATCCACGACTTCCCCGACGGGCTGCACGTCGACGAGGCCGAGTTCTTCGTCGAAGACCTCGAGTACCGCAAGGTCCTCGAGGATCCGCACCCGAAGCGCGAGGCCTGGGTGGCCTTCCTCGAGAAGTACCCCGACGGCAGCTATGCCGCCGAAGCGCACGTCCAGATGGAGCTGATGGACTGGGAAGCCGCGCGAACGGCCGACGACGCGGCCGGATACCGCGCCTACGTCGAGAAACACCCGAACGGCCGGAACACCGAGCGCGGCCGGGCCCTCGAAGAGGAGCGGGCGTTCGCAGAGGCCCGCAAGAGCGGCCTCGACAGCGCGCTCGAGAAGTACCTCGACCGCTGGCCCGAGGGCGTCTTCGCCCGCGAGGCGCGCGCCATCCTCGGCGAGGTCGAGTTCCTGGCCGTCACCGTCGACATCACCGGCGAGGTCGACGAGGCCGTGAAGGAGCGCGTGCGCACCGACCTCGCGGCCGAGCTCGAGAAGCGCGAGATGCCCGTGCTGGCCGAGGGCGAAGACCCCGCGAGCGCCGGGCACATCGCCATCGCGCTCGAGGTGCAGCCGGGCGACAAGATCACGAACGTCGGCGCCCGGTTCACGCTCTCGTACGGCGACCTGAAGGCCCCGCTGAACGAGATGCGCATCCTGTCGAAGATCCTGCCCGACGCCGACGCCGGCGCCATGCTGGGCGAGCTCATCGTCACGAACCTGCGCGACCTCGACCGCTGGCAGCCGCCGAAGCCCGAAGGCGACGCGAAGAAGCCCGCCCCCGCGAAGCCCGCCGCGAAGTAGCGGTCAGCCCTCTTCGCTCGACGCGGCAGACGGCGCGGGCTCGACGGGAGCCGTCGCCGTGGGCGTGGCCTTCGGGAGCCGCTGGTTGGCGAGCGGGATGTCGTTGCGCTCGGGCAGGGTCGGGTCGCAGTAGTTCACGAACCAGCCCTTCACCTGCTTCACCTCTTCGTCCATCATCTCGGCGAAGTCGGGGAGCTCGGCGCCCTTCTGCAGCTCGACGACGCTCGGCGCGGCCTGGCCGGACCGGATGCAGTGCGAGAACTTGTCGCGGCGCTCGGGCGTCGTGAGGGCCGCCGTGACGGCCTCGCGGCAGTTGCCCAGCTTGCGGCGGTTGCCGCGGTCGCAGATCTCGAGCTCGGCGCCCTTCACGAAGTCGTTCCACCGGTTGAACAGCGCGTCTTCGCGGGCATCGTCGCGCTGCACCTTCGTGACGGCGAGCTCCTGCTCGGTGCGCTCGAGCTGCATCGTGGTCTCCTTCAGGGCGACCAGCAGCTCCTCCTTCTCCTCTTCGGCCTGGGCCAGCGCGGCCTTCGTCTCCTCGAGCTCGGACTTCACCCGCTCGAGCTCGGCGCGGAGCTTCGCGCCCGCCTCGGCGCCGCGGGAGATGCGGTCTTCGAGCTCGCGGACGCGGCCCTCCTTCTCGGCGGATTCGCGCTCGAGCTCGGCCACCTTGATCTGGGCCAGCGCCAGCTCGTCCTTCTCCTCCTGGGGGACCGCGGCGGCGATCTCCTCGGCGGTGGGGGCGCGGGTGACCTCGACGATCTTCTCTTCCGGGGTCCGCATCATCCAGCCGGCGGCGAGTCCGAAGACACCGGCCCCGACGGCGACGGCGGCGGCGATGGCGATGACAGCGGCATTGGTCTGGTTCGACATGACGAGCTCCTTCGAGCCGCCAGACTATGCGTTCACCGCCCCGGATCACCTACAGGCCGACTACAGCGGCCTACTCGACGCAGCGGCGCTTCTTCACGAGCTCGCGGAGGATGCGCGCGTTCTCCTGCTGCAACGGCGTGACGCGCTCCCACTTGAATCGCGGGTCGGGCACGTACCAGGGCTCCTGCTCGAACGTGACCCGCCACTCCTCGGCCGTGTTGAAGTCGTAGCCGAGACGGGCGTAGATGCAGTTCCGCAGCCAGTCGTACGTCTCGCAGCCCACCATGCCGGGCTCGGGCCAGCCCTCGCAAACCGTCGGGTCGGCGGCGCCGCACAGGTCGCAGGCCTTGCCGGCCTTCAGCGCGTCGAAGTCGTGCTGCATCAGGAGCGAGCACGCATCACAGGACCCCGGCTGCGCGATGACGAGCGGCATCGGCCGCGCGGACGGGGCCGCCACCGTGGGGAGCTCGGGGAGGCCGATGGACGGGAGCTGGGGCGGCGCACCCG
>JACKET010000022.1 GCA_020632875.1 Alphaproteobacteria bacterium
TCCACGGTCCACGGTCCACGGTCCACGGTCCACGGTCCGCGGTCCGCGGTCCGCGGTCCACGGTCCACGGTCCACGGTCCGGCCCACGGCCCCCGTCACTTCCCCTTGCGGATCGTCACCTTTCCCGGCGCCTGCCCCGTGCTGCGCACCATCCGCTTCACGGTCTCCCGCACCGCGGGGCAGTCCGTACAGTGCATCGTCACCGTGATGTCGCCGCCGCGGCCCTCCTGGGCGCTCGTCATCGACCCATAGGACTGGATGGAGAACGCCGCGTCCGTGCTCTCGACCAGCGCGGTCCACGGCTTGCGACCCAGCACCACCGAGCGGACCTCGAACAGCAGCCGGCCGTGCGACAGCTCCCAGACCTCGACCTTCGCTTCGGGACCGTTGCCGCGGTTGCCCGGCGCCTGGAGGAACAGCTCGGGCACCGAGTCGAATTGGATGGGCAGGTCGACCTGCGCGATCAGCCCCTCCACGACGACCTGAGCGGACAGCCGGTCGCCGTCGCGGCCGAGCTCGATGAACTCTCGCGCGTCGAGCTCGCGGGGGAACAGCAGGCGGCCGGTCGGCGCGAGCTCGGCGACGGGATGGCGCATCTGGAGCTGCTTCGGCGGGACGCAGGGGGTCGGGTCGAACGGCGCGTCCCCGCACACCGTGATCGGGCGCTCGAGCCCGTCGACGTCGACCCACAGCGTGTCGACGAGGTCGAGGGACGGGTCGGCGGAGCGCGTGCCGTCCGCGCCGGCCGGGAGCAGGCGGACCTTGCCGCGCGTGGGCTCCTGGTGGAGGCGCAGCATCGCGGTGCCGTCGCGGGCAGGGCTCCAGCGCGCGGCGATCAACGCCGCACCCGGCGGGAGGCCGACGGGCCCCTTCATCGCGGCGTCCCGGACAGTGGCGGCGTTCTCGCGGACCCATGCGAACGGCGAGCGCTCGATCCGCACGTCGAGCAGGCGCTCTCCGGCCGCCCTCCGCAGGACGGGATCCGGCAGGCGCAGCGCCCACTGCGTGAGCAGGACGGCGTCGGACGTCGCGGCGATGGCGTCCTTCTTCAGCGGACGGCCCTCGTAGAGCCCGGCCTCCGCGTCGAGGACCGCGGCGAGGTCGCCCAGCACGAGGTGCTCCGCGGCGTTGGGGTCGACGGACGCACGCCGGTCGCGCGCGCGCACCGCCAGCGCGCCGAGGCGCTCCGCATCGAGCGGATCCTGCGCCCGACGCTTCACGAGCACGTCCAGCAGGGCCTCTCCGACACCCGCAGGCGACGTGCCGCCCAGGTGGGTGCCGATGCTCGCGAGCAGCGCGTCCCCCAGATCCTGCGCCAGCAACGCGTCGGCCTCGCGCCACAGCAGCAGCGTGCAGCGCGCCCAGCGGTCCGGCGGGATGCGCCCCTTCTCGAGGCCCTTGTGGAGCGCCTTCACCACGCGCCCGTCCGCGAAGGGGATGGCGACGCCGTCCGTCCGGGCGAGGTCGCAGACCGCGGGGTCGGCGGAGGTCTGCTCGAGGTACCCGATGAGCAGGCGGTCGGGCCGGTTCGTGTCGGCCAGCTGCTTCGCGCCGAGGTTCGGCTTGTACCCGACCCCGCAGCCGAGGCCGACCAGCACGGCGAATCCGAGCGCTCCGAGCGAAGCCCGCACTATTCGGCCTCGCCGAGGGACCGGTTGTACTGCTGCAGCCACCGGTCGGCCTCGGCCGGCGTGTAGTACGTCGCCGGACGCTTCGCGGCGTTGCGCTTCGAGATCTGCCCGATGAGGTTCGCGAGGCTGTGCACCGCGCAGGTGCCGATGGCCGCGGCTCCCACCACCTGGAGCGCCGTGCCGGGGCCCTGCGCGTCGGGGCGGATGGCGCTGCCGACGCCGAGCGCCACGCCTCCGCCGACCCCGTAGCCGAGCGTCACGAGGTTCGTGACCCGCGCGCGCTTCCGCAGGCTGCGCCCGTCGGAGAGCCACTCCGTCTGGGTGTCGCGGTCGCCGATGCGCCGCGCGAACTCCGGCATCGGGACGACCCGCCCGCGACGGTCGTAGATCGCCCAGCCCTTCCGGACCGTCGCGTCCCGGTCGAAGTCCCGGTCGGACTCGCGGTACAGGGCCATCGGGTGCTCCAGGTTCACCCGCAGCAGGTCCTCGCCGTAGCGAAGGACGGCCTTCAGCTCCCGCTGCTCGATCTCGGAGAGCTGGTGACCCTTCTCGAGCGACACGTTCATCGCGCCCAGGATCTCGTTCGACAGGGCGTCGATGAGCTCGAAGAACCGCTCCCCGTCGTCGCCGATCTGCCCGACCACGTCGCGCGCGGCGACCACCTCGGCGGTCTCGGTGTCCACCACGCGCAGCGCGATGGAGATGCTCGGCAGCTTCACGCTGAAGAGCTCGCCCACGACGAGGTAGTCGGCCCCCACGAGCCGCCCGGCCCGCGCCGCCGTGCGCGGCTCGGTGAGGCCCTCGATGGTCAGCGCCTGCTCGGTGAGGAGCGCGGCCAGCGCGTCGCGCTCGACGACCTGCACGACGCCGGACGATGCGAACCGCGTGACGAGGATGCCCGCGACGCCCGGACCGGCCCCGTCGAACGCCTCGTCGCCCGTGTGGTTCGCGAGATCCGCGATCGCGACGGTGGGCGCCGCCCATGCCAGACCCAGCAGCCAGAGGAGGAACAACATCGCGGGGGAGTGTGTCACAGTGCGGCCGGAGGTGGGACGTGCTCGTGTCCTGGATGCTGTTGTCGACCGCGAATGCGCAGCTGATGCCGCACGGGCACACGGTGCCCGAGACCCTGCCTCTCTTCGAGCGGCTCCGGTACATGTCGGCCAGCGGCAAGGTGAAGGGCGGCACGTGTGAAGAGGCCCTCGCTGCGGCGCTCGCCGACATGAACGACCACCTCGACGCGAAGAAGCGCGAGCAGGTCGTCGCCATCTGGCCGTACAACGGCCGGAACACCTGGGAGCCTGCGTCCGAGGTCGAGTGCGTGCAGGGCAAGAAGACCGAGGTCGCGATGGACGTGCTGGTCTCCCGACCGGGCGACGGCCCCGCGTACGTCGACATCGCCGGGAAGGACGTGCTGAATCTCGTCGGCACCCTCTACGGTAACGGCCCGGTGGGCCTCCAGTTCGCCACCCAGCTCCGCATCGTCGACATCGACGGCAAGCCGTGGCTCCGGATGACCCAGGCCTCCATCCTCGAAGAGAAGAAGGCGATGCAGCCCGGCCTCGTCACGCCGCGCGCCCTGAACCAGAAGATCGTCCCGGCCCTGCACCGGTACGCCAAGGTCATGCCCGTCGCGCCGTACCTCGCGGGCGTGTACGTCATCCAGCCCCTGAACGACAAGACCGGGGAGCCCGACATCCACTACACCGTGACGATGCGCGTCCCGCGCGAGGTGCTCGGGCAGTACCACAAGGGCCGGATCGACGAGCGGCAGGCCGTGGCGCAGAGCGTCGTCACGTTCGAGTCCCCGACGGTCCCGGAGAAGGAGGTCCAGGTCCCGCCCGAGAGCATCAAGGACCGCAAGTAGACGCGTCACTTGCACGTCGGCAGGAGGGGGATACCGGGTCCGGCGTCAGGAGCGAACATGATTCACACTTTGTTCGAAGACACCGTCCCCCGGTCCTTCCTCCCGGCCCTCGCGGACGATCTGGCGCCCTCCGACCTCGTGCTCGACGACGAGGCGCTGGCCGACGCGCCCACCGAAGAGGTGCCGATCGTCGCGACGTGGCGCGTGGTCACGCCGCTCGACCGCATCCCCGAGGGCTGAAGCGCGCTACAGCTGCTCGAGCTCGGCCCACTCGGTGTGGACCGACACGTCGGGCGCGTCGAGCCGCTTGTACGTGTGGGCGCCGAAGTAGTCGCGCTGGGCCTGGATGACGCAGGCCGTGCCGCGGCCGAGCCGGATGCTGTCGAACCAGGCCAGGGACGCCGACATCGCCGGGATCGGGATGCCCGCCGCCACCGACGCCGCCACGACCCGACGCCAACCCGGGAGCGCGGCCTTCAGCTCGGCCGCGAAGGTGGGGTCGAGCGCCAGCAACGGCAGGCTCGGGTCGCGCTGGAAAGCGTCGTACACGCGGTCGAGGAACGACGCGCGGATGATGCAGCCGGCCTTCCAGATGCGAGAGATGGCGGCGAGGTCGCTCTCGTAGCCCTTCTCGTCGCTCGCCGAGCGGAGGAGCTGGAAGCCCTGCGTGTAGGACATCAGCTTCGCGGCGTAGAGCGCGGACTCGAGGTCGGCTTCGCTCACGTCGAGGGCGCCGGTGCCCCCGCCGAGCACGCTCTCGGCGCGCACGCGGAGGGCCTTCTGGGCGGACAGGGCGCGGGCGTCGACCGCCGCGGTGACCGTCGAGAGCGGCACGCCCTGGGTGATGGCGGAGACGCTGGTCCACCGGCCCGTGCCCTTCTGGCCGGCGACATCGAGGATCTGGTCGACGATCGGCCCGTCGCCCTCGGGGTCTCTCGCGGCGACGATGTGCGACGTGATCTCGATGAGGAACGAGGACAGGCGCCCCGCGTTCCACCGCTCGAAGACCTCGCGGATCTGCGTGGGGGAGCGCCCGGCGGCCTTCAGGATGGCCCAGGTCTCGGCGATGAGCTGCATGTCGCCGTACTCGATGCCGTTGTGGACCATCTTCACGTAGTGCCCGGCGCTGCCGTTGCCGCACCACGTCACGCACGGCCCCGAGTCGCTCACGGCCGCGGCGCTCTCGAGCAGCGGGCGGAGGCGCTCCCACGACTCGCGCGTGCCGCCCGGCATCATGGACGGCCCCTTCAGGGCGCCCTCCTCGCCACCGGACACGCCCATGCCGACGAACGTGACGCCCGTGCCCTCCACGGCCTCCACGCGGCGGTCGGTGTCGGGGAAGTGGGAGTTGCCACCGTCGACGACGACGTCGCCGTCCTCGAGGAGGGGGAGGAGCGATTCGAGCAGCGCGTCGACGGCCCTCCCGGCGGTGACCATCAGGACGAGCCGGCGGGGACGCTTCACGCTGGCGACGAGCTGCTGCAGATCGTCGGTGCCGACGAACTTCGGGTCGCCGTGCTCGGTCATGAACTCGTCGAGCTTGGGACGGCTGCGGTTGTAGACGCCGACGGTCCAGCCGCGGCTGTGGAAGTTGCGGGCGAGGTTCGCGCCCATGACGCCCAGTCCGAGGACGGCGAGATCGGCGGTGGCTTCGGTGCTCATGGACTCTCCGGGAGGTGCGATGCGGCGGCGCGGTCCACGATCCAGTGGACCTCCGGCGCGGTGAGATGGGTGGTGGGCAGGAGCGGGTCGCGCTCCCAGGCGCGGCGGACGGCCTCGGCCTTCGCGGCGCCCTTCACGACGACGACGGCGTACGCGGCGCGGTTCAGCAGGGACAGGCTCATCGAGAGCCGCTCGGGCGGGGGCTTCGGGCTGTCGTCGATCGCGACGACGCGCGCGCTGGCCTCCATCACGGCGTGGCCGGGGAACAGGCTCGCGACGTGGCCGTCGGGACCCATGCCCAGGAGCAGCACGCCCGGATCGGGGACCTCGGCCGCGAGGCGCGCGCGGACCGCTTCGAGCGTGCCCCGGCGCGCCCAGCCGATGACGAGCGGCCCCATGGGCGCGCCGTCGACGAGCTCGGCGTAGAGCAGGCGGGTGTTGCTGTCGGCGGGGAGCTGCTGCCACGGCGCATCGGGCTCGACGGGAAGGTGGCGCTCGTCGACCAGCGTGACCGTGAGGGACTGGAGGAGGGCGGGATCCCCGTCGCGCAGCGCGTTCAGCACGGGCCCGGGCGTCGAGCCGCCGGGGACCGCGAGCACGCACTCGCCCCGCTCGCGGGCGACCCTGCCGAGCAGGTCGGTCACCAGCGCGGCGGCGTCGGCGTCGGGGGTGTCGGTGATGCGCCAGGTCACGGACCTTCGCTCCAGATGCCCTCGCAGCCGTGGAACAGCTCGTTGGCGATGGCGGGGCCCTTCGAGCCGGCGGGGTAGGCGTGGACGGGCTCGTCGTTCGCCTCCCAGCCCGCGCGGATGGCGTCGACGAAGCGCCAGGCCGCTTCGACCTCGTCGCCGCGGATGAACAGCGTGGGGTTGCCGTTGATCGCGTCGAGCAGGAGGCGCTGGTACGCGTCGGGCGTCGGACCGGTGCCGAGGTCGGCGTAGTCGAACCCGAGCACGCTGTGCTGCATCACCATCCCGGCGCCCGGCCGCTTGACGAGGAACGAGAGGCGCACGCCCTCGTCGGGCTGCACGAGGATGCGCAGGTCGTTCGGGCGCAGCGGGCACACGTCGCCGGGCAGCGGGCCGTTGAGCAGGTCGAGCGGCGGGGTGCGGAATCGCAGCACGACCTCGGTGAAGCGCTTGTGCAGGGCCTTCCCGGTGCGGAGCAGGAACGGGACGCCCGACCAGCGCCAGTTGTCGATGAGCGCGCGCATCGCGAGGTAGGTCTCGGTGCGGGAGTCTTCGGCCACGCCGTACTCGTCGCGGTAGTCGCGCTCGCGCTTGTCGGACTTCGCGTACTGCGCGCGCACGACGTGCTCGTGGACCTCGGCGGGCGTGAAGCTGCGCAGCGACTCGAGGACCTTCACCTTCTCGTTGCGCACCGCGTCGGGGCGCATGCTGCTCGGCGGCTCCATCGCGATGAGCGCGAGCACCTGGAGGACGTGGTTCTGCATCATGTCGCGGCTGGCGCCGGCCTTGTCGTAGTAGGCGCCGCGCTTGCCCTCCATCGCGACCGTCTCGCACACGCTGATCTCGACGGACTCGACGTGCTTGCGGTTCCACAGGGGCTCGAAGATGGCGTTCTGGAAGCGCAGCGACAGGATGTTCTGGACGGTCTCCTTGCCGAGGTAGTGGTCGATCCGGAAGATCTGCTCTTCGCGGAGATGCCGGTACAGCAGGTGGTTCAGCGTCTGGGCCGTGCCGAGGTCGGTGCCGAAGGGCTTCTCGACGACGACCCGGCGCCAGCCCTCGGCCGCGTCGGGCTCGCACGCGACGAGGCCCTGCTTCGACAGCGCCTCGACGGTCGGCGCGAACAGCCCGGGCGCGAGCGCCAGGTAGAACAACCGCCCGACGTGGTGCGGCTCTTCGCCGGCGTTGAGCGCCAGGGAGTCGAGGTGGCCTTCGAGGGCCTCGATCTGCCGGGGGTCGGCCGAGTCGGCGCTCTTGTAGGAGAGCAGCGGCTTGAAGCGCTCCCACACGGCCTTCTGGGACTCGGGGATCCAGGACGACAGCTCTTCGCGCCACGCGGCGTCGGTCTTCTCGGTGCGCGAGACGCCGATCACCTGGATGGGGCCGCGGAAGTTGTCTTCCTCGAAGTTCCGAAGCAGGGCCGGAACGAGCTTTCGTGCGGTGAGATCCCCGGATGCGCCGAAGATCACGATCTGAGCCAGGCGTGCCAATGCCACCTCCCGAAGGGCGGGAACCTACCTCAGCCGCGGCGGGCGGAATCGGCTATGACGCCAGCCCGCGCGGAGCCTCCATGCCAGTCGTCGCGATCACCGGAGCGTCCAGCGGTCTCGGCGCGCACCTCGCCGAGGAGATGGCGCGGCGCGGTCACAGCCTCGGGCTCGTCGCGCGGCGGGTCGACCAGCTCGAGGCGGTGCGCGCGCGGGTCGCCGCCCACGGCGTGCCGGTGGCCGTGGCCCCCGCGGACGTGACGGACCCCGCCGCCACGAAAGCCGCGTTCGCCGCTCTGGAAGCCGAGCTCGGGCCGATCGACGTGCTGGTCGCGAATGCCGGGGTGTTGGGCCCGATGCGCGACCTGCGCCACCTGGACCTCGATTCGATCCGCCGCACCTTCGAGATCAACGTGTTCGGCGCCATCCACGCGGTCGACGCGGTGCTCCCGGGCATGCTCGACCGCGATTCGGGACACCTCGTGGTGATCTCGAGCGTGGCGGCGAACCGGGGGCTCCCGAAGTCCGCTCCGTATTCGGCGAGCAAGGCGGCGATCTCGATCTTCTGGGAGGGGCTGCGCGTCGACCTCCATCGCACGGGCATCACCTGCACCACGGTGCATCCCGGGTTCGTCGAGACCGCGATGACCGCGAAGAACGACTTCCCGATGCCGTTCCTGATGAACGCCGACCGCGCGGCGCGCCTGATGGCCGATGCGATCGAAGCGAAGCGCCGCACGCTGACGTACCCGTGGCAGATGCGGTGGCTCGAGCGCTTGATGAAGGTCGCGCCGCCCGTGGTGTTCGATCACGTGATGCGCTCGGTCGACAAGCGGTAGGCGTCAGAGACCCAGCGCGACCTTCGCCTCCTTCACCGTCCTCGCCTCCTGCCACTCGCCCTCCGCGGACTCCGGAGCCCTGGCCCGCACGAGCGCGCTCCCCGTCCAGGCGACGAGGTGGTTCGCCGGATCCCAGCGATCGACGCCTGCGGGCGTCCAGTGCCCGACCCTGCGGCCGATCACGAGCATCTCGAGCGCCCCGTCGCCCTCGAGGTCGACGTAGGCCACCGCGTCGACGGCATCGAGCTCGAGCCGCAGCACGCGCACGTCGAGCCCGCCGTCTACAGGGATCGCGATCAGCGCGTCGTGGCCGGCGATTCCCGACACGGTGTCCGCAGTGGGGCCGAAGGGACCGCGGAACAGCTGGTCGTCCTTCTCGCGGACCAGCGACCCGTCGCGCACCGGGACGAACGCCCCGGCGCCCGCCTGCCCCGTCGGTGCCGGCGTCCCGTCGTCGTACGGCACGCGGTCCGGCGGCATCGCACCCCAGCACGTCACACGGCCCTCCGCCGTCAGCGCGCATCCCGCACCGCCCCCGAAGGCCGCCGCCACGAACGAGCCGGGCGGTGGCTCCCCGCAGGTGGGCCGCCCGTCCTGGACCGCGCACAGCCCCTCGCCCTTGCGCGCGGCCTCGACCTCCAGGTCGTCCCGCACGCTCTTCCGGCCTTCGAGCACCTCCACACGACCGTCCGGGCGGAGCCCCAGCACGCTGTCCTGCAGCGGCAGCACGTCCACGAACGGCCCGTCCACCCGGACGTCGCCGGGGAACGCGCCCCAGCAGCGCGCCGTGCCGTCCGAATAGAGCCCGCACGCGCGGTCGCGGAGCACCCGGACGAGGCGGAAGTGCGGCGTGTCCGCGAGATCCGGGCCCTCTACCGCGGGGACCGCGGGCACCACGGGCTCGGGCGCCGGCGGGGGAGGAGGGGAGCTGCAGGCGAGCAGGAGGACGAGCATGCCGGACGCTACCACCGGGCTCTGGTAGCCTGCGCGCATGGGGACGCGCTTCGAGATCCTCGCCGGTACCGTCGATCTGCTCGAGGGCGTCGTGCACACCGCGACGGCTCCCATCCCGCTCACGCCGAACGAGGTCGCGCTCATCGGCGCCCTGCACGACCGCAGCCCCGAGCCGTGCAGCCCCGAAGAGCTGCTCACGGACGCCCTCGGCTACGCCGCATCCGCGAAGTCGCGCACCGTCACCGTCACCATGCAGCGCCTGCGCAAGAAGCTCGAGCCCGACCCGGCCGAGCCCCGCACCATCGTCACCGTGCGGGGCGAGGGCTACGCGCTGCGCTACGCCGACACCCCGATCCGTCCGGTCCGCGCGGTCGGGCTGCCGCCGGGACGCGACCTCGACGCCATCGACGCGGGCTTCGCGGCGGGCGCCTGCCCGCTGGTGCTCGTCGGGCCCGGCGGCGTGGGCAAGACGACCCTGGCGCGCAGCTGGGCCGAGCGCGAAGGCGCCGACTGGGTCGAGCTCTTCGATGTGACCGACGCGGGAGCGCTGCGCCGGCGCCTCGTCGCGGGGCTCGATCTGGAGCGCGCCGCCGACGCGGACGCCGCCATCCGCGACCGCCTCGCGGGCCGTCCCGTGGTGCTCGACAACGCCGAGGACCTCGACGGCGAAGCCCGCGCGACCCTCGCGGGCTGGCTCTCCGACGCCTCGGCCGCCATCCTGGTCACCAGCCAGACGCCCCTCGGCCTGCCGCGCGAGCGCCGCGTGGTGCTCGGGGAGCTCGACCGCGACACGGCCCGCGCGGTCCTGCGCGAATCCCGGTCGCGCTCGGGCCTCGCACCGCTCCCCGCGAGCGCCGAGGACCAGGTGCTCGACCAGCTCGGCGGCATGCCCCTCGCGCTCGTCATCACGGCACCACTCGCCGACTTCCTCGACGACCTCGACGAGGCCCTCGACGTGCCGTCCGTCGACACGGCGCCGCACCATGCCACCCTCTCCGCGGGGGTCGGTCGCACCTTCGACAACCTCGCGCCCGAAGCCCTCGCGACGGCCCGGGCCATCGCGGTGTTCAGCGGTCCCGCCTCGCTGCACGCCATCGCGCAGGTCGCCGACCAGCCCCTGCCGCTCGCGCTGAAGTCGGTCGCCGAGCTCCGCGGCTGCGGGCTCGCCCGGGCCGACGGGCCGCGAATCGATCTGCTCCCCATCGCGCGCACCCTGCTGCGCCACGACGCCGACGCCGTTCGGCCCGCGCGGGAGCGGCTCGTGGCGTGGCTCGTCTCGCTCGACCCGTCCCACGAGCAGCTCAAGCCGCTGCGGCCGGAGATCGAGAACGCGCTCCCGCACGCTCGGGGGCTCGTCCGCCTGGAGCTGCTCGCGCGGCACGTCGAGCTGCTCTACGCGTTCGGTCCCGTCGACGACATCCCGTCCGAGACGGCGCGCTGGCTCGAAGGCGTGCCGCTCGCCCCCGAGTGCGAGGTGCACCGCGCCCGCGCCATGCTGCTCGTGGGCCAGCGCGAGGCGGCCCGCGACCTCCTGGAGCACGTCCTCGACCGCGTGACCGACCGCCCGACCTTCGCGCGCGGCGCGTCGCTGCTCGCCACGGCGCAGTCGTGGGCGTCGATGCCCGAGGCGGTCGACTGGGCGCGCCGGGCGCTCGCTGCGCTGGATGCCGACACGCCGCTTCACGTCCGCGTCGAGACCGGCACCTACGCGGGCTACGCGCTCGCGCGGGCCGACGACCCCGCCGGGTTCGACGCGATGGAGGACGCGATCCGGGCGGCCGGCGACCGCCTCCCGGCGCGCGCGCTCACCGCCGCGCTCTCGAAGGCCCGCCTCCGATCGGCCCCTCCCGGCGAGCTCGAGCGGGCACGGCACCTGCTGGAGCGCGTCGGAGGCGTGCTCGGCGAGGTGCAGCGCGCGATCGACACCGCGGATCTGGCGGTCATCCTGCTCGACGCCCACCAGGTCGAAGAGGCCTGGGAGATGCTGCGCGAGCCGCGCCGCGTCCTGCCCACGGGCCACCGGATGATGCTCGGCACCATCCTCACCAACGCCGCGATCCGGCTCCTCGACCACCCCGAGCGCACGCTCGAGCTCATGGACGAGGTCGGTCCGCCGATCCCCGAGGATCTCCGTCGCTTCGTCCGCTTGCTGGCCCATCGCGACCGGGCGGGCGTGGCGGCGATGGAGGAGCGCTTCCGGATCCTCGGGGAGGCCTTCCTGGCGGGCGATCCCCTGCCCGAGTCGACCGACCTCCGCGAGACGCGCAAGGGCCTCGAGACCGTCCGTCGACGCGGGCTGTGACCAGGTCACAAGTGGGGCTGTGACGGAGCCGCTCGGACGTGGACGGCGTACGGTTCGGCATCTGGTCTGGAGATGTCTGATGCCTTCTACCTGTGACATCCGTTCTGTCTTCTCGGTGTCCCTCCTCGCCGTCGGCGTGGCCGTCTCGGTCGCGACCAGCGAGCCGGAGCCCCTCCCGCCCGCCGCCCAGGACTGGAGCGCCTCCACCGCCGACAGCATGGACGGTGGCGTGGTCTTCCCCGGCGGGACGAACACGGTGACGATCTCGTTCGGCATCGATGCCGACGCGGTCGCGTCGCTCGACGACAGCTCCGCGACGCTCGAGGTCCTCGTGCTCCAGCTCGCGCAGCCCGGTGGGAACCCCGTCCCGCCCGGAAGCTTCGAGGTCTCGCTCTACAACGCGACCTGGTTCGACGACAGCACCGGCGACTACGGCAACCACATCCTCGTCGCGGCAGACGTGCTCTCCCCGGCGGCCGGCAACGGCTGCGTGGTGCAGGGCGACATCTGCTGGACCGACGTGACGCTCGAGGTCCGCAGCCTCGCCGGCGCCGCCGAGGTCGTGGCCGACGTCGGCTATCATGCGTCTGGCTCTGCTTCGACGCCCATCGCCCCCCAGCTCTACATCGACGTGCACTGATGGAGTCCCGTATGCGCTCGCTCTTCGCTCTGGCTTCCGTCCTCGCTGTCCTCGCCGCCTGCGAGGGCAACACCACCACGCCCCCCGGCCCCGACCCGGCGGTCTGCGACGGCTTCGCGCCCGCCGACCCCTACGCGCCGGGCTCCGAGAACGACTGGAACGACCCGCGTGTCGCGTCCTGTGAAGCGGCCGGCTGCACCGCGTTCGTCGGCAGCACCGTGACCTGGGACGACGAGATGCACACCGACCTCTACGGCATGCCCGGCTACTGCCACTACCTGCTCTGGGGCCAGCACCGCGACTGCGCGGCCGAGACCCAGCCCGGCTTCCAGGTCGTGAACGACGCCGTGCTCGGCACGCTCACCTTCGGCACGCCCGCCGATCAGCCCGACCGCTGCCTCGTCATCGAGGGCGACGTGCTCCCGATCGACTGGGTGGCCTGCGCCGACCCGTCCGTCGTGAACGCCGACGAGTGCTCGCCGTAGCGCTCAGCCGAGGTCCACGAGCCACGCGCCCGGGAGGGCCGTGACGACGGGCCCGATCAGGTCCGTCCACGCGATGCCCTGGTCGAGGATCCACCCGTCGCTCGTGCCGATCACGCCGTCCTGACGGGCGATCGTCGAGTCGACGCGGTCTTCGAGGCGCACGTCCCACGACCAGCCCGCCTCGGCGGCCGTGTCGCGGATCAGCGCCGCGAGCCGCCCGCTGTTGGAGACCGGCCGGTCGAGCCACCACGTCACGGACGCCGCGCCCGCCAGCACGGGCCCCAGCGCCCGCACGGCCTCGGGGGTCTGCGCCACCGACCGCCACGTGCCGTGGACCCCGCCGAGGTCGCGCCAGGCGCCCTCCGCGCCCCGCAGCAGGGGCCCGCCGCCCAGCGCCCGCTCGATGGGGAGGATCACGTTGAACCCGTCGACGTGGACCTCCCGCGCCGTGAGGTCCTCGACGCGCCGCGCCAGACGGGACTGTCGCGACGCGTGGGTGCACGTCGACCGCGTCAGGGCGTCGCGCTGGCGCTTCGTGAGCTGGAACCGGTCGCCCACGAGCTTCGCGATGGCGCTCTCGGCGTAGCCGCGGTCGAGCAGCCAGGTGATGTCGCCCGCCGCCTCGCGCAGCACGGGCCAGGCGTCGGGGCCGAGGTCCCGCGCGTCGTCGCGGTGCGGCCCGCGGCCCTGGGGCTCGACACTCACGTCAGCTGCGCAGCAGGGCGTACCCGACGGTGGGCAGCGTGACGAACGTGCCCCACACGGGGATCGCGAGGCAGCCGGGCGACAGGCTCACCGACCACAGCAGCCAGCCCACGATCACGCTCACGACGCCCACCAGCAGCGCGAACGCGAAGCTCTGGCGCAGCGGCATCTTCTCGGCGCCCACGATGCCGGTCGCGATGGCCCCGGCGGCGAGCGCGTACAGCGGCACCGTGACCCAGTCGGTGAGGGTGGAGATCTCGAAGAACGCGGCCATGCCGAGCACCACGAGCGCCGCGTTGTCGTCGAGCCAGGCGGCGACGTGTGTCGAGTCGATGACGATGTCGGCGCCGCCGCTGACCATCTCCTGCATCTCGGCGACGTCGAACTCCTCGTCCTTGAACGGGCGGGTGCGGACGACGGTGTGCCGACGGACGACGATCGCCTCGCGTGTGTGGATGTCGGAGTCGGGGATGGTCTCGTCGGGGTCGACGAGGATGGTCTGATCGCCGTCGACGATGTGGACGAGGCGCGGCCCCGCGAACACCTCGCCGCCGCGGATGACGATCGGGTCGTACTGGGCGTCGTAGGTCGCGGAGGCGGTGCGGATCTCGCCGAGCGCCGACATCCCGACGACGCTGCCGCCGATGCCATGGACGATGGGGGACACCACGAGCAGCGCGCCGATCGCGCCCGCGAGGGGGATGCCGGACTGCCCCCGTTCGACGGGTGCCTCGAAGTCGTTGGCTATTCGGACCTCCGCGCGAGCTCGCGCTCGACCACCGCCTGCAGGCGCGCGGGGTCGTCGGTGGGCAGGGTCTGGTCGTACTCGTCGGTGTTGCCCATGAACACCTGCAGCACCCAGTCGTTCGCGCTGTCGATCCACACGGGCTCGTAGTCGAAGTCCCAGCGATGCACGCCCGGCCCACCGAGCGCCCCAGAATGGCAGCAGACGCAGGTGCAGCGCTCGACCTCGCCGGCGAGCCACTGGTACTCGGGGTCGGTCAAGCGCGGGTCGTCGGCGTCGGGCGGCGTGCCCGAGGCATTCGCGCTGGTCGTGGGCAACCGGCCGTCGTGCTCGACCACCGCTTCGCACACGGCGTCCGACATGGCCTCGCCCGCGGGCAGGCACTCGTTGTGGCCGGGCAGCTCGACCGCGTGCACGTCGGTGTCTTCGGCCGCCCGCGGCTCGCAGGCGGCGAGCAGGACCCACGGCAGGATGGCTCGCCTCATGGGGGCATTGTACGCCAACGCCATGCCGCCCGGCCTGCCGCCGAACGCGGCATCCCGCCGGCCACCGACCGGGGGGCCTACAGCAGGGCGCCGTCCATCGAGAGCGTGCGCCAGCGTGCGTTCGCGTCGACGCGCAGCTCGTGCCAGTCGATGAGGATCTCGCCGAGCCCCTCGGTGCACTGCAGCCCGGCGCTCTTCCAGGGGAGCACGGCGGACCGCGGGCGGGCGTCCGTCCACGTCTGCAGCGCGCTCGCGCGGTCCTCGTCGGGCAGGTGGAGCAGGGGCTCCACGCTGACCACCGCATCGTCGAAGGTGGCGACGCACCACGACGACCAGGGCGCCAGCTCCCAGGTTCGCGACACGCGGAATCCGAGCGAGGCGCGCTCCGCGGTGAGATCGGGGATGCCGCTGCGCCGGAGCCGCGCGGCGCGCTCGGCGATCCCGCGGCGGTCGTCGGCGTCCAGCAGCGGCCAGAGCTCCGCGATGCGCTCGGCGCTGCGCCGCTCGATCACGACCCCGGTCATCGCCGCCATGAGCGGCCCGCGCTCGAACCCCGCGACGCGCTCGGCCCAGGTGAGCGCGAGGTGCGCCTCCTGCGAAGGGGTCACGTCGGGGGGCAGGGTCTCGAAGACCGTGCGGTGGTGCGTGAGCACCCGGACCGACGCGTCCGCACCGTTCGTCCCGTACACGCACTCGAGGAGCACGGGCAGCGAGAGCTCCTCCCAGTGCGTGCCGTCACAGGGGTCGTTCTCCGGGGGCGCGGCGGTGGACGCGTGGGCCGCGAGCAACAGGGTGAGCATGGCACCTCCTGTCCTCCCACTCTGCAAGCGCGGGGCCAGCGTTCGATGCCGTGAGAATCCCCCGTCCTGGACGGGCTCTCCGCGCTCGCGGTCCCTGCGGCGGGGCGACGCGCTGGGCGCTTCTCCGACATCCCGACAGCGCGACCCGACAGCGTGACAGACCGCGACGACAGACTGTCAGACGAGCTGCGAGATCTCGAGGTAGAAGACCGCCAGCACCGCCAGGCACAGGCCCGCCGCCGCGCCGAGCGCCGCGCTGACGATGACGAGCATGTCGTGCGTGCCGCGGTAGTCGCCCTGGAGCGCGGCGGCGTGCTGGGCGAACTGCCGCGCCAGGGCGTCGGTGTCGAAGCTCGGCTGGAGCACCAGCGTCGGCTCCTGACCGCGGGGGAGCGCCACGGGCGTCGCGTTCGGCGGCACGATGCGCCAGCTCGCGCGCGAGCCCTCGAGCCAGGCGACCACGGTGTCCATGTCGGGCAGGCGGTGGTCGGGCTCGGGATGGGTGCACTTCTTCACGAGCGAGCGCAGCCAGTCGGGCTGCTCGGGGCCGGGATCGAGCGCTTCGGTCTTCGTCTTCCACTCGAGCAACACGCGCGCCGGGTCGGGGTGCTCGCCCCACGCCGCCGCGGGGAACGCGGGCTCGCGGGCCAGGAGCTCGTACGCGATGCACCCGAACGCGTAGAGGTCGGCGCGGGGCCCGTTGTGGTCGGGGTCCTGCAGCACCTCGGGCGCGATGTACGTCACGCTGTCACGCGGGATCGGCGCGCGCTCGCCGATGGGCGTGGCGCAGCGCAGCCCGAGCAGGCGGATGCGGTCGGTCGTGGAGATGTAGATCGTGTCGGGCGAGAGCCCGCCGTGCACCCAGCCCTGCTCGTGCATGAACTGCAGCGCCCGCGCGAGCTCGTAGAGCCACGTGCACGCGAGCTGCCAGTCGACGTGGCCCTCGGCCATGTGCGCGGACATGGGGTCGGCGTCGAACGGCTGGACGGCGAGGAACACGTGGGACTCGGTGCCCTTCGCCTCGATCAGGTCGGGGAACGCCGGGTGCTGGAGCGCCCGGAGGGCCCGCGCGGACCGCTTGTACCAGCGCTCGGTGGTCTTCGAGCGCTCGGCGACCTGCAGCACCGCTTCGATGTCGGGATTCTCGGCGTCGTGCGCGATGAGCAGCCAGGGGCTGCCGTACGACAGCACGTCGTCGACCAGCCAGCGGCCCAGGGTCTCGCCTGCGTGGAAGCTCACCGGCGCACCTTGAGCTTGCGGGGACGCCCGCCCGGCGCGGTGACCCGGCCGTCCGCACCGCTCGCGTCGACCATCGCCGCGTAGCTCGCGCCCTCGCCGCCGCTCTCGACGAGCGCGATGGTCGCGCGGTCGCCCTGCAGCGCGTACGTGCCGCGCGCCTGGACCACCTCGCCCTCTCCGTAGTCGAGCGACGCCACGACCCGGCCCTCCGGCCGGAAGTCGAGCGTCATCGCGACCTGCCTGCCACCGGAGGAGCCCGCGTACGTGCCCTCGAGGGCCAGCGCGGCGGCGGGGGTCTCGGGCGGCGGGGGCGCAGGAGCGGGCTTCGGCTCGGGTGCGGGAGGCGTCGGCTCGGGGACCGCCGCGACGACCACGGGCACGGGCTCGGGCGCCGGAGCTGGCTGGACGGGACGCGGCGTGCGCTTCGGGCGCGGCGTCGGGCGGGTGCGGGCGACGGGGGCCGGCGGGGGCTCGGGCTCGGGCGCCACCGGCACCGGTGTGGGCACCTCGACGACCACCGGCACGGGCATCGGCACTTCGATGACCTGCGGAGGAGGCGGCTGAGTGGCGGCGATGCGGGCTTCGCGCGCGGCCTGCAGGCGCGGGGACAGCACGGTCGTCCACGGGAGGAAGATCAGGGTGAACGTGACCGTCATGGCCGCGAGGAACGCGACGGCCATCCGGACGTAGAGGGTGACCTTCGCCATGAAGGGGACGGGCTGCGGCGCTACCCGGGGCAAAGCCATCCGCGGCGCGGTCTGCGCGGCCTGGGGAGCGGTGGTGCGCGGCTCGGGGCCCGTGGACGTGGGCTCTTCGGCAGTGCCGTAGTCGACCGGCTCGGGCGGCAGGGGGTCGAGCGGCTCGAGATCGGCGTTCGCGAGCTCGGGCAGCGCCAGCTCGGTCGCGCGGTCGTCGGTCGGATCGTCCTGCACCCGGTAGAGCGGGGGCGGGTCGGTCGGCCCGGGGGCCCGCTGCTCCGGGGACATCGGACGCACGGCCGTGCGCGCGGGAACCGGGGTGGCTCTCCGTCCGATGAGGGTTCGGCGGGTGCGGTGACGTGCCATTCAGGGATTCTGGGGGCTCTTCGGGCTCCGATCACGATGGCAGGCTCCGCGGGCGACGATCCAGCGTCGAAGATGGCAGGACGGTGGCATTTCCGCGTAGAGCGGCTGTGAGAGCCATTCGATGTGCGTGGCAACACTGCGGTCGCCTCGGGAGCGGTGCCCGCGTTCTGCCCGACATTTCGGTGCGTACGGGCGCTGGGTCGGCCTGCCACCACCCCGTGCGCGGAATCCGGACTACTGTCGCTCCATGAGCAACGAAGACCTCCAGGCGTGGATCGACGCGGTCGATCGGCTCGACGCGAAGTCCCTGCCCTCGCGCGACGAGATGCGCGCGGTGGCCCGCGATGTCGGCCTCGACGACGGCATCCTCGAGCGCGCCGCCGACCGCGCGGAGGAGCTCCGGGTCCAGGGCCAGCGGTTCCTCGACTCCGACCTGCCGGCCGAGGCCGTGGGGGTGCTGACCCAGGCGCGCACGCTCGAGCCGTGGTCGCTCGAGATCCTCGAGCTGCTCGGGCGCGCGCACCTCGCGCTGTGGCGGGCCTCCGGGGATGCAGCGGCCCGCTCGGCTGCAGAGGGCGTGGCCCGCACCCTGATCGATGCCGCCGCCGACAGCCCCGCGGGCTACGCGATCCTCAAGGGCCTGCAGCAGCAGCGCCGCAGCGCCCTGCTGCCCGCGATCCTCGGCGGCGCCGCGCTCCTCGGGGTCGTGCTCGGCGCGGGCGCGCTGTGGGCGTCCTCCCGCACGACCGCCGTCGAAGCGGGGCCGGTCGTGGCGCCTGCTCCGGCGACCGTCCACGTCGGCGACCTCGACGTGCGCGTGGTTCGCGGTCCGCTGCCCGACGGCATGGAGGTCGAGGTCACGGCCGCGGCGGTCACGCCGACCCCGGGCGGCGAGGGCTGGATCGTGAATGTGGCGGCCATCCTCCGCAACGGCGCACCGCAGGTCGTCAGCGGCGCCGTGGCCACCGTGAAGGCGCTCGACGCCGAGGGCCGCATCGTCGCGTCGTCCGACCTCGAGCTCGTCGCGAGCCACGATCCCGCGCTGTACCAGGGCGACCGCGCCGACGAGGAGACGTACCTCCGCGGCACCCGTCAGCTGGGGCAGCCCACGGCCATCGAGCTCGAGATCGCCCGTCTCGACGCCCAGGCCGGCACGCGGTCCGTCGGAGAGCCCGTCCCCGTCGAGTGGAAGGTCGAGAAGCCCGCGTCGGTCGACGTGGTCGTCACCCGGCGCGAAGGCGGCGAGTGCGGCGATTCGCTCGGCGCGGTGCACTGCGGCGGCGTGTTCGTGGTCGAGAACACGGGCAGCGTGCCCATCGAGATCCTCAAGGTCGACGTGGACTTCGGCGGCGGGAAGAGCGGCGAGACCTACGCCATCGCGTCCCGCAACCGTGCGGTGGCCCCCGGCGAGCACACGCCGTTCCGCGTCGCGAAGCGCATCGATGCCCCGGCTCCACCCGGGCCGTGGCGGTTCGTCGTCACGAGCCTGCGCACCCCCTGAGCCGGCTCACTTCGCGGGGTACACGCCCGTGCCGCCGCCCTTGCAGGGCTCGGTGCGCGCGCCTTCGGCGACCTTGCCGCCCGCGACCATCGACACGGGGGCCTTCGTCAGGATCGGCTGGTAGGCCCAGGCCTCCTTCCCCGCCTGGCAGCTCGCGGTACCGAGCGTCCACACGCCCGGCAGCACACCGCGATCCCACCGCGTGACCTGCTCCACGAGCGCCTCGGCGGGCAGCTTCTCGGGCTTCGGGTCGACGGTGAAGTCGGCGGGCGTCCAGCTCGACGTGGCCGTGCGGAACTCGACGGTCTCGGTCGACGCCCACCGCAGGTCGATGTCGAGCGATGCCAGGAACCACATCCCGCGCTCGTCGACCGTCACGTCGCCGGTCGGGTGGCACTTCGCATCGAGGCACGCCTCGTTCGCGTCGATCCGCAGCTTGCCGTCGGGGGACCGGATCATCCAGCCCGCCCCACCGAGCTGGAAGGTCAGCACAGCGATCGTCATCCACTCTCCTCGGCACACGATACGCGCCGCGGCCGCGGCCCGCTCTGTCACGGCGGCTACACCCCTCCGCGGATATGGGGCCTGCCTGGAGGTGCCCGTGCGGTCGTGGCTCGTCGTCTTCGCGTTGCTGGCCGGGTGTATCGGTCGTCCCGACACCACCGATCTCTGCTACGCCAACCGCGAGCGGGTGTGGGATGCCTGCGAGCTCGACCCGTCCGACGAAGAGCGCGATCTCGCGCTGCACGCGTGCGAGCGCGACGCCGGATTCGCGGTGGCCTCGGGCTGCGCGGGGCTCCAGAAGCGCTTCTACGACTGCGTGCTCGAGGCGGGCGAGACGCTCGACTGCCAGGATCTCGCGTTCGTGGTGAACGACTCGTGCTCCTTCGAGCAGGGCCTCCTCGACGGCTGTCTGAGCCGCTGATGGCCGAGGGCACGGAGCCCTGGGTCCTCCTGCGGGAGGCCCTCGAGAAGGGGCAGATCGACGACGCCTCCACGCTCATCGACGCGCTGAGCGCCGGTGATCTCGCGCGCGCCGTGTCCCACCTCCCGGCCGAGGTCCAGGCCCAGCTCCTCGAGCGGGTCGACGCCGAGGCCGCGGCCGACGTGCTCGAGCGCCTGTCCCGCACCCAGGCCGTCGAGCTCGTCCAGCAGCTCGAGCCGGCCCGCGCGGCCGAGATCCTCCAGGAGCTCCCGCTCGAGGCCGAGGTCGACATCGTCCGCGACCTCGAGGAGGAGGACGCCGCCGACGTGCTCGCGGCGATGCCGGCCGAAGAGGCCGACGAGGTGCGCGAGGTCGCGCGCTGGGACGACGACGTCGCCGGCGGGCTCATGGGCGTCGAGTTCCTCGCCGTGAAGGGCAGCCTGACGATGCGGGAGGTGATCGACCAGCTGCGCGAGGGGGCGGGGGAGTTCGAGGAGTACGACGTGCAGTACGTCTACGTCGTCGACGACCGCGAGCACCTCGAGGGTGTGCTGCCGCTCCGCACGGTCGTGCTCTCGAAGCCCGGTGCGAAGGCGCGCGACGTGATGATCGGCGACCCGCTGAAGGTCGAGGCGAAGACCGATCTCGACGCGCTCGAGGACATGTTCGACGACATCGACTTCTTCGCGCTGCCGGTGGTCGACGAGGGCCGCCTGGTGGGCGTCCTGCGGCGTGGGGCCGTGCTCGAGGCCGTCGGCGAGCAGGCCGCGGTCGACCACCTGCGCTCGGCGGGCATCGTCGACGGCGACGAGCTGCGCAGCATGGCGCTGTGGGACCGGGCGCGCGGGCGCCTGAAGTGGCTCTCGCTGAACGTCGGGCTGAACGTCGTCGCGGCCAGCGTCATCGCGATGTTCCAGGAGACGCTGCAGACGGTCGTGGCGCTCGCGGTGTTCCTGCCGATCATCTCGGACATGAGCGGCTGCTCGGGCAACCAGGCCGTGGCGGTCAGCATGCGCGAGCTCTCGCTCGGCATCGCGCAGCCGCGCGACGTGCTCTACGTGTGGGGCAAGGAGCTCGCGGTCGGTCTGCTCAACGGTACCGCGCTCGGCGGGTTGCTCGGCATCGTCGCGTTCGTGTGGATGGGCAACCCGTGGCTCGGGCTCGTGGCGGGCGGCGCGCTCGCGCTGAACACGCTCGTCGCGGTGTCGGTCGGCGGGACCGTGCCGCTGCTCGCGACCCGCTTCGGCTTCGACCCCGCGCTCGCGTCCGGGCCGATGCTCACGACGATCACGGACGTGTGTGGATTCGCGCTGGCGCTCGGGATGGCGACGGCGCTCCTGCCGTATCTGGCGGCGTAACGGGTTCACCCCGTTCCCGTTCCCGTTCCCGCGGTGTTGGGTGTTGGGTGTTGGGTGTTGGGGTGCCGATCGCGCCTCCACCGGTTCCGGGAATCGACTGGGCCTGCGACGTCGACGCGGACGGCGCATCCGGCGAGTCGGTCCACGGTCCACGGTCCACGGTCCACGGTCCACGGTCCACGGTCCACGGTCCACGGTCCACGGTCCACGGTCCACGAACGACCCGCCGACGCGCATCGACGCCGCGAGTCATCGACGCCGTGAGTCAGCGCCAGTCGCTACCGGCGGCGGCCATGGCGGTTGGGCTCGGGGCCCAGCTCGTCGCCGAAGATCCACTCGTCGGCGAACCAGCCCAGCGCGCCGATCGGGATGGCGAGCAGCGCCAGCACCATCGCGGCTCCGACGGCCGTGAGCACCTGGGGGTCGGTCACGAGCAGGCGGGGCAGCATCGCGCAGAGGGCGAGGAACCCCGTGAAGCGCCAGTGCGCGTCGCTGACCATCCGGGCGTAGGCCCAGGGGTAGATGAACACCTCGCCGATGGCGACGATCACGAGCATCACGATCGCGGGCGTGTCGGGACCCATCGACCACGTGAGCACGGCCGCGGTGGACATCAGCAGGGCGCCCGCACCCGACAGCACGCCCACGCGCGCGGGCTGCTTGAGGAACTGGAGCACCAGCAGCACGGGAATCGTGAGCAGCGTGACGGTGATCACCGTGACCGGGTTCGCGACCTGGTGCACGAGACCCATCGTGCTGGTGGGGTCGGCGGGGACCCGGATCGGATCGAGCAGCGCCCACACGGCCTTCGCCGACAGCAGCAGCACGAACAGCAGCAGGGCCGCGCCCGCCACGCGGAACGTCGCGCCCTCGTCGGGCGGGCGGGGCTGCTTCTTCGAGAACCACCACGTGAGCAGCGGGATCGGAAGCAGGAGCAGGCCCACCGCGCACAGCGCCAGGCCGGCCCACGGGTAGGCGGCGGGGATCAGCGGCACGACCATGTACGCGAGGTTCGACATCGCGTAGAGCCCGAACACCATGGCGTAGCGGAGGCCGGGCACGCCGCCCGAGCCGGAGGCCCCCATCGCGGCGAGCACCGCGACGAGCGACATCCCGTGGCCGACCATCACGAACCACAGCGGCCACACGGACGGATCGCTCATCAGCCAGCCGCTGCCCGCGACCACCATCACGAGCGCGCCGCCCAGCACGAGGTGCGGGCCGAACACCAGCGTGGCGAGCGCCGCGAGGAACATGCCCGCGAACTGCGCGTAGGCGGCCTGCGCCACGGCCACACGCACCGAATCGCCCAGCGTGGCGACCATGTCGCGCGCGACGGCGCGGTTCGCGGTGTACGCCGCCCGCTCGCCGAAGACCACCAGGGGAAGCGTGAAGAACGCCACCCAGCTGGTCCTGGCCGAGTACTTGACCTCGTCGCGGCTCACCGAATCGTCGACTCCAGCAGACGGCGGACCTCTCCGCCGTGCTCCGTGCGCGCGACCAGCCTACCGCAACGCAGCGGCCGCGTGGTCACGCCCAGGCTTCGGCGCCGTCGCGCTCCCACTGGCTGAACTCCTCGGTGGGGATCGCGTCTTCGATGAGGTCGGCCTCGTCGGCGCGGGGGTAGGCCGGCGCGGGCGTCATGGTGACGGCGCCGTACGGGTGCACACCGACGCACTCGAAGTCCAGGTAGGGGAGGATGGCGACCGCGGTGTGCGGCTCGACGCCGATGAGATCGACCGCCTCGAGCGGCTCCATGTCCTCGAACGCGATCTCGACGAGGTCGTCGTCGAGCTTGCGGCCGTCGGCGCGCACGTAGACCAGGTCCGAATCCGGCAGGAAGGTGTTGAGCATGGGAGCTTCCGGGGTGGGGGGAGGGAGGGTGGCGTGTGCCGTGCGGCCAGGGGAGAGCGACCGCGGAGGGGGAGTGAGAGGAGTCTACCACCAACGGGACCGCGGGGGAATGCGCGTCGTCCCGTTGTAGCCTGGCGGGGACCACGGCGATACAACCCGCCGGCTGGAGTCCGCCATCGCATCTTCCCTACCAGTAAAGGTGCTGCCGCCGGGGCCGTTCCCTCCCAGCGGCACCGAGCCCGAAGGCGTGATCGACCTCGGCATCCGGCTCCGCGACACCCTCTACCGGCGCGCCGTCCTGCTCGATGCCCGCGGGGCGCTCCACTCGAACATCCGCATGGCGGCCCGCTCGCCGCAGCAGCTGCTCATGGTGCTGCCGTCGATCGACGCGTTCATCGACACCTGGCCGCTCGCTGCGATGATCGAAGACGCCATGGTCGCGTGGCGCGGGGCGCCGAATCCGCGCTCGCTGGCCGTGATGTTCCGCGCGTCCGAGGTCATCGGGCACGTGCTGGGCTGGCCGCGCAGCGTCGACCGCCGCTGGCCCCTGCCCGACGAGGCGTGGATGCGGCGCCACGTCGAGAACCGCACCGTGGTCGTGGTGCCCCGCGGTCCCCGCGACGGGTCGGCTGCCGCGGCGGTCGCGCTCAACAGCAACTTCGTGTCGGCCGAGCCCATGAAGCTGCCCCGCACGCTCGTGGCGCACGGCGACGAGCTGGTCGACCGGCTCGACGAGCTCCTCGGCGCGGTGCGCACCGGGGTCGCGAAGGCGGTCGACATCGACGGCTGGATCCCGTGGGACGAAGCGAGCCAGGCCGCTGCGAAGGCCCTCGACGACGCGTCTGCTACCCAGGCCGCCTACAGCCGTTACGGCCTCGCCGCCCTGGTCGCCGGCGCTGCACCGCCGTTCGACGGCGTGCTCACCGACGCGCCGGCAGGCGAGTGGGGCGACGAGTTCCGCCGCACCTGCGACGCGCTGGTCGTCCCCACCCTCGACGGTGAAGGCGCGATGAGCCCGATCGGCGTGCTCTGCTGGGATGACGCGTTCCGCCCGATCAAGGTGAACCCCGTCGCCATCTCCGTGCTCGAGGCGATCGACGACCACCCCACGCCGGCCGAGGCCGCCGTCGCGCTCAAGGCCGAAGAGAACCTCGTGCGCAACGTGCTCAAGCAGCTCGTCGAGGTCGGTGCGGTCACCGCCTGGGTCGACGACGCCGACACGATGAACCCGGAAGACGACGAGGTGATCGTCCGCAAGCCGGCCTCCGGGAAGCCCGATTCCGAACGGGGCTGAATCGATGCAGCGTCAGCCGAGCGCAGTGTTCCAGGGGCTCGTGGCGCTCGCGTCCGTCGTGATCATCGTCGCCGGCCTGAAGGCCGCGAGCGACATCCTGCTGCCCGTGCTGTTCAGCGTGTTCCTCGCCATCCTCGGCGTCCCGCTGGTGCGCCTGCTCGAGCGCGCGAAGGTGCCGACCGAAGCGGGCATCCCCATCGTCGTGCTGCTGTTCGCCGCGGGGCTCGTGGGGATCACGGCCATCATCGCGCAGACCGTGCGCGGCTTCACCGCCGAGATCGACCAGTACCAGCAGCCGTTCAACGAGCTCGTCGACACCACGCTCATGTGGGCCGACCGGTTCAGCATCGAGGTCGACCTGTCGACCATGAGCGAGTTCGTCCAGCCCGGCGCGATCATGGGCGTGCTGTCCCAGACGCTCAACGCGCTCGTCGCCGTGCTCTCGCGCATCATCATCGTGCTCGTGACCATGACCTTCATCATGTTCGAGGCCACCGAGCTCGAGCTGAAGTTCAAGGCGGCGTTCGGCACGGATGCGCGCCCCGCCGGTCCGTTCACCGACGCCACGCTGCAGGTGCAGCGGTACCTCGTGATCAAGAGCCTCGCGAGCGCGTTCACGGGCCTGTTCATCGCGGCGGGCTGCAGCCTGCTGGGGCTCGACTTCCCCATCATGTGGGGGCTCATCGCGTTCCTGTTCAACTACGTGCCCAGCATCGGTTCCATCGTGGCGGCCATCCCGGCCATCCTGCTCGCGCTCGTGCAGCTCTCGCCGGGCTCCGCGGTCGCCGTCACCGTGCTGTACGTCGTGGTGAACGTGACCATCGGCAACTTCCTCGAGCCGCGGTTCATGGGCCGGCAGCTCGGCCTCTCTCCGCTGGTCGTGTTCCTGTCCCTGTTGTTCTGGGGCTGGGTGTGGGGGCCGGTCGGCATGCTGTTCTGCGTCCCGATGACGGTCATCGCGAAGCTGTTCCTCGAGAGCCAGGAAGACACGCGGTGGATCGCCGTCTTCCTCGGCTCGCCGCGCGAGATCCTCGACCAGCGCTGACGGGGGTGCGGTTCAGCCCTCGCGCACCATCCGCGCGAGCGTGCGCGGCACGTCGGCGCGGCTCTGTTTCTCGGCGAAGCGCGCCATGTGGGCCTCGACGACCGCCGCCATCGCCTCGAGCGTCGCGCGTGACCTGCCCACGACGGGGATCTCGAGCACCCGCTCGGTAGAGCGCACCACCAGGCGCTCCTCGTCGGCCGTGACCTCCACGATCGCCCCGAGGGGCAGGCGATCGCGGGTGCTCCGCACGAGCCACCGCTGCTCCACCGTGAGCCCGCTGGCGTCGAGCGTGATGCGGGTGGAGCGCGGGCCGTCCTTGAGCAGCCGTTGGGCCGACAGCGCTGCGGTCACCATCGCGATGAAGAACAGCGGAGGCCCCGCGACCATCAGCGTGGTGGCGATCAGCAGCGGTGCGAAATCGGCCGACGTGGTGGGCTCGGTCGCGACCAGGGAGGCCAGCCAGAGCCCGAGTGGGACCAACGGCAGCGGGGCGATGGCGGCCAGGGTCAACAGGGCCTCGAGGGTGTGACGGACCTCCCGCGGCACCGGCGCCATCACGGGGGTGAGGTCGATCTCCACGCGGTCCATCGCCTCGGTGGTCCAGCCGTGGAGCCGATCGGTCACTCCGCCGGGTACTCCATGCACGCGACCTTCTCGGCGCGCAGGCGCTTCAGCGTGTCGACGTTCTTCTTCGCCACCGGGTTCAGCCAGTCCGCGTCGAAGTCGTCGCGTGCCCGGTACCAGGGCTGCTTCTCGAACATCTCCTGGTACTCGGGCTTCGAGAACCGGTAGCCGTAGTACGCGAAGATCGCGTTGCGCATCTGGTCGTACGCGCCGCAGTCCGGCACGTCGCTGAACGGCCAGTCGAGGTCGCACCAGCCCTCGTCCTCGATGCCGCCCTCGACGCAGCAGCGCGCCGCGAAGTTCCGCTGGAGATCGTCGTACTCCCACTTCAACAGGAGCAGGTCGGAGGTGCAGATCTCGGACAGCGTCTTGCCGGCCAGCGGGTCGGGGGCGCCCGTCGGCTCCGGCGCGGGGGCGGGCGTGGGCGTGGGGACGTCCGGCGTCGATCCGACCGGCGCTTGGGACATGGGCGCGGAGGCGCAGGCGAGGACGAGCAGGAGGGTCATTCGGGCTCCGGACGGGGCAGGGGTCTGCTCCGGGATGTTACCGCCCCTGCGATGTCCACGGTCCTGCAGGCTGCAGAAGCCCTCCGCGACGCGACGTCCGCGCTCGCGCGTCCCATCGGCTCCGCCACCGTCGTGCTGAATCCGCTGGTCTACGCGTGGGAGCCACACGCCCGGTACATCGAGCGGTACGCGCCGCGGGGCCGCATCGGGGCGTTGTGGATCGGCATGAACCCGGGGCCGTGGGGGATGGCGCAGACGGGCGTGCCGTTCGGCAGTGTCCCGATGGTGCGGGACTTCCTCGGCATCACGGGGCGGGTGGACCCGGTCCCGGACGCGCATCCGAAGCGGCCCATCGAGGGGTTCGACTGCACCCGCAGCGAGGTCTCGGGCGATCGGCTGTGGGGCGCCATCCGCGACGACTGCGGAAGCCCCGCGGTCTTCTTCGCGCGCCACTACATCACGAACTACTGCCCGCTCGTGTGGCAGAGCGCCAGCGGCGCGAACCTCACGCCCGACAAGCTGCCTGCCGCCGACATGGCCGCGGTGTTCGAGGCCTGCGACGCGCACCTGGCCGCGGTGATCCGCGCCGCGCGCCCCGAGATCGTCATCGGCGTGGGCGTCTGGGCCGAGGCTTGCGCGAAGCGCGTGGTCGAAACGCACGAACCGGGCACCCGCGTCGGGCGGGTGCTGCACCCGAGCCCGGCGTCCCCCGCGGCGAACCGGGGATGGGCAGAGCAGGCCCGTCGACAGCTGGCGGAACAGGGTCATCCGATCGCCCCCCGCGCCGAATGAGCCCTGGAGGTGGTAGAACTGCGACGTGTCCGGCACACAGGTCGCGTTTCAGTTCCACAACTGCCTCGGGGAGGGCGGCTATGGAGAGGTGTACCTCGCGACCCAGGTGACCGAAGGCGGCATCAAACGCGATGTCGCGGTGAAGGTCCTGCACGAGCGCTACGACGAGGGCTCCGATGCGGTGAAGCGCCTGCGCGACGAGGGCCAGGTGCTCGCGATGCTCCAGCACCCCGCGATCGTCAGCGTGCACCAGTTCTGCGAGATCGGCGGCCGGCTCGCGCTGGTCATGGAGTACATCGAGGGCGCCGACGTCTCGTACTTCTGCGACAGGTCGCGTCTGTTCCCGCCGCGGATCGTGATGGAGGTGATCCGCGAGGTCGCCGAGGCGCTCGCGCACGCGCTCACCGTCCACAACCCGCTGACGGGCCGTGCGCTCGGCATGATCCACCGCGACATCAAGCCCGCGAACGTGCGGGTCACCGTCGACGGCAAGGTCAAGCTGATGGACTTCGGCGTCGCGCGGTCGAACGAGATCGACCGCAAGGCCAAGACCGCCATGGGCGACGTGCTCCTCACGCCCGGCTTCGGTGCGCCCGAGGCCCTCGGGTTCGGGGTGAGCGGCCCGATGGTCGACGTGTTCGCACTCGGCGTCACGATGTTCGAGATGTGCACGGGCCAGACGTTCTACGGCAAGACCGATCTGGCGTTCCAGGTCTCGCTGGCGATGGACAGCGAAGACTACAACTCGCACCTCGAAGAGCGCCTGGCGCTGATCGAGAACGAAGACCTGCGCAAGCTCTGCGGCGACATGCTGAAGTTCCAGCACGAGCTGCGGCCCGAGGCCGCCGACATCGCGGATCGCGCCCACGCCATGTGGAAGAAGATGGAGGGCGACACGCTGGGCAAGTGGGCGCGCCACACCCAGTTCCCCGACCTCTCCTACGACACGGCCGAGTTCTGCGGGAAGCTCATCGACGCGCGCGGCACCGTGCTCGGCGACGCCCCGCCGCCGAAGCCGCCCGATCCGTCGCCCAACTACCCGGGCTCGCCGCCGAGCCTGCCGCCCGAGCCCGGTCAGTTCAAGAACGCCCACACGCTCGATCTCACGCACCCCCCGCCGGCCGAGCGCGTGAGCGCACCGATGCCGAAGAAGCCCGCGCCGCCGGCCCCTCCCGCGCCGCAGGGCTCGAACGCGCCCCTGATCATCGGGGCGGCCGCGGTGTTCGCGGGCCTGGCCATGTTCGGCATCGGCATCCTCGCGCTGCTCGCCGCGATCTTCCTGTCCTGAGCCGCTACGGCGGTCGGCCGGAGTCTCCACCGATGTTGCTGCTCCCGCTCCTGTTCGCCTGTGTCGAGGGCCCGCAGACCACCGGGTTCATGTCCGTCACGCTGCCCGGAACGCCCACGGGGGTGGTGCTGGGCGCGGATGCGCGCGTGATCGTCTCGCACGACGCCCCCGACGGGTGCTGTGTCGCGTCGGGATACGTGCCGGGCGGCTCGATCCCCGCGTTCCAGCACGCCGTGAGCGAGGTGCCGCCCGTGGTGGCCGAAGGGCGGGTGTACCTCGTGCAGCCCGACGGGCTCGTGGCCCTCGAAGCCGACCGCGAGAGCTGGTCGGTGGCCGTCGAGGCCGACATGGAGGCCGCGATCGCGGTCACTCCGGCGGGCATCGTGATGGTGCCGAGCTGGGATGGCGTGCAGGGCCGCCTGCACGCGTGGACGCGCCTCGGCGAGGAGGCGTGGGTCACCGACCTCCAGAGCCAGCGCGTCGTCGGGGCGATCCGGGCCCGCGCCGACGGCACGGTCTACGTCGCGACCACCGACGGCGTGATGCCACTGCTGCACGGGGTCGACGGCTCCTCGGGCGCGATCCTGTGGTCCGAATCCGTCGACGCGAAGCCGCTGGCCGTCGTCGACGACGCCGTGCTCGTCGACGTGGGCGGCGTGCTCGCGCGCTTCGACGCCGACGGGCGCGAGGTCTGGGTCTCGGGCGCCGACGTGGGCGAAGCGGGCGTCACCGCCACGAGCGACGGGTTCGTCTGGGTGCCGGGGGCCACACACGTGGCGAAGGTCGCCCTCGACAACGGCGGGGCCGCGCAGCGCATCGAGCGCCGGTGCGGCGCGCTCGCCTACGGGCTCGACCAGCGGATGTGGGGCGTGTGCGAGGTGGGCGAGGTCGGCTGGGCGCTCGCCGCCATCGGTGCCGTCATCGAGGTCGAGTCGACGACGTTCGGCGGCCCTTCGGTCGGTCCGCCCGTCCTCGCGGGCGGGAACGCCTACGTCGTCATCGACAACGCCAGCACGCCGTCGCTCCTCGGGTTCGCGGGCGCGACGCTCCCGAACAACACGAGCCCGTGGAGCACGGCATACGGCGTGGGCAACGCCGGCCGCCCCGATCAGTAGAGCTCGCTGAAATCCAGCGTCGTGGCGCCCTCGTCGACGCCCCAGCTCGCGAGCCCCACGCCCGCCCCGCGCAGCGCCGTCAGCACGCCGCGGCTCGAGTTGGCGAGCCCGTTGGCGCGGTGGTGGTAGCCCCCGCGCAGCCGGCCGTTGCCGTGGCCCGCGATGAGGATGGGGAAGTCCTGGTTGCTGTGCGTCAGGCCGTCGGAGAGCTCGGTCGTGCCCATCACCACGCAGTGCTCGAGCAGGTTGCCCGCGCCCTCGGGCGTGTCGCGGAGCATCCGCAGGAACACGCCGAGCTGGCTCATCGTGAACGTCGTGGCCGCGTGCACGAGGTTCTGGGGGTTCGCCTCGGTGTGGCAGGTGAGGTGCATGCCGTCGGTCAGCCCGACGCTCGAGAAGATCACGCCGCTCCCGCACGAGCTGAACATCAGCGAGAAGACCCGCGTGAGGTCGCAGGCGAGCGCCATCGTGAGGAGCTCGCTCATCGCGAGGTTCTTCGCCTCGATCTGCTCGATACCGTTCAGATCCGGGTAGCTGCCGGGGTCGTTGGGCGGCGCGCACGTGCTGGGCATCGTGGTGAGCCGGACCTCGAGCTGGCGCACGCTCTCGAGGTGCTGCTCGAGGCGGTCGCGGTCGTTCGTGCCGAGCTTCGTCTTCAGGCGGTCGGTCTGGTCCTTCACGGCGTCGAGCACGGAGAGCCGCGCCCGGTCGGTGCCCGGCTCGATCGGCGCCCCGAAGAGCCGCAGCCACAGGGAGTGCGGGTCGTACTCGCTCGGGTTGAAGTTGTTCGGACCGTTGTGGGAGAGGTGCTCGAACGTCGAGCCCTCGTCGGTGCCGCGGAACCGGCAGACGCCCGCTTCGATGCTGCGGAACGGCGTCTGGTTGAGGTGGAGGTGGTCGGCGGCGTCCTGGTCGACGGACTGGCGCGCGAACGTGGACACGATGGTGTCGCGCGTCGTGCCGAGCTGGTGGTAGTGCTGGCCCGTGAGGATGCCGGTCATCCCGCTGTGGTGCGGGTGGGTGGCGGTCTTGATCTCGGTGCCGCTGACAAGGCTGACCCAGGGGACCAGATCGGCGAGCGGCGCGAGCTCTTCGCTCGGCGTCCAGCTGGCGCCGGTGGAGGCGGGGACCCAGCGGTCCGGCTTCACGCCGTTGCCCCAGAACCACACGCCGAAGCGGTCGGGGAGCGGGGCACCGCCGGCGAACGCCGTGCCGTTGGGGCCGAGCATGTACTCGAACACGGGAAGGCCCACGGTGACGGCCGTTCCGCCGAGCAGCCCGCGGAGGAGGTTGCGGCGGTTCATGGGGTGCCTCCGAGGCAGGCGGCGAGGAAGGTGTCGCCGGAGTTCTCGAGCGGGCCGAAGCCCGTCTCGTGGCCGTTCGCCCGGCACCAGAGGTGCGCGGCGCGGTTGCAGTGCTCGCCCCAGCGCTCGGTGCTGCCGTCGCAGAGCGGGTCGTGGGCGGCCATCGCGGTGTACGTCGTGCCGTACTCGGTGGCGGCGGGCGTGCACGTGACGGCCGCCACGTCGCCGTTGTTCTCGACGGGCCCGTAGCCGGTCGCCATCCCGAGCGAGTCGCAGAAGCGGTTGATCGCCGCGTTGCACGCGGGCCCGAGGCGCTGCGTCGCGTTGCACTGGTCGTGGTGCGTCGAGAGCACGGTGAAGGTCGTCGAGACCACGGTGGCCTGCGTGTCGTCGAGGCACACGGTGTCGAAGCCCGTCGCGGTCTCGTCGACCGGGCCGAACCCCGTGACGGCGCAGTCGGTCGCCTCGCAGTAGCGGTGGTTCGCGGCGAAGCACGCGGGGCTCGTGGGGTCGGCGAACGCGCTGCAGTCGGGGTGGCCGAGCGCCTGGAGCTCGGCGGCCGTCAGGCGGACGACCGCGATGGCCAGGTCTTCGTCGACGAGCCCGTCGAGGTCGTCGTCGACGCCGTTGCACACCTCGTCCGTCGGACCGGGCTCTTCGGGCGGGTCGATCGGCGTGGGTGGGACGAACGGGCTGTCGGCGGGCAGCGTCGCGGGCGCGCCCTCGGGCAGCCGGGCCGTGCGGAAGCCCTCTGACAGCACGATGTCGAGCACGAGCTCGTCGAGCAGCTGGCCCTCCTGCACGAACTCGACGGACAGGGCGTCGACGAGGGGGAGCTCGCTCTCGGACTCGGCCTGGCCGTTCGCGTAGCGGTAGAGCGACAGGGCCGTGCAGACGGGGAACTGCGGGTGCGCGGCGACGGCCTGCCCGAGCTCGCGGGCCCCGTCGAAGGCGACGTTGTCGATCGTGCCGGTCGCGTCGATCGGCAGCCCGTTGTCGAGCTCGCGCCGGCGGCCGATGGGGTCGAAGTGCTCCATGCCGAAGCCGATCGGGTCCATGATCTGGTGGCATCCGCGGCACTGGTCGTCGACGGCGTGCTGCTCGAGCCGGTCGCGCAGCGTGCCGCCCGTCGCGGGGTCGGGCAGCTCGGTCGAGATGCCCGGCGGAGGCGGTGGAATCGCCTGGCAGAGGAGCTTCGTGCGGACGAACTTCCCGCGGTGGGTCGGGCTCGTCTGGGTGTTGTGCGCGTTGATCGCCAGCACGGCCGCGCGCCCGAGCAGGCCGCCGCGCCCGGCACCTTCGAGGAACCGCACCTGCTGCAGGTCGTCGCCGCTGAACGTGAACCCGTAGAGCGCGCCCAGGTCGCGGTCGACGAACGTGGTGTCGGTGGTGAGCAGGGTGCCGTACGGCAGGCGCTCTTCGAACACGACCCAGTCGAACAGCATGCGCAGCTCGAGCTCCATGCCCCAGCGCAGGTCGTCGTCGAGCTCGGGGAACAGTGTCGGGTCCTTGTCCATCGAGTGGACCTTGTCGAGACCCAGCGTCTCGGCGAACCAGTCCTGCAGGACCTGGCGGGACTGCGGCGTCGACAGGAGGCGCTCGGCCTGGTCGCGCAAGCCGCCGTCGCCGGTGAGCTCGCCGTTCTGTGCGGCGGCGACCAGGATGGCGTCGGGCGGGTGGTCGGTGAGCACGTACGACAGGCGGCTCGCCATCTCCCAGTCGGTGAACACGCGCACGCCGGGCTCGTCGGGGTGCGGCGTGCCGAGCTCGACGCGGAACAGGAAGTCGGGCGCGAGGAGCAGCGTCGCGACGACCGCCTGGGTGGCGACCACGGCGCCGCGGTCGGGCTCGACGCTGTCGAAGACCCACGCCAGCCGGTCGATCTCGCTCGGCACCGCCGGACGGCGCCACGCGGCGCTGGCGATCTCCTGGGCCCAGACCCGGAAGCATGCGGTGTCGCTGGGGTCGCAGCCCACGGCGTCGGCCATCGCGACCGTGTCGGGCACCGCGGTCGTCGCGACCTCCCACGCGGCGAACTCGTACTGCTCGAGCTCGAGCGGGCTCACGGTCGCTTCGGACGCGCCCACGCGGGTGTAGCCGTGCAGCGCGTAGTCGGCGGGCAGCGGGCCGCTGTAGTCGACGCCGAACACGTCGCTCACGGTGTTGCGCCACTGCAGGTCGGTGAGGCGGTGGAGCGTGGCTTCGGCGGGCGCGAACTCCGCCGGCGGCTCTTCGTCGCCGGTGGGCGTCGCGGTGCGGGAGGGCCCGCAGGCGGCGAGCGCGAGCAAGAGAACGGGTCGGAGCTTGGACATGGCGCGCAGGTACCCCGGCGCACGCGCGGGGTCCACGCGGCTTGACCTTACACTTTCTTAGACCTCGGGCAGGCAGATGCCGAGCGTCGGATCGCCCGCTGCGACGCACTCCATGCCCGTCGGGCACAGCAGGTCGGCGAGCTGGCACGGCAGCGCGCAGTTCGACGGGGGCAGGCCCGGGCCGAGGCTCAGCGCGCACTGGCCCTCGAAGCCCTCCAGCCCGGGGCACTCGACCTTCGCGCAGTCGGGCGAGCAGAACGGCGGATTCGGCACGCCGGGCGGGCCCGCGAGGCACTCCATGCCGTTCGGACAGGGGTTGCCCTGGCAGTTGCGGTACGCATCGGGGTCGGCGTCGGCATCCGTGTCGGCATCGGCATCCGTGTCGGCGTCGGCGTCGGAGTCCGTGTCGGCATCGGAATCCGTGTCGGTGTCGGTGTCGGTGTCGGTCTCGACGGGGAGATCGGCCTTGTCGCAGCCGAAGCAGAGCAGGAGGAGCAGGGTGTTTCGCATGGCCCACGATACCGGAGATCCGGCTCGGATGCTCCACTCCGAGAATCCCGTGCCCGTGCCCGTGCCCGAGATGCGTCATGCCCGGGACGGCACATGGGTGACAGTTGTACCCGTGTGCAGGTGACACGGGAAGCTGCGTTTTGGCGAACGTGCCTGAGCCCTGCCCGAGGCATCCGCGTTGGGGGCCTTCCTTGAGTGAGCAGAGCTCCCGCCGGAGGCCTTCCCGTCGTCCGTCGCTCGCACATCGTGCGGTCCGCGAAAGGGCGCGCAGGTCCAGGGAGCGCCCGGAGCAGCCCGGAGCCACGCGCAGGCCCCTCGCTCGCGAGGGGGCGAGCATGGCGAGGACTGCGAGGACGCACCCTTGACCGAAGCGGCCGTCGCGGTATTCGCGGCGAGCGTCGGAGGATGGGATGGCCGGAGCCCGCGGGGCAGGCAGGCGGCCCATCGTTGTGGGCGTCTCACTCTTTGACCTCGGGAATGGGGTCGTTCCAGCCCAGTCCGCGCCGGTCGGGCCGCTTCTGGGTGACAATCGACAGGTCGAGTTCGCCGAGGCCGTAGTCGTAGAACCACAGGCGTACCCGTGTGCCTTCGAGGGGCTCCATGCCGATGAGATGGCCGATGAGGGCGGCGCTCACGTGGTAGTGGTTGCCTTTGACGCTGATTCGCCCGGGGCAACTCACACTCCGGGTTTGCCAGGCGCTCGGGTACAGAGGGAGTCGCCAGGCCCCGAGCAGTCGACGAACCGAGGGCTGGTAGACCTCTGCCGGTACTCGCTGTCCGAGCGCCTCGTGGGGCCGATGGTGGTTGAACTCATGGACCCACCGCGCCGCCGCTTCGCGCTCCTCGCGAATCGTCTCGCTGGCGTTGTCTTCCACGTCGTACCGGAGATCGAGGTGCATGCGTTCGTGCCCGCCGTTGTCCTCGGGGTGGCCGGGACGGGAGAACACGACACGAACGCCCATCGAGACGAGCCAGGCCGACAGTCGGGTGAAGCCTGCTCGCGACGCAGTACTGCCAAACGGGGATCCGTTGTCGGATTGAATCGCTTTCGGGATTCCGTACCGCCGGAAGAGCTCGAGAAGAACGCCACGAACGCCCTCCATCGATTGTGAGTCCAGGAGCACTACAGCGAGGACGAATCTGGAGAACTGGTCCCTCACGGTGAGCGGGTACACCCTCGTGCCATCCGCAGTGAGCCACCAACCCTTGAAGTCGATCGTCCACAGATCATTCGGGCCTTCGACGGCCACGCTGGGGGAGTGCTTCTGAAGCGGCTGCTTGCGGGAACGCCGCTTCTTCCTGGGTTCGCCGCACCGCCTCAACGCCCGATCGATGGTCTTCACCGACGGAACATCGGCTTCGTCGTGCTCCCGAAGCAGCAGAGCTCGCAGCTTCTTCGGACCGTATCGAGGGTTCGCACGGCGGAGACTCACAATGCTCGCGACCATGTCCGCCGAGGTCTCGAGCTTCTGTGTCTTCGGTCTACGCGACCGGTCCTCGAGGCCGGCGACCCCCTCATCGAGGAGCCGCTGTCTCCACTTGTAGGCTGTCTTCCGGCTGATTCCGAATTCCGCACACAACGAGGAAACGCTGTCGACGCGGTGCGGATCCAGCAACCGATGAAGGAACTCCTCTCTCGAACTCAAGATGCACCTCTGTGGCCACGGCACGGATGACCTCCCATGGAGCTGTCACCCATGTCCTGACCCTGATGTGTCACCCATGTCCCGACCCCGGACCGTCAGGACCCGTAGGGCGGTCACGTGAGAGACAGTGCGCATACGCCCACATCGGCGTGGGTCCGGACGGAGTCGATCCCGGCTCGTGCAGGTGGTCTGCGCTCCTTCTTCGGGCACGGGCACGGGCACGGGCACGGGCACGGAAACGAGGGAAGCGGAGCCTGCGGCTCCTAGGGGAGGAAGTAGGCCGTTCCGCCGCTGATCAGCACGAGGTCGCCCAGCGCATCGACCTCGCACGGCCCGGGCGGCGCGACGAGCAGCGCCACCTCGTTGCCGCGGTCGTCGTAGGCGTGGATCTGCACGCCGTGCTCGGTGCTCGTCGCGACCAGGGCCTCCGTCGACCCGTCCAGATCGAGGTCCTTGAAGGCCAGGCCCGACACGGGGCCCGAGGGCAGGGCGATCGCGATGTCCTCGATGCGCATGTCCTGCACCACGTCGGAGACGCCGGGCCGGTTCGCGCCGCGGACGAGCCACGCGCCGTCGGCCCCCGAGATCAGCAGCTCTTCGACGTTGTCGCCGTTCATGTCGCCCGACGCGACGTACTCCCCGAAAGGCGGCGCCGCGCCGCGCAGGCGGACGTCGAGGTGGTCGTGGGCCTCGGGCACGTCGGGCTGCTGGCGGTACTGGATGCCCACGGTCGGCACGTCGCGGTACGGCTGGGCGACGACCGTGTCGGGCCAGATGTCGGTGCCGAGGTCGAGCGCGTGCACGTCGGCCAGGCGCCGGTCGCTGCTCGCGAAGGTCCACTTCGCGCGGACCGTGCCGTTGCACAGGTCGATCCGACGGACCGCGATCCAGCTCGGCTGCACGTCGTCGACGCCCGCGACGAGCACGGTCGGGCACCCCTCGACCATCCCGCCCCACGCGGTCGTGGAGGCGTCGCCGGGTACGGGCCACGTCGCCGCGTCGCCTGCGGTCGGCCGCCAGGTCACGTCGGACCCGCTCACCGACACGAGCTCCGGGATGCCGTCGCCCTCGACCTCCGCCGCCGAGACCACGAGATCCGCCGGGATCGACGCCCCCGTCGACGGATCGACGTACGACCCCTCGCCGAGCAGGGCCGGGTTGTAGACCGTGCCCGCCGAGCCGATCCAGCACGCCGAGTCGTCGGTGGGCCAGTTGCGGAGGTCGATCAGCGCGTGCCCGTCGCAGTCGTTGTCGATGGCGTCGTCGAGCTTCTCGGCCCCGCCGAGCGTGGGATCGGCGCTGTTGCAATCGACGTCGGCCAGCCAGTGGTCGCCGTCGGCGTCGAGCAGCCGCTCGACCTGGCGCCTGGGCACGAGGGTGCACCCGACGAGGAGGGCGAGGAGAGGGATGCGCGTCAAAACGCGATCCTCGAGGTCACCACCAGGCCCACGGCCAGCACGCCGACGCCCTGGCCGGCATAGCCGAGCGCATTCGCGCGGCGCGCCCGGGCCTTCACCGAATCGACGAGGGCCGGGTCGGGCCCGCCACCCGTGGGATCGGGCAGGCCAGACCGCGTGACGAAGCCCGCAGTGACGAGCGATCCGGCGGCGACCCCCGCGCCGATGCCCGCCATCAGCACGAGGTTCTTCGGCTCGCCCGCCCAGGGCGTGACCTTCGGGGGCGGCGCCATGTCGGTCTGCACGGCCGTCGGGGGCGGCGGGATGGCGTCGGTGGGCGACAGCATCACGGTGCGCCGCACATCGCCCTGGTCGTCGACCCACTGGAACACCGCGGCGCGGTCGACGGGACGCAGCGTGACGGGCCGGCCGTCGACGATGGCGCGCCAGCCGGGCGGCACGGCGATGCCCTCGGTGTCGTAGGACTCGGTGCCGCGCGTGCTCTTCGCGACCTTCGCGAGCGACGGGTCGGCCGGCGCCCAGTCGTCGTCGGGCGTCGCGCGCAGGTGGGCGGCCACGGTGGGCAGGTCGCGGGCCTCCCACGCGGCGAGGGCGGCCAGACGGTGCATGGCGACGGCCCCCGCGGTGCCGAAGGGGCCGGTGACGCACTGCAGGTCGACCATCAGCGGTTGGAACGCGTGAGAGTCGCCGTCTTCGAGGGCCCGTGTGGCGCGGAGGGCCAGGTCGTCGGGGTCGGCCGGGCACGCGGATGCGAGCTGTGCGAGGAGGAACAGGAGCACCGGCGAACTATGGCACGGGACGCGTCGCGGCGTCTCCGGTGTCAGAGTGGGGCGGATGCCGCGGTCGGCGGATATCCTGTGCCCACGGAGGGAATGATGCGCTGGACGCCCCTGCTCGCACTCGTCGCCGTCGCCGGCTGCAAGGTGGTAGACGCGCCCGACAACCTCGAAGAGCTCGTGGTCTTCGGGTTCGAGACCTTCGGCGACGAGCGCGCCATGATCGCCACCCTCGACGAGCTCGTCCCGCTGGTCGACCTCAACGAGGAAGAGCTCCTCGACGGCTACCGCGTCGATCAGCTGGGCGTCGATCAGCTCGATGCGGCGGGCGTCCCCGACGCCGAGGTCACCGGAATCGTCGGCGCGATGGGCCTGATCCCGTACCGCAACCCCGTCGATCCCGTCATCGAGATCGCCACGTCGCACGACAAGGTCGATCTGTTCGAGTCCATCACGGCGTTCGAGGCCGAAGACATCGGCGACCGCCAGTGCTTCCTCGACCACGAGTGCGAGTCCTTCGCGCAAGAGGTCTTCGAGACCGCCCAGGTCGCGCTGCTCGGCTCGTCCGAGCGCCACTACACGCACACCGTGCAGTGGGTCGAGCACGAGACCCTCGGGCGCGTCGCGGCCATCCGCTCGCTCTCCCCCGATCCGATCGAGTTCTCGTCGAACCTCGCGCGTGTGAACCAGCAGTACGGGCTGGTCTACATCCTGCCCGACGGCGACGCGGCGCGCCGTGTCGAGGCGTTCTGGGTCGATGCCGAGATCATCGGGCTCGACGTGCCCGACAGCTTCGCGGTCGACACCGCCGTCAGCCAGATGTCCAACCAGGCCGAGCGCATCGACGACATCATCGACAACGGCGGCACGCCTCCGCCCGAGTAGCGCCTACCCGTAGCGGTAGACGTGGTTCGGGAACGGAACCGCCGCACCCTCGGCGAGGAACGCGAGCACCAGGCGTCGCGCGGCCTCGCGTGCGTCGTCGAGCGACTGCCGCACGCCCGCTTCGCCCATCCCGGGCCCGCTCGGTTTGTGCCCGACCACCAGCCCCGCGCACGGGATGCCCAGCTCGTTGGCCAGCACGACCTCGGGAGCCAGCGTCATCGAGTTCACGTCCAGCCCCAGCCCCGCGAGCACGCGGTTCTCAGCGGCCGTCTTCGTGCGCGGCCCCGGCGCGTACCAGAAGGTGACCGGGTCGCGCGCGAGGGGGAGGCCCCGAGACGCGGCCAGCGTGCGGATCTGCGCGGCCAGGGCGGGCGCGAAGAGGCCGGACTCCACGACGAGGTGGCCCTGCCCGGGCGCCGGCTCGGGCCACATCGTGCACGCCGAGCCGTCGGGCAGGCGGTTGTCGAGCCACACCAGATCGCCGACCAGCAGGGGCTCGAGCAGGGGGACCGCCGGATTCAGCACTCCCACCGAGCTCGTGACCACCAGGGCACCCACGTCGAGCGCCTGGAGCGCGGCGGCGTGCGCCCGGTACGGGATCTGGTTCGGCAGCCACCGATGGGGCATGCCGTGGCGGAACAGCGCGTAGGCCCCGGGCCGATCGGGGGATTCCCAGATCTCGGCGTCGCCGTGGGGCGTGGCGACGACCCGGCGTGCGAAGCCCGCGGGAGGCGCGCCGAACGCGCTGCCGAGAATCACCGCTATGCTCTCGCCCATGATGGTCGACCTCGTCCACCTCTCGTACTCGCCGTGGTCCGAGCGTGCCCGCTGGATCCTCGACCACACCGGCGTGGCGTGGCGCTCGGTGCCGTACACGCCGACGCTGTCGGAGCCTTGGCTGCGCTGGAGGCTCCGCCGCTTCGCGGGGAGCGTGTCGGTGCCCGTGCTGTTCACGCCGTCCGGGGCGATTCCCGACTCGTGGGACATCGCGGTGTGGGCGACGCGCGGCGCACCGGCGCTGATGCCCGAGGGCACGCGGGAGATCGACGCCACCGCGGACGAGGCGCTGCGGTCGGGGCGCGCGGTCGCCGGGCGCCGGGTGCTCGCCGACCGCGAGGCGCTGCGGGCGTCCCGCCCGTTCCCGGCGTCGAAGCTCGGGCCGGTCGGCACCTGGCTCACGGCCGACGGCTGGCGGCGCGTGCTGCGGAAGTACCGCGAGGACGGGATGGACGACGCGGCACATCGCGCCCGGCAGGTCGCCGCGCTCGAAGCCCTCGAGCAGGCCGTCGGCGACGGTCCGTTCGTGCACGATGCCTTCAGCTACGCTGACATCACGGCCGCTTCGGCGCTCTCGTTCGTGGCGCCGCACGCGAACCTCGGGCTCGATCCGGCGGCGGCACGTGCATGGGCCGACCCGGAGCTCGCCGAGCGGTTCGCCGGCCTCGTGGCGTGGCGGGATCAGCTGGTCCGGGACTTTCGCGTCCGGATGTGATCGGCTGGGAACGGGAGGAGCCCGCGGCGCTGCGTGGGAGCGGCTCCTAGCCTGGGGTCCCGGTCCGCGCGCCGTCCCGGCCCCACTGCTCCCAGCCCGTGATCTCGGGGTCGCCCGTGTCGATGCCGATCAGCCGTCCGTCGGTCGTCCCCACGTAGATCCAGCCGTCGTGGACGACCGGCTGGCTCCGCACCGGGTGGCCGATGGTGTAGGTCTTCCGGAGGCGTCCGTCGACGGGGTCGAGGAGGTGGATCTCGCCCGTGAGCGTGCCCACGAGCACGTTCCCGCCCGCGGCGAGGGGAGGCGTTCCGAGCGCGCCGCCGGCCCGCATCACGTCGCCCTCGAGCGCGTGCCGCCAGCGCGGGGCGCCCGTGGTGATGTCGACCGCGAGGACCTCGTCGCCCATCGTGGAGATCTGGAGCCCGTTCCACGGCAACGGGCGGGAGCCCTGGTACGCCTGGAGCGTGGACACGCTGGTCTGGCCGATGAGCGCCATCGCCTTGTCGGCGCCGGCCTCGATCGGCGCGCCGCCGCCGAATCCGTTGCCCGCATCGAGCGCCATGCCCTCGGCCCACATGTCGGAGCGCTGCTGGACGCGCGCGTCGAGCCACGGAGCGGCCTTCGTGCCGAGGTGCTGATCGACCCCCATCGCACCGGCCCCCGCGAGGGCCTCCATCACGCCGGACGGCGTGTCGACGCGGCGCGAGAACCACACGGCATCGCCGAGCACGACGGGTGCGGAGGTCGCGCGGGCGCCCCACGCACCGCGCACGTAGCCGGTGTCGGGGTCGAGGCGGACGACCGTGCCGGCGAAGGTCGTCAGGAACAGCTCGCCATCCGCGACGACCGGTGCGCTCATGACGTCGGCGTCGAGCCACGTCTGCCAGCGCAGCGCGCCGGACTGCAGGTCGAACGCCGCGAGCACGTGGGACGCGTCGCCGTGCCCCCAGACCGGGTAGCTCGTGTAGACGATGCCGCGCGAGACGGACGGTGCGCTCATCTGCGGATCGCCGAGGTAGTACGACCACCGCAGCTCGCCGGAGAGCACGTCGACCGCGAAGACCGTGCACGACTCGGTGTTGAAGACGCAGATCCCGTCTTCGCAGGCCGCGGTCGACGGGCCGTCGTCGGAGAGGTCGAGGCCCCACATCGGCTCGCCAGAGCCGTGCGCATAGGCGTACACCTGCTCGCCGTGGAACCCGCCGGACGACAGCACGACCTCTTCGTGCACGACGGGCGTGGAGAGCGGGGCGCCGCTCGGCATGCGGACCTCGAAGTGGCCGGCGGACTGCGTGCTCTTCGGCGGACGCCGCTTGCCGACGGACCCCGAGCTGTGGTGCTTCGAGGCCTTCTTCTTCGTCCATCGGCGGAACCGCTCGGTGTGGTCGGCGGCATCCTCGAGCGACGTGCCGGCCGGGAGGAGCGCGAGGTCCTCGACGTGCCGCTCGGGGTTCGGGACGAGGACGGGTGCGCCGGTGTCGACGGCGGGCTCGGGCAGGACGCAGGCGGAAAGCAGTAGCGGAATCATCGGTTGCTCCGCAGACCTGGGACAACGCGATTCGTGCGCGGTTCCTGCAGAGCTGGCGCCTGCCGGGGATGGAGGGCTCCGACCTCCTACCGGAGCTCGGGCGCGGGCTCCAGGACGCCGACGCCGAGGCTCCACAGGCGATCGGCGCATGCGGCCATCGCGGCGATGCGCGGCGCCAGGCTCGGCCCGATCGGGGTCTTCGCGGGGTCGGGGGTCATGAAGACCAGCGAGCCCACGGGACCGGGCCCGGTGACCATGCGTCCTTCGGCCACATCGGCTTCGCAGGGCTCGCAGCCCTCGCTCGTGAACCGCACGTGGACCTCCTCCTCCGGCAGGGGACGCCCGACCTGGAGCATCCCGTGGCCCGAGCGCGAGGTCTCGGTCGTCCGGAGGACCTCGGCCTGCAGCGCCTCGGGGCGCCAGTCGAGGTCGAAGCCCTCCACGATGCAGCGGTTCAGGATGGGCAGGTGCGTGTCGATGGCGTGGAAGAGGCGCGGAAGCGCGGCCCCGAGGCGCGGATTCAGCTCGGTGGGCAGGAACCCGTCGGCCGTCAGCACGCCATCCACCGTGAACGCGCCGCGGAACCCGACGCGCTCGCGCAGGTGCTCGCCCACCCGCTCGGCCAGCGCGCGCATCGCCAGGCCGTCGGCCTCGGGCGCGTTCCAGTAGCTCGCGGCGCCGCAGTACTGCACGGTGCTCTGGCCCTGCCGGCGGAGCACCAGCATCTCGACCGGGCGGAATCCCACGGTGCGGTCGGGGAACACGATGCCGTGGATGGAGCACGGGATGCCGTCGAGGAACGGCATCACGCGCACGAGGTCGCAGCGCTCCCGGAAGAACGCGTGCGCCTCGGGGAGATCGGCCTCGCTGCGGATCCAGCGCACGTGCGACCCGCCGCCGTTGAAGCCGTCGCGGCTGTCGCCGGACACCACGGCGCCGCGGGGGCCGGCGACCTCGGCGAGGGCGCCGTCGAAGTCCGCGGCCGGGCGGATGCGGTAGGGGGCGCGCGGCACGCCGGCGTCGTCCCACACGGCGTCGATCACGGTCTTGTCCTCGAGATCGGCCCACGCGGGTGGGCGGCCGCCGAGCTGACGCCGCCCGGCGATGGCGTCGCCGCGCCCGAAGATCGTGGAAATCGCGAGCGCTTCGCCCGTCGGGTCCCACGCGTCGATGCGGGCCCGGATGTCGGGCGGCAGGTCGCGCAGGGCGGCTTCACCCGAGCGGATGCCCGCCATCATGTCGCCCGCACCGGGCAGCCCGAGGTCGATGCCCTCGCAGATCGCCGGGTCGGGGAGCTTGCCCGTGCCGCGCCGCGCGCCGACGGCGAAGCTGCGCTCGGCGCCGAGCTCGTGGAGGAACTTCGATGCGCCCGTCGCCTGGACGAGGATGTCGAGCGCGTGGAGGAACCGCCGGCCCCGGATCACGGGCTCGAGGATGTCGCGCCACCAGGTCGTCGCGTCGCTCACGGAGGCCTCCGGTCGTCGAGGGTACCGCCATGGGTATACTCGCGGCGAGGAGTGTTGCTTGGCGGACACCGAAAGCCTCATCGGCGTCGTTCTGAACGCGCGGTACAAGCTCCAGAGCAAGGAGTCGGAAGAGCTCCTGGGGAACGTGTACCGCGGGCGCGACGTGGTGAGCCAGAAGCTCGTACAGGTCAAGATCCTGCACCCCCACCTCGCGTCCGACAACACGCGATTCGGCCGCTTCCTCCGCGAGGTCCAGGCGACGTCGATGGTGAAGCACGCGAACACCATCGAGATGGTCGACAGCGGCACCCACGACGGCCTGCACTTCCTCGTGATGGAGTACTTCCCGGCCCACACGCTCGAAGACGAGCTCAAGAAGGGCACCCTCAAGGTGGGTCGCGTGGCCCACATCGGCGCCCAGGTCGCGAGCGCCATCGGCGCCGCCCATCAAGAGAGCGTGACGCACCGCTCGCTGTCGCCGCGCAACATCCTCCTCCTCGAGAACGCCCGCAGCGGCGATTTCGTGAAGGTCCGCGACTTCGGGCTCTCGAAGCTCGAGCGGTTCGACAGCGAAGAGTCCACGAACCTCACCGAGATGGGCTCGCGCGTCGGCAACACCGCCTACATGGCGCCCGAGTACATCGACCGCGACCGTTTCCACCCCAAGGGCGATCTGTACGCGCTGGGGTGCCTGATGTACCAGATGCTCATCGGCGAGCCTCCGTACACGGGCCGCGCCGCCGACGTCCTCACGGCACACGTGGTCGGAGAGGTGCCGCGCCCCTCCGAGAAGAACCCCGACGTGCCCGAATGGATGGATGACGTCGTCATGTCACTCATGGCGAAGCGTCCCGAAGACCGTCCGGGGGCCTACAAGGTCGTCGCGATGCTCGAAGAGGGCGTCGGGCACTCGCTCGACCCGCCTTCGCTCGCCGATCCCGCGAAGGGTCCCGTCAAGCGCTCCGATCCGACCGAAGAGAAGGCGGCGGCACCCAAGCTCCCGGTGGCCGCGATCGCCGGCGTGATCGGGGTCCTCGCGCTGCTCGGCCTCTCGATGGCCGCGCTCGCGGGCGTCGGGCTGTTCCTGATGTTCGCGTGGTCCCCCGAGGATGCGCCCGTCGTCACCGAGGTCGTCGTCGAAGAGCCCGAGCCCGAGCCCGAGCCAGAGCCCGAACCCGAGCCCGAGCCCGAAGAAGACCCGACGCCGCGCCCGCGGCCCACGCCCCGCCCGTCCACGCCCGCCCCCGCGCCGGAGCCCGAGCCCGAGCCCACCGCGGCCCCCTCCACGCGCACGAGCGTCACGGTCAAGGCCAACCGCAAGGCGCTGGTCTTCCTGAACGGCAATCCGAAGGGCTTCGCGCCCATCACGGTCACCCTGCCGCCGGGCAAGCACCGGGTCGAGGCGATGCTGCCGAGCCTGCCCGACACGCGTCAGAAGCAGGAGGTGCGCGTGCACTCCGGCGAGAACGCCGACGTGACGTTCACCTTCTGAGCTACCGGGTCAGGCTCATCGAGCGCTGGAGCTTCACCTCGCCGCGGTGACCCTCGGCCTCGGGGAAGGGCACGCTCCACATGGCATCCTCCATGCACCCGACGAGCTCGGCCGGCAGCGGGAAGGGCGAGATCACCTCGATGTCGCCGACACGGCCGTCGTTCAGCACCAGGTTGATGGTGAGCGGGGCGTCGTCGACCTCGTTCGTCTCGCGCCAGGGCCGGAGGCACTGGTGGTACATCAGGCCGGTCGCTTCGTTCGAGGCCTCGGCGAACCGCGCCATCACCTCGCGGTCGAGCGACGTGCGGGGCGGCGCCTCGTGCTCGGGCTCGGGCTCGGGCTCCGGCGCCTCGTCGGAGGTCGGTGCCGTGAAGTGGTAGACGCTGCGCCCGGCGGGCACCGGGGCCTGGACGCGCTTCGGAGCCGCCGGAGCGGGCGTCTCGGGCGCCGTGCCGGACCCGCTCGACGCCCAGAACAGGCCCGCGGCGAGCAGGACGGCGAGGAGAGCCACGGCGGGCAGGGCGCGCTTCATGCCCGCCGATATAGCATCCTGTGATGGACCCCATCCGCCAGGCCGGCCCCGCGGACGCCCCGCGCATCGCGGCGCTGTTCGAGCGCGTGAAGGTCGCGATGCACGCGGCGGGGCTGACCCACTGGGACGCCGCGTACCCGGGGATGCCCGAGATCGCGCGCGACGTGGCCGCCGGGACGGCCTTCGTGCTCGGCGACGAGCCGCTGCTCGCCGCGATGACTCTCGATCGGCACGCGCCCCCGGAGTACGCCGCCGTCGCGTGGCGCGCGCCGCTCGATGCGTCGCTCTACGTGCACCGGCTCGCCGTCGACCCCGCGCTGCGGCGGCAGGGCCTCGCCCGGCGCATGATGGCGTTCGCGGAGGCCCGTGCCCGCGGGCTCGGGCTGGCGGCCGTCAAGCTCGATGCCTACCGCGACAACCCCGGAGCGTCCGGCCTGTACCCCGCGCTCGGCTACACCCACACGGGCGAGGTGCGCTATCCGCCGCACCCCGCGCCGTTCCTGACCTTCGAGCTACTTCTGTGAGTCGTCCCAGTGCGGGTAGTCGGAGCGCAGCTTCGACAGCCCCCAGTGCGCTTCGATCCAGTCGATCATCCGCGGGGTGAGCGACAGGTCGCGCGACTCGTCGGGGTCGGTCAGCAGGAACGAGCGGCAGGCCCCGTCGGGCGCGGTGAGCGTGACGCGCCGGGGCAGGGCGATGGCCACGAGGTCGACCGCGGTTCCCCCGTAGTGATTCGAGCTCTTCGCGCCGTTCTCGGTCGCGTAGACCACGTCGTACGTGTCGGCCATCTGGCGCGCCGCCTCGACCGTGGCCTCCCACCCGTCGGGGTGGCGCCAGGCGATGGGGATGTCGAGCCCCCACTTCGCGTTGCGGTCGTCGAGCTTCGCGACGAGCTGGTCGACCTCCGCCTTGCTCTTCGCCTTCGAGAGCACGAACGCCCCCCACATCAGGTAGCCGCGCTCGCGGTAGCGGCTGGCGGACGCGAGGTACACCTCGGCCCCCGCCGACTCGAGCTCGGCCAGCAGGGACTCGATGCGGTCCGCGAAGTCGGCCTCGGGGCGCTCGCGACGCAGCATCGCCATCATCGCGGCGCGGTCTTCGGGGTTCCGGTAGCGCGCCGTCCAGTCCGGGCCGGGCGGAGCGCCGTCGGGCGCCGCGTTCTCGACGTCGGGCTGGGGCTTCGGGACGTCGACGGGCAGCGTGTCCTTCGCGCCGTACACGCGGGGCTTGTTCTTGAACACGTCGTCGGGGTGCAGCAGGATGCCGGCCCCCCTCGCGCGCCCGCTGTGCACGTGGAACCGCTCGCCGCGTCGGTCTTCGGCCGCCAGCACGTCGTCCAGGAAGTACAGGAAGTCGCCGAGATCGACGGGACGACCGAGCCCTTCGCGGACCTGGCGCACCAGCGGCTCGTCGCTCGGCACCCCGAACGGGGCGAGCCTCGCGCCGTCGACCGCGACGCCCGCGAGGTCGATCTCCCAATCACCCAGGAGCTCGGCCGCCTTTGCGAGCTTCTGGCGCTCGTCGCCCTCCTTCAGCACCTCCCACTTCCGGTTCACGGCGAGAGGGACCCCCGAGGGGTCCGAGGCGAGGGCTGAGAGCACGGTCCAGAAGAGCATGCCCTCAGGTACCACGAAGCCCCTGTGGATCGCCTCCACGCGCCCGCGCACCACCGATTCGGGGCCCCGCGATCGCGGAGTGAGCGCGGCGTATACATTTTGTTTTCGGCGTTTGACCTGAATAAGTAAAAAAAGTCCTGAAAACGCTGGGTTGACGGGCTTTCCACGGCCATTACATCGCGTATCCTCCGGCCCGACGGGCCCAGAGGGCTCTCAGGAACGAAGTTTCCCGTCACAGACGCCGCATGTCGGCTACCAGGAGCAATCCATGAACAAGACCCAGATGGCAGAGAAGCTTGCGAAGAAGTGCGAACTGACCAAGGCGAAGGCCATCAAGGTTCTCGACGCCATCTTCGACACGAAGCCCGGCTCGGGCATCATCGCTGTCGAGCTCGACGCTGGCCGCGTCGTCCGCATCGCCGGCTTCGGGACCTTCGACACCCACCGGAGCAAGGCTCGCATGGGCCGCAACCCCGGCACGGGCGCCCCGATCAAGATCCCGGCGAAGACGCACGCGCGCTTCCGTCCGGCGAAGGGCCTCAAGGAGCGCGTGGGCAAGTAAGCCCTCCGCTTCTCTCGAAGGCAGACACCCGGCCCCAGTGGCCGGGTGTCCTGTTTCTGGGGATCGACGCGTGGACCGTGGACCGTCAGAGCCGCGCGATGATGCCGCGGAGCTCGGCGGCCTCGGCATCCTTGCCGAGCTTCACCCAGTGGTCGAGCGCGAGCTGCCAGGCCCGTAGCGCTCGCTGACGGTGGCCCGCGGCGCGTGCGAGCTCGCCGGCCGCGTGGGCGGCCCGGGCGCTGTCGATCTCGCCCATGGGCAGCTCGAACTGCACGCGCTCCGCCTGGGTCGCGTGGTCGTCGAAGGCCGTCCAGCTGCCGCTTCCGGCCGCGGCGTGCAGCCGGAACGTGAGGACGGCCGCGAGCAGGGGAGGGTGCTCGAGCTGGCGCGTGTGGAACAGCGCTTCGGCGAGCTCGTTGTCGGCCGCCTCGAACTCGCCGCGCGCGATGTGGACGAGCGCCAGGTTGCACTTCAGGATGGGCGCCTTGGCGTCGCCGATGGTCTCGGCGAGGGCGATGCCCTGGGTGAGGTCCTGCGCCGCGGAGTCGAGGTCGCCGCGGGCCCGCGCGGCTTCGGCGCGGAAGTTCCAGCACCGCATCTGCGTCGACAGGTCGCCGAGCTCGCGGGCGAGGTCGAGCGCGCGCGTGGCGTGCTCGCCGCACCGGGCGAGGTCTTCGGCGTCGAAGGCAGCTTCGGCCTGGAACATCTCGGACAGCACGCGGCTGCGGAGGTCGGTGGACGATGCGAGCGCGCCGACGGCGAGCCCCTCGAGCTGGGCCGCACGCGTGCGCTGCAGGCGCATCGTCGCGATGCGGGAGAGGCCGAACAGCGCCTCGGCACGGACGGTGGGGTCTTCGACCTCGCGGGACGCCTCGAGCCAGCGCTCCGCCTCGGTGAGCTCGCCCGTGTCCATCGCGATGCGACCGAGCCGGAACGCAGCGAGGCGCCCGGCCTCGACCCACCCGTGGCGCTCGGCCCGATCGACGAGATCGAGCGCCACGGCACGGGCGTCGGACGCGAGCCCGAGCAGGTGGAGGGTCGCGGCCTTCTCGACCAGCAGCTCGGACCACTGCACGTGATCGGGCCGCAGGCGCGTGCCCATCGCGATCTCGAGGGTGCGGACCAGGAACAGCGCGCTGCGGGCCCCCACGGTGAGCCGCCGGTGCCGGATACCCCGCAGCAGCGGGCCGATCGCCCGGTCGACCTCGAACGCCTCGAGCAGGTGCCGCCCGAGCCGCTCGGCGTTCTCGTCGTGCAGGTCGTGCTCGAGCATGCGGGCAGCGGCCCGGTTGTGCTCGCGCCAGCGCCCGGCCGCGCGGGCCCCGGCGCGCAGGGTCTCCTGGAGCAGGCCGTGCCCGAACAGCCAGCCCCGGTCGGTCTCTTCGGCGAGGCGATTCGCGAACAGGCGCTCGACGAGCTGGCGGCGGATGCGCGCGAGCTTCGGGTTCTCGGACGGCAGGCCCTTCGCGGTCTTCCGGCCGGACGGGTCGTCGCAGATGCGCTGCCACTCGGCGTCGTCGACGTCGTGGCCGAGCACCGCGGCGCGCTCGAGCATCCACTGCGCCTGGCTCGGCAGGCCGTCGAGCACGCGGGCGACGCGCTCGGCCCACACGGCGGTGAGGTCTTCGGGGATGTGCAGCGACTGGCCGGCAGCGAGCTCGAAGCCGTGCTCTCCAGGGACGAGCACACCCCGCTGCACCCAATCGCCGATGAGCTGCACGGCGAACAGCGGGTTCCCGCCCGACCGCTCTTCGACCGCGGCGCCGAGCGACGGCTCGAGACCCAGCAGCTCCTGCACGAGGCGGGCGCGATCCCGCCGTCCCAGCGGCCGCAGGTGCATGGTGAGCGTGTCGGGGTGGTCGCCGATGGCCTGGAGGTGCTGGCTCTCCTGCTCGGCGACGGCGAGGGCCTCGTCGCGCACCGTGAGCACGAGGAGGATCGGGGTCGGGCGCACGGCCTGGGCGTCGAGCACGGACTGCGCGAACAGCAGGCCGTCGAGCCCCCACTGAACGTCGTCGAGCCAGATGACGACGGGCCGCTCGCGACCCACCTCGTCGACCGTCATGCGGAGCATCGCGTGGCGGCTCGACGCATCGACCGCGGCGCGCCCGAGCGGCGTGACGAGCGTGCGGAGCGTCTCGACGACGTCGGGCCGCTGGGTGCCCCAGAACGCCGCCCAGCCCTCGAGGATCTCGTCGAACCCCTCGGTGGCCGAGAGCCGCAGGTGCCGCGCGAGCATCCGTCGCAGCGGCTCTTCGGGCGCATCGGCCTCGGAGAACCGCGCCCGGAGCACGACCGCGCTGCCGACCTCGTGCGCGCGCTCGCAGAGCCAGTCGGCGAGCCGGGACTTCCCGGTGCCCGCGGAGCCCCGGATGATCGCGACCTGCGCCTGGCGCCGGCCGTGCACGCTCGCGAGCATCCGCCACAGCGCGTCGCGCTCGCGCTCGCGGCCGACCATCGGGATGGTGCGCACGCCGTAGAGCCCGAGGCCCGCGCCGAGGAGCTGGATCGACCGGCGAGACGGGCCCGGACGCCGCCAGTCGGGCGGGACCCCCGGCCGGACCGCCGCCATGTGGTCGCGGTCGACGGTGCCCGTGATCTCGCCCGGAATCGCCGCGAGGGACATCACCGTGACCTGCGCTTCGACGAACCGCGTGTCGGTCGGCACGAGGGTCGGGGCGGACGACTCGGTCTCGGGCTCGAGCGCGGCCTCGAACGCCGCGTCCATCACCATCCCGGACACGGGCGGCAGGGTGCGCGCGGGCACCGCGAGCTCTTCGCGCGGGCCGAGCGCCAGCAGCGCCTTGGCCGCGTCGGCCGCCCGGCGGAACCGGAGCTCGGGCGCCTTCACCGTGAGCGTGTCGACCCACTGCTGGAAGCCGTCTGGAACGGCCGCGTCGGGCGTGATGCGCGGGAGCCGCTGGTGGAGCTGGGCCGCCAGCAGGTCGACGCCGGTGCGCCCCGCGAACGGAACCTTCTGGCAGGCGAGGCGGTAGGCGAGGCAGCCGAGCGCGTAGAGGTCGGTGTGCGGCCCCTGTGCCCAGATCGCGCCGCGGATCTGCTCGGGGGCCATGTAGTGCAGGGTGCCGACGACCTCGTCGGTGTGCGACGGGCCCGTCGCGTCGGCGTGGGCGATGCCGAAGTCGGTGAGCTTCAGGCCCGGGCGCAGGTCGCGGGTACCGCTCACGAGCACGTTGCCGGGCTTGAGATCGCGGTGGATCACGCCGTGGGCGTGGGCGTGGGCCAGCGCATCGAGCAGGTTGAGCAGGATCGACCGCAGCTCGGGCCACGCCAGCGGACGGCGCAGGCTCGCCAGTGTGCCGTTGCCCGCGTACTCCATCGCGAGGTACGGCGATCCCGCGACGAGGCGCCCGCCGGAGGCCGTCGCCGCGGCCGCGGAGACCTCGCCATAGTCGAAGACCCACACGATCCCGGGGTGGTCGAGGCGGGCCACGGCGCGGACCTCGTTCCGGAACCGGTCGTGGTTCTCGGTCTGCTGGAAGACCTTCGCGGTCATGACCTTCACGGCGACCGGCACGTCCTGCTCGGTGTGGTACCCACGCCACACCTCTCCCATGCCGCCCTTCCCGACGGGCCGCTGGAGCGCGAATGGACCGAGCTCGATCGTCGGCATCCTAGAGGGGGACCCGCAGCCCCGCGACGCGCTGTTCGAGGTCGGAGAGCCGCATCCGGAACGCGTCGGACTGCGACGGGTGACCGGGCCGACCCTCGCGATCGAGCTCGTCGAGGTCGGCCTGGATCAGGTCGAGCTCGCGCTGGATGTCGGCGGTGGTGGTGTCGATGGAGTGCTCGGGCACGCCGCGGAGCTTGTCGTCGAGAGCGCGCCGCACGGTGGAGACGCGCTCGTGGAGGTCTTCGGGCGCGTCCTCCTCCATCCGGCTGCGGCTCGGGCGGTCGAGGCGGACGGCATCGATGTCGAAGTCGCTGGGGTCGAAGGGCATCGCGGGCTCCGGTCCGGGTCCGCCATCGTATCAACCTCCGGCGTCAGCGGAGGCGCCAGCGAACGCCGCCCCACCCGTACACGTCCACGAAGCCCGTGCCGCCGGTCAGCTCGGCGGCGAGGATGCCGACGGTGCCGACCAGCGCCCAGTGATCGCCGAGCGCCCGCTCCGCGCCGAGGTGCGCGTGCCCCGTGCGGACGAGGCCCGTCGCACCGCTGCCGTCGCGGAGCCGCCCCAGGGCGCCCGCCCGCACCGTCCAGCCGCCGGAGACCATCGCACCTTCGACGTCCAGCCGGTGCTGCACGAAACCGCCGCCGGACACGGCGTCCACGTCTTCGGCGTAGTCGCCGAGCGGCCCGATCACCGGGCGGACCGTGTCGTCCTCGATCTCGCCGGCGAACGCGAGGATCGGGCGGTAGCGGACCTCGACGTCGAAGCCCCCGCGGTTCAGCCCGACGCTCGCGAGCCCACGGGCCTGCGTGCCGAGGTGCTCGGCCTCGAGCGCCTCGCCGGCCTCGCGGACGCCCTGGTTCACCTGGAACGACGCACCCACGGCCGCGCGGACGCCGTCGGCGTCGAGGCGCCACGTGGCGCCGGTGTCCAGCGCCCGGAAGCTCCACGCCGGCTCGGTGTAGAAGTGCCGGTCGACGAACGTGGACGCGAGCTCGACGGTGTGGGCCCCGCCGGTCGCGGAGACCCGCGCGAGCGCCTCGATCCGGCCGCTGCTCGCGCTCGACCGCAGCGGGACGAGGTCGGCGCGGTACCGCCCCGCGAGGTCGAAGCGGGTGCGCTCGCCCTTCGACCAGCCGACGGCGGGGCCGAGCACGACGCGGTCCGCTTCGCTCTCCGGCACGAGCAGCCATGCGGTGCCGTCGAGGCTGGCCCAGACGCCGCTGTCGTGCCGGAGGGTGACGGAGCCCTCGAGCCCCGCGAGGGCGGAGGGCTCGAGCTCCGAGGCCGGCGTCTCGCCCGGCTCGGTGGGTGCGCCGGCCGGTGCGACCTGGAGCGTGCTCTCGGGCGCGCTGCGCCCGCCGAGGAGCAGGCCCACCTGGGCTTCGGGAGGGGCCGCGAGGGCACCGGTCAGCCAGATCATCGCTCGTCCTCGGTGGCTCGCTCGGAGACGGACCGCGCCCGCGCGGCGAGCGCCCGGGCCTCGTCGGCGCGTGCCGCGAGCCCGTCGCGCTCCGCGCGGAGCCGCTGGACCTCGACCGCGCGATCGACGCCGCCGGTCTGGCCGGGCGCACTGTGCTCGATGGCCGCGAGGCGCGCTTCGACCCCGCGCTGCTCCTGGGTGGCGACCCAGGCGTCCCAGGTCGCGATCAGCGCGAGCCCGTCGGCCTGATCGGCGAGGTCGCGCAGCAGGGACGACCGCAGCGCACCGGGCCCCAGGGCGAGCGACGTCTCGAGCCCCTCCTCGAGGACCGGGAGGCGCTCGGCAGGCTCGCCGAGGGCCGCAGCCACGGCCGCGCGGGGCTCCTCGCCTCGCTTCCCGGTCGCGAGGGCCTCGGTGAGCGCCGCCAGAGCCGCGAGCGGCCCGTCGGGCGGCGCCTGCCCGGCCTCTGCGGCGGCCAGGGCCTCTGCGGCGGCCCGGTACACCTTCATGCGTTCGGCGATCTCGGCGCGCCGGGCCCCCTCGCTGCGTGCGCGCGCGACGTCGGCAGCGGCGTGCTCCGCGGCATCGCGCAGCCCGTCGAGGTCCGAGCCTCCCGCGGCGTACGAGAGGACCACCAGCAGGAGCCCGTTCACCCGATCCCGTACTTCGCGAGCTTGTAGCGGAACGCGTTGCGCTCGAGCCCGAGCGACGCGGCGGCGCGGGCCTTCACGCCCTCGTGGCGCGCCAGGGCACGGCGCAGCGCGCGCTCTTCGAGGCCCTCGAGCCAGGCCGTGAGGTCGAAGTCACCCGGCGGCAGGCGCGAGTCGCCCTCGGGCTGCGCGCTCGACGCGATCTCGCGGGGCAGGTCGGCGAGCGACACCGTCGTGCCGCGCACCAGCACCGAGAGCCGGTCGGCGAGGTTCACGAGCTCGCGCACGTTCCCCGGCCAGCGGTACTCGAGCAGGGCGTCGATGGCCTCCGAGGACAGCGACGGGGCTTCGCGCCCGACGTCCGCCGACGCCCGGCGCAGCGCGCGCCCGAGCAGCAGCAGCACGTCGCCCTCGCGGTCGCGCAGCGGCGGCAGCTCGAGCGGCACGACCGCGATGCGGAACCAGAGGTCCTCGCGGAACGCGTCGGAGCCGCGCAGATCGCGGTGCGTGGCCGCGATCACGCGCACCTCCACCCGCCGCTCCGCCGTCTCGCCGACGCGCCGCAGCGTGCCCTCCTGCAGCACCCGGAGGAGGCGGACCTGCGCGGCAGGCGACAGCTCGCCGACCTCGTCGAGGAACAGCGTCCCACCGTGTGCGCTCTCGACGAGGCCGATCCGGTCGCGGCTCGCGCCCGTGTACGCGCCGCGGGCCGCTCCGAACAGCTCCGCCTCCAGCAGGCTCTCGGGGATGGCGCCGCAGTTCACGGCCACGAACGGCCCTCCCGCAACGGCCGAGCGCCCGTGGATGCGGCGCGCCAGCAGCTCCTTCCCGGTGCCGCTCTCGCCCGTCACGAGGATGGGCAGGCGGCTCGGCGCGGCCCGATCGGCGTCCGCCAGCACGGCGAGCAGGGCGGGGGAGCGCCCCACGATGCCGTCCTCTGCCGCGTCGGGGGCCCGGCGCAGGCGGGAGAGCGCCGCGGCGTTCCGGATCTGGACGAGCGCCGCGTCGAGGTCGAGCGGCTTCGTGAGGAATGCGAACGCCCCGGCCCGCGTGGCCTGGACGGCGCGGTCGACCGTCGCGAAGCCGGTCACCAGGATCACGGGCAGGTCCGGCACGAGGCCCGCCGCGGCCCGCTGCACCTCGAGGCCGTCCATCCCGTCCATCCGGAGGTCCGTGACCAGCACGTCCGGCGCGCGGGTGCGCAGCGCGGCGAGCGCCTCGGCGGGCTCGGTGAACACGACCGCGGTGTAGCCCTCGTCCTCGAGGATCTCGGCGAGGGCGGTGGCGCTGGGCTCGTGGTCGTCGAGCACGTAGACGAGTGCGCTCATGGCGTCGGCATCCGGAGCTGGAAGGTCGTGGGGTGGGCCGACGCGAGGGTCAGGGACCCCTGCATCGCCTCGGCGAGGCGGCGGGAGAGGGGCAGGCCGAGGCCGCTCCCCTGGGCGCGCGTGGTGTGGAACCACTCGAATGCCGCGTCGGGCTCGGCGATTCCGGGCCCGTCGTCGGTGAACGACGCGACGAGCGCGGGCCCGGCGTCGATCGCGACGTGGACCCGCGTGGCCCCGGCCTGGTGGGCGTTCAGCAGCAGGTTGCGGAGGATCTGGAGCACCATGCCGCGGTCGCCGACCAGCACGCCGTCGCCGTCGATGTCGATCGCGAGCGGGACCTCGCCCGCGAGGGACCCGAGCAGCGCGCGCAGGTCGAGCGTCTCGGCGGCGGGGGCGAGGGGCGCGGTGAGATCGACGAGGCGCTGCACGATCACCTCGAGCTGGCCGACCTGATCGAGCAGCCGGCCCGACATCGCGGCGGTCTGCTCGTCGCCGGAGAGGCGCTCCAGCCGGCGGACCGTGAGGGACATCGCGTTCAGCGGATTGCGCAGCTCGTGCGCCACACCGGCCGCGAGGCGCGTGAGCTCGGCGATGCGGGCGTCGTGCTCGGCCGCGATGCGGGCGTCGCGCTCGCGGATGCCGCCGAGCAGGCCGTCGAGGGTCTGCGCGACGTGCCGCACCTCCCGCGGACCCTCGACGGGCACGGCCTCCCCGGCGCCCAGCGCGCGCTCGAGCCGCACCAGCGGGGCCGACAGCAGCAGCGCGACGAGCGCCGCGCCCGCCGTGACGAGCACCAGCAGGACCCCGCTCACGAGCAGCTGCGTGCGGCGCAGCCGGTCGGCCGCCCGCAGCGTGGCGCCGGAGCCCTCCACCGCCGCCACCCAGCCGGGATGACCGGGCACCGGGGCGTACGCCGTGAGGTAGGGCTCGCCGTCGGCCGCGGTGTACAGCGGCCCCGCGACGACCTCGCCCGCCACGGCGCGCGCGATGAGGTCGCGCTCGGCCGCGCCGGGCAGCCAGGTGCCGCCGGACCCCAGCACCACGTCGGGCCCGATCAGCGCGAGGTCGTGGAGGTGCCCGCCCTCGCGGAGCGCCTCCAGCCGCGCGTCGATCTCGGCGCGGCTGCGCGCACCGCCGATGCGGGCGACGGTCTCGACGGGCAGCTCGGCGGCCGCCGTGGCGACGAGCCCCGCTTCGGCGCGCACATGGTCTTCGAGGCCCTGCACCAGCGCGTCGGTCACGCTGGACCCCGTGAGCGCCACGAGCACGAGCACGCTGCCCAGCGACACCGCCACCAGCGACAGCCACGTGATGCTCCAGACCGACCAGGCGCCCTTCATGGTCTCCCGGAGCTGCACACGCCGTGCCAGCCCCGGGAGCCATTGTACGGTCAGAACCAGATGTGGGTCTGCACGAGCGCGTCGGTGCGCACGGTGCCCTTCGGCGTGAGCAGCATGCGCGTCGTGCCTTCGAGCGTCAGGCCGGGCAGGGGGGTGACGACCAGCCCGAGCCCGTGCCGCTGCTGCATCCCACCGACCTGCAGGTCGTCGAACCAGGCGTCCGACCGCACCTTCGCCACGATGCCGTTGCGGACGAGGAACGACAGCTCGCTCATCGCGGCGACGGGCAGGGTCACGTCCTGCTCGCGCGTGCGGCGGCCCGCCGTCACCTCGCCGAGCCAGGTGACGGGCAGCGCGGGCCAGAACGGCCGCGGCGACAGGCCCCAGCCCACGCCCACCGCTTCGAGGTCGCCCCGCCCGAGCCCGTGGCGACGCCGGATCTGGGCATGGCCGGTGAGGCTCCAGTCCAGATCGCGCCAGCCGCCCTGCACCGCCGCGCCCCAGCCCGTGTCGGGTGCCGCGCCCAGCACGGACGCGTCGTTCGCGAACACGCTGGCCTGGGCGAACGGGTAGTTCGGCGCCGTGCCGACCTCCGCGCCGATGACCGTGTTCGCGCTGTCGGCCGCGCTCGCTTCGAACAGCGTGCGCACCGGCGAGGTGTGGTCGTCGAGCATGGTGCCGAAGGCCGGCTGGAAGGCGCCCGCGCGGGCCCAGCTCATCCCCGGCAGCTCGTGCACCATGGCGTACGCCCGGCGCGCGAACACGGGGCTCCCGCTGCCCGAGGCCTGGCCGGCCGCGGTGGCGGCGAGGGTCAGATGGTGCACGGGGTGCACGGCCGCGTGCAGGTCGAGCTGCATCGGGAAGACGGCGTTCGTCGCGCTGTACCACGCGGCGCGAAGGTCTCCGCCCACCGCCACCACCGGGTCGGCGTTCAGGCTGCCGTAGCGCCCGTCCCAGAGCGACATCCGCACGGGTCGCGGGTGGCGTCCCATCGCCCACAGGTTGCCGGTCTGGCCGGCGCCGACGCCCTCGCGCGCCTCGTCGAGGTCGCTCGGCACGGTGCGCCCCTCGCCGGTGGCCGGCCGACCGAGCACGTGGCGAAGCTTCCAGACCGTGCCGGGCGTGAGGATCTCGCGATCGACATCGCTGTAGGACCGCTCCTGGCCGCCCACGATCCCGAGCGTCGACGCGCCGTAGAAGCGGCCACTCGTGTTGCGGAGCCCGCCGCCCGCCGGGTCGACGTGGCACGAGAGGCAGGTCATCGTGCACTTCCGGCCTTCGAGCTCGGGATTGTCCCAGCCGTCCTCGTCCTCGAGCGTGGGGCTCACGTGGCAGTTCCCGCACGTGCGGCCCGAGCGCTGCGCGTACATCGGGAGCGCCATGGCGCTGGTGATCAGCACGATCATGGCGGGCCCTCCGCGACGACCCAGCGCGCGAGGAGCTCCTGCTCGGCGGGCGTCAGGTGCTCGATTGCGCCGGGCGGCATGCTCGCGGGGCGCCAGCCCTCGCACGGCGCGGCGCCGGGGTCGGCGTTCTCGGAGTGGAGCCCGTAGCGCTCGGCGACGTCGGCCTCGACGGCGGTGCACGCCGCCCGGACCCGCGTGGAGCGGGCCGATGCGTACCGGTCGAGCTCGACACCCCCGTCCCGCCGGCCTTCGGACGTGTGGCACCGGGTGCAGTGCCTCTCGAGGACCGGCGAGACCTCCGCGTAGGTCGGGGCGTCGGGCGCGGGCGCCGCAGCGCACCCGGCCAGCACCAGCAGGAGCCGCATCAGTCCGCACCGCCGGCGACGGCCTGACCGGCCCGCTGCTCCGACCAGCGCTGCCCGTGGCACGTGAAGCAGCTCGGCCCGTCGGAGCCGAGCAGGTGGCGGTCTGCCTGGGCGAAGTCGGGGCTGTACGTGTAGTCGCCGTGGCAGCCGCTCGCGTCGCACGAGAGGTCGGCGCGCGCGGGGCGGATGTCGTCGGGGCACGTGGTGCGCCGACCGCTCGGATCGCCGCACAGGTACGGGGTGTCGTAGCCGCGGGCATGCATCACGCCCTCCTGGCTCACCGTGTGCGCGGGCTCGGACGGTGGGTCGTACCGGCCTCCCCGCGCGGCGCGGCCTTCGCCGCCCTCCTCGATCTCACAGGCGCTCACCGCGACCACCGACGCCACCAGGATCCATCGACGCATTCGACCTCCATGTCGATGCACCGGGGAATGCGAGGGGCGTGCCGGGGGTTTCGCACGGAGAGACCGTGATTCTCGCGCGTGGGCGCCAGAACCCCGCCGGTCGACCGCAAGAGATCCGCCACCGAAAGGAATCTTGCGGACCACCGCAAGAGAACCGCCGCGCTAGCATTCGGCCGGGGGTGGAGAATGGCGGTGTCGTTCGACGACCTGTACAGCCGCGACCCGGCGCGCATCCGGGCGGCGCTCGACGCGGGGTCCTCGGAGTGGGCGCGCCTCGATCCGCCAGGCCGACAGGCGCTCGAGCACGCGATGGCCGCCACCCGACCGCGCCTGACGGCCGCCAACGGCCGCGCGCTGCTCGACGGCCTCGGGGCGCCACGTCCCGCGTGGGCGCGCTGGGTGTGCGCGTGCGCGGGCCCGCCGCACGTCACCGGCATCAGCAACGCGTTCCCGGCGGTGCTCCAGCGGTGGATGCGCGAAGACCCCGCGGTGGTCGAGGTCGTCGGCGTGCTGCTGCGCGATGCCGACGCCGCGATCCGCCGCGGTGCGCTGGATGCCTGCTACGGCTTCGCGAAGGAGGAGGATCTCGGCGGTCCGCTGGTCGCGGAGGGCCTGTGGCACTGCGAGTCCACGGGCGACTTCGACGGCGGCGCCATCCTCGCCCAGCACGCCATCCGGTTCGGCCACCCCGCGGCTCTCCGTCGCGCGCTCATGGCGCCGGGCGACGCGTGCCGGGGGGCCATCACGATGCTCGACCGCGCGCCCGGATCGGTCGATCTGGTCGCATTGGAGGACGTGCTCGAGCACGTCGAGAAGAAGGGCGCGAAGTCCGCCCGCGAGTGCGCGAGCCGCTTGCTGGCGCGGATGCTGGTCGAGCGCGGCGACCGCGAGGCGCTCGTGCCCCGGCTGTTCGAGCGGAGCGCCACGGTGCGGGCCCACACGGCTGCCGGCCTCCGGAACGCCGCCCTCGACGGCATCTCCATCGCGTCCGTCCGCGCCGACCTCGAGAAGGTCGTGGCCGAGTCGGACGGATTCCGGAGTCGCGCGGCCTCCGAGGCCCTCGCTGCCGCGCGCGAGGCTCAGGGCACGTAGGGGCGCACGTAGACGGCCCCGCTGTCCTGCGCGTTGTCGTTCGTCTCGTCCCCGTCGACCCCGGTGGCGTCGCTGTCCTCGTACTCGGCCGCCACCACGAGGAGGCCCGCCGAGAGCGCGACGGCGTTGCCGAACCCGTCGGACGGGCGGTTCGTCGAGGCCTTGAGGTAGGCGCGCTGCGTCCACGTCGTGCCGGAGCGGTCGAAGAGGTACGCGGCCCCGCTCGCGAAGGCGGCGTCGTTCGCCTGGTCTCCACCGAGGTTCGTGCCGTTGCCGCCCTCGAATGACGCGCCGACGAGCAGCGAGTCGCCGACGAGGGAGACGGACTCCCCGAAGTGGTCCGCGCCCGTGTACGCCGCTTTGATGTACTCCTGCTGCGTCCACGTCGTGCCGGAGCGCGTGAACACGTAGACGGCCCCGGTCCAGGTGGTCTGGTTCACGTTCTGGTCCGCGCCGATGCCGGCGGCCGTGCTCGATTCGCCGGGAGCGCCCACGACGAGGGTGTCGCCGTACACGTCGACGCTCTCGCCGAAGTAGTCGTATTCGTCGGAGTTCGACGCCTTCACGTACGCCTGCTGCGACCACGTCGTGCCGTTGCGGGTGAACACGTAGACGGCGCCCGCGTAGTAGACCGTGTCGTCGGCCTGGTTCCCGTCGATGCCGTCGGCTCCGCTCGATTCGCTCGGCGCGCCGACGACCAGCGTGTCGGCGTGCAGCGCGAGGCCGCGTCCGAACTCGTCGTTCAGGCTGGGGTTCGAGGCCTTGATGTACGCCTGCTGCGTCCAGACGGCGCCATTCCGGGTGAAGACGTAGACCGCACCGCTGCCCGAGATGCTGTCGTCGGACTCGTCGCCGTTCACGCCCGCCGAGCCTCCCGGCTCGTGCCAGGCGCCGATCGCGACCGTCTCGCCGGAGATGTCGACGGACCGGCCGAACCAGCGCGCGCCGCCCGTGGTGCTGGCCTTCAGGTAGGCCTGCTGGGTCCACGTGGTGCCGGAGCGCGTGAACACGTACGCGGCGCCCGCCTGGGCGTACGTGTCGTCGTTCTGGTCGCCGTTCACACCCGGCGCCATGCTCGATTCGCCGTACGCGCCGACGACGAGGGTGTCGCCCTCGATGGCCACGGCGTAGCCGAAGTAGTCGTAGTCGCCGGTGTTGCTGGCCTTGAGGAAGGCCTGCTGGCTCCACGTGCCCGAGGCGTCGCGCACGAACACGTACGCGGCCCCGCTGCGGAAGGCGTCGTCGTTCGTGCCCACGCCGTTCACGCCCATCGCGTCGCTGGACTCGAAGTCCGCCCCGACGACCAGTGTGTCGCCGTCGACGGCCACGGCCTTCCCGAAGAAGTCCTGCACGCCGGTGTTGCTGGCCTTCAGGTACGTCGAGCGCGCGTCGGCGCAGGTCAGCCCGACCAGCGGGAGGCACGGATCGGCGACGCCGGTGTCGGTGCTCCCGGTGTCGGCGGCCGCGGTGTCCACCGCGCCGGTGTCGCCGGTCGCGTCGGTGTCGGTGTCCGAATCGGTGTCGGAGTCCGTGTCTGCGTCGGTGTCGGAGTCCGTGTCTGCGTCGGTGTCGGAGTCCGTGTCGGTATCGGAGTCCGTATCGGAGTCCGTATCGGCATCGGTGTCGGAGTCCGTGTCGGCATCGGTGTCGGAGTCGGTGTCGGCATCGGTGTCGGAGTCCGTGTCGGTATCGGTGTCCGTCTCGGTGTCGGTATCGGTGTCGACCACGCGACCCTTACAGGCCACGAGACTCCACAACAGCATGCCGGAAAGGCCCCAGGACCGCATCGCTCCCCCTCGTCCGCGCACGTGCGCGTCAGGGGTGGCTAATGAGTCGCTCGAAAGCCCGCAAATCCCGGCCGTTCAGCGGGAGACCCAGCCCGACCCGTCCCAGCCGTACGTCTCGGTGTAGACCTCGTCGTCGGCCGGCGCGACCTCGCGGAGCACGTCGTCCCCGTCGAACGTCCACTTCTCGTCCCACTTGTCGTCGCGGTCGAGGTCGAGCTTCACGCGGTTCGCCGTCGCGTGCCCCGCGTCCTGGTAGACGTTGACCTTGAACGGGGTGCTCTTCGACGCGTCCTTCAGCTTGTCGGACTTGATGTCCCGCCCGCGGTAGGCCATCGCGATCGTGTCGACGGGACGGCCCTTCGCGGCGGTGTGGGCCTCGTCGGGAGCCGCGGGCTCGGCCGCTTCGCCTTCTCCCTCCCAGGAGACCCCGTTCCAGCGGAGCGTCTTCGCGTAGACCTCGTCGTCGTCGGGCGCGATCTCGCGGGTGACGACCCCGGGCTCGAAGGTCCACTTCTCGTCCCACTTCTCGTCGCGGTCGAGGTCGATCTTCAGCCGGTTCACCGAGGCGCTGCCGGCATCCTGGTAGGCGTTGATCTTGTAGGGCCCCGGGACGGCATCCTTGAGCTTGTCGGCGCCGAGATCGCGGCCCTGGAAAGCGAGCGCGACATCCACGTACGTCTGTCGCCGCGTGGGGACCGGCGTGGGCGACGCGACCGGCATGGGGGACGGTGGCGGCTGGTTCAGGACGACGGGGCCCTCGAGCTGCGTGGTGGACCGCGTGCAGGAGTCCATCGCGCCCGCGAGGAGGAACACCGTCGCGCCGCAGCCGATGCCGACCACGGTGCCCACGCCGATCATGAAGTTCTTCAGGCGGACCTTGCCGGCGAGCATCACTGGCCTCCTCGGGTGTCGACCATCCCACGGGACTGGGGCACCACACAATTGCAGTAGGTGTAGCGACACGGCTCGGCACCGCGGCCCAGCCGGAACGTGCCGTCGAGCAGGTTGCCGAGGCGCTCCGTGCGGTACCGACGCGCCGGGTAGCACCGGAATGCCTCGCCGCGGTGGTCGACGATGAAGTAGCGCGCACCCGCCCAGCACGGGCGGCCTTCGAAGTCGGGGTCGATCCGGCCCGTGTTCGCGTGGCCCCCCAGCGCGAGCAGCGCGTCGCGCTCGGCCGGCGTGTACGCGATGACGTCGCGGTCCTGCTTCTCGGGCTGGGCCTTGAAGGCGATGCCGGCAGCCTCGAAGCGCGCCTTGAGCCCCGGCAGCTCGGGCAGGGTCTCGCGGGTCGCCACGCACGTGACGCACACCGGGCCCGCGTGGATGCCCGCGAACCACACGGCCTTCGCGAGGAACGCGTCGGTGTCGGCGTATTCGCGATGCAGGCTCGCGGAGAGCAGGCCGGGCCGGGCCCGCGTGAGCTCGGCGAAGCGCGCGAGCTCGGCTTCGGAGGCGCTGAAGTTCGTGACGACGCTGACCCGCAGCCCGCCCTCGACCAGCGCCTGCACCGCGTCGAGGAAGTCCGGATGCCGGAAGGGCTCGCCGCCCGACAGCTTGATCTCCCAGTCGCCGGGGAGGGCCCGGAACGCGTCGAGGAACCGCGGCAGGTCGCGCGCCCACTGCCCGCGGTCGTCGACGAACCGCTGCGTGCAGTACGAGCACCGGTAGTTGCACGTGGTGTTCATGTTCCAGCTCACCACGCCTTCGATCGGGTACCGCGGGGTCACGCGATGCCCTCGATCATCCCGCGGTTCGCGGGCACCGTGCACGGGCAGATCCGGTACGGGCACGGCGCCGGGCCGTCGTGCAGGCGCACGTCTCCGTCGTACAGGTTGCCGAGGCGCCCTTCGCCGTGGCGCTTCGCGGTCCGGCAGCTCCACACGGTGCCGTCCTTGTCGACCGTGAAGTACTGGGTGCCCGCCCAGCACAGCCGGCCCTCGTACGACGGGGCGGTGTTGGCCTCGCGCGGCCCGGGTGCGTCGCCGAGCAGCTCGGCGAGGCCCGCGGCATCGGCGTACTCCGCAATCCCGCCGTTCACCTTGTAGAGCTGGGGGAACCAGCGGATGCCGCGCGCCGCCAGGTGGTCGCGGCACGCGCGCGCCTCGTCGATCCGCCCGGGCCGCACGACCTGGTTCACGACGAAGCGCACGCCGGGGTCGAGCTGGTCGACGAACCAGGCGGCCTTCTCCGCGAACGCCTCGAGTGTGGTGAACTCGAGGTGCAGGCTCGCGCTGAAGACCTCGAGCCGGCCGCGCGTGAGCCCCGCGAACCGCATCAGGTCGCGGTGCGACGCGCTGAAGTTCGTGAGCACGCTGACCCGGTGCGGCGTGCGCTCGACGATGCCGGGCGCGATGGCGTCGAGGAACAGCGCGTGCGCGAAGGCCTCGCCGCCGCTCATCTTGATCTCCCAGGTTCCCGGCAGCGATGCGAAGAAGTCGATGGCCCGCGGGATCCGCTCGGCCGCCGGAGCCCCCCGCCGGTACCGCCGCGACTGGATGCAGTAGCTGCAGTCGTAGTTGCAGGCGCCTGCGACCTGCCACTCGATGGTCGGGGTGCGCGTCATGCGCGCAGGCGCTCCGCCCACTTCACGTTCTGCTCGAACTTGCCGCAGCGCTCGCACCCCGTGAGCCACTCGTGCCGGCCGATGCGCTCGCGCAGCGCCTGCCAGCGGTCGCCTTCCCACAGGGCGTCGAGCGGCCCCTCGCGCAGGTGGCCCACCTCGACGTTCGTGTTGCAGCAGAACAGCACGGTGCCGTCGACCGCGATGCGCGTGTAGACGTAGCCCATGTAGCAGCCGACCTCGTCCATCGGCGTGGTCGTGAGCGCGCTGTCGGTGCCGATCTGGCGCTCGAACAGGTGGAGGTTCGTCTTCACGCCCAGCTCGGCGGCCAGCTCGCGGGCCCGTGGCACGGCCTCTTCGCGCAGCCAGGCGCGCTGATCCTCCGTGATGGCGGTGGTCTCGGTGCCCCCGGCGAGCGAGGCGAGCTTGTAGTTGATGCGCTCGGCGCGGAACCGGTGGCCGAACCGCACCATCTGCACGAAGTCGGGCGCCGTGTCGCGGTTGATCACCTGCACGTGGCGCGTGCTGACGCCGGCCCGCACGAGCTTGCGGAGGTGGGACTGCAGCGTCGTGAACTGCAGCTCGGTCCACCCCGGGTGGAACGCCATGTACGCGTCGGGCGTGGCGCCGTGCACGCCGACGAGCAGGTTGTCGACGCCCGCTGTCGCGAGCCGCTCGATGTCGGCGGCCACGAGGTTCGAGAGCACCGTGAGGTGCCAGCCGCGGCGCTTCACCTCGGCCATCATGTCGTAGATGCGCGGGTGCAGCAGCGGCTCGCCCATCCCCGACAGCACGACGGCCCGGCAGCTCCCCATGCGGTCGAGCGCGGCGAGCACCTCCTCGAAGCGCTCCCAGGGCAGCGTCTGCTGCTTCCACTCGCGCGTGCGCGGGGTGTCGAGGAGAGGGGAGTGGTCCCAGCAGGTGATGCACTTCGCGTTGCACGTGTTCGTCACGTCGACGTGCACGTTCTGGGGCCCGACGAGGGGCCGTCCGGCGCGGATCCCGGCGAGGACCAGTGGCGAGAGGTCGGTCATCCGGGCGCCACTCTACCCGTCTTTGGTGCGGGTCCGTCAGACTACTGCGCGTCGAAGCGGCCCGCGAGCCAGGGCTCGCCGGGGAGCACGTCGGCCACGGGCGACCACGCGGCGGTGGGCCCGAATCCGTCGACTCCATTGGACGGGTAGAACGTCATGGCGTCGAAGCCCACGTCGATGCGGACGAGGTCGTCGTCTCCGTCTCCGTCGAAGTCGCCGACGAGCCAGGGCTCACCGTCGAGCACGTCCGCGACCGGTGACCAGTCCGAAGGGGTCGAGAATCCGGCGCCGTTGCTGGGGTACACGGCCATGACGTCGAAGCCGGGGTCGATGCGCACGAGGTCGGCGAGGCCATCTCCCGTGAAATCCCCCGCGAGCCAGGGCTCTCCGGGCAGGACGTCCACCACCAGCGACCACGCCGCGGTGGGCCCGAATCCGTCGGCGCCGTTCGACGGGTAGAACGTCATGGCGTCGAAGCCCACGTCGATGCGGATGAGGTCGTCGATCCCGTCTCCGTCGAAGTCGCCGACGAGCCAGGGCTCGCCGGGGAGCACGTCCGCAACGGGCGACCACGCGGCGGTGGGCCCGAATCCGTCGACGCCATTGGACGGGTACAGCGTCATCGCATCGAACCCCACGTCGATGCGGACGAGGTCCGTCGTGAGCAGGGGCGGGTCGGTGTCCACGTCGGTGTCGGAGTCCGTGTCCGCGTCGGTGTCGGAGTCCGTGTCGGTGTCCGCGTCGGTGTCGGAGTCCGTGTCGGTGTCGGAGTCCGTGTCTGCGTCGGTGTCGGAGTCCGTGTCTGTGTCGGAGTCCGTGTCTGCGTCGGAGTCGGAGTCCGTGTCGGTGTCGGTGTCGGTGTCGGTGTCGGTGTCGGTGTCGGTGTCCGTGTCTGCGTCGGCGTCGGCGTCGGTGTCGGAGTCCGCGTCCGCGTCGGTATCTGCGTCAGTGTCGGAGTCCGTGTCTGCGTCGGCGTCGGCGTCGGTATCGGAATCCGTGTCCGTGTCCGCGTCGGCATCGGTGTCGGTGTCGGTGTCGGCGTCGGGAACCGGGTCCGGATCGGTGGACTTGCAGGCCCCGAGGAGGAGGGCGGCGAGCAGAAGGGGACGGTGGCCGAGCATCGGGTCTCCGGTCTGGATGGCTCTGCGTATCCGATTCGGGACGAGCGCCTACGACGGGAGCTGGCGCAACCAGTCTGCGAACGTGCCGGCCCCCACGTCCCGGCCCGCGTGGTACGCCTCGACCGTCGCGACCTGGTCGAGGCCCCCGCGGTCGGCCGCCGCTTCGAGCCGCTGGCGCGCCGCTTCGAGCGCGGTGGGCTCGCAGACTCCGAGGTACAGCAGCGCGCGCCCCGTGAGCGCGTCGTCGCCGATCGGCTCGAGGCCCGCGAGCGCCGCGCGGTACGCGTCCACCGCGCCTTCCGGGTGCTCGAGGTGGACGACGCGGGCCTGCTCGGCGCGCACCCAGGCGGCCCATCGGGTGTTCCGCGCCGCCACGGCGTCCGCCGCGGCCGCTTCGAGGAGCGCCCGGGCCTGCGCGGGCTCGCCGCGCGCGAGGTGGAGGTCGGCGAGCTGGGTGCGCGTGCTGGCCGCGCTCCACCGGTCGCCGAGCGCCACCTGCTCCGCGAGGACCTCGCGGCACAGCGCCTCGCCGGCCTCCCGATCGCCCCGCTCCAGGTGCACGTTCGCGAGCGAGGACTTGCCGATGGCGGCCCACTGCCGGTTCCCGGACCGCTGCATCGCGTCGATGCCCGCGCGCAGGGCCTGCTCCGCGCCGTCGAGATCGCCGTTCGACAGCCGTGCGGCGCCGAGGTTGATCCGCACGTTCCCGAGCTTCGGCAGGTCGCCGCGCCGCACGAGCAGCGGCTCCGCGGCTTCGAGGGCCGCGATGGCCTCCTGCATCCGGCCGCCGTTCAGGTGCAGGTGGCCGAGATCCGCGAGCGCGGCGGCCTCGAACTGGGGGATGCCGAGCTCCCGCGCGCTGGTCGCGACGCCTTCGTAGGTGTCGCGCGCGGCGTCGACCCGACCGAGCAGCCAGCGCACCTGGCCGATGTTCAGGCGGATGGGGAGCGCGCCGGCCGGGTCCATCTCGCGCTGGAGCGCTTCGCGGTAGGCGTCTTCGGCCTCTTCGAGGCGGCCCTGCTGCTGGCGGATCATGCCGGCGATGGAGAACGTGCGCGCCCGCTCCCTGCGGGCCTCGCGCTCGCGCTGCCGTGCCGCGTCGATCGTGTCGGAGGCGGCGGAGAGGCGCCCGAGCACCATCTGGAGCGTGGCGAGCTCGGCCGCCAGCTCCGTGCGCTCGGGTGCGAGGGCCACGGCGCGCTCGAGCAGCTCTTCGGCCTCGTGCGTGCGGCCCTGGGTGCGACGGGTGAGCGCGAGGGACTGCAGCGCGCCGCGGTCGGACGGGCGCCACGCGAGCACGCGTCGCTGCAGGCGCTCGGCCCCGTCGAGGTCCCCGAGATCGGACGCGAGGCCCCCGAGCGCCTCCCAGGCCCGGATCTCCTCCTCGCGGTCGGCGGCCACCTCCGCGAGGCGGGCGACGGAGGCCCACGCGGTGCGCGCTTCGGCCCGTCGGTAGGCGGCGTGGTGGGTCATGGCGGAGCCGCGGAGGCCGCGCAGCGTCTGTGCCCTCACGCGCACGGCGAACCGACCCGCGGCGGCTCCCGGCTCCTGGTGGTCGGCGAGCACCTCGGGGAAGGCCTGTCGCAGCGCGTCGATCCCGGCTTCGGTGAGCCGGCAGTCCCGGACGTCGAGCCGCTCCACACGGAGGGCGTCGCTGCGCCGCGCGAGCACGGCGGCTGCTTCGTCGTCCAGATCGCCCATCGACAGATCGAGGTCCCGGACCTCACAGGACGCGTGGGCCACGAACGCCGCGACGCCCTGCAGCCCGCGCAGGCCGAGGTGATCGAGCGGCGGCAGGCGCTGGACGGCGAGCGCCGCATCCGCGCCGTCCGGGTGCTCGAACAGGTCGAGGGACAGCGCGCGGATGCCCGGATGCCGCGCCGCGACCTCCACCGCGTCGGGCCCGACGGAGCCCGTGAGCGACAGGTGCGTCACGCCGCCCGGGTCGAGGTCGTCGACGAAGCTGTCGGTGTACTCGCCGACGAGCGAGAGCCGCCGGAGCGCCGGCATGCGCGCCCGGGCCTCGTCGAGCGGCGAGAACACGGGCCAAGGGGGGCGCGAGCGCACGGTCAGCGCGTGCAGCACGGGCCAGTCGCGCTCGGCCAGCACGGCATCGACGTTGTTCAGCAGATGCACCCGGCCGCCGAGGTCGATCTCGAGCTCGCGCAGGAGCGCCGCGCAGGGGTGGGCGAGCAGGGCGCGGAGACCCGCGAGCGGCGCGTCGTCGTCGGGGTCGAGGTCCACCGTGGCCGTGCGCCAGTACCCGCGGAACCACGACACCTGCAGGCGCACGCCGTCGGCTGGCGGCTCGAGCTCGCGGTGCCGATCGAGCAGCTCGCGGCGGCGGTCGCGGAGCGCGCGGCCCCGCGCGGCCCACGGAGTGCGCTCGAGCTCGCGATCGACCGCGACGAGCTCGCCGCGGGGGTCGTCGGCCTGCTGGAGCCAGTCGGAGAGCACGCCCCACGCGGCCTCTCCGTCGGGGTCGGCGCGGATCGGGTCGAGGACGTGGGCGGGGAGGGAGGTCACCGGCCCGGGACCCACGCGAGGGCGGGGTTGTCGGTGTACGCGAGCTCGGTGAGGCGCCGTGGCGCGCCGCCCGCCGCGTCGACGAGGTGCACGTCGCGCTCGCACACGCGCTTCTGGAGGAGGTGGTCCTTCCAGCACTTCGAGGCGAGCGAGAACGCGAGCTTCGCGCTGTCCGGCGACCAGGCCGCGAAGCTCGCGTCGCCGTCGGCGCGGGGCTCGAGCACGATGCGGGCCGAGGACCCGGTGACGATGGCGAGCCCGTTCTGGCCGGCCTTCTCGAGGCCCACGCCGAGGTGGCGTCCGTCGGGCGACCACTCGAGCGGCCACGTGACCTCGAGCCCGTCGAGCCCGGTCGCCCGGACGGGTTGGCCGCCGGGAGCGAGGGTCCACAGCACGCCGTCGCCGTCGACCCAGGCCACCGCACCGGAGCCGTGCCAGCGCGAGCGCTCGATGGTGGCCTCGTGCACGACGACGGGCGCGTCGGGCTTCGCGGGGTCGACGCACGCGAGGCGCGTCCCGCTGGCGATCGACGAGGGCCCGTCGTCGAAGCACACCCAGCCGTCGTCGCGCCACCCGGGGTTCCGCGCGGGCGCTGCGACCTGCTTCGGGTCGGCGTCGGCGGCCTTCACGACGAACAGCGCTCCGGCGCCGCCCACGGGCTTCACCCACGCGAGCCGCCCGTCGCGGGAGAGCACCTGGGGCGGCGGGTATTGCCCGAAGTCCCGCTGCCAGGAGTGGCCGGAGAGCGTGAGCAGGCGCTTGTAGAGGAAGAAGTGCGGCTCTCCGAGCAGCGCGTCCGGCGCCTCGGCGTCCTTCGGCGACCACCGCCGCGTGTCGCCCGTCTCCGGGTTCACGAGCTGGAACGGCGTGTCGGACCCGACGAGCGCGATGACCTCGGACCACTCGGGCGTCGACGACCCGCCGCCGGAGCATGCGAGCCCGAAGACCACGCAAGCCGCGACCACCAGGCTCAGGCCACGTTCAGCGGGCATGTCGCCTCCGGGAGACCAGAGACACCGGAGAGGCCCATCCACGCGGGCTCGCCGCGCATCCGCACGCGAACCCCGTGTGCACCACCCGGCCGCCCGATGCGACATCGGTGTCGGCGTCTGCATCGGTGTCCGCATCGGAGTCGGTGTCCGTGTCGGAATCGGTGTCTGCGTCCGCGTCGGAATCGGTGTCTGCGTCTGCGTCACCCGTGTCGGTGTCGGAGTCGCTGTCGGAATCGGAGTCGGTGTCTGCATCTGCATCGGAATCGGCGTCCGAATCGGCGTCGGCGTCCGAATCGGCGTCGGCGTCCGAATCGGCGTCGGAGTCTGCGTCTGTGTCCGTGTCGGCGTCGCCGCCCGTGTCGTTGCAGGGATCTCCGTCGATCACGTCGTCGGCGTAGTCGGGGATGTCGTCGCCGTCGCAGTCGGGCAGGCCCCACGCCGTGCAGGAGGCCGTCGCGTACCCGTCGGGGTCGATGGTGCCGTCGTCGTTGGAGTCGGCGTCGGCCACGGCGTCGAAGCCGTCGCCGTCGGCATCCGGGAACGGGAAGCCCGTCTCGACGACGTTCGGGACACCGTCACCGTCGAAGTCCAGGTCGGTCAGCGTCACCTGGGTGAGGCCCGAGCCGAGCAGGAGCCGGATCGAGTGCGTGACTCCGATCGAATCGGTCCACTCGACCTGCTGCGGCCCCGGTGCGACGTTGCCCCAGTGCATCACGGGCCATCCGTTCGCCCCGCTGCCCAGGCTGCCGGAGACCGTCTGCCGCACGCCGTTCACGACGGCCGAGGCGCCGTAGTCCTCGCGGTAGCGCGGGTCGGTGCAGTCGGCGCCCTGCGAGCGCAGGATGCGGATCTGGAGCGCTTGCGGTGAGAGCCCCACCCCGTCGTTGATCAGGGCGGAGGTGGTCTCGTCCCGACCCGCCACCAGGTCGAGGAACCCGTCCGCATTCACGTCGATCGGCACGTAGCTGTGGGTGTGACCGCCGGTCACACCGATCCGGATGTCGGTCGGGTTCCCGAGCCCCTGGTGGAGGTTGTCGACCGTGGCGTTGCCCACGACGAGGTCGAGCGTGCCGGAGTTGTCGAAGTCGCCGCACCCCACGCCGAGCGCGTCGGCCACGACGCCGCTCGCGTACACGTCGCTCCAGCTGCCGTCGTAGCGCCACACCCACACGTGCGGATCGGGCGCGCTGCCCCCGGTGTCGGTGAGCGCGATGTCGACCCAGTCGTCACCGGGCGCGAAGTCGCAGTACGCGATCCGCCCCTTCAGGTTGTCGTTGTTGCCCCAGAACGGCGACGGATGCGAGGGCGCGACGAGGAACCCGGCACCCGGGCTGCGGGTGTACGCCCCCCGGTCCTGGTCGTCTGCCCGCAGGGCGAGATCGGTCCACCCGTCGCCATCCCAGTCGGCGAGCGCGCCGTAGTCCGAGTAGTGAGTGGTTCCGAAGTCCATCGAGACGGGCGTCACCAAGAAGCTCCCCGACCCGTCGTTCAGCAGGATCCACGTGAGGCCGTTCTCCATCGCGAGGATGTCGAGGTCACCATCGCGGTCCCAGTCGATCAGCCCGGCGCCCTCGAACGAGTTGGTGGGCAGCGTGTGGGTGAGCAGGGTGATCGGGGAGGCCGAGCCGCTCGGGTAGAGCAGGACGTTGTCGCCCTCGACCCATACGAGGCTCGGCACGCCCTGCCCGGTGAAGTCGCCGAGGTACAGGCCCCGCGGAGGCGCGTTGCGCGAGATCCCCGTCCACGCCGAGCTCGTCGGGGTGGCCGTCGCCGTGCCGTTCCAGCTCCAGACCTCGATGCCGAAGGTCGTCGTGAAGACCGGGAGCACCATGTCCCAGTCGCCGTCGCCATCCACGTCGCCCACGGCGGGTGAGCTCGTCTGCGCCGCGGCGAAGGTCTGCTGCGACCAGCCCGCGTTCGCGACCATGACGGCGAGTGCCAGCACGTCCCCTCCGCGGGCAGTCTACCTGCTAGAGCGTGCCGAACAGGATGATGTCGACGAACCCGTCGGCATCGAGCACGGACTGCTGGCCGCCGTAGTCGGCCGTGTGCACGAACGCGCCGGAGGTCTCGAAGTCGAGCTCGACCACCTTGCCGTCTTCGGTCTGGATGTCGACGGGAGCGCCGAGCTGCTGGACGTAGCAGGCGAAGCTCACGTCGACGCCGAGCCCCGACGGCGAGGTGCCCGCTTCGAGCCCGATCACGTCGACGAACGTGGGCACGGTGCCCGGATCGGGCTGGCCGTCGTCGTCGGCGTCGTCGAACGACGCCGCGAGGCCGTCGTCTTCCCAGCGACAGTAGGTTCGGGTGCCGATCGGGTCGCACGACGTGGGAGCACCGGCCACGGCCTGCCACACCTCGATGGGGTCGCCGATGCAGACACCCGCTGCGCAGCCGGTCTCGAAGTCGAGCCCCGTGCCTTCGCGGGCGTTGCACGGCCTGAGGGTGTAGCCGGGGAGGGTCTCTGTGTCGGTGACGGGGCCGTCGCCGAGCGGCGAGCACCCGTCGAAGGTCTCGACCTCGTCGGGACCACAGCGTTCGGAACAGGCCAACAGGGCAGCGAGAACGAGCATTCGCGCCACATACCTCGCGGGTGACGCGCTGTCCGCCCTTGCATCTGCGTCGGTGCGGATTATTGTTGACCAATCATTCTGGAACAGGTGTTCTGAAATGGCCCGACCGCGCACCTTCGACCCCGATGCCGCCCTCGACGCGGTGATGGACGTGTTCTGGCTCCAGGGCTTCGAGGCCACGTCCATCGACGATCTCGTCCGCGCCACCGGCGTCAACCGCTACAGCCTGTACCAGCAGTGGGGCGACAAGCAGGGCTTGTTCCTCGCCGCTCTCGCGCGGTACGGTGATCGGGTCGCGGCGGAGTGGATCGGCCGGATCGCCGCGGCTCCCGAACCGCTCGACGGCATCCGGGTCGCGTTCCGTACCCTCGCCGAAGCGGTCCTCGCCGACCCCGACCGTCGCAGCTGCCTCGTCCTGCAGACCGCGCTCGAGCTCGGGCGCTCGGATCCGGTCGTGCAGCCGGTCGTCCGCGAGCTGCTCGACCGCATGCAGGGCGCGCTGCACGGGGCCATCGAGCGCGCGGTCGCGACTGGAGCCCTGCCCGCCACCACCGACACGGCCGCCCACGCGCGGCACCTCGCGGTCGCGTTCCAGGCCGTCCTGCTCCAGGCCCGCACGGGGGCGCCGCCCGAGACCGTGCGCGACTTCGTGACCCTGACCCTCTCCACCCTGCCTCCGGAGGCTCCATGAGACGCGTGCTGATCTCCCTCTTCGCCACGGTCGTCGGCCTCTTCGCCGTCCTGGGCCTCGCGCTCGCCGTGTTCGGGCTGCCGCTCGTCGACATCCGGCCCGCGTCGGTCTCCGTGGCGGACGATCCTGCGGCCGAGGCCCGCGGGCGCGAGCTCCTCGCGGCCATGCTCGAGGCCCACGGCGGCGCAGAGGCGCTGCACCGGCACGCGTCCCTCGAGCTCGACCTCCGCGACACCTGGGTGGGCGTCGGGCGTTGGTTCAACCCTTGGCCCGACGCCGATCAGCGCGCCCACGTCCGGCAGCGCGTGCACAGCTTCGACAGCGAAGCCGAGCTGCTCAACGGGCCCGAGGCGGGCGTGACATGGGGCGTCACGGAGGGCGCGGCGTGGCGCCGGGTCGACGGCGTCGAGCAGCCGTCCGACAGCGCGCAGATCCGCTTCATGCTGCCCACCCTGCACTACTTCGTCGAGATGCCGCAGCGCCTCACCGAGGCCCCGCTCGTGCGGTACGTCGGCACGGAGGAGGTCCGCGGGGCCACGTACGACGTGGTCTATGCGACGTGGGAGCGCATCGAGGCGAACCCGCAGTACGACCAGTACCTCGTGTACCTCGACCCCGAGACGCACCGGCTCGCCAAGGTCCACTACACGGTGCGCGAGATCGCGCCGGTCGCGAGCGGCGTGGCCCACCTGCTCGACCAGCGCCCCGTGGACGGGTTCTGGGTGGCCCACGACATCCCCGTCACCACGGGCCTGCACGACGATCCCGAGGCCTACATGCACCGCATGGTGCTGGACGCGGTGCGCTTCGACGACGGCGTGGTCGGAGCGGCAGGTCCAGACGACGCGAGATAGTCGCTCCCCCCTGGAGAGACGGTGCGCGCGCTGATCACGGGTGCCAACGGGCACGTGGGCTACAACCTCTGCGCGGCGCTCGCCGCAGACGGCGGGTACGACGTGCGCGCCTCGGTGCGCACCCTCGACGACCCCGCGCGGGTCGATGCGCTCCGCGGGCTCGGCGACATCGAGCTCGTCGCGCTCGACATCCGCGACCCCGCGGCGTTCGAACCGGCCCTCGAAGGGGTCGACGTGCTCTTCCATGTGGCGGCGACCTACCAGACCATCGTGGACGACGGCGGTGCGGAGGCCATGCTCGCGGACAGCGTCGAAGGCGCGGCTGCGGCGTTGCGTGCGGCGGCCAGCAAGGGCGTGCGGAAGGTCGTCTTCACGTCGTCCGTCGTCACCCTGCCGATGGTGCCGCGGGGCGCGCCTCCCGCGACCGAGGCCGACTGGACGGACGACGTGCGCATCCCGTACTTCCGCGCGAAGGTCGAGGGCGAGCGCACGGCGTGGCGTCTGGCCGAAGCGCTCGGCGTCGAGATGGCGGCGGTGCTCCCCGCGGGCGTCGGCGGGCCGGGCTTCACGCGTCGCACCCCGACCATCGCGCTCATCGAGGGCATCCTGCTCGGCAGCATGCGGTTCGGCGCGCCGCACCTGAACTTCTCCTACGTCGACGCGCGCGATCTGGCGCAGGGCTTCCTGCTCGCCGCCCGCCCGGGCGTCACGGGCCGCTTCGTCCTCGCGAACGACACGCAGCCCGACATGGTCGAGTGGGCGCGCACGCTGCGCGAGGTCGACGCCGACTGCCCCGGGGCCCCCTGGGTGCTGCCCGGCGCGGCGATCCGCGCCATCCCGTTCCTCGAGCGGCTCAACGAGCGCTTCTTCGGCGTGCCGCGCTTCACCCCGCCCGAGGGCGGCGACACGGTCATCGGGAAGGTCGTCGCGCTGAGCAACGCGCGGGCCCGGTCCGAGCTCGGCTGGGCGCCGGCACACAGCTTCGCGGAGAGCCTCGCCGACACCGCCGTCGCGATCCGCGCCCTCCGCCGCGGCGAGGGGCACACGCGGCTCGCGTAGTTTCGCTACAGGTGCGCTACAAGACCCCCTCCTGTGCGGTGGTGCGCCATACGGAGCGCGCCCACGGAGGCCGAATGCTCGCCCTGCTCCTCGCCGCCTGCACGTCCACCCCGACGCCGACCGACACCGATCCCGCCGACACGGATCCGGTGGACACCGACGCCCCGGACACCGCCGTCCCCACGCCCCCGGTGCCCACCGACCCCGAGGGCTTCGCAGCCACCGTGCAGGTCGCGCGCTACCAGGCCGATCTCGAGGCCCTCGCGGTGCCCCGGGGCTCCGGGACGCCCGGCTGGCAGGCCGCCCAGGACCGCTGCTTCACCACGCTCCAGGGCCTCGGGTTCGACACGACGCTGCACACCTTCGACTCCGGCACGAACGTCGTCGGCCGGAAGCCGGGGACCGCGAGCGAAGGCGCGGTGATCGTCTCGGCGCACTACGACAGCGTGCCCGGGTGTCCCGGCGCCGACGACAACGCGTCCGGCGTGGCCGGGGCCCTCGAGGTCGCGCGGGTGCTCGCGCCCGGCACCTTCACGCACGACCTCGTCGTCGCGTGCTGGGACCGCGAGGAGGCCGGCCTGCTCGGGTCGCGCGCGTGGGCGACCTCCGCGACCGAGCCCATCCGGATGATGTGGTCCTTCGAGATGATCGGGTACGCGTCCGACGAGCCCGGCAGCCAGTCCCTCCCGTTCGGCTTCGACTTCGTGTTCCCGGCCCAGACGGCCCAGGTGCAGGCGAACGACATGCGCGGCGACTTCGCGCTCTACGTCGGCGACCCGTCCTCCGCGCCCGCGCTGGCTCCCTTCGAGCAGGCCGCCGCGAACGCCGGGCTGCCCGTCGTGTCCATCCAGCTCACGGCCCAGCAGCTCGGGAACCCGTTCCTCGCCGACCTCGGGCGGTCCGACCACAAGAGCTTCTGGGACGCGGGCTTCCCGGCGGTCATGGTCACCGACACGGCGAACTTCCGGAACGACCGGTACCACTGCACGGGCGGGCCCGACGGCGTGGCGCGGCTCGATGCCGACTTCGCCGCGGCGACGGTGGCGGCGACGGTGGGCGCGACGGTCGAGCTCCTCGTGCCCACCGAGTAGGGGGGACCCTTCACGGATCCTACGTCCGGCCCGTGTGGGACGGCCTCCGGGCTAGCGTCGGCGTGGAGGTGTCGGATGGAGATCCTCGAGAAGCGGATCCGGGCGACGGCGATCCAGAGCCTGCTGATCGGCGTCTTCTGCGTGGTCGTCGCGCTGGGCCTGCTCGGCGGCGGCGGCGTGGTCGCCGTGGGAGGCGAGGTGCAGAACGGCCTGTTCCTGGCGGGGTGCGGCGTGGCCGCGCTGGGTCTCGCGTGGGTGATGTCGGTGGAGGGGAGGGAGCTGTGGCCCGCGCGGTCGTCGGAGGTCTACCGCGCCTTCGAGTCCGCGCCGCACCGCGTGTACTGGGTCTACGGCAAGGTCGGGCGCAACAGTGGCGTCGTGGTGTGCCTGGACGACGGGGCGCCGCGCACGCTCGTGGCGAACGGGGGCCAGGTGGAGGCCATCCTGAAGCTGGCCGCGGAGCGGTGTCCCGGGGTGGTCCTCGGCTACGGCGACGCGCAGGAGAAGCGGTTCCGCGAGCGGCTGCGCGCGGCCCGCGGCGGGACCGCCGCGTAGGAACCACGCAGGGTGTCGGGGCCCGGGAGAGCCCGTAGGTACGGGTCATCCCAACAGAGGAGATGTCCATGAGCTTCCTGCTCTTCGCGCTCGTTCCCCACGCCAGTGCCCAGGAGGCCTGCCACCTCGCAGGCAACTCCGGCTACACGCTGATCAGCGGCGGAGCGGCCGTCAATCACCTGAACCAGCACGCCGACGACTTCCTGTGGACCGTCGCCTGGGACGATCAGTGCGAGCCCGTCGACCTCTGGGCCGCGTGCAGCCAGGCCTACGGACCGCTCCAGACCTACACCTACGAGTGGGTGAACGGCGGGCCGGCGGCGACCTCGGTGACTGCGATTCCGTGCGCTGCGCCGCACACGATCGAGCCTTCGGTCGAGTCGCACGTCCTCTGCCAGCAGGGGAGCGCCGCGGCGCCCTACTACCACGAGTACTACCGCGACCCGGTCGTCAGCCCCAGCGGCCCCGTGCTCGGCAACCCGTACGGCGCCGTGTGCGACTACGCGGGCAAGGAGATCGAGCTCGGGCCGAGCGGCGGCCCCGTGCAGCTCGAGTGCGACACGCAGACGCAGCTGACCCCGCGATTCTTCCGCTGGGGCCTGTTCACCGGGCTCCCCACGCCCGTTCCCGGTCAGCCGTGCACGGGCACGGTCTCGAACCCGCTGAGCTTCTACCAGGCCAGCCTGGCGACCTTCATCCCCGGCTACGTCGAGTGTCCCGCCTCGGGTGCGCTGCGGTACCACTTCACGGACTACGGGCCCGCGGTGGCGACGCTGACCCACACGTACGGGTGCACCCCGGGCGACCGGATCGCGCTGTCCGACCTGCCCTGGTGACCGTGTAGGATCCACGTAGGGTACCCCCCGCGTGTGGAAGGCCGTAGGTTTTCCACATGCACGGACGCGCTGCTGGCGTGACCTCAGGCGAGGTCTCCGGGGACCACCGATCGGGCCACCCGGAACGAGATGGTGTCCCCCCGGTTGTGCGCGTCGAGCGCGTAGCGGGCTGCGAGGTGTGCGCCGGTCTCCGGGAAGTACCAGCAGCCTCCCTTGAGGACCTTCTGGGTGTCGCCGGGCGCGGGCTCGCGTCCGGGCACGCGGAACGCGTCGGCGCACCAGTCGCGCATGTTGCCGGCCATCCCGCGCACCCCGTAGACGGAGCAGTCCGTGGGGAACGCGTCGACGGACGCGGGGAGCGGCCGGCCGGCGTGGCTGGAGCGCACGCACGCGAAGGTCGCGTCGAACCGGTCGCCCCACGGATAGGCGCGTCCGTCGACGCCGCGCGCGGCCTTCTCCCACTCGAGCTCGGTGGGCAGGCGCCACGGGAGGCCCGTGCGCGCCGCGAGCCACGCGGCGTAGGCCGTGGCGCTCGTGTGGTCGACGAGGAACACCGGCCACCGCGGGTCCCACAGGTCGCCGTCGGCGTCGGGCGCGAGCTCGAAGGTGCCGTCGGAGCGGCGCGCGTAGCACATCCGGCCGGGCTGGTCGGGCGCGGCGCGCTCGTGCGGGGCGAAGCGGACGGCGTCGTCTTCGCGGCCCGTGTGCACGAGGTCGTCGAGGAAGGCGATGTAGTCGGCGTGCGTCACGGGATGGCGCCCCATGAAGAACGACGGCACGTCGACCTCGCCCCACGGCCGGCGCTGGAACGCCGCGTCGGGCGAGCCGCTCCAGAAGGGCCCGCCGGGCACGAAGCAGGCGTCGACCCCGGCATGCGGCAGCTCCACGCTCGCTTCGACGCGGCCGCAGCGCGGCAGCCACACCGGCAGCACCGTCGACGTGCCGGCGAAGGCGACGAGCCAGCTGCCCATCTCGAGCCCCTCGACCGTCACCGGGGTCGCGCCGAGCGGGCGCGGGTCGACGGGCACCTGCACGCGATCGACCTCGTCGAAGCGGTAGAGCGTCGCTTCGGCGCCGGGGCGGGCCGTGATGCGCAGCGAGCCCCGGCCCTCGATGTAGGCCGTGGCCTCGCCGCGGTCGTAGAACGCGAGCTGGGCGAGGGCCTCGCGCGCGGCGGGCCCGTCCCGCAGGTGCTCGGCGGCGCGGTGGCGCTCGCGCCAGTGGGTGCTCAGCGCGGCGAGCGCCTCGGCGTGATCCGCGTCGTGCGTGAGGGCCCCGTGCAGCGCCTGGAGCCTGCGCAGGTCGACCAGGGCGGCCCGCTCGGCCACGGCGCGCGCTTCGTCCTCCACGGCCCAGCCCGGCGCCCGGCGCTCGACCGGCGCCCACGGCGGGACCCCGTCCAGCAGGGCGGCCGCCTCGGCGCGCAGTGCCTGCTCGCGTGCATGCAGGGCGGCGCTCTCGCGGGCGAGCCCGGCGGCCTCGCGGACGTCGGCATCCGCGCGCGCCCGGCGCTCCTCGCCGTCGAGCCAGCTGCGGATGGCGCTCGCCAGCTCACGCGCGTCGGCGTGGCGCGCGGTGGGGTCGGGCAGGGTGGCGCGCGCGACCACGGCGCGCAGATCGGCCGGCCCGGCGGTGCACGGCGGCACGCGGTCCGCCGCGGAGCCCCTCCGGCCGGGGTCGAACGCGGGGCGGCCATGCAGCAGCTCCCACAGGACGAGGCCCAGCGCGTACACGTCGGTCGTCGGGCCCAGCGGCCGGCCAGCGAGCTGCTCGGGCGCGAGGTAGCCCGGCGTGCCCGGCACGTCGCCGAGGGCCGTGAGGCCGGGCGCAGTCGGGGTCCCCTCGGCCCACCGCACCAGGCCCCAGTCGAGCACGAACACCGTCCCGAACGGCCCCACCATGATGTTGGCGGGCTTCAGGTCGCGGTGCAGCACGCCCTGGTCGTGGGCGTACGCCACGGCCTGGCACGCGCGCTCGAACCGATCGAGCACGCGGCGCATGCCCGCCGGCCCCTGCTCGGCGGCGAACCGGTCGAGGGTCGTGCCCTTCACCACGTCCATCGTGAAGTACGGGCGCCCGTCGTCGAGCGTGCCGATGCGGTGCACGGGCACGATGCCGGGGTGCGTCAGGGCCGCTGTCGTGCGGGCCTCGCGGGAGAACCGGTCCCGCGCCTCCGCCACGTGCTGCAGCTCCGGCCGGAGCACCTTGAGCGCGACCTTCCGCTGCAGGTCGTCGTCCCACGCAGACCACACCTCCGCCGTGCCGCCGCGACCCAACAGCGCCAGCCGGCGCGGCGCGGGGGCCTGGGGTACGGAGTCGGACGGGCTCTCGCCCAGGAGGTGCGCGAGCTCGGCGACCGCCTCGGGATCGATGCCCCAGCGCGCCGCCCATGCGAACACCCCTTCCACGGACGCCTCCCGTCATGACGCACGCATCCTACGCGAGCCTCGGCCACCCGCTGACGGGTTCCGTGCTGGTCCGTCCGGGCGACCTCGTCGGGCGGCTGCGCACCGCGGCGATGTGCATCCCGCACCCCTCGATCAGCGAGGCCCACGCGTACCTGTCCCTGCGCGACGGGGCGCTGAAGCTGCTCGCGCTGCGCGGCGGGCTCGCGGTCGAAGGCGTGCTCGTGCGCGAGGTCACGCTGACCGCCGGCCTCCGCATCGCCCTGGCCCACGACCACTTCGTGACGGTCGACGCCGTGACGCACCCCGAGCGCCTGCTCGCGCTGCGCGGTCCCGACGGCGAGCGCGAGGTGCTCACGGGCCGCGCGATGTCGCTGGGCCCCGAGGGGCTCGTGCCGCGCATCGTCGCGGAGGCCGACGTGCACCTGTGGACCGACGGGGGCGGCTGGATGTTCCGCGACGGCGACGGCATGCCGCGCCCGCTCGAGAGCGGCGAGGAGCTGCGTCCCGGCTGGGTCGTCGTCGAGGTCGCGGCATCGGCGGGCATGGTCCCGGAGACCGCGCTCGCCGGGCGTCTCGACGCGCCGCTGCACCTCGAGTGCTTCTTCGACGCCGTCCACGTGCACCGGGCCGGGCGCGAGGTGCTGACGGTCTCCGGCGTGACGGCGCGGCTCGTGGCGCACCTCGCCGAGGTCGGGCAGCCCGTGCACTGGTCGGGCATCGCGGCCCTGCTCTGGCGCGACGAGCGCGACCCCGACCGGCTCCGGAAGAAGTGGGACATCCTGCTCCTCCGCTTCCGACGCCGGCTCGCGGAGGCCCACGTCCGCACCAACCTCGTCCACTCCGACGGAACCGGGAACATCCACCTGCTCCTCGGTCCGTTCGATCGCTTCGTCGACCTCAGCTGAAAGGAGCTTCCATGCGAAACGCGTTCCCCGTCCTCCTCCTCGCCGCGGCCTGTGTCGATCCCGCGCCGCAGTCCGGCTCGGATGCGGGCCTCCGCCGCGACGGCGAGGGCATCGCGCTCGAGATGCAGTGCATCGACGAGGGCTGCGTCTACGTCGAGATGGTGCTGATCGGCGAGCTGCCCGTGCCCCCGCGGTGGTGGGTGGACGGCGAGGTGGTCGACGCCCCGGACCGGCTCCCGCTCGATCTCGCGGACGGGGACAGCCTGCGCGTCGACGTGCAGGTGGGCGACAGCTTCGAGAGCTCCGCGGTGGTCACGCGCTTCGCCCCCGATCCCATCGACGCGTCGTTCCTGCCGGACCCCGAGACCGTCGTGGTCGAGGTGCTCGGCGACGACTGCCGCTTCGAGATCGTCGCGGTGGGCGGTTGCGTCATCTCGGCGCCCGAGCTGCGCTTCGGCACGCCCGGTCGCCCGCCCGTCCGCTTCAAGACGGGGAGCTGGCAGACCCTCGGCCTGCTCCAGCTCGGGTTCGCGCGGGCCGCGTGGTGGGGCGCGAACGGGTTCTACACGAACTACGGGATCCCCGCGAATGCGCGGAACAACCAGTGGAACGAGGTCGCTGCGTGGATCGAGACGGCGCCGGGTCAGACGTACCCGCTGTACGCCGAGCACCGGACGGACCGCAGCGTGCCGTACCAGATCGCGACGGCGGTGTGCTCGGAGGATGGCAAGGGCTCGGTGACGTACCCGACGAACTGAGGGCGGCGAGGTCGTAATATGATCTCTTTGCTAAAGCCGTGGGGGACCCGTGGGAGCTCGCCGCTACGAGTTTATCAAGAAGGTGGGCGAGGGCGGCTGGGGGGAGGTGTGGAAGGCACGCGACAGTCAATTGCGACGAATCGTTGCGATAAAACTGTTTTTTCCAGGAGGAAGCGCGATCGCCTCTGCTGAGGGGCAGGCTGCGGCGCTTGCGCGAGTGAGCAACCGCCACGTCGTCACCGTATTTGATGTCTTGAGATTGGATCATCCAGTCGAAGAGGATGAACGTGACGCTCTGGTGATGGAGTTCATCGGGGGCCCGACGTTGGATGAACTGATCAACAAGGGTCGCATGACCGTCGAGCTTGGCGACGAGATCATTCGGGGCATTCTGGGTGGCATCCAAGCTCTCCATGATGAAGGCGTCATTCACATGGATCTCAGCACCCACAACATAATGTTGACGTCCGAGGGGGTGCCCAAGATTCTCGACGTCTTGTATGCAGGCACCGTGGCCGGACGGCCGCAGCTTCGGGACGATGGAATCCGAACCGATGCCAAACACGTGGTTCGTGAGGTTGTGAATGTCCTCACCCAAACCCACAGGTTCGAAGAAGCCAATGTGTTTGCAAGGCTCGCGCGTACGGCAGGAAACGTTGCCGATATCAATTATGCACTGCAGCAAACATTGGAGCTCCCATCGAGCGCAGTGGAGGCCAAGCACCTGGACAGGGTGGACCGGATGCTCGCCCGCCGCGAGGCAGCAAAGCGCCGTGACGCCAATGCCATGGAGCAATCTCAGCGGGGAGAAGCCGTAATGATGGTAGAACTTGTCCAGGAGCGAGCACAATGGATGCTCCCCGCAATGTTTCCGGGCCAAGGGCTCGTGATCGATGGCGGGGGAGGGGAACTGCTCATCGCGGCATCCGGGTTCAGCGCTCATCTATTTGCGTGGGCAGGACCTGGGCATCACGCGGTACTTCGTCTAAACAAACGGCGGTCCGGCGCACCATCTAGTACTACCATGGCCTTGGTCTTCGATGAGGGGCCGGGACGGTTTTTCTGGCAAACACCGTTTGGCGATCTCGCATCAGAGTCGGCCGCAGAGCAGTTGCTGCAAATCTTGATTCGTGAGCTTCGAAATTCATGATTCGACGCCGAAACTGGCACAATGCTCCAGGTGGTCGGAAGTGTGTTCCGCCACCCAGAGGCGCCCCCCTCGACACCCCTTCGCACAGCCGAAAGGCCTTACTGCCTACCTAGGTACCAGATGTGTATTCGAGCGCTTCTGGTGAAAGACGGTGACGAAGCGGAATCCGGGCGACTAGTTGGGCCACATTCGCCACCCCCTGGGTCGAGGCCCTCGCGTTCCAAAGATCGAAACCGCCGCCCGGCGTATGCCTTCGCCGTCGATCGGTCCGCGGGATCGTGACGTGTGGAGATTCCAGGACTTCTGGAACTGACTGACAGGTCGAACAAGCATGCGGCGACCTCCGCGAATTCCTCCGCGCCACATCGCGTCCGGCGAGCCAGGGCTCGGTCAGGTGGACGAGCCCACCGCAGCGGCGAGATCGGCGGCGTACTGGTCGAAGACCGGCACGAAGTCCGGGAGCCCGAGCGCGACGAGCGGCAGCATCACCCCGGCGAAGCGCTCCTCCATCACGAACCGCGTCTTCCCGTCGTGCTCCGACAGCTCGAAGGTGCGTGTGCCCTGGAACATCGGCGCGAACCCGTCCTGCCAGACCATGCGGGCGGGGGGCTCGAACGCCACGACGGACGGCGAGAACACGCGCCCCGGCGCGATGGGCACGCGAATCGCGAGCTTCTCGCCCGGCGCGATGGTGCCCTCGATCGACTCGACCGTCGAGTTCCACGCCGCGAAGCCCGGCGCGTCGGTGAGCTTCGCCCACACGTCGGCCGCGGGGGCGTCGAGGTCGCGCTCGACGCGGTAGGCCAGCGAGAACGCCGTGCGGGTGCGGGTCGCGCTCACTTCGGCACCGCGCGGACCCGGTTGTTGCGGGCGTTGTGCTCGAGCTCGACGAGGCCCAGCTCCTCGAGCAGTGGAGGGAGGTACATCCCGAAGCGGCCGCGGTAGCCCTTGCGCTGGCCGTACCAGCCGCCGACGGGGTTCGCCGGGTCGCGGCCCCAGGCCTCGACCGTGTCGGGCTTCGCGGGCTTCTGCTCGTCGGCCGCGCCGAGCGGCATCCAGTCGCCGTGGGCGACGAGCATCGCGTGCAGGTCGTCGATGGCGCGGGCGAGGTACGTGAGCCGCGTCTTGCCGACCTGGCACACGAGCAGCGGCGGGTCGGACGCGTCGTCGCGGTGGATCGTGTACTCGCCCGTGCCGGGGGGCGTCTTCAGCTGCCACGGGTCGCTCGCGGTTCCGGTTCCGGACATCGGGCCTCCTGTCGCCGGTCGCGCCGGCGTGGGGGAACGTCACCCGGCGTCGTCGCCCGCGTCTTGTACGAACGCGACCACGTTCGGCGCGAAGTCGGACGGACCCCGGGGAGGGTAGTACCCGCGGTATCCGCGCGGCACGCCCCCGGTCATGGAGCGGAACTCGCGGACGAAGTGCGCCTGGTCGAAGTACCCGGCGGCGTGCGCCACGTCGGCGAGCGGGACCCCGGGGTCGCGCATCAGGGCCCGCAGCGCGACCTGGAACCGCGCGATCCGCCCGGTGGTGCGGGGCGGGATGCCGAGGAACCGCGCGAACAGCCGCTCGAGCTGACGCGGGCTCGTCGCGACGCCGGACGCGAGATCCGCGACCGACACGGCGCCCTTCGCCTCCACCAGCCGCGCGAGCGCGGTGGCGAAGGTGGTGTGGGCCTCGCTCGTCTGGAGGGCGCCCAGGAACCACGCGTCGAGGGCCGCGGCGGCCGCGTCGGGATCGAGGGTGGCGAGGGCCGCGTCGAGCGCGTCGATCGACGGGCCGAGGACCTCGGAGGGCGCCGGGGTGAGGCCCGTGAACGGGCGGAGCGGGACCTGCGCGAACGGCGCCAGCCCGCCGAGGTGGAAGCGCACACCAGCCGTGCGAACGCGGCCCTTCTGCGCGATGCGGATGGGGACGAGCCGCTGCGCGTCGAGGTTGCTGGACCCCAGCGTCGCGCGCGGCCCGCCGATGACGGTGCGCTCGTACGGCGCGCCGTGGTTGAAGACGAGGTCGGCGCGCCCATCGACGTACGCGTCCACCCGCACGTCGACCGGACCGTCGGCGTCCGTGACGAACCAGTAGTGCTCGACGAAGGGGCGCAGGGCGGGAGCCGGCGGGCGGAGGGTGTACATGGGCTACCGGGGCGCTTCGAGGAGGGTGAGGACCTCGGCGATCGGGCGCTCGCCGCCCATCTCGAGGCGCGAGAAGTCGCGGACCGCGTCGAAGAGCTCGTCCTGCTGCTCGAGCCAGGGCACCAGCGCGTCGACGAACGTCTTCAGTGCGAGCCCGCGCTGCGTGGGCACCGCGCGCAGCAGCGCCACCGCGCCCATCCAGTCGTCGAACCGCGCCCACACGGGGAACAGCCGCTCGCACGCCGCGACGAGGTCGGCCGCGGTGGCCGCGGGGAACTTGCGGCCCAGGCCCTTCAGCAGGAGCTGCGCGGTCTTCGGGGGCACGCCGGCCGCCGTCACCGCGTCGAGGAACCGCTGCAGGCCCACCGGCGCGGGGAGATCGACGCCGTGCTCGTTGAGGAGCGCGGCCTTCCGCGCGTGCTCGGACGGGCTGTCGGCGAGCTGGCGCACGAGGGTGTAGGCGTCCTGCTCGGTGCCGTCGAGCCGCCGGGACAGCGCGATCAGGTCGTCGGTGAGCAGCCCGAGCGCCCAGTCGAGGTCGGCGGCGTCGAGCACGCTGGCCAGCACCTGGCGGGCGGCGTCGCGGGCCCCGTTCCGCGGGACGAGCGCACGGGCGGCCTCGGAGGCGCCCGGCTCCGCGAGCATCTCGAGCGCCTCGGCCGCGTTCCGCGCGTGCCGGCCGGCCCCCGCGGCGACGGCGCGCTGGACGCGCCCCGCCTGGTCGTCGGCGATGCGGGGCTGCGGCAGGAACACCGTGGGCACGCCCGCGAACATCAGCTCGTGGAACGTGTTGTACCCGCCGGCGGACAGCGCGGCGTCGAGGCCCTGCATCAGCTCGACCGGCGCGTAGCGCGTCATCCACGTGATGCCGTCGCCGCGCAGCTCGGGGCCCATGTACAGCGGGCCGGCGGCGACCACCGCGTGCCAGCCGCGCGCCCGGACGCCCTTCACGAGCTGCGGTAGCAGGCTCGGCGCGCTCGCGTCGGCCCCGCACCCGAGGGTGACGTAGACCCCGCGCCCGTCGCCGGGGATGCCGAGCGCCGCGCGGGCCTCGTCGCGGGACAGCAGCTCGGGCCGCTCGCGCAGCAGGATGGGCCCGGAGCCCGTGTCGTCGGGCGTGATCACGCTGTCGTAGAGCGGGAGCAGCGTGTGGTACGCGTCGTTCTCCGCGAACTCGGGGCGCACGCGGCGCTTCACGAGCACGCGGCTCTTCGCGAGCTCGAGCACGGTGACGAGCTCCCCGAACGAGCCGCCGGGGAACGTGTCGACGAGCAGGATGTCGGGGCGGAGCATGGCGACGGTCTGCAGGACCCACGCCCGCAGCGTCGCGAGCTGCGCGGACGGCTCCATCCCGGCGTCGCGGAGCATGGCCTTGCTCGGGATCTTCAGCGCGACGAAGCCCTCGCGTCGCGCCAGGGTGTCGGCCTCGCTCGTGGTGAGGATCCAGGCCTCGAGCTTGATCTCCAGCAGCGCGCAGATCCGCCGCACCCACCGCAGGATCGCGATCTGCCGGACGAGGTGGCCCATGCCGCGGCCGTTGATCGCGTAGCTGACGATCGTGAGGCTCTTCACGACAGGTACCCGCTGTCCGAGCGGTCGATGAAGGCCGCAGCGGCGCCGACCAACGCGTCGTCGCGGTCGCCGCGGTCGTCGTGGTCGTCGCGGTCGTCGCGGTCCCACGCGGGCGTCGCCTTCGGGTGGCGCTGGTACCAGGCCCGCAGGCGCGGCGAGTAGCGGCTCGGCGCCTTGCGGGTGAAGGCGACGTACCAGAGCTCCGGGTCCTGATCGAGGTCGAACGCCGCGTAGTCGTCGAAGCGCTCGATGCGCTCGAGCTGGGCTTCGAGCTTCTGGGCATCGGCGAGCATCTTCTGCGCCTTCGTCGCGAACCCCGCGTCGGTGTCGCGCCCGGAGAGGTTCGTGTAGGCGTGCTTCGGCCGGCCGTACTTGAGCTCCTTGCGGCGGTGCTTCGCGACGCGCGCGGTGACGGCGTGGATCTGCGGGCTCAGGCCCTGCGTGCGCATCTCCTCGAGGACGTCGGCCTTCGCCTTGAGGCCGGCGACGCGCCGCAGCGCGACGAGGATGGCGCGGTCGCCGCCGGCGTCCTTCAGCCAGTCGTCGAGCAGGCTCGGGTCGGCGTGCTCGAGGAACTGGGCGAGCACGTCCTGGCACTGCTGGAGGTAGATCTCGGGGAGCTGGGGGATGCGGGCCACGGCTTCGTCGTGGTGCTGGACGAGCGCGTGGATCGCGTCGATCCGCGTGACCGTCTCGGCCACCTGCGCCCTCCACTGGTCGCGCGGGCCGCGGACCTTCTCGTAGGCGGGCAGCACGTCGTCGCCGAAGTCGCCGAGCCCGAGGGCCTCGCAAACCGCGTCGCCCTGCGCCCAGTGCGTCCAGTAGCGCGGCTGCCACCACGACTCCTGGAAGTGGGGCGTGTCGTACTTCACCTCGAGCAGGTCCATGAACCCGGGGAGGTCCTCGAACTTCGCGCACTCCTTCTGCCACGGCTCGAGCATGCTCTCGCGCTCGGCCAGCTCGCGGGTCAGCTCGCCGTTCGGACCGACGAGGTACTCGCGGCGGACGTAGTGCTCGTCGGCCTCGATGCGCGCGATCGTGGTCCGCAGGACGTGCGCTTCGTGCTCCAGCGCCTTGATCGGGCTCCGGCGCGAGAAGCCGCGGAAGCCCGTGAGCTGCTCGGCGCGCAGCAGGGCCGCCTCGTCGAACGACTGCAGGTACGCGTCCGCGAGCGCGTCGAGCGCGTTGCGCTGCTCGACCGCGAGCGCCTCGAGGGTGCGCTCGATGCGGGCCTGGATCTGGACGAGTCGCGAGACGACCTTGTTCCCGATCTCCTGGTGGCCGCGGAAGTGACGGACGGCTTCGTGACCCCTCATGGCGCCTCCGGGCGCCACTCTACTCCGGCGGCATCAGCGGGGCTCGACGAGGACCTCGAGGGCCGCGTCCTCGGGGGCGTCGATGCCGACGGGACCGCGGAGCCACTGGCGGGCCTCGACACTCGCCACGACGCGCGAAGGCTCCTCGGAGTCGGTGAGCACGACCAGCTCGAATGCGCGCTCGCAGGCCACGCCCAGCGCGCAGTCGGCGAGGGCGTCCGGCGCCTCCAGCGTCACGGACACCGGCTCGAAGGGCTCGACGAACACGGCCTGCTCCGCGAGCACGTCCCCCTCGGTGTCCAGCAGCACGAGCGTCACGTCGACCTCGTTCGCGCCGACGCCGAGCACGCCGCGCGTCACGAGCTCCACGTCCACGGTCAACGTGCTCGAGAAGGGGAGCTCGACGACCTCCGGCTCCGGGTCGAACGGCCGTCCGGAAGGCTCCGGGAGGTCCTCGATCACCGGCATGTCCATCGCCACGGCGTTCACGAGGACGTGGATGTCGGCGGCGGCCTCGTCGCTGTCGCGCTCGACGACCAGCGTGGCGCGGTCGTGCCCGTAGACGGCCCACTGCACGCGGACGGGCGAGGTGGCGATGGAGGCGGCGACACCCGAGATGAGGGCGGCGATGGCGAGGACCTGGCGCATTTCAGAGCTCCCGTTCTGTTTCGTCCGAACAGAAGCAGGAACCGTGCCATCCGCGATGTGCGGCGTTCGTCCGTCTCTCCGTCGTCAGCGCGCGGCGAACCGCGACACGGGTGTCACTCGCAGGTCCAGGTGTACGCGATGGTGGTGACCGTCCCGTTCCGGTCGAACACGTAGGTGCTCTCCCGACCCGCTTCGAAGGTGCGCGTGATGGTGAGGGGGACGCCGCCCGTCTCGCCGATCTCCACGATCGACGCCAGCTCGCACGGCCCCGCGTAGGTGACCTCGAGGGTCGGGTCGGGCCCCGGCTTCCTCAGCTCCCGCGCCTGGTTGCACCAGTCGTAGGTCGTGACGATCTCGTCGAGGCTCGGCAGCGTGCACGTCGACTCGCGCGAGAGCCCGACGTCGTAGTACTCGTGGCGGCACTCGAGGCTGATCTCGCCCTGGGAGCGCTCGTCTTCGACGATCTGGCTCTCGTCGTAGGTGTACTCGGTGGTGAACACGCTGTCGCCGAACACCTCCACCTGCGTGGCGCCGGTGACCCGCCCGTCCACGCGCTCGTACGTCCACTCGAACGACCACGCGCCGTCGCCGGCCGCGCCGGTGAGGGGCCAGCCGAACGCGTCGTACGTGTAGGTGTCGCCGTTGTCGCCGACCTGGGTGCAGCCGGACCGCACCGTGAACGACGCCCACGGATCGCCTTCGGTCGGCCAGCCCTCGGGGATCTCGTAGATGTCGGGCTGGTTCATCGGTGGGGCCGGCCGGTCGCCCTTGCAGGCGGAGGTGACGAGCAGCACGGCGAGCGGGGCAGGGCGCATGGGGACTCCGTCGACGCGGTGAGGATAGCGCCTCGGGCGGGGTCGCGGTTCCGCGATATGCTCCGGCCATGGGACTCCAGGACGATCTGAAGAAGCAGGTGATGGCGCGGTGGGAGCTCGCGGCCGACGAGGTGTCGACCGCGCTCCAGCAGACGCTGGCGGTCGCGTTCCTCGGCTCGGCGTCGGCCGGGAAAGACAGCGCGATCCGCGCGCTGTTCGGCCTCGACTTCGGCCAGGTCGACCCGATCCCGGGCAGCACCGACCGCATCCGCGTCGCGCCCGTCGACATCGACCGGCGCCTGCTGGTCATCAACGCGCCGGGCTTCGGCGACATCCGCGGCGAGGTCGACCGCGAGGCCCGCCGTGCGCTCGATCAGCTCGATCTCGCCGTGTACGTGCTGAACTGCGACGGCGGCGCCACGATCGACGAGAAGAACGACCTCGACGCGATCCGCGCGCTCGGCCGGCCCACGCTCGTGTGCCTCAACAAGATCGACCTCATCCGGCCCGACCAGCGCGAAGACTTCGTGCGCCAGACCCGGATCCAGCTCGGCGTGAAGCCCGAGGACACCGTGGTCACCGCGTTCGACCCGCTGCCCGCGCTCTCCGACGAGCCCATCGGCGTCGAGAAGGTCATCGGGTGGATCCACAAGCACCTGTCCGACAAGGGCAAGGATCTGCTGTTCGCGAAGAACCTGCGCAACAAGGCCGCGGCGTGCGAGACCATCATCCAGGATGCCGCGAAGAAGGCCGCCCTGGCGGGCGCCATCCCGGTGCCGGGCGCCGACATCACCGCGGTCACGGTGGTCCAGGTGAAGCTCATCAGCGACATCGCGGCCGTGCACGACAAGCGCATCGACAAGGATCTGATGCTCTTCATCATCGGCGAGGCCCTCGCGGGCACGTCGAAGGGCTTCATCCGCTACGCCGTGAACGCGCTCAAGGCGGCCGGCTGGATCCCGGGCGGCCAGATCGTGCAGGTCGCGATCAGCGCGCTCGGCGCGACGGTGGCGGGCGCCACGACCTACGGCGTCGGCAAGGCCGCGGTGCGGTTCATCCAGCGCGGCGGCGACATGACGGGTGACGAGCTCCGCGAGATCTTCGACCGGGAAGCGTTCGCTTGGAAGAACCAGAACAGTCCGGACTAGTCCTCCGCGAGCCGCAGCTCCCGGCTCCGGTCGTCGAAGACCCGCTCGCCGAGCTGCTGCGCCGGTGCCACCGGGCGGAGATCCTGCCGCTCGCCGAGGTCCTCGGGATCAACCCGACGGGCATGGGGCTGTCGCAGCTCTGCCGCGCATCGGCCCAGACCCTGCGGCGCCGCGGGGCGCAGGACGTGTGGAACATCGTCTTCCGCAAGGGCGATGGCCCGTCGTACGCAGACGTCGTCCGCGACCTCGCGAAGCGCAAGTCCGTCGCGCTGCCCGCGGGGGCCGACATCGAGGCGGTGGAGAAGGCCCTGCTCGACTGGTGGGTCTCGGAGGCGTGGTCCGAGATGCCGCAGGAGGAGCGCGACCGCGTGTGGCGGCGGCTCCAGCTCGAGCTGCCGGCGCCGGCCGACGGGAACCAGGCGCTGATCTCGATGGCCGAGCGGCTCAAGATCGGGGCGAAGTACGGGGCCGGCGTGATGGCGCTGAGCGCGCTGCGGGTGGCACCGTTCCTGTTCCCGCCGCTGTTGCCGCTCGCCGGCTGCCTGTCGCTGTTCTGGCTCGGCCGCCCGCGCGACGAGCTGCTCCTGCCGGCCGTGCTCGAGGTCTCGGCGCTGCGCCAGACCGTGCGTCACCGCGTGACCGTCGGCATCGTCGGGTCGCCGTCGTCGGGGAAGGATGCCGCGATCAACGCGATCTTCGGCATCGACAGCGGCAACGTGAACCCGGTCGCCGGGTCGACGAAGGAGGTCGAGATCAACCGCCTCCCGAACGCCACGGCGCTGTACGTCGTGAACACGCCGGGCATGGGCGACATCATCGAGTCCGTGACCGAGGAGGCGCGCCAGGTGCTCGACCTCATCGACGTGTTCGTCTACCTGGTGAACGCGCAGGGGGGCGTCCAGTCGCGCGAGCTCGCCGACTACCGCGCGTGCGTGGCGCGCAACCGGCCCGTGCTGGCGGTCATCAACAAGATCGACACGCTCCGCGAGTCCGACCGCGAGCGCTACCTGACCGATGCCCGCGGCAAGCTCGGCGCTCCCGAGGATTCCTTCCTGTCGGCGGCATTCGACCCGCTGCCCCAGCTCTCCGACGCGCCCATCGGCGTGGGCGCGGTGCGCGACTGGATCGCGCGGCACCTCGAGGGCCTCGGCAAGGATCCGCGCGAGCTGCCCTGGATCGAGGCGGCCGCCGAGGGCCCCGTGGCGCCGGAGATCCCGGGAATCGAGGACGCCGTCGAGGTCCTCGACGAGCCATGAGGCTGCGTCCCGCCACGGACGCCGACTGGCCCGCGGCCTGGGACATCCAGCGGGAGGCGTTCCTCCCGCTCGTGACGGAGACGTGGGGCGGCTGGGACGAGGCCATGGAGCGGAAGTGCCGCGACGGCTGGTGCGCGGCCGACACACGCATGGTCGAGATCGATGGCGCGGTCGTGGGCTGGGTCCAGGTCGAGCACCGCGAAGACCACGACTGGCTCGAGCTGATCGCGGTCGCTTCCGCACACCAGGGCGCGGGGCTCGGCACCACCCTCCTTCGGCTGCTGATCGACGCGGCCCACGGGCGCGGCGTGCCGCTGGTGTTGTCGGTCTACCGCACGAACGCGGCGCGCCGGCTGTATCTGAGGCTCGGGTTCACCGAGGAGCCGCGGGACGCGCTCCGCGTACGGATGACGCTCCCGCCCGGGGGCACGCGCCCGTCGGCGACGTGACGCCGATCGGGTTCCGGCGGGGGCTCGGACACCGCCTCCGGGTTTCGATCTACACTGGTGACTTCGATCGACCATCGCAGCCGGGGATTGGGCTCGTGCAGTGTGTGCCGAAGATTCGGAGCTGGAGGCCGATGGGGTTTCTCACGCTGCTGTGTCTGTCCTGTTCGTGGGGTGGCCCTCCAGAGGAGGTCCTGCCTTCTTCCCCGCATACGCCGCCAATCGTGCTCGGCGCTCCAACGGACAGCCTCACGAGTGGTGCTGGAAGCCAGATTGCGCTCGCGAGAGTGACGGAGGCGAACCGTCGCTATCTTGCGCTGCCGGGATCGAGCTTCGAGATGTCCATGTTCCTCGCCGACGTCGTCGGGGAATTCCGCGTCGAGCGAGTCGTCCCCGTGCCGGCGTCGGAATGGGTGGACTGGGTCCTTGGCCCCTCCAATCTGGTCCTCAACGACCCGGGGCTCAGCAGTTTCGTCCTGCGAGCGGGTCGCCCGATCCCGCTTGGCAACATCGATCCGTCCGACCCGCTCTACGCTCCTGATCCGTCCACAGGTCGCGTGGAGTGCACCGAAGGGCCCAGGTTCCGGGTGGGGGATCAGGTGTTCATCTCGGCGGTCATGGGCGATGATGGCCGATTGTTCCAGGATTGGAGCTCGATCCTGGTTCGCGACGCGACCGGGAGGACGAACAATGGCGATGCGATCCCGGTGACCGACGTAGGGGGAGGGATGCACTCGCTCGGGGGCGCCTACACTCCGTGGCCGATCCGAGACTCGACGCCAGGTGGTTTGCCGGGAATGCCGTGGGATGCGGCTGTCGCGAAGGCGACCGGGGTGTTCGAGGCTGTCGAGTCGGAACGCATCCAACGTCCGCCGCCATCCCCCGCCGCGGTCACGTCCCCGTAGCAGCCTTCCGCTCGGCGACGGCCGCCGCCAGCAGCGCGCGGACCTCGGGCCGCTGCGCGTCCTCGACCGTGCGGATCTTCACGTGCCGCATGCTCGCGCCGGTCCCTTCGAGCAGCCCCGCGGGATCGGGCAGGCTGGCACCCTGGTAGAAGCCGAGGTTCACCCAGCTCTTGTACGGCAGGGCGTAGGAGTGGCCCTCCTTCATCTTCTTCGGGCCGACGCCCCAGCTGACCGCGCGGTCGCCGAGCCGTACGACCTCGACGGCTTCGGGATGTACCTCGTGCACCACGGCTCTCAGCGCGTGCACGAGGGGCCGGAGCGCGGGCTCGGTCTCTGCGAGCAGCTCTTCGAGGCTGCCCAGCTTCGCTTTGGTCATCTCATCTCCCTTCGTTCCCGTCCTCGACGTTGGACGTATCGACAAGACCGGGAACGGGACCCGAGAAGAACGGAGGCGTCTGCTCTTCGGTGAGGACACGCGGATCGAACGCTGTTCCGTTCTCCCGTCCCCGCCACGACGACGAGAGCACGCCCGACACGATGACGGTCCGCGTCTGGGAGGCCCAGTCCGCGGGGAGCCAGTCGGAGAGTGGCACCTCGAGGACCGTCACCTCGTGCGGCGCGAAGTGATGGGGAGCGGCTCGGGTCCAGCTCCGATCCTCGCGTCCGACCACCAGCGTGAGGTCGATCGAGACGAGGTCGGACTCCGACGGCCCCGCCTCCACCTCGATGCGCAGGACCTCGTCATCGGGGTCGAACCAGGAGGTGGCGCGGGTGAGATGGGGCGGGTGGTGGACCTCCTCGGGCTGGGCGGGACAGGCTCGTGAGGTCGCGATGGTGGCCAGGAGGGTCGGTAGCATGGATTCTCCAGACACCTATCGGATGTCGACGAACAGGCGGAAGGCCCCACCCGGCGCGGTGGACACGGTCTGTTGCGTCTCCAGCACCAGGAAGAGCCGCTCCGGAGCCCCTGTGAGGTTGGAATAGCGCGTGGCATCGGGCTGCCCCGACGCGTTGGTGTCGCCACACACGAGAGGACGGTTGCTCGCGGGGTCCGGGCACCCGCGCGACAGGTACACGAGCCCGTCCGCCGACTGCTGGGTGAGCTCCACGTCGATCGTCTCACCCGCCTGGAGCAGCACCTCGAGGAGCCCTTCCTCTCCACTCGCGCTCTGGGAGGGCGAACACAGCACGTCGAGCGCGTCGGGGTACCCGGTCAGGTCGCCGACGAGGAGGTGGCGTCCGGTCCTCAGGACCTCCGGTCCAGCCGCGGTGCAGCCCGTCGCGGGCGAGATCGCACGCGGCTCCAGGATCTCCAGGTCCACGTCGAACGGACCCTGGAACGGCGCCGGCCCCGCGTCCTCGATCACGAGGTGACCGTCGAGCGCCTGAGCGGAGGGGTTGTCGACGAGGAGCGCCTCGTAGGGACCCGCGCTCGCGGTGCATCCGCCGCTTCCGCACGCCGGGGCGAGGCCCATCGTCACGGGGGCCGACGCGCGAGCGTACAGCCTGGACCCGGGAGGGAGGTGGACGGGCAGGAAGACGTCGGGCCCGACTCCGGCGCACGACGACGCGGTGTCGTCGGTGGCCGCTGCGAGATCGAGAGTCTGGGGCCCGGAGTGCACGATGAATGCCGCGGAGTCGATGCAGTCGTCGGGCGCTCCGGAGTTGGGTGGAGGCGTGTCCCGCTCCACGTCGAGCAGGAACAGCGGCGCAGGAGCGAGAGGGATGGACGTGTCGATTCCGAGCGTGAGCTCGACCGGCGCGGACGACGCGTTGGTGTACTGCAGGGTCTCGCCGTACCCGTAGTCGGAGCCCGCGACGCAGCTGCTCGGGTCGCCGCAGTTCGCGAGCAGGTACAGGGCGAGGTCGGATCCCTCCAGGTCACCGGAGACGGTGATTCGCTCGCCGGGCTCGACCACCACTCCGAAGAACCCATCGGGGCCGAGCGTGGGCGTGCCCGTGCAGCCGGTGCCCGGGAGAGCCAGTGCGTCCGTGTGGGCGTCGAGGATGCCCCATACGTGCGAGTCGCCGGCGAGGAGCGGGACCGTTCCGCAGGCGTCCGCCGGGAACACCCGCGTGCGCCCGTCGATGGGAGGTCGGGTCGCGAAGATCCGACGCTCGCTGCGCGCGCTCAGGAACACCGGATTCCCGTTCACGGTCGCGTCGGCGTACTCCGTACGTGCGAGCGCGAGCTCCACCACGCGATTGGCGTCGCCGAGACCGAGGTCGGCCACGTCGAGCGAGAAGAACCCGTCGTCCTCCAGGAGGTACAGTCGGTGCACCACACGGGCTCCCGGGAGGTCGCCGCTCGACCCTCCCGCCCACACGGTGAGCGTCAGGATTCCGGAATTCGCTGGCTGCCACGTGAGGTCGAGGGTGTCCTCGACGAGGCGGATCGGTCCGTTGGGCTGGAAGCTCACGAGCGGCACGGGGGCGGCGACGAAGGCCTCGAGGGAGGTCTCTCCCCAGCTGCCGCCGGCGAACGCCAGGAACAGGGGCTCGCCGGGCGCGACGACGAACTGCGCGCTCGGGCCGCGGAATTCGTAGCGAGGGTCGCCGGGTGCCGGGTGTGTCGCCTCCACGGGGCCGAGCGCGAGGGTGCCGCCCACGTCGTGGAGCACGAGACCGCCGAGGTCCGGCCGGACCGGGGCGTCGATCCAGGTGTCCGGCGCGGAGGGCAGCTGATCGAGACAGAGGTTCAGCGCTCCGGGATAGCACTCCGCGAGATTGGGGTAGCCCAGCCTGCTGTCGGCGAAGATTCCCGACAACCGGGTGTCTCCCGGAAAGTCTGCCGAGGTCGGGGTCCACCGGAGGAGAGCCACGCTTCCCTCGCCGGGCGGAGCGGCGAACATCGGCGGAGGGGGGTCTTCTCCGGTGTCGGCGGACGGGGCCGGGGGTGCGTCCGTGTCCTCGGGGAGCGCCGGAGCTCGCGCGCCGTCACAGGCGCAGGTCAGGGCCAGCAGGAGGGGAGGCACGGCCCGGTGGTCACTTCCGTCCGTGTTTCTGGTAGCGCCCGACGAGCTCGGCCTGGCCGAGGACGTGGCCCTCCATCGCCTCGAGCAGCGCGGCCTTCGTGGGCTCGCGCAGGTCGGGGAGCACCACGTCGAGCGCGTACAGCTTGTGGAAGTAACGGTGCTCGCCGATCGGCGGGCATGGACCGCCGAATCCGACGCGCTTCCAGTCGTTACGGCCCTGCAGCGTGCCCTCGGGCAGCGCCTTCACGCCCTCGGGGAGCCCGGTGCTGTCGGCGGGCAGGTTGTAGAGCACCCAGTGGACCCACGTGGTCTTCGGCGCGGCGGGGTCGGGCGCATCGGGATCGTCGACGATCAGCGCCACGCTCTTCGTGCCGGCCGGGAGGCCCGACCACTCGAGCGCGGGAGACGTGTCGTCGCCTTCGCAGGTGTGCTTCGCCGGGATCGAGCCGCCGGCCTCGAACTGCGGGGACGTGAGCTTCACGGGGGCTCCTCCGGACGCGAGCGCGGCGAGGACGAGGGTCCACATCGGCGCCTCCTCTTCGGGGTTCGGACCGTCATCTTCTCCCATGCATCCGGCGGCGTCGAGCGCCTCGGGTGAAGGATCGGGAGGGGAGGCGACATGGAGGAGGGCGGAGGTTCCCATGTTGCTCGCCCTCGTTGCTCCCGCCCTCGCCCAGGCCCCCGATGCCACCGTCTCACTGTCGATGCGCGCGGACGCCATGCAGACCGCCAACTCCGGCTTCGGGCTGGAGGCCCGCACGACGGGCCCGGTGTTCGCGCGGGTGCGCGTGGGAGCGCGTCCCGGGCTGACGGACGACCTGTACACCATCATCCTCGACCGGGTCGCGGCGGCCGGGTCGGACGAGGTCCCCGAGCGCCAGCAGTGGCTCGCGCGGGACGCGAGTTTCGAGGTGGCGTGGAGCCCGGAGCCCTGGCTCCGCGCGGGTGCCGTGCTCACGAGCCAGCGGCAGTTCGACCGCAACGGGCCGTACTTCGCGGAATACGGCATCCGGCCCGACACGCTCGGGGTGACGCACCTCGGGCCCGAGATCGCCTTCGGCCACGACTGGGGCTGGGGACAGGCCTTCCTCCGGACCGCGGCGACGGCGCCCGTCGCGTCCACGCGCTTCGACCGGTCCACGCCCATCGACATCAACGGGACCGAGCTCACCTCGCGGCAGATGCACGCGCCGCGCGGGGAGTGCGTCGCGGAGACGCGGTTCAAGGCGGGGAGCGTGGCCTTCGACGTGGAGCTCGGCGCCAACGTGCTCGGCGTCGCGCCCTGGCACCGCCTCGCGAACGTCCCGGGACGCACGCGGTTCGGCGCGCAGGGGGCCATCGGGATCGGCTGGGTGGGTCGCGCGCCCTGGGAGCGGCGGCCGTGAGCGCGTAAGCGACCGTCAGTGCACGATCACAGCCCTCGGGCCATCCTGTGTGCGGAGGTCGACTTGCGCATCTTCTTGCTCGCCCTGATTCCCGCCTGCATCGTCTCGAAGCCCGCCGAGGAGACGGACCCGCCGTGCACACCCCAGGAATGGTTCGCCGACCGCGACCAGGACGGCTGGACCACCGGCGAGAGCATCGTCGCGTGCACCCCTCCGGCGGGCTTCGGCAGCCTCGACAACCCCGGCGACTGCGACGACGAAGATCCCACGCGTGCCCCGGGCTGGTCCGAGGTGTGCGACGGAATCGATCAGGACTGCGACGGGATCGTCGACGACGATCCGGTGGACCCGCTCGAGTTCTGGGTCGACGCCGACGGCGACGGGCACGGCGACCCGGCGTCCTCCACCTTCGCGTGCACCGTCCCCGACGGCTACGCCACGCTCCACGACGACTGTGACGACGGCGACGACACCGTGTTCGCCGGTGCGGACGAGACCTGCGACGGCGTCGATGACGACTGCGACGGGTATGTCGACGAAGATGCGGTCGACGGCACGCTGTGGTGGTGGGACAACGACCTCGACGGCTACGGCGACGAGGCCACCGCGACGCGCTACTGCGACGATCCCCCGGGTGCCATCGCCATCGGCGGGGACTGCGACGACGGCGACCCGGGTGTGAGCCCCGCCGGGGTCGAAGCCTGCAACGGCCTCGACGACGACTGCTCCGGCGCCATCGACGACGGCTTCCCCACGGTCCCGCACTGGCCCGACTACGACGGCGACGGGTTCGGCGACCCCGCGGGCCCGGTCCTGGACGCGTGTGCGCCCCCTCCCGTCTACGCCGCGGACGATACCGACTGCGACGACACCCTGTTCGACGTGCACCCGGGCGCGCCCGAGCAGTGCAACGGCGCCGACGACGACTGCGACGGGACGATTGCGGACGAGACCTCCGACGAGGACGGCGATGGCGTGTCGGTGTGCGACGGCGACTGCGACGACGCCTCGGACCTCGCGCTCCCGGGCGGCACCGAGGTGTGCGATGCCGTCGACAACGACTGCAGCGGGGCCGTCAACGACCCCTGGCTCGACGCATGGGAGCCCAACCAGGACATCGCCACGGCGCCACAGGTGGCGGACGACGACGAGGTCGTGGTCCTCACGCCGAGCATCTCGGGGCCCGGTGACGACGACTGGTTCGCGATGGACACGTTCGACGACGCAGGGACCGTGCCGGACCAGTTCCGTGCCTGGGCCCGCGTCGAGGACATCCCGCCGGGCGTGGAGGTCGCCTTGCACCTCTACCGGAACAACGTCTTCGGCCAGCCGCGCCACGTGATGACGGACGACACGTGGGAGGACGGGGTGCTGGAGGTCGAGCGCACGGGCCTGCCGCTGTCGAACGACGGCAACCTGTACCGGGTCCGGGTCGAGGTGCTCGCCGGCTACGCGTGCGACGCGACGTACACCCTGACCCTCGGCAACCAGGACTGACCGCGTCAGCCGTGTCGCGATCCCCACTTCATGGAGGATTGCGATCGGCATTCGAGCTCGATTCTATGGCGTGGCACGGGCATTGCTCCGGGGACGGCCGGAGGTGCTTCCATGGTCCGTCTCGTCCCCATCTTCTCGCTCGTTCTCTCTCTGGCCGGCTGCTACGCCATGGGGGAGCCCGTCGAGCTCTACGGTGGCGACTACGGCGTGACCGGAGGCGGCGCCCAGGACATCGGGTACGCGCGTGACGTCATCGCGCAGGGCGGCGTGCCCACCGATGCGGACTTCCCGGTCGAGGGGCTGCTGTCCGAGCACCACCTGCCCACGTCGGGCGAGCCCTGCGAAGACCTGATCTGCGCCCGGCCCGCCGCCGGTGCCGCGCTCGACCTGTCGACCGGCGAGGACGCCGTGTGGGTCCAGCTCGGCATGACCTCCGGCCTCTCCGCGCCGTTCCAGCGTCCGCCCGCCGATCTGGCCGTGGTCATCGACAAGTCGCAGTCCATGAGCGTCGACATGGCCGAGACGATCGAAGCGGTGAAGCGCCTCGTCGCGCAGCTCCGTGACGAGGACCACATCGAGATCGTCGCGGTGGACGGGTCGGTCCACGTCGTGCACCCGTTCGGGCCCGTCGGAGACCGGTCCGCGCTGTTCGCCGCGCTCGACGGCGTGCACGCGAGCGGTGGCTTCCAGATCCAGGAGGGCATCGACCACGCCTTCGCGACGCTCCAGGCCCACCGGAACCCGATGCGCGTGCAGCGCGTCATGACCATCACGTGCGGCTACCCCGGCGTGACGGACGCCTTCACGGAGTCCCTCGAGGCCGGCGCGGACGCGGGGATCGGGCTGTCGATGTACGGCGTCCTGCTCGGGTACGACGCGGCCACGGCCGACCTGCTCGGCCAGACGCGCGGGGGGAGCTTCACCTACCTGCTCGACCTCGACACGGTGAAGGCGGCCTTCGACACCGAGCTCGACCTGCGCATCACGCCGCTCGCGTACGACCTCGCGTACGACCTGCAGGCGCTCGACGGCTGGGAGGTGGAGTCGATCTACGGGGTCCCCGGCGAGCCCGACGCCATCGACGTGAACGTGGTGACGGCCTTCCCGAGCACCCGCGCCGGCGCGGTGTTCGCGAAGCTCCGTCGCGTGGAGGGCGATTCCGACGCCTCGGTGAAGGTCGCCATCGGCTACGAGCCGAACCCGGCGCTCGGCTTCGATGCACCGGCGGACGCGGAGCGCACGCGCACGGCGGGGGTCGGTGAAGAGCCCTGGGTCGGCGTGCAGATCGGGGCCGCGCTCGTGAACGAGGCGGTCCAGATGTCGGCTGCGTGCGCCCGGTACCACGCGGGCGACGCGGAGGGCGGCATCGCGCTGCTGGAGCCGCTCCACGCGCACCTGTCCGAGGTCGCGGCGGAGCTCGAGCATCCGGGTCTGGCGGCGGAGGCGGATCTCGTCGCACAGCTCCTGACGAACATGGGCGCGTAGCCCCGTTCCCGTTCCCGCTCCCGTTCCCGTTCCCGAAGGCGCCGCGGGGACGAGTCCGCTCGGGGAGAAGCCGGGTCCCGGGTCCCGGCCCCGTCGAACCCCGGAAGCGTCGGACACACCGGCGCCCCTTCGGGAACGGGAGCGGGAAACGCGTACGGGAACGGGTTCTCTCTACGTCCGCCGTTCCACGAGGGTCCGGACCTCGGTGCTGGACCGGCGGAACGACACCACCTGGACGTCCAGGTCCCCGATCCCGGGCGTGTCCAGCGCCCGATCGATGGCACCCGTGATCCAGGTCATCGCGTTCCCGAACACCCCGCCGCCGAGCAGCGTCAGCAGCACGCGGCGGTTGCCCGTCTCGGCCGCGTTCAGGGCGGCGGCGAGCAGGGTGGCCTCGTAGCTCGCCTCGAGCACGACGGTGGCGAGCGGCTCCCACTCCGCGGGCTGGCCCTGGCCGTAGCCGAGCGCGAGGGCCGCGCCGTACACCTGGGTCACGCGATGCCCGGCGCCGGGCAGGGTGACCTCGACGTCGCTGTGGACCCCGACGCACAGGGCCGCCCGCAGCGCGTCGCGCCCGGCCTCGTCGAGGCTCCGGATGTGGTCGGCCATCTCGGTCCGCCCGCACGGAGTGAGGAGCGCGTAGCCGTTCACCATCGTCCAGTACGCGCCGGGGGCGCCGAGCGCCGCGCCGACGCCCGCGAGGCAGTCGACCTGGCGGTCGCGCGTCTGCCCGAGCTGGCCGTCGAGCGGCACGAAGTAGTTGCGGAAGATGGTGCCCGCGCCGCAGGACACGGCGCAGGCGGGCCCCTGGGTCGGGTCGCTCTCGTAGATCCCGACGCCCGCTTCGGGAGTCACGTGCGGGCTCGCCATCTCGAGCAGGTTGAACTGCGAGGCGGCCTGGAACGTCGCTCCGGCGTTGGCGGGGTCGGCGTGCTGGGCGCGGGCGTCACCCACCACCTCGACGAGCGTGGGCCGACCGGAGCGCGGCGACCGTGCGACCGCGGAACGCAGCGCGGCCAGCGTGGGGATGGCGAGCCGACCGCACCCGTACGTGCGCCCGTTCACCCGCGACGTCATGCGGTCGCCGTCGACCACGAGGCTCTCGCGGACCTGGTCGGGCGAACGCTCCGCGAAGCCCATCAGCGTCTCGAACCACATCAGCCCCTCCGCGCGGCGTTCCGGAAGCGCTCGCGTAGCATCTCGGTCGTCTCGCGGCTGCCGTCGTGGCTCCAGCCCGGTGGGCCGAAGAGGTAGCCGAGCCGCTGGGCCGGGGTGAGCGCGGGCTGCAGCACGTCGCGGATCATCGCGACCCACTCGTGCACCGTCACGCGGACGGGGTCGAACGTGCCGAGGTTCTTCACGAGGCCGTACCGCACGGGGTCTTCGGGGCTCTCCTCCACGAACGTGCCGAACAGCCGGTCCCAGACGATGAACACCGGCGCGTAGTTCGCGTCGAGGTACCGCGGGTTCGTCGCATGGTGGACCCGGTGGTGCGAAGGCGTGGTCAGGACGAGCTCGATCGGCGCGGGTAGCCGACCCACGAGCTCCGTGTGCGTGAAGAACTGGTACACGCTGTTCAGGCCGGCGACGAACGCGATCATCTCCCAGGGGAAGCCGAGCAGCGCGAGGGGGATGCGGAACACGAAGATCTGCGTCAGCAGCAGGGTGGGCGGGTTCCGCAGCGCCGTCGAGAAGTTGTAGTGCTGGCTGCTGTGGTGGGTGACGTGCGCCGCCCAGAACCACCGGCACCGGTGCTGGACGCGGTGCAGCCAGTACTTCCGCAGGTCGTCGAGCACGAAGCACAGCGCGAAGGCCGGCACGCTCCAGCCCCAGTCCACGAGCCCCCAGCGCTGCTGGATGGCGCGCAGCACGCCGATCCCGAAGAAGGCGAGCCCCAGCGACACTGCGAGGAACAGCACCGCCATCAGCAGGCTCGTCAGCGTGTCGCGGAGCTCGTAGGTCGCTGTGCCGCGCAGGCGTCCGATGGCGATCTCGGCCAGCATCGCGGCGAGGTACACGGGGATCGCGAGCTGCACGATGTCGGGCAGGTCAGGCACCGAGCCGCTCCATCCACACGGTCGGGTCGACGGCGAGGTGCACGCGCGGCGTCGCGAAGTCGGGCGACTCGATCCACAGCCCCGCTGCATCGGTCGTGACGCGCGGCCGTCGGAGCTTTCGCGTCGCGAGCTTGTCGCCGACGGCGAACACCAGGCCGCAGCCGTCGTCCAGCCAGAGCAGCGCGGCGCGTCCGTCGGCCGAGACGCCCACCTCGCGGACGCTCGCTTCGGGGTGGTCGATTGCGAAGCGCTCGCGCGCCCCACTCGCGTCGACGGTGGCCGCGCGGGCCCAGCCGGCCCACCACGTGCTCAGCGCGACGAGCACGAAGCCGATGACGATCGACGGGATCAGCACGCTCGGGGGCACGGCTCCTCCGCGGAGGCATTGTGCCACGCCCCCGCGCGGACGGCTTCAGAGCAGGGCGAGGTCGACGGCCCAGTCGGCGTTCGCGGGCATGTCCTGGCCCTCGGCGCTGAGCATCGCGTTCATCGTCCAAACGGTGGGGCCGTCGAAGTCGAAGTCCAGCGTGATCGTGGTCTCGCAGCGGTCGCCGACGGTCGTGCAGTCGAACAGGGCGCCGTCGAGCTCCCAGACCGTGTGGCCCGGCATGGACACCGGGACGTGCTCGGCCTGCGGCGCGATCTGCACGTCGGGGGTCCAGACGACCATGAACACACCGTCGGTGTCGGTGGTGGAGTCCACGTCGATCTCGAGGGTGAGGCGGCTGTCGACGATGACGGCGTCGCGGTCGACTGAGAGCACGACCTGCACGTCGGTGAAGCCCTGGCTGAGGCCGCTCGCGGTGTCGACGGCGGTGCTGGTCCACCAGCCCTCGGGCATCGGCGAGGTGCTGGGGCTGCTGGTGGCGATCGAGCTGGCGACCGCGGCGAACAGCAGGGCGGGGACGAGAGCAGAACGAAGAGCGGTCAGAGTGCGGAAGGTCATGGCATACCTCGAAAAAAACAAGCGGCTGGACACACCGGAAGAGGTTCCGGACGCGCTGGAGGTATCGCGGGGGTGGGGGACGGCTCCGGGTTGGAACATCTCTGTAGCAATCGCTCCGGATGCGGATCGCCGGGTGTCGGATAACGGCGTTGCGGAGGTCCCCGTGAACGCTCGCTTCGCCCTTCTCGTCACCGCTGCCGTGAGCCTGGCCTGTGGAGGGGTGCCCGACGTGAAGGGCACGCTCGGCGCCACGTGCGGCAGCGCCGGTGGTCCCGTCCCGAGCGTCGATCTCGCCGAGCTGGCCGGTCCCGTGGATGCCGCACCGGGCCTCGTGCTGGAGGTGACCGCCGAGGGCTTCGTGATCGACGGGGAGGAGACCGACACCCTGCAGGCGTTCTCCGAGGCACAGGAGCGCGCTTCGGAGATCGCCGACGCGATGGGAGAGGAGGCGTCCGGTGGGGTCGGTGTCGCAATCGGGGCGGACGTGACGGGCTCGCGTGTGGTCGAGGTGCTCGATGGCCTCGCGGGGCTCGGCGTCTCCGACATCCGCTTCCTGCTCCGCTCGCCCGAGCCGCGCGCCGCGACGGCCTACCTCGACCCGGACTACGCAGCGGACCTCCGCGAGCGCGCCGCCGAGATCGAGCCGTCCATGCGCATGACGGTGCTCGCCGCCGAGGTCGACAGCCTGCTCGCGGCGTGTCCGGGTGGGCAGAACGCCTTCGCCGCGGTGGCGCACGCTTCTCCCGAGATGCGGTGCCAGCTCATGGTCGCGGGTCTCGAAGAGGCGCTGCCGTCCTGTCCGTTCACCGACGGCGCGGCGGTCGTCACCGCGCTGCAGGTGATGTTCGAGCCGCCGCCGTACGACGTCGTGACGCTCGCGCTGACGCTCGACGCGAACGCCGAGCCGTTCGAGGTCCCGAAGGACGCGGCCTGGTCGGCGATCGCCCCGCTCTGGCAGCCCCGCAGTGGGCAGTCCGCGCGGTGGGTGCTCGAGGGTGCTGCGGCGAAGCCCTCCAGCAAGCCCGGCCCCGCGGGCCCGAAGCCTGCGCCGACGCCCGCCCGCGCCGCTTCCTCGGCGTCGGTCGGGAAGATCCAGGCATCCGGTCCGCTCGACGCGACCCTCGTGACGAAGGTGATGGCCCGCGCCCGCGCGCCCGTGCGGGCCTGCTACGAGCAGTCCGTCGCGCGGAATCCGTCCACGGCGGGGAGCATGGTGCTGAAGGTGGTCGTGGGTGCCGACGGGCGCGTCTCCTCCGCGAAGGCCGAGGACGACACGGTCGGGGACGCCCAGCTCACGAGCTGTCTGATCGCGAGCGCGCGGAAGCTGCGGTTCCCGTCGTCGGGCGGCGTCACGACGGTGGAGATGCCGCTCGTGTTCAGCGCTCGTTGAAGCCCTTGCCGGACAGGATCTTCGGCACGCACTTCTCGGCGCGGGAGACGCGGGTGCTCTCCTGCTTCGCGCTCGAGACGTGGAGGATGTAGCTGCGCTGGCGGCCCGGGGTGAGCGCCGCGTACGCCTCGGCGGCCACGGGATCGGCGTCGAGGACGGCCTGCAGCTCGTCGGGCACCTCGCCGGGCGACTTCGCGAACTCGACCTTGCGACCCGACTTCTGGAGCTCGATCGCCTCGCGCACGTAGGCGCGGATCAGGTCGTGCTTCTCGCGGACCTCGGCGGCGGACGTGACCTTCAGCAGCCGGAACGCCTGGGAGTTCGGGCCCGGCGCGGAGAGCAGGCCCGCCTCGTCCTCCAGGAGGACGCCCTGGAAGAAGCTGATGGAGCAGTACTCCCGGAACGACGTGATCATCAGGACGTTCGCGCCGTCGAGCGTGTAGCAGGGCGAGCCCCACTTCATGTTCTCGACGAGGCCCTCCTCGAGGACCAGCGCGCGCAGCAGCACCAGCGCGTCGGTCCACAGGTGCACCTTGCACTGCGGCGTCTGGTAGTGCTCGCAGCGGCCGCAGCCGTCGCGCAGATAGGCATCGACGCTCTCGGTGTTCATCGCTCCTCCGGGCGCCGACCTAACGCCACACGTGCTAGACGACCCGGATGATGCACGCCTGGCTCGCGGCCGCGTTCGCGCAGGATGTGGTGCTCGAGCACCCTCGAATCGTCGATGCCGACGGGGTGCGCGAGGCCGACGTGCTCGTCGTGCGGGACGGGCGGATCACGCACATCGGCGCCGATCCGGGCGACCTCGACGGGCTCGAGCGGCGCGACGTGCGCGGCGCGACCGTGATGCCGGGGCTGATCGACGCCCACGTGCACCTCTCGATGGCGCCGGGCGCGGCGTTCGTCGAGCGCACGGATGCGGAGGAGGAGGCGCGCTGGGCGCTCCACCTGCGGTCGTTCGTCGCGGCGGGCGTGACGGCGGTGCTCGACACGGGGATCGCCGCACGGAACGCCGAGCGCCTGCTCGCGATCGAAGGCCCGGCGCCCACCATCCGGCTGCTCGGGCCGCTCGTGTCCCCGCCCGGCGGCTACGTCGGCGTCGTCATTCCCGAGCTCGGCACGACGCCGGATGCCGCCACGCTCCAGGAGCAGCTCGAGGGCTTCGATCGATTCGCGCCCATCGGGGTGAAGGTCACGATGGAGACGGGCCCGTTGCGCCCGATCTGGCCGCTGCACTCCGACGAGGTCCGGGCGGCGCTGAACGCCCAGCCCCGCCCGCTGTTCGTGCACGCCATGCACCGCGACCTCGCCATCGAGGCGCTCGACACGCTCGACGTCGACGTGATGGTGCACGGGCCCGACGATGCCGAGGGCCTCGTGGAGCGGCTCCAGGGCATCCCGGTCATCACGACGCTCTCGGTGTACGACGGCATGCTGACCCCGCACCACCCCGAGCGGCTCGACACGCCGCTCGCGCAGCGCGTGGTGCCGGAAGACGAGCGGGCCGCGGTGCTCGACCGCAAGCTCCAACGCCGCTCGACCCGCGAGCTGCTCCGCGTGATGCTCCCGGGCCTGCCCGGCTTCCTCCGCGGTCCGGTGGCCGGCATCGCCGCCGCGCCGGGCCCCACCGAGAAGCGTCGGAAGGCCGCGGGTGAAGCGCTGCTCGCGCTCCATCGGGGCGGCGTGCCGCTCGTGCTCGGCAGCGATTCGGGCAACTGGCCGGTGTTCCTGAACTACCTGCACGCCCTGTCCACCATCCTCGAAGCCGAAGCGCTGGTCGACGTGGGCTTCACGCCCGCCGAGGTCCTGCGCATGGGCACGCTCGAAGGGGCCCGTGTGCTCGGCCTCGAAGACGAGCTCGGCACGGTGGCGGTCGGCAAGCGGGCTTCGCTGCTGGTGCTCGAGCGCGACCCGCTCGCCGACATCTCGGCGATTCGCGAGATCCGCTGGGTGCTGCACGACGGCAGGATCGATTCTCCAGACGGCTGGATGTCGGCGTCAGAACGCTGATCCTGCGGGGGCCTCCGCCGCGCCCGTGATTTTCCGTGGCTCGAGCGATCCGCGTGCGATACGGCCGACGGTCCCTCGCGTGCGGATTTCCAGAATGTTGCTGCTCCATCTCGCAGGCTGCCTGATCCTGGCCTCCGATCCGGTGTTCACGTGCATCGACGACGGCGATTGCCGCGGTGAGGAACGCTGCATCGGCCGCTACTGCGTGCTGTCCGAATGTGCGGGGCCCGGTGAGTGCGGATTCGAGGCTCACTGCGAAGACGACTTCTGCGTCGATGGCTGCATCGAAAAAGAAGACTGTCTGAACTGGTATTGCGGCGATGCCGGCGAGTGCGTCGAGTGCAAGCGCGACGAGCACTGCCGGGGCAGCGAGACCTGCAACGCGAGGAACCAATGTCGCTGATCCTCCTGATGGCGTCGGCGGTCGCGTCCGACACGAGCACACCGGCAGAGATGTTGGGCTACCTCGATGCCCTCGTCGGCAGCACCGCCGGGCGCCTGCTCGTCCTGACGCACGGTCCGATCGAGAGCCTCGCGACGCGGTATCCGAGCGAGCGCGTGTCCGTTCGGGTCCTGCCTGTGGGCATGTCCGACCGCGAGGCCATCGTCCGCGGCGTCATGCAGGGCGCCGGTGCGGGGTGTGGCCTCGTCGTGAAGCCCTATGCCGAGGGGTTCCAGGTGGTCGGCTACGGCGAGTGCGTGGTCGGCACTGCTGCTGCGCCAATTCCGGCTCCGGTGGCCGCGGCGCCCGTCCCGAGAGAGACCCCTGTGCCGAGAGAGACCCCCGTGCCGAAAGAGACGCCCAGCACGCCGGAAGTCTCCAAAGGGCCTGCTCCCGCGCCCGTCTCGGCACCGGTCCCGAAGCCCGAGCCGGTGAAGCCGTCTCCGCTCGCGACCGTCGAGCCCGTCGGCCCCACCCCCCCGCCGAGGCAGAAGCGAAGGCACCCCGCCCGCACGGTCGGGATCGTGGTGGCCTCTGCGGGCTGGGTCCTCACCACGGGCTCCAACGTGTACTACCAGCTCACGCCCGAGATGCGACGAAAAGAGTGGAACGCGCTCCAGGCCGGCAATGTGGTGGGCTGGGGTCTGTTCTTCACGGGGGGCTCGCTGATCGTGGGCGACAGCCTCAGGCCGGTGTTCCGCGGCTCCGACGCTTCGGATGCCGAGCTCGACCTGGGTGACACGACCGGGGAGGCCCCATGATCCTCGCACTCCTGTCCCTCGCGTGGGCGGGCACCGACTGGCTGGCGACGGCGCGCGATCTGGGCGCGAAGCCGGCGGACGATGGGCTGATCCTCGAGGTCAGCGACCTGGCCGATGCGGCATCCGAGGCCGACAAGCCGCGCCTCGAGGCAGCGATGCGGATGGCGAACGCCCTCGGCAAGAAGGCGAAGGCGTGGAGCGTCGACGAGCGCCAGCTGGCGTTCGAGGTCGCGCTCATGGGCACTGCGGCCGAGGCCGGTGCCATGCTCGAGGGAGTGAAGGCGGGCAACCTGCCGTCCGGTCCTCTCCTGCCGCGGATCTACGCCCGCGCCGTCGCGAGCGAGCAGCCCGCGGCCGTCCTGGCCGAGTGGCGCGGGCGCGGGCTCGATGCCGACGCGCAGGCACGCGTCGAGCTCGCCGAGGCCATCGCGTTCGGTGCGGGCCGGTCCGACCCCGAGGTCCATCGCCAGATCGGCGAAGCGCTGGGGCTGCCGTCGTCCGCGCTGCCGCCTGCACCGCCGGCTCCCGAGCGACCGATCGCCGAAGCCCTTCCAGCCGCCGCGCCCGGCACCTGCAGCGTGACGGCCCGCACCTACCTCCCGGGTGCCGACGAAGCGCTCCGGGCCCGCATCGCCGACGCGATCGAGATGTGCGAGCTGCTCGCGAACGAGACCACCGCGTCTCGGCGCAAGTTCCTGCTCACCGGGGCCCTGGCGCCCGATGCGGCCACCCGGTCGGGGGCGCTGATGATGGCGCGCGAGACGGCGGCCCCTCCCGACCCGACCTCCACCGTCGCCACGTCCCCCACGGTCGCGACGACCCCCACGGTCGCTCCGACGCCCACCGCCCCGACCTCCACGCCGGACGACGAGCCGCTGATCGGGCCGGAGCCGCCGCCCGCACAGACGGCCGAATACCTGGCGCGCGAGCTCAGGATCGTCGACACGACCGCTCCCATGGGGTCGTTCATCACGGCCGGCTACAACGGTCCCCGAAAGGAGGCGCTCGCGACGAAGACCTGGGGCATCCGCGAGGGCTCCCGCGAATTGACGGCCATCGAGGCCTCGAAGCGCCTCGGCACCTACGAGAGCGAGTACCTTCCCCAGCGGTCGCGGCGCAAGCGCGCGGTGGCGTGGAGCTTCGTCGGGGCCGGCGGCTCTGGGCTGCTCGGACTGATCGGCCTGAACACCACGTTCGCGTTCCTGTACGAGGGCGAGAACCAGCTCGCGACGGTGGCGGGCCTGGGTACGGTGGCGTCCGTCCTCGGCGCCGGTGCCCTCACGCTCAACGGCATCGGCAACGCGCGCGCCGCCTCGTACGAGGGGCGCTACCCGAGCCTGCTGATGAACAAGAACCGCACGACCGACCGAATCGACGCGTACAACGCCGATCTGCGGTCCGAGCTCGGCATCTCCGACCGCGACGTCACGGCGGCGAAGGTCGCCGGGATGGAGCCGTCGGAGGACGAGCGCTCGAAGCTCGTGGTGCGGATCCCGACCGACGAGCCCATCTCCGCGGCCCCCGACCTCGCCACCGTGGTGTTCGTGCGCCCCAAGCGCAAGTGGTGGACCATGAGCCCCGCCATCCTCGACACCGATGGCGACGTGATCTGCGTCGTGAAGCCCGAGACGCACTGCGTGGCCCGCGTTCCCCCCGGCCAGCACACCTTCATCACGTGGGGCGAAGACGCGCCGACCCTGCAGGCCGACGTCGACGCGGGCAAGACCTACTTCGTGTACGTCGAGCCGCGGATGGGCGCGCTCGGGCGCCTGTTCCTCGTCGGGATGGGCCCCAGCCGGCCCATGTGGAGCGAGCTCCCCGAGATGCTCCGCTCGACGACGCGCTGGGTGCCGGTGCCGGATGCCGCCGATCGGCTCGAGCGCGAGCGCGCGCCGATCATCCAGGACATGCTCGAGACCTCCGCCCGCAAGAGCGGTGCCTACACGGCAGCCGAGCGAGACAGCCGCTCGCTCGACCCCGAAGACGGCGTCACCGACCCGATGCCGTAGGCGTCAGGGGCGTCGTGTGCCGGCCGTCGCGGCCGGCGTCGCTCTTCTCGTAGAACCGGCCGAGCAGCCCCGGCACCGCGGGGTTCGCCGCGCCGCTGTACCCGGTGAAGGCCTCGTACGCGAGCTGGTCGTCGAGCGGGCGCCCGATGACGTTCAGGATGGTCTCCTTCGCGGAGCGCACGGCCCACGGGTCGTTCCGGAGGATCTGGTGGGCCACGCGGTGCGCGGTCTCCATCAGCTCGCCGTGGGGGACGACGCGGCTCACGAGGTTGCAGGCGAGCGCCCGCTGCGCGTCGATCGCCTCGCCTGTGAGCAGCATCTCGAGCGCGATGCCCGACCCGCAGGTGTTCACGAGCCGCACGATGCCGCCGTCGCCGTGGTGGAAGCCGCGCCGGACCTCGAAGCTGCCGAACCGCGCGCGCTCGGACGCGATGCGGATGTCGCAGGCCAGCGCGGTCTCGAGCCCACCCGCGAGCGCCCAGCCGTTCACGGCGGCCACGATGGGCTTGTAGATCCGGTGCAGCCCGCGCGTGATCCCGCCGAGCCCGTCGCGGATCTTGCGGCGGGGGAGGAGCGCGTCGGCCTCCGACACCCACTGCGGCAGGTGCGACTTCAGGTCGGCCCCCGCGCAGAACGCCTCGTCGCCGGCCCCCGTGACGATGGCGACCTCGACGCCGTCGTCGTCGCGGAAGTCCTGCCAGACCTCCCACAGCCGCTCGTGCATCTCGACGTCGATGGCGTTCATCGCGTCGGGTCGGTTGAGGGTGACGAGCGCGATGCGGTCGTGCTTCTCGTACAGGACCTTGTCCATGGGGGTCTCCCGGTCGAAAGAGGGGGTCAGAGGCCGAGGCGCCGCGCGACGTAGTGCATCATCGTCTCGTCGCTGCCGCCGCCGATGCTCGCGATGCGGGCGTCGACGTACACCCGGCCCGCCATCGACTCGCGCATGTACCCGGCGCCGCCGTGGAGCTGGAAGCACGTGTCGGCCACCTTCCGGCTGGACCGGCAGGTGAAGAGCTTCGCGATGGAGATGAGGTCGGTGGCGTCGCGCCCTTCGGCGAGCGCGTCCACGCAGCCCTTCAGCAGGTGCTTCGACGCGGTGGTCTCGGCGAGCATCTCGACGAGGCGGAACTGCGTGTTCTGCATGCTCGACAGGGGCTTTCCGAACAGCTCGCGCTGCTGGGCCCACTGCTTCGTCTCCTCCCAGAGCAGCTCGACGCACGAGACCAGCGCGATGCACGCGTAGAGCCGCTCGTCCTGGAACTGCATCATCTGCTGCTGAAAGCCGTGGCCGACCTCGCCGATGGTGTTCGAGACGGGCACCCGCACGTCTTCGAGGAACACCTGCCCCGTGTCGGAGCCATGGAACCCGATCTTCTCGAGCAGGTGCACGGAGAGCCCGCGGCTGCCGGTCGGGACGATGATCTGGGAGAAGCCCCGGTGCCCGGCCGACGGATCGGTGACCGCGAGCAGGCACAGCCAGTCCGCGGTCGCCGCGTTCGTGATGTACAGCTTGGAGCCGTTGATGACCCAGTCGTCGCCGTCGCGGACCGCGCGGGTGGCGATGCGCGCGACGTCGGAGCCGGCGTCGGGCTCGGTGACCGCGATGGCGCTCACCATCTCGCCCGCGATCGCCGGGACGAGGAACTGCTGCTTGAGCGCCTCGCTGCCGAACCGGTGCAGGGACGGGGTCGCCATGTCGGTGTGGACGAGGAGGCTGGTGGTGCCGCCGAGGTTGTCGGCCCGCCCGAGCGCGTCGGCGAGGATCGCCGAGAACCGCGCGTCGAGGCCCTGGCCGCCGTACGCCGGGTCGTAGCGCAGGCCCAGGAGCCCGAGCTCGCCCATGCGCCGGAACACCGCGCGATCGACGCGGCCCGCGGCGTCGAAGTCCCGCGCCTGCGGGCGCAGCTCCTCCTCGACGAAGCGGTTCACCATCTCGGCGAACATCTCGTGCTCTTCGGTGGTTCCATAGAACGTCATGACGGGGCTCCGAGGGTGGCGAGGACGCGGTCGAGCTTCGCGTCGAGGGAGGCGAGCGTGGCTTCGCCGGGGTCGGGCACGGGCCGGCCCGCGCGCAGCACGAGATCCGCGATTCGGTCGGCGGTCTCGAGCAGCGCGCGCCGATCGCCGTCGGCGGGCCAGCGCAGCGCGACGTGCTCGCCGGTGCCGAAGATCACGTCGCGAAGCAGCGACATCGGCAGATCGGACCCGATCCGGCCGGCGGCGCGCAGCTCGGAGAGCGCGGCCACGAACCGACGCGTGAGGTCGCGGCTGTAGGCGTGGTACGCGTCCCGCACCGCGGCGTCGTCGCTGTAGCGGCCGTGCTGGCTGAAGACGCGCACGAGCGCCCAGTCGTCGACGACGCGCTCGAGCCACTCGCGGATCAGGCCGCGCAGCCGCTCTTCGGGCGCAGTGACGGAGTCGGCGCGCTCGTCGAGACGGGCGAAGGCATCGGCGTAGTAGCGCTCCATCACCGCGAGCAGCAGGCCGGACTTCGAGCCGAAGTGCCCGAACACCGACCCCTCGGACACCCCCGCGTCGCGCGCGATCGACGCGCTGGTGGCGCCCTGGAAGCCGGACTCGCGAAAAGCCCGCTCGGCCGCGTCGAGAACGGTCTGCCGGGTGCGTTCGGATCGGGTGACGTTGAGCATGGCTCACGAATATTTGAGTGTCACTCAGAATGCAAGGTGATCGGGGTTGGAGTAGGCTTCGGCCATGCAGGTCACCTCGCTCGACGACGACGAGCTCCTCACCCTGGTGGTGCTCGCCAAGTACATGGTCCACGTGGACGGGAACGTCTCGCGCACCGAGATGCTCGACCTCGTGTCGCTCGGCGAAGCCGTGGGGATGGAGCGCTTCGAGTGGGCGCTGCGCGAGACCGAGGGTCTGCACGAGGATCCGCACGCCGTGCTCGACCGGGTGAACGCCGTCACCCGGTGGGATGCGAAGGTGTTGATCTTCCTGCTGCTCGAAGAGCTCGCGAAGGGCGACGATTTCGTCGTCCGCAGCGAAGAGGACACGCTCGCGGAGCTTCGCGAGCGGTGGGGGTTGTGATGGCCGTGGATGGGCTCGATCGGGCCGAGCAGGTCGCCCTCGTCGGGCTGGTGCGCCACCTCGTCCTCGCGGACGGGCGCGTGTCCGACAACGAGCTCTACGAGCTGATCCGGCTGGGCGTGGCGATGGGTCGCGCCGACTTCGACGAGGCGCTCGAGGTCACCGAAGACACCTTCGGCGATCGCGAGCTCTCGCTCGCCTGGGCCGAGCGCATCGAGCGTCCTGCCGCGCGTGCCCGGATCGCCGCCGAGCTCGAGCGCATCGCGGGTGGCGACGGGCTGCACGCGACCGAGGTCGACTTCCTCGCGGCCGTGCGCACCCGCTGGGCCTGACGCAGCGCTCGGTAACGACTCGGTAAACCCGGAACCTCTGCCAGCGGCGCGTGTCGGTCCTGGCACGGAGGTACCGGATGGACCGTTGGAAGCTGACCCTTGGACTGAGTGGCGCCGCTGTCGCCGCCGCTCTGCTCGCGCCCCGCCTGCTGCCCGCTCTCGGCCTGGGCACGCCCGTGGCGCCCGAGCCCGAGCCCGCGACGGAAGTCGCAGCGCTCGAGCTGCACGTCGCGAGCGAGCCCGTGGTGGAGGAGCCGGCGCCGCCGCCGCGCACGATCGACCTCGTCGTGGCCCTCGACACCTCGGGCTCGATGGGCGCGCTCATCGACTCGACCCGGGCGCGGCTCTGGGACATCGTGAACGAGATCGACCAGCGCGACCCCGACGCGATCCTGCGCGTGGGGCTCGTGACGTACGGGACGCCCGCCTACGGAGAGGCGAACGACTACGTGAAGGTCCAGATGCCGCTGACCGAGGACCTCGACGCCGTGTACGCGAAGGCCTGGGAGCTCGGCACCAACGGCGGTGACGAGTTCGTGGGCGCGGTGATCGACCACGCGCTGACCGACATGGCGTGGGCGCCGTCCGACAACCCCGACAACCGGCGGCTGCTGTTCGTCGCCGGGAACGAGACGGCCGGGCTCGGTCCCGTGCACTTCCGCGACGCCGCCCGGCGTGCCGTGGGGCAGCGGGTCATCGTGAACACGCTCTTCGCGGGCACGCGGTCGGCCGGTGAAGCGCTGCGCTGGGCCGAGGTCGCGTCCGCGGGCAACGGCCGCTTCATGGCCATCGACGCGGAGATCTCGGCGGTCGCGGTCGCCACGCCTTACGACGCCCAGCTCGAGCAGCTCAACTCCCGCCTCAATGGCACGTACGTGTCGTACGACCGCGCGGGCGCCGCGAAGGTGAAGCAGATCGTCGACAACGACAACTCGGCTTCGTCCCTCGGCGTCGGGGCGCTCGCGAGCCGCATCGGCACCAAGGGGTCCGGCAAGCACAAGGTGGCCGAGTGGGACCTCGTGGAGGGCCTCGAGAACGGCTCCGTCTCGCTGTCCGACGTCGACGCCACCCAGCTGCCCCCCGAGCTCCAGCAGCTGTCGGAGGCCGAGCTCTCCACGGCCATCGAGAAGAAGCGTGCGGCACGCCGCGACGCGAAGACCGAGATCCAGCGCATCCAGGCCGAGCGGGCCCGTTACATCCGCGAGCAGTCGCAGAACGCCGCGGGCGCCGGGCTCGACGAGGCGATGGCCGAGGCCTTCGCCGAGCAGCTGTAGCGCAGGGCGGGCGAGCGGATGGGCCCGCGGGCACGTATGATCGGGGTGTCCGTACCGGAGCCGTGATGTCCGCCAGCCGATCCCTCGTCCTCGCCCTCGCGCTCGCCGCTGCCCCCGCTGCCTCCGCGCAGTGCCCGGTGCTCACCGATCTCGACGGTACACCGGGCAGCTTCGGCACCGAGGTGCTCGCGGGCACCGACGACGCGACGGTGAACGTCGATGTGTCCGCCGCGTTCCCGAACGGCCTCAACTACTTCGGCAGCACCGGGTACACCGACGTGTGGATCAACACGAACGGCAACCTGACGTTCGGCGCCGGCTACACCGTCTACACGCCGTTCCCGTTCCCCATCCCGACGAACGTGCCGCCCATGATCGCGCCGTTCTTCGCGGACGTCGACGTGCGCGATGGGGGTCCGAACGGCACCAACTCGGTGTTCTGGTACCTCGACACCGATCCGGTGGGGGTCGATGGCACTCCCGAGCGCCTGATCGTGACCTGGTACGACGTCGAGTACTACCTGCGCTCCGACGCGCCCGGCCGGAACACCTTCCAGGTCATCCTCACGAACCGCGACGACCGCGCGCCCGGCGACTTCGACGTCGAGTACCGGTTCGAGGAGATCTGGTGGACGACCGGGAACGCCTCGCTCGGCACGGGCGGATTCGGCGGTGTCCCCGCGCAGTCCGGCTTCGATGCCGGGAACGGCGTCTCGTACGTCTCGCACCCGCTCTCGCTGATGAACGGCGCCGACGTCGTGAACCAGGATGCCGCCGTCGACGGGGTCGAAGACCTCGAGATCGCGCCTTCGAACTACCTCGATCCCGGGGCGCCCGACCACTGCGACACCGGCCGGTTCCTCTACTACGTCGTCAACACCTGCGCGAACCTCGTCCTCGACGCCGCCGAGACGTGTGACGACGGCAACATCGTCACGGGCGACGGCTGTGACTCGCTGTGCCAGGTCGAGCCCGGGTGGAGCTGCGACAACAGCAACCTGCCGGGGAGCCCCAGCATCTGCGTGCCGGCGTGCGGCGACGGCATGCTCCAGACCGTCTTCGGCGAGGAGTGCGACGACGACAACGCGACGGGCGGCGACGGCTGCAGCGCCACCTGCCAGATCGAGCCCGGCTTCATCTGTCCCGATCCCGGCGAGCCGTGCATCCCCGTCGACGCGGACGGCGACGGCGTGTGTATCGACGGCATCGACCACGCCGGATTCTGCGACGCCGGGCCCGACCTCAACCCCACCGATCCGAACATCTGCATCGACCGCGACGTCGACATGTGCGACGACTGCAGCATCACCGGGGCGAACGGCTCCGGCGGCGACATCGCGAACGACGGGCTCGACACGGATGCCGACGGGATCTGCGATCTGTCCGACATCTGCTACGGCGACGACGCGAGCGGAGACTCCGACGGCGACGGCATCTGTGACGACAGCGACCAGTGCATCGGCGACGACGCGAGCGGCAACAGCGACAACGACAACTACTGCGACGACCTCGACAACTGCCCGCTGAACAACAACAACAACCAGGCCGACGCCGACGGCGACGGCGTGGGCAACCGCTGCGACCAGTGCCCCGGCGAAGACGACACCCTCGACGCCAACAACAACGGCACCCCGGACTGCCTCGAGACCGGGGGCGATGCCGACACCGATGCCGACGCCGACACGGATGCCGACGCCGACGCCGACGCGGACTCGGATGCCGACGCCGATGCGGACGCCGACACCGATGCCGACGCGGACGCCGACGCCGATGCGGACGCCGACACCGACACCGACACCGACACCGACACCGACACCGACGCCGATGCGGACACGGACACCGATTCGGACTCCGACGCCGACTCCGACACCGACTCCGACACCGACTCCGACACCGACACCGACACCGACACGTCCAACGACACCGGCGCCGTGGGGCCCACCGGCGACACGGGCACGGTCGACACCAGCGACACCTCCATCGACACGGACACGCCGGTCGACACGGACACCGACACCGACACCGACTCGGACACCGATGTCGACACCGACGCCGACTCGGATGCCGACTCCGACGCGGACACCGACACCGACGCGGACTCCGATGCCGACGCGGACACCGACAGCGACACCGACACGGATGTCGACACCGACACCGACACCGATGGCTCCGACGGCGCGGGCGCGTTCTGGGGCGGCAGCTGCGGCTCGTGCAGCACGGCGTCGCCGCGCCCGATGCTCGCGACGGGCCTCCTGCTCGGTGTGCTCGCCCTCGTGCGCCGGCGCTGAGCCCAAACGCCCGCTTGCGGGCGGTGCCCGACGGAGTTCACTCGGCGATACAGGTCTCCCAGAGACGGATGCTGGTCTTCGCGCGCTTGTCGCCGGGCGCGCGGAGCTTCACCGTGTCGGGGCCGTCGAGCGTGCGCCCGTCGCGGTGCAGGTAGTAGCCCCAGCGCGGCTGCTCGGCCGTGCCGCGCGCGCCGGCGCGCTTGTCGTCCTCGTTCTCGACCACCACGACGAGCTCGCGCCCGAGCAGGTCGTCGAGCGCGACCTCGCGGACGCCCTGAACCTCGATGTCCTTCAGGTGCTCGCGCTTCACGCGGCCGCGTTCCCACTTCTCGGTGTAGGGGTTGTACCAGGCGATGCACTCGCGTCCGTCGGCGTCGACGAGGCCATAGCGGTTGCCGGGAGTGGGGGGCTGCGAACCCATCGACAGCAGCCACAGCACCATGCCCATCGCCCAGCCGCCGAAGACCAACGTCCACATCGGGATGGTGCACGTGAAGGGCGCCACCAGGACCACGAACAGGAACATCAGGGTCGAGCAGCCGAATGCCCGGCTCACCGAGCCGTTCTCGGCCCCCACGGCGCTGGCGTAGTCCTCGAGCTCGACCTTCCGCGCGGATGCCGCGGCGGCCACGATGTCGGCGTCCAGCACGTTGTCGGCGCCGCAGTAGCCGCATCGCGCCACCCCCTGGACCCCGGCCGTCAGGGGCCCGCCGCACACGTGGCACCCGGCCACACCGCCTTCGCGGCTCGGGGGCACCGCGGCGGCCGCGAGCGCCACGCGTCGCCGGGCTCGGCGGAACAGCCAGCTCGCGAACAGCACCTCGAGCCCGATCAGGAGCACGAGGGGCGCGAGGCCCGACAGCTCGGCGCACCCGAGGGCGAGCTCGGCGCCCTGCTTCCCGATGAGGTCGAGCGTCGTCACCAGCATGATGAACAGCAGCGGCGTGACGACGATGGCGACGAGGATCAGGAAGACCGTCTGCGCCATCCCACTGCGCGTCACCGCCCCGCGGGCCGCCCCGCGCAGCTGGCGCTCGGACGCGTCGTGGGACTTGAGCACGGCGGCCGCGGCGTCGAGTCGGGCCTGCACGGCGTCGGGCATCGCGCCACTGCTCCCGCACGACGGGCACGCCCACTCCCGGTCGGAGACGGCGAGGGGCACGGGAGCCCCGCAGGACGGGCAGGACATCGCCAGCATCGCTATTCGACCAGGGGACGGAGGCCTGCGATGGCGTCGTCGATGCTCGTGGCCTGGTCGGGCAGGAGCGGGCGGAGCTGCTCGAGCCGGGCGATGGCGCGACGGGCGTTCTCGGCGGCGTCGGTCCCCGCCTGGGCGAGCGCCATGTGGGCTTCGACGAGGAAGAACAGGCCCGCCGCGTCGGTCGGATGCGCGTCGACCCAGGGGCTGCAGGCCTCGATCCGCGCGGCGGGGGCGGGTGTCGCGTCGTCGCAGCCCGCGCGGCTGTTCGCACGCAGCGCATTCGCGAGCTCGGCGCGCGCGGCTTCGTCGGCCGCCTTCGCCTCGGCGTAGCCGGACATCGCGTCGAGCACGGCCCCCTGCGCCGCGGCCTGCTTCGCATCGAGGGAGTCCTGGAGGGCGTCGAGCTCGGCGCGGGTCTCGGGGTCGATGTGCGCGGAGGCGCGCAGGGCGTCCTCCTTCGCTTTCATCGCATCCACCAGCGCT